>CBDFII010000001.1:0-137565 GCA_965248115.1 Dehalococcoidia bacterium
TCGGTGCTTGTCATTGCCGCGGATCCCTACCGGAGCCAATGACGCCCCCACTGCAGCAATGGAGGCGTCTGTAACCAAACCGACCCGTCGGTTTATGCTTATGCTACGCTAGAAAATCGCAACCTGTCAATCATGAGAAGCTGTTACGGAGATGGGTATTTCCTGGTAGTGCCAGCGCCTGATTCGTTTGTGTTGACTCGTCTTTCCTGAATAGTACCCGCCCCTCGGCGCCCGCAAATAAACACAGTGTCCACAAACCGAACGGTTCGGTAGAATGGCATTGAATGTCTCTGCTATCGGCGAGCTTTGACTCCCGGGTAGGAGGGGCTCGAGATTCAAGGCAACTGTGCCTGCTTCAGTCACCACGAAGAAACTACCAGACGATGCGAGACAGACCTCCATTCCGCGCGGACCATGTCGGAAGCTTGTTGCGGCCCAGTTCCCTGTTGGCGTTGCGTGAAAAGGTGAAGGCTGGCCGCGCCGGCGCCGCCGAGTTGCGAGCCCATGAAGACGAGTGCATTCGCAAGGTCGTGCGAATGCAGGAGGAAGCAGGGTTGCAATCGGTTACCGACGGGGAATACCGGCGAGAAAGCTTCCATGGGACTTTATCAGTCAACTTGAGGGCGTCGAGTTCAGGCAGCTTTTCACCCCGGGAGGCGCCGGGTCGGAGCAGCATCAAGCGCCCTTCGTGGCGGTGATCTCGGATGAAATGCGCCTGCCCGAGGGGGGCATCGAGGTAGAGAATTTTCGCTATCTCAACTCGCTGACCAAAGGCACCGGCAAACAGACCATACCTTCTCCGACCAT
This sequence comes from Dehalococcoidia bacterium, assembly GCA_965248115.1. Taxonomy (GTDB): domain Bacteria; phylum Chloroflexota; class Dehalococcoidia; order Lucifugimonadales; family CBDFII01; genus CBDFII01. The sequence goes on from CBDFII010000001.1 coordinate 808, forward strand.
GACCCATTTTCGCGGCGGAAGGGAGGCCATCGACAGGACGGCCTATCCGGAGATGAAGGCATTCTTTGCCGACTTGGCACAGGTCTATCGGGGCGAGATTGCGGGGCTGGCGGGTGCGGGGTGCCGGTATCTGCAGATGGACGACACGAATCTGGCCTACCTCTGCGACGGGGAGATGCGGGCCCAGGCGGAGGCCCGGGGCGAGAATCTGGAACAGCTTCTGCACGACTACTCTCATTTGATCAACGCGTCCATCAGCGAGCGCCCCGAGGATATGGCGGTGTGCGTTCACATGTGCCGCGGGAACGCCCGCAGCCGCTGGTTTGCCGAGGGCAGCTACGATCCGGTGGCGGAGATCGTCTTCAACGAAATGAACGTGGACGGGTTCTTCCTGGAATACGACGATGAACGTTCCGGCGATTTCGCGCCGCTGCGGTTCGTGCCCAAGGACAAGGTCATCGCCCCTGGGGTTGGTGACGACCAAACGGGGAGAGCTGGAGGACCGGGATGAGCTGAAGCGGCGTATCGACGAGGCGGCCCGCTACGTAGACATGGATCAACTTTGTTTGGCGCCCCAATGCGGATTCGCGAGCGTCTCCGAAGGCAACCTCCTCAGTGAATCCGCGGAAAGAGCGAAACTCGCGATGATCGTGGAACTCGCCGCCGAGATCTGGGGTTAGCCCGGATATCTATCCTTGGAAACGGCCTTATTGCGCAGCCAACTCGGGCCCGACCATCCGCGCGGCATCCAGATTGTTTTCCTGCACAAGGTAGTCGAAGGGTTCGTTTCCGTCGCCCCACGGCATGTACCAGCCGCCTGTCCATGGTTCCGCATAGGCGCCGGGATCATCGACGTGACCTCATACCTGAGCCTGTGAAAGCTCGGCCGCGAGATACGCTCCGTCAGATGCAATTGCGACGTATGCGGAACGCCCGTGCGCGTAGGTCTCCACCGCGTGCTGTGGCGGGCCATCTCTATTTCGTCCCTTAACTTCCGTAAAAAAGAGTCCTATCCTATTCTGGAGAGGCTGCTTGAAGAAGCAGCAATGATGCGCCAACGAAGCTCCGGGGTGGAGGCTTGAAATTTCATTGGGAGGTGACTCATGCCAGAAAGACACGAAGACCTGGAGATATGCCGCCACAGCTCCAGTTACCACGCAGCCTTCTACGCCAACCCTAAGCCCTTCAACCTCCCGGGCGATACTCGCCACGATGCCAGGGACCGCCACTGTAGACATCCAGCACATCTCCCTGGACCTCGGATTAGACATGGAAGCTGGCAGGGTGGCAGGCACAGCCACCATCACCCTTACTCCCATCGTCGAAGGGGTGCGCACCGTGGCCCTGGACGCAGTAGACCTCACAGTGCACACCGTTCGACACAATAACCGTCCCCTGTCCTTCGACAACGATGGTAGGCAGTTGCTGGTGCACTTTGGACGTCCCCGCAAGCCAGGACGATCCATCAGGGTGGCAATCGACTACGAGGCCAACCCTCGCCGCGGGCTCTATTTTAATCGGCCCGACGCCGACTATCCCGATCGCCCCTGGCAAGTGTGGAGTCAGGGCGAGGATGAGGACTCCCGCCACTGGTTCCCCTGCTACGACTACCCCAACGACCGGATGACGAGCGACCTGAAGGTGACAGTGCCCACACCCTACTTTGCTCTCTCCAACGGCCGGCTAGCGCACGTGGAGGAGGGGCCCGCCACCGGCACCAAGACCTATCATTGGAAGCAGGAGCAGCCCCACCCCACCTATCTCATCACCCTGGTGGTGGGAGAGTTCAGTGAGATTGAGGAGCGCATGGACGGCATCCCTGTCCAGTACTACGTCCCCAAAGGGCGGGAGGAGGATGCCAAACGCGCCCTGGACAAGACACCTGACATCCTCCGCTTTTTTGCCGACCGGACAGGCGTACCTTATCCCTGGAACAAGTATGCCCAGGTGACGGTGGCCGATTTCATCTTCGGAGGAATGGAGAACACAACAGCCGCCACTCTCACTGACACCATCCTCCACGATCAGCGGGCCCATCTAGACTTTACCGCGGTACCACTGGTGGCCCACGAGGCTGCTCACCAGTGGTACGGAGACCTCCTCACCTGTCGTGACTGGGCCCACGCCTGGCTAAACGAAGGCTTCGCAACCTACTTCGAGCTCCTGTACAAAGAGCACTCCGAGGGTGTGGACGAGTTCGTTTACGCTCGCATGCAGGACGCTGAGACATACTTCGCTGAGGACCGAGGGCGCTACCGACGCCCCATCGTGTGCACTACCTACGAGCTTCCTATCAACCTCTTCGACCGGCATCTTTATGAGAAGGGCGGCCTAGTGCTCCATATGTTGCGCTTCATCCTGGGCGATACCCTCTTCTTCAAGGCCATCAACTGGTACACCACCAAGTACCGCAACCAGAGTGTGGTAACCCCCGACCTGCAGAAGGCGGTGGAGGAGGCTACGGGTCGAAGCCTCGACTGGTTCTTTCATCAGTGGGTCTACTCGGGCGGCCATCCCGAGTTCAAAGTCGAGTATTCCTGGGATGGCGAGGCAAAGGTCGCCAGCCTCAAGGTCACCCAGACCCAGGAGACCGACCAGTTAACCCCTCTCTTCCGCACCCCAGTGGACATCGCCATCCACACCCGACGAGCGGGAAGGCAAACCTTCCGGGTCGAGGTAAAGGAGAAGGAGCACACCTTTCACTTCCCCCTGGCGGAAAAGCCCCTGTTCGTCCAGTTCGACCCGGGAAACCACATCCTCAAGTCACTCGACTTCAAGAAGCCAAAGGAGATGCTCATCGCCCAACTGAGGAATGATGAAGAGGCATCGGGACGCATAGAGGCAGCACAAGGGCTGCAAAAGGAGGCCGCTCCCGACGCCATCGCCGCCCTAAAGGAGGCCCTTCTCAACGACCCATTCTGGGGAGTGAGAGCCGAAGTTGCCAGGGCCCTGGGTAACATCAGGACCGAGGCGGCCCTCGAAGAGCTAATAGAGGGCTGCCGCATCTCTCAACCAAAGGCACGGCGCGTAGTGGCCGAGGCTCTTGGCGAGTTTAAGAACGAGCGAGCGGCTCAAGCCCTCATCGAGCTACTAGAGGGAGATGAAAGCTACTACGTGGCGGCCACTGCGGCCCGCTCTCTAGGGAAGACCCGCTCCTCACAGGCGTTCGAGGCCCTGAAGCGAGCACTGGAGCGCGACTCCCACAACGAGGTGATTCGTGCAGGGGCCCTGGAGGGGATGGCGGAGCTTAGGGAGGAACGTGCCGTGCCCGTGGCTCTGGAGTGGACCTCCCGAGGAAGACACCAAAGCGTGCGGGCTGGGGCTATCGCAGCCTTAGAAAAACTTGGGAGTGAGCTGGACAGCCCCAAGAACCAGATCCGAGAGAGGCTGGTAGAGCTGCTAGACGACCCCTGGCTTCGAGTGAAAACCTCCGCTGTGTCCGCGCTTTCCAGGATGGAGGATCACAGGGCGATAACCCCCCTGCAACGTCTGGTGGATCGCGAGCTGGATGGCCGGGTGGTACGCATGACCAGGGAGGCCATTAACAGCATAAGAGAGAAGCGAACCCAGAGCGCCGAGACCAAAAGGCTCCAGGAGGACCTGGAACGCCTGCAAAAGGAGACCATTCAGCTTAAAGAACGGCTGGGAAAACTGGAGAGCCGCTGAGTGGCTACTCCATTTCCTTAATTTGACCCCTAGGAGAACCCAGGTTAGACTACACTTCGGCTTCCTAAAACACTCGTCAAAAGCACCTAACCAGCTAACCGATCAAAGAGCCTACATTAGGAGCAGCTCGTGATCACCAAAACGCCCGAAGAGGCACAAAAGCAGATAGTGAACACGGTGCGGGAGTTCGTACGCCGCGACGTTATCCCCGTGGCCGACCGCTACGAGGCAGAGGACACTGTGCCGCTAGAGCTCATCGAGCAGATGAAGCAGATGGGACTCTTCGGTATAAACGTCCCCGAAGAGTACGGTGGCCTGGGTCTGGACTATACAACCTTTGCCATGATCTTTGAGGAGATCTGCAAGGGGTGGATGAGCCTGAGCGGAGTAATCGGTACCCACCACATCATGTGCTACATCTTGATTCACTTTGGCACCGAGGAGCAGCGCCACCGCTTCCTACCTGCTCTGGCCCAAGGCGAAAAGCGGGGAGGACTAGCCCTAACTGAGCCCAACGCCGGCAGCGATGTCCAATCCCTGGAGCTCTCCGCAGTCAAGGATGGTGAGGAGTACGTCCTTAACGGCACCAAGATGTTCATCACCAACGGCCGCTATGGCGACACCTTTGCTCTACTGTCTAAGACGGACAAAAACGTTACTCCCGCCCACCGAGGAATAAGCTGCTTCATCGTTGAGAAGGGAGGCCCCGGATTTGAAGTGGGCCGGGAACTGGACAAACTGGGCTATCGTGGGGTGGACACCTGTGAGCTAATATTCCAAGACTACCGCGTGCCTGCCGACAACCTGGTGGGTGGGGAGGAGGGTAGGGGATTTCAGCAGGTGATGGCCGGTCTGGAGACGGGCCGTATCAACATCGCCGCCCGGGCGGTGGGGGTAGCCACCGCCGCCTTTGAAGCCGCCATCAAGTATGCGCAGCAAAGAAAAACCTTTGGTGTTCCCATCGCCCAGCACCAGGCCATCCAGCTAAAGCTGGCGGAGATGGGCACTAAAATCCAAGCCGCACGGCTCCTTACCTATGATGCGGCTGCCAAGAAAGATCAAGGTGAGAGGGCCGACATGGAGGCGGGGATGGCCAAACTCTTTGCCAGCGAGATATGCGCCGAGGTGACGCTAGAGGCCATGCGTATTCACGGCGGTTACGGCTATATAAAGGACTATCCTCTGGAACGCTACTACCGAGACGCCCCATTGATGATTATTGGCGAAGGCACCAACGAAATCCAGCGCCTGGTCATCGCCCGTCAACTACTCCAGCGGTACAAGATATAAAACGGTACCATCTCCTAGTTCCACTCCTGCCTAATCGCTCCATGCCCTACCCTGCAATGTCTTAAGTCGCTTACAATTCTAACAGCGAAACAGAACCTCGAACAGGAGGAGGTCAATGGCCGAAGCACTACTCTATGAACAACAGGAAAAGGTGGTGATCATCACCCTCAACCGACCCGAAGCCCTTAACTCCATCAACAGACAGCTTAGTAAGGAGCTAGCCCAGGCTATCGTCCGCTTCGACGACGATGATGAGGCTTTAGTGGGCATCATCACGGGAGCGGGCCGCGCCTTCTGCGCTGGACGAGACCTAAAAGAGAGGGCCGAGGACAACGCTGCCGGTATCCAAGCCAGAGCCAAAGATAGCATGGCCCCTGCCCGTCCCTATATGTGGCCCCAGACCTGGAAGCCCCTCATCGCCGCCATCAACGGCTATGCTTTGGCGGGGGGTTGGTCCATCGCCCAGATGTGCGACCTGCGTCTGGCCGCCGAAGACGCCAAGCTCGGCATCACGGAGCCCCAAGTGGGCCTGCTGCCCCCCTTCGCTACAATCCTCCCCAAGCTCATCCCAATGGCTGCGGTGCTGGAATTGGTATTCACCGCCGAACCCATCACCGCCCAGCGGGCCCAAGAGATGGGCTTCGTGAACAAGGTGGTGCCCGGGGAGAAGTTAATGGACGAGGCCATTGACCTCGCTCACCGCATCGCCGCCAATGCCCCTCTCTCGGTAAGGTACTTTAAAGAGCTGGCCTATCGAGGACTTGACATGAGTATGCCGGACATCAGCTCCCTGACCTACCAGATATACAACCAGTTGCTTCTCAGTGAGGACTCCAAGGAGGGCCCACGAGCCTTCGCCGAAAAGCGTAAACCGCAGTGGAAGGGACGTTAGCTTTATATGGCCAAGCCTTGCTTCGATGACCGAAATAATGTAACGTGGGCGACGTTACAGGATGACGAATTTCGCCGTGCTTAGTCCAGATATCAATTTTGAGAAGCATTTCACAAAACTAGATGATGTAACGATACTACCTCGGGGCATAAGATGAAAGGTTTTAGACAATGGGCCATATGTACTGCGATGGGACTCGTAATATCCCTCGCTGTGTTATTGCCCTCATCCAGGGTGGATGCCGACTTTCATCAGGTGCAGATCAATCAGCTAATGGCCGGCGCCTTTGGCGACGACGAGATCGAATTCATCGAGATCAAAATGTTAGGCTCCCGCCAAAACTGCCAAGGAGGCGGCCAGGCAGATTTCGGGGGGGCGACTCCAATGCCTGCCAATCCGCTACGGCGACGAAAGGCGCCAAGCTTGTCTTTTTCAATGCCTCCGGGACCCAAACCGGTGTGTTCCTTTTCCCCGACAACACCCCAATAGGGGAGTTTGGCCGGTCTATTCTTGTAGGTACGCAGGAGTTCGCTGATACCTCCACCGTAGCACCTGACTTCATCATGCCCAGCAGCCAGGTAGTGGCCAACACCGGCAAGGTCTGCTACAAGAACAACCCTTCCGGCCCATTTGCTGTTAACCAGTGCCTCTCCTATGGTGGCATCAATTTTACGGGCAGCACCGAGGGGTTTGGCGCTGCTGCAGAGGCGCTGCCTATCACCGGCACCACCAGCCTTAAACGCGTAGTAAGCTTTGGTTCCAACGACACCTCCTTCGATCCCGCCACGGCTGCCCCCAAAAACAACAACAACCAGACTGGAGTCGTCCAGCAAATTGCCTCCAAGCTAGCTTTTTCCGTGCAGCCCAGGAACTCGGTGGCAGGTGCCATCATTTCCCCTGCAGTAGAGGTTGAGGTACAGGACGCCTCAGGAAACTTGATCACTACCGCCACCGACAGCATCACCATAGGCATAGGGAACAATCCCAGTGGAGGCACCCTCTCGGGGACGACCCCAGTTAACGCGGTGAATGGGGTAGCAACCTTCCCGGACCTGAGCATCGACAAGGCGGGAACTGGCTACACACTGTCGGCCTCTGCCTCCGGCCTGACTGGCGCGACAAGCACTGCTTTCAACATTAAGCCTGCTGCAGCTGTAAAGCTGGCCTTTACAGTCCAGCCTAGCAACACAGTGGCTGGTGTCTCTATCTCACCTCCGGTGCAGGTTGAGTTGCTGGACACCTTTAACAACAGGGTCACCACCACCGGCATCGACAGCATCACATTAATTATAGGGAACAACCCCGGTGGGGGCACCCTCTCCGGGACAACGCCAGTGACCGCAGTGAGCGGTGTGTCCACCTTCTCTGACCTGAGCATCGACAAGGCGGGAACTGGCTACACACTGTCGGCCTCTGCCTCCGGCCTCACCGGGGCGACAAGTGCTGCCTTCACCGTCACCGCTGGTTCACCCTCGAAGGCGGTTTTCACCGTGCAGCCCAGCAACACAGTAGCCGGCGCCGTCATCTCTCCCGCTGTGCAGGTTGAGGTACAGGATACCTTAGGCAACAGGGTCACAACCGCCAGCAGCAGCATTCTGATTGTCATAGCAAACAACCCCAGTGGGGGTACCCTCTCCGGGACGACCACCGTGAGCGCGGCCAGCGGGGTGGCAACCTTCTCGGACCTGAGCATAGACAAAGCTGGAGTCGGGTACTCATTAGAGACTCCAGCCCCAATCCAGGGTGGAACTGGGGCAGTTAGCAACACCTTCAACGTCACCGCTGGCGCACCGACGAAGCTGGCTTTTACCGTGCAGCCTAGCAACACGCCGGCAGGTGCCCCCATCTCTCCTGTGGTGCAGGTTGAGATTCAGAACGCCTTTGGTAGCAGGGTTACCAACGCCACCAACAGCATCACCATAGCCATAGAGAACAACCCCAGTGGGGGCACCCTCTCCGGGACAACGCCAGTGACCGCAGTGAGCGGTGTGTCCACCTTCTCCAACTTGAGCATCGACAAGGCTGGGACTGGCTACACACTGGCGGCCTCTGCCTCCGGTCTGACTGTAGCGACAATCACTGCTTTCAACATCTTCCCAGTACCTCCACCTCCTCCACCTCCTCCAACACCCACCCCTACCCCAGCAGTCCCTGGGATAACAGAGTGGGGTCTGATTGGCATGGCGGTGGCCTTTATATTGCTCCTTCTCTTTGGAATGCGTCGCCGGGCCAACGTAAGGCGCGGTAGTGGGCCCTGGTAGTATGCACGCCGATACTTTCAGTCCAAAAAAGAGGGGTTGACTGACTGACAGTCTGTCCAGAGGAGGTACGAATGGGCAAAAAGGCACTCAGGCTCATATCAGTGATCCTTGCAGCACTTCTGGCGATAAGCTTCATCTGGGTCTTCGGATCAACCCTCCTTTTCCATGGTATCGCTGCCCCCGCAAGGAGTGACGACCCTCGGCTGGCCAACTTCACCAACTGGCCAACCCTTTATGAGGAGCTGGGTGGGGATAATAATTACGTAGTTCCTCTCTCCTACATCAAAGGACTTTCTACAAGGTTTACCGAAGCATCGGGTAAAACCGTCGTTACCTTTGAGACCGGACAGGTGACCGTAAGCGTAGAGGGCCTTCCCGCTCTGGAGGACAGCTCTGCATACGAATTACTTTTGGTGGACAACAAGGCCAGCCCAGAAAACAGCGCGGCGCTGGATACTGGCCCCAATGGTGATGAGGTGATCAGTTTGGGCCTTCTGGATGTACAGGGGACTATAGCTGTCCTAGAGAAGGACCTAGATGCCGAGCGGTTGCGGCAGTTCGAAGTAGATATGGTGATGGTAAGGCTCGTGGGGCCAAATCTGCCTGAAGAGTTCATCATCGGTGGACTGACCAATCTTTTCTACAAGTGGAACCGGATGGCAGGTCTTAAAGGTGCCGAACCTAGAGGACTTGGGTGGCTGGTTCGTAAACTGAGCCCTCCGATGGTCGCCTTTGCCGCCGGGCGAGCAAGTCAGGCCAACAGGCAGCTAAGCCAGCTGGTTGAGCAGGGAGAGCAGCTCTTCTTTAACGAGACCTTCGATGGAAACGGAAGGACTTGCGGGACTTGCCACCGGTCCGAAAATAGTTTCACCATAGATCCCAGTTTCATCGCCACCCTCCCCAATACTGATCTCCTCTTTATAGCTGAATTTACACCGGCGCTAGCCAAATTGGAGAATCCAACTCTAATGAGAGGTCCCCGGGGCCTAATACTTGAGAACATCGACGGGTTCAACCAGCCCCCAGTTTTTAGGGCTTCACCCCCGATGATCAACCTCTCCTTTACCGGGCCCTACGGTCTAAGTGCAGAATTCGCGACCATCTCCGCTTTCGATATAGGAGCGGTGGCTCAGCACTTCACCAAGAACACCGGAGGGAACCCCGACAATATTACCAGGGGGTTGCCGGTGTAGACTTCAGGACTCCCACCCAGCAAGAGCTAGACGCGCTGGAGGCCTTCCTGGAATCGATTTTCCTTCCCCAGAACCAGGACTTCAACCTGGATAACTTCGTAACCACGGCTGCTGAACAAAGCGGCAAGGATCTCTTCTTTGGCGCTGCCAACTGCTCCCAGTGCCACGGGGGCCGGTGCTCAGCGATGCGAGCATAAGCCTGGGTGGGGGCAATCAGTCGTTTAATACAGGAGTTGTAAATCTTCCCATAAACTTCATTGTAAAATCGGGCGAAGGTCCCTTGCCTGCAGAAGCAGCGGGAACGCGCGAGTTCAGCACACCCCCCCCCTATTCGGAGTCAAGGACACTGGCCCCTTCTTCCACGATGATTCCGTATTTACCCTGCAGGATGCTGTTGCTTTTTACGACACCGTTCAGTTCAATGCTTCCCCTGGGGGGGCCGCAGTAGGTGGCATAACCCTCACATCCCAGCAGATCGATGACATCGTCGCTTTCCTCCAAGCCCTGGTTGAGCCACCCGCCCCAACGCCAACTCCAACACCAGTACCCGGGCTTACCTTGTGGGGCATCATGGCCATGACCGTGGTAATGGCCTCTGTTCTCGTATGGCAGCTCCGGAGAAGACGCACCATCAGGGGCACGTAGTCCAGCCACCCCGACACCTCTCTGAGGCAAACTATAACTACCCATCTTCGGCAGCCTCCGTGCTATCATGTTCTTGGGACGCGCATGGCGTCCGTTTTCTCTTACATCGGCTTGTAGCCGAGGGCCTGATGGGGTTTATTGAAAAACGGTTTATCTTTTTCCCGGAGGGGAGGCTAGAGGGTGACCCCGGCCACTGGGGTCTCTCCTTCGAGGATGCCTATTCCCCCGCCAGTGACGGAGTAATGCTCCATGGCTGGTTCGTACCAGGACAGAGGAGAGTCACCTGGCTTTGGTGCCACGGCAACGCGGGTAACATAAGCCACCGCCTGGAAAACCTCCTGCTTATCCACCATCACCTGGAAGTAAGCGTCTTTCTGTTCGACTATAGGGGCTACGGACTCAGCCAGGGTACGCCTACAGAGCAAGGCACCTATCGCGACGCCGTGGCAGCTCTGGAGTACCTGCACTCACGTAACGATATGGACTCCCGCCACATCGTTTACTTTGGGCGCTCTTTGGGGGCCGCCGTGGCCGTTGACCTGGCAGTCCATCGCCCACCCCTTGGCCTCATTCTAGAATCCCCCTTCGCTTCCGCCAGGGATATGGCCCGCCTCGCCTTTCCCCTCCTACCCCTTCACCTGCTGGTACGTCGCAAGTACGACACCCTGTCTAAGATCGATAAAGTCTCCTGCCCCCTGCTGTTAATCCACGGGGAGCGGGACGAAATAGTACCCCCCAGCCAGGGACTGAAGCTGTACGAGAGGGCCAATGAGCCCAAGAACCTCTCTGTCATCCCTGGTACCGGCCACAACGACCTCTACCAAACCGGTGGGAACAGCTATTGGGCTGCCCTCAGCGACTTTATGAAATCTCTCTAGTGACACTGAAATTAGATTAAGATCGTACGGTTGGGGGATAAGGCTATCCGTAAGAAGGCCAATGGGTTCATCGGCCTTCTGTCTCCAGCGAAATCGTTAATTTGGCCGATTACACATGACGGGCCATAAAGCATAATGTAAATAAGATATCTCCTAGAGATGCACCCCTCTATGACCTGCGGAACCAACATCTATGCCTCTTTAGAGAGATCCCCTTGCCGCTGGATAGGACACTGGTCTGATACTTTTGGGTCACTAACTTGACCCTTTTGGCTCTATCACTTGATACAAAAGTTTCATAATGAACTTCGCATTCCTAGACCGTGTGTAGGGGGTAGCGCATGGCAACACATGAGGATGCAGGTGAAACTGCAGAACAGTGGGCAGATAGATTCAAAGCACCGGTGGAGAACTCCAATGACGGGATTCTCCTCGTAGATTCAGACTCGGGCACCATCACATCCGTTAACCCAGCCTTGGCCAGAATGTTCGGGTATACCGTCGAAGAGATGGAGGGCATGCTTTCGTTCGACCTCGCCTTCCCCGATGACCTGTCCAAAGCGAGGGAGATATTCTGCCGCGTTGTCCGAGGAGAGAAGATAGAATCGGAAGTCTGGAGGAGAAGAAAAGATGGCGAAGGAATCTGGGTTGAGACAAGACCTGTTGTCATCGAGATGGAATACAAAAACTTCATGATGACCGCTGTCCGAGAAATGACCGAATGGAAGCGGGCCGAGGAGGAGCTGAAGGCTTCTGAGGAGAAGTATCGGCACCTGGTGGAGAACGCCAATGACGCCATATACCTGGTAGATGTCGACTCGGGCACGATCACATCCGCTAACCCAGCCTTGGCCAGGATGTACGGCTATACCATCGAGGAGATGGAGGGGAAGCCCGTATTCGAACTCCACTACTCGGAAGACCTGGACCACGCAAGGGCTGTGTTCAGCCAAATCCTCAAGGAAGTGCCGGTGACAGAGGAGTTTCGAACGAGAAGAAAAAACGGCGACCCGATCTGGGTGGAGGTAAAGTCAATCCTCATAGAACTGAGAGGCCAGAAGGTCGTCATGTCCGTCACCAGGGACATTACCGAACGAAAGCGGCTGGAGGAGGAGCTGAGGGAGAGCGAAGAGCGGTTCCGAGACTTGTACGAAGAGGCTCCCATCGCATACTTCGCAGCTAGCATGGACAGTCGTATCCAGATGGTCAACCGGAATGCTGAAAATCTGCTCGGTTATGGTAGAGATAAACTGATTGGCCGCTCGGTCCTTGACTTGTATGCGGATACGCCGGAAGGGAAGGTGAAGGCAGAGCTTCTAAATCAGCGAATTCTTAAGGGCGAGGAGATCAATGGCGAAGAACTGGAGATGCGCAGGATAGACGGCAGCTCCGTGTGGATCAGTCTAACAGTGCAGCTAATCAAAGACACGCAAGGCCGGTTCATTGAAAGGCGGGCCATGGCGGTGGACATTACCAAACGCAAGCGGGCGGAGGAGAAGCTGAGGGCTTCTGAGGAGGAGAGGCTTCGTGCCGTTAGCGAGATGGCTGCTTCGGTAGGTCACAACTTTAACAACCTGCTTACTGAGCTACAGCTAAGAGCCCAGCTGATGGAGCAGGAGGCCGACAACGCGGAAGCCGTCATCCGTGACGCTAAGGCCATCGAAGAGACCGTTCAATCTGCAACAAATATTGTCGAGAGGCTCCAGACTTTAACGAAGCAATCTCTGTCGGTTAGGACCAACCTGGATATCAACCGAGTAGCTCTGGATACGGTGGAGATGACCCGTCTAAGTTGGCATGACGCGCCGCTGAGGGAGGGCCGTCACATCGAGATAATAACCGAGCTTGACGCAACCCTACCATTGCTGGGCGATCCAGTCAGGCTGCAAGAGGTATTGACCAACGTGATCTTCAACTCGGTGGATGCTATGCCCAACGGGGGTACCATTACCATCGAGACCGACCAACAGGAAGGCCATGTCCTGTTGTCGGTGTCCGATACAGGCACGGGCATGGACGAAGAGACCAAGCATCGCCTGTTCGAGCCCTTCTTCACCACAAAGGGAGGCTACCGAACCGGCAGAGGGTTAGGGCTCTCCACAGTCTACAGCATTGTGCGCCAGCACGGGGGCACCATAGAGGTTGAGACTCTCTTGGGACAGGGAACCACATTCACAATCAAGCTGCCCATATTAGCGATGGGAAGCTAAGTTTCCACCCTATGTGCGATGCAGACGCCTAAACTCCAAGTCAACGCTAGGACCAGCAGCACCGCCAACGCCACCAGCCCCCAGGGGGTTAAGGAGGGGATAAAGGCGCCGGTGAACACGATGGTAATAGACACTGTGACAGGAGCGGAGTCTGCCAGTCCATCGTTGACCTTAAAGTTGAAGCTGTCGCCGCCGCTAAAGTTGATATCTGGTGTATAAGCCAGGTTAGGGGGTGCACCACTGAGGGTGCCGTTTGTGGGATTGGTGACCACAATAAACGTCAGGGCATCGCCGTCGGCGTCACTGCCGGTAAGGATGATGCCTACGGGTACGCTCATATTAGTGTTCACGCTCTGACTATTAGCCACGGGAGGAGTGTTAGGAAGGACCGTGGTACTGACCGCGCCGCTGTCGTTGGCGGAATTGGTGTCGGTGGTGGCACTGGTCACGCTGGCAGTATTGTTGAGGGTGCCTGTTGCGGTTGGGGTGACCACGATGGTCACTGTGGTGCTGGCGGCGGCGGCCAGGGTTCCCAAGTTGCAGGTTATCGTGGTGGTTCCTGTGCAGCCTGCCGAGGCTGACATGAAGTTTACGCCACCAGGCAGGGTATCGGTGACCACCACGCCGGTAGCGGGATTGGGGCCGTTGTTGGTCACGGTGACGGTATAGGTTAGGTTGTGACCTACCTGCGCGGGGTCGGGCGAGTCGGTCTTGGCGAGTGCGAGGTCGGCAAATGAGAGAACTTGTACGTGGACGAAGTCTACGGTGAAGTCTGAGTGGTCGCTGGCTTGAGTACAGCAAAAGATGGGGTTCCCAATCAAAATCGAATCGGGTCGAAGGGTGCTGGCAGTCGGCCCAGTCTTCAGAACACTGTCCACAAACAGTGAATACTCGCCGCCGATATACTCAAGCCGGTGGAGGTGGAAGGCATTTGGACTAGGGACTGAGAACTTTTGCCCGAGAACCTGGACGAATAAGCCGTCGGCGAAGTCACCCCAGGCGGCAAAGACCTGGTCCGCAGGGACCACAGGAGAGTTACCGCCTACTGGGTCCGTGTTCGGCGACTTGATGGCTTGAAAGCCTTGGCCGAACCCTTGAATCGAATCATATCTTATCCTGAGTTCTAGAATGAAATCGCCTGTGGCCGGGAAGGGTGAGGGCCTGCTCGGTGCGCCGCGCCATATGTAGGGGGAGGTCCGCCCAACGGCAGCGTCGAAGCTAGCTTGGCCCCCTCCTACGAGAACAGAGCCATGGGGAGGAGTTTCAGTTGAACCAAAGCAGGCACTGGTGGAAACATCAAGCCAGGCCCCAGCGGGAGGGCACCACCGCTTTCCCGAAATGGCTAAACTCGTATTCCACTTGGCGGAATTTATAGCTGCTCCATCAAAGTCATCTTCAAACAGCGACAGGCCCACCTTGATGGATACGGTGGCGACGTTGCTGTCGAGGAAGCCGTCGTTGACCCTGAAGGTGAAGCTGTCGGCGCCGAGGAAGTTGAGATTAGGGGTGTAGAGCACCGTGGCCGTCGTGGGCCCCGTGACCGTGATGACTCCCAGAGAACCGTTGTTAGTAGACGCCACCAGGCTAAAGCTGAGTGAGCTACCTTCCGGGTCGCTGCCAGTAAGGGTGATGGTCAGGGGCGTATCCTCCGGAGTGGTGACGCTCTGAGCGTTGGCTACAGGAGGGTCGTTGACCGGCGTGACGGTGATGGATACGGTGGCGATGTTGCTATCGAGGAAGCCGTCGTTGACTCTGAAGCTGAAGCTGTCAGAGTTGTTGAAGTCGGTGTTGGGCGTATAGTCCAGTGTGGCCGTCGTGGGCCCCGTGACCGTGATGGCTCCCAGAGAACCGTTGTTAGTAGACGCCACCAGGCTAAAGCTGAGTGAGCTACCTTCCGGGCCGCTGCCAGTAAGGGTGATGGTCAGCGGGGTATTCTCCTGGGTGGTCAGATTCTGGTCGTTGGCTACGGGGATTGCGTCGAGAGAGGCGCTGAAGCGAACCTGGCCCTTGCCATCCCAGATAGCCCCTCCATCGGGGTCATCGTCAGGGTCGTCGGGCAGGTCCACTGCGTGGTTCTCAATAAGAGCGCGCACCTGGGCGGGCGTCAGATTAAGGCCCAGGTCTTTGCCACGGGAGATGGTAAGGGCGGCGAGGCCAGAGACTAGAGGAGCGCTGAAGGAGGTGCCGTTCATAAAGCTAAAGAAAGGTGTGCCTTTGGTGCCTTTACCCGCATTCTGATCTGCTTGAGTGCGCACCGAGGTAGAGAGCAGCAATACCCCAGGGGCTACCACGTTAACAAACTGGCCGAAGTTGGAGAAGGAGGCCCTGCCATCGGGATCCTTGGGAATGGTGGAGAAATTTAGGAAGTGGGTAGAGTCGTGGTCGCTGTCGCCAACGGATAGAGCGTTGGTGCAGGAGGCCGGTACCCCTGGAAGGCTACTATTCTCGTTACCTGCAGCGGCGACCACCAGCACGCCAGCATTGAAGGCGGCGGTGATGGCGGCATCGAAAACTGGGGCGCTTATGGAGCAGGGATCGGCCTCCAGACTGCCAAGGCTGAGGTTGATTATGTCAGCATCCTTGGAGGCTGCGTAGTCGATGGCAGCTATGATGTCGCTGTCGAAGGCACTGCCATCGTCCTGGAAGACTTTGAGGGCCATAAGCTGCACGTTCCAAACCACGCCTGCGACGCCGGTGCCATTATTGCCAACCGCCCCCGCCGCGCCTGCCACTTTGGTCCCGTGGGGAGCTACGTCGTCTGCGGCCCCGTTACCGTCGTTGTCGATTCCGTCGCCCAGGTCAGGGTTGGGGTCGTTGTTCTGCCCGCCGCTGACGCTATTGAAGTCCCAACCGTTAATATCATCTACCTTGCCGTTACCATCATCGTCAACTCCATTGTCCCCCACCTCTCCTGGATTGACCCAGATATTCCCTGCTAGATCGGGGTGGTCGAGGTCGATACCCGAATCGATGATAGCGATTACAACATCTGATCTGCCGGTGGTCAGGTCCCAAGCGGCTTCGGCATCGAGGAGGGTCGGACCCAGATACCATCGCTGGAAGTCGTTGGTATCAGCAGTGCCAAAGACCAATTGGCCGTCGTCGTAAAATTCGTCATCAGGTATCACTATCGGGTACCTTATGAAGTTACGCTGTGCAGCCTGGACATACGGGGAGCTCCTATACTGCTTTAAGGCTTTCTCAACCTCGTCCTCGGTCATTTTCATATGGTAGAGCTTTAGACGAGGAATTATGGAGAGAACTGTAGGGCTGTATGGTTCGTTGGCAGAGGCTACCTGCGACTGCAGTGTGCCAGGCTTGTACATCACCAGGATCTCACCGGGGACAAAGGGTGCGGGGTTGCTTGAAGCGACGTGAATATGGGAATCCTGGCCACCTGGTTGAGGCCGAACAGGGGTATCGTCAGGCCCCGCAGCAAGAGAGGTGCTAGCTACAAATGTGACACAGGCAACCGCCGCCAGTAGGCCCAGGGTCTGCCATCGAAAGTAGTTCAATAGGTGCCCCCATAGGCTCCATCCGTTTAACCCTTATCCCTACTGCATCGCCGAGAGCATAGCACATGGCATGTCCCAAGAGAAAGAACCGTTGGCCTACTCGATGGGGGGTATCGTCCCGGTTGCCCCAATCGCTCCAGGAGGCATCGTAGTTGCGCGCCTTTTCATACCTCTGTAGCTTCAACACTAAGGTGCCGTTCGCAGAACGGATGCCGCCCTGTCAATAGACCTAGCGTGACAAATCCAACTTGACTATTGGTCATTAGCCCTGTAGCACACTTGTACTATTATTTGCGGGGGGAATCATGCTTATCAAGAGTACACCAGACGCCTACGAGAAGCTGCGGGTCTTGGGTACCATGGCCACCGACGATGTTCTATCTCCCAGTAGGGACAGTCGAGCCGTTGGGCCCCCTTCTCGGCGAGGTTATCAAGCAGCCAGAGCACAACTGGCGGGAGTTTACCCAGCGGCGATGCCCAACGGGCGCTATATCTCTCTGCTGCGGGTGATGTTCACCGACTTTTGTATGATGGACTGCGCCTACTGCCCCAACAGCCACTGGGTGCCGCGCGGTCGCTACGCATTCAAGGTGGAGGAGTTGGCACGTCTCTTCATGGAGCTTTACCAAAGGCAAACGGTAGCAGGCCTCTTTCTAAGTTCCGGTATCGCGGGCAGCCCTGACAAGACTATGGAGAAGGTTCTCAACGTGGTGGATATGCTCAGGAATCACTATCATTTCATGGGCTATATCCATCTTAAAGTGATGCCGGGAGCCAGCTATCAGTACGTGGAGGCTGCCCACCGTCTAGGCACCCGGCTGTCCGTTAACATGGAAACCCCCACCGAGGAGGGGATGGCACGACTCAGCAGGATGAAGGACTTTCAAAGGGGCATCCGAGACCCCATCCGATGGATACGCGACCTGACCCAAGAGAGCAATGGAGGTGCCGTAGGCCAGGCGACCCAACTGGTAGTGGGCGCTGCCGACGAGACAGACCGTGACATTTACCAGCGGATGAGTCAGCTTTACCAGGAGGAGGGTCTGAAGCGGGTATACTACCAGGCCTTTCGCCCCGCCCGGTACACCCCCCTGGAAGAGCACCCCGCAACCCCTATGGCACGGGAGCATCGTCTCTACCAACTAGACTGGCTGGCCAGAGTATACCGCTTTACCCCTAAGGAGCTGGAAGCTGTCTTCGATGAGGGAGGATTCCTACCCTTAGAGATGGACCCCAAGACCAACATCGCACTAACCCAGCCCGAGCGCTTCCCCGTGGATATCAACCGTGTCGATGAACAAACACTACTCAGGGTGCCGGGTATCGGGCCCACCGCCACACAGCGAATCGTGGCCCAGCGCCGCCGTCATGCTATCGATACCCAACGTGATCTTAAGGCCATGGGGGTGGTGCTCAAGCGGGCTTTGCCCTTTATTTATTTTCCCGGCCACAAGCCATCTCCCTCACGCCAGGGAAGACTGGCTCTGGTTGAGGAACCCACTAGACGCCAGACCACCCCTAAGACACACTCATCCTCACCCTGCGGCACCTGCAGCTCCTCATGCGCTGGCTGCCCTGTGAGCAGTCTGAAAGCACCTGCCTTCGCTGCAGACTAGAATTCTGCGGACACTTTCTCTATCCGTCTAGCCCGATTGCAACCGCCGACGGCGCTCACCAAGCCCTTCCATAGCTCATCCACGAGCCTTCACAGGGTATAATGGCTTCGGCGATCTATACACTACCACCCTGCAAGAGCCTGGGCGCCATCGGATATCAAGAGGAGAAGGTGACGCAGCAAGGCACTAACAAACGATGGGTCACTAAACCGAGGCTGATGCGCCTTCTGGATGAGATGGAGGGCACAATGCCCCAGGACAGCATCACACTCTACATCACTCCAAAATCTCTTGCCAATCCTTTAGATTCTCTGTGGGAGACGGACACTGAGCGGGGTTCTGAGATATCGGAGGCATTAGACAAAGTACGTGATTCGGAAAGCGGTGTCGTCCTCTTTTGGAGCCAGGAGCGTAAGCTCATAGTTCTCCCACCTTTCCCCGTGAACCAGGACGCCTTCCACCACGGTTGGAGCGTATCTACTCTACGAGAGCTGCTGGCGAGGGAATACACCTTAGGGGTAGTGCTAGTGAGGCTGGGCAGGTACGCCATCGGCGTATTTCAAGGAGAGCATCTGGTGGCCTCCAAGACGGATACCAGGTATGTCAAAGGCCGTCACCACGCCGGAGGTACATCCCAAAAGCGGTTTCAACGCATTCGCGAAGGTCAGATTCAGAGACTTTACCACAAAGTGTGCTCCATCGCCGCAGAGAAGTTCGGCCCCCTGGAACACCAACTGGACTACGTCGTGCTGGGTGGCGAGCGGTTTACCCTTTTGGGCCTACTGAAAGAATGCACCTATTTACAAGGGCTGTCACCTAAAATATTGAAGCGGGCAATAAACGTACCCGATCCCGGCCACCAAACACTTCTCAAAGCCCCCAGCCTGATATGGAGGAGCCAGATCATCGAAGCTAATCTCTGAAGACCATAGAGCAGCTTAGCATCAGCCCGCCTTTGTTGAAGGGCAAGGAGCTCCCTGATAACATGGCTTCAAGTGAGACCACTACAAAACTTGAGAATGAGCAGCGCTTCCACACCAGCACCATTCAGCTACCCAGAGGAGACTACTGACCTTCAGGAGAGCTCCCTCTCTCTCCTGGAGTTTCCCCTTGTACGCGAGAGGCTGGCCTCCTACACCACCTTTGCCCTGGCTCGGGAGCAGGCTCTGGCTCTCACCCCCTCCTACGATGGCAACGAGGTAGTCTACCGTCAGCAGGAGACAGCAGAAGCGCAACGTTTCCTAGAAACAGGAGGGGAGGTTAATCTCTCCAGCGCCTCTGATCTACGAAGCATCCTCCAAAGGGCCTCCCTAGGCGGTGCCCTTTTGGGAGAGGAGCTGCGTCAGGTGCACGATACCTTGAAGACGGCGCGCCAGGCACGCTCGGCCCTCCTACGGCGGAAAGAGCTCCCTATTCTGTCCACCACTGCCCGAGATATACTCGACCTACGTGAGCTAGAGAGGGAGCTGGCTGCGTCTATAGGAAAAAACGGCCAAGTGCTGGATGCCGCCACTCCTATCCTGAAAAAGCTTCGTGGTGAGGCCAAGGCCGCCCACGAGCACTTAACCCAGGCCCTCCAGCGCATTGTACGCCGGATACAACGAGCCAAGCACGTCGGTGCTCTCCAAGAACCTATCATCACCGAGCGCAACGGCAGGCTAGTGCTGCTGGTAAAAGCGGAAATGCGTCAGCATCTGCCCGGCATTGTCCACGACGTTTCCGGCAGCAGTGCTACCCTTTTCGTGGAGCCCCTGCCACTGGTGACGCTGGGCAATCAGTGGCGAGAGCTGCGTTTAGCCCAGGAGCGGGAAGAGGAAAGAGTGCTCCGTCATCTTTCAGATCTGGTGGAGAATCACAGCCAGGACATGCTTCGCGTCCTAGAGCTTCTGGCCCAGCTAGACCTGGCTCTGGCTAAGGGCCGCTACTCCCTGGCCTCTCATGCCGTACACCCTACCTTGATCGAAGCTGAAGGCCCCTACATCCAGCTGGTGGATGCCCGCCATCCCTTACTTCAGGAACAGGTGGTGCCAAACACTATCCTGTTGGGGCAGCGCCACCAGGTGCTTCTGATCACAGGTCCCAACGCTGGGGGCAAGACCGTGGTCCTCAAAACAGTGGGACTGCTGACTTTGATGGCCCTCTCAGGACTTCACCTGCCGGCCCGGGAGGCGACCCTAACCCCTTTCGACGGCGTTTTCGCGGACATCGGCGACCAACAGAGCATTCAGCGCTCCCTCTCCACCTTTAGCTCCCATATCCACAACTTGCGGAGCATGATGGGCCAGGCCACCCAGAACTCCCTGGTTCTCATCGACGAACTAGGTGCCAGTACCGACCCTGAGGAGGGGACAGCCCTGGCCAAGGCCCTCCTCCTACACTTCGCCCAGCGTGGCATCGCTCTGGTGGCCACCACACATCATCGGGACGTGGCAGCCTTTGTACAGGAGCAACCCAATATGTCCAACGCCAGCCTGGAGCTAGACCCTGAGACGCTGATCCCCACCTACAGGCTTACGATGGGGTTGCCGGGCAGGAGCTATGCCCTCACTATCGCCTCTCGCCTAGGCTTGGACGAAGAAACGGTGCAGCGGGCCCAGTCACTCCTCTCACCGGTCCACCAGGGGACGGAGTCCCTCCTCAAGGAGCTTCAAGAGGAACGCCATATGGCAGCGGAGAGAAGCAAAGAGGCCAAGTCGGCACTGGCTAAGGCAGAAGATACCCAGCGAAGACTTGAGGAGGAGCTTACCGCTATCGAGGACACTAAGGTACAGATGGTGGAGGAGGCCCGAGAGCACCTACGGCGCAAGGTTGAGGAGCTAAGCAAAAGGCTCAAGGCAGCGGAAACCTCTTTAGGGCGTCCCCAGCCGGCCCCGATAATTAAAGAGGAGAAGGTGCACCTTGCTGAGGTACGACGGGAGCTGCGGTCCACGGCCTGGCAACCAACCCGACGTACAGACAGACAGTGGATCAAAACTCTTAAGCGAGGCGACAGGGCTTATGTAAAGGGATTGCTTCAGCCTGTAGAGATACTGACATCTCCAGGGGACGATGCGACAGTAGAGGTGCTTATGGGATCCATGCGGGCCCGTCTCCCCATCAACCAACTTGAAGGCCCCGCACTTGTATCTCCCCAGAGGCCGGAAGAGACTCTTTCCCTGCCGCAGCCTTCGAGGCCTGTATCACTTCAACTGGAACTTCAGGGCATACGTGTGGAAAAGGCGCTGGAACAGCTAGAAAGATACCTTAACGACGCGATCCTAGCTGGCCTATCCTCGGTGCGTATAGTCCACGGTGTAGGCACGGGTGCCCTGCGCTCCGCCATCCGGGAGCGACTAGACGGCCACCCCTTGGTGGTATCGGCTTCACCCGCTGAGAGCTCTCGAAGTGACGGCTCTACCGTGGTTCAACTGGCCTAAAGTAGCTTACCCGGGCATCATAGTGAGAAGATATGTCACGGTGTTAATATTGCTCCTTACTGGCGTGCTCGTGCTCTACGGTTGCACGCCAGCGGCTACGCCTTCGCCTACACATATTCCCACCATCCCAACTTTTGCGTTGCCATCGGGAGAAAACCTCCTCTCAGGAGTGCGGGTAGAGGTGGTGGCCCGCAACCTGGAGGTGCCCTGGGCTCTTGCCTTCGCCCCCGACGGTCGTATTTTCATTACTGAGCGAGGGGGTGCGATCCGGGTGATCGCCGATGGAGAGCTGCTAACCGAACCCTTCGCCCAACTGGCCGTGGCCGCCACAGGGGAGGCTGGCCTCTTGGGCCTGACCCTGGACTCTAATTTTACCCAAAACCGCTACCTCTACGTCTACCACACCTATCGGGCTTCCGGGGGCGCCCTGTGGAATCGGGTGGTGCGGCTTAAAGATGTGAACGGCCACGGGGAGGAGCCACAGGTGCTGCTGGACAGTATCCCGGGGGCACGCAACCACAACGGCGGGAGGATCAAGTTCGGCCCTGACGGCAAGCTATACATCACCGCTGGAGATGCCGCCAAACCACAGCTAGCCCAGGACATCGCTTCGTTGGCCGGGAAAATCCTGCGCATCAATTCCGATGGATCGATTCCCACTGATAACCCCTTCCCCGGCTCGCCGGTGTACTCCTACGGCCATCGTAATCCCCAGGGGCTGGCCTGGCATCCTACTACAGGCCAGTTCTTCATCACCGAGCACGGCCCCAGCGGCCACGACGAGGTAAACCTGGTAGAGGCTGGGGCCAACTACGGATGGCCAGAGGTAGCGGGAGTGGGAGGCGAGCCACCTATCACAGAACCTGTAGTGGAAAGCGGAAGAAACACTTGGGCACCTGCGGGGGCCACTTTTTATGGCGGGGAGGCACTTACCCCATTATGGAACAACAAACTCTTTTTTGGAGGCCTGCGGGGTCAGCAAATCCATTGGGCGGAGCTAGCGCCGCCCGACTATCAACAGGTTCAGACCGAGGGTGTCCTCTTTGATCGACGGTATGGCCGTATCCGGGAGGTTATACAGGTCCCCGACGGCTACATCTACTTCACCACCAGCAACCGGGACGGACGGGGCAACCCTACACCCGACGACGATCGCATCCTGCGCATTGTTCCAGTCCGCTAAGTAACCTCAAGCTCACCAATACCTGCAGCATTGCAGATTGAAGGGGGATATTAGGCTGGCGTTGCAGGATAACTGGACATTGCCTGCCGTTAACGTCTACTGGGTAGGGTCAATGCAGCGCAGATTTGGAACCTTCAATGGGCGTTGCTTATCAGCCTTGGCCGCAGGACACTTGCGTCAACCAACATGCGCAGACATAATACGTCCGAGGACGCCAAACGGGAAATCCCGTTTTATACCGAAAAAGAGAGGCTAGCGATGAGCACTCAACCGTTTAATCCTTCCCAGTATAAAGCGAGACAACGCCAAGAGTGGGACAGTGCGGCCACCGGATGGGAAAAATGGTGGGAACACATTGAGAAGGCAGCACAAAAAATCAGCGATAGGATGGTCGATTTGGCCGATATTCGAGCTGGCTACCATATATTAGACATCGCCACTGGTATCGGTGAGCCCGCTGTGACGGCAGCACGGCGGGTAGGATCACAGGGGCGGGTGGTCGGAACCGATCTGTCGTCTCAAATGCTCGCAATCGCAGAGAGGCGGGCAAGCGCTTTGGGGCTCCAAAACGTGGAATGGCGCCAAATAGATGCCGAGGATCTGGATTTCCCGAACAACGCCTTTGATGCTGCCCTATGTCGTTGGGGTCTGATGTTCCTACCCAATCTCCCTGGCGCATTGGACCGGGTGCGGAGACTTCTCAAGCCCAACGCTAGGTTCGTCGCTACAGTGTGGAGCGCGCCTCCGAAAGTACCAATATTAAGCCTCGCGATGATGGTCGCACAAAGGATGCTTCAACTGCCACCACCACCTCCGACGGTCCCTGGACCATTCAGCCTGGCTGCCCCAGGAGCTGTGGAAGAGGCCTTTACCAGCGCTGGCTTCCGGGGCGTACAGGCCGAACCCGTCGAAATGATAATGGATCTTCCTTCCGAAGAGACATATGTGAGCATGCTTAAGGATGTTGCGGCTCCGCTTCGCGCTATGCTTGGTCAACAACCTGCCCAGCGGCAGGAAGAGGTCTGGCAAGAAATTGCCCAAGCTGCGCAGCAATATGCTCGACCAGACGGAACCCTGAAGATGGCTAACGAGGCCGTGATCGCAGTCGGGCAATCCTAGAGGGCACATACAGCTCGCCCGGAATAAAAGACAGAATCTTCAACTCAACGACTCGCCGCAACACCGGGCCCGGCTTTGCTGGTTAGGGGACTTTCTTTAGACTTCACCTTGTACAGTTATGACTACATTTCCCTTTTTGTGTCCTGTTTCGACATACCTGTGAGCCTCGGCAGTCTGTTCTAACGGATAGCGTCTATCGATGACCGATGGTATCTTTCCCGTCTCAGTAAGCTCTTTGAGGAAAATCAAATCTTGGTTGTTTTAGACAATGAATAAGAATTACGGACCGCATAAGATGTTTTCTAGAAGGTTCCTGTTTACAATGTAGGTTCGGATTCAGGAGTTACTAATCATTAAGAAGAGTTGTAATACATTAGCTAAAGGATGATGAGTTAAGAAAACAATAGCCACCCTCCCAAGACAACTTCAAAAAGCAGAACCAATAAACCGCCGACAAGTAGCCCACGACTTTGGTTAGGTTTTACAAGTATTATCCCGCTACCTAAGCCATAGAGAATGCTGGCAACGATTCCAAACCATCCAATAATTGGTGGTACAACTCCATAAGTAACAAACAGGATTGAGTATGCGAGTGTACCAATGGAGAATAAGATCTGTGTGAATGTGAATCTAGAGTTTTTTGTTTTGAGAATGGTACGACCTAAATCAACTAACGTATCTCTTTCAGCACCACTAGTACCTGAGTATTGTCTTGCTATACTGAGAAGTCCCCGGTAGTTTCCCTTACTGTAGATTTGAATCGAGCCTTCTCCTGTTCGAGAAAGTGTCCAAACAACCGCAAGTATTACGTTAACTGGACTGAAAGCAATGAACAACATCACAGCAAGGGAAATTATTCCAACATGCTCTATGAGCGCTAACACGATGCTTATTTTGAATTTATTTGGATCATCGTTAATCTTTTGCAGCTTAGCGTCTGAGTCCAAATCACTTATAGTCCAAGCCTCAGAACCAAATCTTAGACTTGCAACGAATGCAATTATAATAAGTAACAGAAAGAGAAAACCTGATAACCTCATTGCGATTTCGATAGTCATTGGAAATCTTCCAATTTTTGATAGGTTTTGTCGTTTTGTGCCACAGTTATAACTACATTTCCCTTTTTGTGTCCTTTGTCAGCACAGCTATGAGCCTCGGCAGTCTGTTCCAACGGATAGTGTCTATCGATGACCGATTTTATCTTCCCCACCTCAATGAGCTCTTTGAGGAAAATTAAATCTTCAGTGTTACCAGTTGTTGTCCCACCTATATGTTTCTTGCTGCTTCTCATTGAAGTCCATCGCCCTCGAACACTTCGTGCCGGCGAAGCAACAGCATCAAGATAGATTCCATTTTCCTTTAGCGATCTTATGCAACCTGAAAATGACCTCTTGCCTACTGCGTCAAAAATAATGTCATAGGCCTCACCGCTTTTGGTAAAATCCTCTTTAGTGTAATCAATGACCTTATCGGCTCCCAGAGATTTCACCCATTCTAAATTCGTGGTGCTGCATACCCCAGTAACTTCTGCCCCAAAGTACTTGGCGAGCTGTACCGCAAAAGTACCTACACTACCAGAAGCGCCATAGATAAGAACCTTTTGTCCGCTCTGGATATTTCCTTTTCTAAGAAAATACAATGCTGTTCCCCCCCAAAAGGAACGGCGGCGGCTTCCTCATAGGTCATATTGGCCGGTTTTATTGCCACCGTCCCGTCTTCAGGCAGACATTTGTACTCGGCATAACCACCAAAACTCATACCGGTAGATCCAAAAACCTGGTCACCTTTCTTAAACAACGTTACATCTTTGCCTACTGATTCAATCTCCCCAGCTAGGTCCATCCCTAGTATTGCTCTCTTTGGTTTTCTAAGACCTAAATATATTCGCGCGGGGAGCCAGTAAGAGCGAGGGACTGTGAAACTTCGCATTCTAACATCCCCTGATGATACTGTTGCTGCAAATACTCTTATCAGCACTTCATTGTCCTTGGGAGTAGGTGGTTCTACCTCTTTGAGCTGTAGAACATCCGGTGGTCCGTATTTTGTGTATACAATCGCTTTCATCTTGACCTCCTTTGCTCTTTGCCTGTGTTGACCGCGTGTTTAACCTGAGTGCAGTATCTCAGGCTGATTGGTGGAGTGTCATCGGCAAGGTTACCGATTTTGCCCAAGCCAAAAGACCGATGCTCTTATCCCTCATTAGTATGACCGGGTGCATCCTACACCCCCGTTCAAGAGGTTAAAGCTGGTATATGGATCCCTCACGAAACAGGGCACCCGTAAGTACGCATCTTGCGGAAGCGGTAATCTCCAAAGCCATGCCGAGGTCCACCAACCTTAGCTCGACTCCTTGCCAGTATTCTTATGTAGACCATAAAGTAGCACGTCTAACTGCCTGAAGAAGCCTTACCACCCCAATCAGCCCCCTTCCCAACCCTTGGTTGACAGCCCCATCATGCCAAAACATAATGGGGAAACCTTTACGCTATTCGTAAGTGAGTAAAACCACCGTGGAACCTCAAGAGCTTAGCCTCCTGACCGATCTGTACGAGCTTACTATGGCCCAGAGCTATTACCAGCACAATGTTTGCAGGCCAGCCACTTTTAGCCTCTACATCCGCTCCTACCCGCCCAACCGCGCGTTTTTCGTGGTGGCAGGCCTGGCAGATGTGCTCGCCTACCTGGAGGGGCTGCACTTCTCCCAGGAATCCGTCGACTACCTGGAGTCTACAGCAATCTTCGATCACCATTTTCTCCAGTCTCTCGCCAGCTTGAGATTCACCGGCGAGGCCTGGGCTATCCCCGAAGGAAGGCTAGCATTTGCCGAGGAGCCTATCCTGGAGGTTACCGCACCTCTAATGGAGGCCCAGATCGTCGAGACTTTCATCATCAACCAGATCCACCTCCAGTGTCTCGTTGCCACCAAAGCCGCCCGGTGCGCCTTGGCGGCAAGGGGCAAAAGGGTGGCCGACTTCGCCCTGCGCCGTACCCACGGCACCGATGCCGGCATCAAGGTGGCACGGGCCAGCTACATCGCCGGCTGCCATTCTACCAGCAACGTCCTGGCGGGCAAACTGTACGGGATTCCGACATCAGGCACCATGGCCCACTCCTTCGTCACTAGCTTCGCCAACGAGCTGGACGCCTTTCGTGCCTACGCTGCCAGCTTCCCATCTCGCACCATCCTCCTCATCGACACCTACGACACCATTGAGGGAGCCCAAAAGGCCATTACAGTGGCCAAGGAGATGGAAACCAGAGGAGAGCAGCTTCAAGGGGTACGTCTGGACAGTGGAGATATTCTCCAGCTAAGCAAAGAGGTGCGTAGAATCCTCGATGACGCCGCTCTTCACCACGTGTCCATCCTGGTCAGCGGGGGTCTTGACGAGTACCAGGTTGAGGAGCTTCTGGGCCAGGAGGCCCCTATCGATGCCTTCGGCATCGGCACTAAGATGGGCGTATCCGACGATAGTCCGTGGACCGATATGGCCTACAAGCAGGTAGAGTATGACGGTAGACCCGTTGCGAAGCTGAGTACAGGAAAGTCCTCGCTCCCAGGCCGCAAGCAGGTCTTCCGTATTCGGGATCATAGTGGCAACTTCTCCCACGACATCCTCGCATTGCGAGATGAGCAACTGGAGGGGGAGCCTCTCCTGGAAAAGGTAATGGAAGAGGGACAACCCATCCAGCCATCACCTGGCCTGGAGGAAATCAGGCAACGCTTTCTGGAAGAGCTCTCCCATCTTGACGAGCGGTACAAACTCCTTAGGGACCCACCCCGGTACTCAGTGGAATTGAGCCCCAATCTAAAAGATCTTTCCCACAGAGTTGGGCAAGAGCTGACCACTGGAGCCCCGCCTACTAGAGAGCGAACAAGGCAGGGTGGTGAGACGCACCGATGAAAGTGGCGGTTTGCATAAAGCAGATACCAGTAGTCTCTCGCATCAAGTTCGACTACAAGAACAAGACCATCGTGAGGGAGGGAGTGCCCCTAGAGGTCAACCCCTTTGATGTGCTGGCAATAGGCCGCGCTGTAGAGCTAAAGAGGGAGGCCTCTGCAGAGGTAGTGGCCCTTACTATGGGCCCACCCCAGGCCCGGGATGCTCTGATCCAGGCTCTGGCCATGGGTGCCGACCGGGCCATCCATCTTACTGACCCAGCCATGGCCGGCTCCGACACACTAGCCACTGCCCGTAGCTTGTGCATGGTCCTTGAGAAAGAAAACTTCGACCTTATTTTCTGCGGCAGGAGCAGCTCCGATGCCGAGACGGGCCAAGTGGGACCCGAAGTGGCCGAACTGCTGGGCATTCCCCACATAAGCCGGGTGAGCCACTTGGACTATAACCATCAAAATAATTCCGTCACAGCACAGCGGGTAATTGAGGAGGGCTACGAGACCATTCGCTGCAGCCTTCCAGCCCTGCTCACTGTCACCGAGGGAATCAGCGAGGGAAAATACCCCTCTCGCGGTGAACTTGAAGCCGCAAAAGAGGGACACGTTGAGGAGGTGGCAGCCTCCTCACTCTCCGACGACCCATCTCTCTTTGGCTCCCAAGGGTCTCCCACCTGGGTGGCCGACATCCGGGTCATCGAGCCTCAGCGTCAGGGCTTGCTCTTCGAAGAGGCAGATCCCACAGTAGCCGCCCAAAGGTTGGCGGAGGCTTTCCAGCAACGCCCTGAGGTCCAGCAGCGCCCCAAAGAACCCCAATGGAACCGATACCAGGGAAGGGAGGGCAGCGCCATCTGGGTTGTGGCCGAAAGCTATCCTGGAGGGCCGCGCCACATCACCTTGGAGCTACTCGGCAAGGCACGGGAGCTGGCGGAGCACACAAGGGGAGAGGTAGCTGTGGTTCTCATCGGAGAGGAAGACAAGGAGAACATCAAAACGCTGGCCGCCTACGGAGCAGACAGGATATACCTGATGGACAGGGTAGCCTTGGGTCATTCTATCAGCCCCGCCTTTACAGCCTTCTTAGCTGAAGTTGTCACCAGGAACAATCCTTATGCCGTGCTCCTTCCCTCTGACACCAATGGACGAGACATAGCCTCACGTGTGGCCGCCAGATTAGGATTGGGGCTGACGGGCGACTGTGTAGACCTGGAGGTCAACGGTGAGGGGGAGCTGGTTCAGCTTAAGCCAGCCCTTGGTGGCAACGTAGTGGCCCCCATCCTTTCCAAGACACGGCCCTATATGAGCACCCTCCTGCCTGGTCTCCTAACACCTATCACACCTACTTGGGACACCAATGCGGAAGTGGAGAGCTTGAACGCCAGCATCGTCGACACGCAAGTATTGGAGGTGTTGGAGGTCCGGAAACAGGAGGATGCCCGAGGTGTGGAGTTGGAGAGCGCTCGCATAGTGCTGGCGGTGGGGATGGGGGTAGGCGGCCCTGATAACCTGTCGGCAATCCGCAAGTTGGCCCAGTCCATTGGGGCTACACTGTGTGCCACCCGCAACGTCACCGACGCCGGTTGGTTGCCCAAGCAGGTACAGATAGGGCTGACTGGCCGGGCTATTGCCCCCGATGTATATATTGCTATAGGCATCAGAGGCGCTTTCAACCACACCGTGGGCATCCAGAGGGCAGGCACTATCATCGCCGTCAACAACAACGGAAGGGCTCCCATATTTAAGGCCGCCGATTATGGGATCGTGGGTGATTGGAAGGTTTATCTGCCACCCCTGATAGAAGCGCTGAAGCCATTGCTTGTCTAGACAATAGGGGAGGTAAGGTCACAGCAGACGGGAACATAGTGAGCAGTATTGGAGGAAGGTATAGAAACCTTGCTATTCGCTAGCTACACTAGCGTTGACGGCCTCGTCTCTTCGTCTTTGCTCACTGTAGCCCCTCAGTACCTGGGCGCGCAAGGGGTAAGTAGATAGTGAAAAGAGAGCCTATGTCCACCTCACTCTCTAACTCGATCCGCCCTCCATGGGAGGCGACGATCTGCCGCGTGATACTTAGGCCCATCCCCCTGCTGGGAGCGCCTTTGGTGGTGAAGGCAGGATCAAAAATCCGGTTCTTTATTTCTAGGGGAATCCCAGCACCGTTATCGCGGACACTGATGATTGCCCACTGATCCACGCTTCCGGTAGCGATTTCTACCAAGCCCTCTTGTGAAGGTAAGGCATCTACCGCGTTTAAGATAAGATTTATCAAAGCCTCCCGTAGCTCCCCTTCGTTGCCAATAATCGGCTCCACCTCTTCCAGGTTTACCTCTAGGCTCCAAGTGCTTGCATTAGCGTACCGCCCCTGGCGTCGGAAAGGCTCCACCATCTGAAGGGCGGCCTTAACAAGATGATTCACCGCTAACTTTTGAAAACGGAAGCCCCGTGAGATTCCAGGAGGCTCCTGCATGCGCTGTACAGATGCCGCAGCGTCCAGAGCCGTCTGCCGGATAATGGCCACCTCCTCCTTTACTTCCTCGCTATCCACTCTCTCTGCCAGAAGCTCGGCCCGAAGCAGGATGGATGTCAGCATATGATTAATATCATGCGCTATGCCGCTGACCCTTAGCCCGAATCCACCGAAGGACACCGATGGACGGCGTGAGGACAGCGGAAGGGGGTGGGTGAGGGAGCTACAGGGGAGATGGCCTGGGGTCTTGGGGTAGATGGGAGGCCGGCGGACGGTCTTGAGTCGCCGCACAGGGCCCCTAAGGCCCTATGCGGGAGTTGCGATGCGCGGGATGGCGAGAGGATACGCAGCAGGGGACTCTCGCGACCGGGGTGGCGCGAGATTGCGGGGACGTTGGGTCAGTTGCAGGTTGGCCGTCAGGCCGGGAACGGAATGGCTTGCAGCCGGGCCAAGGCGCGACTGAACTGGGTTTCCCAAAGCCAGCGCCGGGGGAGATGCAAAGTGAGGCGGCGCGCCGAGCGGGTGATCCGTCCCACCAGAGCGAAGACCCGCCGCCTGAGGGTCTTGGTGATCACGGTCCGCTCGCCCAGACCAATCCGCGCCGTACTTGAGGTCGCGTATGGCGTTCTCGACCTCGGCGTGGCGGCGATGATCGGCCTCCAGTTCCAGCGTCTCCCCATCGCGGTCGGTGATGAAGGCGTGATAGCTGTATCTGGCGAAGAGGGCGAGCTGGGAACCGGGCGTCGGCTTCACCCGCCGGACAATGAGCCGCACCGGCGCGGCTTCCGGCTTGGCCTGGAACGGGGTGTAAGTCGTCTCGGCGACATCGGCGGCGCCGTCCATCCAGTAGGGAATGGGAGTCCAGTCCTCCTCTGGTATCGCCTCGATCAGGTCCCGCAGGCTGGCGCGCTGGCGGATGGTGATAGAGAAGCGGACATCCATTTCCCGGCAGGCGGCAACGACAGTGTGGGCGTAGAAGCCGCTGTCGGCCCGCACCGTGAGTTGTCCCCTGGCCCCGCCGTAGCGCACCCGCCCCACCGTCTCACGCAGGAAGTGGGCGGCGCCACGGGCGGTGTTGGCCCGGCCCTCGCGCAGCCGGGACATCAGCACCTCGCCGGTGCCGGCGGCAATGGCCAGCAGCGGGTGATAGCCGCGGGCGCCGGTATAGCCGTGGTGGCGCGCTCCCTCCTTGGCCAGTCCATAGGTCTCACAGATGGTCGAGTCCAGGTCGATGGTCAGGGGCGAGTCGCCGGGTCCGGCCCCAGCGGCCCAGGCCCGGGCCAACAACTGGCGGCTCACGCGGTCGAGTTGACGGACATGCCCCCACCGGAAGCTGCGCAGGAAGGTCCCCAGGGTGGATGGCGCCTTGACCACGCAGCCTAGAACACCGACCGTCCCACCAGCGCGCAGCGCATCGGCGTCGTCGATGCAGTCGCCGCCTGCCAGCGCGGAAGCGACCAGCGTCAGCATCTTGTCCCCAGTGTTCGCCCGTCCCGGCGCTCCGCCGAGGTCAAGGTGATGGTCGACGAGTTCCCGCAGGCCCAGGTGCCGGGCTAGGGTGGCCGGCAGGAGCAGGCCGGCATTGGCCACCAGGCGATGGTCGTCAAAGAGGATGCGGATACGGTCGGGTTTGTTCTGTGGCAGCATCTATTGGGTGCTCCTTGTTTCCGGGCGGGTTTCTGTTCCAAAACCATTATCCCAGATTCAGAGGAGCACCCGCTCGCTTCTTCAAGGGCTGTCCCCAAGGCCGTCCTTCGGTCGATTCGGGCTAAGGCCTAGGGCGCGAAGGGGTTCACTCTGTACCAAATCCTTCCTAGTAGCTGATAGCTCCTGATAGGCCTCCGACAGTTGCTGATACAACCTGGCGGTGTCGATAGTTAAGGCCAACTGATTACCTATGATAGATAGCAGTGCCTCATCCTCCTCAGGATACGCCATATCCGCCTTTCTGGGTCCCAGCAACAGGAAACCTGACAGGCTATTTCTGGCAAACAGGGGTATCACCACTTCGCCACCTAACATCTTCAGAGCACCCCAGTTGGGTCGCTCTAAGAGTCTGAGGGACGGATTGCGTTCCAGCCGTCCCAGCGAGGTAGGTATGGGATGGGCAGAGAGATGGCAGATCAGCGGGTCATCCGACTGAAGCTGAATATTGGGTAGCTCCGACCCATCGTATCCTCGCCACGACTCAATGAGGAAAAGCCCGCTCGCCGACTCTTGAAGAAAGAGGACTGCTCTCTTCCTGCCCATAGAGTCCACTAGGGTCTTTAAAAGAGAGTAGTAAAGATCCGGCAAGTGCACAGGAGAGAGCATCGCCTGGGTCAAATGCCTTAGCACACACCAGTGATTACTACTATGTAACAGTCACCGCTCCATCCAATGCTGGGCCACGCTCCGTAGAGCAAAGAAAAGTACAACCACCATAAAAGCTAAGACCGTGCCAGTGACTATAAAGACCGAACCTGTGGAGTCTATTCCCAGCATGAACACCACCCACGACATATTTAAAATCAGAACGGATAAGCTCAGCAGGGTGGACGTTCAGGCCAAATAGGCCCCAAACTTGCGCAATATTACCCAATCTCCACCAGTTCATGTTTTGTATGGCGCGGCTGACAGCGAGGTGTTGATAAGGCTGCCGACATCGCCAATATGGCGGGTAGTCTGACAAGAAGAGGCTAATCAGGATGAACTGACCCTACCTCCAGGCCAGTTAATGTGTCTACACTGACGGCGCACTGTAGACGATCCTGGCAGGATAGTCTACGGTATCCTCCCAGTTCTCACGTACGTAGCATATGTTTAATGAGTCAAGT
Organism: Dehalococcoidia bacterium; assembly: GCA_965248115.1. Classification (GTDB taxonomy): domain Bacteria; phylum Chloroflexota; class Dehalococcoidia; order Lucifugimonadales; family CBDFII01; genus CBDFII01. The sequence continues at coordinate 33,867 of CBDFII010000001.1, forward strand.
TAAGTACAGAATCGTCAAACAGGTTCGATCTCCGGGTTGCACAACAGAACCTATTGTCGGTGCCCGGTAAGCCACTTCCACTTGAGACGCACCAGTTCCATAAACCCCACTATATCTCTGGTAGAGCCCAAGGGTACTTTGACCATTTTCGTGCCCCTGGTTCCATCGGAGTCAACGATGAGAGGCTCCAGCGTCCTTACCCCGATGAAGGTGGTACCCCTTACCCCCGAAGCAAAGAAGTGGACATGAAAGAGCTGGCCATCGCCCACATAGTAAGCAGGGGTCCATTCCCGGCAGAACCCGTCGTACACCGAGCGCTCCTCCACCTGGGGAAGGGCCAGGGCCTCATTACGAAGCTTAGCACAAAGTCGAGAGCCTCAGAAGACCTTTCGTGAAGCTCTTATCATTGTTTGATATACTACAGCCAGATACTCGTCTAGCCAAGGGTGGAGCTTATAGATGTACCATGTGCTGATGCTGACCGAACGAAAGAGGGGGCTCGACGGGTTGTCTTGGGATCTGGATGCCAAGGAGGTGAGCTACCAAGTAGCCTCAGGGATAGAAGCCAACGGGCTTACCAGCCTAGACACTACCCCAGACGTGGTCCTCCTGGACGCCGACTCCTTCAGCGACGGTCGGCTCCCGGAGCTGGTATCGTCATGTCATCAGCTACGCCTTCCGGTGGTGGCGGTTCTGACACAGCAACAGCTTATTGACCAGGCTGATCCCCCCGCGTTCAGCGCCGACGACTTTATCGTTCACCCCTTTGGGAGGGCGGAGCTTCTAGCACGGCTAAAGCAGGCCTTCTTCCGCCTTCATGGCCCCAGAGGCCAGAGGGTAATCAAGGCAGGCGACCTGCTCATCGACCAGGACCGGTATGAGGTCAGTGTGGCAGGAAGAAGAGTCCGGCTCACCTACAAGGAGTACCAACTCCTGCTATTGCTGGCCTCCAACCCTGGGCGAGTCTACACCCGCGACAGTCTCCTCAGTCTAGTGTGGGGGTACGACTACTTCGGAGGCACCAGGACGGTGGATGTCCACATCCGTCGGTTACGGGCCAACATCGAGGACACCACCCACTCCTTCATCGAGACCGTATGGAACGTGGGATATCGCTTCATAGCCGGCTAAAGGTGCCCTTTCCGCTTCGATTGACACGTCTCTTACCCAGCTTTATAATACTAGCCCCATAGTAAACTATATCTTGCCATTTTCCTATGAAGGAGGATCGCCAGTTGGCTGACGTGCGCCTTTCGGAGGGGGAGACCTTCGAGAGTCTTCTAAGAAGATTTAATAAGAGGGTACAGCAAGACGGTATCCTCTCGGAAATCCGTCGCCGCAACTACTTCCAGGCACCCAGCATCAAGCGCAAGAAGAAAGAGGCCGCCAAGCGGCGCAAGAGCAGGCGGAACAGCTAGGGCTATTCTGTTCATGTCGCTCAAAGATACCCTGGCGGCACACTTAAAAGAGGCTTTACGAAAAGGAGACCGGGAAAAGGTCTCGGTCATCCGGTTCTTAAGGAATGGTATTCAGTACGAGGAGATCGCCCGCAGCAGGCCCCTCAGCGACAAAGAGTTGGAAGAGGTTCTCGTCCGACAGGTAAACCAACATCGGGAAAGCATTGAGCAATTCCGTCAGGGTAACCGTCCAGACCTGGTAGAGAAAGAGGAAGCGGAACTAAGCATCCTAACGGGTTATCTGCCACCTCAGCTTAGCCAGCAAGAGTTGGAGGAGATGGCCCGTAAGATCATCGCAGATATAGGGGCCCAGAGCCCCAGCGACAAGGGCAAGGTGATGGGCCGCATGATGCCCCAGGTGCGGGGCAAGGCAGATGGCGCTAGCGTAAACCAGCTCGTGACCCAACTACTCAGCGAAGGCCAATAATTATTATCCTTCAGATGATACACTCCACCAGTACCTACTGCTATTCATAAGTCTTCCCCTTTCAAGCACCTCCCCCTGGTAACCCAGTGAATAAACCTGGATCTGAAGCGAGCAATTCCCTACTCCCCTGAATGAGGGTAGAATATCCTTAGAATTACTCCCTTTCAGCAGGAATAGGCTATGCGATTTGGCGTTGTGGTTTTCCCGGGCACCTGGAGCGACGGCGATTGCTATTACGTCCTTCAAGATGTACTAGACCAAGAGGTAGAATATCTCTGGCACATGGAGAAACCCGATCTCCACCTTCGTTACCACTGCATTATCCTGCCTGGCGGTTTCTCCTACGGCGACTACCTCCGCGCCGGCGCCATCGCCCGTTTTTCCCCCATCATGTCGGCGGTAGAGGAGTTCGCCTCAAAGGGGGGGGTGGTCGTGGGTATATGCAACGGTTTTCAGGTGCTGTGCGAGGCCGGGCTGCTGCCTGGGGCACTGATGCGTAACGCCCATCTCCAGTACCGCTGTCAGTGGAGCCATCTCAGAGTGGAGAGCAACGCATCCCCCTTCACTTCCCTATGTCAGCGTAACTCAGTGGTGCAGGTGCCCATATCCCACGGCGAGGGAAATTTCGTTGCTGACGAGGCGACCCTTCAACATCTGGAGGAGCGAGGGCAGATACTCTTCCGCTATTGCACCCCCCAAGGAGACGTTACTGCCGAGGCCAATCCCAACGGGTCTGCCCACAACATCGCAGGCATTGTTAACGACACCGGCAACGTGCTGGGAATGATGCCTCACCCCGAACGCTGCTGCGAGGAGATAATGGGCGGCACTGACGGCCTTCTTATATTTCAATCCATCCTCAGCCATTGGGTGGGGCGGTAATTGGTGGCTATTCTGCTGGCCTTTTCGGCTGCGCTGGGCTTTGGCAGCGCCGCTATTTTTGTACGGCTCGGTCTTCAGCAAATGAGCTCGCCTGTTGGTGCATTCCTCTCTCTGGTAGCCAGCTTTGTCCTTATCGCAACTCTAGCCCTGATATTGAACCTAGACGCCATTCTAACCCTTCCACCCATCGCCTTTCTGTGGCTCATCCTCCTGGGACTTCTAAACCATCCCCTTGGTCGGGTTCTCACCTTTGCCAGCGTTAGACTTGTAGGAGCATCTCGGGCCACATCCCTGGTAGCCTCCGCACCCCTCTTCGCCGCCATCTTCGCCCTCGCTTTCCTTGGGGAGAGGCCAAACCTCCTCATCGGAATGGGCACCATGGCCATTATCGGCGGTCTGGCACTGGTGGTAAGTGAAGGGGGGAGTGGTGCGCGCCAGTCTGGAAATTAACCGGAAGGCCTGGACAGGCTACGCCTTCGCCCTGGGGGCCGCCATGTGCTTTGGGGGGAGCAATGTACTTGCCAAGAGCCTCATCGGGCAGTACGCACCACCTCTGGTAATAGCATGCTTTTCACTCCTCTTTGGAACCGCCGCCCTACTGCCCTTTGTGGGAAGAGGTTTGGTAGCCGGCCTCAGCGTGCCCAGGGTACAAGTGGGAATGATATTATTCTCCGGCGTTATTGCCGCTGGCGCTGTCATATCCCTCTACTTCAGCCTCAGCCGTGCTCCCGTGGTGGTAGTCTCACCCATCGCCGCCACAAACCCCTTCATCACCCTGGTCCTGGCCCACCTGTTCCTCCAGCACATGGAGCGAGTCACCCTTCGAGTGGTAATGGGCACCTTATTGGTAGTGGCAGGGGTTGGCCTAGTAATCCTTGGTAGCACTGTGAGCTGATCTGCGCGCATCACCCTCTAAGGGTTTATAATAAAGGGACTCCATTTTCTCATCGATTTGTCCTCTTTAGCGACTACTAAGTTATAGGAAACATCAGTGCCAGTTTCCCAAGAGGTCCTGGACGAAATAGCTCTCACCGCCAAAGAGTACCAGCGCATCGTGTTGGCGCTGGATAGGGAACCCAAGCCCCTGGAGCTGGGCATGTTTGGCGCCCTGTGGAGCGAGCATTGCGGCTATAAACACTCCCGGCATCTACTGGGAATACTGCCCTCCACAGGCCCAAGAGTCCTTCTTCCCCCTGGAAGCGAGAACGCTGGGGCTGTGGACATCGGAGATGGCCTGGCAGTAGTGTTTAAGATCGAATCCCACAACCACCCCTCCGCGGTGGAGCCCTTCCAGGGTGCAGCTACAGGGGTAGGAGGCATCGTGCGGGACATTCTGAGCATGGGGGCCCGCCCCATAGCCCTCCTAAACTCCCTTCGCTTTGGACCTGTGGACGACCCCCACAATCGCTATCTCCTCAACGGTGTAGTGGGTGGTATATCTTGGTACGGGAACTGCATCGGTGTTCCCGACATAGGAGGGGAGATACTCTTCTCTCCCTCCTACTCTCAAAACCCCCTTGTCAACGCAATGTGCGTGGGCCTACTGGAGCGAGACAGGCTAGTGCGAGCCTCGGCGAGAGAGAAGGGCAACCTTCTCCTGCTGGTGGGGGCGGAGACAGGTAGAGATGGCATTCATGGCGCCTCTGGTCTAGCCTCTCGAACCTTCGAGGAAGAGCGAGAGATGCGGCCCACGGTGCAAGTGGGCAATCCCTTCCTGAAGAAGGTTCTCATCGAAGCCTGCCTTGAGGCGGCGGCCACGGGTCACTTGGAGGCTATGCAGGACCTGGGCGCGGCGGGCCTCACCAGTTCCACCGTCGAGGCCGCCTCCCGGGGTGATATGGGGGTGGAACTGGACATCTCAAGGGTGCACCGGCGAGATGCGGACATGGTGCCCTATGAGGTGATGCTCTCTGAGTCTCAGGAGCGCATGCTTCTCGTAGTACAGCAGGGCTTTGAAAAAGAAATTAAAGAGCTCTTTGAACGCTGGGACATCCCCTGCGTTGGGGTGGGCTGGGTCACGGACGATAAGGAGGCCCGGATCTACGATGGCCCGAATCAGGTAGCCCAGCTTCCAGTCGAGCTTCTCACTACTCCACCCCAGTACCGGCTGAGAGGCAAAAAACCCACAGAGCAAAGGTCGCTCCAGCGCTTCCCTCTTAGCCAACTTCCCCTCCCAAGAGAAACCCCCTCTCAAGTGTTGCTGCGTCTGTTGGCCTCACCCAACATCGCCAGCAAGAAGTGTGTCTACCGTCAGTACGACCACCATGTGCAGACCAACACCGTAGTACCCCCTGGGAACGACGCCGCCGTATTAAGAGTCAAGGGCACAAACAAGGGAATTGCCCTGTGTACCGACGGTAACGGCCGCTTCTGCTACCTCGACCCCTACCATGGAGGTGCCATCGCTGTGGCCGAGGCCTGCCGTAACCTCTCCTGTGTCGGTGCCCAACCCATCGCCCTCACCGACTGTCTCAACTTCGGCAACCCTGAAAGGCCAGAGGTCTACTACCAGCTGGAATGGTGCATCAGGGGTATGGCCGAGGCCTGCCGTGTTCTCGACGTGCCTGTCGTCAGCGGCAACGTGAGCCTGTACAACGAGACTCGGGGTCAACCCATCTATCCCACTCCAGTGATAGGAGCACTAGGGCTGCTGGAGGACATTCACCAGCACGTCACGTCTGCCTTTCAGAGTGAGGGGAATCTGGTAGTGCTTCTGGGACAAGATAGATGGAGAGGCACTGCTACCTCCCTGGCAGGTAGCGAATACCTGGAGCTCATTCATAGCAAGGTGGCAGGGAGGCCTAAGATAGACCTGGCCCTGGAGAGGCTGGTGCAGGCCCTCTGCCGACGCTCGATTAGTGAAGGAATCGTGACGGCGGCCCACGACTGCTCCGAGGGCGGCCTGGGGGTGGCACTGGTCGAGGGGTGTATCCCCAAAGGTGTGGGATTCAAATCCACCGCTCCATTACAGGGACGCTGGGACGCCGCCCTCTTTGGCGAAGCCCAGTCCCGGATCCTCGTGACCCTTCGCCAGGAAACTTTGAGCCAATTGAGGAAGCTGGCCCAAGAAACCGATGTCCCTTTACTTGTGATGGGCAAGCTGGGCGGCAGCCGCTTTATCATCCCTGATCTCGTAGATGTGCCTCTTTCTGATTTGGCCGACAAATGGCAGTATGGTCTGGAGAAGATGCTGGCCTAGTCCCTACACCCTGTCAAGAGAAATCGGTTATAATTTCCTCAATCCAAATATCGGGTTGGGAGCTTCGTCGCATCGTAGCTGGGTCACTCAGAAGCTCATAAGCTCAGGTACACCGACAATACTCAACCACAGGAGAGAGAATTAGAGTGAAAGTCATTTTTCTTCAGGACGTTCCCGATTTGGCCGAGGCCGGTGAGGTACGCACCGTGGCCGATGGTCACGCCCGCAACTATCTGTTTCCCAAGGGGCTGGCGGCACTAGCCACCGCCGAGCAGCTCAAGCGAACACAGCGTATCAAACAGGCCGCAACAGAGCGAAGACTTCGGGACAATCAACGCTGGGAAGATACCGCCCTAGCCCTAGAAGGTACTACCATAACGCTCAAGGCCAAAGTATCTCCCTCAGGCCAATATTACGGTGCCATTACCGCCGCACTAGTAGCCCAGGAGCTGTCCAAAGTAACAGGCCACGACATCGACCGTAAGTTAGTGGCTCTGGAGGAACCTATTCAGGAGCCTGGAATTTACGAAGTAAGTCTCCATCTTTTTGCCGACATAGAGGCCCGAATCAACGTGCTAGCTGAGGCCGAAGAATAAAGCCATGTACGCCGAGAAGTTGCTGCCCCACGATATTGAGGCCGAGGAGGGGGTAGTAGGCTCCCTTTTGCTCGACGGGGAGGCTATTCTCAAAGTGGCTCACCTCCTGAAACCTCATGACTTCTATCGAGAGAAGAACCGCCAGTGTTACCAGGTCTGCCTTGACCTTTTTCAGCGGGGGGAGGCCATCAACCAGATCACTGTGTCCCACGAGTTGGCCCAAAAGAAACAGCTGGAGCCCATAGGTGGTGCGGCCTACCTCAGCCACGTCATATCCACTGTGCCGACGCCGATCCACATCGAGCACTACGCCCAACTCGTCAGCCGCACCGCCACCATGCGAAAGCTGGTGGACGCCGCATCACAAATCTCCTCCATAGGCTACGAGGACTCCCCTGAGATAGAAGAGGCCCTCAGCCGCTCTGAGGAAGTCCTATTCCGGGTAAGAGACGAGCGGGCCATCAGAGACTTCGTGCCCATTCGTGAGGTCTTCGACCAGTACCTAGAGGAGCGGGCCACCCTAGCCGAGCCATTGGTCCGAAAGGCGGCTCCCATCATGGCCGGCTTCGACGACCTGGACCAGCTGTTGGGGGGCTTGCAGCGCTCCGACCTGTTGATTCTGGCGGCCCGCCCCGCCCTGGGAAAGAGCTCCCTGGCCATCAACCTCACCCTCAACGCCGCCAAGACGGGTGCCACGGTGGGAATCTTCAGTCTGGAGATGAGCAGAGAGCAACTGGCTCTGCGCATGTTGGCCAGCCACGCCCGAGTAGATGCCCACCGGCTGCGTCTGGGGTTGTACACCGAGGCGGAAGAGCAGCGCATCATGGACTCCATCGGCAGCCTATCAGAGCTGCCTGTCTATATAGACGACACCCCCCTTCAGAGCATTGTGGAGATGCGTAGCAAGGCTCGCCGCCTTTACCTAGAGCGCACCCTGGACATGCTGGTGGTAGACTATCTTCAGCTGGTAGAGGGGTTGGGTCGGCGTGAGAACAGAGTTCAGGAGTTAAGCGAGATTACCCGCTCTCTCAAAGGAATGGCCCGGGACCTGAACATGCCAGTCCTGGTCCTCTCTCAGATGAGTAGAGCCATTGAGATGCGAACCTCACATCGCCCCCAGCTCTCCGACCTCCGAGACAGCGGTAGCATCGAGCAGGACGCCGACGTGGTGATGTTCATTCACCGAGACGACAAAATTTACACTGAAGAGCAGTGGGAGCGCGATAGTAGTTTGTCAGATCGGCCCTATCCCAAAAACGTGGCAGAGATCATAGTGGCCAAGCACCGCCACGGGCCGGTGGGCCACATCAAGCTCCTCTTCAGGGAAGAGCTGGTCACCTTTGAGCCCGCTCCCCTCGAAAACGGAACCATCCAATCGTGAGGTTCTCCGGCTTCCCCAGGGGCGTCCAGTACACTCCAGTGCCTAACCCTCTTCTCGGCCCGTTGCTAACGGAGATCAATGACCTGGCAGAGCTGAAGTGTACCCTGCGGGTACTGTGGCTCCTCCACCGAAAAAAGGGGCACCCCCGCTATGTGACCTCGACGGAGCTCTTAAGCGACCGCGTACTGCTGGGCCTGCCTAACCCGTCCCAAGAGACTATTCGACAGGGATTAAGAAGAGCTGTAGACAGAGGGACTCTCCTTTCCCTGCCAGTGAATCAAGATAGCAAGGAATTCGAGCTCTATCTGCTAAATACCGACGCCGATAGGCTAGCGGTACAGAAGATCAAAGCGGGCACCATCACCATAGCGGGAACATACAGTCGAGAGGCTGCCGCGACGGCCCCTGAGGCGCCGAATCCCAACATCTTTAGCCTGTATGAGCAGAATGTAGGCGTGCTTACCCCCCTTTTGGCCGAGGAGCTGAAAGATGCAGAGCAAAATTATCCGGAGAACTGGGTCGAAGAGGCCTTTAAGATAGCGGTCGAGCGCAACCGCCGAAGCTGGCGTTACATCGAGGCCATCCTAAATCGGTGGACCACCGAAGGAAAAGACGATGGAGAGCCTAGGAGACATCCTCAGAAGACTGACCGTAAGGAGTACCTCAAAGAGTACCTCCGCCGACGGGGCGACCTACCCTAGCGAGGAACCCCTAGAGCCACCGTGCCCCATCTGCGGTGGCAGAGGCTGGGTGCGCCGGCAGGTGCCCCTGGGCCATCAGGACTTTGGAGAGGTATTTCTCTGCCAGTGCCTTGAGAAAGAGTCCCAGTCCCAGAGGCTTCAGCAACTCCATCGGTACAGCAACCTGGGCCCCCTGTTCCGAATTGACTTCTCTCTGACCAACCCCGAAGGCCTCCTCGCCGATGCCGAAAGCCGCTCCCTGTTCAAGGAGGCCTTCCAAGCCGCCACCCAGTTCGCTGAAACCCCCCACGGATGGTTGGTGCTCGCAGGCCCCAGTGGCTGCGGCAAGACACACCTGGCGGCGGCCATCGCCAACAGGAGCATTCAGCGGGGCATTCCCACCTTCTTTATCTCTCTACCCGACCTCCTTGACCACTTACGGGCCACCTTTGCTCCTGAAAGCCCGGTATCCTACGATGAACTGTTCGAACAGGTTCGTAACGCTCCCCTTTTGGTGCTGGACGACTTGGGTACCCACAGCAGCTCCCCTTGGGCCCAGGAAAAGCTGTTCCAGGTGTTCAACCATCGGTTCAACGCCGCCCTCCCAACAGTGATAACGTTAAGAGGCCCCCTTCAGCGTGTAGACGAGGGCATCAAAGCCCGGCTGGAGGCACAGGGTCTCAGCCGCATCTATCCTCTGGCAACCCGGGGCCCTGCCCTCCTCCAGCAGGTGGGAGGGTGGCCGCGCGATATGCGTGAGCGCATGACCTTCCAGAACTTCGATCCCACCGGCAGTATTCGAGCCGACGAGCAAGATAGGGCCACTTTAGGAAGCGCTCTCACTTTAGCTAAAAACTTTGCCCGTTCCCCTGATGGGTGGCTCCTGCTTACCGGCCCCAACGGGTGCGGCAAGACCCACCTGGCAGTGGCAATAGCCGAGGTGAGGCTCAAAGAGGGCCAAGCTGTCTTTCTTGCCTTTGTCCCCGCCCTTCTCGACCACCTGAGGGCCACCTTCAGCCCCAACAGCCTCATCGCCTACGACGAACTCTTCGAGCAGATTAAGACAGTACCACTCCTGGTGTTGGACGACCTGGGAACCGAGAGCAGTACTCCGTGGGCCGAGGAGAAGCTCTACCAGATCGTGGTCTACCGCCACAACAGCCGCCTTCCCACGGTGATAACCACTACCTTGATCATGGACAACCTGGAGCAGGCCAAGCCCGCCATCGCCTCTCGCTTGAAGGACTCGCTGGTGGTCGCGTGGGCAGCCATCAGCGCTCCCGACTACCGCGACCAGCAACCCAAGGCCAAGTCCGGACGCTCGCGATCGTCCTCTGCTCGCCAGCAACCACCTCGTTGACAGAGGATGTCGCACCGCGTATAGTCACAGGCCATGAGAGTGGGCAACGTGGAGCTGGCGCTGGTCAGCGACGGGACTATTCGTCTGGATGCCGGAGCCCTTTATGGCGTGGTTCCTAAAGTGCTGTGGAGCCGCTGGGTCAAGCCTGACCGCAAGAACCGAGTGACGATGGGGCTAAACTGCCTCCTCATCCGCAGTGGTGGCAAGAACATCCTGGTGGATACGGGAGTAGGCACCAAGCACCCTCGCCGGCGTAAAGCCATCTTCGCCATGGCCGCTGGATCACTGATAGGTAAGCTGAAGGCCATCGGGCTAGAGCCAGAAGATATCCACATAGTAGCTCTCTCCCACCTCCACTTCGACCACGCCGGCGGATGCACCACCCACGACTCTCACGGTAAGCCGTTGCCCACCTTCCCCAAAGCTACCTACCTGGTACAGCGGCGGGACTGGGAGGAGGCCACAGCCACCAACGAACGAACCCGCGCAGCCTATCTGCCCGAGGACTTCCTGCCCCTGGAGGAGAATGGGCAGCTCGTACTGCTGGACGGCGATAGAGAGATCGCCCCGGGAGTATGGCTGAAGATGACTGGGGGCCACACCGCTGGCCACCAGATGGTATTCATAGATTCAGCGAAAGAGAGGGCTGCCTGCCTGGGCGATGTGCTCCCTACACCCCATCACCTCCCGTTACCCTACATCAGCGCCTGGGACCTGTTCCCCATGAAGACCCTCGCAAGTAAGCGCCAACTCCTAGAGCAGGCGGAGCGGGAGGGATGGCTCTTGGTGTTCGCCCATGCCCTTGACACCAAAGCGGGATACCTGGTACGAGAAGAGGGACGTTTGAAGATATCCCCTCAAACCGTGTAGCCTAAAGGGAGCTTAGAGGGCAACCATCTGCGATGGAAAAGAACAACTGCAACTTTTGTGAGATAGTAGCACATACCAGGCCAGCAACCATCTATTACGAAGATGACGAGATCATAGTCATAAAGAACAGGCTCCAATGGGTACCTGTGATGTTGCTGGTAATACCCACAAAACACATCACCCAGGGTGAGTTATGGGGAAACGCCCTGATGACCCGGATAGGGCATCTGGCAATAGAAATGGGCAGCAAATTTTGTCCCGGAGGCTTTCGCCTCCTCTCTAACTTGGGGCACGATGCCATGCAAAGCCAGGAACACGGTCATGTACACGTGCTGGGTGGCGTGTTCCTGGGCCGCTACGCCTGATATTCAACTCCCCCTGATACTCTCAGGCCGCATGCTCGACTTCTTCTTAAACTTTGATTAACCTTATCATAATATTCTTACACATACTTTCCAACAGCAGGGCTGTACCATGTCGAGGCTAGTAGAAGCGGAGCTAAATAAGGCGGAACCCCCTCAGGGGAGTTTGATTAAAACGAGAGCATGCCTAAGTACTACTGAGCGGCAGCGACGCGCACAAGGTCTTTGACAGGTATATTGGAGACCAGCACCACCCTGTCCTCCGACCGCTTCACTTCCAACTCAATGGACTCCTCGTCCACCACCAAGAACCGAGAAACCACCTGGATCATCTCCGTTTTCATGGAATCTATTAGCTCGGGAGATAGCCCAATCCGGTCCATCACAAGTACCAGTCCAAGGCGTCTCTGGGCAGTATACGCTGGGCTCTCTTTTCGACCCAGCAATCGCGACAGAAGGCTAACCATTAAAGTGCCCCTGTCCATTCACGCCAATGAGGCGCTTCAAGCGGGAAAGGACCCCAGGGCTGGCATCCAGGTCCAGGAAGGGCACCGACTCCCCATCCATACGGGCGGCGATGCGGCGAAAGGACTCTCCTGACCATGACTTGGTATTGTGAACCACAGGCACTCCCAGGTTCGTAGACACAATAATCTGCTCATCGTCGGGTACCACCCCCAACAGGTGAACCGAAAGAAGGTCCAAGATCTGCTTGGTATCCATCATATCGTTCTGCTTCACCATGTTGGCCTTATAGCGGTTTATAACGAGGCCGGGTGGGGGAAGCTCGGCGGCCTCCACTAGGCCGATAACCCGGTCGGCATCGCGGATAGCCGAGACCTCGGGTGTTGTAATTACCACCGCCTGGTCTGACGCCGAAACAGCATTCTGAAAGCCCAACTCAATCCCCGCTGGACAGTCTATGAAAACGTAGTCAAAGTCGTTTTTGAGTTGCTCAGATAGCTCCTTTAGCTGCCCTGGCTGAATAGCTGTCTTGTCACGAATTTGAGCTGCCGGAATAAGATAAAGCTCATCAGAGTGTTTGTCCCGAATCATCGCCTGACTCAGCTTGCAGGTTCCCTCGAGGAGGTTCACTAGGTCATAGACGATTCGGTTCTCCAAGCCCATTACCACGTCCAGGTTTCGCAGGCCGATGTCGGTATCGATGACTACTACTTTGTGGCCTCGCAAAGCCATCCCCGCACCTAGGTTGGCCGTGGCGGTGGTCTTACCCACTCCCCCCTTGCCCGAAGTGACAACTATGGTCTTACCCGTCATAGCGTGCTTTCCTCCTCTTCCCAGTGAAACCGACCTTTGTAGGGGACCACCACAATGGTAGACCCGCTAACGTAGGCCATTTCAGCATACAGCGATGATGCGGTACCTCTTCCCTCTATGGGCGACAATGCCAACTGAGGACCAATACGAAGCTGCGTAGGCTGCATCGAAAGAGCGATAATGACTGCCCGTAGGGGATCGAGACCATTCACCCCTGAGTGAGCCATGCCCCTTAGGGTGCCAAACACCAGGACATCCCCCGTAGCGATGACCTCAGCTCCTGGATTAACATCCCCGAAAATCACCAGGTCTCCCCGATGGCGGATGGTAGTCCCCGAACGACAGGTACCCCTCACCAGCCGTGTAGTCTCCTGAAGATAGGCTCCCCCATTTCCCGTGTGCTCTTGACCATTGAGGGACAATGTGATGGGGAGGCCAGTCTCTTTTGATAAGGACTCCTCCAGGGTCTCTGCCTTGCACTTGAGAGAGCCTATGCGAATGTGGAACTCCTCCTCCAAGAACTGTTTTAAACCGCACAGCTCATGGGGGCTGAGCATCCGGCGGCCCACGTCGACGGTGATAAGGGCACCATCGTACCATCCGCGGGTATCCCGCAGATATTCTCGCAGGCTCTCTTCTACTTGAGCGATAGAAGCCTGGTCGTCAAGAGTGAACTCAATGTCCCAGCCCCGACCGCCTACCTTAATGGCCGACGTACCTAACACGGGGAGAACCTCACCAAGCGCTGAAATCACGTATCAAACTCTTAGGGAGCGGGCCTGCCCACCCCCATTTGGACCAGCGAACCACGAAATCGTTGGCATCTATATCGACGAAAGTATAGTCTCAATTCTAGTTCTATGTCAAGACAATTCTAAAATTTGTTACATCGTCATACCCTGGTCAGCCGAAGGGATCTTCATCCTTATGCATACTCCATGAAGTTCACCGAGAAAGGTTTGCGCGAAATCTCTATGTTGGAATGTGGGGCACCTAGAGGACTATCCAGGTTTTTAACTCAATACCTACCCTCCCTCTGGTGCTACTAATGCTTGCCGTCTATAATGGACGCCGCACAGCACCCCCCTCTCAAATCCTCCTATCCTCTGATTTTTCTCAACAACAGCCTGAGGACACACCAGAGAAGGGGGTAAATCGTCTGTGACTGAAGCTCTCGACTCCAGCAAGGAGAAGTCTTTTTGACCGAGGCTCTTAAACGCACACCCCTCTTTGATCTGCACATCTCTCAAAAGGCAAAGATGGTCCCCTTCGGTGGCTGGGAGATGCCAGTTCAGTATCAAGGAATTCTAGCTGAGGCCAAGGCGGTGCGCTCCTATGCGGGGATGTTTGACGTTTCCCACATGGGCAGGTTGTATATCTCCGGCTCCCAGGCCCCCGATTTGATGGACTGGCTACTCACCGCTCCTGCCGCCAACCTCAACTCGGACCGGGCACGCTACGGCCTGCTATGCAATGAGGATGGGGGCATCATAGATGACACCGTCTTCTACCGATTGTCAGAAGAGAGGTATCTGCTGGTGTGCAATGCTTCAAACCGCCCACAAGTGGTCCCCTGGATACGCCGCTGGGCTGAAGAGATGTCCGAAGGTCCCAATCCCATCCTAGTAGAGGATGCTACCGAGGCCACCGTTATGATCGCCCTTCAGGGGCCCACCGCTACTCAGATCATCGACACCCTTTGCCCTGACCATCCCTCTAATCTACGTCACTTCAGTATCATGAAGGCAACTATCAATGGCAAAAGTGCCCTCATTTCCAGGACAGGCTATACAGGGGAAGACGGCTTCGAGATGATGCTATCAGGCGAGGACGGCCTTGAGGTATGGCAGAGGTTGTTGGAACAGGAGGTCACGCCCTGTGGACTGGGTGCCCGCGACGTGCTTCGCCTTGAGGCTGGCCTTATGCTCCACGGCAACGATATCAACGGCTCCACTACCCCTCTGGAGGCGGGACTGGAGCGTTTCGTGCGCCTGGCAAGGGATTTCGTAGGGGCGCAAGCCCTTCGCCAACAGCAGGAGGCTGGCGTGGATCATCGCATGGTAGGACTTCTTCTCAATGCTCCTCGTATAGCCAGACATGGGTATCTTATTCGGGCAGAGGGGGCAACAGTGGGGCATGTTACCAGCGGTACCTATTCACCCACCCTTGACAGAAGCATCGCCTTGGGCTATGTTTCGGTGCAGCATGCCACCCCCGGGCATCTCCTTCAGCTTGACGTGCGTGGGAAGGAGGTGGAGGTGCAGGTTACCAAACTACCCTTCTACTCCAGGAAAGGCACTCCGTGAACCCTGACGACAGAAAATACTCCAAGGAGCACGAGTGGGTGAAAATAGAGGACGGACCCTCTGGAGACACCGCTCTCATTGGCATCACCCACTACGCCCAGGACCAGCTAGGCGATGTTGTGTACTTTGACCTTCCCGAGAAGGGCAGTCCGGTACAGCAGTTCCAGAAGCTGGGGGAGGTGGAGTCGGTTAAAGCGGTGTCTGACCTTTTCTCTCCAGTAACAGGCAAAGTAGTAGAGGTTAACCAGGATCTGGAAGAGCACCCTGAGGTTGTCAACGAAGACCCTTTTAACCGAGGGTGGCTTCTAAGGATCACTTTAGACGACCCTTCTGAGCTTGGGAATCTGCTTACGGCTGAGCAGTACAAGTCCTTTTTAAGTCAGACCTCTACCTGAAGATTCCCCTCTGGACCCTGGCAACCCTATTGGGAGAGACCCCCTTGGATACAGCGCCCTTTCAATCGCACTATATACCTAACACTCCTGATACTCAGAGGGAGATGCTCCAGTTCTTGGGCATTAAGTCAGTAGAGGAGCTTTTCGCCGACATCCCTCAGCAGTTTCGCGACCCTCCGCTTGACCTGCCGCCACCTATTTCTGAGCTGGAGCTAAGACGGGAGATGGAGAGCCTGGCCCAAGCAAACCGTAACCTTAATGGCTGGGTCTCCTTCCTTGGTGCCGGTGCCTACAACCACTTCAGCCCCAGCATCGTGGGCCACATTATTAATCGAGGGGAGTTCCTCACCTCCTACACCCCCTACCAGGCCGAGGCCAGCCAGGGAACCCTTCAGGCCACCTACGAGTTCCAGACTATGGTGTGTAACCTGCTGGGAATGGAGGTGGCCAACGCCGGGATGTACGAAGGCGCCACCAGCCTGGCAGAGGCGGCCCTCATGGCTTGCCGAGTCACTGGGAGAAAGAAGATTGCCGTACTAGACAGCGTTTCCCCCATTTACCGTAACGTCCTGACCACCTACACCCGTTCTCTGGGGATTGACGTCCTCCTCGCTGAGGCGAGCAAGCCTGTAATGGCAGAGAGTCCATCTAACCCTGGGGGGCAAGGAACAGTCAGAAATCGAGACGAGACTGTAGACGAAGATACGGCCTGCCTGATCGTCCAGCATCCTAACTTCTACGGCTACCTGGAGGACCTTACGGAGTTAGAGCAGATAGCCCACCAGCATGGTGCCCTTTTGGTAGTTTCCACTGATCCACTGGCTTCCGGCCTCTTTCGACCCCCTGGTGATTACGGAGCCGACATCGTCACCGCCGAAGGCCAGCCCCTGGGTATCCCCCTCAGCTTCGGGGGGCCATATGTGGGTCTTTTTGCCACCCGCCAAAAGCACCTTCGCCAGATGCCGGGAAGGATCGTAGGGCGAACGGTAGACAGCCGTGGCCGCACGGGCTATACCTTAACCCTCCAAACCCGGGAGCAGCACATCCGACGGGAACGTGCCACAAGCAACATCTGCACCACCCAGTCCCTGCTGGCCCTGGCTACCACTGTCTACATGGCTACCCTGGGGAAGCGGGGACTGCGTCAGGTGACCGAGCTATGCTACCACAAGGCCCACTACGCCGCCTCCCTCATCAGCCAGATACCCGGCTTTTCACTCTTGATGGATGGCGCCTTCTTTAAGGAGTTCACAGTGCAATGCCCTATCCCACCCTCAGAAATCAATAGCCTCTTGAAGGAACACGGCATATTAGGAGGCCTGGACATCAGCTACATGACGCCTAACGGCTGGCTTTTGTGCGTCACTGAAATGAACACCAGGCAAGAGATTGAGGATTTGGCCAGCGTCCTCTCGGAGGTAGCCACCTCATGAGTCCACTGCCTGAGGATGCCCGTCTTTCCCTTATGGACCGCAGTGTGCCAGGGCGGGTAGGAGCCACCCTTCCTCACCTAGACGTGCCTCTTCAGCCCCTTCCCGACAGCACCCTGATAAGAGAGGACCTGCAGTTTCCTGAGCTCACTGAGGGCGAGGTGGTTCGCTACTTTACCCGCCTCAGCCAGCTCAACTTCTCCATTGACACTCACTTCTATCCCCTGGGAAGCTGCACCATGAAGTACAACCCAAAGGTGCACGACGCGCTTGCCAACTTGCCTGGTTTTGCCTCTCTTCACCCCCTTCAACCCCAGGAGACATCCCAAGGGGCCCTGGAGGTAATGTACCGCCTTCAAAGTTACCTGTCAGAGATCACGGGTATGGAGGCGGTAAGCCTGGCCACCCTCGCGGGGGCCCAGGGCGAGTTCTCCGGCATGCTCATCATCCGTGCTTACCATGAGGAGCGAGGTGAGCCCCATCGCAACAAGGTGGCTATACCCGACAGCGCTCACGGCACCAACCCGGCATCGGCGGCCATGGCAGGCTTCGAGGTAGTCACAGTCCCCTCAGACCAGCAGGGAAATATGGACCTCCAGGCCCTCCAGAAGGTGGCCACCCCGGAACTGGCAGGGGTGATGCTGACTTTACCGAGCACTCTAGGCCTCTTCGACTCTAACATAGTTGAGCTATGCGATACGGTCCACAAGGCGGGGGGACTGGTCTATGGCGACGGCGCTAACATGAACGCCCTACTAGGCAGGACAAAGCTAGCCCATCTGGGCTTCGACCTCGTGCACCTTAATCTCCATAAGACCTTCACTACCCCTCATGGAGGCGGAGGTCCGGGAGCAGGGCCTATCTGCGTCGGGAGAGACCTAGCCCCGTACCTGCCAGCTCCCGTGGTACAGCATTTTCCCCAGGGTTCGGAGGAGGCGAACCCCTCCAAAAAGGAGCGGTTCGCCCTGGTAAATCCAGAAGAAAGCGTTGGACAAATAGCTGGATTCCATGGAAACTTCGCAGTGCTGGTGAGGGCCTACTGCTACATCCGCACCATGGGCGCTGAAGGACTACGTCAGGTGAGCGCCAACGCTGTCCTTAACGCCAACTACCTGCTGGAGGCTCTCAAGGATACCTATCATCTGCCTTATGACCGCCGCTGCATGCACGAGGTTATTCTCTCTGCCCGGCGACAGCATGCCAGAGGTGTCAAGGGCTTGGACATCGCTAAGCGGCTACTGGACTATGGCATCCATGCCCCCACTATGTACTTCCCCCTGATCGTGGACGAAGCCCTGATGATTGAGCCTACGGAGACGGAGAGCAAAGAGACCCTGGATTCCTTCATCGAGGCATTGAAAGCCATAGATCGGGAGGCTCAAGAAGACCCAGAGTTGGTTAAGGGAGCACCCCACACCACCCCAGTGTCACGGCTGGACGAGGCCCGGGCGGCACGCCAGCCTGACCTTAGATGGACCGCCCCGACGCCCTCTAAATAAGGGCCTCATCCTCTCGGCTCTCTCAAGTCCTCTCCAATCTATTGTCGTCCTCAGCAAAGCCAACGGTTTCACTGAGTATCGAGACTCTTCCCTCCGCTCAGAATGAATGTGGTGTCTTCTCACGTCAATGCGATTGAAGATACCTGTCAATGAAGTTGCCAAACGAGCACGGACACCATGTCGAAAGTCAAGTGGGGTGTATAATCGCAGGGTACTGCTCAAGAAGCACAAGTGTACACCCCCTTCCATTGATAGTAATGTCGGCCCTCCACAGTGGGCTGACATCAGAGAGAAGGCCATTCGATGATTCTGAGGGTCCGCGTGGGCAGGCCCACCAACATCTTCTACGGCTGGTGGGTGGTAGCGACCTCCTCGGCTATGGCACTTCTGGCCACCGGCATTCTCTTTCGCGGTTTCGCCGTCTTTTTCATCCCTCTAAGAGACTCCTTGCGCTTGACCAACTTCCAGACCTCTCTGGTTTTCTCCATCTCCCGAGCCGAGGGTGGCCTGGAGGGACCCATAGTCGGCTGGCTCATAGACCGATTCGGAACTCGTAAACTCATGTTGGGGGGCATACTCCTTTCCTCCCTGGGTTTCCTGGTCTTCTCACAGGTAAACAGCTACCTTGGCTTTATAGTGGTCTACTTGGGCCTTATCTCCTTGGGCTCCAGCGTGGCTTTTCAGCACGCCCTGTTCTCCAGTCTGAATATGTGGTTCATCCGCCACCGCGCCCTGGCCATGTCCATAAATGGAGCCTTCGCCTCACTAGGTGGGGTCATCCTGGTGCCCATACTATCGGTGGTAATCCTCAACTACAGCTGGCAAACGGCATCCCTAATTTCTGGTGCTATCTACCTGTTCCTCATTCTGCCCCTCAGCCTGATCATTCGCCCTTCGCCGGAAAGCATGGGCCTCCTGCCCGATGGGGACCACCCCCAAGAAGGCCGGTTGTACCAATCTTCTTCGACAACCCAGGGAGCGAGCAGCCGTTTCCCCGAAGCCTACGCCTCGGGTACCCGGGCGTCCTCGGCGTAGCGCAGCCCTAGCTACTGGCTGCTCCTGCTTGGGATCGGAATACGACAGTTGGCGGTTGTTGGGATTCTGATCAACCTGGTGCCCATTCTGGTGTGGCGTGGGGCACCTCTTCAGACGGCTGCCAACCTAATATCCCTGATATTGGTGATAAACGTGGCGGCACGGCTGGTGCTAGGATGGTATGCCGACAGGTGGTCCAAGCGCGCCATCTTAACGACCATTATAACGTTAGAGGGCCTCTCCTTGGTCTTTTTGTTGCTGGGCTCATGGGCGGGCTCGCCTTTGTTGATATACCTGTACGTTTTTCTAGTGGGGGTTGGGGACACGGCAGGAATCATCACTTGGGCTACCTTGGGGGATTTTTTCGGGCGGCGCAACTTCGCCACCTTGCGAGGGATCATAACCTTTACCCATAGCTGGGCTCTCGTCGTCTCTCCCGCCTTCGTAGGGTGGTGGTTCGACCACCATGACAGCTATACTTTTCCTCGCCTCCGCCGCTATCTGCTTCGCCCTCATGAGAAAGCCCCGTCGACAAGTTAGGTAAGATCGAAAAAAGGATTGTACTCGTAAAGGCCTCTCTTTGCGCCGTCACACCATCTGGGAGTATTATGAGGGCTAGGAGAGCGGGTTCGCCGAAAGGGGGCAGTACACCATGGCAGTAAAACCCTTCGTTCTTATAGAGGTGAGCGTAGGAAAAATTAGGGAGATCATCAGCTCCCTTCGGGGCATAGAGGAGGTGCAATCGGCGGCCATGGTAACTGGACCTTACGATGTCATCGCTGTGGTAACGGCCAACGACATGCAGGAAGTCGCCGAGCTGGTGACCGGTAAGATTCAGAACCTAAGAGGAGTGACCAAGACCATAACTTGCGTAGCTATGTGAAGAAGAATGGATTAAGGGTACCCCAAGGTTCAGATTAGGATTATAATAGTTCGGTTTGGGATTATAAGAATGTCATATTCACACAAGTCACTCTTAACTCCGACGCAGCCGCCTCGGGTGGCTCCCAATAGCATGACAACTGCATAGATGCACACACTGCTAAGAATAATCGGATTCGCCTGGCGCCATCCTGGCCAGCTTATCCTATCTTATATCTCCCTGCTGGGCGGTACGCTCTTCATGCTGGCCATACCTCGCCTGCTAGGTATGGCCATCGATGAAGTCGTCATTCTCTCTGGGGACCGCTCCCGACTTATGTGGCTGGCACTGGCCATCTTGGGAGCCAACATCATACGCGGCCTCTTTGACTTTGCTCGGACCTACCTCACCGAGTCCCTCTCCCAGAAAGTGTCTTACGACCTGCGCAACGCCCTCTACGACGCTTTCCAGCGACTGAGCTTCGCCTTCCACGACCATGAGCACACGGGCAACCTGATGTCCAAATGCACAGCCGACATGGAGAATGTGCGTCGCTTCGTCCACATGGGGCTGATCCGCTCCATCCAGGTAGTGCTTATGATCGTCATAATTGCCATCCTAATGTTCCAGATTAACTGGCCCTTAGCCCTCATCAGCCTCAGCTTCACTCCCTTCCTTGTTTTCTTGGCTGCGATGGTCCTGCAACGCTTGCGCCGACTATGGCTCCACGTCCAAGAGCTGATGGGAGAGATGATTACCCGCCTTCAGGAAAACCTTACTGGCATTAGCGTAGTAAAGGCTTTCGCCGCCGAGGAGTATGAGAAGGAGAAGTTCGCCAAAAAGACCCGCGAACTTGCCGACGAGAGTTATCGCTCCGACAAGATGGAGGGCGGCAACAGCGCCATGATGACCTTCGCCTTCACCCTGGCCACGGGCCTTATTTTGTGGTACGGCGGACGCCAAATCATAGGCAATACCCTCACACCTGGGGAGATGGCCCAGTTCATCTTCTACATGAGTATGCTGAACTTTCCCATACGAATGTTAGCCTGGCTTATAAACAGCTTCTCCCGAGCTATCTCCTCCGGAGAGCGGATCTTCGAGGTGCTGGACACTCGTTCTCAGGTAGAGGAGAAGCCCAACGCCAAAGAGATGCCCAGGGTGAAAGGAGAGGTGTGCTTTAAGGACATCTCCTTCGCCTACGATTCGTTGGTGCCCGCTCTAAAGCATATCGATCTGGTTGCCAAGCCGGCCCAGGTCATAGCCTTGATGGGCGCCCCAGGCAGCGGCAAGAGTACGGTGGTACATCTGATTCCCCGCTTTTACGAAGTCATCGACGGCCAGATCACCATCGACAGCACCGACATCCGCGACATGACCTTAGCGTCCCTTCGCCGCAACGTGGGCATAGTACAACAGGACATATTTATCTTTAGCGCTACCATCAAGGAGAACATCGCTTACGGCGCAGTGGACGCATCCTTTGAGGAGATCGTCAACGCCACCAAGGTGGCCCAGCTCCACGACTTCATAGACAGTCTTCCTGACGGCTACGACACCTGGGTCGGAGAACGAGGAGTGACCCTGTCTGGGGGCCAACGCCAGCGTCTGGCCATCGCCCGCACCATTCTTATGGACCCACCCATCCTCATTCTGGACGACTCCACCTCCAGCGTCGACGTGGAGACGGAACACTTGATTCGCCAGGCCTTGGAACAGGTGATACAAGGTCGGACTACCTTCGTGATCGCTCACAGGCTAAGCTCGGTGTACAACGCCGACCTTATCTTGGTACTCAAGGACGGCGAGATCGTCGAGCAGGGAACCCATCAGGAGCTACTGGATCGTAAAGGAATCTACCGAGAGATCTACGAGCTCCAACTGCGTCCCCAAGAAGAGGTATTGCTAGACGCATCGGTCTCGGACGACGGTGGAGGAGATAATTAGATGCGTCAGGGTGGTTTCTTTGGTGCAGGTAACTGGCAGGAGCGCCAAGGGCGCTCGGCCGGTGGTTCCCTTCTCACCGACGAGAACAGGATGGGTAAACCCTACGACCACCGGGTCGTAGTAAGACTAGCCACTTATATCCGCCCCTACAAGGTGGCCGCCTTCATTAGCCTGTTCGCCGTCATCACTTACACCACCGCAACTCTGGCCATACCCTTAATCATCAAGTGGGGCATCGACTCCTTCGTTATCCCCTTCATCGACACGGGGGACCTTTCAGGCCTCAATGGAGTAGCTCTTATATTCTTGGCAGTGACCGTCATCCACTTCGTGGCCAACTATATCCAGTTCGCTGCCATAGCCCGGGTAGGCCAAGGCATCCTCTACAGTCTGCGAACCCAGATGTTCAACCACCTTCAGAGCCTCTCCTCCTCGTTCTTCCACCGCACCGAGGTTGGGCGTATCATGTCGCGGGTCCAGAACGACGTTCTTGAGCTTCAGACCACTTTTTCCCTCTTGGTCCTCACCATGGCCGACCTCTTGAGCCTGGTGGGCATCGTGGGGGCAATGCTGTTCCTTAACCTGCGGCTGGCCCTCATCACCCTCAGCGTCATACCAGTGCTGTTTATCATCATGGCCTACTGGCAACGCCATGCTAGGGCCACCTTTATGCGTATCAGAAGGGCCATTGCCATCGTCAATGGAGCTCTCAACGAAAACATCAGCGGAGTAAGAGTAGTCCAGAGTCTCAATCGAGAGAACTTAAACCTCAAACGTTTCGAAAGCCTCAACCAAGAGCACCTAGAAGCGAATGTGGAGGCTGGTCGCCTTTCGGGTATCCTTCAGCCCATGGTGGAAATAGTCACCGGAAGCGCTATAGCCCTGGTGGTGATTGTAGGGGGGCAGATGGTGCTCGACAACGACCTGGAGGTAGGGACGCTGGTGGCCTTTATCCTCTATATCCAGCGATTCTTTGACCCCGTTCGCAACATCACATTGCAGTACACCCAGCTACAGCGCGCTATGTCCGCCGGCGTGCGGATATTTGAGGTCTTGGATGTGAAGAGTGACTTGACTGACCCTCCTAACGCCCTCCAGATGCCCCCCATCAAAGGCGACGTCCGCTATGAGGACGTCACCTTCAGCTATGTTCCCAGTATAGACGTGCTCAAGGACATCAACTTGGAGTTCAAGGCCGGGGAGACGGTGGCCATCGTAGGCGCTACGGGAGCAGGCAAGAGCACACTGGTGACCATGGCCCTCCGATTCTACGACGTCACCAAGGGCAGGATAACGGTCGATGGCTACGACATCCGTGAGCTAGACCGGGGCTCTTTAGTGGGACAAACAAGCATGGTTCTACAGGAACCCTTCCTATTCTCGGGTACAATCAATGAGAACATCCGTTACTCCCACCTCAATCGCTCCGACGACGAGGTAGTGGCTGCCGCCAAGCTGGTAGGTGCCCACGATTTCATCATGGCCATGGAAAATGGCTACGACACCACCCTTCAAGAGCGCGGCACCAACCTGAGCGTGGGGCAGCGCCAGCTAATCAGCTTTGCTAGGGCGATCGTCAATGACCCTCGAATCCTCATCCTGGACGAGGCCACCGCCAACGTAGACACTCATACCGAGGTGCTCATCCAAGAAGCTCTACAGAAGGTGCTGGAAGGACGTACCTCCATTGTCATCGCCCATAGGCTCTCCACTATACGGAACGCCTCCAAGATCGTGGTGATGAACCAGGGGCGCATAGTGCAGATGGGAAACCACCAGGAGCTGCTAAAGGAAGATGGTGTTTACAGACGCCTCTATGTTATGAACTTCGGCCAGGAGGCTCTCTCCGATGGCCACGGCCCGGAAGAGGCCCTGTAACATAAGGGCCTGGTAGCGGCGGTCACCGCTTACTCACACCCTAACAGTCACATTTTCTACGTCTGGCCTTTGGACAAGTTCAGCTACCGGCCGTGGCACTGAGGGGGCGGAACGGGGAGAGAAGGGAGTCCGCCTTGCCGCAATGGTGCGGGGGCCAGGCTTGCCTTGCGCCGGAACGCTGATCCCACTACGATTGGTGCCATGGTCAGAGTCCCAAGTTTATCGTTTATCTTTGCGTTAGGCTTGTTGGTGCTGGTGGGCTGTGTCACCCCAACCCCCGCTCCAACTCCGACGCCCACGCCAACGCCGACCCAAGAACCAGCAATACTGCTGGAACGTATCAACGCAGCGATGGCGGCGTTGACTAGCTTGCAGATGGATGCCACGACGGTAGCCAAAGCTAGTAGGGACGCTAAGGACGGACTTTTCACGCTCTTTTTGCATTTTGAAGGAGATGTCAAGGGTGCGGGCGATGGCCAAATGTTGGCGACTATGACCATAGACAATCCAGAATTTACCGGAACACTTAAATTTGATCTCAGGAAGATCGAAGGTATCGAATATACACAGGATCCCTTTACAGGAGATTGGGAGATAGGTGAGGACAGTTCACTGTCTGAGGATGAAGGTGTGTTCATCGACGCAGCAGCTGGCCGCTTACGCATGGAAAGCTTGGAGGTAGAAGTAGACTCATTGAACGCCGTGCCTGTTTACATTCTGACAGGTAGCGTCCCGGACGACCCGGAGGCGGAGTTTGCAGTCCTTTGGGTGGGTGTGGATGATCTCCTGATTCGGCAGATGCGGGTGGAGGGACACCCCCCAGCCAGCGAATACGAAGGCTCTATCCCCGGGCATCTTAAGGAGGTGTTCCAGACTAGCTCCGCAGTGTTCAGTTGATTCAACGTACCTGTGGAGATCGTGGCTCCACCGCCTACCCCCACCCCCACGCCCACGCCAACGCTGACGCCGACACCTTTTATCGCCTATCGAGACAACTTTAACGACCCAAACAGCGGCTGGGCGGAGCTTAACACCCAGAACTATGACTTCGAGTATATTGGGGGTGAGTACCGCATGCTGGTCAAGGCAACCGGCCAGACTGGGTATAGTAATGCGCCTCCCTCCATATTTAGCGATTTTGACATCGTGGTGAGCGCCCGCTATGAAGGCGCGGCGCTCAGGAAGAGTTACGGGCTGAATTTTCGCCACGATAGCCGGGACAACTTTTATCTCTTCTTGATTAACCCGACCAGCGGGATCTATAGTTTCTTCAAGCGGGAACGTGGCACATGGGCTGCTATAATTCCTTGGACTCCCACTCCTGACATCATTCTTGGGACCACGTCCAATGTGTTGCGCGTCATAGCCCGGGGCTCGAGGTTTGAGCTATATGCTAACGGTAAGTTGCTGGATACTGCGGTCGACCAGACGTTCACCGCAGGGCGAATCGGCCTTTTCGTCCAAAACAGTGCCGACCCAAACGGAGCAGAGGTTTTCTTCGATGGCCTGATCGTACGCGTGTTCAAGCCAGCAGTGCGCACCCTGAGTGCCAAGAGCTTATCTGCCATCCCTGGAGAATCGCTAACCTTAATCGGATCTGGATTCGATCTTGATGCACCCACCTTCGTGATGTTCACAGACCAAGCTGGCAATGAAACCCGAGTCCGCTCAGTCTCAGTGACTGCTAGGACTGTGGAGGTCGCCGTTCCAGCCTTCCTGGATGTGGGGCAGTTCCAGATCCGTGCTGGTATGGTGACCGTCTCGGTCGTTCAGGAATTGCCGGGGAATACAATCGCCTATGGACCCGTCGATAACTTCCAAATCGCCGACCTCCCTCAAACGGGACTGGCCCCCGGAACGGTTACCTTGGAGTTCCTAGACCAAACGCAAAATCTGTTAGGCTCGACTGCACGGGCCTGGCAGACCATCGAGGATGCCTCGTTGGGCTCCGTCGATACGCTCTCCATGCGAACCAACCTGCTAGCGTTGCAGGAGCAGGTGATGGCTCTACGGATTCCAATTCAAAAACTGGTCGATGGAGAGGTTCAGCAGGTCGATCTGGGTGAGATCTCCGGCCAGAGGGTCTTTCTCGATTCAGACTCACTACAGTTGATGGACCGTATGTTTGTCGCCTACTATCTTAGTGACCGGAACCTTGGTACGGCCAAGACCGCCTCTCTCCTCCGAGTACCTCTGCAGTGGGGTGCATGTCAAACCGTAATAGAGTGCATGAAAGAGGAGTTGAACCCCTTTAATGCTGAGTCTACTCAGGAGATTTTCGACAAGTTTGACAACTACGGAAAAATAGGTCAGGTTGCGGTCGGAGTGGCGGCACTCGGAGCAATTACCTTCGGGGCTGTACCTGCGGCGACGGCAGCCGCTGTTGCGGGGACTGCTGGAGCCGTCATTTTTTCACCACCATGGTAGCCCCGGGCATAATGGGACTCAGTATGTTATCCGGCGCCGACTCCTTTCTCCGGGAGACGGACCGCCCGGTTACCATGGAAGATTATCAATCGAGTTGGGATCATATTTACAACGGCAGCGTAGCCTTCCTCATAGAACAGGTGCCCATAAAAAAGTAGTTCCAAGAGGAATTGATACAGGGCGCCTTAGGTAGGGCAGGTGCGACCTGGAGATTCCAGGACGTTGCCAATGCCGCCATAAGCACGTCTCAGTCACTCTTGGGATTAATCGACTTGGATGATCCTGACTCGGTGGTTTCGCGAGCTTTTGAGAACTCTGAAACAATAATTGCTAATCGTCCAGCGGGCGGGCTCTCTATCTTTGGACCCACTCCTACGCCAACCCCGACGGCCACTCCTACGCCAACTCCAACCCCATCACCCACACCTACAGCTACGCCGACGCCAATGCCCACTGTGATATTAAGGGATTGCTACCTGAGGGACCATTTTGGGCACAATTTGGACAACAGGGATCCCGAGATAAACCTTGGGCTATTGGGCGACCTAGAGTGTCGCATAAGGAATTTGGAACACTTTTTAGAGGAGAAACGCCTACAGGGAGGATAGGGCTAGTTTATCCCACTGGGATTTGGGCTATTTGTATCTGGGCCGCCGCCGAAGATTCATCGCGACTTTTCTTACCGCTCTTTTAGCCTTCTTGGCCTTGGTGGGGGCGCGAAAGGACCCGTTTACGCTATTCCGCCGCCGGCTCTTTCACAGGGTCCTTTAGTGGAAACACTGTCAGTGGAACTATGAATTTGACTTACACAGGTGGGTCTGGAGGGGGCTCTATACCTATCTTCCTTACTGGCCCCTCCTAGCGCGAAGCTGCAATCCCATACCAAGCTAGCTCTCTATCAAGCCTTTGCTGTTGGGGCCCTGGCCCGTGGTACTGACGGCGCTACGCACACAAGTCCCAGAAATTAGGGCCAGGGCCCCATCTCTAGGAAAGTTGGGAGCGAGCCCAGTGAGACACCATTTCATATGCAGAGCCCATCTATGATGCAGTGCCCCAACTGCCGGCAAGATAATCCTCCGGAGGCGCGCTTCAGTGCCCGCTGCGGCGTGGTTCTGGCCGCCGCCGTTAAGTCTCCCGCGGCGGAGGCACCGCCAAGCCATCCACCGATCCAGCTGTCATTCCATTTGAATACCATTGGCTTTAGCCTGGCGCCAAACAACTAGCGGAATAAAATCGAAAAGCGCGATACACGGCTAAAACATTGTCTCAACTTACATTGCTCCCCGAATGGGACGATTTCGACCCTTTAGGTGGGTTGAAATTATTGAAAGCCCGGAAATCTTGTTGAGAGAAATGGCGGAATTGCTGGCGAGATGACGTTAGAATCTATTTTCTCCAATAGTATAAATTTTCTTCCTTTTCTACTTCCCCAATTGCTTCAAAATATGATCTTCCATCTTTTATATTCGGTATCTCAAAGATATCATGCGAAAGATCAACTACTCTCCAGCTATCATCTCTTTTTCTCTCTGGGGTAGGTTTACGTATATATTTAACAGACTTCTGGTCTACGGCACCGAATTTCTGAAAATGCTTTTGAGCTTCGACAAGCGATACTCCATTAGCACCAACAGCTAAATTTGGGAAGCGAAGTTGCGCTGCATCATCTTCCCAAAAACATATCTTACAAATATCATAGGATCCTGGAGCTTCGTTAAACATTAAATAACCACAGCAAGGGCAGGTATATTTATGCATACCACACTTGTTCCATTCTCATCAATTACCAGTCCGCCAACTGCCCCGGGCACCTCACAACTTACCACTTGCCAGGGGAAAGTTACAATCCGAATGGTCAGTGCGAATTGCCACGCGATTCGATACATTCTGGAAGCGTGACCAAACCGGTCCCTCTCGCCACAGAAACCACAATGGCAATTCCGTACAACAGAAGGTGCTCAAAAAAAGTCCCGTTTTATTCGCTCATGGGCCAGAGACTATCTGCCACTTGTTTAAGGCGTCTGGCATATATTTCTCTGCAGCTCGGCATAAATCCTACGAAGTTTCCCACTTGGGCCTCAGAGTTTCCCCACTCCATAGAGACCTTCTTGAAGCTGAACCTGAGTAACAGAAGTAAAGAGAAGATCCTGTGGGACAACTGTGCTCGCTTGTACGGCATCAATTAGCTGATTAGATTGGGAGGCCTCATAGCCGTCCAGGGTAAGAGACCCCCTTACTTTTCATGGTATAAGCTTCGAGCAACGCTATAACTACCCCAGTCTCCGGGTACCGACTTGTGCTGTAATTCGGGTTCCGCTACACTTGGTGCCATGCGAACAGCCTTACGTTGGCCTTTCCTCTTTGCCTTAAGCGCCTTGCTGCTTGTGGCCTGCACCCAGCCTGAAGCTACGACTACACCTACGCCCACACTCAAGCCAACTCCCACTCCAGTACCGACGTCGACACCTACACCCTCTCCCACTCCAACCCCGACCGCAACACCTACCGCCACCGCCACACCAACACCGTCGCCCACACCCACCCCCACCGCGACGCCTGCACCACCACCACCCTCAACCGCATTCTCCACCGACAGGGAAAGGGGCACAGCACCCTTTTAGTCACTTTCACTGACGAGTCCACTGGGCCCATTAACTCGTGGGAATGGGACTTCGGAGACGGCGAAACAAGTACAAGCCAGTCACCGAGCCATCGCTACACCATCGCAGGCAGTTACACTGTGCGCCTTACGGTTTCCGGCCCAGGCGGAACTGCCACTAGCGTCATGACCGACCTCATCACCGTGCAGCCCGGACCGCCTGTAAGTCTGGAGGTCTCCCCGTCTAACGCTACATTTGCTATTCAGGAGTCAGCTCGTTTCAGTGCGGTTGCAAGAGACCAACATGGCAACATCGCATCCAGCAAAATTAGCTGGATCACTAGTACCAGTGGAGGGTCCATAGATACTAGCGGTGTTTTCACCGCTGGTACGATAGCGGACACGTTCACCAACGCAATAAGGGCGTCGTTAAAGACACCGGGCAGAGAGCTAGAGGCCACGGCGTCGGTGACCATAGAGCCAGGCCAGTTGTCCACGGTAGAGTTGAAGCCCAGGGCTGTCACCCTCGACATAGGCGATACTCAGTCCTTTAGATTTATTGCCTTCGATAAATTCGGGAACGAGATGTCCGATGTTTTTGCTGCATGGACCGTACCGCTCAATGTGGGCGCAATCGATGTCAACGGGCTTCTTACCCCTGGGACAAAGGCGGGATCATTTTTGGGTGCCGTTCGGGTCGATGTCATTCAAGGAAGCGCCAGGGCGTCGGCCACGGCGGACGTGTCTGTGCGGCCCGACCCCCTTGCTTCTATAGACGTGCAGCCGTCCTTCATTGTCGTTGAAAAGGAGTCCAACCATCAATTCGAAGCGACAGGCTTCGATCAGTACGGGAATGAGATCCCTGGACTTGCATTCCTATGGGAAGCCACAGGTGGAGAGATAACCCAAGAGGGGCTGTTTATCGCTCGAAAGTTCGGCTCTTGGGAAGTGAGGGTGGCAGCGACGTTTAGGGCGAGCACAGGTAGCGGGTCAGCAACTGTCGCCGTTCCTCTAGTATTGGCTGGCCTAGTGAGCTGGTGGCCTGGCGATGGCAATGCTAACGACCTCGTAGGAGGCAACCACGGCAGTTTGATGAACGGTGCCACCTTTGCACCAGGCAAGGTTGGGCAGGCGTTTAGCTTTGATGGGGTGGACGATTATGTTGATATAGGCGATATAGCAGATTTTGAGATAACGTCTGCAAGCAGCATGAGTATTACCGGCTGGGTCAAGACATCTGCGAACGCCCTTGCAATGGTAGTCACCAAAATGGACGTATTTTCACCTGATTTTGGATGGTTAGTATGGGTAACCATTCAGGGAGTTCTAGAGTTGCAAATTGCTAACAACGATGATCATGTAAGAATTGAGACAAATGCTGTGAATGATGATCAGTGGCACCACTTCGCAGCAACACATGACGGTAGCACAGGAAATGTGAACCTATATGTGGATAGCGTTCTGAGAGGGTCAGCGACCGAGAGTTTCGGAGCAATCGATGATGGTGGAATGCCCTTGAGGATTGGTATGGGTTCTCAAGAAGGAGTTGCTCCTTTCCCTGGTCTCATCGACGAAGTCAGGATCTACAATCGGGCCCTCACCGCCGATGAGGTCAAGGCCCTCTATGACGCGGTCAGCAAATAGTCGTAGAAGACTCGGGAAGCCCCAGCGACAAAGCCTTTTAACCAGCTTAGTTGTTCACACCAATAGCAGAAAAGTAAGCGATGATCTGTGGCTGCCTCTATCTGGGCTGAAGGAGGCAGTAATACTAGGCCTCCCCCTCTTCCTCGTACTCTTCTTTCAAGGCCTGAACGACGGCTGGGTCAGCCAAGGTAGTGGTATCTCCCAGGGCACGGCCTTCAGCGATGTCCCGAAGAAGACGCCGCATAATCTTGCCACTGCGGGTCTTGGGGAGTTCTGCTGCAAAGAATATATCGTCGGGCCGGGCGATGGCCCCAATTTTTCGGACTACGTGCTCCTTCAGCTCTCTTACCAGATCATCGGAAACGGCAATATTTTCCTTTACGGTAACAAAGGCCACCACAGCCTGACCTTTCACCTCGTGGCTTCTGCCGATGGAGGCGGCTTCAGCCACGGAGCTGTGGTCCACCAGCGCACTCTCGACCTCCATGGTGCTTATCCGGTGAGCCGACACATTGATTACGTCGTCCACCCGTCCTAGAAGCCAAATATATCCATCTTCGTCCTTTTTAGCGCCATCAGCAGTGAAATAGATGTTGGGGAAACGACTCCAGTATTGCTCGACGTACCGATCTGGATCGCCGTAGATGGTACGCAGCATGGCGGGCCAGGGTTTGGTCAACACCAGGAATCCGCCCTGGCCAGGGCCCACTGAATTGCCCTCTTCATCCACTACATCGGCAGTGATCCCCGGGAAGGGGCGGGTGGCTGAGCCAGGTTTGAGGACGGTGATTCCCGGAAGGGGGGTAACCAGGATCATTCCCGTCTCCGTTTGCCACCACGTATCCACAACTGGGCATCGGCCACCACCGATGTTTTCCCAGTACCAGACCCAGGCTTCAGGGTTGATGGGTTCACCTACCGTTCCTAAGAGGCGCAGAGTAGAGAGGTCATGCTTCTGGGGATACTCCTCACCCCAACGCATGAAGGTGCGTATAGCAGTGGGAGCGGTGTAAATAATAGTGCAGCCATACTTCTCTACAATGGCCCAAAAGCGGTCTCTACCAGGATAGTCGGGCGTGCCTTCATACATCACCGAGGTTGCGCCAAATGCCAGAGGACCATAAACGATATAGCTGTGGCCGGTGACCCAGCCGATGTCGGCGGTGCACCAATATACATCGTCCTCTTTAAGATCGAAGACGTATTTACAGGTGGTATACGTACCCACCAAATAGCCGCCAGTAGTGTGGACCACACCCTTGGGCTTCCCAGTAGTGCCACTGGTGTACAGAAGGTAGAGAATGTCCTCGCTGTCCATAGGCTCAGCCTCGCAGGTGCCTGGCTGGTCGTGGACCACATCGTGCCACCAGAGATCACGCCCAGGCTGCATGAGGTCGTCAGCGGTGCCAGTACGGCGCACCACCACCACCTTTTCTATACTGGGCGTCTCCTTTAACGCTTCGTCAGCGTTTCTTCTCAGGGGAACGACGGCGCCGCGACGGTACCCCCCATCAGCGGTGATAAGCAGCTTGGCCTGGCAGTCATTTACGCGATCCCTGATAGACTCTGCACTAAAGCCGCCAAAGATGACGCTGTGGGGTGCACCAATACGAGCACAGGCCAGCATGGCTATAGGCAGCTCAGGTATCATGGGCAAGTAGATGGTAACCCGGTCTCCCTTGTTTACCCCTAGACTCTTGAGGGCATTGGCAAATAGACAGACCTCTCGGTGCAGGTCCCAGTAGGTGTACACCCTCCAATCACCATCTTCACCCTCCCACACCAGGGCAGCCTTGTTGCGACGTGGGCCCTTCAGGTGTCGATCTAGGCAGTTGTAGGATACGTTAAGCTTACCGCCCACAAACCACTGGGCAAATGGAGGGTCCCACTGCAATATTTTATCCCACTTCTTGAACCAATCGATCTCTTGGGCCATCTCTCCCCAGAAGGCTTCGGGGTTCTCTGCTGCCCTCTCGTAAATGCTCGGGTCCCTGGCGTTGGCTCTTTCGGCGAAATCAGGAGCAGGAGGGAACTGACGACTCTCCTGTAGCAGGGCTTCTATAGTTGGCCCTTTCTCCGTCATAGCGATTACCTCCTTTGGACAGAGGAATACCTCAGTGTTTACCACAAGGTCCCCTGAACTGTAAACCCCGGAACGGGGTAGCGCTATTCGTGCAACACAATGCGAGGCTGGCGAATGTTACGCCTCAGGATCCTCTGCTAGCGGTGGCTTTTATACCTGCTGGGGAGACGATTTGGAGTTATCGCTAACACTCACTAAGCGAAGTCTAAATATAGTTCCATCGGAGCAAACGGTTTGGATGATGTCGCCGAACCCTTGCAGCGAGATAGGAGGCATAACCGGTTCGATTTACCGAAGGTACAGGCTACTATCTCGACATCAGGCGACCGGCCATCGCCGTGCCGCCCACCAATACTATGATGGCTCCTATCGTGGCCAACACAGGGGCAATCTCCCCGTCGCTGGGGATAGGTTTTCCATATACAAGGCCCTGCCAAAGCCATATGGCAGATACCAGGCTGACCAAACCAAAAAAGACAAGAGGTACTGGCGAAACTTTGCCATGTTGAGTCAGGATGGAGAAGAAAGTAGAGAGGGTGGCAGATAGGATTATCAATACAATGGGTACTCCCGGAAACCAACTCCAACCGGTTTCGAGTTGGTTGAACATACTAGCCGAGGAGGTCTGGAGAGCATCCTCATCGCCTAGAGAATACCAAGGGTAGGCTACAGTGGCTACCGCCAAGATCGCCCCGAATCCTACTATGGTCACAAGGGGAAGGGGCCACTTCTCATCGTCCTTACCCTGGGCTTGCTGAATCTTTGATTGGGGAGCGATATCCGTCTCGTAATTCTCAATATTCCCCTCCTCCTCCCTCGCCATAGTAGAAACGTCCTCGTACCCGATCAGCTGCTGAGGCTCCGGCTCCGCTTCGATGGTGAGAGATTGTCCACAGCTTCCACAGTAGATGTGACCTGGGGGGTTCTCGAAGCTGCAGAGGGCGCACACTACTCCCGGTAGCCGCGCCTGGCAGACCTGGCACCAGACTGTCCCTGGAGGATTACTGTGCCTACAGAAATCGCACCGCATTCTAGGGGCCGGGGGCCCTACACCTCCTTTCTGGCTAAATATCTCTAGATCATTAGTCCCTATTTGTAAACACAACTACCACCTATCTGGGTTTTCTTTTTTTAATTCAACAACACTGATATGGATTGGCTCGTCCACACCATTAAACAGGGCCCAAATTGAGACTCCCTCTGGAGCGAAAGTTTCGTTGACTACTATAGTGTACCATTTGCTTAGGTCAACACGCCATAATATTCGCCCCAAGTCAGATACGAGACTAACTGAGCACCCAGTTTTGCATGGAGGCTCACCACCATTGGGGCTGGGCCATCTCCCCTCTTTGAGATTCGCTCTATGGTGGAGAGTGTGTTTACGGTTTTCTGAGAAAATGTGAAGGAGAGCATCTTTGAACTTCTACACCCTCGAATTAGGGAGCCAACCCGTCGGCAGCTTGCGCTTTCGGCAATCGGTTTCCTTGACATTGAGGAATTGCCTGAAATATAATCCTCGTAATTGAAATAATTCTCATCAGAGGGCTTTGCGTGGAAGGGAGATAGAGAATGGCCGACAAGGATTTGGACTTGATGGCTCATCTGATCCGCCGAGCCGGTTTCGGGGCAACCCGGGAAGAGCTAGAGGAGCGCGTGGCCAAGGGCTACGAGGCAACGGTAGAAGAGTTGGTGTATTCCGAGGATGTCCCCCCAGCAGATAAATATATCCTCCTTAGACACCAGCCAGGCGCTCTGCTTCCTGGCGGTGTGCCCCCCATGGGCCATGTCAATTGGATGTTCCATATGCTCAATACGGGCCGCCCCCTGGAAGAGAAGATGGCCCTCTTCTGGCATCAGGTGTTCGCCACCGGAAACGCCAAGGTGGACAACTATGACCAGATGCTTGTACAAATCGCCATGTTCCGCCACAACGGCATGGGCAACTTCCGTGACCTGCTGATCGAGCTGGCGAGGAACCCGGCCATGATCTTTTGGCTGGACAACAACGAGAACCATAAACAAGCGGTCAACGAAAACTGGGGTCGGGAGCTGCTGGAGCTCTTCTCCTTGGGCGTGGGCAACTACACCGAGGAGGATGTAAGAGAGGCCTCCAGGGCTTTTACCGGCTGGACCATCGCCGCTAAGATACCTCGCATTCCCTACGGCCGTTTTCCCTGGATCTTCGAATATAAGGCCGAGGACCATGATGAGGGCGAGAAGACCTTCCTGGGACACGACGGGCACTTTAACGGTGAGGACATTTTAGACATCATCATCCAACAGCCCGCTTGCACCCGTTTCATCGCTCGTCACCTGTACAACTTCTTCGTGGCCGACGAGCCCCAGGTACCTAGCTGGTCGATAGAAACTCCTGGGAACCCTGAGGCTATAAACACGCTGGCAACAGCTTTAACCGACTCCAAATACGAGATGCGTCCCGTGCTACGCACCTTATTCAACTCCGACTTCTTCAAGGAGGCCCGCTTCACCAAGGTGAAGAACCCTGCCGAGATAGTGGCTGGCACCTACAAGCTGGTGGGCGGCTATGAATTCCCCAGGCCTGGCTATGGTGAACTGTCTATGCAAGCCACCTACATGGGCCAGGATCTCATGAACCCACCCAGCGTAGAAGGCTGGCACACGGGTCAGGAGTGGATCAACAGCGGCTCCCTCATGAGCCGTATCAACTTCGTCGCTGACCTAATAGGTGACACAAGCTTGCCCGGGGTCCAGTCCATTATCAGCCGCCTCAGGGCCCAGGGAGACCTCTCCCCCGAGGCACTGGTAAATGGCTGTTTGGACCTGCTGGGCCCCTTGGAGGTCGAGCCTGAGACTCGCCAGCACCTGGTCCAGCAGGCTGAAGAGGGTGGTATGCTAAAATGGAATCCTGAAAATGGAGATGGCGCTCCCTCGCAAAGAGTGGCCCAGATGCTGCAACTTATAGTCGCCACCAGAGAGTACCAGTTCGCATAAAAGAAAAGGAGGAACTAGCATGGTATCCACAAGCAAAGATCCTGTCCTGGTGGTCTTACAGCTCACGGGGGGTAATGACTATATGAACTCGGTCATCCCCTACACCAACCCCCTTTACAGGGACAACCGCCCCGTCGTGGGAATCCCCGAAGACCAGGTGTTGCCCCTGAATGATGAGCTCGCCCTTCATCCCACCATGGCACCCCTTAAGAAGCTGTATGACGAAGGTAAGGTAGCCATCATCCACGGGGCCGGATATCCCAACTCACCTCGATCTCACTTCCGCTCCATGGACATCTGGCACACCTGCGAGCCCGATAAGGTGGGCACCGAGGGCTGGCTGGGACGCGCAGTGCGCGATATCGACCCCAACAAAGAAAACGTGGTCACCGCCGTCAGCTTCGGCCAGTCTATGTTCCGCGCCATGGCCGTCCCTGGGGTCCCCGTGGCCTGTGTGGCCGACCTGGACCGCTACGGCCTCCTCACCGGTATCTCCGGAGAGCAGCAGAGGGCCAGAGCCCTTGAGACCTTCACCCGTGTCTACTCCCCTGCCATCGGCACTGGCCCCGTCATGGAGTACCTGGGCCAGACCGGGTTGGATGCCATGAAGGGCGCCGATATCCTCAACGTTGCCCCTGAGAGGTACTCCTCCACCGTGGAGTACGCCGCTACCCCCATCGCCAAAAAGCTCAAGGGCATCTCCCAGGTCCACCTGGCTAACCTGGGTACCCGCATCTTCTACTGCGACCACGGTGGCTTTGATACCCATGCTGGCCAACTCCCCATGCACGCCAAGCTGTGGGAGGACGTCTCCCAGGGCATCGCCGATTTCTTCGATGACCTCAGGGAGCACGATGCTTCTGACAACGTCATCATGCTCCTCTTCTCCGAGTTTGGACGACGGGTCCACGACAACGGCTCCGGCACAGACCACGGCGCCGCAGGTCCCTGCTTTATCATCGGTGATGGCATCAAGGGTGGGATGCACGGCGAGTATCCCTCCCAAAATGCCGAGGACCTGGTACAGGGGGACCTGAACCCCAACACCGATTTCCGGGGGGTCTACTCCACCATCCTTGAGAGGTGGCTGGCTCTGGACCCAGCACCCATCGTGGGTGGCACCTTCGAACAGCCGGCTTTCCTCTAGGCACCCCTGGACTGACATAGCGTCACTGAGGCCCACCATTAATGGTGGGCCTCATACATTGAGAAGGAGTCCCCATCAACACGTTGAGCATGAACAAGGTATCATAGTGGTATGCTTGCTCCCCTTGCCACTAGCCGATGTGGCTGGATGAGTAACAAGTTCATTAAATATATCTCTCAAAGAGGTAGAGGAAGATGCTTACGACCATAGCGGCAGGACGAGTGTACAACTTTAGCCACGTAGTAGGGCGAGCTTTGATGTCGGGAGCTGCATTTAACCATCCAGTGGCCCTAACTCAGGGTAGGAACGGCCTGATATACGTGGTGAGCCGGGGACACGCAGGCAAGTCCAGTACACGAGTGAGCAAAATGACCATTGGAGAGCCTGGGGAGGAAGAATATCTCTGTGAGTTCGGCAGGTATGGCGAGAATGATGGAGATACAATTTGGCCGGTCTCTGTGGCGCTGGACAAAGAGGAGAACGTCTACGTCGCCGACGAGTGGTTTAACCGCATCTTCATCTTTGATCAGGATTGTAATTTCCTGGACAAATGGGGCACCCTTGGAGCTGCCGACGGGGAGATAAACCGGCCCTCAGGTATGATCTTTGACAGAGAGGATAACCTTCTCGTCGTCGATAGCCACAACAATCGCATCCAGAAGTTCACCAAAGACGGCATCCTTTTGGACAAGTTCGGAAAAGAGGGGAGCGGTAAGGGTCAGTTCAACTTGCCCTGGGGTATCACCATAGACAACCAGGATGACATATACGTGGCCGACTGGAAGAACCATCGAGTGCAAAAGTTCTCACCAGACGGCACTTTTTTGGCCTCCTTCGGAACCTTTGGGACAGGAATAGGGGAGCTAAACCACCCGACGGATGTGGCCGTTGACAATGAAGGAGATGTGTACGTGTGTGACTGGGCTAACCACCGAGTGCAGATATTTACACCCGATGGAGATGTCATCACATCGCTCTTTGGAGACGCCCAGGAGCTATCCAAGTGGGCTATTATAAGCGTAGAAGCCAATCCCGATGTAAAGAAGGCACGGCGTAGGGTCAAAAGTCTCGAACCAGAATGGAAGTTCTTATGGCCTACAGCGGTGGACTTTGCTGGGGAGAAGAACCACCTAATTGTAGTTGACTGTCAGCGCTACCGACTCCAGATCTACATCAAAGATAAGGATTACGTGAACCCTCAGTTTA
Organism: Dehalococcoidia bacterium; assembly: GCA_965248115.1. Classification (GTDB taxonomy): domain Bacteria; phylum Chloroflexota; class Dehalococcoidia; order Lucifugimonadales; family CBDFII01; genus CBDFII01. The sequence continues at coordinate 71,790 of CBDFII010000001.1, forward strand.
ACCTGTAGATCCCTGGTCCTTATCTTTAGACACACCCAGTTCCGTATATATCCCACCTCCCAATTGACACAGAGCAACCGCTACTGTGGGTGGCGCACTAGATAGCCATAGTAGTTGGCATTCATCCAGCCAAGGCCTATAGAAGCTTCTCAATGTCTCCCCCTGCGAATAAGAACTGTGTGTTCCGTGACCCCCAACTAGAACCGGCTAACCTATCCATTTGCCGACTCACTTCCTCGATCCATTTCCGCCGATAGCGCTGTGCAACCATTAGCGAGAGGTACCTCAGCTAACCCGTGTATAGCGCGCTTCCTTACCTCCCCTCGACTGCGCAGCTTAGTTTCTTTTGTCTCCCTTGAGGCCATTGAACTAGGCGCTTGAGCTATCTTAATCAGCGCAAGCGAATGCTTCGGTGGTATCAAACTGATGTCACCAGGCTCACGGCACATGCCCCAGAATACCGAGGTCGATGTTGATCTCACGCGACTGAGAATATGAGACTACCGTAGCTTCCCGGTAGATAAGACCCTTGAAACAATGACCTTATAAGTCGAGGGGGCTCATCGGTGGTCAAGCTCTATAAACAGCAGGTTAGGGCAGTGGCATTTCCGGGTGAAACCATGCAAGCAAGGGGCTCCCTAGGAAAGGAGGACAACGTGTTCATCCTCAAAGGTTGCCCAAAGTGTCGGGGAGATGTCTACCTGGAGAGGGATCACTATGGCGCCTACTTAGCGTGCCTCCAGTGCGGGTACCTGGTGGATCAAGAGCACGAAAGTGGCCCTCTCACTCTGCGGATCGTGCCGCCGGTTGGGGTGATCTTGAATGAGCCACGGTAAAACCACTTCATCACCTCTTAGACGAGGGACCCAAGACGGGTCCCTCGTTTTATTCTGGTGCTGCTATCAAGAGTGCAACCACAGTGGCCCTCTAGGATTAATCATCGGAACCGGCAGAGTCACGTCAGCAGTCCTTCCGGCTAATAGTGCTGACCCCACAGGCGAGATGAAGAGTGAGCACGATTGACCCGAATGGGTAACACCATCGGAGCGTACGGGTTGCTCGCGTTGGTGAAACAATGGGGTTCGTTCCAAATGTGCAGGAGCACATGCTCCGGAAAGGAAAGGAGGCGGATGAAATGGCTGTTCTTTAGTGAAATGAGGGCAGAAAGTACTAGGAAAAGGAGGATCATCTAATGAATAAATTGCAACGGTTGTCAACGTGACCTGACCCCCAAGAAATAGTCCAGTTGATATGAGAGACTGGGCAAGAAAGGGGGCAGAGAATGCCAAGGAAACAGCGCAGTGTTGAGGAGATCATAGGGAAGCTTCGGGAAGCGGAGGTGGCCTTAGCGCAAGGGGAGACATTAGGTCAGGCTTGCCGGCGCATAGGTGTATCGGGCCACACGTTTTATCGTTGGCGGCGGGAGTACGGCGGACTTAAAGTGGACCAGGCGAAGCGATTGCGTGATATGGAAGGGGAGAACGCCCGTCTCAGGAGTGCGGTGGCCGACCTGACGGTAGATAACCAGATCCTGAAGGAGGCAGCACGGGGAAACTTCTGAGCCCGGCCCGCCGAAGGCGATGCGTGGAATTGGTACAGGAGTGGTATGGCATCTCCGAACGGCGCGCCTGCCGGGCGCTTTCGCAACCCCGGGCTACACAGAGGTACTCTGTAACAATAGCCGATGACGAGGAGGCCCTCACGAGGGCGTTGGTGCAGTTGGCCAGCCGGTACGGACGTTATGGGTACCGCCGGGTGAGTGCCCTGCTGCGACGTGATGGGTGGTGAGTGAACCACAAGCGGGTGGAGCGGATCTGGCGGCTGGAAGGGCTCAAGGTCCCGGCCAAGCAGCCCAAGCGGGGACGGCTCTGGTTTACCGACGGCTCCTGTGTGCGCCTCAGGCCACAACGACAGAACCACGTGTGGGCCTACGACTTTGTGGCTCTTCGTACCCGTGATGGCAGACCTGTTCGTCTCCTCACGGTGGTGGATGAGTATACCAGGGAATGTCTGGCCATCGAGGTTGGGCGTTCGTTACGCTCACCCCACATCATTGAGTGCCTGGGAAACCTCATGGTGGAGCACGGTGTGCCGGAGCATCTCCGTTCAGATAACGGCCCTGAGTTCACTGCCAGGGCTGTCCGTTCATGGCTACAGAGAGTGGGGGTTCAGACCCTCTTCATCACACCAGGGAGCCCGTGGGAGAACGGATACGTGGAGAGCTTCAATGGCAAGCTGCGGGATGAGCTCTTGGATCGGGAGGTCTTCGATACTCTCTGGGAGGTGCAGGTCCTCACGGAGCAATGGCGACACGAATACAACCATGTGGTGCGCCCTCACAGCGCCTTGAACTACCGACCACCTGCTCCCGAGGCCGCAAGGCCCACCTTCTCAGTTCCAGGGGCTACCAGTGTCTCATAACCTGTGGTACAACTATCGGGGGCAGGTCACTTGGGCCCCGCTTCCTCCTCGCTTCTTGAGCGCTCCCAGGCTCCAGGTTTCTCCCTGGGAGCGCTCACCGATGGGATGTTAGGGAGGGAGTTCCAATTATGGAACTGAATCAAAAAATCATCGAGCTAGAAACCCAAATCAAGCTGCTAAAGAACGAGGTAAAAGAAACACTCCTCGACATCCGTGAAAGCATCCTCGACCATCAGAATCCCTTTACCACTTCAGATTTGTCCTCGATGGCGAATGGGTCTGACCAAAGACAAGAGGCCACCGTTCAAACGGTAGCACTCCAGCAGGAACAGCTCCTTGTCAGTGTGGAGAAGCAGCAGGAACAGTCCGCTGTCGGTGTGGAGAAGCTGCCGCTCGATCAGGAAATAGCTGGCAACCAAGACAGCAAGGCGAAGTCGGAGGCGATAGAGGAAGAGCAAGGTAGTTCGCAGGAAAGGGAGATACCAGCCAAAACCTATGAATCATTTAATAAAACAACTCCGCCTCCTATCTCTGAATCTCCGCTACCGAGCGGGGGGCAGCATCACAGAACCCTCGATTTGGCCACCATTGCCGGACTGGCCCGATGGACTGCCAGTGGCATAGACAGGATCGGCAGGAAACGAATCGAGGCCATTGTGAACATATATCGCGCGGCGGGACATCTTCCTTCTGGTCTCGATGAAGTGCTCCTTCAACTCACCTATCTTGCTGACAGCAATGAGCCCGATACCCCGGTAACAATGACGGACTGCATTGCGGTGCTGATTCAACTTGATAGCCTAATCGAGCGGGGAAATAATCCAGAGACGGCACTACTCTCTCTTCTATTAGATGACAAAGAGGAGAGTTACTATCGATAAGGCTATTGTGACAGTACTGCTGACCATCGCTGGGGTAGTATCCGTGATGGCAATCTTAAACACCGTGTTTCCCTTTATCGCCCGCAGTAGTGGAGCGGTGATTAGCGTTACGGCCAAAATAGACGATCGCATAAAAACCCAGATACGGATCGTGCATACTACAGGGGAGTTGGACGAGAATCAGAAGTGGCAGGACACCGACTCCGACGGAGATTTCGATATATGCCTCTGGGTGAAAAACGTGTGTGCCTCCAGGTTGGTAAGCCTTAAAGAGAGCGACGTATTCTTTGGCACAGAGGGGGATTTCGCCCGTATCCCCCACGAGGATGACGCCGCTGGGGCCTTCCCTCGCTGGGAGTTCAGCATAGAGAACGCCACCGAGTGGAAGTCTACAGCCACATTGAAGATCACAATCCACTATGATGACACCCCCTGTGATACGGGTCCTCACACCACCGGTTGCACCGCAACCAACCTCACCGATACCTATTTCGTCAAGGTAGCCGCTCCCAACGGCGTCTCCGACGACCATTTCTTCAGCTTCTAGAGAAGTTGACCCATGCAATTATCTCTCTGCTTGCTATAGCCATCTTTCTGGTGGCGACACTGTCTCTGTCCAGAAGCTCGTGCTCTGCTGTGGACCTGGTTTCGGAGTCGTGGCAGCGTATGACAGAGCAGACTGGACAGATTGCCAGGACACGGATCAGCCGGGAGGGGCTCCTAGTAGAGGATCAGGACGTGTGGGTGACCCTCAAAAACTTAGGGCAGACCTCACTAGCTGACTTTTCCCGCTGGGACGTCATCGTCCAGTACCGTGGATCAGACAACAACTACTACATTAAGCATATTCCCTACACTGCGGGCGCTCCAGGGAGCAATCAATGGACAGTGGAGGGGCTTTTTCAAGATGAACAGACCAGCAAGTCCGAGGTGTTTGACCCAAATATCCTAAACCCTAGTGAAGAGATTAAGATCCACATGAGGCTTGAGCCGATGGCAAAGGACCTAGCCACTAACTGGGCAATCATAATAACCTCTAACGGCATCGCCGTGCCTGTAATCTTTATCGGGCAGGAAGACTAACCCAGACAGTGAATCTGGAAGATGCCATTCTCTAGCAGCCCGAACGGCGTGTCAGTCCCGGTAGTGAACCTGTAAGGCTCACCACCCTGATCCGTAGCTTCAGCAGGGAATCGAGCCAGACCTGCCAAGGGGACTGATACTGCCGCAACTTCCCAGGGGTTTTGTGTAATGAAACAATTGGGTTCGTGTCAAGCCCCTTCTACAGAGTAAAAGAGCATGGAAAGCGCAATCGTATCGTTGATCTCCATGGCCATTATCCTACTCGCAACTTTAACGATGGCCGAAACCACCCTCACTTCAGTGGACACTACCTCGGACTCCTGGCAGAAGGCTGAAGATCGGACAGGAGAGATTCGCAGGACAGCCCTCACTCTGGTAGTAGTATCCGTTCAGGGTGGAGGTACCCTTGTAGATACGACACTGAAGAACGATGGTGAGATTGCATTAAATGATTTTAAAGGCTGGGATGTAATTGTCCAGTACCGCGGAACAGACGACAGCTTGTACATAAAGAGGCTTCCATACACCGCGGGCGCACTGGGAGATAACCAATGGACGGAGACTGGGATATTCCTGGACGCCCAATCCAGCGATCCAGAGATATTCGAGCCAGGAATTCTTAATCCTGAGGAGGAGGCGGTGCTACAAATGAAGCTAAATCCCGCAGTCAAGTCCGGCTCTACGAACCGGGTTGAGATAGTTACACCCAACGGTATCGTTGTGTCGGTGATCTTTAACGGATAGGAGGACATTATGCCAAATGTGTTAGCACAGGAGGGCGGTCTCGGTCGGAACGTAATCTCAACCGGGAATCCCGAGGTGGACAAGAAAATGGGAGGGGGTATCCCTGTAAAGTCTCTTACGATTATTGAAGGCCAGTCGGATGCAGGTAGATCGGTGCTCTCTCAGCAGATGATCTGGGGATCCTTAAACGACAAACGTAAGGCTCTGCTTTACACCACGGAAAACACCATGAAGAGCTTTGTAAGGCAGATGGCCAGCCTCAGCTTGGATGTATCAGACCACCTCCTCTTGGGTAGCCTCAAGATATATCCGATTCAGGTAGCGAAAGCGGGATGGGAAGCGAGTCGGGTCTTCGAGACTCTGTTACGACAAATTCGCAGGGACGAAGAATCAGAGCTTGTGGTCGTTGATTCCATTACCGGGTTCGTGTCCCACAGCGCCGAACAGGATACCATTGCCTTCTTTGAGGAGTGCAAGGGTCTTTGTGAGCAGGGCAGGTCCATAATCGCCATCGCCCACTCCTACGCCTTCAACGACGCCACCCTCATCCGCATTCGAGCCATGTGCGATGCCCATCTCAGGCTCCGTATCGAAGAGTTAGGAGGTCAATGAGGACACTTGAGCTCTTAGTGCAATGTTGAAAATCCAAGCGCAGGCCATTGGTCGTATGCCTAACTCATTGAGGGTCATTAGAAGCGATCCCGGGAGCCAATCATCAAAATGAGCAAGATAACAGTGTTACTGGTAGAGGATCATCCCATCGTACGTGAGGGAATCCGGCGTTTGCTATCGGTGGATAAAGATATCGTGGTGGTTGGGGAGGCCGATAGTGCTGAGGAGGCGCTACGGCAAGCTCAGTTCTTCTCACCTCAAGTAGTTCTCATGGACATTCGCCTTCCTGGGGCCAGCGGCATAGAGGCTACTCTCCAGCTCAAAACCCATTACCCCGATCTACGAGTGGTGATCTTGAGCGCCTACGGTCACGAATACCTGACCCAGGCCATTGAAGCAGGTGCCGATGGGTATGTGCTGAAGACGGCCAGCCAGGCTCAACTGGTGGGGGCGGTGAAGCAAGCAGCAGAAGGCCAGTCCCCCATCGACAGCGACCTCACAGCCCCCTTCTGGGTCAGTTCGCTGAGCTGTCCAAGTTGTCACGCTCTCGGGGGCTCTCCCAGCGCCAGCTAGCCATCCTTCAACAGGTAGCCCAGGGGGTTCCCTCCAAGGAGATCGCCGCCGAGCTGGCCATCAGCGACGCTACATTCAAACGGGATATACGACGCATTTTCGACTACCTTGGGGTCAACGACCGGGCCCAGGCGGTGGCCGAAGCCTACAAGCGCAAGCTCCTCTAGCCCCAGGTCTCCCTTATCTACACCACCAGCACCTTCCTGTGCCCCGACTAGCTCCGATTACACCACGCTATCGGTTCTACTTTCGTCGTTCTTGAAGGACCTTCCATACTTCACTGGGAGAGACTCCCGAGGCAGCCAGGAGCACTAGAAGGTGGTAGAGTAAGTCCGCCACCTCCTGCGGCAACTTGGCATACTCTCCTTGTAGTGCGGCGATGGCGCTCTCTCCCGCCTCCTCAATGACCTTCTGAGCGATGCGACCCATCCCCTCTCGCAACAAAGAGGTCGTGTAGCTATCCTCTGGCAAGTCCCTCTTGCGCTCCTGGATTAGGGCGAAAAGCTCCTGTAGTACCCCAGGGCTCGCATCCGAACGCTCAAAGGCGTCGGGAATCTCAGACAAGGGGGTAAAGAAGCAGGAATCACGCCCAGTATGGCAAGCGGGGCCAGTGGGCTCCACCTTCAGGATGAGGGCATCATTGTCGCAGTCGATGAAGGCCTCCTTAACGTTCAAGTAGTTGCCCGAAACTTCACCTTTATGCCAAAGGTCTTCGCGGCTACGACTATAGAACCATACCTGCCCTCCCTCTAAAGTACGCTTTAGAGAGCCAGGGCTCATGTACCCCAGCATGAGCACCTGCCCAGTCTTAGCGTCCTGAGCGATGGCGGGTAGTAGACCCTTTTCGTCCAGTTTTACCTTCATCTACGCTAGCCCTCCAGTACTTGGGGAAGCTCCATTAGACTCTCTATTTGGTAGTCGGGGACAGGAAGGGTAGGATCAAGGGGAGCACCCTTCCGGTTAATCCAGGCGGCTTGCATCCCTACCCATTTGGCCCCCTGCACATCGTCGAACTGATTGTCCCCCACGTACACTGTCTCCAGGGGGGTTACACCGAGGCGCTCTAGTATCTGCAAAAATAGCGAAGGTAGCGGTTTGTAGCAACGGGCCGCCTCTGAAGATAGAACCGCATCGAACTGTAGGCCAAGCCTTTCCAGTACAGGGCAAAGATAATCGTCATCAGCGTTAGAGAGGATGCCGGTCCTCCATCTCCGTTGGATGAGTGGGAGAGCCTCGGCGGCATCGGAGTAGAGCTCACGCCGTCCCATAGCCAGAACCATGTGTCGAGCAGCCCCAGTGGGGTCACCATTGAGGTCCAGCTTGGCGAACACGTGGCTGAAGGAGTCTCGCCACGCCTCCTCGTAGGACTTGAAGGGCGGGCTCTTCTCGGGCTCCTGTAAGTCCTGGCGCTCTTTACGAAACTGCATGTCCTGAGCTCTCCACTCCTTCCACAGCACCTCTGCATCCACCCGAAGGACTTGTTGACGGCATATCTCTCCGAAGCTCTCCACCCACAGATCTTGGCTGTTGTGGGCTATGGTCTCAAAAACGTCGAAGACTACAGTAGTGATGTGGCTCCTAGACGACAATCGAGCTACCTCCTTATAGGGATACCTTTCTCCGCCAGGTACTCCTTGGCCTGAGCGACTGAGTAAACCCCAAAGTGGAAGATGGAAGCCGCCAGCACTGCATCGGCCCCCCCAAGAGTAAAGGCCTCGTGGAGGTGCTCCAGGGTACCGGCACCACCACTGGCGATGACCGGGACAGGCACAGTGTCGCTAACAGCCCTAGTGAGCTCCAGGTCATAACCCTGCTGCTGTCCGTCGGCGTCCATGCTGGTCAGAAGGATCTCTCCCGCCCCCAGCTCCACTACTCGTTGGGCCCACTTTACAGCGTCGATACCTGTGGGAGTGCGGCCTCCATAAGTATATACTTCCCAACGTGAATGAGGCCCTAAAGTCAGAGAACCGCCCTCTTTTCCCTCGCTTAAGGAGTTGACTCTCTTTGCGTCAATGGCTACCACCATACATTGGGTTCCAAACCGAAGGGAACCTTGGTGGACTAGGGATGGATCTTTTACAGCAGCAGTGTTAATAGAGACCTTGTCCGCCCCCGCCCGCAGGAGGCGGTGCATATCCTCCACCGTGCGGATGCCTCCTCCGACCGTTAGGGGAATAAATACCTCCATCGACACGCGTCGGATCACCTCCACCATGGTGTCTCGGGACTGGGAACTGGCAGTTATGTCAAGGAAAACCAGCTCGTCGCCACCTTCACCGTCGTATAGCGCGGCCAATTCTGCCGGGTCTCCAGCATCCCTTAGCTCTACGAAGCTAACACCTTTGACAACCCGGCCAGCATCCACATCCAAACAGGGGATTATTCGTTTAGCCAGCACGCTAATGTTAGGCCCACTAGAACCTCTACCTCCCTTTAGCCATTAGACATCACCTTCGCAGCACGGCCATGTATTGCTTACCGTTGAGATCACGCCATCCTTGAAACTCAAAGCCAGCCTCTCGAGCCAGTTTCCCCAACTCCTCTGGGTCTATTCGTCTCTCCACAGGAGGTCCAAAATCGCTCTCCCTTTTATACCACTCGAGTACCCCACACCATCCCCTATTTTTCAACAGCTCCTTCACGGCTTTTATAAAGGCAACATGGTCCTCATTCTGATGAATGACGAATGCCAGCAGCACACCATCCAGGGAGCTCTCGGGGATGGGAAAGTCGGTAGCGCCACACTTCATTATCTCCACATTACCCAAGTTTACTTGAGCTACTCGAAGGCGTACCACCTCCAGCATCTCGTCCTCCAGGTCGAGGGCATAAACCTTCCCATCTATCAGGTGCTTGGCAAGGGGTATGGTAAAGAAGCCTGGCCCACAGCCAATGTCAGCCACACGATGGTGGGACTCGATGGGAAGGAACGTTATGACGAAGAAGGGATCCAGCTCCTGCTCTCGTTGTGGTGAGAGGAGGGCTTCTATAAATTCTTGGATACTTTTGGAGCTCTCTTCCGTAGCCATACAATACCTTCGTACCCTACTACTTTACAATATAGAAAGTATTGCGTAAATCCGCTAGTTCCGATTAGGTAATTCTTGGAGCGGCAATTACGGGAAATGCTGAGGCAAGAAAGCTAACAAAGGGTCTCAATTGGAGGATCGGCCGGCTTGGATGGCCTCTTTTAGCTGGATATTCCCAGTGTAGAGGGCACGGCCCAACACCACCCCCTCTACGCCAATACGACCTAGCCGCCGGATATGTTCGATAGACGATATTCCCCCCGAGGCCAGAAGTACAAAGCCGGTATCTACGAGCTGCTGGATAGCCTGGAAGTTGGGTTGAGTAAGGGTGCCGTCCCGGGAGATGTCAGTATTCAGAAAACGGTGCACCCCTTGCGCGGCCATTCGCTTTGAGAGTTCCAGGGCGGTCACGGTGGTCCCCTCCCGCCAACCCCTTATGGCCACCATTCCCTCCCGGGCATCAATCGCTACCACAACTCTGATACTACCTATCTTTTCACACAGCTCCTTCACCAGATTGGGGTCTTCTACCGCCGCTGTTCCTAGCACCACGCGGTCCACACCCAGCTGCAGCACTCTTTGCGCTGTTGGCAAGCTACGTATGCCACCACCTACCTGCAAAGGCACCTCCACCAGACGGGCCATCTCCTCGATCAATTGCAGGTTGCCCGGCTCCCCCAAAGCAGCACCATCCAGATCGACTACGTGGAGGCGGGGGACGCCCATCTCTTGCCACCGGAGGGCCACTCCAATAGGGTCATTGGAGAATACCGTCTCCTGGCTGTATTCCCCTTGATAGAGGCGCACACAACGGCCACCTCTTAGGTCGATGGCGGGAATGATCTCCACGATGGATTAGCTTCCTTGTAAAAGACTACTTGAGAGAGTGGTCCACTGTGCCCTGTTAGGAAGCAGCGAATCTTATGAAGTTTTCATACACCTTAAGGCCCTGAGGGCCGCTCTTTTCGGGGTGGAACTGGGTAGCTATTACCTTCCCATGTGCCAATACGCTGCAAAATGGTACTCCGTACTCGGTGGTCCCCACCACATTACTCTGATGGACTATCTCTGGGTAGTAGCTGTGGACAAAGTAAAAATAGCTCTCCTGAGGGATGTCCTGGACAACGGGATGCTCCTTCAGCAGCGTCACCTGGTTCCACCCCATGTGGGGGACCTTTATCCCCAGAGGTAGTTTCTTGACCTCGCCTGGGATTAAGCCCAGACAGGGCACATCACCCTCCTGGGTGCTATCCAGCAAGAGCTGCATACCCAGACAGATGCCCAAAAAAGGTCTCCCCGACGCTAGGTACTCTCTAATGGGCTCTACAAGATTCCTCTCGTAGAGGGCATTCATGGCCGCTTCCCCAGAACCCACCCCAGGAAGGATAGCGGCATGAGCCTGGAGTAGGAGTTTAGGATCGTCGGTGACCTGTGGCTGAGCACCCACGTGCTTCAGAGCCCTGGACACGCTATGCAGGTTGCCCGACTGGTAGTCGATAACCACGACTTTGAGGGTACTCATTGACTGTTACCCTCTAGGAAGTAAAGGGCCTATCCAGTCCCCTGGGGAGTGCTGGGGCTTATTACTCTTACCCAGCATCTCACAGGTATGGCAACGATGATGGCTCATAACGATGTAAACACCCTCATCTCTCATCGCCGGTGACCTTTTCCAAGGGAAGGCCCCTATCTTCGTAGCGAGCCAGCACAAACAGCAAATCCCCTAACCGATTGAGGTACATGATGATGTGAGGATTGGTAAGCTGACCTAGCTCCTTCAGCGCCACTACCCTCCGCTCGGCAGTACGGGTCACGCAGCGCGCCATATCTATAGCTGAGGAGGCAGGAGAGGCGCCCGGTAATATGAACGCGTTAGGCATCTCGACTTCCGCCTCCAGTTGGTCGATAAGCTCCTCCAAACGGGAGACCATCTCGGTGGTCACTGGCTTAAAGTGGCGCTGGAACATTTCGTAACGTTGAGGGTCGGTGGCCAGCTCTGCTCCAACGGTAAAAAGCTCCCGCTGAAGTTGCTTTAGGACCTCTTTAACTCGGCCATCTTGAGAGAGGGCCCGAGCCAGTGCCATGGTGGAGACAGCCTCATCAGCAATGCCGTAGGCCTCGCAGTGGGGATTTGACTTGGAGACACGACCACCATAGAGGAGGCTAGTCTCCCCCTCGTCTCCATACTTGGTGTAGATTCGCTTTCGGTAGGAAGTCACTTCCACTCTTCCTTGCTAATGACCCTAGCTGAGGGCTCAACTAGCAAGTGTAGCACATAGGGTGCGGACGACGCTATACTAAAGGCGCACCTGAGCGGCTTCACATCCTCTACATACCGAAGGTGCTCGTGTGTGCCCCTTTCAGATGGAAACAGTATGGCCCAAGCAAGGACAATTTGAGACTGGATGAGCACATGACTGCCATTACCGTTATCGGTATCCCAGGAATACCTGAGGTGATCGCAGGAGACGATCTGACCTCTTTGATTATGGAGGCAGCGGGCAAGGCTTCCATCGATATTGAAGATGGGGACATTCTGGTGGTGACCCAGAAGGTGGTCTCCAAGGCCGAGGGACAGGTCGTGAAACTGGAGGAGATCGAGGCCTCCCCTCTGGCAATCCAGCTATCAGAGGGGCATCACCGGAACCCTCGCCACACTGAAGTGATTTTGAGAGAAAGCGTTCGCATCGTGCGTATGGATCGAGGTGTGATTATCAGCGAGACGCGTCACGGCCTCGTTTGCGCCAACGCTGGCGTGGACGCCTCTAACCTCCCGGAAGATGGCACCCTAGCCCTGCTCCCCCTTGACTCGGACGCCTCGGCACAACGAATACGAGCCGGTGTTAAGGAGCGCTTGGGCAAAGAGTTGGCCGTCATCATATCGGATACCTTTGGCCGACCATGGAGAGAAGGGGCGACCGACGTGGCCATCGGGGTCTCCGGAATGGATCCTGTGAGGGACTATAGAGGGCGAGATGACGCCTACGGCCGACCGCTGCGGAGCACAGTTATTGCCATCGCAGACGAGTTGGCAGCCGCTGCGGAGCTAGTGACCGGGAAGATAGAGAAAGTACCCGTAGCACTGATAAGAGGTTACCCGTACCGAAAACTTGACAAGGGCGCGGGGACACTACAAAGAGCACCAGAGCACGACCTTTTCCGCTAGCGTGTCTGAGTAAATCCTACAACGCAGAAGCGGCTCAGGAATCCTTGACAGCAAAGCGCGAACTGGAGGAACCCTAGCTATTCCGACAATAATGCAGTGTGCTTAGCCAGTGGAGATGATCTAGCGGCTAAAGCTCTTCTGCAAACTCCACGTCTTCCAGAGATTCGGCCACGGGCAAGCTCTCTGGGGACTGAGACACTGAAGTATCCTCCGCCCACCCTGTGGCGTCGATATAGTTCTTAAACTCCCGAACCTCCTCACACCTCTGACACACACCAATGCTCACCGGGCCGGTGGGAGCCTCTATAATCCAGTGATGGAGGCATTCTTCACTACTGGGTGCCTCAAGGGACACTGACTCAGAGAACTGCTGTACCATGGTCTCCTACCTACACTATTGAACAAAGAAACTAGCACCAGGTGCAGCGTTTGTCAAGAAGAATATGCCCCACTCTAAGCCCACTTTTACTAGCGAGGGGATCTCTGGTTTCGAGGGCGAGGTTCCATATGAATTTAGAGCCTGCCTGGGATAGGTTGGCTCAAGCTGGCCCTAAGAGCGTATATGAGCGAACTTTACCAGCCGGCGCGACGAGCGCCGCACTTACCACAGAACACATCCCGCATAGGCCCGTTCTCATTGCCGCACTTCTCGCACTTCCAATCATTGCGCACTTTCTAACCCTCCTACCAACAAAGATATTAAAGTGGTTTATCTGAGGAGCGCACTTAAATCCGCTATACACAAATATCATAACAACACTCAGCCATCATGACAAGAAAAGACCCAATGATGCCATTAATGGCATCCATACGCGATGTACTAAACAGCGCATGCCAGCTGGTAAGCCCTCTAACTTAGGGTATCAGATTTCCCCGCTCCAGTTGGCTAGTCTAAATGTCAGGATGCTTGATATTGACATGGGGGTATTGACTCACTAAAATGCCCCTGACTTTACGTGGATGCCATTTTCATTCGAGGTGAGAGTCCTAAAGAGCCAGCATTTGGTGGAGGGGGGTCAGTCTCATTTCTCCACACCTTTATATCCGCACCTCTTGGGTCGATCAGGTGTCTCTGACCCTCTCTTCCTACATGACAATCATGCAGAGAACACTGTATGGCGATGCGCCCTGACAGACGTATAGGGGACAGGCTAGTTCGCCGACCCAGGGTGCGTGAAATAGCGACCTTCGCCGGTCAAATCACCGCCCAACGACACCCTTCCCGACTCTTCAACTCTTCTTTCCTCCTTTTCCTGGGATTTGCGATGTTGATCGTGGTAGGTGGGCTGCTACTCTTGCTGCCGTTGGCCAACACCGGCGACAAGGTCACACCTCTAGAGGTAGCATTCTTCACTGCCACCTCGGCAGTAACCGTCACTGGTCTGACAGTAGTAAACACCGGCAGCTACTGGAGCACCTTTGGTCAGGGGGTGATCTTTACCTTAATGCTGGTGGGCGGCCTGGGATTTATGACCTTGGCCACCTTCCTATTGATCCTCATAGGCCAACGAATCACACTGCCGGAACGCATCGTAATGCGTGACACCATGGGTGTGGATCGGTTGAGTGGGCTAGTACGAGTTACAATCGGCATCGTACTGGTAGTTTTGGGTATATATGCCGTGGGCACCCTGGCGATATGGTGGCGACTAAGCCAATACCCCGAACTTTTCGCCCCTCTGGAGGCCCTATGGCAGTCGGCCTTCCTTTCCGTATCGGCTTTCAACAGTGCGGGCTTTACAATCCTTCCCGATTCGAACAGCATGGAAAAGTTCGTGCTGGACTTCAGGCTTCTGGCCCTCATGGCTGGCCTCGTCATCTTAGGGGGACTTGGGTGGACTGTACTGGTGGACCTTTACAAGCAGCGGCGTCGCTTCTCCCGCTGGACCTTGAATACCAAGCTGGTGGTCATCACTAGCCTATTCCTGTGGATCCTGGGGGCGCTGGTGTTCTTCGTATCGGAATTCAACAACGAAGCCACCCTAGGCACTTTGACCATGGGTGAGAAAAGCTTCCACTCCATGTTTCATTCCATCAGCGGTCGCACTGCAGGCTTCAGCACCTTGGAGTTCAACGCGGCTAACGATCTCGCCATACTCTTCTACCCCTTCCTTATGTTCATAGGAGGAGCGGCAGGCTCGGTGGCGGGCGGGATAAAGGTGGCCACCTTCGCCATCATTGTGGCCGCAGTCATCTCCTCGATTCGAGGGAGGCTCCAGGCCGAGGCCTTCGGCAGAGAGGTGCCCCACTTCCAGGTACATCGTGCCCTTACGGTGGCAGTGCTAGGCGTAGCAGCGGTGTTCATCGTCTCCCTGATCCTTACACAGACTGAGAAGGGTATCAAAGATATAACCTTTCTTAGATTGCTGTTCGACACGGTATCGGCCTTTGGCACCACAGGCCTCTCTACGGGCGTAGCTCCTCAGCTAAGTCTAATTGGTAAAATATTATTTATAGCGGTCATGTTTATAGGTCGGCTAGGGCCCCTCACCCTAGCCTTGGCCTTAACTCCTAAAGAAGACGCGAGCGACTACCGTTTCGCTCAGGAAAGAGTTAAAATAGGCTAATTGGAGGTGTCTATGAAAAAACAGGTGGTGGTCATCGGCATGGGGCGGTTCGGATCCAACCTGGCCCGTGAACTCTATCAGATGGGCCACGACGTGCTGGCCATCGACCAGGATGAGCGAAGAGTGCAGGAGATGCTGGGGCAGGCAACCTATGTGGTGAAGGCCGATGCTACCAACGAGGCTGTACTTAAAGAGCTGAGTATCTCCGATTACGATGTGGGTGTGGTGGCAATCGGATCCAACATCCAGACAAGTATGCTGGTGACGGTGCTCCTCAAGAGCTTCGCCATCCCTTTTGTAATAAGCCGTGCCAACAACCGATTGCATGGCGAGACTCTTGAGCGTATCGGCGCGGAGAAGGTGATCTATCCGGAGCACGAGGCAGGACATCGTGTGGCCCACATGGAATTCAATCCCGGCCTCCTTGACTACATGGAAGTTGTAGGTAATTTCGGCATCAGCAAACTACGACCTCCGGAACACATGGTAAAACACACCCTGGAAGAATCAGGGCTTAGCGGCCCCCGGGACAAGTATGGCATCGCCGTTCTAGCTATACGACGGGGTCGTGAATACATCCTTATTCCCGACAAGGACGAGAATATCAAGCCTGGCGACATCCTTATCGTAGCAGGTAAGACGGAGCAGATCGCCCGACTTCACTCCGCTCCCAAGGAGCCCCTGCGAACCGAAGAGATAGTCACCACCACACCCCAGAGGGCTACGTGACAACTAACTTCCAACACTGAAGAAGGACCTTAGGTCCACAACACACAGTTGGGCTGAAGTTTGCAGCATGTTTCCGAAGGCAGACAGAATTCTGATACCGGTAAAAGGCGACAGCGCTGGCGAAGCGGCTTTTCGTCTTGCATGTGGCCTCTCTAAAGAGAGCAAAAGCAAGCTGTTTGCCCTCTACGTCATAGAAGTGGAGCATGAGTTGCCAGTGGATGCAGAGCTGGGGGACAAGACCGCCGAAAGTGAGGCGATATTGGAGCGCATAGAGGCGGTGAGCCAGGAGGAGCGTTGTCCCGTGGAGGCGGACTTCGTGCAGGCTCGTCATGCTGGACCCGCTATAGTACAAGTGGCAGTGGACAAGCGGGTGGATCTGGTGTTGTTGGGCATTCCCTTTAAGCGACATTTCGGCTCCTTTACCTTAGGAGAGGCCACCTCCTATGTCCTCAAGAACGCCCCCTGTCCCGTGATCCTATGGCGAGAGCCCATTCCAGTCACCTCCGCCACGACAGCCTAGAGAATGCGTATACTTGTCCTGGGATGTGGCACTATTTCGACCCAACTGGTGCCCACCCTTATAAGGGAGGGCCACCAGGTAACCGTTATGGATAGCGATGCCGCAGCCTTGGATGCCCTATCTCAATCGTCAGGGGTGGAGACGGTGCTGACCACGCGTTCCCTCGTGGAAGAGCTTCCCCTAGCCAAGGTGCTGAATACCGACATCTTCTTCGCCCTCACCGACGACGACAACACAAACGCCCTGGCGGCGCAGACAGCCCAAAAGCTCTTCGGGGTCAACCGGGTTCTCTGTCAAATCGAGGACCCCTCCCTAAAGGACATGTACGAAAAGTTGGGTGTGGGCGTTTTGAATCCCACCGTAACCATGGTGGACACCGTCCTCCGTACTATTGGTGGATAGAATCCATGTACATCGTCATTGTAGGGTGTGGCAGAGTGGGCTATTATCTCACCACCTCTGTGCTGGGCATGGGACACGAAGTGCTAGCCATTGAAAAGAACCTAGAGCTATGCCAACGCATCACCGATGAGTTGGGCAGCGTGATCTTCCATGGGGATGGCTCCCAAGTGAGAGTGCTTAAACAGGCAGGTGCCAAACGCGCCGACCTGCTCATCGCCACCACCGATCGGGACGAGGACAACCTAGCCGCTTGCCAGGTGGCTAAAAACCTCTTCGCTACTCCCAGGACTATCGCTCTGGTAAACCATCCAGAAAACGACCCTCTGTTCAATCTCCTCGGCGTAGATGTGACCATCAACACCGTCCGTCTAGTGGCTTCCAGGGTAGAAGAACGGATCCCTGAGCACCCGCTGGTACACCGCTCTGGCCTCAGGAACTCTGACACAGAGATGGTGAGCATCTACATACCCCCTGACGCCGCCGTAGTAGCCAAACCCCTGGGAGAGATAGAGCTGCCCCCCAACAGCTTTATTTGTCTAGTGGTCAAGGCCGAAGGCCCAAGGCTGCCCTCAGAGGACGTGAAGTTGGAGGCCGAGGACGAAGTGCTAGCAGTTACGGTGTCCCAGGAGGAGCAGCTTCTGTATGAGGTGCTGACGGGGGTAGAGTGATGGTCAGGAGCATCGCTTTCCTGGGCCCAGCCGGTACTTTCACCGAGGAAGCAGCCCTACGCTATGACCCCGAAGCTGACCTCCTGTCCTTTCCCAGTATTACTGGCGTGGCCTTGGCGGTGGCCTCATCCATCGCACAGCAGGGGGTAGTGCCCATAGAGAACAGCCTGGAAGGCTCCGTCACAGACACTCTGGACATCCTCATTCGCCAGGAGCGACTTTTCATTCGTAATGAGCTAGTGTTACCCATCGAACACTCCCTGCTAGCACCTCCTGGCACTCACGCTCCGGATATCCAGGTCATCTACTCTCATCCCCAGGCCTTGGCCCAGTGTCGCAGCTTTCTGGAGCGCTGCTTCCCCAAGGCCCAGCTAGTAGCCTCCCTCAGCACTGCCGCCGCCGTAGTTGACGCTAAAGAGAACCCCTCGTCTGCAGCAGCCATTGCCCCCAAGCGGGCGGCTGAGCTTCACGGCGTAGAGGTGCTGGCCCAGGGAATTCAGGACAACTCCGCCAACGTCACTCGCTTCGTCATCCTGTCAGACACCGACCATGCTCCCACCGGTTACGACAAGACCTCCATCTGCTTCTCCTTCGACGAGGACCGGCCGGGGCTGCTGTACGCCGCTATGGGAGAGTTTGCCCGCCGGAAAATCAACCTTGCCAAGGTAGAGTCGCGGCCAACCAAGCAGTCCCTAGGACAGTATGTCTTCCTCATCGACTGCGAGGGCCACCGAGAGGATGCTCCCCTCAAGGAAGCTATAGACGCCTTGCGTGCCCAATCCTCCATGCTGAAGATCTTTGGCTCCTACCCCCGCTGGCGCGAGGGTTAGGGGCAGGGGTAGCTACCAGAAAGAAATTGAAATGAAGACCGGGCACATCAATAGCCAACTACTCCTCCAGGCCCAACGAAAAGTGAATTGCCGTGTCAATGGCTCGGAGTTTGGCTGGATTCAGGCTAGCGATTTGCTCCTGTAGGCTGTTCTTTGGAATGGTGGCTATAGTGTCGAGATTCACCACGCAGGCACGACTAAGGCCGTCTTCGGGACCAAGTACAACCTCTGCTGGAATATGACGTACACGAGTAGTGACTGGTGCTACGGTCACGAACCATCGGACGCGGTACGCCGAATCACGAGAGAGAAGCACCACAGGTCGACGCCCGCTGGGTGGTGGCAAGTTTGCCCACCACACCTCTCCTCGTTTCACTGGTTATCCCCATCGTCCCAGGGCTCTTGAGCGAGGGCAGTCAGGCCAGCACCATATAACCCCTCCGCCTCCTCGGCAGTTTCGGGGTCCTCCAGATATCCTCGTATATATTGCTCCTCCAGGTTACGCTCCCTCTCACCCTTGAGAAGCGCCTGCACGGCCCTGCGGAAAAACTCGCTCCGGCTTTCTCCGCTGGCCCGACGCTCTCTGTCGATACCCAGAAGAAGTCTCTCAGGCAGGCTGATAGCTATCTTGGCAGTCTTTGGCATATCAGTATTCGTACTTATTTCATACTAAAGTATGAATACTTAGTACTTCGCTGTCAAGGGCTGCGCGTCACAGACCTCCAGGCTGAAGATCTTTGGCTCCTACCCCCGCTGGCGCGAGGGTGAGGGGTAGGGGTAAGAGCGCAGAACTGCTGAGTGGCAATTGGCTCCCAACGTCGGGAGAAGTACGAACTTTCTTGGCTTTAACCATCATAGCGGCTCTGAGCGTGTTTGGGTGGCACAGGCTGAGATGTTACTCAGGGCATCTGCGCAGGCCAACGAGTGTCTCCAACATTCCACGGTAAAGCGGGAACAACCCGAAGGTCTCGCTGTCCGCTCGATTCGAACACGAACATCTGGATATTCTTGAATTCTTTGTGCATGACGAACTTCTTTGACCCTATGAAATCAACCAAGATAAGCAGAAGCGGCCATCGTGCGAACTGCCACTCCTTTTCTACGTGCTCATAGGCTTTTGTTATATCTTCCGTAAGTGTATAGGTTATCAGCACACCGAATCTAAGCAGCCTGTCGCTGCGCTTATCACTGCTGAATACTTTGTGATGTTTTAGCTTGTCCAACTCGTTACCCCACACACCATCCCACTCCCATTCAACTGCGATTTCATCTATAGCGATTTCATTACAATACCAGCCTCGCAGCACTGCATCCTTCCTGCCACCTATCTCGAATCTAGGAACCAGGCCCATGAGGTCAGCTATATTTCGAACAACTATCCCGATATGCATAGTCCAGTCAGCACGCCTGGCTCCAATAGCCTTCTGATCTAACGGGAAATCTCGGTGCCAGAAGTATTGAAAAAGGGTAGCGAAGTCCTCAGGTGTGGCCCAATGTTCTGGCAATGGCACTGAGTATCACCTCCCCGAATGGGATTCGAACCTTGCCTTGAGAGATCCACTTATATTCTACCACCTCCTCACCACAGCCCCCGATAAATCTTCGTACCCTCGTTGTCGTACACCAGCTTGGCCAGGCCCTCGGAGGTCAAAGCATCGAACTTCTTCAGGCCCTGTGCAGGGTAGTAGGCCTGCTCAAGTTGGCTCACCACCACGTAAGCCACCTCGTACTGTCTCAGCAGGTCCAGCGCCCTCGCCGTATTGGTGGTGGAGTACATCTCTCGCACTATGGTGCTTCGCGCTCTCACAGCGTAATCGTACTTCCCCCGCTGCTGGATCTGGTGCCACGGCCACCCCAGCACCGTGGGCAGGCCCGTATAATCCGAAATGCGGGAGCTCCACGTATAAAACACGTTGTGGGCCTCCAGCACCACGGGAGAGCCCTCAACGTTGTCCTGGAGCCAGCGTATAGCCTTATAGTCCCCCCCCAGGTCGATTAGTTGGCCCTCCACCCTGTCTCGGTGCACTGCTCTGGTCATAAAGGCGGCGCCGTCCAAGGTCACGAACGAGGTGTCGAATCGCTCGGCCAAGCGCGTCCTGGTGCCCAGGACTGTATAGATGAAGCTGGAGATGAGCAGAAGGGCCAAAATACCGATCCAAGCTCCCCTCGCCACAGATATTCGTCTCAGACTGAGGAACCCTTGATACGCCAGATAACCCAGGATAGTGGACGAGGCCAGTCCGAAGAGCACCCAGGCCTGGAGGTAGTATTTAAACAAGGTGTTCATCCTCCCGATGTCGTCTTCCACCCGGACGAACTCCACCCCTATGCCAAGCACAAAGGCCCATCCCAACATCACCAGGGGAAGCAGCAGATAGACGCTATTCTCACCCTTCCCCTTCAAAACCTCCCTGGCGGCCCAGAGCGTCAGCGCCAATAGCACACCCAAAAGGGCCGCCGTCAAGTAGCCGGCAACAGCCAAGTAGATAATAGCTGCTACAGCAAGGGCCCATCCTATCGCCGCAGGGGAGAACCTGGGTATGTCTGGCGCCTGGAGACCATCTGCAGTCCAAAAGGTGTGGGCATAGTGAGCCAGGACTCTCACGAAGCGCAACAAAGGAACCCTCAACAGGTAGATAAGGAAGGTAGTGGCCAGGAATATGAACAGCCCATGAATGCCCATGTAGTTAGCCAGCGGTGTAGGCCACTTGCTCACTTCTAGCCCAGTGTTAGATGGCTGGTAGAACACGTGGAAAGGCAGAAAGGTCAAAAGGCTCAGGAATACGATGGCGACGGCCAGCGCCACGAAAAGGCCCCACCTCCGCAGAACACTCTCTGGACGGAGATAGACTCCCACGCCTATCAGCAGGAGGGCCAGCACCATATAAGCAGGATAGTCCGCGCTATTGATGGCCCACAGAGAGCCGACCGCCACCGCCAAGGCGAAGATTGTAGGGATGAACCATGAGGGACGACCTCGCCTCAGCCCTACCAGCAGGCTGAAGGCCAGGCCAAGGGCCAGCAGTGTAAAGGGTATGGCTATCAGATGGGCGTGCAAATCTGCGAAGAGGAAGCTGAAGAAGGGGAACTCGGTAATGTGGGGGGAGATGTCGGCACAGGTGTTGTCGGGTCGCAGGCCGGAAGGACAGAAGACATTGGGAGAGAAAACTTGCCTATCTGGCAGCCAGAAGCCTACCGATGGATTGGCATCCTCTAGTTCAGGCAACATGCGGCTGCTGAACCAATAGCTAAAGGACGGGAACGGCTGTCCACCGATCCGTTCCGTAAACCAGAGGAACCCGGTCAGAGGGGGGCCGATGGCGCTCTTCCAGACGCCCAGGGCCAGTTGCACCAGGCCATGCAAGTTGCCCATAACCGCCACAAAGAGCGCAGCCACTAACCCTGCTACAGTAGGCCCCATGTTTAGAATCGGACTACGCAACCCTCGTCGGCCAAGTCCCGACACCACGTTGTATACGAGGGAGTAGGACGCAGTTACAGTCAGCGCGAAAAGCAAGGGCACTGCCAGGTTGTAGGCAACCGATGGTACGATGCCCGTGGCCTTGATAAGGGTAGCTACAATGAACTGCCCCCAATAGTAGTAGTTAAGGTAGCCGCCTGCGAACCAGGGATCGTAGGGAGGCATGAGGGTGGAGCGGAGGACAGCGTTGAGGTAGGCAAAGTCCATCGGCTTTTCCCCCCCATAAAAGGGGTGCCATAGGTCTGGGTTGGCCATCCGTATCGCCACGAAGGATAGGAAAGCCACAAAGAACAGGACCTCGGCAGTCAGGATGACTTTCCACCTGGTCCGCAAGAAGTCCATAAAATCGCGCCACCGCCACGTCAGCACAAAGGTAGACAGTGCCCCCATGGTGAGGAGGCCCGCCAGCACCGACGCCCTGGAGAAACCCATCCACCCAAGGCTTGCTAGCAACCACGCCACATAGCTCACCCCCAGGATGCCCAGCAGCTTGGCTAGCACAACCCCCCGGTCGGCCAGAGGGCGGAAGAGGAACAAAGCCAGAGGAAGGGTCGCCACGAAGATCAACTCCACCAATAGCAACCAGGCCAGGATCGGCACTCGATTAGTCCAGCTATCTCGCCGAATAATCCCCGACCAGGTGCCCCCCTTCCGTTGAATCTCCTTGGCACTGGGAGTCAACATCAGCCCCAACTCGGAGGATACAGTCAGGAACTGCTCGCCTCGTTGGAGGTGGTCTAGCAGCATAGAACGCGACAGTTTGCCTTCGTTCCTGAAAAGAAGCACCTGGGGATGGTCGTAGTTCGCCACGTTGTCGTCGGCATAACCCAGGTTAAAAGTAACAGCGGCAGGCTTGGCCTCTTTCAGAAGGTCAGGCTCGGGAATGCCTGCACGGCTAAAGGGATCGTGTACGAAGGCCAGGCCCATTAAACGTGGATAAGAGGTGAAGGTCCGCTCCAATTCGTAGCCCAGCTCTCCCGCGAAGAGAAGCTGATAGTAGCCGGCGCTTAAAGGATACTTGTCGGGGACTCGGGCGATGCTGCCATAGGTACGGTTGCTGTAGAAAACTAGGTAATCGGCCTGAGCTAATTGGCCTGCCAGCCTCTCCACCTTGGCCGGACTATCCGTCTCGTAGATGGGGATTTGCTGCACTCGGTAGCTATATAATTCTGGAATACCCTCATCCCAGTGATTGTCCGTTAAGATGGTAGAGCCTCTCGGGACGTTGTCATTTATCCAGCGTGAGGCTTGCATCGCCGGGTGAGGTCTCGAATACACGGTCTCGAAGGCAACGGCATAGAAGCCGGTGGCGGCCACAACCAACGCTATGCCCCCAAGGGCTACGTGGGGTGCATAGCGAGTCAAGGCACCTTTGAGTGCTGCCCCTGCTTTATCCGTTAAAGGAGCGGTTCTCGAGTCCACCAGTGCCTTTTGATCCTTTCTGGAATGGGCTTTGGCCCAGTCCAGTATCGAAAAGAGCATCCTAGACCCCATGATTATCAAAAAGGGCATGACGGAGAAGATGTAGCGGAGGAACTTCACCTCAAAGGTGCTCACCAGGATGATGTTGGGCACCACCCAAAGAAGGAGAAGCAAGTCACCTTTTCTAGTGGCCCTGTTCCTAACCACCATAACGACAGTAAAAAGAAGACCCACCCAGGCCACCACACCCAGGGGCAGCCCCAAGCCCCAAAGGGTGGTTTGTCGTAGCTCGTACCAGAAGGGGGTCGCACCGATGTACTGGATGGTGTAGGGCAACTGACCTGCAGTGCGGGCGATGTTCGCCTCCCAGGTAGTGTCCTTGATGAACTCAGCCATGTCGATGAAGGCGTAGGGTGTTAGCAGGGTAAAAATCACCAGCGAAACCCCCGTCGCCAACACGACATGGCCTGCCATCCCACCAACCCTCCGCAGTGATGGAAGTTCCAACCCACCACCCGGCCTCGTGAGCAGGAGGATTCCATAAGTGAAAAAGAGAGGTAACACCAGCGGCAGAACGCTAACCTTGATGGCGAAGGCCAGACCCACCATAAGCCCAAGCAGCGCCGAATCCCTCAGCCGGCGGTGGTCCAATAGCCTGAGCATGAACAGGACAGAAGTCAGAACGAGAAGGGCGATGATGGTCTCTGGGCGATAGAAATGGCTGTTTTGGATGTGCACCACCGCCAGGGTCACCAAGGCCGCCGCCAAAAGTCCCACACCCCGGCCGTACATCCGTCTACCAAGGAAGTAGACCACTAACACGCCTCCCACGTCAGCCAGGGCAGAGAGGGGCCTCCCCACGTAGCTCATATCGAGGGCGCTTATGTCGGTAAATGGGGAGAGGAGAAAGCGAAAGATGACCATGAGGTACAGCAGGACGCTGCCTAAGGGGAACCAATGGGGATTTAGCGGGCTTCGCTCGGAGTCAAAGAAGACCTCCGGACTGGGGAACCCGGGCACGGTTTCTGGGTAATCGCGAATGCAGTCGCTGTAAGCGGAGGTCTGGCTGAGCAGGCGATACATGCAGTCAGACTGCATGTAAATAGAGCGTTCGTCGGGGTGGAATCCGTACCCACTGTCCCAACTGATACCATAGAGACGCAGACCCAGAGCGACAGCAAGCACCAGGAGTAGTAATACCCCGTGTCTTGAGAACCTCAATCGCTGTGTGATTTTAGTCCAGCGCATCGGTCAGACCTTAGCTCTAAAACAATGGAAGATGGGAGATAAAATCGGGTCAGCCAAAGCATCGGAGCAAAGGATTTTGATGTTGCAGATTATCTTACCCAATGAAATCCTTAAATGAGTCAGGGGAAGGCACCCAAAACCTGCCTTCCCCTGTATATACGTACCAAACTCAGGCTGAGTTTACAAGCCCTTGTCCACAAGGAAGGCGCTAAGATCAGCGGTCCGGCAGGAGTAGCCCCACTCGTTATCATACCAACCCAGTACCTTCACCATCTCTTCCTCCATGACTATGGTAGTGAGAGCGTCGAAGATACAGCTATGGGGGTTGGCCTTGAAGTCGGAGCTCACTAGGGGCTCTTCGCAATACTCAAGGATGCCCTTGAGGGGACCGTCGGCGGCCTCCTTGAAGGCCTGATTTACCTCCTTCACAGTCACCTTCCGCTCCAGATTAGCGACGAAATCGGTGGCGGAGACGGTGCTGGTGGGCACTCGGAACGCAATGCCGTGGAGACGGCCCTTCAGCTCCGGTAGCACCAACCCTACCGCCCTGGCGGCGCCCGTACTGGTGGGGATTATATTCATGGCCGCCGCCCTGGCTCGACGCAGGTCGGAGTGAACCTGGTCCAGGATCTTCTGGTCGTTGGTGTAGGAGTGGATGGTGGACATGAGGCCATTTCTGACACCAAAGGCATCGTGGAGCACCTTGACCATGGGGGCAAAACAGTTGGTGGTGCAAGAAGCATTGGATATTATGTGGTGGTTGGCGGGATCGTACATATGATCGTTAACGCCCAACACCACCGTCAGGTCCTCGTCCTTGGCGGGGGCCGATATTATTACCTTCTTTGCACCACCCTTCATGTGTGCCGAGGCACGCTCAGCGTCGGTGAAAATTCCTGTGGACTCCACTACCAGCTCGATCCCCAATTCCCCCCAGGGAATGTTACCTGGTTCCCGCTCGGCGAACACACGAATAGCATGGCCGTCGATGAGTAGGGAGCTGTCTTGGGCCTCCACTGTGCCTGGGTACACGCCGTAGTTGGTATCGAACTTGAACAGGTAGGCGTTGGTGGCAGCATCAGCTAAGTCGTTGACAGCCGCCACCTCCAGCTTGTCGGGATATCGCTCCATCGTTGACCTCAGCACCTGCCTACCGATGCGCCCAAAGCCGTTAATACCTATGCGGGTTGCCATCATTTACCTCCGTGGTAAAAATCGATGTCACTGTACTCGTCAGCTGCACCCCGAGCATAAGAGCCAAATAGGATGCACTTCAGCGCCATTTTGGATCGCAATAGTGGGGCTAAACTCTCTCTTATCTTATACAGGACTAATCCTACTTTTACCACAGTAGACCCTTACTGAGTGCGTATTAGGAATCCGAGGGGGACTATCTACGGATGTGGTTGTAGGCCTCCCAGCCAGTGTACTTGGCCGCGTGTCCTAGCTCCTCCTCGATCCGTAGCAGGCGGTTGTATTTTGCTACTCGTTCAGATCGATGGGGGGCGCCGGCCTTGATCTGCCTCAGGTCCCACGCCACCGCCAGATCGGCGATGGTAGTGTCTTCGGTCTCTCCCGAGCGATGACTCATTACGGTACCCCAGCCCGCCTTTCGTGTTGTGGCTACAGCCTGCAGGGTCTCGCTTAGAGTGCCCACCTGGTTGGGCTTTATCAAAAGAGCGTTACTTGCCTTCAGCTCTACTCCTCTGGAAATACGCTGAGGATTGGTTGCATAAAGGTCATCACCCACAAGCTGGACTCGATGGCCCAATCGCTGGGACAGAGCCTGCCACCCATCCCAGTCGTCCTCAGCAAGACCGTCCTCAATGCTCAAAATAGGGTATTTAGTCACCAATCGAAAGTACTGCTCCACCAACTCGGAGGTGGTGAACTCTACCCCCTCTTGCGCCAGATTATATTGGTCATTGACGAAGAAGGTAGAGGCGGCCACATCCAGGGCCACGAAGCAATCATGTCCCGGAGTATAGCCAGCATTCCCGATGGCGGAGACCACTAGCTCTATAGCCTCTTCGTTGGAGAGGCCCGAAGGGGCGAACCCACCCTCATCGCCTACATTTGTGCTAAGTTTTCGGCCCTGGAGCTCCCTCCGCAGGGCATGATAAATCTCGGCGCCACACCTGAGAGCCTCGCTGAAGCTTTCGACCCCCACTGGCACCACCATGAACTCCTGAAAATCGGTGGAATCATGGGCGTGGCTTCCCCCATTTAATATATTGAACATAGGCACAGGCAAGGTAAACTCCTGGCCTGTGGCCATATACCGGTAGAGTGGAATTCCTTTGGAGGAGGAGGAGGCATGCGCCGCTGCAAGGGAGACGGCCAGAATTGCGTTGGCACCCAGATTTGACTTGTTGGGGCTTTGGTCAAGCTCCAACAAGCGGAAGTCCAGCCGCTCCTGATCGAAAGGAGAGCACCCCCTCAAGGCCGGAGCTATCTTCTCCCGAACGTTGGACACTGCGGTGAGCACACCCTTCCCTCCGAACCTTGCCTGGTCGCCGTCGCGCAGCTCTACAGCTTCGTGGATCCCTGTGCTGGCGCCCGAGGGTACGGCAGCCCTGCCCCACGCACCATCAGATAGACGTACCTCCGCCTCCACGGTTGGATTACCTCGGGAGTCCAGTATCTCTCTGGCGTTAACGTCGGCTATAGTGGGCATAGCGCTAGCTCGAAGTGAGCGATCGTTCCCGTGCCTTGGCCGCGGCCAGAGCCTTTTCCACGGCATCGACGGGGGTATTGGCGCGGATGATGCGGTCGTCAGCCTGGCCATTGATGGAGAAATGCCAGGTGTTGAGGCCGATAACTGGGATCTTATCGGCTATAGCGTGACCGATCTCTGACATGGTACCGTAGGCACCTTCCACAGCAATGACAGCCCGTCCAGTCGTGACAACGATGATGTTACGTGCATACCCCATAGAGGTGCAAATGGGTACGTCCACCCACGGGTTAGCGGCGTTGGGATTATTGCCCGGCAAAATACCGATGGTGGTCCCGCCTTCGGCCTTGGCCCCACGGCACACCGCCTCCATCACCCCGGAAAGACCCCCACACACCACTGCCACACCGCGGCGGGCCAACTCTCGCCCTACCTCCTCGGCCAGTGTAAGGGCCTCTTGGGAGGGCTCACTACCTCCGATTACCGATATGAACAAATCCGGGACCTTTCTCAAAATGTGGCTTCCAGATCAAGAGGAACGGGGCTTCATTATACCAGATGCTGATTCGGGGTTGCCTGGCCTACAAGTAGGCTGAACAAAGGCGCTGTAGATTGCTTCGGGCAGTCCCCCTAGACAGCTTCCGGTGGCCCGGGGGTCCCTGCCGGCCTAGGAGGGATGTGCGGAAGTAGATGAAGGCAGCAACTCCGCCGATTATACCCGCTAGGATAATCACTAGGAGGATAATTAGCAGTACCGGGAAGCCAGCAGGCGGGGGTGCCTCCACCACAATTGGGGGCGTGGGGCTCGGTGTTGGGGTAACCACCAGCTTAGGGGTCAGAGAGGGGGTCACGGGCACAGGCAACACCTCAAACTGTCCCAAAAGCGTATCAACTCTCACATCGTAGCGGCCCAAAGGCTTCTCAACGGTGAAAGAAACAGGAACTATTGCCTGCGGAGGCACGGGAAATTCGTCAGCCTCTTCAATGGTCTTGTTGATCCACAAGCTAGCGGAAAAATCCAACTCCTCATCAGTCAAGTTGGCTACTTGAACCTCTATCGTTACGCTATCTCCCTCAAATACGCGCCCTGGAGAGATTACCAGATTTGAAACCCGGAAGGGGACAGGTAGTAGCTCTTCAGTCCCCGAGATAGAGAAAAGCGAAAAGCGACGTAGCACCACCGTGTAGTAGACCCTTGTCTCGTCCTCCCGCACCCTCTTGGTGGGGCGGGATATCCACTTGCCCCTGTCTTCGTCGTATCGGTTCATCAGAATAGACCACTCGTGGATGTTATTTTCTTCAAGCCAACTCTTCTCCACATAGAAGCTCATATGTGCAGTGAGAAGGTCCTCAGGCTCTGCGTTCTCCAGGGTGAGCCTGAAATACTCGCTCACTATTTGCCCCTGAGGCAGGTTGGGCACCTCGGACGGCTTCTCGGTCACGTCCTCCAGACCCACTTGGACATTAGGCAGGGAACGCGCGAACTTGGACCGCATATCGGTTATAGGGGCCGGGCTGCTAAAGACCTGTACCCACACCTTCTCCCCTGTTTGCAGCTCCACCACAGCCAGACCTGGTCTTACTATTACAGCCCTCGGGGGAGGAAGGGTTGGGTCAATAGGAGGGAGTTGTTCCACCGTGTCCAGCTGCTCCGCCGATACTTTTTCGGACAGCTTGGCGAATAGGATTACTGGTGGAATCTCCTGCAGCTTGGCTATCTGCATTTCTGGCAGCCGTTCAATTAAACTTTCTTCCTCCATGTTCACAACCAGATCGACCCGCTTCTCCACTACCACTGTCTCCATGATGTTGGCAGCTTTCTTTACGTCAACCTGCTCCAGAACGCGGCTGGCCTTGGTTATGGTGATCTCTTCCACAACGGCGGCCCCCTTCTCGGTGCTCACATCTTCGACAATCTCAGCCGCTTTTCCAGTGCTCACATCCTCGACGACCTCCACCGCCCTCTCTACCGATACTCGTTCAATCACCTCCTTCGCCTTAGCTCGACTAACACGCTCAACTACCTCCGAAGCCTTGGTCCTTGTCACCTGCTCCACTAAAGCCGCTGCCTTGGTATCGCTTACTGCCTCTACTACCTCCACTGCCGTCGCCGTCGTCACCTCTTCTATGATCTCTACCGCCGTCCCTGTTGTAACCTCTTCTATGATCTCTACCGCCGTCGCCGTTGTAACCTCTTCTATGATCGCCACCGCCGTCTCGGTTGTAACCTCTTCTATGATCTCTACCGCCGTCTCCGTAGTCACCTCTTCTATGATCTCTACCGCGGTCTCCGTAGTCACCTCTTCTATGATCTCTACCGCCGTCGCCGTTGTAACCTCTTCTATGATCTCTACCGCGGTCTCTGTCGTAACCTCTTCTATAATTTCTACCGCGGTCTCCGTAGTTACCTCTTCTATGATCTCTACCGCGGTCTCCGTAGTCACCTCTTCTATGATCTCTACCGCGGTCTCTGTCGTAACCTCTTCTATAATTTCTACCGCGGTCTCCGTAGTTACCTCTTCTATGACCTCTACCGCCGTCTCCGTCGTCACCTCTTCTATGATCCCCACTGCCGTCTCCGTAGTTACCTCTTCTATGATCTCCACCGCCGTCTCCGTAGTTACTTCCTCTATAACCTGGGCAGCAGATTCAACGTTCAACGCCTCAACGATGGTAGCCGCCTCCTCCGCGGACACCTCCTCTACCTCATCTGCAACCTGAAGCACCTGCTCAGGTGACAGTGGAGTGGGAGTCGGCGTGACAGGAGTAGGTGTTACAGGAGTAGGCGTTACAGGAGTAGGTGTTACAGGTGTAGGCGTTACAGGTGTAGGCGTTACAGGTGTAGGTGTTAAGGTGAGAGTAGGTGTTGGCGTGGGTGTTAAGGTGGCAGGCGGAGGCGGAGGTGGAGGTGGTGGTGGTGGCGGTGGAGGTGGTGGCGGGGTCGGCGTAGGTGGTGGTGGCGGTGGAGGTGGTGGCGGGGTCGGCGTAGGTGGCGGTGGAGGTGGTGGAGGCGGTGGAGGAGGAGGTGGTGGTGGTGGTGGTGGTGGTGGTGGTGGCGGGGTCGGCGTAGGTGGTGGGGTTGGCGGAGGCGGTGGAGGAGGAGGAGGCGGTGGAGGAGGAGGAGGCGGTGGAGGAGGAGGAGGTGGTGGGGTTGGCGGAGGCGGTGGAGGAGGAGGAGGCGGTGGAGGAGGAGGAGGTGGTGGTGGTGGTGGTGGTGGCGGGGTCGGCGTAGGTGTTGGGGTTGGCGGAGGCGGTGGCGCCGTCAGGTCCAACTCTGTCACCGCGGCGCTCAGAGATAAGACGGGGGTAGTAGGGCTTACACTAACCCCGCCAATGGCGGAGGGGTCCGCCTGAACCCCGTTTACAAAGAAAGTAATAGCCTCGCCATCGACGCCTCCCTCCTTTTCTGGGGTCTGTGGATCGTCAGCCCGTACTTTGAAGTCGGACACTATACCATAAGTCCCGTCGGAAGCGGTGACGGGAAGTCCTAGTGACCTGACCCCGATAGTTGTACCACAGGTTATGAGACACTGGTAGCCCCTGGAACTGAGAAGGTGGGCCTTGCGGCCTCGGGAGCAGGTGGTCGGTAGTTCAAGGCGCTGTGAGGGCGCACCACATGGTTGTATTCGTGTCGCCATTGCTCCGTGAGGACCTGCACCTCCCAGAGAGTATCGAAGACCTCCCGATCCAAGAGCTCATCCCGCAGCTTGCCATTGAAGCTCTCCACGTATCCGTTCTCCCACGGGCTCCCTGGTGTGATGAAGAGGGTCTGAACCCCCACTCTCTGTAGCCATGAACGGACAGCCCTGGCAGTGAACTCAGGGCCGTTATCTGAACGGAGATGCTCCGGCACACCGTGCTCCACCATGAGGTTTCCCAGGCACTCAATGATGTGGGGTGAGCGTAACGAACGCCCAACCTCGATGGCCAGACATTCCCTGGTATACTCATCCACCACCGTGAGGAGACGAACAGGTCTGCCATCACGGGTACGAAGAGCCACAAAGTCGTAGGCCCACACGTGGTTCTGTCGTTGTGGCCTGAGGCGCACACAGGAGCCGTCGGTAAACCAGAGCCGTCCCCGCTTGGGCTGCTTGGCCGGGACCTTGAGCCCTTCCAGCCGCCAGATCCGCTCCTCCCGCTTGTGGTTCACTCACCACCCATCACGTCGCAGCAGGGCACTCACCCGGCGGTACCCATAACGTCCGTACCGGCTGGCCAACTGCACCAACGCCCTCGTGAGGGCCTCCTCGTCATCGGCTATTGTTACAGGGTACCTCTGTGTAGCCCGGGGTTGCGAAAGCGCCCGGCAGGCGCGCCGTTCGGAGATGCCATACCACTCCTGTACCAATTCCACGCATCGCCTTCGGCGGGCCGGGCTCAGAAGTTTCCCCGTGCTGCCTCCTTCAGGATCTGGTTATCTACCGTCAGGTCGGCCACCGCACTCCTGAGACGGGCGTTCTCCCCTTCCATATCACGCAATCGCTTCGCCTGGTCCACTTTAAGTCCGCCGTACTCCCGCCGCCAACGATAAAACGTGTGGCCCGATACACCTATGCGCCGGCAAGCCTGACCTAATGTCTCCCCTTGCGCTAAGGCCACCTCCGCTTCCCGAAGCTTCCCTATGATCTCCTCAACACTGCGCTGTTTCCTTGGCATTCTCTGCCCCCTTTCTTGCCCAGTCTCTCATATCAACTGGACTATTTCTTGGGGGTCAGGTCACCTACTGGCTTGAAGAAGTCGGTGGGGAGTAAGCTCGTCAAGTCGTGGAGCTGGTCAACAATAGAGGTAGCAGGGTGCGGACCTCTCAAGGCCTTGTCCAGTGTGAGTACAGAGCCGGCGATGTTGGTAATATTGCGAAACTCGGTAGAGCAAGGGATATTGACATCAGTACAGAGGGCGCCTTCGGTGGTAACGGAAATGAGGTCGCTTATGGCAAACCCGGCTGCAGAGATCACCGTAATGGTAGTGTCGCCCGCGGATGCATCGGAGGCAATGACAGTAGATTTCGTATCTATCAGTGGGACGTTGATATTGCTAAAGGAGGGAAGGCCTGTGGCACCGGACACACTGATCGTTGTTGATGAAGCGAGATCTTCGAGGACATCAAAATTAAGCACGGCCTGGAAGGTTACGGGCTCGCCCAGCTTATGGGTAGAGGGTAGGGCCGCTGCTTCCTTCTCAGTGACGATGGTGGCAGTCAAGCTCGTGGCGGGTTCGGGAAACAGCAGAAGGGCGGCTACTTTAATAGCCGCCAACAAAGTAGCCACATAAAACCGAGCATACTGTCTTACTAGTAGCCTTTTTGCCATTTAGCAGCCCTTAAGAACTTCTACAGGATATCTAACACAGGGGCAGGTTAACGTTTCCCGCGGGTCGATGAAGAATAATTCGTGTCCCTCTAGCATCTCTTTTAAAGGATTGTCAAGGGAGTGGCGAAGCCAATTTCCTAACAGAATCAACCATTTTTATTATACAGCCAGGAGGGTACAGTATTGAATCTGAAATCCTTCTGCAAAAAGGTGCTTCCAAATCTGGAGACTCGTACTTGACTACTGCTTGTCAGTTTGCTAGCATTTCGGGCATCGTGTCACGATGTATTTCAACAGGGTATGTGTACACCTGTGCACTATAGTCGTACCTTATCCCGGGTGCGCTGCCCTGGGAATCCTTCGCTTGAGTGAATTTGACAGTATATCAATACTCCATTCGGGGTAATCTATCGGGATGACTAACAAGCAATTACAATCTGCCTTCATCTGGCAAAGTATCGCTAATCAACAGGACAGAAAACGGCTCAATATCTAACTAGGATTGATGGCTGGCGTGAGTATAGTGGTGCCTCAAACAAAGGAGGGTTCGGTGTCTTCAAAGGCGCCCCGGACCGTCCCTCAACCTTCTATGTTCGCTCGCTTTAGAGGCGATGTGGAACGGGAGTTGATTTTGTCTATACCCACCGATGAGTCGGCACTTGACGGTATGCTCCGCTACCACCTGGGCTGGGCTGATGAGAAGGGTCAACCTCTAGCCAGCCCCACACCCCAGGGCAAGGCTCTCAGACCTACCCTGTGCTTATTTGCCTGTGAGTCTCTGGGGGGAAGCTGGCGAAAAATCCTCCCCGCGGCGGTGGCGCTGGAGCTAATCCACAAATTCTCGCTGATTCACGATGATATACAAGATGGTGATCTAGAACGGTGGCATCGCCCCACCTTGTGGTCCCTTTGGGGGCAGCCCCGCGCCATGGTAGCAGGCAACGCCATGCGTATTTTGGCCGATACCACCTATCTGAACTTGGTGGAACAAGGTATAGCTGAAGAGAGGGCGCTAAAGGGATCTGCATTGCTCGTGGAAAGTTACCTAGAGATGATCGAAGGCCAATGCCTCGATCTCTCCTTCGAGGGGAGGATGGACACGGCCTTGGAAGAGTACCTCACCATGATTTCTCAGAAAACGGGGGCTTTGATGCGATGCAGCATGGAGCTCGGAGCGCTGTTAGCCACCGAGGATGAGGGTATCGTTGCCGCTTTTGGTCGCTCCGGTCGCCTTCTAGGGCTGGTCTTTCAGATCCAGGACGATGTACTGGGCATCTGGGGAGATGAGAGTGCCACCGGCAAGCCTACAGGTAACGACATTCGTCGTAAGAAGAAATCCTTCCCAGTAGTATACGCGCTACAAAATGCCAATGGTAAAGCTCGCAACAATTTGAGAAGTATTTATGATAAGATGCGGCTCGGCGATGGGGACGTACAGGAGGTGCTGACAATCCTGGAGGAGACCAAGGCCCGCCAGCACGCCCAGGAGGTCACCCGCCAGAAGGCCGATCTAGCCTTAAAAGAGATAGAGGGGCTCGACTTACCTACATGGGCGTGGCAAGAGATGACTGAGCTGGTGGAGTTTTTGACGAGCCGGCAGTACTAGGAGCCATCGCAGCATAAATATGGGGGTATGAGTTGAAGAGAGCGAAGAGGCCGCTGGAACTATCCCTAAGGACGGGCTGGTACATCCTTAAGAACAAGCTACAGAGGAGAAAACGCTTCCCTCTGGTGACCATGCTGGAACCACTGGAGATGTGTAACCTAGCCTGCGTAGGGTGCGGACGTAT
Organism: Dehalococcoidia bacterium; assembly: GCA_965248115.1. Classification (GTDB taxonomy): domain Bacteria; phylum Chloroflexota; class Dehalococcoidia; order Lucifugimonadales; family CBDFII01; genus CBDFII01. The sequence goes on from CBDFII010000001.1 coordinate 105,945, forward strand.
CCATGAATACAAGCCGGTGATGGACAAGATGATGCCCGTTGAGGAGGCCCTGGCAGCGGTGGAAAAGTCTGGCGCACCTATCGTATCCATCGCCGGAGGCGAGCCCACCATCCATCCAAAGATTCACGAAATCATCAACGAGCTGGTGCAACGCAAATACTTCGTCTACTGCTGCACCAACGCCATTCTGTTGGAGCGGGTGATTAAAAAGGTGCCTCCCTCCAAATACCTGTCCTGGGTGATACACATGGACGGCATGGAAGAGAAGCACGACGAATCGGTAGCCCGCAAAGGGGTGTTCCAGAAGGCTATCAAAGCTATCCAGATGATCCTAGACGAGGGTTACCGTGTGTGCACCAACACCACCATCTTCCGAGGTAGCGATGTGGAAGACCTTCAAGAGCTGTTCCGTACCATGACTGACATGGGAGTAGAGGGATGCATGGTCTCCCCCGGGTACGACTTCGAGGCAGCCCCCGATCAGGACATATTCCTGACCCGCCAGGAATCCAAGAAGGTTTTCAAGGAGATCTTGGACCCCGAGAAGACCAAAGGAATGCGCCTCTACAACAACCCTCTCTACCTAAACTTCCTTAGAGGCGAGCGAGAGTACCAGTGCACCGCCTGGTCTAACCCCACCTACACAGTCATGGGATGGCGCAAGCCCTGTTATCCATTGGCTGACGAGCACACTCAGAACCTAGATGACATCTTCGAGGACTCGGTGTGGGAACGCTACGGGGTGGGTAAGGACCCCCGATGTGCTAACTGCATGATGCACTGTGGCTTCGAATCGGCCACCATCTTTCAGGCCATCTCAAGCCCCAGGGATTGGGTTACCCTAATCAAGTCGGGAGCTGTGAGCAAAAGCGGTATAACCGCCAGCTGAGGTAACGCCGTGATAACTATTGTGGCTGCCATGGAACGGGAGTTAGCCGAGGTACGACGTACCTTGGAAACTATACACCCACGCGGTTCAACACCAAGCCCCGTGTCTTTGAAGGTTCTGGGCATAGGCAGTGAGCGGGCGGTGGCAGCTATTCAAGCTCTTCTAAGGAATAATCCCAGGCCAGAGTTGGTACTGTCTATCGGGTTCGCAGCCGCCTTGCACAAGGAGCTAAAACCGGGCAGCCTGGTGCTAGCCCAGCGTCTTTACGCTTTACGGGAAACTAAGCCTATCCAGCCCTCGGCTCACTATTTAGCCCTGGCTCAGGAGACGGCAAGAGAGCGGGGATTGGCCTATAGCACTGCTGACTCATTGACGGTGCCCCACTTGATAAACAGTCCAGAAGAAAAGCGTGAGCTGGCCAACAGCACTGCTAGCTGGGCTGCGAATATGGAGGACTATTGGGTGGCCTCCGCTGTCATCGAGGCGGGGGTGCCCTTTCTTTCGGTAAGAGCCATCCTAGATCCAGCAGACCATGCCCTCCCATCTCCAGTAGCTTCACTAGGGGAGAAAACCTCCAGTATGCAGCTCTTGGCAGCTACCCTTCTGGCTATAACCCGTCCCTGGATGTTGGCCCCGATGCTGCGATTACGATGGCAATCAAAGCTGGCTGGGCAGGCTTTGAGTTCCTTCGCCACGTCGTTTTTGCCCAAAGCTATGGCTGAACGGAATTACTCTCACGTATAACTTGCACCTTACAAAGGGATAAACCCGAATGAAAGTCCTGGTCACCGGGGCTACAGGGTTCATCGGCGGTAATCTGGTCCGAGCCCTGCATCGTCAGGGCTACCAGATGCGAGCTCTGGTAAGGCCAGGCAGTAGTACCTTAACACTTCGAGATATTCAGATAGAAGAGGTGCCTGGGGACATAAAAGACAGGGACTCAGTGGCCCGGGCTATCATAGGCTGCCAGGCACTATGTCACTGCGCAGCCCTGTATACCTTCCAGTCGCCTAACGCAAATGACATCTACGAGACTAACGTGCTGGGCACTAGAGTGGTGCTGGAGGAGGCACTGAAGGCGGGAGTCGACCGGGTGGTGTATACCAGTACCGTCTCCACCATTGGCATGCCCCCAGAAGGTCTGGGGATCGAAGAGATGGAGCCGGCACCCAAAGATTTGGTAGGCCACTATAAACGGTCTAAATACAAAGCCGAGGTGGAGGCGCTGGGCATGTTTCAAAAGGGCCTTCCAGTAGTAGTGGTGAACCCCACTTTGCCTGTGGGCCCCTGGGATGTGAAGCCAACACCCACGGGCAAGATGGTGCTGGACTTTATAAGAGGCCGAATCCCAGCCTACATAAATACAGGCATGAACCTGGTAGATGTGGAGGATGTGGCCCAAGGCCACGTCCTGGCCTTAGAGCGAGGAAAGCCCGGTGAGAGGTACATACTGGGCCACAAAAACGTGACCTTAAGGCAGATGCTAAAGATGCTGGCTGATATTACAGGAAGACGGGCCCCCTGGCTTAGGGTGCCCGTGGGGCTGGTGGTGGCCCTTGGCTACCTGGACCTGTGGATTGAGAGAAAAATGCTGCGCAGGAGGCCCTTTATACCCTTGGAGGGCGTCAAGGTATCCCGTAAACCCATGTACGTGAGCTGTCAAAAAGCTGTAAATGAACTGGGGATGCCCCAGAGTCCGGTGGAGGGCGCTCTGGAGAAGGCGGTTCATTGGTTCCGCCAGTGGAGTTATGCATGAGGAGAGCCGAAGATATTTCTGAAGGCCTTGGTACGGTCGTCGAGCAAGAGATGCCGACCATGGAACGAACTATTAGCCGTGCCCACCAGTACCTCCTTGGCATCCAGTACCCGGAGGGATACTGGTGGGGTGAGTTGGAGTCCAACCCCACTATGGAGGCAGAGTACCTTCTTCTCTCCTTCTTTCTCGATAAGAGGGACGAGGAGCGGTGGCGCAAGCTTACCAACTATATCCTGAGCCGCCAGCGGCCTGACGGTTCCTGGGGACAATACTACGGCTCTCCGGGGGACATCAGCACCTCGGTGGAGTGCTATTTTGCACTGAAGCTGGCGGGCACCTCTCCTGATAATGATGCTATGACCAAAGCTCGAAAATTCATCCTCTCCAAGGGGGGAGTACCCAGAGTTCGTATCTTCACCAAGATATGGCTGGCTCTCTTCGGCCAATGGGACTGGAAGGGTACCCCCGTAATGCCGCCGGAGCTGATGTACTTTCCAGCCTGGCTTCCATTCAACATCTACAAGTTCTCCAGTTGGGCCCGCGCCACCATCGTGCCCATGCTCATCATCCTAACCAAAAGGCCAGTACGACCTGTTCCCCAGTGGGCCCACATCGACGAACTCTACCCGACACAACGGGACCATTTCGACTACTCTCTCCCCAAGCCCACCTCCCTCTTTAGCTGGAGCGGCGTTTTTCACCTGGCTGAGCGGGTGTTGCGCCTCTACGAAAAAATGCCTCTGAAACCAGGACGCAAGGCGGCTATGAAGCGGGGAGTGCAGTGGATAATATCCCACCAGGAGGCCGATGGATCCTGGGGAGGTATCCAGCCGCCGTGGGTCTATTCCCTGATTGCTCTCAAGCTTATGGGCTACCCCATGGAGCATCCGCTGATGAAGAAGGGGTTTGAAGGCTTCGAGGCTTTCGGCATCGAAGAGGGGGATACCTGGCGGGTACAGGCCTGCGTATCCCCGGTGTGGGACTCCTGCCTCGTCCTCATTGGCCTTCTGGACTCCGGGCTGGCCCCAGACCACTCCGCCGTCCAGCAAGCGACCAGGTGGCTGTTGAAAGAGCAGATCCTTGCAGGAGGAGACTGGCAGATCAACAACAAGAAGACGCCACCCGGCGGCTGGGCCTTCGAGTTCGAGAACGATACCTACCCTGACATCGACGACGTCTCCGAGGTAATCATGGCCATCAATGAAGCCCGGCTGTCGCCGAGGGACGAAACCTGGCGGGCGGAAGCTATCCAGCGAGGCGTGCAGTGGATGCTGAGTATGCAGAGCAAGAACGGAGGATGGGGAGCCTTTGACAAAAACAACACCTCCAGCTATGTGGCCCAAATACCCTTTTGCGACTTCGGTGAGGCCCTGGACCCGCCTAGCGTGGATGTTACCGCCCACGTGGTAGAGATGTTGGGCAAGCTGGGCCACCGACTGGACTCCCCGCCGGTCAGTCGCGCCTATAAGTACATCAGAGAGGAGCAGGAGCCCGACGGCCCCTGGTTCGGTCGCTGGGGAGTCAACTACATATATGGCACCGGGGCAGTCCTTCCAGCGCTCCAAGCTGTCGGTGAGGATATGGACCAGCCTTACATTCGCCGTGCCGCCCAATGGCTTATAGATCATCAGAACCAAGACGGTGGCTGGGGTGAAAGTTGCGGCTCCTACGTGGATTCCTCCCTCAGGGGTAAGGGACCCAGTACCCCCTCCCAAACCGCCTGGGCGCTGCTGGCCCTATTCGCAGCAGGAATATCGGAACCCACTGTGGTCCAGGCCGTCGAACGAGGCGTCCAGCACCTCTGCCTCACTCAGAAAGCCAACGGCTCCTGGGACGAGGAGTATTTCACAGCCACAGGTTTTCCCGGATACGGTGTGGGGGGGAGGCTTGATCGCCTTCCCGCGCCTGGAGAGCAGAGATACCAGGACCTGGACATGCCCGCCTCCTTTATGATCAATTACCACATGTACCGTAACTGCTGGCCTTTGATGGCCCTTGGGAGATACAAGAAAGCTATAGAGGAACGCTCAGAAAGGTGAGGAGTAGGACGGTAGACTACCCACAGATAAAAAATCACTCTCAGAACAGAGGGGTGCCATGAAAGCCCACACCTACTGCATAAAGGTGGTCAGTCAGAAGGCTCCGGAATTTATAGATATCACTGAGCCGGTGCATGAGCATGTGGCTAAGTCGAATATTCAAAACGGCTGCGTGGTGGTTTTCTCCAAACACACCACCGCCGCTGTCAAGATTAACGAGAACGAGCCTTTACTCCTTCAGGATATGGAGAAATTCCTGGAACGCATGGCACCCCGCAACGGCCACTATCAGCACAACGACTTTACCGTCCGAACCGTTAACATGACCGAGGACGAATGCCCCAACGGTCACGCCCATTGCCAAAGCCTCCTTTTGGGCAGCAGCGAGGCCATCCCCCTCATCGATGGCGTCCTACAGTTCGGCAAGTGGCAGAGCATCTTTCTGATCGAGCTGGATCGCCCCAGACCGCGCGAGGTGACCGTCCAGATTCTGGGCGAATGAGCGGCACCAGACTGAAAGAGCATGACATCGGAAAACCTGACCAAGGGAGCCACAATCGGGTGGACTAAAGAGGAGGCCCATCGCTACTGCCGGCGACTGGCCACCACCCACTACGAGAACTTCACCGTAGGCACCCTTCTTCTGCACCCCAAAAAGCGTCGCCACGTTTGTGCCATCTACGCCTACTGCCGTTGGGTGGACGATCTGGGCGACGAGACCTTCTCACCTTCGTACGCCGATAGAGGATGGCAATGGCTGGTTGCCTCTTTGGACGGAGCTCCCCAGGATGAGACCGAGAGGAGAGTAGCTTTGCTGGACCGATGGGAGGAGGAGATGAGGCTATGTTATCAAGGGAACCCCACCCACCCGGTGATGGTGGCCCTTCAAGACACGGTGCAGGCCTTTGACATCCCCCCCGAGCCCTTCCTTAAGCTGATTGAGGCCAACCGCATGGACCAGAGAATAAAGCGCCAGCCCACCTTTGGGGACGTATTGAAATACTGTGAGCACTCGGCAAACTCTGTGGGCCACCTGATGCTCTACCTGTTCGGCTACCGAGACGCCGAGCGCCAGGGTCTGGCCGATTTCACCTGCACTGCCCTGCAACTGACCAACTTCTGGCAGGATGTGGCCCGTGACTACAATATTGGGCGCATCTACATCCCCCTGGAGGACATGGAGCACTTTGGATATAGCGAAGAGGAATTGGGACGGAGTGTGGTTAACGAAAATTTCCGCCAGCTCATGGCATTTGAAGTAGAGCGTGCCAGGGAGCTTTTCAACAAGGGACTCAAGCTGGTGGAAACCCTTCGGGGGCTGCTCAAAGTAGAGGTGGCCCTCTTCTCTCTGGGTGGCCTGGAGGTACTCAAGGCTATTGAAAGACAGGGATATGACGTGCTGACGGCGCGGCCCTCCCTCTCCAGGTGGCAGAAAGCACAGCTCTTTCCCAGAGCCCTGGCCACAGCCTGGCGTAGTCACCGAAGGGATGGCTAGAGCAATTAGCTAAAAGTGTAGTGGTGGTGCCTCTTACAAGGGGGAGCGATGGGATAATTGAGTTGGAAGCGGCCTATCGGCAGTGTCGCATTATCACGCGGAGAGAGGCCAAGAACTTCTACTACGCTTTTATTACCCTACCGCCTGAAAAGCGCAGGGCCATTTACGCCACCTACGCCTTTTGCCGACTATGTGACGACGCTGCAGATGAGCCTCTCCCCCTGAAAGAAAAGTTGGCAGCCCTCCAGTCCCTTCGACACAACCTCGCTCTCATAGGATGCCCTGACCTCCTGGATCTTGGACCAGAACAGAACTCTGTTTTTAGTGCACTGGCCGACGCCTCCACCACTTACCAAATACCTAGGGAATACTTTAAGGAGGTGGTAGCCGGGGTGGAGATGGACCTGACCCAAAATCGCTACCAGGACTTCGAAGAGCTACGCAGCTACTGCTACCGGGTGGCCTCAGCGGTGGGGTTAATCTGCATCCAGATCTTCGGGTACCGCCACCCCAGCGCTCGGGAGTATGCAATCGACTTGGGCGTAGCCATGCAACTCACCAACATTCTGCGAGACGCCAAAGAGGACCTGGAACGAGACCGGGTGTACATTCCACTGGAGGAGATAGAGTCCTTCGGCTATTCGGTGGAGGAGCTAAAGGCCGGCGTAATGAACGAGGCCTTTCAGGAGCTCATGGCATTCCAGACTAACCGTGCCTGTGAATATTTTCAAAGGGGGCTTAGGCTACTCCCACTGCTCTCCCCCAGGTCGAGGGCCTGCCCTGCCGTGCTGTCAGCCCTATACCGCCGAATCCTCAGCCGAATTGAAGCCAGCAACTTCAACATTTTCGACGGAAAGGTGGGCCTGAGTGGACGGGAGAAACTCTTCATTACGGCACAAACATGGCTGAAAAGCATTCTACCTATCAGTCGTCACAACCCCACGTAGTGGTCCTAGGTGGTGGGCTAGCAGGGATGGCCGCTGCCTGCTCCCTTCTAGAGGACCGCAACGCCTGCCGGGTCACCCTTGTGGAGCAGCGACCCTACCTGGGAGGGCGAGCCTTCTCATTCGTAGACCCAGAAACAGGCTGTGAAGTAGACAACGGACAGCATGTGTTTTTGGGCTGCTGTAGCTATTACATCGACTTTCTCCGTAAGCTGGGCACTCTTCCAATGACCCACCTGCAGCCTACTCTACAACTGAAGGTAATGAACGGGAGCGGCAAAGCTGGCCTCCTCGGGGTGGCCCCTCTGCCCCCACCCTTCCACCTTCTGCCCTCCTTTCTTCGATTTCCCCATCTGGGACTCAAAGACAAGCTGCTAGCTATTTATGGCCTGGCCAGAGTCCGCTTCACGAACCGGCACCACCCCTCCTTGGAGCGGGAGAGCTTTCATCAGTGGCTAACTCGGCACCACCAGACAGAGCGAGCCATCAGAAATTTGTGGAACCTCCTAATCCTTCCAACGTTGAACGACGACATAGGGCAGGTAAGCGCCGCCATGGGGCTTATGATCTTTCAGGAGGGTGTGCTCAAGAATCGTCACAGCTCCGCCGTCGGCTACTCCAGGGTGGGACTCTCTACGCTCATGGGCGAGGCGGCCAGCGCTTTTATACAGCATCATGGCGGCCAGTTGCTCCTGGGAAAGCAAGTGACCCACCTCACTGTGGAGGATGGGAGGGTACAGGGGGCAGAGCTGAGGGGTGGCGAGGTTATCCAAGGAGACATTTACATCATCGCTCTGCCCTTCAACACCTTAAGTTCAATCCTTCCTCTGGGTGATCTTCCTGACGAAGCAGCCCCCTTCTTTCAGAAGATGGGTATGCTCTCCACAGCACCCATCGTCAACGTGCACCTGTGGTATGACAGACCGATTATGGAAGAGGAGTTTGTAGCCTTTGTGGACCACCCTATTCAGTGGGTATTCAACAAAAGCCGTATTCTCAGCGAAAATCATAGCAGTGTAACGGCCACTGGCACCCATACTTCGGTAGAGGAAGAGGGGCAGTACCTATGTATATCCCTTAGCGGAGCCTGGGATTACATCCAGCGGTCTAAAGAGGAGCTGCGGGAGATGTTTATAAAGGCCATGGCCACCGTATTCCCTCAAGCCAGGAATGCCAGGGTGGTGCGATCCCTGATAGTAAAGCAGGAGCATGCTACATTCCGTTGCGTCCCGGGCGCCGCCGCCCTGCGCCCCTCCACCGAGACCCCCATCGATAACCTTTTCCTGGCTGGAGAGTGGACAGACACGGGTTGGCCCTCTACCATGGAGGGAGCGGTTAGAAGTGGAGTAAAGGCCGCCCATACCATCAGGTCCTGGAGATCGAAGTGACGAGCCCAAAGGCTTCTGTGACTCATCTTTCAGCTAACGAAGCCGGAGATCCCAAGGTGCAAGCACAGACCGGGCGGGCCCTTGTGCTGGCTCCCTTTAGCCGCGAGGCCCTCTATACCTTGCATTCCCTTTTGCCGGTGACCTACGAGAGCTGGATCGACACTCGCCGCCTGTACGAGCCCGAGGAGCTGGTGAACCGCATAAACCGAGAGGATGTAGAGGTATTGGTGGTGGAAGCTGACTTCGTTTTCGAGGAGGTGTTCCAGGGAACCAAACACCTTAAGTTCCTTGGTGTATGCCGAGGTACCCCTAACCAGGTGGATGTGGAGGCAGCCACTCGATACGGCGTCGTGGTAGTGAACACCCCAGCTAGGAACGCCCAGGCAGTGGCCGAGCTCACCCTAGGCGTGATGCTAGCTCTTGCCAGGGGAATCTCCATCAGCCATCGCTACGTTTCCAGCGGCCATTGGCAGAACCCTGTGGAACCATACATCTCCATGCGGGGAGTGGAGTTGCGAGGCAAGACTCTGGGGCTTATCGGCCTGGGGGCAATAGGAACCTTGGTATCCCGACTAGGAAGAGCATTGGGGATGACGGTGCTGGCCTACGATCCCCTTCAGGGTCCGCCAGGAAGAACGAGGAGAGGCGCCATGCTTACATCTCTTGAGGGGCTGTTGCAGGCGGTGGACTTCCTCTCCATCCATGCACCTCTGACATCTGCTACGCAAGGTCTGATAAACAGGAAACGCCTCTCTCAAATGAAGCGAGGGTCATACATAATCAATACTGCGGCATTCGGCATAATAGATGAGGAGTCTCTAGTAGAATTCCTCAAGGATGGTCACATCGCTGGAGCAGCTCTGGACGTTCACGAGACGCATCCCATTCCTCCTTCTAACCCTCTGCTAAGACTGCCAAACGTGATCCTCACCCCCCACATAGGTGGCGCTACTCATGAGACGGTGGAGCGCCACTCGTGGATGATGGTAGAGGACGTGCGACGATTTTTAGAGGGCCGACGACCCAGGCACTTGGTGAACCCCCAGGTATGGAGGCACCGTGGCTAGCTATGTACTGGCCCTGGATTTGGGTACCAGCGCCTGTCACTGCCTGCTGGCCGACCAAAATGGTCACCCTGTTGATACAGTCAGCGCACCCATGAGCTATTTCACCCCCGAGGGGTGTCCTCCCCTTGCTAAGGAGTTCAGCCCCGAGGCGGTGCTGCACACCGTAGGCAAGCTGGTGGCGGAGCTTCTGGGACGCCTTGGGCTGCGGGGCAAGAACCTATCGGCCATTGGGATAACCAGCCAGCGCCAGGGAGTGGTGTTCTTGGATACCAAGGGCAAGGAGCTGTACTGTGGTCCCAACGTGGACATGCGTGCAGTCTTTGAGGGTGCCGCCATAGATGAGGAACTGGGCCAAGAGGTATATGCCACTACAGGACACTTCCCTTCCATGATACTGGCTCCAGCACGCTTTCGATGGTTTCGCGAGAATCGATCCCAAGCCTATCAGCAGCTTTCCTCAGTGCTCACCATAGCTGGCTGGATGGCCTATCGCCTTACTGGCAACCGTGCATGCGAACCAAGTCTGGAAGGAGAGGCTGGGTTGTTGGACATTGCTGGCAGGGAGAGGTGCCATGCACTGATGGAAAGCCTGGAGATACCCCTCTCCATTCTTCCACCCCTAGCCCCCGCCGGCAAAGTGGTGGGAAAGGTCACCACCCGCATCGCCGCTCAGTGGGGGCTAAAGTCAGGCATTCCCGTGACCATAGCTGGCCCCGACACCCAGTGTGGTCTTTTGGGGATGGGTCTAGTGTCGGAGGGACAAGCAGGGGCAGTGCTAGGATGGAGTTGTCCTCTGCAAGTCCTCACCTCGCATCCCCACATTGACGAGCAAAAACGTATCTGGGCAGGATGTTACCCCACTGATAACCTGTGGGTGGCCGAGAGCAACTCCGGAGACGCCGGTAATGCCTACCGGTGGCTTAAGGAAATCCTGGTAGGGAAAGACATCTCATTCGAGGACGCGGAGCATCTGGCGAAGCAGGTTCCTCCTGGCTGTGATGGAGTAGTAGCCCTATTGGGACCCAGTCCGAATAGCGCCTTCAGGACAGGGATGGGACAAGGAGGAATTCTCTTTCCCACTCCTCTCAGCTTCCAGGAGGTGTCACCAGGGCAGCTTCTAAGGGCAGCATTGGAAAACATCGCCTTCAGTGTTAAAGCCAATTTGAGTACCCTTGAGGAGGTTACAGGCATCACTGTCAAGACCCTTCATCTGGGGGGCGGCATGGCCCGCAGTAGGGTCCTGACCACGGCCCTAGCCAATGTACTGGAGACTCAGGTGAAACGGAGCATCCTGCATCACCAGGTGAGCGCCAGGGGTGCCGCCCTAGCCGCCGCCGTAGCGCTGGGCTCCTTCAGCAACTTAAAGGAGGCGGCTAGCGGGATAGACGAGAATTACGAGCTAGTGGAGCCAGATACCTCTCTCTCAGCGGAGTATCAGGACTACTACGAACATTGGCAGCACGCCTATCAGCGCTTGCAGGGTCTTAACTAGGAGTGGCTATGAGCCAGTGGGCCTCGGAGAGGCAACTTCTTTGGCAGATAACGCAGGAGATGGTACACAGGGGACTGGTCATCGGCTCCAGCGGCAACGCCAGCTTACGCCTCCACGATGATAGTGACCAGCAGCTAGTGCTAATTACTCCTTCCCAGGTGCCCTACAGCCAGTTGACCCCCGACGACCTGGCTGTAATTGATATGGAAGGAGCACCAGTTGAGGAGAAACACACCACCTCTTCAGAGACGCCCTTGCACCTGCGAGTGTACAAGGAGCGCCCCGATGTGGAGTCTGTGATTCACTGCCACTCGGTCTTCGCGTCGGTGGCCGCCGTGGCCGGTCTGGAGGTGCCCCCTATAATCGACGAAATGGTAGTCCAAGTAGGGGGTGGCGTGAAGGTGGCCGAATACGCCTTTCCCGCCACCGAGGAGCTGGCCGAGCGAGCCTGGCAGGCTCTCAGGGAGCGTAACGCTGTGATCCTTCGTAACCATGGCCTACTTGGCGTGGGGCGATCGCCTCGAGAGGCTTTGGAAGTATGCCACTTGGTTGAACGGGTAGCCCAGATCTTCATATACGCATCACTATTGGGCAAGGCTAATCCCTTACCACCCGATATAGTCCAAGTTGAGGAGGAACTTTTTCGTATGCGTCAGTGGGCGATAACCGAGAGCGGAGGTAAAAGTGGTAACGGTCCCTAGCTTCATACTGAGGCGATTGTATGTCAAGGGAAGTCTGCGTAATACCGCTCAAGGATTTGAGTTCCAGCTCCGAAACAGCCTGGGCTCAGGATATGCTAACAGGCTCCTTCCCTTGATTGTAGATGGAGTTGAAGCCTCTTTGGAGCGTTGCTCATATACGATAGATGACCAGGAACGCGGCTTCGACTCAGTCTCGCGAGAGAGTCCTTTCACCCTGGCATTGCGGCGCTCTATCACCATGGCCCTTAAGGATGTCTACCTGAGCCAAGGACCCCATAAGATCGGCGTGGGATTTGATGTGCCCGGTCTGGGTACCTTAAAGTTTGACTTTACCGACGTGCCCTCTGATGGATGAACGTCCCCAGGTAGTTGCCATTACTGGTGCTTCGGGCTACATAGGTGCCAGGCTCCTTCAGGAGCTGGAGAAACACGAAGAGCTGGGGAAGATGGTAGCCATAGATGTAAAGCCCCTTCCCTTGCCCGTCCACAATATAAGCGCCCACCGCCTAGACGTGACCCAACCACTTGATGAGCTATTTCGTAACCACCATGTAACCACGGTGGTACACCTGGTTCACGTGCTGCGTCCAGGGAGAGGCCAGGCCGAAGTTGAGAGCATAAGGAACACCAACGTCACCGCCCTCCACAACGTCCTCAAAGCTTGCCACGCAGCCCGAGTCAGGAGCTTCGTCTACCTCAGCTCCCATACCGTGTACGGCGCCCATCGGGACAATCCTGTGCCCATTACCGAGGGAGTGCCACTACGACCCATGAACGATTTTCAGTACTCCTACGACAAGGCAATGTGCGAACGTATAATTCAGGAGTTCACTGCCGAGAACCCCAACATGACGGTCACCGTGCTGCGCTCCTGCGTGGTCATGGGGCCCAATGCAAACAACTACGTGACCCGGGCCTTTTTCAAGCCAGTGCTGCTGGGTGTGTCGGGCTACGATCCCCCTCTCCAGTTTGTCCACGAGGACGACATGGCACAGATCCTCTGCACCTTCGCCATGGAACCTCAGCCTGGAGTGTTTAACGTGGCAGGAGACAGGGTTATCCATTACAGTCAAATGGCGCAGCTCGCCCATCGAAGGTTGATTTTCTTGCCCTCGGTTATGGCTTATCCTTTGGCTCAGTTGACATGGAACATGGGTGTCCAGAAGGACTCACCCTCAGTAGGGCTGGACTTCGTCCGCTATCCACTGGTGCTCAGTACTGGGAAGCTTAAAAGTGCCATAGGGTTCCACTTCTACTACACCTCAGAGGAGACGGTGAGCGCCTTTATCGCTAGCAACATGGCCAGATGAAGCAGGGATGTCAGCATGAACCGCCAAGCACAGCCAGCACCTCTTTATAAATTTGGCAAATCACCTTGTTATGGCCGCTCTAAACGCACCATCTCCCTATACCACTTGACTTTTATACCGCTCCAGAAGATAATCTGAATGAATAGTTGACCTAGTTGGTCAACAATTATAGTTTATGTATATGCACCAAGGACATGTTCACCAGGGGAGCCACGGTTATAATAACCTCGTCCTTAATATACAACTGGAGAGCTTGTGACCACCACAGATAAACGGAGTATTGGAAACGAAGTTGTCAAGGCTGCAGCCGGCCAGGATTATCGGTACGGGTTCGTCACCGATATTGAGGCCGACGTAGCGCCTCGCGGGCTGAACGAGGACACTATCCGGTGGATCTCCACAAAGAAGAATGAACCGGAGTTCATGCTTGAGTGGCGTCTTAGGGCCTATCGGCATTGGCAGTCCCTTCTCAATGAAAACCAGGTACCAAAGTGGGCAAATGTCCACTACCCGTCCATCGACTTCCAGAACATGATCTACTACTCGGCGCCCAAGCTCAAAAAGCAGCTCGCGAGTCTCGACGAGGTAGACCCGGAGATCCTAAAGACTTACGAGAAGCTAGGCATCCCCCTTGACGAGCAAAAACGGCTGGCTGGGGTGGCGGTGGACGCCATATTCGACAGCGTGTCGGTGGTAACCACCTTCAAAGAGGAGCTAGCTAAGCACGGCATTATCTTCTGCTCCTTCTCAGAAGCAGTGGAGAACCACCCGGAATTGATCCAAAAGTATCTGGGCTCTGTGGTCCCCTTCTCCGATAACTTCTATGCATCCCTTAACTCTGCCGTCTTCTCTGACGGGTCCTTCTGCTACGTGCCCAAGGGAGTACGCTGCCCCATGGAGTTGACGACCTACTTCCGAATCAATACTGCCGACACAGGTCAGTTTGAGCGCACCCTGATCATTGCCGACGAGGGCAGCTACGTGAGCTATCTTGAGGGATGTAGCGCCCCGATGAGGGACACCAACCAGCTCCATGCCGCCGTGGTGGAGCTCATCACCTTAGATAACGCCGAGATCAAGTACTCCACCATCCAGAACTGGTACCCAGGTGATGAGGATGGTAAGGGTGGCATATATAACTTCGTCACCAAGCGCGGCAAGTGTCAGGGCAAGAACTCCAAGATCTCCTGGGCCCAGGTGGAGACGGGATCGGCCATCACCTGGAAGTATCCTAGCGTAATCCTGCACGGCAACAACTCGGTAGGCGAGTTCTATTCGGTGGCCCTTACCAAGGGGTACCAGCAGGCCGATACTGGCACCAAGATGACCCACATAGGCAAAAACACTCGCAGCAAAATCATCTCTAAAGGTATCTCTGCAGGCCACGGTAATAACACCTATCGAGGCTTGGTCAAAGTCATGTCCAAAGCCGACAACGCCAGGAATTTTACCCAGTGCGACTCGCTGCTGCTGGGAGACCAATGCGGCGCTCACACCGCTCCTTATGTCGAAGTTCGTAACAACTCGGCACACTTGGAACATGAGGCATTCACTTCTAAGGTGAGCGAGGAGCAGCTCTTCTACTGCAACCAGCGCGGGCTCTCCACCGAGGATGCAAATGCGCTGATCATCAACGGTTTCTGTAGAGAGGTGTTCAAGCAGTTACCCTTCGAATTCGCTGTAGAGGCAACCAGGCTTCTTGAAGCGAACCTCGAAGGGGCCGTAGGTTAACGGATCAAAGGTCTGAGTGATGCTTGAGATACACGATCTCTACGTCTCCGTCAACGACGTAGAGATACTGAAAGGGATAAGCCTCCACGTAAAGGCCGATGAGTTCCATGCCCTCATGGGCCCCAACGGCTCTGGCAAGAGTACCTTGGCCTATGCCCTTGCCGGCAAACCAGGCTACTCCGTTACCTCCGGAGAGGTACTATTCCACGGACAGAACCTCCTGCACATGGTACCCGAGGAGCGCGCCCGCGCCGGGCTGTTCCTCTCCTTCCAGCACCCCATAGAAATCCCAGGGGTGCGCCTCGACCACTTTATGCGAGGTGCCTTTAATGCCGTTCGCAAAAGCCAGGGGCTTGAAGAGATGGATGTCCTAAAGTTCGACCGATACCTTACAAAAAGGGCTCAACTGGTGGAGATGGAGCCTGCCCTCATCAAACGCTCGGTAAACGAAGGGTTCTCGGGTGGCGAGAGGAAGCGCAACGAGATTCTGCAAATGGCAGTTCTGGAGCCAAAGCTGGCTATTCTCGATGAGCCTGATTCCGGCCTGGACATAGACGCTGTTCGGACGGTGGCCGACAGTATCAATCAGTTAAGGAGACCCGAAGCTGCCACTCTTCTCATCACCCACTACCAGAGGATTCTAAATTACGTTATTCCCGACGTGGTGCACGTGCTTATCAACGGACGCATCGTAACATCCGGTGGTAAGGAGCTGGCCCTGAAGGTTGAGGCAGAAGGCTACGAAAAGTTCGAGGAATCAGAGAAGGCTCTACGCTCTAGCACCTAAGGGATGTCCCCCATGACTCAACACTCGGCCACCCAAGAAAAAAGCTACCTTAAGGCATTCGAGCTATTTGAGAAGAACGGCTCGGCCGAGGACCCCTTGTGGGCCCACAAGCTTCGAAGGGCCGCCATTTCCAGGTTTGATACCCTGGGATTCCCTACCGCACGCCGCGGCAATGAAGAGTGGAAATACACCGACGTAAGACCAATCGCCAGGATGCCCTTCCGGCTGCCAGTCAAGACCGAACCTGCCAATTTAACCACAGCAGATCTGGAGGGGTTCACCTTCGGTCAGTTAGGGTGGGGTCGCCTCGTCTTTGTGGACGGTAGATATTCCCGTCACCTCTCTTCCCTCGCCTCCCTCCCTGCTGATGTAAGGGTTATTAATTTAGCGGAGGCCATGAGATCACCAGAGAACTTGGCAGAGCATCACTTGGCCCAACATGCCAATTACGAAACCAACGCCTTTGCAGCACTAAATACCGCCTTTCTCCATGACGGGGCGGTGGTACAGATCCCGGATGGCACCCTGATAGAGGAGCCGACCTTGCTCCTGTTTGTTTCCACCTCTCAGGAACAAGACACAATCTCCCACCCGAGGGTGCTTATACTGACCGGTAAGGATAGCAAGGCCACCATCATCGAAAGCTACGGAAGCCTAACTGATGGCCGATACTTCACCAACGCCGTCACGGAGATAGTGCTAGGTGCTGGTTCCGCTTTGACATATCATAAGATCCAGACACACAGCAAGCAGGCGTTTCACATCACCAATACTCAGGTAGTGCTGGCACGTGATAGCTCCTTTTCTTCGATGAACATCGATATTGGCGGCGGGCTTGTAAGGAACAACCTCAACTTGCTTATGGGGGATGAGGGCAGCGCTTGCACCCTCAACGGCCTCTATATGCTAGACGGCTCTCAGCATGTGGATAATCAAGTGATCATCGACCACGCCAAGCCCTACACTACCAGCCGCGAACTGTATAAGGGAATCCTTGACGGCAAATCACGGTCCGTGTTCCACGGCAGTATCGTCGTGCGCGAGGGTGCAATAAAGGTCGACGCTAGGCAAGAAGACAAAAACCTGTTGCTCTCACCCCACGCCGAGGCAGATACCAAGCCAGCGTTCTGGATCTATTGTGATGATGTGAAGTGCTCTCACGGAGCAGCCTGCGGACAGCTCGACGAGAATGCCCTCTTCTACCTGCGAAGCCGTGGTATAAGCGAGAAGCTCGCTCGCACCCTGCTCACCAGAGGGTTCATAACTGAAATTATCAACAGCATTGACAACGAGCCTTTTCGGACCCACATAGACGAGCTGGTTCAGACCACATTACAAGAATGGCTAGGAGACGAGGGAAGGGCATTGTGACTAGAAGCGAAGGTAGAGTCCAGGAGGCCCGGGGCAATCTAGGGCCCCCATACGATGTATACAAAGTCCGAAAGGATTTCCCAGTATTGGGGCGACAGGTTTATGGCAAGCCCCTGGTTTATCTGGACAACGCCGCCACCTCCCAAAAGCCCAACGTCGTTATTCAAGCCCTGGTGGACTACTACGAGGGGTACAACTCCAACGTGCACCGAGGTGTCCACGCTCTGAGCATGGAGGCCAGCCAACGCTACGAGGAGGCCCGGGAGAAAGTGGCCCGCTTCATAGGAGCACCCACATCAGAGAACCTGCTGCTTACCCGCGGCACCACTGAGGCCATCAACCTTGTAGCCAACACATGGGGAATGACTCACATTGGCCCCGGCGACGAGATCCTGCTCACGGAGATGGAGCACCACAGCAACCTTGTGCCGTGGCAGAAGGTTGCCCGCGAGAAGGGAGCCACGCTTCGCTTTATCCGAGTTACCGACGAGGGCACCCTCGACCTATCAGAGCTTGAAAGCCTCCTCACGGAGCGTACACGCCTCCTCGCCATCACCCAAATGTCCAACGTGCTGGGCACCATCAACCCAGTGAAGGAGCTTGCTAAGGCCGCCCACCAAGTAGGTGCCCTGATTCTAGTGGACGGAGCACAAAGTGTTCCTCACATGCCCGTGGATGTTAAGGAGCTGGACTGCGACTTTCTGGCCTTTTCTGGCCACAAGATGCTGGGCCCCACAGGTATTGGGGCCCTCTTTGTTCGGGACAACGTCTTAGAGGATATGGAGCCCTATCAGCGGGGTGGGGAGATGGTGAAGGAGGTATGGCTAGAGGGGGCCACATGGAACGATCTGCCTTTCAGGTTTGAAGCGGGCACCCCCAACATCGCCGATACCATCGCCCTGGGCGCCGCCGTGGACTACCTTCAAGATTTGGGGATAGATCGGGTGCGTCAGCACGAAATCGAGCTTACCCGCTACGCTTTGGGGGCCTTCGAGGAGCTGAAAGAGGAGCTGGACCTCTACGGACCCTCTGATCTAAACGTGAGGGGGGGCATCATCTCATTCTATTCCAGCGACGTCCACCCCCACGATCTAGGCACCCTCCTGGACCGAGAGGGTATAGCCATCAGGGCTGGCCACCATTGTGCCATGCCTCTAGTACGTGGCAAGCTAGGTGTACCCGCCACCGCCAGGGCTAGCTTTTACATCTATAACACCGAGGAAGAGGTAGACAAACTGGTGGCCGCCATCAAGAAAGCCCTCCTCTTCTTCCAAACTTCCAGTGTAAAACCCGCACGCTAAACCATCAAATGTAACATAGACTGAAAGGTACTATTACTTTTATTAAGGTGACAGTGTAAGTGGCAGACCAGTACCAGTTCGACTTCAGCGAGGTTGACGAACTGTACCGAGAGGTCATCCTGGACCATTACCGGAGCCCCAGAAACCCCAATCCTCTTGAAGCCCCTGATATTGAGAGCGAGGCTTTTAACCCCTTCTGCGGCGACGAGGTAACAGTCCAGTTAAAGCTGGATGATGACGGACGAGTCGAAAACACCAGCTCCAGGGGCCAAGGATGCTCCATAAGCCAGGCCTCCGCTTCCATGATGGCAGAGCTTCTTAAGGGCAAGAGCCTCAAGGAGACGGAGGAGCTAAGGGAGCGATTCCGGGCGATGATGATGGGAGAGGAGCTGTCAGAGAAGGACATCCTTGCCATGGGCGACCTAGAGGCTCTTCAAGGGGTACGAAGGTTTCCTGTACGTATCAAGTGTGCCCTGCTGGCCTGGTCGGCCCTCCAGGACGGCATTGATGAGTACCGGGTTCGTGGCGGCACCAGTTAAAAGGCTCCTGTTTGTTGCTCTACTCCCCAATCCACGTCTTGGCCCAGTAAAAATACTCGGAAAGGGCCGTGTTGGGATAAAAACCTTTCACCTTGGGCCAAAAGACCCACCTAGTAGGCCCAGTTACAGGACTGAACAGATAGGCCTGTTCCAGTAGATACTGCTGTAGCTCACGCAGGTGCTCTTTGCGCTTCTCAGGATCCATCTCCACAGCCTGACGTTCGATCATAGAGTTGAGCCGCTGGTCCGAATGGCCCACCAAATTCCACTGGCCAGCGCTATGCAAGGTAGCCAACAGGAAGCTGTTAGGGGTATTGGTAGGCGACAGCACACCTAGAGAGACCTGGTACTTCTTATCCCTTACTACCTTCTCTGCATACTCGGTAGGCGTTAAGACCCTGAGGGTAGGATTGAAGCCCACCGCTTTAAGTTGCTCCTCAATAACCACCCCCTGGCTCAGGTAATCATCACCATAATCGGCCACACTAAAGTCGAATTTCAAAGATGTGTTCAGGCCGATACGGGAGACGCTCTCCCGCACAGACGAGGGGTCACCGAAGTAGGCCCGCATCTCCTCCCGGGTGAGAAGCCAGTCGGGCTGTAACACGGGCAGGCCCAGGCTAACGAACCCCACACCCCCCCAGATGGTATCCACATATTCCCAGGGGTCCAGAGCCTTGAGCACCACCTTTCTCACCTCGACGTCATCGAAGGGTGGCTGCGAGACGTTCATGGCCAGCACCAGTCCCACACCACCCTGCTTAGAGAGGAGGGTAGTAAAGTCTCTCCCCGTGGCCTGAAGCTGAGACCATATGTTGGGGGAGATTCGATAAACATCCGTAGCACCAGTAACGAAGGCAGCGTACTGCTCCTCGTCGCCACCTCTGAAGAGCCGTACCACCAACTGGTCCAGGAAGGGGAGCCCGTCTTCGAAATATTGCAAGTTCCCCTCAAACAGCGAGCCGATCCCTTGGCGTGTGCTCTTCCATATCCAGGGCCCTGTGCCCACTACCGGCCCCTCTTTGAGATCACCATTAACCTCTACCGCCTCTTTGGCCACAATCTTGCTGTGGCCGTCAGCGAGAGCCAGGAGGAAGTCGGCATCGGGATACTGTAAGGTAATTTTCAGAGTGGACGCGTCCTCCGCCTGGATGTCTCTCATGGCTTGAAGCAGCGGCGCGTTGGGCCACCCCGGGGTGCGAAGGCGCTGGTAACTGAAAACCACATCTTCGGCAGTTAACTCTCTGCCATTAACCGGCGGCAGGTCATGCCATTTTACGCCAGGCCGAAGGTGAAATCGGTAAGTTAAGGGGTCCAGTACCTCCCAACTCTCGCAGAGGTCGCATTCCAGAAGCAGACTAGGTTGCTCTATATCAGGACCCATACGCAGTCGAAGAAGGCGGCTGTAAACTATCCCAGGCCCCAGGGATGTCAGAGTCTCTTGCACCTCCTGGTGCACATCCCTGTGAGGAATGTTGGCTAGAGCGACGGTAGCGAGAGTGCCCCCCCTCCTACCCCGCGGTGGCAGAGAGACCACTGGAGTAGGCGTGGGCGTGGCTGTGGGCACCGGTGTGCTGGTAGGCGTTACGGTGGGCGAAGGTGTCGCGGTAGGTGTGATCCTGGGAATAGAAGTGGCGGTGGGGGTCAGAGTGGGTGTTAGGGTGGGTGTTGGAGATGGCGTAGCCGTTGGTGTAGGGGAAGGAGTAACTGTAGGAGTAGGAATGGCTGTAGGAGTTGGGGTGGGAGTAGATTGGACACACCCCTCCAGCAGAAGAATGAGCAGAATAGTAACCAGGAGGATCATATGGTAGCGATGCCTTATGTACCATTCCTTGCCCCGATTCCCTGGAGCTGATTTGTCCCCTTTCGATAGCAATGTCATCGGGCGGTGCCCATTAACTCCGGCTTTCCTGCGCATCGGCTACCAGAACCTTGCCGTCTTCTTGTGCCGCAGATGCTATGGGTCGCTTGACGAACCTCATAATTAACCCTGGGAAAACGACGAATGCAACTATCGTGGGAGGAAGAAAGAGGACCGCATGTATCACCACGCCGTAGCTGAAAGCCTGCTCCTGAACAACATCGAAGAATTTGAGCACATAGACTATAGCAAACTCGAAGGTGCCTGCCGCCAAGGGCAACCCTGGTAAGGAGGTAGCGAAGTAGAGGGTCCCCAGAATAGCCAGGGTTGCCACAAAGGGGGAAATGCCCAGGCCCATGCCATAGGCCAATATCCAACCAGTCAAACCCACTCCCAACCAGTACACCAGGGTCCAAAGAAATGCGAGGGGCAAAGCGCGCTTGTGTTTAGCCAAGGCCACCATTGAGACCGCCACCGACACCAGCAATGGCACTCTACGGAGGAAGGAACTACGGCTGGCCCAGACCAATGCGGGCACCAGAAGGACTGCAGCCACCGCTACCACAAAAGCTCCAACCACATAGGGCAGGAATACCGCCTTACTGGAGATCAGAGTAAGACCTGCCATCAGCAACAAGGCGGTTATCACGAGGTCAAGGAGTCGCTCCATGGCCAGAGTGGCCAGGGCCTCGCCCCCTCCCATTCCATATCTAAGCTTCAACATGCTGAACTGGGTGGCCTCGCTAATCACCCTAAAAGGGATCAGGTTATTTAGGCCAATACCAGCATTCTGGACCAGAAGCAAGCGGGTGAGAGGCACCTTCTGCCTGATGAAGAGGACCTGCCACCGGTAGGCACGCAACACGGTAATGGCGAGGAAAAAAGCCAGAGAGGCGAGGGCATACTGAAAAGGGATGCCCTGAAACTCTCGGGCTACCTTGGTCCACTCCATGCCCCGTGTAAGCAGCAGACCAAGGCCAAGACCAACTGCCAAACCCAGTACTAGCCTTACCTTGGGTCGTACAGACCACCGGATTATGAACTTTATAATGCGATTAGGTAGCCCTGTTATCACTCTATTCCTTGTCGACTAGTTTGGAATAGTATAAAGTACCTTCTGGGAGCCTGTACAGGGGGGAAATCGTGATAATTGGAGATTGCCATACCCATTTAGACCAGTACCCCGATGGAGAAATTCCTTCAATCCTGGATCGAGCCCAGGCTGTCCAGGTAGGCCTTATAGTGTGCGCCGGTTCAACCTTGGCCTCATCCCGCCGGTGCGTGGAGCTCGCCAACACTCATCCCACCCTGTACGCCGGAGTTGGTATTCATCCCGCGGAGCTGGAAGGGCCAGTAGATGATCAGGCCTGCCAGGCACTTCGCAATCTAGTGAGGGACAACCCTCGGGTAGTCTGCGTGAGCGAGATAGGTCTGGACTTCCTGCCTACCTCTCCTGACCGCGAGGTCCAATACCAGGCCTTCAGGGCTCAGATACGCCTGGCACGGGAGATGGGTCTACCCATCATCTTTCACTCTCGCGAGTCCCACCCCGAGGTGTTGGAGGTGCTGCGAGAAGAGAGGGCCCATGAGGTGGGTGGTGCTATGCACTACTTCCAGGCCGACGAAGCCACCGCCAAGGAAGCGATAGAGGAGGGTTTTTACATCTCCCTGGCCCGCCCCCTGCTGCGGCTACCGGAACTCCAGGAGGTGGCAAGAGTCCTGCCCCTGGAGCACATTGTCCTAGAGACTGATGCTGCACCCCAGCCCTTTAAGAAATATCGCCACAACTGGACAGAACCTCGTCACACAAAGGACGTCGCTGAGAAGCTGGCCCAACTCAAGGGGATCACCCTGGAGGAGGTGGCCCAGACAACCACCGCAAACCTGAATAGCCTGCTACACTTAGAAGGTCGGATCGCTACCGCAGACACCGTTTCCTTCCAGCAGTAAAAAGGATGCCCATTTTCCACAGGCGGGCCAGCAGCCTTCTTAGCCTCGGTAAGACTACTTGGCTCCTCACGGCAATGCGGAGCTTCTCGTCGTCCAAGGGAAGGTGAGCAGTTACCGCGAAGGTATCGGAGGCAGTGTCTACTGTCACCCGCTCAACCCCAGGAAGGCCTTCAAGGGCCCTCTTAACTCTTCGCACTCAAAGGCCATAGCACACTAACCCGTCCACTTCCACCGAGGCGCAAAGATAGTCGCTCTTGCGAGAAGGCCAAAAGACACGGGCGTCGGGATTTACCACCAGATTCCGCAGAGAGGGCATGGTCCGCCACCTCCGGGACATAAATGCAACTCTTTAGAAGCATACCACATCGCCGCCGAACGCCGATCCAGTAAGCCTTGATCCATCTTTTGGAAGGGGAGAACCTTCTATAGTCCCTCGGTAGACGCACCATCCCAGGCAGATGTCCGATAATTGCAGCTTATCTTTACGCCGCCTCGGCTAGCACTGGAGCTTCTGCTAGCCTAACTCGCCCTTTGGCCGTCCGCGGCGTGTAGTTCGCTGCCTCCACCAGAAGGGCCAGGCTTGAGAGGAAGTCGTCGTGGCCCTGAGCGGGATCCACATAGAAGTTGATGGTCTGGCTGGGCCGGTATTGGGCTCGAGCCTGCTCTATCTGGTGCCAGAACTCCTGAATCTCCGCTGAGCCGTCGGGAGCGTACATCTTGAGGCGACCCGAGTTCACCGCAGTGATGAGCTGATAGCCCAGCTTTGACTTGCTTTGGGCGGTGAAGTGAAAGGCCTCTACCCGATTTCTTCCCAGAGCCCTCTCCAGAACGCTAGCTACTCCCTCACCCAGACCCGTGGCGTCTACCACCACACGGCGACAGTCCCATACGTTCTTCAGGATGTCCACAAGGCGGGGGTAGAGGTCGTGGTGGGGCACACCGGTCCAACAGTAGTGCTCCACCACCCGAATTGCCGGGTCTCGATGAACACCATCGCAGTTAGAGAAGTCCAGCTCACCAATGGTCACTACAGTGGAGTCTCGATGGTGCTTGCCGCCATTCAAGGGGCTGGACTCACCCTCCCCCGCACCACCACCCACGTCTATACCCACTACATAAATTCTGCCAGGAATAAGACAACGTCTCCGCTGATGGATGCCTTGTAACTGGGCCCGCTGCAGGGGCGAGAAAAGCCCGCTTCGTCCTGGAAGGGGCAGAAGAAGGTACTGGGTTCGGAAGAGAGGGTGGTCCTCTCCCAACCTTTCCCGCTCCACCTCCACATACCGGTGATATAGAGGATTGTGTTGGGCCACCTCCTCCCAGGAGATTCGAAAATGGCGTTTGACGCCATCCCGTCGCTCCAACTCCAGGTTGGAGCCTTTGACCTCCTCAAGCAGACTCGCCTCGTCCCAGGGAGTCCCATAGAGGACGGTGGTCACGTTGGTGGAGGCGCCCATGGGACGAAACTCCTTGTAGTACTTCTCTTTGTTCACGTCCTGGGCCTCGTCCACCTCCAGGAGAATGTGGGCGGTGGCACCTACAACGTTGGCATTAGGCTCGGCGCTGAGGAATATCTGGCGGGCCTTCCCTAGCCTCATAATGTGCCCCGACTCCGGCTGCCAAAGGCCTGAGAAGCCTGCATCATTGAGCCGCTCCTTAAGTCGGGCCATGCTGATGAGCACTTGGGGCAGGAAGGTGGGTGCCGCCTTGATCATGTTGCCCCCCTGGCCCATGAAGAGGGTCAAAAGCAGCACCGGGAGCTGAGCCGAGAGCTCGTTTTTGCCCCCCTGGCGTGCTAGCTCCACACTGAAGGTTCGACCACGGCGATTGAGGACGCTGTCGAGCACTGCTCGGCCTATCTCAACCTGGTAGGGCCTCAGTTTCTGTGCGATACCCATGACTCTCACCTCTAGATCATGATTCCTAAGAGCACCTGGACAATTAGGGCACCAAGGACAGTGAAAATGAGCGCGTTAAGACGTCCCTTGAGCTCCCCTACCTGCTTATCCAGCTCTCGTATGCGTAGCTCCATGAGAGCGTCAAAGGGCGTATCAGGCGATAAGTCTATCCCTTGGCCTTTAGGCTGCCTTCTAAATCGACCGATGGCCTCCCTAAGAGCCCTGGAGCCCATCCAGTACCTCCCGCATCTGTATGATTGTCCTCCTTTGGATTTGATTATGTTTTTGTGTTTTTTCTTCAGTGCCAATTGGATTGGTGTCAAAAGGGGTGCAATTACGAAGATTGTTTTTTGGGGGGTGTCTTCTAAATCGACCGATGGTCTCCCTAAGAGCCTTCGCCCCCATTAAATCCCTCCGGCAGCAATTGGTTGCCTATGTCCTTGAGAACGGCGGCAACACTCTCCGACAGATCGTCCCGAGATTGAGGAGAGGGCCTGTAGCGGGTAGCCACCGTCCTCACCAGGAGGTTCACTCCTTTAAAGAGCAGGTCCACCTTGGCCGGATCCTGTTCCAGTAGCTGGCTCAGCTTCAACCGTAGCAAAGCGATCTCCTGGTCGAGACCCTCCACTTCACCGGCTTCGGAGAGCCTCACACGCTCGGCCCGAGAGAGAGCCCCTCTGTAAAAGGTTACAGGTTGGGTCGCAGCCTCCTTGAACCTAGTCCTGCTCCCCATTGGCCTCCCCTTCTAGGGCCTCCAACAGCCCTGGCAGTGCCTCCTCTGGTATGGCCATCGCCATCTCCGCAGCACCCACCAGCAGGTAGAGGGCGGCCAGTTCCCAGCGTTGCTCTCTAACAGCCGTTCTTAAAGCTCCCATTGTTCCTCCTCCTTTACCCCTGGTGACGCCCCTTAGTCCTTCGCCACCGAATAACAAAGGCGCTGATCAAAATAGAGGCAGCCAGAGGCAAGCTGCCCACCGTAAACCGTAGCCGGCTACTGAATAGCAATGACATATCCTCTGTGCCTATAAGGGAAGGTAACAGCCCCAGATAGAGGGCCTGCACCAGAAAGGCCAGGTTCACCAGAACCAAGGTCTTGGCCCCCCAACGGCGACCCCTCTTTGATGAGCGGTAACCCAGGAAATGAAGGGAGTTGAAGCCGCTGGAAAGAACAATAAGACCCTGCTCCAGCAGGAGAGCGAACTCCCAGTTGCTTTCCAAAAGAAGCCTCCACCATCGAGGTTCTCCATTGGGGAAATTACATCCCAATAATAGAACATACGTTCCGTCATGTCAATAGTGGGACTGGCAGGGATGGATGTCGATGTGCAGAGCTGAACAGATGGACTTGCCGAGTGGAAGGGACAAGGTATAGGGTCAGATGTTCAGCGTGGTGTTGCTCCAACGACGGTGCGTCTTTGTTTCAGGTTGCATGTTTCGGAGACGTCAGTTCATCAACGATTAATCAATAGGTAGTTGCGGGCCTCTATGGAGGCGGGATGGATGAGGCTACCCTGTCGCAGTAGGTATTCCAGTTGCCGCTGAAGAAAGGCAAGCAAGGCATCATCCAGGCTCTTCTCGGCCAGACTTTTAAGCTCAGCCAGGAAGGGATCACGGCTCACTTTGTGGGGATCAAGCTTATCGGCAAGGAATACGAGCTTGCCAAGGCACCCAAGGTCCTTATGGGCGGTGCTATGCCAGTACACCGCCTGGTGGATCTCTTCGTCATCCAGGCCGTCTTCCTGACGAAGAGTCTCCGCCGCCACGGGGCCGTGAAGAAGCACCGGCACCCTCTCTTCTACGGCATGGACAGCGATACCTAGCTGCCGAGCCTGCTTCAGAAGCTCCTCACCCCTAGTAGCCCGAGCCAGGTCGTGGGCCAGGGCAGCCATCTTGACTCTCTCGATGTCAACTCTGTGCAGACCAACTAGCTCAGTAGCTACAACTTCCACCCTATAGAGATGCTCCCGCAGGCCCAACGGCAGAGCCTGGACACGAGCCTTGATACGCTCAGCCACAAGGGATGGCATGATTTCAGCCCATAGCGACGAGGCGTTTGCCACCTAAGAGGTGCATGTGGATGTGGGCGACCTCCTGGGCTGAGTCGGGGCCCTGGTTCACAATGAGTCGGTAACCGCTTTGAGTGACCCCTTCGCGGCGGGCCATCTCTTCGGCCACCACGTACATGTGTCCCAGCATCGACACCTGGTTGGAGTCCAGAGACGCCAGGGAAACCATATGCTCAATAGGAATGATGAGCAGATGGACAGGAGCCTTGGGTAAGATGTCCTTAATGACGAATACCCGATCGTCACGGTAGGGCATCTCGCTGGCCACCTCGCCCTGGACTATCTTACAGAAGATGCAATCACTGCTGGACATGATACTCATCCGTAGTGGAAGGGCCTAGTGTTACAGCTCTAGAGCGAGAGCCATTAGCTCTCGATGGAAAATGGCATCACCGAAGGCCAGTAACTCATGGCGGAAGGGTTCGTCTTCGGGAGAGAATCGGAAGTCTATAGATAGTCTTCCTTGAGAAGAAGGACTCTTGGGGTGACTGCCCTGGTCCAGCGGTGGATTAACCCCCTACAGCCACACAGGTGACCGTACGTACGACCCCACCGATGGTGTGCAACTGGCCTGTCACCAAATCGCCGATGGAGTTCATGTCGGGGGCATCGATGACAGCAATGACGTCGTAGGGCCCCGTGACTACATCCACCGACTCCATGCTCTCAACGTCACGCAGGGCCTTTGCCACATCCCGAGTCTTTCCTACTGCGGTCTCTATCAGTACAAATGCCCTAGTCCCCATAAGCCACCCCCTGAATGGATATCTGATTTCGCCTTGGAATCGCTGTCCGCCACCGGAATAGAATTGCAGTATGCGACTGACCCCATTCTAAGACGGAGGGTAAGGGGTGTCAAATGAGCATCTTGCATAATTCATTCAAGAAAGGAAAGGATGGTACACTACTGTCATCGATTTAGAAAAGGGGCAATCCTGTGCTAGTTTTCATCGATGAAAGTGGACAACCGCATCCGAAGGACACTTCCCAACGTCCAGTGATATTGGCAGTATGTATTGCGGAGCAGGATGTTAGGTTTATATCAGGACGCATTTATGGCCTAAAGCGGTCGCTTGACATGCAAGAATCCATGGAAATCAAGGCAGTTAGACTATTAAACCGTGGGACATTCCGCCGTATTCCTGAAAAGCGTGAATTTGTTGAAGCCTTCTTTGACCTAGTAAGAAACTTGCCTGTCACCGTCTTTGGGATAGTGATGCAGCGTCCTCAGACCGTACCTCCGGAGTCATCTATATTACCTAGTCAATTCCGGTTCCTCTTGGAAAGAATCAATATGTACGCTGAAAGCTGTAATGAGATGGCAACGATTCTATTTGATGGTGACGGGAAAAGCCAATATGGAGGGCTTTCAGCCAAATTTAACAATTATCTCCATCGTTCTGTGGAGGGTGCATCCTACATACGTATAACAGATGCTCCTTTCTTTGTTGACTCGAATATAACATCTGGCATCCAAATCGCGGATATGGCTGCTGGTGTCGTACGGCTTTACACAGAGAACACTCTTTTCCGAGGAACTCCAGTAGGTGCCCCTTTTCTAAGTGCAGTTAGGCGATACTATGATGTAATTTCATCGAAGACTGTCGACCAACAAAGCGCAGAGGGATACGCTAGGCATGGCTTGTACCGAATGCCGGAACGTGAGCTTTATGCGACAGCCGTGATAGGAAAGCTGGAAGAGGCGGAAGAGGCGGAAGAGGCGGATTAAACCAGGAAGCCAGATGTAACCCCACCTGGGAATCACTTCTGGCTTCATAGGCATTGTACTGCAGTGGTAAACGGTTGTCAAGGCCTCTGCCCAATAGCCTGCATCGCAATCAGGGCAAGATAGCAAGAACAGTAACCTTCTGCCACTGGCGCACTCTGATGTGGTTGAGAGAACGCTGGCCTTTTCAAGCGGCTGAACATAAGCTCCAGGGCCTCCGCTTGATTGTGAAATACCACCACCTAAAGGTTATACTAGCCTCAGGCAAGCTGCCATGGAGTCGTTAGCAAGAAAAGCTCTACAACTTGGCCTCTCCCTCTCTTCTGGGCAACGTGAACGGCTACAGACCTATTACCAGGAGCTCTCCTGCTGGAACCAGCGTATGAACCTGACGGCCATCGTGGATTACGATGAGGTGCTGGTCAAGCACTTCCTCGATTCCTTTACCGTCTCCCTGGTACTCCCCGAAGATGTGAAGAGTCATGGACGTCTAATGGATGTGGGTAGCGGTGGAGGGTTCCCCGGCATTCCTTTGAAGGTGCTCTACCCTCACATGGGTCTAACCCTGCTGGACTCGGTGGGCAAGAAAACTCGTTTTCTGCAACACCTGGTGGAGACCCTGGGCCTAGACAATGTGGAGGTGTGCACCGGCCGCGCCGAGGAGCTAGCACACCGTCCTCACTTGAGAGAGGGATTCGACGTGGTAGTCTCCCGAGGCGTTGCGACTATGCGAGTCCTAATGGAGTTGACTCTACCCTATTGCCGAGTAGGTGGTAGGGTAGTGACCATGAAGAAGGGAGACATCGAACAGGAGTTGGGCAACGCCGGACACGCCATGGAGGTACTAGGTGGCAGGCTGAGGAAGGTGAGGGAGGTAGATGTGGAAGGATTGAGGGACAGCAGGTCCCTGGTGGTGGTGGAGAAGATAACACTGACTCCTGCCAAGTTTCCCCGGAGGCCCGGCCAGCCGCGTAAGCACCCTCTGTGACCCCTTCTAGGGTGATTGGTGAAAGAGTGTAGAAGCCCTGATATAATCCACAACGAGAAACTTGAATGATGGACAACCACATACAACCGCCAGTCGGACTTTGCCACTGGATTAACAAAGGTTACCCAGATAACCTCTAGCCACCGCTACCCTACCAGAACGATGTCACAAGCGCATGAGACCCATCGGCCCACCCCATCCTTCAGGAGACGCTTCCTCTCTCTGCCTACCGTGGTCTCCTTTGCCGTTGCAGGCGCCTTCCTTTTTTTCCTTGTAACCCGATTCGACGTGAACCTATCGGCTACGTGGGAGCATCTCAGATCCAGCAACAAGCTCCTTTTCCTCTTGGCCTTTGTAGTACACTACACCACTTTTTTCTTTCGTGGTGCCCGATGGCGTCTACTATTGCGGAATGCACAACAACCCGGTCAACAGACACCGAGTACTCTTCACTGTAGCAGTCTTATTCTCCTGGGCTGGTTCATCAACTCGGTGACCTGGTTCCGCATGGGAGACGCTTACCGGGCTTACGCTTTCTCCGAGGACACCGACAACACCTTCTCGCGCACTGCGGGCACCATACTGGCGGAGCGGATTTTGGATGTGGTGCTGGTGTTTTTGCTACTTATGGTGTCCACCCTTTGGTTGCTGGCCTATGGTGTAGGGATCTCCTGGTTCTTTGTCGGACTGGCAGCGCTGCTGATGGGGGGACTGGCAGTCGTGTTGCTTTTGATGTGGCGTTTTCGCTCAGCCCTGGCAACCCTCCTACCCAACGCCGTAGGTGAAGCCTACCGCAACTTCCACCAGGGTGCGCTGGGTAGTTTCCAGCAGCTACCTATAGTAACGGGCCTAGGACTCATGGGGTGGCTGGCCGAGGTGAGCCGACTATTTCTTGTGGCTCAGGCCCTAGGGTTTCCACTAAGTGTGCCCTTGGCCATCTTCGTCACCCTGGCCAACGCCATGCTCACCCTTGTGCCCATCACGCCGGGGGGCTTGGGTATCGTCGAGCCGGGTATCATCGGAGTGCTACGCATCACTTTAACCCAAAGCGCTGCCGTTTCCATTGCTGCTCTAGATCGCTCTATAAGCTGGGCAAGCGTAATTTTTGTGGGAGCCATCTTCTTTGTGGCCCGGCAGATGTGGAAGCGAGGCAATGTTACCCAGCGGAAGGCTTTGGTGAGCAAATAAGGCCTCAGATAGGGGGACAAGGATGGCCTTAATCCACACCGCCAGCTTTTACCAACCCGAGAAGTGGATAGGGATCGCCTATCGCGTATCTCGCTACCATCCTAGAGGTCAGATAAAAAGGTGGGAATCGGTACCGGTTCTGTACCCACCGGCAGTGGTCTTAAGAGACTTTCGCAGCGGCATTATAGACTTCGAGACCTACACCCAGAGTTATCTGGAAACGGTGGAGGCTAATTACCTTAAGGACCTTCGGCTCTCCCACTGGCTGGAGGAGGTGGCGCTCCTGGAATCCATTACGCTACTGTGCTTCGAGCGGGAAGGAGAGCGTTGCCATCGTCATCCCCTGGCCCGTTGGCTAGTGGAGCAACAGCCAGGGATGAAGCTAGGAAAGCTGCGATAAACCTCGTAGGTCTCATCCCAATTTAGAGAATGTGTCGTTGAGCAGCCTCTCCACGACTGGCAGGGGGATGCGCTAGAGGATCGCCTATCTAGGCACACTGCTTCTGTTAGTGTAGCCCGCCGCCTCCGCCTCTACTACTGTGCAAAACAAACGCGTCACATTGGCGACGTCGTAGTAACGGCTACCAGGGACGTGATAGAACTTTTCTCCCGTAGCCCAGATCTCCCCCCTGATGACCGACAGCGAGGTACCCGAAAATTCACACACCTGGGATGTGGGTGTGGCAGTGGGAGCAGGAGGCGGTGGCGACGTAGGGGTAGGTGTAGGAGTTGGCGTAGATGTTGGTTTCGGAGTAGGGGTGGGTGTGGAAGTTGGCGTAGGTGTTGGTTTCGGAGTAGGGGTGGGTGTGGAAGTTGGCGTAGGTGTTGGTTTCGGAGTAGGGGTGGGTGTGGAAGTTGGCGTAGGTGTTGGTTTCGGAGTAGGGGTGGGTGTAGGAGTTAGCGAAGGTGTTGGTTTCGGAGTAGGAGTGGGTGTGGCAGTAGAGACCGAGGTAATTGGAGGCCTCCAGCCTGCCGCCTCCGCCTCATCAACGGTGCAGAACCAGCGCTCCCCCTTGGATTCATCGATTATAGTACGGTCATAGAAGGGGCTACTAGGGACATGATATACCCGGTCTCTGCCGCTGCCGATATTGCCCTTGATGACCGCCAGTTCGCCACCTGAGAAGTCACATA
>CBDFII010000002.1:0-113492 GCA_965248115.1 Dehalococcoidia bacterium
GTCCATATAGAATGTTGAGGAGGGAATGGTTCAGCCGTTCCTGCAAAGTTAAGCCTTAGTAACTACACGGGGCGCGCCCTGAGGTGCACTCCATGTGATACTTAACCTTCGAATCTTTTTTTCTTAGCTTTCGTCACGACATCTTGGCAGAGCTGACCAGAGGACCAAACCTTTCCGTGAGCTCCTGAGTGCTCATCTTAGCGGCTTTAGATAGCTGCGCCAGCATATCCTCATTTTCTAGGTCATGTTGCTCGAGTCGGATCATATAGCAGCGGGCCACATGGTAGTGCTCCGATTGGAGGTCCACCAGGCGGACGCGGGTGCGCCCGGTGTTAGGATCACGAAGCTCCTCGAAGGGTAGGACGCTCAAATGTCCCTCTTCCAGGTAAACCAGGCCCCCCTTGCGAACCCGCTCCTCGGCTGGCTCCGACAACAGGAACCGTACGGCTCCAAAGCCCAGCGTACGAGTGTAGTCGATGTCGAAGGGGATGGGTGGGGCGCTTCGCAATACATATCCGAGAATCACATCTGCAATGGATATAGCCTCACCCCGCGAGGCGAAACGCCGTTGGACCTCGCGTTTAAGGAGTGTGCCGAGGGGTATCTCACCTAGACGTATATGACCATAGGGGTCATGCTCCAGTTCCAGGCCAGGAATATTTGCCAGCTCCTCCGGGTCCAATCTTTTCCCTATGCCTTCGGCGATCACTGCCAAACCGTAGTTGCGCTGCATCACTCGTCGCTTCAGGATAGCTCCTTCCAACACACTGCACACTTCATCAAGGGTGATATGCTCCTTTGGGAACTCCTCGGGAATGATTGTTACAGTAGCACCCGCCGCCTTACCCATGCCCAGTGCAAGATGCCCGGCCTTACGTCCCATCACAACGACGAAGACCCAACGATTGGTAGCAAGGGAGTCCTGCATGAGGTTGAGCATCAGCTCAGCGCCGACATGGCGAGCTGTCTCAAAGCCAAAGGTGGGCATGCCCCCAGGGAGAGGGATGTCATTGTCGATGGTTTTGGGGATGTGGGCAACACGAATAGTACCTTCTGCGGCCTTGGCTACCTCCGCGGCACCGAAGGCGGTATCGTCTCCGCCGATAGTTACGAGATATCCTAAACGCAACTCTTGGAGGACTCGCACAGTGCGGTGCAGCTCCTCCAAGTTGCGGGTTGGGTTGGCACGCGGGGTGCGAAGGATTGAGCCACCTTGGGAGTGAATACGCGAGAC
This sequence comes from Dehalococcoidia bacterium, assembly GCA_965248115.1. Taxonomy (GTDB): domain Bacteria; phylum Chloroflexota; class Dehalococcoidia; order Lucifugimonadales; family CBDFII01; genus CBDFII01. The sequence continues at coordinate 1,235 of CBDFII010000002.1, forward strand.
GTCCGAAATATCTAAAGGCCGCACTTTCCCCCCCCCTGCCTTCCATCAGGTGCTCAAAGCCGTCATAGATGCCAATGACTTCAAGACCTGAGTTAGCAGCTTCGATGGCAGTCGCGCTGATGGCGCTGTTAATGCCAGGAGCAGGTCCACCTCCCACTAAAATGCCCAGACGAGGATCTCCGGCCCCCATCATGCTCACCCCTTCAATGATCTACCTCAAGAGTTTCACAATGGGATGGTTGGTGTCAACCAGGAGTGATGGACAGTCTTTTGTAAAAGATCTCTTTGAAATTAGACGCCCTGGTCGCGACAGCTCTACCCACAGTTAGTGGATAAAAGTTTCCTCGGTGCCATTGCTGATGAAAGGTGATCCCGTGGTAAAGTAGCAAGGATGAGGAGGTCTATAGCCTCCGTGAATTTGCTCCCGGCTGCACAGTCAGCTCTAGGAGCACATACTATGTTTCGGGCCAGTGTAGCTGAAAGCTTTGACATGGCTTCAGGAACTGGTTAGCATATGGTGGGCGCTGCGGAATTGAGATATGCAGCCACTGACCAGAAAGACCTCCAAATAATCGGGTAGTCATTTAGTACGGTATCCATTTAGGAAGCGCCAATATGAGTTCCCAACAGCGGCAAGAGCAACACTCTGCCCTTGCCGGACCTCCAATCAACATAGGCTTCGTAAGAGAGCTAGATAAACTGGTCGCCCTAGCCAGGCAAGGCCAAAGAGAGGATAGCCTTTTCTTCAACCCGCCCGATGAATGGCTAGTAAGCCACATGCCCATCTTGCAAGACCTCCCTCAAGAAGAGCGGGAGCAAATCCTTAGTGAAGCCAGACAAATCGAGCAGGAGGCTGAGCAGGCCAACGCCGCAGGGAGGGCGGCTGCTCGAGCGTGGCCTAGTGTAGCAGTACGACTGGACAACGGTGGGATAGCCTTTTTCAGTCAGTTAGGCGTCGCACGTCGCCCTGACCTCACCCAGTATTTCATCGACGGCTTCGCAAAGAACCGTGACGCCTTGGCTTTCAGCGAAGCTAATCAGGTCCTCTTTGCTGAGGTGTTTCCCTATATCAACAGTTTTATGGAGCGACATTGCACATCGGGCGACACTATCATTCAATCCGATAGGCAAATCGGCGATGCGCCCGGGCGCTCCTTCCATGCTCGCCAGATGTTTTTCGGGACTGACTATCTTCAGGTGTCCCTCATGTGGCGGCATCTCACTTTCGACCTTCCCGAGTCTGAACGCCACAACTCCCCCGACATCCTGGAGGTTTCGATTCCCAATTGGCTTGACGACTTGGGTATACCCAATAGCCTCAAAGAACGCATCAAAGAGGCCGGTCTTACTCGATTGGTCTTCAAAGCCCCTACCAAAGGCCTGTCGCTCCACCTTGGGTTTGATTATGTAGGGGAGCACAAAATGGGCCCCTTGTCTATTGCCATGTTCCTGGTTAAACAGAAAAATGGACTTGCAGTCCAAGCAGCCTTGAGCATGGCACGAGTCAAAACCCTGAGCGGCAAGTTGACTAATACTGCCATGGTCACGGTAGGACCCTCATTACACGGCAAGAGCACCCTAACAATAATGATCGAGTTGGAGACTAGTGAGCTCGCCAAGCTCCTCGACTTGGTGAAGGATCCTGAGGAAGGGATCTATCCAATGAATGATGATATCGTGATGCTGCAGCCGCTACATGAACCCATTGAGAGTACGAGCGGTGGAAATAGCGTCAGGATATCCCACGGGATCGATGGCACGGAGAACAACTTCTATGCAGTACCTTTTGGACTCACTAAAGAGGATGACCCGATTACCTACGATGCACTGCGAGGGGCCAAAGACGCCCCAAACTCACAGGAGACACTGGAAAACGTGCCGATCAACCCTGACGACGGGACCCCCAACTACCTCCAGAATCCCGTCCGCAATATGCGCATGATACTCTCTCGGCAGCGATTGCTAGCCAGGAAACAAGTTCAGCACCTCCTGAAGACTATCACCAACGGGCGAATGAAAGAGTCTGTTCACGTGCCGATGCAAGACGCAGACCGGATATTTTGGCAGGCGGTAATGCGGCAAAATACGATTGTCCCACCCCTGAGACGCCTTACCCTAGAGCAATACATACGAGTGCTCATGTACGGGGAGGCTGTTCAGATGGGGGCAGCGGCCGGCGCTATCGGTAGACCCTATGTGGAATACTTCTCGGACCCCTTCATCATCGGGTTGGAAGATGAGAACGCCAACTTGATGCACTATATATTGCAGCAGATGGCGCGGGGAGGCCTGCCTCAACACTATTACGTTTTTAATACCGGCGGTGTTGGTGCAGACACAAATGACGAGGCAAGTGGCCCACGATACAAGAAGATCCCCAAAGAGTTGACGCTGATGCTACAAGAGGCATTACTTCGTGAAACGGTGAAGTTTGAGTATGACTCCACTCTAGGCACTGACATCGCGGTAGCCATTGTGAATCCGCAGGGAGACGAGGTGATAAACCTCAGGACAGAGTGGTTACCACGAAACATCTATGGCGAGGAAGAATACATCAAGCGAGTAGTGGAATTGAGGCGAAGACGCTATTATGGGCGAGATGCCCAAGACAAGGCAGGTATTTTACGCTATACCAAGGTCACCGATGCGCTAATCGATCTCAGGGATATTCCACCCCCTAGCAACGAGCGCGAGTTGGCCTGGTTGCTGTCCTTTTACTGGCATGTGGACCAGGCTTATCACTCCCTTCCCGAGCTGATAGGACACCTCAGTGAAGGTCACCGATGTGCTCCTCATCTTTTAAGGGCGCTTCAGCAGATATACAAAGCTGGTTTGGCTCAAGGTCTTGAACTCCCACGTGACAGCCAGAGCGTATTGCGCGATCTTGGAATCCACCGTGATACATGATTAGGCACATCATGTATTGGCAGCGATGCCAGGCTCAAAAGGCTCTCAGTTGTATTTAATGATGCTGCGAGCCAACTTACCTTGGATCAGATCGTCAAAAGCTGTGTTAATTTCTTCCAACTTGTAAGTCCGAGTGATCATTTCATCAAGTTTCAGCTTGCCATCCATATATAGATCAACGAACTTGGGCATATCTATCCGTGAATCGGTTGACCCGAAAGAGGAACCCGTCAGTCTCCGCTCTGTACCTCTAAATACATCTGCTTCCATAACGAGTTGAGAGCCCGGAGTTCCAGGAGGCACCACTCCAACTATGACGGTAAGGCCGCCATTGCGAGTAGTGTTAAAGGCTAGCTTGATAGTCTCCACGTTGCCGATAGCTTCAAAGGCGTAGTCAGCCATCTCCCCCTTTGTGATCTCCCTGACGCCCTCTATCGCATCCTCTTGCGATGGGTTGATCTTGTGAGTGGCCCCTAGCCTTAGCGCATACTCCAATTTAAGATCGACCATATCTACAGCGATAATGGTTCCCGCACCCGCTAGTGAGGCTCCCTGAACTACGCTGAGGCCTACTCCCCCGGTGCCAACGACAACTACCCTGCTCCCAGGTTTCACTTTGGCTGTGTTCAGGGCCGCACCCACGCCGGTTGTCACACCACAGCCAATAAGGGCTACCTTATCAAGAGGGGTATCGCTACGCACACGGACGAGATTGTGCTCAGGGACCACAGTGTACTCGCCGAAGGTGCCGTTGGCCCCAAAGGTGTATATCTCTTGCTCTCCCTTTCTAATCCGAGTGGTACCATCCATCAGCTTGCCCTTGGGTGGTTGGAGCATCTTACAAAGAACCGAATGTCCATTCCGGCAATCGGAACATTGACCGCAGGCTGGATGGGTCGTCAGGACGACATGGCCGCCCGGCTTTACATAGGTTACGTCTGGTCCCACCTCTTCTACAATTCCGGCTCCTTCGTGACCTAACACTACGGGGAGCGGATGCTCTTGTTCTCCCTTGATCTTGTGAAGGTCGCTCCCGCAAAGGCCACTGGCGGCCAACTTGACCAGCACCTCACCCTGGCGCGGAGGCAGGAGCGTCACCTCCTCCACCACAAAAGGCTCATTGGGTTGGTACAACACCGCCGCCTTCATATCCATAAGACTCCTCCCTCACACGATGGTTAGATAATACACTTTCTCTTCTAGCATTAACAGGGGACGATAAGTGCCTGCTGGGTATGCCTAGTTTGGGCTGTAGTGACCAGCCGCTAGGGATTCGCCAACTTGATCTCTCTGATAGCATGATGCAAATTGGCCTGGGGACTTCGACGCAGGTGACAATGTGCAAAATTCAAGAACAAAGACTGGAGACCCTCTGCATCTTTCCTCCGAAAGGCCTAGATTTAGAGCTGAGTTTACCACTCGCCCTCCTGGCAAACCATGGGAGTGAAAAAGCGGGTACGTGGAATCTATCTATAATAGATAGGCAAAAACAAAGGTATTAGGTGGAGCTATGGTATGCTGCAGCCCAGCGCACTACGACCCGTAAACAGTGAACTCCACAAGGTTGTTGTCTGGGTCGCGGAAGTAGACGCTGGTGGCGGGTCCCCGGGCGCAATACCGGGTGTCGGGGCCTGCCTCGACGGCGATGCCATTGCTCGCGAGTAGGTCCAAAACCTCTTGAACAGTGCCCTGCCACTCCAGGCAAAAATCGGCGCCACCGATGGCGGGATTCGCGGCCACTAACCGGGCGGGATTCGGAGACACAGTTGGAGGGTGGACATTGATCTTCTGCGACTCATTAATGCGGATAGTGGGACGGGGGCCGGCAGATTTCGGTATCTCCTCGAATACGATCTCAAACCCCAGTTTCCGATAGAAGTCCAGGGTCCTTTCGACATCTCCTGCTGTAATAACCCAGTGGTCGATAGACTTAACGCCCATGCTCCCCTCTTTCGCCATTTTCTCGTTGGCCGAGCCTTCCTAGAGGCCTCTCCTTCCCCCTAGCCTCCTAAAAGCCCATAACTCGAATAGTATTTGCTAAGCTTCATGCGTTTATGGACGGGACTTTGTTGGCTCATTAACCATGATTACGGCCACTTGCATATCTATGAGGTCAGCTACAGAACTGCCTACCTCTGGTCGAATACTTCCTTGGCGACCTCCGAGGCATTGGCGGCCGTGGGCCAACCGGAGTAGAAGGCCATGTGGGTGATGACCTCTCCGATCTCCTCCTTGGTAACCCCGTTGTCCAGAGCCCGGCCGATGTGGTGCTTTAGCTGGTCGGTACGATAGAGGGAGATCAACGAGGCCACGGTGATGAGGCTGCGGTCCCTCTTGGAGAGGGCGGGGCCGCTCCCAGACGTCGCCAAAGAGGACGTCAGCGCTAAGCTCCGCCAGGTGGGGTGCGATCTCCAAACTTGGGTTACGTGGTGTAGTCATGTCGCCTCCTGATGAAATTTCCCAGATCAAATCGTTTGCACCCAAATTAATGGTGCGTCGGGGATGGGTTGAACACTAGCACCGTCTCCTGATGTAGTCAATTCCCGACTGGGGTTGAGACCGTCAACTCCTCCGAAACCGCTGATTGCTCATAGGCAAGTCAGGCCCTGCCCGATGAGATTCGCGGGTGAGCCTGACGAATTAGCGCCAAGCAGTAAGGAATCATTCGAAAGTCACCCTATTGGATGATACATGCGTGACACAGTTTCTTTAGGATCAAGGGTGCATTGGAAAAGGGAAAGGTAGTCGTTGTATTATGTCGAAGGCTCGCAACGCCGTTCGGGAGCTCTTGGATGCTCGAGCAATTGGATGACTTGCGGCCCTAGCTTTGATCATTAAGCCATTGAGGGGAGTTATAGATGTCACAGCTATGGTCTAATCGACTTAAACCCATCGGCAATTTCCTTCCCCGCCTAGGACTTCTGAGTACGCTCCTTTCGATACTTGTTATAGTTCTCGCCACAGGCTGTACCGGCTTAGACGCGACGGACACACCCACCGACACTTCTAAAGCACAACCTTTCACGCCTACACCTACGCCAACTGCACTGCCTATAACTCCTACCGCCACCCACACACCAACGCCACCTCCGACTCCTACCGCAACAGCCAAACCTATTCCCACGCTTACAGCCACACCTACGCCGACACTTGAAGGAGCACTTCCGGAGAAGCTTTTCCTGGAGATAGTCGAGCCGGCAGATGAAAGTGTGGTCAACAGCGCAGTCATATTTGTACGAGGTCAAACCACTCCCGATGCGGTCATAAGCCTAGATGGCCAGACTGTTGAGGTAGACGTTCAGGGAGAATTCGTCGCCGAGATTTCCTTGGAAGAAGGCCCCAATATCATCGAGATCGTGGCCAGCAACTTGGCTGGAATGCAAGAGTCTACTCTTCTATCGGTAATTTACATTCCGTAATCCATTGGTAATAGTCTGAGCACAATAATGGTCCCAAACAATCATTACGCCTAAGGAGACATATTATGCAGCCAAAGAGAATCGTGAAACTCCTTCTTCTACCTATTTCTCTGGCGATTCTGCTTGGAGCAACTCTAGGTACTGCATACGCTGCGCCCACGCGGGAGTCAACCGAAGCACCAAAGGGGCTATTTGGAACCGTTGCCTCCGTCACGGAGGACGGTTTAATCGTGAAATCGAAAGGGGGAGACGTTCCGCTCTCTGTGACGTTGGAAACCCTGTATCGTGCTCCTGAGAATGATGACGCCTCCATTGGAGATATATCTCGCGGAGATAGGATAGCTGCTCTAGTGCAGCAAGAGGGGGATCGGACTAACGCCATATCCATCATGTTCGTTCCAACTCAAGGTAAGACGGTTCATATCACTGGCGTTATAGCAGAGGTTGCCGATGGCAACACTGTGATACTTACTGAGAAGGGACGTCGCGTGTCGGCAGAGTTCGGTCTTCAAGGGAACATTCCACAGGTCGGCACTTTGGTAACAGTTGTTGGTCGTCTTGACCCGGATACTAACGTCCACGTGTACGATCCATACACCGGGTTGCCAAGACACTAAGTCGATTAAGCTCCCACATTGATAAAGTCCGAGACACCGCCCTTACTCGAGAAAAACAAATAAAGCACGTGACCCGCACTCAACGGTTGCTGGAAAATCTCAGCTCTCGCCAGGTGCAGATTGTCAATGGAATCTTAGAGCGGGCTCCTGAAGCTGCTCAGCCTGCGTTAGCTAGGGCATTGAGGAACCTTGAGGATGCCAACCAGGCGGTCGCTCGGGCCCTTGACCAGGCGGTAGTACTGGCTGGCCATCAGGAGCGAGAAAAAAGGCAAACAGAACAGGGAAAGCCACAGGTACATCGTTTATCCAAAGAGGTAAAACTGACCTATAAAGACATCGCGGCAGCGTTGGGTATTACAAGCGATGCTCTCGCAGAGCTACTGGGCCAAGATGCTGCTCTAGCCCAGATAGTCCAAGAAAGTGGTCTTGACTCAGAGACTTTTCAGCAGAACGTGGTGGCGATAGTTACAGGGCGTCTTCAGGCTTTAGTAGATGAGGGGAAGCTGACACAGAATGCGTTAGAGTTGATCGTTAAAGAGCTACAGGACCGTATCGACTCGCTTATAGAACAGGTCTTCACCGATGACGACGCAGCACGTCCTGATCTTCCCTTTTCAATAGGGGCCCTAGCGACTGTCGTTGGATTGGAGCCATCTCGCTTACACACGCTGCTCCGCAACGGTAACAGCGTTCTAAATATTGCGAGAAGACACGGAATAAATCGGGATCGCCTGGTAGATGCACTCGCAAAACTGGCCCGCCATCGCTTGCAGACCCTCGCAGAGGATGGGGCGATCCATCGAAAAAACCTGGCAAAACTACTGGTGGAGTTTGAAAGAAAGATCCAGAACCGTATCGACACCCCTATACAAAAACCTGACAGGCCCGCCGATGGGAGTCCCGTCGAAGTAAGACCCAGCAGGAACGGGCGCCCGACAGCAGCCCTGGTCTCAAATGCGCCCTTCGACCTGAAGATCGTAGCACGTATTCTGGGTATGTCGGAGGAGGCTTTGCGTGCTAGGCTCAAGCAAGGTGGTACATTGGCCCGGATCGTAGAGGACCGGGATGTGACCCTGGATGACGTGGTGGAAAAGCTCAGCGCAGCCATGAAGAAGAAATTGGGTGAGCTAGTGGAAGCAGACAAACTCGATCCTAACCAAGCAAGGCGATTGCTAAACGAGGCTGTAAAACGACTGACCAATAGCCTGCACGAGTTTCGTCAAGAAACTGACCTGACCCCCAAGAAATAGTCCAGTTGATATGAGAGACTGGGCAAGAAAGGGGGCAGAGAATGCCAAGGAAACAGCGCAGTGTTGAGGAGATCATAGGGAAGCTTCGGGAAGCGGAGGTGGCCTTAGCGCAAGGGGAGACATTAGGTCAGGCTTGCCGGCGGATAGGTGTATCGGGCCACACGTTTTATCGTTGGCGGCGGGAGTACGGCGGACTTAAAGTGGACCAGGCGAAGCGATTGCGTGATATGGAAGGGGAGAACGCCCGTCTCAGGAGTGCGGTGGCCGACCTGACGGTAGATAACCAGATCCTGAAGGAGGCAGCACGGGGAAACTTCTGAGCCCGGCCCGCCGAAGGCGATGCGTGGAATTGGTACAGGAGTGGTATGGCATCTCCGAACGGCGCGCCTGCCGGGCGCTTTCGCAACCCCGGGCTACACAGAGGCACTCTGTAACAATAGCCGATGACGAGGAGGCCCTCACGAGGGCGTTGGTGCAGTTGGCCAGCCGGTACGGACGTTATGGGTACCGCCGGGTGAGTGCCCTGCTGCGACGTGATGGGTGGTGAGTGAACCACAAGCGGGAGGAGCGGATCTGGCGGCTGGAAGGGCTCAAGGTCCCGGCCAAGCAGCCCAAGCGGGGACGGCTCTGGTTTACCGACGGCTCCTGTGTGCGCCTCAGGCCACAACGACAGAACCACGTGTGGGCCTACGACTTTGTGGCTCTTCGTACCCGTGATGGCAGACCTGTTCGTCTCCTCACGGTGGTGGATGAGTATACCAGGGAATGTCTGGCCATCGAGGTTGGGCGTTCGTTACGCTCACCCCACATCATTGAGTGCCTGGGAAACCTCATGGTGGAGCACGGTGTGCCGGAGCATCTCCGTTCAGATAACGGCCCTGAGTTCACTGCCAGGGCTGTCCGTTCATGGCTACAGAGAGTGGGGGTTCAGACCCTCTTCATCACACCAGGGAGCCCGTGGGAGAACGGATATGTGGAGAGCTTCAATGGCAAGCTGCGGGATGAGCTCTTGGATCGGGAGGTCTTCGATACTCTCTGGGAGGTGCAGGTCCTCACGGAGCAATGGCGACACGAATACAACCATGTGGTGCGCCCTCACAGCGCCTTGAACTACCGACCACCTGCTCCCGAGGCCGCAAGGCCCACCTTCTCAGTTCCAGGGGCTACCAGTGTCTCATAACCTGTGGTACAACTATCGGGGGCAGGTCAATCTACTGATATCCATGCGGAGTGGTTCACACTACTAGCAGACCAGATTTACTTCAGGCATGAAATTAAAACAGATGTATTTGGTAATCCAAGCGGTGGCGGGGAGTTGATGGTTCAGGATATGGGCTCAGCAGAAGCAAGTGAACTGCCAGAACGCCGGATACGGTTTCACTCTGTAGGTGAACGTCTTGTGTCCCTAACTGAGTTGGACCTTCAGCAACATAGCCGTTCTACGGGTGATGTTCAGGCTACAAAAGGGGTGGATCCAGCTCTGTTAGAACGAATCTGGCCGGTATCTGGAAATGTCTTTTACGGCGAAGATGGAATTTACATGGCAGTAAAAGGAGCACGTGTTAACGAGATCGATATCATCAGAGTTCCTTTGGTCGGGGACCAGGAAACCCTATTTACTTTCCGACTTCAGGAAAGCGAGAAAGGACTAGTAATCGATGAAAGCCAGGACGTCATTTTAATCGGCCTAGTGGGCTCCAATGCTCCAAAAGGATTTGGTGTCAAACGGATACTTCTATTCGACGTCGAGGAAAGAAGCCTGCAGCAAGTGGACGTTGATCAATTCATACCTTCGGCTCGCCAAGAACTAGGAGGGGGTATTCAAATTCTCGTATTGCCATGACCGCTCAATCGCACTCAGCACGGGCAATGGTGCTACATCCATACACTCTACTACTTTGACAGTAAGCGCTCAGCGTTCTTGTATGCGAACTTCTCCTGCACATCTGGGTCAAGGCGTCCGATAAAAGCTCGGGCATAATCTACTAAAGTTTGTCCTATGTCCGCGTCATACGTCCATACCCCGGCAGATCCTCCGCGGTCCGTTCCCCACATAAACCGATCCGGGTGAGCCTCGATGAGCTCCCGCCACGTATCAAGATCTTTTTCAAGCAAGGGTTCATAGTTCTTCAATCTAGCAACAAAAGCATCCTTGGTTTCGCCAGGGCGCAACAGGTATTGTCTTCCATGGAGCTCGTTGACAGTATAGTAAACGTTAGGGTACCTCTTCATCAGATTGCCTATGACACTCTCGATTTCCTCTCCATGAACAATAAAGGTAAGCTCGGGGTGGTCCCGCAAGACACGTTCAAAACTGGCTTGATGTCCTTCACCAGGATGCAGGTACACCAGCAGCTCGTGTTCTCTGACTACTGAATAAATATCAAGAAAAATCGAAGCATCAGGGGGAAAATCTTCGGCCTTCCGACGGCCTGGAAATCCATAAAGAACAATTTCACCATACCCGCTGAACAGACCAGGATGTATTGCGAGGAATTTGCTCAAGGTTTTAGCATCCACTGCTGGTGACACCTCGCCTATGACTGGCGGCATAATGAAGGGTATAAACAGTGTAGGATACTGTTCGATGGTGTGCCTTACAACCTCCAAGAGCGCCCGAAGCTGCCTGCTCCTATCTGCAACCACGGGGAAGAATGCAAACACGCTAGCTGTGCCCTCTTGTTCAAGTCTGCAGGCAATCTCTCCTATGGTAATGTTCTTGCCAAGGATCGGCATAACTCCATTTTCATATCCGTCCCCTCCTTCCTCCCGGGGCGGAGCGTCCCATAGCTGAGTCATGTGAAAGTGCGTGTCAATGAGCGGGCCGGTGTAATCAGAGCTGTCGAACTCTACTTCCGAAGTTTCCGGACAAAGAGAAGGTGCAAGGGCAGTTTCGATTCTTTCGTTCCACACTCTTTCTTCGAAGGTGGTTGTTGGGGTAGGCCTGGGTGTCGGTTTTGGTGTGGGTATGGGAGTGGGGGATGATGGTACAGCAATCGCAGTTGGAGTTGAGGTAAGTTTTGGCGTGAGTGTGGACGCAGCTATTGGTGTAGCCGTCGGGTCGGGTTGCGTGCAGGCCGTTAACAACACTGCGCCTAAGGCCGCAGCGATTAACCAGGATAAATCCTTCATCATGGTGCCTATCATAGCTGGGATATCGCTATCTCGATTGGAACACAGATCAGGCCTCGTGATCAATTATTCGGTCATATATCTGAGCGGCTGTGGTAACCCCTTCAACCTCACTGGGAAGCTTGCCCGGAAAGACCTCTACCTTGATCCGGTGGTCAGTAATCATCTGGACCAGGAAGACTCCAAGTGTATTCTCCTCGATATTCACCGTTACTACAGGAAAGTCCCCAACCGTCCTACGGCCGACGGAATAGCGCCCAGCTCCTACGGAATTACTGGGAGAAGTTCCGCGTAGGAGCAGCGGTGAAGGGAGTGGACGAAGAGAAGGCGAAGCGCATCTTCAGCAAGTTCAATGGGTACTATATGTTCCCTGAGAGTCATGCTTTTGCCTTCGACATCACAGCGTACCAGGCTTCCTGGTTGAAGCGGTACTCTCCCCTGGAGTTCTATATCGGTCTTTTCAACCAGTAGCCTATGGGATTTTACAATCTGGAGACCCTGAAGGAGGATGCCAGACGCCACGGCATAAAGGTGATTAATCCACACCTTAAGAAGAGCGACAGCAAATGCGTAATTGAAGAGCACGCACTGCGCTTGGGTTTTCTCAATGTCGCCTCCGTGGGGTCGGTGGCAGCGAGGGCCATCGTGGAGGCTAGAGAGCATGATGGGCCATTTACATCCGTTGCAGACTTCATCGAGCGAACGGGTCTACTCCAAGGGGCATTGGAGAACCTTGGAGACGCTGTTGTTAGCGGAGGGGACGGTATCTCGTCGAGAGGGTACGATGAATGTGGTGATGTCACGAGCTCGAGTAATTTCTGCTATGGACGAAGCTCCAAAGGCGGAAAACTGTGGATAATGATTTGTCAGAAGACGTTAGCCTTTTCCCAACAGCCAACCCACTGAAACTCCTAACTCCTCAGCGAGAGAAACTACCTCGAAGTCCGGTATAGGTACGCTTCTCGCTTCAACCTTAGTATGGAGACCCAGATACAATTCCCTGTTCACCATGTCCCAGCCCGTCGAGCTGGATAGCCGAAATACTTTGCAGCCTGTCCATATTGGTAGCCGCTGCTTATTAGGCTATTGGCCTTGGCCAGCGCCATCTGTCCTATTTTGTGAGAAAGCCAGGAGTGGAAAGTTCTTTCGCTAATGGAGATGTGGTCCTCATTTCATCAATGACCCTCTGGTAAGTTAGACTGCTGCGTAGCGCGCTGTCAACTTTTAGCCTTTGTACGGGGACATTGCTTCCATTGCCAGAGGAATTCATGCCAGTTAGGCAGCCGACTACAAGCGCTCTCATCAGAAATGGCTATTTAGGCCCAAGCAGGTTGATATAAGGGACCCTGATTCGCCCGTTTGCCATCCAGAGTCGCCAGCACTAAAATAAGCCTGATTAAGAGATTCTGTTCAAATGAAGGTTATGGAGAAAGGAGCTAGGGATATGGCCGACAACGACATAGCACTGATGGGTCACCTGATGCGCCGTGCTGGCTTTGGGGCGCCGCGGGAGGAGCTAGAGGCGCGGGTAGCCAGGGGATACGAGGCCACGGTAGAGGAGCTTCTGCACCCCGAGGATTACCAGCTAGCGGATGAGTACCTACTGGCGCGATACTCGCCACATGCCGGTGTACAGCCTGGGGAGAATGCACCAGGGGGTACCATCTGGTATATGTGGCACATGATCAATACGGAGCGGCCCCTGGGAGAGAAGATGACGCTATTTTGGCACCAGCTGTTTGCCACCAGCATGGCCAAGGTGGGGAACTATGATGAGATAGCGGCACAGATAACGCTGTTCCGCGACCTCGCGCTGGGGGACTTTAAAGGGATGTTAAATGCGGTGGCAAAGAATCCGGCGATGATCTACTGGCTGGACAACCAGGAGAACCACAACTATGCGGTGAACGAGAACTGGGGGCGGGAACTACTGGAGCTATTCAGCATGGGGGTAGGGAACTACACGGAGGTAGACGTAAGGGAGGCCTCCCGGGCCTTTACGGGATGGGCGCTGGAGGCCAAGGTGCCCGTATATACCAATACTCGGTACCTGTGGGACTTCGAATACAAGGTGGAGGAGCACGACTACGAAGAGAAGAGCTTTCTGGGGCACCAAGGACGGTTCAACGGGGAAGACATAATAGACATCATAGTGGAGCAACCGGCCTGTGCCCGGTTCATAGCGAGGCACCTGTACAACTTCTTTGTAGCGGATGAGAGCCAGGTACCGAGCTGGAACGTGAACCCGCCGCGGGACGAAGGAGCGGTCCAGACCCTGGCCAGGGCGTTCACCGAAAGCAAAGGGGAGATAAGGTCGGTGTTGAGGGTACTATTCAACTCGGAGTTTTTCAAAGAGGCGCGGTTTGCGCGGGTGAAGAGTCCAGTAGAGCTGGTGGTAGGGGTACAGAGGCTGGTGGGGGGATACGACTTTCCGACGCCCTACATGGGCCAGTGGTCAATGCAGCCGACATATATGGGGCAAGACATAATGAAGCCACCCAGCGTAGAGGGGTGGCACACGGGGAAGGAATGGATAGACAGCGGGTCGCTGATGACGCGGATCAACTTTGCCTCGGAGCTAGTGGGAGACCTGAAGCGACCTGGGGTACAGGACATAGTGGGGAGGGTAAGGGAGCGGGGCACCCTGGGGCCCGAGAAGTTGGTGGAGGTGTGTCTAGACCTGATAGGGCCGATAGAGGTAAGGTCGGAGACACAGGAGGAGCTGATGGAGCATGCCCGGGAAGGAGGGGACGTGAAGTGGGACACAGAGGAGGAGGCAGGGGCCTCAGCACGGAGGGTAGTGGACATGCTGCAACTGATAGTGAGCACTAAAGACTACCAGTTTGGGTAAGGAGAAAGAGAGCAGGAGGTAGGAGGCACATTGTGACGGCGAAAGAGAAGCTAGCAGTGCTCCATCTTCATAGATGGGTGAGAGCACTGTCGGGTGGGTTTTTCAACGGATCCGAAGGAGGTGAGATATGCCGCAGATAACGTTGGCCCGGGGGCGCGTATATTCCTATAGCCACTACGTGGGTCGGAATCAAGACATGCCACCCCCCGGGTTTTCCTACCCTTACGGGATGGCGGTGGGTAAGGAAGGGATGGTCTATGCGGTGAACCGATCGTCAGGCAAGCGTCCATGTGTATGTAAAGTATGGATAGGGGGCCCTGGCGAGGAGGAGTACATCACCACCATTGGTGGTGCTGGGCAAGAGGATGGAAAGTTCGTTTGGCCGGACGGGGTTGCCCTGGACAGGGAGGAGAACGTCTACGTGGCCGATGATTACCTCCACCGCATCTCCATATTTGACAAGGATGGGAAGTTCCTTCGCAAGTGGGGTACTCCCGGCAGTGACCCGGGTGAGCTGCTAGGGCCCTCAAGGCTGGCCATTGATGGCGAGGACAACGTCTATGTCGTAGACACACGCAACCACCGGGTGCAGAAGTTCACTAATGATGGGAAATATATTGGAGGGTGGGGAGGCTACGGAAGTAGGGACGGAGAATTCCATCTGCCCTGGGGGATCACTATAGACCATCAGGGAGCTGTGTATGTAGCGGACTGGAAGAACCACCGGGTGCAGAAGTTCAGCCCCGAAGGGAGCTTTCTAGCCCAGTTTGGATGGCCAGCAGAGGGGGCGGGAGATAACATCTATCCCAAGTCCTATCCCCGGAACCTACCCTTCTCCCATCTATGGAGGTTGGGATCGGGGAACAGGGGGGAGTTGAACCATCCCTCAGGGATAGCGGTGGATATGGATGGGGATGTATACGTATCGGACTGGGGGAATGACAGGGTACAGATCTATCAGCCCGACGGCGAGTTCTTTGCTGCCATATATGGGGATGCCCACGAGATGAGCAAGTGGCAGGTGGAGAAGCTGATCTCCAATCCCGACTCTTATAAGGCCCTTCGCCGCGCCAAGCATCCGGAGCAGATATGGCCCATGCGTATGCCCACGGACATAGGGATAGACCACGACAAGAGCTGGATCTACATAGTGGATTCGATAAAGAAACGGCTCATGATCTACGTCAAGGACAAGGAATACGTAGACCCCCAGTTTAACCTATGAATGATCGGTTCTGTAACTTGCGAAGGGTAGTGGAGGATACCAGACTGTAGGAGCCTTTTTAGGAGGTCTTCTGGTAAACCTGTAGTCGGCAGCGGTTGCAGTCTACCACGAAGATGCGCTGCTGGTCATCAACCTCAACGGCGACCGGACGCCAGAAGTGCCTTTCAGGCTCCAGATCGCGTACCAGGTCTCGCTGTTTTGCGAAGTCGGGGTTGGCATCCAGCTTCTCTTTAGCCCACTTAGAGAGGGTGGAGTCGCCGGTGAATGCCGTGATGAACCGGCCTTCGGGTGTGAAGGCTTGCACCCGATCATTGGCCCAGTCGGTGACGTAGAAGTCACCGTCCCCGTCCACAGCTACGTCCGAGGGCCGGTTAAACTGCCCCATTCCTTCGCCCGGTGTACCGAAGCTGCCCAGGAAGGTGCCATCGGCAGTGAACTTCTGAATTCGATCGTTGCGCCAGTCGGCTACCCACACGTCGCCCTTCTGATCTATAGTAATGCCCCAAGGGATATTAAACTCACCCTCGCCCGTACCCTCGCGGCCCCATCTGGCTAGGAACTTGCCCTCTTTGGTGAAAATCTGTACCCGATTGTTGACGCTGTCTACCACGTACAGGTTGTCTTCCTTGTCGAAGACCAGACCCGAGGGCTTATTGAGCTCTCCATCGCCGCTACCCTTCGAGCCCCAGTGGTCAAGATACTCTCCCTGGCTATTGAATACCGAGATGCGGTGCAGGTTGTCGTCGTCGACGTACACGTTGCCCTCGCTATCCAGGGCGATGCAGGCGGGATAGATGAATTGGCCTTTGCCCTCGCCGTAGCGGCCAAACTCGCCGAGTAACTCCTCGTCTATGGTGCATATAGTGACTCGGATCCCGTCGGTACGATACTCAGCTGATCGGTTAAGGACGTAGAGAACTCCCCCATCGCCTATGGCCAAGTCCACCGGATGCCTGAATCCCTTCCCTTGTGTGGCGTTTTGCCCGATGCTGTAGCTGTACTTGTATACTCTTGTGGTTACACCAAAAAATACGGTAGCCATGGTCCCCTCATAACTTATTATTTATTGAGCAACCCAATAGGACTGCCTTAGAAGAGAAGGACAATCTTTCTGCTAGAACGCCCTGCCCTCGTACCTGTCAGGCCCTCTTATGACCCATGAGATGAGGGAGTCTCATCTTAGGATTGGGCACCGTCGCTATTACAGGTGTTGTCAGCTTACAGGAAGTCCATTTGCTCGAAGTTGCCGCCTACGATGGGCACGGGATCAAGGGCCAGCCACTTGTCCAAGATGGTGGAATAGACCATGCGGAAGTCCACATTATGCAGCAGGTCCCCACCATCCTCCAGCTTATTCGGCTCCAGAGAGGGGTATTCGCCGTACATACCACCCTTCACCCGGTCTCCGATGAGGAAGGCCACTCCCCCGGTACCGTGGTCGGTGCCCGAACCGTTGTCCCTGACCCTTCGTCCGAACTCACTGAACATGAAGATGATGGTTTCCTGGTTGAGGTTGTGGTCCACGAGGTCCTGATAGAAGTCGGAGACGGCCCTGGAGACATTACGCCACAGCGAGTTGTGTGCTGGGGGCTGGTTGGCGTGGGTATCGAATGCGTTGTAGGGGGAGGTGGTATAGAGGATTCGGGAACCCAGGTCGGCGGCGTGCACCTGGGCGATGCCCTTCAAGCCCTGGCCAAGGGCGTCGGGGCCGTACTCCAGGTTGGAGGTATACTTTTGAGGGGCGGTCTTGAGGATGTCGGCGCCCTTGAGGGCGTCGAGGCCCGTCTGGCCGAGGTAGTCCATGACTGGGCCGGTGCCGATAGCTGGGGCGTACATTCGAGTGAAGATATCGAGGGCCTCGGTGCGCTGCTCCTCGCCGGAGATACCGGTAAGGACGCCGTAGCTCTCCAGGTTACCCACGGAGGCAACGGGAACGGCTGGAGCGGCCATGGCCCTGGGGAGACCCCGGCCGAAGTTTACGCCGGTGATGACATTATTCTTATTGGGGTCCAGGTCGCGGATGGCGCGGCCCAGCCAGCCCTCGGTACCGAGCTTGTCGGGCTCGGAGGTATGCCAGATATCCATGGAGCGGAAGTGGGAGCGGCTGGGGTTGGGGTAGCCCACCCCGTGGATGATGGCCACCTTACCCTGGTCGTAGAGCTCCTTGATGGGGCCCATGTTGGGATGGAAGGCCAGCTGGTCGTCTATGGGGATAACCTCCTCTTCGGAGAAGCCGAGGGTAGGGCGGTAGTCCTTGTACAGGGGATTGGTATAGGGGATGATGGTGTTCATGTAGTCGTTGCCACCCGATAGGGAGACAACCACCAGGACGGGGTCTCTTTGGGATGCCATATATGTGCCTCCTTTCAGCTTATCCGAATTGGTACTCTCGGGTGGCTACGATGAGCTGAAGCATCTCGCCCACCTGGTTGGCGAAACGCTCTTGCTGATTATCGGTATCTCCTTGTAGGGTGCCGACCCGGTTAGCGTGGTCGAGAAGCTGGTTTCGTGTATTTTCGGTGACCTCCAGGGGCCCCATCAGGTCCAAACAGCTGTCTACGAACTGCTCTGGGGTGAGAGTGCCCTGGCTGGCCAGTCGATGGATAATGGAGCGGACACCGGGCAACTGGGTGTCGCCCACCTGGTCGGCCACGAAGTTGATGCGCTCCACCAGGGTGCCGCTGTCGATCCACTCCTTACCCATATGCCATCCCTCCACACTGGGAGGGTTCATGATATCCTGACCCATGTAAGCGCACTCATACTTGATAGATAACATCCCGGGCTTGACTTCTATGTGATCTTGCACCAGGCGCATGGTACCCACCACCACCTCGGCAGGGCTCTTGACTCTGGCGAAGCTGGCCTCCTTGAAGAAGTCGGAGTTGAATAGCACACGCAGCACTGAGCGGATTTCGTAGTTGCTCTCTACGAAGACTTTCTCCAGAGTGCGGATGGCCTCGGGGTTCCTAGGTGGGGTATCGGGCCATGCGGGCACTATGGGCTCGTCTGCTACAAAGAAGTTGTAGAGATGGCGGCATATGAAGCGAGCGGTAGCCGGCTGGCGTACAATGATGTCAATTACGTCCTCGCCGTTCCAGCGTCCCGTCTCTCCCAGGAATGTCTTCATATCGTCGTCATGATCCGAATGGTCGTATAGGAACTGCCAACGGCTTTGGCCGTAGGGAAAGATGGGGATGGTGGGGGCATTTGTCCAGCCGGTGAAAGCACGGGCACACTCTTTAACGTCGTCCTCGGAGTAGTTGGACTGGCCGTCCATGCCCACACCCATGGAGAAGAGCTCCAAAAGCTCCCTCCCGAAGTTCTCGTTGATGGCGCCTCTATGGCTTTCGCAGTTGTCCAGATAGTAGATCATAGTGGGGTTCTTCGACAGGTGTACCAACAGGTCTCGAAAGCTGCCTAAGCCGTGGCGGCGGAACATGCTTATCTGGACGTCCATCATGCCTCCACGGTCTATTTTGGCATGTCCCGAGGGCAGAATCCCGTGCCAGAAGAGGGCGATCTTCTCCTCCAGGGGTCGTGGGGTATTTATCATTCTGTACACCCAGTACTGCTGGTTGGCCTCGATTGCCCCCAGCTCCCAATATTCAGGCATGTACCGGCGTGCCAGGTCTTCCTTCTCTTCTTCCCAGGAGGGCTGGCTTTCGAGGTTGAGCAACTCTTCCACTGTGGACTCGTACCCCTTGGCACAGTAGGCCTCAAGCTCGTCCCGGGTGGCGCCGAAGCCGGCGCGCCGCAGCAGGTGTGCCATTAAGGCTATACTGTTGTCTGCCATACCGCTGCCTCCTTTTTGAGCCAAGGTTATTGGAAAACAAGGATTTTAATCGTGATTAATCTAACCTTTGTAGCTTTCGCTGTCAAGAGAGCTAACTAGGTTCTTCCCATCAGCCTGATCGAACCTCAAAGGGGTGCATCTCTTTGCGGCAGGGATGATAATTGTCTGATCCAATGTCTCGTGGGAGTCCCATAATAGTTGATATTTCCCAGTACATCCAGTCGCGTCCTGCAGTCGAGAGTTCTCGGGACGGTCTTAGATAGGCATACTCCATACAGCTTGTCTAAGGAGCGGGGTGATTGTACCATCCACAAGATGCGTTTAAAGGTGGATCTACAACACAGCAAAGAGGGGACTTTCCTATTTAGACTTGCTTCTAGCATCTGATTTCAAAGGAGTAGAGAGGATTTAAAGGCATCTGATGCGTACCCGAGTTCTGGCACCCATTCCCTATACATGGGTGATTATTGCCCTGGCTCTGCTGGGAAGTATGGGCGAGGGCTTCGTTATACAGGGGATTCCAGTGCTATTTCCCTTCATTCAGGAGGACTTCGGGGTCAACAGGGCTCAGCTGGGTCTTATCACCTCAGGGTTGCTTCTAGGTGGTACCAGCACAATCCTCTTCATGGGGTGGCTGGCTGATACAGTGGGCGTACGAAGGCTTCTGGCAGTGGCATTGATGGGAACGGCAGGGGCGGTCCTCTTGTTCTCCCAGATCCAATCTTTGGTGCAGGGAGTTCTTCTGGCGATTCTGATAAGTGTCGTTGCCTCGGGGGTCCCAACTTCCAGCGCTAAGGCCATCATGGACTGGGTGACCCCACGGACCCGTGGCCTGTCAATGGGGATTAATCAGACTAGCATACCTCTTAGTGGATTTATAGCTGCGGCTTTGTTCCCCTTTTTGGCAGTGACCTTTAGCTGGCGTATCGCTGTGATGGTTCTGGCGCTCATCATTGTCATATCAAGTATGTCAGTCTTTGCGTTCTACCAGGACAAGCTCAGCAGCAGTCCAAATGCAAAAAGGGACAGCCTGATAAGGAGCATAAGTCTCATAGCCAGGAACCGGGACCTATGGTTGACCTCCCTCAGTTATGCAACCCTCCTAGCCGTGCACGTCGTCTTCGTGAGCTATCTGATCCTCTTCCTTAAGGAAGACCACGGCATGTCGGAGGCGGTGGCGGCGAGTTTTCTGGCCATGGCATTCATTGCTAGCGTGGTGGCACGCGTTGTCTGGGGTCTGGTCAGCGACTTGCTGGGTGGGCGTAGAGTTGTGGTCATGGCTGTCGTGGCGACTCTGTCTATCCTGTCTATGGCCTTAATGGCCTGGCTGCCGTCGAATGCCTCGCAGGTAACGATAGGGATGCTGGCTGTCCTGGTAGGGGCCACTGCCCTGGCCGGGTTTGTACAATGCTCTAGTGGTGGAGCTGTCAGGGCCAAAACTGGCGGCAACGGGATTTGGCTTTGTCTCCATCATCGCTCGTTTGGGCGCCTTTGTTCCGCCTCTCTTCGGTCTCGTTGTGGACCGAACAGGCTCATACGATATGGGTTGGTGGATGATGGCAGGGTTGGCAGGGGTTGGCACCCTGTTACTAGCCTTTTTGAGACCTCAACCGCTGCGTCAGTGATCTTTAACCCGACGATGGCAAGATGAGTGAAATTCATCCTGCCTGATTTGCTTTAGCCATAGAGATGCTCACTAAAAGCAAGAGACGGAACCAAGTGGCCCCGTCTCTCGTACGGTTACCGCTCTGTAGCTCGGAAAGGCCTAGGACTCTTTCTGATATATCTGGATGCGGTTACGACAGCAATCTACCACAAAGATGCGGTTCTCCTCGTCTACCACCACATCTATTGGAGCCCAAAAAAGCTTCTCTCGCTCTAATCTGTGGGCCACGTCCCGCTCCAGGTACATCTCCGGGTTGGCGTCCAGCTTCTCCTTACCCCACTTGGATAGGGTGCCATCTCCGGTGGTTTGGTTGATAAATGTGCCGTCGGGAGAGAAGATCTGTAGCAGGTTGTTGCCCCAGTCCGTTACATAGATGTCCCCATCACGATCTACTGCCACGCCGGTTGGGCGGTTGAACTTGCCATTACCGTTGCCTGAAGACCCAAACTGCATTAGGAATTGGCCGTCGGGCATAAACTTCTGAATACGGTCGTTGCGCCAGTCGGCGACGTATACGTTGTCCTTATGGTCGATGGTTATGCCCCAAGGCATGTTCAGTTCACCTGCTTCACTACCGAAGTGCCCCCACTTGGCCAAGAACTGCCCATCTTTGCTGAACTTCTGGATACGATTGTTAAGGCTATCCACCAGAAACAGATTGTCCTCACTATCGAAAGCAATGCTCGATGGGCAGTTAAACTGGCCATCACCATCTCCCAGTGTGCCCCACTTGCCAATAAAATCTCCATCTCTTGTAAAGATGGAGATTCGTTGGAGGTGCTCATCGGCGAGGTATACGTTCTGGTCCTTGTCACCGGCGATGGAAGACGGCCAGAAGAATTGACCGTCGCCGGTGCCTCCACTGCCAAGCTCGCCGATAACGTCCTCCTCTTCTATGGTACATATGGTTACCCGTTTTCCGTTCAGATGGTCCTCATGAGATCGGCTCACCACGTACAGCAGGTCCTCGTCCATCCGTATCAACCCAACCGGGTGAGCAAAGCCGGGCCCGGAGTCTGAGGTTTGGCCGATAGTGTGGCTGTACCTAATTTCACCTTTGCCTACAGCATATGTGGTCATAGTTCCCTTACCCAATCCGCTTGTGCCTAAGGGCTCAATTTACGGGAAGCTGGCCCATGAAAATCACATTCTACAGGCCAGTTAGACTTCTCAGACTTGGGTCAGAATCCCTCATGCCGCCGTCGGGAGGCTTAAACGAACTCGAACTGCTCGAAGGTACCGTCCACGATAGGCACAGGGTCGAGGCCCATCCACTTCTCCAGGAGGGTGCTATAGGTGCCCCTGAAGTCGTTGTTGAATTGGAGGTCGCCTTCCGTCAGCTTCTCTGGGGCCAGGGAGGGATACTCGCCGTACATGCCACCGTTGACATGGTCGCCGATGACGAAGGCCATGCCCCCGGCGCCGTGGTCGGAGCCCGAGCCGTTGTCGAGGACTCTACGGCCGAACTCGGTAAAGAGGAAGAGGACCACGTTGTCGCTGGCGTCGTGCTGTTTGAGGTCGTCGAAGAAATCGGTGATGGCCCTAGAGATATCCTGCCACAGCTTAGCGTGGGCGGGGAGTTGGGCGGCATGGGTATCGAAGGCGTTGTAGGGAGCGGCGGTGTAAAGGATGCGGGTACCCAGGTCGGCCAGGATCACCTGGGCCATACTCCTCATGTACTGGCCGACGGTGTCGTTGCCGTACTCGACGGTGGGGGAGTACTTCTCGGGTGCGGTTTTGAGGATATCGGCGCCCTTGAGGGCGTCCATGCCGGTCTGGGAGAGGTACTCCATGACCAGACCTCGGCCCAGGGCTGGGGAGTAGATGCGGGAGAAGACCTCCAGGGCCTGGGCACGCTGTTCCTCACCGGAGATACCGGTGAGGACGCCGTAGCTCTCCAGGTTGCCGACAGAGGCGACGGGGACGCCGAGCACTGCAAGGGCCCTGGGGAGGCCTCGGCCGAAGTTAACGCCGGTGAGGACGTTGTCCTTGTTGGGGTCCAGGTCACGGATGGCCCGGCCCAGCCAGCCCTCGGTGCCCACCTTTTCGGGCTCACAGGTATGCCAGATGTCCATGGAGCGGAAGTGGGAGCGGTTGGGGTTGGGGTAGCCGATGCCATTGATGATGGCCACCTTACCCTGGTCATAGAGCTCCTTGATGGGGCCCATGCTGGGATGGAAGCCGAAGTGGTCATCGAGGGGGATTACCTGGTCTTCGGGGATGCCCACTTTGGCCCTGTTGTCCTTATAGAAAGGGTCGGTGTAGGGGATGAGGGTATTGAGGGCGTCGTTACCCCCGGACAACTGAATAATCGCCAGAATCGGGTCTTTGCCGTTACCTGCCATGATAAATCCTCCCTTTTATATGGGTATCTTAGTTAAACTGATACTCCTGGGTGGAACCGATGAGCTGGAGCATCTCCCCCACGCACTGTGTAAAGTGGGTGCGCTCCTCCTCGGTGGAGTTGCGCAGCTCACCACCCTTCTCAGCATATTCCACCAGCATCTTGAGGGTGTCCTCGGAGACCTGTAAGGGGCCCATCAGGTCTAAGCAGCTGTCCACGAACTGCTCGGTAGACATGGTGCCCTGGGCAGCCAGGCGGTTGACGATGGCCTTCACGCCGGGCAAGTCGGTGTTGCCCACCTGGTCGGCGACGAAGTTGATGCGCTCCACGAGGGAGCCGCTGTCGATCCACTCCTTGCCTGTGTGCCAGCCCTCCACGCTGGGGGGGTTGAGCAGGTCTTGGCCCATGTACCGCGCCTCCATAGCTATGGGCAAAAAGTCAAACTTGGGAAAGGTGAAGTCCTGGACCAAGCGCATGGTGGATGCCACCACCTCGGCGGGGCTTTTCACCTTGGTGAAGCGGGCCTCCTTGAAGAAGTTGGAGTTGAACAGCACTCGCAGCACTGGCCGGATCTCGTAGTTGTTCTCCACCAAGGCCTTCTCAAGGGTGCTGATGGCCTCCGGGTCCTGAGGAGGGGTGTTCTGCCATGCTGGAACCTGGGGCTCGTCGGCCACGAAGAAGTTGTACAGGTGGCGGGAGATGAAGCGGGCGCAGCCGGGCTGTTTAACGATGATGTCGATAACATCCTCACCGTTAAATCGGCCTCGCTCTCCCAGGAAGAGCTTCTCACTATCGTCGTGGTCAGTGGGATCGTAGATGGAGTGCCAATAGTATTGACCATAGGGGTACCGGGGTATCGTATTGCCCCGAGTCCATCCGGTGAAGGCGCGGGCGCAGACCTTGACATCCTCCTCGGTGTAGTTGGGATGGTCGTCCATACCTACGCCCAGAGCAAAGAGCTCCAAGAGCTCCCTACCAAAGTTCTCGTTAATGGCATCCTTGTGACTTTCGCAGTTGTCCAGGTAGAAGACCATCCCAGGATCCTTGGACATCTCAACTAGCAGGTCCCTGAAGCTGCCCATGCCCAGTCGGCGGAACATCTGGACGGTTCGATACATGTTCTTACTGCTATCTACCTTAGCTTCGCCTGTGCAAAGGATGCTATGCCAGAATAGCGCGATCTTCTCCTCCAGGGGACGCCGGGTGTTGATCATACGATAGAGCCAATGCGACTGGATGTGCTCTAGGCTCATAGGTGCTTTCCATTCTAGGAAGTACCGCTGTCCCAAGTCCTCTTCCACAGGGGGCTGGCTCTCGGGGTGGAGCAGCTCTTCTACGGTGGCCTCGTATCCCTTGGCACAATAGGTCTCCAGATCCTCCCGGGTGGCGCCAAACCCTGCTCGGCGGGAAAGATGGGCCATCAATGATATGTCACTATTTGACATAATCTACCCTCCCTCAACCAAAGAGCTTTTCCGGCCCTTTTGCCTAACGATGACGCAGTATAGCACCTCAGATTCTGGTTAGTAAACCTCTATATCTATCCTGCCCTCACGAACCAGGTTGTAAAATTTAGAGATATGTCCCTTAGGTATTGAAGTGCAACACCAGGCCCTCTACCCTACTCCAGCCCTTCCGCTTTATAGTCCTTAGCACGCCTTGCAAGAACCAGGGCATTGTGTCTGATCAATTTCTCGTGCCGTTCCGTAATCTTCTTTTGGATCTTGGCGGGTACCCCAGTCATGAAGCTACCAGGTGGCACTTTCTCTCCTGGCAGCACCACAGCGCCCGCGGCGACAATGGATAGCTCCCCTATCTCTACAGCATCGTTCACGGTAGCGCCATTCCCGATGAGGCAGTTGTCGGCCAGGACGCTGCCATGCCAGGTGACATTGTGGCCGATGGTTACGCCGTCGCCGATGCTTCCATTGTGGACCACACTGTTATCCTGAATGTTGGTGTTCTTGCCAATGGTGATTTTCTGGCTGTCGCCCCGAATAACGGTTCCTGGCCATACGCTTGAGTCCTCTCCTATCTCCACTTCGCCAATAACGTATGCGAACTCGCTAACGAAGGCGGTGGGATGGACTTTGGGTGTCTTTCCCTTCAGACTGCGAATCAATGGCCCCTCCTTACCTATGACCAGAATCAGGCTACCGACTATATTGCCCCGGGACGCTTTGTTCAAGGATTCTACAAACTCTGAGAGGCGGAAAAGATTCGCGGTGCTCACTGCAAGAGAAGTGGCAGAGTTTTCTGTGAATTTATGTGGGATATACCGATATTAAGTTTCAAGGTGGGCCAGGGAAACCCTTGAAGTTACCTCGGTTTGAAATGCGGTTCGTCGTCTTTTTGTATAGGCTCTTAGCCCTGCACTTGCGTGGAGATTCTGAAAGCAGCGCGAGTCATTGGGAATTCAAAATAGCGAGTGCTTCGGGCAGTATTAGCTCCGTCCACGCTTCGTACATTTTACCGGAGGGATGTAGCCCATCACTAGCTAGCAATTTTGAATCTTTCTCGGCCTCATGGGAGATGGGGGTAACATCCACGTATCTGACTCCGTTTCGGCTCACCTCTCCCCTAATTATGGCATTGAAGAGTTCGATCTCCATGGCAATTTTGGCGCGATCTCGTCCTTCGGCAAAAGCCGTGATGCTCCAGTCGGGGATAGAGAGGACTACCACGTGTGACGGCCGTTCACCAGTGAAGGCCACAGCCCTTTGCAATAAGGCTGCAAACTCCGCCCGGAATTCTTCCACAGCTCGACTTCGATATTGGTTATTTACGCCGATCATGAGGGTCACTAGGTCATATCGTCCCCGAGGCTTGGCAACGTCGATCGCCAAAGATAACTCGTTCGTAGTCCAGCCTGTACGAGCAATGATATCGGGTTCCTCTATGAGGAGTCCTTTTTGGCGTAGTCGTTGGACGAGCTGGACTGGCCATCGCTCAGAGACGGCCACATTGTGCCCAATAGTGTAGGAATCCCCCAAGGCCAAGAGACGTAGCTTTTCGACGTGCATCGTCGGTGTTGGCGTCGGAACAGCGGTAGCAGTGGGTGTAGGAGTAGGCAATGATGTAGGAGTGGCAGTAGGGTCAGGTCCGCCGCAAGCGACGGTCAAAAGCAGTATAGAGAAAGGGATGGGCAGAAACATTTTATAGGACATGGCCTTATTACACAGGAAAGAGGTTGCAAGGATCGCACAAATACTAACAATGGTGGGCCTACGTGTACTGTACTGAGCCTGTCTCAGAAGTCTGATCTGGCAATGGGTATGTCGTCAGGTGTAGCTTCGAAGCGAGATCAATTGGGGGGATACTGATATGCCGCTTCGACCGATGGGCCGAGAGCAGATGTGGATGTTGCCGCCGACGCTTGACGAGTTGTTGCCGTTGGATCATCCGGCGCGGTTCGTCGCCGAGTTCGTCGATGCTCTGGGTCGAGATGCCTGGGCGGAGCTTGGCGTGGACATAGACGGGGAGGTCCTGGGAGCGCCAGCCTACCATCCCCGTGCACTGTTGAGTGTATGGCTGTACGGCTTCATGACCGGTGTGCGCTCCTGCCGGAAGCTGGAGGCGGCCTGCCGCGACCAGATTCCGTACCTGTGGTTGACCGGGTGGCAGCATCCCGATCACAACACTCTGTGGCGGTTCTACAAAGGGCATCGGCACGCCATGAGGAAGCTGTTCGAGCGCTCGGTGCGCACGGCAGTGGCCATGGCGTTGGTGGATCTAGCGGTGCAGGCCGTGGACGGGACGAAGGTGGTAGCCAACGCCTCAGTGAACAGGAGCTATGATGCTGTGGGACTGAGTGGTCTGTTGGAGCGTCTCGAGAAGGCGATAGCCGACCTTGAGGCACAGAACGAAGGGGGAGAGGATGCTCCTGTTGCCCATCTGCCAAAAGAGTTAGCCGACAAGGAGGTCTTGAGGGACCGGGTGAGGCAGGCGATGGCCGACCTCGGGAGTCAGAAGCGCCACAAGCGGATCAACCTGACCGACCCGGAGGCCCGACTGATGAAGGGCAGGCAGGGGATCGTGGCCGGCTACAATGTCCAGGCTATGGTCTCACCCATGGAGATCGATGGAGAAGCGGCCGGCATGGTGGTCACAGCCGTGGACGTGGTTGATGCGGCCAATGACAATGCCCTGCTGGTGCCGATGGTCGAGCAGGCGGAGGAGACGACCGGGACGAGGGTGCCGATGACATTGGCCGACGCTGGCTACTTCGCCGTGAGCCACCTAGCGGAGTGCGACCGGCGAGGCCAGCAGGTGGTGGTGTCAGAAGCACGGCAGCGGTTCCTCACAGACGCGTATCACAAGGACCGATTCACCTATGACGAGCAAAGCGACAGTTTTACGTGTCCACAGGGACGGAGGCTCAAGTTCCTTCGCATCCAACATACGAATGGAGTTCCGCTGCGTCTGTACCGGGCCTCTGGAGCCGTCTGCCAGGCGTGCCCGGCCTTCGGAGTCTGTACGAGAGCCCGCGAGACCGGCCGCAGTCTGGCGATAGGGCCCCATGACGGAGTGCTACGCCGCCACCGCGCCTGGAGGACCACGTTAGCCGCCAAAGAGGCGTACCGGCTGAGAAAGCAGCTGGTCGAGCCGGTCTTCGGAATCATCAAGGAACAACAGAGGGCACGTAGGTTCCTGCTGCGTGGCCTCGCCAACGTGGCGGCCGAGTGGACCATGTTGGCCACCGCCTTCAACCTGCGCACCCTCTACCGGGTGTGGAGCTCCTCCCTCCATCTTCAACCCTCTACCTGACGGTCTGGAACCTTGTCATGTCTCGTGAGCTGAGGCCATTGACAGCTATCCCTCACCCCATCGTCTGCGTAATACTTCGCGTCGGAGTACGCCTGCCAACGGACGTCATTCTGAGACAGGCTCTATTAAGAACTTTCGGCTCGACCTTTCTCTTGGCAGCCTAAAGCGTTCATTCGATTCCGGCTTTCCCATGCAATGATGCGGAATTGCTTTTCCTGGCGTTTCGGAAAGCACCCGCATCGCTAATTCTGCCCAGGTGCTCAATAGCATCAGCATGATCAGAATTCAGTAATAGACAGCGTTTCCCGCGCCGCCGCTGGCCGAGATAACCTCACCAGTAATGGCCCAGGCTTTGTCAGAGGCCAAAAAAGCAGTTACGTATCCAATCTCCGAGGCGTCCACCATTCGACAGATTGCATTTCCACTCGGTGAATCAGGAGCGAAGTCGCGTTCCTCGAGCTCCTTTGGAGAGATGCCTAATTGGGTGGCCCGAGCAGCCAGCGCTCCGGGTGTGCGCTCCGTGCGGGTGGTGCCGGGATGGATACAGTTGACGGTGATCCCGTAGCGACCCAGTTGGTTGGCAAGGGTCTTGGTAAGATGTACCAAAGATACGTTGCGCGCTCCACCGCTGAGATTTCCGGCGGTACGAGCGCCACCGCCGCTGATGTTGATAATGCGGCCCCAACCTTTCTCTTTCAGGAAGGGAATAGCGGCACGTGCGCACCGAAGTGCACCCACGTACTTCACGTCGAAGTCATTTAATAGATCTCCCTCATCTACGGATTCGATAGGCCCGATTGCAGTGGGCGATCCACCTGGCAGCGCCGCGCTGTTGACCAGAATGTCCAGACCGCCTAGTTTCTGTGCTGCCTCAGCCACACCGCGATCCACCTGGTCCCGCTGGGTCACGTCAAACACCAAGGGGAACACACTTCGCCCAGTCTCATCCTCAATCTCTTGGGCCGTTTTCTCCAGCTGCTCACGGGTGCGGGAGACTATGCCTACACTGATCCCCTCGCGAGCTAATTCCCGCGCAATTGCCTTGCCAATACCGCGTCCTCCACCAGTTACCAACGCATACTTGCCCTGCAATCCAAAGTCCATTCCCACTGCCTCCTATTGGTTGATTGAGTTTGTGCTGGAGTTTGCCGAATTGCACGGGCATTTTATCACTTCGGAGGGGAACAAGTTAGCGTTGAACTTTGTCTCCTCGATAGGTTCCATTGCCTATCATTTAGCCAACAAGAACCTGGCGCAAACCTGCTATGGGTAAAGAATTGAAACGGGATAGCTATATTCTCTGTGCAGTTCGGTTTGTATGATCAATCGCCGCTGACGGAATTAAAATCTTGCAGATTCCATTGCCATTGCCCCCTGACCTTACCCTTCGATGGCATAGCCGATGTTTAAAACGCTATGGATTCAATCCTAAAGCACGGCAATAGGGTTGACTGGAGACCCAGTGCCGCCAGCTACCTTGAGCGGCGCTATCATGAGCATAAACTCATAGCGCCCTTCTTGCGCACAGGCATCCACCAACGGTTTCAGCTCGGCGTTGTCCAGCAGGGCCAGCCCAAAAGAGGAAATGACGGCATGCACCGTCCGATGGCGGTCATACCCATTTGGGGTGAGATCCATCATATCCCAGACCAGCACAGCTACATCGTTGTCGCGGATGAAGGGAATGCAAGAAGCGTGCAGACCAGGCCTTGCCGGGGAGCCGGCGGTGCCCCATGGTATACCAGGATGGGCCTCGTCCCACGCTTCGCGTCCACTGTAAACCACTATGGCATCGCCCGGCTCTAAGTTAACTCCCTCAGCCCTGGCAACGTCCTCCAGCTCCCAACCATGGACCGGGCGTTCCTGGGTAACATAGGGCTCGCCCCGGTGTTTAGGTATGTCAAAGAGGACACCACGGGTCATAATCCCATCGCCCCACTTGTCCACAGACCCGAATGTAGCCCCATTGAAGGTAATCTCCCGGTTCGGATCGCGGCCATTCCACATACCGTCTTGGTCCCATACATGGCAAAGAGCATCCAAGTGGGTCGCCACGCTCCCGTGGTAGAAGATTCCATAGTAGTCCTGAGACCCACCGAAACCGTGACCAAGATCGACCCTGCGCATCCAGTGCTGAGCCGGTGTCGGGTTCTCAGGGCCGGGAGTCTTGGGAAAGTACCTGCCCAGGGATACTCTTCTGCCACTGCGTACAAGGCGAGCGGCGGCGACGGACTTCTCGGGTGTAATGAGATTTATCGCGCCAACTTCATCATCATTGCCCCACCGTCCCCAGTTGCGGCGGTCCCTCAAATAAGAGTCCACCTCTTCTAGAGTTGGCAACCTTCTCTCAACCATGCTATGTCACCCCCCTTTCCTAGCTTAATCGAATATGTGGAGTCTTTACCTTCCCAAGTACCCCTTCGAAAAAAGGGGTTGGGCGCAGACAAAGCTGAACCTTTGATCCGACATTCCCATTTCAACTTCTGTTCGCCCAAAGGACATGCGGATCTGTTATGGGCGAGAGTTTATCACTAATTCCCAGGGCCTTCAAAAACTCGAAGATATCTCTATCACGAGACTCGTCCTGGTCTGGTTGCACTGAATCACCTTGCACAGACAATTCCTAACCTTACCCTTCCAGTGCTGGGCTCCTGGCAAGTTTGCGACGTCCGAAATCATAGTCCTAGCGTTTGAGGTCGTTTGATCCTGGGCCCCTGCCCAATGCGCAAAGTCATGCACAAACAGACTCGTCTATCCGTTTATTACATCGGTGATCGGTACATCCTGGGGTGGGCCTGATAGTGGCGTCCGTCAAAATCCACCTCCACTTGTGTGGTGGACGCTCCTTTGATACGATCTCGGTCAAACACGGAATCAAGGGTATGCGTGTACGATGGGGAGAGACCACCATGCCGTACATGGACCTGGGAGACGTTACCATTCACTATGAGGAGGCCGGCGAGGGGCCCCTGGCCTACGTCTTCTGCCATGGTCTGGCCAGGGGCAGCAACGTCTTTGGCAGCCAATTCATAGACCAGTTCGATTTCTGGAAAGTCAAGTTTGGCCGGGTGGTAACCTGGGACAACCGAGGCCTGGGGCGTTCTTCCCAGGCAATCGACTATTCACTGCCTCTGTACGCCTTTGACCTGGCACGGCTGCTGGACGGCTTGGGCGTCGTCAAGGCGGTGGTGCACGGGGTGTCCTGGGGTGGTGTGGTGGCCCAGCAGTTCGCCTTGGACCACCTAGATAAGTGTGCCGCCATCATCATCGATTCAAGCTCCAGCCAGGTTAGCGAGGCCGCCGCCGAGAACTGGTATAGGCAGAGCGAGGCAGATCGCCAGGATCTGGAGGAAAGCAGAAGCTTCATACCCAAACACCGGGACTCGTTTGTCGCAAGCGCCCGGGTCGTGGCCGGGCTGTGGGAACATCCTCTGACGCCTCGGCTGGGCGAAATAACCTGCCCAGCGCTGATCGTAGCAGGTGGACAGGACACCGTAACAAGTGGGCCGGGAGGCTCTGTAATCATGTGCCGGAACCTTCCCAGCAGCCGACTCCACATCTTCCAGGATGCTGGCCACGGTATCTACCGCGAGAAGCCCGAAGAATTCCGGGCTTTGGCGGTAGAATTTTGTCAGGAACACGACATCATTAAGGGCTAAGCTGGAGCTGCGTGTATAATAGCAAGAGCCTTTGAACGGCGCTCCACCTCCCAGCTCTGATAGTCGCCACCCGAGAATACCAGTTTATATAATTATTGACATCGAAGTGCAAAGCAACTATATTCCCCATACGGATGCAAATCTCTACCATAAGGGGGAGGTACGAAGTGTCTTCTAACAAGGTTTTTAAGTTATTGGGGCTGATGGTAGCCCTAACAGCCCTGGTGGCCATGGCGTGTGGAGCCTCAGCTACTCCTACGCCTTTTGTCATTGAAAAAGAGGTGATTAAAGAGGTACCGGTAGAGGTCGTAAAAGAAGTGGAAGTGGTTAAAGAGGTACCTGTGGTAACGGAGGTGATTAAAGAAGTAGAGGTCATAAAAGAGGTGGTGGTGGAAAAGGTGGTAATTGCTATCCCTACACCAACACCTCTTGGCCCAGCGGCACCGGCGCGGGTAGATGTGTTCCGGGTGGCCTACAGCGTGTTCTCTGAGCGATCTCTACCGCCTTTCGTGAGTGTCGCTTATACCCAGTCTAACCAAGCGTACGATCCCATGGTTCTACAGCAACGAGATGACAGAGGAGTGAGAGTAGGATTTTTCCCAGGACTGATCCAGAAATGGGAAACGGCTGAGGGAGGGAAGGTTCTCAAGATAAAGCTACAGGAGGGTGTGCAAGCTCATGGGGGGTGGGGCGATTGGAATGCAACGGACGCAGTCTGGCTACATGATCACTATATGGGCTTCAAGGTTGCCAGCTTCAAGGTTACTTGGGAGGCGTGGGGGCTTAAATGGAAACAGACGGGTCCCTATTCGTATGAAATCACTAGAGAGAACAACGGGCCTGTTCCAGTGGAAGACTATCTAGCGGATCAGGCCAGGTATTTCCCAGCCATGGTAAAGAAGTATATTGAGACCGTGGGCCGCGACCAAGCTGCGGAGGAGCCGATAGGGACAGGGCCCTTCCGTCACGTCAAGTGGGGCCCCGGGTTCCAGGCCTATGAGAGAGTACCCAATCACTGGCGGGCTGATCCTGCCATGGACCGCCTGGAGTATGTGCGAGTCCCAGAGAGCCAGACCCAGGTAGCAATGGTGATCACGGATGCGGCTCACATGACCGACAAAGTTGAACTGGAAGACGCGTTACAAGCGCAGGAGCGTGGCATCAACATAGTGCCCTATGGCGGATCGTTCAATGTTCGCATCCATTTTGGCGGCATGGAAAAATACCCCCACAAAGACTTCCCGTGGACCGACCTAAGGGTGCGCAAGGCCATAGCCCATGCAATTGACGTGGAGGCCATGTCAGAGGAGATATGGGGTGGATTTGCATTACCCCTCACCACCCCGTACCAGACAGCAACGCTATCTCCTCCTCCCTACAAATATGACCCCGACTTAGCACGTAAGTTACTGGCTGAGGCCGGGTACCCCAACGGGTTTGAAGTTGAAGTACCTATGGTAACCATCCGTAATGCACCCCGGGTACCTAAAGAGCATGGGGGCCTTCTAACGTACTTGGAGAACGTTGGGATAAAGGCGAAAGGCACTACATGGGACTGGTATGGCGGGCTTAGTGACCAATGGAATAAAGGGGATCTTGGCAGGGTAATCTTTGCGTTCTCTTCAGGGTTCAGTGGCACCCGTTTCTTCCAGCTGAGATGGTTCAACCCTGAGAGGACACGCCACTTCTACATGGATCCGTTCATCGAGGACACATACAACCAGATAGGGGAAGCATGGATCGAAGACCGGGCAAAGTTCGACCGCTTGGAGGCCGAAATATTCCAATACTCCTACGATCAGGTGGGGGTATTGCCAATTTACTCGACCCCGGAGCTTCACGTGCTGGCACCTGAGTTCAGTTGGTCGTACCTCTATCAGGATCCCCAGTACATCCGGATGGAGGAGCTTCGATACAACCCGTAGAGGATCGCGACTAAACAAGCGAGCTTTTTCGGATACACTGTAGAAGCGACTACTTAGGCTGGACAGGGAGGTAGAGCATGGCCAACAAGGATTTGGCCTTGATGGCGCATCTGATGCGCCGTGCGGGCTTCGGGGCGACGAGGGAAGAGCTGGAGGCCCGGGTAACTAAGGGGTACGAGGCAACGGTGGAAGAGATGCTCAATACCGAGAGCACTTCTCCAGCGAATCAGTGGTCCCTATTGAGGTATCATCCGGGTGCTCTTTATCCCGGTGGTGTGCCCCCTATGGGCCACGTCAACTGGGTGTTCCACATGCTTAACACCGGGCGTCCACTGGAAGAGAAGATGGCTCTCTTCTGGCATCAGGTATTCGCCACTGGCAACGCCAAGGTGGACAACTACAATGACATGCTGGAGCAGATCGCCATGTTCCGGCGTCTCGGCATGGGAAACTACCACAATCTGCTGGTGGAGCTGGCCAGGAATCCCGCTATGATCTTCTGGCTAGATAACAACGAGAATCACAAGTACGCAATCAATGAGAACTGGGGCCGGGAGCTTTTGGAGTTGTTCTCTATGGGTGTGGGCAACTACACCGAGGAGGACGTGAAGGAGACCTCTCGGGCATTCACCGGCTGGACTATGGCCGCCAAGATACCCCGATTTCCTTATGGCCGCAGCCCCTGGCCCAACTTTGAGTACAAGGGCGAGGATCACGATGGCGGTGAGAAGAGCTTTTTGGGGCACACAGGACGATTCAATGGCGAGGACATTATAGATATCATCGTTCAGCAGCCCTCCAGCGTCCGCTTCATCGCCCGACATCTGTACAACTTTTTCGTGGCCGACGAGCCCCAGGTCCCTAGCTGGTCCGTAGAGTCTCCTGGGGATCCGGACGCCGTAAACATCCTAGCGATGGCTTTTACCGAGTCCAAATATGAGCTCCGGCCTGTACTACGCACCTTGTTCAACTCCGACTTCTTCAAACAGGCTCGCTTCACCAAAGTGAAGAGCCCCGCTGAGGTAGTAATCGGTATCTGCAAGCTGGTGGGCGGCCAGGAGTTCCCAAGATATGGTTTTTCCCAACTAGCTATGCAGACCACCTACATGGGGCAGGATATTTTGAACCCGCCCAGTGTAGAAGGCTGGCATACGGGTCAGGAGTGGATCAACAGCGGCTCTCTTATGAGCCGGGTCAACTTCGCCGCCGACCTCGTGGGTGACACTAGCCTGCCCGGCGTTCAGTCTATCGTCAACCGGCTCAAGGCTCAGGGAGACCTTCCACCACAAGAACTGGTGGATGGTTGTTTGGACCTGCTGGGTCCCCTGGAGGTGGAGCCTAATACTCGTCAGCACCTGATCCAGCAGGCGGAGGAGAGTGGTGTGCTTCAATGGAACGCTGAAGATGCAGATGGCGCCCCTGCAGAGAGAGTGGCCCAGATGCTGCAACTTATAGTTGCCACCAGAGAGTACCAGTTCGTGTAACAGTCTGATAGGCAGTAGGGGCGAACTAGATGCTCACAACCGTAGTCGCAGGACGAGTGTATCGCTTTAGTCATGTGGTGGGGAGCGCTACCGAGCTTTCATTGCCATCATCGCTAGCCATAGGCCAGGACAGCGTGGTTTATGTGGTAAACCGTGGCAGCGAAGGTAATTCCAGCAGCCGAGTGAGCAAGCTCACCATTGGAGCTCCTGGTGATGAAGAGTTCGTCTGCGACTTTGTCAAACATGGCGACGGGGATGGGCAAGCGATTTGGCCCAGCTCTGTGGCCCTGGACAGTGAAGGGAATGCTTACGTCGCCGACGAGTGGCTCCATCGCATATCCGTCTTTGATAAAGACGGAACTTTCCTGAGCAACTGGGGCACACAGGGAACTGGACACGGTAAACTAAACCGCCCTTCGGGCATGGCCTTAGACCAGGAAGATGACCTTTACATCGCCGATAGCCACAACCATCGCATTCAGAAGTTCACCAAAAACGGCACCTTTCTGGCCACGTTTGGAGAAGAGGGGAGTGGTGAAGGCCAGCTTAACCTACCCTGGGGTATAACCGTCGACAACCAGGGCAATGTATACGTGGCGGACTGGGGCAACCATCGAGTACAGAAGTTCTCTTCCGATGGCGTCTTCTTATCTAGCTTCGGCACATTTGGGTCAGGAGTTGGGGAGCTGAACTATCCAACCGATGTGGCTGTTGATGGTGATGGGGACGTATACGTGGCCGATTGGGCTAACCACCGTATCCAGATTTATTCCTCCGATGGAGATTTCATCACCTCGCTCATTGGAGATGCCCAGGAACTCTCCAAGGGGGGCCAGCAACAGGTGGACGCCAATCCAGATATCGTTAAGGCAAGACGCAGAGTCAATAGCTTGGAACCCGGATGGCGGTTCCTCTTCCCGACTGCGGTGGCCTTTGATAAGGCGAAAAGCCGCCTCATTGTTGCTGATTGTCAGCGTTACCGACTCCAGATCTACATAAAAGATAAGGATTACGTGGATCCTCAGTTTAATCTGTAGATGTGGGGCAACGGCCTCATCGGCTCAGCAGTTTAAGATGCAACGTTGGGCTCTTGGTTCAAAGGTCTGAGGGCATCGCCACCAGCGGCACTAAATCCGCCAATTGTGAATCGCCTAGCCAATAGAGACAAGCCCCCGTCTATCTTTATTCCTGGACGAGCTCCATGTGAACACCAGGAAGGTTTATGGCGCTCACGGGTTGGAACTGTTTCCAGCAATTTGGCAAATCATGTTTGTGCGAAGGCGTGCGTAGCTCTTATTTTGTAGCACGCCAAGTAGTTGGTGTTTTATCGCACAGAGATAGGTAGGATCTCTGAAGGTATCGAGTCCTTGGGAAATACCGAGAATTGACACCGGAGACAGAGGGCTATAGGCTACGGACAGCACATATTGGGGCCCTGGTAGTATTTTAGGTCTAATATAGAGAATCTCCTTAGAAAGGCCAGGCGCATGACTATCATAGCTGATCAAGAAAGCAAGAGTCCAGTCAAGTTCAAAGTGGTGGGTACCAGGCCGATCCGTCACGATGGCTTGGACAAGGTGACTGGTGACGCCAAATACGGCGCCGACGTTCAGATGCCTGGATTGCTGCACGGAAAGATCCTCCGCAGCCTCCACTCTCACGCCCGTATCCTCTCCATCGATACCAGCAAGGCGGAGGCTCTACCTGGTGTCATGGCTGTAACCACTTTTGATGACTTCTCTATTAAAGGGGACGAAGTCATTGACTTTGCTGAGACCCAGGGGAATATCCGCATGGTAGCCGAGAATGCGCTGGCGCATGAGAAGGTGCTGTACAAAGGCCACGCAATCGCAGCCGTGGCGGCTAGCAATCCCCACATAGCCGAAGAGGCCCTCGATCTCATAAAGGTGGATTATGAGCTGCTGCCCGCCGTTCTTAATGTTCAGGACGCCATGAAGGAGGATGCGCCCATCCTCCATGAAAATATGACCACCAGGTTTCGTGTCGACCGGTTCGGGAGAGGCGAGGACACTGGTGTCAAAAGCAACATCGCAGGCCACATCCAGTTCAAGCGAGGTGACATAGCGAGGGGCTTCAAGGAGGCCGATATCATCGTCGAACGCGAGTTGTCCACCCAGACTGTCCACCAGGGGTACATTGAACCCCATGCCTCCACGGCATCCTGGTCACCGGACGGCCACGTGACTATCTGGACGAGCACCCAGGGCCCCTTCGGCATTCGCACCACTACTGCCGCAATCATCGATGTTCCCGAGTCTATGGTGAAGGTGATACCCATGGAGATAGGCGGCGGGTTTGGAGCTAAGATTCTCCCCTATTTAGACCCGGTAGTTGCCATGCTGTCTAAGAAAAGCGGCCACCCTGTGAAGATAGTCATGACTCGTAAGGAGGTGTTTGAGGGAACAGGGCCCACCTCCGCCACCTTCATGAGAGCCAAGATTGGCGCCGACAAAAACGGACGAATTACGGCGGCTCAGCTTTATCTTGCCTACGAAGCAGGAGGGTTCCCCGGCTCGCCAGTGGGTGGCGGCGCATTAACCGGCCTGGGGCCCTACAACATGGATAATTTTCAAGTAGATGGCTACGATGTGGTATGCAACAAGCAAAAGGTGTCAGCCTACCGGGCACCTGGTCAACCCCAAGCGGCCTTCGCGGTCGAGACCGTCATTGATGAGCTGGCGGAGAAGCTGGGGATAGACCCCTTGGAGTTCCGGCTGAGAAATGCTGTGAAGGAGGGTGACCGGATGCCCAATGGGGTACCCCACCCGCGTATCGGTTGCGAGGAGCTTGAGGAGGCTATGAAGGCCCATCCTCATTATAATGCGCCCCTGGAGGGAGCCTACTGTGGCCGTGGTGTGGCCGTAGGATTTCGGTTCAACAGCGGCAATGCGTCTTCGGCCACCATCAACGTCAACAGCGACGGCACCATCAACCTCATTACCGGCTCTGTTGATATTGGGGGGACTCGTACCGCCGTTGCAATGCAGGCTGCCGAGGTGCTGGGTCTGCAGTCCGAGGACGTGGCTCCGACCGTCGTTGATACCAATTCCGTCGGCTTCACGGCGCAGACCGCTGGCAGTCGAACCGCCTTCGACACGGGGCGGGCTGCCATTGCCGCAGCAGAGGAAGTTATTCGTCAGATGAGTGTTCGCGCAGCGTTGCTGTGGGAGGTACAACAAGAAGACGTAGCGTTCAAAGACGGCATATTCATCTGCAGCAAGAATCCTGAAGATCGGATGACCTTCGCGGAACTGGCGGGCAAACTCATGCGCACAGGAGGTCCGATAACCTGCTCCGTATCTACTAAATCAACTGGAGTCGGTCCCACTTTTGCCGGGAACATCGTCGACGTGGAAGTGGACCCAGAGACAGGTAAAGTGACCATCTTGCGCTACACCGCATTCCTGGACTCTGGCCAGTCAGTCCACCCCAGCTATGTGGAAGGGCAGGTACAAGGTGCTTCAGTCCAGGGTATCGGCTGGGCCTTGAACGAGGAGTACTTCTACACTGAGGACGGCGCTATGGCGAACTCCAGCTTCCTAGACTATCGTATGCCTACAAGTCTGGATCTACCAATGATTGATACGGCCATCATAGAGATTCCGAATCCACATCATCTCTTTGGGTTGCGTGGGGTGGGTGAGGCACCCATCGTCCCGCCTTTGCCAGCGATTGCAAATGCTATTTATCACGCCATTGGGATCCGCATGACCAAGCTGCCCGCCTCCCCCGGTGCTATCTTAGAAGCGCTTAATGGGGATAACGTCCAATAACAGAGCTGCCTACGGCGGTTGTGTGGATTCCTCTCCCCAGGCGGCAGGGATGATCCATTAAAGGTGCTGCAGTCATGAGTGCGCACGAGAGTCAAAAGAGACTTTCAATCAGCGACGCCGCAGTTCAAGGCAAGACCGGAAAGGACTGGCAGCAGTGGTTTGCGATCCTCGACTCGGCCGGTGCCACCAAGATGGGGCACTCGGAGATCGCCAGGTACCTGCGTGAGCGACACCAAGTCCCGCCCTGGTGGAGCCAGATGGTGGCCAACACCTACGAGCAGACCCGCGGCATGCGCGAGAAGCACCAGATGCCACAGGGGTATCAGATCAGCGTAAGTAAGACCATTGGGGTCCCTGTGGCAACCCTGTTCCAGTATTGGAGCGACGACGATACCCGGGAGGGCTGGCTTCTAGATGCGCCCATCACAATTTGCAAGCTGACGCCAAACCAGTCCATAAGGGCCACCTGGTCGGGCCACGAGAGTACGGTTGACGTGAATTTCTACGCCAAGAGCGACTCCAAGAGCCAGGTGGTGGTACAGCACAACAAACTGCACGATGCGGCACACG
This sequence comes from Dehalococcoidia bacterium, assembly GCA_965248115.1. Taxonomy (GTDB): domain Bacteria; phylum Chloroflexota; class Dehalococcoidia; order Lucifugimonadales; family CBDFII01; genus CBDFII01. The sequence continues at coordinate 40,641 of CBDFII010000002.1, forward strand.
CGGACCGGATGAAGTCCTATTGGAGGCAGGCTCTCGAGCGGCTGAGGACAAGCCTTTGAGGCTTCCGGGATAAGAGAACAGCCTCTCTCCGGAAGTATCCGTTGATCGTTAGTAGCTCAGTGCTAAATCTTGTGGGCTTAGAGGAGTTGGGGATAGACTGACGCCGTCGGGAATGCACTGATCGGCAGGGGGGAACCGCTATGGCACAAAGTAAAGCTCAAACGGTAGAGGAATACCTGGCTGAGTTGCCAATAGACCGGCGGGAGGCCATAGTCGCAGTACGTAAAGTTATCCTTGCCCACCTGCCGCAGGGATATGAAGAGACCATGCAATTTGGCATGATCGGCTACGTCATCCCGTTAGAGAGGTATCCTAAGACATATAATCAGCAGGCTTTACAGTATGCCGCTCTCGCTTCGCAAAAGAATTATATGTCCCTGTATCTGATGAATATTTACGGTGACAAAGAGACCCAGGAGTGGTTCACTGAACAGTACAGAGCCAGTGGCAAGAGGTTAGACATGGGTAAGTCGTGTGTCCGCTTCAAGAAGCTCGAAGATTTACCTATTCATCTGATTGGTCAGGCTATCGCCCGCACTACAGTGGCCGAGTTTATTAAGCGGTACGAAGCTAGGTACAATCCATTTGAAATGGGGAATGTCGGTTAGTTATAGACTTGGAAATGACTGGTGACCGTAGATGAATATTACTGATTTGACAACAACGAGCATTACCGAGGTAAGCCGATTATTAAAAAATCGGGAACTTTCACCCGTTGAACTTATTGAGGCCACCTTAGAGCAGATAGACAGATGGAATCCCCGCTTGAACATTTATACAACGGTTTGTGCTGACTATGCGTTATCCAGGGCCCAAAAAGGTGAAAGCGAAATCAGCAAAGGTCAATACCGTGGTGTTCTTCATGGTATTCCCTACAGTCTTAAAGACTTGATTGATACAGAAGGCATCAGAACTACCTATGGATATCAAAGCCATCAAGATTATGTGCCGCAGAAAAGCGCCACAGTCCACCGAAGATTGGAGGACAGCGGTGCAATACTAGTCGGAAAGACGGTATGCCACTTTCGACGACGCAGCAAAGTTCCAGTTCCCTGTTTTAATCCTTGGGACCCAAAACGTTCACCGGGTGTGTCTAGTGCCGGATCGGGTGCAGCCGTGGCGGTTTCTGCGGGTCTCTTCTCAATTGGTTCGGACACCGGCAGTTCAGTTAGGGTACCCGCAGCCTGGACGGGAGTCGTTGGGCTTAGGGCCACATTGGGGCTTATTAGCCGCCACAACGCTTTAGGACCCTCCTGGAGCCTTGACCAGGTCGGGCCAATGGGCAAGACAGTACGTGATGTTGCCTCCGTTCTGCAAGCCGTGGCAGGTTACGACCCAGAAGACCCGATTACCTTCAGAGTATCAGCGGACTACCAGGAGATCCTTGAAAAAGGTATCGAAGGAATAAGAATAGGGGTGCTGGAGGAACTTTTGGGAGAGGAGTGCGACGAGGAGGTCGAGACTGCTGTACGGAAGGCGCTGACCCTCCTCGAAGATCTCGGTGCAGATACCACTAGCGTGCTCATTCCCCATATGAGCGAGGCACAGAGAATCGGTACGGCTATATCGGACCCTGAGTCTGCTGTTGCCTATGCAGAGGTATTCCCAAAGGAAAGGTTGGACAACATAGACCCCGATATGAAGGAATATCTGGAGGAGGCAGCCACTCATACAATGGCTGAATACCTCCAAGGCCAACGAATGGCCGCGGTCCTGAGACAAGAGATCGCGGAAGTCTTCAATGAAGTGGACATCATTGTGTCCCCAACGGCCCTGACTCCACCGTTGCTCATTTCAGAGACTATATCCACGACGAAAGTAAAGGGTCGAGAAGTAAATTCCCCAGGGCTGTTTTCTAAAAGTACCTCGATAGCAAGTGTCGCGGGTTTACCCGCCCTTTCGGTTCCGTGCGGTTTCACCAAAACCTCCCTCCCTATTGGGCTTCAGCTCATGGGGCGACGATTGGAAGAGCCCTTTGTTTTGCAAGTGGGGCATATATATGAACAGGCTACTCAGTGGCACTTACGTCACCCAGAATTAGAATAGGCCCCTTTTGGTCACTGTCAACTTGAGGACTACGTGGGACTCCTAGTCCAAGAGGGGCTATTGGAGTGGGAGGAATCGGCTAATCCGGGTGGGAAATATCGACCTACCCCTAAGGGACAGCGGTTACTAAAAAACATACGAAGCGTCCTGAACATGCCTGGATTTAAACGATCAGCTTGACGTGTATGCTGAGTTACCTCCCGCGTTTCCGAGGAGGTCAGAAAGCTCAGGCAAGAGGATCGCCCGTCACTCGTGACTGTTCAGGCTGACGGTATTTGCGTCTTTCTGACAGTGGAAGCGAACAACTTGCCCTGTTCATAGCCGCCAGGCTATGAACCCGATTGCTACCTGCAACATATGGGACGGGGAGATGCTTTAAGACTTCTCGCTATGGGTTGTACTCTAGCAGCTCCATCCGAAGTTCCTGCGCATACATTCTCACCGGCCACTGAAACTCGGGTGCCAGTACATGAAGCACCGGGGTCGTGTATATCGGCACTGTCGAATAGACATCATAGAGGTGTTTAAGCGCTAATGCATCCAAGCGCTTGTACTCCTCCGGGTCGTTGGTGTGGGCGGCATCCAGTCTCGGTAACAGGTCAGCCATTGTTTCGTCTGTCCAGTTGTTGCGCCGGCCTGGGGTATGGTATAGATATTCCCTAGGGCCCCCGCTGGGGTCTTGTGTTACAGAGAAGGCAAAAATTATGCCCGCGGTATCCGAGTTGTTCCAGCGCGGCTTGAAGCTCGTCCAATCCTGTACCGTGCCTTTTACATTCAGCCCAAGAGCATCCAGGTACGTCAGAAGAGCCTGATGTTCTCTGGGGACCCTGGCTTGGCCACGGATCGTGACCATCGGTACCTCAACGTCGAAGCCGTTGGGATACCCGGCCTCAGCCAGCAATCGCTTCGCTTCCTTCAGGTCATATGGGTACGGGTCAACGTTGATTGAGTTGGTTTGCCAATTGGGCCCGAGGGGCGCTGCAAATCCACCCCATAGCTCGTCTATCATGGCTTGCTTGTCAATGGCCAGGGCGATAGCCTTACGCACCCTTACGTCGGACCACGGGTCGTCGCTTTGCACGGAGGTCTCCTGCTGCCCGCCAAAAGTGATCCGTACATTCAAAAATCCGGGGAATGTTATTATGTTGAAACCTCGCTTTTCCGCTTCTACCGCGTCATCAAATTCGACACGGTTGGTCATGTGGGCCGCTCCTGTTATCACCATGGATGTGCGAGTTTGGCTCTCCGGAACCCGCACAAACTCCAAGCGGTCCATAACTGGCCGTTGCCGCCAGTGGTCTGGTAACGCCTCATAGGCCATGAAGCCTGGTCCCCAGGTGTCGAAGCGGAACGGCCCCGTGCCTATCGGTTTGTTCGCGACTCCCTCGATGCCCACGGCTTCCACGTGCTTTTTAACCAGAGGATGGACATACCTATAGGTGTTGTAAAGGTAGCCATCTGGAGGGATAAGCCCTCCGTCTCCCCTGAAGGCTTCGTACTCGTAGCGTCCTGTGGCTTCCGCTTTTATGTCCCACCTGTCCCAATCTACTTTGGCGTGGAACTTACTCTGCGCTCTATAGAAGGAATGTAGCCACACAAAGTCCTCTGCTGTGTATTCGCCCCACCCCTCCTGTGACTGCACCCCCTCTTGGAGACGTACCTTTATACGCTTCCCTCCGTCAGCTAGCTCCCATGCTCTCAGGATTCCTGGATCATAGCGATCCACTGTCCCCTTGTCATTTCCAATCCATATAATACTGGGGTCGTACGCTTGCAACGTCTGGGTATACGCAATGGGTGACGTCACGAAGAAAGTCCTTTCGCTGAATACACCGTAGGCCACCCGGAACACAGATACACGCGTTGGTGCCGCTGGTGGCGGAGGCGTTGGTGTTGGGGTAGCGATTACCACTTTTACAACCTCAACCTCCTTGATAACCTCTACCTCTTTGATCACCTCTTTTACAACCGGCACCTCTTTTATGACCTCTACCTCTTTTATGACCTCTACCGGCACCTCTTTGATGACCTCTTTCTCGATGACAATGGGTGTAGGGGTAGCTGCAGCTCCACACGCCATGGCCACCAGGGCGAGCACCGCTACTAGCAGGACTAGAGATTTAAAAACCCTGTTGGAAGTCATTAGTACCTCTCCTTACGGTAGAGTTTTGCGATTGTATTGTAGCACAGGAGGAACAGAAACAGTAGAAAGCCTGCAATGTGTAGAGGTTGCAACACCTACAAGTTGAACTGGGGGTCTACATATTCCTTTTCTTTGGTGTAAATCTGCAGACGCCTCCTAAAGCAATCGACAATAATGATTCGGTTCCGTTCGTTGTCGATGCCTATGTCTGTGGGCATCTTGAACTTCCACGCCATCTCCGGGTGCCTGGCTCGGCGGATGGCTTTGGCAACGTCAGGGTTAGCGTCCACTTGTGCTTGGGCCCACTTACTAAACTGCTGTGCATCCCCATAAAGGGATACGAAGTACTCCCCATCCGGCGTATATATCTGGACCCGGTCGTTGGCCCAGTCCACTATGTAGACATCACCATCTTTATCCACAGCCACGGCGGAGGGATGGTTGAGTTCACCATTGTCAGCTCCCTCTAGGCGGCGAAGGTGTGAAAAATCTATGTGTCTGGGATAGTACGAGGGATACTGCCGTTCACCAGCTCCAGGTGCCGGCCGCCCGAACTGAAGAAGAAAGGTCCCATCGGGGCTGAACTTCTGCACCCGGTGGTTTCTCCAGTCGACTACATACACGTCACCCTTGTCATCAACGGTGACTCCCCAGGGCATGTCGAATTCGCCCTCCCCGCTGCCGTAGTGGCCCCACCCGCCAAGGAAGACCCCGTCCTTGGTGAACTTCTGTACCCGGTGATTAAAAGTATCCACCACGTAGAGGTTGTCATCCCCATCAAAGGCAATGCCAGAGGGGCCGTTGAGCTCTCCAGGGCCACTGCCTGGGGTACCCCACTTGGTGAAGAACTTTCCATCCTTGTCGAAGATGGAGATGCGTTGAAGGTACTCGTCGGAGACATATGCGTTCTCATCCTTGTCCAGAGCGACAGAGGAGGGCCACCTAAATAGACCATCCGCCGTGCCTGAATCACCCATCGAAATAAGGTACTTCTCCTCGAAGGGACCTCCGATCATTATTTTATCCAGACGGGCACGATTATCCCCCTGGGGCTCCGAACTCGTAGATCGGTTCAGCACGTATACCACGCCACCCTTACCTATGGCAATCGCGTTAGGCTTATTGAAACCGGGTGCGCCCTGGCCATCTATCGTTTGACCCGAAGACCTGCCACCAACTTGATGACTCCAGCTGTACACACGCCCGCGGGCGATGGTTAGTAGTGCCATCGATCTCCTCTTCGATGCATTGTTACTGGAACAGCGATAGATCTCCGCCAACCAGAGGCTCTACTCGTCCCCCACAGAGACAAATCTATCTGTCCCTTTCTTTAGTTAGACCCACTCAAACTGATTTATTATTAGTTGAGCTGGTACTCTGGGGCAGCCACTATGAGTTGTAGTATATCCGCTATCTTCTGGGCTGAGGTGCTGGCTTCCGCCTCTGTCCCCCAGCGAACCATGTCACCTTCCCGGGCATGCTTTACCAACTGGATGTGGGTCTGCTCGCTGACCTCCATTGGCCCTATCAGGTCCAGGCAGTGGTTAACCAGCTCCTCTGGCGAGAGGCTGCCATGGGCCCGCATCCTTTCCACTAGGGTCTGTACCCCAGGCCGCGTCAAGTCGCCCACCTGTTTTGAAGCAAAGTTTACCCGGCTCATTACAGAGCCACTATTGAGCCACTCCTTCCCTGTATGCCACCCCTCGACGCTGGGTGGCCTCATGAGGTCTTGCCCCATATAAGTGGGCTGCATCGCCACCTCTTGAAAAAAGGGCGTAGGAAAAGTATACCCACCGACCAGGCGCAGGGTTCCCGCCACCAGCTCGGCAGGACTTTTGATGCGGGTGAAGCGGGCAGTCTTGAAAAAGTTGGAGTTGAAGAGGGATCGCAATACAGAGCGAATGTCGCACCCCGACTCCCTAAATACCTTCGCCAGATATTGAATTGCTCCCTCATCCTTAGGGGGAGTGGTGGTCCAACTGGGTACAGGCGGCTCATCAGCTACGAAGAAGCTGTACAGGTGTCGGCTTATGAACCGGGCACAGGAGGGCTGCTGCAATATGATGTCAATGATATCCTCTCCGTTGAATTTTCCAGTGTGACCTAGGAAACTCTTTACCCCGGTGTCATGGTCCTGTGGCTTGTACTCGAACTCCCAGAGGTAGCGTCCTTGCGGATATAGTGGAAGCCTGGGCGCTATTGACCAGCCGGTAAAGGCGCGGGAAGCATCTCTCACATCGACCTCGGTGTAATTGCCCACACCCATACTGAAGAGCTCTAGCAACTCCCGGCCCCAGTTCTCGTTGACGGCATAGGAGTGGTTTTCCTGTTGATCCAGCCAGTAGACCATCGCTGGGTTTCTGGCCACCTCGGACAACATGTCTCGGTAATTGCCCAAGGCGTGGTGGCGGAACAGCGTTACTTGCACCAGTATCTCATTATAGTTGCCTACCTTGGCCATACTGGTTGCGAATAGCTGGTGCCAGAAGAGGGTCATCTTCTCTTCCAGAGGCCGCTCCGTATTGACCATGTGATACATCCACCAAACGGGCCCATCGGGATAGTTCTCCCCTGGCTTCAAAGCCGATGGCCGGTACCGACCCAGGAGGCATTCATCTGCTAGACGAAACTCCTCTGGGTGAAGCATCTCTTCAACAGTAGCTTCATACCCCTTGGCCACACGAGCTTCGAGCTCGTCGCGGGGCGCCCCAAATCCTGCCCGCCTCATCAGATGGGCTATGAGCTCCAGACGGTTGTCTGCTATCTTCTCATACCTCTTTTAATAGTTCACACACATGGATCGCATCGCCATATGTGCTAAACAGTAGCCTATCTAATGAGCGAAAAGCATGTTAAGAAATAGTCCTGGAAGTCTATCGACGCCACCGGCAGATCGGTTCTCCAAAGGAGTGCTGCAGAGATGCGCATATGGGGCCGCCTCGCTCGACGGAGTGGAGGTGCCAACATCTACAAGTTAAACTGGGGATCTGCGTAATCTTTCTCCTTGATGTAAATCTGGAGTCGGGAGCGCTGACAGTCAACGACAACTAGGCGGCTGCTGGCCTCGTCAAAGCCTGTGGCTGTGGGATAGCAGAACTGCCATTCGGGCCCCAGGCTTTCGACCCTGCGCCGTGCCTTTACCTCATCTGGATTGGCCGCCAGTCTTTGAATGCCCCACCTGGAGAGCTCCTGGGCATCTCCGATGAGGGATGTGATGAAACCTCCATCGGGCCCAAAGATCTGCACCCTGTGGTTAGCCCAGTCGCATGCGTATACATCCCCCTCACCGTCAACGGCCACACCGGTGGGATGATTCAGCTGGCCTACTCCTGTCCCGAAAGTGCCGAAGCTAGTGAGGAAGGTACCGTCGGGTGAGAACTTTTGTATCCGGTGGTTCTGCCAGTCGGCTACGTATATCTGTCCCTGGTTGTCGATGGTGATGCCCCAGGGTAGGCTAAACTGGCCTTCGCCGCTGCCTCCTTCTCCGAACTTGGACAGAAAGGTGCCGTCTTTGGTGAACTTCTGGATGCGATTGTTGTGGCTATCGACGATGTGGAGGTTATCCTCACGGTCAAAGACCATACCAGAGGGCCCGTTCAATTCCCCGTCACCGGCTCCCGCTGTGCCCCACTTATCTAGGAAAGTGCCATCGTCACTAAAGATGGAGATACGTTGAAGCCATTCGTCGGCAACGTAGACGTTCCCTTCCCTGTCTAGGGCCACTGAGCTGGCCCAAAGCCACTGCCCATCCGCTTCGCCATACTTGCCAAACTCACATACCAATTCTTCATCCCCGGGGGGCCAGATAGTGACCTTGGTCACTCGTGTGGGGAAGGCGAGGTGTTCGTTGCTCCGGCTGACCACGTACACGACGCCGTCTTGTGTTATGGCTAGCGCTATTGGAAAGTGAAATGAGGTGCCAGAGGGTGCGGTTCGACCGATCTGATGACTATAGTTATACACTCGTCCCGCCGCTATGGTTGTAAGCATCTTATCTCTCTCTTTGTGGTGTTATATTTGATGGGGCGTTTCCCGCTCGGTCAGATGCCATCCCTAGCTATCTCTCCAGGGGGATGAAGTAGACGCCACTATAGTCGGTGTGGTTGTTAAGCTCTTCTTTTACGCGAACTGGTACTCTCTGGTGGCAACTATCAGTTGCAGCATCTCGGCCACCCTTTGGGCGGAAGTATTGTCTCCATCTTCAGCATCCCAGCGCAGCACGCCGCTCTCTTTAGCCTGCTCGATCAGGTGCTGACGGGTCTGGGTCTCTACCTCCAGAGGACCCAGCAGGTCCAAACAGCCATCGACCAGCGCCTCGGGGGAGAGGTCTCCCTGGGCCTTGAGCCGGTTGATGATGGACTCGACGCCTGGCAGGGCGGTATCGCCTACCAGGTCGGCAACAAAGTTGACCCGGCTCATCAGAGAGCCGCTGTTTATCCACTCTGCACCCGTATGCCAGCCTTCTACGCTGGGGGGGTTCATCAGATCCTGGCCCATGTAGGTGGGCTGCATGGAGAGTTGGCCAAAACCGGGCCTGAGGAACTCATGGCCGCCCACCAGCTTGTAGGTGCCAACCACTACCTCCGCGGGGCTCTTCACTTTGGCGAAACGAGCCTCTTTGAAGAAGTCTGAGTTGAACAGTGTGCGTAGCACGGGCCTCATCTCGTAGTTGGAGTCGGTAAGAGCGGTTGCCAGGGTGCTTATGGCCTCGGGGTCCCCCGGAGGTTCTATCGTCCAACTGGGTACCTGGGGCTCGTCGGCCACAAAGAAGTTATAGAGATGGCGGGCAATGAACCGGACACACGCGGGCTGTTGGACGATGATGTCGATAATATCCTCACCGTTGAAGTAGCCCTTGCGCCCCAAAACGTCCTTCTGGCCGTAGTCATGGTCCTCGGTCTTGTACTTGAAGGTCCAGAGGAAATGGCCGTAGAGGCCCGTGGGTATTTTGGCTGCCATAGTCCAACCGGTGAAGGCCCGGGAGACGTCTATGACATCCTCTTCCGTGTAGTTGCCGACGCCCATGGAGAACAGCTCCAGCAGCTCCCGACCCCAGTTCTCGTTGACCGCGTGCTTGTGGTTCTCGTTGTTGTCCAGCCAGAAGATCATGGCAGTGTTTTTGGACACCTCAAGAAGAAGGTCTCGGAAGTTGCCCATACCTTGGTGCCGGAACATGTCGATCTGCTCCAGCATGTTGGCATAGTTGCCCACCTTGGCGCTTCCGGTGGCGAACACCTGATGCCAGAAGAGCGTCATCTTTTCTTCCAATGGGCGCTCCGTATTGAGCATATGGTACATCCAGTTAATGTTGCCACCGGGGGGCGAGCCCCCTGGAAGCAGAGCACCGGGGTGATACCTCGCTAGGATATGTTCATTCGCCGCGGCATCGTCTTCGGGATGAAGCAGCGCTTCCACCGTTGCCTCATACCCCTTGGCTAGACGGAGCTCCAGCTCTTCCCTCGTTTCTCCGAAGCAAGCTCGGCGTATCAGGTGAGCCATCAACGCCATATCTTTGTCTGCCATCTTGCTACCTCCTTTCCACACAAGGCACAGTACCAGACGTAGCAACCTCGGTCGTTCTCGTTCTATATTGGGTCAACACCGAAGTCGTAAGTGCGAGACCCAGCGTACCTAATTTACGCATCATTATAGATGGGTGCGAATACGTGGTCAACGCAGTAGCTCTGCAGGCACTGCTTGCTTAGAGTTGAAAATTTGTGAGGGCGTAGTGCAGGATCCAGGCAGTATGGGGAACATCTCCTCTATCCGTTGGGCCGACGGGGCGGTTCTTTGACTCCTACAGGTTGAACTGGGGGTCTACGTATTCCTTTTCTTTGGTGTAAATCTGTATACGTCTCCTAAATTGATCGACAATGATGATTCGATTCCGTTCATGGTCGATGCCGATGCCAGATGGCTTTTGGAACTTCCACGCCATCTCCGGGTGCCTGGCCCGTCGGATGGCTTTGGCAACGTCAGGGTTAGCGTTCACCTGCTCCTGGGCCCACTTACTAAACTGCCGTGCATCCCCATAAAGGGATACGAAGTACTCCCCATCCGGAGTATATATCTGGACCCGCTCGTTGGCCCAGTCCGAGATGTAGACATCACCATCTTTATCCACGGCCACGTGGGAGGGGTGATTCAGTTCACCGTTGTCAGCTCCCCCTAGCCGCTGCAGATGTGAAAAATCTATGTGTCTGGGATAGTACGAGGGATACTGCCGTTCACCAGCTCCAGGTGCTGGACGCCCGAACTGAAGAAGAAAGGTACCATCGGGGCTGAACTTCTGCACCCGGTGGTTCTTCCAGTCAGCCACGTACACATCACCCTTGTCATCAACGGCGACTCCCCAGGGCATGTCGAATTCGCCCTCCCCGCTACCGTAGTGGCCCCACCCACCAAGGAAGATGCCGTCCTTGGTGAACTTCTGCACCCGGTGGTTAAGAGCATCCACCACGTAGACATTTTCGTCCCCATCGATGGCAAGACCTGAGGGGCCGTTGAGCTCTCCAGGGCCGCTACCTGGGGTGCCCCACTTGCTGAGGAACTTTCCATCCTCGTCGAAGATGGAGATACGTTGAAGGTACTCGTCGGAGACGTAGAGATTGTCATCCTTGTCCAGGGCCACAGAGGAGGGCCACATGAAGTGACCATCTTCCGCGCCTGTTAGACCTATGGTAATGAGATACTTCTCCTCGAAGGGACCTCCTATCTCTAATTTATGAACACGGGGAAAAAAATTTGAATCTGACGATCGGTCCGACAGATACACCACGCCATCCTTACCTACTGCAATCGCGTTAGGCAAATGGAATCCGGGAGCCCCCTTGTCTTCTATCGTTTGACCCGAAGACCTGCCACCAACTTGGTGACTCCAGCTATACACACGGCCGCGGGCAATGGTTAGTAGTGCCATCGGCCTACACGGGGAGCAGGGGCTCAGGAGTGTCGGCGGGAGGCTCTAGCTCGAAGGCGTGGGCGATGAAGGATGGGATGACGTAGAAGGCCATGAGCATGGTCAGCTCGATCAGTCCCCTGACGCCGAATTGTTCAAGGGCCGCCTGGAAGGTGGCTTGGCTAACCTTATGGTCGCGAAAGAGCTCATGGCCATAATTGACTACCGCCGCCTCCTCGGAGGTCATTTCGGGTAGCGCTTTTCGGTCGCGCAGGGCATCCACCAGTTCATCGGCCAAGCCCGCACGCCGGGCAGAGGCCGCGTGGAGATTCCATACATCGGGAGAGTCCATCTCTCGCCCGGCTAGGATCATGATCAACTCGAGGGCCTTGGTGGAGAGGATGGTGTTTTCGTCACGTAGGCAGTGCTGGAGGTGATGGTAGTGCCTCCAAGCCTCGGGGCTATTTAGCATCATGCCGCCGGGGCTCGATTCAGGCATCCGAACGAGGGCATCGTAGCGCCCTTGGAAGGTGGCCCAAAGATCGGCAGGTATACTCTCTCTGCTTGCTGGAGGGATTCGTGGCATGGTGCACTCCTCGTGGGATTTTCATTATGGAGATGACCACCTTAGTGGATCGTATCGTCGTGTGCAGGTCCCAGGCCCGGTTGCAGTTGCGTTTGTTAGGCACTCAAACTGCTTGAAGTCGAAAAGCAACAACCAAGGCTATGTACCCCTTGTCCTCTGTAATGTCAGTTAACGAGAGAGGGGGAACTAGGACTCTTTCTGGTAGACTTGGATACGCCAGCGACCGAAGTCTACAATAAAGATCCGGTTGTCGTCGTCCACGTCAATGGCCACCGGCGCAAAGAAAGGCTTCTCACGATCCAGCTTATAAGCATCCTCTCGTTCTTGCCACATGAAACTGTTTGCGTCCAGCTTGGCTTTGCCCCACTTGGAGATTGTGGCGTCGCCGGTGAACTTGGAGATGAAAGTGCCATCGGGGGCGAAGACCTGCACTCGGTCGTTATACCAGTCGGTCACGTAGATATCCCCGTCCCTATCTACGGCCACGCCAGTAGGGCGGTTAAACTGGCCATCTCCCTCGCCGGAGGCCCCAAACTTCATGAGAAACTGCCCGTCGGAGGTGAACTTCTGAATCCGGTCGTTGCGCCAGTCGGCGACATAGATGTTCCCCTCTCGGTCGATCTCGATGCCCCAGGGCAGGTTGAACTCGCCATCGCCGCTGCCGGCCTGTCCCCACTTGGCCAGGAACCGGCCGTCTTTGGTGAATTTCTGGATGCGGTTGTTGACGCTATCAACCACCAACAGGTTATCGTCGGCATCGAAAGCCAGGCCCGAAGGGCGATTTAACTGACCGTCGCCGTCACCTCCTACACCCCATTTCCCCACCCACTCGCCCTCCTTGGAAAAGATGGAGATGCGATGAAGGTGCTCATCGGCCAAGTAGACGTTCTCGTCCTTGGCGATGGCAATGGCGGTGGGCCAAATGAGCTCCCCGTCGCCTGTGCCGCCGTAGCCGAACTGGCCAAGGTAATCTTCCTCCGCAGTGCAGATTGTTACCCGCACGCGATCGGGATTGCCATCATAGGAGCGGTTCACCACGTAGAGCAGGTCCCCGTTACCGCGGGCTAAGGCCACTGGATGGTCGAAGCCGGGCCCAGTTTGCCCTAACTGGCCTATAGTATAGCTGTATTTGAAGAAGCGATTGACTGCAGCGTTAGTAACCATGCTCACCTCATTACAATTCACTTCTTGATGAAGTGCTCCATATCAACAGAACTGATACTCCTGGGTGGAGGCGATGAGCTGGAGCATCTCCCCCACGCGGCGTGTGAAGTTGGTGTGCTCCTCCTCGGTGCTATTGCGGAGATCACCACCGCTTCGGACATGTTTTACTAACATCTTGTGCGTATCTTCAGCGACCTCCAAGGGACCCATCAGATCGAGGCAGCCTTCAACGAACTGCTCGTGGGAGGTGTTGTCTTGGGCGGCCAGCCGATTGACGATAGCCTTGACACCTGGCAGGTCGGTATTGTTCACCTGGTCGGCCACGAAGTTGATGCGCTCCACCAGGGTGCCGCTGTCGATCCACTCCTTGCCTGTGTGCCATCCCTCCACCGAGGGCGGTTGGAGTAGGTCCTGGCCCATGTATTGGCACTCCATGGCTAGGGAATGGAGGCCATGCTTGGGAGAGATAAAGTCCTGCACCAGACGCATAGTTCCCACTACCACCTCGGCAGGACTCTTCACCTTGGCGAAGCGGGCCTCCTTGAAGAAGTCGGAGTTGAACAGTACTCGCAACACCGGACGCATCTCATAGTTGTTCTCTACGAAGGCCCTCTCCAGGGTGTGGACGGCCTCCGGATTCAGAGGTGGGGTATTCTGCCAAGCCGGCACCTGGGCCTCATCGGCCACGAAGAAGTTGTACAGGTGGCGGGAGATGAACCGGGCGCAGGCTGGCTGCTGGACGATGATGTCGATGACATCCTCGCCGTTGAATCTTCCTGTCTCGCCCAAGAAGCTCTTCCTGCTATCGTCGTGGTCGTTAGGATCGTAAATGAAGCCCCAGTCGTGCTTACCGTAGGGGTAGCGAGGTACAGGATTGCCTCTGGTCCACCCGGTGAAGGCCTGGGCGCAGACCTTCACATCCTCCTCGGTGTAGTTGGGTCGGCCGTCCATGCCCACGCCCAGAGAGAAGAGCTCCAGAAGCTCACGGCCCCAGTTCTCGTTGATGGCATCCTTGTGGCTCATGTTGTTATCCAGATAGAAGAGCATCCCCGGGTCTTTTGACAACTCCACCAACAGGTCTCTGAAGCTGCCCAGGCCATAGCGACGGTAGATATGGATGGTGTCCCACATCTGTCGGCCGAACTCCACCTTGGCATCGCCTGTGCAGAGGATGCCGTGCCAGAAAAGGGTGATTTTCTCCTGTAAGGGACAGTTGGTATTAATCATCCAGTTGATCCATCTGTCCTGGGAGGAGGTGAGGGAATGGGAGTCTCTGAAGTGCGCATAGTAACGTTCTTCTAGGTCCTTCTCCCAGGGAGGTTGGTTCTCGGGGTGGAGCATCTCTTCCACGGTGGCCTCATATCCTTTGACACAGGAAGCCTCCAGCTCCTCCCGGGTGGCACTAAAGCCTGCACGCCGCCACAGATGGGCCATCAATGCTATATCGTTATCTGCCATATCCTGGCCTCCTTCCAGAAAATACCCTGCACACTCCCTTTGCCTAGCGGCCCTAATTATAACACCCCAAATTTCGTTAATCCACAGCCGCACGTTGATAGTCTATGCTAACGTTACTGGTTAACTGCTCAGGAGAAACCGCACTCTATGGGCATACAAGCCATATCAACTTATACAAATTTGCTATTAGGCCAGAAGGGGAAAGTGGCTCGCTAGCAGGCCGTCACGCGTGTCAGCATCTCTACTCTTCTCCATGCGCTAGTTACGAGAATCAGCACCGTCATTTTGTATTTAGAGAAGTTCGCCCCATCCCCGGTCGTCACCCTTCAAAAGAGTGTCTTCTTGTGTCAAGAGAAGCAATTCGAATTCCTTACGGTGGGGAAACCTGCCTCATTATACGGGTGGTGACTTAGAACGGCTGAGGCTTGGGGCAATATAGCATTACTACGCTTCCTGTGGTATAATGTCGGCCAATGGTAGATGTTTGCACACCCCTACACCTGATTTTCTATGGCGTCTTTTGTGCCCCCTCTGGATTCTGCATAGTCTCCTAAGCGTGCCCACCGGACTCTTAAAGACATCCTCTGTATCGGTGACCAGGCTCCTGCCAACTACTGCAAGAATGGAGTTCACCGATGAACTACGAGGATAAAACTCTCACTCACCAGGACTATACGCAACCGGTCACCTTACCGGCGTCCAA
The DNA here is from genome assembly GCA_965248115.1 of Dehalococcoidia bacterium. Classification (GTDB taxonomy): domain Bacteria; phylum Chloroflexota; class Dehalococcoidia; order Lucifugimonadales; family CBDFII01; genus CBDFII01. Next base: position 55,699 of record CBDFII010000002.1, read on the forward strand.
CGCCACCCCCGCTACACCCACAGCCTCTCCTCGGGCTAGGAACCAACACCGCAATGGCAATCGCGCCCCTCGACCCAACCAGCACAGGCCCGTTGATTCTCGGGACACCCATCTACCCAGGGACCACCATTTCGGCGCTATACCCGTCTCTGAGCCGGTTTATCTCGCGCTTCGAGACATGGGCTACACTGAGCCCACGCCTGTGCAGGAGCAAGTGGTTCCCGTCATGATGGAGGGGCAGGACCTGGTAGGCCAGGCGCAGACGGGCACTGGGAAGACAGCCGCCTTTGGCTTGCCCCTGGCGGAGATCTTGGACCCTAGAGAGACCCACGTACAGGCGATTGTTCTCACTCCCACGAGGGAGCTGGCTGCTCAGGTCAGCAGCGAACTACGCCGCCTATGCCGGCACCGCAGGTTCAAGGTAGTGACGGTGTACGGCGGACACCCCATCCGCGGTCAGATCGATATCCTTCAACGGGGTGCACACATCGTCGTCGGCACCCCGGGGCGAATGTTGGATCACCTCACTCGTGGCACGCTCCGCCTGGATCAGATCCGCATCGCCGTGCTGGACGAGGCCGACGAGATGCTGGACATAGGCTTTGCCGACGATATCGAACGCATCCTACACTATACTCCAGCGTCTCGCCAAACAACCCTCTTCGCTGCCACCATTCCCACACGAATCCGTCGCATGGTGTACAGGCACCTGAAGCATCCCGTATGGATACGCATAGGCGGGGAGTCAGAGCCGGTGGAAGAGGTGCAGCAAGTTTGCTACGAGGTGGCTTCCTGGGACAAGAACGCCGCCCTGGAGGAACTTCTTCGGAGTAGTCCTTCCACAAGCTCAGGACAAGTGGGACACGGCCAGACTCTCATATTTCGCCGGACCCAGATGGCTGTGGAAAGACTGGTGGGCTACCTGCGGCAGCGAGGATACGCCGCAAGAGGTATCCACGGTGGGATGAGCCAGACTCAGCGGGATTCCGTGATGGGGGCCTTCCGCGCTGGCCAGCTGAAGCTCCTGGTTGCCACCAATGTGGCCGCCCGGGGCCTGGATATCCCTGCAATCTGTCAGGTCATTAACTTCGACATTCCGCAGAACGTGGAAGAGTACGTACATCGCATAGGCAGGACAAGCCGTATGGGGCGTCCTGGAACCGCCATCACCTTCGTTGGCGAGTGGGACCAGGAGGCCTTTGAGGTTATTCACCGGCACGTTGGTGATGACCTAGAGTGGCGTAAGCTGGCCCTCTACTCCTGAGCCTGGCGCCACGTGGCCCTCGCACCTGTTATGTTATGATCTGTCTCGTGGGCTGGCCCTTCGTGGGCCGATTCTTCGTTTCGGTCACTTTATATATGCAAAAAGAGATCAGGAACCTCGCAATCATTGCTCATGTGGACCATGGGAAGACCACCCTTTTGGATGCCATACTCAAGCAGAGCCATGTCTTCCGCCAGAACCAGCAAGTCGGTGAGCTAATCATGGACAGCAATGATCTGGAACGGGAAAAGGGTATCACCATCCTGGCTAAGAATACGGCCATTGCCTACAAAGGGGTCAGAATTAACATAATTGACACGCCTGGCCACGCCGACTTCAGCGGCGAGGTTGAGCGGGTCCTGAACATGGCGGATGGCTGCTTGCTAATCATCGACGCAGTAGATGGGCCAATGCCCCAGACCCGGTTCGTGCTAAGGCATGCCCTCCAGAGACGGATCAAGCCTATTGTCGTCATCAACAAGATAGACCGCCCCTTCGCTCGCCCCACTGAAGTAGCCAACATGGTGCAGGATCTATTCCTGGAGTTGGCTACAGATGCTGAGCAACTAGACTTCCCCATCCTGTATTCTGACGCCAAGACTGGCTATGCCATAGTCGACCTGAAGGACCAGCCGAAGGGCATTGAGCCCCTATTTGAGGCTATCGTGAAGCACATCCCACAACCCTTGGGTGATATTGAAGATGGCTTCCAACTGCTGGTTTCAGCCCTGGACTATGGCAGCCATTTGGGACAGATTGCCGTGGGTCGCATCGCTCGTGGAAAGGTGTCGGTGGGGGACCCAGTGGCACGTATCCTGCAGGACGGCACTACGACTTTCCACAAGGTGTCCAGGCTGTTTGTCTTTGAGGGCATCTTGCAGCGTGACATATCCGATGCGGAGGCGGGAGAGATTGTTGCCTTGGCCGGTCTCGAACATGTTGCTATCGGCGACACCATTTCCAAGGCAGATAAACTGGAGACCCTGCCTGGCATTGATATCGGCCAGCCGACCGTCCAGATGACCTTTGGGGTGAACACCTCGCCCTTCGTTGGTCAGGATGGGCGATATGTAAACTCGCGGCAGCTCAGAAAGCGTCTCTCTAATGAACTACAGACCAATGTGGGCTTGCGTGTACAGGACACGGAAAGCGCCGAGACCTTCCTGGTATCGGGCCGAGGCGAACTGCACCTGGCTATCCTAATTGAGACGATGCGCCGTGAGGGCTATGAGTTACAGGTTTCCAAGCCGGAGGCCATTGTCAAGGTCGAGGACGGGCAGAAGTTGGAGCCATACGAGGTGCTGGTCCTGGAGGTCGGCGAGGACAATATTGGGGCGTTAGTAGAGAACCTCTCCTCCCGGTTAGCACAGATGACGGATACGCGCAGTGATGGTCTGGGGCGTTTGCGTCTAGACTTCAGTATCCCAACGCGGGGACTTATCGGCTTCCGAAGTTTCTTCCTGAAGGCGATTCGGGGCGATGGACAAATGAACAGCATCTTTACGGGATTCGAGCCGTTGCGGGGCGAGGTTGAGTCCACGCGTTCTGGGGCATTAGTGGCTGCCGAAACTGGCATTGCAAATACCTATGGGTTGAGCAACGCCCAGCAAAGAGGGTTCACGTTCGTTGAACCTGGCATGCCAATCTACGAAGGTATGATCGTGGGGGTACGTGCCCGCGATAACGACTTGGTCGTGAACGTTTGCAAGGAGAAGAAGCAGACCAACATGCGGGCCTCGACGGCAGACATTGCCGTCAAGCTCACCCCGCCGGTGCGGATGAGTTTAGAGGAGGCCCTGGACTTCATTGCTGAAGATGAGGTGGTGGAAGTCACGCCAAAGAACATCCGACTTCGCAAGCGCGTCCTCTCCAACGACCGGCGCCACCGGGTGAAGCGTAACAATCCCAGGGTCCTCGCAGAGCAATAGCAATTCAGCGGGTCAGCGTTACTACCTCAATATACGACAGGCCGAGACTTTGCGGTGCAAGGCCATTGGCTCCAGCAATATTGCCTAGACATAACGGTACTCCAGCACCGCCCTTGGAACGGTGAACGAACCCTAAAGTCTGGGACCACTAATATTTCCCTTTCTGGCCCATTGTCAAATTCAGGGATAGTCGTCTTACTAAAGATCGCTCGAACTTTTAAAGGTAGCCTCTATGGATTAGCCTCCACTGCGGCATATGTTTAACAGATTGGCACTACGGGACAAATCGTTATAATATCTGGCATACACATATAAATAAATAAGCCTGGAAACGGCCGGGATGCCAAGCCCCCTGTTGGACAATAAGGTTGGTAATTATATTGGGGGCGTTAGTCTTAGCCTTGTACTCCTTTGGCGGAGACTTATTCAATACGAATTCAATTTCGTAAATCCATTAAGAGACGACCACCTCATATTTATTATGCATCGAGGGCGCGGATAGGAAGTAACAATGGCAGAATTCTTTGGTGACCTTGAGCGACTCGCCGCTGACCTGTACCCGTGGCGGTGGCCTATTCTAATTGGCATTCTCCTGGTACTCGTTGCTGTCGCCGCATACGGGTACCGAAAAGGCTGGCACCAGGTGATCTTGCGGCACAAGCTACCCATAGCGATCATCGGCACCCCAGTACTGTCTCTGGTCGTCTTTATCGGCTACGATCTCGGTTCCCCACTGTTCACCAATAAAACCGTTGAAGAGGAGTTCCCCTTTGCGTTCAGCGCCGTCGTTCCTAAAGAGATGACCCGAGACGATGTAGAGGAGATCATGGCCGGAATTGCCAAGGTTGATCAGGAAATGAGTGAGCCAATGCCCGAGTTTGTGGCAGAGATTGCCACTCCGACCCCGACGTCAACGCCGGCTCCGAAACCCATCGCTTCGACGACAGACGAGGTGGTAAAGCTCAAGACCGAAAACCTCCACGACCAAGACAGCTTCCATAAAGGAAGTGGCGAGGCAACTATCTACCGTATTCCCGACGGCTCCCACCTGCTCAGGCTAGAAAACCTGAGAGTAACCAATGGCCGGGACCTCTACGTTATCCTCACGCTTCATTCGGACCCGAATAATCAAGGCGATGTCAAAACACCTGGATACGTTGACCTCGGTAAGCTTAAGGGCAACATTGGAAACCAGAACTATCCTATTCCGGACAGCGTGGACATATCTGCCCAGGGGAGCGTGGTAATCTACTGCAAGCCCTTCCACGTAATCTTTAGTGTAGCGACGCTGCAGGACCTCGGTTAGAATGTTGCAGATTACAAAAAGGAAGAATACACGCCGTATTACCAAGAGCTTTCTAGGCAAAGATTCATAGATTCGTGCAAATTGTAAAACCCTCTTCCAGAATTTAGTATCATCGCGATAATAGGCGAGGAGGATGCCATGGGGTATCAACCGATCGAGAATTACGGCATTATCGGGAACATGCGTACAGTGGCCCTGGTTGGGATGAACGGGTCCATCGACTGGTTTTGCTACCCCAATTTTGATTCCCCCAGCGTATTTGCAGCCATACTCGATGACAATAAAGGAGGACACTTTAGCATCGCACCCTCAACGGCTGACACTACACAAAAGCAGATCTACTGGCCCGAGACTAACGTCCTGGTGACTCGCTTTTTATCACCCGAGGGAGTGGGAGAGGTCATAGACTTTATGCCACTAGGAACATCTGACCAACGACAGCGAAGTCATCAGCTGGTGCGTCGGGTGAATGTCGTCCGAGGGAGCATGACTTTCCGGTTGGAATGCTATCCGGCCTTTAATTACGCCCGGGAGGGACATGAAACCGAGATCACTAAAAATGGCGCGGCCTTTCACTCGCCGGGGCTGCATCTTCAACTCTCAACTCCTGTGCCTTTCGAGAAGGTAGACAGGGGAGTGATTGCCGAGTTCACCTTGGGGGAGAGGCAGATAGCGACGTTTGCGCTAGGGGAGATCGACACTGCATCCGACGGCGTTCTACTCTCTGAGCCGGAAGCCGACGAACTATTCAAAGAGACAGTGGAATATTGGCGGCGCTGGCTCTCTAAATGTACCTATAAGGGCAGGTGGCGCGAGATGGTCGAGCGGTCGGCACTGTTACTGAAGTTGCTCACCTATGAGCCTACCGGAGCGATTGTAGCGGCTCCCACCTGTAGTTTGCCGGAGGAACTGGGTGGTGAGCGCAACTGGGATTACCGGTACACCTGGATTCGTGATGCTGCCTTCACTCTTTATGGATTGCTCCGCATCGGGTTCACCGATGAGGCCGCTCATTTTATGAATTGGATAGAGCACCGCTGCCACGAGCTAAATCCAGATGGGTCGTTGCAAATCATGTACGGGATAGACGGGCGACATGAGCTGACCGAGGAGACCCTCACCCACCTTGATGGCTACAAAGGCTCTCGTCCAGTGCGGATCGGTAACGGCGCCTATGGCCAGTTACAGTTGGACATCTATGGTGAGCTCATGGATTCTGTGTACTTGTACAACAAGTACGGCGCACCCATTTCGTACGATTTCTGGACCCATCTACGAGAGTTAACCAATTGGGTGTGTGATAACTGGTGGAGGGCAGATGAAGGTATCTGGGAAGTTCGCGGTGGGCAGCAGCACTTCGTGTACTCTAAAGTCATGTGCTGGGTTGCCCTAGACCGTGCTCTCCGGTTGGCCGATAAACGTTCGTTTCCTGCCGACCGCGAAAGGTGGCAGAAGGTCAGGGATCAAATCTACGAGGAAATCATGGAGCGAGGATGGAGCTCCAAACGCCAGGCATTTGTGCAAGCCTATGGCAGCGAGTCTCTAGACGCGTCAAACCTGATAATGCCCTTGGTATTCCTGCTAGCCCCAACGGATCCAAGAATGCTTAGCACCCTGGATGCCATTAACCGCTCACCAGAAAACGGAGGCCTGGTCTCTAATAGTCTAGTTTACAGATACAATGTTGGAAAGACACCGGATGGCCTGAAAGGGGCAGAAGGGACATTCAACATTTGCACCTTCTGGCTGGTTGAGGCCATGACCCGAGCAGGGAGGGTCGATCGATCTTACGTCAATCAAGCCCGCCTGATGTTTGAAAAGATGCTGAGCTACGCAAATCATTTGGGACTGTATGCAGAGGAAACAGGTCACAGCGGCGAAGGGCTAGGTAACTTTCCCCAGGCTTTTACCCACCTGGCTCTGATAAGTGCTGCATTTAACCTGGATCGAGCTCTCGGGTCTGGAAGGTAGTCAGCCGGAGTAAACAGGGGGCCAGATCATGAAAGCGATCGCCGTGACTCCTGGGGTAAGCGATTCTTTGACCCTCATTGACACACCAGATCCCCAAGTTGGGAATCAGGATGTGTTGGTCAAAGTTGTTCGGATTGGCACTTGCGGAACGGACCTAGAGATCAAAACAGGAGTGTATGGCGAGGCACCTGCTGGGAGCGACTACCTTGTAATTGGGCACGAATCCTTTGGTAAAGTCGTTGATGTCGGCCCACATGTTAAGGAGATCGGGGTTGGCGACTACGTGGTGGCTTCTGTTCGGCGTCCTTGCCCGCATGGTTGGTGCGGGCCATGCCGTAGTGATGAGAACGACATGTGCATAACGGGCGATTATAGAGAACGAGGTATAAAAGGCGAGCACGGTTTTCTCTCCGAATACTATAGTGAGAATGGGCAACGGCTCACCAAGATTCCTGCCGAGATAGAGAAGATCGGAGTCCTGCTGGAGCCACTATCTATTGTGGAAAAGGCTATACGCCAGATATTCAGGATTCAGGAACGCCTACCCTGGAACCTTGAAAATGCAGTTGTCCTCGGTGCTGGTGCCATTGGCCTGCTGGGTGCAATGCTGCTGCGGATGAGGGGCATCAACACATATGTGCTCGACCGCTCTGAGCCAGGAGGATTCAAGTCTCAACTAATTTCACAGTTCGGTGCCCACCACTTCACCATTGGGGAAACGTCTCTGTCAAAGGTTGCTACTCAGATCGGGCGCATTGATATAGTCCTGGAGGCAACGGGCTACGCACCATTGATCTTCGAAGTCGCCCAACATCTTTATAATGATGGAGTTATCTGCCTTCTAGGAGTTACTGGGGGAAGCCACGACATTCCTGTTAATGTAAACACCTTCAACAACAACCTAGTCTTGGGAAATCGATTGATCTTCGGCTCCGTAAACGCCAACCTAGTGGACTATCGATCAGGAGTCGAGCACATGCAACAGATGCACCGAGAATGGCCGATGGTAATGGAGAAGATTATAACCCGGAGAATTCCGTTCACTGAGTTTCAGCCCGCCTATGAGCGCCAGTCCAAAGATATCAAAGTGGTTATCGAGATGGGTGATTGAACTCTCACGTTAGCATCTTGCGATATGTGCTGAACAAGGGATTCTTAGTGTCACAGCATGTGTCGCTTTCATCAACGTCACCCAATGATATGTAATGAACAGGAGATTCTTGGTGGTTGCCAAACGTACTTGCGCGCGGCCTATAGTCTCGAGGAACTCCAGGCGATGGCCGCCAGCATGCGGGGCGGCAAAGAAAGCCTAACGGCTAGGAGTCCCATGGGAGATTAGGTGTAACGGGGAGACCCACATGGTTGCAGGTCAGATAGCGTTGGCTTTCGTATTCTCGATAGTGGCAGCCCTTTATCCTAAAACGGCGGAGATAGGACACATAGATAGTGAATACTGAATGTGTCATCGTCGAACTCCAACAAGGAACCAGTCAGTGGCTGGCCTGGCGCCACAATGGAATAGGGTCGTCAGATGCTCCGAGCATTATGGGTGAGAACCGCTTCCAGAGTGCCTCGATGCTCTTACAAGAGAAGCGCGGATCAGTAATACTAGACTCTGTTCAAAACGAAGCTATGGCACTTGGAACGAAGCTTGAACCTGAAGCCCGCAAGCTCTACATCGCAAAAACAGGGAAAGATGTGAGGCCTGTTTGCGTTCAGAGTTCCAGATATGACTGGTTGCGCGCTAGTCTCGACGGCCTGTCCACAAACCAGGATACGGTAGTAGAAATCAAATGCGGCGCTTCTGCGTACAGTATACTCTCTCAATCCCGCTCCGTTCCCGATTATTACTATGGGCAAGTGCAGCACATCCTTGCAGTCACAGGTCTAGAGTCGCTCGACTTTTGGTGTTACTGGCCAGATAACCCCGCATTGTTGCTGCGAGTCGAACGAGATGACACATATATTGAACTTCTCCTGAGTAAAGAATTGGAATTCTGGAATCTTGTCAACCAAAGCACTACACGTCGACGTACTGTACTTATCAACATGGTAGACACCAGCAACCCTGAGGAGGATAACTATAGGCTGCGATCAGTCATGCGGCTTTTGCTGGAATTTCCTGGCCAGGACTCTGTACAGATAGAGATTGCCAGTAATGGCCTGCGGACACGTCTAGAGATGCCCCTGGTGACCACAGCGTTTTGTCCAGAGCTTGAGGAGAGGCTAGCCGCGCTGGTTGGCGACGGGCAAGCCAGAGTAATGAATCAAAGAGCTTGAAGTTAGCTTTGCATCGTCACTGTGACGTCCAATGAGTGACAATACATGCTAGCTCCTGTCCGACCCCTATAAAAAGGAGTTTTGGATGGAGAAAAGACAGAGGCTGAGAATACAGACCTTTACATCAGTTTGATTCCGGGTGGGCCAGTCATTGTCTTTGGATGCGCCAACCTCGTAGGGGTATGGGGCGATGTGCTATATTATCGCCATGACGGGTTATAGCGGGGGGAGGGTCATAGGGCTAGGAGTCCCATGGGGTAGCATAGAGATGAATCTTAAACTCACACCACTACTCCTACTACTGCCACACTTATACTGTAACTCGTATGGGACATCGGTGCGATGTTGACCTGCCCCCGATAGTTGTACCACAGGTTATGAGACACTGGTAGCCCCTGGAACTGAGAAGGTGGGCCTTGCGGCCTCGGGAGCAGGTGGTCGGTAGTTCAAGGCGCTGTGAGGGCGCACCACATGGTTGTATTCGTGTCGCCATTGCTCCGTGAGGACCTGCACCTCCCAGAGAGTATCGAAGACCTCCCGATCCAAGAGCTCATCCCGCAGCTTGCCATTGAAGCTCTCCACATATCCGTTCTCCCACGGGCTCCCTGGTGTGATGAAGAGGGTCTGAACCCCCACTCTCTGTAGCCATGAACGGACAGCCCTGGCAGTGAACTCAGGGCCGTTATCTGAACGGAGATGCTCCGGCACACCGTGCTCCACCATGAGGTTTCCCAGGCACTCAATGATGTGGGGTGAGCGTAACGAACGCCCAACCTCGATGGCCAGACATTCCCTGGTATACTCATCCACCACCGTGAGGAGACGAACAGGTCTGCCATCACGGGTACGAAGAGCCACAAAGTCGTAGGCCCACACGTGGTTCTGTCGTTGTGGCCTGAGGCGCACACAGGAGCCGTCGGTAAACCAGAGCCGTCCCCGCTTGGGCTGCTTGGCCGGGACCTTGAGCCCTTCCAGCCGCCAGATCCTCTCCACCCGCTTGTGGTTCACTCGCCACCCATCACGTCGCAGCAGGGCACTCACCCGGCGGTACCCATAACGTCCGTACCGGCTGGCCAACTGCACCAACGCCCTCGTGAGGGCCTCCTCGTCATCGGCTATTGTTACAGAGTGCCTCTGTGTAGCCCGGGGTTGCGAAAGCGCCCGGCAGGCGCGCCGTTCGGAGATGCCATACCACTCCTGTACCAATTCCACGCATCGCCTTCGGCGGGCCGGGCTCAGAAGTTTCCCCGTGCTGCCTCCTTCAGGATCTGGTTATCTACCGTCAGGTCGGCCACCGCACGCCTGAGACGGGCGTTCTCCCCTTCCATATCACGCAATCGCTTCGCCTGGTCCACTTTAAGTCCGCCGTACTCCCGCCGCCAACGATAAAACGTGTGGTCCGATACACCTATGCGCCGGCAAGCCTGACCTAATGTCTCCCCTTGCGCTAAGGCCACCTCCGCTCCCCGAAGCTTCCCTATGATCTCCTCAACACTGCGCTGTTTCCTTGGCATTCTCTGCCCCCTTTCTTGCCCAGTCTCTCATATCAACTGGACTATTTCTTGGGGGTCAGGTCAAGTGGTAAATCTGCTCGCCGATGACCCAATGAAAGAGCAGGTCGATCCTCATGTTTCGTTTCAACAACATCGAGACTACGATACTATCGGCCCGCTCGGATTTGACGTAGTACCCGCTGTCTCGAAACGCTGCGAGAACCGGCTCTATTGACTGCTCGGTGAACCCGTGAAGCCCGATGACAATTCCCAGATCCAAGTCGTCGTCCCAGGGGATGAGCGCGTGGTCTCTGAACGCGCCAAGACAGGTGCCCTGCCGAAGGGAAAAGGTTACTCCTAGCCGATCTAAGATCTGCTTTGCCTCCCTCAGCAGATCCTCCGCGACGGCGACATCCATTGGCGGTATGGTTCTGGTCAAGCGGTCTAGCGTCGCATCGTTGGCGCTAGCTTGTGCCGCGGCATTTCCGTCAGCGAGAGCCCCGTCGCATTCAACGCAGAACCTGCCAGTCTCTGGGTTTTCCGCACTACAGGCAGGGCACTTAACCATCTCGTCTCCTACGCTATCGGTGGTTCTCGGCCAACCCCGTCCGTGAGCCGATCGCCCCAGTGTACGTCCCAGCAACTCATTAGGCAACGGTATAGATCGGGGCGTTGGCGAGCAGTCAAAACTGTAGCCTGTCGCCGATCGAGTTGAGGAGACAAGAGAAGCGGGAGCAGGTTTCCACAACGGGTGCGCCAGTTCAGCACCTAATTGCCTTCGCCGCGATCGGGGCTGGCTTGTACCCTTTGGCATCTACCTAACCCATCGTGATCTGATTGAAGGGCACTTGGGGCAAGTTAAGCACTCGGGTCTGTGACACGCCCAACAAACAGAATGGCACCCGTCTCGATGTCACGGATCAGAAACACAAAGGGACGATCAATGGTTACGCTGGGCGGCAGGCTCTCGATCCCTATCACCACAGCGGTGGCGGCCGCAGCTTCTGTGCCTGCCTCATCCACAGAGACGAACGCCTTGTGCACAACATCCTTGATGAACAGCTCGCAGGTGCCGGTCATGCCTGAAAAGTCCGCCATCTCGGAAGTGCATGGCCCGAGCGACGAAATGAAGGCGACCGGCATACCCATCGCCCTAAGAGTGTCGACTAGAGTGAAATCCGATTCGAACTCGAATTTTGGCATGGTCAGAGCCACCCGCGTGGGTACCAGACCCTCGGTGATGGTACGTACAAGGTCGACGTCCAGCGAGCCCTCAAACCCCTCGAACTGACCTGTGTCGGGAAGCAAGATCACCATCGATAGTTCGCTCCCGTCGTAAGGCAATTCCACTGCCTGATACCCGTCGCCCTTTGCTAAACCGAAGCTCGCGGTCCGCCTCATCATCGGCACCATCACCTCCCCACCGTCGAGCAGATGGAAAGTACCATCAGCTGTCCGGCTCTCGCTGAAGGGATACTGCCACGCCGCGTTGAAGTAGATGGCGTTGGTAAGGACAAGTCGTGTCAGCGCATCGATGACTCCTGGTGGAATCAGGTCTTCTATCCTGCCCTCCGTCTCATCGCTTACCCAGTCGTTGATGGTGATACGGGACTCTTCTGGTGCGCTTATAAAATCGAGGAGCCTCAGCCCGGCACCGTAGTTCTCTGCCAGGACATCGAGGAATTCGACGAGGAACTCGTAATCCTTTTGTCCCCAGATTGCATTGACAATATTCAGCCGGAAACCTTCTTCATCTTTTCCTGCGGCGCCTTCACCGCGACCGGCGAGTTCGAGGTCCAGACCATTGAATGCAGTGTGCAGCTGGTCCTGAGAGAGGATGAAGTGGAGGGTGTTCGCCATCTGCTGTTCGGTTTCACCCCGAGCACCTGCGTAGGTCATCGCCAGTGCCAGGGAGATGCTGTAGGGGGAGTAGAACAAGTTGCCATCCTCTGAGCTGAGAGCCCTATAGAGGTCAAAGGCAAAGGCACTGTTTCCGGCGACGAGATCCCTTATGTCCGAAGGAGCGAGATCGGGTGAGGTCACCCGCTGCTTCTCTGATCGCAGTTCTTGAACAAACACAAGGTCAAGTTGATCCGCTGGAGGTGGCGTAGGCGGCAAGACGTTGAGGATGCCAGGGAGTGGGTCGACACCGGCGGTGGCAAGGGTTTCCACGATGCTTGAGCCTTCTTCCTTGCGGGACGCGAGCGTCTCCCCCCTGCTAGTAAGAATGGTTAGTCTATCGCCCCTAACCTCGATAGACTCGATCTCTCCATGTTTGGCCATAGACATGACCTCGGTGAAGGAGATCTCCTTTGGGGATGGGACGTTCTGAGTAGGTGTCGGGGTAGGAGCGGCGGTCGCTGTGGGCTTGGTGGTCGGTGTTGAGCCGCCATCGCTGCATGCCACGCCTATCACCGTTAGCGCTGCCATACCAACGGTCACTGCGGTCGCTAGATTCCTTCTCAACTTGTCTGCCTCCATAATCGTGATTTCCGTTTCCTACCGGGGTGTGCACGGGCCGTTGCAGTCACCTATCATATATCAAGACAGAAACCCGACCTCTTTTGTTCCGTTGGCTGTGCAACGTACAATTGGTTTGACATGACCTCTTCCTGAGCACCTATGACTTAACAGTCCTCGATAAGGGGAGCCCGGGGGACCATCTCACTCTGGTAACCTTCATTTGCGATCTTCACGACTTAAGATGGTGCAAACCCCTCTCGGTGCTACGACCAACAGCCTTCGAGAGAGGCAACTATCATCATAATCCATCTTCTTATCATTCCGACTCTCATAAGCACATGGTAGGATATAGAATATGGAGCAGTCTCGAATCCGCAATTTTTGCATCATTGCCCACATTGACCACGGAAAGTCTACTCTGGCGGACCGGTTGCTAGAAACTACCGGCACTGTGGACTCCAGCGATCTAGTTGAGCAGCATCTTGACTCGATGGACTTGGAGAGGGAACGTGGTATTACCATCAAGGCCCAGGCAGTACGAATGATATATAAGTCTTGGAGTGGCCAGGAATATGAGCTAAATCTAATTGACACACCGGGCCACGTAGATTTCGCATATGAAGTGTCTCGCAGTATGGCCGCCTGTGAAGGCGCCTTGTTGTTAGTAGATGCCACTCAAGGTATCCAGGCGCAGACTCTAGCCAATGTCCACCTGGCCTTCGAACGTAATCTAACGATTATTCCAGTTATTAATAAGATTGATGTAGCGACTGCGGAAACTGAGCGAGTAGTTAACGAGTTGGAACAGACCTTTGGTTATAAAAACGAGGAAATATTCCGCCTGTCAGCCCGGACGGGGGAGGGCGTTCCTCAACTTGTGGAATCCTTGGTTAATCTGATACCCCCACCCCAAGGACTTCCCGGCAATCCGCTGAGAGCCCTAATTTTTGACTCCACCTATAACCAGTACAAGGGTGTGCTGGCTTACGTACGTTTGGTCGATGGAAACATTAGGCGGGGCCAGAGTGTTAGGCTTTTGGGCAGTAATACGGTTATCGAAGTGACGGAAATCGGTGCGTTCAGCCCAAAGCCTTTTGAGGTGGAACGTCTAGAGTCTGGAGAGGTGGGATATATTGCCACGGGCCTAAAGTCGGTGGCCCAGTGTCGGGTTGGCGATACTATAACTGTTCTCAAACCCGATAAGAGCGTTAATCCACTGGTGGGATACAAACCTGTCAAGCCCTTGGTCTTTGCCAGCCTCCATACAACAGATACGGATGATTATCAGGGTTTGAGAGAAGCACTGGAACGTCTGCAACTCAACGATTCGGCTTTGAGCTTTACCCCAGAAAGTAGCCCTGCTCTTGGTCCCGGGTTTCGGTGTGGCTTCCTAGGCCTGTTACATATGGAAATAGTTCAGGAACGCATAGAGCGGGAATATGGGTTAGATATGATTATTACAGCGCCCAGCGTTTCTTACCTCTTGACCCTGAATAACGGCCAGCAGATCGAGATTGGGCACCCGAGCGAGATGCCTACACCCGACAAGTTCAGTGAGATATTAGAGCCCTGGCTAGATGTAAGAATAGTTACTCCCTCACGTTTCATTGGTCCTTTGATGGAGCTCATAAATCAACGAAGGGGTGAATTCTCCCGTACAGAGTATATAGATATGGGTGATCCCGAAACCTATAACAAAGTCACCTCCAGCCCTTCCCTGGATCCCAGAGTTTTGATCGAATTTAGGCTACCTCTATCTGAGTTATTGACGGAGATGTATGCTCATGTAAAAGGCCGCAGTCAGGGTTACGCCACCCTGGATTATGAGTTTACTGGTTATCGCCCGGGTTTTTTGACCCGGTTGGATTTGCTCGTGAACAATCAACAGGTGGATGCCCTTTCGTTAATCGTTCATAAGGACAAGGCTTATCAAAGAGGCAGAGAGCTAGTCAAGCGGTTGACGGAGGCCATCCCCAGACAGCTATTTGAGGTTCCCATACAGGCAGCCTCTGGGAACAGGATAATAGCGAGAGAGACAATTCCGGCTCTCCGTAAAGATGTTTTGGCCAAGCTCTACGGTGGTGACGTTACCAGAAAGATGAAACTGTTGGAGAAGCAGGCGGCTGGAAAAAAGCGTATGAAAAGGTTAGGGAAAGTAGAGATACCACAGGATGCGTTTCTTTCCGTCCTGAGAATGGAACGTAGATAACGTTCTCATACTCATTCAAGACTGTGGAAGCTAGCTGTAGCGATATTCCATGAAAGTCACTCAAGAGCAATCGACCATGCTACAAAAGTTCAATGTTATCGAAGAGCCAGGGAACTTCTTAGGCGGGTTAGTAAATAAAATTACAATCCAGACTGATTATCATTTTGATCTCATGGCTGGGCTTGAGTCGGCTGTCGCAGTAGAGGACATTAACAATATAGGTGTTAGCAGGTAGGCCAGTCATATACCTTATAGCAAATTATACTTTCGATAAGGCCAAGGGCCTTTACCCCGAAGTTACCAAAGGGCCAGGAGTGGAAAATCAACAAGAGGAAGGGATGGTCGGGGTGCCGGGACTCGAACCCGGGACCTCCACGTCCCGAACGTGGCGCGCTACCAACTGCGCTACACCCCGAGTAGATGGATTATTTTACAGTAGTATTGTCAACCTCAGGGTCCCGAACGGGGCGCGCTAACCCCAGCGCTACGCCCCGAGAGCCTTTATTATACCCTATATTGAGACAATGATGGGCGCTGAGTCATTCGCCCAGGTCACGGGATCGCAAGGCAAATGTTCGTTATCTCCCACAACCTCTTGACTAGGGTCGAGAGCTTGAGTACCATCCCGCTGATAGAGAGGTGGTCCTCATAACTCTTCTTATGGTTTTCCCCTGCTGTGGTTGATAATCTCGCATGAAGGGACGTGAAGGGAATGACCCAAGAGACCAAGACCGCTCTCACTCCAGAGGTCAAGGCGATGATAGGTGTTACCGGCGATGTTGTGGAGTGCTGGGGCTCGGTAGACAAGGAGTACCTACGTCGCTTCACGCAAGCGCTGATGGATCCCGACCCTCGCTACTGGGACGAGGATTTCGCCAAGTCCACCCAGTACGGTGAGATAATAACTCCCCCCATAATGGTAAGCTACATGTCCAGCCGACTGCCTCCTGGGCAGGAAGACCCCATTGCCAAAGCATTTAGTGAGAACCCCCAGTCCGATGGCATCGGTGGGGTGGCAGTGCTCGGTGAGCTGCCTCCCATCCCTACCAACCTGGTGCGGGTGCTCAACGCTGGCAATGAAGTACAGGTTTTAAAATATCCTAGCATTGGGGACAAGATCTACTTTCAGCATAAGTATGCCGACATCCGAGAAAGGGATGGCAGAGATGGCAACCCCTTCCTAATAGTCACCACGGAAACTACCTATCGTAGCCATAAGGACGAACTGCTTTGTATAACCCGCGCCTCTATGATCAGGCGCTAAATCCTTTAGATAGGAACCTAACTCGACGAAGACAAAACCTAAGGAGCGATAGCTATGTCTCTGCCCTTAGAAGACTTACTCAAGCTCCCTCCTGAAGAGATTGTTAGGCATGATGAAAAGCCTACAGCGGAGGAACTGCGTAACAAGAAACAGTTGTATTATGAGGACGTTTACGAGGGGATGGAGCTGCCAAAGTACATCTACCAGCCCAATCCCACCAACCTCTTCCGATGGAGCGCCGCCGTCGAAAACTGGCACCGTATCCACTACGATCTGGACTTCGCCTTAAACCACGATAAAAACCCCAGCCTATTGGTGCACGGCACCTGGAAGCAGAGCGTAGTACCTCAATACCTTAAAGACTGGACCCTGCCGGGAGGGTGGCCCTGGAAGGCCTCCTTCGAGCACCGAGCTATGCTGGTGCCTGGCGATCTCCTCATCATGTGGGGCAAGGTCACCAACAAGTATGAAAGAGACGGCATGGGCTTTGTGGAGCTGGAGATTGGCATGAAGTCTCAGGATGACATTGAAAGCACACCTGGCAAAGCCACCGTAGTCCTTCCTTTGAAGGGAGGTAAGCCCATACCTTACCCCTTTGTTCCTCCGGGAGAGTAGACCTGGAAGCTGGCGCAGTCGCGTATAGCCGTCAGGCCTTGTATTTATCTTGCTTCAAATAGACCATCGTGAGCCTCAAGAAGGAGGGATCATGGCCAGGTTTATGGCGATTCACACCATATCTGGATTAACCGAAGAGAGGTTTAGGGCTGCCCTAGACCAGGTCAATAAGTGGCGTCCCGATCGGCGTACCACCATCCTCAAGGTGTACTGCAACCTTTCC
This sequence comes from Dehalococcoidia bacterium, assembly GCA_965248115.1. Lineage (GTDB taxonomy): Bacteria > Chloroflexota > Dehalococcoidia > Lucifugimonadales > CBDFII01 > CBDFII01. The sequence goes on from CBDFII010000002.1 coordinate 72,715, forward strand.
GAGGGAAGGATGGTCTCCGAATGCGAAGCGCCGGAGCAGTCTCAATTCGAAGAGTGGCTCAAGTCGGTGGACTGGCCCTACGACTCCATCCACCGGGTTGACCTGGTCCACCAGGTAGGCAACATCTGGAAGCTTTAGGGGTCAAAAGTTGCCTTTGAATCCAACCTCCCTTTTGGAATCTTTGGTTGCATGTGCTGGTTAAATGGGGGAGTCTTATATGGCTAAAGCAGCCGTTTTTACCGGCCCTGGAAACTTCGATATTATGGAACTGCCGCCTCCCCCTGTGGAGCCAGGAGGTATCCTGGTAAAGGTCACCGCAGCAGGAATCTGCGGCTCTGGACCTCCATTTCTGGAGGGGTGAGCTTCAGCCCATCGTGAGTGGGCAGCCAGGCCCAGTGATCCTGGGACACGAGATGGCAGGGATGGTCCACACTTTAGGTCCTGGTGTCACCACCGACTCCCTTGGTAGGCATTTGAAGGAGGGCGATCGGATCACCTTTGCTTACATTGTCCCATGCATGCATTGCTACAACTGCTTGCGAGGAGAGCGAGCTAACTGTCCTAACAAGTTTCGTTACCGCCACTCCATTCTGGATTGGCCCTACTGTAACGGTGGCTACTCCGAGTACTATTATCTGTACCCAGGTCACTTCGTCTTCAAGACCCCTGACTCACTATCTGACGAGACGGTCACACCGGTGAAATGTGCACTCTCTCAGGTTACCTATGCCCTACATAAGGGAAGTTTGCGCATGGGTGACTCGGTTGTGGTGCAGGGGGCCGGAGGGCTAGGTATCAATGCAGCCGCTGTGGCCAAGGAGATGGGGGCGGGCTTGGTCATTTCCATCGACGGGGTGGTGGGGCGGCTGGCCCTGGCAAAGGAGTGCGGCGCCGATGAGACCATCAACATCAACGATCTAAAGGAGCCCCAGGAGCGGGTGGAGAGGGTTCGTGATCTCACCGAGGGAAGAGGCGCCGACGTGGTGATGGAGGTGGTGGGCTTCCCTCAGGCGGTGTCTGAGGGCCTGGATATGCTGCGCGTGGGAGGAACATACCTGGAGATTGGCCACATAGCTCCCAATGCCACCGTCACCCTGGACATGTCTCGCCTCATGTGGGGTGTCAAGCACATCGTGCCCACAGCTAATTACGATCCGTGGGTGATACCAGTGGCCCTAGACTTTTTGGTTCGTACCAAAGACAAATATCCCCTCTCGCAGGTAGTCTCCCACAAGTTTCCTCTGGAGGACATCAACGACGCCTTTCGGCAGGCGGAGTGGCTGGGACGGCAGGACGAGACTAAGGTTACCCGTGCCATTCTGGTGCCCTGATATACAGTTTGAAAAACTCCTTTAATTCTTCCGCTCATGGTGAGCTTGTCGAACCATGAGCGGGTATTGTCTGAAGAGGGTTCTGTTATGCCCTTCGCCTTAGTCTAGCTCCTAAGCGATTCTGTGTTTCCTGGCATACAATAGACCAAAATATGAAATGGGGGGAGGATTTCGATGGCATTATCTTTTTTGCGACGGCGTGGGGTTGGGGTGGTAGAAATATTCGGAGTTATCGGTGGCGCTGTCCGAGTGCCGGTTTACAATCGTTTGATAGATGCCCTGGCCCGGGATAGACGGCTCAAGGCGGTGGTTGTGGACATAGACTCGCCGGGTGGGACAGCGGCCGGCTCGGAGGTGCTTTACACCAGTCTGCGTAAGGTGGCCCAAACCAAGCCAGTGGTGGCCTACATAAGAGGGATGGGGGCCTCGGGAGGTTACTATCTCAGCTGCGCCGCTACCAGAGTCGTGGCTACTCCCACATCCCTGGTGGGCTCTATAGGGGTCATCTACTTGCGTCCTGTTTTGCAGGACCTGATGGCAAAGCTGGGAGTTAGTCTATCCGTGTACAAGGGGGGCCATCTCAAGGATATGGGCGGGTTCTGGCGTAGTCCCACCTCCGAGGAGGACGCCAAGTTCACAGAGCTCATCGATGAGATTTACGACAGCTTCATCAAAGCGGTGGCCCAAGGTAGAGGAATGGAAGAGGATAAGGTGAGAGAGTATGCCACGGGAGAGGTTATCACAGGCAGACGTGCCCAAGAGATGGGACTGGTAGATGAGCTGGGGGACTTCGATCATGCCCTAGACATTGCTGCTGAACTGGGCCGGACAAGGCGTCGGCCTGTGTGGATACGGCCCAGACGGCCCTTAATGGAGCGGATGATGGGCGGGTTCGGTGGTGGGGGTGCGGCACAAGGCCTGATCTCCGAGCTCGAAGGGCTCCTTGCGGGCGGAATCTACTACATAGCGCCACCCTATGTTATGGGCGGTTTTCGAGAGTAGCGTTAACTCGAGGGAGGGAGCTGGTACACCTGATGGGCCATCTTGTGGAAGGTGGCAGGGGTTGTTATTGTAAGTCCCGCATCGATTGGGAGCACGACCCCGGTCACCCACCGAGCCTCGTCACTGGCGAGATAAACGGCGGCCCAGGCCACGTCCCAGGCGGTGCCCTCGGTCTGCAAGGGGGACGCTAAGCGGCGCTCCTCCCGTACCTCCTCGGTCATTCTTGGGGCCACCATAGGTGTATACACCAGACCCGGAGCTATGGTATTTACCCGAATGTTGTCCCTGCCGTGGTCGGCGGCCATGGACTTGGTCAAAGCGATGATGGCACCTTTGGAGGCCGAATAAGGGGTTCTGCTGAGGGCGCGCATGCCGGCGATAGAGGACATATTGATGATGGCCCCACCACCGCCCTCTATCATCTTTGGAATAGCATACTTGCTGGCCAGCATGACGCTCTTTACATTGACTGTCATAATCTGGTCCCACTGCTCCTCGCTGACATCCACCACCGTTTCACCCCGGGAAATGCCTACGTTGTTGTCCAGAATATCCAGTCTTCCATAGTGCTCCACAGCGGCCTCCACCATTCCTTGGCAGTCGGAGGCCTTGGTAACGTCGGCCTGGAAAACCGAGGCCTCTCCTCCCTCATCTCGGATCATAATCAGGGTCTCTTCGGCTCGCTCTATAAGGGCGTCCACCAGCAACACCTTGGCGCCCTCTCGGGCGAATAGCACGGCGGTGGCCTTGCCGTTGCCGATGCCGGTTCCACTGGACCCTGCCCCCGTAATTATGGCTACCTTTCCTTCTAGTCTGGGTCTTCGTTCAGCCATTACGTCTCCCTGGACTCTCTAGGGCCTTTGCCTCCTGCCAGAGGCTCTCTTTATCCTCCAGGGGAAGGGAAGCGAAATTTAGATCCCGCTGGGCGGCAAGCTTCTCCATAGTGACATAGCGCCCTCGAAAACGGTGGTTGGCCTGGCGTAGTGCATCTTCGGCATGAATACCCATCCAGCGGGCCAGGTTTACCAGGACGAGGAGAAGATCCCCTAGCTCTTGGGCCCTGTCCTCTTTGCTGGCCGCCTGTCTAAGCTCCGTAACCTCCTCCATCACCTTGTCCAGCACACCCGATATATCCTCCCACTCGAAGCCTGCCTTGGCCACCCGGTCCTGCATGAGCTGGGCGTAGGCCAAAGCTGGTAGCTCACCTGGGATGCCATCCACTGGGGAGCGGTTGGGCTGCTCGGCCTCCTTGAGTCGCTCCCAGCGATGCTCCACCTCCCGGGCGTCGGCCACTTTAATGTCGCCAAACACATGGGGGTGTCGACGGATGAGCTTCTCGTTGGCCTTGGTGAGCACATCATCTATGCCAAACTCTTCTCCCTCTTTCGCAATCTGGGAGTGAAAGGCCACCTGTACTAGGAGGTCTCCTAGCTCCTCGGAGAGCTTGTTAGGGTCGTCCCCATCTATGGCCTCCAGCACCTCGTAGCACTCCTCCAGCAGGTTCCGTTTGAGGGAGGTATGAGTCTGCTCCCGGTCCCAGGGGCAGCCGTCGGGAGCCCTAAGGCGTTGTAGAATATGGACTAAGGTCTGGAAGGAATCGAGAGCTTCTTGGGGTGTATCCTCAGGTAGCATGGGGCAATTATAGGAGTAGCCTGCTTGCTTGACAAGGAACGAAGATGTTACCTTGGAGATAGGACAAAGGTGACATTATGACCAGGATGTGGGGAATTCTATCGTTTTTTGTTGTGCTGGCCGTACCCATCTTCTTTATCGCCAATAGCGTGACGTGGGCTGTAAACGACCTGGACCTGTATCAGCGGGGATTTGATAAATACCGCATTTCGGAAATTGCGGGAATAGAAGCCAAAGAGCTGTTCTCTGTAGGCCGCCAGATACGCAGTTACTTCAACTCTTCCAAGGAGCCCTTGCAAGTTCAGGCAAAGGTATTCGGCAAAGAGAGGGAGCTTTTCAGCCAGCGGGAGGTCCTACACATGGGGGATGTAAAGGGGCTTGTGCGGGGAGTTTACCTGGTAGCGATGGCATCTGGTGGGTATCTGTTACTGTTCGTTGCTCTGGGTCTACTGCTGCGGCGATCTCAGATTTCAGCAAGGCTGACCAAGCTGGGATTATGGGGGAGTGGGGTAACGGTAGCAGTTGTGGCTCTGGTGGGCGTCTTATCCCTGGGGGCCTTCGACTGGCTCTTTCTTCTCTTCCACCAGGCCAGCTTCGCTAACGCATATTGGATGCTGGACTCTAGACGAGATTACCTGGTGATACTCTTCCCGGAAGGTTTCTGGCTGGATGCTACCATATTTGTGGCTGTTCTCAGCGTAAGCCAGGCGATTGTGGTGGGGGGTGCGTGCTCCTCGATCCTCCTGCTAAGAGGAAAAGGAGTACACCAACCCAGCCACCTCGTCCGAGAACCTTGAAAAGCGGCGTAGATCTAATTCATCGAGCAGCCGCAAGCACCACCCGCAGAGCAAGCACAACCGCCGCCAGTGCTTGGCACATAGTTCAGCTCTCCATCGTCGCCTGTGGTAAAAGCACTAAAGAGGGAGATAACGCGCTTCGTTGGCTGGTCGCAGCGCGGGCACTCGGTATCCACGCCACCCATGGATTGGAGCCTGTCGAACTTGTGGTCGCACGTAGTGCAAACATACTCATAAAGAGGCATCGCTCATCCTCATACAGTCCTTAGGAATAATTTATCTCATAGACATTAAAGAGTCAAGAATGCTCCTCCATTACCAAGCATTTTGTCACAGCTCTAAGCTGCAATGTCCCTACGCTGGAAGACGATCGCAGCACTTAAAAAGGTGAGCGCAGCAACAGCTAACAGAATACCAGCGTGAAGAGTGGGGAATGCAGCATCTCCCACTAACGATAATGGGTTGTAGTAGTGAAAGATCGAAATTAATCCCAGAGGTTCCAAGATATCGAAGAGGCCAGCCATAAAGTCCACGAAGAAAAAGGCCACCGTCAGTACTGTGGCCAGCAGGATGGCCCGTCCCCCGTCGCTGGATAGCGCCGAAAGCAGATACGAGTACCCACACACGGCTAAAAAGAGGCATAGGGCGTTAAAGGCCATGACGAGGAAAGCTCCAAAGCTCGCTGAATCCCACAGACCTGCCATTCCCGTTCCCAAAGCCACACCTGCCACAAGGGCAGCCACCAGCACCACCAGCCCCATCACTGACTCAGCCTCCCTGCTTAACACCAGATAATAGCGGGGCAGGGGGCGGGCCAGGAGCAGTAGCACGGTCTTACGCTCAATCTCTCGGGCCAGGGCCCCTCCGGCCGTGGAAATGGCGAAGGCCGATCCTACTATCAAAAATATGGGGTGGCGGAATCCTATTGCCACGTATCCCTGGAATCCATAGCTTAGCAGCAGATTTCCCTCAGCCTTGATTAAGGCAGAGAATCCACGAGGCATATCCTCCCCCAGCATACGAATTTGCTCTTGCCCGAAAGCTGAATAGCTGGTCGTTACCAGGATGCCCAGCCCTGCTACTGCCAGCACCATCAACAGGATGCCAAATCGATGTGCCTTCAGGGTCTTGAGGAAGATAAACCCCATCTACTTCACTTCTTCCCGGTACAGGTCAAGGAAGATGTCTTCCAGGTGGGCCTGCTCAAAGACCATCTCTTCTACGCCCAGGTTGGTAAGGGCGTTGAGCAGGGAGTTAAGCTCACCACGGATCAGCAGGCGGATGGAGTTTCCATCCCGATGGATAATGGAGGCTCCAGGCAGCTCCAACTCTTCAGGAGGCTCTCGTGATAGTGTGACCTCCATCTGCCTGACGTAGCGGCTCCGAAGGGTATCCACCGTCTCCACAGCTACCAGGGTGCCCCGACGGATGATGGCTACCCGATGGCAGAGCCTCTCTACATCGGGTAGGATATGGGAGGACATGAACACCGTGCCTCCTTGTTGCTGGAATTCTTGCAATAGATGAAAAAGGGACTGCTGCATCAGTGGGTCCAGGCCTTCGGTGGGTTCGTCCATAATCAGCAGTGTGGGTTTGTGCTGCAAGGTCAGGATAATCGCCAGCTTCTGCTGCATGCCCCGTGAGTACTCCTTGATCTTACGTCGTAGGTCACCTTGGCCCAGCTCTAGCCGATCACTCAGGGCGTGGCGCCACGAGGCTTCGATGCCGCCATTGAGATGGGCCATGTAGTCCAAAAGCTCCTCGCCGGTGAGGTTGAGATATAGGCTGGGGAAGTCTGGCAGGAAGCCGATCCTGGCCTTGATCTTTGTAGAATCTCTCCAGGCGTCCATGCCAAGCACGGTGGCACTGCCGCTGGTGGGATGCAGAAAGCCTGTAAGAAGCCGAATTGTGGTGGTCTTGCCCGAGCCGTTGGGGCCTAGGAATCCGAATATCTCCCCGGGCTGCACCTTCAGATCTAGGCTCCGGACCCCTACCACCTTGCCATAGAGCTTGGTAAGAGCTTTAGTGTAGATTACAGCCTCTATTTCATCTTCCATCAGCATCCATCCTCAAGATTGGCAACTAGGGCAGAAGTAGCTGCTGCGGCCTCTTACTGGGACACGTTGTAGAGCTGTGGTGCACCGGGGACAGATCGCCCCTTTGTCCCTGGAGAGCATTAGTACCTGCCGCCCCTCCTTTGATTCGGTAAGGGGACTTTCTGCATAACGAAACGGTCCTGTCATGGGCAGGAGGGCCAGCTTTTCAGTGGCCTCCGTCAGAACCTTTATGATGGCCCAATGCACCCGTTCCATATCGCTCGATGATAGCTCATAGGCTCTTCTCAGTGGATGAACGGTGGCGGCAAAGAGCACCTCGTCAGCGTAGATGTTGCCCAACCACGCCACCACCGACTGCTCACATAGCAACGCTTTAATGGGTACGTTACGACCCTCAAGTCTTTGGGCCAATACATCAGGGGTAAAGCCAGGCTCCAAAGGCTCGGGGCCTAGGCCACCTAGCACCTTTGAGGGTTCCTCCACCAGCCACAGCATCCCCAGCTTGCGCGGGTCCACAAACCGAAGCTCTCTGCCGTCGTCCAGCATAAAGAGGTTGCGGGTCATGGGATGTCTTGGGACAGAGGCGTCTTCCACCAGCAGAGAACCAGTCATACGCAGGTGAACGATAAGGCTGAGTCCCGCGTCTAGCTGAAACAAAAGGAACTTGGCACGGCGACTTATCTCTTCTATCTGCCTACCGCCTATGGTCTGTAGGAACTTCTCCACCGATGGAGCCTTTACAGCCCCGGGCCATATCAGCTCGACTCCGGCAAAGGCCCGACCCACTAGGCCCTGGGAGACCAGGTAGTGGCGCATGGCCTCAACATCGGGTAGTTCGGGCATAACGGTCGTCAGACCCCAATGTGTTGTTCTATCATGAACGCACAACGGAACTATCGGAAGTCCACGATAGCAACAGGGCTACCTGGTGTCAACGAAGAGGATAGCTAGGTGCTATAATCCCAGCGCTACGGGGTACTCCGGTTGATAGTGTTTTATTCGCTAGAGGCACCTTTATGTCTGGAACCATCGTCGGCATCGATGTAGGTGGTACCTTCACCGACTTTGCCCTAATGAGAGATGGCGGCCTGGAGGTGTACAAGCTGCCGTCTACCCCCGCCGATCCCTCTCGTGGCATCCTTCAGGGGGTGACTGGGTTGGGCGTCCACGAGGCCACTTTTGTCCACGGCTCCACCGTGGCTACCAACGCCCTGCTGGAGAGTAAGGGAGCACGCACTGCCCTCGTCACCACTGAGGGCTTCGAAGACGTCCTTGAGATTGGTCGGCAGAGCCGCTCATCCCTATATGACCTGATGGTGGAGCGGTCTCCGGCTCTGGTGTCTAGAGAGCTTCGCTTTGGCGTCAAGGAACGGGTGGACTACACTGGCACCGTTCTAACTGCACCCTCTCCTGAGGAGCTGAACCGTCTGGCTACGACCCTGAGAGAAGCGGGTGTGGAATCGGTGGCTGTCTCCTTCCTCTTCTCTTTCATGAACCCGCTGCACGAGGAGATGGTCAGAGAGGCTTTAGAGTCCTTGTCAAGTAAGCCCTTTATATCCATATCAAGCCAGGTGCTTCCCGAGTTTCGTGAGTACGAGCGAACGGCCACGGTAGTGGTCAACGCCTATATCGGTCCTCTAGTAGCTCGGTACCTGAAAGGATTGGAGAGGGCCCTTGGCCACAGTTTGCGTGTCATGCAGTCTTCAGGGGGCAGCATCACCGCCGCACTCGGATCCCAGCAGCCGGTACGCACTATCTTAAGCGGCCCCGCAGGCGGAGTAGTGGGCGCATTCTACACTGGCACTCTGGCTGGCTATGGCGACATCATTACCCTGGACATGGGAGGCACATCTACTGATGTGTCCCTCTGCCCCGGAAGGATCAAGGAGATAACTTCTTCCAGCGTGGGGGGATACCCCATAAGTGTGCCCATGATAGAGATTCATAGTGTGGGTGCTGGAGGTGGTTCTATTGCCCGTCTGGACCGAGGAGGAGCCCTGGTGGTAGGCCCCCAATCCGCCGGCGCCGACCCTGGCCCTGCTTGTTATGGCAAAGGGGAGGGGATCACCGTTACCGATGCCAACCTCATCCTGGGTCGCCTCCAACCAGAGTATTTTCTTGGAGGACGTATGTCTCTGAAGAAGGAGCGCACCGAGTGTTTTATGGACGCTCTGGCACGAGAGATGAGGAACGACGTAAGGGAGACCTCCTTAGGTATCATAAGGGTGGTCAACGCCAGCATGGAGCGGGCCATCCGAATTATCTCCCTGGAGCGGGGCTACGACCCTCGTCGTTTCACATTGGTCGCCTTTGGGGGTGCCGGGCCCATGCATGCTTGCGAGCTGGCCCAAGAGCTGGGTATCCCCCGCATACTGGTGCCGCCTAATCCGGGCATTCTCTCAGCCATGGGCGTTGCCATTGCAGACATCGTCAAGGACTATTCCAGGACCGCTATGCTTCGAGGGCCAGAGATTAACAGTGACCGCCTGGAAAGGAAGTTCGCTCTCCTGCACCAGCGCGCAGAGGAGGAGCTGCTTGAGGAGGATCTTGACATAAAGGGGCTGGTACCGCAGCGCTCGCTGGACGTACGGTACGTGGGCCAGTCCTTCGAGCTAAATGTGGACTATCCCAGTAGGGCTAAGGAGCTAAGCAGGACTATCGCCCGTGCTTTTCACCGTGCCCACCATCAGCGCTTCGGCTACTCCGACCCTACCGAGCCTGTGGAAGTGGTAAACCTGCGTCTTAAAATGATCTTGCCCGTAAAAAAGCCAGCACCCCAACCCCAGCAACCCTCCGGTGAAAGCCCCAAAGAGGCCCAGGTGATGGAGGCCCAGGTCGTGTTTAACAGTGGGACTTTAACCACTCCCCTTTACCTTCGGGAGAGACTGCGCTGCGGAAACCTCCTACGCGGCCCAGCCCTAGTGCTCCAGATGGACTCTACCACGGTGATTCCTCCGGATTGGGCAGGCAGGGTGGACCCCTACGAAAACCTTATCCTTGAGCCACGCTGAGGAGACGACTTTGATGGACAACGTCTCTATTCTTACAGTGTTTGCCCATCCCGATGACGAAATCTTAGGGTTCGGGGGCTCATTAGCCCAATATGTCTCCCAGGGAGCCCTCGTGACCCTGCTATGTGCCACTAGAGGCGAGATGGGAGAGATAAGCGACCCCGCCCTGGCAACTCCAGAGAATCTAGCACAAGTGCGGGAGGGGGAGCTGAGACAGTCTGGCGAGGTCTTGGGAGTTCAGGAAGTTCTGTTCCTTGGGTATCGTGATTCGGGTATGGCAGGCACGCCCGACAACGACCATCCTCAATGTCTCCATCAGGCCAATGCGACAGAGGTGGTAGGACGCATCGTCAGAGCCATACGTGAGGTGCGTCCCAAGCTAGTCCTTACCCACGACCCCAGTGGCGGCTATGGCCACCCCGACCATATAGCCGCCAGTGTTCACACTGCCTCAGCCTTCAATATTGCTGGAGATCCCACCTGCTACCCAGAGCAGTTGTCCCACGGTCTGGAGCCCTGGACACCTTCAAAGCTTTACTACAGCGTGTTTCCACGGCGCGTTTTTCGCTGGATGGAGGAGCGTTTAGCCGAGGCGGGCGTCGAGTTCCCTATCACTCAGGAGCAGCGTGAGTCCATAGGCGTACCCGACGAGGTGATTACCACCGTTATGAACGTGGAGGCCTACACCGACACAAAGCTGGCTGCCCTGGCATGCCATCGGACTCAGAAGGACTCGATGGGACCTCTTAGTCTCCTTCCTGAGGAGGTATTTAGACAGCTCCTGAGCACGGAATACTTCTGGCTGGTTGAATCGCTCACGAAGGGCCAGGAGGCCGACCTGCTGGAAGGGCTGACGTAGAGCTGATAACTCTTGGTTTATAAAATAGTCTTTAGCTTGAGGTAGAAGATGGTTGATCCCATAAGCCTGGAGGTGTTTAAGAACCTGTTCATCTCCGTAGCCGAGGAGATGGGGGTAACTCTGCTGCGCACCGCCTACTCCCCCAACATTAAGGAGCGCCGTGACTTCTCCTGCGCTCTCTTCGATCCCAAGGGTCAGCTGGTGGCCCAGGCGGCCCACCAGCCCGTTCACCTTGGGTCTATGCCCGCCTCGGTAAGGGAGGCCATCAACACCTTCGACAATTTCCGCCCCGGCGACGTAGTTATCCTCAATGACCCCTACTTGGGCGGCACCCATCTGCCCGACATCACCCTAGTGGCACCTGTCTTTGTTACGGAGGAAGAGGCGCGCCACTTGGCGGGTTTCGTGGCCAACCGGGGCCATCACGCCGATGTGGGTGGCATGACCCCCGGCTCCCTCCCTCTCTCCACCGAGCTGTACCAGGAGGGGACCATCATCCCGCCGATTAAACTGGCCCGCCGAGGCAGGCTGAACCATGAGGTGGTGCAGCTTATATGCCGCAACTCCCGCACCCCAGACGAGCGTAAAGGCGATCTTGCAGCCCAGTTAGCCTCCCTACGGGTTGGAGATCAGAGGCTGTGTGGGGTAGTTGAGCGCTACAGCCTTCCCTCCACGCTAGAGCACATGGAGGCCCTTATGGACTACTCAGAGAGGCTGACACGGGCCACCATAAAGCGCATACCCGATGGCGTTTACCGATTCTTGGACTATATGGATGACGATGGCCTTTCCAGCGAGCCTGTGCCCATTGCCGTAGCCATCACAATCGGCAACGACGAGATGACGGTGGATTTTACTGGAACCGCGCCTCAGCGTCCTGGGTGCATCAACGCCCCTCTGGCGGTGACAGTATCTGCGGTTTTTTACTCTATGCTCTGTATCATGGGCGAAGAGGTGCCAGCCAACCAGGGTTGCCTGAGGCCGGTCCATATCACCGTCCCATCAGCCTCCCTGGTGAACCCTGAACCTCAGCACGGAGTAGCGGGTGGAAACGTGGAGACCTCCCAGCGGATTACCGACGTGCTTTTGGGAGCCCTGGCCCAGGCCCTGCCCCATCTCATTCCAGCCGCCAGCCAGGGAACGATGAACAACCTCCTTATCGGTGGGCACGATCCCATCCGCAACAAGAGCTTTGTTTACTACGAGACCATCGGAGGTGGCATGGGAGCTCGCCCCACCAAGGATGGTGTTTCGGGCATCCACACCCATATGACAAACACCATGAATACCCCTGTTGAGGCTATGGAGTTCGTCTACCCCTTGCGTCTCGTGCGATACTCCCTGCGTCGTGGCTCTGGGGGAGGAGGTAAATATAGGGGGGGCGACGGCCTCATTCGAGACGTAGAGTTCCGTACTCAGGCTCGTGTTACCATCCTCTCGGAACGTCGAAAGCGGCCCCCCTTTGGCTTGCAAGGTGGCCATCCGGGGACAAGGGGGGAGAATATCCTCCTCCGAGGTGGCTATGAGGAGGTTCGACTCTCAAGCAAGGAGACGCTGGACGTAGAGCCAGGGGACATACTGAGCATCCGTACCCCTGGTGGAGGTGGTTGGGGAACGCCTGAGGTTGACGAAAAGAACCAGACTAGTGCCTAACGGCTATAAACGGGGTATAATGTTCCAGTTGGTTTCCCGAAAGAGCTAACGTTTCAGTGATCTTCGGGCAGCTAAAGAACAGCGAGGGAGGGAAAAGATGGCCAAGCTTGTACGTTGCCGCACGGCAGGATTGGATTGTGATTTTATTGCTACGGGTGAGAGCGATGACGAGATCGTCAAACAGACCGGGAAACACCTCCAAGAGGTGCACAATATACCCCTTGAAGACATGATCAACACGGTGCGGTCCGCCATCGAAGAGATGTAGCACTGGGTACACCTTAGCCTTCAAGCTAAGGAACCCCTCACGCAATACCTTCGTACTGCTGAGGCTTCGCTCTTTTTCAGGCAATTTTAGTCAACGTAGGTGGTCTGGGATTCGGCTACGGGGGTGATGGCGTACAGCCGGGCGTCCGCACCCGATTTGTTCGCGAGCCTGTGAGGTATACCTGGTGGTGCTAGCAAGGTGTGGCCTGCCACCACTATGCGGATGTCCTCACCCGCAGTCATCTCTATGCTCCCCTCAAGCAATACAATGGCCTCGTCGTGGGGGTGGGTGTGCAGCCGGAGAGAGGAGCCGGGGCTCATTACCAGCTCGCTGATTTTCAGGGATTGGGCGCCTGTCTCTTTGGTCACAAACTGACGCGACTTCCGTCCTTCGCTCTCCTGAGCTGGCGGTTCGGTACGATGGTCAATGATTGGCATCTTTGCTCCTTTCCAACGTTGCTTGCGTTGGTTAGATATTATCCTTTCCAGTGCGGGGGAGCAAGTCGCTAACTGGGTTTGGTTCCCCAGTGCACCACCACCGTGCCGAACGCCATGTGCTCATAGCCCACATCCTGAAGACCTACCTCTTCCAGAAGCTCTGCAACAGAGTTGGCGGTTGGAAAGCGGTCCACTGACTGGGGCAGATAGGTATAGGCAGACCTATTTCTGGAAATAAGGGCCCCCACTAGGGGCACCAAGCGGTGAAAATACAAGCGAAACAGAACGCTGAAGAGCCCGCCCTCCAGCGTAACGATCTCTAGAGAGGTCACTCGGCCTCCGGGTTGCACAACCCTTACCATCTCCTCCAGGGAGGCACGAAGGTTGGGCATGTTGCGGAGGGCGAAACCCGAGGCGACACAGACAAAGCTATCACTCGGGAAGGGGAGGGATAGAGCATCTCCCACGAGGAAGTGCACCGGACTACCTGTAGCCTTGGAGCTGGCTTTTCTCTTGGCTAGAGAGATCATCGGGGGCACAAGGTCGAGGCCCACCACAGTGGTTACACCCTCAACCCGAGCCAGGGCTAAAGCCAGGTCCCCTGTGCCTGTGGCTACGTCCAGAGCAGCACCCCTCAGTCCGATGGTAGCCTCCTCTACAGCCCGCCGTCGCCAGCGGTGGTGCATGCCCGCTGTCATCAGGGTGTTCATCAGGTCGTAGCGGCGGGCTATGCGAGCGAACATTTCGGCCACGTAACGCCGCTTCTCCTCGTCTTTCAGCCCGCCCATGAGATTCTTATTGTCCACCCTTGTATTGAAGCCCCTCTTCCAGGGTATTCTCGATCCCTAGAGACACTAGAATTCTCCCCACCATAAAGCGCACCACATCATCCACAGTGCGAGGTTTCAGATAGAAGGCAGGTTCAGGGGGAAGGACTACAACCCCCATCTGAGCCAGCTTCATCATGTTCTCCAGGTGCAAGGCATGCAGTGGGGTCTCACGAGGCACCACCACCAGCCGGCGTCGCTCTTTGAGGCAGACGTCCGCAGCCCGAAGGAGCAGGTTGTTGGCTAGGCCGTGGGCCATGGCGGCTATGGTGGCCATGCTGGAGGGTACCACCACCATTCCGTGGGTGGGGTAGGTGCCGCTGGCGATGGGCGCCTTCATGTCACCGATGGCATAGTAGGTCAGGTGAGGGTCCTCTCGCCAACGACTGAGGGTATCAGCGAAAGGCTCATCCAGCTCTTCCTGCCAAACTAGGCGAGCGTCATTGGAGCACACCAGGATAGTGGAAATCTCCCGACGTAGCAGCTCGTCCACCGTCTCCCTGGCCAGCACCGAGCCGCTGGCACCCGAAATACCCACAACTATCGGCATGTCGTTCACGGCTCCTCACACAAAGAGAGATAGGGTGGTGAACAGCAGCAGAACTAGCCCTATGTAGGTGTTCACCTTGAAAAAGGCTGTATGGATACGGGAAAGATCGTCAGGTCTAACCAGACGGTGCTCATATACCAGGAGGGCCGCAGCCAACGCCCACCCAATATAGTAGAAATACCCCAGCCCCATCCACAGACCCAGGGCGAGCAGGGATAGGGCGGTAAGGAGATGCATGCCCCTGGCCCACCAGAGCGCCGCCGGGATGCCGAAGCGCTTGGGTATGGAGTGGACTCCGTATTTGCGGTCGAAATCGTAGTCCTGGGTGGCGTAAAGGATGTCGAACCCGCCGATCCACATGGCTACGGCGAAGGCCAGCAGCGCTGCCTCTGGTTCGATACTGCCCGTCACACCGATCCACGCTCCAGCGGGAGCGATGGCGTCGGCCCAGCCAAGGACAAAGTGGGACGCCCAGGTGTAATACTTGGCGTAGGAGTAGAGGATCACAAAGGTCGCCGCTACCGGAGCCAGTACCAGGGCCAGGGTGTTTAGCTGGGAGGCAGCATATAAGAAAACCCCCACCGAAACTGCCATAAGCAGGCCCATCTCCCAGGGTTTTAGCAGGCCCTGGGGCAGGTGACGACCGACGGTCCTGGGGTTAGCGGCGTCCTCCTTGCGGTGGATAAGGCGGTTAGAGGACATGGCCAGGGTGCGGGCTGCCACCATGGCCACCGTTATCCAGATGAACTGACCGAGAGTGGGCAGCCCATCTGCGGCCAGGAACATGCCGATATAGGCGAAGGGCAGGGCAAAGAGGGTGTGCTCAAACTTCACCGACTCGAAGAGGAGGTTCAGTTTGTGCGGGACGGCCCTTAGGCCCGTTCTATACGGCTGTGCTGTTGCCATGGTTCTTTCTGCTTGTATTGCCCGCTCATGCTGAGCTTGTCGAACCATGAGCGGCAGGCGTAGATTCTAACGATTTCCAGTCCTCTCCCGATAATCCCTAATAAGGGAATTAACTTCCTCCCGCAGACCGTTGAGGCGACGAAGAAGGTCAGTTCGTCGTTCTTGTTCAGTTCGAGTCAATCGTTGATTTAGAGGTTTGCAAATATATCCGAAGGTGGTGGTGTAGGCTTCTATATGTTTGATCCGGTCTTTAACATTGGGTGTCCCTTGACTGCTAGGGGACTTTGGGAGCGTGCTGGACATCCATTCATCGAAAAGGCGTTTGCCTTTGGAGTTATCACATCGGGCACAAGCCAGCACCATGTTCCCAAGAACAGTTTCTCCGTCTTTAATGACCGGAATGAGATCGTCCCATCGCATGACCTCCGGGCTGCCACAGAAGGCGCATGAAGGCTGAGGTTCCCATTGCCTGAAGAATTCCAAGACTTGGTCTTTCTCCTTTTTGTTGAAGAGCCTTTGACCGAGGCAATCCTTCAATGTTCGCTCTACATAGGAAAACCCAAATGCCGCCGTGGTACGACCAGGTGTTTTTGGTAAGCCCATTTC
This sequence comes from Dehalococcoidia bacterium, assembly GCA_965248115.1. Classification (GTDB taxonomy): domain Bacteria; phylum Chloroflexota; class Dehalococcoidia; order Lucifugimonadales; family CBDFII01; genus CBDFII01. The sequence continues at coordinate 88,651 of CBDFII010000002.1, forward strand.
TACTTCACTCGCACTATATCCCGTATTCATCCCATTTCTTATCCACCAGCGCCTTTATCTCGTCGCTCATGACGATGTCGGGGGGCCACTCCCTCTGGCGGCCTTCCATGGGGCCCTTGGCCGTTGCGTCTATGCCCATCTTGCTGCCGAACTTGGGCATCGGCGAGGCGTGGTCTAGGTCATCAAGCGGCCCGCTGGCGAAGAGGATATCCTGAGAGGGATCCAGGTTGTTGGTCACTCGCCACGCTACCTCCGACAGGTCCTGCACGTTGACGAAGTGGTCCACCACGATTATGGTCTTGGCTAGGGTCATCAGCCCCATCCCCCACAGCCCGTACATCGCCTTGCGGGCGTGGCCGGGGTACTCCTTCTTGATGGACACGATGACCAGGTTGTGGAACACTCCCTCGGCGGGCATGTTCATGTCCACCACCTCGGGCAGGACCATCTGGATGATGGGCAGAAAGACCCGCTCGGTGACCTTGCCCATGTAGTAGTCCTCCTGGAGGGGCCGACCCACTATGATGGTGGGGTAGATGGGCTGGCGGCGGTGTGTAATGCAGGTCACATGGAGCACGGGGTAGGTATCGGGCATGGAGTAGTATCCCGTGTGGTCGCCGAAGGGGCCTTCAAGGCGCTCCTCTCCTGGCACTACGTAGCCCTCGATGACCATTTCGGAGTGAGCAGGCACCTCTAGGTCAACGGTTTTGCCCTTCACCATCTCCACTCCCTCCTGTCGAATGAAACCAGCCACCAGTATTTCGTCCATCCCTGGGGGCAGGGGTGCCGAGCCTGTCCAGATGGTGGCTGGGTCTCCCCCCAGGGCCACCGCCACCTCCAGCCGCTCCGCGCCCTGCTCACCTCCTACCCGGTAGTGGTGGGCGCCTACCTTGTGAGTCTGCCAGTGCATCCCTGCCGTCCGCCGGTCGAAGAGCTGGATGCGATACATACCTACGTTTCGGGTGCCCGTTTCGGGGTCGCGGGTTATCACCAGGGGAAGGGTGATGTAGCGCCCGCCGTCCAGGGGCCAGCACTTGAGGATGGGGAAGCTGTTCAGGTCTACCTGCTCCTCGGGGATGACTACCTCCTGGCAGGGGGCGTTTTTCACTACCTTGGGTTGAAAGGAGGCCATCCGCACCAGTTGACCCAAAGAACGTAACTTCTCCATGATGCCCTGGGGCGGGCCTTGCATCATTCCCAAGAGGTCTTGGATTCGATGGGCCAACTCCTCCAGCCGCTCGGCACCCAGTGCCCAGGCCATGCGCTGCTCGGTCCCGTAGATGTTTATAAGGACGGGGATGTCGTAGCCCTCCACATTCTCAAAAAGCAGCGCAGGGCCACCCTGCTTCACCACCCGGTCGCAGATCTCGGTTATCTCCAGCTCGCAGCTAACGGGGGTCTTGATGCGCCTCAGCTCCCCCTTGTCTTCCAGAAAAGAGATGAACTCCCTCAGGTCCTTAAATTTCATTGCAAATTCCCATCCTAATGTGGGGCTAATTGTATGCAGCCCCGTAACACATGGTCAATAAGCAAGCTAGCTGGTTAGTCAGACACCTCACCAAGAAGCTCGGTAAGGATCCTCCCCTCGTTGGGCCACTGTCCGCTTTGACGCCATCGTTCCTGGCCTAGTTCGTCAAAGACGATGAACGTAGGTACCTGCGTTACATTGTACATTTTGGCCACCTGAATACCCACCTGCTCCTTCACATTCAGCCGCACCACTATGGCTCTGTCCCCCAACTGCTTCTCCACCCTGTCCACGACAGGCTTGGCCGAAAGGCACAGTGCTCAAAAGTCAGAGTATACTTCCAGCAGAATCGGTCTACCCGACTCTAACACACCTTCAAAGGCGTTGGTGCTGGAGAGAGTGCTCTGGCCGGTTCTCAGCGAGACCAACCCCACTGCAAGTAACACTACCAACGCCCCGATGGCCCCAACTCTCCACCATTGGGGCAGGAACCTGAAGGCCAATGGTATTGCCACGGCTAGGATCACTGCCACCAGGAGGAAGAAGGAGTGCTGGTTGAGGAGCTGTTGAAGGTTCAGATCTTCACCAGGCTATTTTGACGAATATCATGCTTGAGTCCTTAGGAGCCATGTTCTTTGTAGAGAGCTGCACTACCCGCTAAATGATGGTTCTGGTGGTTTGGATGAAGTAGTTCATCTCTTACTTTTGAGTTTACTTGGTATTATAACGGCCATTGAGCTGGTCTTAAAGGGCGTCGTAAGCGTATCCTTTCCGATGATTCTCCTGTGCTATAATCGTCGGCGCTAAGGGCCAGAGGGGTATTCATTGTTGATACAGCAGGGTGCTGAGATAGATTTGGGCCATTGGTCATTGGGGCCCCCGGATGTAGATGCCTACCTTCAAGCAATCGAGGACCACTCTACCATCTATACCAGCCTCTCGGTGGTGCCTCCCCTAGCTATGGTGGCCCATGTAGTGAAGGAGATCCTTGAACGGCTATCGCTCCCGCCGGGCACCCTCCACGCCACCCAAGAGATGAGCTGCCTTAGAGGGGTCATGGTAGGAGAGAAGATGAGCACCACTGCCAGTTTTGGCCGTCCACTACTGAGGGGCGAGTGGCAGTTTATCTCAGCGAACTTCACTGTATGGGGGCACGATGGCGAGATGGCGCTAAAGGGAAGAACCACTGTAATCGTTCCCGTCAAGGAGGGAACAGGTGAATAACCTATCTCAAGGCAGGAGGCTCCCTGTGGTTGAGAGGATAATCACAAAGAAGGGGATCGCCAGCTATGCCCGTGCCTCTGGGGATGGTAATCCATTGCATCTGGACCCCCAATTCGCTGCAACTACCCAGTTTGGGGGCATCATAGCCCACGGTATGCTTACTTTGGCCTTCGTATGGGAGATGCTCACCCAGGCCTTTGGTCAGCCGTGGCTTGAAGGTGGCAGCTTGAAGGTTAGGTTCAAGGCTCCAGCCTATCCCGGCGACCGGGTCTATACTTGGGGGGAGGTAGTAAAAGAAAAGGATACTAATGAGGGTCGTTACTTGGAGTGCGCCGTTGCCCTTCGCAAGGGCGAGGGAGAGGAGTTGATTCGGGGTAAGGCCACGGTTACATTATCCCACTGATAGATAGAGGGAGCCTATGAAGCCATCGAATAATGTACCAAGTCGGCTCATCACCATAGCGGTGGACGCTATGGGGGGTGACCATGCTCCCTCCGAGGTGGTCAAGGGGGCAGTGGAGGGAGCGCAACGGTACGGGATTCGTGTGCTGCTTGTGGGCGACCCCCTAGAGATAGAGACGCATCTCCCCCACGATACCATCCAGCGACTTCCCCTCCAGGTAGTACCCTCGGAGGGGAGGATCGTGGAGGATGAGCAGCCGGTCCTGGCGCTACGTCAGAAACCCAAAGCTTCCATTGTGGTGGCGACAAAGCTAATCAAAGAGGGCCAGGCCAATGCCCTGGTTTCCATGGGCTCCACGGGAGCTGCTATGGCATCTGCCTCCATAATATTGGGCCTCATGGAAGGTGTGGAGCGTCCCTGTATTGGTGGCCCTTTTACGGGGGAACTGGCTCCTAATACCGTATTGGTAGACTTGGGCACCAACGTGGACTGTCGTCCATCCCAGCTTCTTAGCTTTGCCACCATGGGCTGTGTCCTGGCCCACAAGCTGCTTGGAATAGAGAACCCCCGAGTGGGACTCCTCAGTGTGGGAGCTGAGGAGTCTAAGGGTAACCGACAGGTGCGGGAGGCTCATCAGCTCCTTAAGGAGGACGGCTTCAACTTCGTAGGGAACGTGGAGGGTATGGACTTCTTCACTGGCAAGGTGGATGTGATGGTCTGTGATGGATTCGTGGGGAATATTCTCGTAAAGTTCACCGAGGGGCTGGGGGCTACTGTCTCCTCCTTCTTGAAGGGAAGGCTCGAGGGGAAACTCTCTCCTGAGGACGTTAACACCATCACCACCTCTATACGGGAGACTATCAACCCCGTCAAAAAGCTAGGGGGAGGGCCTCTTCTAGGGGTCAACGGGACGGTGGTGTTGGGCCATGGGGCTTCCAAGGCCGAAGATGTAGCGAGGGCCATAGACACAGCCCGACGGTGCGTGGAGATGGACCTGATAGGCAGCATGCAACGGGAAATGGTTTCGCTTCCAGCCACCCCAAAGCCGACACGAGGTGGGTAGGGTGAAGTTAAAAGGCCAAGTGGCCCTAGTCACCGGCGCCTCCCGCGGCATCGGTGAGGTTATCGCTCGCCGACTAGCTGGAGAAGGGGCCCGGGTAGCGATAAACTACCACACCTCCGACAAGGCCGCTGAACGGGTAACCCAAGCCATTGCGAGCTCTGGAGGTGAGGCTTTTGCTGTAGGCGCCGATGTTTCACAGGAGGATGAGGCTCGTTCTCTGGTTGGACAGGTTGTGGAGCGGTGGCAACGGCTGGATATATTGGTGAACAACGCCGGCATAACCCGGGACAGGCTGCTGCTGCGCATGACCCCCACCGAATGGGACGAGGTGCTTGGCGTAAACCTCCGGGGTGCCTACCTGTGCATCAAGTTCGCGCTATCCCAAATGGTACGACAACGCCGTGGCAGGATAGTCAACATCTCCTCGGTAGTAGGGTTGGCGGGTAACGCGGGACAGGCCAACTACGCGGCTTCTAAGGCGGGGCTCATTGGTCTCACCAAGGCTATGGCGCGGGAGGTGGCCTCCCGCAACATCACCGTCAATGCCCTGGCCCCTGGGTACATCGCCACTGAGATGGTAGAGTCACTCTCGGAGGAGGTGAGGGCCAAGATCCTGGCTCGTATACCCTTGGGCCGCTTTGGTAAGCCAGAGGATGTAGCGGAGACGGTGGCCTTTTTATGCAGCGACGAGGCAAACTACATCACCGGCCAGGTGATCACCATCGACGGCGGCCTGACCATGTAAAGTCGGTAGTTATCCCTTAAATTCTTCTAGAGTATAAGCCGTGCTCAGATTATTTTGCTAGCCTATCCTTATTTACAGACCAGCCTCGGTCCGCAGTAACTCTGCTTTGTCCGTCCTTTCCCAGGGTAGGTCTAGTTCGTCGCGGCCAAAGTGGCCGTAGCAGGCCACTGCTTTGTAGGTGGGGCGTCTTAGGTTCAGGTCCTTAATTATGGAGGCAGGACGCAGGTCAAAGTGCTTCGTAACCAGCTCGTTGATCACCGAGTCGTCCACTCGCCCTGTGCCAAAGGTCTCTACACTGATTGAAACGGGATGGGCTACGCCGATGGCGTAGGACACCTGGACCTCCACCCGGTCGGCCAGGCCCGCTGCCACGATGTTCTTGGCTACATAGCGGGCGGCATAGGCCCCCGACCGATCGACCTTGGTTGGATCCTTTCCCGAAAAGGCCCCACCCCCGTGTCGAGCTATTCCACCGTAAGTGTCCACCAGAATCTTCCGGCCCGTAAGACCTGTGTCTCCCATAGGGCCTCCCGTTACGAACCTGCCGCTGGGGTTGATGAAATATTTGGTACGGTCGTCAAGAAGGTAGCCGGGCACCACAGGCTTGATTACCTGTTCCATAATCTCCCTTGTCAGAATGGCGGAGTCAGCTTCGGGCGAGTGCTGGGCGCTGATAACCAGAGCCTCCACCCGCTTGGGTACCCCTTGCTGGTATTCCACAGTGACCTGTGACTTGCCGTCGGGCCACAAGTAGGGCAAAATACCTTCCTTTCGGACTACGGAGAGGCGTTGGCACAGCTTGTGGGCCAAGCTGATAGGCAAGGGCATCAACTCGGGTGTTTCCACGCAGGCGAAGCCCACCATCATGCCCTGATCACCTGCACCAAGCTGGTCGGGATCGTCCTGGTTGTCTGAGAGGTGTTGGGCCCTCACCTCCAGCGATTTATTCACGGAGGAGCTTATGTCTTTGGATTGCTCCTGTATCGCCACGATGACGCCGCAGCTTTTATTGTCGATGCCGTAGTCGGCGTGCACGTAGCCCGCCTGGCGCAAGGTCTCTCGAACCACCACTGGTACATCCACGTAGGTATTGGTGGTAATTTCGCCCATCACCACCACCAGCCCATTTGTGATGCAGGTCTCACAGGCTACCCTTCCCTCGGGGTCGTTGGAGAGCACCTCGTCCAGCACAGCGTCGGAGATCTGGTCGCACAGCTTATCTGGGTGCCCTTCTGTCACCGACTCCGAGGTTAGCAAGTAACTGGAAGACCCCATAAAACTCGATGTCATTTAACGCTCCTCCTTATTAATCCTCGTGATCAGCCGCCAGGCTTCGCATGTAGAAACTCATGCATACTTCAGATCGTGCCATCATGTGCCTCATGTATATAGGGTTATAGTGAGGCTTTTAAGTTCCCCCCTGCCAGCTTTCCAGATAGTGGAGTTGCTCAGGAGTGAGGGAATCTATCTCAATGCCCATGGTGGCAAGCTTCGAGCGCCCTACCTCTGTGTCCACATCCTGCGGCACAGGGTATACCTTGGGAGAAAGTGTGCTTCCCTTGGTGGCCAGGTACTCTACGGAGAGGGCTTGATTCGCAAAGCTCATGTCCATGACGCTGGAAGGGTGGCCTTCCGCCGCAGACAGGTTTATCAGCCGTCCGTCCGCAAGAAGGTAGAGCTTCCTGCCATCCTTGAGAAGATACTCGCCAACCAGAGGACGAATCTCCCTCTTCTCCTGGGCCAAGGTCTCCAGAGTCGGTATATCGATCTCAACGTTGAAATGGCCGCTATTGGCAAGGATAGCACCGTTGCGCATTACCTTGAAGTGCTCCTCACCGATAGCCTTGAGCCCCCCTGTTACAGTGATGAATACCTCCCCGACTCGTGCGGCCTCCAGCGAGGGCATAACGGTGAAGCCATCCATCACCGCCTCCAGGGCTCGCACTGAGTTTACCTCTGTGACTATCACATGGGCTCCCATCCCCCGGGCCCGCATGGCTACGCCCTTGCCGCACCAACCGTAGCCGATGACCACCACCTTTCGGCCCGCCCATAGAATGTTGGTGGCGCGGGTGATGCCGTCTAGGGTGCTCTGACCGGTTCCATAACGATTATCAAAGAAGTGCTTGGTGTCGGCCTCGTTAACAGCGATGATAGGGTAATGTAGCTCTCCTTCTTGGGCCATGGCCTGTAGACGTATCACACCAGTGGTGGTCTCCTCGGTACCTCCGATGACCTGACCCAAGAGCTCTTTACGCTGGCTGTGTAGGATGGCTACTAAGTCGGCCCCATCGTCCAGGGTGATGTGGGGCTGGTGCTCTAAGGCAGCGTGGACATGTTTGTAATAGGTTTCTGTGTCTTCCCCCTTTATGGCGTAGGTGGGAATGCTGTACTCTCCCACCAGGGCCGCCGCCACTTCGTCTTGGGTGCTTAGGGGGTTGCTGGCACACAAGGCTAGCTGGGCGCCGCCCTCTTTTAGGGTCAGGGCCAGATTGGCCGTCTCGCTGGTAACGTGAAGGCATCCAGATAGACGCAGTCCCTTGAGCGGTTGTTCCTTGGAGAACCGCTCTCTTATGAGCGTGAGCACGGGCATCTCCCGAGCGGCCCACTCGATGCGTCCTAGTCCTTCGCTGGCTAGAGAGATGTCCTTGACATCCCCCCTACTATTGTTGTCAGTCACTCATTTCCTCCTTCACCAGGCTAATCTCCTTGATGTCCATTGTGACACCCTCAGCGTCATAGGATCAGCCCCATCTATGGGTCATCGCCATAGGAAGTGGGTAAGCCCTTCTCGATCCAGGTGGGGGTGCCGTCTTCTATATTGTATAATTTTTCTGTGTCGTATCCCATGGAGGCGGCCATCTCGCAGCCGAGGCCGCTCCGAACGCCCGCAGCGCAGATAAACAGCAGTTTTTTGTCCTGGGGGACTTCGTCCATCCTACCCAGCAGGTCATCGATGGGGATGTGCACAGCGTTTTTGGCATGGCCCGCTACCCACTCGTCGTCGCGGCGCACATCTACCACGATAGCATTATCACCCTCATTATCTAGGATCTGTTTAGCCTCATCGCTGCTTACCCGGTAGTAGGGTTCTCCTGGTTCCTGTCTTGGCATCGAAAACCTCCCTAATTCGAATTTACATAACTCCCAATTATGGGGCTAAGCCTTACCTTAGCCTCCTTGGGGATCTGATCCTTCGATGTGAGGATAGCATCCTTAAGGCCATAACTGCATATACAATCCCGCTCGTCGGGGATGCGCGAGACCAGCCTTCGTACTACCTCCTGGGACGTGCCGACGTTCTTCAGCAGGTTAGCCACTACCATATCCACTGTCACCACCTCGGTGGCCTCTCGCCAGCAGTCGTAGTCGGTCACGCAAGCGAGGGTGGTGTAGCATATCTCCGCCTCCCGGGCCAGCTTGGCCTCCGGCAAAGCGGTCATCCCAATAACATCAGCATCCCAGGAGCGGTACAGTTGGCTCTCGGCTCTGGTGGAGAAAGAGGGCCCTTCCATGACGACATATGTTCCGCCGAAGTGTATCGTCGAGCCGCTCTCGGTAGCGCTCTCGTAGAGTAATCGGCTCAGGACTGGGCAGAAAGGCTCGGCGAAGGCTACGTGGGCCACAAGTCCCTCACCAAAAAAGGTGCTGGCCCTTTGAAAGGTCCGATCGATTAGTTGGTCGGGTACCAAGAGATCCAGTGGCCGTAGCTCTTCCTTGAGACTTCCCACGGCGCTGACGGAGATAATCCGCTCTACACCCAGAGTTTTGAGAGCGTAGATGTTGGCTCTGACGGGGATCTCCGTGGGGCTGATGCGGTGCCCCCGGCCGTGACGGGGTAGAAAGGCCAGCCTAACTCCCTCTAAGGTACCCAGCACGATGCAATCACTGGGTGGACCGAAGGGGGTGTCTAGGATCATCTCCTTCACTTCCGTCAGGCCTTCCATATCGTAAAGGCCACTACCCCCGATAACGGCTATCCTCGCTTGAGCCAATTTCCTAGCCTCCTTCCATGGCGCGGTGGAGACCGTCCTTATAAGGTGGTTTGATTATGCCTCGTTCAGTAATTATAGCCGATACATAGCTGTTGGGCGTGATGTCGAAGGCTGGGTTTCCAACCTCCACCCCCTGGGGTGCTATGGTAACATCTCCAACCTGGGTGACCTCCTCAACCGGCCTCTCCTCAATAGGTATGTGGTCCCCCGAGGGCAGTCCCAGGTCGATGGTGCTGCTGGGCGCGGCCACGTAAAAGGGCATACCGTTCTCCCGGGCTACCACTGCCAAAGTGTAGGTGCCGATCTTGTTGGCAGTGTCCCCGTTGGCGGCGATGCGGTCGGCCCCTACGATGACGCACTCTACCTGGCGACGCTTCATGGTCAGGCCGGCGGCCGAATCTACTATAAGTGTTGTGGGAATGCCTAGTTGCATGAGCTCCCAGGCCGTGAGCCGTGCCCCCTGAAGGAAGGGCCGAGTCTCGGTGGCAAACACCCTAAAACGCTTGCCCTCCTCCCAGGCGGCGCGTATTATCCCCAGGGCTGTACCGTAGCCACCGGTGGCCAGCGCGCCAGTGTTGCAATGGGTGAGCACGCCGCCATCGGAAGGCATCAGCTGGGCGCCTAGCTTGCCCATGCGTTGGTTCATCTCCTCGTCGTCTTGCTGGATGCGATTGGCCTTCCCCAACAGCCTGGCCCGCACCTGGCCCAGATCCGTCTCTGCTTCGGCTGCCGATATCATCTGCCGTACTGCCCAGGATGCATTGACGGCCGTGGGCCGAGCCGCCGTGATATTCTGTCCAGCGTCCTGAAGGGAGGTCAGAAGCTCCTCTTTGGTGGTATCAGTGCTCTCACGGGCAGCCATGGCCATAGCGAAGGCCGCTGCGACTCCGATGGCCGGGGCACCCCGCACCTGCATCTTAGCAATAGCCTCGACCACCTCCGCGTAGTGGCGCAGCTCCAGCCACACCTCCTCTGTGGGCAGGCGGGTCTGGTCTAGGAGCCTCAGTTTTCCATAGGCCCACTCTAAGGCCCTTATCTCGGTCACCCTTTTATCTCCCGAGCTTGGACAAATAAAAAGCTCCTCATTCGAGAAGCCAGGCTTACTTAAGCCCCCCCCTCATCTTTCGCCCTTTTTATAGGACGACGGACTTGGCACCGCGCCGGCTGCAGGTCTGAACCTAAGCCAGCAGGTTGCCGGGCTTCACCGGGCCGTTCCCTCTGCCTCTCTCGATAAGTGGGGATACATTATTCAGTTTTAGCGTGTCTATGCTACTAGGAGCTGGGTTGGGTGTCAAGGTTGTGGGGGGAGAGAGGGTATGACGTGCCAAGCTAGTTCTACCCTAGCTTGAACGATAACTCTGGCTTTAACGATCGAGTATCAGAGTTTTCCTACCTGCTCCAAATCTCCCCAGGTATAGCCCGTCTTTACATCCACCTTAAGGGGCACCGCCAGCTCCAGGGCCGTAGGCATCTCCTGGTACACGATCTCCTTGAGGGGCTCCACCTCCTCTGTCGGGACTTCGAACACCAGCTCATCGTGCACCTGGAGGAGCATCTTGGCCTTCAGGGCCGCCTCCTCCATGCGCCGATGCACTCGCACCATAGCCACCTTCATGGCGTCGGCGGCGGTGCCCTGAATGGGCATGTTCACTGCCATCCGCTCGGCGGCCTGGCGTACTATGTAGTTGGAGGCGTTGATCTCGGGCAAATAGCGGCGCCGTCCCAGCACCGTATCCACGTAGCCGGTATCACGCACCTGCTCCTTCACGCCATCTAAATAATCCCGTATGCTAGGGTACTTGTTGAAGTAGGAGTCGATGAACTTTTGGCCCTCCTCCGGGTTGAACTCAGTTTGCTGGGATATGCCGTAGGCAGAGAGACCGTATATGACGCCAAAGTTGAGTACCTTGGCGATGCGGCGTTGATCGGAGGTCACTGCTTCGGGGGTCACGTCGAACATCATAGAAGCGGTAGCCGAATGGATGTCCTCTCCCTTTTGAAAGGCCTCCAGCAAACCCGCATCCTGGGAGAGGTGGGCCAGCACCCTTAGCTCGATTTGGGAATAGTCGGCGGAGAAAAGCAGCCAGTCGGGAGCATTCTCTGCCAGGAAAGCCTTGCGCACCTGTCTACCCAGCTCGGTGCGGATAGGTATGTTCTGGAGGTTGGGATCGCTGCTGGACACTCGTCCCGTGGCTGACCCTGCCTGGTTATAGCTGGTGTGTATCCGGCCCGTGCGCGGATTGATGAGCTCTGGCAACGAGTCCACGTAGGTGGACTTGAGCTTGGCCAATTGCCGGTACTCTAGGATATGGTCGATTACCGGATGCGCACCCTTGAGTGCCTCGAGGGAGTTGGCATCAGTGGAGTAGCCCGTCTTGGTGCGCTTGGTTTTGGGTAGTCCCAACTGGTTGAACAACACATCGGCTAGCTGCTGCGGAGAGTTGAGATTGAAGGTGTGCCCTACTGCATCGTATGCATTCACCTCCAGGTCCTTCAGCTGCTGGTCTAGATCGCGGGACATCTCGTGGAGGACTCCGGCATCCAGGGAGATGCCGTTGCGCTGCATGGCCACAAACACCGGCATCAATGGCATCTCCACCGTGGAGAACAGCTCCCAGAAGCCCTGGCTCCGTAAATCCGCCTCCAATACATTGGCGAGACGGCCCGTCATGTCAGCGTCGGCGCTGGCGTATGGGGCGGCTTGCTCCACTGGCACCTGGGCCATGGTGATCTGCTTGCTCCCTCGGCCTATGAGGTCGGTGATGGGGGTCATCTCCACTCCCAATAGGTCCAGGGCCAGGTTTTTCAGCCCCAGGGCTTTCCTCCCCAGAAGGTGGGCAGCTATCATGGTATCGCCGATCTGCTCTTTTGGATATATGCCGTAGTTACCTAGAATGGTCATGTCGAAGTTGGCGTTGTGAGCTATCTTGGCGATACTGGGATCTTCTAAGATCGGCTTCAGTCGGGACAGCGCAGCTTCCAAGGAAAGCTGCGGGCCTTCCTTATGCCCTACGGGCACGTACCACGCCCGCCCCTGTACTGTGGAGAAGCTGAGCCCTACCAGGTCACTCCGCATGGGATCGACTCTGGTGGTCTCGGTGCTGGCTGTCTCGGTATCGAAGGCGAAACGGCCACACTCCGCCAGCTCCCGAGCCATGGCTTCTAGTGCCTCGCCGGTATTAACCACTCTATAGTCCAGTGGCGGCTGCTCCTCTACCTGGGGAGTGTCTATCTTGGAGACCTGCCTCTTTTCTGTGGGGGAGGAGAGCTTGGGCTCCGGTACGTTTCGCACGATGTTGAAAAACTCTAGCTCCCGTAGCAGATCCACTACCTGGCCACGATCATATTTCCAGAATCGGCTACGCTCCAGGTCCAGCTCCACGGGGGCATCCCTCACGATGGTGGTCAGTTCCTTACCCATGTGCACCTGCTCAGGGTGGGCCAGGAGAGCCTCACGTAGCTTGGGCGGTGTCACCTTATCTATCTCTCGAAACATCTCCTCAATACTGCTGAACTCTGCTATTAGGCGGACGGCCGTCTTCTCCCCTATTCCAGGCACGCCGGGTATGTTATCGGAAGAGTCGCCCATGAGGGCCTTGATGTGAGGCTGCTGTGTGGGACTAATGCCACCATACCGGGCGCGCACCGCAGTTTCGTCGTAAATCTTGCGATCTTGAATGCTGTAATGGAGGGCGACCCTGACCCAAGGAGAGACGAGCTGCAAAGTATCGGTATCGCCTGTAAGGATGATGGTCTCAATGGCCTGCTCCTCGGCTTGGCGACAGAGGGTACCAATGACGTCGTCAGCCTCAAAGCCCTCTACCTCAAAGATAGGCACATCGAAGGCCCGCATAAGCTCCCGTATTCGGTCGAACTGGGGGCGGAGCTCAGGTGGGGCCTCAGGTCGCTGGGCTTTGTAGGCCTGGTAGCGTAGGTGGCGGAAGGTGGGGGTAGGTAGGTCGAAGGCGATTGCGCAGTGGGTAGGGTTCCACTCCTGGATCGCCTTGAGAAAGCTGTTAGTGAAACCGAACACCGCAGTTATGTCCTCGCCGGTTTTGCTTACCGACAGATGCTGTCGTACCGAGATGGCGTGCCACGAGCGGTGCACCATAGCGTGTCCATCTATGATCATCAACAACGGCTTATCTTGGGACAAAAGCATAGGGATGATCCCTTCGCTACCACGAGCCATCTCACACCACCTTAGGAGAGCCTTCCTTCGGATTATACTACACCAAGTAGGGCCTTGTGTCTGAGAGGGTACAGCGTCTCAGCGGTGCCTTGGGTGCGTGTGGCCAGAGGAAGGGCTATAATGGAGCCAAACAAGACGGTGAGGTGATTCTGTGGTCAACGAAACTCAGGTGAAAAAGGCGGTGCGACAGGAGTATAGTGCCCGGGCAAAGGATGCAGCCACTAACGAAAACCCAGGGGCCTGCTGCGAGGCCCAGGAGCGTTACAGCCCAGAGCAGGTGGCGGAGTTACCCACTACTGTGCTGGCCGCATCCTTGGGGTGTGGCAACCCTGTGGCTCTGGCCGAGCTGAAGCGGGGTGAGGTAGTCTTGGATCTGGGCAGCGGCGGCGGCATCGACTGCTTTTTCGCCAGCAAAGGGGTAGGCGATGAGGGAAGGGTGCTGGGGGTAGACATGACTCTCGAAATGGTTCAACTAGCAACTGCCAACAAGCGCAAGCTTCGGGCCTCCAACGTGGAGTTCCTTCTCTCTGAGATGGAGACCATCCCTCTGGGCGATGCCACTGTGGACGTAGTCATATCCAACTGTGTGCTCTGCCTTTCACCCGATAAGGACTCCCTCTTCCGAGAGATTTTCCGCGTCCTGAGGCCGGGGGGCAGGTTCCACGTGTCGGACATGACCCTGGAGCAAGATCTGCCAGAGGCCCTATCCAGCGATCCGAAGATGTGGTCTTCCTGCGTGGCCGGGGCTGATCTGAAGGAGGTTTATCTGGAGCGAATGCGTCGGGCCGGCTTCGCTGAAGTACGCATTAGTGAGTCCACCCCTCGAGACGATGTTCACCCGGAGATAGTGGGCCTTATCAGTGCCAAAATCGAAGCTAGGAAGCTATAACTTTTCTACGAAACCCTCAGGTCTAGCTAGTTGACCGCTTACCCGAAGCTTGTCACAGGCAAAAAGACGATATTCATAGCAAAAATCGCCGAACCACTATAAATAGTGGACAAAGAGCAGGTCGAAGCAGCCCCCTGCCTGCTTATTAGCTGTCCAAAGGTTGAGATAGCTTCCGCCCTTAGGGGTGGTGGCCGTTCCCCAACTCTTCCATGCCTTTGCGGACGGTAGTCAGCACAGTAGTAAGCTGTCTCTCCAGGCTGTTTAAGGCCTGTCGAGCGTAGGCGTCGGAGTCTCTTTGGGTGGCCTTGGACTCGGCGCCTGCCCGAGCCAAGATACTGTCGGACTTGCGTTTGCCGTCTTCCAGCATCTCGTCAGCTTGGTGGCGCGCTACCTTCATGACCTCGCTCTGATCCACGCGGTCGTTGAACTCCTGCTCCGCCGAGCTTCGCATGTGTCGGGCCTCTATTTGGGCTTGGCTGATGATGGCATCCTTCTTTTGGATGATCTCCTGGGCGGCCTTAACGTCCTGAGGCACCGCCAACTTAAGCTGGTCTAGAAGCTCCATCACTTTCTTGGCGTCTACTAGCGTGCGGCCGGTGGCAGGGATCTTGGAGCTAGTAGTCAGCAAGGCCTCCAGTCGGTCTATTACAGTGATGATATCTATGAGATTCTCCTTTCCCCGGGTTATGCTCTTGGATTGGGCACTCCCAGCTTTTGATGGACTGCACCTTTTACATGGGGTGACACTAGGCCACTCAGATCGCCACCCAGCCCCGCCACCTCTTTGAGAAGGCTGGAGCTGACGAACTGGTATTCTGGCTTGGTTATAAAGCAAATTAGATCCAACTCGGGGGCCAGTCGCTTGTTCATAAAGGCCATCTCGAACTCGTATTCGAAGTCGGAGCCGCTGCGCAGGCCCCGTACGATAACCTTGGCCCCTATCTGTCTGGCGAACTCCACCACCAGTCCCGTGAAGGGCATCACCTCCACGTTGGACAGATGTTCCACAGCCTTTTGAGCCAGATCCAGCCGTTCCTCGGTATTAAAGAGGAGGCTCTTTTGGGGCGTGGAGTACACGCCGGCCACAAGCTTGTCAAAGATGGCTGCTGCCCGTGTAATAATGTCCACATGTCCCAAGGTAATGGGGTCAAAGGCACCTGGGTAAACGGCTTTTACCACTATCGACTCCCACGACGGAAGAGCTCCACTAGGCTATCGCCATATCTATGGCTACTATCGTGGATTAGAGGGCCGTAGCTCTTCTCCACGGGTTGTCTCTTGGAGTGGCCTACCACCACGAGGGCACTCTCCCCCAGCAAGGGTGCCTGACCAAGACCCTCCAGCACAGGGTACAGGCTTTCCAGGTTGTAAGGAGGGTCCATTAATACCAGGTCGTAAGGCCCTCTTAGTGTCTTAAAGGCGCTTTGAACGCTCATAGTGTGTACCTGGGCCATGTCGACGAACTTGGTTGCCACGAGGTTGGCCCTGATAACATCGCACTGGCGGAGGTTGTGTTCCACAAAATCAGCCCATTTGGCACCCCGACTCAGTGCCTCGATACCCAGCGCTCCCGTGCCAGCAAAGAGATCCAGTATCAGGACTCCCTCCACGTCGCCAAGGATGTTGAAGATGGCGCCTCTCACCAACTCCGAGGTGGGCCGTGCCTGGGGATTGGCAGACCCCTGAAGTCTCCTCCCCTTGGCAGCCCCACCGATGACGCGCATCTTTCCCAACCCCAGAGAATTATACATAATTATAAACTTATTAGCAACCAAAGTTTAAGCTTTTGTTAAGAATCTGCTCAATTCTATCCAGCACAGCTAAGAAATGGACACCACAGAACTGGCAGAAGTGCTAAGGGGGCTTTACAAAATGGCGATTTTGAGATAGACTAATTGTGACTGGGGTGTGTCCTTTTGGGGACTCTCAGTCCTTTTCTCTTTTCTGGAGGGGATATACGTGCCTCAGCCAACTTACTTGACTCGGGAGGGGCTTGCTAAGCTTGAGGCGGAGCTGGAGCATTTGAACACCGTGAAACGTCACGCCGTGGCCGATCGCATTCAGAAGGCCAAGGAGATGGGTGGGACGGTGGACAACGCGGAGTACGATGAGGCCAAGAATGAACAAGCCTTTATTGAGGGACGTATCCTTACGCTGGACAATCTTATTCACAATGCTGTCATCATCTCCAAGTCAGCGAAAAAATCCGACCTAGTGCAGGTCGGCTCTACTGTGACGGTGCGCAGCCACAAGGGCAAGACCCAGAAATATGTAATTATTGGCACCGCAGAAGCCGACCCCTCTCAGGGCAAGATATCCAACCTCTCACCTATAGGGACAGCCCTGCTGGGTAAGCGGGCAGGGGATGTGGCGGAGATAACCGTGCCTGCTGGCAAGCTCAAGCTGGAAATCGTGAGAGTCCGCTAAGCTGCCCCCAAGAGATGCCTTGTAATGCCAGAAAGGGGAGATCGACTCCTTCGTAGCCGTAAAGACAAGCTGAGGCTTCTTCGCCAGCGTGGCATCGACCCCTTTCCCAATCGCTACCGTCGTACCTGTACTGCCCAGGGTGCCCTGGCCCTTTTTGAGGAGCTAGAGAAAAACCAGGGGGAGGGCTCCCGTACCTCTCAAGTATCGGTGGCGGGGCGCCTTACCTCCCTTAGGGGCATGGGCAAGGCCACCTTCATAGACCTGAACGACGGGTCAGGTAAGATCCAGGCCATACTGCGTCATGACATCTTGGGAGAGACGTACGAACTCGTCAAAGAGTTGGACATAGGCGACGTAGTAGGGGTTGAAGGGCCACTTTTTCGAACCCGTACCGGCGAGATCACCGTAGAGTCTAATAAATTGACCCTCCTTTCTAAGTCTCTCAGACCCCTACCCGAGAAGTGGCACGGTCTCCAGGATGTGGAGCAGCGCTATCGGCAGCGCTACCTCGACCTCATCTCCAATCCTCACATTAAGCCGGTGTTTGTACAACGTAGCCGAATTATACAGGCTGTGCGTACCTTCCTTAACAGCAGTGGCTTCGTCGAGGTTGATACCCCTATCTTAGTGCCCGTGCCTGCGGGTGCTATGGCCAGACCCTTCGTCACCCACCATCACGCCCTAGACGAGGGCCTCTATTTAAGAATCGCCACTGAGCTCTACCTAAAGCGACTGGTGGTGGGGGGCTTCGATAAGGTCTATGAGCTGGGTCGGGTCTTTCGCAACGAGGGGGTTGATCAGGATCATAACCCCGAGTTTACTCTCCTGGAGAGCTACGAGGCGTACGCTGACTACATGGACGTGCTACGGATGGTGGAGGAGATGGTCTCCACTGTGGCCAAGGACGTATTGGGCACTACAGAGGTGCAGTTCAATGGTCATACTTTAGAGCTAGCTCCTCCGTGGGAAAGGGTTACATTCTGCGATGCTATCTCTCAGTACGGTGGCATAGACGTGGCCTCTTATGTCCATGGAAAGGAGCCTCTCCAGAACTTGGTTAGTGAAGCAAGAAAGAGGGGGCTTGATTTGGGCCAGGCGCCCAGTTTTAAGGTCTTCGACAAGCTATTTTCGTTAGTGGTGGAGCCGCATTTGATACAGCCCACCTTTGTCCTCGACTATCCCCTGGATATGTCACCTCTAGCCAAGCAGAAAGAGGAGGATAAAGCCTTAGTAGAAAGGTTCGAGGGCTTTGCAGGGGGCATGGAAATCGCCAACTCCTTTACGGAGCTTAATGATCCCATTGAGCAGAGGGAACGTTTTCTAGCTCAGGAGCAGTGGCGGCAGCAGTTCGATGAGGAGGAGGCCGATAGGACCGACGAAGACTTTCTTCTTGCGTTGGAGTACGGCATGCCTCCCACCGGGGGTCTGGGCATGGGTATAGACCGTCTGGTGATGCTGCTAACGGGTCAGACCACTATTCGAGACGTCCTCCTCTTTCCTCAACTGCGCAGCAAGGACTAGGGATGCTCTCTATCGAGCTTATTCGTAAGGATCCCGAGTACGTACGGCAAGCTCTGGCCCGGCGGGGCGAGGATAGCTCCATCGACGAGGTGCTTTCCCTGGACTCCCGCCGCCGTCAGCTAATCTACGATGCCGATACATTAAAGGCGAGGCGCAACGAAGTCAGCAGGGGCATAGGGCGGACGGGCGAGAGGGATCCCACTGTCTTTGAAGAGATGCGTTGGGTGGGAGACCAAATCAGCTCATTGGAGGGGGATGTGAAGGCACTGGAGCAGGAGATAACTTCCTTGCTCCTTACCCTGCCCAACATCCCCGCTGACGATGTGCCCGAGGGTGCCGACGAGAGCTCCAACGTGATAGTACGTACCTGGGGCGACCAGCGTAACTTCGACTTCACACCATTGGCTCATTGGGACTTGGGCGAGCACCTGGGCCTTATCGACTTTCAGCGGGGTGTTAAGCTCTCCGGCTCTCGTTTCTTTGTGCTAACTGGGTTGGGGGCGAGGCTGGAGCGGAGCCTCATCAACTGGATGCTTGACCTTCACACAGGGGAGCATGGCTACACAGAGGTTAGCCCGCCTTTGTTGGTGAGGCGCGAGGTGATGGAGGGCTCGGGAAATCTGCCTAAATTCCGCGACAACTTGTATCGTGATGAGGAAGACGACCTGTGGTTGATACCCACCGCTGAGGTCCCCCTAACTAGTTTCCACCGAGAGGAGATCTTACCGCCGGGAACCCTCCCCCTGAATTACGTCTCTTTCACTCCCTGCTTCCGACGAGAGAGGGCGGCGGCTGGCCGAGATACCCGTGGCATTAAACGAGTCCACCAGTTCAGCAAGGTAGAATTGTACAAGCTCGTGGAACCTGAGCACTCGGAGGAGGAGTTACAAAAGCTGATAACCGATGCCGAGGACGTTTGCCAGCGACTAGGACTACCATACCGGGTTCTCCAGCTATGTACTGGGGAGTTGGGTTTCGCCTCATCCAAGTCCTATGACCTAGAGATGTGGGCACCGGGGTGTGGGGAGTGGCTGGAGGTGAGCTCCTGCTCCAATTGCACCGATTTTCAGGCCCGCAGGGCCAGCATCCGTTATAGGTCCAAGCAAAAGACCGGTCCTGTCTACCCTTACACCCTCAATGGATCTGGCCTTGCCCTACCTCGGGTAATAATAGCCCTCATTGAAAACTACCAACAACGAGACGGATCGGTGGACTTGCCCGAGGTTCTCAGACCCTACATGGGCAGAGACTTAATCCCCGCCCGTTGAATCCCAAGCCCAGTAGCATCCCTTGCGGTCGCTCTTTGCCTTTGCTATATTTACCATTAGGTGGGGCTGTAGCTCATCAGGGAGAGCGCCTCAATGGCATTGAGGAGGTAAGGGGTTCGAGTCCCCTCAGCTCCACCAGACTTGACGAAATCAAGAACCTTCACCTTGAAGTTCAAGCTGACCATCTAGATCATATGGGTGTCGGTAACCCTTAGGGCTTGCTTAAGCCTATCAAACCTACATGTGGTTCCACATGGTCTGGAACGCCGTAGCTTCACCCACCAGTAGCGCCTCTATATCGGCTATTTCTCGATTCGGCTGAAAGAGGTTGCCTCGGCGGACATCGAGGATTCCGGACCGCACTCGTCTGGAGTCAACCGAGTGGCTCCTCAAAAGCAAGTGGAACATCGTTTCAAGCCGGTGCTTTGAGGGTTTCTCAGATTTAAAGTACAGCTTCACAGTGTAGGGGACGCCACTTATTGAAACTCCCAGTTCGGGATTTACCCGGATGACCAATTGGTCGTGCCGCCACTCAGCGGGAGATGCCCCAATCCATCCTATTCCCTTCTGCCCCCACCATTTCTTGTAGCCCTCGATGCACTCCCGGTATGCGCTCACTTTGCGTTGATCGATAAGGTGCAGGATGACCTTATCGAGGACGTTTTTTTCTTTCTGATCAGAGTGGACATCCGCAATGGCTTCCCGTAGTGGCTTGTAGAAGTCTCTAGCGGGGCTGTATTCACGTCCGTATTCTGCCTTAGCATTGCTGACTATAGTGAGCCGCCGAAGCCCAGTGCCTAGCACAAAGTCCAAAAATGTGGTCATGCTTACTTCAATCAACCCAAATCCCCCTTGGCTCAGAAATACTTGTACGTGTTGACAATATTATGCCACACTGCCATAATGTTAGCATGCGATTAATTTCTGACCAGACGACCGTATTCCAGGGCCTCGCCAGGGCTGGCCGAGGGGCTGGGGCTCGTTCAGGCGACTGGGCGCTGCGAATCGTAGAGAGCGGCGACGTTCTCGACGACGGCTGGCTGGAGCTGGACGGTCTGCAGGAGATAGAGGTCGTCCGCAGCGTTCGTACCGAGCGCCATCTGCTGCGGCCCTTCGATGTGCTTGTGACGGCGCGCGCAGGCTCCACCCAGGCGGTCCTGGTGCCGCCAGATGTGTCGCGGACCGTAGCCGGGGTTACCCTGCTGGTAGTCCGGCCCAAGGCCCCCGAATCCGGCATGGGTCACTGGCTTTGGTATTTCCTCACCTCGACCCACGGGCGAGCAGAGATAGCCAAACGCATGACCGTTAGCGCGACAGTAACTTCTCTATCGGCCAGCAGCCTGGGGGAGATTGAGGTGCCAGTTCCGTCTCAATACGAGCTAACCATGCTGGTCAGGCTGGTGGAAGCCTCGGAGGACGCATATTCCGCAGCCGTAGAGGCCGCCAGATTGCGACGTGAGTCGCTCCGGGACTCCATCGTTGAAAGCATGGGTCGCAACCCCGTTCCCATAGGATAAGGAGACAGAGCAATGCCACTCAGCAGTCAGGAGCTGCAGTCAAAGCTATGGCAGGCCGCCGACATCCTGCGTGGGCAGATCGACGCCGCCGACTACAAGAATTACATCTTCTCCATCCTCTTCTTGAAGAGGCTCTCGGACCGCTTCAACGAGGAGGTGGAGGTTGCCGTTGCGTCCGGCGTGCCCCGTGAGGTGGCGCTTGCAGACCGGGACGAGCATGAGGTCTTCGTCCCTGAAGACGCGCGATGGCCAGCCCTCATTGCCGCCTCCATGAATGTGGGCGAAGTCCTCAACGTGGCCGGCCACGCTATCGAGGAGGCCAATACGCCGAGACTTGACGGCGTGCTCACCAACACCAACTGGAACGACGAGTCGAAACTCGGTAGCCCCGCCAACCGGGAGCGCATCATCCGCGGCCTGCTTAATCACTTCAGCGCCCTCAACCTCCGCGACGAGAACCTGCGAGACATGGAAGATGGCACGGGCAACGTCCTGGGCGACGCCTACGAATACCTCATCTACCAGGTCGCCGACGATGCGGGCAAGAAGGGCGGCGAGTTCTATACGCCCCGGTCCGTGGTCCGTCTCATCGTGGAGCTCCTGCGACCCAGTGAGGGCATGCGCATCTGCGACCCCACGGCCGGTTCCGCGGGCATGCTCATCTACACCGCACAGTACGTGAAGGAACACGGCGGCGACCACCGCAACCTGGCGCTCCACGGGCAGGAGCGCAACCTCGGCACCCTGGCCATCGGGAAGCTCAATCTGTTGCTCCACGGCCAATCCGCAGCCCGACTGGAAGCCGGGGACGTCATTGCTGAGCCAGGGCTTATCGATTCCTCGGGACGGCTCCTCTCCTACGACCGGGTCATCGCCAATCCGCCCTTCAGCCTGAAGAGCTGGGGCCACGACTTCGCGCCCACTGACCCGCACCACCGCTTCGACCGCTTCGGCGCCATTCCGCCTAGAACCAAGGGAGACCTGGCTTTTCTGCTGCACATGTTGGCGGTGACCAACTCACAGGGAATGGTCGGCGTCGTGATGCCTTACGGCATCCTGTTCCGGGGCGGAGCAGAGGGGAAGATACGACAGGGTATTGTTGAGGCAGACCTATTTGAGGCCATCATCGGACTGGCGCCCAACCTCTTCTTTGGGGCCAGCATTCCTGTAGCCATCTGTGTGTTCAACAAGGCCAAGCCCGCCGAGCGTCGTGGCAAAGTGCTATTCGTTGACGCGGCCCAGAAGGGCTACTTCCGACAGGGCAAGGCCCAGAACTACCTGGACCGGGAGCATATCGACAAGATAGTTACCGGGTACGAGGGGTTCCAGGAACTCGAACGCTTCGCCCACGTGGCCGATCTGGAGGAGATCAAGGCCAACGACTTCAACCTGAACATGAGCCGCTACGTGGATACCACCGAGCCTATAGAGGTGATGAGTGTGGAAGAGGCGCTGGCACAGCTCCGGGAGGCAGAGCGCCGGCGCGACGAGGCGGTGGCGAAGATGGACGAGTTGCTGGCGGAGCTAGGGTACCGCCGGTAGGGGCACTACGAGAATGGGAATGACCATGGCAAGGCAAATTGTGGCACAAGAACAATGCAATGGTTACGAGCCAGTATAAGGGAATGATGGGAGGAAAAGACGGACATCAGCTGGCAGAACACTTCGTGCCCGAGGGTTGGAAGCAGGTACGGTTGGGCGATGTGTCGGAGATTGCCTTTAGCAGTGTGGATAAGAAGACGGTGGATGGTGAAATTCCCGTTGAACTCTGTAACTACACAGACGTCTTCTATAGCCGACGCATCCATACTGGTATGACATTCATGGCTGCAACAGCTACTCCAGTTGAACACCGTCGATGGTTCTTGAGAGCTGGTGACGTATTGTTTACCAAGGACTCAGAGACACCGGATGAAATCGGCATTCCTTCCTACGTGACAGAAGACATGCCCGACGTTCTATGCGGCTATCACCTCGCTCTAGCGCGCCCGCGCCCAGGCGTGGTGGACGGAGCATTTCTGGTCGAGGCATTGGCGTCCAATGTATCGAAACGAGAATTCGCGCGAGTTGCGAATGGTGTGACAAGGTTTGGTTTAACACTTGGCGCTACCGCCTCAATTCCCATCCTCCTCCCACCCCTCCCCGAGCAGCGGGCCATTGCTGCCGTGTTGGACTCCATCGACGAGGCCATTGAGCGAACAGAGGCAGTCATCGCCGCTATGGAGCAGTTGCGAGGCTCCCTGCTCCACGAGCTCGTCACCCGCGGCGTTCCCGGCTGGCACACAGAGTGGAAGGACGTCCCAGGCCTCGGCACAATCCCTGCAGACTGGGACGTGGTGCGCTTGGGGGATGGCGTCTTCTACGTTGGGAGCGGTGTCACTCCTAGAGGAGGCAAGTCCGCTTACGCAGCGACGGGCGTGACCTTCTTGCGGTCCCAGAACATCCACTTTGGTGGGCTACGGCTAGACGATGTCGTTTACATTGACGCCGAGACGGATTGGTCCATGAGAAGGTCCAGGGTGGAGTCAGGGGACGTGCTATTGAATATCACAGGAGCATCCATAGGCCGCTGTACCGTCGCTCCACCTGATCTCGGCCCCGCCAACGTAAATCAACATGTCTGCGTCGTTCGAATGTCGGGCGAGTTTAACTCGAGGTTTGTTGCTGATTGGCTAAGTACCCCTCGGACCCAAAAGGAGATTGATGATGTCCAAGCGGGGCAGAGTCGACAGGGACTGAACTACCAGCAGGTCCGGGCACTTGCCGTCGCGCGCCCATCCCGTGTCGAACAGGACCAAATCGCACAGGTAATGACCAGCCTAACTCGGGGAATTAGATCGAGAGCGACAGTATCGCAGTAATTGAGAGTATTGAAGGCATCAACCGCAGACGCTCTGCTGAGAGGGCTGATGCGGGTTAGAGAAGGGTCTATACATGTACGTTGATCTTTCCGTTGCTGATATGCCACCGACTAAAGCGGCAGTGCTTTGGAGATACATGGACTTTGCCAAGTATGTCAAGCTCTTGGACACAAGTTGTCCGTTCTTTCCTACAGCTGAGAAACTACTACTAAATGATCCCTTCGAGGGGTCATTCCCTCAAGCCTTAGTATCAAAGCAGCCCAGTTTGCTTGAGCACACTATACCAGAGAATATAAAAAGCAACTCACGTATTCGAGATCTGCCCAAGTTCACACTGGTCAGTTGCTGGCATCACAGTGAGCATGAATCAAACGCCATGTGGAAATTATATGCCAGAGAAACAGATGGTATAGCCATAAAGACAGAATTTGGCCGCCTATCGGATTCGCTCGTGTCCAATAATTCTGATGCGCAGTTCTTTGTAGGGCTGGTTAACTACGGTATTGAATCCCCTGCGATTAAGGGGTCAATCGATCCCTTCTTTTTTAAGCGTCGCGGCTTTGAGCACGAACGTGAATTGAGAATACTCACACAACCTAAACCTGAGATGGAGGGCTACCCTGACAAACCAGACTTGTCTGAACCATTGTACAAGGAAGGCAAGAACTACCAGATCGATCTGAAGTATGTCATCCAGGAGGTAGTATTAGCTCCTTTTGCAGAAGATTGGTTCATCGACTTGGTTTTTTCAGTTACGAGCACATACGGGCTTGATTTGAAACCTCGCCAATCTGCCCTTTCAGGATCGCCCATATGGGACAACGACACTAAACCGACGTCAGACTGGCATCTCAAATAGAACTCTCCAAAGGCAGTACAGCATATGACCACCCCCAACAAGCTTAACGAGTTCAATCATGCCGAGGACCCGGCATGTAGATTGCTGGAGCGGCTGGGGTGGACATATGTGCCACGTGAGGTGTTGGCAGTGGAGCGGAGCGATGAACGGGAGGTGCTGCTCAAGGGACGGCTCCAGAAGGCCCTCCTTCGGCTCAACGAGTGGATGACGGAGGAGCAGGCAGAACGGGCCATCTTCGACCTGGAGCACGTGGACGCCACCGGTATCGCCCGCAACCAAAGGGTCCACGAATACATGACCTACGGCATCCCCCTGGCTGTGGACACTCCTCGAGGGCGAGAGACCCGAATCGCCCGCTTCTTCGACTTCGAGCACCCTGAAGGCGGCCTCAACGAGTTTGTTGTCACTAC
>CBDFII010000003.1:0-380543 GCA_965248115.1 Dehalococcoidia bacterium
CACCAATATTTACTAGCTTTCTTGACTAGCGCCTCTTTGGGCTCAGGGTATTGCAACGAACACGGACGACGTCTATTCGATGGTAAGGATGATAGAGAAGCTGTTTAGTCCCTCTCGGGTTTCCGGGGAGAGCAATAAAGCCCGCAGGGGTTCTACGAATGGCTCAGCTTCCTCATGGTACTCTTTCAGGTCATCGGGGTTCAGAGCCGCAATCACAGCCTCCCTAATGTCTTCAATACTTACGTAGATTAAGGGATTTCTGATCCCTGGGACCTCCTTCACCAGGCGCGAATACTCAGACTCACGGGCCAGAGATTCGCTCTTACTCTTGTCCATGGATGCGGTCAGCTTCAGTGTGTCCCTGGTGGTAGCGATGATGAGGTGGTCATCCAGGATCAGGTAACCTGGCTGGTAAACGTTGGTACCGATGAACTGCTCTAGGTCGAAGACTGCACCCTCTCCACCACCCTCGGATATACGCTCCGACTTTAACCCCAACTGATTCTTCAAAAGATCGAGGATTCGGTTCATAGTATCATTCACTTGAGCGCGCTTCTCTGTGTCGAAACGTATAAAGGCCGCAGCTTGCAGGGCCGCACCCGGAGGTTCAGTATCAATCGCTCGGAAGTTGGTGGGCAGCAGAGCCAAGGCGAATTCGCCCGCCATCCAGTCCAGCACGTCTTCCTCAAAGTCGATGCCCGTTGTGGACTGGAGCAAGCCCAGGGCTGCATCTAGAAGGCCGCTGAGGTCAGCGTCTGCCGCCACAAGCAGGCCTAGCTGGGAGGTGAGGACCTCGGAAGCCTCAGGCCCTAAGTCGTTGAGCTTCACGTCTTTCAATTGCTCCCTTAGCGGGTCCAGGTCTGGCTCTATGGCGAAGGACAGCAAGGCCAGGGTGTCCGCTGGAAGCAGTTCAGCGGCTGCAACAGAGTTTGTCAAAGCTGGAAATTCGCGTTGTTTCTCTGTGATGGGAGCCAAGGCGGTTAGTTTTATCCCCTTGTCGAGAAAGGAAGTTGTCAGGGCTGCCCATTCGGGAATAAGCTCCTCCAACTGGGCGCGCAACAGACGGCGTATCTCTTCATCTGCCAGGCGTATGGCATCTTTCCAGATGGTTTCTGTGTCTACATAGAGCATGGAGAACCGTGGGTTCGAGACGGCGTCCCGCGCCTTTTTGAACCGGTCGCTATCGAACAAGGAACCGGGTGTGTCTCCATCTACGATCCGGTTGATAGTGGCCTCCAGCAGGTCTCTGTCGGTGCTGAAGAGTACATAGTCATCAGTTACAGCGATTCGTTGGTCAGCGTCGACCACGATATACACTGGGAAGCCCCGGTAGGTATCACGTTCAATCTTCAGGTCCTCTGTCTCATACTGAAAGGCGAACAAGTCCTCTACAACGGCCAGTGACGCTGCAGAATCATTGGTGCCCAGGAAGGCCACAATGCTCGGGAGCCCGCCAACGCTGGCAGCGACAGCAGACTGCACCACGTCGATGACGCCGACTGCGATTTCGGGGCCAATCCAGGGTAAAACATCCTCATGCGGGTTTATCCCCGTTTCCTTCTCTGCCTCGTCGAAAAGGGTGTCTACCCTCGCTTGGAAGTTGGGATGCTCACGGAATCGCTCCAGGATATCTCGGAATTTCGTGAGCTGCCCATCGCCGGGACGGAGGTTTAGGGAGAAGTAGATTTGGGTATCGGCCGGCAGGAGCTTGGCCGTTTGCTCCATCAGTGGAGCTTCCTGACGGAGGAGGATAAAGGCGGCGACTCCTCCACCTGTGGTGCCTCCAATAATGGCGATGATAATAATAACGAGCAACAGGCCAATCCCCTGCTCGCCTCTGCGGAGGTTAGCCATAAGTGGGTTGCTGCAGCGAAAAAGGATGTATCGCACGTTAGTTAGCCCGAACTTTACTACACTACTGGCCACTCACTCTACAACCAAAGACCCCCTGCCGCAAGCCCAATGCATTTTGCCTGCATCTATTTACACCTGGGGCCATACTTGGGTGGCGAAGCTTTCCATCTGCTCCAGGGCTCCATCTAGACTGTCAGAGCGCACGTCGATGTTAAGCTGACTCACCCCCATCTCCTCATAGGCCCGTATGTCCGACGCGACCTGTTCAGGACTGCCAGTTAAGGGCAGGCGGTCTCCATGTCCTACCTTGCCAACATCTTGTAGCAGATAACGGGGTGAGCTGAGGAAGATTACCTCTATCTCTGAAGGGTCCCTGCCTGCCTGCTGCGCCAGGGTAGACAATCGCTTTATGGCCTCTGCCAGGTCTTGGGGCCTAGTAAAGGAAAAGGTGCTGTTGGAACCAAGGGGATACCAGCCGTTGCCCAGGGTAGCGGCCCTGCGCAGGGCTGCTGGACTCTCACCCCCCACCCAGATGGGTGGATGGGGCTTTTGCACTGGTTTGGGCAGGAACTTGAGATCCGAGAACTGACAGTATTTGCCATCGTAAGAGGGGCTCTCACTGGTCCATAGCTCCTTGAACACTCTGATGTACTCGTCGGTGACAGCGCCCCGCTGGGAGAAGGGAGGCGATCCAAGGGTCTGGAACTCCTCCTCCATCCACCCCGCGCCTACTCCTACAGTAAGTCGCCCGTGCGAGACTATATCCAGTGTAGCTAATACCTTTGCAGCTAATAGGGGGTTTCGGTAGGGCAGTACCATCACGCCGGTTACCAGTCGAATTCGCTGGGTCTGCCCGGCCAGGAAGGCCAGAACTGTCAGTTGTTCTAGGCAATCTCCGACGTCCAAGCCTGGCATACTACCATCGGGAGAGTACGGGCTGGGAGAAGCGACGCTGCCGGGAACTACTATATGATCCCCTAGGAAGGCTGAATTATAACCTAGCTCCTCGCCACGCTTTGCAAGAGTAACCAGGTACTCCGGTTCGGCCAAAGGATCTGTACCGTGGAGAGTAAACCCGTACCTCATCTCGCTGACCCTCCTCTTATACCGGATTTGGGCATAACGAACTCAATGCCATCTGCCGGCCGCTCCCATGTCTCTGAATCGCAGGCATTGTGGGAGTTTATTTCAGGTACTGGTAGCATACGCTCGCTACCCTGGGCGTTCAAGCCCGCGGGGTTGACAGAGAAGTTTGGCAGACATAGCCTATCGATACCCATATTTAGGCCAAGGAACTCTGCTGGAGATCTTAGGCATAGATTTAGGGCTAAAACCTGTAAGGACATTCTTCTCACAACTAAAGGACTCGAAAGTTAAGGAGAAGGGCAATGATAATAGTTGATACACACTGCCATGCCGGACTTAACTGGTTTGACCCTGTAGAGCTCTTGCTTTATCAGATGAACACAGAGAGAGTGGATAAGGCTGTCCTGACACAACACTACGGGAGTTACGACAACACTTACCTCTTCGAATGCGCAAGCCGCTATCCTGGGCGATTCGCAGTAGTGGTGATGGTGGACACCTCGCAAAATGACGCCGTCTCAACCCTTGAACATTGGGCTGCTCAGGGTGCCGCCGCGGTTCGTTTTCACAATACGCTTCGTTCTCCTGGCTCCGATCCACTCGCTATGTGGCGTAAGGCCGAAGAGCTTGGGCTGGTGGTGAGCTGCACGGGTGAGGCCGAAGAGTTCGCCTCTGAGGAGTTTGGCAGTTTAGTGGGCGAGCTGCCTGGACTTCCTATCGTCATCGAGCACCTGGCGGGAGTATGGGCGGGGGCGAAGCCACCCTACTCAGTCTTTAAAAAGGCGCTGGCGCTATCCAACCATCCCAACACCTATATTAAGGTGGGTGGTCTAGGTGAAATAAGCGCAAGGCCGCCGGTACTCAAGCCTCACTTTGCCTTTGACTACACGCCACCTCTCATTGAGATGGCCTACGACGCCTTTGGCCCTCGGCGCATGATGTGGGGCAGCGATTACCCGCCGGTGAGCATTCGCGAGGGATACCATAATGCCCTGCACGGTGTCATGGAGCACACCGCCTTACGAAATCAAGAGGACAGAGAGTGGGTCATGGGCAAGACCGCTCTCAACGTTTTTAGGTTTGAGTAGGGGGTAGAGAAAATATCTCCAGCTCTTTAGCCACCCGCTATTTCTCGGAGAGGAAAGCCAGGAGCGCCTCGTTGACCTCCTCAGGTTTTTCCTCATGGAGGAAGTGGCCCCCGCCTGGTATGTGCTTACCCCGGGCATTTGTCAGGTACTCCTTCCATGCCTCGAAAGGGTTTGAACCCACCGATGTCCAAAACCGAGTCCGACGATCGCCCCACAGGACGAGAGCTGGCATGTTTAGCTTCCGGTTAGCGTCCGCCTCCCACTGGGGAACATCTTCCATAGCTGCGGAGCGATAGTAGCCGAAACCACCTCGGAGGGCACCGGGCTGCGAGTATCCCTTGACGTACACCGCCACCTCTTCATCACTGAAGAGATTGGTGTTAATGGACCAGTCGCGGTAGAAGTGGCGCAGATAGGCCTCTATGTTACTGCCCACGAGAATCTCTGGTAGGTCTGGGACCTGATGGAAGAAGGAATGCCAGCGCTCTCGGATGGTATCAGGCGCTTGGGGCTGCAAGGTTTGATAAGGCGGTGGCGAGTCTATTATTGTTAATCGCTCCACCTCGTTCTCGTGGTCCAAGGCATAGCGGTAGGAGATCCGCACTCCGATGTCGTGACCTACTAAGGCTACCCGCTGGTGCCCCAGGCTTTTGGCTAGCTCGTAAAGGTCCGTGGCGGCGGTGCGGGCATCGTAGCCGCTAAACGGCTTGTCCGAATAGCCAAACCCCCGGAGATCGGGAACGATCACCTGGAACCGCTGGGATAGTACCGGTATCTGTTTGCGCCAGCTATACCACATCTCAGGCCAGCCATGGACCAGCATCACAGGAGGTCCCTCACCGTGAAGAACATAGTGGATGCGAACGCCGTTTACTATTGCTGCCTGATGGTTCCACTGCATACTCATAGAGACTCCTCTCTTAACTGATGAGGTTTAGCGGCCTATTCTACTTGGTGATATAGTCTGGGCTCTCCTCGTCGGCCACACTTAATGCGTCATGTTTGATTCCGAGGGCTGTCACCAGCCTTGTCTTGAACTCTTCAAACATGGCTTCACCTGCAGGAGAGTCGACACTATCGACCTCCTTGAACATCTCCTTGAACTGCTCCAGTGTGTGTTGCTCGAGAGTACCTCGGGGTATATTGAAGAACACGTGGTCGAAGGTAGGCAGTTCACCGGGGCCGAGGTAACCCTTGTCGTGCAACAGATAGCCTTCCAGCTCATGGGTGCCCTTGCCCAAAACCTGCCCTGTGCCTACATAGTGCTCCATTACCGTTTTCATGCCGTACTTCTGGATGGGGCACACCTTCACGCACACGGCACAGCCCTGATAGCGGGCCATTACAGGGCGGCAGCGTTTGTAGACAAGTTTGTTCTTCTCTACACCTCTCCACCAAACCTTCTCTCGCATGAGAGCACGGCCAGGGCAGCGGTTGACACACACCTGGCAGATTTGGCAGAAGCGGTGAATACCGTAGTCCATCGGCTGATCGTAGGTTACCTTGGCGTCGGTGGTAATGAACATCAGACTGGCCCGGGAGCCGAAGTGGGGGGAAAGAAGCTGGCCATTGGCCCCCAACTGGCCCAGCCCTGCCTGTACAAACATGGGAATGGCGGGGCATATATGGTCGTTAGGGTTGTGCACCTGGGCGTGATAGCCTAAAGAGCGGATGTAGTCGCCTAGCTCCAGGCCCACAGCGGTCTCGATTCTGTAGTTGCCGGTGCGGCCTACCTCTGCCCCCAGGCTAGGAAGGGTCTGAGTAGCCTCATAGGGGGTCTCATAAGCAAGGCAGAGAGCGTGGGGGTATTTCACCCAGCCCTTCTTGCTCTGGTAGGTGTAGTGGTGGTCGTACTTGGTGATCCCTACTTCGCCGAACCCCAGCTCAAGGGCCTTGGCCTTGATCTTATCAGTTACGTTTTCGCCTGTGGATTTAGCTGTGGGCTCTAAATCCCCGGTAAGACGGGAGGCCTCAATTAGCGGGTTGTTGAGCTGGTCATGCTCTTTGCGGATCTCTAAAGCTTCAGTGTCGGCATAGTTGATGCGCTTGTACCAGTCGAAGCCAGCGCGCTCGGTGATTAGGAGGGTCTCTAGGGGATACTCGCGGGAATAGAACTCGACATCCTCCTGATGGATAGGAGCACCCGGAACCGTTTCCAGCTCCTCGGCAACAGGTATGGTTACAGGCGGCTTTTCTGGCTTTCTTCCGGGGCGTTGGACGTAATGACCGACCTTCAGCATGTCATACCTCCCCATCAATTGAGAAGATCGATATCCACTACACCGAATCTATAGACCTCAATCTCTTGTGTCAAGCGCCTCGAAAAGGATGGTGCATTCTTCAGTTACAATCAGTAGGTCTCCAGCGTCCTCCTTCGTATTCTTGACATGGAGAATTGCAGGGTCTAGATTAATCTCGATAAAGTTCTTTGCCTTAAGGGGTCTTATCGGAAGAGGTAGGCACATGTCCAAAGAGGACTTAGCTTTGATGGCCCACCTGATGCGCCGAGCTAGCTTCGGGGCCACCAGGGAAGAGTTAGAGGAACGGGTGATTAAGGGGTACGAGGCAACGGTGGAAGAGCTGTTGCACACCGAAGACGCCCCTCGAGCCAACGAATATGCCCTCATAAGGTATCATCCGGGAGCCCTGCTTCCTGGTGGTCAACCCCCCATGGCCCACGTTAACTGGATGTATCACATGCTCAATACAGGGCGTCCCCTGGAAGAGAAGATGGCTCTCTTCTGGCATCAGGTGTTCGCTACGGGAAACGGCAAGGTCGACAACTACAGTGACATGCTGGAGCAGATTGCCATGTTCCGCCGGCACGGTATGGGCAACTTCCGTGATCTGCTAATCGAGCTGGCCAAGAATCCTGCCATGATCTTTTGGCTGGATAATAACGAGAACCACAGAGACTCGGTCAACGAGAACTGGGGCCGAGAGTTGCTGGAGCTGTTCACCGTGGGCGTAGGCAACTATACCGAGGAGGATGTAAGGGAGGCTTCTCGGGCCTTTACAGGCTGGACTATAGCCGCCAAGCTACCCCGCATACCCTACAATCGCTTCATCTGGCCCTTCGAGTACAAGGGCGAGGACCATGACGGCAGCGAGAAGACCTTTTTGGGGCACAAGGGACGGTTTAATGGGGAAGACATCATAGACATTATTATCCAGCAGCCTGCCTGTGCTCGATTTATAGCCCGCCACATCTATAACTTCTTTGTAGCAGACGAGCCCCAAGTGCCCAGTTGGTCCATTGACCTTCCTCAGGACCCTGAGGCAATAGATCTCCTGGCAATGGTTTTAACTCAGTCCAAATACGAGATGCGCCCCGTGCTTCGTACCTTATTCAACTCGGATTTCTTCAAGGAGGCCTGCTTCGCCAAGGTGAAAAGCCCTGCCGAGGTAGTGGTGGGTACTTACAAGCTGGTGAAGGGTCAGGATTTCTCTACATTCGGCTTCCGTGAAGCCTCAGTGCAAGCCACTTCCATGGGTCAGGATCTTCTCAATCCACCCAGCGTGGAGGGCTGGCACACGGGTCAGGAGTGGATAAACAGCGGCTCTCTAATGAGCCGCATCAACTTCGTCGCCGATCTAGTAGGAGACACCAATCTGCCGGGTGTTCAGTCCATCATCAACCGACTGAGGGCACAAGGAGACCTTACACCCGAGGCACTAGTGGAAGGTTGTTTGGAGCTGCTGGGCCCCCTGGAGGTGGAGGCCGAGACCCGTCGACACCTCATAATGCAGGCTGAAGAGGGTGAAACAGTGCGCTGGAACACCGAAGAGGAGGATACCGCCTCCGCCCAAAGGGTCGCCCAGATGTTACAACTGATCGTTGCCACAAGAGAGTACCAGTTCGGATAAGTGGCCTCTGCTCACACTCTGGAAGGATTAGCTAGGGTAAGATGCTTACGACCGTAGCGGCAGGGCGAGTGTACAATTTCAGCCACGTTGTGGGCCGCAACGCGATCACGGGCACTGGATTTCAATTGCCAACGGCGTTGACCGTGGGTCAGGACGGTGTGGTATATGTGATCAGCCGCGGCAACCAAAGCTACCTCGGAGGGCGAGTGACCAAGATAATCATTGGTGCTGCAGGGGACGAAGAACTCCTCGGTGAGTTTTGCAAACATGGTGAGGAGGATGGACAATCCCTTGGGGCCACGTCTGTTACCTTGGACAGGGATGGCAACGTATATGTTGCCGACGAGTGGCTTCAGCGCATCTCTATTTTTGATCAAGACGGAAATTTCCTCGACAAATGGGGTAGGCCGGGGGCTAGTGAGGGGGAATTAAACAGGCCCTCAGGTATCGCTTTTGACCAGGAGAATAACCTTTATATTGTCGATAGCAACAACCATCGTGTCCAGAAGTTCACCAAAGACGGCACCTTTCTGGCTAACTTCGGTGGCAGCGGCAAGGGTGAGGGCCAGTTTAACCTGCCCTGGGGCATCACCATCGACAACCAGGGCGATATATACGTGGCCGACTGGGGCAACCATCGAGTGCAGAAGCTCTCTCCTGAGGGGACCTTCCTGGCTAGCTTTGGCACCTTCGGGTCGGGAGTGGGGGAGCTGAACTATCCGACCGATGTGGCGGTTGACGGTGAGGGAGATGTGTACGTGTGCGACTGGGCTAACAACCGTGTCCAGATTTTTGAGCCTAATGGAGATGTCATCACCTCGCTCATGGGCGACGCTCAGGAGCTTTCAAAGTGGGCCCAGTGGAGTGTAGCAGCCAATCCAGATACGATGAAGGCACGGCGTAGAGTCAAAAGCACGGAGCCTGAATGGCGGTTCTCCTATCCCGCTGGTGTTGCTTTTGATGAGGCCAAAAGCCGCATCCTCGTAGTTGACTGCCAGCGGGACAGACTTCAGATTTACATAAAAGATAGGGATTGCGTAGATCCCCAGTTTAACCTGTAGCTGTCTGGTAACGACATAGTTAGGTGTCATTTATAAGGACTTGTCACGTCGATAGGTTGTTGTCGAGGATAAATTCTCATTCAGCGCCTATATTCGTCACCGCAGTCGCCAATCAGGCGGTAAAGATCATGAGACCTTTGTAGGACGGCGTTTATCTGGTCATGGTCTTCTGTGTCTAGAGTGAAATCGAATACGCGTGCGTTTTCCACTCGGTGGTCGGTTACTCCCAGTCGTACGCCGATAATCACCCCCGCTACCGCCGGGCGGTCTAGGATGTACTGTACAGCTACATTAGCTATGCTAACGGCATGCTTCTCGGCGACCCCCTTGAGTGCTAGAAGCAACTCTTGAAACAGCCTCCACCCGCCCCACGCATCCACCATCTGCTTATATTTCCGCAAGCTGGCGGTGTTTAAAGCGCTGTAGGTGGGTTCAGGTTGCCCTAAGTATTTCTCGGACAGGAGGCCTCCGCAGAGGGTTCCGTAGGTGAGAAGCGAGATGGCATTCTCCTGGCAAAACGGGATCATCTGCATCTCGGGCCTGCTGTCGATCAGTGAATATTGGACCTGGTTGGATACCACCTTAATCCCATGGTCAACGATGATATTGAGGTGCTCGGTATCAAAGTTGGTGAGGCCAAGGTGCTTGATCTTACCCTCATCCCGCAGTTGGGACAGGTAGGTGAGCGCTTGGAGATAGTTAGTATCCTGATAGTCCCACCAATGGAACTGCAAGAGATCGAGGGTTTCAACGTCCATCCGCCGTAGTGATAGTGCGATGTTCTCCTCGACCAACTGCTTCGTCATGCGCCCGGGGCTGGGCACCCACTTGGTAAAAGCCTGGAGCCTAGCCAGAGCCTCCATACCATGGGAGGCCACCAGTTTACGCCTGAGTTCCCCAATGAAGTCCTCTGCCGGGCCGTAATGATCTGCTAGATCCCAGGTCGTGAAGTCCGAGTCCAGGTGGGTGATCATGCTTTGGATAGCTGCTTTTGGGTCTATGAACCCGTGAGCTCCTGATACCTGCCACATTCCGTTCAGGATGCGGCAAATGTTCAAATCTGGGGTGAACTGAACCCTGCTTGCTACCGGTAGTTTCATCTGAAGCGCCTTGTATGAGGGTTGCTTACAATCAATCATAATGCCCCATTGAAATTTAAAGTTCAATACGCATAGCTGGTGCTCATTTGCAGAAGCGGTTTTTGTTGACTGGGAAGATTATAAAGCGATATAATTCATAAAATTTATGAACGGTTTGTGTAACCAGATTTATTAATCGTACGGAGGAAGGGGCGTGGCGAATAACGACATAGCCTTGATGGCGCACTTGGTACGGCGCGCTGGCTTCGGGTCCACCCGGGACGAGCTTGAGTCCTACTGTGCCAAAGGGTACGAGGCCACTGTGGAAGAGCTGCTTCATCCGGAGAGCCAGCTTGCCATCGAGGAAGACCTGTTGTTGCGGCTTCTACCAGAATATTGTGACTGTGGGGCCATCGAGTCCAGCCAGCAGTACTGGGTGACCCGGATGATAATGACCAAGTGTCCCCTTGAGGAGAAGATCGCTCTCTTCTGGCACGGTGTTCTGTGCTCAAGTGATGCCAAAGTAGATTACCCCACTATGATGCGTGTCCAAATAGATATGTTCCGCCGGCATGGCCTGGGCAACTTCCGTGATCTGCTGGTAGAGCTGTCCAGGAACCCCACCATGGTGTTCTTTCTAGACAATAGCGAGAGCCACAAGACAGCTATTAACGAGAACTACGGACGGGAGCTATTGGAGCTCTTCTCCATGGGCGTGGGCATGGATGGCCACCCCAACTATACCGAGGATGACGTTAAGGCATGTTCCCGTGCCTTCACCGGCTGGAACATAGCCCCTGTCCCTCCTGCGTTTCCTTATGGCCGTACTCCCTGGCAGTTCCTTTATGATCCTACGGACCATGACGACAGCATGAAGACCTTCCTGGGAGAGACGGGACGCTGGAACGGTGAGGACGCGATCGATATCATCGTGCGCCAGCCGGCCACCGCCCGGTTCATCTGCCGCCACCTGTACAACTTCTTCGTGGCCGATGATCCCCAGGTGCCGGCATGGCAGGACACACCACCCCAGGACCCCGAGGCGATACGTACGCTGGAGAAGGCCTTCGTGGAGAGTGACTACGATATCCGCTCGGTGTTACGGGTGCTGTTCAACTCCGACTTCTTCAAGGAGGCCCGTTTCGCCAAGGTCAAGAGCCCTGCAGAGGTGGTGGTGGGCACTATACGGCTGGTGAAAGACCACACTAGCCTGAAGCCCGGTATCTTCCCTCTTATGCAGGAGTGTACCTACATGGGCCAGGACCTGCTCCAACCTCCCAGCGTGGAGGGATGGCACACAGGCAGGGAGTGGATCGATAGCGGCACTCTGGTGGAGCGCATCAACTTCGTTGCTGACCAGGTGGGCAATACCGACTTACCCGGTGTGAAGGCCATCGTCGATCGCCTTGCTGCCCAGGGCGCCATGTCCCCCCTGCAGTTCGTGGAGGGCTGCCTTGACCTGATGGGCTGCGTGGAGGTCACCGAGAAGACCCGCGACCAGCTCATCTCCCACGCCACCCGGGCCGGCGAGCTGCGAGGGGATAGCGGGGAGCACAAAGAGCACTTCGCCTCCCAGGTGGGGGAGATGCTCCAGCTCATCGTGTCCACCGGCGAGTACCAGTTCGGATAAGCTAAAAGGAGGCACTTCTATGGCATCCTCAAAGGACCCCGTCCTGGCGGTTATCTCCCTGGCAGGGGGCAACGATTTCATGAACACCATCATCCCCTACAACAATCCCCTGTATAGGGACTACCGCCCCAACCTGGGCATCCCCGAAGAGGAGATTCTGCCCATCGATGACCAGGTGGCCTTCAACCCCAACCTGGAGCCCCTCAAGGAGCTCTACGATCAGGGTAAGGTGGCCATCATCCTGGGGGTGGGCTATCCCAACCCCAACCGCTCTCACTTCCGCTCCATGGACATATGGCAGACCTCGGAGCCCGACAAGGTAGGCACCGAGGGCTGGCTGGGCCGGGCCATTAGGGAGCTGGACCCCAACAAGGAGAATGTGCTCACGGGGGTCAACTTCGGCCGGGGCCTGCCCAGGGCCATGGCGGCACCGGGGGTACCCGTGGCCTCGGTGGGTAACCTGGCCACCTACGGCGTTCTCACCGGCATCGCCGGTGAGGAGCAGCGGGCCGAGGCCCTGGAGGTCTTCTCCCGTATGTATGCCCCCGCCATCGGCACAGGCCCGGTGATAGACTACCTGTGGCAGACGGGGATGGATGCCCTCAAGGGCGCCGATATCCTGAAGACGGCCCCTGAGAAGTATACCTCCAATATAGAGTATGGCCCCGATGTGGTATCCCAGGGGCTCAAGGGCATGGCGCAGGTGCACACCGCCGACCTGGGCTCCCGCATCCTCTTCACCACCTCTCCCAACAACGCCTTCGACACCCACGCCAACCAGGCCCCCATCCACACCATGCTGTGGCGTAACCTCTCCAGGGCCATCGCCGACTTCTACCAGGACCTGAAGGAGCACGACCACAACCAGGAGGTGACCCTCCTCATGTTCAGCGAGTTCGGGCGCCGGGCCAGGGACAACGGCACGGGCACCGACCACGGCACGGGGGGTGTGGCCTTCGTCATCGGCGACCGGGTCAAGGGGGGACTGTACGGTGAGTACCCCTCTCTGGAGCAGGACAAGCTGGAGGACGAGGGGGACCTGCTCCACAACGTAGATTTCCGCAGCATGTACTCCACCATTCTGGAGAGGGGGCTGGGTCTGGACCCAGTGCCCATCGTGGGGGGTAACTTCGAGCAGTTGGACTTTCTGTAGGAGTACCGACGTAACGAGCTTGAACAGCGGGAGTCCCAGACCTATGGTGGGACTCCCGTCTCTTTGGAGCTAGTCTTACCAGGGCGCCTAAATGAGAAGGTAGGGAGGTGAAGATGGCCGCCATATTCTTTGGTGTAACCACAAGAATCTACAATTACAGCCATACCATCGGAGGGAATGGGGCACAGGGGAAAGGGTTCAGGGACCCCGTGGACGTGGCCCTGGGCGATGGAGGGAAGATCTACGTCCTTAACCATTCGGCGGAGTACGAACCTATTGGGGTACGTGTTACTGTGTGCACGATGGATGAGGAGTTTCTCGGGGACATTGGGCGCTTCGGCAGAGGCGAGGGAGAGTTCGTTTGGCCCTCTGGCATAGCCTTGGATAGCGGTGGGAATGTGTATGTCTCCGATAATTATCTGCACCGTATCTCGGTGTTCAACGATGAGAGGAAGTTCCTTGATCAGTGGGGCTCAGAGGGTAGCGATGATGGAGAGCTGAGCATGCCCTCAGGGCTTGCCTTCGACAAGGAGGACAATCTTTACGTGGTGGATAGCGCCAACAACCGGGTGCAGGTGTTCACCAAGGAAGGCAAGCTCCTAGCCAAGTGGGGCAAGGAGGGTAAGGGCGAAGGGCAGTTTAACTTGCCATGGGGCATAACTGTAGACGGGAAGGGTGATGTGTGGGTGGCCGACTGGCGAAACGACCGGATTCAGAAATTCACCGCCGAGGGCACCTTCCTCGCCAGCTTCGGCACAAAGGGGGATGGGGTTGGTCAGTTCAACCGTCCAACAGACGTGGCAGTGGACAAGGACGGGGACTTCTATGTCACTGACTGGGCCAATGACCGGGTGCAGGTGTTCACCCCTGAAGGTCTGTTCATTACGACCCTTCT
Source organism: Dehalococcoidia bacterium (assembly GCA_965248115.1). Classification (GTDB taxonomy): domain Bacteria; phylum Chloroflexota; class Dehalococcoidia; order Lucifugimonadales; family CBDFII01; genus CBDFII01. The sequence continues at coordinate 13,714 of CBDFII010000003.1, forward strand.
CGGCGATGCAGGTCTCTCCAAATGGGGTGAAGATAAGATGAGGGCCAGTCCAGATATGGTAAAACAGCGGGCCCTGGTGCGAGACTTGTCGCAGGAGAAACACTTTTGGCGTCCCAACGCCGTTGAAGTTGATGATGAGGGGCACATCGTCGTGGTCGATTGTAATCGCGATCGCCTGCAAATATACCAGAAGAGCTCCTAAAGGGAAGGCCCCAAGATCGGAATTCTTCTTCTAAGCACCTTGTTCGTCAAGAGGTAACGCTGGCAGCGGCTATTTACAGCAGCTTCGACATAGGACTGCCATGAAAGTAGGGGCGAGGCCGTCTATGGCCTCGTCCCTTTAACTGTCACCGATCGAAGAATTGGAAAGAGCTAGGATGCTTTCTGGTAGACCTGAATACGGTGGAGGCAGGTCTCGGCAACAAAGATGCGGTTGTCGGTGTCCACGACTATAGCTACTGGCCCCCACAAGCGCTTCTCCATCTCCGGCTTGTAAGCCTGCTCCCTCTCCTGGTACATCTCCGGATTGGCGTCCAGCTTGGATTTGCCCCACTTGGAGATGCCACCATTGCCAGTGAAGGTGGTGATGAAGACTCCGTCGGGAGCGAAAACTTGAACTCGGTCGTTACCCCAGTCGGCAACGTAGATGTCTCCCTCATCGTCTACGGCCACTCCGGTGGGGCGATTTAGCTCACCCTCTCCTTGGCCAGAGGTTCCAAACTTCATGAGGAATTGGCCATCGGGAGTGAACTTCTGGATGCGGTCGTTGCGCCAGTCCACGACGTAGATGTAGCCTTGCTGATCTATGGTGATGCCCCAGGGGAAGTTGAACTCCCCATCGCCGGTGCCGGCCTGTCCCCATTTGGCCAGGAAGTGGCCGTCCCTGGTAAACTTCTGGATACGGTTGTTCAGGCTGTCTACCACAAGGAGGTCGTCCTCACCATCGAAGGCCAGCCCCGAAGGACGGTTGACCTGGCCATCACCGTCACCCTCTACACCCCACTTGCCCAGCCACTCGCCATCCTTGGTGAAGATGGAGATGCGCTGGAGGTGCTCATCGGACACGTAGACGTTCTCGTCCCTGTCGATGGCGATGTCGGTGGGCCAAGTGAACTGACCATCATCGGTGCCCCCGGTGCCGAACTCGTTGACATAGTCTTCACCTATCGTGCATATGGTCACACGCCTTCCCTCAGGACGGCACTCAGAAGCTCGGTTTACTACATAGAGCAGGTCACCCTTACCCCGAGCCATAGCTGCTGGAATGCGAAAGCCAGGCCCGAAGGACTCTACACGCCCCATGGTATGGCTGTATTTGAACACTCGGTTCGCTACAGCATATGTGGTCATAGTTCCCTTACCCAATCCGCTTGTGCCTAAGGGCTCAATTTACGGGAAGCTGGCCCATGAAAATCACATTCTACAGGCCAGTTAGACTTCTCAGACTTGGGTCAGAATCCCTCATGCCGCCGTCGGGAGGCTTAAACGAACTCGAACTGCTCGAAGGTACCGTCCACGATAGGCACAGGGTCGAGGCCCATCCACTTCTCCAGGAGGGTGCTATAGGTGCCCCTGAAGTCGTTGTTGAATTGGAGGTCGCCTTCCGTCAGCTTCTCTGGGGCCAGGGAGGGATACTCGCCGTACATGCCACCGTTGACATGGTCGCCGATGACGAAGGCCATGCCCCCGGCGCCGTGGTCGGAGCCCGAGCCGTTGTCGAGGACTCTACGGCCGAACTCGGTAAAGAGGAAGAGGACCACGTTGTCGCTGGCGTCGTGCTGTTTGAGGTCGTCGAAGAAATCGGTGATGGCCCTAGAGATATCCTGCCACAGCTTAGCGTGGGCGGGGAGTTGGGCGGCATGGGTATCGAAGGCGTTGTAGGGAGCGGCGGTGTAAAGGATGCGGGTACCCAGGTCGGCCAGGATCACCTGGGCCATACTCCTCATGTACTGGCCGACGGTGTCGTTGCCGTACTCGACGGTGGGGGAGTACTTCTCGGGTGCGGTTTTGAGGATATCGGCGCCCTTGAGGGCGTCCATGCCGGTCTGGGAGAGGTACTCCATGACCAGACCTCGGCCCAGGGCTGGGGAGTAGATGCGGGAGAAGACCTCCAGGGCCTGGGCACGCTGTTCCTCACCGGAGATACCGGTGAGGACGCCGTAGCTCTCCAGGTTGCCGACAGAGGCGACGGGGACGCCGAGCACTGCAAGGGCCCTGGGGAGGCCTCGGCCGAAGTTAACGCCGGTGAGGACGTTGTCCTTGTTGGGGTCCAGGTCACGGATGGCCCGGCCCAGCCAGCCCTCGGTGCCCACCTTTTCGGGCTCACAGGTATGCCAGATGTCCATGGAGCGGAAGTGGGAGCGGTTGGGGTTGGGGTAGCCGATGCCATTGATGATGGCCACCTTACCCTGGTCATAGAGCTCCTTGATGGGGCCCATGCTGGGATGGAAGCCGAAGTGGTCATCGAGGGGGATTACCTGGTCTTCGGGGATGCCCACTTTGGCCCTGTTGTCCTTATAGAAAGGGTCGGTGTAGGGGATGAGGGTATTGAGGGCGTCGTTACCCCCGGACAACTGAATAATCGCCAGAATCGGGTCTTTGCCGTTACCTGCCATGATAAATCCTCCCTTTTATATGGGTATCTTAGTTAAACTGATACTCCTGGGTGGAACCGATGAGCTGGAGCATCTCCCCCACGCACTGTGTAAAGTGGGTGCGCTCCTCCTCGGTGGAGTTGCGCAGCTCACCACCCTTCTCAGCATATTCCACCAGCATCTTGAGGGTGTCCTCGGAGACCTGTAAGGGGCCCATCAGGTCTAAGCAGCTGTCCACGAACTGCTCGGTAGACATGGTGCCCTGGGCAGCCAGGCGGTTGACGATGGCCTTCACGCCGGGCAAGTCGGTGTTGCCCACCTGGTCGGCGACGAAGTTGATGCGCTCCACGAGGGAGCCACTGTCGATCCACTCCTTGCCTGTGTGCCAGCCCTCCACGCTGGGGGGGTTTAGCAGGTCTTGGCCCATGTACCGCGCCTCCATAGCTATGGGGTAAATGCCGACTCTGGGGGAGGTGAAGTCCTGGACCAGGCGCATGGTGGATGCCACCACCTCGGCGGGGCTTTTCACCTTGGTGAAGCGGGCCTCTTTGAAGAAGTCGGAGTTGAACAGCACTCGCAGCACCGGCCGGATCTCGTAGTTGTTCTCCACCAAGGCCTTTTCCAGGGTGCTGACGGCCTCCGGGTCCTGAGGAGGGGTGTTCTGCCATGCTGGGACCTGGGGCTCGTCGGCCACGAAGAAGTTGTACAGGTGGCGGGAGATGAACCGGGTGCAGCCGGGCTGTTTTAGGATGATGTCGATGACATCCTCACCGTTAAATCGGCCTCGCTCTCCCAGGAAGAGTTTCTCGCTATCGTCGTGGTCGTCGGCATCGTAGACGAACTCTCGGGTGTAGCGGCTGTAGGGGTAACGGGGTATGAGGCCGCCCAGCGTCCATCCGGTGAAGGCCTGAGCACAGACCTTGACATCCTCCTCGGTGTAGTTGGGTCGGTCGTCCATACCTACGCCCAGAGCAAAGAGCTCCAGGAGCTCCCTACCAAAGTTCTCGTTAATGGCATCCTTGTGACTTTCGCAGTTGTCCAGGTAGAAGACCATCCCTGGCTCTTTGGACAGCTCAACCAGCATGTCCCTGACGCTACCCAGGCCCAAGTTCCGGAACATCTCCACAGCTGAGGACATCATGGTGGCGTTCTCTAACTTGGACATGCCCGTACAGAGGATGCTATGCCAGAATAGCGCGATCTTCTCCTCCAGGGGTCGCTTGCTGTTGATCATGCGATAGATCCACTTTGCCTGGGCAGACTCTAGGGTGAGAGTATCCCGCCAGGAAACAACATAGCGTTGTAGTATGTCATCCTCCCAAGGGGCCTGGCTCTCGGGGTGGAGCAGCTCTTCTACGGTGGCCTCATACCCCTTGGCAATGCAGGCCTCCAGCTCCTCTCGGGTGGCGCTAAACCCTGCGCGGCGGAACAAATGGGCCATCAGTCCTATGTCGCTATCCGCCATATACTGGACTCCTTTCAGCTCGCTGTGTTGGGAGCCTCTGCTAAAGGATGGCCTATTATATCAACTCTTCATTTTCGCAGTCAACCAAAGAGACTTATAGGTAGTGGGTCAATTTGACGAGTCTGTTCAGCTCACTTGTCAGAATCGTATACATAGGAGGAGAGTGAGTAGCACTGCACTGGCAGCTTTGAGCTATGCCTTCGATTACTCTCTAGGACGATCTAAGATTCCAAAACTTGCAGCAGGCCCACTTCCAGCTCCTCGGCGGAGGCAAAGCCCTCGTACTTAGAGGAGATTAGCCCCTTTTTGTCAAGAATAAATACCCACGACTCGTTGAGGTATCCCTCGATGTGGTTTAATTTCCACGCTTCCACCACGGGCGAGTAGCGCGCTCTGCCTATATCCCCCTGAATCTGGTCGGGGTTGTCATAGACTTCCACATGGATAAAGTTAGCCCGAGTTTTGTAAGACTCTTTGAGCTCCTGTACTGTTTCCACCTGGGGACCACAGGTTGGGCTGGTGCAGAAAGCAGGGCTGGAGAACACCACCAGAGTGGGATTGCCACTGACTGACGCCTCGGCGATGGTTTTCTGGTAAAGCTCCCGGTCTAGCGAGGACCAACTTGTAAGTTCCTTCAGGCTGGTAACATCTTTAAGGGTCTTGTTTGACGACGATGGTGCTGTAGAGCCGATGGCTGGGGTGATGCTAAACTCCTTGACTTCCAGAGGAATGCGGGCGCTAGCCAAAAATCCCTCTTTATCCTTAACCCTGACATCTAACTCCCAGGAGCCGGGCTTGTCAAAGGTGAGCTGGGTCACATAATTTCCTCTGGTGCCATAGGGCCACAGATAGAAGGGGGCGATGGCTTTTTCTTTGACTATCGGAGAGGCCCCGTCGTTTGTGAAGTAGAGGGATGTTATCGAGACCTCGGGGACGGTAATGAGGGCATCAGGGCTCAGCAGCAGGAAAGATACCCGGTTGGAACCTACGCTTAGGTCGGTGGTGGCAAGAATTCCTATCAATTCTGTGGCCTGTGCTTCCGTATTGCTGACTACCTTTGAGACATCGAGGGTTGCCAAGCTCTCTCCTCTGTCCCAGGGTTGCCACAGGAGGAGCGCCACCGCTAGTCCAATTACAAGGGCTGTGGATAAGGTAATTAGGTGGAGTCTAGGTCGATATTTCATGGAAAGTATTGCTACCTGGCTGGTTTATGTTGTTTCTTGAGCACTTGCCTTTGAAGACCTCCGGGAGAGAAGGTCACCGGTTACTACGGTCCCTGGGCGTAGGAGCCAAAGGTAAAGGCGAAGACACTGAATTGGTCTGAGTTGGAGGCGAGCCGTAGCTCGTGGCCACTGTATTCCGGCTGTTCTACCACGCGATACAAGCGGGGCTCGTCAACCAGGAAGAAGGTATTTCCAGCCTTGTCCTGCTGAATATCGTCGCCACGGTGGGTTGTGGGGATAGGTTCTCCATCCAGAGTTACTACTACGTTGAAAGGAGTGTCTTCCTCATGGTTAATTACTACATTTACGCTGGTTCCGAAGAACTTGAGGGCCACATAGTCCTCCAGTGCTTCCGTATCTCGAGCATGGGTCACGCTCTCAGGCCCTTTGGTCCACAGGCCGTGAAGATAGAGAGAGTGATTTCGATGCTCTTCTGGGTCCTGGTACAGGGCCGTGATGTCCGGTGGTGTAGTGTAGTACTCGTTGTTGCCAATGTAGGGAATTATGACATTGTTATTGCGAAGGTAACCGGCGTACAGCTCTCGAGTTTGTCCCGTTTCTCTGGAGGACCTGCTCTGGGGATCAGGAACGGGCCCGTCGTCAGAGCCGAGAGGGATTTCAGACACAGGCGCATCGATTTCCGCCAGCAGCTCTCGAATCTTCTGCTCTGTCTCCATGTAGGCCCCTTCACCAAAGTGGGTGTACTGTATGATTCCATTCTTATCGATTAGGTACTTGGCGGGCCAATAAAGGTTGTTGTAGTTGCGCCAAGTCTCGAAGTCGTTGTCCTGTACTATGGGCCACCTCATCCCATGCTTAGCGACTGCAGCCTCCACGTTCTCTCGTTTCTTCTCGAACTCAAACTCTGGGGAGTGTACCCCCACTATGACCAGGCCCTGGTCGGCATACTTGTCGTGCCATTCCCTCAAGAAGGGAAAGGTGCGGATGCAATTCACACAGGTGTAGGTCCAGAAGTCTATGAGAACTACCTTGCCGCGGAGACTCGCCAAAGTGAAGGGCTCGGCGTTTATCCATCCTGTGATGCCTACCAGCTCCGGCGGACCATCTGAGGACTCTGGAGTTGGAGCAGCTGTGGGTGTCGAAGTCTGAATATCTGAGGGAGTCAGCGTAGGAGTAGATTCGGTTGGTTGTATCAGCTCAGCAGTCGGCGGCTGGGGGGTGCCAGATATAGAGGAGCGACATCCAACCAGTACAAAGAGTATCAGTAAAGATATAATACCTGCGTATCTCATTCTTAACCTATCAACCTCCAGGCGCATTATAAATTAAGTTTAGCACCTTCTTTACTGGATTCAAAACTGGATTCAAAAAGCCGAATAGCTTTGACGGCTGGGGAGTTTTTCTTGTATCGCAAGATCTTGAATATCCCATCTATTATGTATACGCAGCTTGATGTCTTGTGGTACAATAGCCCCCAACTCCAAGGGTCGTTGACAAGTGCGTTCTGCTTCCCCAATATCAAGCTTTTTGCCGGGGACACGTGCGGTGCTTGCCGAGGATGAGGAGAATTTGAGCGCCAAAGGAGCGCCGCATGAATATCTACGTGGGTAATCTCTCCTATGAGTTCACCGATGAGGATCTATTGACCGCCTTTACTGACTACGGACAAGTTGCCTCTGCCAGGGTTATCACAGATCGTTACTCGGGTCGTTCGAGAGGATTTGGTTTTGTCGAAATGTTGGACGACTCAGAGGCCCAGACTGCCATTGCTGAAATGAACGGGAAAGAGCTCAAAGGCCGTACTCTCACTGTAAACGAGGCTCGTCCTCGAGGGGACGGTGGCGGTGGTGGTGGTGGTGGTGGTGCTAGAAGAGGTGGCCCCCGTTTTTAAGGCTCTCTCTGACGTCGATTTGCGAAAGGCAGTCACACTTGTGGCTGCCTTTCCTTTTACGATCAAATGGCGGGAATGATCTGAAGCAGTGGCTTTTTCTTGGTCTAGTGGCTGTTCTAGCCTTAACGGAGGCTGGCTGCACCCAACTTGAAAGCTAAGCCCTCTCCAACCCCTACATTCACCCCACTTGCTACTCCTAGCCCTACTCTTATCCAAGAGACTCTTGGCGCCTCGAGCCATTTCTTAAAAAGACCCACACGCCCACTCTGAGTGGCCCTTTTTACGAGACACCTGTGGCCAGTGACGGCGAGTTAGAGGAGCTGCGCCAACTCGCATTCGCCTACTGGAAGGCGTTCAACGCCTATGACGTGGACAAGGTTCTCTCCTACCTTGAAGAGAGCTATAGGATGGAACGTGAACAAAAAATCCGGAGCGACATAGGGCGGCTAAAGCTGTTCAGGGTCAAGCTGGGCCCAAGTGAAGAGAGTCCACCCCGTCTGATCGGTCCGGGTGAAGCAGAGATGTTCATGAGGATGAGAGAGCCTCTGGGCACTCGTCGTATTCACATGATGTTTCGCCAGGTAAATAGTGAGTGGAAGATAACCTATTCTCAGGAGGTGAAGTAAGTGAGCTACGAACTGTGATGAGAGTGTGGATTGTGGGGAATCGGGAATAGATTCCTGAGTTTAGTTAGGTAGCGGTGATGGTGACAGTTTGTGGCAGGACAGCGAACTTGTTCCTTGCTTCCTGGGCCATGGATGGACTCAAAGGCCTGGAATCATACGCGGCCACGTTGGCGGCCTTGGTCAACCATCGTACGATGTCCATCCCTTCAGTAACGTAAGGTGCTACTAGCTTGACGTACTCCTGGGGCGTTTGGGCCGACTGTCTGGGAGGGAGGCCCTTCCTGACAAGTAGAGCAACCATCTTCCGGTAGATATCCAGTACATCACGCCTGAGCTCACCTGCTAGGAAAGTGTAACCCTTTGTTTCTTGAGCTGAGCGAGTCTTCCGTCTTAACATAATCAGAATAGCCAGGACACTGCCAATAACTATGGCTCCAAGGAAGGCTAGCCACCAGCTGGGGATGGAAAGCTGCCCTGTGAACCAGTCCCCAGATATGTTTGAAAAGGCACCGGTGAAGTTGCCGCCGAAAACATCCAGTAGGCCGAAGGAAACCCAGCCCTGGTCTGCTCCTGGGGTCAGGTTGATGTCGGTTCTGGGAGTGGGGTCGAAGACCGCCCAGCCGCTGTAGCGAAAGTGGATCTCTACCCAGGCATGGGCGTCTCCCGCTCGCACTGTATAGGCACCTGTCATTGGGTTATACAGACCGGGCAGATAACCAACGGCCACTCGGGCTGGTAGGCCCACATGCCGGGCCATAACCGCCATAGTAGTAGCAAACTGAGCGCAATAACCGCTTTGCCCTTCGAAAAGGAATGTGTCTACTGCGTCACGCCCTGGGGCCAAGGGTTCCACCCCCAGGTCATAGCCGTAGTTGCTCAGAAGGAATTGCTCCAGCCGGGCGGCTTTGTCGTAGTCTGTGGAGGCCTCTTGGACAATGGAATCGGCTAAAGCAGCAACCCTATCGCTGATGGGTGGCAGAACCAGATTTTCCAGGTCGGTGGAGTCAACCCTGTCGCTTCTTAGTATCGCCGGGTTGAGACGAGGTAAGGTGGAGACGGCCCTGTATACGCTGCCCCGGCCCAAGGAGCTTTGGCCCACTTGGGGTAGATAAAGCCTTCCTGGATTGTAACCGGTGAACACGGCATTGGGTTGATCGACTAGGAGATAGTATGTCTGAGAGTACCTTTTACGGCCTCGCTGGCGAAGATCAGAGTCGGGGAAAACAAACTCACCCCGGCCCTCGTCCACCAGCGCCAGCGTGGATACCGATGGCAGCCACCCCACACCATCGTATTCGTCTAAGGTAGATCCCCTCCAATAGGTTACTAACTGGCTTCGCACATGCATCACTGGGGCATCTGCCGCCGAGCCTACATAGCCCAGGGAAACGTACCTGCCCGCCCCGGCTCCTCCTGTTTGCTGAGTGACCAGGAACCCTGGTGACACGGAGGCGCTGGGAAGGCTTGGGAGTTGGGTGGGTCCTCCAGCGGTGAGATCAATCCGACTGGGAAGCCAGCTTGCCTGGGCAAAGCTCCCGAACCCAAACCTGGGCATAAGTAGGAAGATTGCCCCAGCAAGCAGTATGAAGCCGAAGGCAAAGCCTATCCCAACGATGCCCGCAGACGGCCGGCTACCTTCACCTACCACTACTGTCTGCCCGGCATCCTCCTGGATATTGCCTACCATAGCCGCTGCCAGTGCCAGGAGTACAAACATACCCATAAGCACTGGGAACCATAGATCGAAGGCCATTTGGCTGAGTAGCACGAAGAGCATGCCCGAAAGAATCAGGGTTCCCAGGACATTCCGTCGTGTCCTCAGGTCAAAGCTGCTGACTATTAGTCCAAAGACGAGGTAACGCGCCAATAACAGGGGATCGTTGGTCCATGTGAAAAGCATATCTCGTCCTAAATAGAAGAGGAGGATGATTAGTAGGAGCAGCAAAACCCCTGTACGAAGCCGGGAAACGGTATAGTCCGTGCGCCAGATGTAGATGTTCCCAGTGGCGAGCCCTGCGACACCGACTCCCAACAGCAGCGGGTCCCCACTAACCCTGGCTACCATGGCTATAGAGCAGCTAATAGCCAAAAAGGCCAGTAGCCTGTAACTAACAGCGTACTTGATGATTGCCAATGTTCACCTCGGTAACGTTGCCAGCCAGTTTGGGGAGATCATAGAATGTCCCAGGGTGTCTATGGCTCCCTTCAGATGACCTCGAGAACAACGGACTATATCCAGGTTGATCCCACCTAAGCGCGAGATGAACTCATGAGGCACCTCATCGTTGGCGAAGTCCTCTAGCAGCACTACCACAAGGCGCTCTTCCCTCTCTGCCAGTAGCGATAGACAGGGTATGAGATGGGTCTCAGAGGCAGGTACAATAGCCACAAGGGCCTCGGTCGGTTCTGTTGCCGCTGTTAGCTTATCCAGCCCAGCAGTTCCCCCCACCTTCAGCTCCGCTAGATAGTCCATGGCTTCTAGCCAATTCGCTCTGAGCAAAGGGGTTGGCCCAGCCGTGATACTGATGCTGCGGCCAGAATCATTACAATGCTTCGCCAGGCTGGCAGCTATCTTGATGCTGTACTCTAACGTAGTATCTTTCTCCTCGCCCCAATCCTCTTTGGTTTCGAAGGCCACGGCCATGGAGCCTTGGGTGGTCTCCTCGAACTGCTTTACCACGAACTGTCCCAGCCGGGCAGTATTACGCCAGTGAATGTGGCGAAGGGGGTCGCCAGGGTGGTATTCCCGAGAGCCGTAGAACTCAAAGGTGGCGGAGGACTTTACCCTCTGTCCCTGGTCTGCCCAGGTTTCACCGGATGTAGGCATTGCTTCCATCTCATAGTATGTAGGATAGACAGTCACATTAAGAGGAATATCGTAACTATGCCGATGCACGAAAAGCCCCAGGAGCACTGCTGATTCTAGGACAGCCTTGGCAGAGGTATAACGGCCCCGTCGGTAACAGCTTGCAGTATAGGAAACGACTATCTCTGAGCCTGCCTTAACATTAGGTAGAAAAAAGGCTCTGGAACGATTGGAGGGCTCATCTAGGGGACAATTCTCCATCACCTTTACGAAATACCTGGCCAGGTGTCCATGGTTCCTCACCTTTAGCCTCACCTCGATTGTCCCATCCTCCCTGGGAGTAGCTAGATCATAGTGGCCGTTGGCGGAGGGAGGCAGCAACACTTGGCGCTCTATCCGCAGGGACTTGAGGCTCCACCAGGGCAAAAAAGCGGAAATGATTATTATGCTCCAGATCATGGCATCGAAGAGATAGAGCCAACCGATCTGGGTCTGACTTCCTAGGAGATAGACTGCCACACCACTTACAATAAATCCTATGCCTGCCTTGGTCATAGGCTGGGTCTCCTAGAGGGGGACGGGAACGGTGCGCAGAATGGTATCAATGCATTGAGCGGCGGCCTCGGGTTGGGAGGATCGGGGCAAGACACGGTGCTGAAATACAGCGGAAGCCACAGCCTTTATGTCGTCGGAAGTAACGAAGCTCCTGCCCTCTAATGCAGCCCTCCCTTGGGCTGCTCTTTGCAGCAGGACCGCTCCCCGAGGACTAATGCCAATGGCTATTTCGGCACTGCTTCGACTCTCAGCCACGATACTGGCAATGTACTCCTTCACCGGGCGGGATACGTCTACTAGGCAAGCTTGATTCGTTCGTAAAAACCCCTCGCCAAGCTGGGGCAAGGCAGGGATAATGTGGGGAAGCGGCGAGGTGCTGCACCTGGGCGGGGGAGGTGAGCATGTTCCGAGAGCGAGACCCACAGGTGAGCCTGTGGCAGTCCGAGTTCCTGGTTCCGCCGAAGAAGGCCAGGCGCTTGGAGCGGAGTTGGGCCGAGGTTTTCCGGAACGAGGCGCTCCCCCTGATTGACGAGGAGCGCTTTGCTCCGATGTACTGCGCGGACAACGGCCGTCCCAACCGAGCGGTGCAGACCGTCCTCGGGGTCCACCTTCTCAAAGAGATGTTCAACCTCACCGATGATGAAGCCCTAGAACAGCTGGAGTTCAATCTGCTCTGGCACCACGCCCTGCGGCTGGATATGGAGGAGACCCACCTCCCCCAGAAGACGCTACACAACTTCCGAGTTCGCCTGATGCAGCACGACGGTGGCCGGCTGGCTTTCCAGGAGACCACGGAGCGGATCATCCAGGCGCTGGGTATACGCACCGGAAAGCAGCGGCTGGACTCCACCCACATCATGAGCAACATCGCCACCCTCACCCGCCTCGGCCTGTTCTGTGAGACGATGCGGTTGTTCCTTTGGGCCGTGAGCCAAGAGCACCCAGAGCTTCGCCGTGTGGTCCCAGAGGGCCTTGTGAGGCGCTACTTGAAGGAAGAAGCAGAAGCGACCGACTACGAGGACGCCCGCTCGGGGGAGGGTCGCCGAAGGCTTGGCGTGTGTGCCCGGGACCTCTACCGGCTGGTGGACGGCTTCCGTGGCACGGCTGCCGCCCAACTGGAGGAGTACCGGCTGCTGGAGAGGCTGCTGCGGGAGCAGTGTGTGGTGGGCAACAAGAGGGACGGGCGCCCCGGAGAGGGCGATGACGACGCAGGGGAAGGGGCGGTGCCCATCACCCTCAGGGACCCGAAGGAGGTGCGGTCCGATTCCCTGCAATCGCCCCACGACCCGGAGGCCACCTACAGCGGGCACAAAGGCAAGGGGTACGAGGTACAGGTGGCGGAGACCTGCCATGCGGAGAACGCCACCCAGTTGATCACTCATGTAGAGGTGACCCCATCCAGCGGGAGCGACACCGACGTGACTGTGCCGCTGGTTGACGGGCTTGCGGAGCGGAAGGTCCGACCGGACGAGCTCTTCGCGGACACGGCGTATGGGTCGGGCCGCAACGCCTTCGAGGCCTCGCGCCGGGGGACGGAACTGGTGAGCCCGGTGGCGGGGTCGGCGCCGGGGAACTCCCACGAAGGAGAGGGAGACGGACCGCCGCCGCTCACTGGGGCGGACTTCCAGATCGACGTCACCGGGGAGCAGGCCACGGTGTGCCCCGCCGGGCACCGGTCCGTCGAGGAGTACGAGCTGGAGGATGCGCCGGAGCGGGTAGAGGTCCACTTTGCCAGGGCAACATGCGAGCCCTGCCCCTTGCGGTTCCGTTGCCCGGTGAAGCTGGACCGGCGTGCGGGGGCCTACGTCCTCAAGGCGGACCTGGTGAAGGTGAACATCGAGGGGCGGCGGCGGGCCGAGGCCACCGAGGAGTGGCGCAAGCGGTATGCCATAAGGGCCGGGATAGAGGGGACAAACTCCGAGCTGAAGCGCGCCCACGGGCTTGGGCGCTTGCGGGTGCGAGGGGGCCGTCGGGTGCGGCTTGCCGTCTACCTCAAGGCGTTGGCGTGCAACTTCAAGCGGATGGTCCATGCACGCCTGGTGGAGATGGAAAACACGGCTCAGCCGGAGGCCGGGACGGTACCTGCGGTCGCAGCCGCGTGAGGGCCCCGCTCCATAACTTCCATCGGGCGCCCTGAGCCACGGAAGGGGTACTGCACGGGATACTGCTTGTCCTGAGCGCAGCCCCAAGGGCGGTGAGGTCAGCAGCCGACAGCCCGTGGCGCCTCCCTGCCAGACACCCTCGCACTCCAGGGTCCATCTCTAACAGGCCTTTCTACGAAGGAATCATACTTGGGCTTGCATCTCCATAACATCGTCTGCAGAAAGGACTGGGCTCAGGCTGGGTTGCCCGTGGGTATGGCGTTCTAATATCTCTACCTCTCCTTCGTGACTGGGATAGCCAATTCTAAAGGAGAGAAGGAACCGGTCCAGTTGGGCTTGTGGCAGGGGAAAGGTTCCATGCATTTCAGCCAGGTTTCTGGTGGCGATGACGAAGAAGGGCTTGGGTAAAGGGTGAGATACTCCGTCAAAGGTGACCTGCCCTTCGCCCATCGCCTCTAGCAGCGCAGATTGGGTACGAGGACTAGAGCGGTTTATCTCATCGGCTAACACGATGTTGGCGAACACGGGGCCCGCAACAAATTGGAAGTCACTGCTGGCAAGGCTATATATAGAGGAGCCGGTGATGTCGGTGGGCATAAGATCTGGCGTAAACTGAATGCGTTTGAAACCGGCCTGGAGTGATTGCGCTAACGATTTGGCCAGAAGCGTCTTGCCCACGCCGGGGAGATCGTCCAGCAGGACATGGCCTTGGCATAGCAGTCCGAGCACGGCCATCTTGATGACCTCTGGATCGGCCACCACGACCTGGCTGATGTTGTCAACGATGGCTTGTGCCTTGGACTGTAGTTCCCCGTTCATCCTCTCATACACCTGGGATATTCTACGCCGCTGGTCCTGCTGTACTCTTTCTACTCTGAATCTTGTTTGGCCTATTATTATCCAGGGATGAAGGAGCGCAGTTTGTAGCTGTCCTAGGAGGTTTAGAAGGGCCCAGTTTAGATACTTCTGTGGTACGGTCTGAGGTTGAATGAAAGGCTGTAATCCCCTGGTTTGTGCCGTCCATCCTGGCAACGTCAGCAACAGTGACCACACCTTTCGCCGTTCCTCTCTATCAACTAAAGTAAAGTTGATGTTTGCGTCAGGTGTTGGCACTCCTTTAGACTAATTATGGCGGATCGGCGGAAAAGTTGACCAAGAGAATTCGGTGAAATTAGTGTTATCTCAGTTTGAAGAGCTTCTTCGTTTCACGAAGGAGGCAGTCACCGCCACCATCGAGGATCATCCTGAGGCAGTAAATAGATGGCTGACTGGCGAATCGGGTAGCTGGGGCTACTTGGCAGGGAAGGGGGTCGTTACTCTGCGCACCTTGCTGGGCAGGAGATTGGAAGAGATGGAGCGCCGGTGGCTGTGGGAGCTATTGTGGCGGCGACTCAATCAGTTAAAGAATGTTCCTTAGTCATCACCCATAGCTTGATGTCGCTGTGCGCCACCTGTAATTCCCATCAGAACACTTTTGTGGGTTAGGTGCCAGGTTTGTGTTGTTCGATGAGTGCGATCACTCTCTTGTCTATATCCCCTAGGTCTACTCCTGCATCGGAGCGGGCAATACCGAGGTGAGCCTCTCGGATAAGCTCTTCCCAATCGGAGGAGGTTGCATTCTCCTTTTTCAGTTGGTCGAATAGTTTCTCTATGTCCTCTTTGCCAAACATCGTATCGGGGCTCCTTTCTTTCCAGAGGATTTGTTGCTGATGAAGGCCACAGGCCGATGGATACTTTATCACAAAGAGAGGAGTTACGCCACTGGATGGATGCGAACACCGGCTACAGCGCGGCTCTTCATATTGGAAGCTCGGGTTTGCTGCCCGGAGGCAGCTCTACCTCGAAGGCAGCCAGCACCTGGGCTGCCATCAGATAGTGACCGATTATGCCCGTGAAGTCTACCACTCCCTGAATGCCGAAACGCTCCTTTATATCGTCAAATGTGACATCGCTGACCTTACGGTCCCTGAGAAGCTCCTGAACGTAACGCACTACCGCGGCCTCCTCAGACCTCAGTCCCTCGGGGGCTTGTCCTGTGCGGATGGCGTCAATGGTGCTCTCGGGGACGTTGAACTGACGTGCCCAGCGCACGTGGGAGGTGAATTCGTACTGAGAGGTGATCTCCCGGGCCGTGGCCAAGATAGCAACCTCGCGGAGGGCAGGGGAGAGAACCGACTGGAAGCGAAGATAAGCGCCAGTGGCGGCGACACAACTTGCAAGACGAGGGCTGTGTAGAAGTATGGCAAAGGGGCCACCTATGCGGCCACGACTTTCAGCAATCTCATCGAAGATGTGCTGGTCCTCGTCCTTGAGCTGTTCCCTGGTGATGTTGGGTATGCGTGGCACCTTACGTCTAACTTTCCAGCTGTCGGGCCAGGGCGTCAGCATCGGTAACTGGAGTTTCACAGGTGTAGTTCTGGCAGACATAGGCTGTGGGCTGGCCGTCCAGCATCCCTTTGTCCTGGAGGAGGGGAATGGAGTCGGCGTTGTTGTGGGGTGGCTCTCCACCCGCTAGCACCTTGTCGGGCAGGTAGCGGCTGTAGACTATTGCTTTTAGGCGGTGAGTGGCGGGATGGGTAAGGGGTCCGATGATGGCCACCTCTTTAGTGGGAGTAAGATAAAAAGACAGAGCACTTAACCAGTTACCCATGCCGGTGGGGGCCTGGGCCAGCATCCCCTGGATAGAGCGGAGGCATGCAGCGGCACGTCGGGTGTAGTCGGCCTCCCCCGTTAGGATGGCCATGGAAAGCAATACCTGGGTGGCAATGGAGTTACCACAGGGTGTGGCGTTGTCGAAAATGTCTCTGGGTCTAACCACCAGGGCCTCGTGATCGCTTCCGGTATCGTAAAAGAGGCCCTGGTCCTCGTCCCAGAACAGCTCTATCATGCTTCGCGTGAGGGAATGGGCCTCTTCTAACCATTGGGTGTTGAAGGTGGCCTCATACAGAGCCAATAAACCCTGTGCCAGGAAGGCATAATCTTCCAGGTAGCCCTTTAACTTGGACTGCGCATCCTTGTAGGTGCGTAGCACCCGGCCCTTTTGTCGGAGTGTGCTTAGGAGGAAGGAGGCGTTTTTGACGGCTGCATCCAAGTAGTCCTGGCGATCAAGGATGCAGGACGCCTCGGCCAGGCTAGTCAGCATCAGGCCGTTCCAGGCGGTTAGGACCTTCTCGTCACGTTCCGGGTGTACCCGCCTCTCTCGAGCTTCCAACAGCGGGCCTTTTCCTCGCTGAACAACGGACTCCAACTGCTCTACAGAAACCTCCAATTCCGAAGCCAACGTCTCTGGCTCTTGAGGCACATGGAGGATGTTCTTACCTTCAAAGTTCCCTTGCTCGGTCACCCCGTAGTAACTAGAGAAAATAGAGCCATCTTCAGGGCCCAGGATCTCCTGGATCTCGGCGGGCGTCCATATGAAGAATTTGCCCTCCACACCCTCGCTGTCGGCATCCTGGGTGGAGTAAAAGCCTCCGTCCTGGTCGGTCATCTCTCTTAGGACGTAGTCTAAAGTCTCCTGGGCAATGCGGCGGAAGAGGGGCCGCCCGGTGACCTGATAGGCATGAAGATACAGGCGGCAAAGGAGGGCGTTGTCGTAAAGCATCTTCTCAAAGTGGGGCACCAGCCAGTAGGCGTCGGTGGAGTAGCGATGGAAGCCTCCACCGATCTGGTCGTATATTCCGCCGCGGGCCATGCTCTCTAGGGTCATCTCCACCAGGGAAAGAGCGCGTTGGTCTTTTATACGATGGTGATAGTGAAGCAGGAATTCGTAGGTCATGGGCTGTGGGAACTTGGGGGCAGAGCCAACGCCGCCGTTTTGGTAGTCAAAGGAAGAGGCCAAACTTTGATAGGCCTGGTGGAGGATGTCGTTGGTTAGAGGGTCTAGGTTTGGCGGAGTCTTCGTGGTTTGGTTTAGGTGGTTTAGGAGCTTCCCCGCTGAGCTTGTTATCTGCTCTCGCTGGGTGCGGTAGCCCTGGGCCACCGCCAAAAGTAGCTTGGGGAAGCCGGGCATTCCGTGGCGGTCCTCGGGTGGGTAATAGGTGCCACCGTAGAAGGGCTTGCCCTCGGATGTTAGGAAAACGGACATGGGCCAGCCTCCGTGGCCAGTCATGGCCTGGATCGCCTCCATGTAAATGCTGTCAAGGTCGGGGCGCTCTTCACGATCTACCTTGATATTGATAAAGTAATCGTTCATCAACTTGGCGATTTTTTCGTTCTCAAAGGACTCTCGCTCCATCACATGACACCAGTGGCATGCCGAGTACCCGATGCTGAGGAAGATGGGCTTGTCCTCACGACGCGCTCTCTCCAGCGCTTCCTCCCCCCAGGAGTACCAGTCCACCGGATTGTGGGCATGCTGACGTAGGTAAGGGCTTGTCTCGTTAATCAGTCGGTTGGCCACGCTGCTTCTCCTTAACGTTGCGAACTTAGGTCCTTGCTATGCAGTGGCTTTTGTGCGGAAGATTAGTGAAGGAATGTGCGTTTATTTTGCCCCATAGGGGATAGAAATACTAGACCCCAGTCTAATGGTCATTATTAGGGTCTTGAATAGGCGCGGAGGCTAGAACAGGTCTGAGGTGACGCACCGTGCACACGCTTTCTGATATAATGAATGCCTCATTTAAAGCTACTGATCGGGGGTGGAAAGATGAAGTGGGCTTCAGCCGTCTCTGACAACGAGAGCCTTGATGCAGCCGTTAGTGAGTGTCTCACTCAAGTCCGTAGCGAGTTGGGCGATGAAATTCCCGACCTTGCTGTGGTCTTTGTCTCCAGGCAGTATGCTCCGGAGTATGGAAGGGTGCCTGGTCTGGTGCAGGAGGGTCTGGGGGCCAAAGTGCTGTTCGGGTGCTCGGCTGGGGGAGTAATTGGTGGGGGACGTGAGGTAGAGATGCGCCCTGGCTTCTCTCTAACCGCAGCTTGGCTTCCCGATGTTGAGCTTTTCCCCTTCCACGTAGACCCGGACGATCTTCCTGACGCCGATGCAGGTCCTCAGGCGTGGGAGAATGTTACCCACGTAACAGCGAACAAGGAGCCCTCTTTTCTGCTGTTGACGGATCCACTTACCTTTCCTGCCCAAGAGCTGGCGGCGGGATTAGACTATGCATTTAGTAAAAGCGTTAAGGTAGGGGGCCTAGCCAGCGGTGATGCCCAGGGGGGTGGTAACGTCCTCTATCTGGGAGATCAGATTCACCACTCCGGCGCTATCGGGTTGGCCGTGTGTGGCAATATCATAGTGGATACAATAGTAGCCCAGGGATGCCGGCCCGTTGGCAAGCCTATGCATGTCACGCGGGCCCAGCAGAACCTGTTGCTGGAGCTGGATAATCGGCCCACCCTGGAGGTGCTGCGGGAGCTTTTCCTTTCGTTGAACGAACGAGATCAAGAGCTGGCCCGCAGGTCCCTTTTTCTAGGTGTGCTGATGAGCGAGTTTGTGGAGGAGCCTCGCCAGGGTGATTTCCTAATCCGCAACCTCATTGGCTTGGACCCCCGCAGCGGTGTGCTGGCCATCGGAGAAGTGATGCGGGAAGGTCAGATAGTACAGTTCCACCTGCGGGATGCGGAGACCTCGGCGGAGGACCTGGAGGCCATGCTCTCTCGTTATCCAGAGAACAACAAGGGTGCTAACCCTCAGGGGGCTCTCCTCTTCTCGTGCTTGGGACGGGGTCAGTACCTCTACGGCCGCCCAGACCATGATACCGATATGTTCCGTAAGATGACTGGGCCCATCCCCTTGGGTGGCTTTTTTTGCAACGGAGAGATAGGCCAGGTGGGGGGCACTACCTACCTTCATGGCTATACCAGCTCCTTCGGTATGTTCCGTCCCAAGGTGGAAGAATAATATTAAGGCCAAAAGGCCCTAATATTGGGGCCAAATTGCCTACCATAAAGTACATTCGGTTCTTGGTAACGCGCTTGTCAGGAGGGATCTTTGCATCACTTTCCCCTATGAGCGCTTATCTAACAGGAGGGTGTCAGCTGGGACCAACAGTGGGTAGAGCCCTCAACAGGGCAGAGAAACCCTGAGATAGCTGGTAACGAGTGGTTATCCAGTGAGGATAGAGGTTTTAAAGAGAGAAAATGCGCGCATAGGAGTGGAAACACGACATGCTCAGGGTAAAGCATATCCACCACATGTACCTTACTATCGACGATTTAGAGAAGGCCAGAGATTTCTACGGCCGGATATTGGGCTTGTCAGAGATAAAGAAGCCCGGCGTAGAGGTCCCCATCCTGTGGTTCGGATGTCTCGGCAACGAGCTGCACCTGGCTTTGAGGAAGGGGATCAAGGGAGGTCGTACGGATATGAGCCTCGATGGACAGGAACGAGGAAGAGAGGGACGCCATGTGGCCTTCACCGTGGAGGGGACTTTAGATGACATCACAAAAGCTCTGGATGCTGAAGGTATCCCCTATCGGAGAGGAGTAACAGAGTTGCCCCAGGTATTCTGTGAGGACCCCGCCGGGAACTTTATAGAGTTGAATACTGGGTGGTATCAGACACCTTTGTGGACTTAAACTTGAGGGAAAGAAAACCGGAAGAGTTCCTGCAATAACTACTTAACTGCAAGGAGGAAGCCGGATAGTGAAAGCGAGGCTAATCCACCATCAGTTGCTGGTCGTCGACGATTTAGAGAAGGCCAGAGATTTCTACGGCCGGATACTGGGCTTGACAGAGATTAAGACGCCCAACCCAAACCGCCCAGCGATATGGTTCGGATGTCTCAGCAACGAGCTGCACCTCTCTAAAGGGGAGGGTATCAAGGGTGGGCGTACGCGTATGAGTCTCCAGCCTCATGAACGGGAAGGAAGAGAGGGGCGCCATGTGGCCTTCACCGTGGATGGGACTCTCGATGACATCAAAAAAGCCCTGAAAGAGGAGAATATCCCCTTCGCTAGAAGCACGGGAAGGTTTCCTCAGATATTCTTTGAGGATCCCGCTGGGAACCTGTTAGAGTTGAACACCGGCTGGAAGCAGGAACCCATCGAATAGCTTGCCTCAGCCTATTCTCCATATCCCGGCTTCTCAATATGACCAGCAGATGTGGGCCTTTCGTATGCCTCAAGAAGGGAAACTGCGGAGGTCACCCCCAACGAGGGTATTACCTTACTAGGTTGTATATATCGCACTGGCGGTGGAGGGGACTTTGCCCAACACCAGCAAGGGTCAGCGTTCCTCTGAGTGTGTGCGGATAGGGATGCCTGCTTCTCTCAGTGGTTCCTTTAGTCAGCAGGGAGCCCAGGCCCTGAAGGGTGTAGCACTGTGGGTGGAGGACGTCAACCGGGATGGTGGGCTTTTTGTGCGAGAGGTGGGTCGACGCCTACCCTTGAAGCTAACGTACTACGACGACGAAAGTAGGTCTAAAAGCGCGGCTCATGCTACCCGCAGGCTGATCATCGACGATCAGGTAGACCTCCTTCTAGGGCCCTACTCTAGTGCTCTAGCTTTGGAGTGTGCATCTGTGGCCCACTCTCTCCAGCGACTCATGTGGAATCACGGAGGGGCTTCTGATGTTATCAGCCACTCAGATTCTTCCTGGTTGGTAAGTGTTCTAAGCCCAGCCAGTAGATATATGGAGGGGATGTTAGAGTTGATAGGCAAGGAGCTATTAGATACGCCCAGGGTAGGCATCATAAGTTCGCGCAGAGGCTCCTTCCCTGCCGCTGTGGCCTCAGGGGCGGCAACCTACGCCAGGCAGCGGGGCTTTCAGGTGGTTATTGAGGCTCGGTACGATCCAAGTGGGGATGATCTAGTATCCCTGGTTGACCAGGTGCGGCTAAGCGAGGTGCATGTTGTCCTTGGGGTGGGACGCATCGAAGATGACCTGCGCCTTGCCGGGGCGCTTGTGGAGGGAGGGGTGGAAGCTGTGGCGATAGGCCTGGTTGCCGCGGGCATTGCACGTTTTGAAGAGGAGTTGGGTCCATGGTCCGAGCGCTTTATGGGACCGAGCCAATGGGAGCCCAGGGTGCCCTATGTCGTTGATTATGGTCCCTCAGTAGAAGAGATGGCCCAGAGACTGGAAGCCTCTATAGAGGGAAGCGATTATCCCATGGCCCAGGCCTACGCAACGGCCCTCGTGGCCCAACGTTGTGTTGAAGAGGCCGGGACCCTGGACAACCGCACCCTGCGGCGGGTAGCAAGCCAGCTTACTCAAACCACTTTTTACGGGCCATTTAGACTGGACGAGTCGTCAGGGCACCAACTAGGCCACTCCCCTCTGGTAGTACAGTGGCAGAGGGGCCGCAAAGTTGTTGTGTGGCCCAAGGAGCTTCGTCAGGCCTCCCCCCTGTTTCCTTGGGGGTCGACAAATTAGATATAGAAAAGGTAACATTTTTATCTCATTGTACTCGGAGGTGCACTATGGCCGAGCTAGTCTTAGACAAGGCCAAGACCGCGGTGCTGTTGGCCGACTTTCACGCCGATGGCATGGGGGCCAATCCCTTGGTCAAGGAGCGCCATGTCATCGAAAACTCCCGCGCCCTGACAGAGGCCGCTCGACGGGCCGGGGTACAGGTCATCTACATCGTGGTCAATTTCCGACAGGGATACGCCGAGGTATCAGACCGCAATCAGACCTTCAAACATATCAGTGCCATGAAAAAGACCGGACAGCAGCCGCCAGCGGACGCCGTGACTCTCATCGTTCCCGAATTACCCCCTCAACCAGGTGATATAGTAGTGGTGAAGCACCGGGTAAGCGCCTTGCACGGCACCGAACTAGACCAGATCCTTAAATCTCAGGGTATCGAGACCCTGGTATTGTTAGGCCACTCCACCAGCGGCGTGATCCTCTCCACGGTGCTTGAGGCCTCCGACGCTGACTATCAGTTGGTGGTGGTGGAGGACGGCTGCGCCGACACGGACCAAGATGTCCACACCTTTTTGATGGAACAGGTCTTCTCAAGAAAGGCGACGGTTACCACCTCTCAGGAGGTTGTCAAGGCCCTGTCAGCTGGCTAAAAGGGCTCTCTTCTGATTGACCCTAAATCCTCTGGACGTCAATGATGCGAGGGCGATAGGGCTGATATTCGCTAATATGCACGACGTAAGCTGCTAGGCCTCTGCTCTGACCTTCAGGCGTGGCGGAGAAAAAAGGCCAGGGTTTAGCCCTGAATCTTGACCATCTGGACCAGCTGGCCCACATCTTCCATTTCCTCCAGGTGCCATATCCTCCCAAGGAGGGCGTCTATTTGTGAGGGGGACTGTAGATCGCGGGTTAACGAGCGGAACTTGGCTTCCACCTCCTGGTCTGTCATCGGGTTTTTCCAGTGGCCTCGGTGGTGGGCCACCTCGGAGGAGAATTTCTGGCCCGAGGTGGTAGTGATTTCTACGTCGCATAGCATGGCCTCTGGCTCTCTGCGGTCCGCCTCCTCCCACGTCGATACCTTTATCTTCTGCACCAGCTCTTGGAGCTTAGGGTCGTGGAGGAACTCCTCCCCGAAGTGGTGCTCCTCCACTGTGCCGTATATCAGAGCCACGCCCACGGTGTAGGGTATACTATGGTCAGCCGTCTCTCTGGTGGTTGGGTGCCACTTCTCTTGATCTCCAGCCATGATGCGGACTGCCGTGCCCAGGGTTCGAATATTCACCTCCTGGATACTCTCTACGTCCGGCAGATTCCCACGCGTCTCCACAGCAGCCTGTACTATCGTTTGGGAGTACAGGCCCAGAGGATACCGTTTTATACTGCACTCCATGATCTTGAACGGATTGCCGTCGCCGCCGAAGGAAGTCAATTCGAAAGGTTCCCTAGCAACCGCATTGAAGAAGCCAGCCTTGCCTTCGAAGATGGGGGATGGGCCGATGATTCCCCGTGAGGCCAGAAGGGCTGCGAAGATTGCGTTGCGGCTTGCGTTGGCGAAGGCGCACCCTTTCCACATGGAGACCTCGCCAATGCGTGTTTGGAAAAGAGCAGAGTTAGCGACCACAGCCAGGTTGATGGCCTGGGCCATCTGCTCACGAGAGAGTCCAAGAACCTTGGCTGCTCCCAGGACACTAGCTAATACTCCGAAGGTCACATGGTCGAAGCCCTGGTCGTGCATTGAAACTGCGTCGCACAGGTGGCAGAAAACCTCATATGACAGTACGGTGGCAGCGATGAGGGATTTGCCATTCTGATGAGTTACCTCGGCTGGCGAGAGGATAGCGGCGAGGGTATCGCTGGGGTGGGATACCTCCTTACCAGTATAGCCGTCGTTGTAGTCTAAGTATCGGATCATCACCCCATTGGCGAAGGCGGCCATATCCATGCTAGTTTTCTGGCCGCTACCTAGGATAGTGGCGGGCTGAGAGCTGGTAAGGGTACTTGCCAGGTCGCGGGCGATGGCGGCAGGCTGGCTGGGATAGCCTCCAATAGCACACCCCATGGTATCGACGATCATGCGTTTACACTGGTGTACCACTTCGGGGGGAAGGTCCTCGTATTGGAGGGATGAGGCGTAGGAGCTGAGATATTCCACGATCTTGTCCATAGCTCTCCTTGTGTGTTGAAAGTCAGGTGCGAGTCTTTACACCCTTTTAGGGGCTGAACCTCTGAGACTCTCAAAGGAAGCAGGCCCATTATACCCACTATCCTGGCGTTTCTAAAGGCATAGGGGCAATGGCCAGCATGCCGGAGCGTAGCGTAGCACAGGATCAAAGGCGGTGCTATCATGGAAGGGGTAACGATGCCCGGTGGTGCAGTGGTAGCACAGGGGACTTTGAATCCCCTGACCCAGGTTCGAATCCTGGCCGGGCAGCCAAGGAATTAGCTATAAAATTGGCCCCCTGGGACATTCCAGAGGGCCTCTGTTTTTTTGCTAATATTTTGCTAACCATAGATTCCTCTTGCTATTGGGCAATCGGAGCTTAGCGGTCAATGGAGATACGGGCCAGCCCCTCATCAAACCTTGGCGCCGCTGCCTCTTGCAGGCCAGGCAGGACGTGGCTGTAGGTGTCCAGCATCATCTGGATGTTGGCGTGGCCCAGGCGCTCGGAGACTATCTTCGGGTGGATGCCCTGCTGGAGCACGAGGCTGGCATGTGTGTGACGGAGGTCATGGAGCCGAATCCTGTTTAGCCCAGCACGACGAGCGATTTTGGCGAAGGCGTGTTTATCAGTAAGAACGGCGGGTTAAGCTGGTCTCTGGTATCGGTTGGCCTGCCTTCCGCTGAGGCAACGTCTATTGTGATCCATCCAGAGAGGCCATTTCTATATATCGTAGTCCATGAGGGTGGTGACCCAGTACCAGGGGGTGGTGTTTTCCGGGCCGAGAGGCCGTTGCCTTAGTCAACATGACCGACGACTTGTACTACTACGAATCTTTCCACGAATTTTGCTGCCGGCTGAAGCGGATCACTTAAGCTAGGAGGCGGATTACTTCGAGCGCCTGGTCTCTATAGAGTTAAGTCTACCCCTCACCCAGGAATTCCTGGATTACCCGGGCTAACTCCTGGGGCTTATGGTAGCCGATGTCGTGGATAGTGTCGGGAATCCAGTGGACAAGACAGTCTTTGAGAGCACTCGCAGCGGCCTTCACCATCTCTTCCCGCATCCGTGCAAACTCGGAATCGACGCGGGCGGGACTCGGCCTGGCAGGGACCATCAAGGTCCGGCAAGTGATTCGGGGTAAAATGGTTGAAGCGGGCTCATCCCACATGGTTCGAATTGTCTGTGCGTGGCTATCGGGCTGGAGAATATCATGGATCTGCCCCTCCTCATCCTCGTACACCATCGTCTGAACGATGCGCTCCAATTCGTCGCTCCAGCAATCGGCCAGTTGAGAACGCAGCCGTTCCAGGAACTCCTGGCGGGTGCCGGAGACATCTCGGGGGGCAAGCCGGGCCTTGAAGGCTTCCCAGGTGGCTCCGGGGCGAATCCGTGCGTCGAGGAATCCCCCCTCAATCATTACAAGAGCGCTTACCCGCTCCCGGAAGCGGGCTGCAAGGCTGGTGGCCACGCTGCCGCCCCAGGAATGGCCTAATACTGCCACCTGCTCCAGGCCCAGCCAGTTCATCAAGCCAGCCACATCCGATGTGAGGGTCTCCCAGTCATAGCCGCTGTGGGCCTGGGTAGTCTTGCCATGGCCTCGCTGGTCCGGAGCGATGATCCGGTACTGGCTGCGGAGATGAGGAGCGACCAGATCGTACCAGTGGGCAGAGGAAGCCAGCCCGTGGAGAGCCACTACTGGCGGACCGTCTCCACCCCAGTCCAGGTAACGGATGCGCAACTTCTCTATGTCAGCCCATCGCTCAGTGGGCTTTTCTGGCATTGAAGCTAGACTACCCAATGTAGACCTCCTTCCACTGCTCATCTCCGGCGCAGGTCTTCGGTGTCTAATACCCGCTCCCACCACCCGACAAACTGCTTATAAATGTTGGGAGAGAGGTATTGCCCTGGATGGTAAATGGCCCGGTCGCTACCGCGGTAAACGATAACGTTGCCGGACCTCACAACCCGCCAGTTGCCCGGTCGAACCAAACAGCCAGGGCGGGCGAAGATAGAGCGGCTCCAGAAGATGCCCCACCGCGATTTTCTCCCTATCCAACCTCAACGCGTGGAGGCCCTTGACAACGCCCATTCATAGTGGGGACTGCTTCGAAGACTCATCTGCTGGCTAATAGGCTAGTCGGAATTTCTTATCAGCGATCACATGGTATTGAACTGTGCCACAGGGATTGCCTTCTGGAATACCTTGAGGCACTTCGTCTAGCCTATGCGACTGGGATCCGAGTTCGGAGAAGTCGCTAGGCCTTCCCTATCCGGAATACTTTCGTCCCACACGTAGGGCAAGTTCCTCGCGTCGCTGGCCTGCCATTTTTCAGTGTAACTTGCGTTGGATTGCGTATCTCTCGCTTGGCCCTGCACTTAAAACAATATGCTTCCATTACTATCTCCCTACTTCTAGGCTAGGCACATCCTAGCGAGGGTGTAGGGACAGGTCAAGGGGGGCATTGATTCGCGTAGGCCCAATTTGTCGTTTGGTAAGGGTTAGTTCACGCGAGCTCAACCAGGATCAATCGGGAGCGCGTCCAGCTCCATCTCGACGCTGATTCGTCCTTCGGGTGCCCGGGCATGTGGGCTGAATGTGTCTACCAGGCCTTGCGCATGATCCAAATATCCACCACCAAGCTCCAGATGGTGGTCAACGCCGCGAAAATGGCAAACGCGTAGGGGCTTGAGTCGGCGTTGGCGAAAGCTTGGCGGTTGGAGCTGGCGTGAGAGTAGCCCTTGGCTCTGGTGTTGGAGTAGGTGTGGGTGTGGGCCGAGGCTGGGCACACGCGCCTAGCAAGAACACTGTGGCTGCAAGAGCAAGAAGAAAAAGACCCCCCAGCTCAAAACAAGCGGTGGCACACCCGCATGCCGTGTTCACTGGCTCAACCAGCTAGGCCGGAGCGCGATGGAGAGCGGTAGAAAAGATCTGTTACTACTAAATGGTCAAGATCGGGGAGGGATGAAGCCCCTGCAGCGTTTCTTTGGTTAAATTCGGGGGACGCGCTTGACAGGGATGGAATGCCATCCACCTAAAAACATATAGGGTCTGTTTTTGTATTCATATATCGCTGATAAGCCTGCTCTTAATATGACCGAGGAAGGTTTTTGGATGGCTACTATTATAGCGGAGACGGTGAGAGGTTGGAACCTTGACCATCTCATGGCCGAGGCCGGTCAACATCCTTGCTGGAACCAGATCTAGGTCGTCTAATTCCCTAATGCTGGCATATAGATTGTCTAGTGGACCGCCTCTCGGTCGCCCTCGGCGGGCCGTCCGCTCTATCCCTACACCTGGGCAACCTCCGCGCTGCGCATGATATTATTGTGGTGAAGGGCTTGGATCTTCTCCTCAGCGTATCCCAAAACGTCCCTCAAAACATCCCTGGTGTGCTCCCCGACCATGGGTGCTGAGCCCACAACCATTGGCGTGCGACTGAGTTTGATCATCTTTCCAGCCACATAGATGTTCCCTGCAACAGGGTCCGGCACCTCCACCATGATCTCCCTCTCGTGTAACTGAGACTGGTGGGCGGCTTGCGACACTTCGTTAACTGGAGCACATGGTATGCTGAATTTCGAGAGGTATTCCACCACGTCGGCCGTGGTTCTCGCGCCGAGCCACTCCGCCAGAGCAGCCTCGAGCTCTTCCACGTGCTCCCTTCGGCCGGCGGTGGTAGTGAATCTCGGGTTCTCCAGCCACTCAGGTTTTTGCAGGGCCTCGCAGACCCTCTTCCACATAGTGTCGCTGAATCCAGCGATGTACACCCAGCCGTCCGACGTCTGGTAGGCGTTGTTCAGGCCCGAGCCGTTGCCCTCTCGCTGCGGTACCACGCCGTCGCCAAGGTAAGCCGAGATGGGGATTTCGTTGACGGTGAAGCCGGTGTCGGCCAGACACACGTCGATAGCCTGGCCCTTACCCGAGAGCTCGCGCTCTCTCAGAGCGGCCAGGGCCCCTATGGTGGCGTGTAGAGCAGTGATCCTGTCTATCAACGGGAAGAAGGTTTTAATTGGAGGGTCGCCTGGAGAACCCGTCATCCACATCAGGCCGCCCATCGCCTGTCCAATAGTGTCGAACCCGATTCGGTCTCGGTTAGGTCCGTACTGGCCGTAGGCCGACACGTTTATTAGGATGATTCTAGGGTTCAGCCTCTCGAGGACGTCGTAGCCGAATCCCATGGTCTCGATGGTGCCCGGCCGAAAGTTCTGCAGAAGCACATCCGAGACCTTAACGAGATCTCTAAGCACCTCTTTGCCCTCATCGGTGCGTAGGTTGATCGCGAGGCTCTTTTTGCCGCTGTTGTACTGTACCCAGTACGCACTCTGGCCTCTCACCTTGGGCCCAGTCTGGCGGCTTTCGTCGCCCTCGATCGATTCGACCTTGATGACCTCGGCTCCTAGCCGGGCGAACATCAGACCGCATCTCGGGCCCGCCTGGTACCGCCCGAGATCGAGCATGCGTATTCCTTCCAGGGCTGTCTTGGGCGACGCAATCATCAAGTATACCTCCGGCCCTTCCTGTCCAGAAACTCTTTGAATCCCTCTAACACCGGCGTCGGCTTCAGCTTGTCTTCCTGCGCATTCAGCTCGTTTTCGCACATCTGTTTCCACGACACGCCAACGTCTTGAATTATCAGATCTTTGATTCCCTGGACCATTCTGGTGTCATTGGCAGCGATCTTCTGGGCGATCTCCATTGCCTTGGGCATAAGCTGATCCGAAGGGACGAGGTGGTTGAGAAGCCCGATCCGGTAGGCCTCCTCCGCCTCGACAACTCGAGCTGTAAACAGTAGCTCTTTAGCGATGGGCCATCCCACCTGTAGTGGTAGGCTCCATGTCGAGTTGACCCTGCCGTAGGAGGCCGCCAGGAACCTGAACTTTGTCCTCTCGCATCCCACCCGTATGTCGAGCGTGGATGCAATCACCGCGGCTCCACCGTAGGCAAGCCCATTGATGGCTCCTATGGTTGGCTTCTTGCAGGCCGCGATGTGCCATGAGTGCAAACGCGCCCGCGGATCGGGGGGAGGAGGATTGGGGTCCTCGGCTAAGCGGACCTGCTCGTGGATGTCCCCACCTGCGGAAAAGGCGCGGTCCCCTTTGCCGGTAAGTATGACTACTCTGACGTCCGGGTCGGCCTCCATCTCGCCAACGGCGGTGTCCAGCTCTCTTTGAAGCTGCCTATTCAGCGCGTTGAGCACCTCCGGGCGGTTCAATGTGATGATTGCCACGCCCTCGTTTCTCTCCACGATGATGGTATCGAAAGTCAACAGGCCGCTCCTGTTCGGATAGGCTCGCGTCATTATATGAATCACGATGGGCCAGGGTCAAGGAATGTCCGTGTTCGTCGGTCCGGAAGCGATTATGTATAATGGGCCTCACTATAGGGAGCGTCTTTAGGAGGGAGCAATGGCAAGATTGCCGTATCTAACATTGGATGACCTTCTTCCAGACCAGCGTACAAGGGTCGAGGCCGCAGCAAGACCTATGGGAGGTGTAGGCAGGCCTTTCCAGGCACTATTACATAGTCCCGAGGTGGCGGCTCGCTACCTCAGCCTCACCAACTTTTTCAGGGAGGACTCCGTCCTCACGCTTAACACGCGGGAGCTGGTCACCCTAGCCACTGCCCGTGAGTGGAACAGCCAGTTTATCTGGACGGTTCACGAAGTGTCGGCGCGCCGAGCTGGTGTCTCGGATGAGATCATCTTCGCGATTCGAGACCAGAAAGTATTGGACGTTCTTCCACGTAATGACGCAGCCTTCATTCGGTATGCTCAGGAATTGCTGAGGAACAGGAAGGTCACGGACTACACCTTCAAGGCAGTTGAAGACCTCGTAGGTGCCCAAGGGGTGGTGGAGCTCACGATTCTCATCGGCTACTACACCATGCAGGCGCACACTGTTGCGGCCCTTGAGGTGGAGCTAGGGGAAGGGATGACGCCTCTGCTGCCAGTATAGGATACTCGGGCCGTTTCTGTTTCATTCCTGATGTGGGGGATCACTCCATACAGAATAGATGGTCACAATGACCAAGATTCATACAGAGATAGCTAAACCGTGCCTGGTCTGATTGAGAAGACTGGGGACTGGCTGGATGAGTAGGCAGCAAGCTATGTGAGACCCGCTTCTCCCCAGGCGTGTCCCAGAATAGTCATTTGATTTCTGCGGTCTTCACACTGAAGATCCTCTCGTTTACCTCTGCTTCTCCACGGCCAAAGCCCATATCGTTGGCGGTAAGTCCTGTGGCCTTTCGTCGGAACCACATTCGGCTATGCTCGCTAGCTGACTCTTATGCTCGATTGTGACGCACCGCCAATCGGGTCTGCCGCTGTTGATGTATCAAGGTGTACAGGGGTGGGTGTCTTTGTCGTACGCGGCGCAGGTGAGTGTGTAGGGTTCCCAGACTCATACTAGCTATTCTGGAGGCTTCAGAGTACTTGCGGGCCACTTTGCCACCTAAGAGTGCCTGCACTGCTCGGCGTTGAGTGTGGAATCGTTTTGTAGATGTCGTAACCTTCTTTTGGCCTAATATATTTGTGCTCAACTTGGTAGTTCGCAGCGAGACCTCTGAACGAATGCAATCCTTGGCAGCACATCAGGACCTTTGGGGTAGTGGCTCGCTCAATGGCTGCCAGACCAGGGGCGTCAGCATCACCGCGGGCACAAGCAACACCAGCCCTGCTAATGCGTTGAGAGAAATAGCCCACTGGGTGCTGAAGGCGGCGGCCACTAGTCCAATCTCTAGGGTCCCCAGGGGTGTACTCGCACCTATGCAAAAGGCTAGGAGTCCCATCATTCTCCCCCGCATCTCCTGGGGAGTCGAGAGCATGGTTATTGGGGCTTGCATGGTGCCAAAACCCGAGTTTCCCATGCCCACTATGATCAAAAGGGCGAAGGAAAGAGCGTACCAGGGCGACCACACAAACAACGACACCATCACCAACAATATTATCGAACCGACCACGAATACCCGGCCCTGGTACCGCAGATCCCGTGTCGAGGCCATTACCCCCGTGAAAAGCAGTTGACCAAAGGCCCATGATGATGCCAGGAGTCCGACCAGGGCCGGTCCTACTCCCAGAAAGTCTCGTCCAATGGCGGGGAGTAACTGCTGCGCTGGAAGGCCCAGAGCATTTATCACCATAGAGATGTAAAGCACGCCGAGGAGGGTGCGGTTATGCAGAGCGTATCGTACTCCTTCCGCTAAGGCACGCCACATCGATTCTTCCTTAAGGTTCCCTTGATATGTCGGAATCTTCACTCGGGTCAGCAGCGCCAACGCCAGCAGATGCATCATTAGAGCGAAGGCGTAGGCTTCGGTATAACCCAGCAGGTCTAATAGAAGTCCTCCCAAAAAGGGGCCCGCTATTCTTCCAGCGTTACCAGCCATATTCTCCAATGAAAGGGCATTAACCGCTCGTCGTGGACCAACGATATCTAAAATCGCTGTACGCCGTGAAGGAAACTCAAGAAATTGTGAGACTCCTTGCAAGAAGGATGCAACGAAAATATGCCACGGTTGAATAGCATCGCTCATAATGAGCAAGAGGAGACCGATAGCAATTAATAAGTTCAGACTCTGTGCCACTAGCAGGATGCGCTGGCGGCTGAAGCGATCGGCAATGACACCAGCGAATGGGGCTACAAAAGGTATGGGCACGTTGTGGAAAACCCAGACCAGCGCTAACTGTAGGGGCGAATCGGTAGCCTGAAGGACCAGCCAGCTCAGGACCAGCAGTTCAAAGTGGTAGGAAAGTTGCTTCACAAAGATGGCAGACCAGAGGGTGCGGAAATTGCCATCTTGGAGCACCGACAGGAGAGGAGAACGCGGGAGCTGCTGTGGTTGCATCGGATCGAGTCCTATCTGACGGCGTTACTGTAGCGAGCCCGTAAGGGGTTTATTTTACTACCTCACACGCCTGATTTGGGACAG
The DNA here is from genome assembly GCA_965248115.1 of Dehalococcoidia bacterium. Lineage (GTDB taxonomy): Bacteria > Chloroflexota > Dehalococcoidia > Lucifugimonadales > CBDFII01 > CBDFII01. Next base: position 45,332 of record CBDFII010000003.1, read on the forward strand.
ATTGCAACCCCGCCTGTTATGGATTACTAGGGAGCCTTGCAATTGGTCGGCTTGAACACTCAAATGCCAAACGAGTAGTCTCGATCTTGTAAGGGTCTAATCGTCGGAACGCTTTTCGGCAGCGGTCATTGCGCAGGTGCATTTGGGAAAACCCATCGGGTATGTACTGAAAAGACAGCAACACCACGGTTGAGGTTGCGTTCCTGACAAGTGTGTTATAGCGTTGGTGGCGTTAGGCAATCATTGGTTTTCTGGTGAATTGATTCGCGCCAACACAGGAGGTAACGATGGCGGACAAACCGCTCATAAGTTTCCACCAGGCTCAGGCGGCCATGAAAGCCATGTCCGATAAAGCAGTTCAGACTCCCGATGCGCCAGCGGCTATGGCCATCGTAGACGATGCAGGAAACATAACGGCCTATGCACACATGGATCAACTGCGCCTTTTCTCACGGCGTCACGCCATAAGGAAGGCTTACACCGCCGCGATTATTGGTTCGGATTCGGGTACCTACGGGGAGCAACTAAGGAAGCAGGGAGGACGCATAAGTGACATGGGAGATCCGAACCTGACTGCTGGGCAAGGGGGAGTAGTAGTGCGCTCTAGGGATGGTGTGATTATGGGCGGCATTGGCGTCGGCGGCTATCCGAGTGGCCAAATGGACGAAGACCTGGCTCGGCTCGGCCTCCAGGCTATGAACATCTAGGCGCTCCTAGGGTCTCAGTAGAGAACCCGTTGCTAATATATTCTAATAGGCAGTTTCGAAACTCCCGCAGTAGACTAGGTGAACAGGGTCTCTCGTCAGGGAGCGGCCTGACGCGCCCGTGCGAGAAATCCATCGCGATGGGAGGTTGGTATGGGAGTGCTTGACGGCAAAGCCGCTGTGATAATCGGCGGCGCTGGTTTCTTGGGCTCGCCCTACGCAAAGGCAATGGCGCAGGAGGGAGCGCGGGTTTTGGTGAACGACATCAATGCCCAGGGAGTGGATCGAGTGGTTGCGGAGGTGAGGGCAGCGGGGGGAGAGGCGATGGGCAACACGGACAGTGTGGCGGTCTGGAGCAGCGCCGGGCACGCCATCGACACCTGCGTCGATGCCTTTGGGCAGATAGACTGCCTGGTGAATGGTGCCCAGCATATGCGACAAGAGCCTGTGTGGGAGATATCGGAGGAGTCGCTGGGCCTGGCCGTGGCGGTGCATCTCAAAGGGCACGTCGCTTTGACTCACCACGCCGCCCGGTGCATGATAAAGCAGCGCAGCGGCAGTATCATCACCATCACGTCTCGCACCTTGCACGGAAGGCCGGGCCTGTCCCTTTATGCTGCGGTGAAGGCAGGCATTCTGGGAGCGACCTGGTCGTGGGCACTGGAACTGGCAGACTACGGCGTGCGGGTGAACAGCGTCAGCCCCAGCGCCTCGCATTCGCTTGACGACCCAACTCTCGGCAAGCCTTCCCTGCGGATGCCGTGGCAAATAGAGCCCACGATGAAGAAGCAAATCAGCTTGCCTAGGGCCGAGACGGTGGCGTCGCTGGTGGTCTACCTGGCCAGCGACGAGAGCCGGTGGGTCACCGGCCAGGTTATCTTCCTGTCCGGCGATACCTTGGCGCTCATGCAACAGCCGAAGTACAGGTTGGCATTCAAGCCGGACGGATGGTCTTTTCAAGACCTTCGGGAGAACTTCAAGCCGACTGTGGGTGCCGAGCTCTCCCAGCCAGGCATAGGCGAGCCCCGGTACAAATGGTATGAGGGAGTTGGTTGAACAGGTGATGGAGGCAGCTGCTCAGGTTCTGCCTTGGCAGTGAAGGGTGGTTGGGACTTGGGCTTAATTAGGTACAACTGCGAATATATTTATCCTACCACATGGAAAGTTAAATGATGTACGGACTAGAGTTTGGCATAGTAGACCAGTCGCCAATTAGGCAAGGAGGCACTGTACAGCAAGCACTACACGAGACCGTTAGACTTGCACAAGTAGCCGAAGAGCTGGGGTATCATCGATACTGGGTTGCTGAGCACCACAATTCCGGGGGATTTGCTGGAACTGCCCCTGAGATCCTAATCGGTCAAATAGCCTCAAAGACTCGCAGCATAACTGTTGGCAGCGGAGGGGTTATGCTGTCCCACTACTCAGCGTTCAAAGTGGCAGAGACATTCAGCGTACTGCAATCTCTCTACCCGGATCGAATCGAGGTGGGCATTGGTAGAGCTCCAGGTAGCGACCAGGATACTGCCAGGGCATTATCATACCCAAAAGCAATCGCAGATATCCAGGAATTCCCCCAGCAAGTGACGGATCTGGTCGGATTCTTGTCAGGAACTTTACCAGACGAACACATCTTCTCCCACGTAAAATCGCAACCAGGCCCGCCATCGCCATCGATTCCAGGCATATGGCTACTTGGCTCTAGCGACTACAGTGCCCAGCTAGCCGCGGCCCTAGGTCTGCCATTTTCATTTGCAGATTTCTTTGGCACTACCGCAGTACATGGGCCTTTAATTGCTGAGTTATATAGTCGACTTTTCCGCCCATCCGGATATCTTACTGAGCCCAAATTCAACGTGACATTGCAAGCCATCTGCGCTGACACTACGGAAAAGGCAGAATTCATAGGATCCAGCAGAGATATCTCGCGCATCAATTCCTTGAGAGGTATACGTGAGCCAATGATTTCTCCTGAAGAAGCTTCCTCAATCAAACTCGGATCTGCTGAACTCCAACATTTGGAACAAGTAAACAAGTACTCTATACGAGGTTCTCCAGATACAGTTAAGGATCAAATATTGGAAGCCGCAAGAGATTATGAGACCACGGATGTGAGCATAGTTACCAACTGCTATTACTTTGAGGATCGTTTGCGATCCTTTGAGTTGATCGCTGAAGCATTCGATTTGCCTAAGAAGCCCATAACAACATTGAAATAAGTAGGTAGAGCGGTCGGCTCATAACCGAGTGGTCGTAGGGATGATCAGAAGACATGGGTAGAGAACAAGGCAGGACAATAGAAGGCTACGATAAAGGCCAGAAAGCCCTGGAGCTGCGTAAGGAAGGTCACACCTACGAATCCATCTCAGAGCAGCTAGGGTACTCACGCCGAGTGCCAGCTACAAGGCTGTTATAAGGCGTCTCAGGGAAGTGGACAAGCCCGCAATGTCAAAGCCTTCTCCGATGCGTACCTTTTCCTCTGGCCAACCTAGAACAGACACCAAGAAATTGGAACGGAGCCAATTGCGGAAAGGCCGTTCCGGAAACCGCCATCAATTGGTGTTGGCCTCTACGTCGCTCAGAAACTGAACCACCCGTCGGACGTACCTCTCCGGTGCCTCGATCTGGGGCGGCACCTCTGCCCATTGGGAGTTGGGTATCAGACGATGTACTGTCTCCGCTACCTCACGGGGGTGTACGTCGTCGTGTCCCGGCATGACTAGGGTCGGCGCCCCGATCCCCTTAAGCATCTCCTTCGTCATTCCCAGAGACATATAGGGGCCGTCGAAGAGTGCGCGGATAGTATCCCTCATTACTTGGGCGTAGTCCTCGGGGTCCATCGCCTCCAAGGTGTTTTTGAAATCAGGGTCGTATTTGACCTGGTCGGGAACGAAGGGAGAGCAACGGTCGTCCCGATCAATGGAGGCCACCAGAGTCTTCATGCCCTGGATCAGGGCGAAGTCAAGGCTCCGGAACAGCTTCCCACCGAGATATGAGTCGCATACGATGCCGCCGGCGATGTTGGAGGGGAATACCGCACGAACACGATTGGGGTAACGGGCCGCGCACCCCAGTGAGATGCCCGGAGCAAAGGAGCCTCCACCCAAGTAGGCTTGATCTATGCCAAGGGCGTCCATCAGGCCCACTAGGTCTTGGCAGACCAGGTCCCAGGTCTGCACTACCATCGGGCTGCGCGACTGGCCGCCGAAGCGTCGGTCATAAGAGATTACTCGGTGCTCTTGGGATAGGCCCTCCATGACCGGCCGGGAACTCTCCAGAAGCCCGTTCAGGCCGCCGGGTGACAGAACAATTGGAGGCCCGCTGCCGACCTCTTCGTAGTAAAGCTCTGCGCCCCTAACCTTGGCATGTGGCATAGGTCTACCTCCTTACCAGACACTATATATACGGACCTAACCTATATCCAGGGGCGACGATTATACATCAGCCACCCCCTTGCACGGTATCCTGCCTCCTATATTCGTGTTTACGACTAGTTCCTCCACTACTGGAATACTGTCTCGTCAGGCCCTGATGTGCCCTGACTATGAATTCGAATCTATCATGGTTTCGGCAGGGTTGTGGCCATCAGCCTAGGCTCGGTTAGGCGCTGACTGAAACCAGAGTTGTTACTAACTTTGACCAAGCGCTCGACTATCCAGGATATATCGATAAGGGGCTTTAAGACAGCCCAGCGCCATCAGTACTGAGGATTCCACCGTTTCAGATCCTTTTAACAAAACTAATAGAGAGTGGTGATGCTGAACTGTCTCGTAGTCATGACCTTCCTTTGTGCCTCCAACACCCTCAGGTGTGTTCTTACTTTCTGCCTGGACATCCTAATGCGCTCGGCCAACTCCGCGCTGCACGGGTCCGCGGGAAGGAGTCGGATAGGGCTTTGAGTATCTTTTATTGGTCTAAGTCATATAAGACGCGTTATACGAGAAGTGTCGGCTGCAGGCCTCTGAGACCAGTAAGTTTCCAGAGGTGCACAATCGGCAGGTTGAAAATGCTAATATCAAGTCAACTTTCACCCACAGCTATTGGAGACATGCTTGCCTCTTGGAAATAAATCAAACAAGGAAGGTATATGCTGGGACATGGTTCCATCAAGTAGTGATAACAGTTGACGCCCAAGCGGGTTGACACAAACGTGTTGGGTCCGTCCGTTTGCCATCCAGAATTGCAAACACTAAAATAACCTTGATTAGGCACTCTCTTCAAAAGAAGGTTGAGCTGAAAGGAGCTAGGGTATGGCTGACAAGGACATGGCTTTAATGGCCCACCTTATGCGCCGTGCTGATTTCGGGGCGACGAGGGAAGAGCTAGAGGAGCATGTGGCCCAGGGATACGAGGCAACAGTGGAGGAGCTATTGCATCCAGATGACGGTGCTCCAGCCAACGAACATATCCTCCTGCGGTATCATCCGGGCGCTAGGTTCCCTGGCGGCACCGGCCCCATGGCTCTTGTAAACTGGATGTACCACATACTCAATACGGGACGCCCTCTAGAAGAGAAGATGGCTCTCCTGTGGCATCAGGTGTTCGCTACGGGAAACGCCAAAGTAAATAGCTACCTACATTTGATGCAGCAGATCGCAATGTTCCGGAGCCACGGCTTGGGCAACTACCGTGACCTGCTTATGCAGCTGGCCAGGAACCCTGCCATGATCTTTTGGCTGGATAATAACGAAAACCACAAGTACGCGGTCAACGAGAACTGGGGCCGGGAGCTGCTGGAGCTCTTCTCCATGGGCGTAGGTAGCTACACTGAGGAGGATGTGAGAGAGGCCTCCCGGGCCTTCACCGGTTGGACCATTGGGCACAAGCTAGCTGGGCTGCCCTACCTCACCGGCTGGTACTGGCCCTTCGAGTACCATGATGAGGACCACGATGGTGGCGAAAAGAGCTTTTTGGGGCACACGGGCCGCTTTAACGGTGAGGATATTATCGATATCATTGTGGAACAGCCCGCCTGTGCCCGCTTCATTGCCCGCCACCTGTACAGCTTCTTCGTGGCCGACGAGCGTCAGGTACCGAGCTGGTCAATCGAACCTCCTCGGGACACTGAGGCTATAAATACCCTAGCGATGGCTTTTATAGAGTCCAAGTATGAGATGCGTCCCGTACTACGCACCCTCTTCAACTCCGACTTCTTCAAGGATGCCCGCTTCGCCAAGGTGAAGAGCCCCGCCGAAGTAGTGGTTGGCACCTATAAACTGGTGGGAGGCCATAGATTCCCCAGGGCCGGCTATGGCGAGATTGCCAGGCAGCCCACCTACATGGGTCAGGACCTGCTCAATCCACCCAGCGTGGAAGGCTGGCATACGGGCTCCGAGTGGATCAACAGTGGCTCTTTAATGAGCCGCATCAACTTCGTCGCCGACCTGGTAGGTGACACCAGCTTGCCCGGGGTCCAGTCAATCATCAACAGGATCAGGTCCCAGGGAGAGTTGTCCCCCGAGGCGCTGGTGGATGGCTGTTTGGACCTGCTGGGCCCGCTGGAGGTGGAGACTAAGACCCGCCAGCACCTAATCCAGCAGGCCCAGCAGGGTGGTGTGCTGCAATGGAACGCTAAAGATGAAGATGGGGCTCCCGCACAAAGAGTGGCCCAGATGCTGCAACTCATAGTTGCCACCAGAGAGTACCAGTTTGGTTAAGAGGACGAGGCGCCAGCGATTAATGATGAGGCCATTTGGCTTCTGACAGTTGCGCTTCCCATTAAAAGGTGTCTTTTCCCGCACGCCGAGCTCGAGTGGGCGTCTCATGCTCGTGTTAGGCCGGTTGCCGCAAAAGTAGGAGCTCGGGTTGAGCCATATTCATCACATGCCTCTCCGCTAAAGGGGAAATAGAGATGCTTACGACCGTAGCAGCAGGGCGAGTCTACAATTTTAGTCATGTGGTGGGGCGAGGTATGTCAAAAGGTGCCGGGTTTCAAAAGCCGACTGCCATAGACATCGACCATAACGGCGTGGTATATGTCGTCAACCGGGGGGGGGAATCTGACTACGGCTCGCGCGTGAGCAAGATCGCCATCGGAGGCCCGGGAGATGAGGAATTGCTCTGCGAGTTCGGCCATTATGGAGAAAGCGATGGGCAACTGATGTGGCCGACCTCTGTGGCCTCAGACAGGGAGGGTAACGCCTACGTCGCCGACGAATGGCTTCAGCGGATCTCTATCTTCGATAGGGATGGCAATTTCCTGGATAAATGGGGCACACAGGGAGATGGTGAAGGGGAGTTAAATGGCCCTTCCGGTATGGTCTTTGACCGGGAGGAGAACCTGTACATCGTAGACAGTGGCAATAATCGCATCCAGAAATTCACAAAAGAGGGCATCTTTTTGGCCAAGTTTGGGGGAGAGGGGAGTGGTGAGGGCCAGTTCAACCTGCCCTGGGGCATAACGATTGACAACCAGGACAATATATACGTGGCTGACTGGGGCAACCATCGCGTACAAAAATTCTCCCCTGATGGTACCTTCCTAGCTAGTTTAGGTACGTTTGGGAAAGGTGTAGGAGAGCTGAACTATCCAACCGATATGGCTGTTGACGGTGATGGGGATGTGTACGTAGCCGATTGGGCTAACCACCGCATCCAGATCTTTGCGCCCGATGGAGATGTAATTACCTCCCTTTATGGAGATGCCCAGGAAGTGTCCAAGTGGGCCCAGGAGAGTATAGACGCCAATCCAGACATGCAGAAGGCCAGACGCAGGGTCAAAAGTCTGGAGCCGGAATGGCGCTTTGTTTGCCCCACGGCGGTGGCCTTTGATGAGACGAAAAGCCGCGTCATTGTGGCTGATTGTCAGCGCGCCCGCCTCCAGATATATATAAAAGACAAGGATTACGTGGACCCGCAGTTCAATTTGTAGTATTGATACATCCACCCTTGCGGCGCACACAAGGGACCGATTCCTACAGCTCAAGAAGAAGGTTAGAATATCTTCGAACAGGTTCGTCGTCAGTCTTTGTGGACATCTGGGCTAATGGGTTGACATAGTGGTAAATGGGTTGACATAGTGGTATAAGATGGCTATATTTCAGACGCAGATCTCTACAGTGACGGGAGGTGCGAGGTGAGTTCCAGCAAAGTTTTTACATCATTGGTGTTATTAGTAGCAATGACCGCTTTGGTGGCCATGGCGTGTGGAGCCGCAGCTACCCCTACGCCCATTGTCATCGAAAAAGAGGTCATAAAAGAGGTCATAAAAGAGGTCATAAAAGAAGTAGAGGTGATTAAAGTAGTGGTCGCTACCCCTACGCCAACGCCCTCTGGACCCTCCGCACCGGCTCGGGTAGGTGCGTTCCGGGTGGCCTACGGGACGTTCAACGAGCGAATTGGACCCCCTGAGGGTAGTATAGCGGCTACCCAGTATGGGCAGGTGTACGACCCCACATTCATACAGGTTCGAGATGCGAGGGGTATACCGGAGCGTTATGAGCCAGGACTCCTCCGCGAATGGAAGATTCTTGATGGGGGCAAGCGGGTTAAGGTACAGGTAGCCGAAGGCGTTCAGGCCCACGATGGATGGGGGGAATATACGGCGGAGGACATAGTCTGGCTACATTCCTACTATCTGGAGTTCCCTATATTCAGGAACAAAAAGGACTGGACTGATTGGCAAATACAAGCGAAACAGACGGGACGCTACGAGTTCGAGGTGTTCAGAGGCGACGGCGGGAATGTTCCTCTGGATGACTGGCTATTTGCCATGGCACGGCATGTCCACCCCTTAGTCAAAAAGCACGTTGAGAGTGTGGGCAGGGATGGAGTAGCCAATAACCCCATAGGGACAGGGCCGTTCAAGTTCGAAAAGTGGGGGCCTGCGCTCATGACCTATGAGACTTTACCAGACCACTGGTCAGGGGTGCGACCAGTCATGGACCGCTTGGAGTTTGTGTGGGTCCCGCAGAGCCAGACTCGGGCAGCCATGATGATTACGGGAGCGGCTCAAATGACTGACACCGTCCAGTTGGGGGACGCATTAGAAGCGGAGAAACAAGGCGTTCAGATCGACTTATTCCCAGGAGGCTTCGACGTACAAGTATTTTTCGGCGGTCTGAACACTATACCGCACAGCACAGACCCATGGGCCGACATAAAGGTACGCAAGGCTATAAACCTGGCTATTGACAGAAAGGCCATGTCAGACGAGATATGGGGTGGATATGCAGTGCCTCTTACGGCCATGTGGCAGACCGACAATATATCCGCAGACCCGTACAGATATGACCTGGTGGAAGCAAAGCGGTTACTGGCGGAGGCAGGCTACCCCAACGGGTTTGAAACTGAGGTGTCGATGATAACTATCCGTGGGACACCCCGAGTACCCAACGAGCACCAAGCCCTTCTCTTATTCTTGGAAGCCCTTGGGATAAAGGTGAAAGGCACGGTACAGGATTGGTCATCATTTAAGCCCCGATGGAATAAAAATGATACCGCGGGCATGATTTTCGCTTGGTCTAACACAGTATTCCCCACGTCGGCCAACTATTGGCGAAGGCACAAGCCCGACGAACGCAATGTCTACACGGATCAAGACCTTGTGGACAGATTCCTCCTTAAACTAGATGCAGCGTACACGGAGGACCCGCAGGAATACAAACGGCTGGAGACGGAAGCGCTGCAATACGTTTATGACCAGTATGCGATAGTTCCTCTTTACACGACCCCAGACCTCCATCTGCTGGCTCCTGGGTTCTCGTGGCCCTATATTCAGGTTCCCCAGTATCTCCGGATGGAACTGCTGGAGTACACACCGCAGTAAGGATAGCAGGCAGCCATCTGACTAATGTACCTGCCCTTCAGGGCAGGTACATTAGTCAGATGGCTGCCCAGAAGGGTTTTCGTTATCTGGGCAGAGCACAGGCCCGTATTGATGCCAGGACGGCATTGGCGCGATGTTTAGAAGGCTGCTGGAGATGTACCAAGCTCTCCAAAACCGTAATGACCGATGGTGCGCCTGATGGGTGGAAGTGGCCCCCCGGCCCTCAGGGTTGAATTTGATAGGCGAGTATTGCACTGTCAAGCATACATTGGTTTGAGTAGGATACTCGGTAAATGAAACTGGTGGGCATCAGGCGCGACAATATGGAAACTCTACCTGGGAGAGACTGAGATGGCAAAAAATGGGTTCCGTGTACTAGACAGTGATCTACATGTCTTTGAGCCTGTGGATCTTTATGAGCGATACCTGGACAAGCGCTTTCAAGAGCGGATCTATAAGGTGCCCAATCCAGAGGGTACTCAGGGGGTGACATGGGTGGTCGATGGCTATACCTTCCCCATGCGATTCCTCGGAGAACACCCGGATGCCTCGAAGCGAGATGTCCTAGACCATTACAGAGCCCAGAATTTCGACTCAGTTTCTCAGTTGGAGGCTATGGATGTTGAGGGGCTTGACCAAGCCGTTCTCTTCCGAACTTCTCCCAAAATGGGCATCGAAGACCTTGAGCCTGAGTTCGCCATAGCTCTTTGCCGGGCATGGAACGACTGGATTACTGATTTTCGCCAGCTAGACTCCAAACGTATGCAGGCTGCCGCAATCCTAACCCTCCACGATGTAGATCTGACTGTGCAGGAGCTGCGCCGATGTGTTACCGAGCTGGGGATGGTGGGGACGCAACTGCTACCTAATCCAATCAAAGGTCGGGAGATCCATGATCCAGTCTTTGACCCCCTCTGGGCCGAGGCTGAGCGACTAAACGTACCTATTTGCTTCCACCCCACGCCAAATACCTATCACAAAGAGCATTTTGCAAACCGATTTGTAGGTCCCTACGGAGCGACCTTGAGCAGGATGTTGTGCAATCCCGTTGAGCAGATGGCGGCCATTGGAAGCATGACTGTGGGCGGTGTGTTTGAGCGGTTTCCCCGTCTGCGAGCAGCTTTTCTAGAAGCGAATTGCTCCTGGATTCCCTGGTTTCTGTGGCGTCTGGACGAGTACTGGGAGCTGAACCGTAACCCCGAAACAGACCCGCTACAGGCAGCGCCAAGCGAGTACTTCCGCCGCCAAGCATTTGTCAATGTAGAGCCTGACGAGCATTTTGCAGGCTGGGTGATCGAGCAAATGGGGGACGACAATCTGATCTACTCCAGCGACTATCCCCATGTCGACTCTCGATTCCCTGAGGCAACCTCACTGTTTTTAAAGCTGGATATTCCGGAGAAAAGTAAAGAGAAGATCCTCTGGGACAACTGCGCCCGGCTATACGGGTTTTAGAATATAAATACCGATACCTGAGACAGGCGCTTGGGGCGGATGCCGTAGGCCTGAAATGGGAAATTCCCCAAGGAGGAGACTATGGCTTCTAACAAAATCCGTGTAGGAGTTATCGGCACCGGCTTCGGCCTCTCCGTTCATATACCGGGTTATCAGCTCAGCCCTGAGACAGAGGTGGTTGCTGTGTGCAGTAGACGCAAGGAGAGGGGAGAGGCAGCCGCACGCCAATACGAGATACCCCACGTCTTCACCGACCATCGACAGATGCTAGATATGAAGGAGATAGACCTGGTAAGCGTAGCCTCCCCCGATTATCTGCACTTCCCCATGGCGATGGATGCCCTGGATGCCGGTAAGCACGTCCTGTGTGAGAAGCCTTTTGGCATGAACCTGGAAGAAGCGAAGAAGTTGTATCAGAAGGCCAGCAATACCAAGCTGACGACCATGGTAAACACTTTTTGGCGCTATATCCCGTCATGGGCCAAGGTGAAAGAGCTAGTTGACCAGGGATATATAGGAGAACCAAGGCATATCCTGCTGTATCTCCTTGCCGGTGCCCCTCAGGACCCGAAAGAAGCCGGACCTTGGAGCTGGACGAGGGACGAAACGCAAGGAACTGGCTTCATGAGCTCCTCGGGAAGCCACGGCATCGACGCCCTCCGCTGGTGGTTTGGGGAGTTCGCTGGCGTGTATGGTCAGAAGGAGATCTTTATCAAAGAACGAAATGACCCGGAGACGGGGAATATGCGCCCGGTGACCGTCGACGATGCTCACTCTTTTACATTCCGCATGGCTAATGGAGCTATGGGTAACGCCTTTGGTAGTCTTGGTGTAGCATATAGAAATGGAAGCCGTATGGAGGCCCATGGCAGCGAAGGGACCCTCGTGATCGAGGACGAATCTAATCTCAGAGGCTGCACGGTGGGAGATCGGACCCTAAAGGAGATTCCAATTCCAACCCTACCCCCAGTGCCACCCGGCAGCGGACCTCGCTTTGCTGCTTTCCTACCTTTTGTAAAAGATTTGGCAAATGGGATAAGAGAGGGGACAATTCCCAGCCCCAACTTCTATGACGGTCTTAAACACATGGAGGTGATAGAAGCCCTACGCCGTTCCCATTCCCAGAGTAGCTGGGTCTCTCTGCCGCTTTAAACGAAGAAAGACGTACACGCATAGGTTACATGCAGAGTTGCTGAACCTACTGTCTGTGGATGCGCTGAGACGCCCGGTAATGGTTGGCAGTTGCGCCTGGCGGTGTTTTCCGGCGGGGTTTAAGGGCGAGGCGGGGCCGGCGCGTAGCCGGAACCGGTGCAGAACTCCACCTGGTTGCCGTCGGGGTCCTTGATGAACAGGAAAGCCTGCCCGTCGTAGCGGACCCCCTCCCTGAGAGTTTGGTACCCATTCTCCTGAAGGATTCTCTTAGTTCCCTCGAGATCATCCACCTGGAAGGCGAGATGAACGCTGTCCGGCTTGGCCGGGGCTTCAGGCGTCTCGATCAGGTGGACCATGATGCCATTGTCCAGTTGTAGCCAGGTGACGGCGGGACTGGGTACCTGGCTCTGTATCTGTTTGATGCCCAGCAGGTCGTGGTAGAATTTCATAGCCCGTGCAGTGTCCTTGACCATGGTAGTCACATGGTTGATCTGGCTGAGTTTTATGTTTGCGGCCATCGTGCTCTCCCTTCATTATTGAGGTTGTCATAGGGCAGGCGATGTAATTATGCCACAAACTCGCCAGCCGCGTGCTATTGGGTAGAATGCCGTACCGGCCTATTTTGATCGCGGCCAACAACCGTCCTGGGGTACGGCGCGCAGCCCGCCTGGGCGCGACATATTATGCTACCCCAGCTCAGCGATCAGTAGCACCCGCCCCTGCTCAGCTTCATGCGGAGCGCCGTGAAGGATGGCCGCAGATGAAGTCGATAGCAACGTGCCGCGCATCCGCCGGCGCATCATCGACTCGCGTAAGGTCTCGATCGAACACTCGGATGAGGGAGTTGCCCGCTAGGTCCTCCAGCCGGGGGTCGACGATCAATACATACCGACCGTCTTCCCACAGTGACCGTGGCTCAAACCGCCAGGACCGCTCCCCCGGACCGACGGAGCCCTGCCCGACCAGCGGTACACCGGCCCCGTCGTTAACCCAGAGGCTGTGCTCGAGCAGTGCATGGTCGAGCGGTCGATCGAACTCCACAGATAGCGAGTCCGAGGACCCGGCGGCAGGGTAGTGATATTGCCAATCCTTTGGGTCGACTCGAACTCGTACCGGCGGCCCGATCACATAACGCCGTTCCCCACCGGTTCGCAGCGGTCTGCCGGCGGCGTCGCGAAAATTCGTGTCGATGGTGACGACGATAGGCACGCCCTCGATCAAGGGGTATCCTGCTTCCTTGTGTGGGGCGAGGCCACGCTTTATCCGACCTGGGTCCAGCAAAAGCGTGAGGCGTCGGCTCTCTGGGTCCCACAGCTCCGGTTCCATGAGGAATACGCCATCAAGCGGCTTGTGGCTGTCGGCACGACTCACATGAACAGCTCGGGCGGCCCATCCCTCACTCATAGGATCTGAGAATTGGACGTAGAGCTTCAGCTGGTTGACGGGCAGCTGGTCTACGCTGGGGTAAATCGCGACGACGCCCGTCGTCGGCGCCCCAGACGGTGCGGGGCGTTGGATCGTCCATATTTCAGGGTTACTGGCGCGCCGCTCCTCAGATACTGAGCCGACGAGTAGCGAGTAACTCGTGCCATACAGGAACGGGAATCTGGGGATGAAGCAGATTGCGTCTCCGTCGCTCTCGAAGCGACCGGCGAGAGGTTGAAGTGCGTGTATATGAGTGCTGGATTCGACAAGCTCGCTTGGGAGGACAGCCAAACGCTGGCTGAGCTCCGCGAGCTGGGTGGGCTCGCGGAGCTCAGCTTCTGTCCAGCCGTGAACCCGGAGGCAATTGCCCCCCTGGTGCTCAGACCATGCAAGATCGAGTTGACGCCCTCTGGTCAAAGCGTCGCGGTGCTGTAGGAACGGAGGTCGACATTCTCCTCGTCATCCTGCTGCATCATTAGCACGTAGCTGCCGTTCAGGTTCGCCATTCGGCCCACGCCCTGGTGCTTCAGCGTCTGGCGATGGACGCCCATAGGCTCGTTTGGTTGGGTGAGCGACTCCTGCCCGTCGATGTCCTTGCAGGCAATCTTCATCAGTGGATGCAGGGCGTGGGAGACGAGGACATACTCCTGGTTGTCGCGCACATACGACACCATGTCGATGGGCGAGTTCCCCGAACCAAGTTCGGCGACTGTCCTGCCCTTGAGCTGACTCTGGGTCTTGACATCTTTCAAGGAGAAGTGAACGAGTGGCGTGCACGTGTAGCTTGCCAGGACGTCTGTGTTGCCGCCGTACGGCACGAAGGTGCGAATCGGTGAGGCTGTCTCGTACTTGCCGTGCGAGACGTGAAAAATCTCAAGCGAGTTCGACATTGTGCTCCCATTGAATGGGAACGGAATCCGTCGTAGGGTAGACGAGAACTCCTCGTTGGAAGCTCCCGCGACTAGCAGGATACCGGCAACATAGGCCATGTCGGTCACCGTCGCCGTTCGAAGCTTATCACGAGCGATCCGGAAGCGGACGCCGTTGCGCTCCGCCTCCTCGCCCTCGCGGTTGCCTTTGACGAGGTGCGTATCGATCCGTTCGTCGTCCTCCGCCGGTGCGTTCTCGATTGCCGTCTGCGAGAACGCCACGTTCTCAACTGGCACCTCGGACAGGACTCCGTCCGTACCCACCTTGATCAGGACCGGGACGGAAGCCGCGCCGCTGCCTCGCATCACGGAAAGGTAGACGTTTTGCGACGATGGGTGCACGGCCATGTCCCGAATGAAGACATCGTCGCGCGAACAACCCATATACGCCGCCAGTCGTGTATCTAGATGATCTACATCTAACGAACGCGGCTCGCTCCCCGCATCGGCATCACCGACATCGATTGCGAAGATCGTCGCCCCCACGCTGTCGGCGACAAACAAGATCCCCTCAGGACCGAAGGCGAGGGAACCAACCGACTTAATACCGAGTGTACCGACCTTCAAGCCATACTTGCCTGCACCAACTTCCAAGCTCATTGTCTCCTCCTTTGCCTAGGGGGTATTTACTTCGGCCTAGTGTAGCATGCTGGCCGATCTGCCACAAGATCGCTCTGGTCCCTGGGCGAATCACCCCAAAGGCCGTGCAATTTCGCTGCGATGCCACCGAGTAGTCTATACATGCCAATTGTTCACAATCCAAATTATTTCGACACCCTCAGGAATTAAAGTGCCGCCTATGTAGTAACGCGCCGATAAAACCACGTCGCGACAACAGTGAGTACTACTGTCATAGCTATCAACGACCATAGGCCAGGAAGAATGGAGTCCCATTCCCACCCCTCAATTATCATGGCTCTTACACCTGCTAACACGTAGTCCACAGGGTTGATAGTCACAGCTACTTTGAACCACCCGGACAAGAGCTCCTTAGGCATGAATGCGGTGGTTAGGAATGCGAGAGGCATGAACAGAAGCCAGGTATTCATGGTGATTTGGGGGCTTTTGGTTTTTAGGGCGATGATTATACCCAAATTCGCCGTGGCCATTCCGAAGATGGTGGCTGCAAGAATGACGGTGATAAGTCCTATAACCCCGGTAGCAAATGAGACTCCAAGAATGGTTGCTATGGCAATGATCACCACCACCTGGGCGAGCGCTCTTGTACCTGCCACTAGTAAAGTACCCATTAGGAGGGATAGCCGATTGATGGGCGCTAGGAGGAGCTTGTCGAAGTAGCCCGAGAGGATGTCAGTCAGTACGACCATAGCCATATCGCTTCCACTAAACACCATAGTCATCACAAGGATCATCGCCGTAATAAAAGCCTCGTAGTCGTCGGTTGGGAAACCAGGGATTTGGGTTATGCTTCCAAGTGGAGCGCCAAATAAGAGGAACATAAAAGCAGCGGATAATATAGGACCAACCACGGCCATAGGTTGGGACACCCATATCTTAAGGTTGCGCAAGTAGATGAAATAGGTTTCCCGGACAATTGTCATGTTCTACCTCCTCTTGTTGAGGCCAAGCCAGGATCGTGCCATCTGTCCTACCTCGTCGCCGGTTGCCTCCTCAGTTCGAATGCTTCGCCCTGTATATCTCAGAAACACATCATCTAATGTTGGATGGGATATCGAGAGGTTGGTTACCGTAATCTGGTTTTGGTACAAAAGTTGCAGCAGGTCTGGAACAGCAGCGCCACTGTCTTTGGCAGTGATAATGAAGCTATCTTCCGCCGTGTTCACCTCTCTGATGTAGGTACACTCTCCTAATAGTGCCTGAGCCTCCTCTAGTCTATCTTCTATAACAACGTCACCACCTGCATCAATTGTGAGGTGAATTACATCACCACCTAACTCAGCCTTTAGCGTCTGGGGGGAGCCTTCAGCGACTATCTGCCCATGATCGATAATGGAGATACGCTGGCAAAGACGGTCGGCCTCTTCCATCATCTGAGTTGTCAATAAAATAGTCACGCCCTGCTTGTTCAGTTGCGCTAAATATTCCCAGATGGCAAGTCGACTTTGGGGATCCAGGCCAGTAGTAGGCTCGTCCAAGAACAGCAACGGGGGTCTGTGCATGAGGGCTGCAACTAGATCAATCCGACGCCGCATCCCACCGGAATACGTACCTATCTTTCGCCCTGCCACGGTAGTTAGACCGACCAGTTCCAGAAGCTCCTCGGCACGCCGGCGGGCCTCTAGCCTGGAAAGTCCGTACAACAAGCCTTGTAATACGAGGAAATTCTTGCCAGTCGAGAGGTCATCCAGCCCAACCTCCTGCATAGCGAACCCTATATTCTTGCGCACCGACTTGGGATCGTGGTCCACGTCATAGCCAGCAACTACAGCGCGCCCCGAGGTCTTTTTGAGAAGAGTGGAGAGAACTTTCATAGTAGTGGTCTTCCCAGCTCCATTGGGTCCTAGGAATCCGAAGAACTCTCCCTGCCCCACAATAAAGTCGATGCCGTCAACAGCTCGAGTGCCACCGGGATATATTTTTACCAGCTGCTCCACTAAGACCATCTCGAAATTTGACACGTTCACCTCCTCAAGCGCTGAACCAGTAGCCTCTATGGGCGATGCCGTATGGATTAAATGTTGTAGTACCCGTATGGTACATGGTTGTGTGCGCTCTTTCGAGTAGAGTGCGTTTATTATTGCGGAACACCTTGTGTTCGTATTTATAACTCGAAGAGCATCACACTGGGTGCCTATCGATCTAAGAGCTGACATTGTGTCCTCTTAGTGGAAATCTGTGTGTTCTTGATCCTGGAGAAAGCCGCAACTATAATCAGGCCAATTCCCCTCAGGTCCACTGTTAAACCCAATGAGGAAAGGAGGCGAATGCCATACCTACTCCCTCCTGACGAAGTGCCCCTGTACTACGAAGAGGCAGGCCAGGGAAAGAACCTCCTCCTCATACACGGTGGCGCCGCCAGCACCATGTTTTGGAAGAAGCAGATCCCTGAACTATCCCGCCGCTTCCACATCGTGGCCATAGACATACGTGGTCATGGCAATTCAGGCAAGATTGACGAGGGTAATAATATTGCCCAGTACGGGCGTGACCTACGTTTCATCCTAGAGGCTCTAAATTTAGATCAAGTCGTGCCCGTGGGGTGGTCTTTGGGAAGCTCAGTGGTCTGGAGCTATATCGAACAGTTTGAAGTAGAACGTCTGGCGGGATTTATCAATGTGGACCAGCTCCCTTATCGGTTCACCACACAGGAGGCATTGGACAGTTTGATCTCAGGGATACGCAACCGTAAGTTTCGTACCCATTTTGAACGTGTTAAGTCCTTTTTCGGGACGGTTCAAGATGACGAAGACATACATTGGATGACCTGTGAGATGATGAAAACTCCTACGGGCGTTTATTGCTCCGCTCTCCAAGACTCTTGGAGTTCTGACTTCCGTCCGATGCTGCCTCAAGTCACCGTTCCCACCTTAATTTGCGTAGCTAGCAAAGGCTCGATAGGGCCGGAAATGGCACAGTTTATGGTCAGAACCATACCCAACGCTCGACTGGAAATGTTCGACAACTGTGGCCACCTGCTCTTTTGGGAGCAGCCGGAGAAGTTCAACCAAGTCGTCTCCGCTTTCGTAGAAGAAGTGACTGGATAGTCGGGTGTTGCTAATTTAAAGTGCGGCCTGGTCATGCTACTAGAAACCACTTATCTGGCGACAAAGCTAGCGCTGTTCCTATATGAGATATCCTGGCCGAATCTTCTCGAGTTGGACGGCCCATAAGATTATGGCGGAGCCCCCAGCATCGGGGACGTTTAAAGGGCGAAGGGAGATTCCTCTTCATCTCCTCAGCACGGCCCCACTTCAAGAGGTAGTCCCCAATGCAAGCTCACTCCACAAAGGATTTATCGCCGCGGTGACCTGAGGTTACATCTATCAGGAGAGCCAATATGGGCCCGGAAACGTTGGTTAAATGGGGGAAAGCTTGGTAGGAGGCCAGTAATGCTGGACATCATCATTAAGGGGGGTCAAGTCGTCACGCCGTGGGGGGTGGGAAACTGGGAGGTGGGAGTGTTAGCGGAGAAGATCGTGGCCGTTGCCCTTCCCGGAACGCTGCCCAGGGAGGTTAAAAGGCCCATCAACGCCAATGAAAAGATAGTCGTGCCCGGGGGGATTGAGCCTCATGCTCACGCCGCCTCCAACGTCCAACCGGGGATTCCCCAATCGGTTCCAGGTGTGCCCAACGCTGGGCCTTTGCAACACTCCCTTGGGGCGATATGGGGTGGCACCACCACTGTGATCGACTTTGCTCCCGTGCCCAATGAAGGAGACTTGACCAAGGGAGTCCACGATTACATATCCTGTTGGAAGGGCAACGCTTACACAGACTACTCTACCCACTGCATCTACTCCAGTTCCAACACACCAGAGGCGATTTCTCGCTGCAAGGAGCTCATCGACGCCGGGTTTCCCAGCATCAAGGTCTTCACCACCAATATACGGCCACCCGAAGGGCGGGGGCTAGCCCCGATAATCCTGGCCAGGATAGACATGGGTCGGCTAGAAGCTCTCATGAGTCAGATTGCCATATTTGGCGGCGTGTTGGCGGTCCACGGTGAAGATGACGAGCTAACCATGTACAACTATCTGATGGCCAAGGAGCGAGGATTGTGGGACTGGCATAATGTGCACCTCATACACTCTAAACTGGTGGAAGACCTGGCATTCCAGAATGTAGTACGGTTGGCGGCACGCACCGGGGTGGGAATGTACTTCGTGCATGTGACCGCTAAAGAGGGCCTTGATGCCATACTAGAGGCACGCAGCCGAGGGCTTCCCGTATACGGCGAGGTCCTAACCCTTGCTCTATCTTTTAATTGCGACCGGTACAAAGAGGAAGACGGCATGAAGTACCACACCTTTCCCTCCTTGAAGTACGAGGAAGACCGGCAGTATCTGTGGAAGGGGCTCTTGAAGGAAGATCTGGCCTTCACCGCAACTGACAGTGGTTTCACCACTTACCAGGATAAGATTGCCGGGCGAAATGTAGTGGATATCCGAGGAGGGAACATCGGCATCGAGATTAGGATGGGAATCAACTACACAGAAGCTGTAGTGGGTCAGGGCATGTCCTTAGAGCGTTACGCTGAGGTTACCTCAACCAACGCTGCTAAATTGCTAGGACTCTACCCCAGGAAGGGTGCTATAGCCGTGGGCAGCGACGCCGACATCGCCATCATAGACCCCTCTGTAAAAAAACCATTGACTATGGAGGACCTGCATGTGCGAGATTACAGCCCCTGGGAGGGGTGGCAGGTGAGGGGGTGGCCTACCACCGTCATTCTCCGTGGAAAGATAATGGTAGAAAATGGCAAGCTCCTTGGCGAGCCCACCCAGGGCCAGCTAATTCCACGCAAGATCGATGCCTCCGTACTCCAGCGACCAGCATTTTAAGCTCTGCGCTTAGCAGGCATGGCAACGGCAGGTCGATGCCTGAGGTTTGGAGCCTGCTATGAGTGCAAAAGCTGCGATCTCTGCTCACCGATAATGGAATAGGCTTAGCGACTTGCATTTACACATGATGCATCTATAATTCCTGGCATGCGAACAGTCTCACGTGTCTCATCTATCTTCGCCTTGAGTGCGTTGCTGCTTGTGGCCTGCGCCGCGCCAACGCCCACTCCAGTGCCCGCCCCAAGTCCTACTCCTACGGCTACATCTACGCCAACGCCCACGCTAGTCCCAACGCCTACCCATACGCCAACTCCCACTCCCACTCCTACGCCCACGTCAGTCCCAACGCCGACCTCTACCCAGGCCCCCTCGCCAACCGCTACGCTCGGGGCTACCCCGACTACAGCTGCCATTCCCACTGCTGCAGGCCTGGGAACGCTGGAGATCCGAGTCACCGACCAGCCGCCCGACGGCGTGACCAGCATTCTTGTGACCCTCAGGAACATCGAGGTGAATGTCTCAGCGGATCGCGAGGACGCCGGATGGCGAATGGTGATTGAGGAGCCCCGGCAGTTTGATCTGGTGAAGGTGCATGGCATAGAGGAGATCCTCGGCAAAGCGACGCTGGAGCCGGGCCGTTACCGTCAGATACGTCTCGAGGTTGCAGAAGTCGTCCTCACCATTCGTGGTAATGTGCGGCAGGCTGCCGTTCCCAGCGAGAAGTTACGGATCGTCGGAGGGTTCGATGTAACATCGGAAGCTACTACGATTCTGACGCTGGACTTCGACGCCGAGAGGTCGGTTGTCTTCCGGCCCGGGGTCGCCCCGCTGCTAAAGCCGGTGGTCAAGCTGCTGGTACGCAAAGGAAGCCAATCTATGGCTGAGGCCACCACCGTGGCCTCCGTGGGTGAGGAAGCCACACCGACCCCTCCCACAGCCCCGTCGCCTGGGCTAAAGGCCGTTCGAGTAGTGGAGCCTACGGGCGAAAACCTCCAGTTCATGAGCTTCTGGATCGCGTTGGGGGCTGGCTTCTTCAGGGACGAAGGGCTGGATATTCAGATGATCCAGCCTCCGAACCCGCTGGACACAGGTCAGTTCCTCCTCCAGGGCCGCGCCGACATCGCGGTGATGCCTCGTCCCATGTACGTGGAACTCATCGGGGAGGAAGTTCCGATTCTGGTGTTCGCCAATCTGCTCCAAGCCGAGGGGATCAACCTGATAGTCCGGAAGGAGGTCTTGGAGGAGCGCAGGCTGTCAACGACGGCACCTCTGGAGGAGAGACTTCGGGGCATTCGCGGACTCAGGGTGGGCGTAGCGCCTGGACCGCCCATCCGCCTGCGCGTGCTGTTCGATTCGGTCGGTTTAGACGCCGAGAGCGATATCGAAATGGTGATCATACACGGCGCGGAGCAGAACCAGGCGTTCGAAGACGGACGTGTGGATGCCCTATACGCCCACACTCCCTACCTTGAACGGGCCCTCGTGCAGCAGGGCGCTGTAATGCTAGTGAACCAATCAGCGGGAGAGGTCCCAGAGCTAGCCGGACGGCAAATCCATGCTCTGATCACCACTCGTTCCTTTGCCGGGGCCCAACGAGAGGTCTTGGTGGCCCTGGCCCGAGCGGTTCATAGGGCGCAACAACTGGTACATACCGACCAGCAGGCGGCCGTTCGGGCAATTCTTCAGTCGGGCATCCCAGACCTAGATAGAACGCTGGTTGAAACCATCGTCGAGATCTACGCCCCGGCGATACCTACTACACCCGAGGTGTCTGTGGAGGGCGTCGAGCGTGCACACGAGCTTTTCCCAGCCCACCGCACACCTCCCGACCTCAGCGGGATTGACCTGGGCAAGTACGTTATCCTGGAGTTTGCCCGGGAGGCCGTCTCGAAAGCTTCGGAGAGCCGCTGAGTGGTTCGCCAAGGACTGGACGAATTAGTGGCTTCCGTCGTAATGCCTGGAGGCATGTTGGACTGGGGTACGATGTTGTATCTGTGTCCATTGAGCCGACGAGAGTGGTCCGTAGGTACTACAAATTGAACTGTGGGTCCACGTAGTCCTTGTCTTTTATATATATTTGGACTCGAGCACGCTGAGTGTCACCTACTAGTATGCGACTCTTAGCATCGTCAAAGGCTACCGCCACGGGATAGCAGAAACGCCATTCAGGTTCCAGGCTTTTGACCCTGCGTCTAGCTTTCCTAAAGTCAGGATTGGCATCTAGCTTTAGCTGGCCCCACTTGGACATCGCCTGGGCATCTCCTATGAGCGAGGTGATTACATCTCCGTCGGGTGCAAAGATCTGCACCCGGCTGTTGGCCCAGTCAGCTACGTACACATCCCCATCACCGTCAACAGCCACACCGGTCGGATGGTTTAGCTCTCCTATTCCTGCGCCGAAAGTGCCAAAGGCAGCTAGGAAAGTGCCATCGGGAGAGAACTTCTGCACGCGGTGGTTCTTCCAGTCGGCAACATATATGTCGCCCTGGTTGTCGCTGGTGATGCCCCAGGGCATGTTGAATTGGCCTTCGCCGCTCCCCTCTTCGCCGAACATGCTCAGCAAGGTGCCATCTTTGGTGAATTTCTGGACGCGATTGTTCCAGCTATCCACGATGTATAGATTTTCCTCTCGGTCGAAAGTCAAACCAGAAGGTCGATTTAGTTCGCCTTTCCCAGCACCCGGTATACCCCATTTGTCCAGGAAATTACCATCCTCATCGAAGATAGAGATGCGGTGAAGCCACTCGTCGGCGACGTATACGTTCCACTTCCTGTCCAAAGCCACCGACGTGGGCCACATCGTCTGTTCATCCATATCTCCAAACCGACCGAACTCGCATAGGACCTCTTCTTCTCCAGGGCCTCCAATGATGACCTTACTAACTCGCGAGCCAAAGTTATCTTCGCCGGCGCGGCTGGCCACGTACACCACATTGTCCCGGCCTATGGCTAGGGCGGCTGGCCCTTGAAACCCCGGGCCGAAGGATGCGGTCCGACCCACTGCGTGACTAAAATTGTAGACTCGCCCTGCTGCTATGGTGGTAAGTATCTTGCATTCCTCTCCTGTGGGTATGTATCTGGGGAACCCACTTTTATACACTGGTAATAACCAGTTGCAGCGCCTCAGCGACAGCGTGACCTCCGCTGGTTATGGTGACTTAACTGCTAGCATCGGCGCATGGGCCAGCTCTGTAATCACGTCGTCGGTACTGGCGACCCTACCAAAGCGACACCTGAAGTGACGAAGAAACCACTCGTGATCTTCTTGCAGCGTGTCGCCACAGGCATCCTCCACGGCGACGCAATGGTACCCCAGGTCCGCGGCACCATAGGCAGTGAGCCCTACACAACCGCTGGTAGCGACGCCAGTGAGGAGCAGATGTTCAATTCCGTAGCAGCGCAAGTGGAAATCCAGGGGGGAGGAGGCAAAGGCCCCCGATGTGCTCTTGTGAATGACAGTTTCTCCCTCTACTGGTTGAATCTCCTCCAGAATGCATGACTCCAGAGTCCCAACGCGCCCGTTGTTCACCTGCAACGGTGCCTTCATATAAAACGGGACATCGGAGAGGTCCGAAGTTTGTGATCCCAACGTAAGATATACTACCTTTAGCTTATTCTCTCGGAAGAAAGTCAGCAGCTTTTGAAGGTTAGGTATCACCCTCTGCTCTATCCAGTCGAATCGCCTGGCGATATGGTCAACATGGCCAGCTTCAGTGAACTTCTTACCCATGCCTGTGGTTCGGCAGGCGCTATAATACTGCATGTCCACGATAATCAAGGCCGTCTTGGCCGGCTCCAGCGTCACTGCATCCAGATCACTGCGTGCTGCCTGCTCCATTTGTGCCAGGTCAAACTCTCCCAACATCACCGTTACCTCCTTCGACCCTGCGTTTCCCAGCCAGAGTGTGATTGTGGCTCAAGGGTATAGATTAAGAAGGTCCCCTGTCAACGGGCCGAGATTGCTGCACCTGCTAACGGGTGTGAAGACAAAGGCCCGACGGTGCGACTCCCATCAGGGTAACCCTAGCCTTGACAACTATAGGTGGAGGAGGCAGAATCGCGGAAGCTTGGCCTATAAACGAGATGTCAGTACCTAAGCTCACCTTTGGCACATGTATCCCTTGGGACCTGGCGGGAGGCTTTAGGGATTTCCCCGACGTCGCACGAGAGGCTGAGGAGCTGGGCTACGACCGCGTGAGTGTGGGGGAGCACCTGATGTATGGCGACCCTCCGCGCCCAACCGTACTCAGCATACCGGCCATAGCCGCCGCTGGCGGTGCTACCAGGCATATCCGCCTACTCGCGGGCATCGTCCTCCTTCCGCTCTACAATCCGGTGATGTTAGCTAAACTAGTTGCCACCCTTGATCTAGTCACCGGGGGACGTCTCGACCTCGGCATTGGTGTGGGGGGACAAGGGGACACCCAGGTGGAATTCCAGGCGGTAGGTGTGCCTATGGAAGAGCGAGGCCGAAGAGCCAATGAAAGTCTCAAGTTGATGAAACGCCTCTGGACTGAGGAGCGCGTGACCTTTGAGGGACGTTACTATAGCTGCCAGGAGGTCACACTTGCACCTCCTCCCGTCCAGCATCCCTATCCACCAATCTGGGTTGGGGGTAGGGAGGAGCCGGCCATGCGTCGTGCCGCGCTTCACGGCGACGGCTGGTACCCGTACCTTTATACGGCGTCTCGCTTCCGTGCCAGCGTCGAGCAAATTCAACGCTACGCCGCCAAAAGGGGGCGGGACCTCTCCAGTTTCCATTGGGGACTCCTCCAGCCAATCTGTATTGCGGATAGCAAGGAGGATGCATTACGCATCGCCACCGCCAAGGTAGGGCAGCGCTATGAGACGCCTCAACGCAACGCCCCCGACATAGCTCAGGCCCTTTGTATAGTGGGGACTGCGAAAGCGTGTATCAGTGAAGTGGAGGAAAGGGTGGAGGCAGGTGCTCGGGACATAGTTTTCCAGTGTGTAGCCCTCGACCATAAGGGGGCACTGGAACAGATGCGAGCCGCTGCTACGAAAGTCTTGCCCTACTTCAGGGGATAGAGCGTAGTGGAGACGCTAGCCCCTGCTATTATCTTAAGGCTCTATCGCGGATTGGAATTTTGTTTGGGACCAGGTAGTTTGAGATAGGAGATCACCTAAAGTAATCGGGGTAAAGGAGGTACTGCAGTGATAGTTAGAATTTATACTGGCAACGACGGCCAGTCCCACTTTGAGGATCTAGACCTGCCCGCAGGTGAGGTGGAGACTATCCAGCTCAAGGACGGTGCCGCCTTGACCTTTGGCCGTGCTCCCGACGGACACTTCAGCGATTGGCACAACGCTCCCCAGCGCCTGTACATCTTCATCCTGTCGGGCCAAATGGAGATCGGGATTGGGGATGGTACTGTGCGAAGGCAAGGGCCGGGCGGCATATTCCTGGCGGAAGACCTGACAGGCCAGGGTCATACCACACGGGCCGTGGGTCCCCGCTTATCCGTCTCCGTACCGGTGCCCGGCTAAGACTAGCGAAATAAGAGAATCGGTTCTGCAAAAGCGGACCCCGCCTCCCATTCTGCGACGGAAGTCTAACTCACCACGCCGAGAGATGGCTTTGTGAGTCGACCCAATCGGAGGCGTTCGAAGATGATTGACACCCCTTAAGTCAGGTAGACGATGGCTTGGCGGTGCACGGTGCTTGACGGTGTTAAGAGACACCACTACCATTGCTTCTGTCAAGGATCGTACCTTCTTTTTGGGTGAGGATAGTTTAATATCAGTAATTCCAGCTAGAAGCAGGACCCGCCATGGAGCTAAATATCAAATCAGGAGGTGCGTCGTGACCACCCTTAAGGGTACCTACACCTCCATAAAGGTCGAGACCGATGTGCCCGTGCCCATGCGGGATGGGGTGCGCCTTTACGCCGATATTTACCGCCCCGACACCCCTGGCCGCTACCCTGTATTGCTTCAGCGCACCCCGTACGACAAGACCGCTCCTGCTGCCCGTACTCTGGTAATGGACGCCATCCGTGCCGCTTCCCACGGCTTTGCTGTGGTTATCCAGGACGGACGGGGTCGTCATACTTCTGAGGGGGAGTTTTACCCCTTCATGAACGAGATGGAGGACGGCTATGACACAGTGGAGTGGTGCGCCGCCCAGCCCTGGAGCACTGGAAAGGTGGGTATGTACGGCCGGTCCTATGTGGGTGCCACCCAATGGCTGGCGGCAGCATCCTGCCCTCCATCCCTGGCCGCCATCTCCCCGGGCCAGACCGCCTCTGACTACTACGAGGGATGGACGTACCAAGGAGGAGCCCTGGCTTCGGGCTTCCTCATTTCATGGGGCCTTTCTCGACTGGTCTTGGCCAACCTGCCAAAACTGACCCAGGATAAGGGAGTCCCTCCAGAAAAGCGAGAGGAGCTTATTGAAGCCGTAGACGGAATGAAGGAGGCCTTTCAATACCTTCCTTTGAAAGAGTTTCCTTATCTCAAGGATGGGGTGGCGCCCTATTTTTACGACTGGCTGGCTCATCCCCAGGATGACGAGTACTGGCGACAATGGCGCATCCAAGACTACCATAGTCGCATTGGTGTTCCCGCCTTCAACTTGGGTGGGTGGTACGACATCTTCCTCAAGGGTACCCTGCTCAACTTCGTAGGCATGCAGGAGGGGGGCGCTAGCGAACGAGCTCGCTCTGGCCAGAGGCTCATAATCGGGCCCTGGCACCACGGCAACCCTGAGTCGGAGTCGGGCCAGTTCTACTTTGGGTTCATGGCCTCGGGGGCGGCCATAGACCTGGATGGACAGCAACTGCGCTGGTTTGACCATTGGCTCAAGGGCGAAGACAACGGCTTAGAAAAAGAGGCGCCCGTGCGTATCTTCGTTATGGGTGAGAATGTGTGGCGTGACGAGTGGGAGTGGCCCCTGGCCCGCACCCAGTATGTGGACTACTACCTCCACAGTGGGGGAAAGTCCAACACCCTTAGTGGTGATGGCATATTAACCCCTGAACCCCCTAATGATGAGCCCTCCGACCTCTTCCTCTACGACCCAAGAGACCCGGTCCCCAGTCGGGGTGGTGGTCTTTGCTGCGGCCCTAGCTTTGTTCCCGGCGGTGCCTTCGATCAGCGAGAGATCGAGGCTAGACCCGACGTGCTTGTATATACTACGCCGCCTCTGGAGGTGGACACTGAGGTAACCGGGCCCATAACGGTTACCCTTTACGCCGCCAGCTCCGCCTCCGATACCGATTTTACCGCCAAGCTGGTGGATGTGTGCCCCTGCGGATGTAGCCGTAACCTCGCCGACGGCATTATCCGGGCTCGTTATAGGGACTCGCTGAGCACTCCCACCTTTATGGAGCCCGGCCAGGTGTATAATTTCACCATAGACCTGGTCGCCACAAGCAACCTTTTCGAGAGAGGTCACCGCATTCGCCTAGAAGTGTCCAGTAGCAACTTTCCACGTTTCAACCGAAACCTCAACACCAAGACCGAGCCGTGGGAGGAGGCCATTCCCCAGCCTGCCTTACAGAGGGTGCTCCACGATAGCCAGCACCCCTCCCATGTAACTCTCCCCATCGTACCCAGGGGGTAGTAGGGCTGTGCACAGAAGAATCGAAGTTAGAGGAGAGCGACACTGGTTCCTGGGCCTAGGGAGTGTTGGCACCTCTTCTCCTCTTTATATTCCTATTGAGCCTATTGTTCACACTGGCAGTTGAATAACTATGGAGAAAGCAACAAGATGACCACAACCTCCAAGAACTGGACGGAAGAGATCATTAAGGTGGCAGGGACAAAGGTAGAGCTCGTCAAAGGTGGCACAGGGGAGCCGTTGCTTATCCTTCACGGTGAGATGGGCCATCCGGGTTGGCTCCGTTTCCACGAAGCCCTGGCACAACACTATACCCTCTATATCCCGTCACATCCTGGCTTCGGGAAGTCGGAGCACCTCGACTGGATTATGAACATGCGCGACTTGGCGAGTTGGTATCTTCAAGCTTTAGAAGAGCTGGAATTGGGACAGATGAACGTTATAGGATTCTCCTTTGGCGGATGGCTCGCCGCCGAGATGGCGACCATGTGCCATCACCATTTCAAGAGGCTGGTGCTGGTGGATGCTCCTGGAATTCGGCCCCCCACTGGAGAGATCTTTGATATGTTCCTGGTTGTTGCGCAGATGTACATAACCGCCAGTTTTTCTGACCCAAGCAATACACCAGAGTTTCATCAGGTCTGTCCCGATGAGCCCTCGCCTGAACAGGTGGAAGCCTGGGAGCTAGCCAAGGAGGAGACCTGTCGTTTGGCCTGGAAGCCCTATATGCACTACCCTGGCCTCCCTTATCTACTCCGCGGGCTTAGAGGACTCCCAACTCTCATCGTTTGGGGAAGAGAGGATGCTATCGTCCCACTAAGCGCGGCCCAGGTCTACCACGAAGCGATCAAAGGCTCCCGTCTGGTTGTCCTAAATAACTGCGGTCACCACCCAGAGATAGAGAAACCTAACGAGTTTATCCGCCTGGTTCAGGAATTCTTATCGGATACTTAAGGATGCTCTGGGATAATCTCCGAAAACAGGCTTCCCTTCTTGGCAAGGTGGTATTCTATTGTGACATAGTAGCCAGTTAGGTTCACCAAGCCGACCAGGAGATTTATCCGTACCGAGAGACCGGAAAGCAACATGGGAGGTGATGAGATGTTAATCGGACACTTTACTGAACAGCCCTGGCAGGACGAAAAGATGGGCCTGGTGGGAACTCAGATTATGGACCTGGGCGTCAGCAACTCCTTGTATGATCCGGCGATTGGTGCCGACCTCTACAACCGCTACCTTGATGAGAAAATATACGCCGAAGAGGTTGGTTTTGATGGCCTGATGCTCAATGAGCACCATAGCACTCCCTTCTGTATCCAAGGAGTGACCAATGTTGAAGCGGCAATTCTGGCCCGCCAGACCCAAAAGGCCAAGATCATAATTCTGGGCAACATTTTGCCTATTTGGGACGATCCCCTCATGCTGGCGGAGGAGCTCGCCATGATCGACATGATCTCCCGTGGTCGCTTGGTCTCCGGATTTGTACGTGGGGGTGGGCGGGAGAGCGTCGCCCACAACTCGCCGCCTCACCACAACCGGGAGCGGTTTGAGGAAGCCCACGACTTTATCCTGAAGACGTGGACGACGCCAGGGCCCTTCCGCTGGGAGGGGAAACACTATCACTACCGTTACGTCAACCCTTGGGCCAAGCCGTTCCAGCAACCCCATCCACAAATCTGGATCCCGTCCACTATGAGCGTTGAGACGGTAAAATGGACCGCCCAGCACCGGTATCCTCTGGTACTGTTGGCCACCAGCCTGGAGCCAACCAGAGATGCGTTCCAACTCTATCACGACACCGCTGCTGAGATTGGGTACGAGTCCGGTACGCAGAACGTGGCATATATGTTCAAGGTGCACGTGGATGAGACGGAGGAGAAAGCCGATGAGGTAGGTAGGAAGTACCTCTCGGGCGTGAATAACCCCTTCTTAGCGGGTAATGAGGGTGCTGTGAACCCGGCGATCATGAATTTGCCGGGGCATACCTCCCGGACTTCACTGAAGCTGGCCGCAACGACCTATGGCCCTGCGGGAAGATTCGGAGTGAGTCGTCGACCTTATGAAGTGCAGGTAGAGGATTACTCTATTATTTCAGGTACACCCAAGACTGTGCTACCCAAAATTAACCACGTCCTGGAGTACCTACGGCCCGGTAGCATTATCTTCTGGGACGGCGACGGCTCCATGACCCATGAGGACCAGATGCGGAGCTTGACGCTCATGGGTCAGGAAGTTATCCCCGCTGTACGGGAGATGGGTAAGGAGTTGGAGTTGTTCGGTCCCTTTGAAGTCAGCCCGACCACCGGCCAGCCTGTTGAGGGGAGCCCCAACCCTGATCAGCAAGGTCATGAGGCGGTTTAGCCATTCCGTTCGAGTCACTCAAAGCCGACCAGTGCTTGCAGTCGATTCCCGCTTGTTTCACAATCGCTCGCAGGATGACAGTGATTGATCCTATGAGTTCTGAATCACCGCTAGGGGACGTCCGCGGTTGGAGGCGGCTGACCGTACATGAAGACCCTCCGCTGGTCGCCGCCCGCGAGGAGTTTCTCGCGTGGCTCGAAGATGTCCCAGAGCCGTACAGAGTTGATTTGGACGCACGGTTGCGATCGGAGCTCGATCATGCTCACCTCTCCGCGCGCCTTGAGTTGTACGTCCACCATTGCTTCCGTTCGAATGGGTGGGAAGTGCAAATCCACCCTCAGGTTGCTTACAGCTCGAACCGTCCAGACTTCCTTGTGGAGAAGGGCGACGCCAAGCTGCTGGTGGAATGCAGGAGCGTCTTTGATCAACCTGCCATGACTCAGCAAGACCAGCGGCTTCGGCAGCTTGCCGACGAGGCCGGCAGGAGGCTTGGCCGGACGGTTATCCTGCATCCGCTAAACGACCTACCTCCGAGCATTCCGGCTAGGCGAATCCGCTCATGGATTGAGCGGCAGCAAATCCCTGGCGATAGCCCCGACCTCCTGGAGTTTGACTTTTGGGACGACCATCAAGGGCATCACTACGGCGTGCGGGCTATTCTGCCGAGACTCAATGATGGAGGAGAAGCACTAACAGGAGTCCATGGTCTTATGTCGCAGGCCCAGACCATTACTAACGCCCAGCAGTTGAGTGTGGCGCTTCAGGAAAAGGCAAGCAAATATGGATCATTGGATGTGCCCTACGTGATAGCTGTATCGGGGGAGACGAAGTTCCCAGTGACCACAAAGCATGAGGTAGATGCTCTGTTCGGCGATCGAGTGTGGAACATTCCTCAACGGGGTTCCGTGACGGTCACCGAGACGCGAAATCCCAATGGCTTCTTCACTTTACATAAGAACGATGTTCCCAAATACGGTCATGTCTCGGCAGCACTCGTGTATCGGTTTAAGTGGCTAGAGGAGGGGCACCTGCACAGCATGCACATCTACCACAACCCCTACGCCCACAGGCCCATCGACCCGAGATTCTTTCCTGATATCCCCCAGTTCGTGCTGGAGAGAACCACAATGATGTGGATAAACAGTGAATCGGAGCCATATTGAAGGCGTAGCCCTATCTGAGGCCCCTACACTGCTAATCCGAGATGAAGCTCAAACACGCGCTAAGTTCTTGCTATTGTCCACGACGGCCGACTTGGGCCAGGATAGTGGCTGGTTCTGACTGGCTCCAATAATCTGATTCTTCCCAGCACGTCACAGAGCCTATCTCTGGATGGCTTTAAACGGTTACATATCCAGGATCAGTGTAGACCAGGCGAAGTCTCGTGCACCCAGGCCTTCCCCAGTGTAGGGGTGGTAGTATTCGCGGAACCCCGATTTTTCGATGGCTTCATGGCTTCTGGTCACAATAGTATCCGCAAGTTCGGGGTAACCGTGGCGCCGCAGAGCATGGGAGAGGAACCAGTTGGTATTCATCCAAGTAGGGCCGCGCCAGATGAAGCCGTGAGGGTTACCCGGCAGGAACTTAGGGTCTGAAGCTGGGACTGAAGGGAGTGGGTAAGGTAGCCAGAAATGGTTGGGGGAGGTAACCCACCGGTCCAACAGGCGCTTCACTATTGGCCGGGGTAGGTCTTCCAACGTCAGGGGCATCAGTGAGCTGATCGTAACGGTCTTGACGGGGGTCTCGGCCACCCCAGAGAGGTCAAGAAACGCCCCGAGTTCCTCATCCCAGCACTTGGACAGCAGAGCGTCCCGGACTTTGTCAGCCTGCTGGCTGAACTCCGCTGCCTCGGGTGCCTCTCCCAGCAGCCGGGCCAGGGAGCGCAGGCCTAGTGCATAGATGGAATTGACCAGCACATCCTCGAAGTGGAAGATGTCCGCCTGAAGGATGTGCCGGTCGTCTCCTCGCATCGGCTCATAGGCGGCGTATACTTTTCTTAAGGCGGCGATAAATCCATTGTTGCTTAGCTCCTCCAGCCCTAGGACCTCGTCGTATTTGGGGGAGCAATCGGTACCGGCTTCCTCTGGTTGGATTACCGTGATCAGCCCGTCATCGTCTGGGTCGCGGTACTGCCGGAGCCACCGATAGAAAGCTGTCAACACCGGCAAAGCGGCATCTCGGAAGGCGGTGTCGCCGGTGGCCTCATAGACTCTTTCCACGGCATAGGCGATGATGGGCGGCTGAATGGTGGAGCTATAGTGGGGGGAAGTCCGAGCTACCAGGCTATCCTGGAGGAAATCCGGCTGTTTATTCGTCTCCCAGAAAATTAGATGGGGAATAAAGCCGTTGGGCAGGGCAGCGCTCATCAAGGTGGTCAATTCTGCTTTGGCCTGCTCTTTATCGAGATATATCAGTGCGATGGCGTGGAAGCACGAGTCCCAGAACCACTGGAAAGGATAGCCCACCAGGGCCGGACAGACGAAGCTGTACTCTTTGCCGTTCCAATCGGCGACGCCGCGCCGCAAGTTTGTCAACAGAATCCTGCGGGCTCCCTCCAGTAGCTGCTGTCGCTCCATTATCTCCCTGCCTCAAGTTCAGGTTGGTAAATCCTCATGTACTTGTCGGCCACCGCTGACCAGGTAAACTCGCTCGAAGCGTAGTCCTTCGCCTCATGGCTCAGCCGCCTGCGGTAGTCATCATCGTTGACTAGCTTCACCAGTTCTTCTACAGCGGCGGATTCGTCGAATCGAGGCACCACTGATGCCCCCCTGGACAACAACTCTCGATTAGCCCCCACGTCGTGAGTAAGCACCGGCACACCACAAACCATTGCCTCGAAGAACACTAACCCGAAAGCCTCATACCGAGAGAAAAGGACAAACAGGTCAGATCTCTGGTACCACGCCGCTAGCTCCTCGTCGGATACTTCCCCAGTCAGCGTCACTTCACCCTCTACTCCGTCGGCTCGAATTTTATGTTGGATAGTCTCTTTCTCTCCTTCATCCCGACCCACCAGCACCAACTGTGTAGGACGACGAAAGCTTGTCCGAGCCTGATTGTAGATGTTGAGCAGCCACATTTGCCCTTTATGCCGGCCCAGGCGGCCGACACACAGAATGGTCAGCCTCTTTTGGACCGATGTGGGATGTGCTTGTTGAGCGGGAGACGCTCCCCAACCCACCACATCTAGTTTTTCTTGAGACACCCAGTAAGCCCGACGAATCTGCTCACCTTCCATCCTGCTTAAAGTTACCACTCTATCCACGACGTTACAAAGGAACCCATTGATGGGTCGGAGCCACTGTCGTCGCAGCGATAGGGTGTGGAAAGAGGGAGTAAACACGAACCGGGCGCGGCGCCGATACCAGAGCCAGGCCCAGAAGTGTCCCCAGAACCACCCATCTCCAACAAAGTGAATGACGTCAGGGTTAAACTCCTCCAAATAGCTGCGGATCTGCATCGGGGAAAACCAGACCAGAGGAACTGAATAGAACGGAGGTGATCGCTGCGGATAGGCTCCTAGACGGAATATGGCGATGCCCTCTGGGGTGGTCTCCCGATTTGCCCAGTGGGGCTGAGGTATACGGGGAAAGGCATACTTGGTAGTGAGAACTCCCACGGCGGCCACAACCTCGGATTGCATTAGCTGTGCGGATAGCCGCTCAATGGCGCGCTCGATGCCGCCCAAGTAAGGGCGAAAGTATGGCGTCAGGAACAACACTCGCAAAGGTGGACTTTTCACGATGTGTCTCCCACCATACACCCTCGCAGATTGGCCAGATTATATTCTGGCCTTCCCTACCCCGGCCAAATTCCTGGTTTCGCCTCTTCCGGGCCGCGGTTGGGGAGCGGCCCCATTACACGCGGGAACTGAGCTGCTTTGTCTACTTGCTAGGAGGTACAGGCCCCCCAGTCTAGGACTCTTTCTGGTAGACCTGGAAACGATCGCGGTAGCTATCCAGGACGAAAATACGGTTCTCATCATCCACCTTTAGGGCCACTGGTCCCCAGAAGAGCTTCTCCCGTTCCAGCTTGTAAGCCACCGCCCGCTGCTGCCAAAACTCCTTGATGGAGTCCAGCTTGAGCTTGCCCCACTTGGACATGGTGGCGTCGCCGGCGAACTGGGTAATAAAGGTTCCTTCGGGGGTGAAGGCCTGCACCAGTTCGTTGTCCCGGTCGGCTACGTAGATGTCTCCGTCCTTGTCCACCGCTACGCCGGAGGGGCGACGTAGCTTGCCGTACCCTTCCCCTGAAGTGCCGAATTTCATTATGAACTGGCCGCCGGGGCAGAACTTCTGGATCCGGTCGTTGCGCCAGTCGACGATATAGATGTTATCCTCCCGGTCGATCTCGATGCCCCAGGGTAGGTTGAACTCGCCGTCGCCGCTGCCAGCCACACCCCACTTGGCCAGAAATCGGCCGTCCTTGGTGAACTTCTGGATGCGATTGTTGATACTATCAACCACCAACAGGTTGTCCTCATTATCGAAGGCCAGGCCCGAAGGACGGTTGAACTGACCGTCGTCGTTACCCTCCACACCCCACTTCCCCAGCCACCCG
This sequence comes from Dehalococcoidia bacterium, assembly GCA_965248115.1. GTDB lineage: Bacteria > Chloroflexota > Dehalococcoidia > Lucifugimonadales > CBDFII01 > CBDFII01. The sequence goes on from CBDFII010000003.1 coordinate 79,750, forward strand.
CCATCCTTGCTGAAGATGGAGATCCTTTGAAGACTCTCGTCGGCCACGTAGACCTTCTCGTCCTTGTCGATGGCGATGGAAGTAGGCCATTGGAATTGTCCGTCGTTGGCGCCGCCGGTCCCGAACTGACCTATATAGTCCTCATCCACAGTCATTATCGTAACGCGCTTGGCTCCGATCGCGTATTCGCTGGCGCGGTTCAACACGTAGATCAGGCCTCCTTTACCCAGAGCAAAGGCCACTGGATTCCGGAAGCCGGGCCCGGTGAACTCACCACGGCCTAGGGTAGAGAGAGGCTTGAACACTCGGTTGCCTGCAGCATATGTGACCATATTTAGCTCACCACATGTCAGTTCTTAGTAAACTCTCAATGAGGGAATGCTCCCGAACCTGTCTCCCACATCTCTATGCTCCGGCTAGGCCCCACTGGGCCTCCACCGTCCCTTAGCGGTAGTTTTAGACGAAGTCGAACTGCTCAAAGGTGCCGCTGACGATAGGCGCGGGATCCAGACCAAGCCACCTCTCCAGCAGGGTACTGTAGGTGCTACGGAAGTCGTTGCTGAAATAGAGGTCCCCTTCCAGCAGCTTCTCTGGAGCCAAGGAGGGATATTCGCCGTACATCCCACCCTTCACCCGGTCGCCAACGATAAAGGCGATGCCCCCGACGCCGTGGTCTGTGCCGGATCCGTTGTCGTGAACGCGACGACCGAACTCGCTGAAGGCAAGGATAACCAGGTTTTCGCTGGCATTGTGCTCCTTCAGATCGTGGTAGAAGTCGGCGATGGTTCGGGCGGTGTCTTCCCAAAGCTTGGCATGGGTGGACATCTGGTTGCCGTGAGTGTCGAAGGCGTTGAAAGGGGCGGCGGTGTAAAGAACGCGGGTCCCCAGGTTGGCTAAGTGCACCTGGGCCATGCTCCTCATGTATTGGGCCACCGAGTTGTTGCCGTACTCCACTGTGGAGGAGTACTTCTCGGGGGGGCGGTTGAGGATGTCGGCGCCCTTGAGGGCGTCCAGGCCGGTCCGGCAGAGGTATTCCATCACCATGCCCCTACCAATGGTGGGGGAGTACATGCGGGAGAACACCTCTAGGGCTTCGCTGCGCTGATCCTCCCCAGAGATGCCTGTGAGCACCCCATAGGTCTGAAGGTTGCCCACCGAGGCAACGGGAACGCCCGACAGTGCGAGAGCTCTTGGCAGGCCTCGGCCGAAGTTAACTCCCGTGAGCACGTTCTCGCCCTTGGGATCCATGTCTCTAATGGCCCTGCCCAGCCAGCCCTCGGTGCCTACCTTATCGGGCTCACAGGTGTGCCATATGTCCATGGAGCGGAAGTGGGAGCGGTTGGGGTTGAAGTAGCCGACGCCCAGGATAAGGGCGACTTTGCCCTGGTCATAGAGCTCCTTGATGGGCTTCATGCTAGGATGGAACCCAAAGTGGTCATCTATAGGCAATACTTGATCCTCGGGGATGCCCACATTGGGCCTGCTGTCCTTGTACAGGGGATCGGTGTAAGGGATGACGGTGTTGAGGGCATCGTTACCCCCGGTCAATTGAAGTACCGCCAGAACCGTGTCTTTGCCGTTACCTGCCATATCCAGTCACCCCCTATAATCGCTTACCTTAGCCGAACTGATACTCGGGGCTGGCGACGATGAGCTGGAGAATCGCCCCCACACGGCGGGTGAATTCGATGCGTTGTCCCTCGGTGGTGTTGAGCACCTCGCCATCGCGGCGAGCGTACTCCACCAGCGAAGTATTAGTGGCCTCAGAGACCTCCAGGGGGCCCATCATGTCGAGACAACCCTCCACCAGCTCCTTGGGGGACATAGTGCCATGGGCGGCCAGGCGGTTGACAATGGCTTTCACGCCGGGCAGGTCGGTGTTGCCCACCTGCTCGGCCACGAAGTTGATACGCTCCACCAGGGTGCCGCTATCTATCCACTCATGGCCGGTGTGCCATCCTTCCACCGCGGGCGGGTTGAGCAGGTCCTGACCCATGTAACGGCACTCCAAAGAGAAGGGGTAGACTCCATACTTGGGGTAGGTGAAGTCCTGCACCAAGCGTATGGTGCCGACCACAAGCTCGGCAGGGCTCTTCACCTTGGCGAAGCGGGCCTCTTTGAAGAAGTCGGAGTTGAACAACATCCGCAGCACTGACCTAATCTCGTAGTCGTTGTCCACGAAGGCCTTCTCCAGGGTGCGGATGGCCTCCGGGTCTTGGGGTGGAGTATCCTGCCACGCCGGCACTTGAACATCGTCGGCCACGAAGAAGTTGTACAGATGGCGGGAGATGAAACGGGCGCACGCGGACTGTTTCACGATGATGTCTATGAGGTCTTCACCGTTAAATCTTCCTGTCTCGCCGAGGAAGGATTTCTCACCGTCGTCGTGATCGCTGGGGTCGTAGATGAAAACCCACTTGTATTTGCCGTAAGGGTTCCGGGCTATGGGATTGGACCGAGTCCACCCAGTGAATGCGCGGGCGCTGACCTTCACATCATTCTCGGTGTAATTGGGATTCCCGTCCATTCCCACGCCCAAAGAGAAGAGTTCCAGAAGCTCCCTGCCGTAGTTCTCGTTGATGGCACTCTGGTGACTCAGGTTGTTATCCAGGTAGAATAGCATCCCCGGGTCAGTAGACAGCTCGGTAAGCAGCTTCTTGAAACTTCCCAGGCCATGGTGTCGGAACATATCAATGGTAGCGTACATCTGCTTAGCGTGCTCTACTTTAGCTTCGCCGGTGCAGAGGATGCCATGCCAGAAGAGGGCAATCTTCTCCTCCAAGGGGCGTTTGGTATTGATCATCCGGTAGACCCATTGATACTGGCCAACATCAAGGACGGGGGTGTCCCTGAACTCTGAATAATAGCGCTCTTCTATATCTTGCTCGAGTAAGGGCTGGTTTTCGGGGTCGAGCAACTCTTCCACAGTGGACTCGTACCCATTGGCGCAATAGGCTTCTAGCTGATCTCGGGTGGCTCCAAACCCTGCACGGCGCAGCAGATGGGCCATTAATGCTATATCCTTATCGGACATCTGGCTGCTCCTTCCCACACCAGACTTTGTGACGAGGATGGCTTACTTTACATAACCAATAGAGACCCAGAACAAGAACCCGAACGAGGAGTCCCCGTATCAACCTGCTAATGCCTAAACATCGATCCTTTATTGGTAGGAACGACTGTAGTGATATACTCCAATGCAGTCAATGCCTCTGCCACGTCCACCAAATCAACTCTTCGACTCGTTCCTTAGCCTGCGTAGCGAGGCTAGAACCAGCGCGCCTTGTCGACCACATTTCTGAGAGGCCTACCCTCATTGAACCTTTTGCAGTTGTCAATGAAAAGCTCGGTGCGCCGCTCCTTGAGGTAAGGGCCAGTTGCCGCCACATGAGGGGTGATCAAGACACCAGGAGTGGTCCACAGAGCATGGTCGGCAGGCAGCGGTTCCAGTTGGAATACATCTAGGCCGGCCCCAGCGATCTGGCCCTCCCGCAGGGCGTCAACCAAGTCATCTAGGACTACCGATGTGCCGCGGCCAATGTTAATAAAGAAGGCGCTACTCTTCATTAGCCTGAACTGAGGGGCGCTGAACATCCTCTGAGTATCGGGAGTCTCGGGCACCGTCACGATTATGAAGTCGCCTCGAGGCAGGATCTTGTGCAGAGCTTCGGGCTGGTGTAACTCGGCAACTCCAGGCGGCGTTTCTGATAGGCGGGGATCAACTCCGATGACTGTTATTCCAAACGCTGAACACAAGCGGGCTGCTTCTCCACCAATGCCCCCTACCCCAACAATCACCGCCGTAGCTTCCGGAAGGTGAACCGCGTTGTATCCAGGACTCCAAGTTCTCTGGAGTTGCTGTGGCAGATAGACCTGAAAACCCCTGGCAAATGCCAGAACAAAGGCCATGATATGGGCGCTGATGTGGTCGTTGAATATCCCGCGAGTGTTGGTAACTACTACATCGCTCTCTATCAGAGCTTGATGGTAGTATCCAGGTCTCGGACCGGCGTGAGGGCAGGCGATCCATTTGAGATTCACGGCTCGCTGGAAAAGTTCAGGCACGATATCGCCTAAGGCGGCGTCGGCGCTCTCGATAACCTCCATCGCCTCGGCGACGGTGCGACTCAGGATCACCTCAATATCGGGGATGTTCTCTCTCAGCTTTTCAGGCCAATCTTCCTGGATGAGCGGAGGGCATATAACTAGCTTGAACCCCATCAGTCCTACCCCCTATACAGCAAGGTCTCAAGGAATGCTTCAATGTCGCCGCTTTTGCCACACAAAGCGCTGCTTAAGCCCGTTGCGCTTACCTTCTTTTCTGTTAATACGCTGGACAAACTCCTCGGTTGTCTCTTGCGGCTTTTCTCGCTTGGGCTTGACCCTGGCCATTATCGCGCTCTCCTTTGGTTGATTCACAGAAATGATTTTGCTTCTCGCTAACCCTTTTAGATTACCACAAAGGGTTGTTCTCTGTTCGAAGAGCGAGTCACACTGGCTACTGTGTCTAAAAGGAGTCGTTTCGGAGCACCTTACACTATCCCTCAACAGATACGGTGCTACCTGATTCTCATTTGGGCGAGGCCTCCGGCCCGTTGATGTTAGCATGCCCAAGGGCTTGGGAACGCCCAAACAAAGTTTGCAAACCTGGCCTTCTGGCAAGTTCAGTCATCGAGCCATATACAGCGTAGTGGACTAAACGCCCTCCTTGCTATAGTTTTGAGAACTCAAGTCCCCACTTGACCCGGAAAGTTGGCTGTCATAAGCTCGGCACCATAGTGTTAGTCTTTCGTTGGATATTTAGCTTCGCCTCCATTCTGTTGCTACTGGCGGCATGCGCCCAATCTGAAGCCACGCCCACTCTAACCCCGACGCCAACTTCTACACCTTCGTCTACTCTGAGCCCCATAGCTACCTCCACTTCTACGCCAGTACCTACCCCGACCTCCACCCCATCCCGTAGACCTACACCTACTTTCACACTAGTACCTGCCCCACCTACTCCTACCCCTAGTGCTACTCCGACTCCGACTGGCACCGCTACACCAAGGCCAACACTTACATCCACTCCAGTCCCTACAGCCACGCCGACACCTTCCCACACTCCAGACCCGACGCCTACGCTCCAGCCAAACTTGTCTCCCTCACCAACGTTGGGGCGTGAAGGCCACTCTTCTCAAGTCGAATCCTTGAACCCTCCCAGTGATCTCTTCCTTCCTTTCAACATAGAGGACGTAGGAGGAAGCAACGAATTCATGAGCCCCTTCGGGATAATAAGGCATTCCCGCGATAAGGGCCATGGTCATGGAGGTATTGACATTCCGCTCAACCAGAATGCCCCAGTTTATGCAGTCGCAGACGGAACTATCTTGTCCGCCGAGCAATCCACCGACGGTGCAGGAGGTTTTGATATAAAGCTTCTCATTTCGGGATCAGGCGGTGAAGGCTGGGGATTTCTCTTCGAGCACGTGATGTTGGTGTCCGGAATAACAGTGGGCAGTACGGTCACCAAAGGCCAGCTCATCGCAGGGAATGGTCTCACCACAGACCGTAGGAACAACCACCTCCAGCTCACCTACATGTTTAACGATTACACGTTTTTCCGTGACCAGAGATGCTGGGTGGATTACCTCGATCCCATTTCTATGAAATCCCTGCTGGCCTATTTCGATTCAATAAAGAATACGCAAATGTTTATAGGACAGTGGGAGACCGCAACTGAAGAGGGTATGAAAGCCTACAAAGAGTTGCTCAACAAGGAGAGGTACCCAGAAGGGCCCCAGCTTTGCTACCCACTTGGACTCGATGTGAGGGTGCCGACAGATATATCCTCAGATGCGGTGACGCTTACTCCTACGGTCACCAGCCCGGTGCCAGTCACCAGCAAAACTCAAGAAGACTGTGGCAACTCGGTGGGTAATGGAAATGAGATTATTTCCGGTTCGTCAACTCCAGAGGGTGAAGATCGAGATTCAGTTTTCCGCTCACTGACAGTTCACCCGAATAATCCCAAAATCGTTCTAATGGGAACTGAAAGGAATGGCATCGTCAAGAGCACAGACGGGGGAGCCACTTGGGCCCGACATCGCCAGGGATTGCGCTGGTCGCCAGGTGTTGGATATCCTGAATTTTACGACATTGCCATATCGCCCAGTGACCCCAATATCGTGTTCGCTGCGACAGTGGATTCTCCAGGCCCCGTGACGGGAGACTACCCTAGCTCTATCGCTGGTATCTATAAAAGTGTAGATGGTGGAGAAACATGGGTTCGCAAGAACTGTGGCCTGACCAATTCTCGAGCGGTCTCTATCCAATTTGACCCTGAAGATTCATTGGTGGCAATTGTGGCTATCGGGGGCGGCGAGCGTAGCTTCTCCTCGGGTCTGCCAGATCCTCTTCCGTCATTCTTCGACGGTGGAATCTACAGGACTACAGACGGGGGTGAAAATTGGAAACGGATCCCGGCTGGCATTAATGACAGCCTTAGCAATTTCCATACCATACTCGCAACTGGCGGCAACCCCATTGTAATGACCACCTTTGGGCTCCACACCAGTCAAGGTGGCTCATTCGATCCGTCTCTTAACGTCGGCTTTCTGCAAAGCATGGACGGAGGAGAAACTTGGGAGCCCTTCGGACCCAACAATGTCATCCAGAGTAAGATCACACACTTTGACGCCTCCCAAGATGGAAAGGTCATATATGCGACCGTTACGGATTCCTATCATCACTGGATATCAACAGATGCTGGAACCACCTGGGCTATGAGCTCCTTGAACCAGGGAAGTGGCCCTGTGGCCGTTTCTCCAGCCGATCCGAATATCGTCATATTTCGGGATAGTAGACAGACCTCGCTCTACCGGTCAACGGACGGTTTACTAACGTATAGTAAAGTGGTGAGTACGGAAGAGCTATCAGAGGACCCCAACGTCAGATTCGCATTTGAAGACATAGTTTTCGCTCCATCAGACCCGAATATCGTGTATGCGGCAACCACCGGGCTGCTTGTTTATAAAAGCGTGGACGCTGGAGCCTCATTCATATTGATGAAGAACATCCGCTCAGAAGTACTGAACGTTGCGCCGTAAACGGTGCTAGTTGGGTGATTAACCTCTGCAGTTGCCAGGGGTGCCCTTCCGGCAAGTCATAACGTTGCCAATACAATACCGACTTTCAGCCCCTGTCGTTGAGGAAATAAATGCCTCCTGCAGAGAAACTAAACCAATGGAAAAGTAGGGGCACTGTTTAAGCCCAAGCAGATTGATATACAAGACACTGATTCACCCACTTGTCATCCAGCATTGCAATCACTAAAATAATCCTCAATGAGACCATTTGCTTCAAAAGAAGGTTGTGCTAAAGGGAGGTAGAGGTATGGCTGACAAGGACATAGCTTTAATGGCCCACCTAATGCGTCGTGCAGGCTTTGGAGCAACCCGTGAGGAGCTGGAGGAGCGTGTTGCCAAGGGGTACGAGGCAACGGTAGAGGAGGTGTTGCGTCCCGAAGAGCAGGAGCCTGTTGATATTTTCGACTTATACCGATATCACACTTTTGTAAAGAGACCGGGAACGATCGGGGGCATGGGAAGCAGCAGTTGGCTTTATCGCATGCTTAACACAAAGGCGCCTCTGCAAGAGAAGATGACTCTCTTCTGGCATCAGGTGTTCGCCACAGGGGTCTCGAAGGTGGACAACTATGACGAAATAATAACCATGATCGACATGTTCCGTGAGAAGGGGATGGGGAACTACCGTGAGCTGCTGGTAGAGCTGGCCAAAAGCCCCGCCATGATTTACTGGCTGGATAATAATGAGAACCATGCCAATGCGGTCAATGAAAACTGGGGTCGGGAGCTGCTGGAGCTGTTCAGCATGGGCGTGGGCAACTATACCGAGGATGATGTGAGGGAGTGCTCCCGCGCCTTCACAGGCTGGACGATAACTGCCAAGCTCCCCAGATTCCCCATGAATCGGTTTGACTGGTACTTTGAGTACAAAGAAGAGGACCACGACGACAGCGAAAAGAGCTTCCTGGGCCATAGGGGGCCTTTCGATGGAGAGGACATTATAGACATCATCTGTCAGCAGCCAGCCACGGCCCGGTTCATCGCTCGGCATCTCTACAACTTCTTCGTCGCCGATGAGGCCCAAGTACCAGCGTGGCAAGACACCCCACCAACAGATCCTGAGGCTATTGAGACATTAGCAAATGCGTTTACCGAATCTGGGTACGATATTCGCTCGGTGCTGCGAGTGCTGTTCAACTCCGACTTCTTCAAGAACGCAGGATTTGCCAGAATAAAGAGCCCTGCTGAGGTAGTGGTAGGCGCCCTGAGGTTGGTGGGAGGGTCTGAGTTCCCTGCGCCTGGTATCGGAGAGCTGTCCAGGCAGCCTGCTTACATGGGGCAGGACCTCCTAAACCCGCCTAGTGTAGAGGGCTGGCACAGCGGGGCAGAGTGGATAAACAGCGGATCGCTGATGACACGGGTTAATTTCTGTGCCGATCTGGTGGGGGATGTCAACCGTCCGGGAGTTCAAGCTATCATCAAAAGACTGAAGACACAGGGAGAGTTGTCCCCCGAGAAGTTCGTGGACGCCTGTCTTGACCTGATAGGACCTCTGGAGGTTAACGAGGAGGCCAGACATGAGCTGGTCAGGCACACTGAGGAGAGCGGCACCCTTCGCTGGGCCACAGAGCAACAGTCCAGCATCTCCACTGAAAGGGTCGCAGAGATGCTCCAGTTGATAGTCTCGTTAAGGGATTTCCAGTATGCATAGTAGGCATGGGATAAGACGATAAAATCTGAAAAGATCCTGGCTATGACTGGACGCTAACCTGTGGAGGGATAGATGCTTACGCAAACGGTAGCCGGTCGTGTCTATGACTTCAGCCATGCTGTAGGCCAGTCCGCAAGTGCAGGAGCGGGGTTCCAATATCCCATTGTAGTAGCCATGGGTCAGGGAGACGTGGTGTACGTGCTATCTCGGGCTGGCGAGAACATTCCTAACGCTCCCTGGAATCGCGCCAGTTATGGCTCCCGAGTTGGCAAATACACGATGGGAACGGTGGCAGGGGACGAGGAATTTTTGGGCGATTTCGGCGAGTACGGCGACGCCAATGGACAATTCATCTGGCCAGCAGGACTAGCCCTAGACAGCCAGGAGAATGTCTACCTCACCGATGAGTGGCTAAACAGAGTCACCATCTTCGACAAAGATGGTGAGCTCTTAAGCCTTTGGGGCTCATCGGGAGATGGCGACGGTGAGTTCGATGGCCCCTCTGGCATTGCCATCGACCAAGAGGATAACCTCTATATTGTTGACAGTCGCAACCATCGTGTCCAGAAGCTAACCAAGGATGGAAAGTTCCTCAAAAAATGGGGTAGCCTGGGTAGCGATGATGGTGAGTTTAGTGCTCCTTGGGGAGTAACCACCGATACTGACGGTTATGTGTATGTGGTTGACCATAAAAACCACCGGGTGCAAAAGTTTAGCCCAGAGGGCGAGTACGTGACTAAGTTTGGCAGCTATGGGACAGGCCGGGGACAATTGAACCGTCCTACCGATGTGGCAGTAGACCCCGATGGCGACGTATATGTGTGCGATTGGGCGAACCACCGGGTCCAGGCCTTTGGGCCAGACGGCAGGTTCATCACCAGTTTCATAGGCGATGCACAGCAGCTCTCCAAGTGGATGCAGCAAACCGTGGATGCCAACCCGGACATAGGCAAAGCTCGTCGGAGAGTCTACAGTCTGGAGCCCGAATGGCGGTTCTATCATCCCAGAGGGGTGACCTTTGACGCCAAGAAGGATCGTATCATCGTGGCTGATTCCCAGAGGAACCGTATTCAGATATATAACAAGCTAAAGAACTACATGGACCCCCAGTTCAACCTGTAGTTGTTGGTACATCTACCCGTACAACGCACAAATACGGCCAATTCTGCCCCGGGAGAGTGTTGAATGCTTACAACCGTAGCTGCAGGGCGAGTATACAACTTTAGCCATGTAGTGGGTCGAAACGCAGTCTCTGGTCCCGGGTTTGCATACCTATCGGGGTTAGCCATAGGTCAGGATGGCCTTGTCTATGTGGCAAGCCGCGGGACCGAAACGGACCTCAATACCGTGCGAGTAACCAAAGTGACCATCGGGGCCCCAGGAGATGAGGAGTTCATCTGCGAGTTCGCTCACTACGGCGACAGAGATGGGGAAACCATGGGACCCACTTCTGTGGCCCTGGATAGGGAAGGGAATGTGTACGTCGCCGATGAGTGGCTTCAGCGCATCTCTATCTTTGATAAGGATGGCAGTTTTCTGGACAAATGGGGCAGACCTGGAGATGGCGATGGGGAGTTAAATGGCCCTTCCGGCATGGTCTTTGACAGGGAGGACAATCTCTACATATCAGATAGTGGAAATAATCGCATCCAGAAACTTACCAAAGACGGAACCTTTCTGGCCAGTTTCGGTGAAGGCGGAAGCGGAGAAGGCCAGTTCAACATGCCCTGGGGTATCACCATCGACAATGAGGGAGACATATACGTAGCCGACTGGAAAAACCACCGGGTGCAGAAGTTTGGCCCTGATGGCGCTTTTCAGGTTTCTTTGGGTACTTTCGGGACAGGTGTTGGGGAGCTAAACCATCCATCGGGGCTGGCGGTTGACAGTGAGGGGGACGTGTACGTGGCGGATTGGGCTAACCACCGGGTGCAGATCTTTGCGCCCGATGGGGACGTGATCACTTCTCTCTTCGGAGATGCATTGGAGCTCTCCAAGTGGGCTATCATGGGTGTGGAGGCCAATCCCGATGTAATGAAGGCAAGGCGTAGGGTCAAAAGCCTGGAACGCGAATGGCGGTTTTTCTATCCTTGTGCGGTTGCCTTCGACCAGGCTGAGAGCCGTATCGTTGTAGCTGACACTCAGCGAGGCCGTCTCCAGATATACATCAAAGATAAGGATTACGTAGACCCCCAGTTTAACCTTTAGCTGTCGGGGAGCGCCCCCGTCGCCTTAACGAGTGCATATAGACTGTGGGGCCCCGTCGGCAAAATGGCCCCAGATAGAGAAGACCAAAGCTCGTACAGACGGTTCCCCATACTTTCTGTAGATGTGCTTTAGGAAAATCACGGCCATCTTGTTAGACTCTAGACAAACCGCCCTGTATAGGGTTTCCCTGTTCTGAAGGCTCTTGGGCTATTGGCAAAATGGACCTTTCCTTCCGAAGCGCCAAGTTGGTCAGATATAAAAGTGACGCTGGTGACTAGCCAAGTAACAAGGCCAAGGCCGAACTCGGCGGGCCTTGGCTCAAGGGACGAAGTTGGACAGACCGTACAGGAACAGGGCCCGTGAGGATCACTAGCAAACCCACCCTTTTTTTCACGACCCACTGCTGGGATGTCAGCCGCGCGTATCGAGAGGGACCTGTAACCAGGAGATGATTTGGGCAAGTCGGTGATAAGCGTCAAGGAACGCCTCGTCGGTACCGACCGATTCGGCCTGCCCTACTACGTCTCCCATCTGACGCACTACCGTGGGGCCTATGTCCAGGAGACCAGCACTGCCGGAAGTCGCCCACCTGACCAAGATATATCGAACCAAAGCACCCGCCGGGATGTTGAGATTTTTGCTCATTGTGTCCAGGGTGGGCATGGGATCGACGTGGGAGTACTGGGCCACCTCCTGCTTGAAGTTGGCATCCTTGTCGTCGGGGCTCCAGGGCCCCTCGTAGATGCTCAAAGCAATCTGTCTCAGCGCCATGTTATCTGCTCCTGCTCAGTATCCTATAACGAGAATTGGGGGTCTCGAATACAATCCAGACTCCAAAGAATTAGAGCATTATAAATATTTCGGAATTCCTATAGGGGGTAGTACAAAGAGACTCGAAGCTTGACGGTTAGTCTTGGCACGGGGGTAAACTACCATCATCCAGTGCCAAAGCACAAGGGAGGACAGCCTTGAGTAGCACATCCACCAAGAGCCCATCAAATCAAGAGACTATTGCGACGCTCCAGACCCTATTCGGTAAACCTAAAGTACCCAAGCTCACTAAAGAGACCACCGCTCTGATGCTTATAGACTTCCAGTATGGTGATAGCCACCCCGACTATGGTTTGGGCGCCAGAGCCAAGGATCTGGGAATCTTCGAGGAAACTATATTGTATTGGGATAGACTGAGCAACACGGTCATCCCCAACGCCCAACGCCTTCTGGCTACAGCGCGCCAGGTAGGTGTGGAGATAATCCATGTCCATGTATCCACGCTGACCAGAGATGGCAGAGACAGCAGCTTGCCAAACCACCGAACCGTGTGTGGCAGCTCTTTTAAGGACACCTTCGAGGCTGAGATCATACCCGATCTGGCACCTGTGGGCGATGAGGTGGTATTAACAAAAGTAACTGCTAGCCCCTTCAACTCAACCATCGCCGACAGGGTGCTACGAAATCTGGGCATTGAAAATATCATCTTTGCTGGGGTGGTGACCGATGGGTGTGTGGCGTCTACTGTGCGGAGCGCTGCGGAGCACAACTATGGTCGTATCGTTGTAGAGGATGCCACTGCCGCTTTGTCGCCCCAACTTCATGAGTATGGCATCATGGGGATGGCTTATAACCTTGCCCCTATTACTTCTACCAATGGAGCGGTAGGGCTTCTCCGAGCCTTAAAGTAGCACCTTTTCATTTCGCCACATAGCACTCTGGCATGAGACCAGAGAAACTATTATTCCAAAGCCTTTGGCAAATTTGCCAAAGGGCCAAGTCGCTCTAATCCACTTGAAGAGTTGAATGAACTCTTCTGCCCAGTAGCTTACTTTCCTCTCTCAGGTGATCGCTGGCAGGGGCCTGACCTGCCCACGCTAGGTATGTTAGAACCGTTAGCCAACTCTACCCCTTGCTCAACTAAAATCTAATAGTTATACTTGGCTGCCAGGTGTGGTGTAATATTGGAGCTCAACAGGCCGATCGGGATGAGTTTTCTAGGGTACGATAGTGGCAGTTAAAGCGTATATCTTGATCAGTGCGGAGCCTCAGAAAACCCAAGCTGTATTTGATCGGCTGCGTGCCATTGAGGGAGCGTTGGTGCTGGAACTGCTAGGCCCCTATGATATGATTATCGAGCTGCATGCAGACACACCTGACAATATTTACACAGTTTTGCGTAATCAAGTCCGCCCTATCCAAGGCATCACCACGACAATTACCTGCATGTGTGTTTAGGGGACGACGTCCCGTCTAAACAGTGTGGAAGCTCTTTTAGCATATGCTCCGAGCAGACTGGGTTTAAATGTGATTGCCGGATTAATAGGACGATTATGACGTCACTGTTGCCCCCATATCTTCTAAAACACTCAATCGAGAGTTAAAGGTGGGCCACAGTTGTGCGTTTACCTCTCGCTGGCTGATGAGGGCTTCAGTGATCTGTCTCAGCCTGCGGGACATCACCGCCGATAGAGTACCCATAATCTTGTATCCTATTTCAGGATAGAGATTTAACGCCATTCTCAGCATCTTGGCGTCAATGCGTATTAGTCGACTGGCGTCCCATGCCACCGCTGAGAGGGTGTATTTGTAGGGCTCCACGAGGGCCGACCAGCCTACCACCTCTCCAGCTCGACACACCGTTACCGTCATGCGTTTTGGACGGGTGGCATGAGGCACGCGAATCCGCTTCTGTAATGCTATCTGCCCCTCTGTTACGAGGTATAGATGAGAGGCGAAGCGGCCCTCTAGGAAGAGGGCCGCTTCCTCTGCCGCCGAGAAGGTGGAACACAGTGGAGCGAGTTTGGAAAGCTCCTGCTCTGTTAAAGGCCCAAACAGCTCATTCTGGCTTAGTCCATTATTGCTCTTGCTCATGAACTCCTCCATCTTTTTGCTAGGTTACAGATGCCAGCTCCCGAGGGCTCAATATCTTCACATTTATAGGAGCCCTTCGCTGCACTTCGCTGGCGACGCTACCTTTAATTAACCTGGCCAGTCCCTTGCGATCGTGGGTGTACATTAAAATTAGATCGGCATGCTCCCGGTATGCCTCGTCTACAATGGCCCTAGGAACAGATTTGGCGATGACAACCTCACAACGCCAACGGCCTGGGTCTCCCCCAAGTCGATGGACGACTCCGTTAAGATAAACATCGGCCTTAAAGCGCAAGCTTGCCTCCATTTCTGTGCCATCCATAACGTAATCACCGTATACCTGCGTTTTGATGGGGTGTATAACCTGCAGCAAGATCACATCCCCATCAGGCGCAAGTGCCTCTTCCTGCAAGGCCAACACTCCCTCAGACTCTCTGGATCCATCCAACGGTACAAGCACTTTGCTGTACATCTCTAACCTCCCAAGGGACTCTAGTAAGACTAATTCTTGGACTTTATACTGCCGCCAGGAATTCCTCGTCTTTTAACTTCCTTTCCGCGTTGAGCACGAGATGCTCCATGGTCCGCTTGTAACGATCTGCGAATAGATCGGTGATATTCCTGTATATCCTCAGTCCTATATCTGGGTTCTGGAAGCACAGCTTTTCTATTTGAGGCACAGGTATTGCCAACAATTCCATAGAGGTTAAAGCCTGGCCTGAGGTGATCAATGTTCCAGACCCGGTCAGTGCAGCCACAGGGAAAGAGTCCCCAGGTTCGGCGATACGGACGGCTATCTTCCCTACTTCGGAAGGGAAGGATAGCTCAGCTTCACCACGGATGACTATGAACAGGTTCTCACCCAGATCACCGGCTTCTCCAAGCACGTCCCCTGCATCCATTTGTACCGTCTGCGCAAGAGAAGCCACCTGCACGAGCTGCTGCTCAGAGAGTCCTATGAATAAACCTACCTTCTTTAGGATGGGTATTAGCTGGTTCAGTGCCTCGGCCTCTTCAGCTTCATTTCCAGCAGTCGTGTACTCTTCTAATACCAAGGAATCGAACACCCTTCTTACCTTCATAGGCGCCCTTCGCTGCACATCACTGGCGATGCTTCCCTTGATCAGCTTTGCCAGTCCCCTCCGATCGTGGGTGTACATCACAATTAGATCGGCATCTTCTTTGGTGGCAAAGTTCGTTATTCCGTCGGCCACGGACCAATTTATGGCCACATCACAGCGCCATCGAGCTTCGGCACCACCGATCCGGAAGCAGACATCTTTAAGATAGCTGATCCATTTGGGGCGCTCACCGTCCCCGATCTCGTCGTTAAACACTAAGTATTCCCATACATTCCCAAATGATACAATTACAGGCCTGAGAATATGCAAAAGGACCAAATCACCCCCGGGGGCGAGCATCTTTTGTGCTATTTGGAGTACCTTTTCTGCCTCCTCCGAGCCGTCCAGTGGAACAACTATCTTTTGATGCATTTCTTACCTCCTTTACCAGCTTTTTCCGTAATGCCGCTTGTTCTGGTGAAGGAGAGATGGGCCTGTCTTTTTAGGTATTTTGTAAAGCCCCTCTGCCTCTCACACCATTCGTTGGATGGAAACGTATATTACTATCACGTATTTGTCAACATTGTGCCTTCATTCACAACTGATATCGTAATAAAACGTTGATTGTGAAACTAGTAACAATACTAGTGAAACTGTCACAAACCTTATTCGTAATTCTACTCTTGACAATAAGGAGAACGTATGGTAGGTTTTAATTAGGCTCTGAGTAGCCGAGGGGAGGCCTGGATTGAGGGCAAAGGAAGATGGGAAACGGGGTTTAGCCCCACCTACCCCCTGGGGAAAGCCCTGGTTAGAGAGGGGAAATGCGGCTACTTGAGAGCTGGATAATAACCGGACAGGCCCATCCAAACGGGCTTTCCGAGGTGGGGAGGTCGGGCATGATTGGACTGTTTGTCCTTAATTGTCAATGGATCTGCCCTTGTCCTAGCCTGGTCAGCGTGGTGCAGTGGGGAGTGGTAAGGAACGCTGGCCAGGCCAACAATCAGTAGCTTCACGCATATGCCCAGGCCGCTGCTACTAAAGTGCGATAATGAAACAGCTCATATAGCTGAAAGTCGTGAAGCACCGCTGAGAGGAAGTAGGTTGAAGGAGGTCTCTTCTTTGGAGACCTCCTTCTGGATCCCGCAGGGCTGGACTTTCATTTTGAGATGGTGGTACCAAGATTGGCAATTCCCTGATTTGAAGGCGGAAAATTCTAGTATTCTGTATGGAGGCTGGATAGGGTACTGGAGCCACCACTGGCATCAGATGTAGATGAAGAGGTGCTAATTCGAGGCTTACATATCTGTCTATACCATTTGCAGGTCTCGGATTGTTGTAAGGAGGTTCCGATGGCCATAAGAGTGTTGATGAAGCGGGTGCCCAAGTCTGGAGTCTGGCGTGATTTGAACACAGTCCTTCGCGATCTAAGGATTTTAGCCTTGAGCCAGCCTGGCTATATATCGGGCGAAACCTTGCTTTCGGCCAGTGAACAGAGCACTACCTTGGTGATCTCGACATGGGCGTCCGTCAAAGATTGGAAAGACTACGAGGACTTGCCACAGCGCCGGGCTCTCCTAGCGAGGTTAGAGCCCTTGCTAGCCCAGCCTGTAACCACCGATATCTGGGTCGAGTCTCCGGTTATTGGGTAGGCTATAGGGGATCAGGTAAGGAGGAGAAAAGGAGGGTACAAAATTCCCCAGAGTAAAGTATAAGGGGGGCGGTTTTCGCGCCCCCCTTATAAGTCTCCTAGAACCGGCTGCTTCCCCCAGTGCGTCCGCTCTGTTTACTGTAGCAATCACTACAGTAGACCGGACGGTCACCACGGGGCCGGAAGGGAACCATGGTATCCTTGCCACATTCGGCGCAGACCACAGGGTGCATCTCACGCGGGCCTCGATCGTACCCGCCGCCGCCGCCGCCGCCATAACCATCGTCGGACCGTTGGTTGCGTCGTGCCTGACGGCATGAGAGGCAGCGTTTGGGCTCGTTGGTGTAGCCTTTCTCGGCATGGTATGTCTGATCCTCAGCGCTAAAGGTGAAGGGTTGCGCACAATCCTGGCATGTAAGGGTCTTGTCTTCGTAGGCCATCGGTGACCTCCTTTCCAATAGTAGTTGGCATGAGTTTGGTCACCGATGCCGAAGACGCTGTGGAGAGTCCAGTGGGGGATCCAAAGAACGCTTTAGAGAGTCCGGTAGGGACACAAATTGTTGCCACTGACGGAAGTATATCAGGAATGGGCGATGGTTGCAACCTGAGTATGGATTCAGCAATGCCGCTGTGACCTGACCCCCAAGAAATAGTCCAGTTGATATGAGAGACTGGGCAAGAAAGGGGGCAGAGAATGCCAAGGAAACAGCGCAGTGTTGAGGAGATCATAGGGAAGCTTCGGGAAGCGGAGGTGGCCTTAGCGCAAGGGGAGACATTAGGTCAGGCTTGCCGGCGGATAGGTGTATCGGGCCACACGTTTTATCGTTGGCGGCGGGAGTACGGCGGACTTAAAGTGGACCAGGCGAAGCGATTGCGTGATATGGAAGGGGAGAACGCCCGTCTCAGGAGTGCGGTGGCCGACCTGACGGTAGATAACCAGATCCTGAAGGAGGCAGCACGGGGAAACTTCTGAGCCCGGCCCGCCGAAGGCGATGCGTGGAATTGGTACAGGAGTGGTATGGCATCTCCGAACGGCGCGCCTGCCGGGCGCTTTCGCAACCCCGGGCTACACAGAGGTACTCTGTAACAATAGCCGATGACGAGGAGGCCCTCACGAGGGCGTTGGTGCAGTTGGCCAGCCGGTACGGACGTTATGGGTACCGCCGGGTGAGTGCCCTGCTGCGACGTGATGGGTGGTGAGTGAACCACAAGCGGGTGGAGCGGATCTGGCGGCTGGAAGGGCTCAAGGTCCCGGCCAAGCAGCCCAAGCGGGGACGGCTCTGGTTTACCGACGGCTCCTGTGTGCGCCTCAGGCCACAACGACAGAACCACGTGTGGGCCTACGACTTTGTGGCTCTTCGTACCCGTGATGGCAGACCTGTTCGTCTCCTCACGGTGGTGGATGAGTATACCAGGGAATGTCTGGCCATCGAGGTTGGGCGTTCGTTACACTCACCCCACATCATTGAGTGCCTGGGAAACCTCATGGTGGAGCACGGTGTGCCGGAGCATCTCCGTTCAGATAACGGCCCTGAGTTCACTGCCAGGGCTGTCCGTTCATGGCTACAGAGAGTGGGGGTTCAGACCCTCTTCATCACACCAGGGAGCCCGTGGGAGAACGGATACGTGGAGAGCTTCAATGGCAAGCTGCGGGATGAGCTCTTGGATCGGGAGGTCTTCGATACTCTCTGGGAGGTGCAGGTCCTCACGGAGCAATGGCGACACGAATACAACCATGTGGTGCGCCCTCACAGCGCCTTGAACTACCGACCACCTGCTCCCGAGGCCGCCAAGGCCCACCTTCTCAGTTCCAGGGGCTACCAGTGTCTCATAACCTGTGGTACAACTATCGGGGGCAGGTCAGCTGACTATTAGAAGGAGAGGGGGGCCTGGGTGATATTTATAGCAAGACGAAGAACGACAAAGACATCCACGTCATCAGATTGTCGCTTGCAAGTGGAGATAAAGTCAGGCGGCGATACTATCTAGCAAGCTTGGTAACGGACAACCCTGGGCATGGCTACACAGTTGCTTTCTCGCTCGCTTTCTTGATGCGCGACTCATGATGTGCATGGAAGGAGAACCGTAAGAGCACTTGCTCTGCCTCGGTCAGATAATAAGCGCATTGGAGGCAGGCCATATATGTACCATATAGGTCTCTATCCTCGTACAAGTCACCGCTACATCGAGGACACGCTTTCAGCCAAACCAAAGTTACACCTCTAGACGTGGATGTATTGTGGGTACCTAATATACGAAGTCGCTCTTCCATTGGATCAAAGCATCTAAGAGCTTTGTCGAGATATATAGAAAAGAATGCATGGAAATCTCCGAACAGTGACCTATATATCCGCCTTTGATACTGTCCGTGGGTTGAGTTCAATACTGGGTCGCCTCAGAGATAGGCTCCTTAATAGCATGCCATCAGGCTCTTAATTAGTTAGACTTCGATACTCAATTCCCGGTTCTCCTGGCTCGTTGATGTGCTGCGATGGGCGCACATGCCTGAGCCGCAAACCTCAAAATCAGTGAACCGACGGGGTAAGGGGGAATGTGAGACCGATGTGAGATTGGGTTGATACTGCCGTGTCTAGTCGCCGCAGCGAATGGGTGCAAAAATGCGACTCACATTGAGTCTGAATGACCCTCCTCAAGGAGCAGCCGAGGGAGCCTCCAAAGATGGGTCCTGATTAGTGGCCCAACGACCTGGGACCTAATGACGGCGTATAGGAATATTCCGCTATAATCGGCTTAGTTCAGATTGTGCGCCCTCTTCGGTCATAGGCTGTTTGGATAGGAGCAATCCCTGTTAGCGGATTTGGTTGGGGGAGTCTAGGCAGCCTGTGGATTCTCGTGTGATGGGGCAGTCTACAGGAGGGATATTGGACGATAACGTTGTGGTTTTACAGCTCCCACTAAAAGCTGAATACTTACAGGTTCTTCGTACAACCACGGGTGTGATTGCCGGAACTATATCCTTCACATATGACCAAATAATGCAGCTTAGAGTTGTAATATCAGAAGTTTTTGACCTAGCCATCAACTATGTCGAAGGGAAACATCCGAGTGCAGACGTACACAATCTGGCCGTGCGCTTTGCAACTGACCCTGACAAGATCGAAATTCTGATCACGGGCCCCAAGAATTACACTGACCTTCTTGATAGAGAGGAAGGTAAGGAGAGTCAAGCGCTGTTAAGAGGCTTGATGGATGAGGTTGAATTTGGCGCCGAAGAAGCTGGGGAGTCAGTAATCCGCATGGTTAAGTACAAATCGGCTGACAAAGCCTAGCTGGCAGGCCGAAGGGTTCGATCCGGAGCAAAATTGTATCTTGTGGGGAGCGGTAGAATGGGAATCAGGGATGATACGTCGGAGACGAAGGGCTTAATCAGTCAACGCTGGGCGCCTAAGGATATTTCCGCATATGATCGTCTGGTAGAAGATCACCTGTCTTTGGTGCATAGGTTGTGTAGACGGTTCAATCACTCCGGCGAACCTTTGGAGTGAGGTGGACCCCAAAATTCGGACAGGTGGCTAAGAGAGAGTCCCGCTCCTAAAATAGGACGGAAACAAGGAGCAGGACATGAAGCAAACACGTAAGAAGCACAGCCCAGTCTTCAAGGCCAAAGTGGCTTTGGCCGCGCTCCAGGGGGAGCACACCATTGCAGAGCTGGCCAGCCGGTTTGAAGTCCACCCGAGCCAGATCCATGCCTGGAAGAAGGCCTTGACTCAGGGGGCGCCGCACCTCCAGATTGGGCAGCTCAAGGTGGAACGGGATTTTTTGTCACGGAGCTTCGGGTTGTGAGCCGGTCCCAACGCCGGGCCATGATTGACCGAGAAGAACCTAAGCTGTCTCTGGTGCGCCAGTGCGCCTTGCTGGGTATCAGCCGCTCCTCGTTGTACTACCTGCCAACCGAGGCCGGCGCCGAGGACTTGGAGTTGATGGCCCTCATAGACCAACAGTACCTGAAGACACCTTTCTACGGATCCAGAAGGATGACTGCCTGGCTCAGAAATCACGGACACCAGGTCAACCGCAAGGGGGTCCGCCGGCTGATGCAGCTGATAGGCCTGGAGGCCATCTACCGGCGTCCCAATACCAGCAAGCCAAACTCAGGGCATAAGGTCTATCCATACCTGCTCAGGGGGCTGGAGATCAACCGGGTCAACCAGGTGTGGGCCACCGACATCACCTACATACCCATGGCTCGGGGTTTCCTCTACTTGGTGGCCATCATGGACTGGCACAGCCGCTACGTGCTGGCCTGGCGGCTGTCCAACACCCTGGAGGTAGACTTCTGTGTTGCGGCTCTGGAAGAGGCCTTGAGCAAGGGTCGGCCACAGATCTTCAACACCGACCAAGGCAGCCAGTTCACCAGCGAGGCCTTCACCAGCATGCTGCTGGCGCAAGGCGTTCAAGTGAGCATGGACGGCAGGGGCCGGTGCATGGACAACGTCTTCGTGGAACGGCTGTGGCGCAGCATCAAGTACGAGGAGGTGTACCTGAAGGCATACCAAAATGGGACTGAGGCCAGAAAAGGGATTGGGGCTTATCTGGCCTTCTACAACCAAGAGCGGCCCCATCAAGCCCTGGGCTATCGGTCACCGGGTCAGGTGTTCCATGCAGTGAGCCCACAAAGGTGTTTACTGGAACATCCACAAGCCTTACAATCGGATGAAGGTTTACGAGACACCCCAGCGGTAGACTCTCTTATTTTAGCCTCACCGCTGTCCTGATGATGGGGTCCACTTGAGAGGATCTTATTCAGGTCGGCAATATTGGGTTGCTTAAAGCCATCCAAAAATATGACCCTGCTCGTGGATGCGACTTTGTAGCTTTTGCTATCCCCTCAATAGTGGGAGAGATCAAGAATTATTTCCGTGATCACGGCTGGGCAGTCAAGGTACCCAGGAAGCTACAGAAGCAAAGGCTGGCAGTAGGGAGATCAGTTCAACACCTTAATCAGAGTTTAGGACGATCGCCTACTATACCCGAGATTGTGGAAGCTACAGGATTCTCGGAAGAAGAGGTTTATGACACCTTCGAAGTGGAGAAATATGGCAAACCAGCATCTTTAGATGCTGAATACAATGGAGATGGAAATAAAGACGGTACTAGCCTTCTGGACTATTTGGGAGACGTGGACCCGCAATTCGAAGAGATGATCGATCGGCTAGACCTCATAAATGCCATTAAGTGTCTAAGCAAACAGGAGAAGACCATCATATATCTCAAATTCTACTCTAGCCTGTCTCAAGCTAAGATTGGGGATCTTTTGGGCATATCCCAAATGCATGTCTCTCGTCTGCAACGTAATGCTCTCAGCAAGTTGAAATTAAATCTGGCGTAATACTGGCGAAAGCCTCGTGAGAAAAGCTCCTCTGGCGGCAGGGAAACTTCCCTGCCGCTGCTTCTTTTCTGCATATTGGGTGCTTAAGTAGTTCGCTGCCCCTACCTAAGACAATGCCAAGGCGACTCCTGAAACGCTCCTCTGACGCCGAGGGGTGTTCACCGTTTAGAACAGGGTAGGCAAGTTTAATACTATTTCACGAGGAAGAAAAGGGACCCATCGTCCCTTTGGGGCATGGAATGTCCGAGACTCCGCCTTCAGCTATATCTCGATCTGAACAGGCTCTCCTGTTAAGGCACTTTTCCCCTGGCTGTCATATCGTGCGGGAATCTGAATGATGGTACGAAAACTCATTAACACGCTAATCATCGCGGTGGTAGTTCTGCTAGTGGCTGGTTCGGGGCGTTTCCTCTCTAGCGGAGGTCAAACTGAGACGATAGTCCTATATGGCTTTAGCACCATGGAGAATGTTATGAAGGAGGAGATAATTCCCGCTGTTCAGAGGCATTGGAAGGAGGAGACAGGCCAGGAAGTTAAGCTTTTCACGTCCTTTGCGGGCTCCGGGACCGTTACTAACCAGATATTGTTTGGAGCGCCCGCCCAGATAGCATTGCTAGCTACTGAGATGGATGCCTTAAACCTTAAGGAGGCGGGATTGGTCACCACTGACTGGAGACATTTCGACAACGAAGGGACATATGCCTACTCTGTAGCTTGCATTGTCACCCGCGAAGGTAATCCAAAAGATCTTTATTCATTTGAGGATATGACTAAACCTGGTGTAGAAGTCGTGTACCCCGACCCAACTACCTCGGGTGGTGCTCAATGGGCGATCCTCGCCCTATACGGCTCTGCCCTGAAAGCCAGTGAGGTCTCCGGTGGGTACGCTGATCCATCCGTTGCACCGGAGCTGCTAAGGCGAATCGACCTGAACACCAACAGCTTGCCAGAATCTGCCAGAAGGGCCTTAACCCAGTTCGGATTGGGCTATGGCGATGCTTTGCTTACCTATGAAAATGAGGCCTTGTTGGACATTTCTAAGGGCAAGCACTACGAAATAGTTGTGCCCAATAGCACCATATATATTGAACCAAAGGTAATGATTGTCGATAAGAACGTCGCTGAAGAGGACGGGGAGCTGGTAAGGGCCTTTGTGGACTTCCTTTGGACGGAGGTAGCCCAAGAGGCTTTTGCAAGAAATCATTTTCGAGTATCGGACCAAGGAATTATGGAGAGGTATGCGTATAGATACGCCAACGTGGAGCTGCCCTTTTCCGTTGACTATCTAGGGGGTTGGGAAACTGCCACCTCTTTCATCATTAACCAGACGTGGAGAAGTATTCAGAGGGAGATCCAGTAGAAATGTCATCAGGAAGCCCAGAAACCTCTGCAATCAATTATAAGCGAATTATCCCGCACATTAATCCCAACAAATGCGTGATCATAGGGTTGGGTGTAGCCTTTCTTAGCGTGCTGGTCCTTCTACCCCTGGTATCCATGTTCCAATATGCCTCCAACAACGGACTAGGAGTGTTTTGGGAGAGCATCTCCTCGCCTGAGGCCCTGTTCTCGCTACGGTTCACGCTTCTTATCGCTGTCTTAACCACTGTCATAAACGGAGCGCTGGGTACTGTAGTCGCCTTTATGCTTGTGCGCCAAAACTTTCCTCTAAAGGGCTTTTTGGACTCTGTGGTTGACCTCCCTATAGCCATTCCAGCTTCGGTCACCGGGTTTACTCTTTTACTACTGTATGGCCCTTTGGGGATGGTGGGCAGAATGTTCGAAGGGAGCGGCATAGCCATCATGTTTGCTTTCCCGGGCATTCTTATTGCACACGTATTCATGACCCTCCCCTACGTCGTGAGAGGCGTAGGCCCTCTCTTGGAGGAAGTGGACAAAAGCCAGGAAGAGGCAGCGAAAACCATGGGAGGCAATGACCTTCAGATATTCGCCAGTGTGATCCTGCCTTCGATAAAGGGGGGTCTCATATCTGGATCCGTGTTTACCTTCGCTCGCTCCCTTGGTGAGTTCGGTGCCACTATCATGGTCTCCGGCAATCTGGCGTTGCGGACTCAGACCGCACCTCTGTACATCTTCTCCGAGTTCAACAAGGGAAATATTGAAGCTGCCTCTTCTATGTCAGTGGTCCTAGTCATAATTTCGTTCTTCCTGTTTTTTGGTTTCAAGCTGGCCACCAGAATTATGGAAAGAGGAGGGAGAAGGGGTGCCAAGCGCGCTGCTGCTTAAAAATATCACCAAGTCGTTTTCAAGCCCTAGAAGCTCGGAAGACCATTGTTTGGCTGTTGATCACGTCTCCCTTGAGGTGAAAGAGAGCGAATTTGTGGTTATGGTCGGGCCTAGTGGCTGTGGGAAGTCAACCCTCCTGAGACTGCTAGCAGGCCTGGAGGAGCCAACCGATGGGGAGATTTACGTCGATGGAAAACGCATCGATGGTGTCCCAGCTCGAGACCGTAATATCGGATTTATGTTTCAAGGATATGCGTTATTTAAAAATATGACGGTGGCGGACAACATAAGTTTCGGGTTGAAGATAAGAAAGACCCCTAAGAAAGAGCGTCAGCAACGTCTCGATGAGCTGGTTGCACTCATGGGGTTAGAGGGACTCGAAGATCGAAAGCCGGCCCAGCTTTCAGGCGGGCAACAGCAAAGAGTGGCGTTAACCAGAGCACTAGCTCCAAGGCCTCCCCTTCTTCTCCTGGATGAGCCCTTTGGTGCTGTGGATGCAAAGGTGCGGCAAAAGCTAAGGGCGGATACAAAGCAATGGCAACGGGCCTTAAAGATACCCACCATTTTAGTGACCCACGACCAGCGAGAGGCCCTGGAGCTGGGTGACAGAGTGGCTGTTATGAACGAAGGCAGATTTGAGCAGATCGACTCGCCACAGAACGTATACGATCGTCCGGCTAGTGAGTTTGTTGCCCGCTTCATAGGTAGAGTAAATGTGTTCTTTACAACGTTTGAAGAAGAGTTCAATTACCTAAATAATGAAACGCATTTCCAGGTTATGGTTCGCTCCGAGGATATTTCTGTCCAACCTTGGGACAACGGCCGACCTCTTGAAGAGAGCAAGGTATTAGGTACCATCGCAGGCCACATATTCCTGGGGCGCACGGTTAGGCTTGAAGTAAAGCTCAGGAACGGCCAGCTTATCACGGTGGCTCTTCCCAAACATGAGGCATTAGCCAACAACCTGTATCCTGGCAGACCGGTGGTTTTGGGGATGGATTCCTGCCACGTATTTCCCAATACAAATCATGTTTAGGATGAACAAATAGCGTTTAATCAATAGATAACAGGCCCTCTCCGATTAATTGGGCGTCAAGGATGTAGCGGTACTGGGCGGGCAGGGAGGTTAGGGATTGAAGAAGGCATTACAGGTAATGGCTCATGAAATAATTCAGCGCCTGGCGCAGGACATGGAAGGCGTTCAAAGTATTAACGGTTCTGCTCCCCTAAGAATTAGCGATCTTTTGATTCCACAGCTAGCCCACGAGGTAGTCAGGCAACTCAAAGGGAACAGACTAAATGAAGGCTCACCCGATGAAGAGCTGTATGCAAGATTAGAGAAGGCAGAGAGAAAGCTGGAGAAGCTGGCCCTTGGCGTTCGTGGTAACGACGAGGATGAGATAGCCGGAACAGGGAGCAGCTTCCCCAATCTTAAATACGCCAGACCCAAGTACAAGAACGTAGAGTCCATCCTCAAGTACGTTGAGAGGGACGAGGATAAAGGCGGAGTGAAGCTGGTCATTATGAATTTTAACGATTAGGGAGGAGCGAGATGGCTGAGATCACTCAAAAAAAGAGCTCTAATGCTAGAAAGCCTCAATCTAAGAGGCCACCTGAGGAGGCAGCCCACGATCTCACAAAACTAGACGAACCGCAAAGCACAGCAAATCCAGTAGGACAGTCTCTAGCAGAAGAGATTACTGGGGGGATGGCAGTAGAGACACCCCCGAAGGAACCTGTATCGCAGGATAGGCCTTCCGATAAAGGCACCTTCCTTCAGCAAATAATGAGTATCCCCTCCTTTAGGGCACGAGTGATATCTCGGGTAGTAAAGAAGCTGAGGTAAGAGGCGGCGCGGGCTGTGAGCAACTTATGCCAATATCGATCCTATCAATAAGGA
This sequence comes from Dehalococcoidia bacterium, assembly GCA_965248115.1. Taxonomy (GTDB): domain Bacteria; phylum Chloroflexota; class Dehalococcoidia; order Lucifugimonadales; family CBDFII01; genus CBDFII01. The sequence continues at coordinate 105,810 of CBDFII010000003.1, forward strand.
GGTAGTGCTTATGCAGTGAGGCGTATCAACGCGAGTATCAAATCAACCAGGCCGACCAATATAAGTCAAGAAAGGAGGCGAATCCTATGGGAATAATAGAAAGTGCCGATGTCCGAAAGCTACTGCAGGATAGCCAGTTAATGGATGAGGTAGCAAAGGCAGTGGTCGACGACCCAGAGGCTATGGACTCTCTAGCTAACGATATTGTAGATAACCTCTCCGACGAGTTGGAGGACGACACAGACTTGAAGAAGAGGATAGTGGATACTGCAATAGCCAGCCCAGAGTTCAAGAAAAGGATTGTCAAGAAACTTGTGGAGGATCTCAACGACTGAAGAGAGCGCAAGTAGATAGCTAGGACTCTGTGGGTGGCCTGGGTAGATTCAACATTGCTGGAGTGCTGAAGCAAGAGTCACTGGTTCAGAGGTTCTTCAAGTCCACCCGGATAAGGGACATGCCAGCGAAGCAAAGGCATGAAAGAGAAGGCGGCTCTGGGGGCAAGCAAAAGTTTAGTCTGAAAGTTGGCCATCGGCAGCCCAGCTAGAGATCATCCACATCAGCATTGTCAGCACTATCGAGGGGCCAGATGGTACAACTGTCCCCTCGATTTTAGTTGAGGTCATAAGTCTATAGGTGATGGAGATAGATTCATGAATTACGGTAAAACAGGAGACCATACATATGGTCTGGACAAGGCAAAACATCTTCCTGTGGCAATCCTTTCAACGTTTCACGCCCTTGGACTATGGTATGCGATCAAGGAGAAGACCAGCATCCTCCTTCCCCTGGCAGCCATCCTTGGTCTTGCCCTCGGTATCATTGTAGGGGCTGCTTCGGACAATCTCTCAAGCATCGTAAACTCCTCAGCGGAGGCATTTATAAATGGCTACAGCTATGGTGCACCGCTGCTTATATTCTTGGTGTTGGCACCCGTCCTATCCAGGATACTCTCAACTAGGCGAAGGGGACGGTTTGGGCTTTACGTTGTCAGTTGGCTGGCCGCAACAAAAATTCTAGCAATGCTTTGGGCTGTCTTGTTTACCGTGGTCGTATTTAGGTTGCCGTTGATCTCTGAGCATTCGGTATCCGTGGGTAGCGCCCTCGCTCAGACCTCCAGATCCCTTCTATCAACCCTAACCGTTAGTCAGTTTTTCTGGGCCATCTACGCTGCCATAGCCATCGGCTTCGTCGCAATTAAAGTTAAGAGGCTAGCATCGTTACTGGAGAAGGGGGTTTCCACTATTGAATATGCGGGACAGTATATACAGCCACTTATTCCGCTGTTTATGTTCACGGTCGGGGTATACGTTCAAGCGCTACCCCAACAGCTGGAGGATCAGATAGGACTTGAGGGAAGCGCAGCGAGCTTTGCAGTCTTGAATATTCTGGGGTTTAATATGGACCCCAACACCACGACCGGTATGGTGATGGCTTATATCGTCGGAGCGCTATTGGTAGCCGTTGCCTGCTTTGCGTGGCACTTTGCAATACTGGCTCTAGCCAAATATAGAGAGAGCCGATTCTCCTTGGAAGATTACTTTGAAAGATTACTTTACTAAATATTGGCTAAAGGCTTACCCTCTCTTGTGGTCAACAAGTTCCGAAACATTGGCCACGCCTCTTAACCTTTACATTCTGAGCCGACGTGCGCCCTGGGTTAGACCAACGGTAAGGCGGATCGTGGTGGGAGCAGGCAGCGTGCTTTGCACAAATGGAACGTTGATCAGCGTGTTTGTCCTGTTAGGTCTCGTGGGAGGAATAATGGGAATCCGCTTTTCTCTTCTAGAGCTGCTTCTTTGTATCCCGATAGCCTTTCTTATCAGTTTTGGCATTCCAGGAATCCCGGGAGAGCTCCTCCTTTTCGCTGGGCCTCTATCGGTGATATTAGCGATCTCTCCCGAACTAACACCTTTATTTCTGGCCCTATACCTTGGATTACAGATTGGCTTACCGGACTCATTTAGGACGGGGGCTAACACCACCAACAACTACGTGTACTGCATTTTGCTTAATAAGACCTATGAAGAGAGATTCTTGGCAGAAGAAGCAATGAGCGAGGAGTAGAAAGCAAGGAGGCGAAGGCTATGGCCGTTGGTTTAGTAGCGGACGAGTTGGCCGGTAAGACAATTAAAGATATTTTTAAAAATGCCGAAAAGATGGCGGAGCTGCATGCGTGTCTTACCTTGACCAGGGGAGACAACTTTAGATTGCACCTACTCCAGGCTATGGAAGTCCCTTTGGACGAAAAAGCAATAGAGCACCTTAGGATCGAATCGGGAATTAACGAGTACCACCGCCATCTAAACAGACTTTTGAGGTTCGGTTTAGTACGGGCGCAAGAGGAAGGTGATGAAAAGCGATACGATCGGACATCTTTGGGAGAGAACGCTATCGACGCCTTGCGCGAGTTTGAGAGAAGGGTAGGTAGTGAAGCAGCTAAGGCCGTCTATTCGGCTTCGTTGGGCCCCAACTCAATACGTCTTTTCCTGCGAGTTTACGGAGACAATAGAGCGGCCAACTGGGAGAACTTACAAATCAGGTATACACCCGCTGAGATAGGTAGGCTAAGCCTCTTTTTGCCTCGGGTAATTGAGGGGCATCTCAGCGGTCGATAAGTTAAATGATGCTGGCATCCTTGTCTACAGGGACGATAATTTCGTCTACATGCAACCTACAAAAGCCCGTAGCTTTTATCAGTACCTTTTTGAGTTATTCAAGATATTGACAGCCAGTCCAAACGGTTGACGTTCAGTGGGCAACGAGCTTGGGCTACGTTTACAAGGCTTTTAAGGTGACGTAAACGGTTTTCCCGGCGCGGGACCCAAGGAAAGTGGAATGTGCCCATTAGACCGGGCTTGTAATGGCTTTTGGGGGCTGGCTTCCTCAACCTCCTCCATCTCCATAACAATCTTCTCAATGGGGATCGGTTTTCTTAGGGCTACCTTGATGACGGTGCCTTCACTGGTGCTGGTAAAGAGAGCGATATCGGCATCAGTGATTCCTTGGACGTCCTGAAAAAACCGAAGCACCAATGAAGGGTCCTCGCAGGGCTGGATCACCAGAGATACCTCCTGTGAGGGCACCCGGGAGGGCGTATGGAGGACCTCCTCCAGGAATGCTTCAGGGATTAAGTCCTCCTCTCCGGAGATTGAAACTGCCACATTCAGCCCTTCTCCCTCATATTCCGTTTGCCATAAGCTGGGTTCCTTCTCATCAGTCATCTCGATTATCCTCCCTTGTAGCCTTAAAGTGGGGAAGTATTTCCCTTCATTTCTATTACTAGTATCCTATCCTAGTTAGTCATGGCAGTCCATCCTGCGTCTGGGTGATTTGACGGTGGGCGAGTCTCCCATTGCAATGAAGCTATCGTAGCGTACCACTAGAGCCATCACATGCGTGGCCAGGATAAGAGTTTTATTTGGGAGGGCTAAGTGCCTTGTTCCAGCGCTGGTGACTTATATAGATGCTTGGGCGATGGCACTAATGAGCGATTTAGAGCCTTTGGGTGCCCAAGATAGGGATTTGCTATTTAAAATGGTAGATTCAGGATTGACAAAAGGGGGTGAATTTTAACTCAATCTATGTTGAGGTTATGTTATGAATACCCGTTTTGAGCGGGACATATATCTTTTCCTGTCGTTGTACCGATTCTTTGCCTATGGCCTGGCGGTGGTCATCATTCAGGTCGCACCACTGAGCGACCTGCCTACCACCCCCCTTCAAACCTACACATTGCTTGGCACCGTAGGTGTCTACACCTTACTGAGAATTTTGGGCCCTCTTCGCTGGAGGCAGCTAGATACTCTAACTTACGTGGTCCTTGGGGGTGATCTGGTGGTCGGTGTCCTGGTCATCATGCTCACCGGGGGGCTGAATAGCGGCTTTCTACTATACTCCCTAACCCCGGTTTTGACCGCTTCACTCCTCTTTAACGAGAAGCTGGCGCTGGCGGCGGCCGCCATTACCTCCTCCTGGCTTGCATTGGCTCACCTGCTACTCAACCGATGGGTAGACACTTATCTCTGGATTATGGAGAGCAACTACCTGCTTTGGCTTGTAGTCTATATAGTAGCCAGCTTTCTTATGGCCACTGTAGTGTACCGCACCAACCTGAACATCCGTAGACGCATTGAGAGCGATGCCATTGGGGACGAACGGGGTCGCATGCGCCGGGAGATCCATGATGGTGTGGCCCAAACTCTAAGCTACCTGTCTTTGAAAGCAGATACGGTAAGGCGCTGGCTAGAAGAGAAGGACATCCCCAAGGCCCTGGCTGCTGTCAAGGAGGTGACCGAGACGGTGGCCGAGGCCCATAAAGATATACGGGAATCCCTCGATCAGTTGAACGTGGAGGCGGGCTTGGCACCTCTGTTGCCCACATTAGAAGAGTATTTGAGGGACTTTGGGAGGGATAACGGAATAGAGCCTCATTTTGAGGCCCCAGAGGCCCCTGTGCAGCTCAGTCCGGTGGTCGAATTGCAGGCCCCATTACGCAGGAAGCCCTGGCCAATGTTAGAAAGCACTCCCAGTCCACGGAGGTCTGGGTCAAGCTGGCCAACGGCCCAGAAGGTATGGAGCTGATTGTGAGAGATAACGGCAAAGGTTACTCAGCTGCCGAGGCTCCTGGGGATGGGATCGGCCATCACGGGTTGATAGGGATGCAGGAGCGGGCTGAGAGCTTGGGAGGCACTGTAAGCGTGACCTCGTCCCCGGAGCAGGGTGCCGAGGTCAGGGTTAAACTTCCAGTCGGGATAGGGAGGTTCTAGGATGGAAACCATCAAGGTACTGGTGGTAGACGACCACGAGCTGGTCCGCCGGGGCGTGGTCGAGATGCTTTCTGGCCGGGAGGGTGTGGCAGTGGTGGGTGAGGCCAGAGACGGATCGGAGGCTGTGGCCAAGGCCCTCGAGCTATCCCCCGACGTGGTGGTGATGGACCTACACATGCCTGTCATGGGTGGACTAGAGGCTACACAGGCGCTTTGGGCCCAGGTGCCCACCGCCAATATCCTCATGCTTACTGTCTCCGAAAAGGAGGCCGATCTCTTCGGTGCCATGCGAGCCGGGTCTAAAGGCTATCTTCTGAAAAACGCCGGCCCCCAGGAGCTACTCCGGGCCATCTTCCAGATCGCCGAGGGAGGAGTCATCGTCTCTTCGGACATGGCTACCAAGCTGCTAACTGAGCTCACCGTTTCCTCGGTGCCCACCGCGGCTTCCGAGTCCTCTGCTATCGTTAGGGCCCAACTGAGCGCAAGGGAGGCTGAAGTGCTTCAGGAGGTGGCCAAAGGAGCCAGCAACAATGAGATCGCCGCTACCCTGGTCATCTCCGAGAACACGGTTAAAACCCACCTACGAAACATCATGGACAAGCTGCACCTGGCAAACCGTAGCCAGGCGGCGGCCTACGCCGTGCGTACTGGGCTTCATCGTCTTCCTGATCCGAAGCCCTGAGCGCCGCCCCAGTCGTAGAGAAAGCTATCGAAGAGCATAAAGGGGACCCCTGGCCTTAGGGATCGTTACATCTGATTCTGTATCTTCGCTGGCTGGAGATACATTCCTAGCAATGGTAAGAACACTAGGTTCTGGTTCAGGCCCCTTCATCACCCATATGGGCTAGCCCGATTGGGGAGTCCTAGTCATCCTCAAATCACCTATCTAGACGATGTGTTCCTTTGTCAGATCCTTTAGAGTATTTTAGTCTGGTGTGAAACTCTATTGGTTAAGGAGGCATTATGAGAGTATGGAGAAGCGGTGAAAGGGGATTTACCCTCATTGAGTTGCTGATTGTGGTGGCAATCCTGGGCATCCTGGCCGCAGTGATCATCCCCAACGTGGGACGCTTCCTAGGCCGGGGCGAGACGGAGGCCCAGAACACCGAGTTCCACAATGTGATTACCGCTACCTCCGCCATGATGGTTGACAATAACATATCCTCCCTACCCACCCCGATAACAACGGATGCTGACGGCAGCGCCGACTGCAATCAGAAGGGCTCCAACAAAATGGACGCCTACCCAGATAGCGATACTGACAGTATAGCCAAAACGGACCCCGCAAGCGGGGCTGCCTTCACGAGTTCGGACGGGAAGGGGTACTTGCTTTTCGGCCATGACATAACGTCAAATAGCTCGGCCACTGGCCTGGTGAACTACATGGCTTCCGACACCACTGCTTACTGCTACACGGTCACCGGCGATGGCACCGTAACCCAGTGGACAAAGACTGGTGACCAGATCAATCCATAATCTAGGTAGCTAAGGAGGAGAAGGAAGAGCCCCCGGATCGCCGGGGGCTCTTCTACTTTGCCTCGGGCAGGGGCAGTTTGAGGGTGGCGTTGATATCGGTGTTGGGTTTGGGATATAACACGCTGAACTCGGCAATGGCTCGGAGCGCCTCCACATAGTCTATAGCTTCATCTACAGAATCTGCCTTGACGGAGAACTCCACACCCTGTCCCGAGATTTTATAGCTCGAAATGGTGATCCCTTCTGTCGCGTTCTGCTGGATATACTCAATCGCCGCTGAAACATCTCCCCAGGGAGCTGTGAGAGCCTGAAAGTCCTTTATAGTGGCCTTCATCTCCCTTATATTAGCCTGCTCAGCGCGGCGCTGATTCACCTGCTGTTCGATGCGGTTCAGCTCTTGCTGCAGTTGGGCAGTCTCCTGTCCGGCCGTGGTCACCTGGCCGTAGAACGTGTTGGCCAGGAACAGGCCCACCACCACCATAAGAAGGGCCAGAAGCCTCTGAGGAGTGATACGCCACGGCGAGCTGGTCCGGGGTAGAAAGTCGATGTTTATAGGCCGGACCCCGTCATCGGAGGATCGACTTCGAGATAGCCGCCTCAAGACCAGGCCTATATTGACTGCGTATTGGGCGCTAGGCAGGTGGGGTGGCAGTTCCATTCTACTGGGGCTAAGAGCCTCTAGAGGATAATCCAGTGAAGTAGATACTCTCTCCCGAAGGGCGGGATCCTCCGCCAAGGAACCCACTAGAAAGAGAGGAGTATTGGCGGACAATTGGGTCTGGGGGTTGTTGCTGTTGTAGAAGCTAATCGTCTGGCCTACGGCCTGAGCCACTCTTTCTGCCCGATCCTCGGGACTCGGAGTACCGGGCTGGGGCAGGGTCCGCATAATATGCGGTATGCCGTTTGCCACCACCACCACATCCAGGTTGGTGGCCTCAACGTTAACGATTATAGCGCGCTGCCGGTCCACGGCCCGAGTCAGAGCCATTGCCCTCATCTCAGCGACCCGGGGATGGATGCCGGCTGCCCGAAGGATCGCTACTTGTCCATCTACAAGTTCGGTGGGCATCCCCAACACCAGGATCTGTTGGCTGGTTTCGTCGGCGGCCATGATCTGCCAGCGCAGAGTTAGGCCCTCCGCGGGGAGTGCCTCCTGGGCTAGCTCGGGCAGCGCTTGCTCCGTTTCCTTGGCGGGCTGGGGGGGTATGCTTAACACCCGGCAACCTGAATACAGACCGCTCACGCTGGCCACTACCTCGCCGCCGCTGATGCCGCTGGCCTGCATTAGGGTTCTGATCTGTGATCCTAGTTCGACCGGGTCTGGAGTGGCCCCGTCTTGGGTAGCCTCGGCCTCCAAAGAGGAGCTGGCCCACCGCTCTACCCGGTTCCCTCGTGCCTGGAGCAGGCGGATGGAGTTAGCGTCAATGTCTATGGCGATGACTCGGCTGTCCACGAGGCGTTCACCTACTAGCTAGCGGTCCTGGTGTAGATACTGAAAGACACTTTGGCGGTGCTTGTTGTACCGAGATTCCAGCGGACATCCTCTAGCAGAAGGGTCCTATAGGGAGTCTCTCCCCGGTCCAACATCTGGACAAAGTCCCACACGTCATCGTCGTCGCCGGACACGCTCATACTAAAGGAGAGCACACGATATTCGGCGTTACCTACCTTTGCCCTGTCTGTTATGCTCTTCATCGCTATCTCCACGTCGCCCAAGTTCAACCCCACTTCGGAGACTAGATTGATCATCGCCCGGAAGACATCCAGCTCATTCAGCTTGGCCGAGGGCAAACTCTGCTGAACTGCCTGGAACTCGGCTTCCACCTCCTCTACCCGGGACTCGGAGCCTGAGGCGATGCGGCTCAGGCTTTGGATGCTCTCCCTCATTGATTCCTGCTGGGAGGTGGCGTTCATGTAGGCGAGGCCCAATATGCCATAGGTGAGGAGGAACACGCCCGCCAAAATAAGTAGCCCCAGGGGACCTAATCTGGTGGCAATCTGGGCAAGGCGTTCCCTTAGCATGGCCGTGCCCGCTCATCAAAGGGTTTAATGTTATTCATACTATTGGTAGCATAACATAAAGGGTAAATCCGTGTCTGTGGAAGCAGGTACATGTTACAGGGAGAGTCCCGTGTCGCTCTGCCGGCCACTCGCCCTTCTATCAGGTTAGGACGGGGCAGCCTACTTTGAACGACTCGTGGTGAGCCCTTAGGCTGGCTCAGGATATGCTCTGTCGAGCCATGAGCCGCTGGGGGAGAAGTCTGAGAGAGGTCGGTAAGCGCCCTAGGTTGTTTAGGGTGTTTGAAATAGCGCCTACTTGCCCTCAACGTGCCAGGACTCTAGCGCACCGGTACCCGATGGGTCCACGGTCACGTTCCCCCATCCCATGGTTATATTCGCCTCTGCCCGCACATCATAGGTCGGAACCAGGGTTCCGCCGGAGGGCCATGAATAGGAGGAGCAGTAGTCTGCCTGACTGGTGACGTCATCGGGCGATGAGGTCAAGGCACTGGGCACCGAGCAGTCAACGTCAATAAAAACTTCGTTGTAATAAGAACCTGAGACAGTTGGCGTGATCTCCGCCTGGAAGCGCATTGTGAATGTATCCTTTGGTTTGCCGGCCTGCTCAATGCCCCAGCCTGCGTTCCAAACCAGCTCCCAACGGTCGTCAGTGGCGTCGTAGGTCTGCGTTGGGTCGACCATCGTTGTGTACCCTGTCGTATCGGTGAAAGAATCTACGCCGGGGTCAAAGGGTGTCGGCCCGAGCTTAAACATCGGGGGGTCGCAGGTCTTGGAGGGGTCTCCTTGCGCAGTGCCATTGCAATAGAGGAAACCACCATTGGACAATACGTCTTTTAGTAAGTCGATTTGCTGCGAGTTCTTTTCAATGTTTTCAGCATCGATGATGTAGGTGAATATGGTGGTCTGATTGGGCAGAGCCAATATCTGGTCTACGTATTTGTTCACCACCATGCCCCCGTTGGGACACCCTTCTTGGTCAGCCCCCACCCGGACCTTGGCGAGGGGACCGCTGGACTCGTGAGGTGCGCTTTGCATTTTGATGAAACCACGGTTGCAATATTCCCCCTTAGCCTTCTCAACCTCTACAATCATGGTGAACTGCCTTTTCTGACCTTGAGTGAAGGAAATCGGAGACGACGTGAAGTCCCATTTCCAGATCTGGTTCTGCGAGGAGCCTATGTTGGTAGCAGTCGCACTTACTATCTCGGAGAAGCTCCCATCCTGGGAGACAAGGGGGTTTAATGCCGGATTCCAGTCGAACTTACTTGGTAGCTCGTCGTAGACCACCAGCAGAGGCACAGAGGTGTCGGGGCTTACCTGCTCGAGGGTTATGGTGTACTTGGCAAACATCCCGGTAACGTTCTCTGGAAGAGTGAGACAGTCGTCGTCGTAAACCCCGTCTCCGTCTTTGGCACAGACCACGGCCATGGTCACCCGGATCTTGTTGTCCTCGGCGCCGCCCGTCCCGGCCTCTCCTAATTTCGCCTGCATCCTTATACGCACGTCGGTGTCAACACCGTTGAGTGTAACTGAGTAGGTGGTCTCCTGCCCCTGATTAGTTAGCTGTGAAGTTGCGAGACCGTACAGAAGCTCCCACTGGGCGTATTCGGCCGCTCCGTCCCTTGCGTAATGCTCTTTCAGGATTTCTGTGTGTTTCTGCTTGGACGTAATAATGGTAAAGGCAAGACTCAGAGAAGGGGCAATGATCGCTGAGCCCACCGCCAGCAGGATTAACACCAGGATTATAGCTATGCCTTTTTCTTCTTTTCTCATGGCATTTTTCAGGGACTCGTAAGACTAGCGTCTATCCGTGTGTTGACGAAGTAGCTGATATTTTCGGTTTCGTCCTGCAATGTAGATGTGATTGCTACAGTTATGAAATTGCCGCTTCGGGAGAACAGGATGCTTTCCACGTTTCTAGCGATGATGGTAATAGTACCAGGGTTCGCACAATTGTTGCCACCATCGTAGTTTCGCTCGAGCCGGGTTGTTCCAGTTTGAATGGAGTATTTGGCGCAGTGTGCCTCCCCCCCTTCCACGGCCCATCCCGTCTCGTCTACCCAACTCACCCTCATACTGCTCACTGCGGAAGCGCCGTCTAGCACGTCGGTGGTTTTGGCCAAAGATAGGTCCCTTGTGAACCAACTGGAGGCATTGTCTATGTCCTGTTGGACAACTGCGTTGTCGTTGACTTGGGACGTGCCGCGGTTGATCTGAATGATCGAACCGACCATTACAGGCATAATCAATCCGCCGATGGCCATGGCCACCATAAGCTCGAATATGGTGAATCCTTGTTGTCTACTAAGGCTCATTTTTTAGTCTTCAGGTCTTCGACAAATAACAAAGGGTTCCCATCTCGAGAGATGCTTACGGTGTTCTTCTGGATCTGGTTTACGTCGTAGCATGTAGGAGTGGCGTCACAGTATTGCGTCGTGGTGACGGCGATAGAGTAACCTGGAGGAATAAATAGTCCTGGCGGGGGCACGCAATCGGGAACACAGTCAGTGGTGTAGTTTAATTTGTAGTTGACGAAGCGGATATATTCTAGCTGGCCCCGGGCCAGGTTCTCAGCTCTGACCTGTTCCTTGGTGATTCCTTGTACCCGGAATACTGTGCTCAGACCCAACATGAACCCTACCCCGATAAACCCTAATATTCCCAGGGCTATCATGGTCTCCATTAGTGTAAAACCCCGCTGGTGCTTTAGCCAGCGCATAAATACACCTTTCTCTGGACACCTCAATTATACGTTTTGCTCAGAGGTGGTTAATCACCTAAATGGATGATTGAAGGATGAACAGGAGGGTTCACTCTCACCATGAGGGGCCAATTACGCAGTGGCTAGAAAGAGCCGGTGATGCTGTACATGGGGGTGATGACCGACAGGGCGATAAAGCCTGCTACCACGGCGATGCCGATGGTGCTCACCGGCGTGATCATGGATAACAGGGCGGCGGTCTTCTCTCCGGCGGTGGTCTCGTAAAATTCCGCCACCACCCGCATGTTGGACTCGAGAGAGTTACTCTCCTCTCCCACACGGATCATTTGGAGCATGAGCGGAGGGAACATTTTGGTTTGCAAAGACATAGGATAGCTCAGGCCCTGGCCCAGGAAGAGGCCACGGCGCACCGCGCTCAGAGCGTCGCGGAAGAGGCTATTGGTGGTGGTGTCGGGCAAGGCCTCCATTATTTCCTGCAGACTGAGACCAGCACTCAGCATCATCGACATGGTGTGTCCCATACGGGCCAGCTCTGCCATGTGAGCGGGTTGTCCAATTACAGGAAAAGTGAGTTTAAAACGGTCTAGGGCGCGGCGCCCTTTGGGTTGCTTGATATACCATGCACCTGCTACGACGGCCAGAATCATCCCTCCAAACAGGTAGAGTTTGAAGGCGTTCATGAAGTTGCTTGTACCAATAAGGATGCGAGTGGTAATAGGTAGGTCTACATCCATGGCACTGAACATCTCTACCATAGGTGGCAGGGCAACGGTCATGAGAATGATGCCTACAACAAACCCTACTGATAGGACCATGACAGGGTACGTCAACGCCCCCTTAATCTTCTTGGCAAAGGCGCTCTGACTCTCCATGTGGTCGGCCAGCTCCCGCAGCACTTTCTCCAGACTGCCAGTCTTTTCTCCTACAGAGATGGTGCGGGTGTAGATATCGTTGAACACTGTAGAGTGTCTGGATATAGCCTGATAAAAGGACTTGCCAGAGCCCAGGTCCTGGACCATGGTGTTGAGGATGCGCCGGTAAGGTCGGCTATTGGAGGTCTGCTGACCCAGCATCTGGATTGCTGGGAGCAATGTTATCCCAGATTCCAAGAGGGTAGCGAGCTGGCGGGAGAAGGTAATCACCTCCTGCGGTTTGACGCGAAAGAAGGAGGGTAGCTGGGACTCCAGGCTCCAAAAGGCTGGCGCAGTCTCCAAATTTATAGGGGTAAGGCCCCTTTCGGTCAGCAGGGTCTGGGCTGCCACCTCGCTGGCGGCGTTGATAGTACCTCTGACGATGCGATCCTGGCCCGCCGCGGCAACGTAGCGAAAGGTCTGGGTCTTTTGTTTTAAGTTAGCTCTGGCTATATCGGCCATGGCAACCCTTTAGCTGATGGTGTATACGTTGCGGATCACCTCGTAAGGAGTGGTCATACCCAGTTTAACCTTGATCATGCCGTCGTGCCACAGGGATATCATGCCTTCCTTAACAGACTGGGCTCGTATATCGTCGCTGGGGGCTCCGCTGAGAACCAGGCGCCTTATGGCCTCGCTCATAATCATTACCTCATATATACCCGTACGGCCTAGGTAGCCGGTCTGGGCACAGAGGTTGCAGCCGGCTCCGACTACAAACTCAGTACGTGCCTCTCCCATCTCCTCTTCATAGGATAGGCGCTCCTCCGAGGACACCGTAGTTAGATGGGAGCAGTTGGGGCAAACCCGACGCACCATTCGCTGGGCCACAATCCCAATCGTAGCGGAGGCGACCAGGAAGGGTTCAGCCCCCAGATCGATCAGCCGGTAAATCACACCCACAGTGTCGTTGGCGTGGACCGTTGAGAGGACTAGGTGGCCGGTGAGAGCAGCTTGGATAGCTATCTGAGAAGTCTCAGCATCGCGGACCTCTCCAACCAAGATTACATCAGGATCAAGCCGCATTGCGGCTCGGATCCCTGTGGCGAAGGTCATTCCAGCGGTGGGGTTGACCTGCATCTGGTTGATCTTGGCAAAACGGTACTCTACAGGGTCTTCGATGCTGAGGATATTGCGTCCTACGCTATCCAGTTGGTTGATGGAGGCATACAAGGTGGTGGTCTTGCCCGAGCCTGTGGGGCCGCTGCTGAGGATCATGCCGAAGGGAGTCTTGAGCATAAGACTGTATTTCTCTAGGGATTCGGGAGAGAATCCCAGCTCGGGGAGGGTAAGGAAAGCAAAGGTCTTGTCCAAGAGCCTCAACACTGCCATCTCTCCAAGGACTGTATTGCTGGTGGCTACTCGGATATCCAGCTCCCGGTCATGTTCCCTGAATGTGATCTGTCCGTCCTGGGGGTGGCGGCGCTCGGCTATGTTCAGCCCAGCCATGATCTTAAGCCTGGAGAGCAGGGCCGCGTGGACGTTCAGGGGTAGCGACATGGTCTCGTGGAGGATACCGTCGATGCGGTAGCGTATCCGTAGGGAGGTTTCCTGGGGTTCAATATGAATGTCTGAGGCTCGGTCACGGGCGCCCTGGCGGATGAGTAGGTCTATCGCCCGGACGACGGGTGCTTCGGCGATGGCCTCGGCGGAGGCCTGGCCATCTGAGGATTGCAAACCTGCCTGAGTCTGGGTGGGCATTTGGCTAAGCTGCTTTTCGATCTCACCGCTGACCCGGTAGTTCTGGCTAATAAAATCTAAAATGTCCTCCCTAAGGGCCAGTACTGGCTCGATGCGTTTCTTGGTATGGGAGGCCAGATCGTCCACCGTTTGGATGTTCCCAGGGTCTTCCATGGCCACTACCAGAGCCCCGTCCACCAAGTCCAATGGCACAGTATCGTATTTACGACAAATCTGCTCTGAGAGCATCTCCACCGCTCTGGGATTAACAACCTGTTTCTTCAGGTTAACGAAGGGCACTCCCAGGTAAAGGCTAGATACCAATGCCAGTTGCTCAGCGGTGACCATCTTCTGTTCTATAAGCACTTCCTGTAGCTTGGCGCCATCCCTCCGCTGGACTTCTAGGGCGTCTTGCATCTGCTCGGGCGTAACCAGCTTGGCTTCCAATACCATATCGGACAGACTCTTGGTTACCTTTTGAGCTAACTGCTGCATATTTTTACCCTGTCAACCTCGGAGTTATCACTGTGTCTCTTCTTCATCTTCAGACGTTATGAAGGCTATACCGATCCTGTCTCGATTACCAGGCCGTTCCCCCCTTGAGAGTAGGGACATCTTTGGGAAGCCTCCCGTTGATAGGGGGCTGGAAGTAGCTTCGATCTCAGGGAGGTCTGATAGCATTTCTAGTAAGGGAATCGGGCTATCCAGCGACACCGTAACAATTGTGCCCTGGTCCCAGGTGCCCGAGGTACGCACCACCCTGAGCCCAGGGAGGCCCTGCAACTCATCGTATAGTGCTGACAGTGGCCCTACCTTGATCGGTGGTGCCAGGAGAAGATCCACCTCACCGATGTAGTTTTTGGAGCGTGTCGATAGTTCCTGGGAGACATCTCGTGGTATGGATTCTGATGGTGGGGCTGTCGGGGCAAACTCCTCGGAAGGCTGCTTGTTATCTTCTCTGTACTCTATCTGAGTTGGTTCTTGGGCAGCTGGGGCCACCACTTCCCAGGATGACCCCTCTTGTGAAAGGCCATCAGTTAGTCTGTCCGGGTCGGCCACGTTTCCGCCCTCTTCAGATGTCACTGCCAGTTCTACTTCCGCCTTGAGTTCCGGCACCAGCTCTCTTAATGAAGCCTCCTCTGGGTTATTCTCTTCCAGATCAATTTCTGCCGCAGACTTATTCTCAGGAGTTAGTGAAGAAGGCGCCTCTGGCAGGAGCGCTTCCAGGTCTAAATCTCCTGTGGCCTCTGTTTCAATAATATGTAACGGAGCAACTTCTTCGGGAGGAAGGTCTTCTTGCCGGCTGATGACTTCACCGTACGGTGCTGCAGAGATATCCTCCCCCTCAGGCGACGCAACCTCGGCGGAGGGGGCAAACATTCTCCTGTTCACGGATTCCAGATGGCTCGCATGATATTCGTCTAGTTCAGGTGGGGTAATACCCCATAGCTCCACAGTCTTTGTCTTCCACTCTGCTTCAATGGACTGGCTCGCCGTCAGCAGATCCTGAAGGGTGTCCAGGAGACGATAATAGGCCTCCTTGACCTCTGCTGTTATCTGTCCCTTGACGTCCTCTCGGGCTTGAATAAAGAATTGCTGGGCCAACTGTCTTGCCTGAGTCTCGGTGAGATCGGCCTTTTTATTGGCCGCTAGCAGGATGTCTTGAACCTCTTTCTCCGTAATCTCTCCTGCTTTCCGCATGGACTCGGTGACCGTCTCCTGGGCCCGATGCTTGGCTTCGGAGAGGATGCGTGCTGCCTCTACTTGGGCATCTCTCCTGGCCTTAGTCACCACTGACGTTGCCTCCCGCTCAGCCTCGGCCAGTATCTGCCTGGAGAAGGTTCGGAGTGGTGGTTCGGATTCCTGCTTTTTGAGGAGGGCCTGGTAACGTGCCAACAGGTCATTCACGAAAGGAATCAGCTGCTCTTCAGCCAGCCCTCCGTTAACTACCGGAAATTGCTTACCCCATAAGCGGCGTACTTGGGGAGTATCCTGAGCGACAGCCTCAAAACCAGCCCCAGAAATATCCTCGGAGATGGCCTCAGAAACGGCCTTCTTAGATCGTGCCCATGGAAAGAAGGGGAGCTTCTCGGAGGTTTTCTCAGTGCCCTCTTCCTTAGGCCGCGTCCATGGAAAGAAGGGGCGTTTCCCGGAGGTTTTCTCAGTGCCCTCTTCCTTAGGCCGCGTCCATGGAAAGAAGGGGCGTTTCCCCGAGGTTTTCTCAGTGCTCTCTTCCTTAGGCCGCGTCCATGGAAAGAAAGGGCGTTTCCCCGAGGTTTTTTCGGTGTCGTCTTCTTTGGATTGCTGGTCCCAAAACCTTAATTTCATAGTGCTAAGTTCCGTACTACGGAGATTATATATAGAAATATTATACTACAACGCCATTAATGGTGTCATGTCAATTCAATGCTATGCTCGGTTTTTGGGTTTTACAGGCAAAGTAAGAAGCTCTTAAAGGGTGCTGTTATATAAGGCGTTCTTTCTACTGGTTTAGTGGCAACAGAAAAGGTATAAGTTGAGCCTGTCTCAGAAGTCTGATCTGGCAATGGGTATGTCGTCAGGTGTAGCTTCGAAGCGAGATCAATTGGGGGGATACTGATATGCCGCTTCGACCGATGGGCCGAGAGCAGATGTGGATGTTGCCGCCGACGCTTGACGAGTTGTTGCCGTTGGATCATCCGGCGCGGTTCGTCGCCGAGTTCGTCGATGCTCTGGGTCGAGATGCCTGGGCGGAGCTTGGCGTGGACATAGACGGGGAGGTCCTGGGAGCGCCAGCCTACCATCCCCGTGCACTATTGAGTGTATGGCTGTACGGCTTCATGACCGGTGTGCGCTCCTGCCGGAAGCTGGAGGCGGCCTGCCGCGACCAGATTCCGTACCTGTGGTTGACCGGGTGGCAGCATCCCGATCACAACACTCTGTGGCGGTTCTACAAAGGGCATCGGCACGCCATGAGGAAGCTGTTCGAGCGCTCGGTGCGCACGGCAGTGGCCATGGCGTTGGTGGATCTAGCGGTGCAGGCCGTGGACGGGACGAAGGTGGTAGCCAACGCCTCAGTGAACAGGAGCTATGATGCTGTGGGCCTGAGTGGTCTGTTGGAGCGTCTCGAGAAGGCGATAGCCGACCTTGAGGCACAGAACGAAGGGGGAGAGGATGCTCCTGTTGCCCATCTGCCAAAAGAGTTAGCCGACAAGGAGGTCTTGAGGGACCGGGTGAGGCAGGCGATGGCCGACCTCGGGAGTCAGAAGCGCCACAAGCGGATCAACCTGACCGACCCGGAGGCCCGACTGATGAAGGGCAGGCAGGGGATCGTGGCCGGCTACAACGCCCAGGCTATGGTCTCACCCATGGAGATCGATGGAGAAGCGGCCGGCATGGTGGTCACAGCCGTGGACGTGGTTGATGCGGCCAATGACAATGCCCTGCTGGTGCCGATGGTCGAGCAGGCGGAGGAGACGACCGGGCCGAGGGTGCCGATGACATTGGCCGACGCTGGCTACTTCGCCGTGAGCCACCTAGCGGAGTGCGACCGGCGAGGCCAGCAGGTGGTGGTGTCAGAAGCACGGCAGCGGTTCCTCACAGACGCGTATCACAAGGACCGATTCACCTATGACGAGCAAAGCGACAGTTTTACGTGTCCACAGGGACGGAGGCTCAAGTTCCTTCGCATCCAACATACGAATGGAGTTCCGCTGCGTCTGTACCGGGCCTCTGGAGCCGTCTGCCAGGCGTGCCCGGCCTTCGGAGTCTGTACGAGAGCCCGCGAGACCGGCCGCAGTCTGGCGATAGGGCCCCATGACGGAGTGCTACGCCGCCACCGCGCCTGGAGGACCACGTTAGCCGCCAAAGAGGCGTACCGGCTGAGAAAGCAGCTGGTCGAGCCGGTCTTCGGAATCATCAAGGAACAACAGAGGGCACGTAGGTTCCTGCTGCGTGGCCTCGCCAACGTGGCGGCCGAGTGGACCATGTTGGCCACCGCCTTCAACCTGCGCACCCTCTACCGGGTGTGGAGCTCCTCCCTCCATCTTCAACCCTCTACCTGACGGTCTGGAACCTTGTCATGTCTCGTGAGCTGAGGCCATTGACAGCTATCCCTCACCCCATCGTCTGCGTAATACTTCGCGTCGGAGTACGCCTGCCAACGGACGTCATTCTGAGACAGGCTCAGTTAAGATGATTCTAATTGCTAAGCTATAACGACTTTACACTATCCAAAGGTGTGAATATAATGTACTTCAGTTTTATATTGCCTCGTTTCGGCGGCCGCTAGGGCGAAGAGGTTGGTTTAGATTAGGCTGGAGGCGGGTATCTTTGTTATGTGCCCAATAACTTACGTGGTTCCTATTTTGATTATCCCTTTCACTTTGATTCACCCGCCACCCGCTCGAATGACATGTCAGAAGGTATAGTTTAAACCATGGACAGGATAAAGGTCTTAATGGTTGAGGACAATATTCGTTATCGGTGGGGTCTGATGGAGATTCTTGCTAAGGAGGAGACTCTGCAGATTGTGGAGGAGGCCTCTGACGGCGACGAAGCCTTAGAAAAAGCCAGGAACGTTAAGCCCCATGTAGTCCTTATGGACCTTCACATGCCCAACTGCGACGGTTTTGAAGCAACCCGTCGGCTCCAGGCAGAGATGCCAGAAACAAAAGCCCTGATACTTACCGTATCCGAATCTGGTGCAGACTTGGTTAACGCCCTCAAGGCGGGTGCCCGGGGATACCTGTTGAAAAATGAGAAGCCAGATCAGATTGTTCAAGCTATTCACTACGTTGCCCGTGGAGGGATCCTCGTGTCTCCTTTGATGGCTGCTAAACTTCTGGGTGAAATTCAACCCTCGCAGCCTGTTGAGGAGGGTAATGTCTCTCGTATTCAAATCGAGCTACCTGCCCAAGCCGATGTGGCTACGGAAGAGGAAGAGAAGTTACCAATCCAGCAAGCCATCGGCAAACCGGCAGAAACTACTGCTGAACAACCACAATTAGAAACCGAAGATTCTTTGGGTTCCCTGACAACGGAGGCTCGTGACACCACGGTAACGGAGGTTGACCTGGTGATTTCTCCTCCCTTGGAGCCAGGTGCAGTTCTGAAGTTGCACAAGTGGCTGACGGAAGTTGCAAAAGGCGACATTGGGAAGATTGACTCGTCCTTAGGTGGGGAAGCGGTGCTGAGTGTTACGTTTAGAGAACAAACTCATCTTGTCCCTATGCTGACAGGACTATCATATGTCGCAGAGGTCATCGAAGAGCCATATTCCAAGAAAACAGGTCTGTCCGGCTCTCCACTCGAAGGCTCCAAACGGTTGCGCTTAGTCTTGAAGTCTTAGTAACCTGAGATATTTATCCAGTACGATTGACTTTAAGTCCCGCTTGAGCTTACTACCTAAGACTATTGCCTTAAAAGAACAGTGAGACTTGGCAGTGGTCTATATTATTCAAGGAGGGGGAAATGCCAATTATCGACCACGCTACCAGGCGTATGTCCGAGCCTGCCGATAAGGAAAGCACTCGGTGGTTGGTTAGCAAAGAGGACAGTGCGAAATCCCTCACTATAAGGGAGATTGTTATACATCCAGGATCGGAAGGCCGGTTGCATACTCACCCTGCGGATCAAGCCCTCATGGTAATGGAGGGCTCAATACAGATGATTGTGGGGGAAGAGGTTCGTACAGTCCGCCGGGGTTTTACTCTGCTGGCCCCTCCAGAAGTACCTCATATGCTGATCAACAATACCTGGGCTCCTGCCCGAATACTCGTGATTGAACCGACATGCGACCTTGAGGCTAACTATTTGGAGTAAGCCAATGGGACAATTACAGGAGGTTGACATGGCCACGAGACAATCTCGCATCGCGGAGAGATTACAGCTTATTCCCACTGATGAAGGTGAGCGATCCTTCGCCTGTCCCCCAAAGGCTTTAAAGAGCTACACAACCCCCAACGAGCTTTTCTATGTGCGCAATCACTGGAAGGGAGCGCCTGAACTGGACATATCCAATTACTGCCTGGTAGTGCAGGGAGAGGTAGAGCGTCCTCTTAGTCTCAGCTACCAAGAGATACGTCGGATGCCACAGAGATCCCTTCAGGTCACCTTCGAGTGTTGTGGGAACAGTCCGATTCCTGATTACTGGACCAAAGAGACTCGGACCCCCACTGAAAAGGTCTCGGGACATGGCATTATGGGCAATGCCCAATGGTCAGGAGTATCCTTGTCAGCGGTTCTAGAATACGCAGGTGTGAAACCCACTGCTGTGGAGGTGATGTTCCAAGGGGCTGACCATGGCCCCGATGAGGTGGCGGGAGACCCCGCAGATCTTGCCTACGAGAGGAGCCTTCCTATCCAAAAGGCTACTCATCCCGATACCCTTCTGGCTTACGAGATGAACGGGGAGGTACTACCCCCGCTGCACGGGTTCCCACTGAGGCTCATTGTCCCAGGATGGTACGGGATGTGCTCGGTCAAGTGGCTACAGGGCGTTCATGTAATAGACCGTCCCTTTGAGGGATTCTATCAAAAGCAGCGTTACATGGTCATGAACGGCCCAGGGGCTGAGGCCTTCTATACCTATCTCACCGAAATGAAGGTCAAGTCTATCATCACAGATCCTATCCCGGGTCAAACCCTCAAGACAGGAACCTTTCGGGTATGGGGGGCAGCTTGGTCTGGGGAGAAGGAGGTGGTGAAAGTGGAGGTTAGCGCCGATGGAGGCACCACATGGAGTGAGGCCCATCTGCTACCAAGGGCCGACTACTCGTGGTACCGTTGGGAGTTTCTATGGAATATCCTAGTTCCAGGAAATTACATCCTGATGTCCAAGGCTACCAATAGCAAGCGCGAAACCCAGCCTATGGATTTCCCCAACCATTGGGACGGCCGAAGCTACGGCAACAACATGGTCTTTCCTCACACAGTAGAGGTAAAAGACTAGAAGTCCCATAGAGGAAACCAGATGCTCTCGAATAGAGTCCGGGCCTTTATTAGCGAAAATCACCGGGGGGTGTGCTAACAACCTTTCGTAATAACGGCGCGGCTCAGATGAGCATAATAAGCTGTAGCCCCTTTCGAGGTGGTGTTGCCTTCACCACCACTGCATCCAGGGCTAAGCAGGCCAACTTAAAGCGTAACCCACGCTGTTCCCTGCTAGTGTCTAAGTCCGACTGGTGGAGTTACATAGTTCTGCGGGGCCACGCGGAGATTCTGTCATCGGATAACACCGACGCTGAGGAGTTACGGCTCGCCCTTGGAGATATGTACCGGAGGGCTGGGGGTGGAGAGCATCCCGACTGGCAGGAGTACGATCAGGCGATGCGCGACCAGCATCGGTCGGTGATCATTGTATTACCTGAGCACGTTTCCGGTACCAATTGCTAGTAGGCTGGCAGGTGACGACGCACTGGGCGGGCATGTACCATGAGCTTAACTGGGTCTATTTTGTGTTGTTATGCTGAGGACGTTCTCTAGGGTGCAAGCTACCGAATATGGGGCATATTAATGGCAATGATGTATCCTTAGATATTGACATACTACTCGAAAATATATATACTATCGTGTATAATATATACATTAGGAGGTGATGTATGCCAAGGATGAGTATCAGTCTTCCAGAGCAATTGATGACCAGGCTGGAGCCCCTCAAGGACAGAGTCAACATTTCTCAAGTGTGCCGCGAAGCCCTGGAGAGCCGAATAGTCACCTTCGAACAGGCATCTGGAAAGAATGGAGATAGTTTGGACATAGAAAATCTGGTTGCACGACTTCGGGAGGAGCGCACGATGGCTGAAGGCAAATGGGAAGATCTCGGTGCACACAATGCGGCCCTTTGGTTGAACACAGTGTCCTATCTTGAGCTGAAGAACGTTGTGGAGCATGACGGTTCGTCTAACACGGACGAGTATAGGCTTCCCCGTGGCGCATTCCGGGTAATGAAGCAGGATATGAAAGGGGCAAATGGAGGCCTGGAAGGACAAGCTGCGGCAGCCTATAAGACAGCGTGGTTGGACAATGTGAAAAATGTTTGGGCTCAAATCCAGGATCAGGTGGAGGATAGTACCAATGGACGCTCCGGTGACGACACAGAGTCCGGGAAGGCCAGCGAGTCAAGCAGGGCCACTGAGCGTTCTTAACAACGGCGGTAAACACCGTCCAGGAAGAGCCATAGGGCGTCCAGGGCCTCCTCCGCAGCCTCAAGCACGGCCCGCTTCTGCTGGGAACTGGCAACGTAGGTTGAGATGACACGGGCCTCGGCAGCGGCGTGCTCTTCGTCCAGACCCATATGGAGGGTAAAGAATTCGAGGGACTGGGAGTCCTCGATGCCGTAGAATTTCTTTAGTCCTTCAATCTTCTGAATTGACACTGCTGGGATCTGGCGCTCGTAGGTGTATAAGGCCGCTATGCTTTCGGGGTAGGGGCGACAGGTAGTGATGGTGCGAAAGGTACTGACAAGGCTGCGAGTTTCCGGGAACGCCTGGGCATTCTCTACCGAACTCGCCGATAGGCCCAGCCCCTTGCAAAACTGAAGCCATAGGGCAGGGTGATTACGATCACCATGCTCTTCATCCCATAGGTTATCTAAAATGGCCTGCCGGACCCAGGGCACCGGGCAACGGGAGTGTATAGCGCTAAGGAATGTGGGGAAGGCCCCTTCGAACTGATAGTACTGGGCAGCATACTCTTGAAGTGATCCCAGGGTCAGCTTACCCGCTGTCCAGTCTTTGTAGAAGGGGTGCTTCAATAGGCTTTTCGACTCAATTCGGTCCTCCAGCATGTTCATCAGTCTCTCGTTCAACTTGGCCTCCCATATTTTTTCGTTACTTAACGGATCCTCGACCGTAGATGATCGGAGCCACAGGATTGCATATCCTTCGGTTACCTGAGTTAAGCTCGCAGCCCCAAACTGTCCCAGCTAATGCTCGCTCTATTATATTCTGGGTGGGATGTCATGCCAAGGGCTTGGATTGATCACCCAAAATCTGCCCGAGACGCCCCATGATATTTTTCACCACCTCCAAGTCTGGGCTGCGTGGAGCAGAGGCTAGATAAGCCTGGAGGTCGTCCAAAGATTGCTCATAGTTACCGAGTTGGTAGTGCACCAGCCCTCGATCCCGGCGCTCCTGAGGAACCTGATACTGCAGGGTAACGAGCCAGTTCATCATCCGTAGGGCCCGGGAGTAGTCCTCTCGCTGTAAGTAGATTCCTTTGAGATTTGTCAATATACGAGCGATGAACTCTCTGTTGTTTACAGGAGATAGATATTGAGGGCCCCACGGAACGGAAGAGCGAGTTACCTCTCGAAGACGTTGAGCGCACTCCTCCTCTGACAATAAGATACCTCCATAAAATGGATCAATGAATAGCTCTTCTATCTCCCTGTGTCTTACCAGGAAGTGTCCTGGCATTCCCACCCCAACCAGGGGTATACCCAGCCGCTTAGCCACCTCTATATAGACCAGGGAAAGGGTAATAGGGATGCCCAGGCGCTGGCTCAATACCTCGTTTAAAAAGCTATTGCGGGGGTCATAATAGTCCTCCCGATTGCCGCGGAACCCAAACTCATCAAAGAGGGATTGGCTAAGGGTGTTGATGCAATATAAGGGGTCATGTTCGTCACCGAGACGGCGTGAGACAGCCTTAGCCAAAGAGTCCAGAGATCCGATCTGATAGCCAACATCGAGGTGGGGATACTCTGCGGAAGCAATAAGCAACGCCGTAGGCCCTAACTCGATTTCGTCGTCCGGCAACGCGGCCACTTCAATGAACTGACTCCAAATCTTACTACTATTCAATAACACCTACCAACGGCCAATTCACACTACACTCGCACACCTGACTTGCTGAACCTCAAAGAATGCTCTGCCTCTGTAATGGGCATTGTACTAGCAGCATTGGTTCGTAACAACCCTCTCGTTGTCCTTGCAACAGAGGAGCGCTTTGGTGCGATGGAGCATTGGACGCTCAAGAAAGGCGTCGGCTGATCCCAAAATCCTTGGCACTCTAGTAGAAATTCGCCTGTTGGCCAAAGGAAAGCAGAATGCCCTAGCTAGATTCCAGATTTCCGCTGCGTATGACCTCAAGCAGAGCTTGGGCAAACTCTTGCGCTGATCCCATCGGCTTTTGCAGTTTAGGAGGAAGATCGGGAAAGGGCGTATACCCATGCCCGGATTGACGCGAGACTCCACTCTCGAGGACGAGGGTATGCTCCCTTGCCAGGCTCTGGATGAGCTGTACGAGTTGTTGCTCCAATCTGCGTGTCTGTTCCTTGACCTTTTCCTCAAGGTTGTTCTGGTAATCTCTTACCTGAAGTGCCAAATACCTTCTCTCCCGTGCTTTTTCAATTCTGAAGAGGATATCATCCAGGTTGAAGGGTTTGGTCACCCAATCGTAGGCTCCCAGTTTCATGGCCTCTACCGCTGCGTCCACTTCAGCGACAGCGGTGATCATAATAACGGAGGTGTCCGAGTGGTCGGTATCTACTCGGCGCAATACGTCCATACCTGAGAGGCCAGGCATTCTAATATCCAGAAGCACCACCTCGAACTCCTGCTCCGAGAGCCGCTGTAGGGCCTCCTGTCCGTCAGCGGCCACCACCGTCTCATAGCCATTAGTCCTTAAGAGCCTCTCAAGGTTTTCCCGTGCTGTGGGCTCGTCATCGACAATAAGAATGGCGCACGTGGTATGTGATAACATTTTCACATCTCCTCCTTCGTTGGCCTTATCATAGGCTCAGGGCGTGGGTGGTACCTAGAGCTCCCCTCCCTGATTTCCGTTCTCTTCCACCTCAATTCGCTGTTGGACTGACACCTTCCCGTTTCTGAGGTATGGTTTCCGAGATAATAGGTAGCTCAACCGTGAAGGTTGAGCCTTTCCCCACCTGGCTGTCAACGTGGATGTTCCCCCCATGTTGCTGAACGATTCCGTAGCAGATGCTCAGACCGAGGCCCGTCCCTTTCCCTTCCGCCTTAGTGGTAAAGAAGGGGTCGAATATCCTGGTGAGATCCTCCTTGGGTATCCCAGGCCCGTCGTCCGCGACGAATATATGTATAGCGTTCTCCACATTGCGTGTCTTCACGGAGAGGAGGCCACGACTGTGGATCTCGGCCATGGCCTGTTCGGCGTTGATAATCAGGTTTAGAAAGACCTGCTGGAGCTGATGGGGATCGGCCATGGTTTTTGGTAGACCGGCCTGGAGCTCCTTTCTCAGCTCTATGTTGTTCACTTGAAATTGGTAGGAGCGGATATCCAGAATGTTGTCAACGATATCGTTAATCGATGTGTAGGCTACTTCTACCTTGTGCTCCCGAGCGAAGGAGAGGAGGTTCTGCATGGTACGAGTGGCTCGCTGAGTCTCGTCCCGAACGACCTGTAGGTCGGCCCTGAGTGAGTTATCCAGCTCTCCGCGGAGAAGAAGGTCCACTCGCCCCAGGGCCCCGGAAAGGGGGTTGTTGACTTCATGTACAACCCCGGAAGCCAGCGTACCGATGGCTGCTAGTCGACCTGCCTGAATAAGCTGCCGTTCTGCCCGCTTGCGCTCTGCGAGTTCCAACTGTAGTTGTTCGTAGGCGTGTTTTAAATCGGCTGAACGCTCTTGCAGCCGGCGAGTCATTTCGGCAAAGGCGGCGGTCAGCTCTCCAATCTCGTCGCCGCGCCTGTTTGAGGATGAGAACTCAAACTCACCCTCAGCCACTCTCTTTGTTGCCCTGACCAACCGTCTGATGGGCCTGACGAAATACTGGGCTATAACATAGGATAGGCCTAATCCGAGCACTATCAGGCCCAAACTTTGCCAGATGTGTTGCAGGACTATTCCTCTGATTTCGTCGTTCAGGGACTCTGCGCTGTAGTCAAAGTGAACGACCCCAATTATCTCTTTACCTACCTTTATAAGGCCGGTGACCTTCAAGTCGTCACCCTCGTATTCAAGGATTATCTGGTTACTCTGGAGAGATGTCTGGGCATACTTCTGACCAAGAATGCCAATTCGGTAGTTGGGTAACCTGGTGTCTGTCAGCAACGTGCCGTCGGGTCGAAATATTTGGATGTATCTGATTTCGGGTTGGCTTTTGCTAATCGTTGAAGTGATGTCAGCCACCTTATCTACGTCCAAAAAATAAAGGGCATCGGCCACCACGTCTTTTAGTGTACCAATCAGCAGCAGCGCCCTTTTCTCAAGTTGGTTTCGAAAAATGGTACGTTCGCGCGTTACATCCAGCGCTGTGGTCAATATCATAACCAGAACGATGACCGACACCATACTGAAGGTTAATACTGAGGCGATACCCCAACGAAAGCGAAGACCGAACAGCCATCTTGTCAAGGGAAAGTCATCATTTCTTAGATACTGACTTTATCAGGCCGAATAGCTCTTGCAGCGCTGTGTCGGTCCCTGGGAGCGCGGGATCAAACTTCTTGGTTTTTTTCAGATGCTCTAGCAGCTTTTGGCCCTCCTCGGTGTTCTCCAGGTCTACCAAGAGCTCACTAACTTTGTTTACCAGTTTGGAGTCCAGTCCAGGTCGTACCGAGACGAGCTGCCTGGGAACGGTAATAGTCCGGTCGAAGGTTATGAGCCTCTCCTTAAGTTCCTGTGGCAACTTTTCGTAATCCTGATTGGAGATTCCGCCTCCCGCTACACGCCCCTGTAAGAGTAGTTCAAAGGTATTTTCCTCATCTCCGGAAAAGATATAGCCGATCTCATTGTGGGAAACTTGTGAAGTAGACTCGTCAACCTGTCTGAGAGAGAACCCTCGCTGGATGAGGGTCGCTGCGGGTAGTGCAAAACCAGAAGTGGAATTGGGCTCTTCAAAGGCTACAATCTTTCCAACGAAGTCGTCCACACCGGCTATGCCGCTGTCTCGAAGAGCAACATACGTGCTCCAGTACGTTGGAGTGTTGCCCTTCCACCGGCGCAGGATGACTTTCGATCCCGACAGCTCTTGGACGGCCAGGGTAGGGAAAGGACTATCGGAGTAGATGTCTACGGTTCCGTCCTTAAGGAAACGGGCCATCTCGGAGATGTCGCGGGCAATGACTACCCGGCCCTCTTTGATACCGAACTCCTTTAGATGCTCCGCCAGGTAGTCTGCCAGGGGCTGAAATCTCTTGATTTTCTTGGTGGGCTCGTCGAGTTCAATATCACCAACGGTGATAATCTGAGATTCTTCGATTGGTGCTGTGGGTGTGGGGGAGGGAGTAGCTGTTGGCGATGGGGCCCCGCATCCAACTGCCAGCAATAGAAGGGAACCATAAAGGAGGAGTATCTTTGCACAATACTTCCAGTAGCGGTATGGCGCTGACATCTTCATCGGTAACTCTCCTCTCGGACTTCAATCTCAAGATCCAAAAGATACCACTCACGCTGTTCGACGGTGCCACTGAGACCCATTTTGCCATGATGGTTGGCCGAAAAAGAGTGATTAATAGCTCACAGTCATGGCCCTCATGGTTGAGGGTAGTGAGTGGCTTGCGGGTGCACGCTAGTGAGTCAGAGGGGCCTGCGTACCCGTCCTTCACGGTCACAAGACGCCGAGCCCTGCGATGCTGGGAAAATCGTGCTATAATCGCTCCCATCAGGCACCGGTTGAGCAGGTAAACACTCTGCTTTAAAGGTGCAAGTTCAAAGAGGGAGGCGGCTATGAATATTGGCGATAAGAGAATTGAGGCTGGGGCTGTGACCTTTACCCTGCAGTACCGGGCGGAGCAGCAGCTGCCCGATCAGGGTGTATGTATCCAGGTAGTCAGCGAGGTGTCGGGCAAGGAGACGGAGCTGCTGCGATTTGATTGCTTCGACCAGCTCCCCCACTACCACTATGGACCGGAGAACAAGAATGAGCGGTTGGAGCTAGACAAGACCACCGCGGGGAACCCCCTCGGCTGGACCTTGAAACAGCTACGCGCCAGGCTGCCCGAGATGATAAAGAGGGCCGGTTATCCTGAGGTGGCGGAGCGTCTCGACGCGAGCTTAGTAGAGACGAAACTGGACCAGGTGGAGGCGGAGGCAAGGGAGATGGCGGTCACGCAGCGAAACAACGTTACCCACAACCGGGGCGATGTGGTAGTTGAAGCAGGGAACATTAAGTTCGGCCTGGAATTTCGTGAGTTGAAGACGGACCGGGGCCTTGCCATCCATGTGATGAGTGACGTGGCAGGCCAGGAGATCGAGCTGCTTGCCTTCGATTGCTTCGAGAATGGTCCCCACTATCACTATGGCCCCAGAAATCAGAATGTGATCCTCTACTGGGATACTACCGTGGTACCCGATACCTTGCGATGGGCGCTGGATCAGTTCAAGGGCGGTAAATTGCCAGCGATGATCCAGAGGGCTGGGTATCCTGGAGTGGTGGCAGCTATGGACAATGAACTCATCGCCGCCACGCTGGAAAAAGAGGTAGAGCCCCAGGCCCTGGCCACACGAGCCGCTAATGCCAAGTAGTAGCTCTGGTTGACGGAGGCAAACCCATGGCCGACAAGGATTTACCCTTGATGGCTCACCTGATGCGCCGTGCAGGCTTCGGAGCTACCCGGGAGGAGCTTGAGGAGCGCACGACCAAGGGTTATGAGGAGACGGTGGAGGAGCTGCTGCATCCCGAGGAAGCTCCCTCAGCCGACGACTCCATCCTTCTGAGACACCAGCCAGGCGCTCTCACTCCTGGGGGTACGCCTCCTATGGGCCACATCCACTGGATGTACCACATGCTCAATACCGGACGCCCCTTGGAAGAGAAGATGGTCCTCTTCTGGCATCAGGTGTTCGCCACTGCAAACTCCAAGTTGGACAACGGTAACGAGATGCTGGCGCAGATCGAAATGTTCCGGAGCTATGGCATGGGCAACTACCGTGACCTGCTAATCGAGCTGGCCCAGGATCCTGCCATGATCTTCTGGTTGGATAACAACGAGAACCACAGGGATGCGGTTAACGAGAACTGGGGCCGGGAGCTGCTGGAGCTATTCTCCATGGGGGGCGGCAACTACACCGAGGGGGATGTAAGGGAGGCCTCCAGGGCCTTCACTGGTTGGACCATAGCCGCAAAGATACCGCGCATACCTTGGGGACGTTTCCTCTGGAACTTCGAGTACAAGGCCGAGGACCACGATGGTTACAATAAGAGCTTTTTGGGGCACCAGGGCCGCCTCAACGGTGAGGATATCGTCGACATCATCGTCCAGCAGCCCGCTTGTGCCCGGTTCATTGCCCGCCATCTGTATAATTTCTTTGTGGCCGATGAGCCCCAGGTGCCTAGCTGGTCTGTAGAGCCCCCTAAGGATCCTGAGGCCATAAACACCCTGGCATCGGTTTTTACCGAGTCCAAGTACGAGATGCGGGCCGTGCTACGGACTCTATTCAACTCGCAGTTTTTCAAAGAGGCCTGTTTTGCCAAGGTGAAGAGCCCTGCCGAGGTGATGGTGGGCACCTACAAGTTGGTGGGTGGTCATGCTTTTCCCAGGCCCGGCTACGGCGAGATGTCTGTGCAGACCATCTATATGGGCCAGGAGCTAATGAACCCCCCCAGCGTAGAGGGCTGGCACACGGGCCAGGAGTGGATCAACAGTGGTACTCTCATGAACCGGGTCAACTTCGTTGCCGACCTGGTGGGTGACACTAGCTTGCCAGGAGTCCAGTCCATCATCAATTGGCTAAAGGATCGTGGAGACCTGCTCCCCGAGGTGCTGGTAGATGGTTGTTTGAACCTGCTGGGCCCCCTAGAGGTAGATGCTCAGACCCGGCAGCACTTGATGCAGCAGGCTCAGGAGGGCGGGATTCTCCAATGGGGCAACGATGAAGAAGCGGTGGCCTCGGCGAAAAAGGTGGCGGAAATGCTTCAGTTGATAGTTGCCACCAGGGAGTATCAGTTCGGTTAAGCTGGTGTTTTTTCATCCTGGTAGAGAATAAGCTAGGATTCCACCCCTTCCTACCAATCCACACATAGGAAGCTGAAGATGCTTACAACCGTAGCAGTGGGGCGGGTGTACCATTTCAGTCACGTAGTGGGTCGACAAACGCCCCGTGGTGTTGGGTTTCAGTCCCCCTCGGCGCTAGCCATAGGTCACGATGGAGTGGTGTATATAGTCAGTCGGGGACTAGAAAACACCTGGGGCACGCGAGTTGGTAAGCTCTTTATAGGAGCCCCCGATGAAGAGGAGTTCCTCTGCGACGTCGGCAATTATGGTGACAGGGATGGGCAGTTGACGTGGCCTACCTCCGTAGCCCTGGACAAAGACGGGAACGTATACGTTGCTGATGAGTGGCTTCAACGTATCTCTATCTTTGATAAGGATGGTAATTTCTTGGACAAATGGGGCAAAGCGGGGGCTGGCGACGGGGAGCTAGACCGTCCCTCAGGTATGGCATTTGACAGTGAAGATAACCTCTTCATCGTCGAAAGTGGCAACAATCGTGTGCAGAAGTTCACCAAAGAGGGCATCTTCCTGGCCAAGTTCGGCGAAGAGGGGAGCGCTGAAGGTCAGTTCAACCTCCCCTGGGGCATGACTATCGACAAGAGTGACGACATATATGTGGCAGACTGGAAGAACCATCGGGTGCAGAAATTCTCTCCTGAGGGTACCTTTCTGGCTAGCTTTGGCACCTTTGGGACACACGTAGGTAAGCTCAACCATCCCTCCGATGTAGCCGTTGACGGTGAAGGCGACGTGTACGTGTGTGACTGGAAAAACCACAGGGTTCAAATATTTGCTCCCGATGGGGAAGTCATCACCTCCCTCATCGGAGATGCCCAGGATATTGGGAAGTGGGGGCGGCAATTCGTGGAGGCCAATGTGGATATGATGAAGGCGCGGCGTAGGGTGAAAAGCCTGGAGCCCGAATGGCGTTTCTATTATCCTACGGGTGTGGCCTTTGACGAGGTCGGAAGCCGAATCATTATAGTTGATTGTCAGCGGAACCGCGTCCAGATATACCTCAAAGATAATGGTTACGTGGACCCCCAGTTTAACCTGTAGCGATCAAAGCACAGCCTGCTCTCATTTCATTGCTAGATGAATTCTGTGAAGAACTGGATAAATGCCTCGTAAATATCGCTCATAAGACCCACTTTGACGTCCTTTTTCTTGAGCTTCGATGAACTCCTCCAACCTACCGAGACAAGGAAATGTACATTTTAGATTTGACTCGAGCGGCATGGGCGTATAGGTTCCTAATAAAGGACCTTTGAGTCGGTGGTGGCTACCATCGGCCCGATATGCCGATTCTGCTTAGGAGGGAGAAGGCAATGCCTGGGCCCCTAAATGGAGTAAAGGTTTTCGAGACGACCGTATTGGGAATTGGTCCGTGGGCTACCATGATTATGGCTGCTATGGGTGCCAATGTAATAAAGGTGGAACCCCCAACGGGCGGTGATGGCGCTCGTCGCGGCGACGCCGCTATGTACCGGGGCCTGACCACTGTCTATATGCATTGTCATCTAGGCAAGAAGGCAATCTATTTGGACCTTAAAACACCCGAGGGACAGGCTGGGGCTCATAGGCTCCTTCGTGAGGCCGATGTCTTCGTCGAAAACATGAAATGGGGAACTGTAGCGCGACTAGGCCTGAGCTATGAGGAGGTATTCAAAATCAACCCTCGAATCGTTTACGGCAATTACCCTGGGTGGGGAGACACTGGCCCCTACAAAGATAGAGGGAGTGGGGACAGAGTGACCCAGGCCTTCTCTGGTCCCGCCAGTATTACAGGCAAGCGAGGCGGAGAGGTCGAGTCGGTGCGCTGGTTTGCCCTCCAAGACTTTACCGCCAGCTCGTATGTAGTAACTACCACTCTCCTGGGCCTTCTCCACAGGGAGCGTACCGGCAAGGGCATCAAGATTCTGAGCCCTCAGCAAGGGTCTACCATCGCCGTCCAAACCAGCCGAATCGCCGAATTTCTGGCGACGGGGAAAAACGTGCCCCGGATGGGGAGCGCCTGCACCACCACCGTTCCTCACCGGGCCTTTCTGTGCCTGGATAAGATGTGGCTGGCTGTAGGAGTTATCACCGACAGCCAGTGGCAAGGCTTATGCAAGGCCATCAAAAGCGCAGACCTCTTAAAAGATCCCCGCTTTGCCACAAATCCGGGCCGCGTGAAGCACCGGGAGGAGCTGGAGGACAGGCTTCAGGCCATTTTCACTACAAAGCCGGCCCGGTGGTGGGTTATACAGCTTCAAAAGCATAAGGTACCGGTGAGCCTCTTTTATGATTATGAGACCATTCCCAATCTGCCTCAGGTAAAGGCCAACCGCTACATCGTGTCCGTTAAATATCCGGGCATTGGCGCACTTCCCTTCGGTAATATACCTTTCCAATACTCCAGGACACCTGTAGCCCTGGGACCGGGGCCCTGGCCCGGTCAGGATACGGAGCGGGTCTTGAAGGAAGGTTTTGGCCAGGATGGCGCCGGGCCCGCGAAAGGGTATTTCGGGCCGAAAGGGTCCATGGAGAAGGGCGTTCTGGACGGCATTACTATAGTTGACATTACTCAAGGTCTGTGTGGTCCTTATGCCTCCCTGCTCCTGGCCGATGCTGGCGCCAGGGTCATTAAGGTGGAGCCTCCCGAGGGGGACTATGCCCGACATTTCGGACCTCCCTTGATCGACGGCGTGAGCGCTGTGTTTTTCCACCTTAACCGGAACAAGGAGGGCGTACATCTGGACATCGGCAAGAACCAGGATCGTGAGCACCTTCTTCAGTTGGTCAAGGATGCCGATGTGTTAATAGAGGATGAGGGCCAGCCAAGGCTGCGACGTCTAGGGCTGGGCTACCAGGATCTCGAAAAAGTGAACCCAAGCCTCATCTATTGCACTATCAGCCCCTTTGGAACCAAGGGCCCTTTGCGCCATCAGCCTGCCTCGGAGCTGGTGCTTCAGGCCATGTCAGATTTTCTCAACAACCTGGGCACCGCTGGCAAGGAGCCGGTTCGAATGGGGCCGGACTTGGCGAGCCTAGGGACATCTCTCTTTGTTACTAACGGTGTTTTAGGGGCTCTCTACCATGAGTGGAGGACTGGTGAGGGCCAACATCTAACTGTTAACATGCTTGGCACCCTTCTCCACCAGCGGGGCATTACATGGACGTCTATAGTCGACCCGGATGAGTGGGCCGGGTTTTACTGCGAGGCTGATCTCAAACCACCCGATAATGGCTACAAGACAGCCGACCAACCGATTGCGATGGGTCCCATACGTAAAGAGGAGGAGTTTCCTGAACTCTTAAAGCTGTTGAACCTTGAGGGATACCTGGAAGACCCCCGCTTCCAACACCCGCCTAGAGATATCATGGGATGGGGTGGGAAAGGCGATCTCTGCGCCCAGGCTAAGCCCATTTGGGAGGAGGCTTTCAAGAAATGGAAGGCCGAGGAGCTGGTGGAGTTGCTGCAAAGGTTTGGTAGTAGCTGCTCGATCATCAACAACTACCAGCAGCTCTTCGCTCATCCGCAGACGGAGGCCCTGGAGATTGTTAAAGAGTTAAACCATCCGACACGGGGTAAGATTAAGGTCATAGGCACGCCTTGGAAGCTCTACGGTGTCGAAGCAGTTAATCCACCTCGTGCATATTCAGGTATCTGAAGAGGTTTTGCCCGCTCGGAGCCCTTGTATTGGTACGTTGTTAGGAAACGATCCCTGCAAATCAGGCTTAGCTTTGTTCAAACTCCCTGTGAGCGCATGGTTCCCGTAACAACTACGGAGGCACTCCTGTGGCATTGCGCAATCCAGATGACAAAGGCGAAGCCCCTAGCGGCGACCTCCTCGGCGTCATCTTGGTCTTCATCATCGGCTCCATGGTCGTCTTCGGTCTCGGCATTGTCGTCGTCTCTAGCGTCATCTACGGCGGCACCGTCGGGGCCATCGTCGTCGCCATCTTCGGAGGCAAAGCAACCTGCAACGGCTGTGGTGAAAAAGTCGATCGCAAGCTCTTCACATGCTCCAACTGCGGAACCCTCGTAAGGTACCACTTGGGAACTACGCCACAAGAGCTGACTCCCAGCGACCTCGTCGTCCTGGAGATTATGCCTAGGAGCAACGAGGAACTGCACGGCGTCGTCCGGGTCCAGGTCGACGGAGAGCCCTCCTTTGGCATAGGACGACTCCTCCTGGCAACGGCACTGCTGGCGAACGAGGCGGTCGGAGCCCTTCGACTAGAGGTGGTGAAGGAAAGGGTGGTCGCAGTCAGGGTGAGCAACCCCCATCAGTGGCCTGCCGGCAGCCTTGAACGCAGTCTAGACAAGCGCGGAGCTGTCTCCGACATCATCTACGACTGGATCGGCACAACCAGCAATGACCCTGAAAGACAAGCAGTGGTACAGATCATGGCAATGATGGTGCACAGGACGTTGCTGGAGCTGGAGGTGGACAAGAAGAGGGTGCTGAATCTCTTCACGATGAGCAAGAGATACTACGTGCTGCCGGAACGCACCTCGGCCCTGGACATGCAGCGGTCGGTGCGGTTGCTGGAGGAGTGCCAGCGGACCCGCCCGGATGTACACGACCAGTTGACTAAAGATATCGAGATCGGATTCGCCAGACGGACCAACGAACCCTCTGAGTGATGATGAGGTGGGGCAAAGTTTCAGGCTCCGGTTAAGGAAGGCAAACTAACAGGTCAACTGTCCGCGTATTGCTGCGCACAGTGACAGTGGCCGTGCACCACCCGGCGGGGCAGCGGACGGCAGCCGCTTAGAACAAACTATATGGGCCGTGGGGAGGAGGAATCCCAAGTTAGAGGGTTGCCGGGCGGTGATGTATCCAAGAAGAGGGTCAGGGACTCCCCGTTTTCAGGGCGTGTGGGATTCAAAAAAGCGGCGAATTATTTCGACTACCTCCTCTGCTCTGTCAGACTTAACACGCATGTCGCCGCCTTCGATAATGACTGCGCTGCTGTGCGGGATAAGTGCGCTCACCTCTTTGGGCCGCTTAGTGTACCAGTTAGCTCCCTCCCCCGTTACACCAAGTACCAACGTTGGTGCTTGAACCAGTGGCAGGCGTGGCTCTGGGTCATAGCTAAACACGGCTATATCTACCGCTTTCCAGCGAGGCCCGGCTTTTAGCACATCCAATGTGGTACGAGCTACAATCTCCACGTCTTCGTCGGAAACCTTGCCTTCTTTGCCCCCTGGCAGCGGCTCCAGAAAGTGTTGCCATACTCTGGTGCAATGGGAGCCGTCTACCTCTTGTGCGTCCCAATTCCGTGCCTTGATCTGCTCGCGGCGGGCTAGTCGCTCCTCGGTACTACTCCAGAATGGCAACCCGTTTAAGACCAAACCCTTAACTCGCTCGGGCTTCCTGGCGGTTAGTTCTAAAGCTATGCAGGCTCCAGTACGATCGCCCATAACAGTCGTTGAGGTGATGCCTAAAGAGTCCAGAAAATGGGCAACGCTCTCAGCATAATCTCCTATCTCAAATTCCCGTGGGGGTGGGTCTGAGATCCCGAATCCGAGGGTGTCCATAGCAATCACCCGATGGGTCTGGGCCAGTAGAGGAATCATTTGGGTGTAAACAACCCAGTTGTTGGGACTCTCGTGGAGAAGTAAGAAGGGTTCACCTGATCCCTCGGTTACGTAGTGTACTTGTCCCTCTGGGATGTCTGCGTAGGCTCGCTTCATTTTGAGGCCTCCACCGGTAAAATGAGGATTCAGGCAATTCTATTAGGGGATTTTGCTCAAGTACTGACTGCTGAGTCCTTAGCTTAGGAGTGCCATTAAAAGCTGTCAACCCTTGAGACATTATCCTACTGGGCTGGAGACGTTACTCGTCTTTCGAAATCCGTCCGGAAGCCCTGAGCCACATACGTGCGATCTCCGGGCCCATGAACTTGAAAGTCTTCCGCAGCATCTTCTGAAGGTCGGAAAGGTTGTCCCCCGGCAGCACATCGTAGAACCAGTTGCAGAAGGAGCCGTGCTTGTGCTGGATACTTTGGGCAACACGGGCGTTCTCGATACATGCCTCGATCTTCTTGCGGTTGCGGATGATCGAGGCGTCTTGTAAGAGTTGGTCTACGAAATTGGGGCTCATGTCCGCCACTTTATCGATCCGCCAGTCGTGGAAAGCCTTCCGAAAGGCGTCCCGACGAGCCAAAATCATGCGCCATGTGAGGCCTGCCTGAAAGACCTGGAGGCTCATGATCTCGAACAAAGCATTGTCGTCGTCCATGCGCTTGCCCCAGACTTTTGTAGCATACCATTCCATTAATGGATCGCCCAGCGCATGTGCTGGAACTTGACGGTCTGCTTCTGTTCCTTGGGTCATCTGGCAAAGCCTCCAGTCACATAATAGGTGTAGCTCAAAATCCGGTCAATCAGGCCAGCAGCACGGATGTTAGAGCTTGCTAGCGTCGGAGCGTGGATTTTGACATATGCTTTATAGCCCCTTAGGATGGATGCCTCCGGGGTGCTCTCATCTTACCAGGACATTACTCACAGGAGTTAAACCTATGGAAGCCACAGGTGTGCATCACATCGCTATTTGTGTCCGAGATTTGGATAAGTCGCTAGCCTTCTATCGGGATCTTCTGGGGATGAGGGTCACCTTCGATGGTCTCCAGGATACGACGGTGGGGGGACTCAGCCAAGTCTACAAGCATTCACGTAAGACCAGGAGGATTGCACGTTTGAGATATGGCGAGGGGGATACCACCCCGTCCCTGGTCTTGACCTGCCATCCCGATGAAAACTCCGACGGTGAAGCCATCAAGCTGGATCAGGTGGGCATCAGCCACTTTTCATTTACCGTAAAAGATGTCAAGGTGCTGGCCGAGGAGCTGATAGCCAAAGGTGTACAACTGGCTGCGCTGCTGGAGGCCTTCTCCGATAGTCAGGGGAATCTCAATAGCATATTTGTATATGACCCAGATGGCATCTTGGTTCAGTTCGACAAGGGTAGCGAAGGCTAGGGGACAATAAGTATCTTGGGCCTCTGCTTCCTGGTAAATATGCCTGAAGAGCAGGGTTTTCGGTTCAACTAGGGATGTGGTAATGAGCAGCCATGCCGACACCCACGACCTGGATAAATTGGACCGCTGGCATCGAAACTTGTCCTCCGGTGATTCAGCTGAATTTCCTGCTTATGCTGTGTTCCTGGTGTCGGACACAGACCTAGCCGCTCACGGGGTCTTCCGACGATTTCGCTCTAGCTTTGAGTCCCACGGCGCCGGTTTTGAACACCTGGTTATCTTCGGGCAACACGGCGTCTCCAGCACAGTGCGAGGGCTGATGGCGGAGTTCGGCCTGTCTCCTGAAGACGTACCGTCGTTGGTATTAATCTCCAGACCATCGGCTACTACGGTCTACACCATTCCATTGTCAAGAGTGAGTGAGGGAGAAGAACGAAGCTGCCTGGAGTTGCTGGCGGCGATAGAAGATGCGGCAGATAGGGGAGAGGAGGTACTGAACCTAACTTCCCTTCCAGGACTCATGTGCCACCAGCTTGGCAATGGCTCTTTGATCGAGTTGGTGGGCCGAGTGTTAGAAGGCTTAGGTGATCCCCTCGAAAGATGACAAGGGCGGTTGCTATTGGTGGCGCGCCCTACGTTGAGCGGCACTTCCCGTACTGATAGCATGCGTGTAAGCTATCTACGTATCCTGCCCCGGCACCCACAACCCTTTAGGGGACTTCTCTTTGTGGATTCTTTCCATTGCCTGCTGGAATATCTCATAGGGCTGGGCACCAGAGATCAGATAACGGTCCAGGATAAAGGCGGGGACCCCCCTTATCCCGTACATGCGAGACTCGGCTAGCTGGGCTTCCACTCGCTGGGTATACTGACCGTCATTATCGGTAGAGGAAAACTCCTCCCAATCAAGGTCGCACTCCTCCAAAATCTCCTTTAACACTTCGGGGTCGCCGATGTTCTTACCCTCATCCCAGAAAGCCTTGAAGGTGGTCTTATGGTATTCGTTGAACTTGCCCTTGTCCTTAGAGTACTCGGCAGCCTCCAGAGAGGGGCGGCAATTGGGGACAAAGGGTTGCCGACGCATATTCACAAGGCCCGCCGCCTCGGCCGCCTCCTTCATGTGACCGCTAAGTTCATTGCTTTCGCCGGGTTTAAAGGGCCGAGGCGTGCCCTCAGGGGGAGTCCCTGGCCTCAGCTCGAAGGCTTTCCACTCCACATCTACATCGTACTCTTGTTGCAACCGTTCGACCCGCTCCAGGCCGATGTAGCACCAGGGTCAAATATAGTCGGAGAAGACCTGTACCTTTACTGCCTCCATAACATGTCGCCTCTTTGCCCGAAACTATACCTTTTGACCAAAAGTGTTAAGGGTAGGTCTCCTTACACTACTAGCCATACCTGATACTCCAGCCTGATATCTTTTTTGTAAAGCCTATCCTAGAGTACACTTTAAGCGCATAGAAGATTGCCGTCGATCTCACATCATTGCGAGAACCACAACCCCTTATATACTCCCTACAAACCTGGGGCAGCCACTATGCTGACCATCCTCTAGGTGAGGAAGTACACTCTTAGACGTAATCTCGCGTTTCGTCTGCGCTATCAGGAGCCTCGGGGTCAAGCTCTAGAGCTATTACGAGCTTGGTTTTAAACGCCTCAAACAGGGCTTCGCCCTCGGGCGAGTCGATGCTTTCGACCTCGCTGAACTTCTCCTTGAACTGATCCAGCACGTGCTCCTCGGCGGTGCCGTGGGGCATGTGGAAGAAATCGGCATCGAAGGTGGGCAGTTCGCCGGGGCCAAAGTAGCCCTTTTCCTCTATCTCGTAGCCCTCTAACATGTGGGTACCCTTGCCCAATACCTGGCCCGTGGCCACGTAGTGGGCCATGACCCCTTTGACTCCGTACCTCTGAATGGGGCATACCCTCATACATATGCCACAGCTATGGTAGCGGGCCATCACCGGGCGGCAGCGCTTGTAGATCAGCTTGTGCTTCTCTACTCCGCGCCACCACACCTTTTCTCGCATCAGAGCCCGCCCCGGACAACGGTTGACACACACCTGGCAGATCTGACAGAAGCGATGGATGCCGTAGTCCACCGGCTGGTCATAGGTCACCTTGGCGTCGGTGGTGATGATCATAATCCTGGCTCGGGAGCCGAAGTGTGGTGAAAGAAGCTGACCGTTGGCCCCCAACTGGCCTAGCCCCGCCTGTACGAACATGGGAATGTAAGGGCCGGTATTATCGTTGCCGCTGTGCAGCTGGGCATGATAGCCCAAGGAGCGAATGTAGTCGCCCAACTCCAAGCTCGCTGCATTCTTAAGCCTGTAGGTGCTGGAGTGGATTATCTCAGACGGGATACTGGGGATAGTTTGAGTGGGCTCGTAGGCCTGCTCGTAGGCCAGGCAGATGGCGTGGGGAAACTTCACCCAGCTCTTCTTGCTCTGGTAGGTATAGTGATGGTCGTACTTGGTGAATCCCACCTCGCCGAAGCTCAACTCACGGGCCCTGGCCCTAATCTTGTCACTAACATCTTCGCCCGTGGGCTTTGCGGTGGGCTCAACATCCCCGGATACACGAGCGGCATCAAGCATAGGGTTGTTGATAAGGTCGTTCTCTCTGCGAATTGCTCGAATCTCGGGATTGGCGTCACGAATACGGCCGGCCCAGTCGCGGCCTGCTCGCTCGGTGAAATTCTGGCTCTCCAGAGGATACTCTCGAGAGTAGAACTCAACGTCCTCGATGTGCTTGGGGATACCTGGGACCGTTTCTAACTCCTCCGGCACGGGGATGGTTACCGGCGGGTCCTTTGCCCTCCTACCAGGACGTTCAACGTAATGTCCTATCTTCAACATATCCTTACCTCCCATTCATTCCAGATGAATAGCAAATTGATTCTAAATCCTCTAGAGTGCTGCGTCAACAAAAATAAACCATGTTACATAACATTAGCATATTAGCTCAGAGCAAATCGTATCAAAGGCGACTGTTACTGATATTCCTATTCCCGCGCCAGGCATTTCGTATTTCAACAGGCAAAAGGCTTACTCTTTTGGAGTGGGCGCTTCGTTAGGAATGAGTCTTTCTTGGCGTAGCTCGTCCCAGAACTGCGAGGGAGTGGGATGCTGCATCATGCGGATGTTGTCCTTAACCTCCTGCACAGACCGGGGTCCGGGAATTACGGAGACCACGGCTGGATGGGCGCTGACCAGCTGGAGTGCTGCTGCGCTAACGGGGACCCGATATTTGTCACACACAGCCCTGAGACGGCGGACCCGTTCCTTAGTCTCGCGAGGTGCAGACTCTACGATTGGTACATAGTGTGGCAGGCCAAATATGAGACCGCCGTCATAAGGCCCTCCTATGATGATGCTTATCCCCCTCTCAAGGCACAGTGGAAGGAATTCTGATAGAGCTGACTGGTCCAGAAGAGTGTACTTCTGATGCAGAAGGAAACAATCGAAGTCCCCTTCCTTGATAAACTGCACGAGCAATCGCAAGTTGCCCAGTCCGGCGCCGATGGCTTTCACCATCCCCTGTGAGCGTAGTTCCGCCAGGGTGGGATAGCCTTCTTTTATCGCCTGTTGGTAGTGCTCATCTGGAACATCATGAAAGTATAGGATGTCCACCTTCTCAAGACCAAGGCTCTGAAGACTTCGCTCGAAACAGCGTAGGATGGCATCGCGGCTAAAATCATGATAGCGAGTCAACTCCGGGAAATCTTTGGGAGGGATTCGGCGGAAGTCTATGTTCTCAGTGCCCTTTAGCGACCATCCCACTTTAGTAGATACGACGTAGGAATCTCTAGGAACTTTCTCCAAACTCCGCCTCAGGCGAAGCTCCGCACGACCAAGGCCATAGGCCGGTGCTGTGTCCACGTACCGTATTCCAAGAGAAAAGGCACCTCTGGTGATGGCCGTCGCCTGGCGGTCAGTTACTAGATCTAATAAACCAAGGGGACTGG
The DNA here is from genome assembly GCA_965248115.1 of Dehalococcoidia bacterium. Taxonomy (GTDB): domain Bacteria; phylum Chloroflexota; class Dehalococcoidia; order Lucifugimonadales; family CBDFII01; genus CBDFII01. The sequence goes on from CBDFII010000003.1 coordinate 146,217, forward strand.
TTCCCAGACCCAGCCGTGTTACGCGCAGTCCTGTTTTACCTATCTCAGCCATCTCAAAAGGATTCATCTTGTCCTCCTTTATTCGCATAATAATATTGGAGCATATGAACCTAAGGCAATCCCTTGTATTATCTCTATTATCGCACTGAGTATGGTGGATCACCTAAGCTTGTAAGCCGGTACGATAATCTGGAGCTACCTATTACGTGGTCAAGGGACACTATGGGTTACGGTGGCTTCGAAGGGTGTTAGCGGGCTATTTAGTCATGATGGGTCGTTATCGATTTGACGGCCTCTACTGTCTTCAATACAATTGCTCCCATCGAGCATGACGCCTTTTGGGGCACAATTTTGATATGGACAACTTTCCCTAATGGAACATGTCCAGGCATAATAACTGATAAAGCTCTTTGCTAAAAGGAGGCTGACATATGGCACATAGCGACATTGCCGACATTGCAACGATGGCTCACCTGTTGCGCCGTGCAGGGTTTGGAGCTACCAGGGAGGAGCTGGAGACCTACTGTGCCAAGGGATATGAGGCTACCTTAGAAGAGTTGCTCCACCCCGAAAATCAGCCCCCCTGGGAAGATGATCTAGAGGAGCGCCACTATGTGTGGTACCGGGCCAGCGTCAGCTTTGAGAGCAGCCAGTCTAAATGGGTCTATCGCATGATTAACACCGAGCGTCCCTTGGAGGAGAAGATGGCCCTCTTTTGGCATGGCATCCTCTGCACGGGCGAAGCCAAGGTAGAGAACGGCACGCAGATGTCTCTCATCATCGATATGTTCCGCCGCCACGGCCTGGGGGATTTTAGGAACCTGCTGGTGGAGTTGGCCAAGGACCCTGGGATGGTTTATTACCTGGACAATAACTTGAGCCACAAGGATGCCATCAACGAGAACTGGGGACGGGAGCTACTGGAGCTTTTCTCTCTTGGCGTGGGTATGGATGGGAATCTCAACTACACTGAAGATGACGTTAAGGCCTGTGCCCGCGCCTTTACCGGGTGGACGGTTGGCAATCTCATACCCCGGTACCCTTACACTCGCTACACCCGGGAATTCATCTACACCTCGACGGACCACGACGATAGCGAGAAGACCTTCCTGGGCCAAACGGGACGCTGGAACGGTGAGGACGTCATCGATATCATCCTAACACAGCCGGCCTGCGCCCGGTTTCTCTCCCGACATCTGTACAACTTTTTCGTGGCCGACGATGTCCAGGTGCCTGCATGGCAGGACACCCCACCTCGCGACCCCGAGGCCATCGGTACTCTGGAGAAGGCCTTGATGGAGAGCAACTATGATATGCGGTCGGTGATGAGAGTCCTGTTCAACTCCGATTTCTTCATGGAGGCTCGCTTCGCCAGGGTGAAGAGCCCTGCTGAAGTGGTAGCAGGTACCATGCGCCTGGTTCACGACTTCACCTCCCCTAAATTTGGTATTTACCCCCTAGCCAGGGAGGCCCGATACATGGGCCAGGACCTGCTCAACCCGCCCTCGGTGGAGGGATGGCACACAGGCAAGGAATGGGTTGACAGCGGTTCCCTGGTGGAGCGCATCAACTTCGTGGCTGACCAGGTTGGCAACACTGAGCTACCCGGTGTGAAGGCCATCGTCAACCGCTTGGCCATCCAGGGTGCCTTGTCACTGGAGCAGTTCGTGGAAGGCTGCCTCGACCTGATGGGCCCTCTGGAGGTCTCTGAGGATACCTACAAGACTTTGGTGGACTACGCCCGCCGCGATGGTGAGTTGCACAATAGCACCGAGGAAGAGCGCACGACCTTCGCCCGCCGCGTGGGGGAGATGCTCCAACTCATCGCTGCTACTCAGGAGTATCAGTTCTGCTGATTTAGCGCCGAATTAAAAGTGATGCTGAGGTGAATATGGTCACCTATGCCGTAGCCAACCGAGTGTTCAAATACAGCCACACCATCGGACGGACCGAGAACTCCGGGCCCGGCTTTTCCCTTCCCGTGGCCCTGGCTCGGGGTAAGGGAGACCTGATCTATGTAGTTAACCGTTCTTATGAGGCCCGCCTGGAAGGTAAACGAGTAACTATCTGTACTGTGGGGGAGGACTACGTCGGTGAGTTCGGCTCCGGTGGCACTGGCGACGGGCAGCTCATCTGGCCTACGTCTATTGCCTTCGACAAGGATGAGAACGTTTACGTGGCCGATGAGCACCTCCAGCGCATCTCCATCTTCAGCAAGGATGGGGAGTTCCTCGGCAAATGGGGCTCAGAGGGCGTTGGCGATGGCCAGTTCAACCATCCCTCGGGCCTAGCCTTCGACGGCGAGAACAACCTGTTTCTGGTGGACTCTTACAATAATCGAATACAGAAATTCACCAAGGAGGGGAAGTTCCTGGCCAAGTGGGGGCAGGCTGGCAGCGGCGACGGCGAGTTCAATATCCCTTGGGACATCGAGATCGATCGATATGGCAACGTCTACATCTCCGATTGGCGCAACGACCGTATCCAGAAGTTCACCCTTGACGGTCAGTTCCTAATGAAGATGGGGGTTCCTGGCAGTGGTGATGGCGAGCTGAGACGTCCCGCAGGCATCGCTGTGGACGGCGATGGAGACATCTATGTTGCTGACTGGGGAAACGATCGGATGCAGGTCTTCGCTCCAGATGGTAGCTTTGTGGCCGAATTCACTGGCGAAGGCACTCTCTCCAAGTGGGGCAGAGAGAAGCTGGATGCCAACAGCGAAATGCACCACGAAAGAGAGGTGGCTCACAGACTGGAGCGTGAGAAGCTCTTCTGGGGGCCGATGGGCATAGACGTTGACGAGGACAACCGCATCTTTATAGTTGAGGTCTGCCGTAATCGAATCCAGATCTATCAGAAGGAGTCCTTGACCGTTCCAGACTGACAGAGGGTAGTATTGCAAGGGACAAACAACTGTCCCTCCATGGGTATACCCTTTAAGCTTACAACTTGGTCTCGCTGGCCATGGCGGCCAGTTGCTCTAGGTGGTCTTCCAGGTAGCAATGCCCGAAATAGTAGGTTAAGTACTCTTTTCCGTCCCTACTCTCTTGGTACTGGCGCTTGGCCTCCAGGTTATGGTCCTTTAGATATGTGCGTACCTTGTCATCTTCTGGAGACGGTTCCTCTGGATCAAAGAGGAGGAGGATACGCTGTTCCTTAGGGGTGAGCTGGACGAGCTCCATCTTCATGACCTTACACCTCCACGAGGGCTTGGGCCCAATTATACCCTATTTTTTCATCGTCTCAGAGTGTAATCCCTAACGCTATCAGAGGCACTGGCATCCCTGGTTAGGGGCCTCTCTCTTTACTGGGAGGTCTTCTGGTATATCTGGAGGCGGTGTCGATTGCAGTCAACCACGATGATGCGCTGCTCCTCATCAACCTCAAGGGCTACCGGATTCCAGAAGCGTCGCTCGATTTCGAAGTCCCGCACCATAGCTCGCTGCCTAACCATGTCGGGACTGGATTCCAGAACCACTTTGCCCCATTTGGAGAGGGTGGCGTCGCCGGTGAAGGCCGTGATGAACCGACCCTCTGGGGTAAAGGCCTGCACCCGATTGTTGCCCCAGTCGGTGACGTAGAAGTCTCCATCCCTGTCCACGGCCACGTCCGAGGGCCGGTTGAACTGCCCCATCTCGTCGCCCGGTGTACCGAAGCTGGCCAGGAAGGAGCCGTCGGCGGTGAACTTCTGAATTCGGTGGTTGCGCCAGTCGGCCACCCACACATCACCGTTGTGGTCGATAGTCATGCCCCAAGGAAGGTTAAACTCACCCTCGCCCTTGCCCTCCTTGCCCCATTTTAACAGGAGCTTCCCCTCCTTGGTGAATACCTGGACTCTGTTGTTGGCGCTATCCACCAGGTAGAGGTTGTCCTCCTTGTCGAAGACCAGCCCTGAGGGCTTGTTGAGCTCTCCATCGCTGCTGCCGTTGGAGCCCCAGTTGTCAAGACACTCCCCCTCGCTGCTGAACACTGTGATGCGGTTCAAGTGGTTGTCGGCGACATACACATTGCCGTTGCTATCTAGGGCGATGGAGCAGGGCCAGACGAATTCCCCTTTACCCCGTCCGTAGTGACCTAGTTCGCCCAGATACTCCTCATCGATGGTGCATATACCCACCCGCGCCGTGGTTGGTACGTACTCTAATCCGTGGCTGACGACGTATATCTTGCCTCCATTGTCCACGGCCAAGTCCACGGGATTCCTAAACCCTATTCCCGCGTTCGAGTTCCGACCGATGGTGTGGCTGTACTTGTAGTGTCTTGTGGTTACGCCAAAGAAATGGGAACTCATGGTCACCTCACCACTTTTTGTTCTTGAGCGACCAAATGGGATCGCCTAAAGGGGGAATGGCTTTAACCGTGATCAATCTAGAGCTTGCAGTTGACTATGTCAAGAGCGGGAATTAGTGATGTCCCCAACAACAAGGGCTGAAAGCCGGCGGACCACTTGAGAGCTTATGAAACTTGCGAGAAGCCCCCAGTGTAAAATACCGGGCTGAAATTTCTATGCAGCCACTAGAATGGCCGCATCGTTTTCCGGGGAGAGTCAACTCCCCCGTCTACCAGGTCTTCAAGCCCCTGCTTCATGAGCCGCTTTTGCTGCGGTACTCTTTTAAGGGCATAGGCTAACGGCGCAGTTTTAAGGCTCCAGTTGCTCGGTCGTGGTGCCCGCCGCTGTGAGGGTGATGTGGGAGAAGGCCGAATCCTTTGTAGCACCATGCCAGTGTTTCTCACCCGCCGGGATGTGAATGACATGACCCACAGTTACCACGCTTTCCTGCCCCTCAATAGCAACGATGCCGGTTCCTTCGGTCACAAGGAGCACCTGGTCGCTGGCATGGGCATGGAACTTATTCCGTGCCCCAGGGCTGAAATTCACGATGCCGAAATTGAAGAACCTGTCCATATCGCTGGTCAAGAGAGGCTGGCGGGTCACCTTGCCCCCGGTGAACAGAGGACTCTGGGCCTCCTGCTCCTCTACCTCGCTCATCTTAATAACCTTCACAACTCCCTCCCTTCGTAGAGTCGGCGTTTTATCCCCTCGCTCGTTCTCCGTGGCTAACGTCGCGGGGTCGATGGGGTGGATGCTCTTGAACGGCAGTTCCGTGCATCCTACGCCAATTTGATATGCTAGCAGCATACCACAACATAACTCTATTGCTTGCGAAAGGGTTCAGACTGTAGAATATGGGCACTAAAGATGTAGAGAGTCCAGGTCGTAGTCTGATTTTTATTATGGTGAGGTGCGTATGGTCACTTATGCAGTAGCCAACCGAGTGTTCAAGTACAGCCACACCATGGGGCGGCACGAGTTCTTTGGACCCGGATTTCACGTTCCTATAGGTATGGCCCGAGGCAAGGGAGACGTGCTCTATGTGTTGAACCGCTCTGTCGATGAGCGGCCTGAGGGAAGACGTGTGACCGTGTGCACAGTAGGCGAAGACTACCTCAGCCAGTTCGGTACCGGAGGCACCGATGATGGTCAGTTCTCTTGGCTCACCTCTATAGCCGTCGACAGGGACGAGAACGTCTACGTGTCAGATGAATACCTCCAGCGCATCTCCATATTCACCAAGGATGGCGAGTGGCTGGGCAAGTGGGGTGTAGAGGGTGACGGTGATGGCCAGGTCAATCGTCCTTCGGGGCTGGCCTTCGACAAGGAGGACGACCTCCTTGTGGTAGACAGCCTGAACAACCGTATCCAGAAGTTTACCAAGGACGGCCACTTCTTAGCCAAATGGGGAAGGGCAGGCAGAGGTGATGGCGAGTTCAACTTCCCCTGGGGCATCACCATCGATCAGCAAGGTTACATCTACGTCGTCGACTGGCGCAACGACCGCATCCAGAAGTTCACTCCCGATGGCCAGTTCCTCATGAAGTTTGGAACCTCTGGCCAAGGAGAGGGTGAGCTAAATCGCCCCACCGGAGTGGCCGTAGACAATGAGGGAGACATCTACGTTGCCGACTGGGGTAACGACCGAGTTCAGGTCTTCGCTCCCGACGGTGGTTTCATCACCACCTTCACTGGCAATGGTGGCATCTCCAAGTGGGGCAAATCCAAGCTGGACGCCAATCCGGAGATGTACCAGGAGAGGGAGCAGGCTTACAAGCTGGAGGTGGAGAAGCGCTTGTGGGGGCCAGTAGCTATAGCCGTAGACGATGACAACCGCATCTTTGTTGCCGAGACCTGCCTCCACCGTATCCAGGTCTACCAGAAAGTATCCTAGCTCTTTCCAATTCTCTGACCTGTGACAGTACAAGAATCGAGGCTGCCCACGCCTCGATTCTTGTACTGAGGATGGTATCTATGGCGGGGTTCTATTGGAATACAAGCCCGTCGCACTCTTGACGGGAAAAGTAAGAAGGTATACATTCTGAGTAGTGGAGTGTAGAAGGGGTAGAAGAGAAAAAGAGGAGGGGGCAGATGGCGAAGAGCGAGATAGAGCAGATGGCCCACTTGATGAGGCGAGCGGGGTTTGGTGCGCCGCGGGAGGAGCTAGAGGAGCGGGTATCCAAAGGGTACGAGGCCACGGTAGAGGAGCTGCTGCATCCCGAGGATTACCAGCTAGCGGATGAGTACCTACTGGCGCGGTACCTGCCGAAGCACGGAATACAGCATGGGGAGAATGCACCAGGGGGAACCATCTGGTTCATGTGGCACATGATCAACACGGAGAGGCCGTTGGAAGAGAAGATGACGCTATTTTGGCACCAGCTGTTTGCCACCAGCATGGCCAAGGTGGGGAACTATGATGAGATAGCGGCACAGATAACGCTGTTCCGCGACCTCGCGCTGGGGGACTTTAAAGGGATGTTAAATGCGGTGGCAAAGAATCCGGCGATGATCTACTGGCTGGACAACCAGGAGAACCACAACTATGCGGTGAACGAGAACTGGGGGCGGGAACTACTGGAGCTATTCAGCATGGGGGTAGGGAACTACACGGAGGTAGACGTAAGGGAGGCCTCCCGGGCCTTCACGGGATGGGCGCTGGAGGCCAAGGTACCCCTGTACCCCAACTCGCGGTACCTGTGGGACTTCGAGTACAAGACGGAGGAGCACGACTACGAAGAGAAGAGCTTTCTGGGGCACCAAGGACGGTTCAACGGGGAAGACATAATAGATATCATAGTAGAGCAGCCGGCCTGTGCTCGGTTCGTAGCGAGGCACCTGTACAACTTCTTTGTAGCGGATGAGAGCCAGGTACCGAGCTGGAACGTGAACCCGCCGCAGGATGAGAGAGCGATACAGACTCTGGCCAAGGCCTTTAGGGACTCCGAAGGGGAGATAAGGTCAGTGTTGAGGGTACTATTTAACTCGGAGTTTTTCAAAGAGGCGCGGTTTGCGCGGGTGAAGAGTCCAGTAGAGCTGGTGGTAGGGGTACAGAGGCTGGTGGGAGGGTACGACTTTCCTACGCCCTACATGGGCCGGTGGTCAATGCAGCCGACATATATGGGGCAAGACATAATGAAGCCACCCAGCGTAGAGGGGTGGCACACGGGGAAGGAATGGATAGACAGCGGGTCTCTGATGACGCGGATCAACTTTGCCTCGGAGCTAGTGGGGGATCTGAAGCGACCTGGGGTACAGGACATAGTGGGGAGGGTAAGGGAGTGGGGCACCCTGGGGCCCGAGAAGTTGGTGGAGGTGTGTCTGGACCTGATAGGGCCGATAGAGGTAAGGTCGGAGACCCAGGAGGAGCTGATAGAGCATGCCCGGGAGAGTGGTGAGGTGAAGTGGGACACAGAGGAGGAGGCAGGGGCCTCAGCCCGGAGGGTAGCGGACATGCTGCAACTGATAGTGAGCACCAAAGACTACCAGTTTGGGTAAGGGTAAAGAGAGAGCAGGAGACAGGAGGGACACCATGACAGCGAGAGAGAAGCCGATGGTGTTGGTGGTAATGCAGCTAACGGGAGGAAACGACTATTTCAACACGCTGATACCCTACACGGACCCTTTGTATAGGGACTACCGTCCCGGGGTAGGGATACCGGAGGAGGAGATACTGCCCCTGGATGAGAAGCTGGGGCTACACCCGAGCATGGGGCCTATAAGGGAGCTGTATAAAGAGGGGAAGGTAGCCATCATAAACGGAGTAGGGTGGCCCAACTCGCCGCGCTCCCACTTTCGAGCGCTGGACATCTGGCACACCTGCGAGCCGGATAAGCTGGGAACGGAAGGATGGCTGGGGCGAGCGATAAGGGAGCTAGACCCGCGGAAAGAGAACGTGGTGACGGGGGTGAGCTTTGGGCATGGGCTACCGCGAGCTCTGGCGGTACAGGGGGTGCCGGTGGCGTGCGTGATGGAGCTAGAGAGCTACGGATTGCTGCCTGGGATAACGGACGTAGAGCAGCGAGAGAAGGTATTGGGGAGATTTCGACGGATATACTCACCGGCGATAGGGACAGGGCCGACGATGGAGTACGTGGCGCAGACGGGGATAGATGCGATGAGTGGGGCGGACATACTGAAGGTAGCGCCGGAGCGGTACAGCTCGAGTGTAGAGTATGGGGACAACCCGATAGCGAAGAACCTGAAGGGTATAGCGCAGGTACATACAGCGGAGCTGGGGAGTCGTATCTTCTGGTGCGAGCACGGGAGCTTCGACACGCATGCGGCGCAGGCCCCGGACCTGACCCGGTTGTGGGACGAGATCTCCCAGGGTATCACCGACTTTTTTGATGATCTAAGGGAGCATGAAGTAGCAGAGAACGTAGTGATGCTGCTGTTCAGCGAGTTTGGGAGACGGGTGAGGGACAACGGAGGAGGGACGGACCACGGAGCGGCGGGGGCGTGCTTTGTGATAGGGGATAGAGTAAAGGGGGGGATGTATGGGGAATACCCCTCCACCAAGGATGAGGACCTATCCCAGGGGGACCTGGCGCCGAACCTAGAATTTCGGAGCGTGTATAGCACCCTACTAGAGAAGGGGCTAGGGCTAGAGGCCAGACCCATAGTGAACGGAGCATTCGAGCAGCCGGCCTTCCTTTAGAGCAGTGAAGGCTGGGCTCCTGGGTAGGGCTGAATAGGAAGTAACAAGTAGGTATAGTGCTTACTTCCCATAGAGGGGTGGGAGCACTGGTAGATGGTCTCTTTCCAACGTACCCAAGGGAGGTGAGGGTATGCCACAGGTAACATTGGCCCGGGGTCGCGTATATTCCTATAGCCACATAGTAGGCCGGACTCAAGATGCTCCACCGCCTGGGTTCTCCTACCCTTATGGGATGGCGGTGGGTAAGGATGGAATGGTCTACGTGGCGAACCGATCGGCAGGGAATCATCCATGTGTGAGTAAGGTATACGTAGGAGGGCCTGGGGAGGAAGAGTACATCGTCACCATAGGAGATCCTGGGCGAGAGGATGGAAAGTTCGTGTGGGTAGACGGGGTTGCCCTGGACAGGGAAGAGAACGTCTACGTAGTCGATAATTACCTCCACCGCATCTCCATATTCGACAAGGATGGGAAGTTCCTTCGCAAGTGGGGTACTCCCGGCAGTGACCCGGGGGAACTGCTAGGACCCTCAAGGCTGGCCATTGATGGCGAGGGCAATGTCTACGTGGTAGACACACGCAACCACCGGGTGCAGAAGTTCACTAATGATGGGATACTACTTGGGGGGTGGGGAGGCTACGGCAGTAGGGACGGGGAATTCCATCTACCCTGGGGGATCACCATAGATCATCAGGGAGATGTGTATATAGCGGATTGGAAGAACCATCGGGTGCAGAAATTCAGCCCCGAAGGGAGCTTTTTGGCCCAGTTTGGATGGCCTGCGGAGGGTGCGGGGATACGCACCTATCCCAAGAGCTATCCCCGGAACCACCCCTTCTCCCATCTGTGGAGGTTGGGATCGGGGAACCGGGGGGAGCTGAACCACCCCTCTGGCGTGGCTGTGGATATGGATGGAGATGTATACGTATCGGACTGGGGGAATAACCGGGTACAGATCTACCAGCCCGACGGCGAGTTCTTTGCAGCCATCTATGGGGATGCCCACGACATTAGCAAGTGGCAGATGGAGAAGCTGGTCGCCAATCCCGATTCCTATAAGGCCTTCCGCCGCTCCAAGCATCCGGAGCAGATATGGCCTATGCGAATGCCCACGGACATAGGTATAGACCACGACAAGAGCTGGATCTACATAGTGGATTCCATAAAGAAACGACTCATGATATACATAAAAGACAAGGACTACGTGGACCCCCAGTTTAACTTGTAGACGTTGCCACCTGACCCGAGAGGAGAGCAAAAATGACGAGCACATCCAAGGTGGCATCAGAGGTAATCGCGCTACCCCACGGAAAGGTGCGCTATGGGAGCTACGGCAGCGGCTTTCCAATGTTACTCATCTCTGGGTTTGGCTGGGGGTCTTGGACCTATGAGCGTGTTATTGAGCCACTAGCAGAGCATTACCACGTCTACGCGCCAGAGGCGCCGGGTTTCCATGGTTCCGATCGTCCCAACGACTGGTATCGGATGCAAGACTTTAGTGAAGGGATAATGGCGTTTATGGACGCCCTTGGCATCCAGCAAGCCCATGTGGTTGGCCAGCATTCCGGAGCTCTGATGATCTTCGACCTAGCTGCACGTCATCCGGAGCGGGTGAAAAAACTGGTGTTGAATGGTTGCCCTGGTTGGACCCGCGAAGAGGGACGACGTTATCACGAGGACGATTGGCTTCTCAGACAATTCACGGAGCAAGGCTTGATGCCCCAGCGAACGCTGGAACGGGTGAAAAAGGTCATAACTAATGCTGATCAGCGCGTGGTGGATTTGTGGGATAAAGGTCACACCGACAAGAGCTGGCTTTTAATCTGCCACGTGGCTCTGACGGAATATGATGTACCTTCATATGTGGCACAAGTGCAAGCTCCCACCTTGCTCCTGTATGGAGCCAAAGAAACCGGTCACCTCCTGGCAGGTAAAGAGACATTACTCTCCGGTATCCGAGACGTGCGCGCTGAGACCATCGCCAATGCAGCTATCCTACCCCCATACGAGCAGCCCGAGCTATTTAGCAAATCTGTTTTAGACTTTATCGGGACGTGAGGCGAGGAATCAGAGCAGACTGAGAACAAGTAGCCCGTGTAACACACACGCGCTTTCGTCTGTACTGGATGATCTTAACTGAGTTCTCTTCCGTATAACAGGTATGGGCTGTTTAAGTCCGGAAAAATTCGTGGGATGCTCTTGCCCACAGAGGAGTCGCTCCAGTCGGTAATTAGCACATAAAAGGTAACGCTATCCATGCACAAGGCCTTCGCTCGTAACAGCTGATATGTAGCTTAGGGATTGACAGCGACGTTCAATACAGCTATATTCGCTCAGACAAATACCAAGCTCTACACTAATGGGAGGTAGCAAGTGAGATCCAGTAAAGGTTATAGATTATTGGTGCCTTTGTTTGCAGCCTTGATCGCGATGGTAGCCATGGCGTGTGGAGCTGCCGATACCCCTACACCTATTATCATCGAAAAAGAGGTGATTAAAGAGGTAACGGTAGAGGTCATAAAAGAGGTAGAAAAGATTGTAGTTGTCACCCCCACGCCAACAGCCGTTCTGCCTCCAGCGCCGAGAAGGGTTGGTGAGTTTACGGTGGCTTGGTCTCGGTTACCTAACCGGATAATTCCGAGGAACAACTTCAATACCCCCTTCGTACCGTTATATGACTTGCCGGTTGGCATGATTTACAACGAGAGAGGGCGGGTGGACAATTTCTTCCCGGAGCTGGTCAAATGGGAAGTAGCCGCCGGAGGAACGGAAGTTAAGGTACAGATAGAGAAGGGTGTACAGTTCCATGAGGGGTGGGGTGAAGTCACCTCAGCGGACTATGTCTGGCTAACACCCCACTTCAGAGAATCTAAAACATGGTCCCCTGTACGCGATTGGACCAACTGGGATATACAAACGAAAGCTACTGGAACCCATGAGGCGGTTTTCTTTAGGGGCGACGGAAGGCCTTTACCCATGGAAGACATAAAGTTCCACTGGGCCAGGTTTTACCCGGCCCAGAGTAAGAAGTACTACGACAGTGTGGAGGGTGATGACGTGGCGTTTGGGAATCACCCGATAGGGTCGGGAGTGTTCAAATTCGTGGATTGGGGACCTGCGTCCATAACTTATGAGGTGGTTCCGGATCACTGGCGAGGGGAAATCCCCATTATGGACAGCGTCACGTATTTTAATGTCCCGGAGCCTGCGACCCGTGCTGCTTTGGTCCAGACTGGTGTAGCCGCATTCGGTGACAGCATGAACCTGGATCACGCAGTAGACGCGCAGGAGCGTGGTGGCGTCCACATTGAGGCATGGCCAGGCTTTTTCAATGTGAGGATCATTTACGGAGGTATTGGGGATTTGGACCCGGTGGTAGACCCCTGGGGGGACATAAGGGTTCGTAAGGCTATCGCCCTTGCTATTGACACCGATGCCTTGAACCAGGAGTTCTGGGGTGGGTTTGCAACGCCTCTTATTGCCCCTTGGCAGACGAATCTGGAGATAAAGGGTGAGCCCTACGGATACGACCTGGAGGAAGCGAAGGGGTTGCTGACTGAGGCCGGCTACCCCAACGGGTTTGAAGTCGAGGTGCCTCAGATAACCATTGGTGGTAATGCCCGGGTACCCCAAGAGCATGGGGCTCTTCTGGTCGCTTTGGAGAACCTTGGATTAAAGGTGAAAGGTACCGTGCGGGAGTGGGTCGGCGACTGGCGTTCAGTTTGGCAAGACACCACGAAGACCCGAGGGATGATCTTTGGCTTCTCCGTGACCCAGTTTCAAACCCCGCCGCGGGAGTGGAACTGGCACAGGATCTCGCCGCCCAACCGCAGCAACTGGACTGACGAATTCACCGTGTCCCAGCTTGAAAAAATGGATAAAATATACGTCGAAGACTTTGATGAGCACCAACGCATAGCCCAGGAAACCCTGCAGCACCTGTACGACATCTACGCCATGGTGCCGCTATACTCGACTCCACGCTTAGACCTGATGTCCGACGAATACCAATGGACGTCGAGGACGAATCCTCAGCTCCTCCGTTTGGAAAGGCTTGAGTTCGCAGAGTAACAGAGACGAGAGCTGGATAAAGTGTGCCTTATGTGGCACACCCCGAGGGTAATTGTCCTAACCGGGGTGTGCCACTGTCATTATTTACATTTCAAGCACTAACAGGCTGATACACTCGCTTCTGGGCCGCGCCCTTGAAAACGGTAATTGGAAGTATTAAAGTAAGCCGGATTACAAGGTTTGTCATCCGATAGCGGCGTTTCCAAAGGAGGTACGAAGATGGCCCGCAGCGACATAGCATTGATGGCTCATCTGATGCGTCGTGTTGGCTTCGGGGCGACACGGGAAGAGCTGGAGGAGCGCGCGGCCAAGGGGTACGAGGCAACGGTGGAGGAGATGCTTCATCCGGAGGCCTCTCCTGCTGCCAACGAACATATCCTCCTGCGGTATCATCCTGGCGCTAGGCTTCCCAGTGGTGTACCCCCTATGGGAACTGCCAACTGGCTGTTCCACATGCTCAATACGGGGCGACTCCTGGAGGAGAAGATGGCCCTCTTCTGGCATCAGGTATTCGCCACAGGAAACGCCAAGGTGGATGGCTATATGCATTTGATGCAGCAGATCGCTATGTTCCGACGCCACGGCATGGGCAACTACCGTGACCTGCTGATTGAGCTGGCTAAGAACCCTGCCATGATCTTCTGGCTGGACAACAACGAGAACCACAAGCGCGCAGTCAATGAGAACTGGGGCCGAGAATTGCTGGAGCTCTTCTCCATGGGTGTGGGCAACTACACTGAGGAGGATGTAAGAGAGGCTTCCCGAGGTTTCACCGGCTGGACTATTGGCGCCAAGCTAGCCCGGTGGCCCTACGCCAGCGGCTGGTATTGGCCCTTCGAGTACAAGGCCGAGGATCACGACGATGGCGAGAAGAGCTTTTTGGGAGAGACCGGCTGTTTCAACGGTGAGGATATCATTCACATCATTGTGGAACAGCCCGCCTGTGCCCGATTCATTGCCCGTCACCTCTACAACTTCTTCGTGGCGGACGAGCCCCAGGTGCCCAGCTGGTCCATAGAATCTCCTCGGGACACTGAGGCCGTAAACACCTTGGCGACTACTTTGATTGAGTCGAACTACGAGATGCGTCCTGTACTACGCACCCTGTTCAACGCCGATTATTTCAAAGAGGCCCGCTTTGCCAAGATGAAGAGCCCCGCCGACGTGGTTGTGGGTACCCTCAAGTTAGTAGGCGGCCATAACTTTCCCAGCCCCGGAATCGGCCAACTGTCCCTACAGCCCACCTTTATGGGCCAGGATCTCATGAACCCCCCCAGCGTAGAGGGCTGGCACACGGGCTCCGAGTGGATAAACAGTGGCTCTTTAATGAGTCGCGTCAACTTTGTTGCCGACCTGGTGGGTGATACCAGCCTCCCCGGCGTACAGTCCATTATCGGCCGACTCGAGGCCAAAGGAGACCTCACACCTGAGGCACTGGTAGATGGCTGTTTGGACATGCTGGGCCAGTTAGAGGTAGAGTCCCAGACCCGTCAACATTTGATCGAGCAGGCCGAGGAGAGCGGCGAGCTGCGCTGGGGTACCGAGGAGGAAGATGCTGCCTCTGCCCAAAGGATCGCAGAGACGCTGCAACTGATAGTTGCGACCAGAGAGTATCAGTTCGGGTAAAGGGTGCCTTAAGCTGACATCTTGAGTAGGATCAAGGTGTTTTACAGGGGTATAGTGTGGGTAGCTGGCCTACGAGTACTGTATTGAAGTTGCGTTTTTCACATCTCACTCCACAAATAGGGAGTACAAGATGCTTACAACCATAGCCGCAGGACGAGTTTACAATTTTAGTCATGTAGTAGGTCAATCGTTGCTCACTGGCCCTGGGTTTCATTGGCCCACCGCCCTAGCCTTAGGCCAGGACGGTGTAGTGTACGTGGTGAACCGGAGCGACGAAAGCAACTTCAGCACGCGAGTGAGTAAGATTACCATCGGGGCTCCTGAGGATGAGGAGTTTCTATGCGAGTTCGGCGAATATGGCGAAGGGGATGGGCAGCTGCTGTGGGCCTCCTCTTTGGCGCTAGACAGGGAGGAGAATGTCTACGTTGCCGATGAGTGGCTCCATCGTATCTCCATCTTTGATAAGGATGGTAATTTTCTGGACAAATGGGGCACACCCGGAGCTGGCGACGGAGAGTTAAAGCAGCCTTCAGGTATGGCTTTCGACCGGGAGGATAATCTTTACATCGTCGATAGCGCCAACAATCGCGTCCAGAAGTTCACCAAGGACGGCACCTTTTTACACAAGTTTGGCGAGGAGGGTAGCGTCGAGGGACAGTTCTACCTCCCTTGGGGCATCACCATAGACAACCAGGACAATGTTTACGTTGCTGACTGGCAAAATCACCGGGTGCAGAAATTCTCCTCCGAAGGCACCTTCCTGTCTAGCTTTGGCACCTTTGGAGAAGGATTAGGGGAGCTTAGCCATCCAACCGATGTGACGGTTGACGGTGATGGGGACGTGTATGTGTGCGACCGGGCTAATGAGCGTGTACAGATCTTCGGGCCCGACGGAGCTTTTATCACGTCCCTCATTGGGGATGCTCACGAACTCTCTAAGTGGGCCAAGCAAAAGGTGGCGGCCAATCCAGACATTCAAAAGGCTAGGCGCAGAGTAAAAAGCATGGAGCCGGAGTGGCGCTTCAACTATCCAACGGGGGTGTCCTTTGACGAGGCGGAGAATCGCCTCATTGTGACTGACTCTCTTCGTTGTCGACTCCAGATATATATCAAGGATAAGGATTACGTGGACCCTCAGTTTAACCTGTAGGTACAGTAGAACACGGAGAACTCCCACAGTTCTAACCGATGTGCAATCCCTCTTCTTACACGGCATCAAATAGAAAGGAGTCTAATGTATCTCATCAGGCGCGTCTTTAAGGTAAAGCCGGGAACCGCGCGGAAGGCAGTGAAAATAATCGCGCAGATGGGAAAGGTGTTCGAAGATGCAGGGCAGCGCTCCCTCAGTAGGGTCTATATGAGCGGCGGCAGTGTGCCAGGGCCGTCCAATACCATCTATATGGACTGGATTGAGGAGCAGCTGCTCCACCCTCTTCGCCGCGGAAACAAAGTCCCCGATGACTTCGTTGCCCTTAGGGACCAGCTTCGCGACGAATATCTGGTGGACAGCTATATTGAATTCTATGAGATGTATGCTCCTCGCAAACGGCCTAACGTGAACCCATAAGCAGAGTGGGTGTCTAAAGAGCGGTCGGAGCTATCTCGCTAAAGGTTTCTAACATCCTTAAGATGCAACCTTAGCCGATTACGGATTACCCTATGTGAACGCACAGTATGCCTGGGGCGTCACGCTGGGGATGCCTTGAAACTTCCACGGTGGTACCAGGACCTTGACCTTACCCACATTAGGGACAGCTACCTCCCTGACTATACCGAGAGCCTCCATTTGTGGAAGAGAGAAGAGCTGCCCGTAGTTGTAAATGACGGAAGAGCTGCTCCTATAGTTTTGAAGCAGGTCTACCAGCTCGTCGGCCTTCCACTTCTCGAAAACCTTCTCCCAGATAGGCTTGGCCCGGAGGGGGAGGTCCCCGGCTCCCTGCCAGCCCATGATATCTCTAGGGGAGCCCTGGAATAGGGGGTCATCCAGATACTCCTCCATTCCCAGGGCCGTAAGAAACTTGCCGAACAGCTCTGGCCTACGTACCGGGGCCAGGAGGATATGCTGGTCGGCGGTCTTATAGCCGTGGTTGGGCGGTTTGGCGTAGCCCTCGCAGTAGAAGCCAGACCACTCATCGGGATTCACCATGGTGGTCCATGTGGGCCCCTTGAGATGAAGGAGGGTGCCAAGCATGCTCACCGTCACATGCTGGCCCTCACCGGTGCGCCACTGGTGGTACAGGGCGCCCAAAATGCCGTGGGTGACATAGATGGCGCTCCCCAGGCTCGCCAGGTCGGGCCCTATACGGACCGGCTCCTCTCCGGGGACACCTAGAGTGTTGAGGCCGTCGGACATGGCCTGGAGGACCAGCTCTGAGGCGGGCTGGTTTCGCAGTGGCCCTCTAGTGCCGAAGGGGGTTATGGTGCAGTGGACTAGTCGGGGGTTGATCTTCTCCAGGTGTTGGTAGCTCAGCCGTAGCCGACCCAGGCGAAGAGGCTCCTCCTCAATGAACACGTCGGCGGTTTTGAGCAGCTCAATGAGTTTATGCCTATCCTGTTCCTTTCCGATGTCTAATCGTAGGCCCTCCTTGTTGCGGTTCAGGTGGAAGAAGGCTGGGCTTTCGTTGTCTATTGAGGCTGGGCCCCACTGGCGGGTGTAGTCCCCCTCTGGAGGCTCCACCTTGATGACCCTGGCCCCGGCGTCGGCCAGGACCAGGGAGGCGTAGGGGCCACACAGGCCCTGGGTCATGTCGATGACCGTAACGCCATCGAGGACACCCTTTCTCATAGGGCCTTGGGGTCCGAAATAGCCCTTGGATGCGGTAACGTCATCCTGGCCAAAGCCCTCCCTGAGGACCTGTTCGGTATCCTGGCCAGGCCAGGGGCCTGGCCTCAAAGCGATGGGGGTCTTGGAGCACTGGAAGGGCACATTTCCAAAGGGGAGGGTGCCAACGTGGGGGTACTTGATGGGCACGATGTACCTGTTGGCCTTCACCTGGGGCAGATTTGGAATGGTCTCGTAATCGTAAAAGAGGCTTACGGGCACCTTGTGTTTCCCAAGCTGGATGGTCCACCACCGAGCGGGCTTGGTGGAGAAGATAGCCTGCAGCTTCGCCTCCAGCTCATCCCTGTGTAGCAGGCGCCCTGAATTTGCAGCAAACCTGGAGTCCTGAAGGAGGTCTGGGCTTTTAATAGCCTTGCACAAGCCCCTCCACTGGGCATCGGTAATCACTCCCACAGCCAACCAACGGTTGTCCTGGCACAGGAAGGCCCTGTGGGGGACGGTAGTGGTACAGGCACTTCCCATGCGAGGCACGTCCTCTCCGGTGGTGAGGAATTCGGCGATGCGGCTGGTCTGGACGGCGACGGAAGCGCCTACCTGGGAGCTCTCGATTTTGATGCCCTTACCGCTCCGCTCCCTGCTAAGGAGGCCCAGGAGGATAGAGGCAGTATGGTACGCACCGGCATTCAGGTCGTGGAATGCCTGGTAACGGTTGAACTCGCCCTCACCATCTCTCCTTCCCGTAATGCTGACAGCGCCGCTGAAGGCCTGGGAGGTGGTATCCTGGGTGCCCTGATCTCTAAGGGGGCCTGAGCTACCGTATCCAGGGTAGCTGCCGTAGACGATACGAGGGTTGAGCTGGGAGACCTTCTCATAGCCCAATCCCAAACGCTCGACAGTACCGTACTTCATGCTCTCGACAAAGACATCGGCATCGCCTATTAGCCTCTTGGCGACCTCTTGCCCCTCAGGAGTCTTCAGGTCCAGGAGGATACCCCTCTTGCCCAGGTTGCAGTGGAGGTAGATGATGGAAAGGTCCTTGGTCTTGGGGTCATTCACGCGTATACCGTCGCCTTCGGGGTGTTCAATCTTGATGACGTTAGCGCCCATGCTGGCCAGGATCATGATGGCCCAGGGGCCCACACCACGGTGAGTTAAATCGAAAACTTTGACACCTTGTAACGGTCCCGGCATTGGCTTCAACCTCCTGGTCGTGCCCTTGATTGGATTGGCCCCGCTGAGGTTTCCCTATACGAACTTCTGTCAGCACTCCAGACATTAAGCCGAGATTTTCTAGATCGACTGACCGGCGGGTAACGCGGGCATCGTTGATAGGCAGCAGTCTAACGGCGTACTCAAACTCAGTCAACTGACGCCTTCACCTTCATCAGATGATGGTAATTGATGTCCTTCGATCATTACCAAGGTTAGGGTGTCTGGCTGCTGAGGACTTATCAAACTCTTACACCATGCTGGTTGCAACCTTACGCCGTAGCGTGGATGGTCGTGATACTATTGGGAGGTTTGCTCTGGGGAAAGCTTCTTCCCTGTCTAGATTCACCTATAAGCTACGATTTCAACAGAATAAATACGACTTGGTCAGCCATGACCCGTATCAAGGTATTATCGGCAATTTCTTACACACACATTGTCGTTTTTTTAGTCCTGCTGGGAAGCATGGCTTATGCCTTAGTTGCCCAGGGCATGCCAGCGCTGTTCCCCTTCATTCAGGAGGACTTAGGAGTCAACCGGGCTGAACTGGGCCTAATCACCTCTGGCATTATTATGGGTGGCAGCGTTACCCTTCTTTTCATGGGGTGGCTTGCCGATACCATGGGTGTTAGGAGGGTTCTGCCAGTGGGAATGATGGGGATGGCTGTTGGGATCCTACTGTTCTCACAGATCCAATCCTTGGTGCAGGGCGTTCTTCTAGCCCTTTTCATAAGCGCACTTGGCTCAGCCAGTGGTCCGCCCAGCGTCAAAGCTATTATGGATTGGGTATCCCCGCGGACGCGAGGCGTTTCCATGGGGATCAAGGAGACGAGCGTACCGATCAGCGGTTTTCTAGGTGCAGCCCTCTTTCCGTTTTTAGCAGTGACCTTTAGCTGGCGTACCGCAGTTATAATTCTTGGCCTTTTTATCGCTGCATTGAGCATCGTGTTCTTCGCCTTCTACAGGGATAAGCCTGTCAGTGGCACAGAAGGAACAAGGAGTGGTCTGATAACAAGCATAGCCCTTCTCGCAAGGAACCGGGACAATTGGCTGGTCGGTCTTGGTACTGCGAGCCTCTTGGCACTGCACTTTGTCTTCGTAAGCTATCTGATCCTGTTCCTCAAGGATGACTTTGGCATGTCTCCGAGAAGAGCCGCGGGTTTTCTGGCCATAGCCTTTATTGGTAGCGCGGTGGGCAGAGTTTCCTGGGGCCTGATTAGCGATTTGATAGGTGGACGCCGGGTAGTGGTTTTGGAGTTCGTAAGCATCCTATCCCTGCTGAGCATGGTATCTATGACCTGGCTGCCCTTGGACGCCTCCCCTCTAGTTGTAGGAGCTCTGGTTTTCGTCGCAGGGACATCTACCCTGGGTTGGGCAGGCTTGCCAGCCATAATAGTAGCCGAGAAGGTAGGGCCAAGACTTGCGGCAACAGGGTTCGGCTTTATCTACGTGATTAGTCTTTTAGGGGCCTTTGGCCCGCCTCTCTTCGGTCTCGTTGTGGACCGGACTGGTTCCTATGATACGGGATGGTGGATTATGGCGGGAGTGGCAGGCATTGGTATATTGCTACTGGCCTTCATGCGACCTCAGCCCACATATCAGTCAGCACCTCCTACGACTATTAGTGATTAGCGCGCCATTTGCTTACCATGGAGATTCTTTGATTGAAAAGTTCACCGCTACTGTCCCTCTCAATGATGGTGGTGCCTCCCTGTTTAAGCACCGGCTGGTCACGGTACGGGCAATATTGGTTCCCGTTCTTGACATAGAGCACGCCACGCTCTAGATTGATCACGATTTGTAGAGGATTTCATTTGGTCGCACAAGAATAAAAAATAGTGAGGGGATCATGAGCAGTCATTTCTTTGGCGTGACTACTAGGCACTACGAGTATAGCCACACTATAGGCAGGAACTCCCAGGACGGGATAGGATTTAGACATCCAGTGGACGTGGCCGTTGGCGAGGGGGGCAAAATCTATGTAGTCAACCACGGAATAGAGTTCATCCCGAAGTCGACGCGCGTTGGCATATGCACCACCATCGATGAGGAATATCTGGGCGAGCTGGGTCACTACGGCCGTGGCAAAGGGGAATTCGTCTGGCCTTGCTCCATCGCTCTGGACAGCAGCGGGAATGTGTACGTTGATGACAACTACCTGAACCGCATCACGGTGTTCAGCGACCAGGGACAATATCTAGATCACTGGGGCTCGGAAGGTAGCGGTGACGGGGAACTCAGCAAGCCAGCGGGGCTTGTCTTCGACAAGGAGGACAACCTGTATGTCGTTGACAGCGCCAACAACCGAGTTCAGGTGTTCACTAAAGAGGGGAAGTTCCTGGCTAAATGGGGCAGCGGGGGTAGTGGCGAGGGTGAGTTTAACCTCCCTTGGGGTATCACCATAGACCAGAAGGGTGACGTGTGGTTGGCCGACTGGCGCAACGATCGCATTCAGAAGTTCACCGCCGACGGCACCTTCTTGGCCAGCTTCGGGACAACGGGTACTGAGATCGGACAGTTCAAACGTCCCTCGGACGTGGCAGTGGACAAAGATGGGGATTTCTACGTCACCGACTGGGCCAACAACCGGGTGCAGGCCTTCACCCCCGAGGGTCGGTACATCACAGCCTTTACTGGAGACGCAGGAATCTCTAAGTGGGGCAAGGCATACTTGGATTCGAGCCCTGATATGCTCCTACAGCGGGCCACAGTGCGCGACTTCGAGACCGAGAGACGCTTTTCGAATCCTGTCGCCATTGGGGTGGATGACGAAAAGCGCATCATCGTGGTGGACAGCAATTGGCACCGTCTCCAAGTGTACCAAAAGACTTCCTAGCTAGCCGCGGTCACCGAACGGCTCATCTCTTCCCCGCGCTGCAGCAATTCCTGTGGGCTTTTTCCTACCCTCTGTAACCATCTGTCTGTGTGCGACGTTAAAAGTGGTATAAACGTGGAATGAGCTGAGTATCGAGTTCCGAAAGCCCATCTCATCCATCATCGTGTTCACCGACATCTTGCTGAGCCGCAGGGCAAATGGGTCCTGAAGAGCGATGCGCTGTGCCAAAGCCATGGTCTCCCCGTCGAGATCCTTTCTAGGGACTACCCGGTTCACAAGTCCCAGCCTTTGCGCCTCTACTGCCGTTATCCAGTCGCCTGTGAACAGGTACTCTTTGGCCTTTCGAGGCCCTATCTCCCAGGGCAAGCTGGCGTAGGCGATGTGAGGCCCTCCCTGACGCACCTCGCGGTCACAAAATTTGGCATCCTCCGAGGCTATAATCAGATCACAGACGGTCGCCAGCATAAGCCCACCCATGATGCAATAGCCCTGCACCTGGGCAATGGTCACCTTGGACAGGTCTCGCCAGCGGAGAGCAGTTCCCAGATTGAGTTCCCACTGTCGCTCATAGCTACCCTGGGGAGTAGAGGGAAAGGGTCTGCGCTTCTGGTCGGCCAGATCTTGAGGGCTTCCCAGATCGTTGCCCGATGAGAAATTATCTCCGGCTCCGGCGATAATTATGACCCGAATAGAATCATCGTCACATGCATTTTGTAGCGCCTCATCCAGTTCATCCCGCATGATACGGCTTAAAGCGTTATGCACCTCGGGGCGGTTCACAGTCACTTTCAATACAGGTCCAGTCTGGTCCAGTAGTAGCGTCTCATACGGCATGGCTTTCATCTCCTCGAGAGTTGCTCGTCCAGAGTATCCGTCAAGGCTCTTCCCGTTCTACTGATACGCCTCAAATAAGGTGCCGATTTGAGTGGCTGGCAGTATATCTGCGGCTAGATGGCATGTCAAGCTCGCCTCAAATGCACGGTCATTGAATTCAGTAACTGCTCCTGGCAGGATGACCACAGGGGTGTTTAACTGATGTCCCGGGTTGTAGAGAAAATGAGTTGATATGGAGAATGCCACCTTCCTTTCTTGACATGGGGAATCTCTGACGCTAAATTAGTCATGGAAGTTGTTGCTGGCGAAAGAACCTTCGTCTCGGAGGAGGCTAGAATATGCCAGATAAAGACGTAGCCTTAATGGCCCATCTGCTTCGTCGGGCAGGGTTTGGCGCTACCCGATTGGACCTGGAGGCCTACTGTGCCAAGGGGTACGAGGCTACCGTGGAGGAGCTGCTCCACCCCGAGAACCAGCCCTCCTGGGAGGAAGATAACGAAGACCTGGAATTTCGATATTTTTTGGAATACAAGGATCACCAAAGCCTTGAGCACATCCAGGCCAAATGGGTCTACCGCATGGTTAACACTAAGCGTCTCTTGGAGGAGAAGATTGGTCTTTTATGGCACAGTATTTTTTGCACCGGCTACGCCAAGGTAGACCACAGTAAGCAGATGTATATCACCCTCGACATGTTCCGCCGCCACGGCTTGGGGAACTTTAAGAACCTACTGGTCGAGTTGGCCAAGGACCCGGGGATGCTCTACTTTCTGGACAACAACCTGAGCCACAAGGAGGCCATCAACGAAAACTGGGGCCGTGAGCTTCTGGAGCTATTCTCTCTGGGTGTAGGTATGGACGGCCAACCCAACTACACCGAAGAAGACGTCAAGGTCTGCGCCCGCGCCTTTACTGGGTGGACGCGGGGCAACCCTATACCTCAGTTCCCCTTCGGCAAACACGATTGGGGTTTCGTCTACTACCCAAATGACCACGACGATAGCGAGAAGAATTTCCTGGGCGAGATGGGACGGTTTAATGGTGAAGATGTCATTGACATCATTATGCGTCAGCCTTCCTGCGCCCGGTTTATCTCCCGCCACCTGTACAACTTCTTCGTGGCAGACGAGGTACAGGTGCCATCATGGCAGGACACCCCACCGAGGGACATAGAGGCCATTCGCACGCTGGAGAGGGCCTTGGTGGAGAACAACTACGATATACGGTCGGTGTTGCGAGTGCTGTTCAACTCCGATTTCTTTAAGGAGGCCCGCTTCACTAAGATGAAGAGCCCCGCGGAGGTGGTGGCAGGTACTATGCGCCTGGTCCAGGATTTTACCTTTCCCAGGTTTGGTTTTTACCAGATAAGCTTAGAGACCCGGTATATGGGTCAGGACCTGCTCAACCCCCCCAGCGTGGAGGGCTGGCACACAGGCAAGGAGTGGATCGATAGCGGTTCCTTGGTGGAGCGCGTTAACTTCGTGGCTGATCAGATGGGCAACACTGACCTACCTGGTGTGAAGGCCATCGTCAACCGCCTCGCTGCTCAGGGCACTATGTCTACCGAGCAGCTCGTGGAAGGCTGCCTCGACCTGATTGGCCCCGTGGAGGTCTCCAAGGACAGCTACAAGACGTTGCTGGAGCACGCCCGCCAGGGTGGTGATCTGCGCAACTCCACCGAGGAGGAGCGCATTGATTTCACTCGCCGCGTCGGTGAGATGCTTCAACTCATCGCAGCCGTCCCCGAGTATCAGTTCGGCTAAGATAAGCGACACAAAGGGAGGAATAGGATGTCAGCGAATGGCAAGGACATGGTTCTGGTGGCAGTGCAGTTGGGTGGGGGTAACGATGCCCTCAACACCGTCATCCCCTACACCGACCCCCTCTACAAAGACAACAGGCCTAAAGTGGGTATCCCCGAGGACCAGGTATTGCCTATAGATGACCACTTCGGCTTCCATCCCAGCATGGGCCCCCTCAAGGAGCTCTACGACCAGGGCAAGGTGGCCATCATCAATGGAATCGGCTACCCCAGCCCCAACCGCTCCCACTTCCGCTCCATGGACATCTGGCATACCTGTGAGCCCGATAAGGTGGGCACCGAGGGCTGGCTGGGGCGGGCCATTAGAGACCTGGACCCCGACAAGGAGAATGTCCTCACCGGGGTCAACATGGGTCGTGGCTTACCGAGGGCTATGGCGGTGCCGGGAGTCCCCGTCGCCTCTGTGGGTAATCTGGCGAGCTACGGCGTCCTCACCGGTATCTCCGGTGAGCAGCAGCGGTCCCAGGCTCTTGAGGTGTTCTCCCGCCTCTATGCCCCAGCTATTGGCCGGGATATGGTGATGGAGTACCTCTGCCAGACTGGCCTGGATGCCCTCAAGGGTGCCGATATCATTAAAGTCGCTCCCGAGAAGTACTCCTCCACCGTGGAGTACGGTAATAACCCGCTGGGGCAGTATATGAGAAGCATTGCCCAGGTGCATCTGGCCGACCTTGGAAGCCGCATCTTTTGCACCGCCGCCCCCTACAATGTCTTTGACACCCACGGGAGTCAGTTGGGAGTCCACTCAATGCTGCTGCAGCAACTCTCACGGGCCGTCGCCGACCTCTACGACGATCTAAAGGAGCACAACGCCAGCGAGAACGTTGTCACCTTCGTATACACCGAGTTCGGCCGTAGAGTCCTCGACAACGGCACGGGCACTGACCACGGCTCCGGCGGCATTGCCTTTGTCATCGGCGACCGGGTTAAGGGTGGCATGTACGGCGAGTATCCCTCCCTGGCTCTAGAGAAACTGCTGGAAGGGGACCTCCAATTCAACAACGACTTCAGGGGCACCTACAGCACACTGCTGGAAAAGGGTCTGGAGCTGGATCCCAAACCAATAGTAAACGGGTCCTTCGAGCAGTTGGACTTCCTTTAAGCCTCCTACACCCTAGTGTCAGAACGATAGTATTTTGAGTCAGTCTAAGAAGTTTTGCGATTTAGCGGTCCCGTCCGATGTGGCCGATTTAGAAGATTATGTTGGCACCGGCTCCTTATCTGAGAGCTTATCGGGAAACTGACAGTCAGTGAGGTGAGTGTGGTCACTTATGCGGCAGCCAACCGAGTGTTCAAGTACAGTCACACCATTGGGCAGAGTGAATCCGTGGGGCCTGGCTTCCGAATTCCCTCCGCCTTGGTTCGTGGCCAGGGGGACCTGATCTACGTGGTGAGCCGCTCTTACGATAACCTGCCCGAGGCTAAGCGGGTAACTATGCTAACCGTCGGGGAAGACTTTCTTGGCCAGTTCGGCACCGGCGGCACACAAGATGGACAGTTCCTGTGGGCCAACGGTCTCGCTATCGACAAGGATGAAAAGGTATACATGTCTGATGAGGCGCTCAACCGCATCTCCATATTCAGCAAAGAGGGCGAATTCCTAAGCAAGTGGGGTATTGAAGGCTCAGACGATGGCGAGTTTAACCGCCCATCTGGCATCGCCTTCGATAGCGAGGACAATTTCTTCGTGGTGGATAATCTAAACAATCGCATCCAGAAGTTCACCAAGGAGGGCCGGTTCCTGGCTAAGTGGGGTCGGTCAGGTAGCGGCGATGGCGAGTTTAACCTCCCCTGGGGCATCGAGATCGACCGGGAGGATAACATCTACGTCGCTGACTGGCGCAACGACCGGATTCAGAAGTTCAACCACGATGGCCACTTTCTGATGAAGATTGGTACTACTGGAAGTGGGGATGGCGAGATGTATCGTCCCGCTGGCCTGGCGGTGGACAAAGACGGCGACATCTACGTCCTCGATTGGGGCAACGACCGCGTTCAGGTTTTCGTTTCTGACGGCAGTTTCATTACCAAGATCACTGGCGACGCTACCATGTCCAAGTGGGGCAAAGAGAAGCTGGACTCCAACCTCCTCTGGTGGCAGGAACGGGCTGAAGCTAACAAGCTGGAGCGGGAGAAGGGATTTTGGGGTCCAATATCCATCGAGGTGGACGACGACAACCGCATTTTCATCCTAGAGAGTTGCCGGGCCCGTATGCAAGTCTATCAGAAAGTGTCCTAAGTCCCTTTCCTACCTGAAGGTCACGTAGAGGCCAAGAGATGAGGAGTAAATGACCTCGTCTCTTTTTTGTTATAGGGGGGGTACGCTTAACGAAAGATTGCATGGAGTGGTTTTACCATGCACCTTCTCACCTTACCGTGGCTACGCTATCAGGGCTCACCGGTTCAGTGGCTGGGGTCGTACGAAAAACAGTAGCAGCGCGCCGATGCCCGCCACGCCCGCCATCATCCACCAACCCATATCGTAAGAACCGGTCCTGTCCACAACCAGGCCGAAAAGAGGTGGTACGATACCGCCCACCTGCCTGATGGTGAAGGCAAAGCCGACACCTGTTCCCGCAAGTCCTGGCCCTGCCAGCTCGACTACAAAAGCGTTGTACACGCCCGGCCACCCCAGGGCAGAGGTGCCCAATAAGAAAGACAGCAGCCCTATGAGCACCGGAGGGGCGTCTGAGGGAAGCCAGACCATGAAGGCCATGAATACTATGCAGAGTATGCATAGCAAGGCCAAGATCGGTGCCCGGCGTCCACCTATCAAGTCGCTGATCAAGCCCCAGCCTATTCGTCCCACCGCGCTACCAACGAAACTTATGGCCAGGAAACCTGCCGCCACGGTCTCCGACATGCCCTGCTTTTCTATCAGAAACAGAATCAGATAGCTCACTAAAACAAGGTGCAAGGCCATGAGGGTAGCATTGCTAAGGCCAACCAGCCAGATGTCCCGGTTCTTTGCCAGTGAAGCTATGCTCTGAAACAGGCCGCCCTGCTTGCTCGCTGTAATGCTGCGCGGCTTGTCTCGGTAGAAGGCGAAGAGCACAATACTTATTCCAGCAATGGCGATGGCTAGAACCATCAAGGCGATACGCCAGCTAAATGTCAGCGCCAGCAAGGGAAGAAAGGCTGCTGCCAAAAAACCGCTAATAGGTACGGCTG
This sequence comes from Dehalococcoidia bacterium, assembly GCA_965248115.1. Taxonomy (GTDB): domain Bacteria; phylum Chloroflexota; class Dehalococcoidia; order Lucifugimonadales; family CBDFII01; genus CBDFII01. The sequence goes on from CBDFII010000003.1 coordinate 173,561, forward strand.
ACTGATTGATCCCCATGAACAGGCCGCGGGTCTTCGGAGTTACCCAGTCCATAATGGCCTTGCCGCTGGAGGTTGGAGTAGCTGAGGCGGCTAAACTTATGAGAACGGCTAGGATAACGCCCTGCGTCAGAGACTGGATCTGTGAGAATAGAAGGACTGCCCCGGCTACCACCATTAAAGTCACCGGCCAGAGACGGCGCGCCCCCATCGCATCGGCCAGCCACCCCATAAGGAGGACAGTTCCGGTGGCACCCAGGGTCAGCCCAGAGGTAATAAGGCCGAGCTGAGCCCGGCTGGCCCCAAAATCCTCCTGGATGAAGGGGAACAGCACTGGGAAGCCCTGCTGGACGAGGGAGGTAGCCATGCCACCGAGCACGGCTAGGGCAACAACCACCTGGGCGTAGGGAATGGCCGTCAGAACCTTGATACGCATCGTAAAGGCTTAATTACCCTTCGCCCTATGAGATCTTTGTTCCTCTCTATGGCCACGGCCCCTCGAAAAGCGGGCAGTCAGTTCTATTCTCCCTGTTGTCCCAGATCGTGCCAGGGGAAGGTCAGCTCGAGACCGCGAACCGTAAGCTATATCTTAGTTTAATTTGCTGGTCTATGACACACATTCACAGGGGTCAGCTATTGTTTGACTGGAACTTTTATCAAGTAATATAATCTCCATGACTTGCCCATAGTGGATTTGTAGTGAAGATGTTAGAAGAGAGGGGAACTCTTGGCAGATAAAGAAATAGCCTTAATGGCCCACCTGCTGAGGCGTGCCGGTTTCGGGGGCCCCCGCGAGCAGTTGGAGGCTTATTGTGCCAAGGGGTATGAGGCTACTGTAGAGGAGTTGATCCACCCCGAGAGCCAGCCTGGCATCGAGGAGGATCTGATGTTTCGCTACCTCCCCGATTATCTATGGCCAGAGGGCACTGACTCCAACAAACAAGCCTGGGTGTACCGGATGATAAATACCAAGCATCCATTAGAGGAGAAGATGGCCCTCTTCTGGCATGGAGTGTTGTGCTCGGGCGCTGCCAAGATAAACCACTCTTTTATGATGACTCTCCAGGTAGATATGTTCCGACGCTACGGGCTGGGCAGCTTCCGTGACCTGTTGGTAGAGCTGTCAAAAACCCCCGCTATGATTTACTTCTTGGACAACTCTGAGAACCACAAGAGCTCCATCAACGAGAACTACGGTCGAGAGCTGCTGGAGCTCTTTTCCATGGGTGTGGGTATGGATGGCCACCCTAACTACACCGAGGACGACGTTAAAGCGTGTGCCCACGCCTTCACCGGCTGGAACATAGCCGCTGTCCCTCCACATTATCCCTATAGCCGCACACTCTGGCAGTTCCTCTACAACCCCACGGATCACGATGACGGCTTGAAGACCTTTCTTGGGGAGACAGGGCGTTGGAACGGTGAGGATGTGATCGACATCCTCATGCACCAGCCAGCCACATCCCGGTTCATCGCCCGCCATCTGTATAATTTCTTTGTGGCCGATGAGCCCCAGGTGCCGGCATGGCAAGAAACTCCGCCCCAGGACCTTGAGGCCATCCAGACTCTGGAGAAGGCCTTCGTGGAGAGCAATTACGAGATTCGCCCGATGCTGAGGGTATTATTCAACTCTGACTTCTTCAAGCAGGCCCGTTTTACCAAGGTGAAGAGTCCCGCCGAGGTGGTTGCAGGCACAATGCGCCTGGTGCAAGACCACACCGAGGTCAAGCCTGGCCTTTTGGCGATCACGTTCGAATGCCTATACATGGGCCAGGACCTGCTCAACCCTCCTACTGTGGAAGGGTGGCACACGGGCAAGGATTGGATAGATAGCGGCACCCTGGTTGAGCGTATTAACTTCGTGTCCGACCAGGTGGGCAATACCAACCTACCAGGGGTACGCTCCATCATCGAGCGGCTGGCCAGCCGTGGCACCCTGACTCCTGAGCAGTTTGTGGATGGATGTCTGGACCTGATGGGTTGTGTAGAGGTCACCGAAAAGACCCGCGACGAGTTGATCGCGCATGCTAGTTGGGCTAAAGAGATGCGAGGAGACACCGAACAGCAGCGGAATCGGTTCGCCAGCCAGGTGGGCGAGATGCTCCAACTTATCGCAGCCACTGGCGAGTACCAACTAGGATAAGCTGAAAAGAATCCCCTCTAGTGCCTCCTGGTAGGAAGCTCGAATGAATAGATTGTGAGGTCTCCTTGGCCGCCGTATTCTTTGGCTTAACCACAAGAATATACAAGTACAGTCACACCATCGGACGCAGCGAGTGCTCGGGAACGGGGTTCAGACAGCCCTCAGACCTGGCCGTAGGTGAAGGCGGAAGACTCTACGTCGTAAACCGATCGGTGGAGTTTCGCCCCGACGGGGTGCGGATTACCATGTGCACCTTTGACGAGGAGTATCTTGGGGAGTTCGGTGATTACGGCGAGGGCAGAGGACAATTTATCTGGGCATCCTCCATTGCCCTGGATAGCAAAGGGAACGTGTACGTCGATGACGATTACCTGCACCGTGTCTCAGTGTTTAATGGCCAGGGGGAATTTCTAGATGTTTGGGGCTACCCCGGCAGCGGCGATGGAGAGCTTAACCGTCCTGCGGGTCTGGCCTTCGATAGAGAGGACAACCTTTATATAGTGGACACCTCCAATAACCGAATTCAGGTGTTCACCAAGGAGGGGAAGTTCCTGGCCAAATGGGGAAGGGAGGGCAGTGGTGAGGGGGAATTTAATTTGCCGTGGGGCATTGATATAGATCATCAGGGCGATGTGTGGGTGGCCGACTGGCGCAACGATCGGATTCAGAAATTCACCGCCGACGGCAGCTTTCTGGCGAGCTTCGGTACATCAGGCGACTCCATCGGCCTGTTCAACCGCCCTACGGGCGTAGCTGTTGACAAGGATGGAGACTTTTACATCGCCGACTGGCTCAACCAGCGAGTGCAGGCATTCACCTCTGAGGGTCGTTTCATCACGGCTTTTACTGGCGATGCAGGGATCTCCAAGTGGGGCGAAGCCCTGATGAAAGCTAACCCCGACATGGCACGACAGCGGGCCCTGGCGAGGGATCTGGGGCTCGAGGCGCGCTTATCGTACCCGGTCGCCGTTGAGGTTGATAACGAGGGGCGAATCCTCATTCTTGACTACAAACGTCACCGCATTCAGATTTACCAGAAGAGCTCTTAAGACTGCATCTTCAGGCTTATAGGGCATTGTCGTCGTCACACTGCTACTGATGGTCCAGGGCAGGTAAAATTCTCTCTAGAGTCTTACCATCTCAATTACTTGACCGATATCATCCACCTCCTCCAACGTCCACAGGCGGTCCAAGAGCGTATTCGTCTGCTCTGGAGTAAGCAAGTCCCGGGCCTGAGAGCGGAACTTCTCCTCCAGCTCCTGGTCGGTCATAGGGTTCTCCCGATGACCTCGAGGGTAAGGGACCTCCGAAGAGAAACGCTCGCCTGAAGAGGTTACGACCTCAACAGTGCTTAACAGCGCCTTCGGATACTGGCGGTTGGCTTCTTCAGATACTGAAACTTTCACTTTCTGTACCAGGTCTTGAAGCGTGGGATTGCCCCGGTGTTCGTCGTTGAAGTGGCGCTGTTCCACGGCACCGTACATCAGAGCCACTGCAACTGCATAAGGACTACTGTGGTCCGCAGTCTCCCGGTTGAGGGGGTGCCATCTAAAATCATCGCCCGCCGTGGCATCTACGGCGAATTTGGATGTCTGAACGTTGACCTCCTCAATATTCTCTACGCTAGGTAGTTTGTCCCTTACCTCCAGGGCTGCCTGGATCACCGTCAGGATATGCCCTGCTACAGGGAACCGCTTGAGGTAGGGCTCCATAATCTTGAAGGACCTGCCATTGCCTCCGAAGGGCTCAAGGGTGAAAGGGCCCCCACAGACTACTTCGAAGAACCCTCCAGGCCCTTCAAAGATGGATGAGGGTCCGGTTAGGCCTCCCTCGGCCAGAAGGGCGGCGAATACCGCATTGCGGCTAGCGTTGGGGACGGCGCATCCCTTCCACATGGACAAGCTTCCATGGCGAGTCTGGATCAGGTTCACGTTAGCAACAACACATAAGTTGATGGTCTGGATGAGTTGCTCTCGGGAGAGCCCCATGACTTTGGCCGCTCCTAGACCGCTGGCGATAACCCCAAAGGTGCCTTGGTCATAGCCCCTGCTTCGGACAGACACAGCATCGCATAACCGGCAGAACACCTCGTAGGCCAGGACGGTGGCGGTGAGGATGGCCTTGCCATCGGTGTGAGCTACTTCGCCAGGGGCGAGGATAGCGCAAATAGTATCACTGGGGTGGCCTCCGTCTCTGTTGGTGGTATAGGCGTCGTTAAAGTCCAGGTAACGAATCATTACTCCGTTAGCGAAGGCAGCCAGGTCTGGGGTAGTTTTCTGGCCGCTGCCAAGGATGGTGGCAGGTCGGCTGCTGGATACGGTGCTGGCCAGCTCTCTGGCGATTCTGCTAGGCTCGCTGTGGAACCCTCCGATGGCGCAACCCAGGGAGTCTATCATCATACGCTTGGTCTGCCACACCACCTGGGGAGGAAGGGTGTCGAATGTCAGTGTCGTGGCGTAGGAGCTTAGGTAGTCCACTATCTTGTCCATGCCAATATCTCCTTGCATCTAGTTTTTTTGAGACTGAAGTCCAACTTCGCGAATGAACACATGATTTCATTGGCCTAAGATTATTAGAGTCCCACTAAAAAGTCCAATAGGTAGCTCTTCTTTAACAGAAGCATCGCATGAGGTATCAACGAAGTATGTGGGAAAGGCGACGCTTAAACGTACGGGCTTGACTCAAACACTTGGAAAGTATAGCTTATGAGTACGGGATAGCGGTGCCTGAAATGGTTTCTGCATAAAAGAGGAGTGGGAAAATGGCAGATAAGAATATAGCCTTGATGGCTCACCTGATGCGTCGAGCTAGCTTCGGAGCGACCCAAGAGGAGCTGGAGAAGCGTGTCGCCAAGGGGTACGAGGCAACAGTGGAAGAGCTGCTCCATCCCGAGGAGGCTCCTCCGGCGGACGAAGAAATCCTCATGAGGTATCAACCCGCCTCCACCATCGCCGGTGGCCAGCCCCCAGGAGGCAACATCAAGTGGATGTTTCATATGCTCAACACGGGACGCCTACTGGAGGAAAAGGTGGCCCTCTTATGGCATCAGGTTTTTGCTACTGGAAACGCCAAAGTGAACAACGCAGAGGAGATACTAAAGCAGATCGCTATGTTCCGCCACCTCAGTATGGGAAACTTTCGCGACTTGCTGATCGAGCTGGCCAGGAACCCCGCCATGATCTTCTGGCTGGACAACAACGAGAACCATAAGTACGCGGTCAACGAAAACTGGGGCCGGGAGCTGCTGGAGCTCTTCACTATGGGGGTGGGCAACTACACTGAGCAGGATGTGAGAGAGGCGTCTCGCGCCTTCACTGGCTGGGCTTTCGCCGTTAAGATACCTCGGTATCCCTACTCCCGTTTCCCCTGGAGCTTTGAATATAAGGCCGAGGATCATGACCACGGCGAGAAGAGCTTTCTGGGGCACAAGGGGCGCTTAAACGGCGAAGACATTATTGACATCATCGTGGGGCAGCCCGCCTGCGCCCGTTTTATCGCTCGTCACCTCTACAACTTCTTCGTGGCAGACGAGCCCCAGGTGCCTAGCTGGTTTATAGAACCCCCTGGGGACCCGGAAGCAATAGACACCCTGGCGACGGCATTCATCGAGTCCAAGTACGAGATGCGTCCCGTGCTACGGACTCTGTTCAACTCGGACTTTTTCAAGGAGGCCCGCTTCTCCAGAATGAAGAGCCCCGCCGAGGTGGTGGTCGGCGCCTTTAAGCTGGTTGGCGGCCACAACTTCCCGAGGCCTGGCTTTGGACAACTGGCCGTGCAGTCCACCTACATGGGTCAGGAGCTGCTCGATCCACCCAGTGTAGAAGGCTGGCACACGGGTCAGGAGTGGATCAACAGCGGCTCTTTGATGAACCGGGTCAACTTCGTTGCAGATTTGGTGGGTAACACCAGCCTGCCAGGAGTCCAGTCCATCATCAACCGTCTCAAGGCCCAGGGAGAGCTTCTGCCCGAAGCGCTGGTCGATGGCTGCTTGGACCTGCTTGGCCCACTGGAGGTAGAGACCCAGACCCGCCAGCACTTGATAGAGCAGGCTGAAGAGGGTGGCGTGCTAAGCTGGATCAATGAACAGGAATCCAGCACCTCTGCCCAAAGAATTGCTGAAATGTTGCAACTGATAGTTGCCACCCGAGAGTACCAGTTCGCATAACATCGGCATGCTGGGGGAGCATTCCGGGAGGCGACGGGTTGGGCTGAATCCCGGATTAGTTAAACATACTCCCATAGGGAATCGATAAATGCTTACCACCGTAGCGTCAGGCCGAGTGTACAATTTTAGTCATGCAGTGGGTTACAGTGCGGCTGCGGGCCCTGGATTCCAATTTCCAGCGGCATTGGCTTTAGGTCAGGCCGGGGTAGTGTACGTGTTCAGCCGAGGCAACGAAACCAATTACGGCTCCCGTTTAAGCAAGCTCACCATTGGGGACCCAGGAGATGAAGAGCTTCAGTGTGAGTTTGGCAAGCCTGGAGAAAAGGATGGGCAGCTGCTGTGGGCTACCTCTATCGCGCTGGACAAGGCGGGGAATGTATACGTCGCCGATGAATGGCTTCAACGTATCTCCATCTTCGATAGCGATGGCACTTTTCTGGACAAATGGGGTACACCTGGAACAGGCGATGGGCAGCTAAGCTGGCCCTCAGGTATCGTCTTTGACCGGGAGGACAACCTTTACATCGTCAACAGCGGCAACAATCGGGTCCAGAAGTTCACGAAAGAGGGCATCTTTCTGGCCAAGTTCGGCGAAGAGGGAAGCGATGAAGGCCAGTTCAACCTACCCTGGGGCATCACCATAGACAGCCAGGGCGACATATACGTAGCGGATTGGAAGAATCATCGGGTGCAGAAGTTTTCGCCCGACGGCACCTTCCTGGCTAGCTTCGGCACTTTCGGGAAAGGTTTGGGAGAGCTAAATCATCCGACCGATGTGGTCGTTGATGATGAGGGGGATGTGTATGTGTGTGACCGCTCTAATCACCGTATCCAGATCTTTGCATCTGATGGAGATGTGATCACCTCCCTTTATGGAGACGCTCAGGAGCTTTCCAAGTGGGGCCAGCAAAAGGTAGATGCCAATTCAGATATGATACGGTTACGGCGGATGGTCAAAAGCCTGGAACCCGAGTGGCGGTTCTATCATCCAACGGCGGTGGCCTTCGATGATGCGACGCGGCGTCTAATTGTGGCTGACTGTCAGCGGAGCCGTCTCCAGATCTACGTAAAAGATAGAGATTTCGTGGCCCCCCAGTTTAATCTGTAGCTGTCGCGAGCCGTTAGCATTCCTACTACTGAGGAACCAGCGTCTTGCCTCTCCTCCATACCCTTTTACCGCTCTGCCGCCCTAGCCCGCCGCAGCCGCCGCAGTAGTAGAACAGCGGCCATCAGCAAGGCCAGCACAACTAGGCCCCACTGGGTGACGCCGGGTATAGGTGTGGGCGTGGGAGTTGGGGATGAGGGGGGAGGAGTACCGAAGAGCACGTAGGTCTCCCCGGCATCGGTTCTGCCTTCGGGATCGGCACCGCTTGCGCCTATAATGAGGTCGTCCACCCCATCATTGTTGAGGTCCCCGCTGGCAACGCTTACACCTGAGGCATCTCACGTGTCGATGCCGTTGATGGTGATGTCCCGCTCGGTGTCGATCTCAAGGACGGTTCCCACGCCCGCTGCTACCAGAGGCAGTGCCAGAAGCAGGGCAACTACCAAAAGAGGTACTACGATTCGTCTGGCCATTATGTCCCTCATCTGAATGTGAGCAGGAAATACCCCTAAGGGTCACGGGGAGATTGTACACTCCCAGGGGGAACTACCATAGTTGGGCACGGCGTATCGAGGGACCAGGGACCTGTCCCAAAATTCGATCCCGGGGAGTCCTCAGGGGGCCTGGGGCCTGCCCTGAGCCTGCCGAAGGAGTATCTCCCACAGTCTCTTTCTTCCCACAGGGGTGAGGGTTATTGAGATAGCTTCATGGCTAAAGGGGAAGGCGCAGTCAAAAAGAGGCCTATCGACAGGGAACAGTGCAAATAATAATGGAGCGGGCGATGGGGATCGAACCCACGACAGCCAGCTTGGAAGGCTGGCGCTCTACCACTGAGCTACACCCGCATTAACTGCATTATAGCCCAGCACAGGCGCTGGTTCCAGCCTGCTAGCTAACCTTCTCTATAAGGGGCGTCACTTCGAGGAACACCGGAGCGAAAATAAGGGAGACGATGGCCATCAGCTTCAGTAGGATGTTGATCGATGGGCCCGAGGTGTCCTTGAAGGGGTCGCCCACCACGTCACCCACCACCGCCGCCTTGTGGGGCTCCGAGCCCTTACCACCGTGATGGCCTGTCTCGATGTACTTTTTTGCATTGTCCCAGCTTCCACCGGCATTGGCCATGGTGATTGCCAGAACTAGACCGCTGGCTAATGCCCCTACGAGCAAACCGCCCAAAGCCTCCGTACCGAGCACAAAGCCCACCGTCAGGGGTGCCGCCACGGCCATAATTCCGGGTGCGATCATCTCTCGTAGGGCTCCCCGGGTGCTGATGTCCACACATCGAGCGTAGTCGGGACGGCCCGTGCCCTCCATGATGCCGGGTATCTCCCGGAACTGGCGACGGACCTCGTTGACGATGGAAAAGGCGGCCCTGCCCACGGCCCGCATGGTCATGGCGGAGAAGATGGAGGGTAGCATGGCGCCCATCAGCAACCCTGCCAGAGTGGTGTGGCTCAATAAGTTTAACTGGTCTCCCAGGCCCGCGGACTGGGCGAAGGCGGCCATCAGTGCCAAGGAAGTGAGAGCGGCGGAGCCGATAGCGAATCCCTTCCCTGTGGCTGCTGTGGTGTTGCCCAGGGCGTCGAGGGCGTCGGTACGCTGGCGCACCTCGGGGGCCAGTTGTGCCTGCTCCGCTATGCCGCCGGCATTGTCTGCCACAGGGCCGTAGGCGTCTGTTGCCAGGGTAATGCCCAGCGTGGAGAGCATGCCTACCCCTGCCAGGGCGACTCCATAGAAGCCTGCCAGGATGAAGGCCGCCAGGATGGCCAGGGCTATGACCAGCACAGGGATAACGGTGCTCTGCATACCGGTGGCGAAGCCGCTGATAATGATGGTGGCGGGACCGGTCTCGGCGGACTCGGCCACCCGTTTGGTGGGGTTATAGTCGTAAGAGGTATAGTATTCTGTCACCATGCCGATGATCACACCGGCGCCCAGTCCCGCTACTATGGCCCAAAAAATGTCGAACTCCACCTCTAGCCAGATCACAGAGCCGAGGGAGAGCAGTAATACCAGCACTGCTGCCGACAGGATGCCGCGACGTAGGGCCCACAAAAGCTGTCCGAAGGTAGCCCTCTCGCTGCTTCTGACGATAAAGGTTCCAATAATCGAGGCGACGATGCCCGATGCGGCGATGATTAGGGGCAGAAGGACCAGGTGGCTGTCGTAAGAGTCGCTGAAACCCTTCAGGGTAGCTGCGGCGGTGGACAAGGCGATGGCAGCTATGATAGAGCCAACGTAGGACTCGAAGAGGTCTGCCCCCATCCCTGCCACATCCCCCACGTTGTCCCCTACATTGTCGGCGATAACCGCCGGGTTACGGGGGTCGTCCTCAGGGATTCCCGCCTCTACCTTGCCTACCAGATCGGCTCCTACGTCGGCGGCCTTGGTGAATATGCCCCCACCGACTCGGGCGAAAAGAGCTATGGAAGAGGCTCCGAAGCCGAAGCCGGTGACGTATCTGATGTCCTGGAAGATGATGTACAGTACGGTGATCCCCAAAAGCCCTATTCCCACCACCATTATGCCCATCACGGCGCCGCTGGAGAAGGCCACCCTTAGCGCCGGGTTCAGTCCCCGCATGGCTGCCGTGACCGTTCTCGTGTTGGCCCTAATGGCCATGTTCATACCCAGGAAGCCTGCCAACCCGGAGGTCATAGTTCCAGCCAGGTAGGAGATAGCGGTGCGGGGCAGCACCGAGTCGTACTGGAGCCAGTCTATAAGGACCCACAACACCCCTGTTATGACTATCACGAAGGGTACGAGGGCCATGTACTCCCTTCTCAGGAAGGCCATGGCCCCTTCACGAATGGCAACTCCTATTTCCCGAACGCGAGGGCTTCCCTCTTCGGCACGGAGAACCCTTACAGCGGTGCCCCCCGCGAAAAGAAGTGCAGCTACTCCTGCTAAGGCGGCTACTAGGAAAAACATCACATAACGCTCGACATAGATGAGGTACTACTAGGAGAATACTATGCGAAATTTATCACAAGCTGCAATGGGTGTCAACGGGAGTAGCGAGGACAGGGTCTTTTAGTTAGGGGTTAGAAGTGCGTTTCTTCGCTCATGGTTCGACAGGCTACCATGAGCGAAGTGAAAAGCGCAAGCCCCTCGGCCTGAGGCAGTCGAAAAGGAGAGTGGCCAATTTCTAGTAAGTCCTAAGGCTCCTGGGAGGTCCGGCGCATTTCCATCTCCCCCTCTTCCCAAGCGGTCAGCTTCTTCTCTAGCTCCCGCTGACGAAGCGCCATGGTCAGGTCGCCCCGGGTGCGCTCCAGCGCCCCGCGCATCATATCGGTGGTGTGTCTCAGCCCTCCAGTAACTCCTTCGGGAAAGTCCATGGTCACCAGTAGGCCGTAAATCTCCTCCATTACCTCCATCATCTCCTCGCAGCGTTCTGCGGCGTCCTTGCGCAATGAATCGAGGATGAAGCGGCGCAGCTCGCCGATAACCTCCGCCATCCCTTTGAGGTATGCTGAGGCCTCAACACCCAGGTCCTGGAGCTGTGGCATAGGAGTGCCCGATATGAGGGCGAGGGTTAAGTTGGCCTCGCAGTACTCTTTGCGTGCATCAGCGAGGAAGGGGGCGTAATAAATTTCCGGGCGTCCCTCCATCATTGGAGTAGTCTCTTGGAGATGCTGGCTGGCTTGAGAGAGGAGCTCTTTGGCGTCGGGGAACGCATGGCGGTGGACGGCTCGTATTGCGTTGGCCGAAAGCCTTATGACATCACGGGACACACGCAGGGCCTGTTCCCTGGCCGCGTGCCGCTCTGTGAACTCCGCCAGTGCGCTTTTACCTGCCGATTCAATGTTATCGTAGTAGGGCGAGGGCATCACACCTTCTCTCTTGCTCGTTGGATTCGCTCCACTAAACCTTGGGTGGCCTCCTGAGGGTTGGCTGCAAGGCCAACGGCGCTGCTAACACAGAGAGCATCAGCACCAGCTTGCACCACCTCTTCTACGTTCTCCTCATTTATGCCGCCTATGGCGACCACGGGCACCTTAACTCGGTCCTTCACCTCACGTAGCGTTTCCAGTCCAGCGAGTGGACGCCCTGTAGCCTTGGTCGTGGTAGGAAAGATGGGTCCCACCGCCACATGGTCGGCACCCTCGGCCGCCGACTCCAAGGCCTCCTTCACAAGATTGTTGGAGCGGCCTAGGAGCTGGTGGGGCTTGAGGATGCGGCGGGCCTGGGCGATCGGCAAGTCCTTTTGACCCACGTGTAGCCCATCTGCCTCTATTGCCACCGCCAGATCGGCGTGGTCATTTACAATGAAAATGGCGTTGTGGGCGAGGCACATCTCTTTGAGGATTCCTGCCAGTGCTAAGCTCTCTCCCTTGTCCCGCAGCTGGATCACCCTAGCCCCTCCCATGAGGGCAGCCTTCCCTATCGCCGCAGGTTCGCGGCCCCCAGTAACCTCTGGGTCTACTATTACGTATAGACCCTGGACTCTCTGACTTAGCTCCTTTCGTAGCCGCCGCCCCACCTCCTGCTCCATCTGCTCTAGCGCCGCTTCCAACTCCACCCAGGGACTTTGCCCGTCCTTCTGTCTATGCGCTCTACTGGAGAGTAGTCGCAGTGATGCCCTGGCTCCCGGGATAAGCTCCAGGGCATCGTCTATAGTCAGTTCCTTTTCCGATGCGGATGTAGGGGCCTTTTCGGAGGATGAGATGAGGTCCGTAGAAAGCGTTGACAACCTTAGAAGAAGCGAGGGATGAAGAGAGAGCCTCTCTCCGAGGGAGCGAATAGCGTGGAGAGAGTCTACAATATAGGATAGCTGGGATTCGGCGAAGGGCCGAGTTTGGATCATAGCTCCAGTCCCTTGGACAGCTCGCCCTCACGGACCGCGTTTAGCGACTCGGGCATCTCGATACTGGATCTCATGAAGAACTCCTCGACATATCTTCCCACGTTTCCAGTGTCCTTGTAGTAATCTGGGGTAGGGTTAGGTGGTGGTGTCCCCGACTCCTCGTGGAGGGTCTTTAGAGATTTGTAGTGGGCGAAGGAGGATTTGGAACTTCGAATCTCCTGCCCTCCACAGTAGGAGCAAACCGGCTCCAGAGTGCCGCTGATGGAGCGTGTAAAAAAAAGTGAGACGTGGTGGCAAGCGGTGCCACGGTACTCGTAAATGGGCATCGCTTTACTATCCGCCTCTAAATATCATCGTCGCCCTCTCCCACCTCGTCGCCGTATTCCTCGCTGTAGGACTCCGACTGCAGCTCGTCCAACATATCATCGAACTCGGGGGTCACCTCCTCCCCCATCTCCTGCTTCATCCGCCGCAGATAGTTGGCCATCTCTCTGGGGTCATCGGGATTGGCGGTTCCGAAGCCCTCAGAACCCGGGGCCCAGTCGAGGCTACTTCCCCAGGAGCGGTGTACGGCGAAACGGGAAATTAGGCGGGTTACATTGGCGCTACCACAATGCTCACATGTGGCGGAGACGGGCTGGGCAAGGCTTCTCACCAGCGCTGTAGTCCGTCGGCGGCAGTCTTTACAGCGATACTCGTATAGCGGCATCTTTTCTGCTTGACTAACCCTCCATTTATCGCCTTACCCCAACTCGACGGCATTTTCCAGATGGCGGATCTCCCTTATTCTATCACCTTCATCAAGCTGGATTGATACCAGGTCGATTCGCCACTGGAGAGGGGATTCATCGAGGCCCTGGATGTAGTTTTCGGCGGTGAATATCAGACGCTCCCTCTTTCGGGCGGAGAGGGACTCCTCGGGAGAGCCGAACTCCTGGCTGCGTCGAGTGCGTACCTCCACAAAAACCAGCTCCTCTCCCTGGCGGGCGACGATGTCCACCTCACCCCATCGAGAGCGTACGTTAGTATCTACGACGTGGTAGCCTTTTTTCTGCAAAAAGTCTTTAGCCGCTCTCTCGCCCCTGGCTCCCCTCCGGCTTCGCGGGCTGGGCATTTCTAAGGTGCTCCTCCGAGGTGGCCTGACTTACCAGATGAAAGGACGTGCTACTCCTTCATTCCACCGGTGCCGTCAGAGCCCTGCTTAAAGCCTCTTTGCACTGCACAGGTTTCTCCAGAGGTGCTATCAGACTGGCCACGGGGGCAAAGGAACGTCGGTGGATTGGTGATGGCCCCAGGAGCCGAAGAAGGCGTAGGTGCTCTCTGGTTCCGTAACCCTTATGCTGGGCAAAACCGTATCCTGGGTATGAGTCTTCGGCCTCGATCATCAACCGGTCTCTGGTTACCTTGGCTACCACCGAGGCAGCGGCGATGGAGCAGCATAGGGCATCGCCGCGTGCAAAGGCATGATAGGGCAGGCCGCACTCCTCTAAGGTCACAAAATCTATGAGCAGGTGGTGGGGCCTCATGGGCAGGTTCTGTACGGAGCGGACCATGGCGCTACGGTTGGCCTTGGCTATGCCTACAGAATCGATCTCCTCGGGGCTCGCCATCCCAACGCCGATAGCCAAGGCGTGGACCTCAATATGTTGCAAGGCCCTCTCTCTTTGTAATGGGGATAGCTTTTTGCTGTCGTCCACGAGATGTATCCACTCTAAGGAAGGATCAAGGTACGGTGGCAGGATGACAGCGGCGGCCACTACAGGCCCTGCCAGGGGACCCCGTCCGGCCTCATCCACTCCTGCGACCAGCGCTGCACCCTTTTCGTGAAGGCGCCATTCTAGGTCTAGGGTAGGCATACTCGTGACTATAATGATGCGTTTGAAATTTCGGAGGTACGTCCCTCTTCGATGCGGCCTCCTCCAAGTACCTCCTCTCCTCTATAAAACACTGCCGCTTGGCCCGGGGTGACGGCCCTCTGGGGCTGGGAGAAGCGCAACAGGGCCTCATTTCCGTGTGCGTGGAGAGTAGCTTCCGTAGGAGGTGCCTTGTAGCGCAGCTTCACAGTCACCTCCTCGGCACTATCCGGCTGGCGGCCTGAGGTATAGTTGACCTGGGAGATCCACACCTCGTCGCTATATAGCTCTTCTTCGGGTCCTATTACTACAGCGTTGCGCTCCGGGTCGATGTGGGTAACATATAGAGGGCGACTTCCCACTACGCCGAGCTGTCGCCGCTGCCCAACAGTGAAGAACTCAATGCCAGGGTGCTCGCCTAGTACTGCACCCTGACTATCTATTAGGAGGCCCGGTTGTGGCGTTATTCGCTCCGATAGAAACTTTCGATAATCGCCGGTAGGAATGAAGCAGATGTCCTGGCTGTCGGGCTTGTTGGCGTTGGAGAAGTTGGCCTCTAGGGCCATACTCCGGATTTCCGTCTTAGCATATCCCCCGATAGGCAGGAGGGTGTGCTGGAGCTGTGCCTGGCCCATGCCGTAGAGCACATACGACTGGTCTTTGTCAGGGTCTACTCCCTTGAGGAGGTGCAGCCCCTCGTCACCTGGCTCGATGCGGGCATAGTGTCCCGTAGCTATGTAGTCAGCGTTTAGCACGTAGGCACGCTGGAGCAAAAAAGAGAACTTGATCTTGTCGTTGCAAGCGATACAGGGGTGGGGCGTGCGACCCTCCTGGTACTCGGTGCAGAAGTAGTCAATGACGAAGGCCTCGAATTCCTTCTGCACGTTGAACACGTAGTGGGGGACTCCCAGGCGGTGGCATACCCGGCGTGCGTCCTCCACATCGTCCACAGTGCAGCAGCCACGGTAATAAGAGGGTAGCTCTTGATTATCGAGGTTGTAGAGCTTCATGGTGACACCCACCACGTCAAAGCCCGCTTCCTTGAGCAAAAGGGCAGCCACCGACGAGTCCACCCCGCCGCTCATAGCCACTACGACCCTCTCTCGATCCATATTTTCCTCTGAGTGACAGGCTACCATAACGGGGAGTCGTGCTTCAACGTATGCTTTAGCCAGCGTTTGACCCTTAGGCTCTCTCCCCATATAATGAGGCCCAAGTTGCTACTCGAAGGAGCGCTTCTGGAGTCCAATCAAGTGGCTCGCACCGTGGTGGAGGTGGCCTCGGACAAACTGGCCGAGGACATAGTCATGCTGGACATCCGCTCCCTCACTACCCTGGCCGACTATTTCGTCATTATGAGCGCAGGCTCCAGTCGCCAAATCGAAGCCCTCCAGGAAGAGCTGGTCCAGGCTCTTAAGGACAGGGGCGTACGACCCCATCATCTAGAAGGGCGGCCTGATTCGGGGTGGATGCTCCTTGATTTCAGCGATGTCATTGTGCACATCTTTAACCAGGAGCGCCGGGACTACTACAAGCTGGAGCAGTTGTGGTCTCAGGCTGCCGAAGTCGTCAGGGTTCTATGATCCAGGACTCTAGGGTTCTTGGGTAGTCTTGTATCTCCTCTGGCGAGAAAAAGAGATCGATCTCTCGCTGTGCCGTTTCCGCCGAATCAGAGCCATGAATCAGATTACGCCCGATGTTCACAGCCAGGTCTCCTCTTATTGTACCTGGCTGGGCGGAGACGGGATCGGTGCCTCCCATGGTATTGCGCACTATCTCCACGGCCTTGGGTCCCTGCCAGACCGTGGCGATAATGGGGCTTGATGATATGAACTGGACTAGTCCCTGAAAGAAGGGCCTGCCCACGTGGGGCTCATAGTGGCGACGGGCCAGATCTTCGCCCATCTGCACCATCTTCATCGCCACTATCTTAAGTCCTTGGGACTCCAGGCGGGAAATTATCTGCCCCACCAATCCCCGCTGCACGGCATCGGGTTTTAGAAGCACCAGGGTACGGTCTTCCTTGTTAGTCACGATGTCTCTTGCTTTCCTTTCCCTAACGCTTTACCGGGTGGTGTACTTTCGAGGGGCCTATGCTGGGCCGACGCAAGTAGCGAGGCTGGAGAGTGGCAGCATCGTCTACGTCTCCCCTATTAAATCGCTCTGTGGCCAACGTTGCTAGGGCCTCTAACCTGGTCGCGGGTGAATGGAGCTCGTTTATCAGCATCCTAGACCCTAGCTGCTCCTTCAGGAACTTGTAGCGGGCAATAGCCCCTTCACCACAGATAAAAGCGCCCTCCGGCACGTCCTCCACTAGCCTCTCCAAGGTAGATATGTCCTCATCCCTGAGTTTTAGCCAAGAGCTGCCCGACATTTGAAAGAGGGCGGTGGCCACATCTTCCCTGCCGGCTTCCAATACAGAACATAGGACAAGGCCGGTAGCAGCGTAGGGATATGCCTCAATCTCAAGGGTGCCTACACCTAGAAGGGGCACTCCCGTCCCTAGGGCCAGCCCTTTGGCCACGCTGATGCCCACCCGGAGGGCGCTGAATCCTCCAGGCCCAAGGGCCACACCGATGGCGGAAAGTTCACCTATTTTCACGCCTGCCAGTCCCAGCACCCTGTCCAGTGCAGGCATCAGCTCAGCGGTGTGGTTATGGGCCGAGCGCCAGCTAAAGGACGCAACTAGGTTCCCATCTCGCCACAGACCCGTACCGCCATAGCGGGTGGAGGTATCTATGGCCAAGACCATCTCGTCGCTCAAAGGCCCTCCTCTGACAAGGAGAGGGTAAATTCTTGCGGCCCCTCTTTCTCGAGAAGGTCGCGAAGTTGCTTCAGCTCGGCGAAGCGAGCTTCGTCTCTTACCTGGAAGGTGATATAACGCTCCATCTCTTCGACTCCGTATGTCAGGTCGATCCAGGTACTCTCGGGTGGGAACAGATCGGGGGCATTGTCGGCCCATTCAACCACGCACACGCCATCGCCCTCAATATACTCCTCCAGCCCCAGGTTCCATGCCTCAGCCGGGTCCTGGATACGGAACAGGTCTATATGGTACATGGTCAAGCGTCCTCGATAGCGGTTCACTATGACGAAGGTAGGGCTTCGAGCGTACTCTTGAACTCCCAGCTCCCAGGCTATGCCTTGCGCCAAGTGGGTCTTACCTGCTCCCAAAGTTCCAGTGAGGAGGAATACGTCCCCTTGACGGGCTACCTGTCCAAGGTGGCGTCCTACCTGGTGGGTCCCTTTAGGGCTGTGGCTCACAATTTTCAGGAGGGAAGGCATCTATCGGAAGTGGTCCCATCCGCCCGAAGGCGCGCTTACCCTGTTGCCGGCGGAGTCAACGACGGTTACCTGGCCCGCCTCCCCCTCCACTATCTCTCCTACTACGGCGGCGGGAGGAGGCAGCATGGGCAGTACTCGCTCCATCACGGAGTGGCCTGCGGTGAACAGAAGCTGGTAGTCCTCACCTCCGCTCAAGGCTAGCTGGGTGTAGCGATGGGGAAAGGCCTGCTTCAGGGAGGGGTGGATGGGTAGGGTGTCCACCTCCACCTGGGCAGCCACTCCGCTGGCGTGACAGAGCTTTGAAAGGTCATCCACCAGGCCGTCGCTGATATCCATGGCCGCCTCAACACCTTGCTCCAACAAAAGGCGTCCTTGTGGAATGCAGGGTTTAGGCCTTCGGTGGGCATTTATAAGGTATTGGGTGGCTGCTTCATCCCCCGGTAGCCCCTTCAACATCAGTTCCAGTCCTCCCGCCGAGGAGCCCAGATATCCAGTGACGGCTACAGCGTCCCCCAGTTTGGCAGCAGAGCGTAGAGTGGGATTGCCCTCAACCACACCCGTTAGGGCCACGGTGACGAACACAACGGGAGAGCGTGTTACATCGCCCCCAACCAGAGCCACATCGTACTGATTGGCCAGATCCAGCAGCCCGCAGTAAAGGAGACGCACATCCTCCATCTTGGTATCAGGGGGGAGCCCCAGGGTTATCAGCGCATAGATGGGATGGCCTCCCATGGCGGCGATGTCACTGATGTTGGCCGCCATCACCTTCCAGCCCAGGTTCTGCCACGGTATAGTGCTGCGGGTGAAGTGGACCCCCTCGACCACAGTGTCAGTAGTGTAGAGCTCAGTGGTTTGCCCACAGCGGGCAGCGGCAGCGTCGTCACCCACGTCCACCATCAGTTGGAAGGGACGAGCCGAGGCGTTAGCTCCTGGTCTTCTCTCCTGCGTTACCATCTGAGTGAGAAGGTGGATCACTCCGAACTCACCCAGCTCTTCTACTCTCATTACCTTGCGATTATATCGCCTTGTGTAGGAGCTACTCAAGTTAAAGAGCGCCAGTAAGTTATAATGTGACCGGGCTGGGTGATCTGAATTCACCATGTGGGGGTGCATCAGAGGGATCAGCCTCAAATCTGAAGGGCAATTCAGAGGACAGTGGGAGGCCTAGTGCTGGCCTTAATTGTGGCCGATATACACTCAAACCTGGAAGCCTTCCAAGCGGTGGTGGCCGATGCCGAGGAGAATGGAGGCTTCGACGAGATATGGTGTTTGGGGGATACGGTTGGTTATGGCCCTGATCCGGCGAGATGTATTGAGCTGCTGCGTAGCTATCCATTGAGTTGTGTGGCGGGCAACCATGACTGGGCGGCTGTGAGCAAGATTAGCACTATCGACTTTAACCCGGTGGCTGCGGCCGCCTGCCAATGGACCTCTTCCCAGCTCTCTGCCGAGCAGGCCGACTTCCTCAGGTACCTGCCTGATGTGGTCCTTAATTGCGAGTTCACCCTGGTGCACGGGAGCCTAAGGGAGCCTATGTGGGAGTATCTCATCCATCCTGAAGCTGCCATGGCTACCTTCCAGCTGCTGAAGACCCGCTTCTGTGTGCTCGGCCACTCCCATATACCTTTCATCTGTCGTGAGCAGGGTGACCAGTGTGTCTTTGTCCCCTTTCCTGAGGGGGAGCCGTTACCCTTGGGAGAGGAGCGCTTGATAATCAATCCGGGAGGAGTGGGCCAGCCTAGAGATGGTGACCCCAGACCCAGCTATGTTCTCTACGATTCTGTGAGGGGCACTATTGAGAGGAGCAGAGTGACTTACGATATCCGAGCTACCCAGGAGAAGATGAGCCTGGCGGGGCTTCCCCCACCCCTTATTGCACGCCTGGACTACGGGAGATAGTGGAAGGGTGCTGAAGGGGTGGCAAGGCTGATGGATGGATGGATGGCATTGACAAATGCAGTCTCTCTTGATAGATTGCTTGTACCTTTTTCATAAAACACGAGTGAGGCCCGCTAGCTCAACTGGTAGAGCAACGGACTCTTAATCCGTAGGTTCTCGGTTCGATCCCGAGGCGGGTCACCAAGAACAAGTTGTTTATATAGGGGGGAAGTGTCGGAACTGGTAGACGAGCATGACTTAGGATCATGTGCTGAAAAGCGTGGGAGTTCGAGTCTCCCCTTCCCCACCATTGCGCCAGCTTGTGGGATCGGAGATTCTCAAATAATATATGTAAAGCATGTTTAGGAGGATGCCTGGTGGCTACTCTACTTGAGGTTCGAAATTTAAAGACCTACTTCTACATCCTTGAGGGTGTGGTAAAGGCGGTTGATGGGATTACCTATGACCTGGAAGAGGGGGAGATTCTGGGCCTGGTGGGGGAGAGCGGTTGCGGCAAGAGTGTAAGCGCCCTTTCTCTCCTACGCCTTATCCAAAGCCCGCCTGGCAAGATAGTCGATGGGGAGGTCATGTTTGAAGGTAATGACATCCTGAAGATGGATTCGCGTGAGCTCCGACGAGTCCGGGGGGCCCAGATATCTATGGTCTTCCAGGAGCCCATGACTTCCCTTAACCCGGTGCTCTCCGTCGAGCGACAGCTTACCGAGTCGCTGCAACTCCACTTGGGTATGAACAGGGCAGAGGCTCGTAAAGAGGCAATACGCCGACTGGAAGAGGTTGGTATACCCGACGCCGAACGGCGGATCAAGGCGTATCCTCACCAGTTTAGTGGGGGTATGCGGCAGCGGGTGATGATAGCTATAGCGATGAGCTGCAACCCCAAGCTGATCATCGCTGATGAACCTACCACCGCCCTAGATGTGACCATCCAAGCCCAAATCCTGGAGGTATTGCGGAACCTTACCAAGGAGCATGGTGTTGCCCTCATCATCATCACTCATAACTTGGGGGTGGTAGCTCGCTATACGGACCGTGTCAATATCATGTACGCTGGCAAGATCATTGAGCGGGGTAAGGCCGAAGATATATACGCCAACCCAAAGCACCCCTACACCCTGGGCCTTCTCCACTCGGTGCCCCGTCTTGATGAGCCCAGGAAAGAGAAGCTTGACCCTATCGAGGGCCAGCCCCCTGACCTGCTGAATGTGCCTGTAGGGTGCTCGTTTAGGGCGCGGTGCCGTTACGCCATTGAAAAATGCGTCGATGAGATACCACCCTTGGTGTCGGTGGAAGAAGACGGACACTTTTCGGCCTGCTTTGTGGCCGATTCGCTCAGAAAGGAATGAAGGGTATGTCTATGGAGCCACAGGTCCAGGGGCGGAACGTCGCGTTGGGCGAAGTTCTAGTGGATGTCCAGCACCTTAAGATGTACTTCCCTATTACCGCCGGCATCATCTTTCAACGGAAAGTGGGAGACATAAAGGCCGTCGATGATGTCAGCTTTGTCGTAAGGAAGGGAGAGACCCTTGGGCTGGTAGGTGAGAGCGGCTGTGGTAAGACAACTACGGGTAGGTGTATCCTTCAGCTTTACAAACCCACCGCGGGGGCTATTTTCTTTGGGGATAAAGACCTGTGCAAGATTAAGCCGAGAGAGTTACGCGCCATGAGACGGGAGGTCCAAGTCATCTTCCAGGACCCCTATAGCTCCTTAAACCCTCGTATGACGGCGGGCAACATCGTAGGGGAGCCCCTCATCATTCACAAGCTGGTGCCCAACAGGCGGGAGTTCAAGGAGCGGGTAGCCGAGTTGCTGACGGAGGTAGGGCTGAACCCCTACATGGCCGACCGGTTCCCCCACGAGTTTAGCGGCGGGCAGCGCCAGCGCCTCGGTTTGGCCCGGGCCTTGGCGGTAACCCCCCAGTTTATCGTGGCTGACGAGCCCGTCTCGGCCCTCGACGTGTCCATTCAGGCCCAAATTATAAACCTGCTGGAGGAGTTGCAGGAGCGCCATAGCCTGACCTACCTCTTCATCGCCCACGACCTGTCGGTTGTGCGCCACATCAGCGACCGGGTGGCGGTGATGTACCTAGGCCACATCGTAGAGGTTGCCGACCGCACAGAAATCTACGAAAATCCACTGCATCCCTACACCAAAGCGTTGCTCTCTGCCGTCCCCATCCCCGACCCCGTTATTGACCGGCAGCGGGAGCGTATAATCCTCACAGGTGAGGTTCCCAGCCCACTGAGGCCGCCGAGCGGCTGTGTCTTCCACCCACGTTGCCAGTTAGCTGCGGAGCTCGGCTCTGTGGAGGAATGCTCTAGTGTCCTCCCAGAGTTGCGGGAGATCTCCCCAGGCCACACCGTGGCCTGTATTAAGGTGGAAGGGTACGGCTCATTCTAGCTTCTGCCTTCTTGAACCCAAGGCCCCAGTGAGCTCCAGGAGGCCTGCCTTATCCTGCTGAAAGTGGAGGGTGGTACCCTACTCCACCCCCAACATCTCTCGCAGCGCCGCCATCTGCTTCATGTGGTTTCGCCAGTGATTGATAAACATCCTCTCTAGGATAATCTGGGCGGTGCGCTCCTCGGTGATGCCCCGCTTGACTGAGTGTACTGGCACTCGCCTCTCCATGAGGGAGTCATCGGCAGTGGTGGTAAGGACCTCCTCCAGCTCCTCCAACACTGCGTTGGCATCTTCCAACACTGCGTTCAACTCCTTGGCCTGTCTCCCGTCGTCCATGTTGGTGAGGCTGGACGTGACCGAAAGCTCGGTCACGTCCCCCTTTAAAATGCCCTGGAGGGTGGCATGGATGCCTCCCTGGGGAGTATCGATGATGTGGTATAGCACCTCTCTGGCTGACCACTCCTCGTCGCTGGGCTTCCAGTCGAGGCAGTAGTCCATCCCAGCCAGAATACGGTTTAGCTCGCTTCTGATGTGTCGCACTTCCTGGATGTAGGCATCACGCTGAGTTGTCACTAACCCCCCTTAATAGCATCACGGTAACGTCTGGGTAAAGTCCTGTAGTCTCTGAAGCTCCTCTATCATTGAGGCGCGGGTGTCCCCTCGCTGGAGGGCTACTCTCAAGGAGGCCTTAAGTAATCCCAGAGGTGTGCCCCCATCTAGATGAGTGCCGAGAAACTGGTAGGCGTACATCGGCTGCTTTTGAAGCAGCAATCCCAGCCCATCGGTTAGTTGAATCTCTCCCTTGGCTCCCCGCGGAGTACCTTTGAGACAGAGGAATACCTGGGGGCTTAGGATGTACCTTCCTATTATTGCCAGGTTGGATGGGGCCTGGCTGGGGTGAGGCTTCTCTACCAGGCCCTTGATTTTGTACAGTCGTTGCTCCACTTGGTCGGCATCGATCACACCGTAGCGCTGCACCTCTTCCTGAGGCACCTCCTCAACCGCTACTCCGCTGGCGTTGTAAACCTCAGAAAGGTCGAGCATTTTCGCCGTTAGGTTAGGCTCCTCAGTGTGGGGCAGGATAACGTCGTCGGGCAGAAAAACTACAAAGGGCTCGTCCCCCACCTGACTTTCGGCGATGAGCACCGCATGGCCCAACCCCAGGGGCTCTGACTGCTCTACGAAGGTAATGTCCGCCAGGGAGGAGACTTTCCTTACCATATCCAGGAGATTGTGTGCTCCGGTAGTAGATAAGAACTCCTCCAGGTGAGGATCCTTTTGAAAGTAGGCCTCCAGCGCACCCTTGCCAGGAGAGGTGACGATGACGATGTGGTCAATCCCCGCCGCCACCGCCTCTTCCATCACGTACTGGATCATGGGCTTGTCGAAGATGGGCAAAAGCTCCTTGGGCACACTTTTGGATGTGGGGAGGAATCGGGTGCCCACTCCGGCTGCGGGAATAACGGCCTTACGGACTTTCAAAGGGGCCTCCTCATGGCGGCCATTCTACCATTCGGTATGGGAGGAGGCAAAGACGCTCTTATTGAGCGTGTTGCATATTTCTTCTTCCACAGCCTGCTAGGTGTCGCCGCTTTTCCAAAGGCGGAAGACAACCTGCTTGCCGAAGTCGGTTAGGGAAGCCATCGTGTAGGGAAGGTCATGTAGTGACTTCCTCACGCTGCTAGGGCTTCCAGGTGCCGGGTCCACTCGATTGGTTGAAATGATATTTTGCAGGCTAAGGGCCGCTAGGAATTGATGGGGTTCAACGTTACCCAGCTCCAC
The DNA here is from genome assembly GCA_965248115.1 of Dehalococcoidia bacterium. Classification (GTDB taxonomy): domain Bacteria; phylum Chloroflexota; class Dehalococcoidia; order Lucifugimonadales; family CBDFII01; genus CBDFII01. Next base: position 197,001 of record CBDFII010000003.1, read on the forward strand.
GCCGCGGTTCTCCCAAAGCATGCTGTTCAGATCGCGTGTATTGAGTCCCCAAGCTAGCTCTTCGCGTAATGCCACTAGAATCTCAGCGAAACTAACTGACGTGTTGTCGGAAAGCTTTACCGGCCGGCTCTTGAGTTCGGTGATCACTTGGTTGACTTCGTCCAGGTCGCCGGATTCAGCAAGGAGCCTGCGAAGTTCGTTGCGCTGTCGATAGGGCGAGGCTAACAGTTGAACGAAGAAGACAGTCCCTAAGAACATCACCCCTCCAGCAATTCCCGATGCCACTTGAAATACGACAGCCACTTTCGTCCACAATATTGTGTCGGGGGTCAATAGGAATGCGGCCAAACCAATCAGCGGCGGACTCATGGCTTGTCCTACCCCATACCAGAGGGATTTGAGGGCAGTTTTAGTGTCATGTGTGGCACGCCCCCAAACGGTTTGATATAACAGGTTCCTGTCCATGGCGTAAGTCTACCATGCAAGGTATGGTGGAAATCTGCAACTTCCTCCTTATTGACAGCCCTTCAGTAGCCACCTACCATTAAAAGTGAGGCCGTGCTAGACGGGGAGCTAGCGGTGCCCTGTACCCGCAATCCGCTATAGCGGGGTTGAACTCCTCCCCCAGGTCCAGCCTATGAGCCTCTGTTCTCTTTAGGGCGATGTTGAAGGCTGGGTCCCGCGCGGCGGAGGCCTGTGAACCCCGCCAGGGCCGGAAGGAAGCAACGGTAAGCAGGACCCTTCGGGTGCCGTGGGAGTGCCTGGCCTGAGTTGCCCTGGGGGACACGCGCATGGGTAATGATCGAAGGGAGGTGCACGGCCTTTATCTACGTCAGCTGAACCCTATGAAACAAGTCCGCAACGCCACTGTTACCACTCCAATAGCCCACCCGCCTCGAATAGCCAGGCCTTCACGTCGGAAGGCGCTGGGACAGCACTTCCTTGTAGACCGCAGGATCGCGCGACGAGTTGTGGAGGCAGCGGAGCTTTCTTCAGAGGATACAGTCGTCGAGGTAGGGCCTGGCCGCGGCGCTCTCACTCGTGAGCTGGTGGCTAGAGTAGGCAGGGTCATCGCTATAGAGATGGACCCTCAGCTGGCGGACTCTCTGCCTCTTCATCTCCATCACCCGCCAAATCTCACTGTGATTGCTGGCGATGCACGGGAGGTGGAGCTGACCCCACTGCTAGGAGATGGTGGCTCCTACAAGGTGGTGGCCAACCTGCCCTACTACGCCGCTAACCCCATCATCCGTCGCTTTCTAGAGAGGGCTCCCAAGCCCTCTCTCCTGGTGGTCATGGTACAGAGGGAGGTGGCCCGTAGGATGATGGCCAGCCCCGGGCAAATGGGCCTCCTTTCGGTGGCGGTGCAGCTTTACAGCCTTCCGAAGAGCGTCTGTACAGTGCCACCTAGGGCTTTCGTACCCCCGCCCAAGGTGACCTCCGCGGTTCTTCGTCTGGACCTGTTTTCCAGACCAGCAGTGGATGTGCAGGATGTGGACGGGTTCTTCACGGTAGTACGTGCAGGATTCTCTGCTCCTAGAAAGCAGCTTCGTAACTCTCTGAGCCACGGCCTTGGTATCTCTGGCGAGCAGGCTGAGGGGCTTCTGCGACGTGCCGAGATCGATCCTAGCCGCCGCCCCGCAACTGTTAGCCTGGAAGAGTGGGAAAGGCTGTACCGTGTCCACCAAAAGCCATAAAATAGAGGTGCGGTTAGAGGCCCACGCCAAGATAAATCTCACCCTTGAGGTGCTGGGCCGCCGTAGCGACGGCTATCATGAGGTGCGCACTATATTTCAGTCTATCAACCTCAAAGACGTGCTCTATTTCCAGCATGCTCCCCAGCTAGAGCTTGAGTGCTCTGAGCCAGATCTTGATGATGATGAGAACCTGGTCTTGACGGCGGCTCGTGCCCTACAAACGGCTACTGGATGTAGTGAGGGTGCGAGAATACGCCTGAAGAAGAAAATACCTGTAACGATGGGCCTGGGGGGAGGCAGCAGCGATGCAGCAGCCACCCTTGTGGCCCTAGATGCTCTGTGGGGACTGGGTCTTGGGCTTGAGGGCCTTCAATCGATCGCTAAAGACTTGGGCTCCGACGTTCCCTTTTTTCTTTGGGGTGGCACGGCCCTTGGAGAGCGTCGGGGCGAAGTTGTTACTTCCCTACCTGCCCTGCCTGTGAGGTGGGTAGTGCTGCTATGTCCATCTATCCAGCTACGTGATAAGACCACCCGCCTTTACTCCATGCTCACCGATGACTCTTTCACCGATGGCTCTCGAACCCAGGGAGCGATTGGTTGCATCAAAATAGGAAAGTTGAACGATGGGCTGCTGTACAATGTCTTTGAAGATGTGGCGTCGGCAGCCTATGGAGATTTTCGTCAGAATTGGCAGGACTTTATAGAGGCGGGAGCAGAACGGCCTCATTTGGCTGGCGCTGGGCCCGCTCTTTTTAACTTCGTTGGTGAGAAAGCTGAGGGAGAGGCAATAAGTAGGGCCTTGCAAGAGAGGGGCTATATGACGTACCTTGTTACTACCGAGGGCCACAGGAGTGTTCAAAGCACATCAGGGAAAGGGGCCATGGAGTAATATGAGTTGGCTTCTACTATGAGGATATAGCTTTATGATACGCATCGGTATGGATCCGAATATGATTTCGGCGGGGACTTTCGTCCTCACTTGGCATGGCTTCATGACTTTCGTGGCCGTCGCTCTGGCCGTATTTCTCACCGCCCGGTTGGCCAAGGAGCAAGGGATCGTTCCCGACACTGTCTATGCTGTTTCGGTGTGGGCTATCATCGGAGGGATCATCGGAGCCCGGATCATCCACGTAATCGACTTCTGGAGCTTTTACAGTCAAGACCCTTTTGAGATTATCGCCCTGTGGAATGGTGGTATCGCAATCTACGGGGCCATCGTAGGGGGATTTATAGCTGGAGCCATCTACTGCACCATCGCCAAGATTCCGGTGGGCAAGCTGGCCGACATTACTGCACCGGTTCTCTTAATAGCCATGGCCGTGGGTAGGGTCGGGGACATCATCAATGGCGAGCATCTGGCCAAGACCACCACCATGGCTTGGGGGTTTGTCTACAGTCATCCAGCCAGCCTCGCCAATCAGCGGTATGGGCTTACTCCCAGCCACCCGGCCATAGCATACGAAATGATCTGGGATTTTGTGGCGCTGGCCATGATATGGCCCCTCCGCAACCGGCTGCGTCCCGATGGTATGCTTTTTGTGCTTTATGGAGCTCTTTATTCAGTGGGACGCTTCTTCATCAGCTTCCTGCGGGTGGACAAGGAGTACCTATTGGGACTCAACGAGGCCCAGATTTTGGCTGTCATAGTACTGGCCGTTGCCATCCCCTTGCTGGCATATAAGGCTCAATTCGTGACGCGCCCACATCCTGCTCCAAGACGACCTGCCCGGTCCAGCCGATAGTAAGTGAAGGGGACGGTCCACCCCCACAGCGTTTCCCTCACGCAGGTCGGAAGTCCACTACCCGCAAGGCAAGTACCTCCTGGCGCCACCCCGCCAGTCCGTACCCAGGGTGTACACCAGGTCGACGGTGTGAGTTGATGGGTCCCAGGCCTCACCCTTGCGGAAGGCCACAGCGTCCCAGGTGACTCCTCTCTCCTTTAGCTTGAGTCGCAAATGCTGGCCTCCACCGCCCATGAGCCTGGCCTCCGTAACTGCGACATTTTTGGTTAGGAACAAGGGAGTAGGATTGCCAGGACCGAAGGGCTCCAGGGCCCTGAGCCATCGGAAGGGGTCTCCCTTCAAAGAGGCTAAGGGTACCTCTGCATCGATCTCCAAGGTGGGTTGCAAGTCTAATCCGCCCAGGGACTCCTCCGCCACTTCCGTGAGGCACCGCCTTAGCTGAGGCAGGTTTTCTCGTGCCATGATAAAGCCTGCGGCCTGGTGGTGGCCCCCGAACTTGATAAAGAGGTCGCGGCATTGGGCTAGTGCCGATGCCATATTAAACTCCTTGATGCTTCGAGCTCTGGCCCGCACCAAATCACCGTCCAGGGCCATCGCCACAGCAGGTCGGTAGAACTGCTCGACCAGTTGGCTTGCTGCTAAGCCAGCGATGCCAGGAGAGAGTCCCTCCTGTTCTACCAGAAGGATGGCAGGGACGACGTCCTGGGCCAACACCTCTTCCATCGCCAGTCGCTTTGCATCTTCCGTTAGCCTACGGCGCTCTCGGTTCAGGGCCTCGGTCCGGGAGGCCAGGCTCTCCGCTTCCTCAAGTGATTGGGTTGTGAGAAGTCGGTAGCTGATTGAGGCATGGTCCAGCCGGCCGGGAGCGTTTAGCCGGGGTGCTATGCCGAAGGAGATGCTCTCCATATCGATGGACCGAGGGCCTATTGAGGCATGACGACACAAGGCTAGCAGCCCCGGCCTTTGGGTTCTTCGGAGAGCCTGAATTCCCTCCTTAACGAGATAACGGTTCTCGTCCACAAGGGAGGTGAGATCGGCCACGGTGCCCAGGGCTGCCAGCTCCAGTAAATCCTTACCCCACTGGCGATCCAGCAGGTTGTACAGTCCCTGTACCAGCTTGAAAACCACACCCGCTCCGCAAATATCGAGAAAAGGATATTGGCAGTCGGGGAGCTTGGGGTCGGTCATGGAAAAGGCTGGTGGCAGCACTGGGGGCGGCACATGGTGGTCGGTGATGATAACGTCCATTGCCAAGTCACGGGCCATTGCCACCTCCGAGTAAGAGGTGATGCCACAGTCCACGGTAACTACCACCGAAGCCCCCTGGCTCTTCAAGGCCTGAACGGCCCTAGTGCTGAGCCCGTGTCCCTCCTCCACCCGGTGGGGTATGTACGGTATAACTTGCCCAGGGCCTGAAGCCCCTGGGCAAGTAAGGCCGTTCCGGTAACGCCATCCACATCAAAGTCCCCGAAGATGCTGATGCTCTCGCCCTTATTCAGGGCTTGAGCGAGGCGATGGGATGCCTGTTCGACTCCGGGAAGCAGGAATGGCTCGTACGGGAGCCTATGGGATGGTTTCAGGAAAGCGTCAAGTTCGGTAGAGTTGGTTACGTCTCGATGGTAAAGCACTTGGGCCACCACGGGGGGCAAGCCCGCGTCATCCAGGGTGCCCAGAGGGGCTGGAGGTAGGAGGTTCCAAATGCGGCCGGTGCTTCCCTTCATGAATAGAGCCTCCTAAGCTTTTGCTGGGTCGGCTCTTCGATGTCCAACGGCCCATTACTAAAGCAGGGGCCAGTAATATCTAGTGCAGCTAGCCACCTTCGAAAGGGATTACGTGGGACAAATTACCGACGAGGAGCTTTCATCTGGGAGTTGCAAAGAGGGGCTACAGTCCGTTGTCTATTGAACTGAAAATCAGTACAGAATTGTGCCCACCGAAACCGAAGGAGTTGCTCATGGCGGCCTTAACCGCTCTGTGGCGGGCGACATTGGGAGTGTAATCGAGATCGCACTCGGGGTCGGGATAGTCCAGATTGATGGTCGGTGGAATAGTTTCGTGTTGGATGGCCATTATGCACACCGCCGCCTCAAGGGCTCCTCCGGCTCCAAGAAGGTGGCCAGTCATTGACTTGGTGGAGCTAATAGGTACGTTATAAGCCTCCTCCCCCAGAGCCAATTTTATCGCCTGAGTCTCATGACGGTCGTTAAGGGTTGTAGAGGTGCCGTGGGCATTAACATAATCGATTTCCTCGGGATGAAGATTTGCCTTCTTAAGGGCCAGCTTCATCGCCTTGGCGGCGCTGCGTCCTTCAGGGGCTGGCTCGGTGATGTGGTGGCCATCGGAGGTTGCCCCGTACCCGGTCAGCTCCGCTAGAGGCTTCACGTCGCGCTGCATCACACTATGATGGCTTTCTAGAATGAGGATGGCTGCCCCCTCGCCCATCACAAATCCGTCCCTTTGGGCGTCAAAGGGACGGCTTGCCTGGGCAGGTTCGCCACTGGAGCGGGAGAGAGCTCGCATGGAGCCGAAGCCGGCGATGGCGATGGGACAGATAGGAGCTTCGCTACCTCCGGCTATGACTATCTCTGCCTCACCCTGCTGGATCATATCCATTCCCTGGCCTATGGCATCGGCGCCACTTGAGCAGGAGGAAACGGGGCAATAGTTGGTTCCCAAGGCTCCTGTAATCATGGACACCTGGGCAGAGGCCATATCTCCAAGCATCATAGGTATGAGAAAGGGAGTCACCCGTCGGGGCCCCTTTCCCTCGAGCACCCGATGCTGCTCAGAGAGAGTTATAATGCCGCCAATGCCACTTCCCACAATTACCGACATCTTATAGGGGTCCACTAAGTCCAGGTGGAGGTGGGCCTGTTGTAATGCTTGTAGGGCTGCTACAGCGGCAAACTGGGCGAACCTGTCCATGCGACGGCAGTCCTTCCGGTCCAGGTAGGCCGTGGCGTCGAAGCCCTTAACCTCGCCGGCAATTCTGGTATCAAAGCCATCGGTTTCGAAAGCAGTGATGGGGTGGATGCCGGAAACGCCCTTTACCAACTCGTCCCAAGTAGTGCTAGCATCTAGTCCTAGTGGCCCCACCACTCCCATTCCTGTTACGAAAACGCGAGCGCTCAACTAGGGCTTCCTTTGTACGTTTCCCAAGGTTGGTTGGATATCAACTTAATGTGGGTAAGTAGCGGAGTAGCTAAGAAGATGCTCTTGTAGAATCACCGCTAGAAGCGGGTTTTCTAGCGGTATCCGCCAGGTTCCTCAGGGACTCGCTAACCTGGCGAATCTGGCTTGAGATGGTCTCTGTAAGCTCTTTGCCTGCTGAGTCAGCCATGCTCCGTAGGCTCTCGCTCATCTGGCCAATGCGGGCGGGTATGGCCTCCGTGATATCCTTGCTCGCTGTGTCAGCCATAGTTTTTAAGCTCTCGCTCATGTAATTTATCCGTAAAGCGATACCATCCGCCAGATCTTTGCGAGCACCTTCAGAAAGGGATCTGAGGGCGTCGCTGAGATGGCCGATGCGGACAGCTATTTGCTCCCGAAGATCTTGACCAGCGGTGACCAGGCTGGAGGCGTTGCGTTGCATTAGCTTGTCCATCCTGCTGTAGAGGTTGTCCACCGGGTTTAGACGGTCGTTGAAGCGGTCAAATAGCCGACGTGACTCTTGCAAGCCCCACCGCTCATCGAAGTGGACGAACTGCCTCCCAGTGTAGAGCTGATAGGGCCTCATCTTGCCCTCCGGCAGGATGCTGCCATCCTCGTCGAGGGGGATCAGGTCCTTCCAGTTAGAGGTGGCTGGCAGTGGAGTGAGGAGGTTAGCTGTCTGGTACTTGCTAACTTTGGTTACCCAGTCGGCCATATTCATAATGGTCTCTTCCGTGTCATAAGGGAGGCCGATGATTGTCATGGCCACGACAGTGAAGCCCATGTTGTTGAGGGCCACAAGGTCTTTGTTCACCTGCCCTGGGTTCTGGCGCTTCTTCACCGCCTCAAGGTTCTTGGCGTTGTCCGACTCCACACCTACATAAAGCATCTCCATGCCAAGCTCTCTCAGAGCTGTGGCCAGCTCAGGGTCCTGGCCAATTTCGGCCCTGCTCTGGCAGATCATATACATCCCTTCGGTATGGTCCTTCCAGGCCTTCATCCGTTCCAAGCGCTCATTGCGGTACTTGACGGCCCTAAGAGGTGGGGGATGTAGATCGTCAGAGACGAAGACGCTAAACCGGCCCTTGCGTGAGGTATAGATGAGGCCATCGGCCGCCAGTTGGTGAAGCTGGGCCAAGCGCTTGAGTTCCGTCTCACGTTTTATCATCCGGTAGCCGAGGAACTGCTGGATCACCTGGCAGTATGTACATTTCTCTGTGCATCCCCTCACCGTCTCCAGAACGCCAGCGTACATGGGATTTCTTGAGCTCAGGCCTTTGATGGCCCGAAAGTCGGGCAACTCCACGAAATCGGGCTCCACCAACCCCCTGCGAGGCGTCTCCGCGAGATGCCCTTCGTCCATAAAGGATATGCCAGGGACCTTGTAAAGCTCCCTAAGTCTGTCGTTTCCGCGATAGGTTAGCAGCAGGTCGCAAAGCTGACCTATGATGTCCTCTCCCTCTCGGTTGACGATGACGTCAAACCCCCCTGCTCGAATAGCCTCCTCGGACAAGGGGCTCATTTGGGGGCCCCCTCCAATGGTCACCAGGTTCGGATGGGAGAGTTTTGCCTGGCGGCCGATCTCGTAGCCTCGGGGGGCTTCGTTGATGAGGGCGCTGATCATAAGGATATCTACGCCCTTCAAGTCCGAATCGGGGTCTATCTTGCCGTAGCGGTCCTCAAACCAGATCTCCCGTTCATAAAGAAAAGGCCCCTTCCATTGCGCTAGGGCCCCTGATAAAAAGAGCATCCCCTGGCGGGGAATGGCCACGTATTCAAAGTTCCCTCCTGCCGACTCCGGCTGGACGAGAACTACTCTCTTGATTCTGCTCATAAACTGTAAAATTCTCCCCCTAAGATTGGCGTCTCCTCAACTTTAATCATCTACATATGACCCAATAGTCTATTGACTACTTGACAGCAGATTATACACGATGGGGAGAGTTTAGGGAATAGAATTACAGACAGTCTACGAGGTAAATAACCAGCGACTTGCCCTGCTGAGGTGCAGCGCAGATCAAGAAACAGGCTCGTTCAAGGTGAACCCCTTCTCTAACGTTGCCCTATCCGCTCCAGGTACTGGCGTATCATCAAAGCTGCTGTGGCACCTTCTCCAACTGCGCTGGCCACCTGTTTGGTGCTGCCGACCCTGGCGTCCCCAGCGGCGAACACCCCGGTCAGACTAGTCTCCAGGTTCTCCTTGGTAACTATAAATCCCCACTGATCCAGCTCTACTTGCCCCTTACTGAGTGTTTGGGTCAAGCCCAATGAACACAAATACACCCGCCGGGTTGAGCTCCTCCACTTGGCCCGTGGAGACGTCTTTCACTATCACGCTGCTCAGCCGTCCATCTCCTCTAAACTCCTGGACGGTGGTGTTTAGCCGAACGTTCATTGCAGGGTGGGATGCCACCTTTTCTTGCAGGATCTGACTCCCTCCCAGTCGCTCTCTTACCTCCAAGATGGTGACCTTAGAGGCGAAACGGGTAAGGAACAGGCCCTCTTGAAGACCGCTGTTGCCGCCTCCTACTACCACCAGCTCCATTCCTCTGTAGAAGGGGCCGTCGCATGTAGCACAAAAATGAACTCCTGCACCGATGAAGTCATCCTCTCCTGGCACGTTGAGACGGCGGTAATTGGAGCCTGGTGCCAGAACTATGGCGTTGCTACAATACTCGTCCCCTGAGTTGGTAGTCACCATTCGATAGGGGTCCTCGCTTCCTATTTGAGAGACCGATTGCGCTTTCAAGACCTCCACCCCGAACCTGGTGCCGTGGGTCTCGAGAAGGTCTGCTAGTTCCTGCCCCTTGACACCCTGAGGGAAGCCCGGATAGTTTTCGATGAACTCCGTTGTTCCTGCCTGTCCGCCTATAGCCGACCGCTCGATAAGGAGGGCATCCAACCCTTCGCGGGCGGCGTACATGCCGGCGGTAAGTCCAGCGGGGGCCCCTCCAACGATTGTCAGATCATAGAAGAGCCTGTCTCATAAAGCTGAGAGCTCCAGTATGCTATCTTTCTGGATTCCCGCGAAAGCGGGAATGACGGCTTATTTTGCAGTATTTCATACTCTATCAGGGTGGTCGTGATCGCTAACCGTAGGACTGCCTCCACCCAAAATCCTGGCAGGAGACTTCTGAGCCTGTCTCAGAAGCTCTTTTTTGCCTTGGTTTGAAGTCCTAGCTTTTCCGCCAGTTGGGCATTGTCTGGTTCCACCAGGGTAGAGCCGTCCTTAAACAGGATAGTGGGTATAATCATCTTGCCCTTGTTTATCTTGCGCACATACTCTAGGGCTTCGCTACTCTGCTCCACATCGAACCACTGGTATTTTATACGGTGTTCCCCCAGGAACTGCTTGGCCCTATGGCAGTCGGGACACCAGTTTGCTCCGTAAAACCTAATGTCTTCCTCGGGCATGATTCCCTCCTATAGCTTTTACTCCTGGATGAGGATGGTCTGGCGGGCGAACCCTCAGCGCCAAGAACCTTAAGTGGTAAACAGAACAGAGAGTATTAACCCGCCTCACATTTAGCTCCTTAATTAAGATGATCAAGTTCCCCAGTTGGGTGCGATAGCCTCCGAATTCGGGAGTACCGAAGGGGTCAGTGGTCGTTGTGAAAACATGTAGTAACCTCTTATACTAGCAAGTATACAGAACCTCTGATGATTTAGTGGTCGTGTCTTTACTTCTCATGGATAGATGAATGTGAGCAGTAAGGAGTACCCTTGGCGTGGCCTGCTGAGGAGGAGTGACCAAATGTACAAGCCGACCGACAACGAGGGCAGAGTGCTGGGCACGGTGGCTATCGAGACGCACGGCTGCAAACTCAACCAGGCCGACAGCGAGGTCCTAGCCCGCCGATTCGCTCAGGTGGGTTACAGTGTAGTAAACTCCGATGAACCCGCCGACATCTACATCGTGAACACCTGTACCGTTACCCATCAGGCCGACCGGAAGGCACGGCAAGCACTGGGGGCAGCGCGTCGTCTGAATCCTCTGGCTACCCTTGTGGCGACGGGATGTTACGCTCAACGGGCCCCTCAACAGCTCTCTGGGCAGGGGATTGTTGACCTTGTCGCAGGTAACAGCCAGAAGGACCGCTTGGTGGAGCTGGTGCTGGCTGCGCGGGGAGACCCCATTGTGACCTGTGCCGTGGGGGAGGAGGCCCCAGCGTGGCCCGGTGCCTTCGGCCGCACTCGAAGTATGGTGAAGATCCAGGAGGGATGTAACCAGGTCTGCTCTTACTGTATCGTGCCCAAGGTAAGAGGGCGAGAGCGCAGTATTCCTCCTGAGGTGCTCTTGGGCCAGGCTAGCCGGAGGGTGGAAGAGGGTTTTAAGGAGATCGTGCTCACAGGTACCCAGTTGGGCTCTTACGGATTCGACCTGGAGGGCATCGACCTTGCGGAGTTGATAGAGCTCATTCTCGCCAACAGTGGGTTGCAACGCTTACGCATCTCCTCCCTTCAGCCCCAAGAGATTACCTCCCGACTCCTCAGACTGTGGAGCGATCCTCGGCTATGTCCTCACTTTCACATGCCTTTACAGAGCGGTAGCACCTCTATCCTCAAGAGGATGCATCGCCGCTACACTCCGGCCCAGTACGCTGACTCGGTGGAACGCATCCAGACTGAAGTGTCAGGGGTGGCCATCACTGCCGACGTGATCGTCGGATTTCCTGGGGAGGGGCCGGCCCAGTTCCAGGAGAGTTTGGAGTTTTGTAGAGCGGTGCCTCTCGCTGGGATGCATGTATTCCCCTATTCAGTGCGCCCAGGCACAGGCGCTGCCCACATGAGACCTCAGGTGGAAGAGCGGGAGAAGAGGGGTCGTATGTCGGAGATGCTCGCTTTGGCCGAGCAAAAGTCCGCTCTATTTCGCGAGAGCCAGGTGGGCGCGGTGCGTCCAGTGCTATGGGAGGGCCCTCGGGTGAGGCAAGGTCATACAGTTGGGGTGGGCCTTACGGACAACTATCTGCGGGTTTACACCGAGGAGAATTCTGCTTTAACCAACCAGATCACCCCGGCAATCCTGCTTCAACACGACGGCACACTCTACGCCAGAGTAATAGGCACGGAGGGTAACGTCGCGCAACCAAGGCCAAGGGTAGAAAGCCGTCTCTTCCCCTGATCCTTCACTGCCTACATGACGAAGCGATTACCTTCACCATGATTAGGCGTAGGCGTTCACCCGAAAGTTCACATCACTGTCGAAGTTGTCTTTGATGTGAGTTACAATTCTATGGGCCGAAGATAGCCGACTCCGTTACGGCGTTCCAGGTAGCCCGCCCGATGGCCGTGGCCGTGGTAGAAAACTAGGAGCCAGCCCTCCCGCTCAGCCTGCTGTAGCAGCTCTCGTTTCATTTCCAGGGTGTTCTCGGGGAACTGGTCGAATGCGGAGATGTACCCCAGGTTTAGGTGGTAAGGGGTGGGAACCAGGTCCCCTAGGAAGGCTACTCGCTCGCCACCGTGGCTCATCAGCACCACCTGGTGGCCCCTAGCAGGACCGTCGGCCACTCTTACCCACAGGCCAGGTAAAATCTCGGTGTCGCCATGGAGATGCTCTAGCAGGTCCATCTCCTCCAGAGGGCGAAAGTCTTCCGGTCGAAACACTTGGCTGTACCGCTCATTGGGGTTGCAAGCATCCTCCCAGCTATCCTCCTGCACATAGTAGCGAGCCTTTGGGAAGGTTGCCTCCAGGCTGCCGGTTCGGTCGAGCCGGGTGCAACCTCCACAGTGGTCGAAGTGCAGGTCTGAGAGGATCACCATATCGATATCCTTGGCTGTGAGGCCGAGGCTCTTGAGCCCTTTAAGCAGTCTGCTAGGCATTAGGCCGAAGGTTTCTTTCTCGTGGTCCAGCTCTTTAGATCCCACCCCTGTGTTAACCAGGATGTTTTTGTCACCCATCTGGATGAGGAGGGAGTTAAGGCCGAGGGTAATACGGTTTTTTCGATCGGCGGGAACTTTCTCTTCCCAGCTCACCTTTGGGACTTGTCCGAAGATGCATCCACCATCAAATTTGATAATTCCATCGCTCAATAGATTTATAGACGTGGTCATCATGATACACACACCTCCCACTTCAATGATTGTCCCATCTTTACTATTACCGCAGAATTACATGCGTCACTATTACCGCAGAATTACATGCGTCTAACGATGCCTCAGTATTACTATTGGACTAATATAACAGGGCCAAAACCTCTTCTCATCATTCCTACGGCTCAAATATACTAAGCAATTTGCGTGATCTCATTCTCACCGTATAGGGTCAGGGACTACTAACTCCAAGTCAGAGAAACTTCTGAAACTACTTCTGTTTTACTAGATGGACACCAGCCTGGTAAAAGGACTCGTGAGAACTTAGATCGTGGGGCCCATCCTTTGTTACAGCCACAGTACTGTAGAAGCTATCACCCCCTTTATTGCTCTTGCTTAGCAGTCCGAGGCACAAACTCTTACTATCTCTGGATTAAGTCTAATTATATTTTATTACAACCGTTAACATTCAGAGGCGGTTCTAACTAACTTACCATAACTGGAACTAAACAACTCCAAAACTACCCCAAGCATGTTTAAGAATACTGGCTAGAGGGGATATGTTGTCAAGGGGGGAAAGGCGAACTTTTTCGGGAATAATTTCAGAAATAAAATATTCTTTGGCTAAAACTTCGACTATGTAACCTGAGACGGCTCCCTACTGAATGGGTTGCAAGTACCCCTGGTTTATGAGGAGTTGTTCGTCTTGTCGATTTGCCCAGGAAGGACGAGGGCCTTCAGTTTGTACTTAGTGGATGGGTACCACACCCGCTTCTCCCCAGCCAGAGAAGACGCTAAATAAGGGGCCCCTAGGCTTTGGAAGGGGCGAATCTGGGATCCTCTACCGTGTCCCTCAAGGAGGCGCCGGTCGGAACCATGGGATAGACATTCTCCTGAGGCTCCAGGATGAAATCAATCAAAAAAGGTCCCTCGTGGTGCTGTGCCTCCCGAAGAGCAGGCAACACCCTGTCTGGCTGTGTGACCCGGAGGGCCGATATTCCGAAGGCTTCGGCCAGTTTGACGAAGTCTGGGCCAGGAATAGGCACAGCCATGTAATGCTCCTGGTAGAAGAGCTCCTGCCATTGACGTATCATCCCCAGAGAGCCGTTGTTGAACAAGGCGATCTTGACTGGCAGCTTCTCCTCCACAATGGTGGCCATCTCTTGCAACGTCATCTGGAAGCCACCATCTCCAGCCACGCTCCAAACAGTGCCACCGGGCCTGGCTACCGAGGCCCCCATGGCAGCGGGCACTTCGTATCCCATGACTCCAAGGCCCCCCGAGGAGATGAAGCAGTTAGGCTGGTTGAAAAAGAGGAACTGGGCAGCCCACATCTGATGCTGGCCTACTCCTGTAACCACCAGGTTGTCGCCCTCTTCTTGTAAAAGCTGGTTCAAGTCCTGGAGGACGTGCTGGGCCAGCAATCTATTACCTTCAGGAATCCGAAGAGAGGGGTGGTCCTGCTGGAGCTTCTCAATCTCATTGACCCAGGCTGGTCTCTCAATGTATTTGACCAGGGGTACTAGGGCCTTAAGAACCGGTTTGGAGTCGCCCACCAAAGGGACATCCACCGGGACGTTACGCCCAATTTGCGAGGCCTCGATGTCTAGATGGATGACCTTGGCTTTAGGGGCGAAGGAGCCCGGTCTGCCTGTGATCCTATCATCAAAGCGCAATCCCAGACCCACAATCAAGTCTGCCTGTTCCACGGCTATGTTGGCCCAATACATCCCGTGCATCCCCAGCATCCCCAGGCTGAGAGGGTGGTTGCGGGGGAAGGAGCTCAAGCCTAACAAAGTGTTGATAACCGGTATCCCTGTGGCTTCTGCAAGGGAGCGAAGCTCGTCCCAGGCTTGGGAGGCGAGAATGCCGTGGCCTGCGATAATAAGAGGTCGCTCTGCTTGGTTGATGAGCTGGGCAGCCCTAAGGAGGTTGGACTGAGTCTCTGATGAAGGTTGGTGGAGGCTGCCTTGGGGCACCTCAAGGTAGTCGAACTCGGCCTCTTCCTGCTGCACATCTCTAGGTACATCCACCAGCACGGGGCCAGGGCGTCCCTCCTGGGCTAGTCTAAAAGCCTCGTAAAGGGTGGGAGCCAGCTCCTGGGCTGACATTACTAGGTAGTTCTTTTTGGTACAGGTAGCGGTGATAGCACAGGTATCGCACTCTTGGAAGGCCTCTTTACCCATCATCGCGCGGGGGACCTGACCGGTGATAGCGACCATAGGCACTGAGTCGGCCTTTGCGCCCATAATGCCGGTGACCAGGTTAGTGGCCCCTGGGCCCGAGGTGGCCACGCAAACTCCCACTTTACCGCTGGCCCGGGCGTAGCCGTCGGCGCCGTGGGCGGCGCACTGCTCGTGGCGAACCAAGATGTGGCGTATTTGCTTGTACTTGTAAAAGGCATCATATAGGGGCAGCACCGCACCGCCAGGATGGCCAAAAACCACCTCAACCCCTTCCCTAAGTAGACTCTCACAGATGATCTCCGCGCCTGTAAGTAACATGATAACCTCCCCGGTTTAGCTACTCACCCTGCCTGGGGGGCTAGCGCCGAACATAAAAATAAGCCCCGTCCTTAGGGACGGGACTTTCTGTTCCCGCGGTACCACCCTATTTGCCTTCCCTGACTTAGGAAGACCTCTCAAGCAGGGCACGAACATGCCCCGTCGTTGATAACGGGCGACGAGCCCGACCTGGCTT
Source organism: Dehalococcoidia bacterium (assembly GCA_965248115.1). Taxonomy (GTDB): domain Bacteria; phylum Chloroflexota; class Dehalococcoidia; order Lucifugimonadales; family CBDFII01; genus CBDFII01. The sequence goes on from CBDFII010000003.1 coordinate 212,320, forward strand.
ACTATCCTCTACACTGATCGGAGAGACTTCAGCCGGCAACTCTGGAGGGATTTTCAGCCAGGATCGACGTATCTGCTCACACCGTACCAGACTCGCTAAACGCCTGCCCCTGCCTATTCGTCTCCTTCACTGCTTTTACTTACCAGTAACGCTATCATACCTTCTATGGGGTGTCAATCCCTTTTAAGAGTTTTTAAGAGAGGAAGCATACCTGAGGGGTGTTTTCTCATGTTCTCTTGCCAGTGCTCCTATCACACCTCACTGGTCAAGTTGACACCGAGGTCTTAGGCTGCTAAGTTTGCTAACATAGACCCAGTGACTACTCCAAGAGAAGGGGTTCTTTTCTAATGAAGCGAGCCTATGCAGACACCTCGGAGGGGCAGGTGCACTATGCTACCGAGGGCTCAGGTGAACCCTTACTTCTCATCCACGAGAGTCCCAGATCCTCGGCCGCCTACGCCAGCATAATGCCACTCTTGGGCAAGAATCATCGGGTGATAGCTATGGACACGCCCGGCTACGGGAACTCGGCCCCGCCTCCCCGGCCATACCAGATGGAAGATTATGCGGACAGTGTGGCCCATTTCCTTGACTCGTTAGGAATCGCTACAGTGGATGTTATGGGCGAGCATACAGGGGCTTCCATAGCCGTGGAGCTGGCGGCGAGGTGGCCTGAGCGGGTCCGCAGATTGGTTCTCGATGGGTTGCCTTTTTTTCCTAGCACCGAGGCACGACTGGCACGTCTGAAGCAGGTAAAGGGGCGGACTTTGGAGACGGAAGAGGCGGACGGCTCCCATTTTACCAGAGTTTGGCAGTGGGCTCTGCCTAAAGCAGTGGTAGGGGGGGGGAAGGAGGCCTCTCAAAGCGACCTGGCGGTAGTGGCTGGCTACACGTTGGACGCGCTCAAAGCCGGGCGGCAGTGGAAAGAGATGGGTATGGCTGTGTTTAGCTACGATCCTAAGGCTCGGCTGCCTCTTATTCAAGCCCCGACCTTGGTAGTCAGTGAAACTGGTGAAAGTATTAACCCTTACACACAACTGTACCAGGAGATTCAGGGGCTCATCCCTCGGAGTAGCGTGGCTATTATCGAGGGGGGAGATTCGCGGTATAACTTTGCTGCGGCCAAGGAGTTGGTCGAAAAGGTTCTCAGCTTCTTGGAAACTCCCGTACCATAAATACAAGAGTGCCGCATATAGCGGACTAACCAGCAATACTCAGATAGGTCTGTGTTTACTTTTATGGCTGGAGATTCTAGGATACCCCAAAGGACTAAGTAAGTCATAATGAACGATGCGCCGGTTACCTTCGGTGTTTACTATGGAGTTGCTGATGTGCTTAGCATTACCGATTTTGCACAAACCCTTGAGCGGTTGGGATTCGAGACCATCTGGATCGGAGATGGTCCAACAAACCGACACCCCTATTACGAGCCTTTTGTCGCTCTGGCCCATGCCTCGGCAGCTACAAAGCGCCTGAAGCTGGGTTCCTGTGTGGCTGTGCTCCCTCTCTTTCATCCGGTGCGCCTAGCCCAAAGCGTTGCTACACTTGACGTCCTGTCTGGTGGACGGGCTATCGTGGGTGTGGGAGCAGGTGGCGAGTTCGAGAAGCAGTTCGAGGCCTTCGGAATCCCCCTTGAGGAACGAGGAAGGCGCACCAACGAGTACATAGAGATAATGAACAACTTATGGACAGAAGAGGTAAGCAACTTTAACGGAGACTTCTATAAATACGCCGACATTACAATGGAACCAAAACCGGTCCAGCAACCTCATCCCCCTGTGTGGGTAGGTGGCCGCCTATGGAATCCAGATGCGCGGCACAAGGTGACCGGGAAGCCCAAAAGTCGTACCGCAGCGGTTCGGCGCGCTGCTAAATATGGACAAGCATGGTTTCCCTACAATATTAGCCTGGAGCAATTCAGGGAAAGCATGGCGTTTCTCAAAAAGTACGCCGAGGAATATGGGCGTGATATATCGGAGATCACCGTCGGCGTGGACAACGTATGGATAATCAATGATGAAGAGGGTAGCGCCGAAGAGGCGGGGAAAAGAGGGCATGTTTCAGACGAACTCCATGCCCGGCTTATGAGATATGGATTCGTGGGAACCACTCAGGACGTGATCCGACAGTTGGAGCCCTTTGTCGAGGCTGGTGCCCGTCATTTCGTATGCAACCTGTCGGGGGATTCGAATCTCGTGCCTCGGCAGATGGAGATCGTTGCACGAGATGTGATCCCATACTTCCGCTAGGAAAGCAGGCTGAGTATGCCTGGACCTCTTGAGGGTGTTAACGTCCTAGATGTAGGAACTGCAGCCGTTGGCCCTTGGGCAGCCACCCTCTTGGGCTATCTGGGAGCCAACGTTATCAAAGTGGAGTCCCCCGCAGGAGACCGCCACCTGTACCAGCCTCCGCTTCAGAGAAAACTCTCCACCACCTATACCATCGGTAATCTTAACAAGCTGGCTGCTGTTCTCGATCTCAAAGACGCGGGGACACAAGATGCCGTCCGGATGCTTATCTCCCAAGCAGATGTGGTCATGGATAATCTGAGGCCTGGAGTAGTGGATCGCCTCGGCCTTAGCTACGATGGGATGAAAAAATTAAATCCAGACATTATCTCTGCTTCCTCTCCGGCCTGGGGCGAAGAGGGACCAATGAAATCGCTGCCAGCTTTTGATCTACAGGTGCAGATGTTTAGTGGGTTCGCCAGCATCAACGGTATGCCCGGCGAAGAGCTTGAGATTCTTCGTTATCCGCATCTTGACTTTAATAGTTCCTGTTTCTTTGCGGCAACTGTTATTTTGGGGCTCATCGCCCGCGAGCGGTCGGGGCAGCCCCAAAGAGTAACAGCAAGCCATTTCGGAAGTGCCATCGCTCTTCAGATGACGCGTATTGGCGAATACCTCGCCACTGGCAAACCGCCACAGCCTATGGGTAGCGGTTGCGCTACCACGGTACCCCACCAGGCCTTTTGTTGCCGTGATGATATATGGCTCCTTCTAGGGGTCGAGAGTGAGGTCCAATGGAAAGGGTTCTGCAATGCCGTGGAGCGTCCTGACCTGGCAGACGATGTCCGGTATACCTCCAATCGGCTGCGGGTACAAAACAGGCATGACCTGGTGGCCGATCTGGAAACTACCTTTGCCAAGTCTCCAGCCAGGTGGTGGGCCCTCAGGCTTGAACAATCTGGCGTACCCTACAGTTACCTCCACGACTTCGAAGGGCTACGCTATCATCCCCAGGTGGCAGAAAACGAGTTCATGACTTCCATAGAGGTTCTGCACCAGGGACGCCTTTTCGTGGGTGGGGTTCCCTGGGTCTTCAGCGAGACACCTGCTGGCATCGACCGTGCACCTGCTCCTGGCCAGGACACTCAGCGAGTGTTGGCCCAAGGCTTTGGATGTGAAAAGGCGAAGCCCAAGATCAGCTCAGTCGATTCAGGGCAACCCGGTAGACCCTTAGAAGGGTTACGGGTGGTGGACGCCTCCCAGGGTTATTCAGGACCCTTTACCGCCCTTCTTTTGGCAGAAGGGGGAGCAGAAGTCATCAAGGTGGAGTCTCCCGGTGGTGACTACGCCCGTGGATTCGCTCCGTCCACCGTCTCCGGGGACAGTGCCGCCTTTGCCATGCTCAACCGAAACAAGCAAAGTATTGTCTTGGACTTGGATACCGAGTCAGATCGTCGTGCTTTTTGCGCTCTGGCTTCGACATGCGACATCATCGTCGAGGATTGGGGGCCGGGAGTTGCTGAAGGGCGCAGCCTTGATTATGAGAGCTTGGTGCAGCAACGTCGGGACATTATCTATTGTTCTCTTAGCCCATTTGGCGAAAAAGGGCCCATGGTATCCCTGCCCGCAACTGAGTTAACCATCCAGGGATGGAGCGAATACTGGAAACTCCTCGGTGCCCTGGGTGATCCTCCGCAAAGGACTGGGGCTGACATCGTGGGCCTGGACACGGGGGTGATGGCGTGCATCGGGATATTGGCAGCCCTCTACTACCGATTGCGTACAGGGAAGGGACAGCGGGTGGCTGTCAGTATGCTGGGGACTATGATGTGTTTGAGGACGGCCCAATGGGCAGCCATAAGCAATCCCGATTCCTGGGAAGGTGAAATATATTGCAACAACAGTGTCAATGGCCCGTGGCGTGGGTACCGTACCAAGGACCGGCCTATCCACTTTAATCTAAACAAATGTAACCAAGAGCAATTCTCTCTAATCTTGGGTGCCCTGGGCATGACCGACGATGTCGCCGGGGATGAGCGGTTCTCCAACGCGGGTCGAGACACGGTAGGTGCCGGACGGTACACCATTGAGGTGTGGGCAATCTGGGAGAAGTATTTCCAGAGAAGACCAGCCAAGGAAGTGACCGCTATTTTCGATGAAAATGGTTGTGTAGCGGTAGAGTCGATGCACTATGATGAGCTGCAGCAGCATCCCCAAGTATCTTCCTTGGGGCTGTTCTCTCAGGGAAGCGATGGCCATTGGTACGTGCGCGCCCCATGGCGTGGGAATTGGGCAGAGATGCCCGTGGTGCCTCCCTCCGCTTGCGGCGCTCATACAAAAGAGATTCTGGCCACCGTTGCCGGCGTGGGATGAGGGCTGCCCCCTCATTCTGTCACTCAGCCGCCTCCAGGATATTGCTGATTGCTGTAATGTTTAGAAAGAGGCCGCCCACGCTCACGATTACCAGGGCAACATAGCCAGTGACCGTCGTTACCCAGCGATCAGAGGGGCTGGATGAGTACATATTGAACCGTTCTACAATCGCTGCCACAATGAGGCCATAGATAATGAACAAGGCAGCGAAAAGGCTTATGCCAAGGAGCGGCGGGTCAAAATCGGAGAATTCCTCAGCCTGGCCAATCGAGAAGAAGATGCCCCCTGTGATAAGGAGCCAGATGACCCCGAAGGCTAGCCCCTTCCAAATCCAAACGCCCGGTAGAAAGCGTCTCACTGCAAGGTATAGGAGGCCCCCGGTTGCTCCAGAGACAGCCCCCAAGGTACCTCCGGCAATGAGAAGGAAAATGGTACGTCCCGTAAATTCGATATCGGTGTTGGGGTCAACCACAGCAATGATCCGCATCACAATCCGGCCCCCTATGCCTGTCACTATAAACCCGGCAAACGAACCTGCTAGGAGCCCGCCTCCAACCCGTTCCATAGCCCGTCTCAGATAATTTTCCATAGAATGGCTGAGCCGCCTCCTCGCTCATGAATTCGACGTGTGTGGGGAGGGCCACAGCGCCGACAATGCCGTTCCTGTGTACCTATAGGTTAAACTGGGGGTCCACGTAGTCCTTATCTTTTATATATATTTGGACTCGGGAACGCTGAGTGTCACCTACTAGTATGAGACTCTTAGCTTGGTCAAAGGCCACCGCCACGGGATAGCAGAAACGCCATTCAGGTTCCAGGCTTTTGACCCTGCGTCTGGCCTTCCTATAGTCCGGATTGGCCTCAAGACTCCACTGGCCCCATTTGGACACATCCTGGGCATCCCCTATGAGCGAGGTGATTACATCTCCGTCGGGTGCAAAGATCTGCACCCGGCTGTTGGCCCAGTCAGCTACGTACACATCCCCATCACCGTCAACGGCGACATCGGTCGGATGGTTTAGCTGTCCTACTCCTGCGCCGAAAGTGCCAAAGGCAGCCAGGAAAGTGCCATCGGGGGAGAACTTCTGCACGCGGTGGTTCTTCCAGTCGGCTACATATATGTCGCCCTGGTTGTCGCTGGTGATGCCCCAAGGCATGTTGAATTGGCCTTCGCCTCTCCCCTCTTCACCGAACATGCTCAGCAAGGTGCCATCTTTGGTGAATTTCTGGACGCGATTGTTCCAGCTATCCACGATGTATAGATTTTCCTCTCGGTCGAAAGTCAAACCAGAAGGTCGATTTAGTTCGCCTTTCCCAGCACCCGGTATACCCCATTTGTCCAGGAAATTACCATCCTCATCGAAGATAGAGATGCGGTGAAGCCACTCGTCGGCGACGTATACGTTCCACTTCCTGTCCAGGGCCACCGACGTGGGCCACATCGTCTGTTCATCCATATCTCCAAAGCGACCGAACTCGCATAGGACCTCTTCTTCTCCAGGGCCTCCAATGATGACCTTACTAACTCGCGAGCCAAAGTTATCTTCGCCGGCGCGGCTGGCCACGTACACCACATTATCTCGGCCTATGGCTAGGGCGGCTGGCCCCTGAAATCCGGTGCCGAAAGACGCAGTACGCCCCACTACGTGGCTATAGTTGTATACTCGCCCAGCTGCTACGGTCGTGAGCATCTTGTGCTTCCTTTTAGTTAAATAGTATGCAGCGTTTTATGGATAATTATAGTCTACCGCAGGCGTTGGTCTGACCTTTTCTGGGAGTCTGAAGACATAATCGGGACTATCGTCCTTTTTGGGATAAGGGGATTTTGGGGAGTATCTCAGATACTATTGCTAACCGATGTTGCCGATGAACGCTTCCCGTACCGCTACACTGGGCGGAAGGGCCTGTTTTTAACCGAACTGGTATTCTCTGGTGGCAACGATAAGCTGCAGCATCTCGGCAACCCTTAGGGTGGAGGCGTCTTCCTCTTCAGTGCCCCACTGCACCATCCCACGCTCTTGAGCCTGCTCAATTAAGTGAAGGCGGGTCTTGGACTCCACCTCCAACGGCCCCATCAGGTCCAAACAGCCATCGACCAGCTCCTCGGGGGAGAGGTCGCCCTGGGCCCTGAGACGATTGATGATAGATCGGATGCCTGGGAGGGAGGTATCAGCCACCAAGTCGGCAACGAAGTTGATGCGGCTCATCAACGAGCCGCTGTTAATCCACTCCTGACCCGTGTGCCAGCCTTCTACACTGGGCGGATTGAGAAGGTCCTGGCCCATATATTTAGGCTGCATGGACACCTCTTCCCCAAACCGGGGCCTGGGGAAGTTATTTGCACCCACAAGCTTGAAGGTACCCGCCACCACCTCAGCAGGGCTCTTCACCTTGGCAAAACTGGCCTCCTTGAAGAAGTCGGAGTTGAACAGGGTGCGTAGGACGGCTCGCATCTCCCCCTCGAACTTGGTAATGGCTGTCGCCAGAGTGTTTACGGCCTCCGGGTCCCTGGGAAATTCGATGGACCAGCTAGGTACCTGGGGCTCGTCGGCCACGAAGAAGTTATAGAGGTGGCGTGCGATGAAGCGTGCACAGGCGGGTTGCTGGATAATGATGTCGATAGTATCCTCACCGTTGAAACGGCCGTCGTGCCCTAAAAAGCTCTTCTCGCCGCCGTCGTGGTTCTCAGCCTTGTACTCAAAGGTCCAGGGGAAGCGGGTGTAGACACCCCTCGGTATCTTGGCAGCGATAGTCCAGCCTGTGAAGGCGCGGGACACCTCTCTTACATCATCCTCGGTGTAGTTGCCGACGCCCATGGAGAAGAGCTCCAGCAATTCGCGCCCCCAGTTCTCGTTGACTGCATGTTTGTGGTTCTCGTTGTTGTCCAGCCAGAAGATCATGGCGGGGTTCCTGGCCAGCTCGATGATAAGGTCTCTGAAGTTGCCCATGCCATGACGGCGAAACATGGCGATCTGGGCGAGCATCTGGTCATAGTTGTCCACTTTGCCGTTTCCTGTAGCAAATATTTGATGCCAGAAGAGAACCATCTTCTCTTCCAGAGGACGCCCACTATTGAGCATGTGGTACATCCAGCTAACGTTACCCATGGGTGGGACTCCTCCGGTTCCAAGGGGGCCTGCGCCAGGCTGATACCTCAGGAGAATATACTCGTCTGCTCCTGGAGCATCCTCGATATTCAGCAGCTCCTCCACTGTTGCCTCGTACCCCTTGACCACGCGCTTCTCTAGCTCCTCCCTTGTTGCCCCAAAACCAGCACGGCGCATTAGGTGAGCCATCAAAGCTATATCCCTGTCAGCCATACTCTTACCACCTTTCAACAGAGCGTTCTTTGGTAAGAATGTCAATAACCAACTTTATTCTAGTTGTTGCATTTCTGGATGGCAAGGTTTGTACACATTCGATAGATTAGCTACACACCTTCTTCCTTCGCTGGTGTAACTGGTGGATGACCAGATGGCGTGGGGGCAAGTGAGCCGAAGACATGGTTGGCACAATGGTGTTGGGTGTCTGCTCTCAAGCCGGTAGCTTTCGGCTCAGGGTGGCCATCCCTCAGAGAGAAGGCGGTGATTTTATAGACACCGTAGATTAAAAGGGAGATGCCGCTTCAGTACCGCATCACCCTTTACCGTAGATGTAACTAAGAGCTCGTCTTCACAACCTGGGAGGCTTGCTCTTAGGAAGTCTTTTGGTACACCTGAAGGCGGCAGCGTTTGCAATCGACCACATAGATTCGTTGCTCATCATCGATTTCGATGGCAATAGGGTGCCAGAAGCGCTGCCAAGGTCCCTTGTCCTGAACCAGGGCCTGCTGTCTTGTCTGGTCGGGGTTTACCTTTAACTGCTCTTCTGCCCACCTGGAGAGACCAGCATCGCCGGTGAAGGCCGTGATAAAACGGCCTTCAGGGGTAAAGGCCTCGACCCTGTTGTTGCCGCAGTCGACAACGTAGAAATCCCCATCCTTGTCAACGGCAATATCCGTGGGGCGGTTAAACTGCCCTATCCCATCGCCAGAAGAGCCGAAGCTGGCCAGGAAGGTGCCGTCAGGAGTGAACTTCTGGACCCGGTCGTTGCGCCAGTCAACTACCCACACATCGCCCTTCCCGTCTACAGTTATTCCCCAGGGCAGGTTAAACTCTCCTTCACCGTTTCCCTCCTTGCCCCACTTGGCAAGGAGCTTGCCCTCCTTGGTGAACACCTGCACCCGGTTGTTGGCGCTATCCACCACGTAAAGATTGTCCTCCTTGTCAAAGGCGAATCCTGAGGGCCTGTTCAACTCTCCATCGCCGCTACCCTCTGAGCCCCAGCTATCAAGAAACTCACCCTGGCCGTTGAAAACCGAGATTCGGTGCAGGTACTCGTCGCTGACATACACATTCCCGCCGCTATCCAGGGATATGGAAGAGGGCCAGATGAATTGCCCTTTGCCACGGCCTTGGCGACCGAACTCGCCCAGGTAATCCTCGTCCATGTTCAACATGGTCACTCGCACCGAGTCCGAGCGGTACTCTGTGCCTCTGTTAAGGACGTAGACCTTCCCTCCATCACCCAGGGCCATGTCCACAGGCAACCTGAACCCGGTTCCATTAGACTCGTTTCGGCCCATGGTATGGCTGTAATTGTAGATTCTTGTGGTTACACCAAAGAATACGGCGGCCATCTTCACCTCCCTACCTTCCTATTTAGGCGCCCTGGTAAGGGCAGCTCCAAAGAGACGGGAGTCCCACCATAGGTCTGGGACTCCCGCTGTTCAAGCTCGTTACGTCGGTACTCCTACAGAAAGTCCAACTGCTCGAAGTTACCCCCCACGATGGGCACTGGGTCCAGACCCAGCCCCCTCTCCAGAATGGTGGAGTACATGCTGCGGAAATCTACGTTGTGGAGCAGGTCCCCCTCGTCCTCCAGCTTGTCCTGCTCCAGAGAGGGGTACTCACCGTACAGTCCCCCCTTGACCCGGTCGCCGATGACGAAGGCCACACCCCCCGTGCCGTGGTCGGTGCCCGTGCCGTTGTCCCTGGCCCGGCGCCCGAACTCGCTGAACATGAGGAGGGTCACCTCCTGGTTGTGGTCGTGCTCCTTCAGGTCCTGGTAGAAGTCGGCGATGGCCCTGGAGAGGTTACGCCACAGCATGGTGTGGATGGGGGCCTGGTTGGCGTGGGTGTCGAAGGCGTTGTTGGGAGAGGTGGTGAAGAGGATACGGGAGCCCAGGTCGGCGGTGTGCACCTGCGCCATGCCCTTGAGCCCCTGGGATACCACATCGGGGCCATACTCTATATTGGAGGTATACTTCTCAGGGGCCGTCTTCAGGATATCGGCGCCCTTGAGGGCATCCATCCCCGTCTGCCACAGGTAGTCTATCACCGGGCCTGTGCCGATGGCGGGGGCATACATACGGGAGAAGACCTCCAGGGCCTCGGCCCGCTGCTCCTCACCGGCGATGCCGGTGAGAACGCCGTAGGTGGCCAGGTTACCCACCGAGGCCACGGGTACCCCCGGTGCTGCCATGGCCCTGGGCAGGCCCCGGCCGAAGTTGACCCCCGTGAGCACATTCTCCTTGTTGGGGTCCAGCTCCCTAATGGCCCGGCCCAGCCAGCCCTCGGTGCCTACCTTGTCGGGCTCCGAGGTCTGCCATATGTCCATGGAGCGGAAGTGAGAGCGGTTGGGGTTGGGATAGCCCACCCCCAGGATGATGGCCACCTTACCCTGATCGTAGAGCTCCTTGAGGGGCTCCAGGTTGGGGTTGAAGGCCACCTGGTCATCGATGGGCAGAATCTCCTCTTCGGGGATGCCCAGGTTGGGGCGGTAGTCCCTATACAAGGGATTGTTGTAGGGGATGATGGTGTTCATGAAATCGTTACCCCCCGCCAGGGAGATAACCGCCAGGACGGGGTCCTTTGAGGATGCCATGGAAGTGCCTCCTTTTAGCTTATCCGAACTGGTACTCGCCGGTGGACACGATGAGCTGGAGCATCTCCCCCACCTGGGAGGCGAAGTGCTCTTTGTGCTCTCCGCTATCCCCTCGCAGCTCGCCAGCCCGGGTGGCGTGGGAGATGAGCTGGTCGCGGGTCTTCTCGGTGACCTCCACGCAGCCCATCAGGTCAAGGCAGCTCTCCACGAACTGCTGGGGAGACATGGCGCCCTGGGCAGCAAGGCGATCGACGATAGCCTTCACACCGGGTAAGTCGGTATTGCCCACCTGGTCAGCAACGAAGTTGATGCGCTCCACCAGAGTGCCGCTATCGATCCACTCCCTGCCTGTGTGCCATCCCTCCACGCTGGGAGGTTGGAGCAGGTCCTGGCCCATGTAAGTACACTCCTGTGACATTGGGAACATGCCGGGCATGATCTCTGTAAAGGAGTTTACGAGCCGCATGGTGCCCGCCACCACCTCTGCAGGGCTCTTGACCTTGGCGAAACGGGCCTCTTTGAAGAAGTCGGAGTTGAACAGCACCCGCAATACCGAACGGATATCGTAGTCACTCTCCACGAAGGCCTTCTCCAGGGTGCTGATAGCCTCGAGGTCCCGTGGTGGTGTGTCCTGCCATGCTGGAACCTGGGGCTCATCGGCCACGAAGAAGTTGTACAGGTGGCGGCAGATGAACCGGGCGGTGGCCGGCTGCCGAACGATGATATCGATCGCGTCCTCACCGTTCCAGCGTCCCGTTTCTCCTAAGAGGGTTTTCTGCCCTTCGTCGTGGTCCGAGTAGTTGTACAGGAACTCCCAGGGTGTGCGTCCAAAGGGGAATACAGGTGGAGCGGGGGCTATGTTCCAGCCGGTGAAGGCACGGGAGCAGGCCTTAACGTCATCCTCGGTGTAGTTGGGGTGGCCATCCATGCCCACGCCCATGGAGAAGAGCTCCAAAAGCTCCCGACCGTAGTTCTCGTTGATAGCGTTTTTGTGGCTCTCGCTATTGTCTAGGAAGTAGACCATCGTGGGGTTTCTAGACACTTCTACCAGCAGATCGCGGAAGCTGCCCAGGCCGTGCTGGCGAAACATGTCTACCTGGATGCTCATCATAGTGGGGTAATCTACCTTGGCATCACTTGAGCACAGGACTCCGTGCCAGAAGAGGGCGATCTTCTCCTCCAGGGGACACTTGGTCATAATCATGCGGGTCACCCAGTACTGCTGGCTGATCTCCAAGCCCGCGCAATCGCAATACTCGGGTAGATATCGCAACAGCAAGTCCTTTTCGACGCCAAGCTTATCCTGGGGGTAGAGCAGATCCTCTACGGTGGTCTCATATCCCTTAGCACAGTAGGTCTCAAGCTCATCCTGGGTGGTCCCGAAGCCGGCGCGTCGCAACAGGTGCGCCATCAAGGCTATGTCGTTATTCGCCATGCCCTTCACCTCCCTTCGTGTGACAGACGCGTTTACTGAATCCGCATATAAATTTTGGGGGAATTATATCATGGACTAAGGCTGGCCTCAAGGGGATCTCATATATGATCTGTGGGTAACTGAAGTGTGGGTGTGTGGCGTATCGGACAAGATTTAATACGATGACTCCAGCCGGAATTTTGCAGATGTGGCTAATGGCCTTGTTGGGGTACAGGTACTTAAATGTTACCTCGTCAGGTGGTTTATTTGGGCAATAGGAGTGGGGTCGATGTGGCAGGGAGTAGCCGTTGACACTAAGTGGGGTGCCCTTTACACTCACATTCCCCTTTGTTTGAGGTGGTCTCAAGCTTGGGCGGCGCAAGTTGACATAAGAATTTTGCGTATAAGGAGGGTTACTGTGCCTATTGAGCAGTTGTCTCCAGAGCTGGAACGCATCGTGTCACGGGACCAGGAGATAGAGGAGCTGGGTAGTGGTATTGGCACAGGCGAAGGGCCGGTATGGCATAGGGAGGGTGGATACCTCCTTTTTAGTGACGTTCGCAATAACCGGATTATGAAGTGGGCACCTAGGGAAGGCATCTCTGTGTTCCGTGATCCCTCTAATTACTCCATTGGACTTTGCCGCGACCCTCAGGGCAGGCTCATAGTCTGCGAAGGTAGAGGAACAACTAACCTGGGTCAAAAAGGCGACCCCCCTTCTGGGAGGCCTCGTATGACGCGCATCGAGTCTGACGGAAGTATTACAGTTGTGGCGAACAACTACCGGGGCTGGCGTTTGAACCGCCCTAATGACGTAGCAGTAAAGTCCGACGGGAGCATATATTTCAATGATGGGGGAGGGCCAGACCTGCTCATGGACCTTGACTTCTCAGGAGTGTATCGTGTCTCCCCAGACCTGGGCACCATCACTTTGCTGGTTCGGGACTTCGTCTTGCCCAATGGTATAGAGTTTTCTCCTGACGAGAGTATCCTCTACATAGCTGACTCTCGCAGAATGCATATAAGGGCCTTCGATGTTCAGCACAACGGGACACTGGCTTTAGCTACCGACAGGGTCTTCTGCAATATGAAGGGAGAGCGGCCTGGGATTTCCGATGGCATGACTGTGGATAGCGAGGGCAACGTGTACGCTACGGGGCCTGGAGGAGTGTGGATCATAGACCCCTTGGGCAATCACCTGGGGACGATTCTTACTGGATCACAGCAAACGACAAGTTGCGCTTGGGGTGGCGAAGACTGGAAGACCCTATTTATGACCACTCGCGAATCTCTAGCCCGTATCCAGCTAAAGGTCGCAGGTATGCCTGTTCCCCGTTAAACGCCTGAGGGATATAATTCCCAAGCTCACCGGCAGCATGTAGAACGTTAGGCCCAAGTTCGAGCTGTGTATCGCGCGATGGGCTGGCCTCCTTTCTCGCGGCAGCTTTGCTATTAAGGAGTTTAATCGTCAACGTCTTGCCCTTTCGTCCTATAATCTCTCATGCCGATAAGTTTGTAAGCAAAGCGAGGGACACGCGTCTCTTGAGTAGCCAATACCAACTGACAGAATCAACTGCTATCACTTGATCGAGTCGGCGAAGCGCTCAGCAATCATTATAGTTGTTGCGTTGGTATTAGCGCGAACGATATCGGGCATTACCGCTGCATCCACCACACTGAGCCCTTGTAGTCCATGCACCCCACAGTGCTGGTCAACCACTGCCATGTAATCCGATACTGGGCCCATCTTACAAGTGCCCGAGATGTGGTCGGGTGTCCTCACGTTCTGGAGCAGCCAGGCATCTAGAGCTTCGTCAGAGGAAAGATCTCCGTTAGTAGGAGAGATTCGCTCCCCTACGATGTCCCCGAATGCCTTGTGCTCAAGCAGTCGAAGGCAAAGACGTATCCCATCACGGAGCCTCTGTCGGTCCCATGGGTTCTCAAGATATCGGTAGTTGAGGTGTGGTTGCACGTGTGGATCAGTGGAAGTAAGCCTCAGCTCCCCGGATCCAGCGGCCAGCGACAACATGCAGTTAATGTGCATACCATGTCTGTTAAGAGGGTCATCGGCTGCTGGGGGAGAGAAAGAGTTAGGCATGATCTGCATGTCGTCACGGTCGGTGGAGCCTGCAGCGGTGTAACGAAGGAAGCTCTGAATTCTTGGGTCATTGGGGTCTTGGTTGAATCCCTCTTTGGCCCTTAACTGTATATCTGCTGATACGTGATCCCTTAAATTCTGGCCTACTCCGGGTAAGTCATGCACTACCTTGATCCCTAACCTTGTTAGGGCATCCGCTGGCCCTACACCTGAAAGCATTAAAAGCTGTGGCGAGGCTATGGCCCCACCGCATAGTATGATCTGCTCTCCCTCTACTATAAACGTCTCACTTCCGCTCTCTACGTCCACACCTGTCGCCTGTTTACCATCGAACAAGATACGCCTGGCTAGTACGTTGGCCCTGATGGTCAGATTGAGCCTGTGGCGGTTGGGGTTAATGTGGGTTAGTGCGGTGCTCATGCGTACACCATCCCTGTTGTTCAGGGGAATGGGGCCTACCCCGGTGGCTTCAGGGTTGTTCATATCCGGGTATTCGGGGAATCCCGCATCCACACAGGCTTCGTAGAAGGCAGCCTGGAAGGGCAGCCACGTCTCTCGCTTGTGGCGACGAATAGGGATGGGGCCGTCGGAGCCGTGAAAGTCGTCGTGTATGTCCATATCTGTTTCCAGTTCTCTGAAGTAATGAAGCACCTTGAGAAAGGCCCACTCGTCGTTGCCCCACGCGGCCCAGTTATCAAAGTCTTCGGGGACGCCTCGTAGAAAGTACTGGCCGTTGATGGCGCTGGAACCGCCTACCACCTTGCCCCGTGGAACATGCATTGGCTGGGTCTGCTGGGGAGTGGCTGTACCTATGAATGACCAGTTGTGAGGTGCACCCTCTGCGTTAGCCCTGTTAATGGAATACCCGTACCTCAAATCATCGGGCAGGTGCTCCAGGTCTGGATAGTCGGGCCCTGCTTCTAGTAGCAGTATGGAGCGCCTGGGGTCATCTGAAAGGCGGGCAGCTAACACACAGCCAGCGGAGCCGGCTCCGATTATAATAAAGTCGTATTTCATGCCTTCCTCCTCATCTCAGACATGTCTCATTAGAACTAAGCATCATTTTAATCGGTAGCCAACCGAGAAAAACCGAGTCTAATTCTATTTTAAACGACTGTAAAGCTAAAAAACCGACTGTCTTCACCACACTAGAACCCCCGGTACGTATACGTCTTTAGTGCAGATTAAGCTCATATTCATCGGAGGCGTTGCCTATCGCGCCTTTTGGAAGTGAACTATACGGCTGGGCGGCTAAAGCTGTGGGATATTGAAAACTATGTGATTAGGAGAAGCAGAGAAAAAGCGCGCCCCGGAGGAATTTGACCCCGCGCTCCCCGGTCCGAAGTTCGTGTTGGTAATCCAGCTCACGGTGTGCCCTAGTATCTGTTAGCATCCCTTTAAGTTGGGCCCCTGTCTTCACACCCATTAGCAGGTGCAGCAATCTCGGCCCGTTGACAGGGGACCTTCTTAATCTATACCCTTGAGCCACAATCACCCTCTGGCTGGGAAACGCGGAGTCGAAGGAGGTAACGGTGATGTTGGAAGAGTTTGACCTGGCACAAATGGAGCAGGCAGCTCGCAGTGATCTGGATGCAGTGAAGCTGCAGCCGGTCAAGACGGCCTTGATTATCGTGGACATGCTGTATTATAGCGCTTGCCGGACCACAGGCATGGGTAAGAGGTTCACTGAAGCTGGCCATGCTGACTATATTGCCTGGCGATTCGACCGGATAGAGCAGAAGGTGATACCTAACCTTCAAAAGCTGCTGGCTTTCTTCAGGGAGAACAAGCTAAAAGTAGTATATCTTACTCAGGGCTCCCAGACTTCTGACTTCTCCGATGTCCCGTTTTATAGGAAGGCGCTTTTCCAGGCGAACAATGGGCGCGTTGGGACCCTGGAGGCGAACATCCTGGAGGAGATTCAACCGGTAGAGGGAGAAACTGTCATCCACAAGAGTACTTCGGGGGCCTTTGCCTCCTCCGCCTTGGATTTCCACTTGCGCTGCTACGGAATTCAACACCTGCTGTTCACTGGCGTGGCTACCAGCGGTTGCGTGGGAAACACTGTTCATGTCGCCGCGGACCTGGGGTACCATTGTGTCGCCGTGGAGGATGCCTGTAGCGACACGCTGCAGGAAGATCACGAGTGGTTTCTTCGTCACTTCAGGTGTCGCTTTGGTCGGGTCGCCAGTACCGACGACGTGATTACTGAGCTGGCCCATACGCCGATGCTAGCGGTTAGGTCACCATAACCAGCGAGGGACACCGCCGTTAATAGCTGTAACTGGTTGTTACCAGTGTAAAAGTGGGTTCCTCAGATACATACTCACAGAGGGAGGAAAGCAAGATGCTTACCACCGTAGCAGCAGGAAGAGTATACAGTTTTAGTCACGCAGTGGGACGCGCTGCGGACTCTGGCAGCGGATTTAATTTGCCAATAGCGCTAGCCATAGGCCAGAACGGCGTGGTCTACGTGGTCAGTCGCGGCCACGAAAACAACTTTCCCATGAGACTTAGCAAGGTCACCATCGGCGCCCCAGGAGAGGAAGAATTCTTTAGCGACTTCTGCAGATATGGCGAGAGCGATGGGCAGTTCGTCTGGCCCACCTCTGTGGCCCTGGACAGAGAAGAGAACGTTTACACCTCTGACGAGTGGCTTCAGCGCATCTCCATCTTCGATAAAGATGGCAATTTCCTGGACAAATGGGGCATCCCCGGTGGTGGAGATGGGGAACTAAACCACCCTTCCGGTATGGCCTTTGACCAGGATGACAACCTTTACATCGTCGAAAGTGTCAACAATCGCGTCCAGAAGTTCAGCAAAGACGGAATCTTTCTGGGTAAGTTCGGCGAAGGGGGAAGCGGTGAAGGCCAGTTCAACTCACCCTGGGGCATCACCGTCGACAACCAGAGCAATGTGTTCGTGGCCGATTGGAAAAATCACCGAGTGCAGAAGTTCTCTCCCGATGGCACCTTCTTGGCGACCTTCGGCACATTCGGTACTGGGATAGGGGAGCTGAATCATCCATCGGGTGTGGCCGTTGACGGTGACGGGGACGTGTACGTGGCCGACTGGGCAAACCACCGCGTACAAGTCTTTGGCCCCGATGGAGAATTTATCACCTCGCTCATTGGAGACGCCCAGCAGCTATCTACGTGGGCCATTTGGACGTTGGAGGCCAATCCAGACATGCTCAAGGGACGAAGAAGGGTGAAAAGCCTGGAACCAGAATGGCGGTTCTACTATCCTACGGCAGTGGCCTTTGATGAGGTCAAGAGCCGCATCTTTGTCGCTGACTGTCAGCGTCACCGTATTCAGATATACATCAAAGATAACAGTTACGTAGATCCTCAGTTTAACCTCTAGGTGTGAGGTAACGCCCTCGGTGGCTCAATGATTTTAGATGCAACTTTGGCCAAGCGTCGTGGCCAAAAGGGCATCTAAATTCGGAAACTGGTGGCTCCCTCTCTGGACTGAGAGATGGTGGCCACGAGTGACTGTCCATGCATATCTTTCCCACATTTACCTCGCAAACTCATGTCTTCCTTTGGCTTTTGAAGTTCGGGAGGGAGGTCTGCAAAAGGTTCATTTCCTCGCCCGGCCGGATGCTGGCGGCCTCATATTGTGGAAGTGTGCTGGAGTACCTGATGTCTCGCCTCTCCTTCCCAAGATACCTATAGGTTAATTGTCCCGCCGGTTTTCCCTTGACAAAGAGGTAGTATCAGAATAGCATCTTGGTATACTAGCATTATGGGTTTCTAGCAGAGAGCATCTCTTAAGAGACAACGAACGCGGCCGTGGTGAATCATTACTTCGAAAAATCTGTGTTAAGGTCTTAGATGGAAGTTCAGGAAGATCAAGGCCTGGATCTTCGTCGATATTTCCAAATATTCTACCGCTGGTGGTGGGTCATGTTTCTGGCAGCCACAGTCACAGGCGTGGCAGGTTACTTGAGCAGCAGCGGCCAGACGCCCCTCTACCGGGCAGGGGCCACTGTCTTGGTGCAGCAGTCTCAAAGTATAGTTCCTACTCTATCTGATATTCAGACCAGCCAGCATTTGGCCAGGACCTAGCAAGAGCTACTCACTACTAGTCCAATACTGCAGAATGTGATCGACCAGGAGGGCCTACCCTACGGTGTTGGCACGTTGAGGGGGATGGTAAGGGCATCTGTGGTAGCTAATACCCAATTGCTGCGCATAGAAGGCACAAACGAGGACCCTCAGCTCGCTGCGACCATCGCGAATGCTCTGGCCCAGGTGTTCATCCAGGAAACTCTAAGTAACCGTCTGGCAGAGATCGCTCGTCTGCAGGCCCTGGCGGCCGCCCAAGGAGCTGTTGGTGGCGAGGAGGTATTTCAGGCCCAGCTCAGTACTTTGGGAAGCCTCACCATAGTTGAGCCAGCCATTGCCCCTGGCTCCCCCTTCCAGCCGCGAGTAAGTCGAACGACCGTCCTTTTTATATTCCTTGGTCTCTTAATAGGGCTGGTGATAGTGTTCTTGCTCGAATACTTCAACCGCACCATCACTTCGCCGGACGAGGTAGATAAAGCATTCAGCGCTTCTAACGTGACCTCTTCAATGATAGGTGCCATGTTAAAGTGGAAACGCAATGAGGTTGGCTTAGGACAGCTACCGGTCGTAGACCGGCCTTCTTCCATCTATGCGGAGATGTTCAGGCAGATTCGCACGGGGTTCCAGTACTCGCTGACGAGCAATCCCGGCAAAGTTTATCTGCTAACAAGCATGGCCCCAGCCGAGGGAAAGACCACAGTCCTGGCCAATCTGGGCGCAGTCATCGCCCAGGGGGGGCAGAGTAATATTGGTAGACAGTGAGCTACACCGTCCCACTCTTCATCGCATCTTCGGATTTGCTAGCCCCACAGGAGGAGTGAGCACTCTTCTAGCCAACACCCATGGTCCCCAGTCGTTACTATTAGGAACTTCGGTACCTGGCCTTCGCCTTCTCCCCAGTGGGCCCACCCTTGCCAGTCCAGCGGACCTCCTTGGCTCCTCCAGGATGCAGGAGATCATCGACGACCTCAAAGCCGAATGCGACATTCTTCTGCTGGACTCTCCGCCGATAATAGCCTCAGCGGACCCGGCGATCTTAGCCTCAAAGGTAGACGGGGTGGTGATGGTGGTGAACACAGGGGGCACCCGGACAGATGCCTTTTACGATGCTGTGCAGCAGATTCAAAAAGCGGGAGTACCGATACTTGGCTACATAATGAACAAGGTTAAAACGCCCAGGTTCGGATACGGACGTTACAGCTATCGATATTACTACCAATACTATCATTCAAGGAGCAATAATAAGGAGCCTGCAACTAATGGAGATGGCTTCCATAGCCGTCAAGGGGTGAAGCCCTCCTTCCTCGGGCGAACTCGGCGAAGAGTAAAATGACTCCTAAAGCGAGAGAGTAGAGCTTACTAGGACCCCTTGGCCCGCGGGGAGTGGTTCTAAGGGCCCATCATCTCCACCTGAGCGTGATCGGTCCATCTAAGCCGGTGGACCGGGTAGGCGGAAGTATCACGGAGAGACTCAATCTGACATGCTTCCTGCTTTCGGCCGCGAAGCACGATCTAAGAAACGGAACTCGAGATTGCCGACTTCCAGGCTAAAGATTCTGGGAGCTTTGAATGTAGCGCGATACCTTTGAGAGACAATATTAAATATAAAAAGAAGCGCGCCCGGCAGGATTTGAACCCGCGACCCCCGGGTCCGAAGCCCGGTGCTCTATCCGCTGAGCTACAGGCGCATCTTGGATTGGGGTGAGCGGTGGGATTCGAACCCACGGTCTCCTGGGCCACAGCCAGGCGCCTTAGACCACTTGGCTACGCTCACCATCCCGTGGCGTAAGTAAGTGTACGGGAAATCCCTCCCCTGGGTCAAACCTTTGGGTAAGAGGCGGCTCTGTGCAAGTATAGTGGCCCAACTATAGACTCAAGATTACTAAGGCATCGCTCAGGGTGAGCTTGTCGAGCCTCAAACTCATCAATACCTGCAAGGTGCGGAGCGAACACTTCGGATCCCCTGTGGTGGAGCTCTGTTGATGGTACTCGAACTTGCTACGGCCGGAGATGGGGCTCAGACTGAGGTATGTTTTGAGGATTATCTTGGTGTCCTTACTTGGCTTGCTAACTGGTCAATATATTGATTCAGGCATTTCTTCCAGTATCTTCGTACTTTGGTTGCATCTTTCCAATTAAAAGTGGCGTCGTCGCAGTGTTTAGCTAGTTGGCGAAAGTCCCCTACAATTTGAATAACATAGCTTTGCATAGCATTGATCTGATGAGCTGCGTTTGTCCTATCGAGCTGCGCATTTGCTTGTGCGTTTGCTATTGCATACCAGTGATGAGGCATTACGTTACTCCTTTTACGTGAGATTCATTGTGTCGAGAGAGCCTACAATTCTAGTTGGGTGGCTTTCAAGGCTTTGTTAGAATAGTTGGAGCCAATTTGCAGGACTAGTTATAGGAAGCCTGTGCTCCAAGCTATTCGCCCTGCTCTATGCCAGCCAATCTTTCTCATCTGAAGAACCCTTCAAAGACTAGCACAACGTCTTCTGGCACCCATCACCTCCACGGCGTGCTAACAGCGCCCCGTGTGCTACTCTCTCATGTCATTTAGTGGGACATACAGGGTTCGAACCTTGGAGCTATCCTATGACCATACACCAGTCCCGCTCAAGAGAGTTAAGCTTGGCAGGTTTTTCAGGAAAGCCATTCATTCGGTGTACATTCACACGCTGCTTCGGAACAGCCAAAGCTATACCCCACTTAACCAACCTCGAGCAGGATAACACACATCGCTCTTGGTGAGCGGCTATTTTCATCGTATGTGCCTAAGTAAATTATGCCCCTTGGTGAGGGTGCTAGTTGCCAGTTACGTTCGCCCCATCTCCAGGGCCAGGTTTACTAGCGTGCGGCAGGGTACCCCAGTGGCCCCTTTAACCAGGTAGCCCTTCTCTTTGTTGGTCCAGGCGGTGCCAGCAATGTCCAGGTGGGCCCAGGGAGTATCCTCGCTGAATTCAGCCAGCAACATGGCGGCGGTTATCGAGCCTGCTCCTCGTCCACCTATGTTTTTGACATCGGCCACCGTGCTCTTTATCTCATCCCTATACTCGTCGAACATGGGCAGTTGCCACATTCTCTCCCCAGATATACCTCCCGCCTTTATAACCCTGTCGATAAGTTCCTGGTTATTGCCCATGACTCCAGCGCATACGTTGCCAAGGGCAACTACGATGGCCCCAGTGAGAGTAGCCACATCCACAAGGCGGTTGAGGCCCATCTGCCGGGCGTAGCATAGGGCGTCGGCCAGCACCAGTCTCCCCTCAGCGTCGGTGTTGAGCACTTCGATGGTCTTGCCGTTCATAGTGCGTACGATGTCGCCAGGCCGCTGGGCCGAGGGGCCTGGCATGTTCTCAGTTGCGGCCACAATCCCCGACACGTTAATACGAGGTTTGAGCTGGGCTATGGCCTTCAAGGAGCCTATGACAGAGGCCCCGCCAGACATGTCCCGCTTCATCTGCTCCATGCCCGAAGGTGGCTTTAAGGAGAGGCCGCCGCTGTCGAAAGTGATCCCCTTGCCTACCAGGCCCAAGTTGTTGGAAGGATTATCGGGGTCGCCGTGGTAGCGGAGGACTATCAGCTTGGGAGGTTGGTCGCTGCCTTGGGCAACCCCCAAAAATGCCCCCATGCCCAACTCTTCCATGTGAGGGCGGTCGAGCACCTGCACCTCGAGGCCCTCTTCCTCGGCCACCTCCTGGGCTATCTCCGCCATGCGGGTGGGAGTGAGAACGTTGGCTGGCTCGTTGATCATATCCCTGGCCAGACTGGTGGCTCCAGCCATGATCCTCCCTCGGGACACGCCCCGCTCCAGCTCCACCACCTTGGAGGCATCCTGCTCCACTATGAGGAACTCCTGGACATCTCTACTACCTTCATCCTGTTTCAGGTAGTTTCTGAAGCGGTAAAGGCCCAGGATGCACCCTTCTACCATAGCTTGGGCCGATGCTTCAGCGCTCAGCCCGCCCACACCTGCGCCGTGGGCGATAGTGGTCACTCTTTCAATGCCTGCCTTCCTCAAATAGCGGCAGGTTTCCGCGGTTACCTCCCGTACCGCCTGGAGGTCGAAGTCCTCGGCCTTACCCAATCCCGCTACTAGCACCCTGGAAGGGCCTATCTTGCCCAGAGTGTGAACTAGGGTCATTTCCCCCTTCTTGCCCTTTACTTCGCCGTCCTGAATTAGCTGACTAATGGCGCCCTCTAGCGCCCTGTCCACTGCGCCGGTGGCTCCTCCGGGTCTATCAACGCCTTCGAACAGATTGATCACCAAGGCAGGAACCTTGACCTGTGTTACGTCCTCGTGCAGTACCTTTATATCCACGATGCCTCCTTGTGCTTGTGCGGTTGTGCAGTTCTGAGAGGGTGCGCTGACGAAGGATAGGCTGCTAATCGCTCTAGCGCATCCGACGTTTTATCTGTCGAGTTACCTTATCTATGGCCGAGCCGATGTCGCGAGATGTATCTACCACGAAGTGGTTTCGGTGTATGGACTCCATTGTTGGCCTCATCCTCTTGTATACCAGCCAGTCGGCAGTGGAATTGTCCTCCGGATCCAGCGCCTGTGCTCGATCCTGAAGCCTCCGGTACACTACTTCAGGGGATGCCTTAATCTGTACCAGTAACAGTTTAGCATCGTGTTGCTCGGCGATGTGGTACAGTTCCTCCCGGTGCCCCTCTGTCAGGTTAGTGGCGTCGAAGAGGACGGGAACTCCATCCTCCAGCAGCTCGGCCATCAACTGATGGCACGCTGTAAACAGACGAGCGCTTTCGGCGGCGCTATACGTGGGCCGGGCGAACAGCACCCGCCGCAGGGTGTCGCTTTCCAGGACTAGTACAGGTACTTGTTCTACCAGCCTGCGGCTGAAAAAGGACTTGCCTGTGCCCGGCAGGCCACTCACTACCACAAGGACAGGCCGCAATGAAAGGGGCGGCCCTGGAGGCAGGCTGGCCCGCAATCTGTCTACGTCCGTGGCAATCGAGGTTAATCTCGCTGTAGTTCGCTTCATTGTATAAGTTGTTTTAAAGCTCTTACATTAGAGGCATACCCGAAGGAGTGTTCCCATTGCGACACTATCAGGGAGAGAAAGTTCGTGGGAGGGTACATGGTGGCTCCATTAAGGTTCAGGAAGCACCTTCAGATGCCTCCCGAGACTCGGTGTAGAAGGCCACTCCTAAGAGCCCGGGGCCAGTATGGGCCCCCATTACTGGGGTGAACTCGCTTACAAGAAGCTCCACGCAATTGAACTCCTTCTCTATACGAGAACGCAGCTCCTCGGCGTCCTCTTCGGCGTGGCCGTGCATAATATTAATGTGCGCAGGACTGTCGCCAGTGCGCTCCTTCATGATCTCTACCATTCGCGCCGTGGCCTTGGCCCGGCTACGTGGCTTTCCCAACAGCCGCGCCTCTCCCAAAGTCATCTCGGTGAGGGGCTTTATTCCCAACAGTGAGCCTGCCCATGCCTTCACTTTGGGTATCCTACCACTCTTGCCAAGGTAGTAGAGTGTGTCTAGAAAGGCCAGCAGATTGACACGAGGTATGAGCTCTTCCACCCTGCTAGACACACCTCCCAAGTCGGCACCCCCAGTGGCCTGTCGCGCAGCCTCCAGGGCTATGAGTCCCTCGGCACCAGCGGCCGCTTGGCTGTCTACCACCGACACCTGAAGATGGGGTAACTCTTGTTGTGCGATGCGGGAGGCGATCCCGGCAGACTCGAAGGTGGCGCTGAAGTTGGAGGAGAGGGTGATGCAAAGGACGGCCTCTGCATTAGTGGCCGCTTCTTGAAAGGCCTCGAGAAAGGCGGCGGGCTTGGGGGCGGAGGTGGTCGGCACATGCAGATTGTTGCCCAGGGTTCTGTAGAACTCCGAGGGGTCTATATCTATACCGTCTCTAAAGCTCCTCCCATCGATGACCAGTTCGTGGGGAACTATGCGGATGTCCCATTGCTCCCTCAGCTTTTTGGGTAGACAGCTACTGCTGTCCACCACTACCGCTACCTTACGCTGCTGAACCAATGAGTCACAACCTCCCCACTTCTCTGGAAGTCGGGATAGTAGGCTGCCCGGCGACTCCATCGCGAGTCCATAACGGCGGGGCTGAGGAGGAACGCAACCGAGGCCATAGTGATGAGGACCATGGCCAGCAAGCTTGAACTTAAAGGCACAGCTACGGAGGTGTAGACCACTAGCACGGCGGTGGAGAGTGTGAGAAGAGCTATCTGCAAAAGCCGCTGTCCCACTATCAGGAAGACGGCCGTGGTTATGGCCAAAGCCAGGAATACCAACGCCCTATCTCCGTCACTCTCCTGGAGCTTGGCAGTGTTGGTCGTCCAGAGGCCACCCTGCCAGTTGAGGAACAGCATCCATGAGGTGAGAAAGGGGAAAGGCAGTGCAGTAAGAGAGGCTAGCAGCCAGTCCCTTCCCACAACTTTCATGGTTACATTAACAATGATCCACAGGGAGAAGGGGATGTAAGCCAGAATCAGTAGATATATTGGCAGGCTTAAAGGAAGATCCCCAGTAGTCAAGAAGGTCCACACTCCATAAGCCAGGGCAGCCAGAGCCATGAGCCACGAGAGGGCTGGCGCTGCCATGGAATAGCCTAACCAAGAGTAGGTCCATTTGGGCCTTCCTTTCCTCCAGCCGGCCAGTGCCACGAAGGTAACACCTACCAGAAGGACGAAAACCAGAAGGTATCGGGTCCATAGGTGAAGGGCAAAGAGAGCAGCTAATAGGAGGTGTGGAAGAGTGGCCAGTAAGATATCCTTCCACGAGCCCTTACTGTGAACGGAGTACATTCCCTTGGCCACCAGATCGGGGTGGCCCAGTTCCCTCACAGCCTGGGCCACGGCCTCCGAGGTGAGGGCCCCCTCCTCTTCCAGCTCCTCTTCCAGCTCCTTTACCCGCTCCTCTAGGTGGGTCTTCAGCTCAAGGAGGATGCTCTTTGACATTTCTGGCTCCACCTTGAGCTTCTCTACCAGGGCGTCCAGGTAGTGGTTAACCTGCATATTCATGGAAAGCACCACGCCATCAAATTATGAGGCTTGGCTCAGCATCACCGAATTCACAGCGCGGGTGAAGCGGCGCCACTCTCGCAGCCGTTCTCCAAGTACTTTCTGCCCTTTGGCCGTAATGTAATAGTACCGACGAGGCGTTCCGGTATCTCTATCCTCCCACCGACCTTCAACTAAACCTGCCTGGGCCAATCGGTGCAGTGCTGGGTAGAGGGTCCCTTCCCTAAAGCGAAAGTAGCCGGCGCTGCGTTTTCCCATCTCTTTCACTATCTGATAGCCGTACATAGGTTCCTGTGCAACTAGTGATAGTAGCAGGCTATCGGTATTCCCTTTGAGTAGCTCTTGCTGGTGCATTTCTCACACTGCCATATCTGGTCGGCCCGATTTTATACTGGCCTCTGAGAAGAGTCAAGTTTGGTTTATAGGTGCAGGCAGAGGGCTGATAGACTAACGGAATTTCACCAGACCCTTCCTGAAAATGAAATGAGACCAGAGGGTCTCGGGTGGGCCGGTTAACTACCTAACGATTTAACGAGCCCTTGAATGAGCCCTAGAATGATAATGGCGATCATTGGGGTGAGATCAAACATGCCCATCCTAGGTACAACACGGCGGATAGGTGCCAGTATGGGCTCGGTTATCTGGTAGATGAGCACTACCAAGGGGTTATTTGGGTTGCCCATGGGAATCCACGTTAGGATAACGCGCCCTATTATGGCGATGTAAAGTACGGTAATGAGCAGGTTAAAAAAGTTGACAATGATCACCCTTCAGCCCCCAGCTCCAGAGACCTCTCGTAAGCGGCGATAACCCCATTGATAACGGTGGCGCGGAATCCTCCCTCTTCAAGGGCCAGTAATCCCTCGGCGGTAGTTCCCCCGGGGGAAGTGACATCGTTCCTTAACTCGGCGGGATGCTTTCCTCTCTCCTGGAGAAGGTTGGTACTACCCAGTACTGTCTGAATCGTAAGCCGTCTCGCCAGTTCCCGGGGCAGGCCCAGATGCACCCCAGCATCTATCAGAGACTCGATGAACAGGAACACATAGGCGGGGCCGCTGGCACTTAGGGCGGTAGCCATGTCCAGGTACTTCTCGTCCTCCACGTAGATCTCCTCGCCCAGCGTTTGGAGTATTGAACGCGCAGCCTCTCGCTGGCTGTCCTTCACCTGTCCTGAGGATGTCCACAGGCTAATGCCCTGTCCGATCTGGGCTGGAGTGTTGGGCATAACCCGGATGAGCGAGCTGTGCTCTAGCCCATCCATTATGGTATCCATGCGTGCTCCCGCTACGATGGAGAGAGCAACCTGCTCCTGACGAAGGCCCCCTTTGAGTTCGGCCATAACCTGGGACAGGTTTTGGGGTTTCACCGCAAGGATGATTAGGTCACTCTTATCTATCGCCTTGGTGTTACTGGTGGTGGCAGACACGCCATAGCGCTCTTTTAGCAGTCGGCAGCGCTCCTCCATCGGCTCCCCGACCGCCACCGCCTCGGGAGATGCCAGCTTTTGAGAGAGGATTCCTCCAATCATGGCCTCGGCCATAGTGCCGCCGCCGATAAAAGCCAGATTCATGTCTACTTGTGCCTCAAAAGCCCTTGCATCAATTATAGCACCGCTACCCTTTCTCAAAGCAGCTTTATGGGCTCAACCCAGGCCCTTTCCCGTGCATAGGGCCACAGCTACTTTGATGGCCTCCACCATGCTGTGATGCTGGGCCACACCTTTACCTGCGATGTCGAAGGCGGTACCGTGGTCCACAGAGGTGCGGACGAAGGGTAGGCCTAGATTGGCGGTGATACTCTCTTCAAACCCGTACACCTTCACCGGAATATGCCCCTGATCGTGGTACATGGCTAACGCTACGTCGTAATGTCCCTCTATGGCCTGGTGGAAAACGACGTCGGCGGATATGGGGCCGTGAGCCTGGATGCCGCGACGCTGGGCCTCCTCCACTGCCGGAGCTATCTCCTCGGCCTCCTCGTTGCCCAGTAGACCACCGTCGCTGCCGTGAGGGTTCAGGGCCGCCACTCCAATGCGGGGCTTGGGCATGCCCCACTGTTCAAAGGTCTCATGGGTCAGCTCCAGCTTGGCAAGAATATTCTTCTGGGTCACGTAGTCGCAGGCGCGGCGTAACGAACGATGGGTTGTGAGATGCACCACCCTCAACGGCCCCGACATGAGCATAGTGGCCACCTCTTGGGCATGGGAAAGCTCCTGCAAAAGCTCCATGTGGCCTATGGCAGTGTACCCTGCCAAGCTGGCGGCCTCCTTGTTGAGAGGGGCAGTAGCCAGGGCCTGGACCTGACCCTCTAGGGCCAGCTCTCCTGCCTTAGTCACCCACTCCATAGCTGCTCTGCCACAAGTGGGCGAGACCTGCCCTACTTGCACGTCCTCGGGGTTCAGGTTGTGGATATCTATCACGTCCACAATGTCAGCTCTCTTGTCGACCTGTATGGGAGCGTTCACCTCCCGTACAGTGAGGGCCACTCCCGTTAGCTTCACTGCCTGCTCAATGGCCCAGCAGTTCCCGACCACTACCGGGTGGCAGATGGGGTACACCGAGCCCGAGGCCAGGGCCTTGACGACTACCTCTGGCCCTATCCCACAGGGGTCTCCCATAGTAATGGCTACCAGGGGCTTTTGGTTTTTAGCCATATCCTATTTCTATCCTAAGCCTTTACCTGAATTAGGTTCGACAGGCAGCCCGATTATATCATGGCCCCAATAGGTCTCGTGAGTTTTCGAGTTGCTAATGCCAGATTTTCATGCGTCCTGCAGCAAAAGTATAGAGAGTAAATCAAAGCTACTTTTGGGGGTTCACAATAAAAGACCCCCGGCTTTCGCCGGGGGCCAGAAGGAGGAATGGGGATACAGAAGCCCCGGATAGATCGCTAAGTTACCCGCACTTGTTCCAGCCACAGGAGGTGCACAGCAGGCATCCCTCCTGGAAAGCGAGGGGTGTATTACAGTCGGGGCAGCGGCTGCGTGGATAAGTGCCGTTGGCCTGCAGCGGGGCTCCCTTCATGTCGCTAGTGAGCTTGAGCTGAAGTACGGCCCGGCTCGACGCCTCCTGAGCACCCTTGCCAGTAAGGGTTCGATCAAGGGCCAGGGCCACAGCGTCGGGGCTGGAGCCGATCAACACTCCACTGTCCCAGGCCGGGCAGCAGGTTATACCGCGCAGTTGCTCTACTACCTGGTGGGGTTCGATGCCGGATCTTAGGGCCAGGGAGACCAGACGGGATATAGCCTCTAGCTGGGCCGAGTCACAGCCTCCCGCCTTGCCCAGGGTAGTGAACACCTCGAAGGGTTTACCTTCATCGTCGAAGTTGATGGTGATGTACATGTTGCCGTGGCCTGTGCGAATGCGTTCGGTAACTCCTGATACTTCCTGCGGTCTTACTCTTGGCGTCAGCTGAGGCGATGGCTCCTGCTGGGTTTGCTTACCGGTCTCCCCGGTGCTGAGCACTTGTTGCTCCTTGCTGCCGTCGCGGTAGATGGTGATGCCCTTGCAGCCCAGCTCGTAGGCCAGTGTATAGGCCTCGGCCACCTCCTGGGACGTGGCTTGGTACGGGAAGTTGATGGTCTTGGACACCGCGTTGTCCGTGTACTTCTGAAAGGCCGCCTGCATCTGCACGTGCCACTGGGGTGTGATGTCATGGGATGTGATGAGAAGCTCCTTCACCCAGTGGGGTACCGTTCCACCCAGCTTCTCAAGGCTCCCTGCCTCTGCTAGCTGCTCCATCAGTTCCTGAGAGTAGAAACCCTCCCTTTTTGCTATGGCCTCAAAGAAGGGATTGCCCTCTACCAGGCGGGTATTGTCCATCACGTTGCGCACGTAGCTGAGAGCGAAGAGAGGTTCGATGCCGCTGGAACATCCGGCGATGATGCTGATGGTGCCCGTGGGGGCGATGGTGGTAGGTGCCGAGTTGCGCATACGGTGTTGTCCGTCAACGGGGCGGTTGTAGATGCTGCCCTCCCAAGCAGGGAAAACCCCCCGTTCCTTTGCGAGCTCCACAGAAGCCTTCCAGGTCTTCTGTTGGATGAATCGCATCACCTCCTCGCCTACCTCCAGAGCCCGCTCCGAGTTGTAGGGGATTCCCAGGGTCACCAGCATGTCGGCAAAGCCCATTACTCCCAGACCAATGCGGCGGGTCTTCTTGCTCATCTCATGGATCTGAGGTATAGGGTAGCGATTCATGTCGATGACGTTGTCCAGGAAATGAACCGCTGTGCCAATGACCCGCTCCAGCTGCTCCCAGTTGATCTCGGCCCCCTCCTCGGTGAAACGCTCCATAAGGGCCAGATTGATGGAGCCCAGATTACACGACTCGTAAGGCAGGAGAGGCTGTTCGCCGCAGGGATTGGTGCTCTCGATGTCGCCCAGCTGAGGGGTGGGGTTCTCCCTGTTGATCCGGTCGAGGAATACGATGCCAGGGTCGCCCGTTTGCCAGGCCATCTCTACCAGCAAATCGAACACCTCTCGGGCGTTGAGTCGGCTCGTCACTGCCCCAGTACGGGGGTTGATAAGGTCGTACTCTTCACCTCGATCCACCCTCTCCATGAAGTCTTCGGTAACGGCCACAGAGATATTGAAGTTGGACAGGTTCTCGCCATCCTCCTTGGAGCGGATGAAGCTTAGGATGTCGGGGTGGGTGACGTTGAGGATGCCCATGTTTGCGCCCCGGCGGGTGCCTCCCTGCTTGACTACGTCGGTAGCTGCGTCGAAGGCACGAATGAAGCTGACGGGGCCGCTGGCCACCCCCCCTGTGGAGCCCACAATGTCGCTGGCTGGTCGCAGTCGGCTAAAGGCGAAGCCTGTTCCCCCACCGCTCTTGTGGATAAGGGCCGTGTGGCGCACCGTTTCAAAGATGGAGTCCAGGGAGTCCTCCACCGGCAGCACGAAGCAGGCGGAAAGCTGCTGCAGCTCTCGGCCGGCGTTCATCAGGGTGGGAGAGTTAGGCAAAAACTCCAGAGATGAAATAGTCCGGTAGAACTCCTCTTCGGTAGCCTGGACCTTCTCTTTGGAGGCATCATAGAAGCGGTCCCCCTGGGCCAAGTTGTGGGCCACCCGCCGGAACATCTGGTCCGGCTCCTCAATGACATTGCCTTCCCGGTCCTTTGAGAGGTAGCGACGTTGAAGCACGACGCGGGAGTTCTCGGTGAGGCCGGGCTTAGGGTATCCCTGCCCGTCCACCAAGCCCGCCTCCTTGAGGGCCTCCATAATGCGGCGCCGCACCTCGGCCGTGTCTATGCTGGAACTATGAATAGTGCTGGTCATAACTTCCCCTTTCCGTCAACTTGAGTCTGAGTGATCCTATCTATAGGGCCACTCAAATCCTCTCTAGGGTCACTCAAAGACCCTCTCTGCTCGCACTTCTCCCTCGCCTTCCTCTCCTTACTTGCCGAGGGCGGGGCAGAGTTCCCTCTAGGAGGGCCAGCTGATCCGACGTGGGTTCGACCTTGGGGGATGGCTCCTCCATTAGGTCTCGCACAACTCGTTCGAAGCTCTGTATATCCTGGAAGTCCCGATACACGCTGGCGAAGCGCACGTAGGCTACTCTGTCCAGCCGCTTGAGCTGATCCATCACCATCTCTCCAAGTAGGGAGGCGGGGATCTCCGCACGGCCTAAGCGTTGTAGCTGTCCTTCGATCTCCTCCATCACCTTCTCCACCTCTCGGTAGGGGATGGGGCGCTTAGTACAAGCCTTGATTATGCCGGAGAGCAGCTTCTCCCGGTTGAATTCCTCCCTGCGGCCGTCCCTCTTTGATATTAGGAGGGCGGTGGTCTGGACTCGCTCATAGGTGGTGAAGCGTAGCCCGCATTGGGTACACTCCCGGCGTCGCCGTACGCCGTTTTCCGCCATCCGGGAATCGGTTACCCTGGAGTCGGGGTGATTGCAGTAGGGACAACGCATCCTGTCTTCCTGAGTTGGTGTAAGCTCAGCAGCTTAGTGTTCCCCTGGACTACATGCCCAGGAAGGCTATGTCACACTATATGTAGGGTCTTTTATCTAAGATACTACAAGTGATTGGGGCTATGTATGTGCAGGAGCATTGTTACACTCATATATTTCTTTGTCAAGGGTTTAGAAGGCACTTTATTACTACAAGTTGTAGATATTTGCTGTTTTGATACAAATTGTGGGGTTAGAGCGCAAGTCTGAACTAAATAAATAGGGCAACAATATATTTGACTCAGCAGAATAGAAGGCCGACAATTTGTTCTAGAGGCAAACGCCTCCTAGAGGAGAGCGGCGTGAATTTCTGCTATTCGGATGAAAGTGGAACAGGGCAAGAGCCGATTGCCACTATGGTTGGCATTGTAGTTGACTCTGGGCGTATGCATGTGACCAAGAAGGACTGGATAGAATTATTACAAATCTCTAGTAAGGTAACGGGACGCCATATCACAGAATTGCACACCGCAGATTTCTACCATGGCAATGACGTTTGGAGAGGGTTGAAAGGGTCTATACGAGCGAACGTTATAAGTGAGATATTCAATTGGCTGGCCGACAGGAAACATCATATTGTCTATTCATCAGTTCTAAAGGAGGCGTACTTCATGGCTAAGGAAGCGGGGGAGTTGCCTAGGGAACTCCACACCATATGGAGATTCTTGGGATTCCATTTGACCTTGGCGATTCAACGCTATTCCCAACCCGAAAAAAGGAACAAGGGCAACACATTTCTGGTATTTGACAACGAAGAAAGAGAAAGAGTTCGGTTCAATGACATCATAAAGACCCCCCCAGCATGGAGCGATGCGTATTATGGGCGGGGTACCAAACAGCAGCAGCTTGACCAGATCATTGATGTCCCAGCGTTCCAAGACTCCAAGGACGTTGGATTACTACAACTCGCTGATTTCGTTGCATTCTTCCTTCGGCGTTATGCCGAGATACAAGAAGGGTTAGTACCAGCCAAGTACAAGGATGAGGCAGATCGAATAGAGGACTGGATTAAACAAGCTTCAGACCGTTCCATTGGGGTAGCGCACATTTATCCAAGAAGACAGCGGAATGAGGCTCAAGAAATATTCTACCGCCACGCCCCAAAATGCATTCGGGACCTTTGACGATGACGAACGGTACTTGTCTTTTTCGTGATGGCGTATCTTCTCTTTTGGGATCGAGACGACTTTCTTCGCCAGCTTCTGAAATCGCTCAAAGGGCGTTTCAGCCTCTGGTGAGAACCTGGTCTTCTTCCGTTTTCCCATTGCGCCTCTCTTTCCCCCGTTTAGGCTGGCGTCGTAGTCGCTCCAAGGAGTTGCTTATAAGTGAGCCTCTTACCGACTATCGCTCTAGCGACTTTCTGGAAGCGGGAACCATCATTTGTCTCGCGAGCATTATACCGGAAAGCTTCCTCCGCAAGGTAGCGGAGCAAGTAGAAAGGGTCAACGTTAACGAGCTACTGTGTCAAGTATATTATTACCATAAATAGAGAGGCCGCCACGGGGGGCGGCCTCGATCCGATTCTCGGTGCCTTTGTGTCGCCGTGAGGAGACTTAATAGTACCTGGGGCAGCCGAGAACATTACTCATATGGTGGCCTACCAGAAAAACCCCTTCTTTTTGCGGCGCCCGTCGCTTTGGCGGATGAAACTGGGCACATCCAACTCTTCCTCCTCGGGAAGAACATCTCGGAGCAGCTTCTCCAGGTTCTCGTCCCGCTCAGATGTGCCGTCCGAGTAGATGGGGAAAGAGGCGGCTACAAGCGTGATCTTTACCTCCTCGTCCATCTTGGAATCTTTGATCGTTCCGAAGATGATGTTGGCCTCTGGGTCTGCCATCTCCTGGATGACGTCGGCAGCCTGCTGGACCTCTCGCAGCGTCAGGGTATTGCCACCGGTGACGACGAAGAGGATGCGCTTGGCTCCCTCGATAGCGATGTCCAGGAGGGGACTCTTGGAGGCCTGTTTGGCAGCATCGATGGCTCGGTGCTCTCCCTTTCCCTTGCCGATGGCCATCCAGGCAGGGCCTGCGTCGTGGAGGATAGTCTTTACGTCGGCGAAGTCCACGTTTATCTCTCCTGGTACCGTTACCACCTCGGCGATGGCCTGGATGCCCTGATGGAGCACCGAATCAGCCATTTTCAAAGCGTCCTCCCAGGTGAAAGCCTCTTGACTATTCTTATCCAGATTGAGCAGCCGGTCGTTGGGGATGGTGATGAGGGTGTCTACGAAGTCCTGGAGCCGGTCCAGCCCCTCTTCGGCGTTCTTACGTCGGGTTGCTACTTCAAACGAGAAGGGTCTGCTCACTACTGCCACAGTGAGGGCGCCTGCTCCCTTGGCCAACTGGGCTATTTTCGGAATGGCGCCGGTGCCTGTTCCACCGCCCATGCCGGCAGCCAGAAAGACCATGTCTGCCCCCTCCACCAGCTTTTGTAGCTCCTCGCGACTCTCCTCGGCGGCCTGACGGCCCAGTTCGGGGTGTCCACCCACGCCTAAGCCCCTGGTCATCTCCTGACCTATGGCTACTCGGTGAGGTAGCTCACACCGGCGGAGGTGCTGGGCGTCGGTGTTAATGCCGTAGTACTCCACACCAGGAATTTTGTCTCGGTACATACGGTTAACGGCATTACAACCCCCACCTCCTATACCAATCACCTTTATGACTGCAGTGCCATAAGGCCCTGGTTCGGTAATCTCCAATGGCTTGGTCTTAGTGGCCTCGTGGCCGTCGATGGACTCCATGGGAAACGGGTTATTGAGTACCATAACTTCCTCCTTAAGAAAATTCTTCTGCTACCTATGTCCTAGTGTTGCCACTTTCTTGAGGCTGTTGCCAATGAGCTTGTATCCCCACAAGTGTCTCTTCCCATTGTGGTAGACGCGACGTTCGCCCTGGTGTTTAATGCCCCACAGCAACAGTCCTACGCTGGTGGAGAACGGGGGCTTTCTCAACTCTGTGGGTAAACCGAGTATTCCGGAGGGCTGGGCGATGCGTGCAGGAGAGAGGGTGATCTTACTGGCCAGTTCAGCTATACCTGGTAACTCAGCTGTACCCCCTGTGATTACTAATCCCCCGGGCGGTAAGTGCCGTAACCCGGCGTGGCGTATCCTTTGCAGAACCAGCTTGAATATCTCCGCTAGTCGGTCGTAGATTGGCTGACACATGGAGCGGCGTGAGACTACCCGTTGTGGGCCTCCTTGAAAGCCCGGAAGGATCACCTCGTCAGTATTCGGCACAGCTTCGGGCAGGGCGTGTCCCCACCTTAGCTTGATCTCCTCGGCCTGCTGGTAAGGTATTCCTAAAGCAGCCGACAGGTCTCGGGTGAGCTGGTGACCTCCTGCGGGGATGACGGAGATGTACCAAGGACTGCCGGCTCGGAAGATGGCGATGTCGGTGGTGCCTCCCCCGATGTCCACCAGCACTGCCCCTAGCTCCCGCTCAGCCTGGGTGAGTATGGCCTCACCGGCGGCCAGAGGTTGCAAAACCAGGCTATGCACCTTGATGTTGCACCGCTCTACAGCTTTAATAATGTTCTTGATTACCGACATCTCACCCAGCACTACATGGGAGTCCACCTGGACATGGCCTGCATGCAGCCCCACTGGGTTCCGTACCTCGGTTAGACCGTCTACCACATAACTTATGGGTATGATGTGCAGCACCTCTTTACCTGGCATGACCTCGGGATAGGAGGACCTGATAAGACGCTCAACCTCCTGGCCCGTCAGGGGCTCATCGTCAGCGGCTTTATTCACCATACCCGAGGTGTTGATGGATGAGATGTGCTTGCCTGTAATCCCCACGTAGGCCCAGGTAACACCCCTACCTAGGTATCGTTGGGCCTGCTCAAGAGAAGCATTCACTGCCTGTTGTGCTTCTCCGATGTTCTCCACTCGCCCCTTTTGTATGCCCTGGGAGGGCACCACTCCTGTCCCCACCACCTTAAGCTCACCCTCGGGGCCCACGGCGGCGATGATGGTGCACACCTTAGAATTGCCGATATCAATGGCGGTGTAATATGTGTCTCGAGCCACAGCTTTATCCCTCTTTCGGCTTATTGAATGCGCCTATGGTGTTCATGACAGGCGCTCTGCCACCCTCATCCGAGCACTCCTGCTGCGGGGATTGACCACCACCTCTTGGGGAGAGGGGCGTATCACCCGGCGGGATATAAGCTTCAACTGTGCGGTATGATCGCACATGCATGTAGGCAGTTTAGGAGGACAGATGCATCCCTTGGCTTCAGTAGCGAAGGTGCTCTTGACGATGCGGTCT
Organism: Dehalococcoidia bacterium; assembly: GCA_965248115.1. Taxonomy (GTDB): domain Bacteria; phylum Chloroflexota; class Dehalococcoidia; order Lucifugimonadales; family CBDFII01; genus CBDFII01. The sequence continues at coordinate 247,668 of CBDFII010000003.1, forward strand.
TCCAAGCTATGATAGCTGATGACGACTAGTCTGCCACCCGGAGCCAACAGTTTGATGGCTCTCTTAAGTCCCTGCTCTAGGTTGTCCAGCTCTCCGTTGACCTCGATCCTCAGGGCCTGGAAGGTACGAGTAGCAGGGTGGATCCTTTCTCTCTTCCGTCCATGTACCGCGGAGACTAAATTGGCCAGATCTTGGGTGCTGTGCAGGGGCCTGCGTCCTACGATGGCACGTGCTATGGCCCAGGCACGGCGTTCCTCTCCATAGCGGCGGATAATGAGTGCCAGCTCCTCTACAGCATAGTTATTTACTACCGTGGCTGCCGTAAAATTTCCATTGGGGTCGTACCGCATATCCAAGGGCTCATCTCGCTGGAAGCTGAACCCCCTGCCCGAGGTCTCAAGCTGCCGAGACGATAATCCCAGATCCATTAGGATGCCATCGGCCTGGAAGACCCCTCCTTTAGCCGCAAGTTCTTGTAAATTAGCGTAGCTACCTTGCATCAGGGTTAGGGCCTCTTGGTATGACTTGAGGCGAAGTTGGGCCCGTTGTAACGACTCTGAGTCCTGGTCGATGCCCAGGAGCGTCCCCTCTGGAGTAGCCTGCTGGAGGATGGCCGAAGCATGTCCTCCCTCGCCTATGGTGCAGTCCACGTATACCCCACCGGGGTGTACATTCAGTAGATCGATGCTTTCGGTGAGCAGAACCGGCTGATGATAGGGGAGTGTTTCCACTGCCATCTCGCTATGGAAAATATCTTTGGTAGACTGTATCATTCCCTTGGCGATTTCTACTGCAGGCACCACCATGGATCAACTCTCCAACGAGACCTGGCTTCCCAAACTACCCGCCCCTGAAAAAAGGCACATATTACGCCAGGTAGCTTTGGTCACCGGAAGCAGCCAACAATAAGAGTAGGCCTCACCAACTGAAGGCAAACAGCCCACCATTATTGGGCCACCTGTGATCGGTAGGCCATCCTCGTAGCACCGAATCCCTCACTTCGAGATTGGCCTAATCTAGCCAGGTCTACCACCTTCTATGGGTGAAGACCTGTATTTGAGTGGATGGGTGCGGGTGTTCCTCTCATCCACTTGAATCCCACAGCATTGGAATAAATCTAATCATATTTTCAACTATTTGTCAATCATTTGGCTAACCAATTTTTGATAATTTTCAAATAATTTACCGCGCTAGTACTAGTTTGCCCCAAGGAAGACAGCTTTAAGCTAGCTCGGGAATGTGCTATCATGGCCCCTGGGGAAGGGTATGTTCACCTTAGCTGTTTTGACTATCAGCACTTCGGGTTTTCATGGTCAGCGAGAGGACACCAGCGGCGAGGCCGTAAAAGAGCTCCTTGCGCCTCCCCAGTACAAGACGGCCCAGTATGATGTGGTACCCGACGATAAGGAGATGATCGCTGATAGTTTGCGGCGTTGGGCCGATCAGGACAAGGTGGACCTGATAGTCACTACTGGAGGCACCGGGCTGGCACCAAGTGATGTGACTCCCGAAGCCTGTCTATCCGTGTTCGAGCGACAGGTGCCTGGCTTGGCCGAGGCCATGCGGGCCCAGACTCTCGGGAACACCCCAATGGCCATGTTAAGTCGCTCTGTGGCGGGCATTCGAGGAAGGACTCTCATAGTTACTCTGCCTGGGAGCCCCAAGGGCGTACGAGAGTGCCTGGAGGTGATTATGCCAGTTCTTCCTCATGCTCTGGAGCTTCTTAAGGAGCAGGCGGCCGGACATCCCACGGGACACTGACGTTTAGCTGCGCTTATGCGTATCCATATTTTTAGTCTTTTCCCAGAAATGTTTCATAGTCCCCTCAGCGCTAGTCTCCTTAAGCGGGCCACAGAGGGGGGTCTTCTTCAAGTGGATCTCCACGATACCCGGGACTATTCCCAGGATGCCCATCACACGGTGGACGATTACCAATACGGTGGTGGCCCGGGTATGGTGCTTAAGCCTGAGCCAGTTTTCGAAGCGGTGGAGGCCGTCCTCTCTTCTTACCCTGAGGACAGCCGCTTGGCTATACCCATAGTCCTCCTTTCGCCCCAGGGTAGACTCTTTAATCAGGCCATGGCCGAGGATCTGGTCAAAAAGCCGGTACTGGCCCTTATCTGTGGCCGTTACGAGGGCGTGGACGAGCGGATCAGAGCGGGGCTGGCCACTGATGAGGTAAGCATCGGCGATTATGTGCTCAGTGGTGGGGAGTTGGCCGCTATGGTGATAGTGGAGGCAGTGAGCCGTCTTATCCCTGGTGTGGTTGGCTCCCCGGAGAGTGTGGAGGCCGACTCCATCACCTCGGGTCTCTTGCAATATCCCTTATACACCCGGCCCGCCTCCTATAGAGACCTAGAAGTGCCCCAAGTACTCCTTTCAGGGGATCACCAGGAGGTGGCGAGGTGGCGTCGCCAGCAATCCCTCCTGCAGACGTTACGGCGTCGCCCCGATTTATTGGAAAAGGCTCAGCTCACCGAAGCAGACCTGAAGTACCTGGAGTCATTGGGCTATCGAAAGACCCAGGGGCAGTAGAGGGCCAATATTGGGGAAAGAGCCCTTGCTCTCTCTGGCTGGTAGGTCTAAGATGTAAAAGCATCACTCACAGGTTTCTGAGACCTGTCCTCGACGGGAAAGAGAAAGGACCGACATGGAAGCTCGTCCCAATAATAGTGTAAAACCCAATCCCAATGTGGAGCCCTTTGGGCCGGGGGATTCGGTCCGAGTAAGTTTTAGAGTGCGGGAGGGGGATAGGGAGCGGGTGCAGGTGTTCCAGGGCGTGGTGATACGAAGGCGGGGGGGGAAAGATGTTGGTGCTAACTTTACGGTGCGGCGCGTCACCCATGGCATCGGTGTGGAGCGCATATTTCCTTTGGCCTCGCCGCTGCTGGAACGGGTAGAGGTGAGTCGCAGAGGTTCTGTGCGACGGGCCCGCCTGTACTATCTGCGAAAGCTGGTGGGCAAGGCTGCGCGAATCAAGGAGCGGACCCGACCCCGGCGGCATCCTGATGCTGACCAACCCTCAGACACCGCTGGCTAATTTTATCCCTCTCAATTGGAACCCCGTTGGCCGTAACCTTCCGTCTGTTGCTAAGAGTTGAGCTTCTTCTCGTCCTCCACCCTCGAAAACCCTCTGAGCGGGGTACGCATGGGATACGCTGAGGTAGCTGTTGACGCCCTCGTATCTCCCGACCGCACCTTCAGTTACGGGGTCCCAAAGGGTCTTCCTCTCTCCTCAGGCCAGATGGTATTGGTCCCCTTCGGCCCCAGGCTGGCCCAGGGAGTGGTAACGGAGCTTGCCGGCCAGCCCCAGGTGGAGGAGGTCAAGGAGGTTATTGATACCCTTCACCCCTCCCCACTAATCGGTAGCGTCGGACTGAAGCTGGGACGCTGGATCAGTCGCTACTATCTCTGCTCTCTGTTTGATGCCCTTGTCCTCATGTTGCCCCCAGGGTTCAAGGAGCGAGTGCGCCCCTATTTTGAAATCGGCTTTCGGCACGAGCGTCCGTTGACTCACCTAAGTGAAGGAGCACAAAATGCGCTCTCTCACCTACAAAAGCACAGCCGCATCGGTGAGGCCCAACTGAAACAGCTTCTAAAAAGGAATTCAGAGCGGGAGTTAGCCTCTCTACTGCGAAGAGGCTTTATCCGGCGTAAATGGGAGCTGCTGAGGCCTAGCGTCGTTCCCCATTACCAGCGCTTCATCCGCTCAACTGTCTTCTCAGAACCTGCTCAGAAAGATGCCAGTGCCCTGGTAAAGATGGCCCACAGGCAGAGAGCCTTGTTGGAAGCCCTGGCCGAACCGGGAGGCAAGCTTCCTCTGGCCCTGGCTAATAAAGAGTATGGCAGCGGCGCGGTGAGCTCTTTGTGGGAGAAAGGTCTTCTGGCCATGGAGTGGATACGGTCGGAACGGGAGAGTGGGATCAAACTGGGAGAACTACCCGAAGACTCCACCAATATCCAGTTGACCGAGGCGCAGGAGAAGGCTCTTAGCCAGATTGTCCCTGTCCTGGAGGGACGAACGGAGATGCCCCGCAGCTTTCTGCTACATGGGGTCACAGGTAGTGGCAAGACCGAGGTCTACTTGCGGGCCCTGGAACGGTGTGTAGCTCTGGGCAGGCGAGGGCTCTTCTTGGTGCCGGAGATAGCTCTCACCCCTCAGACCGTCCACCGCCTCAACGTACGGTTCCCTGGCAGAGTGGCGGTGATCCATAGCGGCCTCCCTATTGGTGCTCAGTTTGACCAGTGGTGGCGTATCGGGAATGGGGAGTACGATGTGGTAGTGGGGGCACGCAGCGCCCTTTTTGCCCCCCTCTCGGAACTAGGCCTCATTGTAATCGATGAGGAGCACGAGTGGACCTACAAGCAGGAGGAGGTTCCCCGCTATCACGCTCGTGAGGTGGCACTCCGCCTGGGTGAGTTCTCAGGGGCAGTGGTGGTAATGGGTGGCGCAACCCCCGATGTGGAGAGCTATTTCTGGGCCAGGAGAGGGATTCACCGTCTGCTGGAGCTGCCCCATAGGGTATCCTCTGCAAGTTCTCCTTCCTCGCCCAGCCAGGAGTTGGCCAGGGTGGAGGTGTGCGATATGCGACGCGAGCTCAAGGAGGGGAACCGGAGCATCTTCAGCCGTGCCCTGGCCTCGGATCTTAAGGAGTGTGTTTCTCAGGGACATCAGGCCATTCTTTTCCTCAACCGCCGCGGTACCGCCACGGTGGTCCAGTGTCGTGAGTGTGGCTTTGTGGCCCGCTGTTACCGCTGCTCCATGCCCCTCACCTACCATGCCACCATCTCGCGTCTTCTGTGCCATCAGTGCAACCGCCGTTCCTCCGTCCCCACCAGATGCCCCCGCTGCAGTAGTGTCCGTATACGGTACCTGGGCCTGGGTACCCAGCGGGTAGTGGAAGAGGTCACCCGATTGCTGCCCCAGGCCTCTGTCCTGCGCTGGGACGCGGATGCGGCCCGTAGTGGCGAGGCCCACCAGCAGATAATGGAGCGCTTCAGTGAGGGTGAGGCTCAGGTACTGGTGGGCACTCAGATGGTGGCCAAAGGCCTTCACGTGCCCAATGTCACCCTGGTGGGAGTCATTTTGGCTGACTTGGGTCTAAACATGCCTGACTTTAGAGCGCCTGAGCGGGCCTTTCAGCTTCTGTGCCAGGTGGCTGGCCGTGCTGGCAGGGGATCATCTCCGGGAAGAGTCATCGTCCAGACCTATGATCCGGATAACTGCGCGGTGAAGGCGGCCTCCTCCCAGGAATATAAGCCATTTTACGAGGCCGAGATGCGCTTCCGGCAGCAGATGGGTAATCCTCCCTTCAACGAACTGATTCACATGGTGTACCTCCACACGAATGTCCAGGGCTGTCAACGGGGCGCCCAACGCATGGGGCGAATTCTGCGCCATAAGATCGCGTCCCAGGGACTGACCGATGTAGAAGTGGTGGGGCCCGCTCCGGCTTATCCCCAGCGTCTAAGAGGCAGGTATCGCTGGCACCTCCTCCTGCGGGGCCATGATCTTCACTCATTTCTGGAGGGGGTGGCCGTACCCGAGGGATGGATGGTCGACGTGGACCCCGTTACGGTGCTGTAGACCCCTCCCTGCACTGATAGCTACTCTCATAGCAACATCGGGTTCCTACTCCTTTACACCCTCTTTTGTCGTGGCTATAATCAAACCAAGGTTAATCGTCAATATTTATCAACCCCGGGGGTATGTGCTAGTGGCAGTGCTTCCCATGAGAACCCTTCCCGATCCCATCCTGCGGCAGAAGGCCAAGCGGATCAGGACATTGGAGCCCTCTCTACAGCGATTGATAGACTCCATGATCGAGACTATGCAACAGGCAGTAGGAGTGGGCCTGGCGGCCAACCAGGTTGGTGTGCTTCAGCGGGTTATTGTGATCCAGCTGCCCGAGGAGGAACCCAGGGTGCTCATTAACCCGGAGATCGTACGCCGGGAGGGGGAGCGGGAGGTGGAAGAGGGCTGCCTCAGCATTCCCGGGTATCGTGGCCTCGTGAAGCGCTCTGTGAGGGTGCGCGCCAAGGCTATTGACCGCAATGGTAAGCAGGTGCGTATTAAGGCCGAAGAATTGCTGGCTCAGGCCCTGGAGCACGAGATAGACCATCTGGACGGTGCCCTCTATATCGACCGAATAACCGATCGTGATAAGCTATGGAAGTTGGCCGAAGAGGGTGACGAGAAGTCACCGGTGGGGGCAGGCTATTCGGGATAGGCTATTGGGCCCCTCTTCAGATATCCGATGCACTTCCTCGATCCTACTTTCTCTTTAGCTGTGGCTCTCTAAGATGTCTACGCTTCTCCAAAAGGTAAGGGACTTTTTTGCCACTCGCTCAGTGGAGGCATACCTGGTTGGCGGTTACCTGAGAGACTCTCTGGCTGGACTCTCTTCTAGCGATGTGGACGTGGCCGTTGGCGAGGACTCCATGACCTTTGCTAGAGAGCTGGCAGATGCCCTTGGGGGCGTCACCGTTCCTTTGGCGGATGCTCACCAGGTGACACGAGTTGTGCTGCATGAGGAGGAAGACCAGCCTAGGTACATAGACCTCTCCCGACTGCAGGGCTCCGTCCCTGAGGATTTGGCCAGGCGGGACTTCACAGTAGACGCTATGGCCCTTCCTCTCCAGGAGTGGAACTCCCAAGGGTGGCAGGAGCGGGTAATCGACCCTTTTGGAGGAAGAGGGGACTTGGAATCCCGACTTATTCGGGCTATAAAGCCCACTATTTTCAGCGAAGATCCTCTACGTCTTATGAGGGGCGTTCGATTGGCCGCTGGTCTGGGCTTTAGTATCGAAGAGGGGACTGCTGACCTCATCACCCAGCAGGCACCTCTCATATCTGCGGTGGCTCCGGAGCGAGTTAGAGACGAGCTCCTGGCGATTCTCTCCCTGGATGGGGCCAAAGAGCACCTCGAAACTCTGGATAGATTGGGCCTCCTTTGTCGCCTGATGCCCGAGCTTGAGATCACTCGTGGCGTGGAGCAGCCTAGGGTGCACTACTGGGACGTGTTTGGACACTCTATTCAGGCGGTGGAGGCCGTCGAGAATGTGACCATTGGTCCAGGTTCTGCCCAGGCCTTTGGTCCGCTGCCCTGGTCCGATGAGATGGTTGACTATTGGAGCGAGGAAGTAAGTGATGGGCATCACCGCCGGACCTTAGTGAAGCTAGCCGGTCTTCTGCACGACGTTGCCAAGCCACAGACCAAGTCGGTGGACTCTTCGGGGCGTACCCGCTTCCTTGGCCACCATACGATGGGAGCCTCTATTTGCAGCACCCTTCTGCACAGACTTCGATTTAGCGCCAGGGGGGTCAGGATGGTGTGCGCCATGGTGGAGCACCACCTGCGGCCTACTCAGATGAGCCAGGGGGAGGAGTTGCCCACCCCCAGAGCTATTTATCGCTTTTTTCGAGATGTGGGCGAGGTAGCCGTGGATACCCTTTACCTCAGCCTGGCGGACCATTTAGCCGCAAAAGGTCCTCTGCTAAACGTGGAAGATTGGAGCCACCATGTTAAGATTATCGCGCATATCCTGGAGACAGGCACCCGACAGCAAAATCCCGACGTAACGCCTAGGCTGGTCACAGGGCATGACCTGATAGCAGCGTTCGGGCTAGCGCCAGGCCCTCGAATAGGTACCCTACTGGAAGGGGTGAGGGAGGCCCAGGTTAGCGAGCAGGTGGACACCAGGGAGGCCGCCCTGGCTTGGGTCGGGGACAGACTGGCGGAGAAAGGACTGTAGGACAGACCTATGCGCCGTAGGACCTTCCGAGCGTTTATCCTGGTCACCGTCATCGTGGCCCTCTCGGTGCTTGCCCTTGCCTTTAGGCAGATCGACTTTCCTGGGGAGTGGCTAGATCGCGACGGCACCGGACCCCTGGGACTAACTATGGGTCTTGACCTCCAGGGGGGAAGCGACCTCAGGTATCAGGCAGACGTAGACAACCCCAGCCCCGACCAGATGGCAGGGGTCGTCAAAGTCATTCAGCGTCGGGTGAGCCTCATGGGCACCACCGAGCCTGTAGTGCAGAGCATAGGCAACGATCGAGTGTTAGTGCAGTTGCCCGGAGTGCAGGATATAGAGGCAGCCAAAAAGCTCATCGGTTCGACAGCCCAACTGTTATTCAGGGAAAGGGAGTGCCTGGCTAGCGCCGACGTGCTGCGTGAGAACCCTGATGCATGCGACGCTGAGGACAAGCGAATAGACAAGGATATCGGTCTCACTGGGGAGCAGTTAAGCCGGGCCTCCGGTGGCCAGGATCCTCAGACTGGTGAGCCGGTCATAAACATCAGGTTCAACTCAGAAGGCACCGACATTTTCGCTAAGCTCACTACCCGCATTGCTGGAGACAACACTCGGAGGATCGCCATCTTTCTGGACGAGGAGGAGCTGATAGCCCCTGTGGTGATTACCCCCATCCTTAACGGTGCCAGCCAGATATCGGGCCGCTTTACTCTTCAAGAGGTGAGGGACCTGGTTATCCAGCTGGAATCTGGACGGCTTCCTGTTCCGTTAAAGCTGATCCAGGAGAGCACTGTGGACGCTCTCCTGGGAGCCGACTCGCTGCGCAAGAGCGTGAAGGCGGGGGCTCTGGGCCTGGTGATGGTCTTGCTGTTTGTGGTGGTCTATTACCGTATGGCGGGGGTGGTGGCAGCTACAGCCCTGGTGGTGTACGCCCTGGTGGCGCTGGCTATCTTCAAAATAGGGATGCCCGGGGTCGGGCCTGTCATTCTGACCCTCTCAGGTCTTGCCGGATTTATTCTTTCAATGGGTATGGCAGTGGATGCCAACATCCTCATCTTTGAGCGGATGAAGGAGGAGCTACGTACCGGTCGGAGCCTGAGTTCGGCTATGGAGATGGGGTTCCATCGTGCCTGGACCGCCATCCGCGACAGTAATGTCTCCACTTTCATCATCTGCGCTATCCTCTACTGGTTCGGAAACAGGCTGGGAGCGCCCTTGGTACAGAGCTTCGCACTAACCCTGTTTATTGGAGTGGCTGTGAGCATGTTCACTGCCCTCACAGTTAGCCGTAACATGCTCCAGATTCTCGTGATGGCGGGCTTGGGAAAGAGGTCAGAGCTTTTCACTCCGGAGTCCAGGCGTAGACCGGTGGAGATCGCTGGAGGAGAGCGTTAAGGTGGACATAGTAGGCAAAAGGAAGTGGTACTTCTTGATCTCGGCGTTGGTAATCCTGCCAGGCATTATCTCCTTGCTCTTTTTCCAGCTTCGACTGGGCATCGACTTTACCAGTGGCTCCGCACTCAGCCTCACCTTCGAGCGGCCGGTCAGCGAAGCTCAGGTGAGGGAGCAGCTGGAGCTGCAAGGCCACCCTGAGGCCATTATTCAGAAGCTAGGCGACAGGGGCTTATTCATTCGTACCAGTGAGTTGAAGGAAGCAGTGGGGGGGGGCGAGTCGGAGCGGCAGCGTATCTTGCAAGCCCTGGAAACTCTTTCTCCCATCGAGAGTCGACAGTTGGACACGATTTCGCCCATAGTGGCGCGGGAGACGGTTCGCATTGCCCTCATTGCTATGGTACTGGCTGCGCTGGCGATTCTATTTTACATAACCTGGGCCTTTCGCCGCATTCCCAACTCCTTCCGCTACGGCGTATCCGCCCTTCTGGCTCTAGTCCACGACCTGCTGATAGTGTTAGGCATCTTCTCTATATTGGGCCAAGTTATAAACCTGGAAGTCAACTCTATGTTTATCGTTGGCCTTCTTGCTGTGGCGGGTTACAGTGTAAATGATACTATCGTTGTGTTCGATCGCATACGAGAGAATGTGGCTAAAAACATCGAGAGGCCCTTGGCAGGAGTGGTGAACGCCAGCCTTATGGAGACCCTGGGGCGCTCCCTCAATACCAGCGTTACCACCATGTTTGTGCTTATCGCCCTGGTCCTTTTTGGTGGCTCTACCATCCTTGGTCTACTGGTGGTGCTCCTCATCGGGGTAATCGTGGGCACCTATAGCTCCATATTTATTGCGGCCCAGTTCTTGGTGATGTGGGAGCAAGGTGAGATCGGTAAGGTCTTTAGGAGGTTACTGCGATCCCCTGCCAGGGCCAGTTAGCACTGTCCCAACATGAGAATGAGGGTTTGTCGCTCCTGAGTCATCTGGTACTCTTCCGATACTGGCACCCTCATAGTTTTAGAGGTTAATCTTCCCCTTCTTATCACAACAAGCTATCATATTGTCATCACTTGGCCTAACTGAAAGGAGGAGAGGATGCGATTAGGCGCGCACGTGTCTACTGCAGGTGGTCTCGGCAAAGCCATAGACCGTGGTGTGGAGATAGGCTGCGAGACAATACAGATATTCGGCTCTCCTCCCCAGGGATGGGCCTTCAAACCTGTGGCCGAGGATCAGACTAAGGCCTTTCGGGAGAAAGCACAGGAGGCGGATATAGGCCCCGTGTTCTTCCACGCCATATACCTGATAAACCTGGGCACTCCCAATCCTGCCAACCTGGAAAAGGGCATCGAATCCCTCGTCAACTACATGAAGCTCTCTTCGGAGGTGGGGGCCAGTGGAGTCATCTTTCATCCGGGGAGCCATAAGGGAGCGGGTTTTCAGGGTATACTAGGCCAGACCGTCGCCAGCATTCAGCGGGTGCTGGAAAGCTCTCCCGAGGGGCCTTGGCTAACCCTGGAAAACATGGCGGGCATGGGCCAGCATATCGGTGCCAGCTTCCAGGAGCTGGCCACCATCATAAAGACCGTAGATAGCCCCCGGGTCAAAGTGTGCCTCGACACTCAGCATTGCTTCGCCGCAGGCCACGACGTCTCTGACAAGGAGGGGGTAGAGAAGATGATAGCCGAGTTTGACGAGACTATCGGTCTGGATAGGCTTGTGGCTATTCATGCCAACGACTCCAAGCCACCGCTGGGAGCAGGCCTAGACCGCCACGAGAACATTGGCGAGGGCCACATCGGTATCCAGGGCTTTGAGGCCATCCTGTCTCATCCCGCTTTTAGTGACCTCCCTTTCTTTCTTGAAGTCCCCGGTTTCGAGGGTGGGGGGCCCGATAAGGCGAACCTGGACATCCTCAAGGACGTACGTGCCCGAGTGGGTGCCGACCGCTGATGCGGGTACCGCGCAGGGAGTTCCGCAGACTGGTACATCAGGCCTTTGATCAGCTCCCGCCTCAGTTTAGGGATTCCTTAGACAATGTGGCTATCGTGGTGGAGGACTGGCCTGCGAAGGAGGACCTGGATCAGGTGGCGACAGAGGCTCCCGATGAGCTGTTTGGCCTCTATGTGGGTGTCCCCCTGGCGGAGCGGTCCGATGGACAACCCCTCATCCCTGATAAGATAGTGTTGTTTCGACGGCCCATCCAGGAGGCTTGTCGCTCACGCGATGAGATGGTTCGGGAGATAAGGGTTACCCTGCTTCATGAAGTGGGGCACTTTCTGGGAATGGCTGAGGAGGAGCTGGAGAGGCTGGGCTATGGATAGCCATCACTTGTATTCCCGGCATTTACGTAGGAACATCACCTGTCTAAGAGAACATGAAATTCACTGAGCAGGATAAAAACGATGAGCAGTGACGATAAGGATATTAGGTTGACCAGGGACGAGGTTGTCATCCCACACACGGATGTGACCATTTACCAGGCCCTTTATGGGCGAAGAATGGCGTGGCAGTTCAAAGAGGATCCGGTACCAAGAGAACTCGTGCAGCGAATGCTGGATACAGCGGTGTGGGCGCCGAACCACCGTCTTACGGAGCCTTGGCGTTTCTTCGTTTTAGAAAAAGAGAGCCCTGTTCGACAGAAGGTGGCTGATCTTGCGTATGAGTTCGTGCTGCAGCAGAGGAACAACCCTACACGTGCCCAGGCTGGGCGGGAGAAGGTGTTGGCCCCGCCCATTTTAATGTATGTGTACTCCGTTCCTGGACCTGACGAAGAGGTGACCCAAGAGAACTATGCCGCCGTGTGCTGTGCAGCCCATAATATCTCCCTTGCTGGGGTGGCAGAGGGGCTGGCGGTAACCTGGGAAACGGGCGGTGTTACTCGCCCCCCAGAGCTGAAGGAAACGCTGGGAGCGGAGGAAGACTGGAAGCTGGTGGTGATGCTGTCTATAGGATTCCCTGCAGAGCGGCCAAATCCAAAACGCACGCCGGTCTCCAATGTCAGCCGCTGGTTCGAGTGAGGTGTGGCGGCTAATCCAACCACCGCTATTCGCATTTAAGGAGGTCTCATGGCAGAGGTAACCATTACCGTGCGAATGAACGGGCCCTACAGGGTACAGGGGCCCTTTACCATGATCGATCAGGATGGAAACGAGTTTACCCTTCCCGAGGGGCAATGGGTCTCTCTCTGCCGGTGCGGCAGGTCGGACAGCAAGCCCTTCTGCGATAGCTCTCATCGCAAAAAGGAGCCTAACTTCGACGCCCCAACCAAGTCCACCTAGAGCCTTACTCCAAGCCTGCTGACGTAACGATACGTTTGACCCTTGGGCTTACAGGCTTTAGACCCCGGTCTTCAGCTCTTTAAGGACGGCACCTATTAAGGCTCTTTATTAGAAGATTTGCAAACTCTCTGTTCTAGCGCTTTGCTGTCTCTTCTACATAGACCTTCAATATATTCAGGGCCGCCTCAATAGGGGTGATGTCCGCCGCCTTTGCAGAAGCTTCGAACTGGGCCCGAGTAATGTGGGCCGTGTGCTCTCCGTGACTATCTTCGTGGTCGCCGCAGTCGCAAGTTACACACATAACAGAACCCTCCCTCTAGGATTGATCTGTCCTATTATGCACCCAAGTCGGATGTAACGGTAGTCCTGTTTCGCTCATAACAAACTGGCTGCCCTATGTAAGGGCTATTCCCAAAAGTTTGGCATGCCAGCGTGTTGACACCACAGACAGATGAAAGTGGCTAAACAGGGGCTCATGGTGAGCGGCTATTTTCACCTTAGTGAACATGCTTTATGGTGTGCATTTTCTTTGCGGTTGAGTGCGTATAAGGCGTTAAGAATTTTTTTAGCCTGGTTCAAGATCTTTAGGGATTGCATTCCCTTGTTAAGGACTTTAGCGGAAGATGGGTTTTATCCCTTTCATGGCGTCTATCCGTGCTTCTGCCAGTCGATCGGCGGCCAGAGAGGTAGGAATCTCCTCTTTAGCGGCTAGATAGAGCACCCTCTCCATACTCTCGTAGATGCGTTGAGTCTTCTCGGTGGCTCTTCCAAGACTGTAAGTGGTGCCAATCTCGCAGGCCACGTTGATAACACCCCCAGCGTTGATGATGTAGTCGGGGGCGTAGAGAATGCCGCGGCGCTGAAGCTCCCGACCGTCATCATCGGTTAGAAGCTGGTTGTTGGCTCCCCCTGCCACGATGCGGCATTTAAGGCGGGGTATTGTAGCGCTGTTGAGGACGCCACCAAATGCGCAGGGAGAGAAGATGTCACATTCTACGTCGTATATGTCGTCAGGGGCCACCACTGTGGCTCCCAGCTTGCGTGCTCGTTCTCGGGTCTCCTCATGGATGTCGGTGGCCACCAGGGAGATGTCCTCCTTCAATAGGTTGTGGGCAGTGTGGATGGCCACCTTGCCAAAGCCCTGCATGGCCACCACCTTTCCTGCCAGGGAGTCGGAGCCCCACAGGGACTTGGCGCAGGCCTTTATCCCCAGGTAGACCCCCAGGCCAGTAAGCACCGAGGTATCGCCGCTACCACCCACAGAGAGGGGTAGCCCCACAACGTGTTTGGTCTCTAAGGCGATGTATTCCATATCCCTGTTAGTGGTGCCTACATCGGTGGTGGTGATGTAACGCCCACCCAGGGTGTCCAGATATCTGCCAAAAGCTCGCAGCAGAGCCTCACTCTTGTCTGTCCGTGGGTCGGCGATGATGACCGCCTTGCCCCCTCCCAGGGACAGGTCTGCCGCTGCTGACTTGTAGGTCATGGCTCGGGCCAGCCGGAGAGTGTCGGTAAGAGCCTCCTCCTCGGTATCGTAGGGCCAGATACGGCACCCCCCCACCGCAGGGCCCAGGGTAGTGTCATGGATAGCGATGAAAGCCTTAAGCCCCACCGAGGGCTCGTGGCAGACCACCAGCTGCTCGTGGCCATACTCTTTCATGTAGGCCAGGACATCCATGGGCCCTCCCTTCCACTGCTACAAACTGAGACCCGGCTAACCCCGTATAGGAGGTAGCGGGGTCTTGAGGCGATCTAGATGATGTGGACAAGCTAGCCATCACCTTTATTATATCCTAGGTAGACTGTTACTAAAAGTCTCGCAAGCCTAGGTTGGTGGGTCCTTTTGAATCGGGTCACGTCTCAACCCAATGTATTGCTGGGTCTCGGCAGTTGACCCCTGTCCAAACTCTTAGGAAAACGGCATAGTCATAATCCAAGTCTCGTTTGTATGCTGCTAGCTTACGTCTGTCGCGCTCAACGCTCTTCCGATCCACATTGGGATTCTTCTTCACCTCGATAACGAGCAAGTTAGATTCTTGGTGTCCACGCCTGTGGATAATAATGTCTGGGTAAACAGAGCTTTCTTGGTCGAACTCGTGCTCATCCAGCTTGAGTTTCTTTGGTTCATGTCCATCCCGATTGTATTCGCAGTCAACGTCCCAATTGAGAAACTCAACCTGGAGGTACATTCCAAGTCGGTGGGTAATGGCACGCTCATGGGCACGTACATCCAATAGATACCTATCTTTCGCACATAGTAGACGAAGGGCAGCTTTTAACCGTTCTTCGACCTCTGCTCGTTCCATTCCTCTTTCTTTATAGACATTGAAATTGACCTACTGTCACGCTTAGAACAGCTCGGCTATCTCCTCGTCTAGAGACTGCTCTGACGACACCGCGGCTCCTTTGCTCTGCTGTTGGCCGTGGTCCAGTTGGGCGTAGGACTCGGCAGAGCCGTACTCTCGGGTGTGCACTACCACAGGCATGGGTACGGCATGACCAAAGATGAGAGCCTGCTGGCGCGACTCTAGCCTCGATAATACCGCTCGCATTTCGTGGCTTCCCGGCACCCCTGCCAGCACCGCCTCGATGTCCCGCTCGTTGTCCAGCAAGCAGGTGAGCTTGGTGCCTATCTGGCTCATCACCTCAGAGTCGATGGCGCTGGGCCGCTGGTCGATGACTAGAAGGGTGACGTTGTACTTGCGCATCTCCCTGGCAATGGTACCGAAGATGGTCTGTCCCGCCACCGCTGGGTTGAGGAACTTGTGGGCCTCCTCGATGCAAATGACCAGAGGCTTGGGCTCCATGCCTTCACCTCCCTCGGCCTCCTCTTTGCGTCGCACGTACTGCTCGTGGATACGGCGAGTCAGCAGGTTGGTTACCAGGATGTAGGCCGTCAAGTCGTTTCCGTAGCGCCCAAACTCCAGCACCACATGCATCCCTCTATCCAGGTGCTCTAATATCCGTCGTACCGAGTCCTCCTGGGATTTTGGCACGAGAAAGCCATAGCGCTTCAGCCGAGAGAGACGGTTGTAGAGGGCCCCGAGGGCGTTGGGTTGTACTCCTATACTGTTTGCCAGGTCGTAGACGGCCTCTCGGCCTTCTAACTCCAGGAAAGTCTGAAGCCAGCGACGGTGGCCCAGCTTTTGGGAGAGATTGTGGGCCGCCGAGGCCGCCACATCGGAGAGGCTGAGGGTCTCTTTCAACAGCTCCACATCCTCCGGCTCTATCTCGTCGTAACCTATGCGCACTTCAAAATCCACGGAGACCTTCCGTCGAAGGGAGCTTTGGGGGTCCAAAGAGAAGACTGCCACTTTGGAAGGGAATAGCTGCTTGAGCCCCTTCACTGTACGAGCACGGTCGGTGTCTTGCCCCATCCACCCGTACTCGCTATGCATGTCGAAGATCAGGCTGGCGGCTACGTCGCTCTGGAGGATGCCGATGAGTAGCAGACGAGTGAGGAAGGTCTTGCCGGTACCGGTCTTGCCGAAGACGCCGTTGGAGCGCATCACCAGCTCCTTCAGGTTCAGGCACACTTTGCTCTCCATGTCCAGAGGGTTACCGATCCAGAAGTGTCCCTGGTCCTCGCTACCGAACACCACTGCTACATCCCGCTCCGAGGCAGTGTGCACTTTTGAGAAGTGGGATGGGACGGTTTTGGATGGTGATGGGCCGGCCGAGTCACCCAGCACTACGGGCATAGCCAGGACAGGCAGCACTGAAAGGGTTCCATAGGCGGTCACACCCGACATCACCTGGGCGATGATCGAGTTGTCAAAGTCGAGTGGTGCGTGTTTTAGAGAGGCATCGGCTGCTGCCAGGCCAACGTCGGTAAGAACTCCGAAGAAGCGCAGCCTCTCCCCCTGGATAGTGACGAAGGTCCCTACCTTCACCTCTTCTACGGAGGCCGACGGGTCGAGACGGACTTGAACGCCTTGGGTGGCTGAACCTTCTACTACAACACCCAGGAATCTACCCTCTGTGACGAGTGTCGAGAGAGAATCTAGCTCCTGTTGATGTTGGGCATCTAAACGCAGTTCGTCCCCATCTCTACCAGGGCCCTTTAGACCTGGGGTACGCTCCTGAGTCATGATGAGAGCCTCCTGACGATGGCGTTTAGACGTTGTAGCTCCCCTGAAAGCTCGGTAGCCAAGGCTCTACCTGCCTGGATGATAAAGCCTTGAGGGTCTTCGTGATGTACGCTGGCCTGACGAAGGCAGGCGGCGATCACCTCGTCGACGCTGGGTAGCCCCGAGGTCACCAAGTTGTGTACGAAGTGCAGGGAGTCGGTGAAAGCTTTCACCGACTCCGCGGCACACTGGTACACGAAGGCGTAGATACGAGGTGGCAAGGGAGGCAGGCTGTAGTTGATCTCCTCTCCGTCACCATGGCCCACTATAAGGGCCTCGAAGCGGGTGCATAGGAGGCGTGAGAGTTGGGGGTTGCTTCTGTAGACATCCTCCTCCCGTTCCTCCTCCTCGCCCCGGGCAAAGATGGGCCTTCCAGGGTCCAGCGATTGGGTGCTGATGCTGTAGACTATGGCGTAGCTGTTGGTCTGTTCTACACTGGAGGAGGGTTGTTCTCCCGGCGAGGTCGGGGTGAGATGGGTGCGGACCAGGGCTCCCAGTGGGGGAGCGTCGTACAAACGGTAGCATTGAGCGGTGAAGCGAGAGGTAGCTGACTCTACTACCTCCCCGACGCGCTCGCTCGGTTCCTTATGAATACTGTCTCTATTCAAGGTTCTCTCAAGCCATGAGCGGTATTTGCGGCATCGGTGTCGCTAAAGCCATCGTATCCTCTTGGAGCGATTCTTCTCAGAGGTGATTACGGGCAGCTTGTGACCTGTTAGGGCCTCCTCCACCAGAAGATTGAAGCTCTCACGGTCAGTGCCACTGATTACCGCCTGCTCGTGGGCCTCCATTATGGCGGCTGGATATCCATTGCCCCGTCGGCACTGGTCTACTACCAGGGCGTGGCTCAATGCTAACAACCTCTCCTCCTGCGCCACCCACTGGGGTATCTCCACACGCGCTATCTCCTGCCCTACATTCACATAGTAGAAGTAGACCCAGTGAGGGCCGTAAAAATCCATAACAATAGAGGAGTTGGTGAAAAAAAGCCCTGAACGCTCTCCCGGTGCCAATAGCTCTTGAAACAGGTCGCGGTCAAGGAAACCGTTGAGGATATCACAGGGCTCTTGAGTAGATCGGTATATGCTACATCGCTGTCGGCACTCATCGGCGTCTTTGGAACAGAGATAGAGGCGAAGGGAGTGGGTCACCTCGGTGCTCTGGGGAAGGCTGATGTAGGAGGCCACCGCCAGAGTTCGACTGCGAGCCATTTGTTGCAGCCGATCGAAGGCAGGAATGAGTCCGCCCTGTATTATCTCCTCCCGCACGAATGGGAGGTAACCTCGACCCGAAAGCCCCCACAGCACCAGGGAGCCGTCTATAAGAGCCACTACCGGTAAGTCGGGAGGCACCTCCTCCAGCCTTTGCGCTAGCGCCTTCACCTCCTCCACGGCCCGCTTCAGCCCCACGAGGGGCCCTTCCATCGCCATTTCCTCTTTGGCTCCTGGAGTGGGATTTACCAAATAGAGGCCCTCACCGTTGGATGCCTCACTATAGAGTCGGGGGTGGCTGAACAGCTGCGCGTCAGGGTTTAGGCCGTAGGTGAGGATGCAGCCTCCGATATTGATCAGATAGCAACGCACTGGGGAGTGGCGGTTCACGTCTATATGGGAGCCGTCCACCGCCACTATACAGAACTCCTGAGGCACCTCTGTTGGTGAATACCTGGCGGCCATCTCCTCTACAACCCCCGCTGCCATGAAAGGTCTCCCCTGGCTGGACTGCAACTTGGACTGGAGAGTGGCTGGGTCGGTGCTTTGCATGGCTTGGAGGGCCTGTTCAAGACGCTGGGCCCGCTCACCCCTTCTGGAGACCATGCGTTCAGCAAGGTTTTCGAGCTGTTGCAAGGTACTGTTGAGATCGAGGCTCATGTGCGCGGTTCCTCGATTTCGATATGCTCACCTTCAATTGTGACTTTATATCCGTTATATCGGATCGTTTTTCTACCAAATCCTTTGAGATTGGCATCTATCTGCTTAATTCGATCAAATAGCTCCCCTGGATAGATCTCTCGGCGTCTCCGATTACGTTCTCTCTTTGGTCCTGGACGCTGTGGAGTTTGTGGTCTGAACCTGAGCCAATGTATAAACTGGCGAACAAAATGTCGAAATACAAGGACTGAAACGGTACCTGCGACGCTTGCCGTGTACGAGTCGATAAATAGGAATTCAATTAGTACAGAGTTTCCAGTTTCAATTTCCTGTATAGTAAGGAGAGGAGGTTTTGCCGACAGGAATAAATCCTGTGTCTCCGGGTTTTCGAGAGCAGCAATTCTTAAAGCGGCTTGTATTGACCAGAAAACGTTAGATAACTGTGAAACTGAGAGACGTGCGTATTCTAACTGCAACTGAAATGATTCAACTCTTGGTTCTTCGGTCTGTTCTTTCCCCCCTGATAGTGCCATGCTCTTACCTCAATACCCTCACATCACCCAAGCGTCGGGTGATGTGTTGCTGGTCCATGTACTCCAGTAGCGGGAGAACGTACTTGCGGCTAGAGTTGAACAGCGTCCTCGCCTCTGCCACCGTGATTTTACCCCTCTCCTTGGTATGAGAGACAATCCTTTCCACCATCTCTCGGTAGGCCTCAGCGGCGAAGACTACTGAATCGTTTACCTTTACCACCTTGCCCTCCTCGATCAACGCCGCCAGGAGCTCTCCACTTAGCGGCTGGTCGGTAGGAGGAGAAAAAGGCTCCGCAGCTAAAGCTTGCAGATAGCTGTCTGCCTCCTGCTCCTGCGTTGAGCTCAAGGTCACTTGGTGATGAGGACTGCGAACCCATGTCCCCTCTTCGGATACTGCTTCTTCTTGTATTAGTCTTGCCAGCACGGCGGAGAAAAGCTGTTGTGATAGTCCGAGCCGGCTACGGAGCTCCTCTCGAGGTATACCTTTACGCAGGGAGTACTGGTGATGGTAAGACTCTAATGCAGTCCGGGTTTTCTCATTAAGGGATGTCCACCCCTTGATTGAATAAAAGGAGGCTTCGTTATCGGTAACTAGGTCTCCCAACGTCACTATCCGCTGGTTGTGGATCAGCTCATCTACTGCTGTGCGCGCATCTTCCAGGGAGATGTTGCCTCGACGGGCCAGTGTGGCAAGATTGCAGGGACCCCACTGCTCCACGGCGCTGATCACCAGCTCCCCTACCGAGCCCTCCTGCATAGCTGCTAGCTGGTCCAGAACCGCCTGTTGAAGGGGACGGTGGCGTCGTGGGTAAGGGTCTACTACCATGCCTCCCCCCAGGGTGGTCTCGGCAGTTCGCACCACAAAGGAATCGCCCTTGACCAAGGGGATGGGATCTTTTAGATGGATCTGGGCCCAGCCCTCCTCGCCAGGCTTGAGCTCCTTCGAATCCAGCAACCGTACCCGGGCATTGGTCTCGCTGGTAAACACGTGAAATGTGACCACTTCGTTGTGTTTGAGGGGCCTTGGCGCGTCTCGGATGACCCTGATGCGAGCGTCCAGCATGGTGCTAGGACGCAGCCAGCCCAGATTGGTGACCACGTCTCCTCTTTCGATCTGGTCGTGTGAGATGCCCGATAGATTTACAGCAAGTCGCCTTCCTGGGTCTGCCACCTCAACCTTCTTGCGATGGCTTTGTAGGCCGCGAACCCGGCAGCGAAGGCCCGAGGGGGCAATCTCTACCTCCTGCCCTAGAGAGAAGGTGCCGTCTATGAGGGTGCCTGTGACTACAGTTCCAAAACCTGCCACAGTAAAGCAGCGGTCCACAGGCAGGCGGGGCCGGCCCAGATCGGGGCGAGGTTGGATGGAGTCCAGCATCTGGTCTAAGGTGGCTTTTAGCTCCTCCAACCCCTGCCCGCTGTATGCCGACACAGCCAGGATGGGAGACCCCTCGAGGACGGTGCCCTTCACTATGTCCTCGACCTCTACCTTCCCTAACTCTAAAAGCTCCTCGTCCACTAGGTCGCTCTTTGTCATTGTGATCACGCCGCTCTTGACTCCCACGATGTCCAGGATAGCTAGGTGCTCCCTGGTTTGGGGCATTACGCTTTCGTCGGCGGCCACCACCAATATGGCCAGGTCTAGGCCTCCCACTCCGGTGAGCATATTTTTGACGAAACGTTCGTGCCCCGGCACGTCCACAATGCCCACTTCGCGTCCGCTGGGGAGGGTGAGCCATGCGAATCCCAGGTCTATGGTCATGCCCCGCTCCTTCTCCTCAGGGAGTCGGTCGGGGTCAATGTTGGTGAGCGCTTTTATCAGAGTGGACTTGCCGTGGTCCACGTGGCCTGCGGTGCCGATCACGTACATAACTTTGCCCCTGGGATGTATGACTTTAGAATAGCATCAATGATGGAGTGGGAGGAATATAGTCTCAGCGTCCATTACACGTTAAAAAGAAAGGTGATTACGTCGCCGTCCTGGACGGGATAACCCTTACCTTCCAGTCTGAGTACACCTTGCCTCTTCGCTTCGGCGGTGGAGCCTAGCTTTATGAGGCTGGGGAAATCCACCACTTCGGCGCGGATGAATCCCCGTTCCATATCCGAGTGTATCTGCCCTGCTGCTTGGCCTGCCAGAGTGTTGGCAGGCACAGTCCAGGCTCGCACCTCCTGAGAGGCATATGTGAAGAAGGAAACCAGGCCCAGCAGTTCAAAAGAGAGGCGTAGGATGCTCTCTATTACACCCTCCTTAGCCCCCATGGACTTGCGGAACTCCCGCTCCTCCTCGGGGGACAACTGGCTGAGCTCCATCTCCAGCTTGGCGCACACTGATACTGCTCGCACACTCGTTTGACCATAGGACTGGGTCAGTTCCTCGTCCAACTCGGCCTTTTGAGGAAGGGCCGCCTCGTCGATATTCATCACGACCAACAGAGGCTTGGCGGTGAGAAGGCGGAAATTACTGAGAGTTCGCTCCTCCTCCGAAGAGAAATGCTGCTCACGCACCGACAGCCCCGCTTCCAACTGCTGTCGCACCTGCTGGACCAGGCTCTCCTCTCTTAGCAACACATCACTTTCGTGACCTAGAGCCCCCTTTAGGCTGAACTGGATACGTTGGGAGCGCCGCTCCAGGATACCCAGGTCAGAATAGGTTAGCTCTTCCATCATAGTGGTCGCATCTCGGTGGGGGTCCAGCTCTCCTAAGGGATGGGGGACCGATGGGTCTTGAAAGACACGCACCACCATTACCAGGGTGTCGGCTCTTTGCAGGACGTTAAGATGCTGGCCACCGATGGGTCCCTCATTTCCGGACTCTTTTAGGGTGGGAGGTATGTCCCAGTAGGTTATCTCGGCGGGTACCACTTTGTTGGGCTTAAACAGCTCGGCCAATGTATCCAGCCGGGAATCGGGCATATGTGCCACCCCTACCTGTGTGTCCTCTCGGCTCGGAGACCACGTCACATCTTCCACTCTACTACTCGTGAGAGCATTAAAGAGAGTGGTCTTGCCGCTTTTGGCCAGGCCGATAAGGGCCAGTTCCATCTCACTCCGAAGGAGAAGGGTCAGTTCAAAAGGTAAAGCCTTTAACCCCTCAATTCTATGTATTGTTGAGGGCTTAAGGGACTCTACTTAGACATCTCCCTATCGTTGTGGGTGTCCTCATCTACCACCTTATATCTGCCCTCCACCACCCGCTTCGGGTCTCTCTCTTCTCTTCTGACGTTGCCCGTATGGCTATCAATCACGTGCCGGGGTGCGAGATTCAGCAGAAGCCATACGGCAAGCAGGAGGACAATTATAAAGCCGATTGGGCCAATGAAAGGCAGTCGGGCAATCGGAGTGACGAAATAGACTATTGACGCTGGCACCAGCAACCGCAACAGCCAGGGTACTCGGCGGTCAAAGATAAGCCTCCATACCAGGTAGATGGTCCTGGAGACCTTGGGAAAGCGGATGAGATACGGAATTAGAAATATCAGTCGCCACATAACCCCACCAACTCTTCCCCCTAGTTTATAATCTCATTATAGCCTCCCTGGGGGCATCTTGAGAACAGATTATAGTTCAAAGAGGAATTATGCCTGCTTATCTGCTATATGGCGATAGCTTTCTCGTTGCCGAGGCCCTCAAGGAGCTTCAGCAGCAGGTAGGGCCCTCAGAGGTGTTGGATGCCAATCGACATCTTCTTGTTGCCAATGAGGTTGGCCTGGCCCAGGTGAAGGCGGTGTGCGATGCTGTGCCCTTCCTGGCAGAGAAGCGGTTGGTAATAGTGGAAGGGCTCTTCTCTTTGTTAGAAGCTCGCAGGAGGGGGTCAGGCAGAGCCGTAAGCCAGCCCAAAAGCACTACTACTCCTTCGGGCTGGGAGGGTCTGGAAAGTTATCTACCGGTGCTGCCCCCCTCTACCCTGTTAGTTTTCGTGGATGGCAGGTTGAGTCCAGGGAACTCGCTTCTAAAAAGACTACGAGCGCTGCTTCAAGTCCGAGATTATCCAGCTTTAATAGGAGAGACCCTTGCACGGTGGTTGAGGAACCAGGTCAGTATCAAAGGGGGGGAAATCACACCCGGCGCCATCGCGCTCTTGTCAAAGAGGGTAGGAGGGAACCTTTGGGCGCTGGACACAGAGCTGGACAAGCTTACCCTATACTGCAGTGATCGTCCCATTGAGGAGGCCGATGTGCGCTTGCTTGTGTCTCAAGTACGAGAGGCCAGTATATTTGCCGCCATCGACGCCCTGTTGGAAGGACGAATAGGCGTTGCTCTCCCCTTGGTGCATCGGCTGCGGGAGGAGGGTGCGGAATTCTCCTACATTGTGAGCATGATAGCGAGGCAGCTCCGGTTGGTGGTGCTGGCCCGTGAGAGACTGGAACAGGGTCTTGGCAGCGCAGAGATAGGTAAGCGTCTGAATATCAGACCGGATTTTGTGCTGAGAAAAACCCTGGCCCAGGCAAAGAGACACCCCCAGAGGAGCCTCATAGAGTTATATCAGAGGCTTTTGGAGAGCGACCTGGCAGTCAAACGCGGAGCCCTTAATGAAGAGGTGGCTCTTGACCTTCTGGTAGGTAGCATCTCCGCTCCATAGATGATTAGCTACCCATCATCGTTGTCCCGATCGTAGCTTATTATATTGTAGCATGCCGCCTGGTGACCAGGCTCGACATCCGCTAGCGGAGGTCGAGGGTCTACATGGCAGCGGTTAACGGCTTTGGGACAGCGGTCTAGGTAGGGGCACTGCGCTGGCAGGTTGATCATGTCGGGTGGGCTTCCCCGGATGGTCCTGAGGGGGAGATCTGCATCGTCCAGGCGAGGCAGAGATTGAAAGAGTCCCCATGTATATGGGTGGTAGGGGTGCTCAAAGAGGGAGCTAACGTCGGTGTACTCTACAATGGTGCCCCCATATAACATGGCTACTTTGTCGGCCATGTGAGCAACCACGCCCATGTCGTGGGTTATGAGCAGCAGGGCCGAATTGAGCTCTTTGCAAAGCTTCTTCATGCGATCCAATATCTCTGCTTGGAGAGTCACGTCCAAGTTGGAGGTAGGTTCGTCGGCAATAAGCACCTTGGGATGGAGGGCCAGAGCGATGGAGAGCATCACTCGCTGGCACATGCCACCGCTGATCTGAAAGGGGTAGCGGTTGAAGATTTGATCGGGGTCAGGAAGCCCCATCTCCGATAGCATCTCTTGAGCTATGCCTTTGGCTTGCTTCCGGGAGCTAGGAGTGTGGGCCAGTATAATCTCCTCCACCTGGGTCCCTATAGGCACTACCGGGTTCAGGGCGGCCCTGGGGTCCTGAAATACTATGGAGATCTCCTTGCCTCGGATGTCTCGGAGCTCTTCTGACGTAAGGTGAAGGAGGTCCATGCCCTTAAAATAGGCTTTTCCTCCCACCACTGTGGCCGAATCTGGCAGAAGCCCCAGCAGGGATAGGGCGATAGTGCTCTTCCCCGCTCCACTTTCCCCTACCAGGCAAAGAACAGCCCCTTCCTGCAACGAGAAGCTCACGCTATTGACGGCCTTTACCTCTCCCTCTGGAGTGAGATATCGAACCTGGAGTCCCTCAACTTCCAACACTTCAGCCATAGTAGGTTAACCTCATCTCTGAGTAACAGAAAGCTATCATCGGAGCCACGGGTTGGGATGTGTATGAAGGACTATCACCACGGCCCCTATGACGGAAAGCTTTCTAAAAGTTTCCCACCAGCTCCTACTGGAAGTCAAGTTGCAGAAGCCCCAAAGAGATTGTGCACTTTTTCACTTGTGAAGTGCCTTTGCCTGTGATATATTGCCTTTGCCAGCCGCCAGGAATCTTGCACTCTGCATGATGGAAGACTACCTGAGACAGTACGGGCTCATCGCCATCTTTGCCGTCGTAGCCTTTATTGTACCCACTAGCATGCTGGCTCTCTCATGGTTGTTCTCTCGGCTGCGGATCCGGCCTCAAAACCCCAGTCCTGTGAAGTACGACACCTACGAGTGCGGTATGGAGCTGATCGGTGGTCGGTGGGTTCAGTTCAACTTCCGCTATTATATGTATGCCCTCCTCTTCGTCGTCTTCGACGTGGAGGTGGTGTTTATCTTCCCTTGGGCGGTGCGCTTTAACAAGCTGGGCCTCTTTGCCCTCATCGAGATGATGGTGTTCATCCTGATACTGGTAATGGCGTGGGTTTACGCCTGGCGCAAACAGGACCTGGAGTGGAGGTAGGTTAGTACTGTGGAAACTGAAGGTCAAAGAGAGCCCCTATACACCCAGACGTGGGAGGTGGACCGGCAAGAGGGAGAGGTCATCGAGAACATGCGGCAGACCCACACCCATCCCTACCCTGAGCCGGTGCTGGAGGTGCCTCCCGATCTTGAACGTAACGTACTGGTTACCTCGGTGGATGCCTTGCTTAACTGGGGGAGAAAATCAGCCCTTTGGCCCCTCACCTTTGGTCTCGCCTGTTGCGCCTTCGAGATGATGGCCAGCGCCATGGGCCGCTTCGACATTGCGCGCTTTGGGATGGAGGCTTTTAGGGCCACGCCTCGGCAGGCTGACTTGATGATCGTGGCAGGCACCGTTACGTGGAAGATGTCCACCGCCATCAAGCGCATCTATGAGCAGATGGGAGAGCCCAAGTGGGTCATCTCCATGGGCGTGTGCGCTACCAGCGGTGGACCCTATTACGACAGCTACAGCGTGGTGCCAGGGGTAAATCATATAATCCCAGTGGATGTCTATGTACCTGGCTGTCCTCCCCGCCCCGATGCCCTCCTTTACGGTATTATGCAATTGCACGAGAAGATAAAGAAGTACAGCCTTCGTGGACGAGTTGCGGGGGAGTAGTGACCACAGCTCTGGCCGGAGAGGCGTTGGCACAGCTACTTCGGGAGCAGATCTCTGACTCAGTTGAGGAATGGGATCACCTGGCTGTTTGGGTCAATGCTCAAAGGATCACCGAGGTGGGCCGATACCTAAAGGAGGAGCCCAGCCTGGCCTTCAACTACCTCAACTCCATTACCGCTGTAGATTACGTGGACTATTTTGAGATGGTCTATCATCTCACATCCCTCCATCACAACCACAGTACTGTGCTCAAGGCTAGGCTTTACGGAAGAGAGGACATTTCCATACCTTCGGTGATTAGCGTGTGGCAAGGGGCCGACTTCCAGGAGCGTGAGGTATGGGACCTGATGGGGGTCCGATTCGAGGGACATCCGAACCTCAAACGCATCATGCTCTGGGAGGGATTTGCGGGGCACCCATTGCGACGGGACTTTATGCAAGATTCAGGTGGCCATGCCCCTACGCACTGAGCCAGTTACCATCAACCTGGGCCCCCAGCATCCCAGCACCCACGGCGTATTCCGCCTGCGAGTGACCTTTGATGGCGAGGTGGTCGTGGACCTGGAGCCGGTTTTTGGCTATCTCCACCGGGGTACAGAGAAGCTGGCCGAGGAGCGCAACTACGTCCAGGTGGTAACCCTCACAGACCGCTTGGATTACGTGGCATCTATGACCAACAACCAGGCCTACTGTATCGCCGTGGAAAAGCTGCTGGGCGTGGAGCCACCGGAACGGGCCAAGTATCTTCGGGTCATTGCCGCAGAGCTCCAGCGAATCGCAAGCCACTTGGTATTTATCGGCTTCTTTCTTCAAGACCTGGGGGCTTTTGGTACACCCCTTATGTACTGCTTCCGGGAGCGAGAGCGCATCCTCAACCTCTTTGAGATGCTGTGCGGCGCCCGGATAACTATGAGCTATATGCGGCCCGGTGGGGTGTTTTTCGATGCCCCCGAGGACTTTTGGCCTGCCCTGTCCCAGTTCCTCCAGGAGATGCCTGGTTACGTGGATGAGTTGGAGCAGCTCATCGTGGAAAACGAGATTGTTCTGATTAGGACCAAGAACATTGCCATTCTTCCGTTGGAGACGGCCATTAACGGCTCCATCAGCGGCCCAGTGCTCCGGGGCAGCGGCCTCGCCTGGGACTGGCGCAAAGCCGATCCTTATGACGCCTACGACCGAGTTGAGTTTGATATACCAGTAGGTACTAGAGGTGACAACAACGACCGCTTCTGGGTGCGAATGCAGGAGATCCGCCAGAGCTTGCGCATTGCTGAGCAGTGCGTAGAGCAGATACCCAAAGGCCCTGTGAAGGTGGAGTTACCTCTGGTGCTTCGGCCTCCGGTGGGAGTGGAGAGCTACGGCAGGGTAGAGGCACCCAAGGGCGAGCTGGCCTTTTATCTGGTCAGTGACGGCACCATCGCTCCCTACCGCTGCAAGATCCGCTCCCCCTCATTCATAAACCTCACTGTTTTGCGAGAATTGCTGGTGGGCTGGAAGCTGGCTGACATGATCGTTACCTTCGGGACCATGGATGTAAACATGGGTGAGGTTGACCGGTGAGCTGCGCTCTTCAGGAAGGCTCCCTTCTCCATAGTAACGTCCTCTTTCGCGTCATATATGACGGGCTAGGCCAGTTCCTGCCTCACTGGCTGTGCTGGCTGGACTTCTTTATCGCCGGCTTCACCATAATGTTCATCCTGGTCAACGGGATCCTCCTGGGTGCCGCCTTCTACACCTGGGCCGAGCGCCGCCTTTTGGGCCGCTTCCACAACCGCATCGGGCCTAACCGCTGGGGCCCCTTCGGACTTCTCCAGCCCATTGCCGATCTGCTCAAGCTGCTCACCAAAGAGGACATCATTCCCAGCGTGGCCGACCGCATCGTGTTCACCGCCGTTCCTATATTGATGGTGATGCCCCTCATCCTGGTGCTGGCGGTGGTTCCCTTCGCCAAGAACACCTACCTGGCCGACCTGAACATAGCCGTGCTTTACATTATTGCCGTCCCCTCCATAACCACCCTCGCGATCTTTATGGCCGGGTGGTCCTCGGGCAATCGCTATGCCCTATTTGGGGCAATGCGGGGAGTGGCTATGCTCATCAGCTACGAGGTACCCACCGTCCTGGCCCTGGTAGGGGTAGTGTTGGTAACGGGCTCTATGTCCTTGGTCGCTATCGTCAACAGCCAGGCCATTCCCTTCCTGCTAGTTCAGCCACTGGGGGCCTTTCTCTTCTTGGTGGGCATTTCGGCGGAGCTTAACCGCACCCCCTTCGACATCGTGGAGGCCGATTCGGAGCTGGTGGCCGGCTATCACACCGAGTACAGCGGCATCAAGTTCGCCCTTATTCAGCTTGCAGAGTTCGGCGCTGTCCTCACCGCCTCGGGCATCATGGCCACCCTCTTCTTGGGGGGATGGTCGGGGCCCTTTCTGTCGGGACAACTGGGGGCCCTCTGGTTCCTCCTTAAGGTGGTGCTCTTTGCCTTTATCTTCATTTGGATCAGGGCCACGTTCCCACGCCTTCGCATAGACCAGATAATGGCCTTCGCCTGGAAGTTCATGTTCCCCGTAGCTCTCCTCAACCTGATGATAACTGCCGTCGAGGTGTACGTGTTCCGGGACGATGCGACTGGGGCCATCTCCAGGGGAGGGCTGTGGGCCATGGCCGGCATAAACCTGTTGGTAGCGGTAGTGGTGGTGGTGCTGTTCGGTAACATGATAAAGGAGAGGGTACGGCCACCTCGAAGGATCGTGGCAACCCCCCTCACCCGAGTAACACCACTGGCCCACGGGGAGGCAGAGATACCTAAGGCCATCCAGGAGGTAGGATAATATGTATGGCATCGGAATGGCTAAAGGGCTAGCGATAACCTTATTGAACCTGATCAGGCGGCCCAACACCGTCCAGTATCCCGAAGAGCGCATAGGACAGCACCCTCGTTTCCGTGGAGAGGAGTTCGTTTGGTATGAGGAGAGATGTACCGGGTGCGCCTCCTGTGCCAAGTATTGTCCCCTGGGCATAATCCGAATAGTCACCGACCCAACTTCCGCCATGCTGCAGGAGGGTGGTAAGTACGATGTCGAGGTCTTTGATATCGACATCGGCCGTTGTATGTTCTGTGGCCTGTGCGTGGAAGCATGTCCCTACGATGCCCTGTTTATGGGCAGCGGCTTCGAGCGAGGTACCTACAAGCGGGAGGACTTGGTCATCTCGGTAGATGAGCTGCGCCAGGCTGAAAAGCGGCCCAGCACCTGGTTCCGTCCCCAGCTAGAGGAGGCCTCCTATAACCCCCACGAGGGTGTATCCCTTCCCTGGCAGGCGGTGGGACGGGAGCAGAGCCATTGGCACCAGCAGGAGACGTCCGGTTCACGGCTCCGTCCTCAAGACCAGGAGAAAGAATAGATGGCTTTTCAGGAGGTGGCTTTTTGGGTGCTGGCCGTGGGCAGCGTCCTAGCCTCTTTGGGGGTTGTGCTCCTTAAGGACGTGTTCCGGTCTGCTTTGCTGCTGGTGGTGGTCTTTCTGGCTGTGGCGGGCCTCTTCGTCATGCTTAGTGCCGAGTTCCTCGCGGTGGTGCAGGTGCTTATCTATGCGGGGGCCATATCTATACTGGTCATCTTTGCCATCATGCTTACCCGGGATGTGCAACAGGGGAATCTGCCCAACCGTCTCCAGCCGGCGGCCGTGCTACTGCCGGCTCTCCTGCTGGTGGCCCTCGTCTCCACCTTCTTACGGACCGAGTGGCGGTTGCTCCCCACAACACTGCCCCCATCTGTGGAGCAGGTTTTCGCCGATACACCTACCTGGCTGGGAGATCTTTTGCTTCGGGAGTTCGTGCTGCCCTTTGAGGTGGCCTCGGTACTCCTCCTAGCTGCCGTCATAGGAGCCCTAGCGCTGGTGCGCGAGAGGTAATCATGGACTTGGAGCGGTTCCTCATTCTCTCCAGCGTGCTGTTTTGCATCGGGCTCTACGGGGCCCTCGCCAGGCGCAACGTTATCGTCGTGCTTATGTCCCTGGAGCTGATGTTCAACGCCGTCAACATTGCTCTGGTAGCCATGTCCAGGCTGGTGATGCCGGCGAAACTAGCGGCGGAGGTCACTTCCACTTCCCAGGCCGTGTTGCAGACTCTACTGGTCGGCCAAGTCTTCGCCATCTTTGTTATCACAGTGGCGGCGGCGGAGGTGGCCTTGGGGCTGGGCATCGTCATTGCCCTCTACAGACATCGAGAGACGGTGGACGTGAGCCAGGCCAACTTGTTGAGGCTCTAAACCAGGTCTAGGGAGAAACTTGCTTATTGACTTCATAAGAGGATGCAGGGAATCAGGATTCCTTACTGGGGTCTGTGGGGTGTCGCTCAACCCCGCCCTGCTCTCCTTTTTCCGGAGGAGTCCAGAGGGGGCAGAGCCCTCTATGGCGGGGGCCTGGGGGTGTCCCCCAGATTCATCCCTTCTCCCGATTCTCTCAAGTGGGAGTGGGTCAGGGGTGAGGGTGACCAAGGGATGGTCGGGAATAAACGACCTTTCCAATGATGTCAACAGGGCCAGACCAGCCCTGGGAGTAACTTAAGGCATGTGGACTGAGTTCAAAAAGGTGCCAAACTTGATGGTGGCGGAGATGTGGAAGGAAGCTTTCGAAGCAGAAGGCCTTCCCATACGCATACTTCCAGAGGGAGACATTCTTGACTGGGGAGAGAGAGTGCCCTTTCGCATTCTGGTGCCCAAGGGCAGGGAGCACGTGGCAGAGGAGATTCTAAGGAAGCTGTAGAAGCGATTCAAACCTAGTTCTTGACCGCCCCCGCCTTCAGGCGGGAGTAAATAAATCAGTATTCGAAATGAGTTCATAGTATGATTCCAGAGGTCGCCGTCTGGACTGTCTTTTTTCTTCCTCTAGCTGCTTTCCTCATCATCTCCCTCATCATCCGACCCTTCCTTAATCGCTACGCCCTCCTCAGCAGTTCTCTACTGATCGCCTTTCTGGCAGCTTCGCTGGGTCTATCTATATGGGCCCTGGCCTCCACCATCCTCCACGGCGACTTAGTAACCTTCCATGATTGGGTCACAGTGGGAGAGCTTGAGGTGCGGCTGGGTTTGATGCTCAATCCTCTAACCGCCGTTATGCTGGTAGTGGTGACCGGGGTCAGCCTGATGATCCAGGTATACTCCCAGGGCTATATGAAAGACGATCCAGGCTACGCTCGCTACTTCGCCTTCATGTCCCTGTTTACTGCCTCCATGGTGGGGTTGGTGATGGCCAGCAACATCGTCCAGCTCTACGTCTTTTGGGAGCTGGTGGGGTTGGGCTCCTACCTTCTTATAGGTTTCTGGTACAACCGCCCGGCGGCTGCCGCTGCGGCTAAGAAAGCCTTCATAATCACCAGGATAGGCGACTTCGGCTTCCTGCTGGCCATCCTCTACCTCTTTTTCCACAGATCCGATTTCATAGCCCAGGGCCTAAATCCGTTGGAGATACCCGACATATATCAGGGGGTCGGTGTGGGGGTGCTGGGAGGAATGGCCCTTACGTGGCTGGCGGTGGGGATCTTCGCGGGCGCCGTGGGTAAGTCGGCCCAGTTTCCCCTTCATACCTGGCTCCCCGATGCTATGGAGGGTCCCACCCCTGTCAGTGCCCTCATTCATGCGGCCACTATGGTGGCCGCTGGCGTCTTCCTGGTGGCCCGTTTCTTTCCCGTCTTTCAGGCCTCCCCGGAGGCCATGAGCGCCGTGGCCATCATCGGTGCCTTCACCGCTCTCTTCGCTGCTACCATGGGCCTGGTCATGAACGACATAAAGCGGGTCATGGCCTACTCCACCATAAGCCAGTTGGGCTTCATGATGGCGGCCTTGGGTGTGGGAGCCTACGGCGCAGCCATCTTCCACCTGTTTAACCACGCCTTCTTTAAGGCGCTGCTCTTTTTAGGGGCCGGGAGCGTCAATCACGCCACCGGCACCTTCGATATGCGGTATATGGGTGGGCTAAGGCGCTACATGCCCGTGACTTACGCTACCACCCTAATCGCCGCCTTGAGCCTGGTGGGCATCTTTCCCTTCTCCGGGTTCTGGAGCAAGGACGAGATTTTGTTGGCGGCTTGGCGGGGTGGCTCGGCTGTTAGCGCCGTTTCCTTCTGGCTCCTAATCGTCGCGGTGTTTCTCACCGGCCTTTACGCCTTCCGCATGATCTACTTGACCTTCCATGGGCAGTTTCGAGGAGGCGCACCTGCGGAAATGGCGGCTGTACCCGCTGCTGTGAGTCTTGGCTCTGAAGGAGTCCACGCCAGTGCCCAGGCCGAGCCTGGGGATGTGTCCAACCAAGGCAGTACCTCGCACCAGCCGGGGGGCAGTGCAGGGGAGAATCAGGCGCATCTGGCCGAGTCGCCCCTTGTGATGATACTTCCCATGCTTATTCTTGGGGTAGCTTCCGTGATTTCTGGCTATTTGGCCAGCCCTGGAGGACTTGAAGGAGGATTTCTGGGTGTTCGACTTCACTGGCTTAGTGACTTTCTCGCGCCCCTGGCTGGGGAACCCCATGCGGAGGGATTCAGCCTGACCATGGCCTCGATTTCTGTAATGGTAGCC
This sequence comes from Dehalococcoidia bacterium, assembly GCA_965248115.1. Lineage (GTDB taxonomy): Bacteria > Chloroflexota > Dehalococcoidia > Lucifugimonadales > CBDFII01 > CBDFII01. The sequence continues at coordinate 280,020 of CBDFII010000003.1, forward strand.
CTGGGGGGAGTGGGGGTGGCCACGGGCATATACCTTTTGCGGTGGTTCTACCTGGAAAGAGTAGCCTCGCCCATCAGAGGAATTACCGAGCTACTGAGCCAACGTTACTACATGGACCACTTGTACGAGGGGTGGTTAGTTGTCCGAGGGTTTTACGGTGGACTTGCTCGTATTCTCGATTGGTTCGATCGGGCGGTGGTGGACGAGCTGGTGGATAGGGTAGGTTGGTTCTGGGGCAACATAGGTCTGGGTATCCGTCGGCTCCAGACGGGTCAGGTACAGGGCTATGGTGTAGCTATACCCTTGGGTGTCGTGCTCATACTGTTAGCCTACTTGATATGGGGATGATGGAGACCTAGTTGTTTACAGGCTTGCTTACAGCTACAGTCTTTCTGCCAGTGGCGGCAGCCCTTGTCGTCGCCACGCTGGTTAGGGGCGACCGCAACGTGCGGACTGTCGCTGTAGCCGTGGTCGTAGCCGATCTCATTCTAGCCCTGTGGGTTATGGTGGCCTTCGATTACGGCTCAGGGGCAGCGCGGTTCCAGCTTATCGATCGCTTAGACTGGATACCCGGCTCCACGCTCAACGCCCAGTACCATCTGGGAGTAGATGGCCTAAGTGCCCCTTTGGTCCTCCTCACGGCGTTGCTTGGCCTGTGCGCAGTGTTCGCATCCTGGAATATCCAGCTTAGGGTGAAGGAGTACTTTATTCTGCTACTGGTGCTTCAGAGTGCCGTGATGGGGGTATTCTGCGCCGTGGACTTTGTGCTCTTCTTCGTCTTCTGGGAGATGGAGCTGCTGCCGATGTATCTGCTCATCGCTATCTGGGGCAGCGGACGAAAAGAGTATTCTGCCATGAAGTTCCTGGTATTCACCCTGTTGGGCAGCGCTTTTATGCTGGTGGCCATTGTTGCCCTCTACCTCTCTCCGGGAGTTGGCACTTTCGATATGATCAAGCTGGCAGAATCGGGTGTAAGCTCGGCAACTGACTTGATTATCCCTCTGCAGGTGATCTTCTGGTTCTTCTTCGTGGCCTTTGCCATAAAGCTACCCATCTGGCCCGTACATACCTGGCTGCCCGACGCCCATACCGACGCCCCCACCGCCGTCAGCGTGATGCTGGCTGGGGTGCTTCTAAAGATGGGAGGGTACGGTATGATACGTATCTCTGCGGGCATGTTCCCTGAACAGATTGTCCAATATGCCTGGGTGCTTGTGGTGATGGGGGTGATTAGCGTTCTCTATGGCGCTGTCGTTACCTTGAGGCAGACGGACCTGAAGAGGCTCATCGCGTATAGCAGCGTTAGCCACATGGGTCTGGTACTCGTAGCCATCGCTTCAGTGGGCATCTTCCACTCAAGCCTTGGGCTCACTGCTGCAGCTATGCAGATGTTTACCCATGGCACCATTACAGGCCTGCTCTTTTTGCTGGTGGGGCTGATGTACGAGCGTACCCACACCCGATACATTCCCGACCTGGGAGGCTTGGCAACTCGTATGCCTATCATTGCCACCACCTTTCTCGTGGCGGGGTTGGCCTCTTTGGGCCTGCCTGGTCTGAGCGGCTTTGTCTCCGAGCTTCTGGTGTTTCTGGCCGCCTTTAAGGCATTTCCCTGGCCCGCCGCCTTAGCGGCTTTCGGCATAGTCATCACCGCCGGGTATATATTATGGATGGTGGAGAGGGTGTTTTTCGGTCCCCATCGGGAGCGGTTCGCAACGGTGGAGGATGCCGCAGCCATAGATACCATCCCTCTGGCCCTGTTGGTGGTCAGTATCGTGGCGGTAGGGATATATCCAGCGATGCTAACCGACTTTTTCGACGCAGGTATACAGCCTATTATGGGGCTCTTTAGCTGAGGTGCCGTAGCTCATGACCGCTCGTGATGTCTATTTGCTTTCGCCGGAGCTGGCGCTAGTAGGGCTGGGATTGTTGGTAGTGGCATTGGATCTGATAGTGCGTCGCAAAGGTTTTGTCGCTTTGGTGGCTGTGGTGGGGTTGATTGTGCCTCTAGCGTTGGCAGGCCTGCTGTCAGCAGAGGTTCAAAACAACGGGCCCCAGGTAGGCATTTTTGGAAGCTTGATGGTGGATAGGTTCGCCCTTTTCTTTAAGTTCCTGGTGTTGGGCATTGTAGCGCTGGTGGTGATGGCCTCCGTTGACTACGTGGGTAAACTGGAGCGTTACCAAGGGGAGTACTACGGGCTGTTATTGTTCTCTGCTAGTGGAATGATGCTGCTGGCGAGTACCACCGAGCTTATATCCATTTACATCGCTCTGGAGCTTACCACCCTACCCCTTGCGGCCCTGGCGGCCTTTCTTTTTAACGACCGCTCCAGCGAGGCGGCCATGAAGTTCCTCATCCTGGCGGGTGTTAGCTCTGCCATATTACTCTATGGTATGGCGTTGGTTTTCGGCTTTACTGGCACCACCTACCTGGAGGAAATCGCCCGGGCTACCTTGGGCACCAACGTCCTCGCCGACTCTCCTGCCCTCCTGCTGGGGATCGTGCTTATTGTGGCCGGGTTCGGCTTCAAAATATCTGCGGTACCCTTTCAGATGTGGGTACCCGATGTATACGAAGGTGCGCCTACTCCGGTGGTGGCCTTCTTATCGGTGGCCAGCAAGGCCGTGGCCTTCGCCATACTTTTACGCATCTTCTACATCGCCTTCCCCATCTTTCAACTGGACTGGGGTATCCTCTTCGCTGCCTTGGCTGCGGCATCCATGACAGTGGGCAACCTGGTGGCCATAGCCCAGAGCAACATCAGACGGCTGCTGGGTTACAGCACCATCGCCCACGCTGGCTATTTGCTGGTCGGTCTAGCGGCCGTTGCCAGCCGGGCCACCGGAGAGACCATTGTAGGGCCCAGCAGCGTGCTTTTTTACCTTGGAGTTTACGCCACCACCAACCTGGCTGCCTTCTTTGCCATCATTGCAATATCTAACAAGACTGGCAGCGACCAGATAGCGGATTTCGCAGGCATGGCGCGTCGCGCTCCAGTGCTGGCTCTCGCTTTGACTGTGGCTCTGGTAGCCCTTATCGGCATCCCACCTACGGGAATCTTCATCGCTAAGCTATACATCTTCTCTGCGGCGGTCAACAGCGATCTGCTTTGGCTGGCGGTAGTGGGCGTAGTGAACAGCGTTATATCAGCCTACTACTACCTCCGGGTGGTACGGGTGATGTATCTGGAACCGCCCGCTTCGCCGGAGGCGGTTCCCTCCTCGGGTGCCTTTCGTTTAGCCCTGGGGCTTTCGGCCCTGGGGGTAGTGGCGTTTGGAGTAGTTCCAGGCCCCTTGCTAAGGATGACCGAGTTGGCGGTGGCTACCCTATTGTAGGGTGTCCCCCTTTAATTGACAGTCCCTTAATGCGATGTTGGACTGCCCTGGCTTACTATGTTACCCTTCTTACATATATGCTTTCTGAGACATTCTCTCGCAGAGGCCTCCATTGAGTAGTCCCAAATTGATTGGCATAGTCCATAACCCTTTGCTGCCTGAAGCTGAAGAGTTGGCCAGATCGCTGCGGGATCACCTGAGTCTGGGGGATAAGGGATGGGTCCGATCTGCCACCGAACTGGACTCAGACGATGAGATGGTCAAAGACACCCGCCTGATTATAACCGTAGGCGGAGACGGTACTATCCTCAGGGCCGCCAGGCTCTCCGTTCCATACCGGATACCTATATTGGGCATAAACTTGGGGCGTTTGGGCTTCATGACGGAGTTGAAGGTGGAGGAGGCGCTGGGAAAAGTGCCTCAATACCTGGAAGGTGATACCTGGGTTGAGGAGCGTGCCATGCTTCAGATGCAGCCTCGTACCCAAACGCCTCCCCAACCCGGCATGGCCTCGCCTCTCACCTACCATGCCCTTAACGACGTAGTGGTTGGCAGGGGCGCAATAGCCCGCCTGGTTAGAATCCGGGCGCTGATAGATGGAGAGCTCATTACCACCTATGGGGCCGATGCAGTCATAGTTGCCACAGCCACCGGCAGTACCGGATACAATCTTTCAGTAGGGGGGCCAATCCTCGATCCCCGCTCCGCCGACTTCATCCTTAAGCCGGTGGCACCTCACATCGGCCTGGCCCCAGGTTTGGTGCTTCCCTCCACCTCGGTGGTGGAGCTTACGGTGGAGACGGGGCATCAGGCTACGCTCAGCGTGGACGGGTATGTGGATCTGCCCTTGGTGGTCGGAGATGGGGTGACGATCCGACTCAGCCCCCACAAGGCATCCTTCCTCCGCATCCATCCCCCCAACCACTACTACGCAACCCTAACTCGCCGCCTTGGCTTAGATCAGGGAAGGGAAGGCGTTAGGGGCATCAAGTACTAGCCGGAGAGAAAACAGGCAACCTTGCGCTTCTGTTTGACCGCCACAGGTGAAGTACGAAGAGCTATCTACTAGCACCCAAAAGCATCTAAACTAATAGCGAAAAGCAGGAGCGAAGAAATGGAAGTCATGACCAAGGCCAGGCTTACATGTCCCCAATGCGGATATGTACAAGAGGCGGATATGCCAACCGATGCCTGTCAGTTTTTCTACGATTGTATCAACTGCAAAACTGTCTTGAGGCCCAAAGAAGGCGATTGTTGTGTCTTCTGCTCTTACGCAGATACTCTATGTCCCATGAAACAATTAGAGCAAGGAGATAATTAATGAGCAAATTCCTCCACTTCGAGGCGTTATTGGCTCCGCTTGGAACACTGTCGCCATTGCCCTGGTGATGAATAGTTCCGGGCGTGCTTGGTCTAATTGGAGCTACAGGAGCTGGGCTCGCTATTGCGCCTGCGTTGCAGGTGCTTAACTATCCTCTCTTAGCATTCACAGCGATACTCTTGGGGCGTGGTTGGTATTTGCAACTGACCCATGGCGACGCGACGGTGTGGCAGCGCCGCGCAAGAGTGATCCTATTGCTTTCTACGGTGGTTTCCATCACACTATGGGCGCTCCGCTTCGCTGGTGTTCTTGGCATGAGACCGTTCTGACGAGGGGCTGTTTAGGCGATTACCTTATCGTAAAGCCTTTATAGACGTGCATTTAGAGCTATGGCCAAAGCAGAAGATGAACCCACTGTCAAAAGCCGCCGTACCTTTGAGGGAAGGCTCATTTCCGTTCGTGTAGACACAGTTAGCCTTCCTGGGGGTAACCTGTCTGAGCGGGAGATCGTAGAGCATGGCCAATGTGTGTGCGTTGTCCCCCTGGATGGGGAGAGCAACGTCATCATGGTTCAGCAATATCGAAAGCCGGTGGAGGAAAGTCTTCTGGAGGTGCCCGCCGGTAGCGTTGATGAGGGGGAGTCGCCAGAGGAGGCAGCGGCTAGGGAGCTTCAGGAGGAGACGGGCTATACCGCCGACAGTATTGAGCACATCACCAGTTTCTGGACAACTCCCGGCTTCTGCACCGAGCTGATGCACGCCTATGTGGCTACCGGCCTTAGCCCTGGTTCTATGCGACTGGAGGATGACGAGATCATTCAAGTGATTAAGGTGCCCCTGGAGAAGGTCCCGGATATGGTTCGCAGTGGAGAGATCCGGGATGCCAAGAGCATCGCTTCCCTGATGCTGGTTCTTAGCTCTACCAGGTAAGAACTGCAACATATACGGGATTGTCTCCTTGGCTGCCTTCTGGTATATTGGCCGTTGCCAAGGCGTCTTCTGTTCCCTAGTTTGTCAGTAACAGGGGACGTGTGGTAGCCTCGACCATCGCAACTTTAGGAGGTTCGCCTAAACATGCTGGAGCATGACGTGCTGGTATTGGGAGCTGGCCTGGCGGGAATGCGTGCCGCCCTGGCAGCCTACCAGATGGGAGCCAACACTGCCATCATCAGTAAGGTCCATCCCGTCCGAAGCCACTCCAACGCTGCCCAGGGGGGCATCAACGCCGCTCTCACGGATCGGGGCGACTCATGGGAGGAGCACGCCTTCGAGACGGTGAAAGGCAGCGACTACCTGGGCGACCAGGATGCCATTGAGTTCATGAGCCAGCAGGCGGGAAACGAGCTAATCGCTCTGGAGCATATGGGCGTCATCTTCAACCGGGACGACGAGGGACGCCTGGGCACCAGGCGCTTCGGTGGCCAGGAACGTGCCCGCACCTTCTTCGTTGCCGACTTTACAGGCCAGGCCATGCTCCACGTACTGTTCGAGCAGCTCCTCAAATCGGGCCTCCGAATCTACGAAGAGTGGTTTGTCACCAACCTCATTGTCGAAGATGGCAAGTGCTGCGGTGTGGTGGCCCTGGAGATACGAACTGGCAGGACATATGTGATTCGGGCCAAGACCGTAATCATGTGTACCGGAGGCCTGGGTCGTGCCTTCGAGCCCAGCACCAATGCCCTCATCGTTACCGGCGATGGCATAGCTCTTGCCTATCAGGCGGGGGCACCTCTTATGGATATGGAGATGGTCCAGTATCATCCTACAACCCTCAAAGGCAGTGGTGTCCTCATCTCCGAAGGTGCACGGGGCGAGGGAGCATATCTAATCAACAAGGATGGGGAGCGTTTCATGGAGCGCTACGCCCCTAAGATGATGGAGCTGGCCTCCCGAGACGTCACCTCTCGTGCCGAGCAGACAGAGATTGAGGAGGGTCGGGGAATCGATGGGTGTGTCCTCCTGGACTGCCGGCACCTGGGAGAGAAGCTGATACGGGAAAGACTCTCCCAGATCTACGAGATAGGTCTGGACTTCGCCGGCGTTGATATTACTAAGGAGCTCATACCCATTCGGCCAGGGATGCATTACCAGATGGGCGGTATTAAGACTGACCTGGATGGACGCACCAATCTCCCCGGCCTTTACGCGGCTGGCGAGTGTGCTTGCGTTAGTGTCCACGGCGCCAACCGCCTGGGAGCCAACTCTCTGCTGGACACTGTAGTCTTTGGCCGACGCTCCGGCGAACATGCTGCTCAGGTGTCCCGGGACATGGAATACGCCACCTTTAACATCGAGTCCTGGGCCGAGAGGGAGGAGAAGAGAATAGCCGAGCTTCTCTCTAGAGAGTCTAACGGAGAGCGTGTAGCGGCCATCCGCTCGGAGATGGGAACCACCCTGGATCAGCACTTTGCCGTATTCCGAGATGAGCAGGGAATGCAGGCTGCCTTGACCAAGATCCATCAGCTAAAGGAGCGTTACAGGCAGGTGACAGTACAGGACAAAGGTCGAGTGTTCAATACGGACCTCATCTTTGCCCTTGAGTTGGGCTTTATGCTGGATTGTGCCGAGACCATTGTGGTTAGTGGCCTGGAGCGGAAGGAGAGTCGGGGCGCCCACAACCGGCGAGACTATCCCCAGAGGGACGACGAGAACTGGTTGAAGCACGTACTGGTGACTTCCTCCCCCGATGGCCCTCAGCTCTCTCACCTTCCTGTAGTCATCACCCAATGGCAGCCCCAGGAGAGGAGATATTGATGGAAGTTACCTTAAATGTAAAGCGGTTCAACCCCGAGGCCGAGGCCCAGCAGCCCTATTGGCAAGACTTCTCGGTGGAGGTGGAGCCCACAGCCTCCGTCCTCGACGCCTTGATCAAGGTACGAGAGGAAGTGGATGGCAGTCTCGCGCTCCGCTGCTCTTGCCGTAGCGCCATCTGTGGCTCCTGCGCCATGCGAGTCAACGGCCACGCCACCCTCGCCTGCAAGACCCGCCTGGCCGATGCCTCGCCCCAGGGTGAGCCTTTAACGGTGGAGCCCATGGGCGTCATGCCCGTTATAAAGGACCTGGTGGTGGACATGGCTTCCCACTGGCAAAAGGTCGGGGCTGTTACTCCCTGGCTTCAACCTCAGGGCCCCGAGCCCGAGGGTGAGTACATCGCCCCCAATGAGGACATGGTTCACCTGGCAGGCGTAATGGACTGCATCATGTGTGGTGCCTGCGTATCTGACTGCACCGTTCTGGAGGTGGACGCTAACTTCCTGGGGCCTGCCGCCCTGGCCAAGGCCTACCGTTTCGTGGCCGACCCCCGGGACGATGAGGACACAGAGCGTCTACGGGAACTGAGCAACTATACCGGCATCTGGGACTGTACCCGCTGCTACGAGTGCGTCCAGGTCTGCCCCAAGGGCGTGGCACCAATGGATCGCATCATGGCTCTAAGGGACCGGGCTATGGAGGCAGGTTTCGACACTGCCATCGGGGCACGCCACGCCGATGTCTTTAGTGGTCTGGTGGGGCACAGTGGCTGGCTGGACGAGCTGAGGCTTCCCATCAAGACTGTGGGAATCTTCAATCTCCCTGCTCTTCTTAATTTCGCTCCCGTGGGACTGCGAGCCTTGCTACGAGGCAAGATGCCCCCCATCTTCCACAAGATGTTGCCTAACGTCCAGAACGTGAGGCGCATCTTCAAGAGAGCGCAGTCGGAAAGTAAGAAATAGACTCTGTTGCATTTTGTCGCTGGGGGTCTACCATGACAGAGCGGCCGAGTAGAGAGAAGCGTGAGGATGAGCGCTTCTGTTCCGAGTGCGGTGAGCCTGTGAAGAGGGCGGCGGTGGTATGTGTGCACTGTGGTGTACCGTTGCGGCCCACTGTAGCAGGGCAGCAGGTGAGGTCTGGAATGGGTTTGGAACCTAACGTTGCGGCTTCTTTGTCTTACCTGCTCACCTGGCTCACCGGCATCATATTCCTCTTAATAGAGAGGGATGACGAGTATGTGCGTTTCCATGCCAGGCAAGCCATCGCTTTCGGAGTAGCATCGGTTATCACATGGGTTGTACTTTTCATTTTCTTCTCTGTCATTGAGTTTATACCTTTCGTGGGGGACATTGTGAGTACTCTGGTTGGGGGTGCCTTTCTTATAGCATGGTTGGTTCTGTGGATACTTCTCATGGTCAAGGCTTACCAGGGGGAGCGTTTTAAGCTGCCTTTTCTGGGTGAGATCGCCGAGGGACAAAGCATTAGTGCTGCCCGGTAAAGTGGGAGATTTGTTACTGATGGTAGAGCAACAGGGGCGAGTCAAAGGTCAGGACGAGTACTTCTGTCCCGAATGTGGGGCGCTGGTTAAGAAGGCGGCGGTCTTCTGTGTTCACTGCGGGGTGTCATTGCGTCCTCCATCAAGAGGAGAATTAGGGGCCGAAGGGATTGCAGCTATCATCCTCACCATCTTCTTTCCTGGTACCGGGCAGTTGATGTATGGCAGGACCGGGATGGGCATCACCTTCTTACTGCTGACCATTCTAACTTTCTATGTCTTGTGGATCGTGTTCATGCCTATATCACTGGCATTGACGGTCTCACACTATGTAAGATCAACCGACAAAGGGGGTAAAGAGTGAAAGTCGCTTTCTTCCCAGGTTGTGTGTCCAGAGGGGGTTGCCCCGAGCTTTATCCGGCGACAGTCAAACTGTGTGAGAGGCTGGGCATCGAGCTGGAGGAGCTTACCGGGGCCTCATGCACCGGCGCTGGTGTCCTTCAGGAGAAGAACCAGTTTCTGGCAGACGTTCTCAACGCCCGTACCTTCGCCATGGCCGAGAAGTTGGAGCTGCCCATCATGACTATCTGTAGCACCTGCCAGGGAGTGATGAGCCAGGCCAACAAGCGCCTTCGGGACGATGCCGACTACCTGGTTCGAGTGAACTCCTATCTAGCCGAGGAGGGACTGGAGTACAAGGGCACCGCCAACCCCAAACACCTGCTGTGGATCATCATCGAGGACATAGGACTTGAAAAGCTGCGAAGCCTGGTAACGCATCCTCTCACGCATCTGCGCGTGGCTCCCTTTTATGGCTGCTACATCCTGCGGCCCATCAGCGCCCTTGGCTTCGATGAGCGCCCTGAGCGCCAGACCTCCCTGGAGGAGGTTATTACCGCTGTGGGAGGTGAAGTGGTGGACTTTCCCGGAAAAGCTCGCTGCTGTGGCTTTCCCATCCTCACCATTAACGAGCGCAACTCGGTGGCAATGGTGGCCAAGCACACTAGTGAGGCTTCTGATTTAGGTGCCGATGCTATGGTGACCCCCTGCCCCCTCTGCCACCTGAACCTGGACGGCTACCAGCCCAAGGCAATGAGCCAGGCTCAGCGCAAGATCGACCTGCCCATCCTTCATCTACCCCAGCTTATCGGCCTCGCCTTGGGGCTAAGCCCCCGTGACATGGGCCTCCAGCGCCACATCATCTCCACTCGGGCGGTGTTAGACAAGGTGAGCGTGGGGAGCTGAGGTTAGCTGTCAGACGATGGGAGGGCGTAATTCTGCCGTTAGAAAACTTGCTGGCTTTAATAGACGAACTGAGGAACCGGATTCAGCAACATGGTTCTCTGCTTCGACAGAATGAAGCATTGACTCGCTACGTCTTGATAGATCCTATGCTCCGAGAACTGGGATGGGATACTGAGGATCCAGATAAGGTACGACCAGAGTACCAAGATTCGGGCGGATCGGCAGACTATGCCCTCATGCGTGAAGGTACGCCGGTAGCCTTGGTAAAAGCGAAGAAGCTAGGGGCGTCTTTGGTTTCAGGGATTGAGCAAGTCCTTAACTACTGCAACCAACAAGGTATAAATTACATGGTGGCAACAGACGGGGACCATTGGGAGATGTATGAAGTATTCCGTCCAGCGCGCATTCAGGACCGCAAGCTGACGTCTATCACCGTTACTGGCGAGTCCGCATACCAAGGTGCCCTGAAGGCGCTGTATCTTTGGCACCCCAATTTAGGTTCTGGAGTAGCCGTTGTTGTACCGCCCAAACCTGCAATTGCTGATGAACCTACAGAGCTTAGACAAACGACGCCCGTGGAGGGTGCTCCCGTGCCACAGTCAGCCGTTTACCCTCCATCATCCCCACAGCGTGCTTCCAGTTGGATTCCCATAACAGAAGTGGAACCAGAGAGCGGCGACAAGGCTCCATCCGCGGTGCGCTTTCCTGATGGCGAACAGAACGGAATCAAGTATTGGAGAGAAATTCTCGTCCAAGTAGCTGAGTGGCTAGCCCGAAATGGCATCCTCACTCCAGAGAAGTGTCCCATTGGAAAGGGCTATGAGCGGTACATTGTGCATTCTCAATCTCGCCATCCAAGCGGGCGCGACTTCTTTGCTCCACAACAGTTATCTGCTGGTCTCTTCGTAGAAACGGACGTTGGCTCTTGGTATGCTGTCAAAGATGCACTATTTCTAATAGAAAAGCTTAATCAGACCGCCACTAGCTTTCAATTATTGTTGGCTTAGGAGGGGTTGCCTAGGTTGGTCTGACTGTCCCAATGGGCGAGGCGAAGCCTGTAGCTTCTCAGTCACCTGCTACTATTGCAACGGCAAAGGTGGTTGCCACCACTTGCTAAGGTCGCTCACTTCTAACGAGGTCACCCACTTGACCCACTCGAAGCCTCGCCTGCTTGGTACCACCAGCCTCAGGGGAAAGCCGTGGGAGTGGGAGAGGGTCTCTTCACCAACCCGGGTAGCCAGCAGGTACGATTGGGCCTCCTTTAGGGAGAAGCGGCGGTAATAGCCCGTCGCAGAGCGCACCGTCACGCTTGCAGCATCCCTCTTTAGCCCAGCCCTCTTCAGCACATCTGCCATCGAGACCCCCTCCCAATGCTGGGCACTGTACCAGCCGCCGGTGCAGTCCAGGGTGGCGGTGATCCCTTCGCTATAGCGTGCCAGCTCCTGGTAGGGAATCTCCAGCTCACGATCTACTTGGCCTGTTACCTGGAGTCGCCAAACTTCCTCGTCCAAGGGTGGTGGGTTATCGTTGAGCCACGAGGTCACGGGGAAGTCGTTGCCCGAGAAGCTGCTTGCCTGATAGGAGCCCGTGAACCGACGCTCGGAACCTGGCAGGCCAAAGACTTTCGCACTTAATTCCCCTGCCCGCCACAGCACCAGTCCGGCCACCAGAAGCCCACCCAGCCTCAGCACGGAGCGCCTCTCCGCCCAGAAGCGGGGCTTCAGGCTCCGTCTATGAAAGATAGTGTGCCAGAGGACAATGGGGAGCATAGCCACGGCCAGGTTGATGTGCCAGCTCACCCCGCTGAAGCCCATAAAGTAGTAGGGGCCGGTGTGGCTCCAGGCTATCCCCAGGCCCAGGGATGAAAGTAACAAGGTAAAAAGCAACAGAGACGCCAGATTAGGTACAAGCAGGTGACGCCACTGCCTGACAATGGTCAACGAGGGGAGGATGTTGCGGCCCTTCCAAATGAGAAGAGCCACAATGGCAAAGCCCCCTATACGGTGCAGGTGCAGAACGGCCACCCACTGGGGAGTGCCTGAGGTCAGGCCCAAGAATCCTGTGGCCAGTTCTAGAGCCAGCAGGAACAGAAGAAGAACGTTGGCCCAGGGGTGCCTCATAACCTAGTTAGTCAAGCGAAGAGATCCAATCTCCTATTTCTTGAGCTTCTCCACGACAGTGGCGAAGGCCTGGATGGTATTCTCCATGTCCTCGTCGGTATGGGCTAGGGAGATGTAGAATTTCTGAGGCGATGCCTTGAGAATGCCCTGCTCCAGGAGGAGGGTGTTAAATCGCTCCATCATCTTGCCATCGGCCTTCAATGTGGATCGATAGTCAGTGATGGGCTGTTCTGTGAAGTAAACGTCGAAAATGGGGTTCTCACCAGAGGTCTGTGCGGGGATTTCTGCCTCAAGGCAGAGGCGTTCCAGGGCCCCTCGAAGCCTTCCTCCTATATTGTAGAGCTGCTGGTAGGCCGCCCCTTTTTGCAGCTCCTTCAGGGTGGCGAGGCCGGCAGCACAAGCCACCGGGTTTCCGTTGAGGGTGCCTATCTGTGACACGTAGCTATCCTCGTCGGCTATCGATGGGTCGTAGGCTGCCATGAGATCCTCCCGGCCACAGACGGCGGCCAGGGGAAAGCCTCCACCCACAATTTTGCCCAGGGCCGCGAGGTCCGGGATAACACCGTAATACTGCTGGGCGCCACCGTAAGCAAGGCGAAAACATGTAACCACCTCATCGAAGACCAGAGGGATCAGGTAATGAGATGTCACCTCCCTAAGAGCCTGAAGGAAGCCGGGCAATGGAGCGATGATCCGCTGAAGAGGCTCCACAATCACCGCCGCCAGCTCGTCATGGTGCTTTTCGATGATGGTGGTAGTGGTGTCGGCGTCGTTAAAGGGGGCTACCAGCACCGTCTCCTGGACAGCCTGGGGGATGCCGGCGGTGTTGGGAAAAGGTTGGGGAAAATCTTGGAGGATGTTGGGGGTAACGCTCATCGACGCGTAATCGCTCGTGCCGTGGAACCCTCCTTCGAACTTGAGCACCTTGTCTCTCTTGCGGAAGGCGCGAGCGATGCGGAGACACTGAAAGCAGGCATCGGTGCCGCTGGTGGTGAACCGCACCTTCTGGGCGCAGGGCATCGCCTGTACAATCTGCTCGGCCAGGAGCACGGCCAGCTCGTTGGTGGCGAAAAAGGTACTGCCTCCTTCTACCACCTCCTTTACCGCCGCCACTACCGAGGGGTGAGCATGGCCCAGGATCATGGGCCCGGAGCCCAGAAGGTAGTCGATATACTGGTTGCCGCTGACGTCCCAGAGCTTGGAGCCCTTGCCTTCCTTTACGATGAAGGCGTGGTCGCCATCGAACCGCAAGTTGCCCAGAGTGGCCCCAGGAAGGTAGCTTGCAGCCTTCTCCAGCAAGGCCTGTTCCCTCTCACCACGCTTATGCACCTATAATCCCCAACTCGAAGTTACAATCTTATCCCTGTATCTCTTCGGCAACTGTGTTCTCCACTATCCGGCCTTCCCCGCCATCTCCCCCTTACCCCACACCCTCCCCCTCCACTATACTGGACTCGTCATACCTCGCACCTTAACAATGGGCCCCCGGGGAAAACTATCAAACAATTCAGCACTTCACACCTTCAGTAACACCAAAAAGTTGTGCAGAACAATCAACCTTCAAGTAGCACAATCACAAATCAAACTTGAACCTCTGTCTGCCTACGTTCCCGCTGACCTGTGCATCACCTCCATCAGCTCCCGTACGCTCTGGGCCGATTTGTTAAGGGCCGTCTGCTCCTCTTCGGTGAGCTTTATCTCCAATATCTCCTCCACGCCCTCAGCCCCCAGCTTAACCGGTACGCCCACGCACAAGCCGTTGATGCCATACTTGCCCTCCAGGTAGGTACAGCAGGGTAGAATGCGCTTTTTGTCCAAGAGAATGGATTCGGCCATCTGTGTGATGGCCGCGGAAGGAGCATAGTACGCGCTGCCCGCCTTAAGAAGCTGCACGATCTCTCCTCCACCCTGGCGTGTTCGCTTCACTATCTGGTCAATCCTCTCGGAGGACAGGAACTCTGTTAGCGGGATGCCACCCACGGTGGTATAACGCACCAAGGGGACCATGTCGTCGCCATGGCTGCCCAGCACCAGGGCCTGCACGTCCTCTACGGATACATTCATCTCCTGGGCGATGAACGTGCGAAAGCGTGAGGTGTCCAAAATACCAGCCATGCCAAAGACCCGCTGACGTGGGAAGCCGCTTACCTCCAGAGCATGCTGCACCATGGCGTCCAAGGGGTTGGTGACCACCATGAGGATGCATTTGGGGGAGCGCTGTGTCACCTCCTGGGTTACGGTGCCTATTATCTTCATGTTGGTGAGCAGCAGGTCATCCCGGCTCATGCCCGGCTTGCGGGCCACCCCGGCGGTAATGATGACCAGGTCCGAGTTGGTGGTCTCGTCGTAGCTGTTGCTCCCCGTTATGAGGGCGTCGGTGCTCACCACTGGCCCCGACTCTAGCATGTCGAGGGCTTTACCCTGGGGCAGGTCCTCGATGACGTCCACCAGCACGACATCGGAGTATCCCAGTTGATGGATTCGCTGCGCTGTGGTGGCGCCCACGTTACCTGCGCCGACCACCGTGACTTTACTGCGCTTCATTGCTCATCTCCTGTTTATGGTCGTCAATGGGCGATTCAGATGTGTATTGACCGCTTGAGTCTGGCCTATGCGAGCAAGAGTTTATCGAGTTCCCGCTCTATTTTGGCCTTCATCTTTTCCTCGAATGGTCTCAATAGGAATGGAATGCCTATATCCAGGATCAGTCCGGTGTCAGTAATTTCGAGTGTGCCTTTGAAGTTGAAGCCACGGGCCTGGAACGAGTAGTCCATCACGTCGCTTCGCCAGGCATTTCTAATATCAGAGACAGACTCCCCGAAATTGTTCATCAGCAAGGTCAGTTGCTGGTCTACGAGGTTCTTTGCAGCTTCCTTGGTCCTGGTGTGCTTTTTGAGAACTCTCACGGGCTGGTCTATTCCTGTTAACCATTCACTATGGGGGGCCCCAGTCTATCCAGGTGGAATTAATGCTTTTGAGTGGGGAGGCTTGTGGGTTATGCTTTGACGTAGCCCTCCCAACGGGACTCGATCTGGGAGTCCTCCACCGTGGCCATGACGTAGTCGCCGAACTCCTTACCGGTGGCTCCTGTATCACGGCCGGTAATCACCACCTTTCGCTCATACTGGCCACAGATGTCCAGGGCCTTGTGCAGCTTTTGGCCTAGCTGATTAAAACCGATGTGCTCCAGCATCATGCCCCCAGCGCGCATCAAGGAGCTGGGATCGGCGTACTTGGCACGGCCCTCACTTACCATCCGGGGTGCCGTACCGTGGATGGCCTCGAACATGGCATACCTTTTGCCTATGTTGGCGCTCCCTGCGGTGCCCACGCCTCCCTGAATCTGTGCTGCCTCGTCGGTTATGATGTCGCCATAAAGATTAGGTAGGACCAAGACCTGAAAGTCGGCGCGGCGGGCTAGGTCAAGGAGTTTGGCGGTCATGATGTCAATGTACCAGCCGTCCCACCTGATGTCGGGGTACTTACTAGCTACTTGTTTGGCTATATCCAGGAACTTGCCATCGGTGGTCTTCACGACATTGGCCTTGGTAACCACAGTAACATAGTCTTTTCCCGTACTCTTGGCGTGGGCGAATGCGGCGTCGATGATTCGCTCCGAGCCCTGAGAGGTGATGACTCGGAAGTCTATGGCCAGGTCAGCAGTTACGTTAATCCCCTGGCTGCCTACGGCGTACAGGTCCTCGGTATTCTCACGGAAGAAAGTCCAATCTATGCCCTCCTGGGGGATCCGTACCGGCCGCACGTTGGCGAAAAGGTCCAACTGCTTGCGCATGTTAACGTTGGCGCTCTCTAGGTTGGGCCACTGGTCACCCTTCTCGGGGGTGTGGGTAGGTCCTTTCAGAGTAACGTGGCACTCCTTGATTTCAGCCAGCACATCATCTGGGATGGACTTTAGCTGCTTGGCCCGATTCTCGATGGTGAGCCCCTCGATGACCCGAAACTGAACCTTACTCCGACTCAGTTCATCTCGCAGAAGGTACTCGAGGACACGTTGAGTCTCGGCACTGATGAAGGGCCCAATGCCGTCGCCTCCCAGGATGCCTATGATAATGGGCTGGACTGTGGTGTAGTCGATCCAATTCTGGTCTATCTTAAGGGTCTCCACCCGGGCGAGCTGCTGCTCCAGAATCGTGCCGAAGTGCTCTTTTGCTATTTCGATGGCTTGTTTGTCTGTCAACTCCGACTCCTTTTTTGGTGTGGGTTTAGGACCCGACTTTTCTTTGGTAGTGGTTCCTTTAAGTCATGGAACATTATACCCTCAGCAGTTTGGTGGGGCTAGGTCTTGAGACGGAACCGTTCATAACCATTGAGAGTCCCATGCTCGATAGTCCCTGGGGAGCGCTATTTAGCAAAAGGCTGGGAACCAGTGCAGCACTTTTTGGTCACAGGGGAGGGCTTACAGAGGAATGTTTCCGTGCTTTTTTGGAGGTAAAGTGTCCCGCTTGGTCTGGAGTATCTCCAGGGCGCGAATGATGCGGGGCCGCGTCTCTCGAGGGTCTATCACGTCGTCCAGATATCCCCTTTCGGCGGCGATGTAAGGATTGGCGAACCTTTCCCGGTACTCCTCCACCAGGGAAGTCCGCTCTTGATCAGGGTCTTCGGACTTGGAGATCTGGTCGCGGAAGATGATGTTCACGGCTCCTTCGGGCCCCATCACCGCGATCTCTCCCGAAGGCCACGCCAGGTTTATGTCCGCTCTTAGATGTTTGCTTCCCATGACGATGTACGCGCCTCCATAGGCCTTCCGCAGCAGCACACTGATCTTGGGCACGGTGGCCTCAGCGTAGGCGTAGATGAGCTTGGCGCCGTGCCTGATGATACCTCCGTATTCCTGGTCAGTCCCGGGCATGAAGCCTGGGACATCCACGAAGGTTATGATGGGGATGTTGAAGCAGTCGCAGAAGCGAACGAAGCGTGCGGCCTTGATGGAAGCATCGATGTCCAGGACGCCGGCCAGGTGGGAAGGCTGGTTACCTACAATACCTACTGGGCGTCCAACCAGCCTGGCAAAGCCCACTACGATATTTGGCGCGTAGTTTTCGTGTACCTCCATAAAGTTACCATCGTCTACAACCCTCAACACCACCTCCCGAACGTCGTAAGCTTTGGATGGCTCATCGGGCACGATATGGGCGAGGGTATCGTCAGTACGGCTGGCAATGTCCGCCGTCTCGCCCAGAGGTGGGTCCTCCAGATTGTTGGCGGGCAGAAAACTCAGGAGCCGTCGTAGTTGCGAAAGGCACTCCTCCTCGGAATCGACAATGAAGTGGGCCACTCCGCTTCGTACCCCGTGAGTTTGGGCCCCTCCAAGCTCTTCGTGGGTCACGTCTGCACCAGTCACTGTCTTAACGACGTCCGGACCAGTAATATACATCTGCCCGATGCCCTTTGCCATAAACACAAAGTCGGTGATGGCTGGGGAATAGACCGCACCACCCGCCGCGGGGCCAAGGATGACGGACAGCTGAGGCACAACCCCCGATGCCAAGGTGTTGCGTAGGAATATGTCTCCATAGGCAGCTAGGCTGACTACTCCCTCCTGGATTCGAGCACCCCCCGAGTCGTTGATGCCGATTATGGGAGCCCCCGTTTTCATGGCCAGATCCATAATCTTGCAGATTTTTTGGCCCACTGCTTCGGAGAGAGAGCCTCCTAGCACCGTAAAGTCTTGAGCGAAAAGGAAAACAGGGCGGCCTTCTACCTTTCCGTAGCCGGTCACCACGGCGTCCCCCGGCACCCTCCGATCCTCCAGGCCGAAGTCGGTAGCACGATGAATGACAAAGGGGTCTATCTCCTCAAATGTTCCCGGGTCTACAACAGCCTTGATACGCTCCTGGGCTGTGAGCTTTCCTTTGTCGTGCTGTTGCTGGATGCGTTGGGAGCCTCCCCCCAAGCGAGAGCGCTCGCGGAGCTTCTGTAGCTCCTCCAGCTTTCGGTTGACTCTCTCTTCAATGGCCATCGGGTCTCTCAATTGGTTTCTTAGGTAGTGCGTCTGGCCCATGCTAGCAGAGGGAAGGCAGCGGTGCAAGTGATAGCTGGTGGTGTTAAAATAGTTTATGAGCGTCCTCTACTTCTTCAACTTCAACTTGAGCAGGCAGGGACTAAAAAGTTATAATACGGGAGAATTTTACCCCTTGGGTTACCAGGTGTGGGAGCACCATCTTCCATTGGGGGGAGCGTACCTACGTGATGGGAGTGGTAAACGTCACTCCCGATTCATTTTCCGGGGATGGCCTGGCAGATAGGCCCAAAGAGGCCCTGGATCTGGCCCTCCGCTTAGAGGCCGATGGAGCGGATCTCATAGATATAGGTGCTGAGTCCAGTCGGCCTGGCTCCTCTCCTATTTCGGTGGAAGAGGAGCTACAGCGTTTGCTACCACCGCTGGAGCTGATCTGCTCCAGAGTTAAGATTCCCCTCAGTGTGGACACTTGTAAGTCAGAGGTGGCCCGCAGCGCCCTTGAGGCTGGCGCTGCTATGATAAATGATGTATGGGGGTTAAAAGCCGATCCTGAAGTAGCTAGGGTGGTTGCTGAACATAAGGTTCCCCTGGTAGTGATGCACTGCCAGGAGAATCGGGAGTACCAGGACCTTGTACCCGAGGTCATGGGTAGCCTGGAGAGAAGCATTAAAACGGCCCTTGATGCAGGTATTTCGACCGAGAATATCATTATCGACCCAGGCATCGGCTTTGCTAAGACCGCAGACCACAACCTGGAGATTCTGCGCCGGTTGGGAGAGTTCACGGCTCTGGGCTACCCTATCCTACTGGGTACCTCGCGAAAGTCTACTATCGGACTCATTCTCGATCTCTCTGTGGACCAACGGCTGGAGGGCACCGCTGCAACTGTGGCCTTGGCTATCGCTGGCGGTGCCGACATGGTGCGGGTGCATGACGTGGCCCAGATGGTGCGGGTGGTCCGCATGAGCGATGCCATTGTTAGAGGCTGGAGACCTTCAGGATGGGCGGTGTAAGGGTCTATTTGGGGTTGGGCTCTAACCTGAGCGATAGGGAGGAAAACCTTCGCCTAGCGATACAGCGTCTTGGCGCTAGGGTCACCTTCAAGAGGAGCTCTTCTATCTACGAGACCGAACCCTGGGGTTTTAAGAAGCAGCCTCCTTTCCTCAATTGCGCCTGCAGTGCATTGACTCACCTATCACCCCAGGAGATGCTGGCTGCTGTGAAGGAGGTGGAGAGGACTGTGGGAAGAGAAACCACCTTCCCGGAAGGCCCCCGCATCGTAGATGTGGACATTCTTTTTTACGGTGACCTTGTGATTCAGGACGAGAACTTGACGGTACCCCATCCTAGGCTGGTCCAGCGGGCCTTTGTGCTGGTACCCCTAGCAGAGATAGCTTCTGACCTGGTACATCCCTGCCTTGGACGTACTGTGTCGAAGCTTCTAGAAGGGGTGGACGGTAAGGAAGGGGTACGGTTATGGGGGCCGCCCATAACACCGTAGCTGTTTTCGTTCATTACCGCCTTTGGTATATGCTAGGCCCGTAGAGGTTGGATATCTTTGCCTAAAAAGGCCGCTTGCTTGGGGTGAGATTATAGATTCTTTACGTCCGTAGATGGGGTGGCAGAAGATTGGGGATGGAATCCTCGATGGGGTAATTTTCGTTGCATTTCTGGCATCGAAGGATGCCCGTTATTACCTCCTCGTCCTGCTCCTGGTAGACATCCAACTCCAGACTGCTCTTACAGATTGGGCAGGCCAATATCTCCATCAGGTCTTTACGCATGCTTCTCCCTTCTTATACGCGCTATACGGTCTCCAGCAGCATGACCCCACTAACTCTCTAACCCCTTCTCAAAGAGTACCTTAAGCAGGTCCGACAATAGGACCACTGTAATTCCCAGCACCAGTATGGCCGCAGTGCCCGTTAATGCGCGGGAGAGGTATCGCAACCCCCGAACCGTAGCTGAAGTCTGCTGCTGTGGGTAGCTTTTTCTCCGTAGGAAACGCACCAGATAGAACATGTAAAAGGCCAGGGGCACTTTGATGGACAAGACCACAACATAGGGTATCCCCACTACTCCGGCAGTTAAACGGCTGAAGGCGAGGATGGCACCAGTGACGATGAGTATCCCGATAGAGGTGGTGACAAGTCCCCTAAACTCCTGAGCGATAGCTTGGGCTGACTCTTGGGAATCCTTTAAGGACGTGCGCAGGTGGGGCCTTAAAATCAGCAGATAGAAAATAGTGCCTCCAACCCATGCAACAGCTGCTATCGCGTGAAGCCAGCGTATGATAAGTAGGAGAATTTCCGTTAGGTTCATTCAGGGACCGATAGCCTCGCTTCTTTGCGGGTATTCTACCTACGCCACGGCGGCATAGCAAGGCACATGTAGGGTGGTGCAGAGGTTGGTGGAAAGTGCCCGCATCATAATGGCCCGTCTACGTTGATCCACAGCGACATCATCTCCTCTAAACCTATACAGACAACGAGAACGATGATGCCAAATACAGGCTCTTTGCAGATCAGTTTTGAGGAGGCAGAGGCTCGTGGGCTATTAGCTCTTCCGCGTAGTGGAGAAGCCGCTCGATGTGATGAGGCTCCGTATTTCGAGTCTCTAAATAGCGACGGAGGGCCTCCAGAGGACTCAGTCCCTCTGCAACGTCGGCAGGTATTCGGGTGCGGCGTTGTCCCTCCACCTGCTTGTTGATGGCGGCGACGTAGTGGGCACCTTCAAGAGCCTCTCGCAAGGGTTCATCTCTCAGGTTGGTGGCGGCAGCCTCGTCGGGCAGGTGGATGTTCAGGCGTACAACTGCCTCTGATACGTGATGCCGCCGAATAGCCTGGACTACCGTGGTTGTGGGGTCCTGGTCGTCGGTGGACACCTTCACGTCTATGGTGAGGAAGGATCGAGCGTTCACCGGGTGGAACTGGAAGTCCTTGAGCCGCTGCCCCTGGGCTGCCGATGGGTCTAGCTCCACTATGCAGAAGCCCTTGGTATCATCCTCCTCGCTGAAGTCCACTCTCTGGAGGCTTCCTGAGTAGGCCATCGTTGGGTTTGAGGCCAGCACCTGGTGCTTGTGGATGTGGCCTAGAGCAACGTAGTCCAGGGTAGGGAGGTGGACGGCGCTGGGGAAGAGGATGTGGTCGCGGCCCAGCATCATGGACTGCTCGGAGCTGTTGGTGGCACCGGCTATTGTTGCATGGCCAGCTAGCACGGCAGGAAGAGTGGGATCGAGGTGATCCACCTCACGATGCACTCCCTCAGTAAGGCGCCTTTCTATCTCTTTGGTGATCTCCTCGATAGAGAGGCCACGGGAATCTTCGCGGGTGAGGAGGGTGGTGCGGCGGGGCCAGGGGAGAGCCACCACTTGGAGGGGCCCTTTGGGGGTATCCACCCGGTAGGTACGGAGCTGGTCGCCCACGACCAGGTTGGGCACCTGGAGGGTGTTGAATATCTCGATGGCGGTGGCGCGGGCCACAGCATGGGGTAGGTCGTGGTTGCCCACCAGGAGGAAGACGGGAATTCCCGCGGCAGAGAGGCGCTGGAGGCGTAGCGCCAGCTCCCGCTGCTGGGTCTGGGAGGGGTCGCGGCCCTTGTAGGCATCGCCGGCGAAGAGCACCAGGTCCACGTCCTCGGTGAGGGCGTAGTCCACCACTTCGTCGAGAGAGGCGAGGAAGTCAAGGAGGCGGGTGGAGAGGCCGGTGGCTGGATCGGTGCGGCCGTAATTCTCCACGCCTATGTGGAGGTCAGAGAAGTGGAGGAGTTTCATTTGATTGAGCTAGGTGCCTGAATAGGATGGATTGATTTTATCACTTTTCCACCATTGGGCAGCTTTGGATGGTAGCTGGAGAATGGTGCACAGTGCTAGATATGGAGGGTTGATTGTTTTCTGAGATTGGTTTCCACTGAGGGTGCAGCTTCTATGTCACGGATTAGGATAAGGATACCAGGGTTGGCGGTGGGTGGGGAAGGGGGAGGTGGCAGTGGACAAGGGCTACTGGACCACAACCGAGGCTCTGTGGTATGCTTCGGGAAGGTCAAGAGGATGGGAGAGGATTGATGAAGCCAACAGTGCTCTCGTTGTTCACCGGCGGCATGGGCCTTGATCTGGGCTTTGAAGGTGCGGGCTTTGAAGTCAAGGTGGCGGTGGAGAAGGATAGTTGGGCTGAGGAGACCATTAGAGCCAACCGTCCTGATATCCCTGTGATTTGCCGTGACGTTGAGGATGTTACGACCGAGGAGATACTAGAGACCGCGGGCCTGTCAGTTGGTGAGGCCACCATTCTGGTCGGAGCCCCTCCCTGTGAGCCGTTCTCCACGGCGGGTCGGCGTAACGGTTTTCAGGATGGGCGAGCCCACACAGTGCACGAGTTCATAAGGGTGATAAAAGAGGCCAGTCCACTGTACTTTGTTATGGAGGAGGTCCCCGGGTTTCTTCGAGCTGCGAAGAGGCATATTTCTTTTTACGAGCGGGTAAAAAAACGGTCTGATGAGCTCGACGAAGATGAACGTCTGGGGTCTGCATTTGAGGAAATAATGGCTGAGTTTCAAGGTTTAGGGTATGCCTTAAACTATGACTCTGAGCACCCTAGCGCGTCGGTGATTAATGCTGCCGATTACGGAGTGCCCCAGAAACGGAAGCGATTTATTCTCATTGGGTCCCGTGAGGGGGTTTCTGTTCCTTTGCCTGCTCCGACCCACGCGTCGCCAAGATCCCTAGAGGTAACCAAAGGGACTGAAGAGCCATGGGTGACTTTGAAGGACGCTTTTGGGGGGCTAAACGACCTGGAACCTGAGTATCTTAAATTCCCATCCTCTTGGCGTCATTATTTAGAACAGGTGCCCCCCGGTGGCTGTTGGAGGAATTTGCCACCTGAACTTCATCGTGAGGCGCTTGGTGGGGCCTACGACGATACGGGCGAGGGATTAAAAGGAGGGCGGACCGGTTTTCTCCGCCGATTGGCCTGGGATAGACCTGCGCCAACAGTGGTAGACCGGCCTACGACACGTGCTGGCTGCATGGCGCACCCAGACGAGTGGTGGAGGCCGCTGTCGGTAAAGGAATATGCTCGATTGCAGGGCTTTCGGGACGAATGGGTATTCAAAGGCCCTTTGGCAGCGCGGTACCGCCTTATTGGGCAGGCGACCCCCATACCGCTGGCGCAGGCTATTGCTCACACACTCAAAGAGTCAAGGCAGATATACACCACCTTTGGTTCATTACCTAGCTAACTTGCTGCCCTCGCTTTATACACTGCAACCTCCTCTGGTCTACTTTGTGGGAGGGTAAGACCTCTCCCAATTATTCGAGGGAGTTTTCATGGGTTCTGGCGAGGGCGAGAACAGTTCTTCAGACGTTAGGGAGAGACTCACCGCAGCATGGCAGAACCATCGTATTGCGGAGGCCTGCGGGATCCTCATGGACGAGGTGCTGCCCCGCTGTCTGAAATGGCTGCTAAACGGTTTTGTCCACCAGGGAGTGTCCTATGAGGACGCCGAAGACTGCTTCGACGACGCCGTAGAGGGACTCCTAAAGCGAGACGCGAGCCAGGTAGATGACCCCTACAATTACGTGTTCACCTGCGCCAAGAACGCGGCCCTGGATCTTCTTCGGGAGCGAAAACACCTAGTTTGCTACGACCCCGACTGGGAGGGGCGTGAAGACGATGCGGCCCAGGAGGCCGAGGGCGACGCAGGACAAGCCGCGACCCGCTGGTCGCCAGACGCTTTAAATATTGTCCTTGAAGCGGCTCTCGATGTCGAGATTACGGCCAGAGACGAGCAGCTACGAAATATCTTCGGCATTGCCCTCCCCAGACTCGCGCCCGCCCGCCGACGCCTCGTAGAAGTCCTTCTGGATCTTGGCACGGATATCACCAATGCGGCGCTGGCGGATCTCATGGGCCGCTACGGGAAGAAGATCCCGAAGATCGTCGAAGGTTCGGCTCTTGAGCGACTTCAGGGCCGTCTCGTAGCGGCCCACGAGTTAGGAATCAACTTCGACGACCTCCTCGTGCCGACGCCGGAGGCCTGGGCCAGAAAACCTATGATCCCGTCGCCTGAGGAGGATATTGATCCAGTGCTCTAGTTGGGGAGGGCTAGTGCAACCCCTGGGAGTCTAGTAAGTGGAAGAAGTATAGTTCTGATCTTTAAAAAGGAGGAATACACCAGATGACGACCACTACCAAGAACCGTGCCGACAGCGAATACCCGGACATATTCCAGCGCTACGTTGACGAGGTCAAGCCCGATGCGATTGGGCTGCCGCGCCTCACCACTCGCCGCTTCCACGGGCGTGAAATACACCTGTGGTATGGGTACGTCCACGTCGACAACGTGGAGGGCTACGTCGAGAACCTTAGACTGCGGTTCTACCTCAACCG
This sequence comes from Dehalococcoidia bacterium, assembly GCA_965248115.1. GTDB lineage: Bacteria > Chloroflexota > Dehalococcoidia > Lucifugimonadales > CBDFII01 > CBDFII01. The sequence goes on from CBDFII010000003.1 coordinate 304,653, forward strand.
CTGGCACTCGAGGCAGCAGGAGCCCCAGCGTGTGCCGACTACTGATGAGGTCTACGAAATAATGGTGGAGGCCGACAAAGAAGAGAGGCGTGAGTCAGATCGTCCGTTCCATATCGAGCGCATGGCCGACAACATCGTGCGTAATAACATTCGGGAGCCCATCATCCTGTACTACCTGGGCGACAGCAGAACGGAGCTATGGGACGGAAACCGGCGGTTCTATGGCACCAAGCACATTATGGCGGTGGATCGCGAGGACTACCTCGACGCGCGGCAGAGAGTCCAGTGGCTCCCAGCCTACGTGTTCATTCCCACCGGCGACGAGGAGGAGGACGGGCACGTCAAGCACGACATCCTGGTGGAGTGCAACTTCGTTGACCCCGAACAGATCCCCTGGCCTGCCTACGTGAAGGCCGAGCAGGTGTACATCGAGTTCAACAGGCGCATGAAGGCCGATCCCGACGATTCCGTCCTCTCCCGTCTCACTAAGGCCGAACTCGCTAAGGAGTTCGGCCTTAAAGGATGGCGGACCGCTGACCGCTGGACCAAGATGTACGAGCTTACATTGCAGTTCAAGGAGTACCACGAAGAGGATCAAGGACGGGATCCGACCATCACCGACCTCCTGATACAGGATCAATTTGAGTACTTCGATGAACTCAGCAAGCCGGGCGTCTTTGGTGCGCTCAGGGGCGATCCCGACGCCCGCGACGAGGTGTTCGAGTGGGTGTGGGATGGGAAGTTAAAGGCGTGGATGGATGTCCGCTCAGTGCCCAAGATCTTAGCCGACCCTGTGGCGCGAAAGCAGGCCAACGAGTCTGACGAAGGCGCGGTGAAGCGGGCTATCGAGACGATGATAGCGAACGACCCCGTTCGTGTGAAGGACAAGACAGCGGCGAACGAGAAGATCAAGCAGTTTGCCACCTGGCTCGACTCCTTCAAACGGGAGGAGTACAAGATGCTCAACGGCGAGGCGCTCGCGAACCTCCAACTTATCCTTCATGACGTTGTGAAGATCACTGATGCCCTACTGTCTGAGGAAGAGGTCGAGGGCGAGGCGGCGCCGGTGGTGGGCGACTAGTGCAGTTTCGTGTCACCAGTGCTTGATGTGTGATTGCTGAACGGGAATGGGGCCAGGGTTCATTGCTACCCTGGCCCCATTTTTATATCTTGGAACCAGTAAAGTAGCAGGACAGATGCCGTGGTCACGCATGACTTAAAACTGGCGCACTTACAGGATTCAGCACGAGAGAAAGGGGGCGCCTTTCAACAGGCCATCCTGATATGGGCAGCTTCTCATTTGCGGGACTATCCTTGGCGGTGGCCGGGAAAGTCGCCGTATGCAGTGCTGGTGGCCGAAATCCTACTGAAGCGTACAACAGCCACCGCTGCAGCTCGGGTATACGAGGACTTTCTTAATGAGTTCCCTTCCGTCAAGGCGCTTGCTGATGCCCCCGAGGAAAGTCTGGCGGCGGCACTGGCGAAGGTCGGGCTACAGTGGCAGAGGGCCAGGGCCATCAAAGCCCTGGCCCTTCATCTGATGGAGGCGGAGGGAGGCGAGATACCTAGCAACCTAGACCGTCTCTTAAAGGTGCCTGGGCTGGGAGAATACAGTGCCCGGGCGATTCTATCCTTCGGCTTTGGAGTTTCTTCCGCTGTTGTGGATGCTAACGTGGAGAGGGTCCTGGGCAGGGTATTTCAAGGTGTTTTGCCTCAGAGACCACCTCAGCATGTGATTCAAGGACTGGTAGATGGGCTAGTCCCTCACGAGTCTCACCGAGACTACAATCTGGCTCTGCTTGACCTAGGGGCGCTAATTTGCCGATACGTTAATCCTCTGTGTGAAGAATGCCCCCTGAACTCCGTGTGCGACTACTATAACCGGAACAAAGGTAGGCTAATCAAGGAAGAGCCGGGGAGGTACGAAACGGCTGTTGGGACAAAACTTCGACGGGTGCGTAAAGAGAAAGGCTTTGCCTTAGCAAAGCTAGCCCAGCTAGCAGGTGTGTCCAAGTTAACCATAGTTCGGATTGAATCAGGAAACACTTCTCCAAAACCAGAGACCTTGCGCAAGCTTGCGGCTGTCCTTCAGGTAGAACCGGACGAGTTGCAATAGGGTTGTTTTACCAGCCGTGCTCCAGGCGGTCTTTGAGGATGGAGACTAGCTCGGCTATGGGGATGCGGAGCTGGTGCATGGTGTCTCGGTCGCGGATGGTGAGAGAGTGATCTAACTATGTCCTTGTAGAGCGATGTCCTCTAGGACGACCTGTCGGAAGCTATTAAGGCTCCCTAAACGGTGGCGGGCGTCTAGCACCTCAATGCCGACAAGATGACCCTCGGCATCGTAGTCAAGGGCGATCCCTTCTTCCGGGTGTTTTGTGGTAACAGTCGTCTCACGGAAGCGGATGTACAAGGCATCCACCTCGGCGTCATAGGTAATGCGCATATATGCCTCCCTAAAGCCTCTTTAGAAATAATAGGCGTAAACCGTTACCCCCACAAGCTCATCAATCTCCTCGGAGAATATGGGTCGTACTCGCTTGGTGGTGAAGTAAACGCCATTCCACTTCTGTTGGAAAATGTAATCCTTGGTGCACTGAAAACGTCCCAGCTCAGCCGGTTCCCAGGATGACTTCCTGATACAGTCAAGCACCTCATCTTCTTGGACACCACGATAGGACAGTTGTTGGAGGGCATGCCCTGAAAGGCGGATGGATTTATGTTGCCGCACCTCCTACCACCCTTGCTCCAAGGGGTCTTTTGCACCCTCACCCACTGGCCCCCTCTCCATCAAGGAAGAGGGGACAAGAGTTCTTTTCTGGGGACACCACCCCAGACCCCGGCAGGGAACCCAGGTTCCCTGTACCTTCCTATGAGTCAATAGAGCCAACTCTAGTTTACCAGCCGTGCTCCAGGCGGTCTTTGAGGATGGAGACTAAGTCGGCGATGGGGATGCGTAGCTGGTTCATGGTGTCCCGGTCGCGAATTGTGACGGCATGGTCTTCCAGGGTTTGGAAGTCCACGGTGACGCAGTAGGGGGTGCCGATCTCGTCCTGGCGGCGGTAGCGGCGGCCGATGCTCTGGGCGTCGTCGTAGATGGTGGTGAGGTGGGTACGCACCAGGTCGTGAACCTCGCGGGCGGTGGGCACCAGCTTTTCGTTGCGGCTCAGGGGCAGGATTGCTACCTTGAAGGGCGCAAGGTGGCGATGAAAGCGCAGTAGGGTGCGTATCTCGACTTTGCCCTGGGCATTTGGTGGCTCAGGCTCTTCGTCGTAGGCGTCTAGCAGGAAGGCCAGAGCGGCCCGGTCTACCCCGCCCGAGGGCTCGATGACGTAAGGATAGTAGCGCTCCTTGGTCTCGTCGTCGAAGTAGGTCAGGTCCTCCTCGCTCTCCTGGGAGTGACGGCTGAGGTCGAAGTCGGTGCGATTGGCGATGCCCTCCAGCTCGGCCCAGCCCCATGGAAAATTGTACTCGATGTCGTAGCAGTCCTTGGCGTAGTGGGCCAGCTCGTCGGCTGCGTGTTGGCGAAGGCGTAGGTTCTCACGGCGGATGCCGTACTTGACGTACCAGTCAAATCGCTCCTGCACCCATGACTGGAGCCACTGGTCATCTGTGCCGGGCTTGACGAAGTACTCGATCTCCATCTGCTCGAACTCACGGGTACGGAAGGTGAAGTTGCCCGGAGTGATCTCGTTGCGAAAGGCCTTGCCTATCTGGGCGATGCCGAAGGGGAGCTTGCGACGGGAGGAGTTGAGGACGTTGGCGAAGTTAACGAAGATGCCCTGGGCGGTCTCGGGGCGAAGGTAGACCTGGCTGGCGGTGTCCTCTACGGGGCCCATGAAGGTCTTGAACATGAGGTTGAACAGGCGGGAGTCAGTGAACTCGGTGCCGCCGCATTGGGGACACTTCTGGTCAGTGAGGTCGTCGGCACGGTATCGGGTGTTACAGCTTCTGCACTCTACCAGAGGGTCGGTAAAGCCTTCGACGTGGCCGCTGGTGACCCATACCTGAGGGTGCATGAGGATGGCGGCGTCCAGGCCCACCATGTCACCGCGCTCCTGGACAATTGAGTGCCACCAGATGTCCTTGACGTTGCGCTTGAGCTCCACCCCCAAGGGCCCGTAGTCCCAAGTGGAGTTGAGGCCGCCGTAGATCTCGCTGCTCTGGAAGACGAATCCCCGCCGCTTGCTCAGGGATAGGATCTTGTCCATGCTGGCCTGTTGGAGAAAGCGCACCATCAGTAACATCTCTCCCTAGCTTCTGGTAGAAGGGTAGCAACTTGCCCTTCTATTGTAAAGAAAGGGCTGACTGCCATTTGAACGCGGTGGGTGTCTAGGAGCTTGGGTTAGAGGTAGATGTTGACCCCTTGGCCATGCCAGCGTTGCCAGCCCTATGCAATCTCGGGTGCCCCTTGAGACCTGGCCTCTGGAGGCAGGCGCTCCTCCCACCGGGGAATCTGCTGTCTGAGGGTGGTGGGCAGGACGAGAATGAATATGGCTCCAACAAAGCTCATTACCATAGAGAAGGCTAGCATGTAGGTGTAGTTGCCTGTTAGGTCCTGGAGGAGACCGGCTGTCAAGGCTCCTGTTGCCATACCTATGCCTGCCCCGAAGGTCTGCCATCCGTAGGTTGTCCCAATGGGGGCATCACCATAGTACTGGCGGTTGATAATGGGGAAGGCGCTCATCTCTCCGCCGAAGCCGATGCCAAAGAGGATGCCGAAGAGGTAGAATATCCAAGCCTCCTGGGCCACCATGAGGAGCAATATGGGCGCCACTTGAAGGAAGAAGCACACGGTCATGGCTCCCTTGCTGCCTACTCGATCGGACACGACAGGGACGGCGAAGCGGGTGATGCTGCTGCTCACATGGAGCAGGGTTAAAGCGATGCCCGCAGCTGCCAGAGGCACTCCCCGGTCCACGGCGATAGCAACCAGAAAGACCAGGATGATGGCGTGTCCGGCGCATCCCCAGAAGTGGATGCCAATGAGGTTCCAGAAGGCGCCCGTCCGGCGGGCCTGCTCCAGGAAGACCTTTGTTCGTATGCTGGCTATTGGACCCTTTTGCAGCCTCTTAATGGGCTCATCCTTGTCAGCGCCAAAGGGCCTCAGACCTATCTCTGCAGGCTCGTTGTGGAAAAACCTTAACAGGAATAATAGGAAGGAACCCCCTACGAGGCCAGGGAGCCAGAAAACCCAGTTCCAGCCAAGGTGATCAAGGATCAGAGGAATTATGGGAACCAAGATGAGAGGGCCCAAGCCCTGGGAGGATTCCAGGATGCCCATGCTTACTCCAAGATGCCTTTTGAACCAGAGGGTAACTGCGGGCACCACGGGTACCTGGAAGATGGACATGGACCCGCTGAGAAGGATGCCGAAAACCAGGTAGAACTGCCACAACTGGGTCGCGTAGCCTGTCAGAAACATACTACCCATGAACAGTAAGACACCCATCAGCATAGTGCGGCGGATGCCGTAGCGGTCCCCAAACCAGCCTGCCATGGGGCCGAAGACTCCCGAGAAGATCCACTGGAGAGAGAAGGCCATCCCTACAGCGCCGTAGCTCCATCCGAAAACGTTCACCATGTGGGGAACAAGAACGCTGAACGAAATCCGAATAGCGGTGCCGATTAGCCGCATGGCCGAGGCGATGAGCACGATGACCCATGCATAGTGAATCGGGGTAGCGGGCCGTAGTGATCCCCAACTAAGTTTGGTTAGCATGTCACTCCACAGGCTCAGGACTCGAAAGGGCCGACCGGGAAGGAAGGGTAGAGTCAGTGGAAGGGGCAGACCAGCAGCACTGACTTCTCCCACCACGATTCATCAGCAGAGAGGGCAATCTCACTGCTGGCATTTTGGGATACCTGAGCAAAAAGGTCCTGCTGGCGAGCTTCTACCCTGCTGGAAACTGCCGCTGCCCCAAAAAAGATCAGAGCCGCCACCACCGCCGCAATTAAGGGCACCAGCTCCAGAGGTATGCGTCGAATCAGTACCTTTGCCGTCGAAGCCGTAACTGGTTCTCCCTCCTGCCGTTCATTCATTGTGTATCCAAAACTCGGAGCGTGTCAAGGAATAGTAAATTCCTTCAGGTAGTATACGTTAGTGGCAAGCTACTGGCGCTTCTATGTTGTGGAGATGAGGCCTATTTGTTACACTACGTGCTGAATGACACTTGGATTGCTATTTTAACCCCTGGTGGTGAGTTTCCATCTAGAGGAGATGCGATGATCTACGAGATGCGAACATATTCCCTTAAACCTGGCACAGTGGAGGAGTTCGAAGAGCGGTTCGCTGAAGGTCTGCCTACACGAGAGAAGTACTCCAAGCTGGGTGCATTTTGGCATACTGAGCTGGGGCCACTTAACCAGGTGATCCATGTGTGGCCTTACGAAGATCTCAAGCAGCGGACTGAGGTGAGAGAGGCTGCGGTTAATGACCCTAGCGGTAAGTGGCCGCCCAAGACCCAGGGGATGGCCCTGCGCATGGGGTCCGAAATTCTACTCCCAGCGCCCTTTATGCGGGAGATGGGCCATAAGCACTTGGGCAACATCTACGAGATGCGTATCTACACCTACCAGCCTGGGACCATCCCTGAGGTGATCAAGCGGTGGTCTGAGGTCATCGCCCAAAGGGAGAAGCATTCTCCTTTGGCGGCTTGCTGGTACACCGAGCTAGGGTTCCTCAACCGCTGGTTCCATGTGTGGCCTTACGATGACATGGCTCAGCGAGACGAAGTGCGGGCCGCGGCTGTGAAGAGCGGGCACTGGCCTCCTCCCACAAGGGAGTTCATTATAGACCAGGAGGTGAAGATTCTAGCCCCAGCGGCTTTCTCCCCCATGCATTAGTCTAAGGCGCGTGGAAGGGGGAATGGTGTCGTCCGAAGAGGCTGGGTCTTCTTGTCCCAGGTTGATGAGCAGGTGAATAGAGGATGACCATTCCTTTATTGGCCTCCCCAGGAGAGATGCCAGAGGCAGAATCCCAAATGGAGCTGCCACCTCCAGGGAGGTATGGATTCGTAGGTAGAGATGCCGAGCTGCGCCGTCTGGAAAAGGCTCTAACAGAGCATCCCATCGTTTTCCTTACCGGTGATGAAGGTGTTGGGAAAACGGCACTGGCCTGTGAGCTAGCACGGCGGGTGTCAGCCCAAGGCCCTGAACACCGGGTCTTTTATACATCTTTCGCTCAGGGCGTAGGTCTTCCCCGAGCTGTTCACGAGATGGGCACCTCGGTAATGGGAATTGAGTTCGCCCAACTTTCTTTCCAGCACCAGCGACAGTGGGTGTTGGACTATCTATCACAACAGCCCTGCCTCTTCATCTGGGACGATCTCGACACTGCGCCTGAGAGCAAAGGAGATGCTACGCCTCTATTTGGAAGTGAAGAGCGCCGGGAGCTTGGCGAATTTCTGGGCGAGGTTAACGTAGCTATAGCTTCCTCAAGCCCCTCGAGTAATAAAAGTAGTGTGCTAACCATTGGACATCAGAAAGAGGAATGGCTCGATATTGAGCATGGGGTGGAGGTGCTGGATGGGCTAGAGGATAGCGACGCTATTCGGCTGGCAGAGCTGATTATGGAAGGAGCAGGAGTCACGCCAGGGAAAGTGGCTGCCGATAATTCGGAATTGCTACAACTTCTTGAGGGCAACCCGCTGGCGATGATGGCTGTGCTTCCTCACCTGAAATATCATACGCTCCGTGGGGTTGTGCGAACTCTGCACAAGATAGGCAATGGCGGAACTCTAGGGCTTGAGGGGTGCCTGACCTACGCTCTCTCCAACACGTCGGTCCGTACCAGAAAGCACTTACTCTTTATGGGCCTCTTTAGCCAGCGGGTGCTGCTAGACGTGCTAACTTTCATCTCTCAAGAGGGGGTGTACAGCTCGGTGATGAGTGGAGAGATGGGCTGGGGTGCTTGGAGGAGCACTTTAAGGGAGGGGCGCGACGGTGGTCTACTGGAATCGATATCTCCTAGCGTTTACCAGATGCATTTGGCCCAGGAGCGTTTTCTGGAGGGACGGCTTGGCACTTTATTGTCGTCCAAGGGGTTGAAGCAGCTTGAGGAGGAATTTCTGCGGGTGTATACGGACCTTGGCGACTACTTTGTCGAGAAGGTGATGTCCTCTTCTTCCCACGATGTGGATGCCACCGTCACGGGTGTTCTGGCCGAAGAGCCTAACTTGCTTCGAGCGCTACAATTGGCTGAGCAATGGGGACAATGGCACCAGGCTCAGCTTCTCATTCAGCCCCTCTCACAGGTCTACATGATGCAGCAAAGGCACGAGGAGATGAGGCGTCTGCGTGGAAGTCTGTTGCAGAAGATTGGTCTTGGTGCCGCGGAAGCTAATGCCAAGGGTGCAGTGGAGTTATGGCTTTACCTTCGGGGCGGTGAAGGTAGCGATGCTACTGATCGCTCCCAGTGGGACAAGGCTAATGAGATCTACTCGGATATCCTGGGCTGCCTTGAGTCCCTTAGCGTAGACAATGCTGAGGCCAAGATGGGTGCCGTATATCACCAATTGGGGGTCATTGCCCAGGGCAGACAGCAGCACGATAAGGCGGTTGGCTGGTACGGAAAGGCCTTGGGAATCTGGGAAAGACGAGGGGACAAGGACGAGGCTGCCGACGAGTATCAGCAACTTGGCATCATCGCCTTGGCCGGGGGCCTCTACGACGATGCCAAGCAGTGGCTCCTTAAGGCTTTGCTCATACGGGAGGATGTTGGGGAGAGAAAGGAGGATGAGGAGAGTGAAGAGGTGGCTGCTATTTACTATCAGCTAGGTCAAACAGCGCAATTCAAGGGTGATACCGACGATGCTCAGCAGTGGTATAACAAAGCTAGTAGCGCTTTCGAGCGACTGGGAGACGAGGTGAACGTCGCCGATGTGTATTACAGACAGGCGATGCTAGCACAGAGGGAAAATAACCATGGTAGGGCGAAGATATTGTACGATCGGGCCCTGGGTTCCTTTCAGCGACTGGGTGATAGGGCCTCCGAGGCTAACGGCTGCTACCAGATGGGGCTGATAGATCAGGCAGGACTCCTGTACGAAGATGCCTTGGTGTGGTACCAAACGTCGCTCAAGCTGAGGGAGGGCTTGAATGATAAAAAAGGCGAGGCCCAAGTCTATCGCCAGATGGGCCTGGTGGCCCGAGAGCAGAAAGACTACGAAGCTGCGGAGCGGTGGTTCGGAAAGGCCCTGGAGACATACAGGTCCTTCGATGATGGGGAGGACAAGGAGTCAGTGGTGAGTACGTTAGGGCATTTGGCCCTAATGGAGGAGGAGCAGGACAACTATCCCAACGCTCTGGAGTATGTGGCCTTTGCCCACCAGATAGCCGAATCCAATGGGCTCCCTCAGTTGCCTCGGGTGAAAGCTCACCTGGCACGGCTGCGCGAGAAAATGGGAGAAGATGCCTACGAGGAGCACTGGAATAGGATTATTCCCAGTGAGGGGCAGCCGGAGGGTGGGGAGTAACCATAGTACCGATGGTAAGTGTGGCCCTGTTGACAACATCTCCTCTGACGCCGCAGGGCGCTCCTTCTACCGTCCACTACTCAACCCTCACCCCCTTGGTCCCCCTCTCCATTGACAAGAGAGAGGGGGAAAATTTATTTTCTGGGGGGACACCCCCAGACCCCCGACAGACGGGGCTTTGCCCCTCTGTACTCCCCCACAGGTGAATTTTGGGATGAGTTCTTGAATGACTCTGTCGGGTAGCGAGGGCCCCGCCACACAAGCCGCCACCTCGGTGTTATAATTCACCCCAAAACTGCCCTTTGGAGACACGTCAATCTACATCGGCAGTGGAGGCAAACGAAAACCCCTCAAGGAGATAGTGGCGATGAAGATGTATATCGGAGGCCGCTGGGTTTACAAAGACAATAGGGTACCTGTCATTAACCCGTTCGATGGTCTGCAGATAGACGAGGTGCCCAGAGCGGAGCTAGAGGATGTGGAGACAGCGGTCGCAGCCGCCGCTCGAGGAGCCAAGGCCATGGCTGCCATGCCAGCCTATGAGCGTTACGCTGTCCTACACAGGGCGGCAGACCTGCTAGCGGAGCGACAGGAGGACCTGGCGCACACCATCGCCCTGGAGGCGGGTAAGGTTATCACCGAGTCGCGTGTAGAGGTGCAACGTGCCATCCAGACCATCAGCCTCTCAGCCGAGGAGGCGAAGCGTATCTATGGGGAAACGGTACCGTTAGATGCGGCTCCCGGTAATACTAAGCAGTTTGGCTTTACCATCCGGGTGCCGTGCGGGGTGGTGGTGGCCATTAGCCCGTTCAACTTCCCAATGAACCTGGTTTGTCACAAGGTAGGGCCAGCCCTGGCCGCTGGCAACGCAGTGATCATTAAGCCTGCCAGCGACACTCCCCTGTCGGCCCTAAAATTGACAGAGATTCTGTTAGAAGCTGGGCTGCCACCGGAGGGAATTCAGTGCGTCACAGGACCAGGCGGGACCATAGGAGACGCCCTTTGCGGAGACCCACGGGTGCGAAAGATTAGTTTCACGGGCAGCCGTGACATCGGCGAGCACATCTGCCGAGTAGCAGGCCTAAAGAAGGTCACTATGGAGCTAGGCTCTAACAGCCCGATCATAGTTATGCCTGATGCTGATATAGACAAGGTGGCCCAGGCTACAGCGGTCACTGGCTTCGGCTATGCCGGGCAGGTATGTATATCTACTCAGCGGGTGTTAGTAGATTCGAAGGTCTACGGTAATTACCTGGATGCCCTCAAGCCCCAGGTGGAGGCCATTACTACCGGTAACCCGCTGGAAGAAACGGTCAGGATGGGGCCTATGATAAGAGAGTCCGATGCTCAACGGGTGGGTGAGTGGATTGCTGAAGCGGTGGAGGGAGGTGCGCACATTCTTACCGGAGGAGAGCGCAGCGGTACCATGCACGCGCCTACCGTGGTGGCCGATGTGAAGCCAGAGATGCGCATATCTTGTGAAGAGCTGTTTGGCCCAGCAGTGGCAGTCACACGGGTTAGCTCCATCGATGAGGCCATCGCCGTGGCCAACGATACCAACTATGGCCTAAGCGCGGGTATATTTACCGAAAACATCGGATGGGCCATGCGCTTCGCCCGGGAGGTGGAGGCTGGCAACCTGATGATCAACTGGGGGCCCCAGTGGCGCGCCGACCTGATGCCCTACGGTGGCCTCAAGGATAGCGGCATAGGTAAGGAGGGCCCCCGCTACGCCATTGAGGAGATGACTGAGCTTAAAATGGTGGTCTTCCATCTCTAAAAGGGCGGCACTTCTCAAAGGACTGATGGGTGGGAATGAGCCAGGGCACTGCAGACATCGAGGGAGTCACCGAGGCCAATGGGCGCTTCTACGAGGCCTTCTCTAGCCTGGATATCGAGCAGATGGGACGGGCGTGGGAGACGTCGTCGCGGGCCATGTGCGTCCATCCGGGCTGGAAGCCGCTCACAGGATGGGAGTCAATTCGCGCCAGTTGGGAGTCCATCTTCGAACATGCCAACCTCATGCAGTTCAACATTACCAACTTGAACATAGTGATGGGGGGGGACAGCGGCTGGGTCACCTGTATGGAGAATATCACCAGCGTGGTGGAGGGCAGGGCTACTCAGTTCGCTGTATGGGCCACCAATATATTCGTACGGAGTGGTGATGGCTGGCTGATTATCCACCACCACGCCTCTGGATGATTTGCGATGATCAACCGTTAACTGACGGATTTTCCGTCCGTTAGCCTGCTTGTGTTGTGAGCTACTCCGGAGCCACTGTGGCGTTCGGATAGCTTGCTAGGTTCCTATTGAAGGCTGATGAGAGCCACACCTGCTGTAATAACTGCTATCCCCACTAACTGAGAGCGCACCGTGCCCCGGGTAACCCAGGTGCCGAACTGACCTTGTGATAGGTTGACCAAAACCAGGGAGTAGACGAATACCGCTAGTGGTTGGATGGCTCCGATAGCCGACACCAGAGACACAGGCCCTAAATTGATGGCGGCGAAATAGATGATAATGCCCACAGAGACCAGAGTCTCGGCCACGAGCAGGAGCACTATAAAGGTTCTTGACCTCCATGCGGAGGCAGCCTCGTTTCTTACCTTCGGGAAGGCGCCTAAGGTTAAAAGGATTAGAGGTGAGCCTATTCGAGAAGCCCAGTAGAGCTGCCAGAATACCTCGGGACGAATGAACCCTTTGCTGATGACGTTGGACAGGGCCCAGGCCAGGGCCGCTACCAAGGTATACACGAACATGGTCCGAGGTATGAAGGCTTGGGGTGCGTTGACGCCGTTCCAGGAGACTATTACTGCCCCACCAACTGCCATTATCACTGCAATCCATGCCACCGCAGTAAGTGCTTCATCCAGGAAAATAGCGGCGATGATTGCCACCATCAGGGGGCTGAGAAACCACATGGACACTACCCGGGCTACCTGCCCCTGCCTGAGTGCAGCTACCAGCATGATCAAGGTCAGGCCCCTGAAAGCGCCGACAGCCAAGCCCATCAGCACTACCTTCGGCTCTAGGGATTCCAATCCACTGATAGCAATGGTAGCAAAGACGATGGGAGCAACGATAATCTCCACAACGCCTACGTAAAAGGGATAGGTAAAGGCCTCTCGTACGTGCCTGTCTACAATCAGCTTGTCTATGATGTTGACTAAACCGATAATCAGAGGAGGCACCAAGGCCAGGGCTGCCCAGGCAGGCAAATGGCTCCTCCTTTGGCTAATTCATCGTTAGGACTTAAGCTGAGGTGGCCCAAGAGGATTTTTGCTGTCAGCACAAGTGATGATAACACCTTTACTGAATGTAAAGTCTCCTAAGCGTGGGAGTATAGCCGCTTATGAAGAGGGTACCAAGAAGAAGAATGCTTATGGTTCGATAGCTCACCGCGAGCTAGAAGTGAAGTCAGTTTAGCGTGAGCATGTAGAAGGGGGATTCAAAGTATTGCCAGCCCCCGGTTCGAAAGGCTCACAAAGGGCAGTCTGTAGTGCATCAGCTTCACGTATGCCCTTGGTGGATCCGAACAAAAGGGCTACCCTATTAAGGCTGCTATTCCCCGGGACGGCCGAAACGCTTAGCTAGGATGGCCCCGGTGGTGGGAACACCCACTACGATAAAAAGTCCGAGGGCAATAACGGCCCACTCCCCCAGGGCGGTGCTGTGCAGGATCATGAAACTTACACCTAGCCCTCCGGCCACCACTATGATGAAGATAACGATTATCCACGGTAGCAGGAAGGGGAAAGGTATGCGATCCACTATTGGACCTCCCTTTCTGTAAAACCCATCGAAGATATCATCCCTATTGATGCTCCCTATTCTGGTCGTGGGCTTGAACCATTCTGGTCTCGGCCTCCTCTTTGTTAAACCACTGGAAGAAAACTATGATGAGGACCACCCAGAAAACCAGGCTGCCCCCAATCTTCATGATAAGGCCTCCCATCTGCTGGTCGGCCACTGCCGAGATGCCCCAGAGCCGAGGTGCTTCTGCATAGAAGGGGTAAACTACGGCGCTGGAGAAGGTGATCATAGCGCCCACTACCGCTGGTAGCAAGGACATCAAGAAAAGGTAGAGGATCTGCCAGGGGTACGCCAGGCGGGGATACTTGGGAAGGGTGCTCAGGATAGGCCACCACATAAGCACCGCGGTGCCCATGAATATGAGATGCTCCAAGATGTGGATACCGTGCAGGCGGAGAGTCGCGTCGTACATGGCCGGCAGATGCCATATTAAAAGAGCGCCGTTAAATAGAAGGAAAGCCACTACGGGATGTACCGCGAGACGCCACAACTTTGCTATCAGAGGTTGACGGAGCAAAGAGCTCATGACCCACACTGGCATACCCATCAGGAGAAGGGGTGGTGCCGCTAGAGTTAGCAGCAGATGCTGCACCATGTGGGCACTGAACAGGTAGCGGTCGCTCAGCTCGTGGAGAGGGGAGTGCAAGGCGATGAAGATGACTGCTATACCCAATGAGAAGGTGATAATACGTCCGCGGTATTCGTGGCGGTAGGGCCACATGACCAGCAGGTACAATCCCTCCAGAAAGAGCAGGCCTAGAAGGACGCTGGGATGTCCGTGCCAGTCGGCCCAGGAGAAGGTTGCAGCGCTAGACAGCATCTCGACTCCTGAAGGTGTTAATACCATATGGATACTCAATTGAGGGTCAGCAAGAAAGTGACGAGGCTCTCGAACTCCTCATCGCTCATGGTCTCACGGATGGTGGGGGGCATGACCGGTAGGTAGTCTGGCACCACGAACTCCGCGGGTTTTTCGATGGACTCGCGGATGTAGGCTTCGGCGGTGAGCCTGGGCTTGCGGATAGCCGCCCGGGAGGCTATGCCGTCCAAGGTGGGGCCAATGGTGCCGCTGGAGATGCCCTCGATGGCATGGCATACGCTGCAAGCTTTGGCCAGGAAGAGGCCCTGCCCACTGGCGGTGGCAGGGGCTGTCACCTCCGGGGTTGTTTCCTCTCGTTCTAGCACGGCCTGCGCCGTGGTGGGCTCTTTTAGGAGTATCTGGAACAGCCCCATCAAAGCTACTATGACCGCGGTTGCTAGCATTAGGCCGCCGACGAAGAATCCGGAGAAGAGGCGGCTGTCGAAGCGAAGGTGCATGTAGAACATCGCTACGAGGGCGAATTTGACTCCGGAGAGCACCAAAAAGATGGGAACGATAATGGAATGGAGGGATTCGACGTAGAAGATACCTACCTCTACCGCCGTTATTGTTACCAGGAGGAAGGCAATCTTTAGATAGGTGATTGGAGTGGGGTGGGCGCGCTCGGGAGGCTGAGGGACCTGGCTCATTGGGGCTATTTACCTACCACGCCGATAAGATAGACGACGGTGAATATGACGATCCATACGACGTCCACGAAGTGCCAGTACAGTGCGGCCACGTCAACGTCCTCATGGTCCAACCGCTTTAATCTCTTTTGGAAGGTGAATCCGAACAGGGAGAGGAGCCAGATGACACCTATGGTCACGTGGGCCCCGTGAAACCCCGTTAGGGTGAAGAAGGTGGTGCCGAACAGGTTGGTCCTTGGGGTCAGCCCATCTAGGGCGAACTCTCGAAACTCGAAGACCTGAAAGCCGAGGAAGGTGGCCCCCAGAAGGGCGGTGCACATGACCCAGACTCGGAAGCCCCGGATGTCGCCCCGGCTTATGGCCGAATAGGCCAGCACCATGGACAGGCTGCTCATGAGGAGGACGAAGGTGCTGACGGAGGTGACGGGGATGCTGAAGACCTCCTCGGGATAGGGGCCTACGAGGCTCTTGCCCTGGTAGACCAGGTAGGTTCCGATGAGGGAGCCGAAAAAGAGACACTCGGACCCCAGGAAGGTCCAGATAAGCATCTTGCGGTGGCTTAACCCAGTGGTGGTCTGTTCCACTGGGGGGGTGGCGGGGGGAGCGTGCTCCATTAGTGGCGCTGTTCCCTTCTACTGGTGGCCCGATGGCGACGTGGTTTCGTGGCTGGGCTCGGAGGCAGGCTCGAAGGACCAACCGTAGATGCCCATCAGGCTTATGGCGAGGCCGATGGCGCCGAAGGTGGGGTGAATTAACATTAGTAAGGCTGCTACCATAAACCCCAGAGCCACAATAATGGGGTAGTAGGAGAGGCCGGGCATGTGGATGCCGTGGTCGCTTTCCTCTGTTTCATGACCGTTAGAGCCCCCTGATACTGGCTGGGGTTGTCCAGGCTGATTATCTGCTCCCTGGGGATACTTCTGCTCCCAGAGGGGATCCCGGCTGTGGACTGTGGGTATTTCTCTAAAGTTGTAGGGTGGTGGTGGTGAGGATATGCTCCACTCTAGAGTGCGGCCGTCCCATGGGTCGTCGGGGGCCTGCTCGCCCCGGCGCGCGCTGTAGAACACGTTGTGCAGGAAGGACAGGATGGAGAGGGCTATGATGAAGGAGCCGATGGTGGAGACCAAGTTCCAGAAATCCCACCCCATTCCCTCGGGGTAGGTGTAGATGCGGCGGGGCATGCCGTCGAGACCTGTGAAATGCATAGGGAAGAAGGTAACGTTAAAGCCGATGAACATCAACCAGAAGTTGATCTTGCCCAAAGTCTCATTCAGGATGCGACCGCTCATCTTGGGCCACCAGTAGTATATTCCGGCAAAGAGGCCGAAGAGGCTACCGCCAAAGAGCACGTAGTGCAAGTGGGCCACGATGAAGTAGGTGTCCTGCTGCTGCAAATCGGAGGGCACCGATGAGTGCATTATTCCACTAAGGCCGCCGATGATGAACATGGCGATGAAGCCCAGGGCGAACAGCATCGGTGTTTTGAAAGCGATGGAGCCTCCCCACAGGGTCCCGATCCAGTTGAATACCTTGATTGCCGTGGGGATGGCGATGGCCATGGTAGTGAGGGCGAACACCGAGTTGGCAATAGGTCCCAGGCCCACGGTGAACATGTGATGGCTCCACACCCCCCAGCTCATAAAGCCGATGATTATTCCCGACAGCACTATTACGGGGTAGCCGAAGAGGGGCTTGCGAGAGAAGGTGGGTAGCACTTCAGAGACTATGCCCATGGCAGGCAGGATTAGGATGTACACTTCGGGGTGGCCGAAGAGCCAGAAGAGGTGTTGCCATAGCACCGGGTCGGCACCCTTAGCGGGGATGAAGAAGTTGGTGCCGAAGAAACGGTCGAACATCAGCTCCGTCACTGCCACGGTGATGATGGGGAAGGCCAGGACGAGCAGGCAGGTAGTCACTAGGGTCATCCAGATGAAGACGGGCATTCGCATCAGGGTCATTCCCGGGGCCCGCATGTTGACAATGGTGACGATGAAGTTGAAGGCGGCGGCTAACGAGGAGATGCCCAGGAGCTGAAGCCCCAGGATCCAGAAGTCTATGCCTTGGCCCGGGTTGTAGGCTTTTGAGGTGATGTTGGCGTAACCAAACCAGCCGGCGTCGGGGGCGCCGCCCAGGAAGAAGCTGGAGTTCATAACAATGGCACCAGCGAGGAACATCCAGAAGCTAAAGGCGTTAAGGCGAGGGAAGGCCACATCCCGTGCCCCTATCATCAGGGGTACCATGTAGTTAAATAAAGCAGCCCCTAGGGGCATGATCACCATGAAGATCATGGTGGTGCCGTGCATGGTGAACAGCTGGTTGTAGGTATCGGGACTGACCACGGACTGGTTCGGTTGCGCCAACTGAAGGCGCATTATCATGGCCTGGACTCCGCCGCCGATAAAGAGGATGAAGGCAGTGACGCCGTAAAGGATGCCGATCCGCTTGTGGTCGACGGTGGTGACCCAACCCCACACTCCAGAGTAGCTGGTGGGCCGCTGCAAGACTCCCGCTATTGCCCCGTTTAATGTCACCATGCTCGCTCTCCTGAGGTCACACTACCTATAAGATACATGGCTTGAGGTCTCATTTCAAGCTCAAAAGGTAGGCGGAAAGAGCCTCTATCTCCTCGGCGCTTAAAGCTGCTTCTGGGGTCTGGTAGTAGGGGGCTAGCTCGGCCATGCGGTTGCTAGGCCTAATGGGATAGCCCGGCTTAATATCGTAGGGGTTACGTAGCCAGCGGGCCAGGTTCTGGGGGTTGTTTTCCGCGACCCCGGCCCCAAGGGTGGCTCGGCGACCAAAAAGGGTGAGGTTGGGGCCAATCTGCTCGAAGGCTGGTGGTCCATCAGAGGTGTGGCAGGCGGTGCAAGCCTTGGCGGTGAATAATCGTTCTCCTTCCGCTGCCAGATCGCTGAACTCAATGGGGGCTGCTTTCTCGTAGTCCCGTACCCAGGCATCGAACTCATCCTGGGGTAAGGCTATTACCGTCAATCGCATCAAGGCGTGGGAGAATCCGCAGAGCTCGGCGCACTGACCCTTATAGATGCCCGGTTCATCGGCCTGGAACCACATCTTGTTGACGTTGTTAGGAATGGCGTCGGTTTTGCCCGCCAGCTTTGGGACCCAAAAGCTGTGTAACACGTCATTGGATTTTATGCTTAGGTCCACAACCTCTCCCACAGGAATAATTAGCTCGTTGGCAGTGACGACTTTGAGGTCTGGGTACTGGAACTCCCACCACCATTGATGCCCCACCACGGTTACGTTAAGGGGGTTGGGTGAGGGGGGATGGGCAGTCTTGAAGATGGTGTCGATGGTGGGGACGGCAATGACGGCCAGCACTATGGCAGGTAGGATGGTCCAAAAAATCTCTAAGGGGCGATTGCCGTGAATCTGTTTGGGCATTCCCTGTCCAGGCCTGCGGCGAAAGCGTATGACTGCGTAGAGAAGTATTCCCTCGACGACGACAAAGACGGCCACCGCTGCCCAGAAGATGATGATAAACAGGTCCAACTGCATCCTGGCCACAGGGCCGGCGGCGTCGAAGGTGGACTGGGGATGGCTGGGGGTGCAGCTTAAAATCAGCAGAAGCAAGGAGACCAAAAGGAAGCCCAAGAGAGGCTTTATGGGGATGTGCCTAGGTGGCAAGGGTGTCTCCGTGCGTAGTGAAGATCATTTAAAGAAGTGCTCTATTAGTGCGTTAAATTTTTCACTAGGAGCCTATCAAAGGTAGTCCTGGCAGTCAAGGGGAGTTGGCTGATAAATAGAGTATGCACTGGGATCACCAAGGGGAGTCTATGGTCCGATTGCTCCCAGGAGCATATGCCTGTGGGCTGCAGTTGGGAGCTTGTGCTATAATCGCCTTTGGCTAAAAATTCCATGAAGGGACAGCAAGGTCGCCTCCTTGTGGGGAATTGGCCTCGGAAGTGAGAGCAGGTGGACAAGGCCGTCGGGATCCCCTTACCTTGGTGGAGGGCTACAGGCGCCTTTCGAACTCTAACATTGGTCTCGGTGGTCGCTGTGTTCGCTCTAGTGACCCTGGGAGGTGTGGTGAGGGTGACTGACTCAGGCCTGGCCTGTCCCGACTGGCCACTATGTCACGGACGCATTATTCCTTCCTTTGAATTGTCGGTAATCCTGGAGTACTCTCACCGTCTGGCAGCGTCGGCGGTTACCGTTTTGGTTTTGGCCACCGCTGCTTCGGTTTGGCTGTTTCACCGAAGGGAGCCCTGGCTGGTTATTCCCGCTTCTCTGTCGGTTGTCTTATTAGCTAGCCAGGTGGTTTTGGGGGGTATTACTGTCCTGCTTGAGTTGCCGTCTGGTGTGGTGCTGGCGCATCTGGCTGTGGCTGAGGTTCTGATGGCGGCGATGGTGGTGATGTGTGTAGTGGCTTGGGATAGAGGGGGGGATACGTCTTTATATCAAGGGCGCTGGAAATCGTGGAGAGGAGGGCCAGGCTTAGTCCTTGGTTCCGCCGGCGCAGTGTACGTTCTTTTATTAACGGGCTCGTATGTCACCGTTTCAGGGGCCTCTTTGGCGTGTGGCGATGTCTGGCCTCTCTGTGCGGGGGGGTTGGTCCCAAGTACAACCCCTGCCCTTGTGCATATGATCCATCGTCTAGCTGTTCTAGCGGTGGGGGCAGCTCTATTGGGGCTCTTTGTCTGGGCGTGGCGGTATCGACGGCATCGGTCAGAGGTGTGGTGGTCGGCGATGGTGGTAGGAATACTGTTTGTAGCGCAGGCAATGGTGGGCGCCCTTAACGTATGGTTGGGCCTTCCTGAAGGCGCCCAACTCCTTCACCTGCTAATGGGTACTCTGGTATGGATAGCAATGGTGGTGCTGGTGGTATTGGTGTTCTCTGGTGTCCGACCCTTTTCGACGGTCTGGGGAAGATGATGGAGACGGAGTCTGCCCTCCCGGTACCCTCGGTGCGCGTTCATCAAAGGATGCGTTCGGTGCTTGCCGACTACGTGGCTTTGACCAAGCCCCGCATCCTGGTTTTGCTACTAATAACTGCTCTGGGGGGCATGTTCCTTGCTGCCCAGGGTATGCCACCTGTATCCGTAATGCTACTTGTCTTGGCCGGTGGGGCCTTAGCTGCAGGGGGAGCTGGTGCGCTGAACCAACATCTGGAACGGGATTTGGATGGGCTCATGGGCCGCACTCGCGGGCGGCCAGTCCCTTCCCGTCGAATCCAGCCGTGGCAAGCCCTGGTCTTTGGTATAGTGCTGAACGCCGTTGCCTTTGGACTCTTGGCTGTATGGGTCAACCTGTTGAGTGCTCTCCTTACCCTGGGAGGGACCCTCTTCTATATATTTGTCTACACCCAGTGGCTCAAGCGCTCCACTTACCAGAACATCGTAATTGGGGGAGCGGCAGGGGCGGTGCCTCCATTGGTAGGCTGGGCGGCGATTACAGGAGGGCTGGACCTGCCCGCACTGTACCTGTTTGCCATCATATTCTTCTGGACACCTCCTCACTTCTGGGCTCTTTCTTTGCTTATCCAGCGCGATTATGCTGAGGCTGGAGTGCCTATGCTTCCAGTGGTTAGCGGTGTACAAGAAACGGCACGAAGTATCATGCTGTACGCCCTAGTACTGGTGGCGCTTACTGTCCTTTTCTACACCACTCAGTACGTGGGGTGGCTGTACGTGGTGAGTGCTGGGGTACTGGGTTCTGTTTTTCTTCTCTTGGCCTGGCGCTTGTTACGAGGTGGAGGTGTGCGGGGAGCGCGATCGTTGTACCTGTACTCCCTCCTTTATCTGACCTTGCTCTTTGGCGTTATTATGGCCGACAGTGTGCTAGCTCTGTGACCTTTGGGTGCCACTGGCTCCTCTGCGTTTGAGATATTGGAAGGGCGCGAGATGGGAGTAGTCCCTTGAGCCAAAGTGCAGCAAGGGGATAGGCTGACTAAGAAGCTAAGTACAGAGTTCGAGTCCCGCCTTCCAAGGCTAGCCGATGAAGTTTTCGATTTCGTCCTCTCCGTCGACGTGGTTCTTGAGTATTTCAAGGACCTCGAAATACGTAATCACATCCTTGTCCTTCATCTGGTCTAGAAAGTCGCCGTAGAAGCGAATCGCTATGCGTTCTTGTTCGAGCGCATATCCCAAGAATGACTCCATGTCGTTGGGGTCTGGCAAGGTGTAACTGTCAATGGGCGACACCTCGACAAATCGGGTGGGGTCGGGAGGGATAGCTCCTCCCAAGCGGGCAATGCGGTTTGCGAGCCTTGCTGCATTGCTCTCAGCGTCCTCAACTTTTAGCGTGAGGGGAGGCTTTAGGAAAATCTCCACCTGCCCCGCTAATCGATTAATGGCCGCTTTGGAGAATTCGGCAGTCAGTTCTTCGTAGGCGTAAAAGCTTTCAAGCTTGCGGCTCACCTCTTCAGCAGATATTCCTTTTATTAAAGAGTTTCCAACGCTGCCCATTGAAACGTCCTCCTGAAATATATATTAGATACCGAGTTGTAGTTGGGCTCCACTTTAGCATCTGTGAATCTGAGCAGCAAGAGTCACCTCCATACTTATGATGCACAGGCATAGAATGTCCCATGGTTCGACAATCTCATCAAGAGCGGGCTATCATCTTGTTGGTACGTCTGAGCGGCGGAAGGATTTCAATAAGAGAGGATGAGGGGGATAGTTGGGTGGTTTGGCAGCAGCAGTTATTGAGGGTATCGCTCTGAAGGGGTTGGTTGTAGCCTTGGTGGCGGTGTTGGTGGTGGGGGCTTGTGGGGGTACGGTTTCCTTTGTTGGCACCGAGTTGGACCCACCCCAGTCCGCGCCCGAAATTGCCTTGCAAAGTCACCGGGGAGATACCTTTCGGCTGGCCGATCTGCAGGGCAAGGTGGTGGTGCTGACCTTCCTATATACCAGTTGCACCGACGTTTGTCCTCTGATCGGTGTAAAGCTGAAAAAGGCTGCTGAGGCTTTGGGGAGTGATGCCGAGAGGGTTGCCTTTGTGGTGGTCTCAACGGACCCGGAAAGGGATAACCTGGATCGGGTCAGTCAATATAGCCACCGTATGGGCATGTACAACCGGTGGGACTATCTGATAGGAAGTCGGGAGGAGCTAGAGTCCGTTTGGCAGGCTTACTACGTGGCTGCCCCTGTTATTGAGGGGATAGGAGAGGAGAGTGTCTCTGACCAGCTTTTGGAGGAGTATGGCCTCTTTAGAGGTCTGGATGATGGGGCCATTAGAGATGCTAAAGGTGTGCTTAAAGAGTTTGGTGGTGGCTACGATGTCCAGCACTCCACACCTGTTTGGCTCATCGACGCGGAGGGTAGGATCCGTGTGAAGCTGGGTATGGATGTGGCCCCCTCAGAACTGGTATACGACATCCGTCTTTTACTGAGGTGATGTCAGACCGTCCCCCTGGCTGCATCGGCTGGCCCCCCGTATCAGGGGAGCACGCTACCGATGAGAAGTAAGCAAAAAAGCTCATGATTTTGA
Organism: Dehalococcoidia bacterium; assembly: GCA_965248115.1. GTDB lineage: Bacteria > Chloroflexota > Dehalococcoidia > Lucifugimonadales > CBDFII01 > CBDFII01. The sequence goes on from CBDFII010000003.1 coordinate 326,903, forward strand.
TCTCATAAGGCATTGAATTCGTAACTAATACTACTAGATGATATGTATGTACCAAATGAGACATATTGTTGAAATGCGTGTAAGAGGTGGTGCCAGGTCGGATGGTGTACAAGCAAATCGATGTTTGAGAGAATCGACCTACCCCCGCAGGGGCTAGACCCCTACCGCTCTCTTCTTCGTCCCGAACAGTGGGACGAACTTCTCGCTGTAGCTCGCGATCTCCAGAATCTGCGCTTTGTCCATTTGAATAGCACAGCAGTGGGTGGTGGCGTAGCTGAGATCCTTCGCTCCCTTGTGCCTTTGATGGGCGGTCTGGGTCTGGACACACAGTGGTTAGTGTTCAATCCTCCGGCAGCCTTCTTCAAGGTCACCAAAAAGCTACACAACCTTCTTCAAGGGCAGGAGGGTGGTCTCTCCAAAGAGGAGCTTGACCTCTATTTCCGCTGTGCCCAAGAAGCATCCGCCAGCTTGAGTGCGAGCGGGGTGGAAGCGGATGTGTGGCTCATGCATGACCCTCAAGTGCTGCCTCTGGCCCGTCATCTCAACGGTAGCTCTCCCGGTCAGAGATTGTGGGTATGTCATATAGACCTTTCCTTCCCCAATAGTCAGACCCTGGACGCTCTGCTACCTTTGACGGCAGACTATGATGCCCTGATTTTCTCCATGTCGTCTTATGTGCCTTATAGTCTCAACGGGGGAAAGATTCACGTAGTACCCCCGGCCATAGATCCCTTGAGCGTGAAGAACACCCCGCTACCGCTGGCTAAGGCACGGGAGATCGTAGAGGGTTTAGGTATTGACGTGGCGCGTCCCTTAATCAGCCAGGTATCTCGTTTTGACGTATGGAAAGACCCCTGGGGTGTCATCGATGCCTATCGGGTGGCAAAGGCCGAAGTCCCTGAGCTACAACTGGCGTGTATGGGTATCATCCAGGCCAAGGATGACCCCGAGGGCGCGCAGGTGTTGGAAAGCGTGGTACGTTATGCGGGTGACGATCCCGACATCCATCTTTATTGGGACCCCAATAGCCTATCGGAGAGTGTGGATCGAACGGTCAACGCTGTCCAGGTGGCCTCTCAGGTGGTGATACAGAAGTCTGTACGGGAGGGGTTCGGCCTTACAGTCACCGAGGCCATGTGGAAGGGCACCCCCGTCATCGGGGGGAATGTGGGAGGCATCCGACTTCAGATCCAGGATGGCATCAACGGGTTCTTGGTGGACGACGCTAATCAGTGTGGCCAGCGCATCGTCCAACTGCTCCACGACCCTCATTTTAGGTCAGAGATCGGGCAGAGGGGCCACGAGAGCGTTCAGCAGGACTACTTGCTGCCGCGCCTGCTGCTGGATTACCTAAAGGTAGCTCAAATTCACCTGCGACGCCCAGTGGCATCAGCAGGATAGCTCTTAAAACTCAGAATCTCGTCCGAAAGCGTTACTCCAGTGGCCTCCTTATTGTCACCTCGCTGATTGAGCATTTTGGGGCATCCCTTGCAATAGCTTCTTGGCTATGTTATTACCGTAGTTATAGAAAGGGGATGTCATGCTGATACATCGCATAGTGGTGTCGCCGCTGATGGAGAATGTGTACCTGGTGGTCGATGAGGAGAGTAAGGAATGCTTGATCGTGGACCCTGGGGCGGAAGGGGAGCGCATCCTGGCTGAGGTAGGGCGACTGGGCCTGACCGTTAAGCTCATCGTTAACACCCACGGCCACGTGGCCATGTAGGAGCAGTGGCAGCGGTGAAAGAGGGCACGGGAGCCCCCTATGCTATCCATGACAAAGACATCCCCCTACTGAAGGGTGCAGCGACCTCCTCTATCGTCGATATGATCCCAGGCTTCAGTCCACCCCCCGACCCAGATATGAAGCTTAAAGACGGGGATGTGGTAGAGGCAGGGAGTCTGAGCTTCAAGGTGCTGGAGACACCAGGCCATACTCCAGGGGGCATATGTCTTTATGGACACGACACTCTCTTCACTGGGGATACCCTGTTTCAGGGCAGTATCGGACGCTTTGATAGCCCTGGTGGCGATGGGCAGCAGCTCCTTAACAGTATCTTTGGAGCGCTGGTGCCTCTCCCCGACGACACTAGAGTGTTGCCCGGTCATGGCTCCGAGACCACCATAGGGGAGGAGAAACGATTTAACCCCTTCCTCAAGACTCGGGGTATCGATCTCATGGGGCAGTAGCAGGGCTTATTCTTCGACTTGCTTTTCCTACTGCTTGACGTCCAGTCTCCTGTGGTTTATTATATACTCATAAACGTATATGAGGATTTTGTAATGACTATTCTGACGTTGCTTGAGAATCATCCCAGGGAGGACTCACGTCTGGGTCTTACATCTCGTTTCTTCAGGGTGCTGGGGGACCCAACGCGGCTGCGGATCATCGAGCTACTGTTGGAGGGAGAGAAGAGCGTCACTGAGTTGGTGGAGGCCATCGGATACCCGCAGGGCCGCATCTCCAGCCACCTGGCATGTCTGCGGTGGTGTGGCTTTATCGGTACTCGTCGTGATGGCAAGCACATCTATTATTGCCTGAACGATGAGAGGGTACGACAACTCCTCCTTGTGGCCCAGTCTATGATGGCGGACAACGCCGAGTCCATCGTGAGATGCACTCGTATCGATGGAAGCGACTGATATTCAGGCTATCACACAGCCCCTCTAGGGGTTCCAGTTGTGTTAAGAGTAAACCCGAATCCACCGAAGGACACCGATGGACGGCGTGAGGACAGCGGAAGGGGGTGGGTGAGGGAGCTACAGGGGAGATGGCCTGGGGTCTTGGGGTAGATGGGAGGCCGGCGGACGGTCTTGAGTCGCCGCACAGGGCCCCTAAGGCCCTATGCGGGAGTTGCGATGCGCGGGATGGCGAGAGGATACGCAGCAGGGGACTCTCGCGACCGGGGTGGCGCGAGATTGCGGGGACGTTGGGTCAGTTGCAGGTTGGCCGTCAGGCCGGGAACGGAATGGCTTGCAGCCGGGCCAAGGCGCGACTGAACTGGGTTTCCCAAAGCCAGCGCCGGGGGAGATGCAAAGTGAGGCGGCGCGCCGAGCGGGTGATCCGTCCCACCAGAGCGAAGACCCGCCGCCTGAGGGTCTTGGTGATCACGGTCCGCTCGCCCAGACCAATCCGCGCCGTACTTGAGGTCGCGTATGGCGTTCTCGACCTCGGCGTGGCGGCGATGATCGGCCTCCAGTTCCAGCGTCTCCCCATCGCGGTCGGTGATGAAGGCGTGATAGCTGTATCTGGCGAAGAGGGCGAGCTGGGAACCGGGCGTCGGCTTCACCCGCCGGACAATGAGCCGCACCGGCGCGGCTTCCGGCTTGGCCTGGAACGGGGTGTAAGTCGTCTCGGCGACATCGGCGGCGCCGTCCATCCAGTAGGGAATGGGAGTCCAGTCCTCCTCTGGTATCGCCTCGATCAGGTCCCGCAGGCTGGCGCGCTGGCGGATGGTGATAGAGAAGCGGACATCCATTTCCCGGCAGGCGGCAACGACAGTGTGGGCGTAGAAGCCGCTGTCGGCCCGCACCGTGAGTTGTCCCCTGGCCCCGCCGTAGCGCACCCGCCCCACCGTCTCACGCAGGAAGTGGGCGGCGCCACGGGCGGTGTTGGCCCGGCCCTCGCGCAGCCGGGACATCAGCACCTCGCCGGTGCCGGCGGCAATGGCCAGCAGCGGGTGATAGCCGCGGGCGCCGGTATAGCCGTGGTGGCGCGCTCCCTCCTTGGCCAGTCCATAGGTCTCACAGATGGTCGAGTCCAGGTCGATGGTCAGGGGCGAGTCGCCGGGTCCGGCCCCAGCGGCCCAGGCCCGGGCCAACAACTGGCGGCTCACGCGGTCGAGTTGACGGACATGCCCCCACCGGAAGCTGCGCAGGAAGGTCCCCAGGGTGGATGGCGCCTTGACCACGCAGCCTAGAACACCGCCCGTCCCACCAGCGCGCAGCGCATCGGCGTCGTCGATGCAGTCGCCGCCTGCCAGCGCGGAAGCGACCAGCGTCAGCATCTTGTCCCCAGTGTTCGCCCGTCCCGGCGCTCCGCCGAGGTCAAGGTGATGGTCGACGAGTTCCCGCAGGCCCAGGTGCCGGGCTAGGGTGGCCGGCAGGAGCAGGCCGGCATTGGCCACCAGGCGATGGTCGTCAAAGAGGATGCGGATACGGTCGGGTTTGTTCTGTGGCAGCATCTATTGGGTGCTCCTTGTTTCCGGGCGGGTTTCTGTTCCAAAACCATTATCCCAGATTCAGAGGAGCACCCGCTCGCTTCTTCAAGGGCTGTCCCCAAGGCCGTCCTTCGGTGGATTCGGGGTAAATTTGTGGAAGAGATTACCTTAAGAGCAGCCAGAATTCACTGTGCCGGTTGAATCTACTCCATCAGCATGGCAGTACGCCTTGTTAAAGGGGTCCAGAAGGTGGATGGGAATGCCAAGGAGAAGACCGTGACCGTGTATTTCGATGCCCAACTGACATCAGTGGAAGATATCAAAAAGGGCATGGCTCGTATCGGGTACGAAGCTGAGGAGCCGTAAAGAACGCATCTGAAGGTTTAAGTTAGGTGACGGAAGAGGAGGGAGTCATGGCAGCTTACGACCTTATTATCATTGGCGGAGGTGCGGCGGCTTTCGCCGCAGCGACAAAAGCGGCGGACCTTGGGAAGACTGCTCTAATGATCAACAGTGGGCTGCCCATAGGCGGCACCTGCGTCAACGTGGGCTGTGTGCCCAGCAAACACCTTCTCACAGTGGGTGACGAGCTGTACTATGGGCCACGCTCCCGCTTCAAGGCGCTGCAAAACGGACACGAATCACAGTTCGATTTCGAAACCGCAATCCAGGAGAAGAACGAGCTCATCGCCGTTTTGCGCCAGAGTAACTATACCAACGTGCTGGAGAACCTAGATGGCGTCACCCTGGTGGAGGCGAAGGCACGCTTTGTGGGCCCGAACCGGGTTGAGGTAGGAGGAGAGGTCTACGAGGCCGACAAGGTCAGCATCGCTACTGGCTCTTCTACCAAGCCGCTGCCCATCCCGGGGATGGATCAAGTCCGGTGGCTTACCAACGTGACTCCCATGGAGCTCCAGGAGCTTCCCCAGTCAATGGTGGTAATTGGCGCTGGGCCCCTGGGACTGGAGTTTGCCCAGATGTTCGCTCATTTCGGTACAAAGGTCACGGTGCTGGAGGCGATGGATCAGATTTTGCCCAAGCACGAGCCCGAAATTGCTGCGGAGCTACAACGGTGTTTGGAGGAAGAGGGTATTGAATTTCATGTGGGTGTGACGGTGGACAGTGTCGGTGAATTGGATGGAAAGAAGGTGGTTACCATCCGAGGTGGCCAGGGGGTCCAGAGGCGGCGCTCGCTGGCCACATCTGTGGAGGAGTTGGTCGTCGATGAGCTGCTGCTGGCTGCGGGTGTCCAGGGCAACACTGCTGGCCTGGACCTGGAGAAGGTTGGTGTCAAGGCTAACAGGAACGGCTTCATCCAGGTGAACCAGTACTACGAGACGGACAATCCCAATGTGTTTGCCGCAGGGGACTGCACCGGTAAGATGCTGTTGGAGACGGTGGCTGCAAAAGAGGGAGCCCTGGCGGTGGAGAACGCCCTCACCATCCCTGTGAGGACTATCAACTATGACCACGTGCCCTACGCCGTGTTTACGAACCCCCAGGTGGCCTCAGTTGGGCTCACGGAAGAGGAGGAGATGCGGCGGTTTAACGCATGTGCTTGCCGCACCATCTACATGGACGCCGTACCGAAGGCCGAAGCCGTCAAAGAGGACCGGGGTGTTTTCAAGATGGTAATCCATCCCCGAAGCTCTAAGGTGCTGGGGGTGCATATAGTGTCGCCCCACGCTGCCGACCTGATCCACGAGGCAACCCTGGCGGTGAAGTTTGGGCTGACTGTGGACGACATTATCGATACGGTCCATGTGTTTCCTACCCTGAGCGAGGGGATCAAGCGGGTGGCGCAGGCCTTTACCCGGGACATCTCAGTGATGAGCTGCTGCGTGGAGTAAGGGGGTCTATAGATGGAAGTGTTGATAGGTGCCGTCGCAGTTTTTGGCTGTTGTGTCGTCGTCCCAGTCGTTGTGTGGGTTCTTACTACTTTGGGTTTCAAGAAGAGGGCAAGTCCAGAGGAACAGCAATAACAAAATCTCCTCCCGACGGAGGACTGACCGTGAAACATAAACAAAGGGAGAGTCCCAAAGCGAGGAAGCAAGGCGCAGGAGCGGCGGGCGGCAGGGCGTCTCAGAGACACGGGTCGAGGGGTGCGTGGATTCTTCTGGCCGGCGGTGGGGTTTTTGTTCTTGGTGTACTCCTTGCCAGCTTTTTGGCCATCGCAGTCAACCGGGGAGAGGACGTACGCGGAGAGTCTGCTCCCGACATCACCGTGGCTACGACCAATGGTGAATTTACCCTTTCTCAGCATCGAGGGAAGGTGGTGGCTCTTTACTTCTCCTTTCCTGGCTGACCCACGTGTGGGCTGGAGGCTCCAGCTCTGGGTAGGATACAGCAGGAGTTGGGGGACCGGGGAGTGGAGGTGGTGGCCATCAACATATCCCGCTACTATTCCCTTGGAGAATGGCGCAATTTCTGGAAGGATCTGAGAGCCTCAGAGGTGACGTGGGCTCATGACATCAGCGGGAGCGCCGTCAGAACCTACAACGTCCAGACCCTGGGTACAACCGTCATCATCGATCGCAGGGGACAGGTGATGTATCGCGACGATGGGCCTACCAGCTATACGATACTGAGGGCGGAGATAGAGAAACTCCTGTAAGAAAAGAGTCAGGTACCACTCCTCACTATGAGGTTGCCCTTCAGCCGCCCTTCGTATAGAATCCCTCTCGCTCAGGATTAGCGGGAGGAGCAATGGTGGAAGGGATGCTGGAGGGAGTCAAGGTTCTTGACTTGAGCCAGGATATCGCTGGCTCTTTCTGTGCCCGCTTACTGGCGGACTACGGCGCCGATGTTATCAAGGTAGAGCCTCCTGAGGGGGCTGCTCTGCGGCGCATGGGGCCATTCTTCAAAGATGACCCTCACCCCGAAAAGAGCCTCTTTTTTCTAGTACTTAACCTCAACAAGATGGGGGTCACGTTGAACCTGGGTACCACCGATGGGCGGAGGCTCTTCGGAGAGATGGTCCGAGATGCTGACGTGGTGGTGGAGAGTTTTAAGCCTGGCTATCTGGCCTCTCTGGACCTTGATTATCCTGCACCTGAGAATCTAAACCCTGGTCTCGTCCTCACTTCCATCACTCCCTTTGGCCAGGAGGGCCCCTACAGCCAGTATGAGGGCGAGGAGATCGTTAACTACGCTATGGGAGCCATCATGAGCATAAGCGGCACCCGAAACCGGGAGCCTTTGAAGCATGGGGGCTTCCAGGCCCAGTACGAGGCGGGATTGAACGGAGCGGCAGCCACTACCATAGCCCTGTTTCACCAGACCATCACGGGACTGGGCCAGCACGTAGACGTGTCCATTACCGAGTGTGTGAGCTCCACGATGATCGCGAACCAGACCATGTACGCCTTTACCGGCGCCATCCAGGGTAGAAGGAATCCTGTGGACATCCCTGTGGGCAACCCTATGCCCTGCAAGGATGGCTGGGTGCTCGCTCAACCTGGCGGCAGGGCCACATGGGAGACGATAGTTCAGCTCTTTGGGCGTCCGGAGCTTAACGAACCCCGCTTTGCAGATGAGGCTACTCGGGCCGATTACGGTGAGGAGTTGGATGCCATCATGGTGGACGCCATCAAAGAGCGGGGCAAGTGGGAGCTCTTTGAGCAGGCCTCGGAGTTGGGCATTCTCTTTGGAGTGGTGCAGACCCCCGAGGAGCTGGCCCGCTGCCCTCAACTGAAGTCGCGAGGATTCTACCAGGAGGTAGAACATCCGGTAATGGGTAAGCTCAAAGTGCCTGCGGTGGCCTTTAACCTGAGTCTCACGCCGTATGAGTTGCGGCGGTGTGCTCCTCTTTTAGGCCAGCACAACGAGGAGGTTTACTGCGAGGGGTTGGGCTACACCCACGATGACCTGGCGCGTCTGAAAAAGGTGGGGGTTATATAGGAGAATAGATGGCTTATGGCGGACTTTTTTGGCTCTTCGGCAGGTTCTGAATCCAAGACCACCAGACTTCCCCTGGAGGGCATCCGGGTGGTGGATTCTACCTACGTGTTTGCCCTTCCATACACTGGAGCCCTCCTTGCTGACATGGGTGCCGAGGTGATCAAGGTGGAAGGTCCAGGAAGGCCTGACTTGACTCGCGCTGGGGGCTTTGCCGGAACCTTCCCCGAGAACGATATCAGTGGCGACTGGTGGAACCGGGCCTCTACTTACAATCTGCTCAACAGAGGGAAGCTCTCTCTCACCCTGGACCTTAGAGAGAGCAGGTGTAGGGATATCTTCCGAGAGCTGGTGCAGGTTAGCGATGTGGTGATGGAGAACTATACCCCCAAGGTGATGCGTCGGTGGAGTCTGGATTATGAGAGTCTGAGGCGAATCAAGCCCGACATTATCATGGTGTCCAACACCGGCTACGGCCACGGCGATGGTCCCTATTCTACTTATCCTGCCCAGGCCACAACCCAGGAGGGCACCCACGGGCTGTGCTGGATAACGGGTTACCCAGGTGGTCCCGCATCCAAGGCTGGGGCGTCATACGTGGACTTCCTCGCGTGCTGGACTGCCCTCTTCGCTATCGGTGCGGCTCTGCGGTCCCGGAACAAGACGGGGAAAGGGCAGTGGATAGACATAGGCATGTACCAACTGGGGGCGATGTTTATCTCCGAGCACATCATGGACTACATGGTGAACGGTCGAAATGGTGGACGTATAGGTAACCGGCACCCGTCGCGCGCACCCCAGGGTTGCTATCCCGCCAATGGCAAAGACCAGTGGATTACCCTCTCGGTGGGCTCCGACGAACAGTGGAAGAGTTTGTGTCAGCTTATGGGTCAGCCAGAGTTGGCGCAGGACGAGAGATTTAGTGACCTCTTCTCGAGGATGAAGAACCACGACGAGCTGGATGACATAATCGGACAGTGGACAGCACAAAACGACAAGTACAAGCTCATGGAGATGCTACAGGAGGTGGGGATACCAGCAGGGCCCGTGCTGGAGAACCGCGATACCCACTTGGACCCGCAGTTTAGGGCCCGGGGATTTCTGGAGAACGTAGAATACCCTGGGGAGAGGGGAATTGGAACCAGGTCCTTCATTGGCCGCCCTTGGAAGTTCTCCAAAAGTGCGTTGCGTATAAAAGGCCCTGCTCCGGCCATGGGGGAGCACAATCAAAGGCTCCTAATGGAGCTTTTGGGGATGACTGAGGAGGAGTACTTGGCTTTGGAGGGAGATGGGGCTATTACTAAGGTGCCGCAGCAAGGGGATCCAGTGTTTCTTGGATCCATCGAGGAGCAGGTTCAGAAGGGGCGCCTGGCAGGCTGGGACCCTGATTACCGGGACAGACTAGGGATTTCTTGACACCTATATAGCGGTGACCTAAGCTGATGCTAAGGGCCCGTAGCTCAGGGGCAGAGCAGCCGGCTCATAACCGGCGGGTCACAGGTTCGATTCCTGTCGGGCCCACTTTTGTGCAATCACAGAATCTTATCTTTTCTTTTTACTGATTAGGGGGCAAGATGAAATTTATAGTGACTCTTGATAAAGGCGAAGATGGCTACACCGTAGCATCTTGTCCAGCGCTTCCTGGATGCCACTCACAGGGAGGAACAAAGGAGGAGGCTATAGGCTCCGTGAGGCCATTGAAGGGTACATAGTTAGTATGCGTAAACATGGGGAGGATGTCCCAATGGAGGAAGTGGCAGAGGTGGAGGTGTCAATTTAGTGGCTCGTCTTCCCGTAATATCGGGTGACGAGTTTGTTAAATTTATGGGCAATATTGGCTATATCTGGGATCATACTGCTGGGAGCCACATGATTTTGATCCATCCTTCAAGAAGGAGATTGTCAGTGCCTCGGCACAGGGAACTGGACAGAGGGTTTACTGAGACGTCTGATTAGGGATGCTGGGTTGACTCCGCAAGAATTAAGCAGGTTAATTCAGGAGTAAGCTGTTGGCAGAGCAGCCGGCTCATAACCGGCGGGTCACAGGTTCGATTCCTGTCGGGCCCACTACAGTTGCAAGTGTTTCTTTCCCTTCTCACAATCACTCGCAGAGTGATCTTAGTGCGCTAATGGGCTGTGCCCAGTAGTGTGCCAATTACGGAGGGATCGTCTTGGAGTTGGCGAAAGGGGCTTGGCGGTTGCATTCGAACCTATCGGTGTGAGGTCTAAAGGTGTACAAGGAACACAACGTCTTTGAGACACCACCTCATGACGTGGTGCTGTGGAGATACTTGGACTTCACCAAGTTCGTATCCCTTCTGGAACTTCACGCCCTGTTTTTCGCCAGGGCAGACAGGCTCGGCGACCCTTTCGAGGGCTCCTACTCTAAGGCCAATATCGAGTTGCGGCCGGAGCTGTACAAGGGGAGGATTCCTGACGACACATTCAAGCAACTAGCGAAGTTCAGCAAAGAGTTGCCTCGGTTTACGCTGATCAGTTGCTGGCACGAGAGCACTCACGAATCGGCGGCAATGTGGAGACTGTACTCTAGAGAAACAGACGGCATTGCTATCAAAACCAATTCCGCCTCTTTTACAAAAAGCTTCACATGCGATGAAGACATCTACATTGGGAGAGTCAAATACGTCGACTATGAAACTGACTTCATCCCCGAGGGACAAACGTTCTATCCATATCTACATAAGCGAAAGAGTTTCGAGCACGAGCGCGAGGTCAGGGCGATGACCCGTACGATTCCATTGAAGGATGGTAAGCTCGACGTGTCACAGGACATCTGCGAGACTGGAAAGTACTACCCGATAGACGTCTTCCTCCTAGTCAATGAAGTAGTCGTAGCTCCTTACGCTCCTGACTGGTTCCTGGAACTTGTTCATTCAGTGGCTGCCCGCTACGACCTTAAGGCATCTGTCACTAAGTCCGCCTTGGCAGACGAACCCACATGGGGTTAGGCAAGGCTGACAACCAGAGTATGATTTGAAAAGCTCTTGCTTCTGAACTGTATGGCCCACCAGCGCGAACGTTTGTGAAAGGTCTGCTGGTATTTGAACCCTTGACGTTAGTGGCCACACTGCGATAATTACGCAATCCGAGCCCAGGAGGCACCACATGTCGGAGGAGAACAAGGCCATTGTCCGCCGTTATGTTGACGAGGTACAGACCCAGCATAAGGTCGAGGTTCTGGACCAGCTTTTTGCCCCTAACATCGTCAACCATGGTACTCCTCATGACCTACCCGGAGTCGAAGGATTCAAGCAATCCTTCACTATGCTATTCACCGCCTTCCCCGACATGACCGTCACCATCCAAGACCAGGTGGCTGAAGGAGACAAGGTAGTTACTCGCAAGACCTTTCGCGGGACGCACAAAGGCGAGTTTCTGGGTATACCCCCTACTGGCAAGCGGGTCGAATACAATGCCATCGACATGTTCCGCATTACTGGGGGTAAGTGCACCGATGTTTGGGGGATAATGAACCGACTAGGCCTAATGCAGCAGCTTGGCGTGATTCCACCGCCAGGGCAGGGTTAGAGCTGACTTCGACGTTTCACCTTTATAAGCTTCTCCATTGATTCGGTTCAATCCTAATTCCATACGGGGCGGCGAGGCCATATACGCTCCCGACTGATCAGTTTGTACACGGCCATGAACAGGAGGCCTCCCGCAAACCCCCCTATGTGGGCCCAAAATGCTACTCCTCCACCTTGGCTGCCAACCCCTAGAGAGCCAACGCCATCGAAGAGTTGCTTGACGAACCAGAACCCCAGCAGGAACACAGCCGGAATACGAATGAAGGTGATGAAGTAGAATATTATCAGCGTGCGGATGCGGCTATAGGGGTAGGTGAGCAGATAGGCTCCCAGCACACCCGAGATGGCGCCGCTGGCTCCTATGAGTGGGATCTGGGAGTCGGAGTTGAAGGTCACATGAGTCCAGGTAGCAGCTAGGCCTGCCCCCAGGTAGAAAAGCAGGTATTTGACGTGGCCCAGCCGGTCCTCAATGTTGTCGCCAAAGACCCACAGGTAAATCATGTTCCCGGCAAAGTGCATAAAACCTCCATGCATAAACATGGAGCTGAAGGCTGTGCCCCAGGCACCAAGGGGAGAGGCGATTCCTACCCTCTCGCCCGGTAAGTTGAGGTATTGAAAATCTCTGCCGCTGGAGAGCTCTACAGGGATGAGGCCGTGCTGGAAAAAGAAGATTTGCTGGTCAAAGGAGCCGAGGGTAAGCTCGTAGAGAAACACCAGGGTGTTGAGGGCGATGAGGGTAATATTGACCACCGGCAAGCTTCGACGGTGAACATCGGCGTCGGATAGGGGTAGCACTAGTTGACCTACCTGGCCTTTTTATGTGAGATGGCGGTGGTATCGGCGCTCTTCGAGCCGAAACCATTTATATGAAGGACTTGGGACGAGTTTGGATAGGTCCGACTGCTCATAGCGCCCATTATAGCGCACTGGAGCACCCAGCACTTGTGACGAGGGACGCGCCCAGGCCCGATAGTTTGGCGAGCAGTTTGGGGTAGAATCCCCTGGTTCACTCCGCGTTCTCAGGTTCCTTGAAAAATAGGGGGCCCTATGATACCCTGCGTAGGGAAGGTTGCTAGGCCTTCCCAGTTTTTTGTCCGTCAAGGGGTGTCAGGTTGAGCGGAATCCGCTTCTCTCCCCGGCCCAACAAGGCCCACCTGATAGAGTGGCACCCGTGGGACAGTGACGCCTTCGAAAGAGCGAAAGCTGGCGATCTGCCAATCCTGTTGTCTATATCGGCTACCTGGTGTCACTGGTGCCACGTAATGGATGAGACCTCTTTCTCCGACGATGAGGCCAGAAAGCTCATCAACGAGGGGTTTGTGGCCGTGAGGGTGGACAGCGACCAACGTCCCGATGTGAATTCTCGCTATAATATGGGTGGTTGGCCGTCTGTTGCCTTTCTCACCCCCGACGGGGATCTTATCAGTGGCTGTACCTATGTTCCCCCTCAGCAGTTTGGGGATTTGCTAAAAGAGGTAGCAGAAGCCTATAAGGGGAATGGAGAGGCTCTGCGCCGGAAAGCCGGGGAGCTGCGGGGGGCGCAATCGGCACCGCGCATTACCGCGAGTACCGTCCAGCTTGACGGCTCGATAGTGGAGGGAGTAGTGCGAGCGGTTGAAGAAAGCTACGACCCTCAGCATGGGGGATTCGGCACCCAGCCCAAATTTCCCGATGCCGCTGCCCTCGAACTTCTCCTGCATAGGCATCGTGTCGCTGGCGATAGCCCCTGTCTGGGCATGGTGGAACACACTCTAGAGCGCATGATGTCCGGGGGCCTCTACGATGCAGAGGAGGAGGGCTTTTATCGGTACTCCACCAATCGGGACTGGTCGGTGCCCCACTACGAGAAGATGCTGGAGAGCAACCTGGGCCTGGTTCAAATATATCTACACGCTTACATCGTTACTGGCAGTGAGAAGTATGCTGATGTGGCGTCCAGAGTTCTTCACTATCTGGATCGCTACCTGTACAACAAGGATGCCGGGATGTTCTACGGGAGCCAGGATGCCGATGAAGAGTATTACGCTCTAACGCTCCAAGAACGCAAGAAAATGGCCACCCCTGGGGTGGATACTACCTTCTATACTAACCTTAATTCCATAGCAGCTTGTACCTATCTTGAGGCCGCATGGGTTCTTAACCAGCCGAAGTTGACCGACATCGCTCTTGGAGTCATGGGATATCTCCTGCAGCGATGGCGCGGGGGAAACCTGTGCCATTTCTACACACCCGAAGGAGAGGTGGGCATTCCTGCCCTTTTTTCAGATTATGCTCATCTGCTAAAAGCTGTGGTAGTCGCGTACCGTCACACCTCCAGACAGGAGTATCTCGAGCAGGCCGAGCAACTGGCTCGACAGATGCGTGATATCTTTTGGGATCAGCCAGGAGAAGGTTTCTTCGATATTGCAGAGGAACCTGAGGCGCTCGCGGCGTTGGGTCTTCGCCGTAAGCTGATCGGCGACAACGCTGTGGCTGCGGAAGCCCTCGTTGAGCTGTTCAATGTTACACAAAGAGAGGAGTACCGGCAGTTGGCGGAGGGAGCTTTACGTGCCTTTGCAGGAGGATATGAGGGCTACGGAGAGGCGGCTGCGAGTTGCGCTGTGGCTGTGGACCGTATCCTTCACCCGCGGGTAGAGATTAGTGTGGTGGGACCGCTGGAAAACTCGCAGACCCAAGCCATGGTAAGGGCGGCGGCCAACATCCCATACCCGCACATCGTGGTGAAGGCGAGTGAAGTGGAGCCAGCGGGGTTGAATGCTCCGATGTACGGGCAGCAGAAGGAGCCTCTAGCGTATGTATGTATGAACACCATGTGCCTTCCTCCTATCTCCGACCCACAGGAGCTAGCCAGGGCGGTGGCTGAATTTTTGAAGCCCGCTGCTGAGGGCTTTGAGATCATCCAGCTTTAGGTTAGATGAATCCCTTTATGAGGAAGGCGACAGGTGTATAGGGACGCGGGATGCGGTGAGCTGGGTGTGCAGCAGGTAGGCCAGCGAGTTAACTTAGCGGGTTGGGTTCATCGTCGCAGAGACCACGGAGGCATTACTTTCATCGACTTACGCGACCGATCGGGACTGGTACAGGTTGTCCTAAACCCCGAGCTCTCCCCGGAAAGCCACAGGGTTGCCGAACAGGTACGCAATGAGTGGGTCCTTAAAGTGGTGGGGCAAGTTTCGAAGCGTCCGCCGGGCACTGAGAACTCAGACCTAGCTACTGGACAGGTGGAGGTGGTAGCTCAGCAGGTTGAGGTTCTTAACTCTTCTCAAGCCCTTCCCTTCAACATCAACGACGAGTTGGAGGTGGAAGAGAGCCTTCGGCTCAAGTACCGCTACCTTGATCTGCGACGGCAGCGTATGCAGGACAATTTAATACTGCGTCATCGCGTGGTGAAATTCATTCGCGACTTCTTGGATGGGCGAGGATTTCTGGAGATTGAAACACCTATCCTCATAAAAAGCACTCCCGAAGGGGCCAGGGACTTCCTGGTGCCCAGTCGGTTACAGCCGGGCCATTTCTACGCCCTACCTCAATCGCCCCAGCAGCTCAAGCAGCTGCTGATGGTGGCTGGTGTAGAGAGGTACTTTCAGATAGCTCGCTGCTTTCGGGACGAGGACCTGCGTGCCGACCGTCAGCCCGAGTTCACCCAGCTAGACCTGGAGATGAGTTTCGTAGATGAAGGTGACATACTGGAGCTGATGGAAGAGCTCTACTCCTCCCTGATTGCCCAGGTGGCTCCCCAGAAGAGGTTGCTGAAGCCCTTCCCGCGCATCACCTACCAGGAGGCGATAGGCCACTACGGTACCGACAAGCCCGACCTACGGTTCGGTATGAAAATGACCGATGTGACAGACATCGCTGTCAAGAGCGACTTTCGGGTCTTCCAACGGGCTGTCGAAGGGGATGGGGTGGTGAAGGGATTCGTGGTGGAGGGAGGGCATCGGTACAGCGGGGCCATGTTGCGGGAGCTGGAGCAGTTTGTTCGAGAGAAGGGTGCCAAGGGCCTCAGCCACATACGGATAGGTACCGATCATTCCCTGGAGGAGCTCATCGAAGAGGATATTCTCTTTGTCCAGGGCCTGCGTATGACGCCTACCACGGTGGGGGAGCTGGCACAACGGATGGGGGCCAAGCCAGGAGACCTGATCCTGTTGATGGCTGGGAAACTGGAGGAGGTTAATCCTCCCTTAAGCGCCCTGCGCAACGAAATTGGCCGACGGGAGGAGTTGGCCGATCCCGATACCTTGGCCTTTGCCTTCGTGGTAGACTTTCCCCTCTTCGAGTGGCGGGAGTCGGAGGGCAGGTGGGACTCTTCCCACCATCCCTTCACTTCTCCTAAAGACCAGGACAGCTCCTTGCTGGACGGAGGCGACATTGGGTCAATTCAATCCAAAGCCTATGACATGGTGTGCAATGGCAGCGAGCTGGCCAGCGGCAGCATTCGAATTCATCGACGAGAGATGCAGGAGAGGGTGTTTCAGATCCTGGGCTACACTACCGAAGAGGTAGAGGAGCGCTTCGGCCATCTGCTTGAGGCCCTGGAGTATGGTGCCCCCCCTCACGGGGGTATCGCTCCGGGTATAGACCGACTGGTGGCTATCCTGGTTGGAGTTGAGTCCATTCGTGAGGTTATCGCTTTCCCCAAGACCCAGAGCGGTGCCGACCTGCTGTTTGGGGCTCCATCCCCCGTATCGGAGACTCAGCTAAAGGAGTTGCACCTGCGGACTGTGGAGAACGCTCCCGGAGAGCCTAAACGGAGTTCTTAGAAAGTTCGCTATTCTAGCCACTGTCGGTAGCGGCGGATGAGGGGATACACACCCGCACATGGTTTCATAGATGGCGGTTTTCTTCAATGAGCTTGCGCACATAGGGAATAGAGGAGTCAAAGTCTAATTCCTGGAACACCTCTTTCCAACACACGAAGAGCATAGGCACATCGTCGCCGCCACCAACGGGAGCAGTCCGACGAATGAGGATGGTCTGACATGGACTTGCGAGAAGATATTCAAACATAAACTGCTGCAACTTGATCTGGCCAACGCGTCCCTCTCCCTGCCCAAATAAGGTATCGAAGATGGCACGTTCCTGGGCTCTCGAGGGATACGATCCTTCCGGACTTTCCAGTTTGGCTTCGATGCAGAGTGGCTGAGACCCTGCCAACAGCACGACCGTATCCGGCTTAATGTTGAATGACCATTTGAACCGGCAGAAGTTCCGGAACTCCTCACGGTTTTTTCCGAATCTCTCAAACAAAGTCCTGACACTCCACCGACCTGGGTATACTATGTCAGAGACGATCCTCGCACCACGAGACCCCAGAAAGAACTCGTTAAACTCAGGGATGGTCCTAGGGAAGGATTCGCTCTTGTAGTGCCCAAACCCAGGCACCCTTGATAGCAAGGTAAAGATGCGCTCTCGCTTCTCGTCATTGTTCGTCCCCAGAAAATGCCAGGAATCGCGCAGGAATGTGAACTCCAGGTATATTTGGGCCTCATCTAGCTGGATCATTGGCAGGCTTGAACTCTCTGGTAACCTGTTGTTGACCAATGTCAGGAATTTCCCGAGATTTGGCCCCCTCTGCATCAGCAAATGCGCCAGTGTCGCGCAAAAGAGCCGCTCCTCTCTGACAAAGCGATAGAATCGATGAGAAGCGATTTCCCCTGGCATCATCTGCTCAAGTTCCCTTTTTTTAGTAGGGATTGTACAAGCGTGCGGTTTGATAGGAAAATTCGGGCTAAGTCATCCAGCCGGGCTTGGTCCTACCTCGACGCGGTCCAAGAGCAACTGGACTGCTCGCAAAGCTTTCACAATCGATCGTGTTGGTGGGCCTACGTGTACTGAATTGAGCCTGTCTCATAAAGCTGAGAGCTCCAGTATGCTATCTTTCTGGATTCCCGCGAAAGCGGGAATGACGGCTTATTTTGCAGTATTTCATACTCTATCAGGGTGGTCGTGATCGCTAACCGTAGGACTGCCTCCACCCAAAATCCTGGCAGGAGACTTCTGAGACAGGCTCAATTGCGAACTTTTCGATTGACCGTCGCCTTATGACTAACCGACGAGAGTTCTGCATTAGAGGTGCGTCTCCTAGAGGGTGGCGCAGCACACGGGCGATCATTCGCCCCTCGCGCCTGCGATGTCCCTGCGTTGGAAGAGCCAGAATGCCGCTCCGCCCAGCACGACGATGTAGGTCAGCAGGACGAGGAAGGCGTGCAGCGCACCAGGCGGGTCACTGACGGGGAATAGGATCCCCTCGGTCGTCACCACCCCAGATTCGGACATCCAGGCGGCCGTGTTGAATCCAATCAGGAAGTCGGACACGTTGTCGAACCAGGCGAACAGGTCACCCAGGATGCGTCCGAGTATGAGCTCAGCGAAGTAGTAAGCAAGAGACATCGCGATCCCCATACTTGACGATGAGGTCAGTACCGTGAGGAACAGCGCAAGGATGGCGTACGCCAGCAGCACATAGGTCGCCTTGCCGAACATCACCGCCACCGTTGACCACTGGCCGGCTCCGACTAGTCCACCACCGTCGCCAAGTGTGAGTGAAGCGGCGATCAGGCTGCCGACCACGACGGTCAGAGATACAACAAGCAGCCCGGCAACACTAAACAGCACGAGCGACAACGATTTCGCCCCCAGGAGCTGCCAGCGCCCGGTACCCCTCGTCAACGCTGTTCGTAAGGTGCCCCAACCGTACTCCGCGCCGACCGCCGACGCTCCGCGGATCATGACGAGGAGAACGCCGATGTAATGGGCGACTCCGAGACTGTTGGCGAGACCGCCTGGGAGGACGAAGAACTCCCGGTGACGCTGGCGGTCCTCCGCTATCTGTTCAACGATGTCTGGACAGTTTCCGCGCTCTCGTCGTTGTTCGACCCTCTTGCGAGCGACCTCGCGCATCTCGCCGATCACCATTTCCACCTTGGCATCAGCGGTCCCGTCGAGGATATCGGCGCATGTGATCGTGATCATGGAATAATCACCATTGGCATCCCGTACTCCGTAACCATCGTCGTATTCGCTGCCCACGTTCCCATACGCAGCGTAGAAGCCCCACAGGGTGGCCTGAACAACCACAATTGCCACAGCCAAAAGAAGCCAGGGCATCCATCGCTTGCGGAGCTTGAACCACTCCCACCTGGTGAGGCGCAGGATGTGGACGATCATTCGCCCCTCGCTCCGGCGATGTCCTTACGCTGGAAGAGCCAGAAGGCAACTACACCGATGATAATGATGTACGCCGTGATGACGAGGAAGGCGTGCAGCTGACTCGACGGATGGCTGACAGGGAACATGGACCCCTGACCGGTCGTGTGGATGCCCGCCTCGGTCATCCATGAGGTAACGCTGGGACCCAGCAGAAAGTCCGTCACGTTGCTGAACCAGTCGAACAGACCAATCAGGGTCGCAAGCAGTATGGACTCGGCGAAGAAGTACGCCAGAGAGAAGGCGATCCCCATGCTCGATGATGAAGTCAGCACCGAGAGGAACAGCGCCAGGATGGCGTACGGCATCAGCCCGTAGACCGCCTTGCCAAACATCACCGCCGCAGTAGACCACTCGCCGGAGTCTGTAAGCCCTCCGTCGTCAACGAGCAGCGAAGCGGCGATCAGGCTGCTAACGGCGACGGTCAGAGCCACGATGATGAGCCCAATGGCGCCCATCAGCAGGAGCGACAACGCCTTCGCTCCCAGGAACTGCCAGCGGTTGACGCCCCTGGTCAACACCGCCCTTAGAGTGCCCCAGCCATACTCAATTCCCATTGCTGATGCACCCAGGATCATGATGAAGACTGCCCCGATGCTATGAGCAACCGCCAGGCCGTTGGGGAGGACGAAAGTCTGGCGAGTGTTGTCGCGGAATCGCGCCTCGTCCTCAAGGTGCTCTTGGCACACTTCCTCCCCCAGGTGCAACTCCACAATCCTGAGCACGTCCTCTCGATACGCTTGATCACTCTGCTCCACCTTGGCATCGGCGGTGCCCTCCCAGATGTCGACGCAGCTCACGGGTATGAAGGTAGGATTCCCGGCTGAATCCGGCGGCCCCGGCAAGTGAAAGGTAGTTTGCTCTTCAACGGACGGTCGGTCGTTGTACGAGTAGACCCTGCTCCACAAGAAAGACTGAGCAACGACCACGACGATGACCAGGAGAATCCACGGTATCCATGTCTTGCGGAGCTTGAACCACTCCCAGCGGGTGAGGCGCACCACCTGAGCGATCATTCGCCCCTTGCTCCGGCGACATCTTTACGCTGAAAGCTCCAGAACGCCACGGCGCTGAGCACGACGACGTACCCCAGGATGACGAGGAAGGCGTGCAGGTTGCTTGGCAGATCGGACACGGGAACCGGAATGTTGTCGACCGCCCAGATTCGGGCTCCTGGTTCGACCATCCAGGCGATGACGCTGGGGCCGAGTAGGAATCCTGAGACGCTGCCGAATGACTCCAGCAGGGTGTTCATTAAGAAGATCTCGGCCAGGTGGTACGCCAGAGAGAGGGCGATTCCTATGCTCGATGATGCAGTCAGCACCGATAGGAACAGCGCCAGTATGACGTAGGGGGCCAGCGCGTAGACCATCTTGCCGAACATCACCGCGGCAGTGCGCCACTCGCCAGAGTCGGCAAGCCCTCCGCCTTCGTGCTGCGTCAGCAGTGCAGCCAACAAGCTGCTTACCACAACCGTCAACGATAGGATGAGCAGGCCAGCCGCCACCATCAGGACGAGCAGCAATGCCTTCGCCCCCAGGAACTGCCAGCGCCGGATGCCCTTGGTCAATACCTCTCGCAAGGTGCCCCAGCCGTATTCGACGCCTATCGCCAACGAGGTCATGATCAAGACGAGCATCGCACCGATGGTGTGCGCGAAACCGAGGCTTCTTACCAGGCTGTCTGGAAGGATGAAGTTCCTGCGGGATAACTCGCGGAACAGTCTCTCGTTCTCGGCTTCGTCCTCACAGATTTCGATGACTTGGGCTTGATCCTCCTGGGACATACTCTGCACCTCGGGAGGGAGCTCACCCTTCCTCACTCCTTCACATACGAATGTCACAGGGTTCTCTTCGGCTACCTCGATGGTGCGAACCACCCCTTCCTGGTTCGGGTCCAGGACGCGTTCTCGCTCTTCGGGAAGTGACCACCTCCCGCCCATGTCCGTCGTCTCGTACGAAATGTAGCTGCTCCACAGGAAGGCCTGAGCAACGACTACGGCGATGCCCAGGAGTATCCACGGCATCCATCTCTTGCGAAGCTTGAACCACTCCCACCTGGTGAGGCGAAGGACTGGGACGATCATCCGGTCTCCTTCTGACCGTCGCCAGTAATCTCCAGGAAGTACTGCTCCAGCGACATCACGTCGGCTGCCATCTCCGTGACGTAGACCTCAGACCGGCCCAGAGCAGCGCTCAGCTCCGACGACCGCTCACTCGGAGCCTCTACTATCACCGACTCGCCTTCTATCCTTACGTCCCCCACCCACTCCAGCGCCGACAGGACTTCGACGGCCTTCCCGTTGTCGGTGGTTCGCAGGCGCACCCGCTCCCCCGCCCGCGTGTGCACCAGGTCGGCGACATTGCCTTGGGCGATGAGCTTGCCCTTGGAGAGGATGGCCACGCTGTCGCACACCTGCTCCACCTCGTGCAGCAGGTGACTGGACAACAACACGGTGCGCCCGCCCGTGCCCAGGCCCCGGATCATCTCGCG
The DNA here is from genome assembly GCA_965248115.1 of Dehalococcoidia bacterium. Taxonomy (GTDB): domain Bacteria; phylum Chloroflexota; class Dehalococcoidia; order Lucifugimonadales; family CBDFII01; genus CBDFII01. Next base: position 348,210 of record CBDFII010000003.1, read on the forward strand.
CACTTCGGCCATGCCCGCCGGATCCATGCCATTGGTCGGCTCGTCCAGGAACAGGAGCTCGGGGTCGCCGAGCAAGGCGTAGGCCAAGCCCAGGCGCTGCTTCATGCCCAGCGAGTAGGTACGGAAACGGCTCTTTGCGCGGTCGGCAAGGCCCACCTTGCTCAGCAAGTCGTCCAGCTCTTTCCGGTTGCCTCTCCCTGTGATCCCCTGGTAGTAGGCCAGGTTGTCTCGGCCTGACAGGTACGGGTAGAAGGAGGGGGTCTCCACTATGGCGCCGACACGATGGAGCGCATTCTGATGCGAGGTACTTCCACCAAACAGGCTGAAGCTGCCCGACGTGGGGCTTACCAGCCCAAGCAACATGCCCATGGTGGTCGTCTTGCCCGAGCCGTTGGGACCGAGAAGACCAAAGACCTGCCCGCGGGGCACCTCCAGTGAGAGGTCGTCTACGGCAAGGATGTCGCCATATCGCTTGGTCAGCCCATCGGTCCGAATCACGCTCTCATTCATGTATCTTCCTTTCGCACGCAAGTCTAATCGCCCACCGGACCCTCGACGCTAGGATTCTACGGCGGGATGAAGCAGACCCGGAAGGGGACAGAGACCCTCGGAGAAGCCTACTGTCGGCTCGCTGACTTTGGCCAGTCCGGAGAGCGGGTCAGCGGGTGTGCCGCTGCCTGCAACGCTGTCACCAAAGGTTACTGGAGTTGACAGGGAGAACTCTCGTTCCTAGATGAAGAAATGGTATATCCCATTAGATCATCCGACTTTCCGGCATTTCTGTCAATGAAGTTTCCAGGGTTATCTACTTGAAGCGGATGAGTGTGGTATGATGAGAACGTGCCAAATATTCTTGACATCATTCGAAGGTTCGGGACTCGGCGAAGTGTACTCGTTGCGTGGGCGCTCATCGCTGGGCCTATGGCTGAGGCTTGGTGGGGGCTGTTTTTCCAGGAGCCTATGGTGCCTTTCCTCATCGACAAACTGGACAAGGGGGGCATAACAGTGGGCCAGGTGCTGGTCTTGATTCTGCCGACGCTTGCGATGGTAGCGGTTGGGGCGCTCCTATATTCGGCATTGAAACCAATACAACCATTTGTCCCCGATATTGGAGTGAATGATTCTCGTGTGGCAGGCACGACTTACTACACAGTCCGTATTGAAAATGGTGTGCCTCAGATATTTCACGGTGTTTATGCGAAGATAATCGATTTTGTGGGTTTAGATGGGCCATCGAAGGGATTTGTGGAACAGGGTGCTAGGTTAACGTGGGGAATTACAGAAAGGGCACGAGAGACTGTAACGATTACTTCAATGTCGGGCGCAACTCTTGTCTTGGCGGTATTTGACCCACGAGACCCAGACCATTTCCAAGTGCCAATTGGTATCAGCACGAATAAAACCTTGGATAGACACGGTTCATATCGAGTAATCGTCGAAGTGGGGTTGACCTGCCCCCGATAGTTGTACCACAGGTTATGAGACACTGGTAGCCCCTGGAACTGAGAAGGTGGGCCTTGCGGCCTCGGGAGCAGGGTCAACATGCTCTCTGATGAAGCTATGGAGGCTTTGCCTGCTTCGGTCCTTCACGATACCCATTCTGAGTTCTCCGTCTCGCTGTATAGCTCCTGCCACGATGGTCTTGCTGCCTCTATTGCCACTACCAACACCTCTTTGCTTGCCACCGACCCAAGTCTCGTCAACCTCTACGGTACCCGACAAAAGCTTGGGACTAGCCTCGGTCATGGCTGCTCTTATACGATGGCAGAGATACCATGCCGTCTTGTAAGACACCCCGATGGTGCGCTTCATTTGATTGGCAGAGATTCCCTTTTTGGATTCAACAATCAGGTATGTAGTAACCATCCACTTTCTGAGAGGAAGGTGGGTGTCATGGAGCATCGTGCCAGAGATTACGGAGAACTGGTAGCCACATGAGCCACAATCATATTGGTCACGGGTGTACGAGCGTCGGATGTGCATACTTCCGCAACGAAGGCACGCTAGACCGTCAGGCCACCGCAACGCTTCCAGAATTCCCCGGCAGGCTTTATCATCAGGGAAGAGGTCTATCAATTTCATCATGTTCATGTCTTTGGTTCGACTTGGCATTGGAGGTCTCCTATGTCTAAAGATAAGAGAAAGCCTACTGAAATGACGACTCAAGAATTGGCTGAGAAGATGTTCGGCAAGAAGCTAAAGAAAAAGCTGGATAAGATAGCTCACGAGGGCGAGGAATCTGAGAACAATAACAATTCTGAGTCTTCACATGAATAGCATATCATAGCTATGCGTCCGTGTCAAGTATATAGTCCTGGAATTCACAATCACTGTGAGTCCATCGACAGGGAGGATACTTGCATGAGAGTACGTAGTCTTCATTTGCTGGTTGCAGGACTGGTGTTGACAGCGGCAACTGTATTGGGAACAGGAATCGTCCTGGCCGATTGGGATGTAGACGATCGCCTGTGGGCCAATAGTTGTAACGGAGCGGAAAAGGACCCTGTAAACATCATGTTTAGGGGCGACGGCTCTACGGGGGACGCTTTAGCCGAATGGGACCACCACATGCCCTATTGGGATGACGTGCAATACGACGGCACTTTGCACTTCAAGGTGCACGGTACTTGTGCGGAGCAGGAAGCTAAACGCATGGACCCGATGTGGTGGTTCATCCGCGATCACGCACGCTTTGTAGATGGCGATTACGATCAGACTGAAGAGGACTGGAGTGCAGCGGCTGCTCATCATGATACGTGTCTTCCTCACATAGGGGTCGAATTTGATGACAAACGGGACAAGGCACGTACTGGTTTCATAAACGGAGGCCATTACACAGAACTTCGGTCCACCTTCTCTTCAGGCTCTGTATATGTCATCTGCCTTAGTACTGGCTGGTATGAGAGCTGGGACGGGGATGTGGCTTGGATTTCCATTCCAGGCACCGCTCACTGAGCGCAATAGGAGGTCATACTAATGATTGACACAATTCGTAGTTCCAGGAACATACTCATACTCGCCGGAGTGCTGCTGATTGCAGCCTTACTCACTACGGGAATTGTGATCGCCCAGCGAACAGCGGGAGTATCAGATACGGCCAAGGAATTGGCCGGTCTCGAAGGTATTGTACACATTGTAGCTGAACAGAGTTTTGGTCAGTTTACTGGTACTGCTGTCTCTGAGGCTTGGGTTGACGCTGCCGGCGACAGGGCGAAGTATGTCACCTACGACGCAGATGGTAACCCCGTAATGGAAATTGTTATAGACGGCACCGAACGGACCGCCTATAACTTCCAAGATGGAGTTGCTACGAAACGGGTAGGGACCAACCCGGACGATTCAATTCTCCGTTCCATCATAGTTGATTTGTGGTACATCGGTGCCAAATACCGGCTGGGGCATGTTGAGGTCCTGAATGAAGAAACTGAAATCCGCGATGACACAGCTCTGGATGGAATCCCAGCGATTGAAGTCCGAGCTTCCGTGTCTGGACCGGCTTCGAGCGTTGTCGCGTCACTCGACAGAGAGACCTTACTGCCTCTTGAAGAAGAATACTACGACAGCGACGGTAACGTCATTGCATCGAGATCAACCAGATATTCGCTTGTTGAGACGTTTGACGTTGCTGACCCGGATATGTTTGTGTCTTCCGCGGGTTCCGATAGGGTCTACGAAGCACGAACCCGTATGACGGTTGCACAAGCACGAGACTTTCAGGGCTTTGACATCTATTACGTAGGCGAGGCAGTAGACGACCGTAGGGTCTTCTGGGTACAACACGACAAGCGTTTTGGCGTGTACCCTGAACAGATCGGGTTACTAAACGTCGTATTGGTTCATTACACTCCCGGTGGCGCGGCTCCGAGTCATGGGGCCGAATCAACTACGCTTGTTCGCACGGAGCGAGCGACGTCTGAAGATATGAGGGGTTGGGAACAGAAGAGGCGGGAGATCCACGACGGCGTGGTCCGCGAACTCGGTGAGAAGGATTTCCGCTTAGAGCTCCTTAGAGGGGATGTGCTTGTTACTCTACGAGCGTCTTCCGAGGCCCAAGTAGCGGCTATGCGCAGCCAATTGGTCAAACTCAATTAGAAGAGGGGCGCGGATTCTGGAAGTAGGGAACCCTCCCATGTCTGACGGAGAGTCTCACCATCCGGCCGGTTTGGGCATGGTATCCGACCCGATCCTTAAGCGCCGGGGAGTTGGCTTTGCCTGAGATGACTCTTCCGGAGACGCTTGACGTAGGTCGTGGCGCTTGCCAGGTCCCTAGGGCTGGCGTTCCTAGCATCAGGGTTGACCAAGGTAACCCGAGGCCCAGGCCGTCCTTCACATACCGCATTGGCCCGGTGAAGTTACCTCAAGTTGCTGGTTGGTGGTGGGCGCCCTGGTTCTGGCGCTCACCATCGCCTGTGGGGATGAATCCACTGATCGAATCGCAACCTCTACACCGCCCTCTGTAGATAGTACCGGCAAGCTGATCCCCACACGAACGGCCGTCCCTACCCGGACGCTGTCACCGACCAGTGCTACTGGTCCGGCCACGGACGACGAACAACCTCCGGCCAACGGCATCGTGACGCCGATCCCCACACGAACGCCCGTCCGTACCCCGACGCCGTTGCCGTCCGGTATTACAGGGGCTACGCCGATTCCCACAGGCGGCGGACAGCTTCATCCCCCGCAGTTGACAACAGTGGCACCGCAGCCCGCATCACCCGGTAGCCAGATAACCGTGACTGGGACGGGCGGGTATATCAAGATCACAGGTGGGTACAGCGAAGGCTCGAGGCAATTCCACCTGTATTTCGACGAACAGTTGATTGGGACCATCTGGTGCATGATGAATGCATGCAGAGCGACAGCTCGAATCCCGGAAGATGCAACCCCTGGTGAACACAAGCTTTCCGCTGAGGGCGGCTCCTCAATAACCGTGACCGTCGAATAACGCCGCAATTACACGGTAACCTCCCTTATTGTGAAACCGCCAACCTCCGACGTGGACGAGTTACTCCTCCCGCTGTAGGGTAGGCCGTAGCGCAATAGCCCTACCGTCCGGCCCTCGGCATGGAGTCCGAACGCCGCCAGACCCCCTCGCTGCCTCCAATTTATGGAAGAGCAGTGGTGAATTCGGGCAACAAAAAAAGACCTCACATATGGATGGATATGCAGGGGCAGCCGCCTTTCTAGGACGGTGGCTGCCCCTGCGGTTGTAGCTCAGCTTCTCGCGCTGCCTAATCTTCTTCCCTCACCTGCCTTGCAACGACCGTCCACTGGCACGGGGAGAGCGAGGACGGTTAGGACACGGCCCGCCGTCCGTTCCCTACGGCAGGCGTTCCGAGTAAGGCTCCACCGAGAGACTCAGAACAACCTCAGCGCCTCGGGTTGCTGTTGGGCCGCCTCTCCCTCGTCAGTTGAATTCTGCGCCGATCCCTGTACACGGCGGGGCCGACGCCTGGGCGGGGGAGCGGGTCGTTCGTGGGTCGGATACTTGGGTTCGTTTTCCCACCTAGCTCTCGCTCTCTCGAGGACCGCCGCGACGCTCCCGGCCAGCCTGGATAGGCCCGGCTCATCGAAGGACTCGATGTGCGGGTCCGAAGACGGCCGCAGCACGCAGGGCGATGGCCGAGTCCCTGCAGGGAGACCCACGCCGGTGGCTCATCGACGCGGGCAACGACATCAACTGGGGGCAGGTCCTGGTCGGCAGTGCGCCGCGTGACGCGGCATAGGATCCTCGACCCAATCGAGAGGGACTCGGAGGAAGTCCCTGGGCCAACCGACCCACCTCGAAGCGAAAGCCTAGGGGGACAACAGCATGTCGGTAAAGCGGCTACAGCCCCAAAGCGTTGTAGGGCTGGTTCCGCAAGGCCCGCGCGATACGGTGAAAGCTACACTGCCTGAACCCCAGTCCCCAAGTTGGTGTATGAACACGCCCGCCGGTAGAACGCTTGTAACCCGGCGCCACTCCGTGCACTGGCATGTAAGGGCTACCAGTGCACCTCCGATGAGTGGACGATGACCAATGCGGTCTATTCAAGGGAACGAACGGGGCACCTAAGTCGCGCTAGGTACGTCCTATGTCAACGGAACGCGGGATGGCCTACGGGGGGAGACCCCTATGGTCACGGAGTCCCCGTAGTAGTCCGAGCCGGGGAAAGCCCGGCACATGGCGAAGGAGGACAGGTGGTATCGACGGAATACAACAGGGAGGTACTCAGGATGAGAAATGCCGAACCTGTACTGAACGTCATACGCGAACGCGGAGAACGAGGATTGCCGCTGAAGAACATCTATCGGCTGCTTTACAACCGGAACCTTTACCTGCGGGCCTACGGTCGCATCTACTCAAACCAGGGAGCTACGACCAAGGGCGTCACCGCAGAGACCATGGACGGTATGTCACTGGCGAAAATCGACCGCATCATCGAAGCCTTGCGCTACGAGCGGTTCAGGTGGACGCCGGTGCGACGGGTCAACATTCCCAAGCCTAACGGCACGACCCGCGCCCTGGGCATACCGACGGGGCCGGACAAGCTGCTGCAAGAGGTCATCCGGATGATTCTGGAAGCCTACTACGAGCCGCAGTTTTCCGACCGCTCCCATGGCTTTCGGCCCAACCGGGGATGCCACACCGCCCTGAGCGACGTGGTCAACACCTGGAAGGGAACCCGCTGGTTCGTCGAGGGCGACATCAAAGGGTGCTTCGACAACATCGACCACGATGTCCTGTTGTCGGTGCTCGGCGACAAGCTCCACGACAACCGATTCCTACGCCTGCTCAAGTACCTACTGAAAGCGGGCTACGTTGAGGATTGGAAATATGGCCGCACGCTAAGCGGTACACCGCAAGGCGGCATCGTCAGCCCCATCCTCGCCAACATCTACCTAGACCGGTTGGACAAGTACGTCGAAACGATGCTGATACCAGCACACACCCGAGGCACAGAGCGAAGACGCAACCGCCCATACGGGTTGTTGATGGGTCGGGCGGCCTACCACCGGCGAGCAGGGAATCACGAGTTGGCGCTGCAACTGCGAAAGCAAATGCAGCAACTGCCGTCAAGTGACCCCTACGACCCCGGCTACCGACGGCTGCGATACGTTCGCTACGCAGACGACTTAGTACTGGGCTTCATCGGGCCAAAGGCCGAAGCCGAGCAGATAAAGGAGTCCTTGGAGACATTCCTGCGTGACTCGCTCAAGCTGGAGCTATCCAGGGAGAAAACTCTCATAACCCACGCCACCAGCCAGGCGGCCAAGTTCCTCGGCTATGAACTCATAAACCAGCAGGCCAACGACCACTTCGACCAACGGGGTCGGCGCAGCGTCAACGGCCAAATCGGGTTGCGAGTTCCCGCCAAAGTCATCGAACAACACTGCCAAGCCTACAGGAAAAACGGCGAACCGATTCACCGCAGCATGCTAATCCACGACGAGGATTACTCCATCGTGGACAGGTATCAGGCGGAGTTCCGGGGAGTCGTCGAGTATTACCGGCTCGCCGTAAACGTCTCCCATTTCGGGAGGCTGCAATGGGTTATGAGCCAGTCGCTCGCCAAGACCCTTGCGGCCAAGCACAAGACCACGTGCCGGAACATCGTACGGCGCTACAAGAGCATCGTGCATACCGCGCATGGGAAACGAGTTTGCCTCAAGGTGGTCAAGGAACAGGGCGATGGGAAGCGCCCAAGGGTGACGCAGTTCGGTGGCATACCCCTGAAGCGGAATCGGCAGGCTGTCCTAGTAGACCGACAGCCTCAGCGGTACAGGACTGACCGCAACGAGCTCATCAAACGGGTCGAGGCGGACAAATGCGAGATGTGCGACTCCACGGTGGACGTAGAGGTCCATCACATACGCGCACTTCGCGACCTGAACGTGAAAGGCCAAAGGGAAAAGCCCAAATGGGTACAAATCATGGCGGCGCGGAAACGCAAGACCCTCGTGGTCTGCCGGACGTGCCACATGGACATCCATCACGCGCGAAGTAATCCGCAGACATAAACCACTGGAGAGCCGGATGCGGTGAAAGCCGCACGTCCGGTTCGGGAGGGGGCCGACGGAAAAGTGCTCCGGTAACACGGGGTAACTCGCCGGCGGCCTACCTTACCTAGCCGAGGAGTTGAAGCTCGCCCATTTGTTGCCAAAGGGTACCTTCCACCGCCGATAGATTCCGTCGCATCGCCCTCATCCCCTGGATCGAACTCCAGGGGCCTCCCCTCACACCCCCTCATCATCCCTGGGAAACTCAACGCCAAGCCATCGCCCCATCCCAACCTTGGTAGGCGGCTGCCGCGAGCCACACCCGCCGTGCGTCCTGGCTTCTTTCATCAGACCCCTATAGGGGATTACGCCCAACTTTCCGCTCCCCCACACTGAAGGAGAACGGGCGTTCGCCCAAGAGGGGCAAATACCCAGGAGATGAACGAAAGGCCAGCGGTCCAGTGCGACTACGCGACATGAAACATACGAGAAAGAACCAACGCAAAAGAGGAGAGAAGCCCGCCGAGGACGAATCCCTCGCCGAGCTGATGTCGTCCTACACTCCCGAGCAGCGCAGGGCGATCCGCAAGGGGCTGCGCATCCTGGCAAAGGTCGCCGTCCGCGCCCACATGCGGCGGCAGGCGGCCGCTACCTCCGAGCCGGAAGCCCAGCCGGACGGCGGCGGCGACGAGGAGGTCTGATGGCCTCCTCTCCAGCCCTCACCGTCATCAGCCTGGGCGGTGGCGTCCAGTCCTCGGTCATGGCGCTCATGGCCAGCGACGGCGCATTCGACACCGAACCTGACTGCGCCATCTTCGCCGACACCCACTGGGAGCCGCCCAGCATCTACACCCACCTGGATTGGCTGTCCAGCAATCTGAGCTTTCCCCTGTACATGGTGGACAACGGGCGCAGCCTACGGGAGGACGCAAAGGCCCTGACCAATCACTCAGGGTCCCGCAGCTTCGTAGACCTTCCCGTCTACCTGAAGGGGCGCGACGGCGAGGGCGACGGCATCGGCAGACGCCAGTGCACCGAGCACTACAAGATCGCACCCGTGCGCCGCAAGATACGCGAGCTCCTGGGGCTAAGGAAGGGACAGCGCGTCCCAGCCGGCACGACCGTCGAGCTGTGGCTCGGTATCTCCACCGACGAGGCCGTCCGCATGAAGGACTCACGAGACAGGTGGATGACGAACCGCTTCCCGCTCATAGAGGCGGGGATGTCCCGGAGGGACTGTATGGACTGGTGGACGGCCCGCTACGACAGGCCGCTGGAACGCTCGGCCTGCGTCGCCTGCCCCTTCCAGTCACGCCAGCGATGGGTGGAGACCAGGCGCAGGTGGCCGGAGCTGTTCGCCGAGGCGGTGGAGATCGACGCGAACATGCGCCGCAGGCTCGCCTTCGCCAAGGAGCCGTACCTCCATCCGCGAAGGATTCCCCTCGACCAGGCCGTCAACCGCGATGAGGTACGCCTGGGACACGATGGGGAGAGAGACGGTTTCGGAAACGAGTGCGAGGGACACTGTGGGGTGTGAAAAGGCGGCTATCTACGGGGAGAAAGTGCGCGGCGAGCGCCGCAGCGTGCTAGTAGAGGATCATGTGGGTGGGAACCAGCCGTTGAGCTTCCGGGTCCACCGCCAGGGCCAAGCCCTCCAGGGTGTAAGCCCCCAGCAGGGGAGGGGCATCCTCCACTCCGAAGACCACGATGGTGACTACGCTCTCGCCGTCAATGGTAGCCCACGCCTGTCCGAACTCCATCTCAACGCGCCGCCCGTCGGCCACCAGAAAACCGCGCTTGCCTGTTGGCTCGATGCCCAGCTCCCGCAGAAGGCTGGAGGGCAACGTGGTGAACGATGCGCCGGTGTCCACCGTCGCCTGTATGTCCTGTGCCTGCTGGCCGTCCATGCTGGAAATGCGGAGCGGCCACTTGAAAGTCCCCATAGAGAGAACCCCTCCGTCGCCAACGTATATCATGCCATTTTACTCCAATTCAAGTGCTCGTTACAGGGGTTGCAGGGGCACGCCCCCTTGACAACGGGAGGCCGGTTCGTCCATGATAAGGGTATGACCCAGTATTACCATAAGAGGTAAAAAGAGAGATGCCCAGGACGACTAAGGTCATCACCTTCTCCCTGCCCCCGGAGATGGCCGAGCAGGTCAAACAGGTGATGGCCGAGGAGGACCGCACCATGAGCCAGCTCATCCGGGAGGCCCTTCGCCTCTACATGGACGACCGCGAGTGGAGAAGCCTGGTGCGTTACGGACAGCGGCGCGCCCGAGAGCAGGGCATCGCCCCCGAGGACGTGGAGCGGCTGGTGGACGAGCTCCGGGCCAAGCAGAAAGCACGAGGAGGACGCACAGATGAGTGAGCGACAAGACCCCACACCGGCTGCCCTCTACGCCAGGGTCTCCAGCGACCGCCAGGACGTGGACCTGTCCATTGCCGCACAGCTTCGGGCGCTTCGGGACTACGCCGACAAGAACGGCTACCTTATCGCCCGCGAGTACGTGGATGAGGCCCAGAGCGGACGCGTCGCGGACAGGCCGGAGTTCCGCAAGATGATCGACGAGGCCAGCAGACCCGAGTCGCCTTTCCATGAGATTCTGGTCTGGAAATTCTCCAGGTTCACCAGAAAGCGCGAGCACGCCGTCGCTTTCAAGTCGATGCTCCGGCGCAAGGGAATCCGCGTCGTCTCCATCACCGAGCAGGCTGAGGACACCTCCACCGGCAGACTACTGGAAGGCATCATCGAGTCCGTTGACGAGTTCTACAGTGAGAATCTTGCCCAGGAAGTTCTCCGGGGTATGCGGGAGGCGGCCTCCAGAGGCTTCTGGGTCGCCAGCAGGACGCCCTACGGCTACAACCGGGTCATGGTGCAGGACGGTCCCAAGAAGCGCCCCACCCTGGAGCCCGACCCGACAACCACACCCATCCTCAAGCGCATCTTCGATATGGCCGAAGCAGGCAGGGGGATGACTGACATCACTCGCACCCTCAACGACGAGGGCATCGCCAGCCCCGCAGGAAAGCTCTGGGGCAAGACCAGCGTCCACGCCGTCCTCAAGAACGAGGTCTACACTGGCGCTCTGGTCTGGGGCGCGAAAGCAAAGGACAATGCCGAGCCGGTGCGCGTAGACAAAGCGTTCCCAGGCATCATCTCCAAGGCCCAGTTCCGCCGCGTCAACAAGCTGATGCGCTCCCGCGCACCCAAGGTCAGCCACCCCCGAAGGGTGGGAAGCTCCTACCTGCTCAGCGGACTGGTCAAGTGCAAGACCTGCAACAGGGCGCTCTCAGGCCAGGACTCCAAGAGCGGCCAGTTCTCCTACTACGTCTGCCAGTCGATCATGAAGCGCGGCAGCGGCGCCTGCGATTCCCCCAGGCTCAACGCCCGGAACTTCGAGGAGCTGGTCGTGGGGAAGATTCGCTCCAACATCCTCACCGAGAGCAGCATCCGCGCCCTGGTGAAGGTGGTGGACGAGGAGATGGATGGCGTGGCCAGCGAGCAGCGCAAGAGGCTTGAGACCATCGACTCGGAGCTTGCCGACGTAAGGCGCAGGTTGGACCGGCTCTACAACCTCGTCGAGACCACCGAGCTCGATATGGCCGACGTTACCCCGCGCATCCGCGACCACCGGGAGCGGCAGGGCCGCCTTGAGTCTTCGGCTCAGGAAGCGAGAGCAATCCTCTCCCAGCGCAGGGAGGTCCTGGACGACGTGCAGACCATCACGGCCTACGCCCAGGACATGAGCGAGTTCCTGAACGAGAGCGAGTTGACCGAGCGCAGGGCCTTCATCGAGAGCTTCGTCAAGGAGATCGTGGTCATGCCAGGCAACGCCCTTATGCGCTACACCGTTCCCATGCCCGACGATAGCTCCATACCCGGAGGAGTCGCCGAAAAGGTGGCCCTGAACGGCTCGGTACTGTCTACCGTACAAAATGGTGGGCCGGACTGGACGAAATCGAGAACCGAGGCCGATTCCCGCTTCACACCGTCCTTTGGCATGGGAACGGTGTACGTCAGCGTCGCCTCGTCTCCCACCACCTCGATGCCCTCCACGAAGTTGCGGATGAGTGCCTTCCGCTCGGGGAACGTCCCCTCTTGCAAGAACTCCCGGAAGTCCGCCACGTACCCCTTGATCTCCTCGGTGGTCGGAAGCTCAACCCTCCGCTGCTCAAGCTGGGTCTCGGCGTCCTCTCTCGCAGCCTCCAGTTGCTCCTCACGGTGCCTCAGCGAGAAGATTCGGGGCGACAGGACCTCCAACGTCAACTCGCTCGTTTCAAGGGCCTCGTAGAGCCGCTCAAGACGCTTCCTCACGTCCCTTAGCTCGGCCTCGATGACCTCCAGCCTGCCGGACAGCTCACCGGCCATTGCGTCGATCTCTTCCGCCACCAGCGTCACCAGCTCCACGATGGTCTCCTCGGTGAGGATTCGCTCCCGTATCTTCTCAACAATGAAGTCCTCCACCCTGGGGGCGTTCAGGTAGCGGGCGCTGCACGTCCCCGCTCCCTCCCGGAACAATGTCCCGCAGACGTAGTAGGCGAACTGGCCGCTCTTGGCCCCCTGGCCACTGTAGGGCCTGCCGCACACCCCGCACTTGAGCAGACCGCTCAGCAGGAACTTGCTCCCCACTCTACCGGGCCTCTGCACCTTCGGGGCACGGTCCCGCATCGCCTGCTGCACGGCGTCGAACAGCTCCCTCGACACCAGCGCGGGCCATGCTCCCTCCACTCGCACCGGGTCCTGGGCCTTCTCTACCTTGGTGGTTCTGCCCCAGACGGCGGTTCCGGTGTAGGCTTCGTTGGTCAGCAGGTAGTGGAGTCCTCCCTTGTACCAGCGCTTTCCCCTGTTGGTGATGCCCCGGTCGTTCAGGGTCCTGCATATCTCCTTGAGGCCGTAGCCGCTGAGCGAACTCTCGAATATCTCCTTCACCACCGGAGCGGTGGCGGGGTCAACTTCCAGCGTGGGACGCTCCTTCATCCCGTCGCTGACCTTCACCCGCCTGTAGCCGAAGGGGGCCTTGGAGCCGAGGAAGAAGCCTCTCGAAGCGGCCTCCCTCATTCCCCTCGTAACGTCTTCGGCAAGATTTTCGCTGTAAAATTCGTCCACGGACTCGATGATGGCCTCCATGAGCTTGCCGGTGGGGGAGTCGTCGGCGTGCTCGGTGATGGAGACTACCCTGATGCCCTTGCGCCGCAGCATGGACTTGAAGGCGACAGCGTGCTCTCGCTTCCTGGTGAAGCGGCTGAATTTCCAGACCAAGATGACCTCGAAGGGAGCGTTGGGCTTGCTGCCCTCCTCGATCATCTCCCTGAACTGTGGCCGGTCGGCGACGCGGCCGCTCTCGGCCTCGTCCACGTACTGGCGGGCTACGGAGTAGCCGTTGGCCCTGGCGTAGTCCTTGAGCGCCCTGAGCTGGGCGGACACGGACAGGTCCACGTCCTGCCGGTCGCTGGATACCCTGGCGTAGAACGCCGCCGGCGTGAGCGGCTGTAGGTGCTTCTTATTCATGCTGTCCTCCTTCAATCTCCCCGTGAGTCTTCCTGCTCGGCATGGCGAGCCCGGAGCCTCTCGTACCGGATGGCCCGCAGCCACTCCCGCTCCTCCATGTAGTTGCGAAGGGCCTCCCGAATGAGTTCGCTCATGGTGCGGCCCTCGTCGCGCATCACGTCCTGCACCTGCTCGGCCATCTCAGGTGGCAGGGAGAAGGTGATGGTCTTGGTATTTCTGTTGATGAGTCTATTGGTCATAAGCTGTCTTACTCTCTATCATCGGGCATTCGACGGCGCGTTGTCAATGCGCCTCTGTTCGGGCCGGAGCAGGCACCAAACGATGCTTGCGGTGAGGAGAGAATTGGCAATCGGATGGAAAGACGCGTACGGGCAAAGGGGCATCAATGGGCCAGAGATTCAATGAAGGTGAGCCACCACCACGTTGCCTATGGGGATTCCAGGCTGCCCGCAGAGCCGTAGGCTACGAACCCATCGCCGGTGTCTTCGAAGCAGGTCGCGCGGGGGTAGGACATCACCTTGCGCATCATGACCATGTCTCCCGACGAGCCCGCTACATTGAGCACAAAGGCCCACGTGACGACGGAGGCGAGCAGGTCCGCGGTCGCGAAAGCCAGTGCTACTGCCAGCACCGAGGTCAATAGCACTGCCGGCGACAACCCGGCGGCGAGGTACCGAGGCCTGTCGAAGTAGCTTCCGGGGGCGGCTGCGTAGAAGACCGGCCCAAACCTGGTCCACGGCTTGAACCCGAAGCGCGGCCGGCCGCCGAAGGCCAGGAAGAAGACGCCGTGTACGGCTTCGTGCAGTATGACTCCGAGAACGCCCCCCAACAGCAATCCAGAGAAGAATGTTCCCCCGTCTATCGTCGTTTCGGCCGAGCCGGTCGCCGCCCAGACGATAAAGCCCGCCGCGGCGAGCGAGGCAAAGAAGGCGAAAAGGCCGACTAGGCCAAAGAGCAGGAGCTCCTTCACCGATGCCTGATTCAGGGTCCATCGGCCTATCTCGTTGTAGCCCTCCGGTAGTCGCCTGCCGCTCATTGCCAATCCCCCTCGTCGCTGGAGGCCCGGTTTCGGGCTCCCGGCCGCTTGCCTATTGTAGTCGCGATTTCGGCCCCTGTCTCAACACAAACCAGCACACGAGAACGCTGCCGACCAGCAGCACGGACAGGACGATGGCGGTCACGCGGGCCATGTTGAGCAGCTCCTTCGTCTCCTTGTGCGCGGCGGTCTCCTTCCGGTACGCCTCCTCAAGCTCCTTATGCACCTGTCTGCTGGCTAACGCCGCTTCCCTGGCCACGTCTCGCTTTCGCTCCAACTCTGTGACTGTCCTATCCAACTCCCATACCGTCCGCTGAAGCTTGATTCCTTCGTAGAAAGGCCTGTTAGAGATGGACCCTGGAGTGCGAGGGTGTCTGGCAGGGAGGCGCCACGGGCTGTCGGCTGCTGACCTCACCGCCCTTGGGGCTGCGCTCAGGACAAGCAGTATCCCGTGCAGTACCCCTTCCGTGGCTCAGGGCGCCCGATGGAAGTTATGGAGCGGGGCCCTCACGCGGCTGCGACCGCAGGTACCGTCCCGGCCTCCGGCTGAGCCGTGTTTTCCATCTCCACCAGGCGTGCATGGACCATCCGCTTGAAGTTGCACGCCAACGCCTTGAGGTAGACGGCAAGCCGCACCCGACGGCCCCCTCGCACCCGCAAGCGCCCAAGCCCGTGGGCGCGCTTCAGCTCGGAGTTTGTCCCCTCTATCCCGGCCCTTATGGCATACCGCTTGCGCCACTCCTCGGTGGCCTCGGCCCGCCGCCGCCCCTCGATGGTCACCTTCACCAGGTCCGCCTTGAGGACGTAGGCCCCCGCACGCCGGTCCAGCTTCACCGGGCAACGGAACCGCAAGGGGCAGGGCTCGCATGTTGCCCTGGCAAAGTGGACCTCTACCCGCTCCGGCGCATCCTCCAGCTCGTACTCCTCGACGGACCGGTGCCCGGCGGGGCACACCGTGGCCTGCTCCCCGGTGACGTCGATCTGGAAGTCCGCCCCAGTGAGCGGCGGCGGTCCGTCTCCCTCTCCTTCGTGGGAGTTCCCCGGCGCCGACCCCGCCACCGGGCTCACCAGTTCCGTCCCCCGGCGCGAGGCCTCGAAGGCGTTGCGGCCCGACCCATACGCCGTGTCCGCGAAGAGCTCGTCCGGTCGGACCTTCCGCTCCGCAAGCCCGTCAACCAGCGGCACAGTCACGTCGGTGTCGCTCCCGCTGGATGGGGTCACCTCTACATGAGTGATCAACTGGGTGGCGTTCTCCGCATGGCAGGTCTCCGCCACCTGTACCTCGTACCCCTTGCCTTTGTGCCCGCTGTAGGTGGCCTCCGGGTCGTGGGGCGATTGCAGGGAATCGGACCGCACCTCCTTCGGGTCCCTGAGGGTGATGGGCACCGCCCCTTCCCCTGCGTCGTCATCGCCCTCTCCGGGGCGCCCGTCCCTCTTGTTGCCCACCACACACTGCTCCCGCAGCAGCCTCTCCAGCAGCCGGTACTCCTCCAGTTGGGCGGCAGCCGTGCCACGGAAGCCGTCCACCAGCCGGTAGAGGTCCCGGGCACACACGCCAAGCCTTCGGCGACCCTCCCCCGAGCGGGCGTCCTCGTAGTCGGTCGCTTCTGCTTCTTCCTTCAAGTAGCGCCTCACAAGGCCCTCTGGGACCACACGGCGAAGCTCTGGGTGCTCTTGGCTCACGGCCCAAAGGAACAACCGCATCGTCTCACAGAACAGGCCGAGGCGGGTGAGGGTGGCGATGTTGCTCATGATGTGGGTGGAGTCCAGCCGCTGCTTTCCGGTGCGTATACCCAGCGCCTGGATGATCCGCTCCGTGGTCTCCTGGAAAGCCAGCCGGCCACCGTCGTGCTGCATCAGGCGAACTCGGAAGTTGTGTAGCGTCTTCTGGGGGAGGTGGGTCTCCTCCATATCCAGCCGCAGGGCGTGGTGCCAGAGCAGATTGAACTCCAGCTGTTCTAGGGCTTCATCATCGGTGAGGTTGAACATCTCTTTGAGAAGGTGGACCCCGAGGACGGTCTGCACCGCTCGGTTGGGACGGCCGTTGTCCGCGCAGTACATCGGAGCAAAGCGCTCCTCGTCAATCAGGGGGAGCGCCTCGTTCCGGAAAACCTCGGCCCAACTCCGCTCCAAGCGCCTGGCCTTCTTCGGCGGAACCAGGAACTCGGACTGCCACAGGCTCACCTGTGGGTCTCGCTCTCGGAACATGCTCACCTCCCCCGCCCAGGTGCAGCACCTCGCCGCTTCCCCACATTATCCCTGCCTTGCCCCAGCTTGGCGAGGGGTTTTTACGAACGAATCAAGCTTGTCCTCCCGACCAAGGGATCGACGCAGCAGTTCGTCGTCGCCCACGTACTCTGTCCCGTGCATACGCACATAGACCCGACGCCCCTCCCTGACCACCTCGACCTCTCCACTCCTGATCCTCCGGTCGAGGGTGGACAGGGATATTTCCATCTCTCGCGCCGCCTCCGCTTTCGTCACCCAGCGGACGTGCTCATCCATCTCTCTTTTCCTCGCTACGTCGCTAGCGCCTCCGCCTCCAGTGGAACAGACGCAGACCCCGGCGCTCGGACTCGTGAGCATCCGCCGACTCCCGGCCCCCGGCGTCGTCTTCGGGTTGCCGAGCCGCCTCCAGGGCCTCCACGCGCCGGGTCAGACGCTCCACGAGCCTAGCCAGATCGTCCACGTCTTCAATCGCCAGCCTCATCCTCGCCTCCAACCGGTCCAGTGGCGTCGTTCTCTCCCATCCGGGGTCGTCCAGGTCGCCCATGAGTCGCTGCACGGCCAGGGTCATCCTGCCCGTCAGTCGCTCCCGGCGCAGGGCCAGCGCCACTGTCTTCCGGTTCACTCCCAGAAGGGCCGCCGTCCGGCGCTGTCCCTCCCGCTCAACGAGCCACTCCACAACCCACTTGAGGTCGGGCTGACTGTCGTCGGCCCGCGATGCTGGCCCGCCGTTGCTCTTTGGCTTCCCAGGAGTCATTTCCGTTTTCTACAGGGGGTGACCGCTTTTGCAATTTTATCCATTTTTCGGTGGAACCAGCCCTTTACAGATACTGCTAACAGATTTCGGTCAATACACTCCGAATGTGGCAGAAAGCGTTAGCTGGCTGGCCCAGGATGTCCGCTCCTACCCATGCCCCAAAATCATGTCACGCACCCCGACATCGTTTCGCGCCAAAATCGATGGGCCAAACTGGGCCGCAATCGTCGCCAACACGCCAAATCCTGCCCCCATCAGCTCTCCGGACCCGCCCGACAGCTTCATTCATAGCTGTTTCCTCGCCATCGGCTGACACGTCAACGGTTGCAAGAGTGCAAACAAGTCGTCGTAGGAGAGGCATCGTAGTTTAGCACAGCTTCCCAATCACTTTCATTTTTCAGGCGTTGACCGGTCAACGGGTCTTTCGGCCCGTTACATAGCTAAAACAGGGGCGATAGGGCGGTTTGCGGCACCGGCGGACCTCGAAAAGCACCCCGTCGAAGCAACTTTGCAGCCCCCAGCCAGCAGAACGGGCAGATAGGGACGCATCGGCCCTATCTATTCCCCCCTACAGGACGGTGACGCATCCGGTGGTAGAGTGAGTCCCATTGGTAGGCACGCATCTCGGACAAGCCCAGCCGGGGGGACTCCGGTTCCCAGAGTGGATGCCAGGACCGGCCCAGTATCCCTGTGTTGGACAGAATGGGTACGCAGGACACGAGGATGGGCAGGGACATCCGGGTCATCCTCGCCGCTGTGCGTACGTAGGTTGCCTCGACATCCTCTGTATCCACGACGAAGAGGGTGGTGGGGAATGGCGGCTGGTCTTCGCCCGGCTCGGTGGAACAATAGTAGCTCTCATAGGGACTCAGGCGGGCAATAACTCCCTCGGGGTGACGGGCACGAAGCTCGTACTCCAGGTAGAACGGTATCTGAAGACCCTCTGCGACCATCTTCCCCACGGCATCGGGTGCGATGGCAGACTGGCCCCAGTTGTAGGCTCGGTCAGACCTCGCCGTGGGTACAGACCACAGCAGCTCGCTGTCAGGGTCTGCCCTGGCCTCCTCCTCAAGCTTTGATAGGAACCACATCACGCCGTCTGCGTGCTTCGTCTGCCGGGCCCACGTGTCGATGCGGTGGCCCACATATCGTCCCCGGCTCTGACGATCTGTGGTGGGGTCAGTGCTCCAGATGCCCCGCGTGGTCGGCAGTTGCGCACGGTCCCTGTGAGTGATGTAGCGGATCCCCTCGGCAGAAAGCGTGTAGCGAGTGTCTCCACGTTTGCCCCGGCGCTTGACGAGGCCCCACGTGTTGACGAGGTTGTGCACCATCTGGCTGACCCGCCCCTCGGAGACGCCGAGCCAACAGGCCAGGTGCTCACGGGGGATCATCGGGTGGTCGGTCACCAGGTCGAGCGTCCGCTTCTCCGACGGGCTGATGCCAAAGGTCGCCGCAGCCCGCACCATCCGCTCAGGATGGGATATCGATGCCCGCTTCCGCTCCGGCGACTCCGTATGAAGCGCTCCGGCTGGGCCACCCTGTGAGCTCACGAAACCAAGGTTGTAGTACGAGCCGCTGAACAGGCCTGAGGTCTTCTGCCAGACGTGGGAGTCCCGTCTTTCGAGTACGTCCCGAGACTCCTCGCCGACGTAAGAGCCTTCAAGGTTCAGCTCCATGCAGAACCTCGTCGTCAGCCTCTGCTCCCAGACGCTGGGCACCAGAATCAGTATCGTGTCGGGGCGGCGCGTGTAGTCGTACTCCGCTATAGCCCTCAGCCGGTCGTAGAGGGACCGTCGCCGCAAGGCAAGGCCCTGGCGGACCACGCCGAAACTGCGACCGTCGTGGAGGGTGATGGTAGCGTCGAAGCGGCCGCGGCGGTGGAACTCCACGTGCGACCGTAGGCCGTCGATGCCGGGGGAGAGTGAGGCGGCGAGACGATAGACGGCGGCAGCCGCGTCCATCCGGCGGATCAACAGCGCCAGCCACTCCCTGGAAACAGGGTAGGCTCGCACGAAGTTCGAGGGCGTCCCGAAGCCGAGAATCCCTGTGGCCTCGCTGATGCCTTGGGCTGTCAGGTAGTATCTCTGGCTCGACGGCAGGTGGGCGGTGCCGTGGCTGACCCTCCCAACAATACCGTCAGTTAGCAGGCTGGCCAAGGCTCGGTGAACGGTCGTGTGAGGTTCGCCCAGGATGCCTGCCAGCTCCGCCGAATCAACGAACGGCATCCGGCTTAGGGAGTCGAGCAGGTGTCGGTCAGAGAGGGCCATGTGTCGAGACTACCAGAGTCGGGACGCTGCTGCGGTGTCAACAGTGCATCCGCACCTTCGGATTGTGAAAGACCTGATGTGGCGCCATTACAGCCTGAGAGCAAGAAAATTGAGCGGTGATAGGTTACACTACCCGCGTAGGCAGATTCGTCCGTTACGGAGACTGGGCTCGCCTGCACTTATTGCAAGCGTGAAGGCTATATGGTGAAGGCTATATGGTCGTGACCATATGAACAGAAGGGGTTAAGCTGATGCAGGTTCCACCCCATCCGGGGTTGTCCGTCCGCCACGGCTGTCTAGAGCCATTGGGATTGACCGTAACAGAGGCTGCGCGTAAGCTCGGAGTCAGCCGCAAGCAAATGTCGGATGTAGTGAATCTTCGTTCGGGGATTTCACCTGAAATGGCAATCCGTCTAGACAAGGTGTTCGGAGGCGGTGCGAGGGCTTGGTACCAACTGCAGGCGGACTATGACTTGGCAAAGGCGATGACGCAGTCAGACAAGAACAGGGCCGAGCCTGTCTAGAGACCAACTCACGAGGACGCACCAGCATGGATCCTAGGCTTCCCAAGTAATCTTGCCCTTATGGGGGGTTGTTGAAGAGCACCATGAAAGTTGCACGACAGAAGCGGATAAAGATCGGCTCCCACGCTGGACACACACCAACAGCTATCTCAGGTACCGACGGTTGCTACAGAACCGAGCCATGCGCAACGGCCGAGCGACCTCAACAAGGTTTGGTCCCGAGATTGTTCTTCCTATGGCAATGGAACGACACGTATGCCATTTGACCCTACACCGATAACAGCTAACGCACGCCACGTCGCACCAGTCCTCAAGTGGGCTGGAGGCAAGACCCAATTGCTTCCAGTGCTCCTGCCCAAAATCCCACCGCACTTCGATACTTACATCGAACCCTTCTTCGGTGGAGGGGCTCTGTTCTTCGCAATACGTCCAACCAACGCGATCATATCTGACTCTAATCCAGAGCTGATTAATCTCTATCGCCAGATAGCCATAGACGTCGAAGGAGTCATCGAGGCCCTTGGCGAATACAAGAACGAGGAGAGCTTGTTCTATAAAGTGAGGGCACAGGACTTCCGGGAGCTTGACCCCACTACAGCCGCAGCACGAACCATCTACCTGAATCGCACCTGTTACAATGGCCTCTACCGTCTGAATAAGAAGGGCCAATTCAATGTACCATTTGGTCGATATGTGAATCCTACGATCTGTCATCCCGAAGCGCTACGATCCGCAAGTGAAGCCTTAAGAACTGCTCGACTTCTCGACGCAGACTATCGTGAGGTCCTTCACCAATACGCACAACCGGGTGACTTCGTATATCTCGACCCTCCCTATTTGCCCACTGGGAAGTATTCAGACTTCAAGCGATACACTGCAGCACAATTCTATGAGGAAGATCATCGGGACCTTGCCGATGACGTACGGTATCTTGACGGACTAGGATGTCATGTATTGTTGACCAATTCAAACCATCCTCTCGTGTATGATCTTTACGATGGATTCAACATTCAAGTCGTTCGTACCAAGAGAAATATCAATAGCAAAGGGGATTCTAGGACCGGTACAGACATCATCGTCAGCACGCCAGATACTACGAAAGCCGACACTCAGCCGAGACCTCTGCCTATGGTGGACCAAATGAAGTGCTTCCCTCCCACTCGGTTTATGGGTTCGAAAGAACGAGTAGTAGACTTTATTTGGGAAGCGGTACGAGATTGCCAGTTCGACTCGGTTTTGGACCTGTTTTCAGGATCTGGTGTTGTATCGTACATGTTTAAGGCTGCGGGCAAACAAGTGTCCTCTAATGACTACATGACTATGTGCGAAGTCGCAGCAATCGCTTTGATCGAGAACGATTCAGTCATCTTGGAGGACTCGGAAATAGATGCGCTGCTTTGCGAGAGTCCATACGTCGACAATTTCGTTCAGATAACGTTCGCTAATCTGTACTTCAGTGATGAAGACAATAGGACAATTGATAACATACGTGCGAACATCAAGCGCATGGGAAATCGTTACAAACGCGCAATCGCACTCTTGGCACTAATTCGAGCATGCATTAAAAGGCGGCCACGAGGAATCTTCACGTTCGTGGGGGACCGCTATGATGACGGTCGTAAGGACCTCATTCTTTCGATTGAAGAACAGTTCCGTGCTGCCGTTGAATTGATCAACGCGGCGGTCTTTGACAATGGCCAAGCAAACCGGGCTCGTTGTGTTGACGCGATGACTTTTCGCGGGAGGCCCGATTTGGTTTACATCGACCCGCCCTACTACAGTCCATTTTCCGACAACGAGTATGTGCGCCGTTATCACTTTGTTGAGGGAATAGCACGCGACTGGCAGGATGTGCAGATGCAATGGCATACGAAGACTAGAAAGTTCAAGAGTTACCCTACGCCATTTTCTACATATACAGGCGCCCGGGATGCTTTTGAACGACTATTTAGGCGCTTCAGGAGCAGCATAATCGTTGTTTCCTATTCGTCAAATGGCTTGCCAAATCCTGAGGAGATAACGGCGCTGATGGTGAAATACAAGGAGCAGGTGAGCGTCCTATCGGTGGAGCACCTCTACTCATTCGGGAATCACGGCCACAAGACGCATGATAATAACAATCGGGCGAAGGAATATCTCTTCGTGGGGACTTAGCCACTATGGTATGGCACATCGGCAATACAACTGTGCGGACTCCTTACAGACTAAGGGAGGCTCTTGTGGCCCTGCAGACCTCTCACTTGCATGGGAATCTGCTCGGACGGGACAACGAGCAAGCCTTCGCGGACCTGCTTCATGACGAGGGGTTGGTTCGCCGGCAGTCGTCCTTGGAGACTGATCGCTCAGACCTCGGGCGGAAATGGCGCGTAGCTCTCGGGCAGCTCGGATTCCTTGCCTGTCACCTCACCAGAGGTCACCGCTATGGGATTGACCAAAGACTGGAGACTATGGTAGAGGGGCTTCCAGGCTTGACAGGGCGTCCCTATGAAATCACTCCCGCTGGTCGGCTCCTAGTCGACGCCGAAGATATGCTCTCCCAGCAGGAATCCTTCTTAAGGGCCTTGGCGGCATACCGCATCCCATCGCTCTTGGAACGTCGTTATAAGCATAGTCAATTCTCACCACTGCACTTTACATTGGCCGTCCTTCGACATCTCGATACTTTGGGGTTAGAGTCGTTTATCTCGTTTGAAGAGATGGCCCTACTCTTGCAACGCAGTACCGCTGATGATGGTGTTGTACAGGTAGCTGAGAGCATTCGAACCATGCGCGAGGCCCGCGACGGCGCAGATGTCCGCATACGGCAGTTCTATCGCCAAGCATACGAGCAAGCAGTCTTGGCTGATCATCCTAACGCCGAGCCTCACCGAATCAACACTCACGCCAACACTTTGGACGACTACGCCGACCTGAATCTTCGGTACCTGAAAGCGACCGGGCTCTTCAGGACCAGAGGACGTGGCATCACGGTGTCCCCAGAGCGAGTTGAAGTAGTTCAACATCTCAGCGACGAGTCGTTGGCCACACTTGACGATGGTTCGTATTTGCGACAGCTCTGGCATGGTGCATCACTTCCGACGGATGAACGACAAACGGCAGTTGCAGTGGCTCGGTCTCTTGAGCAGACGATCCGCCAAAAGGGAGTGGAGCCTGAAACAGCCGACTTCATCTCCCTGGACGATGACCAGTTGCGAGTAGCTCGACATCAGCTAGAGGCCCAACTGCAACGTCTCGATGAAAAAGCCTTCGCTGATCAGCAAGTTGATCAAGTAGAAGAGATCGTCGGTCTGATGGACGCAATTATGGCTCGCGGTCGGAAGGTTCTGGCCGATGGGAGCGTGATTTCGATACCCAGGGGAGAGATAGCAGTCTACTTCGAGTGGGTGATTTGGCGAGCTTTTCTAGCCATAGACTCTCTTGAGAACAGCCCTTGGGACGCTCGACGGTTCGAGATTGATCAGGATTTGCTTCCAGTCGGCTATGCACCGGCCGGAGGACCCGATATGAGCTTCGTATTTGAGGACGCAATAGTGGTGGTTGAAGTCACTCTTACTTCATCCTCACGGCAAGAGGCCGCAGAGGGAGAGCCCGTCCGTCGTCATGTGGCGCGATATGCGGAAGATAATACGACCGACAAAGCCGTATACGGGCTGTTTATCGCCCCGCGGGTTGACACAAACACTGCGCATACCTTTCGAAGCGGTGATTGGTATAGGCAGAACGACAGCAAGATAAACGTTCACATCGTTCCCATGGAACTCGAGGATTTTCGAGAGCTCTTTCGGGCGATTCTTTTGAATCCACAGCAGGCTCACCTTAGATTACGCCAACTCCTAATGGAGTGTAGAATGGAAGCCAACCAAGATGCCCCGCAGTGGAAGAGAACGATTTCCGAGTTGACTAGGCGTGCTGTTGAAACGATCAAGGTCTCCAATTAGAGGCTTCGGATTGTTGGGATGCAGGTGCAGATGAAAGAAGCGAAACAACACTACGGACACAGCGTAGAGCGCGACCGCCTCCGATTCTGGGGTTCTATGAGAAAAGGAACCCCATGGGCACTACGTGCCAACTAGGGTCGTCAGGCTGCTAAACAAGCTATCTATCCTACGCTGGACTATCCCACTCGCCAGCCCGCCATCAATCGCTGCGCTTGATGGCGGCCACGTAGAGATTCTCCAACTTAGGTTAGGATTGTTAGACTCACTCCCACAGAAGACTCGAAAACGAGAACTTCCCATTCGTCTTTCCGAGACTCTCCCATCTGACCTGCCCCCGGAATTAGGACCACCAGTTATGAGAGTCCAGCCGCCGCTGTAATAGCAGCTTCCCGGGGCGTACGATTCCCGAGGAAGCTGTGGGGGCGGACCGTGTTGTAGTCCACCCGCCAGGCCTCTATGATGGCCTGAGCTTCAGGGATGCTGCTGAACCAGTGTTCGTTCAAGCACTCGTCTCTGAACTTTCCGTTGAAGCTCTCGATGTAGGCGTTCTGCACAGGCTTTCCAGGCTCTATGAAGTGTAGGCCTACTCCTCGGTCATAAGCCCACCCATCCAACGCCTTCCCGGCGAACTCGGGCCCGTTGTCCACCACTATGGTCCTCGGGGCTCCCCTAAAGTTGCTCACCTGATCCACGACCTTAACTACCCTGGCTCCTGGCAGGGATGTGCCCACCTCGATGGCCAGACATTCTCTGGTGAAGTCATCTATCAGGGTCAATACCCTCAGCCGTCGGCCGTCGGACAGGCTGTCCAGGAGGAAGTCCATCGACCACCGCTGGTTCTCGCACGCCGGCACGGCTGGCATTACCCGTTCCATGCCCGCCGTCTTCTTCCTCTTCCTTCTCTTTACTCCCAACCCTTCTTCTCGGCAGAGCCGGTATACCCTCTTGTGATTCACCAGGAGCCCCTCTCTCCGAAGCATCACCGCCAGCCTTCTGTAGCCGTACCTTCTCCTCTCAGAAGCCAGCTCACGCAGCCTCGTGAGCATCTCCGACAAGTCCCCCTTCCTGGCCTCGTACCTGGCCACGGAGCGGTGTATTCCAATAAGCCTGCAGGCACGTCGCTCACTAAGGCCCAACTCCTCTCTGGCCACCAGCAACGCCCTACGTCGCACTACAGGCGTCACCAGTTTTTTGCTAGGATCTCCCTAAGAGCCGGGTTGTCCAGAGTCGCCTCAGCCAGCAGTTGCTTTAGCTTCCTGTTCTCCTCTTCCAGCTGTTTCAGGCGACGAACATCGCTTACCTGCATGCCGCTGTACTTGGCCTTCCACCGGTACAGCGTCTGCTCACAGATTCCGTGGCGCCGGCACACATCCCTGGCTTTCTCCCCACCCTGGGCTCCCGCAGCACTTTAATGATCTGCTCCTCACTGAACCTGCTTCTCCGCACTTCGAGCCCTCCTTCCTGCCTATTCTAACCGGAGAACTCTCATTTCGCGTGGACCTATTTCAGGGGTTCAGGTCACATCCACTCGTCCGGCGGGCGGGCAGTGACGTTCCAAGGACACTCTATCACAGAGAAGCAGGGTGGCCTTCGCATGATGCGGCAGAACTGGGGCTAACTACAGGTCCAACTCGAACCTCAATACGAAGGTTCTTGATTTCGTCAAGTCTGGTGGGCCGAAGTGGACTCGAACCACTGACCTCTGCTTTATCAGAGCAGTGCTCTAACCAGCTGAGCTACCGGCCCAGGTATGAGGGGAACGGGGTGGCGGAGGATGTCTTGGGGTGACAGGAAGTATACGATGGAGCCTCATAGGTGTCAATTGACCTTCCTAGGCTTCAGCATTGGTGAGAGTACGATGCCCTGGGCATCGTGTTCAGGGGCTCTTATAATAAATCCGGCATATAAGGGATGCCCCTCCACTATGTAAGTAGGAGATTTATGGATATCGGTGTTTCCACTCCTCGCCCTCCAGCCGACAAGTTCGACCCTGCCATCATGGCACGCAGGGCCGAGGAGCTAGGCTTCGAATCTATCTGGTACTCAGATCACCCCATAATACCGGTTCACACTACCGGCCCTATCCCAGGTTCAGCCGATGGCTCCATGCCGGAAAGCTACGCCCACTTCGTGGACCCTTTCATATCTTTGGCCCGGGCCTCCGGGGATACCAAGAGCATCAAGCTTGGCACTGGAATCACCTTGGTTCCCGAGCGTAACCCCCTCCTTTTAGCCAAAGAGATATCCACCTTGGACCTGTTTAGTGGAGGGCGATTTCTCTTCGGTGTTGGTGCTGGATGGTGCAGGGAGGAGACCGAGATTATGGGGGGTGATTTCGACCACCGTTGGAGCCAGGTGCGAGAGGCCATCCTAGCGATGAAAGAGCTGTGGACCAAGGACGAGGCCGAGTTTCATGGCAGGCACTATGACTTTCCTCCTGTGAAGTCCTACCCCAAACCAGTCCAGGACCCACACCCTCCCGTTCTCCTTGGTGGCTCCGCAAGGAACGTGTTGAGGAGGATCGTGGCTTGGGGAGATGGCTGGCTGCCCTCCAACGGGATCACTCCGACACAGGTTGAGAAGAGTCGCGCCTTCCTCGATATGTTGGCTGCGGAGGCTGGTAGAGACCCGACTTCTATAACTATTTCGGTGTATGGTCAGCCCCCTGATCTGGAGCTAATCAGGGCTTTCCGTGATGCGGGTGCCGACCGGGTGGTGATCCGGCCACCTGAAGCGAACAGTGACGAGGAGATTTCGGTGGAGCTAGAGCGCATTGCTGAAGCGGTGCTACACTTTAGTAGCTAAATGGCTCCACATTAGTTAGCGGGCTGCTGAAAGTCGAGCGATTCCTTGGTAGGCGTAGCCGACCAAACCGTTTGACGCTTCTCTGCAAAGGCCCGTACCGCCTCGTGGTGGTCCGGATCCTCCACAAGGACATTGAAGGCCTCGTGCGCCAGCAAAGAGACGTGCTCGTAGGACTCGTAAAGCGCTGCTTGAGCTAATCGCTTAAACATCTGCTGGGCCATGGGGGGCACATTGGCGGTAATTTGGTTGGCCAGGTCTAGGCAGGTGGGGATGAGCTGCTCGTGGGGCACCACTTGGTCTAGGAATCCCATGTCCAAGGCCTCTTGAGCAGAGATGATGTCCCCCAGGATGCCCAGCCTATAGGCTTTGGCATACCCCAGGAGGTGTACCATAAGGGGAAGGCTACCATCTTCCGGAGGCAGCCCTCGTCTCAAGAAGAGCCAACCGATGCGCGCCTTGTCTGAGGCGATGCGAATATCGCAGGCGGCGGAGAGGCCCACACCGGTAGTGATGCAGGCGCCGTTGAGGGCAGCGATAGTGGTCTTAGAAAGCTTCCAGAGCTTGTACACCGCCTTGCGGACGAATACCAGGTGGGGCGTCAGGTTTTCGATACCTGGTTGTGTGGCTTCGACGGTTTTGGCGCTCCCTCCAGCGGCCATTTTTTTGAAATTGGCTCCTGAGCAAAACCCCCGGCCCTCGCCTGTAAGGATGAGAACCCGAATTGATGGATCGTCCTCCACCTGCTCTATCTCCTGGATCAGTTCATCAACCATCTGGTGGTTGATGGCATTCAACGTCGCTGGGTCGTTGAGCTTCAGGATCTCCACCTGGCCATGATTTTCCGTCTTAATGAACTCGTACGCCACTGAAGTACCCCCTTGGTGTGGTGTAAAGCGCTTTCCCTCTTGGCACCGCCGATTGTACCCTCACTTTGGCTAGCCCGTATAGTCCTGCCGTTTTCGAACACTCTAGTTAGATGGGACTAGGTGGGGATACTGGATATGAGTTGTATAGTTTCGATGACAGCTTAAGGGTGGTACAATTTGGCCGACACGATAAGGAGGTTAGTTCAATGAAGAAGACAGATGGTGGCGCTGTGCAAGAGGCCGTTACACTCCCTTGGGGGAAAATGCTCTATTGGAGCTGCGGTAGCGGCTTTCCTATGCTACTCGTTCATGGGATAGGCTGGGGCTCGTGGGTCTGGGAACGCGTTCTAGAGCCCCTGGCAGAGCATTATCGAATCTATGCGGTGGATTTACCGGGCTTTCACGGTTCGGACCGGCCCAACGACTGGTATAGAATCGAGGACCTTGGTGATGGGTTGGTGGCTTTCATGGATGCTGTTGGGATCCAGCAAGCTCATGTGGTTAGCCAACATGGAGGAGCGATTATCTCCTTCGATCTAGCGGCAAGGCATCCGGAACGGGTGGCGAAGTTGGTGCTGAACAGTTGCCCCGCTTGGAGCAGAGAGGTGGGGCGAACCTACCACGAGACTCAATGGCTTCCCAGGCAGTGCACGAAAGTAGGCTTCATGCCTCCACGAACTCTCGAGAGGGTATCCAAGATGATCCTTGGTGCCGATCAGTATGCCGTGGATATGTGGAACAAGGGTGACGATGACAAGGGGTGGATGCTCATCGCCCACCAGGCAATGGGGGACTATGACGCCCCCCCACGAGTGGGGAACATCCAAGCGCCCACAATGCTCCTATATGGAGAGAAAGAGTCCGCTCACCTGCTGGCATGTAAAGACTTGCTTCTGTCCGGCATCCGCGATGTACGTGTGGAGACCATACCTGGCACGGCATTTCTGCCACCTTATGAAAAACCGAAAGAGTTTGCCGATTTGATGATAGACTTTTGCGGGAAGTGAAAAGAAAGACGAGGAAGACCGGTTAAAAAGAATCAGTGCACTAAGGATTTATCAAGCTTTCATCTCCCGCGCCTTTGAAGGGGAGTACCCTGCTGGATCAAGGCTTTTCAGCTCTAAGGGAATTTCTCCCCAGGGCCCCTTCCAGGGTGGTCTTATGAATCTGAGTTTGCCCAGCGTGGGGTGATCTGCCTCCGACACAATTGTCAGCCCCTGGACCTGCTCACTTTCTAAGGCCTCTTCCAGGCTGTTGTACTGGCAGCCCATGCCATTGTATCGGAGAAAGAGGTCAATCACCTCCTGGGCAGACCTGGACTGGAGATAGTCGTTCCAGACAGGCGCGAGCTCCTTGGCGTACCAGCCTGTCCCAATGGCGTCACGCCCCCCCTCGTGGAATCGAGGGTCCGCCAGAAGCTGCTCCATGTTCAGCTCTCTTAGAAGTTCACGGAAATCGTCCTCGGTGGTGTTTAGGAGGTAGAGAAAGATGGGGCGGTCCCTGGTTTTATAGCTTATTCTGGCAGGATCACCATAGCTATTGCAGTACATGCCTGCCCATTGGTCGGGGCTGGATATGGCGGCCCACATGGCACCTCGAAGGCACATGAGGGTCCCCAGCATAGAGACATCCACACGCTGGCCGCTGCCGTTGCTCTCTCGGTGGAGCAGGGCGGCCAAGATGCCTATGAAAGCCATACAGCCGGTGTTGAGGCTGGCGATGTCTGCCCCTATGCGCTCTGGGGATTCTGCAGGGGTTGTCACGGTGGCCCAGTACTCTGACATGGCCTGAAGAACTAACTCGCTTCCCGGCAGGTGGGCCATAGGGCCTTTATCTCCAAAGGGAGTGAGATGGCAGAAGATCAGTCGAGGATTGTGCTGCTCCAGGGTCTCATAGTTAAGCCCCAGAGCCTCGGCGCCTCCTGGCCCCCAGTCCTCCAAGAAGATATCGGCCTTCTGGATCATCTCCTTGAGGGCCCTCTTCCCGTCTTCCTGGGCTATGTCCAGGGTTACTACCTTCTTACTGCGGTTCAACTGGATGAAAAGGGCGCTCTCTCCGTTGGGATATTGGGGGGCGAAGCCTCTGGCATAGTCACCCTGAGGAGGCTCCACCTTTATCACCTCGGCACCTGCCTCGGCCAACAGCAAGGAGGCGAAGGGGCCGCACATACCTTGGGTCACATCCACAACCCGTTTTCCTGCCAGGGGAAGCACGGCCTCCTCCTTCCCCTGAGGGATAAGCCTGGGCCTTGCCTCCTTCTCTCCATTAAATCCCCCCTGAAGCACCTCCTCCAGGTGCTGGCCTGGCGAGGCAGCTGGTGCCAGGGATGCGGGGGTCTTGCTGAATCTCCAGGGGAGGCCTCCGACGTACAAAGGTCCCTGATGGGGGATATTCAGCTCCACCAGGTATTCGTTCTCCAGGATATGCCTGTGATTGCGGAGGGTCTCGAAATCATTAAAGTATCCGTGAGGGACCCCCTCCCTGGAGAGTTGGATGTCCCACCATCGGGTAGGCTTACTCAGGAAGAGCTCCTCCAGCTTTGGGATGAGCTCCTCTCTGTGCTCCACCCTACCCACGTTGGTAGAGAAGCGGGAGTCCTGCTCCAGCTCCTCCACCTCTAGGGCACGGCAAAGCCCCCTCCACTGGTCATCCCGTTCTACCCCCACGGCCAGGTATTTTTGATCCTGGCATAGGAAGGCCTGATGAGGAACAGTGCTGGCGCAGGCGCTTCCCCTGGGGATGGGGTTTGCACCGGTGGCAAAGTGCTCGGCGATGCGACTAATCTGCAAGGTAATGGTGCTGCCCAACTGGGTACAGGTAGCCCTCTGACTCTCCCCGTTTTGGCCTCTTGCAAGGAGGGCCAGCAGCACAGTGGCGGCGAAGAAGCATGATGCATTGAAATCCAGGTGAGGGTACTGCACTGGCTTAGGCTTACTTGGGTCTGTTCCATTTAGTCCAGCGAAGCCGCTAAAGGCCTCAATGAGAGGGGCCACTGCGGTACGGTGCTTCATGGGGCCTTCAAAGCCCCAACCGGGGCAGGAGACGTATACGATTTGTGGGTTTATCCGCCACAGCTCTTCATATCCAAAGCCCAGCTTTTCCAGCGCACCAGGCCTAAGGTTCTCCATCACCACGTCGGCCTCTTGCACCAGTCTCTCCATGTGCTTCTTACCTTGAGGGTCCTTGAGGTCCAGGAAGATATTTCGCTTATTCAGATTGCAGAACGTATAGACTGTAGACAGATCGCGTTGATGCGGGAGCATGTGATGAAGGCGGTCTCCTCCTGGGCGTTCCACCTTGATAACGTTGGCGCCCAGGAATCCAAGAACAGCGGCTGCCCAAGGCCCTACTCCTCCGGTTCCTAAGTCTTGGACCTTGATACCCTCTAGTGGCCCGCTCATCTTTTCCTTTTTCTCCTAGTGCACGCAGAAGCGGCACTAAATTGTGGTCTAGGAGATGTCTTGGGATCCGAGATGCTTGGTGGCGGAAAGAGCAATTGCACTAGTTCCAGGAAGCAGCAATATTAGCAGTAAAGTGTGCCCTAAAGAAGATGCCTTCGGAGATAGGTATTAAATTTAGAAGCTAGCCTTTAGCCTCTAGTGCAAGTCTAGTGGCTGATCTATGCGGTTTGAAAACCGAGCTCGATTGCTAGATACGGATCGTTCTCTATAGGTTGAACTGGGGGTCCATGTAGTTCTTTAGCTTGTTATATATCTGAAGCCGGAACCGCTGCGTATCTGCCACGATGAGACGGTTCTTCTTGGCGTCAAAAGCGACCCCAGTAGGGAAGGCGAACCGCCACTCGGGCTCTAAGGAATATACCCTGCGGCGGGCTTTGATTACATCTGCGTTGGCATCTACAGTTGCGCTTTGCCACTTGGAGAGCTGCTGTGCATCGCCGATGAAACTGGTGATAAAACTTCCGTCTGGCCCAAAGGCCTGCACCCGGTTGTTCGCCCAGTCGCATACATATACGTCGCCATCGGGGTCTACTGCCACAGTAGTGGGACGGTTCAATTGTCCTCGACCGGTGCCATAGCTGCCAAATTTGGCCAGGAACTGACCTTCTGGAGTGAACTTTTGTACCCGATGGTTCTTATGGTCGGCAACGTACACATACCCCTCAGAATCTATTGTTATACCCCAGGGGGTATTAAACTGGCCTTCCTCGCTACCCAGGCTGCCCCACTTTGCAAGAAACTCCCCATTCTTGGTGAGCTTCTGGACACGATGGTTGCGACTGTCAACGATATAGAGGTCATCGTGTTGGTCAATGGCAACGCCTGAGGGGCCGTTGAACTCACCGTCGCCATCTCCCGATGAACCCCAAAGACCCAGGAGATCGCCATTCTTGTCAAAGATGGTGATCCGGTTCTGCCACTCGTCGCTGACGTAGATGTTCTCCTGGCTGTCGAGGGCTAGT
>CBDFII010000004.1:0-788017 GCA_965248115.1 Dehalococcoidia bacterium
GGGCAGCACAGCATACGGATCAACCACCAGTGGCGAATCTGCTTCCGCTGGGAAGACGAC
Organism: Dehalococcoidia bacterium; assembly: GCA_965248115.1. Lineage (GTDB taxonomy): Bacteria > Chloroflexota > Dehalococcoidia > Lucifugimonadales > CBDFII01 > CBDFII01. The sequence continues at coordinate 61 of CBDFII010000004.1, forward strand.
GGACCTTACGACGTGGAGATTGTGGACTATCACTGATTGAGGTGCTTGCAATGAACGTAAACAACGGCATGCGCCCGGTGCATCCGGGAGAGATACTGGCCGAAGAGCTGGAAGAGCTTGGCATGTCGGCCAACGCGATGGCCAAGGCCCTGGGCGTGCCTACCAACAGAATCACTGCGATTCTGAAGGGGCAGCGCAGTGTGACCGCTGACACCGCCCTCCGCCTGTCGCACTATTTGGACACAACGCCGCAGTTTTGGCTGAACCTGCAGAAGACTTTTGAGCTGCGGACGGCGGAGATCGAGTCAGGCCAAGACATCGCGGATCGAGTGCACCCCAGAGAACCCGCGCAGTCTGCTTCATGACCGAACTCTCAGACCGCGCGGGAGCATACTAAGAAGCCTTAAGAGGCTAGGCAATCCTTTGATGATGAATGAACCGATACAGAACCGTCTCGACTTCAACGACGCTCAGTCGGCCTCCGAGCAGGGCCTCAAAGTCGTACGCGCCCAGTTCGACGGTGTCGAGCCCTTCAGCTGGAACGTGTTCGATGGGTTCGATCGAATCCGTGTTCTGACCTATTCGGTCAGCACGCCAATGATTATGAGGATGCTGGACAAGTTTTCCTTCGAGCACTTCGAGTGCGTTTTCGGCTATGAGGGCGGACTCGGACGATTCGCCGATGTAATTGCTTTCCAGCAGTTTCTCATCAATCAGGTGAGGGACTCCGCACTTCGGTTGGGGGATGAACGCCAGCGATTTATCTTTGAGAGGATCCAGGCGGGCCAAGCACGGTTCTACGTAGTGAAACAGAACATAGCGCATGCGAAGCTCTATCTTCTGGAAGCCGACGACCCAGGGCGCCTCAGGGTAATCGTCGGATCGGCAAACCTCTCGGAGCGGGCCTTTGGAGGCAGGCAGCCCGAGACGCTGATCGTCTTCGACGATGATCTCAGGGCCTGGGAGCACTACTGTCGCGAGTACGATGCTGTCAAGGAAACGGCCGCCGACAGGATCGACATGCCCGTCGACTTGCGATCCGCCGAAATATCGTTTACCGAGACGCCGATCCTACAGGACCCTGGGCTCACGGTCTTTCAGGCCCCTGTGGTAGAGGAACTCACGTTGCCACAAGTCGTGCACAAAGTTGAGGAGCTCGCCGTTCCGATCGACCGGATTGTGTCCCCTCAGGTAGCTCGCGAGAATGGCCGCTATGTGGTTACGCCTGCTGTCAAGGCTGAGATCAAGAGGATGCGCTGGCAGAAGGGCCAGCAGGTGAACGATGAGACTAGGCCGACCAGCCTGACCATTCACCAGGAATCGCGACACGTCTCCCTGTCGGGCGTTCATATGCCCCTTGAAACTGACGTTGAGGGCCTGCGACGAAGCGCCGAGGCCATTGTCGAGTACTTCAACAATTATGATCTGGGATTCGTGGGAGACGTTCCTCGATTACAAAGGGACTACTTTACCTTCATGTCGTGGCTCTACATCTCCCCTTTCATGTGCGACCTGCGGACCCGCGCGGTCGTACGGGGCGGCAACATCTTCCATTACCCGTCCTTCGCAATCATCTATGGCAAGTCGAACTGCGGCAAGACGAGCCTTGTAGATACACTTGTCAGCAGTATGTTCGGACATCCCAGCACGGTACAGAAGGATAGTTTCACCCGGAGAGTACTGCGTGGCTTGCAGCAGAACTATAGGCGTTTCCCTGTGGTCTTTGACGACATCACCTACAGACGCTTCACAGACCATGGGTTGGACATCGTCAAGGACGAGAATCTTCCTCCGGTCAAGGAGCATCCCTGTTTTGTCCTCTCCATGAACGCCGACCCCCGGTCATTCCCCGATGAGGTGGTAAAGCGCTGCCTGATGATCTATACGAATACCTCCCTACCTACCCACAAGCATGCGCTTGCCGATCAACTACATACCAGTGTCGAGAACATCCGAATGAGGTTGACGACCGATCTCTATCGGCAGTACCTGACTGCTGTAATGGACAGCCTGGACGCTACACCTGAGCCAGACGACATATTGAGGTTGTCATCGGAAACCATCTGCAACCTCCTGGGCGAGTACTTGGAAGGGCCGCTGCCGGAGTGGTGCCGTCCTGTTTCCTGGGAACAGTACGCTGACCGACGGTACGAGCGCCCGGCCAGGCGACTGGCAGCATTGCTGGCGCCCGACAACTACAGAAAGACGGTAGCGGAGAGCGAACAGGGGTGGACGTTGCAGGGAGATACCGTGGTCGTCTGGGAGAAGGCCGATGCTTTTGGACGCACGTCTATCAAGGGAGATATACCCGACTTTCTCAACGATGATACCTCCAGCGTAGGCGATACCTTCGTACTTTGGCGCGAACAGACTGAAGAGTTCTTGGGGATGAAGATAGCCCGACCAAGTTTTAGATGGCCATGGAGTCGGTGACGCCAACAGGATATCGTGACTCAAGGGTCATCCCTCAAATCGGAGTCCTTGTCCAACAGGGCTGTTTGGCTGAGTCAGTTCTTTTTAGGAGATTCGTAGCGAAGAGTCCGGTGAGGACTAGTGTTGATGAAACAATCACATAATCAGCCAGTCGATTTTGTAGAGGTTTTCCCGATAGGGCCGGGTATCGCCAGCGCTCTATCAGCCTATGAGCTGCTAGTGGGAGGAACGGAGCGAAACCTCACTGGCGGCAAACTGGCCTATCGCCTGCTCCGGGAGGTTGGCGGGCACTGGGTGTGGACCTCTAATCGCTTAGTGACGGATAACCCACAAGGTGGTGAGCGGCTTGAGGCTATCGTTCACTCTCTTTGGCGTGACCAACCTGATACCTACAAAGACCTCCGTGGTCTGCGTCGCGATGAAAGCTGGCGGCCTAATCCACAAGTTCGCGCGGACTTTGTTGCCCGTGGGCTGTTCAGGGACATCTACGCTGACATTAGGAACGCGCTAGCTACCCACGAGCACGACCTTGGTTCAGCCCGTGTTGAGAGGGTTCATGAGGTGCGCGGATGGGTAGTCGAGGGTGAGCCGAGTGTGTCGCTGTCGATATCATCCCGCCTCATCTATAGGTCAGATCTTGCTGAGTACACCAGCTCGGTGACAAGGCCCGACGATTTGAAAGGGTTGTGGGTTGGAGCTAAGCAGTCCACATTGAAAGGGGAGATAGTCGAGATCGCTGGCCCCCTGCATGAGCACAGGACTCGACTGCTGAATCTGACTCAAGAAGAAGAGACTCAGGAGTTGCTCCGGTCTGCTCCTGATGAAGAAATAGTCGTAAGAGTAGCCTCTGGGCGCAACGAATACGACTACGCAGCGAGTGCCCTTCGTATCATCCTTAGAACGAGTGACTTCGCTAGGTTCCGCATCAGGGCTACCGACGTCACAAAGGCCCTTCGTCTGGCCCCAAACCAAAGAGCCTCCATCGTCAAAGAGATAGCGGATCTGGCCAAGAGCAATAGGTTGATCGGTGATGGTTACAACTCTCGTTCCCATCCCGGACTATTCCTAAGTCAATCCGATCTGGACTTTCATCCAGAGCTGCGGTTGGGCAGTGACGTCGTGAGAGAGTATCACGAAGCCAACATCCTGAACGACATCAAGCGACACGGCCTGTATCGGCCATCTCCCTCGTACCAGGGGCAGAAGATTCGCGTGGGCCTGCTTAAGGGAACTGACAGAGGCGGAGATGAGCTAGTTTCGAACCTCTCACCCGTGTTCAAGGAGCTAGGCCATTCAGTCGTACTGTCTTGCACAGTACGACCTCCAAACTTGGAGAGGGCCAGCATTGAACGGGCCGTGTCGCAACTGGTGGACAACGGTGCTCAAATCGTCTTGGCGGTACTCCCAGACGACATAGGAGAAGATGAGGACGATTGGGGTGTATACCACAATCTCAAGTCCACTACTATTGGCCGCGGAATACCCAGTCAGGTCGTGTACAAGAGTACCGCAAGGCGAAAATACGCTTTCGCCAACATCGTTCTGGGGATGCTTGCGAAGACTGGAAGTATTCCTTACACCCTTGCTAAGCCGCTCCCCTATGCGGACATGGCGGTGGGGCTAGATATAGCCCGCGAGCGTAAACGGCAGCTTGCTGGAAGTCTTAATGCGACGGCAGTCGCCCGGATATACCTAGGAGACGGACGGCTGCTGAGATATGTGATACATGACGCCCCCCTTGAGGGAGAGACCATCCCTCGTCAGGTCATGGAGGGCCTGTTCCCTGAGCAAGAGTTCCAAGGGAAACGAGTGGTTGTGCACCGGGACGGTTATTTCCGGGGAGATGAGAAGCGCGTGCTGCGCAATTGGGGACAAAGTATAGGAGCTCAGTTCTATCTGGTAGAGGTCATCAAGACCGGCGCTCCTCGCACGTATAGAAATGACAACCAGACAATTGTCCAGCCTACCAAAGGGACATTATTCCGACTCAGCGATCGTGAAGGCTGGCTGGTTTCCTCCTTGCCACCTTTCCAAAACGCAACACCTCAGCCTCTGCACCTTAGGGCAGAGCCGCCGTTCACAATCGAGAATGCAACCCACTCGGTCTTATCAATGACCTTACTGCACTTCGGGTCTGTGAGGGCTCCGAGACTTCCGGTAACAATCCACTATAGCGACCGAATTGCTTACATGGCCCTGAGAGGCATCAAGCCCCGTGAATTGGAGGGGACGATACCCTATTGGCTGTAGAACTTGGAACCTAGGTTGGTAGGCTGAGTCACAGAGAAGAAGGAAAGGGTTGAATTGAGACCGCACCAGCTCCCGCCTGGGCCGCTCCCGCTGGATGTTTGCCAGAGACCTCTCTCGCCAGTCTAGCTCCGCTCCTTTGGTGAAGTTGTCCAGGGGGATGTTCCCGGCGGGAGCGTCAGCTTGTGTTCATCCAGAATAGCGATCTCCAGCTCCATATTCTGCCCCCTATTCGGCTCTGCGGCCCAGCCCCGCGAGAGCTCGTACCATCCTGGCTACGTCTCCAGCTATCGTACTCAGAGAGCAATTAAGCCCCCATCGGACGACGGCGGCCACCGCCGTGACCACGTCCCGGACCATCGTTCTTGGGGAGCTGTTGACCCACCATTTTGCAATGGCGTACGTGCCCCAGGCAATCTTGCCAGCGACGATAGCCGGGGGAGTACCGGTACTCCATACCACCACCCTGGCTCCATCGTAGGCAAGTGTCTTCAAAGAACTGGTTGCGACCCATCGCACCGTGGTGCGTAGCGTCAAGGCTACTCTGCGAGCAACGTTAGCAGGGGCACCATTGGTTCCCCACTTGCGGTGTGCCCCAACCACCGTAACACCTGTAGCCATAGCACCGACTACAATGGCGACAATGCCCCACCACGGGAATCCTCCGTCTCCATCGTCCGTCGTAGGAGGGGTTGGTGCGGGGCTGGATGAAGGACCAGGTGTGGCGGCAGGATTATGTGTTGTTGTGGGGTCCGGCGGTGGTTTTGTCTGGCGCTGGCTTGACTCCGAACAGAAACCCGTCCCTTCCGCGTTGACGGCTCGTACCTGAACTTCATATCTGGTTTCGGGGTGCAAATCCTCCAGGGCTATGGACGTGCCATTGCCATCGTATGCTGCGTCGTAAAACTCCCCACCCTCTTCCCGGTATCGGACGTCGTAATCAATGATCTCCGGTCCCTGGTTATCGGGCGCCGTCCAGTTTACTGCCAGGGTAGAGTGGCTGGTGGCCTTGAGGTCGAGTGCAGCTGGAGGTCCGGGTGGCTCATCGACGTTCTCAACGCTGATGAGCACTATGATCCCGTCTGAACCCCCCTGGCCGTCCCGCACGCTCACCCGCACCGAGTACTCGTCCTTCACTTCGTAGTCCAACGCCGTCTTGGTGGTGAGCTGTCCGGTCCTAGGGTCCACATCGAAAGACTCCCGGTCTGTTCCCCACAGCCAGTACTCCAGCCGGTCGTTGTCCGAGTCTCTGGCCCTCAACCGTTCCCCCACCACCGTGCCCACCTTTGCGGCTTCCAAGACGGTCCGGATCGTGCGAGCGCCCTCGTCGAAGCGTGCCGAATTGTTCCCCGGTTCTACGATGACATTCCTCGGCGGGGAAGGAGGTGGATCATCGTCGGTGATGGTGGTGGTGATAGAGGACGGGTTCCCCAAGGAGGGCATGGGGCCACCTCCACCAGAGAGGTTAGAGATGGTGAAGGAGAAAGTCTGGTCCTCTTCGTGCGAGGTGTCTTCCGTGGTTGAGACAGCGATGGACTGGGTTCCAGCATCGGAGGAGGAGAAGGTCAATATACCGGAGGCTGCGGTGTAATTGTCACTATGCGCCGTTCCGTCGGACGTTGTGTAGTCGACGGTGAGGTCCTCCGTCGGGATGATGCCGCTAGGAGAAAGGCTCACCCTGTAGTTGGCGGGCTCCCCCTCACCGACGCTGGCAGGGCCACTGAGAACAACGGTGATCGGATCGCTCTCGGAGATGGTGACGGTCGTAGAGGAGGCGGCTGAATCTACCGACACTTGGTCTGAAATTCGCCCGGAAACAGCGCCCAGAGACACGTTGAGGGACTCCTCGTTCTCGGACAGGCCGTCGTCTCTGATAGATACGTTGAAGGGTTGGGTGGCGTTGGCCTCGGAGCCCGCGGGGAAGGTGGCCTGCCCAGAAGATCGCCTATAGTCTTCCGAAGTGGCGGTACCGGGAGTGACGGACCAAGCCACCCTGATCTGCGAGCCTACAGCGTGGGAAAGGGTGACGGTGAACGAGGCGTCTTCCCCCTCGTTCAGGACGGTGTTAGGGCCTGAAAGGGACAGAGTGGCAGTGTCCGGATCGCCTGTGGCCGTGTTTTGGTCGCGCAGGTAGATGGTGGCCGGGGTCACGGTGAGGCCTGGGGCGGTCCCCTGTACGATGATAGCTTCAATGCCCTCTACGATGTCGTCCCCGACGGGGGTAATGGGAGAGCCTGGCTCGATCCCTCTGGTACATCCCGGGCTCAGGGAAAGGACCCCCAGGTTTCTATGGCAAAGAAACACTGGAAAAGCCTGATAACAATCTCAGTATTACGCCCCATTGCCCCGTTGGCAATACCTTTTGGGCCTCACCGCCCCAAGTGTTCACTCTAGTTCGACAAAAGTTCCACGAAACCCTAACCACCACCCTGAAAGCGTCTACTTCCGCCACAGGCCCAGGGTGAGGATCCGGCGCACCCACCTGAGCAACTCCCGCTTGACCCGCGCCCTCTGGGTGTCGTAGAGCGCCGTCCAGCGCCAGGATAGCTGCCTTCTCCTCCAGTGCCCCGTGAGCGGCATGGGCTCTGGGGGCAAGGTCAGCCCGTGCTTCTCCAGCATGGCCAGCTCCAGCTCCAGGATACGCTCGTGCGTCACCAGCCACGACAGACTCTTGCCCCCGATGGGATGACTCGCTCTGAGCGTGCGCCACTCGTCGATCAGCGGCCACGCCGCACCGAAGACCGCCTCGTCATCGAGAGCAGGCTCGACGGTCACCAGCTCGGGATACCGCCGCCGGGTCACACCCGTCGTCACGGGCTGTTTCTCTACGCTGGCCGCTGACGCTCCGCCGTATCCCGCCTCCACCTGGGCCAGACGCCGTTCCCACTGCCGCAGCGCCCCCGCGTGTTCGTCTTTGAGCGCCTTGATCTCGCCCTCCATAGTGGTCCGCATCTCTCCGAGGCCGCTGACGATCTGCTGCTCCAACGCCTCCATGCGCTGATCCAGGGCTTCGATGCGCTCCTGCTGGGCCGCCATCGCCGCCTTCTCCCTGGACAGCAGCTGCGCTTCCAATGCGGTCCGCATCCACTTGGAGAGCGCTCCTTGCTCCAGACACGCCTTCACCGTCCGTGGATCGACGCCCAGCATCTCCCCCGCTCCTTTGCGCTGATGCTTCCTCACCAGGTCGTGGAGCAGCGCCATGAGCCTTAGCTCGTGCAGGTCCTCGATGCTCCTCGTTCTTTCCAACGGCCTTCCTCTCGAACTCATAACAAACCCCTCCTTCCCTGCAACGATGTCGTTTTGGCCCGCTTTTCCTGCAATGAGGCCCGTTTCCACGCCTCGCAGCGATGTCGGTCCCCACTACGGACTCTGCTGCCACCCCCTGGAACCAGCCCTTTCGACAAAGTGTTCACTGTTTCCGTCCTGTAGGGGCTGATTTACCCCTGATTTAGCTTGCTCAGGACCCCGATTTCCCTTTTTGGAACAAACTCAAATCTCTGTACACGGCTATGACATCACAGACGGCCCCCTCTTGGGAGGGTCTTATAAGGGGGTTCATGGGTGAACACCCCTATAGGGGATTACGCCCAACTTTCCGGTCTCCCACACTGAAGGAGAACGGGCGTTCGCTCACAAAGATGAACGAGAGGCCAGTGGCTCCGAACGACACCAACAGACGCAGCGCAGGCTCGGTGCAACCGGCCCACATGGTCAGCGTCGGCGTCACTGAAAGACCGATATGGAAGAGACCAAGAACCAGCACAAACCCAAAGGCGCCAGGAAAGACCCCGGTGAGCTGCGGGTCGTGAGCATCGACTTCAACCCCGGCCCCGACGCCCAGGACCGGCTGCGCCGCCTCTTCACCCTGCTCGTCAAGTACGCAACCGAAGACAAGCTCCCTCCCTCCGATGCGGACTCGCCCTCGGAGGATGACCCCATCGAGGACGAAGGCTGATGCAATCCATCCAGTCCCTTACGGTCATCAGCCTGGGAGGAGGCGGCCAGTCCTCGGTCATGGCCCTCATGGCAAGCGGGGGCGCGTTCGGCCAACTGCCGGATTGCGCCATCTTCGCCGACACCCACTGGGAGCCTCCCAGTCTCTACACTCACCTCGATTGGCTCGCCGAGCGGCTCGGCTTCCCCGTGTACGTCGTGGACAACGGGCGCAGCCTGCGCGAGGACGCCAAGGCCCTCACCAACCACTCCTGCAACCGGGGCTTCATCGATCTTCCCCTATACCTCAAGGGACCTGCCCGTACAGGAGGGCGGAACGGACAGAGCGACGGCATGGGACGGCGGCAATGCACCGAGCACTACAAGATCAGGCGTGCGCCAAGAAGCGCGTGGGTTGAACGTTCCAAATGTGGAGCCCGGCTAGGAGTAGGCCGGTGGCTAGGGGAGCAGGCATGGGGGCCAGAGGCAGAACCGTGTCTGAAGCCTCCCCGACAATGTGGCGACGGTGACCCTGCTAAACCGTGCGCTGCTAGCCAGAGTGTCGTTATGGTCACGAAAGGAACTGCCGACTGAAGCGTCGCATGTAGAACCACCTGCTCACGGTAGGGCGAGGGTGGAGTCATTGGAACCCCCTGTCTGCCTTATACAGGGACAGTCCTGTTAGGACAGAGATGCCGACTCCAATTTACGGCATCTCCCGATGGCGAGCGCGGCAGCGAGCCAAGCCAGGCGTAGAGGCAGGACCTAAGACGGCACGCAGACGCAACCTGGGCGAACTTGGGAACCACGTCCGGCTCTCCGGCGACGGAGCGGGCCAGCCTTCGGCCAATGCCGGATGTGGGGCAGAGCCCTCGTAGTAGTCCGAGGTCGGGAAAGCCGGCCGCATGGCGAAGGGGGGCAGTCAGATGGGTGTGGAACGAAGCGAACTACGCCGGAGGAGGGATGTATGAACCCGACGACGATGGCGGAAAAGCCGATGTTCCCGACACATAGGTCTAGCCCATCTGAGGGAGAGCCGGATGCCTTGAAAGGGGCACGTCCGGTTCGGTGGGGGGGATGGCGCAAACCAGCCGGAGATCCGGCCATTGGCGGCGCCGTCCCTACCCAATCAGTCCGTCGGAAGGTACGGGAGCTTCTAGCTCTCAGCAGGGGACAAAGAGTACCTACGGGCACCACCGTCGAGCTGTGGCTGGGCATCTCCACCGACGAGGCCATCCGCATGAAGACATCCCGTGATAGGTGGATAGAGAACCGGTACCCCCTGATCGAAGCAGGCATGTCGCGAAGCCATTGCTTGGATTGGTGGGAGGCGCGTTACGAGCGGCCACTGGAGCGCTCTGCCTGCATCGGCTGCCCCTACCAGTCCCGCCGGAGATGGGTCGAGACGAAGCGCAGGTGGCCGGAGCTGTTCGACGAGGCGGTGGAGATCGACGCGAACATGCGGGGCAAACTGGCCTTCGCCAAGGAGCCCTACTTGCACCCTCGTCGGATTCCCCTCGCCCAGGCCGTCAGACTCGACGAGGCGGAGCTGGGAGCCGACCGGCACCCGGACGGGTTCGGCAACGAGTGTGAGGGTTACTGTGGCGTCTGACGGGGCGGACAGCCCGTTGACCATGCCGCGGCATTCGCGGTAAAATGCTGGGTAGAGGTTGGCCCGGCGATGCTGCAAACACCCCGGGCCGTGGCTCCACCTGAACGAAGCAGGTGATGCGATGTGATTGTACTACTCGCAGACCCGCTCCCGACAGGAGGCGGGTCTTTTTGATGTTCAAGGAGAAGGAATAAAGGAGGAAATCATGGCGAGAACCAGGACACAGAGACAGGCAAATGGACAGAGGGCGGCCATCTACGCCCGCGTATCGGACAAGAGCCAGGCTGAGGACGACAAGACTTCCCTCTCCGAGCAGACCAACGAGATGGAAGCTTACTGCGAGGCCAAGGGCATGACTATTACCGCCCACTACCAGGAGGTGGGCAGGGGCTGGTCCAAGAAGCGCCCCGAGTTCCTCCGGATGCTGGCCGACGCCAAACGCGGGCGCTTTGACACCATCGTCTGCTGGAAATCAGACCGGCTCAGCCGGGGGATGTACCCCGCCGCCGCCCTCATGGAGGTCGTCGAGGCCCACCAGATTCGGCTGGAAGCCGTCATGGACTCCATCGACATGAAGACCTTCGGACTCATGGCGGCCATCGGCAAGATCGAGCTGGACAACTTCCGGGAGCGGTCCACTATGGGCAAGCGGGGGACGGCCAAGCAGGGACGGGTGCCCACCGGCGGCCTCCCCTACGGATACCGCATCGGAGACGATGGCAGGCCCGAGGCGATTGAGGAGCAGGCGGAGGTCGTCCGCCGCATCTTCCACATGTACGTCCATGAGGGGATGGGGTCCTACTCCATTGCCGTGCGGCTGACCGACGAGGGAATCCCCACTCAGACCGGCAAGATGCTGTGGCTTCAGTCCCGCGTGCACCACATCTTGGGGAATACCACCTACACGGGCTCTTGGGTCTACGGCAGGTACCGCCACGTCTCCACCGAAGACGGAATGAAGATCTACGACCAGCCGAGGGACACCTGGATTGAGATCCCGGTCCCGCAAGTGATCGACGACGAGACCTGGGAGCGGGCGCAGGCGCTGAAGAAGCAGCGGAGCAGGAGGGCCAAGAGGAACACGAATGTGCTCTACCTGTTGCAGCACCTTCTGAAATGCGGCGAGTGCGGCCACAACTTCCATGCAAGATGCACCCGGAGCACCACCAACGTTCGCAACGGCAAGAAGTACCGCTACGACCTTCCCACTCCCAACCGATACTACATGTGCAACGGAATGCAGAGTATGCGCCTGCGCTGCCGAGAGCGTCCCTACATCCGGGCTGAGCGATTGGAGGAGCCGATATGGAGCGAGGTGAAGCGGGTAATCCAGAACCCCGACCTGATCGTCGCCGGTATTGACACCCTCGTTTCTCAGGAGGGCGGCGGATTGGAGGAGGAGATCGCCCAAGCCGAGCGAGACCTGCGGAGCATCCAGATGGAAGAGGACCGCGCCATCAGGCTGTTCGTGTCGGGGAAGATCACCGAGGCCCAACTCGACCATCAGCGCAAGTTCATCACCGAGCGGCTTGAGAGCGCCAGGGCGAAGCTGGACGATTACCGTGCTCAGGAGGTGGGCGGAGCTGAGAAGCGGCGGCTGATGGAGGCTGTCCTAACCTGGGCAAGAGAGGTCGGCCAGGGCTTGGACGAGTTGACCCCCGAGCAGCGCAAGGAGATTCTCCAGATGATCGTGGAGCAGGTCGTCATCGACAGGGACAACAACGTGGACATCACGCTGGCTATACCCATCGACGGTGATTCCCCTGAGCCTGAGTCCGTCGCAATTGCGTCTAAAGAATCTTCGTATTGAAGTTCAGGTTAGCTCGGTAGGTGTGGCCCTCACAGGGCTGGCAGCCCACCCCTGTGGGGCACCGATGCGCCGTGCGGCGGGCCAATCCAGCCAGCGCGGTTTCTACTCAGAGGACTTGAAGAGTGCTATGCGATTGCCAGCGATGTCATAGAATATGGCAATGGAGCCGAATCCTCCAGGAATCTCTGTGGGTTGCATGAGGACGCTGCCGCCCAGGCTTACGGCCTTGTCAAGATATGCTTGGAGGTCGTTGACCATAACGGCGACGGAAGGATGGTTGGGCGGCATGCCTTCTGTGTGCTGGAAGATGCCGCCGCCAATCCCTCCGGATTCCTGCTGGATGAAGCGGTAGTTGGCCTGCTCGTGATGGTCGATTTGCCAGTCGAACATCCCGGTGTAAAACTCGGCGAGCATCGCGGCGTCGCTGCCACCAACCTCGAAGTGAGCCACCGGTGGACCGTCCCCCTTAGGGGGCATCTGTCCGTCCCATTCCGGCGGTGGTGAGTGCAGCCCTATGGTGTTGTCGGCAGGGTCCCCGAACAAAGCGATGGAGCCCATGCCGAGCGCTATCTCCATCGGTGGCATGATGACGCGCCCGCCCATGCCTACCACCTTATCCAGCGCCGCTCGAAGGTCGTCAACCTGCACATAGAAGGTAACATAGCTGCGCGCCGGAATATCCTCAGTTGTAGGAAACACGCCGCCACCGATGCCGCCCTCATTTGCGGACACCAAACCGTAGTTGCCCATCTCTTCGCTCTGCACGTCAATCTTCCACCCGAACAGATCGCTATAGAACTGCCGCAAAGCAGGCCCATCCGGGCCGGCAATTTCAAAGTGCACTACCGGGTTCCCCATGGGTTACCCCCTTCAGAGTTAAGAATTTCCCTAGGTCACAACGTATTGCTTTGATTCTACAACGTGTCAATCTAGTTCACTAGCGAATTGCCGGTGCACGAGCTTTCACTGTCGAGGGCGTTATCCAGAGGCGAGACCGTCCGCGCGGAAGAGATAATTTTCCACGTCCCGGATGGGCGGAAGATCACTACTCTGGTCAATGCGACACCAACACACTCAGAATCCGGCGCGATCGAATCCGCAGTCGGTGTTATCCAGGACATGACCCCGATTGCGGACGTAGAACGCCTACGCAATGACTTCCTAGGGATACTCTGAACAAATCTGGGCATAGTAGCATAGAGAATAGCACTGTGTTCGGTGAGATAATTGATGGACCAGCCAACATTTGCGGACTTGGAATACGAGAGGAAGAAGCGCAAGACCCGCCGGGAGATATTCCTGGAGCGCATGGATGCTCTGATACCGTGGGAACAGATGGAAGAGCGCATCCGTCCGTTCTATCCCAAGGCGGGCCGAGGCCGTCGACCATATGAGTTGTCGGCGATGGTGCGGATACACTGCGTGCAGTTGTTCTACAACCTGAGCGATCCTGGCATGGAGGACATGCTCTACGAGGTCGAGTCGGTGAGACGGTTCGTAGGGTTGAAGCTGTCGGGCCCGCTGCCGGACGAGACGACGATTCTGAACTTCCGCCATCTGCTGGAAGAGCATGAGTTGGGGCAGAGTCTGTTCGAGGAGATCAACCGTCATCTGGAGTCCCAGGGACTGCGGCTTCGGGAGGGGACGATCGTGGACGCGAGCATCATAGAGGCGCCGGCATCGACGAAGAATCGTGCGGGTGAGCGAGACCCTGAGATGCACCAGACGAAGAAGGGGAACGAGTGGAGCTTCGGGATGAAAGTACACGTAGGCGCTGACGCTGAGACGGGAGTGGTACACAGCATGACTACGACGCCAGCTAACGTGTATGATGTGACAGAAGCGCACCGATTGCTGCACGGTGGAGAGAAACGAGTGTGGGGGGATGCGGGGTATCAGGGAGTGGACAAGCGGTTGGAGAATCGAGAGTTGGATGTGGAGTGGCGAGTGGCGATGAGGCCCGGCCGGCGACGGCACCTGGAGCCTGCCAGCTACGAGGCGTTGGCGGAGAAGCGCAAAGCGTCGGTCAGGACGAAAGTGGAGCATCCGTTCCTGTACGTGAAGCGGCGCTTTGGCTACGCCAAGGTGCGCTACCGAGGGTTGGCTAAGAACGCGCAACGGCTGGCATTGCTACTGGGGCTGGCCAACTTGATGACGGCAGAGCGCCGTCTGGCGGCATGAGAGGGGCGCAGTGCGCAAATCACGGCCGGGAGCCGCGATGGCTCAGAAAAGCCGCTTCGAGGCCACAACAGACACGGTCTGAACGCCTCAACCACCACCTGGAACGTCACAAAGATGCCTGAACATCTCCAAAGAACGGAACCACTCTGCCCATCCACGCTTGCGCCGAATTGTTCAGAGGTTCCCTAGATTTTAATACGTTGCGCTTGTCGGCGGCATTCATCGGGCCTTGTCTATCGCCAGCCACCGGAACGGACCGTCGACGATTTACGTCATTAATTATGAGAAGCCAGAAATCACGAGCCCAAGGAGGAGACTCCCATGCGTAGCAGAGTTGGAATATCGACTTCGATAGTAGTAGTCTTCTTGGTCCTGGTGGCCGCGGCTTGTGGCGAGACGACTGCAACACCGACTTCCACGCCGCCGCCGGAACCGACTCCGACCGAGCCCGCGGCTCCTTCCACCGCTAAAGTGACCGGCACTGTGACATACCGCGAGCGGATCGCGCTTACCCGAGACGCCGCAGTCGAGGTCAAGCTGGTCGATGTTTCGCGAGCGGACGCCCCCGCGATCACAATCGGAGAGCATATCATTTTCAATCCTGGACAGGTGCCGATCGACTTTGAGATCGAGTACGACCCTGCCGAAATAGACCAGAGGTTCACCTATGCCGTCCAGGTAAGAATCACGGACGGCGGTAGGCTGGCGTTCATAAACGGCACCAGCTACCAGGTCATCACGCGAGACAGCCCGACGCACGTCGACATGGTACTGGTCAGGGTGGGTGCAACCGCGCCACCGGAGCCAACGATGGTCGAAGTGCCGGCGCCTATCGACAGCGTGGAGATCAACATCGCCGAGTCCTTCCCACCGCAATACTTCGTCGCAGTCAAGTCTGGGCTGCCCAACGCGTGCTACGAGTTCGACAGGTACGAGGTCGATCGGGACGGCGAAACGGTCCGGATCACAGTTACGAACCTGAAGCCTGAAGAGCCGATGATGTGCGCGGAGATCTACGGGACCGTGGAGAGTAACATCGCCCTGGGCATCGACTTCGACGGAGGGAAGACCTACACGGTGTACGTCAACGACGTGACCGAGACCTTCGTCGCCCAGGGGACAGGGGCCCAGCCCGAGCAGCCGGAAGGGCCGACCATGGTCAGCGTCCTGGCGCCGGTCCAAAGCGTGGAGGTGAACGTCTCTGAGTCGGCCCCGCCCGACTATTCGCTGACTGTCCTGTCGACTTTGCCACAGGGCACGTCGTGTTCGAGTTTCGATGGCTACGAAGTGGACGGAGGCCAGACAACATTTTCCGTGACGGTCACCAACCTCGAAGTCGCGCCGGGGCAACTCGTCCCCTGCACTGCTGACTTCGGCTATACCGAGACGGAGATAGCCCTCGGCAGCGACCTTACGGCCGGTGAGACCTACACGGTGGCCGTCAACGGCGAGGTGACCAACTCATTCCTCGCGCGCGACGAGCGGACGACGGGGTGGGTCGTGCAGGCCTCGCCCATCGAGACGGTCGAGGTGGTGGTGTCCGACGCAGAACCTGCTCAGTACTCGCTGAATGTTGTGTCGAGGCTTCCGCGCGGCAGCAGCTGCTCGGCGTTCAACGGCTACGACATCGTCCGCCAGTTCGCCAACACCATTGAAGTAGGCGTTACGCACCTAGAGGTGGCAGAGAATAACGTGCTCTGTACGCGTGACCTGCCCGTCGTGGAGACGGAGATACCGCTCGGCGCCAATCTAGTCTCCGGAGAGGAGTACACGGTGACTGTCAACGATCAATTTAGTGAGACCTTCACGGCTCGATAGTAAACCGGCCGAGCAAGACAACAGGTCCGTTTGGACTCGGCGATTCCAGTGTAAGGGGGACCGGACTCGCCGGTTCGATCATGGGTAACGTGCTCGCGGCCCGGTTACGGTGACTCTGGGACATTAGCCCGGAAGCATCCTGTGATGTGGTCGTTGACCATGCCTACCGCTTGCATGTGGGCGTAGCATATGGTGGGCCTGCGTGTACTGTACTGAGCCTGTCTCAGAGAACGACACATCAGGCATGCCGTCGCCGCAACCTTCCGGTCAACGCTATCCTAACCCCCAATAGGACGAGGGCAAAGAAGCCTCCGGCAGCACCGGCGATAACCCACGTCGAGACACTAGTGTCGACTTCAGTCGTGAGGTTTCCCGCATCTGGTTCTCCGGCAGACACATCTCTTATCCGATTGGTATCGACCATCACCCCCGGAACGGTGTCGGTATTGGGCTCGTTTCTTGAAGGAGCGTCGGTAGAGGACATTGAACTACCGGAGTCTGTGGCTACTGCATTGGAGGAGCTCTGGTCGTCCGCATCCGTCGAATCGGCCGAAATCGGAGGGTTAATTTGTACACCCTGGGCAGCGCCCATCGACACCGGCAGGGCGTGGGAGCCACGTCCATTCAGCTCAAGGCTCCTAACGCCAATCGTGCCTCTAGTGGTTTCGCCTCACCATTCGCACCACACCTCGGACTACGGTTGCCACGTCGTGAGCTATGGATGTGAGCGCACTATCCAACGCCCATCGCACCGCTGTCCGCACGGCTGTAGCTACGGTGCGGGCTATGGATGTGAGCGAACTATTCAGCCAACGCACTGCCGTGGCTACGCCCCGGGCGATCACTGCTGGGGGACTGTCGGCCCCCCATAAGAAGCTCGTCCAGCCCCATCGACGGTATACCCCAGCTACTACGATGCCTCCAGCGATTGCTCCGATCGCCAACCCTCCAATAACCATCAGCGCCACTGCTAGGGCCGAAAGCTGTGCCCCTCCTTTGTCCGTCTCCGGGGGCCTGGGGTTCACGGCTGGTTCCGCCACAGCAACAGGCGTCCCTGCCTCCGTAGAGGACCATGGGCCTTCCGCGACACCGTTCACCGCTCGTACCTGCACCTCGTACACAGTATCGTTAGTGAGCGACCGTATCTTGTATCTGAAAGGCGGCGTTCCGGTCCCTCGAGTCCAGGCGTCGTCCACTAACTCCCACTCCGCGCCTCCGCTGGGCCGGTATCGCAGGTCGTAGGCGATGATCGCAGAGCCGCTGTCTCTGGTGGGCGCGCTCCACGGCACCGTCAATTCTTCATTCCCTATTGTGATCGTGCCGATGATGGGCTCGGAGGGTAAGGCGATAACGCTGATGGTGACCGAAATGATGGCGGAACCACCGTAGGAGTCATCGGCCCTCACGGTCACCGAATAGGAGTCCTTGGTCGCCCTGTCCAATGCAGCCTTTTTCTTCAGCTGCCCGGTCGACGAGTCGATTCCGAAGGATGCCGCGTCATTCCCCAAGAGAGAATAGATGAGTGAGTCGTTGTCGGCATCGGTCGCTTCGACGGGGTTACCGATGTCGTGGTTGGTGTTCCAGTTCTCGACAACGATCCGGGTAGCAGGGCCACTTTCACTGAAGGTGGGACTGGCGTTGAATGCGCTGCCGCACATTTCATCGGTCGAGGTAACCGTGACTCCGCCAAGAGCCGGCAGGGGTTCGGTGAAGTGGTTTCCACCAATGGTCAGTGTAGTGAGGAAGGCAGCGTTACCCAATTCAGGTGGGACAGCGCCCGTCAACGTGTTGCAATGGAGATTGAGAACCGACAGTTTGATGAGGTTGCTCAACTCTGGTGGGATGGAGCCGGTGAGTTCGTTGCCGTTGAGGTAGACCTCCGTCAGGACGTTCAAGTCACCCAGCTCTGAGGGGATAGAGCCGCTGAGTTTGTTGCCGCCTAGATTGAGAACCGACAGTTTGATGAGGTTGCCCAGCTCTGGGGGGATGAGACCGGTGAGCTTGTTGTCGGCGAGGTTGAGGCTCGTCAGGTCGGTGAGGTTGCCCAGCTCTGCAGGGATGGGGCCGGTGAGCTTGTTGCTATGAAGATAGAGGCGGGTCAACGCGGTCAGGTTGCCCAACTCAGCGGGGACGGGGCCGGTGAGCTTGTTGCTATGAAGATAGAGGCTCGTCAAGTTGGTGAGGTCGCCCAGCTCTGCAGGGATGGGGCCGGTGAGCTTGTTGTTGGAAAGATAGAGGCTCGTCAGGCTGGTGAGGTCGCCCAGCTCTGCAGGGATGGGGCCGGTGAGCTTGTTGCTATGAAGATAGAGGCGGGTCAACGCGGTCAGGTTGCCCAGCTCTGGGGGGACGGGGCCGCCGAGTTTATTGCCGGAGAGGTTGAGAATCGTCAGGTCCGTGAGGTCGCCCAGCTCGGCGGGGATGGGGCCGCTGAGCTCGTTGTTGTGAAGGTAGAAGATCGTCAGATTGGTGAGGTCGCCCAACTCTGCAGGGATGGGGCCGCCGAGTTTATTGCCGGAGAGGTTGAGAATCGTCAGGTCCGTGAGGTTGCCCAGCTCCGACGGGATCGAACCTGCAAGCCCTTTCCCATTGGCGGTGAGTCCAGTGACCCGGCCATGCGAGACGGAGATGCCTTCCCAGTCAGTGATAGGCGTGTTGACGTTCCAGTCCAACACATTGCCTGGGTCAAGAGTTGCTTTGGCGTCAAGCAACGCTTCGCAATCGGCGATTAGGCCGGAATTGGCGGAAGGGTCGGGTACGGCAACGCTGTCGTCGCACCGCGACTGCGCCTGTGCCGTACTAGGTGATGCAATGGCAAGCGCCAATGTCAGGAAGAAAACAGCGATGAGCAAGACCCGTCCCCGGCTGGGGTTGCGTTTGCCGAGGCCAAACTCGGGGAGGGTAGGTATGTTACAACTTGTCACCAAGGTCTTCCTGTTCCGTAGTTTCACTCCGACGGATGCGACAGTAGCTTCCTCTCCTATCTCCGGCTACGTCGCACCACAATTATGAGAACCACTCCAGCGACTACCCCAATCACTACCACGACGATAGCCCGCCAGGGGAATCCTTCGTCCCCGCCGTCCGCCTCGGACGGCGCTGGCTCCGCCGTGGGTGTAGGCGTAGGAGTAGGTGGGGGCGGCGCTTCTTCAGTCTCGCCTCTGCCTGATTCCGACCAAGGGCTGACTCCCTCGGCGTTGATAGCCCGCACCTGCACCTCGTAGCCGGTCTCAGGCTTAAGATCGCTCAGGGTCATGGATATGCCGGTGCCGCCGTACCCGACGTCTTTGAACTCCCCGTCAGCTTCACGGTATTGCAAGTCGTAATCCGTGATCTCCGGTCCCTGGTTATCGGGCGCCGTCCAGTTTACTGCCAGGGTAGAGTGGCTGGTGGCCTTGAGGTCGGGTGCTGCTGGACGTGCCGGTGGCTCATCAACGTTCTCAACGCTGATGGTAACTATGAGCCCATCGACACCCCCTCGGCGGTCCCGGGCGCTCACCCGCACCGAGTATTCGTTCTTGACCTCGTAGTCCAACGCTGTCTTGGTGGTGAGCTGCCCTGTGCTAGGGTCCACGTCGAAGGAGGCTCGATCCATTCCCCACAGCCAGTACTCCAGCCGGTCATTATCCGAGTCCCTGGCGTTCACTGGGTCCCCCACAGCCATGCCCACTTCTGCGTTCTCCGGGACGGTGCGGGTGGTGTTGAGGCCCTCGTTGAACCTAGGCGAGCGGTTGGCAGGTTCGTCGTCCACCGCAGTGACGGTGACGGTGACCGTACCGGTGTCCGTACCCCCGTTCCCGTCCGACGCCACGTAGGTGAACGAGTCGGACCCGTGGAAGCTGGAGTTGGGGGTGTAAGTGATCGTAGTGGCGCTGCCCGGCTTGATCACCGCCGTGCCGTTGCTGGGCATGGTCACCGAGGTCACCTGGAGCGTGTCTCCTTCGAGGTCCGTGTCGTTGGCCACCACGTCGATGTCGACCGCCGTGCCCTCTGCGGTCGTAGTGGCGTCGTCCACCGCCGTTGGGGTGGTGTTGACGGGCGTCGCGGTCACGGGATCGCTGGCCTCGCTGGCGCCCACGGTGTTCCTCGCCCGAATCCAGAAGCCGTACTCTTCTTCATTGGTGAGGTCGTTTACCGTGTAGGAGGTTGCGTTGGTTGCGCCGGCCTCGCTGTCGGGTATGGCGGTCCAGCCCGAGACGCCATATACGTAAGCCGAGCCGGAATCCGCGCCCTTGTCATCGTCCCAGTGGGCGCCCACCACCACCGTGCCCCCGCCCGCCGCGATCGACCACCCAAACTGCTCGCCGCTGGCGCCGTCGGTGGCGGTAAGCTTGACCGTTTCCGTTGCATCGGCCCATACCGAGTCAGTGGCCTTGGTAAACACGTAGACCGACCCGGAATCGTTAACAGAGTCACTGGCATCATCCGTGTGAGCGCCAACCACTACAGTGTTGCCGTCCACTGCTACCGACCACCCAAACTGGTTTTTTTCAGCATCGGAGGTCGCCAACTCGGCCGTCCTCTCGGCATCTTCCCATCCCCCACTGGGCTTGGTGAACACGTAGGCGCGGCCCTGACTGCCAGAGTAGGCGGAGGCCCCGACCACCACCGTGTCCCCGTCCACCGCCACCGCAGCGCCAAAAGTGCCGGCTAGGCCCGCGGCTTCGTCGTCGGTGGCCCCGGGGGTCAGCTTGGCCGTCTGGGTGGCATCGTCCCATCCCGCTGCGGGCTTGATGAACACGTAGGCGGAGCCGTAACCATCGTTGTTTGGGGCGCCCGCCACCACCGTGTCCCCGTCCACCGCCACAGATTTCCCAAACTCGTCGAAATCGTCCCCGTCGGAGGCCGTCAGCTTGGCCGTCTGCGTGGCATCGGTCCATACCGAGTCAGCGGCCTTGGTGAACACGTAGGCCGACCCGGATCCATCGTCCTCGCTGGCGCCCACCACCACAGTGTCCCCGTCCACTGCCACCGATTGTCCGAACCAGTCGCCTACCACCCCGTCGGAGGCCGTCAACTTGGCCGTCTCCGTGGCTGTGGCCCATCCCGTACCGGGCTTGGTGAACACGTAGGTCGAATCGTCATAGCGGGCACCCACCACCACCGTGTCCCAGTCCACGGCTACCGACCAACCAAAGATGTCGCCAGCCTCCCCGTCGGAGCTAGTGTCCCCGTCGGAGGCGGTCAACTTGGCGACCTGGCTCCACGCTCCCGACGAATCCTTGGCCAACACGTACGCCGCGCCCTTCTCGCTTTCGTCTTCGTAGGCGCCCACCACCGCGGTGTCTCCGTCCACCGCCACTGAATGCCCGAATAGGTCGCCAGCCACCCCGTCGGAGGCGGTCAGCTTGGCGATCTGCGCCTGCAGATATTCGTACCCGGTGATGCTGGTGTCGGATGGGTCATTCCACCCCAGCGTGACCTGTGTGCTCTTGACGGTGGCTGTAAGATCGCCGGGCTTGGAGGGCCCAGTGCCCTGGGCCTTACCCACCTGCGGCACGGCTATCAATAACACTGCGACGGCTGCCATCGACAATAGCACCGCCGCTAGCAGTATCCATACGGAATTCCCGTGCTTGAACGCGCGTAAACTTTTCGTAAGGCCAACTATCTGCGTTGCGATGTCGGGTCCGCTCATTCGCATTTCGTCTTCACAATTCCCTCGGAACGCCAGTCCCTAAAGAACTCCAAACAATCTGAGGGCTGAATCAACCCCAAAAGATGCAGAAGACGGTCGGCTAATATTTCGGATGATTCGACCGTGCGGGAGTCTAGCCTTTCCGTTCAGTAGAATCAAGTGGACCCCATCATCAGGACAGCGGTGAGGCTAAAATAAGAGAGTCTACCGCTGGGGTGTCTCGTAAACCTTCATCCGATGGTAAGGCTCGTGGATGTTCCAGTAAACACCTTTGTGAGCTCACTGCATGGAACACCCCATGCTCACTTGAACGCCTTGCGCCAGCAGCATGCTGGTGAAGGCCTCGCTGGTGAACTGGCTGCCCTGGTCGGTGTTGAAGATCTGTGGCCGACCCTTGCTCAAGGCCTCTTCCAGAGCCGCAACACAGAAGTCTACCTCCAGGGTGTTGGACAGCCGCCAGGCCAGCACGTAGCGGCTGTGCCAGTCCATGATGGCCACCAAGTAGAGGAAACCCCGAGCCATGGGTATGTAGGTGATGTCGGTGGCCCACACCTGGTTGACCCGGTTGATCTCCAGCCCCCTGAGCAGGTATGGATAGACCTTATGCCCTGAGTTTGGCTTGCTGGTATTGGGACGCCGGTAGATGGCCTCCAGGCCTATCAGCTGCATCAGCCGGCGGACCCGCTTGCGGTTGACCTGGTGTCCGTGATTTCTGAGCCAGGCAGTCATCCTTCTGGATCCGTAGAAAGGTGTCTTCAGGTACTGTTGGTCTATGAGGGCCATCAACTCCAAGTCCTCGGCGCCGGCCTCGGTTGGCAGGTAGTACAACGAGGAGCGGCTGATACCCAGCAAGGCGCACTGGCGCACCAGAGACAGCTTAGGTTCTTCTCGGTCAATCATGGCCCGGCGTTGGGACCGGCTCACAACCCGAAGCTCCGTGACAAAAAATCCCGTTCCACCTTGAGCTGCCCAATCTGCTGGTAGAGCTGGGCAGTGAGGACCTCTTGGTCCTTCTCCTGGCAATCATTCTGGTTTGATAATCACCACTTGTGGCCAAAGCCTGAAGCTTAGCCTTCGACCCTGAGGAGAGGTGTCCCGGCTTGCTGCTGGCCAGGACAATAGCGGCGTTCCGATAGTATTCAGTGGTCCCTGGTGCCGCCATCCCGACCGCCGATTTAATTCTTGCGTGACTATTCATTTGTTGAAATCTCCTCCAGTTTATGTGTAAATTCTCAGTCAATCGGAGTTTCGCGCCAGCGGCTAACTACCCATCTTAGCTTTCCTCCTTTTCTTAGTGGTTTTTATTTGCCGAACGCGAGCAGTAGGCATTCCAAGTAACCTACTGGCCACGAAGGTGCACCAAGGCGCTATCAACCTCAGGGGTTCGCGGTAACTCATAGCTCAAGCTGACAAGAGTCCCTGATGTTTCTACAGGATTGTTTGGGTTCTGCCTCCTCAGATTTTCTGAGAACTCTTCACGTTGAGCTGCCAGCGATGGGTTATTGTAGGTTTGCATTGCCGCCGCTCCTGCCGTTCTCAGGAATAAAGCTCGAGCGCTGTCATTCAGATCTACCTTCTGTGACCGATCATTCCAGGCCTCTACGTCAACCTTTTCCCAGAAATCTCCCATCCGACCGCCTGCGTAGTCGTTTAGCTTCCCCAGTGGCACGCCGAATACCAGCCCATAGCTAAAACGATGGCCATCGAAGTTGACCTGTCCATCATACCGTTCCCCCCCTTTCCCTTTCCTCTATCTCGAATCCAACGCTCAGATTTGCCATAACGACCCTCCCCTTTGTAGTGTCGGCGAGATAATTGTATCCTTGGTAGGGAGCCGGAGTCTCAAGGAAATATCAATCCGCTATGACATTTCTCTCAGCAAGGCAGGTATAAACGATGAAGGGTACGACGAATGACGGACAGCAGGTTCACTTTGGCCCATATCGGCTGGACATACCTAATCTGTGCCTATGGAAAGGAGGAGAGCCGCTCGATGTGAAGGACAAGCCCCTTAAAGTGCTCTGGTATCTGATCGAGCACTCCCCTCGTGTCGTGGCCGTACGGGAAGTTATTAAAGAGCTTTGGGAAGAAGGGGAAGTTCAGGACCAGGTGCTAACGGAGGCTATTCACGAGCTTCGAAGGTCGTTGGGGGACAAGGGAAACGATGTTGGAAAACCATAACGCGAGCCAGCTTCGGTGCAACGATCTTTTGTACGCCTGTTAATGTTCGCTAGTTCTTCGGCTTGAGAACATCCTTTAGCCCTTCATGCAAGTGTCCCTTCGCCGCAATCACCGATATTTTCCCAGGTTTCTCGTATTTGACTGGGTTTCCATCAAAGCCGGTCACTATACCGCCACAGGCACGTACGAGAACTTCACCGGCGGCAACATCCCAGGGATAGGTAACAATGTTGACGAAGCCACCAAAGGCACCGCGCGTGATCTCTTTCATGGCCATGATGCCGGAATTGATTGCATAAATACCGCCACAAGCACCGGCAAGGCGTTCCAACATTGTATCTTCTTGACCCTCTTGGGTGCCGACGAATTCTTTGAGCTTGTCTGGGTTGCTGCGCGTTAGGTGGATCGCCACGGCCTCTTTGTTGAGAGGATTTATCACCTGCTTCTTGGCATCGGCGACAACGTCAACGCGATTTCCAGTCGCCACGTCCCAAGCAGATGCCGTGGCATCGCGTTCGGGATTTTCATATGGGCCAGGTAGAACGGCGGATGAGACTTGATGATGGATTGGATCATAAATCGCCGAAACGCGGACTTGATCATCGACAAGGATGGCGGCAGCGGAGCAGAATAACGGTAATCCGCGGTTGAAGTTGCCTGTACCGTCGATTCCATCAAAGATGACTCGCAACACGTTTTCATGGCTTTCAAAGAATCGCTGTGGGGCGTGTTTTCTCTTGAGGACATCGTCGCTTAGGTGCTCTCGCAGGTATTCGTCATGCGTGGTTTCTTCGCCCAGATAGCTGAGACCGGCAAGCAGTTCACCAGCGATCGGGGACAATAGCGTATGGCAAGTTTGAAGGATTGTTGACGTTGCCTGCAGGTTCGCGATGGTTGACGGGGTTTTCGCCTCCGCATCGAGTAGTTGTTGTTTCTTCTACATGCGTCGCGATAGAACCCCATCGCAGCCATTCCACCTGCGGTTACGGTTTGAATCGCGATTTGCTCCAAGGGTGACCAAAGGCGGTCTTCGGCGATGCGCTCCCAAAGTTTCATGGTTTCATCACTCGCGAAAAAATGCGGTGGGGTAGGGAGCATAACATCGTTTAGATTTGTTAGCAACCAGCAAAAGTGGGACTGCGATAATCTTTACCGGGCCTCCTTAGCTCGGGTCTGACCCGAAGTGGGACCGGCGCAGTGCCTTGAATGTGATCTGTCGACCTCGTTCTCAAGGTGGCCCAACCCCCACCGACCAGGTGAGCAGTGACCTTATAGGAGCCTGGCCATAGGTCCCGTCGCAGTCCTGTCCTCTCTCCTGGCCGTTCGTAGCCATCTCACTCAAGAACAGGAGGAAGCGGTGACGACTAGTGGTAACTTAGATGGTGTTGCCAGGGTGATCGTTGGAGTGGACACACATCTGGACGAACACGTGGCTGTAGCAATCGACCACCATGGCGCACGGCTGGGTGAATACCGGCTGGCGACCACAGCCAAGGGTTACAAAGGCCTGGAGAGCTGGGCTATCGGCCTGGGCGGGGTCGCTACCTTTGGCATCGAAGGTACGGGCTCATATGGAGTGGGGTTGGCTCGGTACCTCGCAAAATGTGGACATACAGTCATCGAGGTGAACCGGCTAGACAGATCCACACGCCGCAGGTTGGGCAAAAGCGACCCTCTCGATGCTGAAATGGCTGCACGATCCGTTCTCGCTGGGGTGGCCCGGGAGTCTCCCAAATCAGGTGTGGACAAGGTAGAGATGATCCGGGTTCTCAAGATCACCAAGGACTCTGGGATGAAGGCCCGCACCCAGGCCATGAACCAGATGAAAGCCCTTGTGGTCACCGCACCTGTTGAATTGCGGGAGGATTTGGACGGACTGAATGCACGGAGGCTTGTGGACCGCTGCCGTAGCTTCCGCCCGGGTCGATTGGCGACGCCGACAGCTGCGGCCAAGCATGCACTTCGGTTACTTGCCCGTCGTCACAGCCATCTCACCTACGAGATCGAAGGTATCTACAAGGAGCTGGTCCGGCTCACCGCGGAGACTGCGGCCGGCATTGGTCCACACCTTCGGAGTCGGAGCAGACACCGCAGCCACGCTTCTCGTTACTGCCGGCAGCAATCCCGAGCGACTGAGGTCGGAGTCCGCCTTCGCCGCCCTGTGCGGAGTAAACCCCATCCTTGCCTCTTCAGGCAAGACCAACCGCCATCGATTGAATCGCGGAGGCGATCGACACGCCAATGCCGCACTCTATCGCGTTGTCCTTGTGCGACTCCGCCACGACGAGCGGACGAGGGAATATATGCAGCGTCGTACGAGAGAGGGGATGACAAAGCCTGAGATCATCCGCTGTCTTCTAGGTCGTTTACGGCCAGGCTAATTGAGAATGCACCGAGTTCCATATATCCCCCTCAAGTGTGGTCTGCTGGCGTCTAGCGGTTGATCTCTACAACATTACTTACAGCCTGCCGCATCATCACCGTAGAGAATGAAGTCGGCATTAACTCTCGGGCATCGAAGGACCTCTCGGGGAATCGTTGTGGGTGAACGACGTTCAGCCTGTTAGGTCGGATGATTGGGCTAATATACGCGAAATTCTCATTGTGTGGGCAATGGATCCGGAAGTAGCGGCTGCGGCGCTGGATGACTTGCTGCCTCTGCTCGGCATTCCTGTCGACGCTGTGGGACTGGTCGGTCACGACGATGCAACACCTGTGCGTGCCCAACCACTAACCTGGGATCTCGCCTGCAAGGGCATCACTGTCTACTGCGCCGGCAGCCGCGAGAAAGAGGTCCTCACAGCCGGTACTCGCGACCAGGACTCGGCGGACCAGGAACGGCATTCGCACCAAGAAGACGCCCAACCCCTCACCACTCCCGGCGGCCTCATCCCCCGGCGCAGGCCCACGCGTGTGCAGGGCATCACCGAGCGCCTGCAAACCGGCCACGGCAACATCTACGTCACCATCAACTTCGACGACAACGGCCGTCCCTTCGAAGTCTTCACCGCTCTCGGCAAGGCAGGCAGCTCCGATTCTGCCCAACTCGAAGCCGTCGCGCGCCTCGTCTCCATGTCTCTCCGCGCTGGCGTCGACCCGGAGGAGGTCGTCGCTCAGTTCCGCGGCATCACCGACGAGCCTGTCTGGGACCACCTCGTCCTCATCCGCTCCGCCCCCGACGCCATCGCACACGCCCTCGCTCGTGCCATTGGCCTCGAAAGGGGCAGCGACGTCGAAGGCCAGCTCGGCCTCTTTCACGGACAACCCCCCGCGACCGGCGTCGCGGAACTCACCCCGGGCGGGCGTGCCGCTGCCAAGGCCAACGGCAATGGCAACGGCCGCAGCGGGTGGGGCTCCTGCCCCGAGTGTTCGGGTCCCCTAGTCTTTCAGGAGGGCTGTCTCATGTGCCGCGAATGCGGCTACAACAAATGTGGTTAAGGCCGGCCGGGTACCGCCCACGCCCGCCGGCTCCATACTGCGGAGGTTGGAGCGTGCCCCCTCGCGTCTCCAACCTCCGCTTCGATTTTCTTTGCGGGGACCATCTGGCCGTAGACCGGCGAGAGCCAACGCGGCCGCACTTCCCGGTCCGCGCAGACCCTTCCGGCCGCTCCCCCGGACAGGCCCATCTGCATGCGTTCCGGCCCAGGAATGCTAGCCCTTGGGTCTGGGCCGATAGACCATGTTCATGTAGCGGTCGCCGCACTGCAGCTCACTGATCATCTGAGCCAACCGCTTCTGCTGCGTCTCCCAGCGCTTGGCCCCCGTTATCCACCCCACGTAGTCGTTCCGCTGGTAGGGAGGGCGGCTGCGGTACGCCTCCATGAGCCCGTGCTCCCTCAGCGCGTTCTCGACGAACTCCGGCATCTCGTGCCAGGGCCGTTTCAATGGACACATCATCGTTTCCCCGGAGCGCAGCTGCAGCGCACCGCAAGCGGGCTGCATGGACCGGCTATTCACCCGCGCCCTGCCCTTCTTGCACCGGTCCCAGCCGCCCTGGTCACTTGCTGACCTGCACAAACTCCTAGCCGGAATTACCCATATCAAACCGCCTGGGTCCAAGCAAGGTACCATCCTCGACGAGAGCCATCTTAGTATTCCTCATGAACGCCGTCAACCATCCCATCGAGCGTACAAAACCATCTCTCGGCGTGGTGAACTGGCGTTCGATGGGCAGCGGAGGTGGCTTTCACCACGTTTGCACTCCCTTCAAACTCCCGGGCACGCACCTCGCCCTTGGTTGCCTCTCTTCACCTCTGATGACCTCAAGGATAATCGCTACCCTGGTGCTGGATGGAGCCCGGCGATACGCTCCAACACTTGCCGGAATACCTCCCGGGACACTGCCACCTCGGCAAGTTGAAACACCACCCTCCTGGCATGCCGCATCAGACGTCCACCCATCTTGATGAGCTTGGTCTGAACACTTCGCAGTGACCAGTGTTTCACTGACTCTGGCAAAGTCAGCCTTCTCATGAAGTTGCCCAAGTTGTAGGCCAGTACAAACAGCCACAGCCTCACCTGGTTAGCAACGAACCTGTGACACGAGAGCCGCGTCCAGTTCAGGGCGTATTTACCTTCCTTGACCCACTGCTCGGCCGTGCCCCGCCCGTTGTAGTAGTGGGTTACGCCTGCCGGGGTAGATTGAGGTTGGTGACGACGAACCCGACCCTCGGGAATAGCTCACCCTGGTGCCACTCCACCTTGGCGACCACACGCCGGGGAATGTCCCAGCTCTGGGCCTGGTAACCGAAGTCGTGATACCGGACTACGGGCTTCTTAGGCGGCCTGCCCACGGGCCGCTTCAGTAGGTGCCGGATGTTTCCTTGTAATACCTCGTTGGCCGGAAGCCGCATAGCGTAGCCAATGTCCCTGGACTCCAGGTACTCGTACACCTCGGGCTTGGCAAAGGCAGCATCGGCCCGGAACAGCAGCCGGACTCCTTTCTCCTGGTATCGCTTCACGACTGGCTCCAGAACCTCCCGCCACCGCTCAGCGCTGTGGACATTGCCCGGGCGAAGCATTGCACCTTCGCAATCTCCGAAATGGTTGAACAGGAAGAGCGGGTGATAACATACGGACTCGAAGTGGACGTTGTAGGCGACTCCCTCTTGCTGCCCATGCACCGGGCTTTCAGAGCTGTCCATGTCTAGGATAACTCGCTGGTGAGATGTCTGGGCCATGGCCCTGGCCACCCACTCAACATTCAGGCGCGCAAGCCCATCCAGGTTCTCCTCTTCGGTTAACACCTCAGTCTCAAATCGGCTCATAGTGTTGGTGCTGGCCGCCTGCTTATCAGCGCCTTGCCACCCGACGGTGACCCGCATAGCCGGGTCTTGGGCAAGCCGTTCAGCGTCGTTGGTGTCCTCGTAGCCAGCGAGACGGCTATACACCGATTGTCTGAGCAAGGGCAACAGCGGGTGTTGCACATTGCGGCCGGTGCGGCTTTCATGGATATAATCGTTGGCTGTCTCTGTGAGCCCCAGAGCGGCATCAAGCTCGCGGCATGCCAGGAGTCCGGCGTCCGAGGTGATGGTAGCGCCACGAAAATCCAGGCGGACTCTGCGGTCGAATTGGAGCTTCAAAGGGGTGTCGGAGCTTTCACCCATTGGGTGCCTCCAGCGAGATTGCGGTATCCAGAACTAGACCCGCTAGCTCGGCCAGTCTAGCACCCACACTGCCCATAACGCCCAGGTATGCGGCTCAAATAGGCAGCACTCTTACCGGATTACGACGCACCCACGCGGCTGATCTGGGAAATATGGGCTTAATTCTTCTCGTTTCTATCCTAGGCCCCCGGTAACGGGGGTTCGAACCACGCAGGTTTCGTGAGCAATCGTCGCTGTCAACTGGCTTCAAGTCCAACCGCCCATGTATACCTGATCTTTTTGTTTCGATTGAATAACCGATATCCTGGCGCAGGAGGTGACCCGAGGGATGCGGGAAGCCGCCATACGGGGCTTCTGGGTCTCCACCTACGCTCCCTTCGGGTACAGGAAGGTGTCGGTCCAGGACGGAGCAAAGAAGCGGCCCAAGCTGGAGCTAGATTCACCGGCGGACGCCGTGGTCAGGCGCATCTTCCAGATGGCCCTACAGGGCAAGAGCACCCTGGATATCACGAAGACGCTGAATGGTGAGGGCATCCCCACGTCCACGGGCAAGCATTGGCTGAAGTCCACTGTGCACCGCATCCTCTCCAACGAAGCGTATACAGGAACGCTGGTCTGGGGCGTCGATGCCAAGGACGGTGCGCCACCGGTGCGGGTGGAGAAGGCATTCCCCGCCATCGTCTCTCAGCAGGAGTTCCGACGGATCACCCGCTCCCTTCGCTCCAAGTCCCCTGCCAGGGTCAACCCCCGGCGGGCATCCAGCCCCTATCTTCTCAGCGGCTTGGTGAAATGTGAGAAGTGCGGAAAGGCGCTCACTGCGGCTGAGGCCAAGAGCGGCAAGTACAGCTACTACGTCTGCCACTCACTGCTGAAAAAGGGCAAGGGAACCTGCAAGACGCCTCACCTCAACTCCAAGCGCTTTGAGAAGCTGATGATCGAGCAGATTCGCGCAAACATCCTCACTGAAAGCAACATCCGGGACCTGGTTAGGCTGATGGACGAGGAGATGGACGGGGTGGCTGCTGAGCAGCGGGAGAGGCTGGAAAACATCGAAGCGGAGCTTATCGAGGTGCGGCGACGCTTGGACCGGGTTTGGCACGTCATCGAGAATGACCTGACCCCCAAGAAATAGTCCAGTTGATATGAGAGACTGGGCAAGAAAGGGGGCAGAGAATGCCAAGGAAACAGCGCAGTGTTGAGGAGATCATAGGGAAGCTTCGGGAAGCGGAGGTGGCCTTAGCGCAAGGGGAGACATTAGGTCAGGCTTGCCGGCGGATAGGTGTATCGGGCCACACGTTTTATCGTTGGCGGCGGGAGTACGGCGGACTTAAAGTGGACCAGGCGAAGCGATTGCGTGATATGGAAGGGGAGAACGCCCGTCTCAGGAGTGCGGTGGCCGACCTGACGGTAGATAACCAGATCCTGAAGGAGGCAGCACGGGGAAACTTCTGAGCCCGGCCCGCCGAAGGCGATGCGTGGAATTGGTACAGGAGTGGTATGGCATCTCCGAACGGCGCGCCTGCCGGGCGCTTTCGCAACCCCGGGCTACACAGAGGTACTCTGTAACAATAGCCGATGACGAGGAGGCCCTCACGAGGGCGTTGGTGCAGTTGGCCAGCCGGTACGGACGTTATGGGTACCGCCGGGTGAGTGCCCTGCTGCGACGTGATGGGTGGCGAGTGAACCACAAGCGGGTGGAGCGGATCTGGCGGCTGGAAGGGCTCAAGGTCCCGGCCAAGCAGCCCAAGCGGGGACGGCTCTGGTTTACCGACGGCTCCTGTGTGCGCCTCAGGCCACAACGACAGAACCACGTGTGGGCCTACGACTTTGTGGCTCTTCGTACCCGTGATGGCAGACCTGTTCGTCTCCTCACGGTGGTGGATGAGTATACCAGGGAATGTCTGGCCATCGAGGTTGGGCGTTCGTTACGCTCACCCCACATCATTGAGTGCCTGGGAAACCTCATGGTGGAGCACGGTGTGCCGGAGCATCTCCGTTCAGATAACGGCCCTGAGTTCACTGCCAGGGCTGGCCGTTCATGGCTACAGAGAGTGGGGGTTCAGACCCTCTTCATCACACCAGGGAGCCCGTGGGAGAACGGATACGTGGAGAGCTTCAATGGCAAGCTGCGGGATGAGCTCTTGGATCGGGAGGTCTTCGATACTCTCTGGGAGGTGCAGGTCCTCACGGAGCAATGGCGACACGAATACAACCATGTGGTGCGCCCTCACAGCGCCTTGAACTACCGACCACCTGCTCCCGAGGCCGCAAGGCCCACCTTCTCAGTTCCAGGGGCTACCAGTGTCTCATAACCTGTGGTACAACTATCGGGGGCAGGTCACTCCGATTGCGATTGGCTCGAAGGATTGAGGAGAGCGATGCGCCACACGTGGCTAGAGATATGATTTCCCCGCCGACAGAGATGGTACTCGTATCATCAAAGGGTGTCAATCAATCTAAGGCGCCCAGGCATGGGAGCGGCGGCTATGGTAAGCGTCACTCGGGAGGCTTTCGTTGGCTGAATGCCCAACTGGCACCCGCACTTGTGAGACTGGGCCTTTCCTTCACCCGCCAAGGTAGCTCCGTAATGGAACCGAGAGGGCTCGACGCCGTCCTGAAAATGACATAGCGAGACCAGCCACAAGACCAGTCTCGCCTTTTCGTTCTTACGCGAGCGTTGAAACGCAGTTCACGTCATTAGGGCTTTCCTCCCCCATCTCTAACGACTCGGTAGCACCATACCTATCCCAATATCCAGGACGCCACTGTCACCCTCTCACCGCCACACAACGTCGCGACCATGCGTCGGTGCGGCAGCAGCCTGCATGTGATGACTGTTTCCATCACACCTCCGTTACCATTGCACGGGCATATGCAGCTCGCAAGCCGCACCGTACGCGGCTTACGAGCTTAAGCATTCCGTCTGCCGCAAGCACCGCTCGGCTCAATTTGCACCGAGGGCAAACTTATATGCCTAGCCCGGACACAGGAAGCCAACACTTCGGCCTCCTCCAGGAGTCCTTATGTTGCACGGCTCCTCTTACCATGGGAAAACCTCGGGCCACGCCAGACCTGCCTTCGGGGTCTGTCACGCCTTTCCAGTAGCGACTGAATTTGCCAGAAGGCCAGATCTGGAAATTTAGCTATCTGCCAGTCGACAGTATGCCGGGGGGCTATCTGCCAGGTGTCTGTCTGCCAGATGTGCCTGCCTGCCAGATGCCTGCCCTGCCAGGGGCCTGTATGCCAGGCGGCTGTATGCCAGACGGCTGTTTGCCGGGCGGGGCGTCAGCCTGGCGAGTCCTTTCCCAAGGGAGTCGGTTATCGCTGATTCTAAAAGAGGTGATTTAGAATAGAAGCCTTTCCAAGACAGATCTTCGATTCTGTAACCTGCGGTTAGTAGTTAACAGTTAGCGATCAACTAGTTAGTAAATAAATAGTTCGTGAGTAAATATCTTAATTTATAAGTGAATATTTTGGTTTGTAAATAAATGATTTAGCTTGTAAACAAACAGTATGTAAGAAAATAAAACCATAACTTAGCCTAAAGAAGTGCGTGCCACAGAACATTAGCCCAATAAGCGCACTTAGGGAGGGGTTGCGGTTAGTGGCTACATACATGGGTGCAGATCTCAGGGCAGGCCTCTCTACAATGATCGCCATTTACCAGGGCAAACAATAGGTCTGAGGTCTGAGCGCAGCTACGAAGCCCCTCGGGAGCGTTATCCTATTGCCTCATGAGCTTTGGCTTCCTCTAGCTCCTGGGTGGATCCTTTGCCGTTGCCTTTGCGTGCAGCGGGATTTGCTTCAATCAGTGCCGTTCTGGGATCGATGGTTTGTCCTGTGGCCAGCAGTCCATACTTGTATTCCAGATTTAGCACTAAACGGTCCAGCTCTTGTTGGACTTTCTGTGTTTCGAGGACTTTCCTGTCTGCATCCATCTGGGCCTTACGGAGCAGGTACCGATCTTCTGGGCTGAGGTCTGGCATGACTGCCTCCAATTACTGTGATAGAGCTAAAGAATAGAACAGCCGTGCTATTCTGTCAAGGGGTTATGGCCAGTAATTGACGGCAACTTGGCAGACATACTCCATGACGTTCGAAACGAGTCAATCACTTATTATCGGGTCACCCTGGAGTTGGTACCGGATACCCGTCACTTCCATCAGTCCCATCTTAGGTCCACCATAAGTGGACAATATCTAGGAGTTTCTTCATCTGGACCGTACGCTTTCATCTAGCCCTTGTTCCTCCCAAAATGGAATATGCTGGCGGCGGTCTTCCCGAAGACCCACTCCTGCTCCTCCGTGCTGCGACGTGAAAGGTATTCCCTCAGGTATCGCCATACGTTACCGTATCCTTCCCGAAGGCTACAGGGAGGAAAATTAGACCCGAACATCACGCGATTGGCCCCGAATTCATCGATGGTCTCATCGATGAATAGCGGAGGCACCTCATTTAAGTCATATAATGGGACGCGCTCAGGGACAGGCCTGGGCATGAACTCGCCCAGGCCGCACAGTTTCATGTACACGTTTGGATACCGGGAGAGCGCCAGGACTTCCCGGTATCCGGCTTCGGATGCCTTGCCCCATTCATCTACTCTAACTCTTATGCCTCCGGGTCCACCCCCGAATCGCTGTTCAATCAGAATCGGCAACTCAGGAAGCTCTTCGATCAAGCGCCGGAAATCAACAGATCCCGTTTCCTCAGGAGTTCCTGGAAGGCTCACTGCCAGCCCCAACTCAAATGCCTTTCGCCAGATGGCCAGGGGCTCTTTTCCCGGCGAGCGTTCATGAGGGAATAAGTACACTGCCTCTGCACCTTCGGCAGCCCAGTGGGCCAGCGAATCCAG
This sequence comes from Dehalococcoidia bacterium, assembly GCA_965248115.1. Lineage (GTDB taxonomy): Bacteria > Chloroflexota > Dehalococcoidia > Lucifugimonadales > CBDFII01 > CBDFII01. Next base: position 34,369 of record CBDFII010000004.1, read on the forward strand.
GGCATCAGACCGTTGCGAGTCCACTGTACATGCTACAGAGAACCGTCCAGGAAAACGACGGGTACACTCCAGCAGATATTCGTTGTCACGTATGTTCGTACCTCTACTTGGGTCGTTTCTACTCCTGAGTGGGATGATGATGGCCTTATCGATACCATTCATTGCCATATGAAATAGCCCAACCTCGATAGGCTCCATCCAATGGTTTGAGGCGTGCAAATAGCTGTCGACGGTAAACATGCCAGTCCTCCTTTCTCGTGGTGAGCCCGCTGTTAATGGCGCTTTCCCAGTGAACGCCCTCGGTGATGTTAGATTAACAGGAATCCCAATGGTCTCAAACCTCTACCAAATATCCTTCTGAATTCTGCCACAATAGTATAGTTGTGCCGGCGGGTTTGGTTACCACAACACAAGGATTTTCCATATCTGGCCTCTGGTCAAATGCAACTTGGCCCATAATCATAGGCCCTGAGAGATGGCTGAGACTCGATTGGGTCACCCAGAAAGTTGGCCCACAAATCGTGCAGGGCTGAGTCCTCCTCTGAACTAGGATGTTGACTTTCTCAGGATTAAACGTATTGTTGATTTAAACCAACATATGCAGCCGTCTGTTCAGCGATGGCTGGACAGGAAAGAGTTATTAGAGGGCGTGGGACCATTAGATGGAGCTAGGAAAATGGACCAACAGGAACAGCGTGCGGCCAACAACCCAGGGAGTGAGCAGGCCACTCTGGCCGGCGGGTGCTTCTGGTGTTTGGAAGCGGTATTCGAACTTCTTCACGGCGTCGAGAAAGTGGAGTCAGGCTACGCGGGGGGGCAAACTCCCTCCCCTTCTTACGAGCAGGTATGCTCAGGTGCAACAGGGCACGCCGAGGTGGTTCAGCTCACGTATGACCCGGAGGTCGTCTCGTACAAGGAACTCCTAGAAGTATTCTTCTTTATGCACGATCCCACTACCTTGAACCGCCAGGTCCCGGATGAGGGGACTCAATATCGATCGGCCATCTTCTATCACAATGGGTCCCAACAGGCCACAGCCGAGGCACTGATTCAAGAGATGGCAGAGAAGGGACTCTGGAGTGATCCTATCGTGACAGAGGTGACGCCACTCGATGTTTTCTACGTGGCTGAAGGTTACCATCAAGAATACTTCCGGCGCAATGCCAAGCAGCCCTACTGTCAGATTATTATAGCGCCGAAGGTGGCAAAGCTCCGCAAGGAGTATCTGGCCAGGCTCAAGGGGTGAGCATACGAGCATAGCTTGCGGTGAATAATTCCCCCATTGCATTCCCCCTACTACATGAGTGTAGCTAGTGCCAGTGGTATATATCGACAAGATGCGTTGATTTGGCATCAGGCCTTGGATACAGGTGGCTGCTGGAGGGCCTTCACCGCCATAGACACCGAGTCGAATGGGCTAGCTGTCCTGGAGGTCGTTGGGATGGGCTTGGTAGAGTTGAGTGTAAGAGAGGAGGATCAAAATGCGAGGCAACACAGCGTTAGCTAATATCCTCCAGATGGAGGGAACTGAGTACCTGTTTTGTTATCCGTCTAATCCTTTGATCGAGGACGCCGCCGTGGCAGGGATTAAGCCCATCATGTCTAGAACTGAGCGTACCACAGTGAACATGGCGGACGGCTACTCTCGTGTGACGAATGGTCGCCGAACCGGTGTCGTGGTCACCCAATCAGGGCCGGGGATTGAAAACGCTTTCGGAGGTGTTGCCCACGCCTATACTGAATCGACACCCATCCTAGTACTGCCGGGGGGCCCTCCGCGGAACAGAGCAGGCCAACCCCCCGATTTCGATGCGGTGACGGCCTACCGGAGCGTGACCAAGTGGGCTGCGCAGATTAACCAGACGGATCGTATCCCGGAGATGATGCGCCGTGCCTACACTTTTCTCCGGTCGGGCAGGCCTAGTCCCGTCATGCTGGAGGTACCCGCAGACGTGGGCCAGGAAGATATAGACGAAGTGGCCTTTAACTACCAGCCGGTCAAAGGCACCAAGAGCGCGGGCGCTCCCAGGGATATATCTGAGTCCGTCAGGGCCTTGCTAGCTGCCAAGAGCCCTGTGATCTACGCGGGTCAGGGAGTCCTCTGGGCCGAGGCGTCTGAGGAGTTGCGGGAGTTTGCCGAGCTGGTGAATGCGCCCGTAATGACTACCAACACGGGCAAGAGTGCCTTCCCGGAGAATCATCCCCTCTCCCTGGGCACTGGAGCGTCAACGATGACGAAGATGGTGCGCCACTTCTTGGACAAGGCCGACTTAGTCTTCGGAATTGGGTGCAGTTTCACCACTAACTTGGCATCCATCGGTATTCCCACGGGTAAGGTCCTTGTCCAGTGCACCGTTGACGAGCGAGACCTAAACAAGGAGCAACAGCTCCACCACGCAATAATCGGCGACGCCCGACTTGTTCTAAATCAGCTTAGTGAAGAGGTGCGTAAGCAGACTGGCCCCGGTGGTCGGAAAGGCGATGGAACGGTAGCTGAGGAGGTTAAGAGCGTCAAAGAGGAATGGCTGGCGGAGTGGATGCCTCTTCTGACCTCAGACGAGGTGCCTATCAACCCATATAGAGTAATCTGGGATCTAATGCACGCGGTGGATCGCACCCAGACGATTGTGACCCACGACTCCGGCCACCCCCGCGACCAGACCATTCCTTTCTACGAAGCGATTACTCCCCGTGGTTATCTGGGCTGGGGGAATTCCTCGCAACTTGGATATAGCCTTGGCCTGGCCATGGGGGCTAAGTTGGCCGCGCCCGAAAAGCTGGTAGTCAATATCATGGGTGACGCGGCCATCGGGATGTCTGGGATGGACATAGAAATGGCGGCGCGTCTCCAAATCCCCGTTTTGACCATTGTCCTAAACAACCACGTTCTAAGTGGCTATTCGAGGAACTACCCTGTTGCCGCTGAGCGATTTGGCTTTACCAACCTCTACGGTGTCTACGCCGACGTAGCCAAGGCCCTAGGAGGCTACGGGGAGAGGGTTGAAGACCCCGCCGAGATAGTTCCGGCCATCCAGCGAGCCCGAGACTCGATAGCAACGGGAACCCCTGCTCTCCTAGAGTTTATGACCAAAGAAGAGAATAACCTCTCCCGCTATCATCCAGCGTAGAGTTTTTCCAAGAAAGCTGGATCCAACTGAGTATGCGCATTAGTCAAGGAGTGATTAAATGAGCAACCTGACTTTAGCTTACAAAGTGCGTACCTACAGTACCAAGACTTTGGGCCGAGCCATCTGCAACGCTCGTAATCATCACTTCGTAGCTGATGACGCTGGTGGCGAGGAAGTAGGTGCAGGCGAGCTGTTTTTCTCGGGGATAGGGGCCTGCGCAGTGAATATGGTCGAGCGCATCGCAAATCAGGATGTTGTCACTTTGGACTGGATGGACGTACAGGTGGAGGCGTATCGGGACCCTGACAAGCCTGAAGGGGAGCTGACCCTGTACGATGCCATCCGAATTAGCTTTGAGATGTGGGGAGTGGATGACAATCAGGCCCGCCAGCTAGTGGAGATCTGGAAACGGCGTTGACCCCTCTACGGTTCGGTCGCCGTGGCGACCGCCGATACCACTGTAGAGCTGGTATCCCACACCGGGAAGCGATAATCATCCCTCATGAGCAAAGGACTGCTTACTTTGTCCCGAACCCGTTAATCCTGTTAGCCACCAACAACGATTGTGTGTGCAGGTATTACTCTGGCTATTTGTCTAAAGTGCCAGCGCTCGGAGGGGCATTGAGTGAAGGGTCAACGTGTTACTAGTAGGAGAATAGATAGTCAATAAGGAGCTTCATGACTACTGAAAGGCGCCTGTCCATGCCACTGGGAACCGCGATATTTTCCCAGCGAGCAATCCGTCGCCTGAAACCAGATCCGATCCCTGACCGTGATATTCGGGATGTCCTGGAAGCCGCGATCCGTGCTCCAAATGGAGCCAATCGTCAAACTTGGCACTTTATTGTAATGACGGATCCCGATCTACGTGCGGAGTTTGGTACACTATATCGGGAAGCCTGGTGGGCGAAGCGCGAGGACGTAGGCATTCGAGGCCCTGAGGACATACCATAGAGTAGGGACGGCGCCGCCGATGGCCGGATTGCTCCGACTGGTTTGCGCCATCCCTCTCACCGAACCGGGCGTGCCACTTTCGCGGCACCCGGCTCTCCATTAGACGATTTGTAGTTGGCTTGGTCGGTGTACGGCCTGATGGCACGTTCGGCAGAGCGTGACCAGGTTGCTGAGCGCGTGGGATTTCATGCCTTTGGTGTGATGGACGTGCAAATCTGCTCGTGTGCCACACTTCCGACACTTCATGCCGTCACGCACTTTTGCCCGGAGTTTCCGTTCGACGATTTCGAGGGGTTCGTCGCGATTGTCGCTGGTAACCCTGATACTCATCGTGTAGACACGCTCGTCTGCGCCGGATGCTCCCTGTGGATAGTCACCTGTTGCCTCTGCGTGGCCGGACAGGTAGGGGTGCGGGAAACCCGCAGTCCCCTTCTGCCGGTAGCGTTGGCGGTCAAGCTCCTGTGGGGTAGGGAGCCATTGGTACGCTTCCAGCTTGTTATCACCTTCGCGCACCTCTGCGTACCAGCGGGTTCTGCCGTGGAGTACGCCGGACTTGTTCCGAACGAGTTGTCCCTTGTGACTACCCTTGTACTTCTTCCGCAACCAGTGGAAGTAACGGAACCACGCGAACCGCGTGATCTCGTAGATGTCGTTGACGAAACTGGTATGCCGATAGTATTCGGCCCAGCCCCGCACGATAGCGTTCAGGGTCGTCAGTTCAGTTACCTCGTCCAGCCAAGTCCAGTTTCTGGAAGTCAGGGCCTTGAGCTTCCGTTTCACTCGCTCCTTGGCCTTGGCCGTCGGTCGAAGGTGGACGGCCCACCTGCCATCGACTTGCTTGCGCTGGATGTGAAAACCCAGGAAGTCGAAGCCGTCGTTGACATGGGTGATGACCGTCTTTTCTTCTGATAGCGTCAGGTGGAGTTCGTTCTCCAGAAACTGCTGTATGGCCTGCTTGGTGGCCTTGACCTCGGCTTTGGGGCCGTTGCTGACGACCACGAAGTCGTCCGCGTAGCGCACCATTCTGTAGTTGCCGAGACCTGCCCGCCGTCTTCTTTGTCGGGCTAGAGGTGGTAAGTCCCACTGTGCCGCCGCCCACTGGTCAAACTCGTTGAGGTAGACGTTGGCTAGCAGCGGGGATATAATCCCTCCCTGTGGCACACCGGAATCGGTGCGACCGAAGAGGCCCCCTTCCATTACGCCCGATTTCAGGAACTTCCAGAGCAAGTCCAGTAGCGCCTTGTCCTTCAACCGCCTCCGTAGCAGCTTCATGAGCGTCCGGTGATGGACGGTGTCGAAGTAGCTTTGGAGGTCGCCTTCAATCACGTAGTACTGCTTGACGTTGGTGTTGAACAGGGGCATGAGGACTGCGATTGCGTCCATCGTGCGACGACCTTTGCGGAAACCGTAGGAGTGCGGGTGGAAATCCGACTCGTAAATCGGGTCGAGGATGGCCCGAAGTGCTTCCTGCACGATGCGGTCTCGCAGGGCGGGGATGCCCAACGGGCGCTTCTTGCCATCGTGCTTGGGTATGTAGACTCGCCGGACGGGTTGCGGCTTGTACGTCTTGCGCTTCAGTTGGTCGAGGAGCATCTGCATTTGATGCTCGTAGTCCGCCTTGAACGCAGTCCGCGTTACGCTGTCCACGCCGTCGGTCTGGCTACCCGGTCGCGCCAGTACCCTTTTTGCCGATATGTGCATCCAGTAGTCCCAGTGCAATAGGTCGTACAGGTTGGTGAACCTGTGGTCTGGATGCTCACTGGCCGTCTTTGCCAAGAACCTTTGCTTTTCTGCCATCTTCGTCGGGTGCATACATCCCTCCTCTGGCTTAGTTCGCTTGTGTTCTGCACTCGTCTAACTGCCCTCCTTCGCCATGTGGCCGGCTTTCCCGACCTCGGACTACTACGAGGGCTCTGCCCCACGTCCGGCATTGGCCGCAGGCTGGCCTACTCCGGTTTGGCTCCATGTTGACCTGCAAGTATTTTTGTGCCACCATTTGGCACAGTTGCCACGGTTGGGAGGCCCATGAGAGAGCGAGCCAGAGCTGTTACCCGATGGCTGAGGAACCACTGGTTCCCCATCCTTGTAGGGTTCCTTATCGGGCTCGTTGTCGGAGTATCCCTTGGCATTGTGTACAACCGCGTGGTGTTCGTCGAGCCTAGTAGGATCTGGGAGTACCAGCACCCTTAATGGGTAGCGGGTGTAGCCCAGCCGTGTTGCTCGCAGGTTGTTCTTGGAGTGGCTCCATTGCCGGGGAGCCGAACGTGGTTCCCAAGTTCACGTAAGTTGCGTCTACGTGTCGTGTTAGGTCCTGCCTGTACGCCTGGCACGGCTCCTTGCCGCGCTCGTCATCGGAGGATGCCGGTCAAAGGGAGGACGACATCCCTGCCCTAGAAGGACTGTCCCTGCATCAGCGAGACAGGAACTCCAGTGACTCCACCCTCGCCCTACCGTGAGCGGGTGGTTCGTGGTGCGACGCTTCAAACAGCAGTTTCTTTCGTGACCGTGACGACACTCTGGCTAGCGGCGCGCGGCTTAGTAGGGTGACCGCCGCTACATTGTCGGGAAGGCTTCAGACATGGTTCTGCCTCTGGCCCCCGTGCCTGCTTCCCTAGCCACCGGCCCACTCCTGGCCGGGTTCCACACCTGGAACGTTCAACTTATGCGCTTCTTGGCGCACCGCAGATGACCACGTGGCTCGGTATGCGATGCGACTTGCAGACGAGATCGGGCGGGCTCCTGTAATCGTCCTCGTCTGCGCTACAGCCTTGGGGTCTGGCCCGATGGCGTCTGTGATTCCCGCAACGCAGAATCTGCTACTGGCGGCTCGCTCACTGGGAATCGGTGGGACAATAACCGCTCTCCACCCACAGGTGGACGAGCGCGTCAGGAAATTGTTGGAGATTCCTGAAATGGCGCAGATAGTCTACTGCATTCCTCTCGGTTATCCTCGAGGCCGATTTGGCCCGACCAGTAGGAAGCTACTCGACGAAGTGTGCTCAGGTGATAAATGGGGCCATCCCCTAAAGTGACCTAGCCTCCTCGGAGTCTCGGTGGAGATGCCGGACGTATCCGTGGCATGCGAGGCGCACCCCAATCGTGCGATTGGAGCCGCATTTGTTCTTGATTCTATATAGGCCGGGCAGCTAAGGCCATAGGTAGAGAATGTTCGGCAAAAACCTGCTATTTTACATTGTGGCCAGCACCATTTTTGCCTTAGTGACCCAGGCGCTGGGAGCAGACATAATCGTCGTCCTTTTCTCCTCGCTCATCGGCCCCCCGGTGATACTCCTGGCGCTGGCATTGATACGCTACAACGGATGGCTCTGAGGGGAAGGTCACCTCAAAGTTTCTTGCTCTCATATAGGCCGGGCATCCAGTCCAGTGGGGAATAGGGCTATTTCCATAGGTGAAATCGGAAATGTCCACTGAAAATTTAGCTACCGTAGATTCTGCCCAAGCCGTGCCTCAAAGGCTAAGACCCTTTGATTCTCTGAGGAACAGGGACTTCCGCCTTATGTGGTTCGTCAACTGGTTTTGGTACCACGCCAAATGGATGGAGACAGTCGTATTGGGGTGGGTTGTCCTAGTACTCACCGATTCACCAGGACTGGTTGCCGTGGTGGGTTTCTTTCGTTACGGACCCATGCCTGTCTTTGGGTTATTGGCCGGAATACTAGCCGACCGGGCGAATAGGAAACTGATCATAATGACGTCGCAGGTGGTGAACCTGGCGGGTGTGACCATCCTGTTCTTACTTATGGCATCCCACGTCGTGCAATTCTGGCACATCGCTCTGGTGAGTTTGGCTATGGGCATCGCCTGGACTATGGACTTTGCTGCACGGTGACCCATGATGATGGACATGGTGGGTTCCAAGAGGGTTGCCAACGCTATGTCCACCGATATGACAGCGATGACAGGTAGCAAGATGATGGGGCCTGTTGTTGGGGGTGTCCTGCTGGCGTTTACGGGCAGTGCCGGGGCGATGTTTGCCCTGATGTTGATGTACGTTGGGGGCCTCCTGCTCATGTTGAGGGTGCATTCCGTCGAAGGGAGAGGGAGGACCTCCCATGAGCCTGCGCTGCGTATGGTGAGAGAGGGGCTGGCCTATGTGCTCATCACTGTTGTTGTCAACTTTCTCCTGATTCCTGTGATGGTGATGGTGCCCGTTTTCGCCAGGGATGTACTGAGCGTAGGCCCAGTTCTTATGGGCCTCCTTGCAGCCGCCGATGGCTTGGGTTCCCTGTTTGGAGCGCTCTTTTTGGCATCTCGCGGAGAGATACGAAGTCCGGGAAGGGTCTTTTCCTACGGCTCTGCGGGAGCCTTATTGTTCGTCCTAGGTTTCTCTGTATCCGGGGTGTACGGCCTGTCCCTGATCCTCTTGCTATTGGCCGGTATCTGCATTGCAGGCTTCGCTGTTATGCAGAGCACCATCATGCTCTTGGGTGCGCCGGAGGCCATGCGAGGCCGTGCCCAGGGAGGGACGCTGGTTGCAATTGGCGCCGGGCCCCTTGGCGTCCTCATCACCGGCGCTACCGCCGAGGCGTGGGGAGCTCCCACGGCCATTGCTATCAACTGTCTTGTGAGCCTAACCCTTCTAGGCGTTATCCTTCTGAAAATACCCGCCATCCGTAGAAGTGTGACCTTCGCTTAATGCTAACAGGAGTCTTTGCTTTAGCGTGATGGTCAAGTGCTCCTAAAGGATAATTGTTCGAACGCCCGCACTCTTACCATGGCCTAGTTTACCCGTACTTCTCCGATCATTCTGAGGGACCTGTGCGGGATGCAGAAGAGCTCGAATAGACCGGCTTTGTCGGGCGTGATGTCTTGCACAATAGTTTGGTTAGGCTTGACAAAGATATTGATCCCGAGCTTGTCGATTGTGAACGTATGCAACTCGTCGTCAGCTACCAGACACACGGTATATGTGGTACCAGCGGTGAAGCTGAAGTCTTTCGGGTCAAAAGCATAGGGGCTGGAGGTCAGGTTCACTACGACGCCATCCGTTGGACATGTCCTTGGCGGGGGAGGCGGAGTTCCATCCTCTTTCCCGTTGCCGCAGGCTCCAACCACGAGCGCTATCGTCAGAAATGACAGGGATAGGAGTAGTGTTTTCATCGGGTTTGTCCTGCGTGCAGCGTTCCGTCTCCGTCAGGCATTCCCGTTCGCCCTGTCAGGTTCAAGCACCGAGCAAGGAGGTGGACCGCTCAGTGCACGCGTCCCCGCAGTGCACTGTAGGTTCGGCCTGCAAGGTAGAGGGCCAGTCCAAAAATCAATAGTGCTAGCGGTATGTGGATCATCTCAAGCCACCGTGCATCGTCTTCTATTCCGTACCCCAACGTGTGCTGCACAAACCATAGCACCGCGAGAACGAGGGTGAGCCAACCGATTCACCGATCCCTACGGAACCGGGCCAGAAAGGCAAGGGGAGTAACGATAAGCACTATGACAAGCAGTGAGATATCGGCCACCGCTCCATGGACATTAAGGAACCCTTTTTCACCCTCAGAGTAGAATCCAGCAAACAAAAATCCCTGGAGAACTACCGTCACGGGCACTAGGGCAATGAGGACAGCATAAGCACGCGCAACACGGGGCCATCGAATGGGTTGCTCCATGTCTATCCCTCCTAATATCCTGGCATGGTACTCTATCTGCCAAGGCCTTTTGTGTCAAGGAACCGAGAGCCGGCGTGGTCAACGGCCTCTTGCAATACTGGGGTACCCAGCGCAGGCTCCGAGAGGATAATTGTTCGACCAGTGGGGTACTGAACCACCAGCATAGATAACGCAATGTAGCATCAAAACTACAGGTAAGTTAGCGGAAGCTATGCGTCAGCTACGCCAACCGTCAATGTAGCATGCCAGAGGCTAGGCTCCAAGACTTGTTACCAGCACCCACTGGGGCCTCTTGCCCACAGAATAAGTCTCCAAGGGCGTAAGCTCACCCGTATCGCCGTTGATTCGGTACGAGGCGAGACGGCCCGACTCCGCGCCGGCGGCGAAGAGGAAATTGCCCTCGGGGTCCAGGCTGAAGGCAGCGGGCACAGCTTCGGTTGACACTTGCCCGATGGCCGTCAATCGCCCGGTGGAGGCGTCTACAGAGAAGCCCGCGATGCTGTCGTGCCCCCGGTTGGGAGCGTACAGGAATTTCCCCGAAGAGGAGATTTGAATCTGGGAGCAGGTGTTCCTTCCGGTGTAATCCGCGGGGAGGGTCGTTATGGTTTGAAAAGCCGACAGCGTTCCCGTCGAAGTGTCTAGGCGATAGCCCGTTACACTGGAACCCTGCTCGTTGGAAAAGTAGAGGATGTCTTGGGTTGGATGAAAGCAATAGTGGCGTGGGCCCACTTGTTCTTCCGGCTCTACCCTTGGAGGAGAGTTGGGGGTAATATGGCCGGTGTTTTCGTTGAACCTGAACTGAAAAATCGCGTTGGGTCCGCGCCCGGCGATGTGAGGCACGAAGGCAAACCTGTTGGACGGGTCGGTCTGGATGGAATGGGCGCCACGGTCAGTATAGCGCTTGTCGATGGGTGGGCCGTCCACCACTCCATCATCCCCGATGGCATGTACCGTCACATGGGCACCCTCATAATAGGCAGACAGCACAAACCTGCCCTTTCGGTCTGTTGATAGAAAGCAGGGAAAGGCATCCAGTGACACGGTCCCGCTCTGGGTCAGCCCTCCGGTGTCCTGGTCTATCAGGAAGCTGGATAGTTCTGAGCTGCGATGCCCGACGTAAAGAACTCTCCTGTCCAGGCTTATCGTTAACGGGTTCGGCCCACCCGATACAGGTACCTCGGCCTTAGGGGTGAGCTTGCCGGTCCTGGCATCCATGGTGAAAACCAAAATCTTGTCATCGTCTTGCACGGTAACGTACATGTAGTATGGCATCCTTTGATCTCCTTCTATCATGCTATCGCTAGGCCCCGACCTAACCTACGTTACATGACTAGCCGCTTGAATCGGTCACTCGGCACACGAGGATACCAAACACGTACTATTTACCAAAGAGTGCACTGGTGCCCCCAAGGGGATTCGAACCCCTGATCTTCTCCTTGAAAGGGAGATGTCCTGGGCCAGCTAGACGATGGGGGCGTGTGCTCAGTATATCCCAGCTTAGGGGTAAAGGGCCAGAGCCTCAAGGGCCGTGCTCTCGTCGAATCTATACATAACGTTCATGTTCTGGACAGCCTGGCCCGCCGCACCCTTTACCAGGTTGTCCAGGCAGCTTACCACTATGAGTCGTCCCGTCCTCACGTCCACCGTGGGGTAGATGAGGCACATGTTGTTGCCCAGGGTCTGCTTGGTCTGCGGTGGGGTAGGGGTTACCCGCACGAAAGGCTCATGGGCGTAGAAGTCGCTGTAAAGGGTGCGTATCTCCTTTTTGGCCGCGTCCCAAGATGGAAAGGCGTCCGACTTTAAGGGAGCATAGCAAGAGCTGAGGATACCCCGGGTCATGGGCACCAGGTGAGTGAGAAAGGTGACCTTCAGAGAGGGAGAGGCAGCTACGCTTCTATTAGGAATGAGGAGCTCCAGCTCCTGGATAATCTCTGGCAGGTGGCGGTGCCCATCCATGGAATAGGCCATAACGTTCTCGTTTACCTCGGAGAAGTGTGTTGTGAGGCTAAGGCTCCGACCCGACCCCGAAACCCCAGACTTGCTGTCGACTACGATGTCGGCCTCGATCAGTCCCTCCTTTATCACGGGGGCCAGGGCCAGCACTGCGCTGGTGGGAAAGCAGCCCGCGTTGGCGACGAGCCTGGCATCTGCTACCTCCTCTCGGTGCAGTTCAGTGAGGCCGTAGACCGCCTCCTCCAGGTACTGGGGCCCGGGATGGGCAACCTGGTACCACTCCTGGTACTGGGAGGCGTTCTTAAGACGAAAGTCGGCGCTGATGTCTACCACCTTAACCCCGCTCTCAAGGAGAGGGATCACCACCTCGGCGCTGGTCTTGTGGGGCAGAGCGGAGAAGGCCATGTCCACGCTAGAGTCCAACTCCGGCTGAATTAGCAAGTCGAGATCAGCCAGATGAGGAAACACATCCTTCAGCTGCTGCCCAGCGGCGCTGCGGCCCGTTACAGAGACCAGCTCTACCTCTGGATGTTGGTGTAGGAGCCGGGCCAGCTCTGAGCCAGCGTACCCGGTGACGTTGATGATTCCGACTTTCAATTGACGCCTCTTACTTTACTGTGCTTAAAGGTTTTCATCTTTTTTCGAATGCTTGTACCCCTTAGCCACTAACCATTGTAGCAAGTCAGCCTTTCCGCAACCAGCCCAGGTATGTGCTGCGGATTGTGGAAAAATGAAGAGCTAGGGTACGCCCAGCCGCTCGTCAAAATAGTTCACTAACCGCTCAACGTACTCTTCGGGAAACGTGAGAAAGGCATCCACGTGTCCCACCTCTGGAACAAGCCAGATGCTGCTCTTTTGATGAGCGGCCTTGTGTATGCGCACACCGTGGTCGAAGGGGATGCGTGCATCGGCTATCCCGTGAATAACGAGGATAGGATAGGGCAGGCGTGTGACCGCTTTTTCAGGTACGAGAGATCCTATGTCTATGTCATACAAAAGATTCGCTAGCAGCTTAGATGTTGGCAAAAATATGGGCACTATCCATTGGGGGAAGATGGTCTTACGGGCCGTCTCTTGAGCGATCAGGTCGGAGGCATTGGCATATGGGCTGTCGGCCACCACAGCGCGGATAGCTGGCTCCTCAGCTACCCCGAGGATCGAGGTGCTTGCCCCCATGGAAAAGCCTATCACGCCGATACGCTCCGCTGGTATTCCCCGTTTCACTAGGAAGTCGAAAGCGCCAAGGAGGTTCTGTTGCTCAAAGTATCCGCCGGAGACCTGGTCCCCTTCGGAGCTCCCGTGGCCGCGCAAGTCGAACATGAGAACGCTGAACCCCTGGTCTACAAGTCGAGAGGCCAGGTCTACAGCTTTGTCCCCTGAACGAATTCCTCCGATGCCGTGAACAAAAATGATGGTTGGTCTCTGGGTTTCCCCGGGCATATACCAGCCGCTCAATCTCACGTCGCCCTTCCGAGAGACGAACCCTACATCTTCGAACTGAAGCTCGTAGGAGGATGGGTGGTTCTCTTGTGCTTTCCGATCAGCCTTAGTGACCCCTGAGGCTATCAGGTAAGAGATGAAGCCATAAATAACAACGACGAGGACCACGACTATCGGTATGCCCCACCTGATAGCTCGCCTCATGGCCAACCTCCCCTAGAATTTACCATGACCAGTTCGCCAGGACAGCGGCGGCCCCAGAGACTCAGCCACGTGAAGATCAAGTCTCTCTGTAGTCCGAGCCTCCTTTTTGGGGCAAAAACCTACCACTGACGTGGAAGTAGGAAGTTTTGGTTGTACCTAAGACCATCTAGCTAGTATTAGGTCTAGGACTCCTGAGTCGGTTCCTTCTGAAAGAGGTGCCGGGAGGGGCAGCCTGGGGCCAGAACGCACCTGTGGCACAAAGGTCGGGGTGCCTTACATACCCGGCGCCCGTGAGTTATAAGCGCCACGTGGAAGGGATAGCGTCGCTCCGGCGCCACCATCTCCTCAAGTAGATCGTGGGCCTGCTCCGCAGTAGTTTTGGGTCCAATGAGCCCCAAACGCTTGGCAACCCGGTGTACGTGGGTATCCACGGGCATGGCGGGCATGCCCAAGGAAAAGCATAGAATGACGGCTGCCGATTTGGGTCCGATGCCCCGAAGCTGCCTTAGCCAGGCCTTGGCCTCGGGAAGGGGCATCTCCTTGAGGAAGTAGAGATCTAGGGAGCCCCGCATCTCCTTGATTTGGTTAAGGACCTCCTTGATGCGTGGGGCTTTGATTTTGGCCAGGCCTCCCACGTTGATGGCCTGGGCGATGAGCTCTGTATCTGCTTGGGACACCTCCTCCAGAGAGCCGAAGGTGTCTATGAGGCTCTTGAAGGCCCGCTCCGAGTTACGGTCCGAGGTGTGCTGAGAGAGGATGGTGTACACAACCTCAGTAATGGGGTCGTAACGAGGCTCCCAGGGAAAAGGTGCGTACTCCTGCCACAGCAGGTCCAGCACCTGGCTGGTGGTAAAGCCAGCTTTCTGGTGCTGCATCTTTGGTGTGGTAGTGCTCTCTGTCACCTCAATTAACTTGTGGCCTCGGCACAGATTCTAGCACCACTCCGATTAACCCTCAAGCTAAAAATAGGAGGGCAAAATAGAGCCATTTTGTCATCAAGGGGGTGTTCATGGAAGGTCGTATGTTATATTCTGTTGGTTGATCTGCCATCGAGGGAAATCTGCTTATGGACGATGACATTAGAGAGCGAGTTGAGAGGGCTCTTAGAGGGCATGATGCCCGCTATATCGAGATACGGGTGGAGGAGGGGGACAGCACTCGTATCCGCTATCGAGGCCGAGAGACGGAGGAGATCGGACGCACCACAACAGCAGGTGGGTGCATTCGAGCCCTGGCCTCTGGCTGGGGGTTCGTCTCCTTCAACGAACTGGAAGGGCTGTGGGAGAAGGTGGCTACTGCTGTCCGAAGCGCCCATCTAGTGGCAGCCGATGGTATCACCATGGCCCAGGTAGAGCCCGTGGTGGATGTAGTGCCGCCCCTGGTGAAGCGCGACCCTCTGACTATTCCCCTTAAGGAGAAGAAGGGCCTCCTGGATCAGTACGTGGAAACTATCTGGGCCGTTCCCAGTATCAACTCCTCTAATATTGCCTATGGCGATGGGTACAGAACGAGGGTGTTGGCCACCTCCGAGGGCACCTATATCCAGCAAGAGACGGTTGACGTGTCCCTTCATATCAGCGCTATGGCTCGCGATGGAGGCGACGTACAGCAAGCCAGCCTCAGCCTGGGAGCCAACGGCGACTACTCCGTCGTTGAAGGCCTGCATAAAAAGGCGGAGGAGTTAGCTCACCGGGCTGTGGCACTGCTGCGGGCGCCCCAGGCCCCAGGAGGCGAGCACACTGTGGTATTGGAGCCGGTGCTAGCGGGGGTGTTCATCCATGAGGCGTTCGGCCACTTGTCAGAGGCCGACCACGTTTATGAGAACCAGCAGCTGAAGGATATTATGGTGCTGGGAAAGCGATTCGGGGGACGTCATTTGAACGTGGTAGATGGAGCTGCCGTACCTGGACTGCGTGGGAGCTACAAGTACGATGATGAAGGAGTACCAGCCAGTCGCACTGATCTCCTCAAGGAGGGTGTGCTGGTGGGGCGTCTCCACTCTCGGGAAACCGCTGCCCGGATGGAAGAGGGACCGACTGGTAATGCACGGGCAATTACAGCCCAGTTTCCTCCCATTGTCCGCATGACCAACACCTTCATAGAGCCTGGCACTGCCACCCTCTCGGATATTCTCGCCGACATTAAGGATGGTTTCTACGTGTGTAACTGGTACGGTGGCATGACTAGTATGGAGCAGTTCACTTTCTCGGCGGGTGAGACCTACGCCATTCGCAATGGCAGGATCGAGGAGATGCTGCGGCCGGTGATGCTCACGGGCAACCTGTTCACCACTTTGGAGAACCTGGATGCTGTAGCAGATGATCTGGACATGAACCAGGGTGGAGGATGTGGCAAAGGAGGGCAGTCGCCTCTGCCCGTGTCCAATGGCAGCCCCCACATTCGCATCCAGAAGTGCTTAATCAGTGGAAGGTAAAACGTCTTTGGAAGAGTTGCTGGAAAGGGCTTCTAAGGTAGCATCGCAGGCCGAGGTGTACCATCTGCGCCGCTGGAACCAGTCGGTGCAGTTTGAGGCCAACCGAGTCAAGGGGATGGAGGGACGAGAGAGCTCGGGGGCTGCCTTGAGAATCGTAAACAACGGTAATATAGGATTCTCCTCCACTACTAATCTGGCCGAGGCCAATCGCCTGGTGGATTATGCTCTGGAGGTGCTGCCATTCGGTCCCAAAGCAAGGCTGGAGTTCCCATCTCTGCAAGAATTTACGCCTGTAGAGGTTTATGATCCTCATACTCAGTCCCTCCCCGTGGAGGAGATGATAGAACTGGGCCAGCTGCTGATAGACCGTGTCAGAGCCCATAATTCCGAGCTCCTGTGCGACGCTGCTGTAGGAAGGGACGTTAGCACCGTAACTATTCTCAACTCCCGGGGCGGTCAAGCCAGCTATACCAAGAGTGTCTTCTCCTTATTTGTAGAGGGGGCCATCGTCAAAGACACCGACATGCTCTTTGTGGGCGATGGTAAGAGCTCTTGCCATCCTGTGCTGGACGTCCAGGAGATTGAGGGTTCCGTCGGGAGGCAGCTGGAATGGTCAAGACGTATCGCTCCCGCCCCTGTGGGCCAGGTGCCCGTCATATTTACTCCCCATGGCGTGGTGGGAGCCCTTCTTTCCCCACTGCTGGCTGGCTTTAACGGCCGGACAGTGCTTCAGGGTACTTCGCCTCTGGTGGGGAAGTTGGGGAAGCAAGTGCTGGATACCAGGTTTAGCATGTGGGACGATGCCACCGTTCCCTATGCCGCAGGTAGCCGCATGTGCGATGATGAAGGGGTACCTTCTCGTCGGCTTTCGCTGGTGGAAAAGGGGATGGTCGCCAACTTTCTTTATGACCTTCATACTGCTTCACAGGCGGGGGTGGAAAGCACCGCCTGTGCCCGCCGAGGTCTAGCTTCTATGCCTACTCCGGGCACCAGCCTCATCGTTGTCGGGGAGGGTGATGCCACCTTTGACGAAATGGTGTCGGAAATGGGGGATGGCCTCATCGTGGAGAGGCTCTTGGGGGCGGGACAAAGCAATATTATGGGGGGTGAGTTTAAGGCCAACGTGCTCCTGGGCTACCGGGTGCAGAGCGGAGAGGTGGTGGGAAGGGTGAAAAACACCCTCATATCCGGTAATGTGTATTCGGCATTGAAAGAGGTCAGAGGCTTGGAAAGGGAGTCCCACTGGGTAGGAGGAGCTCTAAAGGTTCCCGCAATAAGTTGTGGTGGCGTTGCTGTCACCACCAAGGATTAGGGAGGGATACCCTTGTCTTTAGCCAGTTGCTTGCAAGGGATGCTGGAAGAGGACGCTCCCATAAGCTCCACGCTCATTGAGCTCTCGGGCCTCTCGACGGCCGAGGAAGAGCAGTTTAAGCGGGCATGGACTGCAGTGCCCTCGCAAAAAAGAGCAGGTGTGGTTCAGCACCTGGTGGAGATGGCGGAAAGTAACGCCGAATTGGATTTCACAGCCGTTTTTAAGATGTGTCTCAAGGATAGCGACCCGGATGTGAGGGAGCAGGCCATGTCGGGCCTTTGGGAGTCAGAGCACCGCTCCATAATACCTGAGTTGGTGCAAATAATGGACAACGACATCTCTGAGCACGTTCGTGGAGCGGCTGCTACAGCCCTCGGCAAGTTCGCGTCCCTGGCCCAGGACGGAAAGCTCCTTGTCAAGGACGGCGAGCTGGTCAAAGAGTCCCTAATGCGAGTTCTCCAGAGCGATGAGCAAGAGGTTAAGGTGCGCCGACGGGCCCTGGAGGCGGTGGCCCACTTTAACACCCGTCAGATCCGAGAGCATATTCTGGGGGCCTACAATAGCGACAATATCGACTGGAAGTGCAGCTCCCTTTATGCCATGGGCCGGACGTGCGAGAGTGAGTGGCTGTCTCTGCTGATGAAGGAGCTGAGCAATCCCGTCGCCACCGTCCGCTACGAAGCTGCTAACGCCTGCGGTGAGCTAGCCGAAGACGAGGCGGTGATCCAGCTCATACCGCTACTTCAGGACGAGGACGTGCAGGTTCAGTTGGCGGCTGTGGGTGCTCTAGGTGGGATCGGTGGACCTCTAGCCAAACGGGCCCTTAATAGGTGCATTAAGATGGGTGACCCGGTGCTAGAGGAGGCCAGCCGGGAGGCGCTGCAGGCTGTCGACGCCATGGAGGACCCCCTGGCTTTTAAGTCGGAGGCGTAGCTACGCCAACTTTACGACAGCTTTGCCTCTCTTGCTAATCGGGCGTGTTGGGTGACGCTGGCATCATAAGGGAGGTTATTTGAGAGGAGGATTCACATGGCGATCGTACATCGCAGAGTGTTCTATGGGAGGGTTGGTGTCGCAGACTCGCTGGTTGCACATCTCCACGAAGCATATAAGCAGCTCATGCAATACTCAGGGCTCGACCTCAAATCTCGCATCCTGTCCGACTACATGAGCGGTCGGACCGACCGAGTGGTCACGGAGGAGCAGGCCGACAACTTTGGGGAGATTGAGGCCGCTTACAGCCAGGCAATGGGCAATCCCCAAGCCCAGGCCTGGTTTCAAACCTGGGAGCGGAAACTTCAAGAGATGATTCACTACGCCAAAGCAGAGACCTGGACAATCCGTTAGGATGTCCGGGGTAAGATTAGCCCAAACCTGTGATTGAGTAACCAGGTTGTTTAATGGAGTGGTCCATGACCCCTCTGACTCCCGAGGAGGAGCGGCTGGTCAACGCCAGACGGGTGGGCCACCTCGCTACCGCAGACTCCCAGGGCGCCCCCCACGTGGTACCCGTGTGCTTCGCCTATCACAACGGATATTTCTACTCAGTGCTCGATGAGAAGCCCAAGCGTACCCCTGTAGCCAACCTCAAGCGGGTGCGTAACATTCTGGCCAATCCCCAGGTGGCCCTGGTGGTGGACCACTACGAAGAGGAGTGGTCCAACCTCTGGTATTTGCTGATTTTTGGTAAGGCTCAGATGCTGGAGAAGGGCGATGAGCAGCAACGGGCCGTTGGGATGCTTAAGGCCAAATACCCTCAGTACAGGGAAATGGATATAGACCACAGCCCAGTCATTAAGATAACGCCTACCAAGGTGGTGTCTTGGGGCAGACCCAGTACATAACCCCATCCATCCTGGGGTTTGTCACGCAGTACGCTTACGCCACCGACAGATGAACAATCCGCTCATGGGGAGCGGCTATTTTGGCGTAGGTAGCAGCCTTTATGGAGCTTTGTGGATTATCTTCAATAAGGCTGGCTCGGGATCTCCTGGCGCAAGGCCCAAGACCCGGAAGAATGCGAAGTTGGTGATGTAGGCAACCTTTTCTTCCTCACCCACTCCAAACTTGATGTCAGAGGGATTTTGCAAGGGGGCACCCTCGGCCACCGTGAAAATATCACCCTGGGGCGATATCGCTACTAACCTGTCCTGAGCGATGACCGCTACAAAGAGATTCCCCTCATTGTCAAAGGTGATTCCGTCGGCGCCCTCCAGAGTGGCCTTGTCCTCCACAAATACTTGGGCATTCCCAGCGCTTCCATCGGGATTCACTGGAATCCGAACGATCCGACCGAACTCAAAATTGGCAACGTAGAGGTTGTTCTCCTCCGCGTCCAAGGCTACACCGTTAGCGCCAATGGGGAAGCCTAGAGGCGACACAGATGGGATTATCCCCTGGAGTAGCGGGTCTGCGCTCCAGAAGGCCACATTCCCCTGCTGGTCGATCTTCCACACCTGGCCACCGGTGCTGTTCGCAACGTAGAGGTTACCTCCGCTATCAAAGTCCACGCCGTTTGGAAGTCCAGTGGTGTCCAGGGAAGCGAATCTCTTGACTACGCTGCCGTCCTGGCTTACCCGCCAGATCCCATGAGTTTCGGGGTCGAAGCTAGCCATGGCGACGTATAGGTCACCTGACCGATCAAAAGCCAGTCCAGTCATAAACCCGTTTTCCCCAGGGCTGGGGAGATTGGCGAAGGTAGTGGCCTCACCTTGGGGTGTGAGCCTCCTGATCTCTCCTGTAAAGGCCATCCCAACGTAGATATTCCCTTGTTGATCTACAGTCAGGGCTTCGGGCATTTCGTTCGCCGAAGGATCGAACTTTGCGATTACCGATACCGCCGCTGACGGAGGAGGCCCAGGGGATCCCCCAAAGAGCTGTTCCAGCTTCTGAAGGGTCTCCTCGTCAATGGTGGCCGTGATGCTCTTTATTTTGCCTTCCTCCACTACGGCCTCGAAGGTGCCTGTGGCGGCGCCTATCCCAAACTCTTTAAACTCATCGTCCGTGAAGGAGAACTTGCCCTTTGCCGTGTTCTCTTCTTCACTCATATTAGATAGGGTGATTTGGGCATTACCGGCGATAGTCTCGACGTCATCCGCCAATACTTCAGCGATGCCGCTTAAGGTCTCAAACTCCCCTTCTTGACCAGAAGGCCCGAATGTGAAAACCACGTCTTTGGCGTAGTACGTAGTGGTTAACGCTGACCTGCCCCCGATAGTTGTACCACAGGTTATGAGACACTGGTAGCCCCTGGAACTGAGAAGGTGGGCCTTGCGGCCTCGGGAGCAGGTGGTCGGTAGTTCAAGGCGCTGTGAGGGCGCACCACATGGTTGTATTCGTGTCGCCATTGCTCCGTGAGGACCTGCACCTCCCAGAGAGTATCGAAGACCTCCCGATCCAAGAGCTCATCCCGCAGCTTGCCATTGAAGCTCTCCACGTATCCGTTCTCCCACGGGCTCCCTGGTGTGATGAAGAGGGTCTGAACCCCCACTCTCTGTAGCCATGAACGGACAGCCCTGGCAGTGAACTCAGGGCCGTTATCTGAACGGAGATGCTCCGGCACACCGTGCTCCACCATGAGGTTTCCCAGGCACTCAATGATGTGGGGTGAGCGTAACGAACGCCCAACCTCGATGGCCAGACATTCCCTGGTATACTCATCCACCACCGTGAGGAGACGAACAGGTCTGCCATCACGGGTACGAAGAGCCACAAAGTCGTAGGCCCACACGTGGTTCTGTCGTTGTGGCCTGAGGCGCACACAGGAGCCGTCGGTAAACCAGAGCCGTCCCCGCTTGGGCTGCTTGGCCGGGACCTTGAGCCCTTCCAGCCGCCAGATCCGCTCCTCCCGCTTGTGGTTCACTCGCCACCCATCACGTCGCAGCAGGGCACTCACCCGGCGGTACCCATAACGTCCGTACCGGCTGGCCAACTGCACCAACGCCCTCGTGAGGGCCTCCTCGTCATCGGCTATTGTTACAGAGTACCTCTGTGTAGCCCGGGGTTGCGAAAGCGCCCGGCAGGCGCGCCGTTCGGAGATGCCATACCACTCCTGTACCAATTCCACGCATCGCCTTCGGCGGGCCGGGCTCAGAAGTTTCCCCGTGCTGCCTCCTTCAGGATCTGGTTATCTACCGTCAGGTCGGCCACCGCACGCCTGAGACGGGCGTTCTCCCCTTCCATATCACGCAATCGCTTCGCCTGGTCCACTTTAAGTCCGCCGTACTCCCGCCGCCAACGATAAAACGTGTGGCCCGATACACCTATCCGCCGGCAAGCCTGACCTAATGTCTCCCCTTGCACTAAGGCCACCTCCGCTTCCCGAAGCTTCCCTATGATCTCCTCAACACTGCGCTGTTTCCTTGGCATTCTCTGCCCCCTTTCTTGCCCAGTCTCTCATATCAACTGGACTATTTCTTGGGGGTCAGGTCACAACACCGCATTAAGCTGAGTTTTCGAACTGATGAGGGCGTTTTCCGCTCGCTTGCGCTCAATGGCATATCGTATGGAGCGCACCAATAGGCTGCTATCTCCTTGGCCCTTGATTAGGTAGTCCTGAGCACCCTCCTGTACTGTCTTTACTGCGAGGGCCTCATCGTCGAGTCCGCTCAGCACCACAATGGGAATCTCAGATGTCTGAGCCCGTGCCAGCAACAGAGTGTCAAGGCCGTGGCTATCGGGCAGACCGAGGTCCAAGAGGACCACGTCATAAGACTCCCCACGCAGACAATTCAGTGCCTCAGCGAGGCGTTGGACGTGAGTGAGCTCGAACTGGCTGAGTTTCGCATCGGCTAAGCTAGATTGCAGTAGCCGAGCATCTCCAGGGTTGTCCTCAACTAGCAGGACCTTGATGAGTTCCTGTGCCATAGCCTCTCTTTACTCCTGCGGTAGCTTCACCATGGTGAACCAGAACTCCTCGATCGCCTTCGCTACCGTGATGAACTGGTCCATGTCCACCGGCTTGGTGATATAGCAGTTGGCATGAAGGTCATAGGTTTTGAGGATGTCCTGTTCGGCGCTGGAGGTGGTCAGGATCACGACGGGGATTCGTCTCAACCGTTCATCGGACTTGATCTCCGCCAGCACCTCTCGTCCGTCCTTCTTCGGCAGGTTCAGGTCCAGCAGGATGAGGTCGGGACGTGGCACAGAGACGTAGTTTTCTTGGCGACGAAGGAAAGTCATGGCCTCTTCTCCATCGTTCACCACGCTCAGGTTGTTGAGCACCTTAGCCTCTTTTAAAGCCTCCTGAGTCAGACGTACGTCGCCGGGGTTGTCTTCCACAAAAAGGATCTCAACCGGCCTGCAGAAGTCCGTACTATTCATGGTCAGTTGCCTCTTTCATTGGCAGTGTGAAGTAAAAGCTGGCACCCTTCCCTGGCTCCGACTCCACCCATATGCGCCCGCCATGGCGTTCCACGATCTTGTTGCAGATAGCCAGGCCGATGCCAGTGCCGGGATACTCTCCTTTGCTGTGTAGCCGCTGGAAGATGACGAAGATTCGATCGGCGTGCTCTGGAGGAATGCCTATGCCGTTGTCGCGCACTGAGAACAGCCACCTACCATCTCTCTGTTCTGCCCCGATGTGGACCTCAGGAGGCCTATCGCTGCGGTACTTAAGGGCGTTACCGATGAGGTTCTGAAAGAGCTGGCCCAGTTGGGAGGCATCGGCTGTTATGGTGGGCATAGGGTCGTGAGTCACCTTCACGCCACTATCATCCATTGCTGCCTGCAAATTGGCCAAGGTGCGTTCAAGAATGGCTTGGCTGTCGGTTGTCACAAACTCTTCTCCCTGTGTCCCTACCCGGGAATAGGCCAGCAGGTCGCTAATCAGCTTCTGCATTCGGGTGGCCCCGTCAACGGAGTATGCGATAAACTCGTCGGCATCGGAGTCCAGTTGGCCCTTGTAGCGCTTTGCCAGGAGCTGGGTGTAGCTGGTCACCATGCGCAGCGGCTCCTGTAGGTCATGGGAGGCAACGTAAGCGAACTGTTGTAGCTCCTCATTGGAGCGGGCCAACTCCTGGGCCTGTGTTGCCAGTGTCTTTTCCGAACGCTTCCGCTCATCTAGCTGGCTCTCCACCAGAGCCACCTCACGCCTTCTGGACCGAGATATGTTTACGTCTGCCACCACAATAAAGCCAGCGAGCACCAGAAAAAGCCCACCCATGGTGGCAATAGTGGTGCTTAGGACTGTCCCCTTGGCGTCCTCAACCTGAATGGCAATATCGTCAGCTACATCCCTGTAGATCTCCAAAACGCCTATCATTTGGCCTGCGGGAGTATCTCGCAAGGGTAGATACGTTTCTACGATATCTATGTGGCGTCTCACTCCGTCCAAATCTGTGATTTTCTTATCGCGCACAAACTTGGAGGCAACCTCACCTCCGTTAGCCTTCCAGTAACTTGAACCCTTTCGTTTGGTTTTGGTCTTGTCAAGGTTCGCCAAATCAGTACTCCAAATGCCGTGTCCATTGGTATCGAATAGGATGATTTTGACGACGTTCAGCCCCTCTATTAGCATGGGATAGGTACTCGGTAACCCCTCGGGGC
Source organism: Dehalococcoidia bacterium (assembly GCA_965248115.1). GTDB lineage: Bacteria > Chloroflexota > Dehalococcoidia > Lucifugimonadales > CBDFII01 > CBDFII01. The sequence continues at coordinate 57,961 of CBDFII010000004.1, forward strand.
CTGCCAGGGACTCCAGGGTCAATGGTATGGACTGTTGCATCTCCCTCATGCCATTGCCGCCGGATGGCATGCCGGGCATCGTATTTTGGCCTCCCGTAGGTCCCATCCTTCTCATCATAGCCTCCATATGAAACGCATCTCGGGCTGTGTTCTCCTCGGCAATCCTAATCAGGTTGCGCTCTGCGAGGTCGCCGATGACGCGGTTGACTACGATGGCGGCGGTTGCTATGACGATCAGTGCGGTGACAACAAATAAGAGGGTCAGACGGTATCTTTTTAACGCCAGACAGGCCTCTACCAGTCTACTGAGGGTCGGCACGCCAAAGGCAGCTGTTCGTTTAAGGGGGCTTGCCATGGTAGAGCCATACGATTTCATCGCTATCTCCTAAGCCCGAATCCACCGAAGGACACCGATGGACGGCGTGAGGACAGCGGAAGGGGGTGGGTGAGGGAGCTACAGGGGAGATGGCCTGGGGTCTTGGGGTAGATGGGAGGCCGGCGGACGGTCTTGAGTCGCCGCACAGGGCCCCTAAGGCCCTATGCGGGAGTTGCGATGCGCGGGATGGCGAGAGGATACGCAGCAGGGGACTCTCGCGACCGGGGTGGCGCGAGATTGCGGGGACGTTGGGTCAGTTGCAGGTTGGCCGTCAGGCCGGGAACGGAATGGCTTGCAGCCGGGCCAAGGCGCGACTGAACTGGGTTTCCCAAGGCCAGCGCCGGGGGAGATGCAAAGTGAGGCGGCGCGCCGAGCGGGTGATCCGTCCCACCAGAGCGAAGACCCGCTGCCTGAGGGTCTTGGTGATCACGGTCCGCTCGCCCAGACCAATCCGCGCCGTACTTGAGGTCGCGTATGGCGTTCTCGACCTCGGCGTGGCGGCGATGATCGGCCTCCAGTTCCAGCGTCTCCCCATCGCGGTCGGTGATGAAGGCGTGATAGCTGTATCTGGCGAAGAGGGCGAGCTGGGAACCGGGCGTCGGCTTCACCCGCCGGACAATGAGCCGCACCGGCGCGGCTTCCGGCTTGGCCTGGAACGGGGTGTAAGTCGTCTCGGCGACATCGGCGGCGCCGTCCATCCAGTAGGGAATGGGAGTCCAGTCCTCCTCTGGTATCGCCTCGATCAGGTCCCGCAGGCTGGCGCGCTGGCGGATGGTGATAGAGAAGCGGACATCCATTTCCCGGCAGGCGGCAACGACAGTGTGGGCGTAGAAGCCGCTGTCGGCCCGCACCGTGAGTTGTCCCCTGGCCCCGCCGTAGCGCACCCGCCCCACCGTCTCACGCAGGAAGTGGGCGGCGCCACGGGCGGTGTTGGCCCGGCCCTCGTGCAGCCGGGACATCAGCACCTCGCCGGTGCCGGCGGCAATGGCCAGCAGCGGGTGATAGCCGCGGGCGCCGGTATAGCCGTGGTGGCGCGCTCCCTCCTTGGCCAGTCCATAAGTCTCGCAGATGGTCGAGTCCAGGTCGATGGTCAGGGGCGAGTCGCCGGGTCCGGCCCCAGCGGCCCAGGCCCGGGCCAACAACTGGCGGCTCACGCGGTCGAGTTGACGGACATGCCCCCACCGGAAGCTGCGCAGGAAGGTCCCCAGGGTGGATGGCGCCTTGACCACGCAGCCTAGAACACCGACCGTCCCACCAGCGCGCAGCGCATCGGCGTCGTCGATGCAGTCGCCGCCTGCCAGCGCGGAAGCGACCAGCGTCAGCATCTTGTCCCCAGTGTTCGCCCGTCCCGGCGCTCCGCCGAGGTCAAGGTGATGGTCGACGAGTTCCCGCAGGCCCAGGTGCCGGGCTAGGGTGGCCGGCAGGAGCAGGCCGGCATTGGCCACCAGGCGATGGTCGTCAAAGAGGATGCGGATACGGTCGGGTTTGTTCTGTGGCAGCATCTATTGGGTGCTCCTTGTTTCCGGGCGGGTTTCTGTTCCAAAACCATTATCCCAGATTCAGAGGAGCACCCGCTCGCTTCTTCAAGGGCTGTCCCCAAGGCCGTCCTTCGGTCGATTCGGGCTAAGCCTACAAAGTGAGTAGGTTGAACACACAATCCAGTCTGTCATGGAGCATGTCCAGAAATAAGTGACAGAAAGGTCGACTCTGCGGAGCCCCATGGTGACGGCAAAAGGCGACTAACGGATTCACCTCCGTGCGCCCAAAGCGGAAGGCAGAATGGCCCTTTTGGAGCTTCTTGGCAGGTGTCCGGAGATGAGAGCCACCGAGCCCATTATCCCTGGAGATATTGTTGCGTTTACCTGCTGGGTGACGGACAAGTGGGAGAAGAGGGGCGGGCGACTGGTGGAGTGCGGGGTTATGGGCACCAACTAGCTGGAGCAGAAGGTGGCTGTTGCCCGGGCAACCATCGCCTGTTGAGCCCTTCAGGAGGATTATCTACCTCCTCTTCCAGAACTGCCACCAGAGCTTTTGCCCTGTTTCCTTCCCCTCCACGGTGGCCTCTACTGGCTCGCTAGCTACCGATGGAGAGTCAATCTCGATTCTATCCCCTGGGGTCTCTTTAGGCTCGGTGGTTATCGCTGGGGGGTCTTGTCCGCTAGCCGCTAGCACGTCCGGCTCCACCTCCAGGTCCTCAGCGCCTCCGTAAATATCCCATGGGTGGAAGGACTCCACGAAGGCCCTGGCATCTTCAATGGTGGGAAATCCTTTTTGGGCGCGGCCAGGGTCGTAGGTGATGGCTTTGGCGAAGCCATCGTAACCGCGCGGTGTGCGGCGAATGCCTCCTACCTCCATCTCCTCCCCCGCTTCATCGGTGACCACCAGGGATAGTCCCGCTCTGCGTTCCTTCCAGTACACCTTCATGGTGCTCCTTCCCTCCTTTGTTGGCTGAATCCATTCGTTGAGGGTTATAGTGACGTTTCCTTCGCCTTCATACAGCAACGAAGGCTATCCTCAAGAACTCTCACCCTTCTTCGACAGGCTTAAGGCAGACCTGTGTCCCTCCTTCGACAAGCTCAGGACTGGCTGCAGACCTGCACCAGAGGGGGATCAGATCCCTCTGCGCTTCCCCGGAGACGAATTTTCGGATAAGCTCCTGAATGCACTTGTGGGGGGTTTAGCGACGCTTAAGTTGCTTTCGTTGGAACGGGATGATAATGGGTGGCATAAGTATTATACCGTGGGGTGAAAGCTGATCTTAATGGCTTCCCCACCACCATTATATTTGGCCCATTCCGCTACTCGGTAGCCCACCACCCAGGCGATGCCCCTCTGGCAGACCACCAGAGGAATTCGCTCCCGCCAATGTCGCGGCACTTTTGTATCCACCAGAAAGTCCTGAAGCTTTTTGGTGCCAGCCATACCCGACGGCTGGAAGCGGTCCCCGGGGAGGCGGGTTCGAACCCACGCATCCTCTCTCAAAACAGAGATATTGAACCAGCCTGTTTGCGGATCGTTGCCCAGAGCCTCAAGCGGGGGGGTGTCCATCTGCACGCTGATGTGCCACCCGGGAAGGTCAGTGGCCTTTTCCTCTCTAGAGTGGGTGGCTTCTGACGTCGGTAGTGTCAGGGGATACTGACCCGTTAGAGGTGGGTAGGGACACGGGGAGCAGGAGTAGCGACCTAGCAGAAGCCCTTCGTAAGTTGAGAGCAGCCGGAGTCCCCTGGGAAGTTCAATCAGCTTTCCCGGTGGCGCTCCTATATGCTTCACCATCGCCTCCAGATGGGTGTGGTGGAGCCTTCTGGTATCTCCGGTCAGCGCCTGGTAAGCCCTCCTGAGCACAAGGGACTGGATCAGGGGATGGAGGCTGGCTAAGGCATTGCGGTCTAGGGCTACCTGATCTCCCTCTACTCGCGCCAGTGAATCCCATACCCTGGCTAGCTCAGTTTCTAAGTAGTCGTCCTCCTGGCTGACGTTTTGAGCCAATCGCAGTAGGGCCTGGCTAATCATGGGGTTGTACTCCCTCAACATCGGCAACAGGTTGTGACGTATGCGGTTGCGGGTGAAGCGCATAGACAGGTTGGTTGTGTCGTCCCTGAAGGAGATATTCCTCTGTTGGCAATAGTCCCGAGTCTCCTTCTTGGTCACATCTAGTAGGGGCCTCAGCAGGACAACCTGGCTTCCATTCTCAGGGCTGGGCCAATTGGCAAGCTCTTTCATTCCCCTCAGACCGGGAAGGCCGCTGCCCCGGAGGATGTGCATCAACACCGTTTCTGCCTGGTCGTCGGCGGTGTGGGCCAGGGCCACGGCTGCGGCGTGATGTCTCTGTGCCACCGTAGCTAGGAAGTCATAGCGGAGTTGACGCGATGCCTCCTCGAAGGAGGAGATACTCTGCTCCCGCTGGTGTGCCTCTGGGTCGGCCTTCTCTACAGTGGCAGGCAGAGCAAGGCTTTGGGCCATTTGGGCTACGAAACGGGCGTCCTCATCGGCCTCCTCCCCGCGAAAATCGTGGTTGAGGTGCGCTACGTGGAGGCGCAAGCATAAGGGGCCCTGGAGGGTGACCAGAGCATGAAGAAGGGCCACCGAATCGGGGCCGCCGGAGACAGCCACCACTAAAAGAAGGTCTCGTCCAGCGTAGCCGACGCGCTGCAAGGAGGCCCTTACCTCGGCCTCAACCCTATCTGACCTTTGCTTCAACTGATCCTTTGGTATCTTCTCTGATTGTAAAGGGGTACTTCTCCAGGCAGTTTGACTCTATCACGGAAGGTTGGGGCTTGCTTGCTCATATTCCCTTCCGACCCCGGAGAAGATGGAAGCGCTCGTTGAGGCTGACCAACCGGCGTTCACCATTCTTAAGCTCCATAATGCTTATGGAGCCCAGGTCTAGTTCCACTCGGTGGAACTTGGAAAGGGAGATGTCCAGCAGCCGGAGAATGATGGTGCGGATGGCGAAGTTGTGAGACACCACGACGACGACATCGTCCTGGTGGGCTAGTTCCATCTCCTCGATGGCCTTCCAAACCCGCTCCTGAAGTTGGGGCAGCGACTCACCCCCTGGAAAGACCACTTCTGACGGGCTACGGTGCCACACCGCTAAGATGTGGGGATAGCGGTCCTGCATCTGTTGTCCATCGATGCCGTCCAGCTCTCCAAGGTTGATCTCCATAAGGCCGTCGACCTGAACTATTGGCAGGCCGAGGTGGTGGGATAGTTCGGAGGCAGTGTCCATGGTACGTGCCAGTGGGCTGGAGTAGAGAGCGACAGGGCTTAGGGCACCAAGGGCTTTGGCTACCCTACGGGACTGGGTGACTCCTCGGCGGCTTAGCCTCACCTCATCCTGGCCCAGGAAGCGGCCTTCTACGTTCCAGGCAGTCTCGCCGTGTCTCACTAAGATGGCCCTCATGTTGTCTCCCTTGGCCCCTCCCGGTCCTGTCGCACTAGCTCCACCCGCTCTATTTTTACCCCCCTCATCTCCTGCACAGTGACCCTAAGGTCCCCGTGATGGACATAATCTCCCTCTCTAGGAATGCGGCCCAGGCGGTCCAGGAGGAAACCCGCCACCGTCTGATAATCACCCTGAGGAAGTTTCATGGCAAGCTCCTCATTGATCTCTTGAATGCCCATATCTCCGTCCACGTGATAGATGTTCTCCCCCATGCTCTCGTACTGCTCCTCCAAAGGCTGGCCCTCCTCCGCCACTGGCCCGACGATCACTTCCAAGAGCTCTTTCATAGTCACCAGGCCCGCGATGCCTCCATACTCGTCCACCATCATAGCCATCTGCTGCCCCATCTCCCGTAACTCAGAGAATAGGCTGCTCACCCTCTTGGTCTCGGGCACAAAGTAGGTTGGTCTCAGAAGGGGAGTTACTTTATGGGTGTCTTTCAACTCCCCTTTTGCCAAGGCTGTCACCACATCCTTGATTGATAGGATGCCTATGACGTTGTCTACGCTGTCCTCGAACACAGGGAAGCGAGTATGGGACTGCTCCAGGTAGATGTTGAGGAACTCTCTCAGCGAAGTGTCCATTTCCACGCATAGTATCTCTGGGCGAGGTGTCATGATCTCCCGCACCTGGAGGTCGCCGAAATGGAATACCTTCTCCAGCAGCTCCGCCTCGGACTTCTCTACCACCCCTTCCCTCTGGGCTATATCTATCAGCGAGAGTATCTCTTCCTCAGTGACCATGGTAGCGCCAGACACACCGAATAGCCGCGCCATGGTGCTGCTAAACCTTTCCAGCAGCCAGACCACGGGGAAGAACAGTGTCTCTGTCACCTGGATGGGGCGAACTACAAACATAGCAACCCGCTCGGCACGTTTGGCCGCTATGGTCTTGGGCAGGGTCTCACTAAAGAGGAGGAGCAGGATCGTGACCCCTCCAGTGGAGGCTACGACTGCCCAGTTGGAGCTTAGGAAGGAGGCTGCCAGGACCGTGCCTAGGGCGGCAGCGGCCACGTTAACCAGATTGTTTCCTGTAAGGACGGTGGGGAGCAGCTTCTCGGGGCGGCCGACGATGCGTGCCACGCTGTCAGCTCCCTTGGCGCCTTGTTGGACAAAGGTGGCCAGCTTGCTTCGCTGCAGCGATAGAAACGCAGCCTCGGACGCGGAGAAGAAAGCCGAAAGCAGCATAGCCGCTATGAGGAGGATAACCCAGATTATGTGACTTCCGTCCATTGGAGTACGATTCTCCTGCCGTGGGTAGGATGGATTTGAACTTATCTTAACATTGGGCATATTTTAGCGTCAAAGTACATTATTGACGCTGATCTACCTAACCCTTAGGATGCAAGAGGAATGGGAGTAAAGATTCTTGGTATAGAGACCTCCTGCGATGAGACCGCTGCCGCAGTGGTGGAGGATGGCCGTAGGCTTCTTTCCAATGTCATCGCCTCCCAGGTGGAGCTCCACGCCAGATATGGTGGGGTAGTGCCGGAGGTGGCCTCCCGCCAGCATGTGCTAGAGATAGTGCCCACCATCCAGCGTGCCCTTGACCAGTCGGGAGTGAGGTTGAAGGAGCTAGCGGCGGTTGCGGCAACCATGGGCCCGGGGCTGGCGGGCTCCTTGCTGGTAGGGCTGAATGCTGCCAAGGCCCTGGCCCTCTCCTTAGGGATTCCCTTGTTGGGGATAAACCATCTTGAGGGTCACATCTATGCTGTCTGGCTTGTTTCATCCGACCCGGGGGTGGGTGTGTCAGAAAAAGACGCTATAGCCAGCGGACGGGAGGCACAAGGTGATGATGAGCCCCCGGATCGGTGGCCGGGCTTCCCCTTGATGTGCCTTATTGCCTCGGGTGGCCACACCGACCTGGTGCTAATGGAGGGCCATAGCAGGTATCGGATGTTGGGCCGCACCAGGGACGATGCCGCAGGGGAGGCCTTCGACAAGGCGGCTCGCATTCTGGGTCAAGGCTTTCCCGGTGGGCCACACATCCAGGCCCTGGCTCAGGGTGCCCGGGGGGAGGAGCAGTTGCCCAGAGCCTGGCTAAAGGGGAGCCAGGACTTTAGTTTCAGTGGTCTTAAAACGGCGCTACTCCATCGTGCGCAGGACAAGGGGATCTATCCTCCCACCGATGAGATTGACGAGGCACCTAAACGGGAGCTGGCTGCCGCTTTTCAGGAGTCGGTGGTGGACGTGCTGGTGACCAAAACCCTGGAGGCTGCTCGCGAACATAGTGCCAGGGGGGTGGTTCTTGGAGGTGGAGTCATAGCCAATGCCCTGTTGAGGCACGAGATAGTCCGCCGTTCTAACCTCCCCGTGCTGCTGCCTCCTCCGGTGCTCTGTACCGATAACGGGGCCATGATCGCTGCCTGTGGCTTTTTCCATCTCCAAAGAGGAGCTGAGAGCAGCCTAGACCTGGATGTGGACCCGGCTCTTTCCCTGGCGGATTAAGATCAAGCCTTCTGAAGAGGTCTGGGAGTGGTGGTGCCCAGTTTAAGCTGAATGAAACGGTCCGCCACCCGGTAGCTATCATGGTAGGCCTTGTTGCCGATATAAGGAAAAGTCAGCTCCCAGCTGTACCGTCCTCCTTGAAACACGATGCTTCCCACCTCTTGCCAGAAGAGGTACCGGGTTAGAAAGAGGAAACCCACAAAGACTATGGCGGTACCCACTGCCAGTGCGATGAGGGGGAGGCCTGGCTGATCGAGCAAGTACCCCACGATGAAGTAGCTCACGATGCCCACCAGCACCAGTGCTACCCCCTGGTAGAGGTTCTTCGGATTTCGACCCATGGTTTTCACCGATACCCCTCTTATCTCTTCCAGAGGGGCCATAGTGGTCTCTCGTACTCCTTCATCCTCCCGGAAAGACACCAGCCGCAGATTGGTGAGAACCAAAAGGGCTCCATCGGCTGGCACGGAGAGAAGCGATCCTTCCCTAGGCGAGAAGAGCTGTTCTACCCGCTCCCCATCCAGCAGGGGTAGTTGACGCAGTGCTAGTCGGCTCTGGGGCATATGACCTTCATGGTTAGGCAAGGGCGTTCTCTGCCAGCGTATACTACCATACTAGATATACCTCGGAACAAAGGGGAACCGCTTGAAAATAGCCAAGTACCCATAGAGAAGCTCAGGCAAGCATCCACGTAATTCCGCTTATTGTTCGACAGGCCCACCATGTACGGAAGGACGCTCCAAGTGGCATGTGATAGGGGCGTCTCCATGAAGCAGGACAAGGGAGAGGAGGTAACACTCCCTCATAATCCGACTCTTATCCCTTCACCTGCACCAGCTCAATTAGCACGTCGTCAGGGCCCTTAATGTAGGAGTAGAGGCTCCCCTTGGCGGTGCCCTTGCTTACCGGCACCAGCACCTTCACACCCTGCTTCTGGAGACGCTCCACATCCCCGACTATGTCGTCGGTCATCAATCCGAAGTGATCCAATCCGAAGTGATAATCTACGGTTCCTTTAGGGAGGGTCTGGCCGGCGGGGGCGCCGCTGATGTTAATGTGGGTGCCCCCTATATCCAAATGGACGGTAATGGCGTCACCCAGCCCCTCGCCCTCTCCTTCGATACGGGCCTCGAAGTTTTTAGCGTACCACTGGGCGGTGGCTCTGGGATCAGGAGCTTTGAGATGAATGTGTCCGACCTTATACATAGTGTTGCTCCTCCTTTCACCTAGCCTTATTAATGCCTCTCGACTGGCGCCTTATCGTCAGTCCCCAGGTTGGCATTGGTCGACCTAAGCATTTGTGAACCTCCCTGGTCTTCAGACGAAGTAGGTATGTTTTAAATTCCTCCATTAGCATGACATCGCTATGAAACTGGACTACACACACTCTAGCGGAAGGAGAGGTCACTGGCAATAGTCAGCGGAAGTCATCTCATCGCCGCCCCCTGACCCTGATGTCACCTGACTTGCCGTCCTACATGAAGAGGCCAACCTATTACTCATCCTGAATGGTAAAATCTAACCATTGATGACTCATTTCCTGCGAGGCACACCATGGTCGAAGAGTCTCCCTTCCTCCCCATCCATTTCGAGCGTATAGATGGAAATGATGACGGTGCTTTCTACAAAGAGCCCAGGCTGGTGGTGCACATCGATAACGGTGCCATTGCCGCCATCGGCGAGTTTTTCCGAGAGGCCATCCCACCCCATGCCGTCATCCTAGACCTGATGAGTAGCTGGAGGTCCCACTGGCCAAAGGACCATCCCAAGAAGCTCATGGTGGGGCTGGGCCTTAACGCGGTGGAGATGCAGGAGAACCAGGACCTGAATAAATACGTGATCCACGACCTTAACCGGGAACCTCTCCTGCCCTTCGACGCCTCCTCATTTGACGCTGTTGTGATTACTGTCTCAGTACAGTATCTTACACGCCCCCTTGAGACCTTCATTGAGGTGAACCGCATCCTCAAGACGGGAGGCTTGCTGGCGGTGATCTTCTCCAACCGGATGTTCCCCACCAAAGCGGTCCGCATTTGGCAGGCCTCCAACGACCAGGAGAGGACGCGTCTAGTGATGTCTTACTTTCACTATGCTGGAAACTTCGAGAATATTACTCCCTCGGATATAAGCCCCCGTCGCTCCCCAATGGGCGATCCCGTATACGTCGTGCTGGGGAAAAAGAGGCAGGTGACATCCGATGACATGAGCTAGTCACTGCCCAGGTAGGCTTTGGTGTCATCGTCCCCATTACAGGATATCACCGACCCTTGATGCGAAAGAGAAGAGCGGCCAGCATCGGGCTGAGGTGCCTGATAAAACTCCCAAACACCGGGTGCGTCAGGGCCCTCAAGATGAAGCGGCTGTGCCAGTCGAAGGAAAGCTCTGGGGAGGCCAGGATCTCTATATGAAGCTCTCGTTCCTTCACTGTTCGCATGATTCGATCCATCTGCGAGTCACCTAAGACCTCGAACATCCTTCGTGCTGAGGAGCCCACCTCCATCTCCCGGCCCATCAGCTTTTTCCACCGATTCTCATAGTGGCTCAGACGGGAGGCTGAAAGGTTCTTCTGGACGAATCCCTGGTGGAGGGTCTCAGCAGCCAACTCCCCTGCCAACAACGAATAATAGATTCCCCCACCGGTGGTAGGCTTTACCTGCCCTGCAGCGTCTCCTACCACCACCACCCTCTCACCAAAGGTACGAGAGAGGTGTTTCAAGGGTATGCCCCACTGCCGAGGCTCTTTAATAACGCTGGCAACCGTACCCTCCCTCATTAGCCGCTCCATAAAACTCTCCATACAGAGGTGGGCATGGCGGCGGGCCAGCAACCCCACCAGAGCCTGCTCTCCGTGGGTGGGTACCAGCCAGGCAAAGAAGCCCGGAGCCACCTCCCGCCCGAAGTAGGCATGAACCTGGTCCACTCCTGGGGCCATCACTTCGGCCTGAATACCTGTGACATAGTCGCCCATCGTCCCCATCCCCAGCCCATTGGTCAGAGGAGTGCCGAAGCCACTGGCCACCACCACAGCCTTCGTCATAAGGGTACGAGGGGGGGATTGGGGGGCAAGACACACTTGTACGTGGTCATCGGCGAAGGAGAGGTCTGTAACTCGTTCTCCTAAAAGGTAGGAGGCACCCGCCTTCTTTGCCTCTTGAGCGAAAGAGGCGACATAGCCCACCCGGTTCAGCACGAAGGCCTGCGACTCCTCACGAACTAGCTCAAGCTCTTCTCCAGAGGGGGCAATGAAGCGGGCGCTGCGGGCATCCCGGTATATCAACGATTCATCCGCCGGGTAGCGCCGGACACACTCGCGGCCTACAATGCCGGTGCACAACTTGTCGCCAATACGCTCCCCCCGATCGATCACAGTTACATCGTAACCCAACTGGGCTAGGTGACGTGCAGCGCTATTGCCCGCTGGCCCTGCTCCTATAACGATGACATCATTCAAACTCCATCGCCTCCTGAGAGCATTCCTTTCGCCCTGGGAGCAAGCGCCCCAGCCTCAGGCGATTATAAGTGTTTAGCCCCACTACATGCTATCTCTGCCTTTGCTGTCTACTCTTTACGTTGACACCCATTACCGCTAGTAAATATACTACTGTTTGGCTTGTTGCGACATTGGACAAAATCCGATAAGGGAATAATGGTTCCGCGGTTGGCGATAGTTAAACTCGCCCCCTCGGAGGGTTTGACAAATTCTTACAAGTGGCACCTATAGAGTACTCCTTTCCCAAGAGAGGGAATGACTGACTTCGGAGAGCTTGTATGTGTGGCATAGTAGGATACGCGGGACACCGTGATGCTTGGCCTGTAATTTTGGGTGGACTGGAACGCCTGGAATATAGGGGCTACGACAGTGTTGGCATTGCTGTCCTTTCTACCTCGGGCCGACTGGAGTTCCGCAAATCGGTCGGCAAGGTACGAGAGCTGAGCCCCTACCTCAAAAATGGTTACCCTCAAGGCAATCTAGGGTTGGGTCACACCCGCTGGGCCACCCACGGACCCCCCAGCTATGCCAACGCTCATCCTCACACTGACTGTGTTGACCAGGTGGCGGTGGTGCACAATGGCATAGTAGAGAACTATTTGGAACTTAAAAGAGAGCTCTTGGCCCGGGGGCACACCTTCACCTCGGACACCGACAGCGAAGTCATCCCCCATCTGCTGGAGGAGGAGCTGCGACAGGGCCAGCCTTTGGAGCAGGCCTTTTTTCGACTGACCTCCCTGCTCCAGGGCGCTCAGGCCATCGTAGCCGCCTGGCAGGGCGAACCTCAAAAGCTGTTAGCCCTACGCCTGGGTAATGCCGGAGGAATCATAGTGGCCCACGAGGCTGGAGAGTCCATCCTGGCTAGCGACCTGCCGGCGGTGTTTCCTCTGACAAGCCCGGTCAACTTCCTGGACGATAAAGAGATCGCCATAGTCACCCGGGACAAGATACGCATCGTTTCCTCCAATGGACGACGAGTCGTCAAAAAGCCCCAATTGGTCTCTCTAGAAGGTGGCACAGTCAGCAAAGAGGGGTACCCTCACTTCATGCTAAAGGAGATCATGGAGCAACCTCAAGCTGTCTCCAGCGCCCTGCGCGGCCGAGTGAACTTCGATGATGGAGAGGTGGTTCTGGAGGATTTCCCCCTCACTCTCACCGAAGTGCAGGCCCTTAAGCGGGTGATTCTTGTAGGGTGCGGAACTAGCCTGCATGCCGCCATGATGGGCAGATCCATGATAGAGCAGATAGCAGGTATCCCCGCCGAGGCGGAGAGCTCCTCCGAGTTCCGCTATAGAAACCTCTCCATAGACAGAAATACACTGGTCATTTCGATAGGTCAGTCGGGAGAGACCGCCGACACTCTAGCGGCCATGAAAGAGGTGCAGGAGAAGGGCGGGAGGCTCTTTACAATCTGCAACATAGAGGGAAGTCAGGCCACCCGCGTGGCGGAATATGCCCTCTACATGAAGTCGGGACTAGAGGTAGGGGTAGCGAGCACCAAGACCTTCATCGCTTCCCTCACCATCCTGTTCTTGTTGGCTGTCTATCTCGGGCAAATACGGAGCACTGTAAGCAAGAGCCAGGTATCCCAAATGGTAAGGGAGCTTTCACGGCTACCATACCTGCTGGGCCAAGTCATCTCCGATCACAGCCATTTCAAAAAGCTGGCACGGAGGGTTTCATCCTACCAGCATATGCTCTACCTCGGCCGCGGCATAACCTACCCTATTGCCGCTGAGGGAGCTCTAAAGATGAAGGAGATCAGCTACATCCATGCGGAAGGCTACTCGGCCGGTGAGATGAAACACGGCCCCATCGCCCTTATTGGTCGAGAGATGGCCGTAGTGGCGATGGCTCCCCAGTGCTCTCTCTACTCCAAGATGGTCAATAACATAAAAGAGGTCAAAGCGCGGGGTGGCGTAGTGCTTGCGGTGGCTACTGAAGGGGATGATGAATTGGCTTCCCAGGTAGACGATGTTCTCTACATCCCCCCTTGCTCGGAGCTCTTGACCCCCTTGCTGGCCACTGTGCCTCTACAACTACTGGCGTACTACGTGGCCGTACGCCGAGGTTGCGATGTGGACCAGCCTCGAAATTTGGCTAAATCGGTCACTGTTGAATAGCGGAGTACACAACCAGAACTAGCGCAACCAAGGTCAGTAGGACCTCTCACTTAAACCATCCTCTTACATCCCATCTTCGAGAAGAAAATGCAACAGGGTCAAGTCACCATCCAAGTACCCGCCACAACTGCCAACCTGGGTCCCGGCTTCGACTGCCTGGGCATGGCCCTAGACCTATGGAATACCATTACCATGGAGGTAGCAGAGGACGCAGAGATTACTATCAACGGCGAGGGTGCAGCGGATTTACCCACCAGCCATGATAACTTGGTCTATCGGGCGGCGGTTCATCTTTTTCACTGTGTAGGTGAGGAGGTACCCCATCTGTCAATCAGTTGTCACAACCGCATACCTCTCAAGCGGGGCTTGGGAAGTAGCGCTGCTGCTATCGTAGGTGGGCTAATGGCTGCCAATGTACTTTGTGAGCATCCTTTCACTACACAGCAGCTCCTCAAAGAGGCTGTTCATCTTGAAGTCCACCCCGACAACGTGGCTGCCGCTCTAATGGGGGGCCTTCAGGTGGTGGTTAGGGACGAGGAGGAGTCATACACTGTTGGTGTCTCTCTGCCTCAGGACATGTCGGTTGTCCTTCTGATACCTCAAGTCACCGTTCCTACGAAAAAGGCGCGAAGGATACTGCCACGCCGGGTCAGCCGAGAGGATGCAGTGTATAATTTGAGTCGAGTTGCCCTATTGGTAAACGCACTATCAGGAGGTCGGGTAGAGGACCTGAGGTTGGCCACTCAGGACAGACTACACCAGCCTTACCGCGAGAGGCTGTTTCCCGCCATGCCTCTTCTCTTTTGTGCCGCTCTGGATGCGGGAGCCCTGGGGGTGTTCCTCTCTGGCAGTGGCCCCACGATACTTGCCCTCACCCGTGGTCGGGAGATGACAGTAGGCTACGAGATGGCCGATGTGGCCCGACGGGCGGCACTTCCCTGTGATGTCAAAGTCACCAGACCATCGGCTCTCGGCGCCCATACCCTGGATATCTCTAAACAGGGAACGCAGGGCGATGAGGTTGGCCCAATTATAGGCCAATGAGGTAAGGCACGAATTGGCCCTCATCGTTCAAAAGTACGGGGGTACGTCCCTTGTCAACGCCCAACGTATAAAACGGGCGGCATCGCGCATCGGCAGGGCCAAGGAGTCCGGGCTGGAGGTAGTGGTGGTAGTTTCGGCCATGGGGGACACCACCGACCGGCTACTGAAATTGGCTAGCCGGGTTTCTACCGACCCTGACCCCCGTGAGCTGGACCTGTTGCTCTCCACCGGCGAGTTGGTATCCTCAACTTTGCTGGCCATGGCCCTCACCTCTCTGGGGTACGACGCTATAAGCCTAAGCGGCTTTCAGGCAGGCATCTGGACCGACACCACCTACGGCAAGGCCCGTATCGCCAGGGTGGATACTGCTAGGGTACGGGAGGAGCTAAAGGCGGGTAAGCTGATCATAGTGGCAGGCTTTCAGGGGATCACCGAGACCATGGACATCACCACTCTGGGTCGGGGAGGCTCCGACGTTACCGCAGTGGCCCTGGCCGCGGCCTTAGGAGCCCAACGCTGCGAGGTATACACCGACGTGGAGGGCATATACACCGCCGACCCCCGGGTGGTTCCCCAAGCCCGAAAGCTGAAGGAGATCGATTACGATGAGATGCTAGAGCTGGCCACCTACGGGGCCAAAATGCATCCTCGCTCCATCGAGCTGGGGGCAGTGTACAATATACCTATATACGTGGCCTCCAGCTTCACTAATAAACCGGGAACCCTCATCCACCGAGGAGCCAAGAGTATGGAGGAAAGAATAAAGGTCACAGGTATTACCTATGACCTCAACGTGGCCAAGCTAACCTTGCAGGGTGTGCCCGACCGCCCAGGCATCGCTGCCAGCCTCTTTGAACCTTTGGCCGAAGCGGGCATCAGCGTGGATACCATAGTGCAGAACACCAGCGTTGAGCAGCTTTCTGACGTGAGCTTCACCGTAGCCCGTACCGACATGAAAGGGGCTGTGGAGGTGGTGGAGCTTGTGGTGAAGGCCGTTGGGGCCCGAGGACTGACCACCGAGACGGCCCTAGGCAAAGTTAGCATAATTGGGGCGGGGATGCAGAATGCGCCAGGCTACGCCGCCCGGATGTTCCGCACCCTAGCGGAGAATAACATTAACATTGAGATGATCACCACTTCAGAGATACGTATAACCTGTATCGTCAGCGAAGCCCAAGTACACGAGGCGGTGCGAGCCCTGCATCAAGCCTTCCAACTTGAGCAGCAATAAGAGAAAGGTATCACCTCCTGTGAGTCCCCCGTTCCTATCCCTCGTTATCCCTGCCTATAACGAACAGGTTCGTATAGCCGAGAGCCTGACTAAGGTGGTGGAGTATCTTCACTCTCAGTCCTACTCGTGGGAGGTGGTGGTAGCCGACGACGGTAGCACCGACGCCACACCCACACTGGTCCAGGCAGTGGTGGCCCAAGAGCCAGCGGTACGCCTTCTCGCGCTGCCCCACCGTGGCAAAGGATGGGCGGTGAAGAATGGCATGCTGAGCGCCACAGGGGAGTACCGCTTCCAATGCGATACCGATCTCTCCATGCCCATTGAGCAGCTCTCTCGTTTTCTGCCTCCGCAGCTAGAAGAGTACGATATCGCTGTGGGCTCTCGGGATGTGGCCGGAGCTAGACGCATCGGAGAGCCTTGGGGCCGACATCAGATGGGGCGGGCCTTTAACCTGCTGGTAAGGCTTCTAGCGGTTCCCGGAATCAAAGACACCCAGTGCGGCTTCAAGTGCTATCGAGGAGAAGAGGCCCAGCGCCTCTTTTCCTTTCAGCGCCTTCACCAGTTCGCCTTTGACGTGGAGATACTCATGTTGGCCCGCCAGCGAGGTCTTTACATTAAAGAGGTGCCTATTGATTGGTACTACCGGACCTATAGCAAGGTCCGGCCCCTGAAAGATCCCCTGCTAATGGTCAAGGATGTCCTTCGCATTCGCTGGCACCTCCTTCGAGGAGGCTACCGAGGGTTAGCCAACCCCCTTGCCACCCCCTATCCTCCCACCCTCGAAGAGAGGGAGCACAAAGGCCCTTAGCACCTCTAGCCCCAATTGCGCTCTTGCCCTGAAGCTCCTGGAACAGGCTGCAGACAGGGATTAGAAAGAGCGAATTAGCGGAAACAGAGGCCAAAAGGGCCTTGACTTGACTATGGTTATAGTGTACGCATTATTTATTCTATACAAAATCTTTAGGGGCAAGAGCCTTTAGGACAGCCAGAGTGGACGTTATTGAGACCATACTAAAGGAAAGCTCTGTCATCGCGGTGGTAGGGCTCTCCCCCAACCCCCAAAGGGACAGCCACCGGGTGGCAAAGTACATGAAGGAGCAGGGGTATCGCATCGTGCCCGTCAACCCCAACGCGTCAGAGGTGCTGGAAGAGCGAAGCTACTCCTCCCTTACGGTTATTCCCTTTCCCGTGGATTCGGTAGACATCTTTCGTTGCTCTAAATACGTCTCAGAACTGGTTGACGAGGCCATAAAGATAGGAGCAAAATCCATTTGGATGCAGCAGGGCATAGTCGACCCAGAGGCAGCCCGTAAAGCCAGGAAGTCCGACCTTGCGGTGGTGATGGATCGTTGCATGATGGTGGAGCATCTTAAGCTTGTGCGGGAAGGCCGCCTGACCGACAGTGAGAAAGAGGAGCAGTACCTGCTCTGAAATAATCCTATCCCTCTCATTTGGGGGTACGTCTGGATGGACATGGTTCGAGCAGAGGAACTAACCAAGAACCGAAGGGAGAAGAGTCGACGGGCCATCTCCCTGGCCCTAGAGAGCCGCTGGCACGAGGCTCACGAGACTAACCTGGATATCCTTCATCGGTATCCAGACGATGTGGACGCTCTCAATCGGCTGGGCAAGGCCCTGTTGGCACTGGGGCGATATGCTGAAGCTCGGGAGGCTTTCGAGCGAGCTCTAGTCTACTCCCCTTACAACACTATCGCCAAAAAGAACCTGGAACGCCTCTCCCATCTTCACGAAGACACCCCTTTCCCCCAGCCCACCAAGACGGTAGCCCCTGACCCCTTCATCGAAAATGGAGGGCGTTCTAGGATGATGGTGCTTCAGCAGCCGCCGACCTATGAGGTACTTGCCAAGATGGCAGCGGGTGATGAGGTGACCCTGATAAATGGCCCTAAAGGCCTATTGGTGGAGAATCGGGATGGCGAATACTTGGGCCAGGTGGAGCCAAAGCTAGGAGTACGCCTCTGTCGTCTGATGGAGGGGGGCAACCGCTATGGTGCCGCCATTACCAAGATCAACTATCCCGAGGTGTCCCATCATCGTCTGGGAGAGCTATCGTCATCCCGACCTGAGCAATGTCGCGTCCTTCCCCACCAGTGGAAGGGGTGATTACTCCCTCTATCTCCGTGATTCCCTCTTTAGATACCAAATAGAGAGCGAATTAGAAGAAGACGAGGAATATGCCCCCGAGTGGCAGGAGGCTGAAGGCCTCTCCGATGGAGAGGTCACTACATCTATCCGCAAGTTTGGGGACGAGGAAGATGCGGAGGAGGATCAGTAATCTCTACCTTCGCCCAAGGCCCCCTTTAACAGATGATAGGTTGTACGCTTTCAAGAGAGGCGTCTTCCCAAGGGTGTGTTTCAAAAATCCTGGAGACTCGGGAAATGGGTCATCACCTGGAGAGGTTTCAACTCAAAGTGTCGTAACAAGGTAAGGAGATGTGCGGCTCTAAGAGGACAGTGCAGTGGAACTCTAAAATGGTGAGAGCCATGAGGAAGCCCTAGGCTTCACTCAGCGAGCTCTGGCTCAAGAGATGGGCATCCGACAGGGGCAGACCGTCAGTGAGTGGGAGACAGGCCTCTATACTCCCCGTGGTCCCTCCAGGACCCTTCTAAACCTTATCGCCCAACGGGCCTCCTTCGACTACACTGTGGATAGTGAGGCAGAGGAGTTCCAACAACCTGGTCCCTCAGAAAACTAAGAGACAAACCTCTCTTATCAGCTTAGAACTTTTTTCGATCTTGATTTTTACACGTATCCGTATAACACTGTAAACTCCCATATGAGATAATCCTGCCCACAAAGGGTGCCGTGGACTTACGATATAGGCAAATACCTGAAAGTCTGCTGGCTCGGCTATGGCAGAGCCGTGCGTCCCGTAGTGGCCCTTTCACCTCCGTCGACGGCCGTCGCTTCCGAGTTCTCTATCCCGGACGGCTAAGCTCGGCTGCCGGTCCCGACTTTCGGGACGCCCTTGTGGAAGAGGAGGGAGTAGGACTGCTGCGGGGCGATGTGGAGTTGCACATTAGACAGCGGGAGTGGGATAGCCATGGTCATGGCCAAGACGCCAGGTACAATGGGGTAGTGCTTCACGGTGTATTGGATGCCCAGGGCTCTACAACCACACTGCCGGGTGGTGCCGTGGCCCCCACCCTCAATCTGGCACCCCTATTTGGGACGCCCTCTAACCCGGTGGCCAGCAACTTCCTATGGGACCTTCTGGAGCAACTTGGCTACCACCAACCTGCAAATACCGAGGAAGCAGGCAGGCTCTTGGATAGAGCTGGTGATGAGCGTTTTCTTGCCAAGAGCGCCAGCTATTCGATATTCCTACGTGAGGAGGAGCCACAACAGGTGCTGTATGAGGCCATCATGGAGGCAATGGGGTACAGCAGGAATCGTCAGCCCTTCCTCCATCTGGCCCAACATCTTCCCTATTCCCAGCTCAGAAGAAGACTGCGCACTATCTCTCCCCAAGGGAGGGGCTCGATGTTGCGGCGGATTCTTTTTCGAGGTGCCGGCTTCCTTCCCAACGGCGCCTCTGGGGCGAAAGATATGGTACTAAATCCTCATCCAAAGCCACCGGTGGCAGTGCCGAGATGGCATCTCTTTCGCATACGGCCAGAGAACCACCCGAGGCGACGCTTGTTAGGTGTAGCTTTTCTATTGGACCGCTACTGGGAACGCGGGCTACTAGCAGGGCTCGAGATATTAGTGAGGGAAGATAGCTGGCACCCGCTGGAGAGAGGACTCACCGTGAAGGGAGAGGGTTCGGGTCCATGGGCACTCATTGGCAAGGCCAGGGCAGGAGATACGGCGGTAAATGGGCTTCTACCCTTTTTTCACTCCCTGGGCACTTTAAGAGGCGATGGTGAGCTACGGCGCCGCTGCCTGGAGCTCTATCAGAGCTACCCCAGGCTACAGCACAACGAAATTACCAAGGAGATGGCCCAACGCCTCCTGACTCACGAGGCGTTCAGGGAGGTCAACTCTGCCCGAAGACAGCAGGGCCTCATCCACATGCATCGTCTGATTGCCGGCGAGCACCATGGGGTCAGGAATACAGCTTAGGCGTAATCCAATGGAACCGAGGCCTGGAGGGCACGGCGTTTAAGGGAGGAATAGTGGAGGCCTTTGGTTCACTTCTGGACATGAGAATAGGTGTACACATGTTATGGTCGGTAAGCAGGTTCTGATCTGTCCCAGAGCTAGCTATGAGCGGTTAGGAATGATTGCAGATCAGCTTGGAACAGACAAGATCATTAGCCGCTTATCCTGAGCATGCTGTGATCTAGGAGAAGGATACGTATAAGGGGCAAGAGGCCATTTCCCTGGCACAAGCCATTAGCCCTTGCCAACGTTGATCTCTGACATCTTGCCGGTTACCAGGAAGACCACTCGTTCGGAGATGTTGGTGGCCCTATCGGCGATGCGCTCCAGGTCGTGGGCGACCCACAGCAAGTAGGTAGCCCGCTGGATGACGGAGGGGTCTCTGATCATATAGAGCAGCAGCTCGTGGTACACCTGATCGTATAGATTGTCCACCTCATCATCGTTGTTGCATACTTGCAGGGCGGCCACTGTGTCTCGGTTTACTAGGGCATCCAAGCTACGGTGTAGCATACTGGCGGCTTTCTCCGCCATGCGGGGTATGTCTACCAGAGGTTTCAATGGGGGCTCGTTGCCCATCATTAGGCTGATCTTGGCTATACCCTCGGCGTGGTCGCCCATTCGCTCCAGCTCTACGCTGATATGCAACATGGTCAGAAGCCATCGGATGTCCCTGGCCATGGGCTGTTGGGTGGAGATTAGGGTGATACAGCGGTCCTCGATCTCGAACCGCTTGATGTCGATGTAGTCATCCTCTTGGATGACGCGGCGAGAGTCATCCAAGTCTCGACGCTTCAATGCGTCCAGCGCTTTGGCGATGGCCTTCTCCACCATGCTGCCCATCACCAGCACCTCGTCCTGAAGCTGGCGTAACTGACGGTCGAAGTCGGCTCTTGGCACCATGTGTATTCCCTAACTGCTAACCGAACCTTCCGGTGATATAGGCCTCTGTGCGTTCATCTTTGGGATTAGTAAACAGTTGCTGTGTGTCTCCGCGCTCCACCAAGTAACCCGCTCGATCATCGCTCATCATTAGGAACACCGTCTCGTGAGAGACTCGGGCGGCCTGCTGCATGTTGTGGGTTACGATGATGATAGTATACTCCTCGGAAAGTTCCCTGATAAGCTCCTCGATGGAGAGGGTGGCGATGGGGTCCAGGGCCGAGCAGGGCTCGTCCATGAGTATGATCTCAGGGTTTACTGCCAGGGTGCGAGCTATACACAGGCGCTGTTGCTGCCCCCCCGAGAGTGCTAGGGCATTCTTGTATAGCCGATCCTGTACCTCATCCCACAGGGCGGCTCGACGAAGAGAATTCTCCACCAGGTCGTCCAGATTACCCCGAAAGCCGTTGATGCGGGGCCCGAAGGCCACGTTGTCGTACACCGACTTGGGGAAGGGGTTGGGCTGCTGGAACACCATGCCGATGCGATAGCGAATCTCCGTGGCATCTACTGCAGGGGCGTAGAGGGCTATTCCGTTGAACAGGACCTGGCCTTGGATTACGGCGGTAGGGATCAGGTCGTTCATGCGGTTAAAGCAGCGCAACAAGGTGCTTTTGCCACAGCCCGAGGGACCAATGATGGCCATCACTCGTCTCCTAGGGATGCTAAAGGTGATGTCCCGCAGCGCTACCAACTCTCCATAGCGAACTGTCAAGTTCTTGGTCTCTAGAACTGCATAGGCAGAAGAGGAGACGAGCCCCTCTTGATCTAGCAACATAGCCTCTATGTTCTCCTTTGAAACCTGTTCCTTAAGTATATAGCCCCGGCGTTCAGGGTCAGCAGCACCACCAGCAACACTATAATAGCAGCGGCGGCAAGGCCTCTAAACTCCTCCTGAGGACGAGTGATCCAGTTGAATATCTGTATAGGTAAGACGGTAAAGGGGTCTAGGGGACCTGCTGGGGTGAAGGCGATGTAGCCAAGGGCGCCAATCATTAAGAGAGGTGCCGTCTCCCCGATACCTCGGGAAAGTGCGAGGATGGTGCCTGTGAGGATCCCAGGAAACGCTTGGGGAAGCACAACGTGCCACATGGTCTGCCACCTGGTGGCCCCCAGGGCATATGAGGCCTGGCGCAGGGAGGTCGGAACGCTACGTAGGGCCTCCTGTGAGGTAAGTATAATGATGGGCAGAATTAGCAAGGTCATAGTCAGCGCTCCCGCTAGCACGCTCCGGTCCAGAGCCAGCCACCGCACAAAGAGGGCCAGTCCTAGGATGCCATAGACCAGGGAAGGTACTCCTGCCAGGTTGGAGATGTTGATCTGCACTAGGCGCGTCAGCCAGTGGCGGGGTGCATACTCCTCCAGGTATAGTGCTGCTCCCGTCCCGATGGGGAAGGAGAACAAAGCAGTGAGCCCCATTACCCAAAGGGTGCCGAAGAGGGCAGCTCTGATTCCAGCCTGCTCAGGAATTCGAGAGGCGAAGCTGGTGAGGAAGGTGAGGTCGAGCCAGCCCAAGCCGTTATGGGTCACACTCACCAGTAGCACAGCCAATACCGCGATACCTAGGAAGGTGGCAGCGAGCAAAAACCCTCGGAAGAGGCTGGCCTTCAACCTTCGTGTCGGAAGTCCCGATCGGGAGGTTACCAGTTCGGGGGCAGACATTAATAGACCTCCCGAAAGCGGGCCACCACCAGGTGGGCGATGATGTTCATGGCGAAAGTGAATACGAAAAGGGTCATGGCTACAGCGAAAATGGTCAGGTAGGCGGTGCTGCCGGATGGGGTATCGCCCAGGCTCACTTGGACGATGTAGGCGGTCATGGTCTGGATGCTCTCGAAGGGGTTGGCAGTAAGGTTAGGGGTGGCCCCTGCTGCAAGGGTTACTATCATGGTCTCTCCGATGGCCCTGGATATGGCCAGGATAAAGGAGGCCACAATACCCGATAGTGCGGCAGGGACTACCACTCGGGTCGCCACCTCGAACTTGGTAGCCCCCAGGGAATAGGCGGCCTCCCGCAGAGATCGGGGCACGGCAATCATGGCGTCCTCGCTGAGGGAAGAGACCATAGGAATGATCATTACTCCCATGACCAGGGAAGCGCTGGCGGCGTTGAATACGTTGGTCTCCGGGTGAAGAAAGCGCAGGATGGGAGTGACGAAGGTGAGGGCGAAGTAGCCGTACACCACCGTGGGAATGCCTGCTAGCACCTCAAGAAAGGGTTTTATTGTACGACGCACTCTCTCGGCAGCGTACTCGCTGAGGAAAATGGCCGTGGCCAGGCCAATAGGGAGGGCCACTAATACGGCCCCGGCAGTTACCAACAGGGTCCCGACCAGCAGGGGAAGGATGCCGAAGTGCTGGGGCGTGAAGAGAGGTGTCCACCGGGTTTCGGTGAGGTACTCGAGGATGGACACATGCCGGAAGAAATTTACTGTCTCGGTGAAAAGGGTGATGATTATACCTAGTGTAGTGCCCACCGACGCCAGGGCGCACAATAGCAGTAGGCCATGGATCGCTCCCTCCCGCACCCGGAGGGTTCTGCGCTGTCGCCTCAGGGAGGTTAGGGTCGGCACGGATGTTTTCGGTGGCGATGGAGGGCCCTCTATGCCAGGTCCCGGGGGAGGATTCCTATTCATTAGTGAGCAACTCCTCCAGGGGTATACCCACGTTGAAACTGCCATCCTTAAAGACGGTGCCGATTACCCTTTGGGCGAACCGCTCTCGCACCAGTGAATAGATGCTCTCCGCTAACCTGACATAACCAACCTGAGCTACCAGAGGGGCATTGAGCGGATTTAGGTAAAAACGGACGAAGGCATCTACCTCGGGGCGGTCTGCCTTTTGGCGGTTAACGTATATGAATAGTGGGCGGCTAAGGGGCTTGTAAATGCCATTGCTGATAGTCTCTTCCGTTGGCAAAACTGGCTCAAGGCCGTCATCTATGGCCACCAGATTCAGCCGGGAAGCGTTCTCAATATAGTAGGCGTAGCCGAAGTATCCCAGAGAGTAAAGCTCTCCCGTAACCCCCTGTACCAGCACGTTATCGTCGGCAGAGGCGGTGTAGTCGGCCCGGGAGGCTCCTGCTTTTCCTACAACAGCCTCGGTGAAGTAGTCGAAGGTGCCCGAGTCGGTATCGGCGCCCACCAGGAATATCTCTCGGTTAGGCCATTCAGGACGTATCTGTGACCACCTGAAGATTGTAGAGCCGGGCTCCCATATTCTCTTCAACTCTTCCACGGTTAAGAAGGTCGCCCAATCGTTTTTTTGGTTCACTACTATGGAGAGGCCGTCCATAGCGACAGGAAGCTCGATGAACTGAATGCCGGCACCATCACAAGCCTCAATCTCTGTGGGTTGAATGGGACGAGAAGCTCCCGCAATAGCGATCTCGCCGTTGCAGAACTTTTTGAACCCTCCACCGGTGCCGGATACTCCCACCGTTACCAGCACCCTGCTCTCCTGGTTCTGATGCTCTTCAGCCATAGCTTCGGAGATGGGGAAGACGGTGCTGGAGCCATCCACCTCAACAATTGGAGAGCGGCTGAAGGCACAGGATACCAGGAGGAGAAACCCTCCCAGGGTCGGAAGGATAAGAGATAAGATGGGTGTCCATCGCATTTCAGTGTCAAATATAGTGGTCCTTTATTAAGCCTCCTTTAACGGATGATTAACATTGGGTTAACAACGTTGCGCCCGGATTCGCTTGGGGATTCGAGGTGTGGCCTGACGTGGCGTTGGGGCGGATTGAACGAGTTTCGCATGTGCTCATGCTGAGCCTGTCGAACTATGAGCGAGAGGCAAAATCGCTGCTCGTCCTAAGCCTGTAGAAGGACGAGCGGTCATTTGTAAAGGGGACACCAATGGATCCCGCTGCCGTGACGCTTATCGAGGCAACGGCCGGGGATGATTCAAGGCCTTTTGGGTTTGTCCACAGCTAACGTGAAGGTGAAGGTGCTTCCCTCCCCCTCCCGACTTTCAACCCAAACCTCCCCACCTTGGGCCTGAACGATGTGCTTGGCAATGGCGAGTCCCAGCCCCGAGCCCCCATCGCGCTGGAAGTGGTCTATCCTGTAGAAGCGCTCGAATACGTGGGGTAGGTGTTCGGGAGGGATACCAATACCCGTATCTTTTACACTTATTGCCAGACTTGTTTGGCTGGCCTTGGCCGTAACAGTCACAGTGCCGCCCTCGGGTGTGAACTTGATGGCGTTTTCCAATAGGTTTGACATCACCTGTTGAAATTTCTCCTTGTCCCCTACAGTCGGTGGTAAGTTGCTGGGCAGCTCCAAAGATAGAGACACGCCTCCATCCTGAGCCCGAGGATGGTAACGTTCCATCTCTTCTTCGATGGGGTCCTGTATATGAAAGCTGCTTAGATGGATGACTGCCTGTCCCGTTTCTAACTTGGAAAGCTCCAACAGCTCATCGACTATGCGGGTCATTCTGTCGATGTTCCTGTTGACGCCAGTGAGGAATTTACGAGCCTCCTTCGGTTCGTTGAGAGCCCCATCCTCCAGGGTTTCAACGGCAGCTTTTACCGCAGCTAGAGGAGTGCGAAGTTCGTGGGAGACGTTGGTTACGAACTCCCGCCGGGTGGTGTCCACCCGCCATTCCTGGGTCAGGTCGTGGAGCACAAGCAGCACTCCCTGAGAGTCGATGGAGGGTAGGGGAATAGCGATGACTCTAAGATACCGTCGGCTTGATGTCAGCTCAATTTCCCCTTGGTGGATCTCTCCTGTACTCTTGCATTGGCCAATAAGATGTTGAAGGTCGTGGTCTCGTACCATCTCCACCAACCGCTGGCCCTCGGGGTGAGGGGAGGGTAGGTCGAGAAGGCTCTCGGTGGCCGGGTTGGCCAGCACCACATGTCCCTCCCCGTCGATGACTGCTACCCCATCGGTCATGGTGGCCAGCACCACCGACAGCTTATTGCGTTCGTTGGAGAGGTCTACCACCATCTGCTTGAGGGAGAGTGCCATAGAGTTGAAGGCTACTGCCAGCTCCTGGGTTTCGTCGGGGGAGATCGCGTCCACCAGGTGCTCCAGGTCTCCCGAGGCCAGGCGACGGGCCCGCTCTGTGACAGCGCGGATAGATCTCGTGGTTCGCTTGGCTATGAAAAAGGCCAGCACCACCGATAGGACCATGGCTACGGCGGCGGTTACTCCGATGGTCTTTAGGACGTAGTTAACGGCTGCCTGAGAGGGAGAGTTGGCAAACTGACCAGGCAGGAAAACCAGGAGGAAGACCCCCGCCGCTACCATAGATAGGAGGATGAGAAGGGTGTAGGCGATGGCTACTCGCCAGTGGATATGATGTAAAGGTCTCATCCTTCAAACCTGTATCCCACGCCCCGGATGGTGATGATGCGCCGCGGAGAGCCAGGATCTCCCTCTACCTTCTTGCGAAGCCAGCGGACATGGACATCCACCGTGCGGGGGTCCCCCACGTACTCGTAGCTCCATACTTGGTCAAGGAGTTGGTCGCGAGTGAAGGCCCTTCCCTGATTGGCCATCAGGAAAGCCAAAAGCTCGAACTCCTTTGGTTTTAGATCCAGGTCAGTCCCATTGATGGTGGCGCGATGGGCTTCCATATCAAGGACGAGGGAACTGGCTGTGAGAAGTTTTTTGTCATCGGATTCCGGAGCAGTAGCAGGTACCATTTCTGCTCGTCGCAGCATGGCTCGCACCCGGGCCAGCAGCTCTCGCATGCTAAAGGGTTTGGTGATGTAGTCGTCGGCCCCTAATTCGAGTCCCACAACCTTATCGATCTCCTGGCCTTTAGCAGTAAGAATTATAATGGGTATTGCCATCTCCCGTCGCAGGAGCCGGCAGACCTCCAGGCCGTCTAGCTTGGGCAGCATAATGTCCAGCAGCACCAGGTTGGGTTGACCCTGCCTCGCTAGCTCCAGGGCCTGCTCTCCGTCTGAAGCAGCCAGCACTCGATAGCCCTCCTTGACTAAGCTGTACTGGAGGGCTGCCTGTAAGGTATCCTCGTCCTCAACTACAAGAACGGTGTATTCTGGCATAGTGTCTCCATCCAGATTATAGCAGGCATCGTTGGGAATACGCCAAAAAGAGGGGGTGGTGTGATGGCTATCTCCAGCAACTGGGACGATCCGCCTACTCGCATTTGCCACGGGGAGAATCCCGTCCCAGCTTCATGGGATGGGTCTTGGGCACTAGGAGAGGAGAGATATGGGTATTTCTGGGCGGTCTTCAACTAGCGTCCACTGCGAGAAAAAAGTCCTTGAAAGCCTCTTCCACTCCCAAGCTCCTCAGCTTGGTGGCAATGAATTCCCTCTCCGTCTTATGCATCTGCGACCACTGGGAGCCCACGTTGTCCATCATTAGCTTCTTTATACCCTGCACTGCATCCGGATGGTTCTTGGCGATAGTTCTACCTGCTATCAAGGGCCTCTTTAAATTTTCTGATGGCGTCGATATGCTGAGATGGGGAGCCCAGGCCCGCTCTCATAGTAGCTACTGATAGGTGGGTAGCTCCCATTCCCTCCCACTCCTTGGCCTCCATGACCCAAGATTCTGGGTTGCCCTCTGCTATAGAGATCCCGCTCTCGATCCCTACTTTCGCTGGGTCACGTCCCGCCTCTTGCACATACTGGCGAAAACGGGCGATCTCCTTCTTGCCACGTTCATCGGGGTGGAATGAGGGTAACCAGCCATCGGCCAGGCGAGCGATGCGCCGCACCGCCGGGTCGGCATGGCCTCCCATCCATAGGGGGATAGGCCGCTGGATGGGTAGGGGGTTGATTCCGGCACCAATGACCTTCTCCCATCGCCCCTCAAAGTTGACCGCCTCCTGAGTCCAAAGGGCCCGTAGCAGGGCTATCTGCTCTTCGGCTCTGCGGCCTCGGTTGTGGAAGTTCTCGCCTAATACTTCGTACTCCAGCCAGTTCCAGCCGATGCCCACTCCCAGCCTGAGGCGGCCACTCGTGAGCACGTCTACCTCCGCCGCCTGCTTGGCCACCAGGGCTGTTTGCCGCTGTGGGAGGATCAGTATTCCCGTAACAAGATCCAGTCTGCGGGTGATGGCTGCGAGATAGCCGAAAAGGACCATAGGCTCGTGGAACATATGCTTGTGGGTATAGGGTCCCTCCCAGTCCTGATAGTGTTGGACATCGGCCCCTATCACGTGGTCGTAGACCTTCAAGTGATCGTACCCCAGATCCTCTGCTGCTTGGACGAAGTCCCTTACGTCCACGGGGTCCGATCCGATCTCCGTCTGAGGGAAAGTAGCGCCAATTCGCATGAAACCCTCCTGAAAAGTATGCTCTTAAGAAGTATCTTAGCCCGTCGCTCTGCCGTCAATGCTTGATACCGGTGGTGAAGCCCGCGCTTGGCTATGTTCGACCAGTGCCAACGGAATCAAAGGAACCCTATATTCTTGTGGGAGCATCTAAAGGGCGATAGTATAAGGCAGAGGGAGGTTAGGATGAAGGTGCGTCTTGCTCACATGAAGCTCTTTATTGGAGCGCCTCGGGAGCTGGTGTTTCAAATGATCAGTGCCATTGGTAAGGGGCGGCTTCCCGGTGGGGATGGGGAATCGTCTCGGGTGCTGGAGCGGGAGGGCAATACCCTTATCGCCGAATTTTACAGCCGCTCAGGTAAGCGTATCTACCGTACATTGGAGAGGGTAGAGTTGTACCCGCCGGAGCGTTTGAGCTTCAGTCATCTTGAGGGGCCGTTAACATATTCAGAGGAGGAGTTCGTTCTCGTAGAGCGCGACGGAGGTATGGAGCTTCAGTATCGCGGCGAGATTGAATGCAAGTTGAGGTTCGGGCCCGGCCTGGGCTGGCTAACTGCTCTATTGTATGTGCGTCCCAAATACAACGCCCTGATCCGCGACCATATGGATCACCTTAAGGACGCCGCCGAGGCCCGTGCCGCCCGAAGCCACGTCTTCCGTCAGAGTACCCGCAGTTAAACAGTTACTTGTAAAGACGAACCTTCATGATCCGAGGTTAAGACCGCTCATCGTGAGCTTGTCGACCCATTAGCGGTGGATGGCCCGTTCGCCATAAGAATTGAGTAGACACCTCTCTCTGGAAGGTGTGATTTCTCGCCCCCTCCCCCGAGCTTGTCAATGGATGAACGGACCATTTCAACAAAGGCTACCTCCTTGTTGCTTTGGTAGAATACGTTCGTGGAAATATCCCTCTCTCTCTTGGCGATCTTGTTGGCCTATCTGCTGGGCTCGGTGCCCCCAGCCTACCTAATGGGGCGCGTGGTCAAAGGCATCGATCTCAGGCGAGTGGGCAGCCGCAACGTGGGGGCGCTTAACACGTGGCGTCAGGTAGGGCTCCTGGCGACTGCTGTGGTGCTGCTGGCGGATGCTGGCAAAGGGGTGCTGGCGGTCTACCTTCCCATGGTAAGCCCGTTGCCAGCTTGGGTGTCTTACCTGTGCGCTGTAAGTGTGGTGGCGGGCCACAACTGGCCAGTGTTTCTGAGGTTTCAGGGAGGCAGAGGTGCAGCCACGGTGCTGGGGGTCTCCCTTGCCATGCTCCCTTTGGTCACTCTGATAGCCCTAGTCCCTACGGTCCTTGTTGCGCTGGTGATGAAGAACGTGGTGGTGGGGGTGGGTGTAGGCTTCATTTTACTTAACGCCCTCACGGTAGCGACGGGCCAGCCCTCCTCTTTGATTGCCCTCTGTATTCTGCTGACGATGGTAGTTGCAGCTACTTATCTGGTGGCTATCCATCGGCAGATTCTTGACGGACTACGGCAAAGACGCTGGAGGGATCTCCTATCCCTGGAGTGAAGAACGAGGGGTAGGCTCTGAATGTACTGACCTTGTTTGATTAACAATTTTCCAGCGGTATGGCGTTGGCCGTTCGCTCTGGTTTGTCCAATGGTACACGGCAAGCTGTGGTTTTGTAGACCGCTCATGGTGAGCTTGTCGAACCATGAGTAGTACTCTTTCTGTAAACTACTCATTAAATCCTTCAGAGTTGATCCAAGCCCAGACCGATGTATAGCGCCTTTTAGGTTATAATGGGGATCAAGTTGCTTTACAGTCTTGGATATCTTGGCCAGGGAAATAAATGGTAACGAGAAGAGGCTCGCCTAAAGACAAAAACCTGGAGCTGGCGGAGCTGCGCCATCGGCTGCGGCACTCCGCCTCCCACGTGATGGCCGACGCCGTAAGGGAGCTCTTTCCCGGGGCAAAACTGGCTATCGGTCCCCCTACGGAGGATGGCTTCTACTATGATTTTGAGGTTGACCGCCCCTTCACCCCGGAGGACTTGGAGCGCATCGACGCGCACATGCGCGAGACCATGTCCAGAGATTTCCCCTTTCGAAGGGAGGAGATAGACCGGGACGAGGCCAGGAAGCTGTTCTCTGACCAGCCCTACAAGCTAGAGCTTATCGAAGCTATCCCTCCCGATGAGCCTATAAGTCTCTATCACCACAACCAGTTTGTGGATCTGTGCCAGGGCCCTCACGTGGAGTCTACGGGGATGATTCCTGGGTTTAAGCTGCTCAGTGTGGCTGGGGCCTACTGGAGAGGCGACGAGCGACGCCCCATGCTACAGCGCATCTATGGTACCGCCTTTGAGAACATTAAGGCTCTGGAGGAGCACCTGCAGTGGCTAGAGGAGGCAGAGCGGCGAGACCACCGAAGGCTGGGCCGCGAGCTGGGTCTTTTCAGCGTTCACGAGGAGATAGGCCCGGGACTGGTGGTGTGGCATCCCAAGGGAGGGAAAGTACGCTCCATTATCGAAGACTACTGGCGGCAGGTGCATTCTGCACATGGTTATGAACCGGTCTACTCACCTCATATCGGACGTTCAAAATTGTGGGAAACCAGCGGGCATCTAGACTTCTACAAAGAGAGTATGTACTCCCCCATCGATGTGGACCAGCAGGAGTACTACCTCAAACCTATGAATTGCCCCTTCCACATTATGATCTACCGCTCGACCCTGCGTAGCTACCGCGAGCTCCCTCTGCGCTACGCCGAGCTGGGCACAGTGTACCGGTACGAGCGCAGCGGCGTGCTTCATGGACTTATGAGGGTGCGTGGATTCACCCAGGATGACGCCCACATCTTCTGCCGCCCAGAGCAAGTAGAGGATGAGGTGCTCGGGGTTCTTGATCTCACCTTTGAGATGCTAGATGCCTTCGGATTCACCGACTACGGCATATCCCTGTCCACCAGGCCTGAGCGGTTCGTGGGGGATACAGAGATGTGGGATCACGCGATCCAATCTTTGCGTCAAGCTTTAGAGGTTAGAGAGCTAGAGTATGATGTGGATGAGGGTGGTGGTGCCTTTTACGGCCCTAAGATAGATGTCACTATTAAGGATGCTCTAGGCCGTACGTGGCAGTGTACCACGGTTCAGTTCGACTTCAACCTACCCGAGCGCTTTGACCTCACCTACCAGGGCTCCGATGGTATGCCCCATCGTCCCTATATGGTGCACCGGGCAATCCTGGGCTCTATCGAGCGATTTGTGGGGGTGCTCATCGAACACTATGGAGGTGCCTTTCCCCTCTGGCTGGCCCCGGTGCAGGTGACAATAATCCCCATCGCCGATCGCCACGCTGATTATGCTGCCCAAATAAGTCAGGAGCTGAAGTCCCATGGCTTTCGCACCGAGGTGGATGCCCGCAGGGAGCCGATGAACCTGAAGGTGCGGAATGCCCAGATGCAGAAAGTTCCCTACACCCTGGTGGTGGGCGATGGCGAGGTCCGGGACGATACTGTATCGGTACGTCGGCGTAGTGAGGGAAACTTGGGGCCTCAACCTTTTCCCCAATTGATCGATACACTTAAAGAGGAGATTAGTGGCAGAAGATAGACAGTTTGGTGTAATTGACACCTAATTATCGTTATGCTAGAGTTACGCCGAAGCATTATACCCAACTGAAAGTCTAACGAGGAAGGGGAACATAGCCAAACAGTATAGAGCCAACGAGAGAATCCGTAGCCCTGAATTGAGGGTTATTGGAAATGGTGGGGAGCAACTGGGTATCTTGCCCCTTGATAAGGCCCTACAGCTCGCTCGTGAGGAGGGGTTGGATCTGGTTGAGGTGGCGCCCAACGCGGAGCCTCCTGTCTGTCGTATCTTGGACTATGGTAAACTGCGCTACCTTCATGCCAAGAAGGAGCGCGAGGCTCGAAAGAACCAGAAATCCACCGCACTACGTGAGGTGCGTTTCCGTCCTAATATTGGCGAACACGATCTCTCCTCGAAGGTGCGCAAGCTGAAGGAGCTTTTGGAGGACGGCGCTAAGGTCAAGGTAGCCGTATTGTTCCGAGGTCGACAAATTACCCATTCGGAGCTGGGCCTGGCCCTTCTCAAGCAGGTGGCCGATGAGGTCAAGGAAGAAGCGAAGTTGGAGAGCCCACCTGCCCTTGAAGGTAGGTCTCTCAGCATAATCCTAGCACCTGCTGCCAAAAAGCCCGAGAAGCGACTCGAAGAGGTCAAGAGTGCCTAAGCTGAAAACCCATAAGGGAGCCAAAGCTCGCCTTCACATCACTGGCACAGGCAAAGTGCTGCGTCGGAAGCGAATGCTTAGCCACAACCGCATGAAGAAGCCTAAACGGGTACGCCGTCAGTACGGTGATAGCAAGTTGCCTGTGGCCAAGACTGACCTGAAGCGCCTCAAGCGTCTTATTCCGTACGGCGTATAGTCTTATTCATTGAGGAGACACATTGGTTAGAGTAACTCGAGGTGTGACCAAACACCGTCGCCACAAGAAGATACTGGCCATGGCCAAAGGGTCTCGTGTAGGCGCCCATGGACAGTACAGGCGAGCTCGGGAGGCGCTGTTACACGCCCTGAGTCATGCCTACCGTCACCGTAGACAACGGAAAGGGGAATTTCGCCGCCTGTGGGTCCTGCGCATCGGTGCGGCGTCCCGTCAGTTGGGACTCTCCTACAGCCAGTTGGTTCATGGCCTTAAGCTGGCTCAGGTAGAGGTAAATCGGAAGATGCTGGCGGACATGGCGGTGAGAGAGCCCGAGGCCTTTGAGGAGTTGGTGGGCATAGCCAAAGCCAGTATGGCTTCCTGACATCGTGAGCCCATATACCTTCTAAGGGCCACCCCTTGGGGTGGCCCTTTTTTGTAATATCCCCTAACGGCGTTACGCATGTGCTCATGGTGCACTCACGGAACTTCGGGGCAAGTAATCTCTGTAGGATTGCCCTTCGACAAGCTCAAGGTGACGTGTACGCAATTGTCCACTGCCGGTATTGGTAGGTATGATCGTCTCAATGCGTACGTTGCTGTCCTCAAAAGTGATGCGTTATGCTACGAGACGTAGTAGCTGCTGTAGTTACTCCAAGGTCATAGCATCGAAACTGTTCACCACCTTTCGGCAGGATCTCTCCAATTACTTCACCGCCGTCTGACTATCCTGGTGTTATTTCCCTCACCGCTCGATAAGGAACGAAGTCAACTGAAGCACTACTCCAAGCCCGAACACCCCCATCGCAAGTTCAAGAATACGCCTTAGATTGTCTCTGATCCAAATGAGATGTGTAAGGAACAATGTGATCAGGACGCCGAAGCTGATCCCAATGGCGGCCTCCACTAAAATAAAACCCATGGTCACTATGAAGTAAATGAACCAACGATACGCCCCCAAAAGAGGTGACCAACCCGATTATTGCAAGGATTCGATTCCCGAGGCTGATTTTAAAGGTTGGATATATGTTGTTCAAAAGATTCCTGATACCAGTGGCCTGGTAAGAACTAAAAACGGCCAAGGCAGCCACTAATTCCATGGCTAAACCGCTGAGTTCAAGATAATTTGCCGTAGACCACATAGGAATTGTCGCCCCAAGTCGTATACAGCTAGGGAGAAACTGACTCGGTGACCAATCCGTGACCAAAATCCAAATGAGCAGACCCGATACTGACTCCAGGTCTGATCAGAGTATCCAATTTTGGTAGCGCATGCGGGATTCGAACCCGCGATCTCCGCCTTGAGAGGGCGGTGTCCTGGGCCACTAGACGAATGCGCCACTCAATTAAATGGCTGGGGATCCTGGATTCGAACCAGGGCTTGCAGATTCAGAGTCTGCCGTCCTACCGCTAGACGAATCCCCACCAGCAAAGGCATTATATCATCTCAGTAAGTGCTTACAAAGGCGCTTATTGCGATCATGGCTTCTACACCGGTGGTTCCTCAGGCAGGCCTGCCTATGGATATACCTCTGAGGTAGAGGGCAGCTATGTTCAGCGCGAGGTCTTCATAGACATTGATTTTTGAGGCTTTTAACGCCTCAGAGGACTCCTGTTCTCTTGGCCCTTCCTCATAGCCTGGCCCACAGCTATTCCTGTACTCGCCATAGCAGGTACGCCTTGATGAACTCCTCCAACTCTCCGTTGAGTACTGCTTCTGTATCGGAGGTCTCACAGGCGGTACGGTGGTCCTTCACCAGCTTGTAGGGGTGGAGGACGTAGCTGCGTATCTGGTTGCCCCACTCAGCGGGCACATACTCCCCCTTGAGGGCGGTGATCTCCCTGGCCCTCTCCTCCAGAGCCCTTTCCAGCAGACGGGCCCGTAGGATCTTCATGGCGAACTCCCGGTTTTGGTGCTGGGAGCGTTCGTTCTGGCACGATACCACTAGACCTGTAGGTAGGTGAGTAAGGCGGACCGCCGATGCCACCTTCTGCACGTTCTGTCCGCCCGGCCCGCTGGAGCGAAAGAAGTCCATCCTTAGATCATCCGGCTGGATATCGATGTCGGGGTCATCCTCAGCGGTGGGGAGCACCTCCACCAGGGCAAAGGAGGTATGTCTAAGGTGGTTGGCATCGAAGGGAGAGAGGCGCACCAAGCGGTGAACCCCCTTTTCCGCCAGCAGATAACCGAAGGCAAAGCGGCCTTTGATTTCCAGGGTGGCGCTCTTGATCCCTGCCTCATCACCGTGGGAGATGTCCAGTAGTTGGGCCCTAAAGGAAGGTCGTTCGGCCCAGCGCAGGTACATGCGCAGCAGCATCTGTGCCCAGTCCTGGGACTCGGTCCCTCCGGCACCAGCATGGATGTATAGGATTACGTCTCGCTGGTCGTAGGGGCCAGCAAGGGTCAGGTTGATCTCCTCACGGGTCAGGATACCGGAGAGCTGGTCTGCTTCCTCCCTGATCTGCCCCTCTAAGGAGTTGTTCCCCTCCTCTATGGTCAGCTCAGACAGCTCCAGGAGTGAGGTGGTCCTGCCTTCAAGGTCCCGCCAGAGTTCTACCGTCTCCTTCAGGCGGGACAGTTGCTGCATCTGCTTCTGGGCGTCCTGGGGATTATCCCAGAAAGTAGGATTCCCAGCCTGGGTCTCCAGTCTCTTGATTTCAGCCTCTTTGTTTGCCAGGTCAAAGACGAAGCGACACCGCCTCGACCTTCTCTCGGATCTCCACAAGCTTCTGTCTTAAATCTTCCATTTATTTCACCTTTCTCTTAGGTCTCTTTATAAGAGCTGGCCCTGCTCCATAGGCACCGGCTCCCGGGGAGCAGTGGTGTGCTGGGGAAGGCGACCTGCGGCTGCCAAATGGGCCAAACGAGTGGGCTCGGGTAATCGCAGACCTTTACAGCACGCCAGCACCCAGTGCACCGCCGAGGGCAGGTCTATCTTGTGGCCAATGGTAACGTATATCGGGGTTGTGTCTACCCTGGTTCTGAGGGCGATACCCACCACTTCTCCCTTGTCGATCAGTTCGGCCTGGGAGCCGGCCTCTCTGCCCAGAGGGCCGTGTCGTCCTCTAAGAATGGATTTGCCGCAGCCTATAGTGGGGGTGTCGGCCAAGAGGCCGATGTGGCAGGCGATGCCAAAACGCCGGGGATGGGCTATGCCGTGGCCGTCCACCAGGAGAATATCTGGCGTGATCTCCAGCTTCTCCAGGGCCTCCACAAGCACAGGGCTCTCGCGAAAAGAGAGAAGCCCTGGTATATACGGGAAGCCCGGCGGCCCCTCGGCCACCGCCACCTCCTCCACTTTCAGCCCTGGGTAACTCAGCACAACCACGGCCCCTCGGACGTTGCCCTGAGGATCGGGGGGCGAGATGTCCAGACCCCCGATGTATCGCACCGACTCTGAGACAGCGCTATCAAAGGAGACCATTGACGAGAGGCGGCGCTGAATGTCCATAGCCTCATGGACACTTACATCCCACCTATGCAGATTATTGATGTTCATGGCTTCATTATACCAAGCTTAGCTTGCAGGAAGGGATTCGTGGTGACCACCTCTCACGCTGTCCATCGTGGATGGTACCCCTCTTGTTACTCTTCCCCTCTTAGGGCACCACCTCAATACCCAGTTCGCCCTCCTTCAGCACGTGGCCGATTACCCACGAACTGGGCACACCAGCGGAACTAAGCTCACTCAGTAGAGTATCCAGCCGCTCCTGGGGTACCGCCATGAGAAGCCCGCCCGAGGTCTGAGCATCGCAAAGCAGAAGCATGGCTTCCTTTGAGATGCCCTCATGCCAGCGCACCGCCTGTCCTGGGCCATCTAGGTTGCGGTGCGTGCCTCCAGGGGCGATGCCTCGCTCGATGAGGTCCCAGGTTCCCTCTATTACTGGCACCTTGGAGAGGTAAAGTCGGGCCCCGGTGCCGCTGCGGTCCATCATCCCTTTCAGGTGCCCGATGAGTCCAAAGCCGGTGATGTCAGTGCATGCGTCCACTCCTACCTTCACCATGGCCTCCGAAGCTGCCCGATTGAGAGTGCTCATTACCGATACTGCCTCGTCTAAAACCTGAGGGTCCACCTCGCCCTGCTTGCCAGCGGTGGTGATAATGCCCGTTCCTATCGGCTTGGTCAGCACCAGCGCGTCGCCAGAGCGGGCACCGGCGATGGTGATCTGTTTCCCTGGGGTGACCATCCCGATGGCAGCCAGGCCATACTTGGGCTCCTTATCGTCCACGGTATGGCCTCCCACGATGAGGCAACCCGCTTCCTGGGCCTTGGCCGAGCCTCCCTGCAGCACCTGACCCAAAATCTCCTTGGGCAGCTCCACGGGAAAGCCGACGATGTTGAGGGCGAGGAGGGGCCTGCCCCCCATGGCGTAAATGTCGCTAAGGGAGTTGGCGGCCGCGATGGCCCCAAATGTGAAGGGGTCGTCCACGATGGGTGGAAAGAAGTCCACCGTAAACACCAGGGCGGTGTCCTCCCCAATCTGATAGATGGCGGCGTCGTCGCCCGTATCTGCGCCGACCAGAAGGTTGGGGTGTTTCACATGAGGCAGATGCTTTAGGACCTGTACCAGGTCCTCAGGGCTGAACTTGGCAGCTCAGCCGGCACAGTGGGACAGGCTTGTCAGCCGGATCTGCTCACCTTGCACGATCCTCGCCTCCTTCCTACCGAGTAACTCACTTTCATTGTAGCACAGGGCACTAGATAAGCCCGAATGGCAGGTAGAGAAGTGACCTTGTGGGTGAGTTAGACGAGATGCTACAATCGGTGTAGTAGTCACTCGCCAACTATGGTGCCCTTACGTTCCCCAGTAGCTCAGCGGTAGAGCAGCCGGCTGTTAACCGGCGGGTCGCAGGTTCGAATCCTGCCTGGGGAGCCAATATTAATGCTGAACAACTTTCGCCCGCACTCAGCCCAGGGCAATGAGAATAAGAGTGAAACTAGGTTGCCTTAAAGGGGGATGGCTGAGAGAGGCTGCTGAGATGATAAAATCCGGGTGATCCAGATATGTCTCCGTCCCGTAATTATAGTTGACAACACTGCGAGGGGAGGTTAATATGTCTCATCTATATGCAGGGGGGGGCAGTGCCAGGGGCTATGGGTGGCGTGCAGACTAGCCTTTTTGCTGACCAAACCATATGAATAAAGAGTTGGGTAACCGGTTTCTCCAATCGATAGCTGCTTTACTAGCGCTGTCTGTGTTCGTTTTTATCATGGCGCGGATATCAGGCAGCCCGGCGGATTACCTCCTACCCATCGATGCCACGCCTGAAGAGGTAGAGGCGTTGGAAGACGAGTTGGGACTGAACGAGCCCCAGCTTTATCAGTATGGATTATTCTTATTCAACATACTTAAGGGTAATCTGGGAGAGTCGGTGTATAACGGCCGCGACGTGACAACGGTCTTCTTCGAACGATTTCCTGCCACCCTACAATTGACTCTAATAGGGGTCGGCATTGTTTTTATTGGAGGAATAGGGCTGGGGATTCTGTCGGCCCTCCATCGCGGGAAGTGGATAGACACGGTTGTCCGAACCTTCGCTGCTATCGCACAGGCTACGCCTAGCTTCTGGCTGGCGCTGATTCTAATGTTGGTGATAGGCGTACGTTTGGAGTGGCTACCTGTGGCGGGCCGAGGGGGCTGGGAGCACACGATTATGCCTTCCTTTACTATGAGTTTGTTCGCCCTGGCGGGAATCCTGCGACTGACCCGCTCGGGTATGCTGGACGTACTGGGCCAGGAATATGTCACCTTCGCTCGCTCCAAAGGTCTGCCAGAAAGGATTGTGGTGATAAGGCACGCCCTGAGGAATGCGCTCATTCCCGTGGCAACTTTTGGGGGCATTGTGATGGTGAGCACCTTCCTTGCTGGTTCTATTGTCATCGAGTCCATCTTCGCTTGGCCAGGAGTGGGGCAACTGGCCTACCTGGCAACCATTGATCGAGATTATCCCACCCTTCAAGGGGTGACGCTTATATTTGGTGGGATGTTCATTTTTGCTAACTTCCTGGTGGATCTATCCTACTTCTATCTTGATCCTCGGATCAGGCTTCGGTCCTAATCCTAGTAAGCGGTATATCAGGCTGAAGACCATGGTGAAGAGGAGTATATAAAATGGATAGCTCTAATTTGAACAAATCAGGCGGGGGTGCCGCTGCTAGGGTACTTTCGCTTCCTGGGGGCGTCCTCAGGGTGGCCCGAGCCCGGCGGATGTATCGCTGGCCTTGGTTCTCCATAATCATTCTGTCATTGGCCCTGCTAGTGGCAGTCTTCGCCACCCAGATAGCGCCCTACAGGCCCACCACAGGCGACTTGCGTGCCAGACTCAAGCCTCCGGTATGGCAGGCGGAATCAATTCCAGGCCATGTACTTGGGACGGACACCTTTGGGAGGGACATACTTAGTCGCCTAATCCACGGGGCTCGCATCTCCATGTATGTGGTTGGTATCGGCGGTTTGGTATCAGCCGGGACCGGCGCGCTCCTGGGAGTCCTGGGTGGGTACTTTGGCGGTTGGTTCGACCGGATCGTAATGCGTTTTGTGGACGTGAGCCTGGCACTGCCTGCAATTCTATTCGCCCTGGTTATGGCCCTGATTTTGGGGGCAGGGCTAGTGAACATTATCATTGTAATCACTATGATCTATTGGGGCCGTTTTGCCCGACAGGTTCGTGGAGATGTCCTCTCGGTCAAGGAACGGGAATATGTACTTCTAGCCCGGGCTGCGGGGGCTGGCCCCATCCGTATCATGGTGCGCCACATATTCCCCAATGTTCAAGACAACCTGCTGGTGATGGCAACTCTGGTTGCGGGACATCTGATCCTACTAGAGTCCACCTTGAGCTTCTTAGGTGTGGGTATACCTCCCCCATCCCCTTCATGGGGGAGCATGGTGGCTGAAGGCAAGGACGTTCTAGCGAGGGCTTGGTTTGTTTCCGTCTTGCCAGGGCTGGCCATGCTCGTTATAGTCATGGCGGCGAACCTCCTGGGAGATTGGCTCAGAGATAATACAGACCCTAGATTAAGGAATAGATAAGACCTTAAAATAGGTGCCATTTGCGGTCTGGATAGGCTCATACTAGGTAAAGGCCTGGATATGGGCCTCAACACCAGCGGTAAAGCTAGTTCGTGTCCTGAGGTTAGACTTTAAAGCAACTCCCTCGTCGATACGTGATAGCCACATCGATAATTTGTGACCTTCCCCCTTGCGCCATCACTTAAAAGATTCCCTGAGCTGTGCCAATAGGATTTTGCTTTTCCGAGTTCGGTGCGTGGGTTTAGAGCTGCAGATATGACGCAAGGGAATCCTCATAGGTGGGACAAATCATCGTCGGTCGTCGCATTCACTGCAGCACAAATGCGTGCGAGGTGCTGCAATCGAAAACGAGAGCCGGAGGGAACTCGATGAGCTTTGAAACATTGATGGTGGAGCGGACAGAGGGCATCCAAGTGGTCACGTTAAGCCGTCCCACGCGGCTTAACGCCCTTTCTGCAGGGGCAATAGCAGAACTCCAGTCCCTCCTCGGAGAGGCGGCCTTCGACGATGACACTAAAGTGCTGATTCTTACCGGGGGCCCCCGCTCTAATGGCAGTCCTTGCTTTTGTGCCGGACTTGACTTAAAGGAAATAGCTGAAAAAGGACCGCCAACCCTTAAGAGGCCGGGAATTGTGGGAGCCGTAGAATCTGTGAACTTGATAGATATAGTGGAAAACGAGTCCCAGCAGCTTTTTAATTCAGTGGAGGGTTTCCCCAAGCCTGTCATCGCAGCAATAGATGGCGTATGCACGGCGGGGGGACTTGAACTTGCTTTGGTCTGCGATCTCCGAATCGTTGCAAATACAGCCGAGATCAGCGACATGCACATAAAGAATCTGGGGGCGATTGGAGGCGGTGGAGCAACGGTGCGTTTGCCCCGGCTGATAGGGTCCGCTAAGGCTAAAGAGCTAATATTCACAGGGGAGCCTATAGACGGTCACGAGGCGTGG
This sequence comes from Dehalococcoidia bacterium, assembly GCA_965248115.1. Taxonomy (GTDB): domain Bacteria; phylum Chloroflexota; class Dehalococcoidia; order Lucifugimonadales; family CBDFII01; genus CBDFII01. The sequence continues at coordinate 98,322 of CBDFII010000004.1, forward strand.
CGAATTGGCTTCGCTAATCAGGTAGTGCCATCTGATAAATTGCTAGATGAGACTATAGCCCTCGGGAAGAAAATTGCCGCCCTTAGTGGAGATGCTCTGCGTCTTGCAAAGGCTTCGATAAACGCATCCCTTGATATGAGTATGGTGGAAGCTCTCCGCTATTCGTACTTGTGTGCGGCTGCTCTGGGGAATGTGGATCAAGCTGCTCAACGGTTTATGCAGGACAGGAGCTAGTAGTCAGTCCAGATGATTTTGCTGGGTAGGATAGAGATGACGCAAAGTGGTCCGTGCAGCCGAGGTGGTAAATCGCCAGGCGATAGTGGCGTGGGCTTCATTGCGGCGTCTCACCAGGGCTGCCAGTTCGCGGGTGAGGGTAGCCCCATCGGGTATCCTCCGATTGAGACATTGGCGACTGAACACGCTCAGCTCGATTTCTGCCATGTTAAGCCAACTGCCATGTTTGGGGGTGTAGTGAAACTCCAAGCGCTTCAGGATCCGCCTTGCCTCCGCAGGGTCAAAGGTTTCGTACAACGACGCAGGCCGGTGGGTATTCAGGTTGTCCAGCACCACACGAATCTTCTCCGCCTTGGTGTAGGCCTCGTCCGCCAGCCACCGCATCTGGTGGGCGAAGTCCCCCATCCTACGTCGCTCGGTGACCGCCACATGGCGCCAACCCCGCAGTGGCTCGCAGAGCATGAACAGATTACGGGTGCCGTTGCGCCGGTACTCATAGTCGAACCGCTCTCGCCGTCCCGGCCGAGCTGGGAGAGGTATGCGACTCTCCCCAATGAGCTGAGTGGAGGTCTCATCAAAACAGACCGTAGGTCGCTGGGGGTCGTAGGGCTCCTCATACAGGTCCAAGACATCCTCCATGGCCGCTACAAACTCTGCGCTCACCGCTGGAATGCACCACTCCTCCCGTTGCCAGGGCTTCAGCTCGTTTTTTTGAGCATCTGGCGCACCGTCTCCGGCGAGATGGACGGGGCGAAGCCCAACTCCACTACTTTCCCGGCTAAGAGACGCAGCGTCCAGCGCCCGCGTCCTTCAGGCGGGGTACTGCATGCCACCGCGATCACATGGGCTTCTTGCTTCCCACTGAGCTTCCGTCGCTGTCCCGGTCTCGGCTGTTCCCTCAGGGCATGCTCCAGTCCCTCTTCAACAAGGCGCTTGCGAATCCTGCCCACCGTAGCAGTGGCCACCTCCAGGGCGGCCGCAATCGCCCCATCCGTGTACCCTTCGTCTGCCTTCAACAGGACCCGTGCCCTGGTCACCATGCGAACGGAAGCTTTGCCACCCCGCAACAGGGACCGCAGCCGCACCCGCTCCTCCTCGGCCAACTCCACGACATACTTCGCCCTTCCCATGTCTGGATGTCCTCCCTCCAACTCTTTTACCATCCAGACTAGCCAGATTCTTAAACTACCACCAAGGTATATCAGAACCAGTTGGACTGACTACTAGCTTCATTAATCGCTACTCATTGTGCTAGACTCATCGGCGAGTCAGCAGGTTTAAGGAACCGCATCTGGGGTTAGGCCATGTACGATTTGATTATCGAAAACGGCTCGGTAGTGCTCCCATCGGGGCTCTTGCAGGGCAGTTTGCTCATAGCGGACGGCCGCATTGCAGGCATCGCGGTGGGCCGCGCTGGTGAGCAGGCAAGAGAGATTATTGATGCCGCCGGCATGATAGTTTTGCCGGGAGTTGTTGATCCCCATATCCACTTCGGCTTGGGAGGAGGGCGAGGAAAGGGGGAAGAGAAGTTTGCTCAGGATTTCGAGTCTGAAACCAAAGCTGCAGTGAATGGGGGGGTTACGAGTCTGGTGACTACCGCACTTTTCAGTGGCGCCAACCGGGGTTCCAACATTCCCTGTTTCCGGCGTGCTATAGAGATCGGCAACGATAAATCTTATGTTGATTTCAAACTGACCGCCTTCATACTCAACAACGACCATGTTCGGGAAATAGGTGAGCTTATCCAGTTGGGGGTGACCTCGTTCAAATTGCTGATGGCTTACCGTGGCGAAGAGGGAAGACAGGTAGGGGCGACGGACATTGACTGGGGGCTCGCGTACAAGACCTTTGCAGAGATCTCCCAATACCGCTCGCCTGAGGCTATTGCCATGGTACATGCAGAGTCGGCGGACATCATCAACGCACTCAGGGAAGAGGTGAAAGCCACAGGACGCAGCGATCTGTCAGCGTGGGACGACTCTCGTCCCAGTATTTGTGAGGCGATAGACATTCTAACCGCCAGCACCCTTGCCCAAGACTCAGGAGTGCGTCTCTATTTCCCCCACGTCAGCTCTAAGCTAGGACTAGATGCCGCAACCACCATGAAAACCAAAGGGGCTGACATCTTTGTGGAGACATGCCCTCATTACCTATCTTTTACAAGTAGCTCTCCCATTGGCTTCCTTGGCAAGGTCAACCCGCCCCTTCGGGATGAGGAGGACCAAAACGCCTTATGGGAGGCAGTATCTACTGGTGGGATCGACACTATAGGCACCGACCACGCTACATACCAGCGATCCCAGAAGGAAGAGGGAGGTTTATGGGATAGCTATCCAGGATTCGGATCGCTGGGGCTTACCTTGCCACTCCTCATCAGTGAAGGTATCCACAAGGGCAGGCTAACATGGGAAAAGATGGCGAAAATCACGTCAGAAACCCCCGCGAGGGTATTCGGGATGTCTCCACGTAAAGGAACACTGCTGCCAGGCGCTGATGCGGATATCGCAATCGTCGATCCCAACTTTGAGTGGACGATCTCAGCTAATGGCCTTCTTTCGGCGTCCGACTACTCGGTTTACGAGGGAAAACGAGTCAAGGGCCAGGTGATGAAAACAATACTTCGAGGTAGGGTTATCTCGGACCAAGAAAAGGGGGTCGACCAAACACCATCAGGGCGGTATGTGGGACTAGCAAGGACCTGAGTAGCTTATGGCGCTACTGCCCTGAAACGAGTGGCCCGGGAGACAAATGGCCTATCTTTACTATTTACCCACTCCGGACTGAGGCCAAGGACAGGTGACCAAGAGAGCCATCGAGCCGCAGACCTTTCCTTTCTTGGATTACAAGCGTTTTCCATTTAGCCTGGGGCTGGAGACTCGTGAAGGGATATGGCTCTCCGCCCTAACGGCATCTCAGCACGACCAGAAAGGCAACCTTATTGCGGTCAACTCGGACATCGAAGAGCAGTTTCGGATCGCTTATGAGAAGCTCTCGACTATCTTAGAGGCTGCAGACCTCAGCTTCAAGCACGTCGTGCGGACGGTGGACTACGTCACTGTGGGCAGCATGGAGGACTACCCCAAGACAGTAGAGGTGCGTCGGGAGGTCTTTGGTGATGTACCGCCATCGACAACTATAGTAGTGGTAAACAGTCTCCCCGAGCCAGGGACTCTCATTGCTATTGAAGTGATGGCCTCACGCATGGAATTCACCCGAGTTAACCCCGGATGGTTGGCTGGTCCATTTCCCCAGTCAGAGACGATCAAGATGGGAGATTTTCTCTATCTTGCCGCCCAGTTACCCGTGAAGCTCGACACTGAGGAGATTGTGGGTGTCGGCGATATTGTTACCCAAGCGCGGCAAATTTATGAGAATGCTGGGACAATTTTGCAGGCTGCTGGCCTTGGGTGGGAGAACGTAGTTAAAACTGTCGATTTCCTGACGCCCGAGGGCGTGGCCGCATACAGGGGGACTGGCTCAGTACGTAAGGAATACTTGGGTGATTCTTACCCAGCAGCGACAGGTATTATAATGGAGCGCCTTCCTCTGCCTGAGGCACTCTTACAGGTGGAGTTCATCGCAGCATCTGGCAACAAGGAGATTGTCAATCCTGGCTGGTCCCGGTACAACAGGTTGACCTATGCACCAGCCGTCAAGTCTGGGAACCTGATCTTCCTTTCCGGACAAGGCGCGCTAAACCCGGAGACAGGAGCAGTGGAGCACGAGGGTGACATAGTAGGCCAGACCCGACTGATCTATTCCAATTTGAAGAGGGTTTTGGAAGCGGCAGGTGCCGGTCTTGATGCTTTGGTTAAGACCACCGACTTCGTGACGCCAAGTGGGCTAGACGGGTATCAAGCCACGACCCAGGTGCGCCGGGAGCTCTTCAGTGCGCCGTATCCGGCCAACACTACCATCGTCTGCGAAGGACTGCTGCGGCCAGAGATGCTCATTGAGGTGGATGCAATTGCGGTGCTAAGCTGAGGCACAGTATGAGTGGTCTGTTGACCGAGGAACTCAAAAGCTACATTGGCCGTGAGGCCTCTTACACTGCGCCGGAGGAGCTGGGACGGGCGGCCATTCGATACTTCGCCCTGGCGCTGGGAGATGACAACCCCCTTTACCGAGACGAGGTGTTCGCTCGCAAAACCCAACACGGAGGCATCATCGCCCCTCCGACGTTTGTTTGTGAAACTAACCAGTATATGGATCAGCAGCCGGACGAGGACGGCTACATCGGGCACACGTGGCGGTTGCCCCTACCTGGAACCAGGCTCATCCGTGGTGGCAATGAGTATGAGTTTGTCCAGCCAGTGCGCCCTAATGACCGTCTTACAGTTAACTGGCGGATATCTGATATTTATGAGAAAGAGACTCGCAATGGGCCAATGCTCTTCGTAGTGTCAGAGGTACGATACACCAACCAGCACGGCCAGCTCCTGGCTGTGAACCGGGAGACCAACATTTATCAGCCGCAAGAGCCGTTGCAATGATGTTTGGGGGATGCCAGTGTATTTCGAGGATGTAGTCGTCGGGCTGGAAATTCCGCCACTGCATCGGGAGATAACCTTGCCAGCGATGGTAGTATACGCAGGAGCCACCTGGGATTTCCATCGCTACCACTACGACTTGGCATACGTACAGTCTATGGGCCAGCCCGCACCCTTCGTCGATGGACAGATGCTGGGAGCGTTGCTGGCCAAGCAGCTCATGGATTGGGCGGGTGCGGACGCTTTCCTGCGGCGCCTCTCCTTCCGCTTCCGCTCGATGGTTTACCCAGGTGACCAACTGACCAGCAAGAGTAAAGTGGTTGAGACCAGGGTAGAGGATGGCCGTCATTTGGCCGTCTGTTCTCTTACGATGGTGAACCAGAAAGAGCAGGAGGTGGTGAATCCCGCTTCCGCTGTGATTGAGCTACCTACCCGAGGGCCATAGAGGGATCTGCAATCTCCTTCGGGTGATTCTTCTTGGGCGTCTAACTCAAGTCGGGATCGTCTGCCATATCGGCCGACCTCAGGGAACAGACAATGCCGGGCGCGTTCGATCGCGCCGATTCTACAGTGAGATAGCCAGGGCAGGACTAAACCCTCTTTGTCCAGGAGGTGCTGCGCTACTTCGCCGAAGAGGGATTGCTGGAGTGTGAAGGGCCCAGGGCACCTATCGGAGGGCCGGTGATGTAACCCGGCCTCCTACGCAAACCGTGTACCATTTTGGCTAACTCAACCCAGGGCCTTTCGCACCGTTTCCCAGGTCGCGGCGGGCGTGGCTTGCTCCACCATTTTCAGCATCCCAGCAAACGCGTCGGGGGGCGCGCCCTGCTTCATGCTGGCCAGGATCGCAGTGAGTTCGCTGGCGTTCCAGCTGTTGCAGATGACAGGCAACCACACGGCCATGCGCTCGGGAGACAAGCTGTCCGTTAATCGATGGTCTAAGTCCGCAAGCTCCTGGTCCGTGAAGTGGTCCCATAGGGCCTGCTCCAACTCTGCTTCTTCCCGGTCCAAGTGGCCCAGGTAGTCACCGATATAAGTGTTGAAAATACCGTAAAGTTGGTTCCCCAGAGCCACCCTCTGATCGTTGTCCTCGACGGCCTCTATCTGACTGCCTAACTTTCGCATACGGTCAAACAAGCGCTCATCGTCTTCATGGGTTTCATCGAAGGATTTGGTGATGCCGGGCACGCGGCTCTCCAAAAGGGGATGGATGAAGGTTTCCTCGTGCCCCGCGTGCTCCTGAAGCATCGTGATGGTCCCTCGTAGCTGCTCTAGGCTCTCCCGCATGCTCTTTTGGTCTCGGAAGTCGACCGATCCTAGCGCCAGGGCTGTGGAATACATGAAGTGCCTGACCGCCTTATGGATGTTCCGGTAGATTACTATACGTTGCTGTGCCATCGCTCACCTCCTAAACAATTCGCCGCTTGATAATAGCTTCTTGATCGCATAGGCGTGCGCAGATTGGCCGTAATCGGCTCGGGTTATGGTATCGAATTTTCGTGTCCATACCCTGGAGAGAACCACCTGGTTTTCTCCAGGGTAACCCTTTAGCCCTAGGTGGTGCGAGGCTAGAAGATAGAAAAAACTTCTACACCGGCACAAAGCTATACGCTACCACCGCATTGCCCTCTTCGTCCTCTCGAACCTTCTCCAGGGCCATTTCTAGCTCTGTGCCAGTCCTTAACGCCTCAGGAAGGGCCCTTATGACGGAAATGATGTGAGCCCCCCCCTCTTCCAGCTCTACTTCCCCCATTACATATGGTGGTTCCACAGCCGCATTCCTTGGCTTCCGGGAGATAATCGTGAAACTGACAAGGCGTCCTCGCCGACTCAGCGGTTTGCTCTCTCCAAGCCTTTCACAGCACTTAGAGCAGTACCGCCGGGCCGGGAAAAACACCAGATTACATGCCTCACAGACATTGCCAAGTAACCTGTCATCGGGGCCCTCATGCTCACCCAGCTGTATGAGTGCTGGCTCCAGGGCCCTTCTCTCTGTGTTCCCCATTCACTCCTCCGCTAAAACTTCGGGGCAACTAGCGCTGGAACGTGTGCATATTTATGAGGCCTGAGCCGGAGTTGTGTGTGAGGCCGATCTTTGGAGGGGAGGATATCTGCCGAGGTCCTGCCTCTTCTCGCATCTGTCGCACTATCTCCGCAATCTGTCCTATACCTGTCGCGCCTAAGGGGTGCCCTTTGCAGAGAATACCACCATCGGTGTTGATGGGTTTGTCTCCAGTAATGTGAGTTCTCTTTTCCATGTACATCCGACCACCCTCGCCCTCCTCACAGAACCCAAGAGCTTCAACATCGACCATCGCAGCCATGCTGAAGGGATCGTGAACCTGTGCTATGTCCACATCTTCGGGCCCAATGCCTGCCGCCTCGTAGATCTCTGTAGCCAGGCGCTTGGTTAGTCTTCCACCTTTGAAGTCCCCACCTATCTCGCCACCGGGACCCACATTCAGGTCCTCCCATCCCGGCGAGCCTGCAGCCGTTGCAGTCACCTGTACACTCCGGCTTGCTCCATACTGTTGAGCACGCTTTTTACTACAAATAACCGCTGCACTCGCGCCGTCGCTAGTGGGGCAGCACATGTAAAGCGTCAGCGGGTCCGCGATCATGTTGGAGGACAGCACCTCATCGACAGTATGAGCCTGCTGATAGTGAGCGTGTGGATTCATTGCTGCACATTCCGAGGCCTGAACAGCGACTTGGGCATACCACTCTAATGGTTCTTCATACTTTTCCATGCGCTTTCTCATCTCAAGCGCTACTCGTGACGGAACGGGATCCAATCCCATGGTATATAGCACCAGCCTGGCAGCCTCCCCCGCTGTGGCCCCGGTAAGGAACCCCTTCTCCATCTTTTCGAATCCTGCGACCAGCACCACGTCGTAAACTTGGGCATCCACCAAAAGACAGGCCATCCGAAAAGCTGCTGAACCGCTGGCGCATGCCTGAGACAAGGTTGTCATGGGGATACCCGTCCATCCGAATTGCTGAATGACACGCCTCGCCCAACCGCCCTCAGGCTTGGCACATCCCAGGAACGCCATCTGGACATCCCGAAATGGAACGCCGGAGTCCTCAAGGGCCGCCTCTATCGCAACTCGGGCCATATCCTCAACTGGCGTGTCTGGGAACCGCCCAAACTTATGAAGTCCAACTCCCATCACAACAGCCTGTGTCATACCGTCACCTCCGTGGTAGAACCTGCTTGACCAGCTCTGGCATTATAAATACTCACCAAAGACTTACTCTAAAGCAAAGATCCGCATTGCATTTTCCCCTCTCATCGCCTCTGCCTCTTCTTCGCTAAAGTGATAACCGAACTTCTTTGCCCTTTCGGGTAAGTTCTGAAAGATGTCAACGAAGAATTTGTCTACCTCGACAGAGTGGCCGGGCATGAAGTCTGTTCCGAGCAGGACATTATGGGCGCCTATCCGCCGCCGAAAGATGTTGAGAACATGAATGAACTCCTGCTCTCGACCGGGGTCTAGGTTGCTGGGAGCAATGGGGTACTGCCACTCTGCCAGGTCCACAGCTATGTTGGGGACACACGCAGTCATTGTCAAGACCTCTCGCCAGAGACCGTCGATGCCACCGCCTGCGTGGGCCAAAACGAACTGCAACTTTGGAAAAAGTTTTGCGGGCTCTTCAACGCGCCAGGGGTGAGCCTCCTCCACGAAGGAAGCCACATCTCCACTGCCTGTGTGTATTACGATGGGGACCTCATATTGGCTGGCCAGCTCGTAAATGGGAAAGCAGATGGGATCGTCGGGACTAAACCCGTTAGCTGCTAAGAGCTTGATGCCAGAGGCACCATGGTCACGCAGTGCTTTCTCAGCTATATCCAACGCCGAACGTCGTCTCGGGTCTACCCCGAGGCAGAAGAAGTATCGCCCGGCGTGCTTCTTTTTTAGCTCCCCCGCGTGCTCATTTACCTCCTCTATATCAAACTTGGCCTGTTCACCCCAGGCAAGTCCCCAATCAACCATCATGGCAACGCACTTATCCACACCGATGGAATCCATATGTTTAATGAGAACTTCGGCATCCGGATCTGCTGTCCCAACGCCCGTACGCTCATACACGCTTGCTGGATCTCTGAATGGGCCATGGTGCTGCTCCCGACTAGGGAGCTTTGGATTCTTAAAGGCCTTGGAGGAGGGTGGTCCCAGCCATCCCCACCGGTTTGCAAAGGACCACCGTTCACCGGGCGGGAATTCCTCAAATACGAAGCTGTGTACATGGGCATCGACTATCATCTTCCAGTCCTCCTTATAGTACCGCTGGAATTCGTTCTAAATGTAAATTGTTTTCTCTTTTCAATTTGCCATTTTCCTGATAAGTATACTACATACTTATCGGACCAGTTCTGCCGTATGTTCTCCTATCCCAGGTGGGGAGACAAAGTCGGGGGCGTTCCACCCACCCTTCCAGGGAGGAACAAACATTGCCAGCCTCTTCCCCTGACTACGGATATCCCGGAAAAGGCCCAAATTGGATATCTGTGGGTGGCCTAGCATATTGGGATAGTCATTGGCAAATACAGCGCATCCACCAAAGTTGTTGATCAAGGATACCAGGTCTTCTGCTTCTGTATCTTGGAATGCAGCTTCCCATCGGTGCCACACTTCCCAAGTGTACAGGCCGTTAAGGCCCACGGCTTCCCGCCCGCCTTCGCCAAACCGTGGATCCGTTAAAACCTCTTCCATCCCCAACTCAACCAGTAGCAGGATATATTCCTCTTCAGTTGTCTCGTGTAGGGTGAAGTAGATAGGTTTATCCTTTGTTTTATAGCCGAAAAAGGGAGACATCACCTCTGTATTGCAATAAGGACCTAGCCATTGATCAGGGCTGCTCATGGCCGTCCACTGAAGTCCATGAAGGCAGACATTGGAGCCATACATACTTTGTTCCAGACGCTGACCTTCACCGGTCCGAATTCGGTGAAATAGCGCAGCCAGTGTGCCTGTAAAGGCCATTACGGCGGTTCCCAAGCTGGCTACATCAGCACCCGTACGAATGGGGGGTTCACCTATTCTACCCAGGGAAGTCCATAAGCCCGTAGTGGCCTGAAGCGCCAACTCCGAAGGCACGCAGTCCTTTAGAGGACCCTTGGAGCCGAAACCCGTAATGGAGCACCATAATAGAGCTGGGTTCACCTTACATAAGCTGTCATATCCGGGAGTAATCCCTGCAGGATAGCTCCAAGGCAGCGATTCGATTACAAGATCAGATTCGGCTGCATAGCGCTGCAAGACCCCTTCTGCTGTGGGATTTTGTAAGTCAATGGTCACACCTCGCTTGTTGGCGTTGATGGCACAAAAGCTTGCGCTAGCGCCTCCCAAAGATTCTACCGCCCAATGGCGAGCGGGGTCACCTTCTGGAGGCTCTACCTTTGTAACATCAGCCCCAGCATACGCGAGGAGGTAGCCCAAGAAAGGCCCAGAGAGACCCTCTGCCAATTCTACTACCTTCAAGCCACTGAGAGGAGCTGGCTGGACTTTTGAATCTGCTGCGCTAGGAAGTGGCCACTCTCCGTTGGATATGGATACGCTTTTGCTTGATCCAAAGCCGGACTGAGAAATTTGGTCACTATGCTCTCCAGGGGAAGGGGCTGTTCCTGAAGTCAAGGGAGTCTTGCTGTATCGCCATGGAGGTGGAGTGTAGTACAGTCGCCCTTGATGGGAGATATCCACAGGCACGATGTACTGGTTGTCCCAAGCCTGAGCATGGCTCATCACCTCGGTGCTGTCACAGAAGAGTCCCTGAGGAACCCGTGCTCGTTCAAGCTGTGTTGCCCACCACCTAGAGGGCTTGCTATTGAAGACCGGAGCAAGGGTATCACTCAACTCGCTGCGGTGAAGCACGCGACTTCGCATATTAGCGTAACGTTCATCCTGGCTCAGATGCGAAACTTCCAGGATTTCGCAGAGGGCTTGCCAGTGAGTCTCGGTCATCACGCTAACCGCGAGGTATCGCCCATCTTGGCACAAGAAAGCCTGATCGGGAGCCGCTACGGGGCTTCCGCTGCCAAGCAGGTCAGGTTGTTTTTCCTTCACAAAGTATTCGGCTAGCCGAGTACTTTGGATATTCAGGGTACTCCCCAAGTGAGAAGCAGTTACTCGCTGGGCTTCTCCTGTTCGTTCTCTCGAAATAAGAGCTAACAAGACCGTAGCAGCGAGGTAGTTAGAAGCGATCACATCTAGAATATAAAATCTAGTGATTTGTGGTCCGGTGGATGGCTCGCCCGTGATGCCGGCGAAACCGCTAAAAGCTTGTATATGGGTGTCTACCGCTGGCAGGCCAGATAGTGGGCCCTCTTCACCCCAGCCGGGGCAGGCTGCGTATATTATCTTGGGGTTGATTGCTCGCATAGCTTCGAAGTCGAAGCCCAGCTTAGCCAGTTTCCCCGGTCGCATATTTTCCATCACCACATCCGTTTCTGCGACCAGTTTCGTGAATGTCTCTCTTCCAGAGGGGCTTGTCATGTTGAGTTGCGCGGAACGCTTGTAGAAATTAAGGAAGCTGTAGGAGGTAGATAGGCCATTCTTCTGCGGGGGTTGGATGCATATGGGGTCACCGTCGGGACGCTCTATCTTGATGACATCGGCACCGAGAGCACCCAACAAACTGGCCGCCCACGGCCCTACACCTATAAGGCCGAGGTCTAGTACCTTTATGCCGGCTAGAGGCAGCGCCATTTTGCACCCCGGAAATCTATTTTGAACTCGGATTGCATCAATCGTATCATCGTAACAAGCATTAATGGGCTAATAGAAATGCTATGAATTCTAGGGTATGGGGGTTGCTAAAAAGCGTTGGAGTGTTTCGGCCACGTCCTGGGCTCTTTTAATTTTAAAAAGGCCGTCGCCACCGTCGATTATGGCCAAGGTACTCCCTGGTATAAGCGCCTGTACCTCATGGTCCCTCTTCGTGTACCACGAAGGGCCCTCGCCGTTGACACCAAGAACCAGCGTTGGTTCTTTAATGAGAGGCAGGCGGGGCTCAGGATCATAGCTAAAGACGATCAAATCTATTGGCTTCCAGCGGGGACCCGCTTTGAGGGCATCCAAAGTGAAACCACGCACATACTCCAGATCGTTTTCCGTAACCTCCGCTGTCCCACCTCTGGTCACTCTCGTGGTCAGCATACGCTGCCAAATTCCGGTGCAATGGGAACCGTCCGCGACTTGGGTGTCCCAGTCCCGTCCCCTTGTCTGTTCGAGGCGGGCCTCTCTCTCCTCGGTGCTAATCCAGAATGGCAATCCGGCAAGAACCAGCCGCCGGACCCGATCCGGCCACCTGACTGCCAGCTCAAGGGCTATGCAGGCTCCCGTGTGATCGCCCATCACATTTGCTTTGTCGATGCCTAAAGAATCCATGAAATGGACGACACTTTCAGAGTAATGCTCTATCTCAGAGGCCCCTGGATGCGGGTCGGAGTCTCCGAAGCCGAGAGTATCCATCGCTATCACCCAATGGGTCTTAGCCAGGAATGGAATCAGTCGGGCATAGGTATGCCAGGATCGGGGACTCTCGTGGAGGAGGATAAAGGGTTCGCCTGAGCCCTCGGTAGCGTAGTGGACTTGCCCTTCCGGGATGTCTGCATAGGCTCTCTTCATAACAAGACGCCCTCCCTTATACTGTAGCGTTCTTCCTAAATAGAAGGTACATTGTCATAAGATCCACAATCTGAGATATTCTCATATTAGCACAGAACTGAGCCGATTTGGTCGGCTCAGTTCTTTCTAGCCATTCCCACAGGGGCTTGAGAGATCAGAAAATGTTTTGACTTAGAGGAAGTTGGGCTGCTCGAAGGTGCCGTTCAATATGGGTGTGGCGTCCAGCCCAAACCACTTCTCCAGGATGGTGCCATACAGACCCTGGAACTCCATGTTCGGCACCAGGTCCCCTTGCTCCAGCTTCTCAGGGGCCAAGGAGGGGTACTCGCTATACATCCCTCCCTTCACCTTATCGCCAATTACGAAGCAAGGCCCCGCTGAGCCGTGATCGGTGCCCGAGCCGTTGTCCTGGGTCCTGCGCCCAAACTCGGAGAACATGAACAGAATCACGTTGTCCGCCGCATCGTGCTCCCTCAGGTCATCGAAGAAGTCGGTGACGCCCTGGGAGATCTCGTCCCACAGCTGGGCATGAACGGGCAACTGGGTGGCGTGGGTGTCGAAGCTAGCGTGGTCACAGTAGAAGATCCTCGTACCTAGGCCCGCCAGGTGTACCCGGGCAATGTCCCGTAGCTCAGTGGCTATCTGATTCTTGGCATACTCCACCGTGGAGCTGTAGTGCTCTGGCGCTACCTTCAGAATGTCCGCTCCCTTGGCCGCATCCAACCCCGTCTGGGTCAGATACTCCATGGTGGGTCCCGTCCCTACCGCCGGAGAGTAGATCCGCCGGTACCGGTCCAGAATCTTGGCGCGCTGCTCTACATCGGTGATCCCTGGCAGCAGCCCGTAGGTGTCCAGATCGGTGACACAGGCCACCGGCACCCCAGGCATAGCCAGAGCACGGGGCAGTATGTGGCCAAAGCTCACCGTCGTCACCACGTTCTCCTTGTTGGGGTCCATCTCCCTGGTGGCTCGCCCCAGCCACCCCTCGGTGGCTACCTGGATCGGCTCCGCCGTGTGCCAGATGTCCATGGACCTAAAGTGGGAGCGCACCGAGTTGGCATACCCCACCCCGTGGATGACAGCTACATTCCCCTGATCGTACATCTCCTTTATCGGCGCCATGCTGGGGTGTACCCCTATTTTGTCATCCAAAGGTAGCACCTTGTCCTCGGCTATCCCCACCCCAGGACGATAGTCCCTATATTTGGGATCGGTGTAGGGGATCAACGTGTTCAGGTAGTCGTTCCCCCCCGTTAGCTGTAGTACCACCAGCACCGGAGCCTTCTCTTTAGTCGTCATCTTCTCTCTCCCTCCTTCGCCTTAGGCAAGCTGCTTTCTCTTTAGTTTAGCTGGTATTCAGGGGAGGACACAATGAGCTGCAGCATGGCCGCCACCCGTCGGGCAGAGGCCAGGGCCTCCTCCTCGCTCTCCCACCTTACCGTATCTCCCTCTTGTGCATGCTCCACCAGCTGCTGATGGGTCTGCTCCCCTACCTCCAGGGGCCCTATCAGCTCCAGGCACTCCTCCACCAGCTCCTCGGGACTCAGCACGCCCCGGGCCTGTACCCTCTCTACTATGGCCTGGACCCCAGGTCTGCTCAGGTCCCCCACCTGCTTGGAGGCAAAGTTCACACGGTTCATCACCGACCCGCTGTTGAGCCACTCCTTCCCCGTGTGCCACCCCTCTACACTGGGGGGCTTCATCAGGTCCTGTCCCATAAAGGTGGGCTGCATCGCCACCTCGGGGTACGCCGGCGTGGGGAAGTTCCATCCCCCCACCAGCCTCAGCACTCCCGCCACCAGCTCTGCCGGACTCTTCACCCGGGTGAACCGGGCATCCTTGAAGAAGTCCGCGTTGAACAGGGCCCTCATTACCGTCTTCATGTCGTACTTGGACTCTCTAAATACCTTGGAGAGATACTGAATGGCTCCCTCATCCCTGGGTGGTGTGGTGGTCCAGCTGGGTACCGGTGGCTCGTCGGCCACAAAGAAGCTGTACAGATGCCGGGCGATGAAGCGAGCACAGGAGGGCTGCTCTACTATGATGTCGATGATGTCCTCTCCGTTGAACTTCCCCTCGTGGCCCAGAAAGTTCTTCTCCCCAGCGTCGTGCTCTTGGGCCTTGTACTCGTACTCCCACAGGTAGCGCTGCTGGGGATACAGGGGTAGCTTGGGCGCTATGGACCACCCGGTGAATGCCCGGGATGCCTCCCTCACGTCCCCCTCGGTGTAGTTGCCCACTCCCATGCTGAAGAGCTCCAGTAGCTCCCTCCCCCAGTTCTCGTTGACGGCGTAGGAGTGGTTCTCCTGCTGGTCTAGCCAGTAGATCATCGCCGGGTTCTTGGCCACCTCCACCAGCTTGTCCCGAAAGCTCCCCAGCGCATGGTGGCGAAATAGTGTTACCTGGGCCTGTAGCTCATTGAAGTTCCCTACCTTCGCCATGCTGGTGGCAAACACCTGGTGCCAAAATAGCGACATCTTCTCTTCCAGCGGTCGCTCCGTGTTCACCATGTGGTACATCCACCATACCGACCCGTCGGGGTATAGCTCCCCAGGCTGTAGCGCCGATGGACGGTACCGGGCCAGTAGGTATTCATCCGCTAGATGATATTCCTCGGGGTGCAACATCTCTTCTACCGTCGCTTCGTACCCCTTGGTCAAACGAGATTCTAGCTCCTCCCGGGGGGCCCCAAAGCCCGCTCTCCTCATCAGATGCGCCATCAACTCTAGTCCATTCTCGCCCATCTTTCTTTCCCTCCCTTAAGTTTGACGCCTACTCTTCCAAATCATTTCGTGGAATTCCTATTAATGAACGAATATTATCACAGCATCGGTATCCATGTACACCTAACTCACACTAACAAAGTACACCCTAACTCACACTAGCAAACACATAATCCTGATGCTGTGAGGTTAGGTGCTGGAGACAAACTAAAATAGCCTTGCTAGGAAGGAAGCAATCCAACAAAGAAGATGCGTTACAATCCCGTCGCATAGATAACCGACGAATAACCTAGCAGTAACAGGGAGGTGTGTCAAGTGGTAGTTTTATAGGTCTATCGCTACCGCTGCAAGGCTACTTATGGAATCCGTCATCCCGCTAGAGCATGAGAGCTCTCATATGCCGCCGTCCGTTCGACAGGTATGAAGGCCGTATCCGACAAGTCCTATCTGACGGCTCATCTTAAGTGGGTGCGGATGGGTAAGAAATGAGGTTCGCATCAATCGCGCTATGATAATCGAGGTGAATGGGCGAAGTACTAACGTGTTTGACGGTGCTGGAGCCTGCTGGTAAACTTCCGACAATCATTTAAGGAGATCTGCTAATGAGGGGCACAGAGCATTACGTGACTCGTGAGGACGGGAGGGTCTACTACTACAAGGTGGGGCAAGGGGAGCCGCTGACCTTAATTCACAATGTCGATTACAGCGGATGGTATTGGAAAAGGGTGATCGATGGGTTTGCCGAGCATTTCACCTGCTATATCGTAGACCTGCCCGGGTTTGACCACTCCGACATCCCACGCGGGGAACCCTCCGTTGAAGACTACACTCAGGCCATTGTAGATGTCCTGGATAACGCGGACGTCAAAGGCACGAATATCCTAGGCTACCACATGGGCTCAATGATCGGAGTTATCCTAGCAGCCAGCTATCCCCAGCGAGTTAAGAGGATGGTCCTATCGGGGCTGCCCTACTGGAACAAAGAGAGAGGTCGGATCGTTTGGGAGAGGTTCTTTATGGCCCGCTTCAGCGACACCACTTCATATGATGTTGCTGTGGATCCCCGCACCACCTGGGAAGATGCTGCCAAAAAGGACCCTAATCTGGATCGGGAGCGGTGGGAGAAGAGAGAAGAGATCAAGCTCAAAAGCCGCCGCCGCATAAGGATGAGCTTTGAAGCAATGACCAAGTACGATGTTGAGGCGGACGGATCCAAAGTTCAGGCACCTACCCTTCTTCTCAACGGAGAGGGTGACGCTGTTCGCCGTGGCGAACAGCGGGCCAGGGAGGGAATCAAAGGCTCTATCCTGAAAGTGATCCCAGGGTCCAACGGCCCGGCCCACTGGGATAGATCAGAAGAGTTCACCAGGTTAGCCCTGGACTTTTTTCTTGATCGCCAAAGCCTGCGTTAAGTAGTTGGTATAGATTGGCACTGTGGGTTTAATAGAAACTTATGTTCCTCTAAACTCCACCTAGTCCTAGATGAGACGGCTATCTACCCCGCAGCCCAGTTTTACTGACATTCCCAACTCAGGGTATGTTAATCACGTACCGAACAGCCTCTACGGGTAGGAGGGGCTCAGGAGTGTCAGCGGGGGGCTCTATCCCGAAGGCATGGGCGATGAAACTTGGGATGGCATATAAGGCCATGAGCATGGTCAGCTCGATAAGTCCCTTAACACCGAATTGATCCAGGGCCGCCTGAAAGGTGGCTTGGCTAACCCGATGGGTGCGAAAGAGCTCCCGCCCGAATTTTATAACTGACGACTCCTGGGCGCTTATCTCCGGTAGCTCCTTATGGTCACGCAAAGCGTCTACTAGTTCGTTGGACAAACCAGCTTGGCGGCCAGAGGCAGCGTGGAGGTCCCATACGTCTGGAGAGTCCATCTCACGAGCTGTTAGCATCATGGCCAACTCTCGAATCTTAGAAGGAAGGGCGGTAGAATCATCCCGTAGATACCGTTTGATGTCGGTGAACCATTTACAGGCCTCGACGCTGTTGAGCATCATGCCGGCGGGGCTGCTTTCAGCCATGCGATCGCGGCCACCTGTTATATAGTCGAAGACTGCCAATTGATCCGGCGGTACCTTATCTCTACTTCCTGGGGGTACTCGTGTCATGGTGCACTCCGTTCTCTTAAAAGGATATTACTCATTTAGGCCTAGTTTTCTTCGAGTTTGCGCCCGTTTCGGCCACCTCACGATACGCCCAGCTTTATACCCTGTCAATCCTCATATCAGCGCTAAAGAAGCGACTGCAGACTCCTACCGGCATTCGATGACGAATATTCGCTCCTGGTGGGAGAGGTCCTTGTGAGTGCGGATGCAGGCGCCGGGAAATAGTTCCATGGCCAGCTCCTTTAGAGGCTCCACTTGCTTGGGGTCAATCTCCAGGATAATGCCTCCGCCGGTATTCAGCTTGTATAGAGCCTGATTGAGCATGCGGCTTATTACGTCTAAGCCTTCGGGGCCACCATCCAGTGCCCCCCTGGGTTCCCACTGCACCTCTGGAGAGAGGTTGGGGATCTCGTCGCTACGGATATAAGGGAGGTTGGCCACGATCAGATCGATTGCTTCGGGCACCGGTTTCAGAAGGTCGCCCTGGAGAAGAGTCACCCGATCGGTCACTTTGGACTTCTGTATATTCAATTGGGCCATCTTTAGAGCATCCTCTGATAACTCGGTGGCATAGATTCTAGCCGATGGGAGGTGAAGGGCCAGATTGATGGAGATACCTCCACAGCCGGTGCCTGGTTCAGCGATAACCAAATGAGGGTCTTCGATACTGATGCGAGAGATGGCGAGGGCGTGCTCCACCAGTAGCTCTGTCTCAGGGCGGGGTATCATCACCGCCGGCCCCACGACTAGAGGTACGTCGTAAAACTCCTTGTATCCCAGGATGTAGGCCAGAGGCTCCCGTTTAAGACGGCGCTTCACAGCCCCGGCCAGCGACTCCTTCTCCTGTGGGGTAAGCTCCTGCTCCTGGTAGGCAAAGAGGTGGTGCCGTGGCACCTTCAGCAGGTCGGTGATGAGCAGCTCCGCCTCCAGCCGGGCGTCAGGAATCCCCGAGTTTTTCAGGGTGTCGTGGGTCTTCTGGACTGCATCACCTAAGGAATTCACTGCGAGGCGACTCCGTCATCTTCTGGAGAAATGCAAACCTATAATGCGATCCTTTTGCTCGAAGGGAAATGAGGACAGACTGTGTTGTCAGGCTAAGGACGACTCAAGGAGGCTGGCCTGCTCCTGACTGGCCAGAGCGTCCAGCAAGGGATCTAAGTCTCCGTCCAGAAGCCGCTGGATACCGTGGCTACTTGTGCCTGCCCGGTGGTCGGTCACCCGGTCCTGAGGAAAGTTGTAGGTGCGTATCTTTTCCGATCGCTCGCCAGTGCCTACCTGGGCACGACGCGCCTCTACGATCTCGCTCTCCTGGCGACGCTGCTCCGCCTCATGGATACGAGCCCGCAGGATGGCCATGGCCTTCTGCTTGTTCTTGATTTGGGATCGTTCGTCCTGGCACACCGCCACGAAGCCGGTGGGGATATGAACGATTCGGACAGCGGTAGCTACCTTGTTAACGTTCTGACCACCATGGCCTCCGGCGTGAAAGATGTCGATCCGCAGGTCACCGGTATTTATCTGAACCTCCACCTCGTCTACTTGGGGCAGTACGGCTATGGTGGCGGTAGAGGTGTGGATGCGCCCTGACGCCTCGGTGAGGGGCACTCGCTGTACCCGGTGAACCCCACGTTCGTACTTAAGACGGCTAAAGGCACCTGGGCCCCGAACCTCAAAGACCATCTCCTTAAAGCCACCCATATCAGAGGGATTGGAGTTGAGCAACTCCACCTCCCACCTCTTGAGCGCCGCGTAGCGCGTGTACATTCGAAAGAGGTCGGCGGCAAACAGAGAGGCCTCTTGACCCCCGGCGCCGGCCCTGATCTCTACGATCACGTCCCTTTCGTCGTTGGCGTCCTTGGGCAAGAGGGCCAGCTTCAGGTTGTGTTCCAGCGACTCCAGCTCCTCCTCCACCGATGCCAATTCCTCCTTGGCCAAAAGCACCATCTCCGGGTCGGAGCCATCGTCCAAGAGGGCCTGGGCCTCCTCCTTCTCCTTCAGTAGTTGACGGTACTTCTTATAGGTGGTTACTGTCTCTTCTAGAGAGGATCGCTCCTTGGCCAGGGTCTGAAATTGGGTGTAGTCCACCGCCACCTCAGGATTGGCCATGAGGTTTTCTATCTCCTCGTATCTCTCCTCTGCTAGGTTCAGCTTTGCCAGTATAGAGTCCATTATGCTCGACTATGCTCGACTAATCTCTCCAGAACTTGAGATCTCTGTTTAGAATGAAAGGCCTCTTCTTCAAGTCTACTCTAACTGAGGCGTGGGGGACAAGAAGATATTAATTGACTTGACCCAGCTCTCGTAGATATAATAGGTTCAAGTTAACGTATTCAGGGAGATTCTCAAGGTGGCGAATCAGACAGGGAAAAGGTATATTTGCTCCAACTGTGGCTCCGAGTTTATAGTTACCAAGGGCGGCACTGGATCGGTGACTTGCTGCAATGAGCCCATGCAGATAAAGAGCTAAAGAGAACCCACACAAATCCATTCACAGAAGCATAAGATGGCCAACGAACTGGGTAAAAGGTATCTGTGTCACGTCTGCGAGTCCATGGTGCTGTGCACCAAGGCTGGCGACGGTGGCATTTTCTGCTGCGACCAGGAGATGGAAGTGCAGCAGCCCCGCCAGCTCCCCTCTTCGGACTAGCGTTTTTGAGTCACCTGCGTCGATACAGGGGCTCAGCTTAGGGGCGAGCCCTTATCCAGGATCAACTGTCCTCTTATGACGCGCGATGCATACCGGCGCTTATGAGCTCCTTGCGATGGGCTACGTCGAGGAAAGTACCTTCTTTGAGCGCCGAGAGTTTAACGAGTTTAAGTGATTATTCCCAGCTGGACTCAGGAATGAACTGGCGGAATGTCGTAGAGTTCGTGATTGGTGCTTCCTTTGTTGCAGCAATCACTGCCAATGCTAGTCTTTGGATGTTCTACCCTAGGCTGACAATCCCGAAAAACAGTCTTTGGCAGCGTCTTCGCCTCCGCTTGGGCTGGCGCTGGGATTATCTCTTCCAGCGTTCAGATATACAAGCCACCGACGGTGTTCATCTATATCGTCAACCTGAGATACGCCTGCCAGTTAGAAACGGTGGAGGCAGAACTGCGGAAGGTTGTTCCATTGCTTTGGAGATCAAGCGCCTCCTACCTACTGATTTTGCACAGCCTGAAAGTAGGCTTCTCTTGCCTCCTATCGAGCCTGCTTCTGGCTATGACAGTATATTTCACGACCCACATTGGGTCGATAAGACCCCAGAGATCTCCCAGCCAGGCTCCCCCGAAATAGATATAGTCCCTGGACGTATCGCATGGTTCTCCTCCATAAGGATGTATATTGAGTCAGACGAGCCTATCATAGACTTCAATTGTCCAAGCGAAATTCTAACAAGTCCCTCGTCATTAGCTGTGCGCTTAAAGGAAGGGGGTAAACCTATTAGAGGCCTCCTTACTGTGTACTCTAAGAACACGTTGCCAACCCGCTGCTACTTCTCCCTAAGAGCTAATGGAAAGTCTTTGGTAATATCCCTTAATCGGATGATGGATCTTAGGTTTGGGAGCCGTGGGTATCTGGTTCTCAGTTCCTTTTTTGAGAGTGAAATACCAGTTTGATATTTCTTCACTAACGGAATTGCCACAAAAAGTGGCGCGAATTTGAGATAATACTGTCAGATTGACTGGCGACGAGAGTGTGAAAGAGCGTATAAAGAATGGGACAAAGGCAGTCTTAATCGTTCATTTGTTGTAGTGTATGATTGGTTATATCCTTATATTATAGGTTCTCCGCAGCTAAACTCTATTGACAACTATCTACCACGCTGCTAAACTCTCTCACAAATCATATAGCTTTCGCAGGGAAGGGGAGTAGTAGGGATTCCTACGTCCCAGAGAGCCGGGGGGTGGTGAAAATCCGGCGATGCTAGGTTCCCGAACTCGCCCCGGAGCGGCCCTCCTGAACAGAGTAGGGTGTGGCGGTTAGGCACCGATAAAGCCTTAGAGATGCCTCGAACCTTCGCCAAGTCGGGGGATTCGAGAAAGAAGGGTGGTACCGCGGGAAAGAGTTAGCCCGTCCCTTTGGGACGGGCCTTTTGATTTAGGGCCGGGTAGCTAAGCCTCCTATCTAGAGGAGCCAAAAGAATAAAGGCCGTTGTACGGCAGGAGCGGGAGAGAAGAGATGCGACTTACTGGTGCCCAGATCGTATGCGAAAGCTTGCTTCAGGAGGGTGTGGAGGTGGCCTTTGGCATCCCAGGAGGGGCTGTCTTGCCTCTATACCAGGCGATGCCTCAATATCCCCAGCTACGCCACATCCTGGTACGTCACGAGCAAGGGGCTTCAATGGCTGCTGATGGGTATGCCAGGGCCACGGGCAGAGTAGGGGTGTGCATTGCCACATCGGGTCCCGGAGCTACCAACCTTGCTACTGGAATCGCCTGCGCTCAGATGGACTCGGTGCCCATAGTGGCAATAACGGGTCAGGTGCCGCGCTTTGCCATTGGCCGCGATGCCTTCCAGGAGACCGATGTGACAGGTCTTACACTGCCTCTGACCAAACATAACTACCTGGTGATGAAGGCTGCCGACATTCCTACAGCTATAAAAGAGGCCTTTCATATCGCATCCACAGGCAGGCCAGGTCCTGTACTTGTAGACATCCCCAAGGACGTGCTGCTCAACGAGACGGCGGAGTTCTTCTACCCCGAGGAGGTGGACCTGCCCGGCTATAAGCCCACGCTGGAGGGCCATCCCAAGCAGATCAAGAAGGCGGCCCAGCTAATAAACCGTGCCCAAAAACCCGTCATTCTGGCGGGGCACGGCGTCATCATCTCTCGGGCCTATGCTGAGCTAAAAGAGCTGGCAGAGAAGGCCCAGATACCTGTCATTACAACCTTGCTGGGTATTAGCTCCTTCCCCTCGGAACACTTCCTGAATGTGGGGATGCCCGGAATGCACGGCATGGCTTACGCAAATCTGGCCATTGATGAGGCCGACCTCCTCATCGCCTTGGGCATGCGTTTCGACGACCGGATCACGGGACGTCTAAGCGCCTTCGCCCCCAATGCCAAGGTAGTTCACGTTGACGTGGACCCTTCGGAGATCGGTAAAAACATCAAAGCTACGGTCCCTATTGTTGGTGACCTTAAGCGTGTGCTCTGTGCCCTTATTCCCCACGTCCTGTCAGGCAACCGCGCTGACTGGCTAAAACATATCGAGGAGCTGCGCATGGAGCACCCCTCCCACAAGATTCGGGAGACAGACCAACTGCTACCCCAGTACATTCTCAAGAAGCTCTCCGAGTTAACCAACGGGCAGGCAATCATAGTGACAGGCGTGGGCCAACATCAGATGTGGGCGGCTCAGCACTATGCCTTTAAAGAATCCAATTGCATGATAACCTCGGGTGGCCTGGGGGCTATGGGCTTCGAGATCCCCGCCGCCATCGGTGCCAAAGTGGGCCGGCCTGATACGCCTGTCTGGTCGATAGCCGGCGACGGGGGTTTTCAGATGACCATGTGCGACCTGGCTACCGCTGTGGAGAACAACATAGCCGTTAAGTTCGCCATCTTCAACAACAACAGTTTGGGAATGGTGCGGCAGTGGCAGAACTTTTTTTACGAGAAAAGCTACATGGCCACCACCTACACCGGCAACCCCGATTTCGTGAAGCTGGCCGACGCCTACGGCATTCCCGGTATTCGGGTCACCGATAAGGCCGAGGTGGTTGCCTCCATAGAGCAGGCCACCGCTCACCCTGGCCCGGTGATTATAGATTTCGTGCTGGACCCCGACGAGTATGTCTATCCAATGATCCCCGCCGGGGAAAGCATCGCCGAGCTTATCGAGGAGCCCGTGCAGGAGAGGGTTTAATGGCAGAGCCGAGGCATACCATAGTGGCCCTGGTGCAAGACCGGCCTGGCGTGCTCAATCGAGTGACCAGCCTCTTTCGCCGTAGAGGGTTTAACATCGCCAGCCTGGCGGTGGGTAAAAGCGAGCAGGCCCACCTCTCTCGTATGACCTTCGTGGTAGAGGGAGATGAGGAGATAGTGGAGCAGGTGACCAAGCAGCTCAACAAGCTTATCGAGGTCATAAAGGTGTCTGAGCTTGTTGAGGAGGACATCGTGGCTCGGGAGTTGGCCTTGATAAAGGTCCATGCTACCGCCGCCACCCGTAGCGAGATCATGCAGTTAGTGGATATTTTTCGAGCCAACATAGTGGACGTAGGCCCTCAGTCCCTGATCATCGAGGTGACAGGGGAGGAGGAGAAGGTAACCGCCCTGTACGACCTCCTGAAGGCCTTCGGCATCCGAGAGGTGATGCGTACAGGAAGGGTGGCAATAGTTAGGGGTGCTGCCGAGGGAAGAGCAGGCAAGGTACGGGTAGATACAAACGGAGCAGGAGATGCAGAGGGCCTCTAGTGGCTTGAAGTATTTGATGCGATCAGGATCACAAGTTAAAGAAGGGTGGTAGTCAAATGCCCAACGTGTACTACGACAAGGACGCCGACATGGGGCTATTGGAGGGCAAGACCATCGGTATCATCGGCTATGGAAGTCAGGGCCACTGCCATGCCCTCAATTTGAAGGACAACGGCCAAAAGGTGATGGTGGGCCTCTACCCCGAAAGCCGCAGCCGTGAGAAAGCGCGCGAGGCAGGGCTGGAGGTGGCCGACGTGGCCGAGGTTGCCGACGCAGCAGACATCGTGATGGTTCTCATACCTGACCATGTCCAGGGCCGGGTGTACCGAGAGTCCATCGCTGACAACTTAGAGCCAGGTAATACCCTTATGTTTGCCCACGGCTTCAACATTCACTACCGCCAGGTTGCCCCTCATCCCAATATTGACGTTTCTATGATAGCCCCCAAGGCCCCGGGCCACAGGATGAGAGAGATGTTCACCGAGGGCATAGGTGTCCCGGCATTGCTGGCCATCGAGCAAGACACCACCGGCCATGCCAAGGATACCGCCCTGGCCTACGCCAAGGGCATCGGCTGCACCAAGGCGGGGGTACTGGAGACCAGTTTCAAGGACGAGACAGAGACGGATCTTTTCGGAGAGCAGAACGTACTTTGCGGAGGCATCACCTCTCTCATCAAGACCGCCTTCGAGACCCTGGTAGAGGCAGGCTATCCCCCAGAGCTGGCCTACTTCGAGTGCCTCCATGAGACGAAGCTCATCGTAGACCTTATATGGCAAGGGGGGTTCAAGTACATGCGGTACTCGGTGAGCGACACTGCCGAGTATGGCGATTACACGCGCGGCCCCCGGGTGATCGACGAGCACGTGCGAGAGAATATGCGGGCAATCCTGCGGGACATCCAGGATGGTAGCTTCGCCAAGGAGTGGATCGCCGAGAACGATGAGGGACGCAAGCGCTTTCTCCAGATGCGGGAGGATGCCAACGTCCACCCCATAGAGGAGGTGGGCAAGGAGCTCCGGGCCATGATGCCCTGGATGAACCCTAAGTAGACAACGGGAGGCCGACCAGACATAAAGTGGGTCATGAGCAGGATTTACGATAAAAACGATCCCCAAGATCGGGCCTGGAGAAGCAAGGTCTACCAAACAGCTTTGGTGGAGGTCAGAGGCCTTCTACCAACGGTAAACCGTGCTGTTCCGTTGAGTGAAATTTGCCAAATAATTAAGAATAAGCACCCAAACCTTTGTAATGACGATATTAAAGATCCGAAGTATCCCTCACGGCCACTTTGGAAACACGCAGTTTCTAATGCGCTACACACCCTAAAGAATAAAGACATCCAAAGATCTAACGGAGGCTGGACCTGGAGAGGCAGATTTCCCGCTGGCCCGGTAGGCGTCATTAAACCATCATCCCCAGCCCCAGAGCCAGTTACGCCTCAGCCACCCCCAGCGTCCGGTGTAGAGACAGAAGCAGGCCAGGTGACTGATATTTCTCAAAGACTACTTGCAAGACTACAATCATTATCACCCAGGCAATTCGAGCATTTTGTTGGTGAGTTCTTGAAGGCCAAAGGCATTACTGACGTCAAAGTCACGCCGCATTCTAACGATGACGGAATCGACGCTATTGGCAAGATACCTTTTGTGAACATTAAGGTAGCCGTCCAGGCAAAGCGTTATGCATCCGGCAGCAATGTGGGGATAGAGCCTGTCCAGAGGCTACGAGGAAGTATGGCAAGTGGATTTGATAGAGGTATTTTCATTACAACATCGACTTTTTCAGCGGCCGCATCGGGGTGGGTGGAAGAGACTGGAGTTCCCATTACTCTTGTGGACGGCAACCATCTCGTTAACGAGATGATAGACCTGGAACTAGGTGTCAGAACTATTCCTGTGTAGGTGTCAGAACTATTCCTGTGGTGGAAACTCAAATAGATGAAACTTTCTTTGAAAACATTGAGTCTTGACATTATATGGCTAGTTAAGGAGACATGCTGATAACAGGGCTAACTTTACTAAAACGTCAGGTAGGGAACCTATAATGGCTCAAGACCGAGTAACGATATTCGACACCACTCTGCGGGATGGCGAGCAATCGGCCGGCGCAGGTATGACTGGCGAGGAGAAGCTGGAGATCGCCCGGCAGCTTGCTCGCCTACGTGTGGATGTCATCGAGGCCGGCTTTGCCGCCAGCTCACCCGGCGATTTTGAGGCTGTCCGCACCATCGCCCTGGAGGTGAAAGGGCCCACCATTGCCTGCCTGGCCCGGGCCCATCCGGTGGATATAGACCGGGCGTGGGAGGCCCTCCAGGTGGCTGAAACGCCTCGCATCCATGTCTTTCTCTCCAGCTCCGACATTCACATCATGCATCAGCTTCGCAAGAACCGGGAAGAGGTGATGGAGATGGCGGTGAACATGGTGGCCCGGGCCAAAGGCTACTGTGATAACGTCCAGTTCTCTCCCATGGACGCCACCCGCACCAACCCCGAGTACCTCTACCAGCTTCTTGAGGCGGTGATCGGCGCCGGCGCCACTACCGTTAACATCGCCGATACTGTGGGCTACGCCATCCCCTCTCACTTTGGCCAGCTTATTCTAGACATACAGGCTAACGTGCCTAACATCCAAAAGGCCACTCTCAGCGTCCACTGCCACAACGACCTGGGCCTTTCGGTGTCCAACAGTCTGTCCGCCATTGAGGCAGGGGCACGACAGGTAGAAGGATGCATAAACGGCATCGGAGAACGTGCCGGCAACGCCTCCCTGGAAGAGATCATCATGAGCCTCCATACTCGAAGGGACATGTTCGGCGTGACCACCAACATCGACAGCACCCAGATTTATCCCACCAGCCGGCTAGTGAGCCGCATAACGGGGATGGCTGTCCAGCCGAATAAGGCCGTGGTAGGTGAGAACTCCTTCCGCCATGCCTCGGGAATCCACCAGGACGGGGTGCTCAAGGAGCGTACTACCTACGAGGTTATGGACCCCAAAAGCATTGGCTGGCCTGGCAACGTGCTGGTTCTGGGCAAGCTCAGCGGACGGGCAGGGCTGCGCGCTCGTCTGGAGGCCCTGGGCTACGTCCTCTCTCAGGAGGAGCTTGGCCGAGCCTTCGAAGCCTTTAAGATGCTGGCTGACAAGAAGCGGGAGGTCACCGACCTGGACTTGGAGGCTCTCATGGCTGAGGAGAGGCGAGTGGTGATGGAGACTGTGACCTACCGTCTGGACCATGTCCAATTCTCCGGCGGCGACCATGATATCGCCACGGCCACGGTGAAGGTTATCGGTCCCGACGGGACCGCCTCCAGCGACGCCGCCACCGGCAACGGGCCCGTTGATGCCGCCTGTAAAGCCCTCGATCGCGTGATAGGGGTGCCCAATAAGCTGGTGGACTATAACGTTCAGTCTGTTACCGATGGGCTGGATTCCCTCGGAGAGGTTACGATCCGAGTGGAGAAGGGTGGTCGGACTTACATGGGTCGGGGCACTTCTACCGACATCATAGTGGCCAGTGCCAAAGCCTACCTGAGCGCTATCAACCGCATCCTGGCCTACGAAGGTTCCGAAGACATACCTGTTCCTAGCACTACCCCCGATTAGCTTCTGATTAGGTCCCCATTGCCCATTGAAAGATGAACTTAAGGTGAAACCTTAGTTCAAGATTCGATTGTTTCAGAGGTGAATGATGCCCAAAACGATGTTCGAGAAAATATGGGAGGCCCACGTGGTGCACGAGGAGCCGGGAAAGCCTGCCCTCCTATATATCGACCTCCATTTGGTCCACGAGGTCACCTCCCCCCAGGCCTTCGACGGGCTGAGGATGGCAGGGCGAAAGGTGCGCAAGCCCGACCTTACCATCGCCACCATGGACCACAACGTTCCCACTTGGGACCGAAGCATTCCCATCACCGACGAGATCTCCAAGAAGCAACTGGAGGCCCTCAGCAAGAACTGCGCCGAGTTCGGCATCACCCTGTACGATATGTACAGCCCCAACCAGGGCATTGTTCACATCATAGGGCCAGAGCAGGGCTATACCCAGCCCGGCATGACCATCGTCTGCGGCGATAGCCACACCTCCACTAACGGTGCCTTTGGAGCTTTCGCCATGCCCATTGGCACCACCCAGGTGGAGCAGGTCCTGGCAACCCAGTGCCTCGTCCAGGCCATGCTCAAGACCATGGAGGTGCGGGTGAACGGCTCCTTGTCGAACGGAGTCACGGCCAAGGACGTGATCCTAGGGATCATAGGGCAGATCGGGGTGGACGGAGGCGTAGGCCACGTCATCGAATACACAGGCGAGGCCATTCGCTCCCTATCAATGGAGGGGCGGATGACGGTGTGCAACATGTCCATCGAGGCAGGAGCCCGAGTTGGCATGATCGCCCCCGACGACATCACCTTCGACTACATGCGCGGACGGCCCCACGTGCCCCAGGGAGGGGAATTCGACCTGGCGGTGGAGCGATGGAGGAGCCTCAGGAGCGACCCAGGCGCAACCTTCGACACATTGGTGGAGATCGATGCCTCCAGCCTGGAGCCCCACATAACCTGGGGCACCAATCCAGGGATGGTCTCCCCCGTGACTAGTGCCGTCCCCGATCCCGAGTTCTTCGAGACCGAGTCGGAGAGGGCCAGCGCTCGCCGAGCCCTGGAGTATATGGACCTCAAGCCAGGCACCCCTATGAAAGAGATCGCCATCGACCGGGTGTTCATCGGCTCCTGCACCAACGCCCGCATCGAGGACCTGAGGGCGGCTGCGGGGGTGCTCAAGGGTCAAAAGGTGCATCCCAATGTGCGGGCGATGCTGGTGCCGGGCTCCTTTATGGTGAAGAAACAGGCGGAAGAAGAGGGACTTGATGAGATCTTTCGTGAGGCGGGCTTCGAGTGGCGAGAGGCTGGTTGCTCTATGTGCCTGGGCATGAACCCCGACGTGCTAGCACCCGGTGAGCGCTGCGCATCCACCTCCAACCGCAACTTCGAGGGGCGCCAGGGCAAAGGCGGACGCACCCACCTGGTGAGCCCTCAGATGGCGGCAGCGGCTGCTGTTGCGGGCCACTTTGTGGACATACGGGAGTGGTAGTAGGTTCTTACTGCTGTTTATGCTTGACTTAAGGCATTTTTAGCCGGGCAGAGGTGATGGATGGCTGTGCTTAGGGGAGTCGAGGATGTTCAAGCTACTCTGGCTAGTGAGGAATATCTGATAATTTCCTCGCTACACGAACGACAATCCCTCACAAAGAACGATCTCTGGGAGATAGTTCACGCTGAGCAAGATAGGGTAATGTTAAAAGTTTTTGGTAGCTCCAAACTGGCCCATACAAAGTCTGCCTTCAACTATTGGATTAAGAGCCTAAAAAAGGAGGAGGTCATTACTGAGTCCGAGCGGGGGCTGCAACTGAATGGGGCAGGATTTTGGCTTGCTTCGGTAGGCCCTGATCGCTTTCACGCAAGAATAAATTTCCTCCGAAGCTGGCTTTGTAAATGTAGTAGTAACGCTTTTCAAGTGGTTTTCCTTAGCCCATCGTTCGCTCGTTGGAGAGCCAATGCCAAAGGAGAGACCTGGGTTGGAGCTACATGTCTACGCTGCAGTGTCTCCATTGACGAACTACGACTTCCTGGGAAGATGGACGCGGGGCGCTTTATTGAATTCTACAATGAAGCGGCCAAGGAACTATCCTGTTTTATCAACGTTGTCGCATGCCCTTTACACAAACTAGAGAACTAGCATGCAACAGTTTGTCAAGCTCACCGGCTTGTCGCCACCCTTTACCGGGCCAACGTGGACATACCCCGGTGGTCTCTTTCGCTCATGGTTCGACAAGCCACCATGAGCGAAAGAACAATCCTTAACTAACCACGAGCGAAGTGAAAATCCCGCTCACACTGATGATGTGTATGCAATTACACCGTTCCGGTTCATCCTGGAGCGGGAGCTGGTGCGGCTGTATGGACTGAGAGGTAACAACGTACCTTAGGTCATGAACTTCTCCAGCGCAGGGCTATCCCAGGTCTAAAATAATGGATGTATCCTCGCACCTGTTTCCATCGACTGCGGGCACTTTTTAAGAGGCGGATATAAGGCACGATGCTTCGCCTGTTTGCAATCGAAAATGGCAGGTACTAAAATGACCCTGATTAACACCATTTCGTTCCAGAGAAGCTTGCGCCGAAAGGAGCGAGGGGAATGGCCGACAAAGACATAGCCTTGATGGGTCACCTGATGAGACGAGCGGGGTTTGGTGCGCCGCGGGAGGAGCTAGAGGCGCGGGTAGCCAGGGGATACGAGGCCACGGTAGAGGAGCTTCTGCACCCCGAGGATTACCAGCTAGCGGATGAGTACCTACTGGGCCGATATCTTCCTCAAGGGGGTGTACAGCATGGGGAAAATGCTCCTGGGGGTACCATCTGGTATATGTGGCACATGATAAACACGGAGCGGCCGCTGGAAGAGAAGACGACGCTATTTTGGCACCAGCTGTTTGCCACCAGCATGGCCAAGGTGGGGAACTATGATGAGATAGCGGCACAGATAACGCTGTTCCGCGACCTCGCGCTGGGGGACTTTAAAGGGATGTTAAATGCGGTGGCAAAGAATCCGGCGATGATCTACTGGCTGGACAACCAGGAGAACCACAACTATGCGGTGAACGAGAACTGGGGGCGGGAACTACTGGAGCTATTCAGCATGGGGGTAGGGAACTACACGGAGGTAGACGTAAGGGAGGCCTCCCGGGCCTTTACGGGATGGGCGCTGGGGGCCAAGCTCCCCGTATATCCCACTTCCCGGTACCTGTGGGACTTCGAATACAAGGTGGAGGAGCACGACTACGAAGAGAAGAGCTTTCTGGGGCACAAAGGGCGGTTCAACGGGGAAGACATAATAGACATCATAGTGGAGCAACCGGCCTGTGCCCGGTTCATAGCGAGGCACCTGTACAACTTCTTTGTAGCGGATGAGAGCCAGGTACCGAGCTGGAACGTGAACCCGCCGCGGGACGAAGGAGCGGTCCAGACCCTGGCCAGGACGTTTACCGAAAGCAAAGGGGAGATAAGGTCAGTGTTGAGGGTACTATTCAACTCGGAGTTTTTCAAAGAGGCGCGGTTTGCGCGGGTGAAGAGTCCAGTAGAGCTGGTGGTAGGGGTACAGAGGCTGGTGGGAGGGTACGACTTTCCCACGCCCTACATGGGCCAGTGGTCAATGCAGCCGACATATATGGGGCAAGACATAATGAAGCCACCCAGCGTAGAAGGGTGGCACACGGGGAAGGAATGGATAGACAGCGGGTCGCTGATGACGCGGATCAACTTTGCCTCGGAGCTAGTGGGAGACCTGAAGCGACCTGGGGTACAGGACATAGTGGGGAGGGTGAGGGAGCGGGGCACCCTGGGGCCCGAGAAGTTGGTGGAGGTGTGTCTAGACCTGATAGGGCCGATAGAGGTAAGGTCGGAGACACAGGAGGAGCTGATGGAGCATGCCCGGGAAGGAGGGGACGTGAAGTGGGACACAGAGGAGGAGGCAGGGGCCTCAGCACGGAGGGTAGCAGACATGCTGCAACTGATAGTGAGCACTAAAGACTACCAGTTTGGGTAAGGGTAAAGAGAGAGCAGGAGACAGGAGGGACACCATGACAGCTACAGCTCGCTTCCTGGATAGGCCTAAATAAGCAGTCGTGGGTGAGGGTGGTGCTCCATCCCCATATATAAGTGGGAGCGCTGATGGATAGTTTTCCCTAAGGGATTCAAGCGAGGTGTGAGGTATGCCACAGATAACGTTGGCCCGGGGGCGTGTATATTCCTATAGCCACATAGTAGGGCGAAGCCAAGACGCGCCGCCGCCTGGATTCTCCTACCCATATGGGATGGCGGTAGGTAAGGATGGGATGGTCTACGTGGCGAACCGATCGGCAATTAATCATCCATGTGTATGTAAAGTATGGATAGGAGGCCCTGGCGAGGAGGAGTACATCACCACCATGGGAGGACCTGGGCGAGAGGATGGAAAGTTCGTGTGGGTAGACGGGGTTGCCCTGGACGGAGAGGAGAACGTCTACGTAGCAGATAATTCTCTCAACCGCATCTCCATATTCGACAAGGATGGGAAGTTCCTTCGCAAGTGGGGTACTCCCGGCAGTGACCCGGGGGAGCTGCTGGGGCCCTCAAGGCTGGCCATTGATGGCGAGGACAACGTCTATGTCGTAGACACACGCAACCACCGGGTGCAGAAGTTCACTAATGATGGGAAATATATTGGAGGGTGGGGAGGCTACGGAAGTAGGGACGG
Source organism: Dehalococcoidia bacterium (assembly GCA_965248115.1). Classification (GTDB taxonomy): domain Bacteria; phylum Chloroflexota; class Dehalococcoidia; order Lucifugimonadales; family CBDFII01; genus CBDFII01. The sequence continues at coordinate 130,213 of CBDFII010000004.1, forward strand.
AGAATTCCATCTGCCCTGGGGGATCACCATAGACCATCAGGGAGATGTGTATGTAGCCGATTGGAAGAACCACCGGGTGCAGAAGTTCAGCCCCGAAGGGAGCTTTCTGGCCCAGTTTGGATGGCCCGCGGAGGGTGCGGGGATACGCACCTATCCCAAGAGCTATCCCCGGAACCTACCCTTCTCCCATCTTTGGAGGTTGGGATCGGGGAACCGGGGGGAGCTGAACCACCCCTCTGGGGTAGCAGTGGATATGGATGGAGATGTATACGTATCGGACTGGGGGAATAACCGGGTACAGATCTACCAGCCCGACGGCGAGTTCTTTGCAGCCATATATGGGGATGCCTACGAGTTGAGCAAGTGGCAGATTGAGAAGCTGGTCGCCAATCCCGACAACTATAAGGCCTACCGCCGCGCCAAGTATCCGGAGCAGACATGGCAAATGCGTATGCCCACGGACATAGGTATAGACCACGACAAGAGCTGGATCTACATAGTGGATTCCATAAAGAAACGGCTCATGATCTACGTCAAGGACAAGGACTACGTAGACCCCCAGTTTAACCTTTAGGTGTTGGGGATCGGTCCTGTCGGCTTGATGACTGGAGATGCAACGTGGGGTCCCACGGGCAATATGGCTCCTAAAAGAGAACCCAAAAGGTCGGCATAAACGGTGTACCCCTGCGTGCCCCATTGGCAAGTAATGGCCCTCTTGTTTCAGTCGCGGGCTGCAGCCCCAGACGGAATCGTCCTTTGCAGATAATCTTTCGCAGGTTGACTAATTCTAACTTTGTCCTGCGAAGTGGAAAATCGGACCAAGGAGTTCCGGAGTGACCCTCTCTCTGTGAGTTATAATTCGCAATTAAGGTTCACATTGCTAGGTGGAGGAGAAAAAGGAGGCTCATGGACACCATCATCATTAAGGGTTGCCTGAATGGCGGCCGTGGCCGAGAGGAGAACCCCAACGTACCCTGGACTCCTCAAGAGGTAGCCGATGAGGCGGTGCGCTGCTTCAATGCTGGCGCCTCCATAGTTCACGTCCATGCCCGCACCCCCGATGGGGGCACAAGCTACGACCCGGCCTGGTACACGGAGACCGACGCCCTGATCCGGGCAAGGTGCGATCTGGTTTTGAACCACACCACAGCACGCGAGGAGAGCGTGCCCGTGGAATCGGTAACACGCTACTTGCTGGAGAGCCCCCATCCCGGTAGAGATGGTATCCCTGAACCTGGGGTACGGCGTTAGCTGGCCCCTGGATAGCTCCACCAAGCAGCGCCGCACCAGAATCATCCCCAATAGCTACGAGGACATTTGTGCCACCCTGGATGCGTGCTACAGTCGTGGTACATTTCCTGAGCCTGCGGTACACAACGGGGGAATGTTGAATAATGCCATCACCCTCATGAGGGAGGGAACGATACGCCACTCCCACTACTTTCTGGTAGAGCCGGGAGGGGAATGGGGTGGTGGTTGGCAGACCTTGCCAGGCACGCCACGTATTTACTTCTTCCTGACTGATATTATTCGGGAATTCTATCCCAATGCCACCTGGATTGCCCACAGCGGCGGCCTCCAGACCTTTACCATCGGGGCCCTGGCTATAGGTACAGGAGCCCACCTTAGGGTGGGGTTAGAGGACAGTCCACGTCTCCCAAATAACCCTGAGCCCAACTCCAGCGCCGAACATGTGGAGTGGGCAGCGACCCTGGCCCGTCTCCACGGGCGGGAGCCCGCTACCCCCGCTCAGGCTCGGGAGATACTAGGATTGCTACCACCTGTTTCACCCTGAGCATCGTCGCTTTGCTCTTGATGGCCAGATTGTCCAGAAACCCAGTCTGTTATTCTGGATAACACATCCTGACCAAGAACTCTCGGGAGGTCTAGAAAACCTGCGTCGGAATACTGCAAGGAGGTTACAATTATGGCGACAGTAAATACCGTTCTCGGCCCAGTGGATACGGCTAATCTGGGATTCACCCTGTCCCACGAACACGTCCTTATAAGCTCTGCGGGAATCCAACAGACCTACCCCGAGTTTATCGACCGCCAGGGAATCATAGAGAACGCAGTTGTGGAGCTGAGGGCAGCTTACGACGAGGGCCTTCGGACTATTATAGACGTGACGACCATGGACCTAGGGCGGGACGTCGGTGCGATGGAGGAGGTATCGCGGAGATCAGGCGTCCATATAATCCCGGCTACCGGCACCCATCTGGCGGTCCCTCGCGTCTTCTCGTCTGCCTCACCAGATGCAGTCGCACCTCTTTACATCAGGGAGATTGAGGAAAGTATTGATGGGACTGGTATCAAGGCCGGCATTATCAAGGTAGCCAGCGACAGAGGAGGAATAACGCAGCAAGAGGAGATTGTCCTGCGCGCTGCGGCTCGCACCCAGAAGCATACCGGCACCCGAATCTCTACTCACACATGGTCTCCTGACCGGGTAGGGGAACAACAGATTAGCATCCTCGTTGAAGAGGGGGTGGATTTGAACCGAGTCTATATAGGCCACAGCAATGACGATACCGATTTGGACTATCTCCTGGGTATGTTGCAGAGGGGCGTGTGGGTAGGGCTGGACCGCTACCCGGGTGGGCTCGTCCCGGGCACGCCCAACTGGGAGCAGCGTACTGAAATCGTCAAAAGGCTTATAGATGCCGGATATGTCCACCGGATAATGCTTTCCCATGACTACATGGTTCCCAAGAACCAGCGGACCCCAGCGGTGCAGGAGGAACGCCGGCGGCTCAACCCAGATGGCTACAACTTCATTTCACGCCAAGTGCTGCCTCGCCTCAAAGAGCTGGGCACCACTGATGAGGACATCCACACAATAATGGTAGATAACCCACGACGGTTCTTTGAGGACAGCTGACGACCTTCACGCATAGGTTAGCCACAAGGTACCGAGACAAAAGGAAAGCCTTACCCCAAACGTGAAATCTAGCACGCAGCAGAGAGAGGTTGCTGATTAGCTTTGTAGCAAGGCGTCAGTCATTGGCATAGTGGTAATCAGATCATCAATTGAAGGAGTAACCAAGGCATGCAATTTGAGGAGGGGCTAGCACGAGGCAGCAGAACCGGACTCACAGAGGCAGAGTCAGAAGAGGTTCGAACCCATGCTGGTTGGCAAAAATGTTGGGCGAGGGATCGGTAACCCCTCTGGATGCGTATTTCAGCTTTAAATTTGGTGGGCCTACGTGTACTGTACTGAGCCTGTCTCAGAAGTCTGATCTGGCAATGGGTATGTCGTCAGGTGTAGCTTCGAAGCGAGATCAATTGGGGGGATACTGATATGCCGCTTCGACCGATGGGCCGAGAGCAGATGTGGATGTTGCCGCCGACGCTTGACGAGTTGTTGCCGTTGGATCATCCGGCGCGGTTCGTCGCCGAGTTCGTCGATGCTCTGGGTCGAGATGCCTGGGCGGAGCTTGGCGTGGACATAGACGGGGAGGTCCTGGGAGCGCCAGCCTACCATCCCCGTGCACTGTTGAGTGTATGGCTGTACGGCTTCATGACCGGTGTGCGCTCCTGCCGGAAGCTGGAGGCGGCCTGCCGCGACCAGATTCCGTACCTGTGGTTGACCGGGTGGCAGCATCCCGATCACAACACTCTGTGGCGGTTCTACAAAGGGCATCGGCACGCCATGAGGAAGCTGTTCGAGCGCTCGGTGCGCACGGCAGTGGCCATGGCGTTGGTGGATCTAGCGGTGCAGGCCGTGGACGGGACGAAGGTGGTAGCCAACGCCTCAGTGAACAGGAGCTATGATGCTGTGGGACTGAGTGGTCTGTTGGAGCGTCTCGAGAAGGCGATAGCCGACCTTGAGGCACAGAACGAAGGGGGAGAGGATGCTCCTGTTGCCCATCTGCCAAAAGAGTTAGCCGACAAGGAGGTCTTGAGGGACCGGGTGAGGCAGGCGATGGCCGACCTCGGGAGTCAGAAGCGCCACAAGCGGATCAACCTGACCGACCCGGAGGCCCGACTGATGAAGGGCAGGCAGGGGATCGTGGCCGGCTACAACGTCCAGGCTATGGTCTCACCCATGGAGATCGATGGAGAAGCGGCCGGCATGGTGGTCACAGCCGTGGACGTGGTTGATGCGGCCAATGACAATGCCCTGCTGGTGCCGATGGTCGAGCAGGCGGAGGAGACGACCGGGACGAGGGTGCCGATGACATTGGCCGACGCTGGCTACTTCGCCGTGAGCCACCTAGCGGAGTGCGACCGGCGAGGCCAGCAGGTGGTGGTGTCAGAAGCACGGCAGCGGTTCCTCACAGACGCGTATCACAAGGACCGATTCACCTATGACGAGCAAAGCGACAGTTTTACGTGTCCACAGGGACGGAGGCTCAAGTTCCTTCGCATCCAACATACGAATGGAGTTCCGCTGCGTCTGTACCGGGCCTCTGGAGCCGTCTGCCAGGCGTGCCCGGCCTTCGGAGTCTGTACGAGAGCCCGCGAGACCGGCCGCAGTCTGGCGATAGGGCCCCATGACGGAGTGCTACGCCGCCACCGCGCCTGGAGGACCACGTTAGCCGCCAAAGAGGCGTACCGGCTGAGAAAGCAGCTGGTCGAGCCGGTCTTCGGAATCATCAAGGAACAACAGAGGGCACGTAGGTTCCTGCTGCGTGGCCTCGCCAACGTGGCGGCCGAGTGGACCATGTTGGCCACCGCCTTCAACCTGCGCACCCTCTACCGGGTGTGGAGCTCCTCCCTCCATCTTCAACCCTCTACCTGACGGTCTGGAACCTTGTCATGTCTCGTGAGCTGAGGCCATTGACAGCTATCCCTCACCCCATCGTCTGCGTAATACTTCGCGTCGGAGTACGCCTGCCAACGGACGTCATTCTGAGACAGGCTCTACTGCGAACTTTTTGGTGGGAGGTCTCGATATAGCACCACGCAAGGCGAATGCTGTAAGCCCCTTCCACCCCTGCGGTTTCAAGTGGACCCCATCATCAGGACAGCGGTGAGGCTAAAATAAGAGAGTCTACCGCTGGGGTGTCTCGTAAACCTTCATCCGATGGTAAGGCTCGTGGAAGTTCCAGTAAACACCTTTGTGGGCTCACTGCTTGGAACACCTGACCCGGTGACCGATAGCCCAGGGCTTGATGGGGCCGCTCTTGGTTGTAGCAGGCCAGATAAGCCCCAATCCCCTTTCTGGCCTCAGTCCCATTTTGGTATGCCTTCAGGTTACCCCTAGTCTTACCGAAGACAGAACCTTTGAGTGGGTCGTGGCGCTATGAACCTGGGAGGTCGCTCGTTAGCCGAACTGTATTTCCTACAGAGGGGGCGAGCTACAGGCTACCATAGCGCCTTCGAGCCTGGAACCACTCTGGATTTGCTAGGTAACCTTCCGCTCTCTAGGGGTGGCCCCACCGAACCTCAGGCCGACAAGAGCTAGTGTTTGACAATGGAGCTCTTCGACACTGACTCCCTATGAGGATCATCCGGGAAGGAGAATCCCCCCGTTTATGCCTCTGGTGGTCTATCAGCGATCCCATCAATATACGAACATTATCCTGCAAAGTTACAGTAATGACAATAGGAAACTAGTAGTCAGTCCAGATGATTTTGCTGGGTAGGATAGAGATGACGCAAAGTGGTCCGTGCAGCCGAGGTGGTAAATCGCCAGGCGATAGTGGCGTGGGCTTCATTGCGGCGTCTCACCAGGGCTGCCAGTTCGCGGGTGAGGGTAGCCCCATCGGGTATCCTCCGATTGAGACATTGGCGACTGAACACGCTCAGCTCGATTTCTGCCATGTTAAGCCAACTGCCATGTTTGGGGGTGTAGTGAAACTCCAAGCGCTTCAGGATCCGCCTTGCCTCCGCAGGGTCAAAGGTTTCGTACAACGACGCAGGCCGGTGGGTATTCAGGTTGTCCAGCACCACACGAATCTTCTCCGCCTTGGTGTAGGCCTCGTCCGCCAGCCACCGCATCTGGTGGGCGAAGTCCCCCATCCTACGTCGCTCGGTGACCGCCACATGGCGCCAACCCCGCAGTGGCTCGCAGAGCATGAACAGATTACGGGTGCCGTTGCGCCGGTACTCATAGTCGAACCGCTCTCGCCGTCCCGGCCGAGCTGGGAGAGGTATGCGACTCTCCCCAATGAGCTGAGTGGAGGTCTCATCAAAACAGACCGTAGGTCGCTGGGGGTCGTAGGGCTCCTCATACAGGTCCAAGACATCCTCCATGGCCGCTACAAACTCTGCGCTCACCGCTGGAATGCACCACTCCTCCCGTTGCCAGGGCTTCAGCTCGTTTTTTTGAGCATCTGGCGCACCGTCTCCGGCGAGATGGACGGGGCGAAGCCCAACTCCACTACTTTCCCGGCTAAGAGACGCAGCGTCCAGCGCCCGCGTCCTTCAGGCGGGGTACTGCATGCCACCGCGATCACATGGGCTTCTTGCTTCCCACTGAGCTTCCGTCGCTGTCCCGGTCTCGGCTGTTCCCTCAGGGCATGCTCCAGTCCCTCTTCAACAAGGCGCTTGCGAATCCTGCCCACCGTAGCAGTGGCCACCTCCAGGGCGGCCGCAATCGCCCCATCCGTGTACCCTTCGTCTGCCTTCAACAGGACCCGTGCCCTGGTCACCATGCGAACGGAAGCTTTGCCACCCCGCAACAGGGACCGCAGCCGCACCCGCTCCTCCTCGGCCAACTCCACGACATACTTCGCCCTTCCCATGTCTGGATGTCCTCCCTCCAACTCTTTTACCATCCAGACTAGCCAGATTCTTAAACTACCACCAAGGTATATCAGAACCAGTTGGACTGACTACTAGCTGCAATGCCATGTAGGTGTCGATCTTGGATGAGTATCCAGGTCTCCTCCCCGAAGTCCTCGTACAGTTGCATCTGGACGCAGCGGAAACGCCAGCCGGAGCTCTATGGCGATTCGGGTCTCTCGTGTATGCCCTCTGGCAGCGGGTACAGATGTCGAACCGGCTCCACTCGTCGTGGCGCCTACTCGCTTTCTTCTTTTTCGCCAACCTGCCGACTACGGGCGCGGTAGTAGTCACTGGCGACCTTTTGGCGGATGGCTTCCGGGTCACCGTCAAGAATGAATCGGGCCATTTCCCTCCAGTCGAAGGACGCGGACTCATTGGCCATGAGGCGAAAGACCGGCTCCAATTGCTGGCCGTTTGCCCGCGATTTGGATCACGGACCCCGCAGTATGCGGTCCCCATGGTGGTGGTCCACGCCGTGCTTTGACCTCCTCCCGCTCTTCGCTGGGCACAGTGTCCTGGGATGAACGAGGCTCTGGTATGTTCGGCGGGGGAGATGGCGTAGGTTTTGAGGGTGGTGGTGTTGAAGGTTGAGAGCCACCGGGCGTTCCCAGCAGCGAGGTGTTCACGTGGGAGGCGCCATACCGTCGGGCGGTGTCGGCATCGAAGGCTACCAGACCCACCGACAGGTCCTGCCGCTTTTCCTCGGGCACGATGCCAGCGTCGCGCCAGGAGCCTTGGGCCTCGACCACCCAGACCAATGGGTCGGAGTCCATTGTCGATGAGGACCCTTGCATCGCCCGGAACTCGCTTCTCCGCATCAGCCGGACAACGGGCGAGTGGGGGCTTTCGGTGACTGAGACCTCGGGCATGCCGAATCCCAGGTACGCCAATCCCAACCTGGCGGCCAACCGTTCCGAGATTCTCGGCCCGCCGTCGGTCGACACGGGCCGGTGCTCTTCACCCAACGCGACACCCGCGCCCGTAATGGCGGCAAATCCAGCCTCCACCACAGAACGGACTTTGGGGAGAGCCATCGTCACGGCGCATCCCTCATAAGGGGGACATCGGAGCAGGGTCGCCATAGGTCTGTTGCTACAGCGTCGTCTGATTCCGTGTATGGTCTAATCTCCAGTTCCGTAATGTCCTTTCCCTTACACGTCCCTGGCATTGATGGTGTCTCCACCTAGATCGAGTCGAGCGTCTAGAGTGGTGGGCAGGGCCTCCAGGTCCGGGTTGCTCATGATCGCCTCGATGCACTCTTCGGTCCCACCAACATAGGTGTCGAACAGGTCGATGTCCGTTGCTACACACCACGCCCTGTCCTCCGGCCACCAGATGCTCGGCGAATGCCCCCAGAAAGGCCCATCCCTTGTAATGAATGCCATGATGGCGTCGATAGGCCCGCGGAATAGCAGGTAGTCCCGCCCCGGAGCTCTCACCCGAGAACTAGCCTTGTAGAGGCGAGTGTCGATGTTCCCATAGCCTTCCCATAGGCAGAAGAAGCAGTTGCCTGGGGTTGAAGTGAAGCTCCTGAGCACCTCGACCAGGGTACGGCATTCCCGTTCCGGGATGGACCTGTGCTTCGGAAGAGAACCCCACGGCGGGTCCTTGTACATGTCGTGAGGGTCCTCACTCAGACCTGCGATACGTTCGAACTGCATCAGCGGATGGACAGTACGTCCCGTCCACTCGGCCACCGTAGACCACCGGACCGGCCTCTCCTCATCTCTATTCAGGTAGGCAGGGTGAAATATTCGGGCGTACGCCGCAAACCCTTCGGGCAGTAAGGAACGCAGCGTCCCGAAAGCTGAGAAGCTCTCCTCCACCCAACGGGCCTCAGACACGTCCTCGGAGAACTCCACACCATCGGGTGCCAGTTTCGTCTGCCGGATGGGAATGCCGCCTCTAGTGGAGAGTGTGTACATACGGGGCATGCCGCCCCGGTTCGTTCCCAACGCCCGGCGCAGTTTCTGAATCCATGATTGTCGGATGTACTTCATACTCTATTACCAATCGAGTCCTGGTACTGACGGAGACTGTCTCCAGTAGGGCCTACAGAGCCAAGCTGAACCTCAATACGCTTCGCATTGTTCTAGGATAGCGTACCACGCTGGGAGGCTATTCCCCTTCTGTGGCCCCGCTCGTGTTCCTGCTGGTGTCCGGCTAGGGTTTCAGAGTCCCTTTGGAGCACTACCATCGTCTTGAGTAGGCTGAGCAGCTTTACATGCGTGATGCCGATCGACGTAGCCAGGATCGAATCACTGTCTCGCATGATGTGGGCCAGAACCACCGGTTCCGGCTCCCACCAGAAGGCCAGTTCCACCTCAACTGGTGCTTCATCCACTTCGACAGTCAACCTTCGACGCTCGGCGCGGCTGATGCGCGCCAGGTTCCAGTCGCGGTGGATGTTGCCTCTGCGCAGATACTCTCTCCTCAACTCCTCCGAGCCGTGAGACTTCACCAGGATAAGGATGGCGTCTAACTCCCTAGAAAGACGGCTTTCGTTGGATACTCCGGTAGTGTCGGCATGCTGGCTCAACTCAATCGCCTGTGGAGCGCCCTTCGGCCCCCCTGCAACGTAGGTGAGTGTGACACGTTCAACAGTGCGGCCATTCCCTTTCCTACTGCATCCTATGCCCTCTAGGCGCAGTCCCAGGGGACTACCCTTGAGCCCATAGACCGGGAATGCAGCATGGGCCACCAGGCGGGGTAGGTCGATGAAGCCCTCTTCGTTCTCGTAGCGTGATTTGCGTGTCAGGAAGGCTACGAAGAGACACTTCTTCTTCAGCCAATACAGCAGCCGCTTGAGGATGTTGAAGGTGTCCTTGTGGGAGTACGTAACTGCTCTTCCTCCAACCGACTTCTCCCCACATGTGCGGCAGAACATGTCACCTTTGAACGCCACGTAGCCGAAGTGGCCTGCCGGGGAAGGGCCTTTCAACATCCGTCGTACCCGCAGCAGTAATCTCCTAAGCGGATGGACGTTATCGCGTCGCCACCGGTCCATTTGCTCCTGGAGCTGTTCTAGAACACGAGCCTGGTCACTTGCCACCTCATCCGTGCCCCGCCGTAGGGATGATTCGATTAGGTCACGTATGTCCTGGGGTGGACACACTATCCGGTCCGGATCTCCCCTCATTTCCAGCAAACCGCCGCATCTGTGGCAACGGGTTTTGCGGTCCGGAGCATCCACAGAACCGTCTGGTTGATTATCAGCCATAACTATCGCTCAATCGATCATCGTCCCTTGGGGAAATGACCACTTGCCCAACTCCCAATGGCCGGGAAGCCTGCCAAGCAGACGCTTCGGGCATAGGACTTTCGACTTGCCGGATGAATCGTGCGGCACGACATCCTGCCTGACCCGCAAGCAGGGATGCGCCGCATCCAAGGTACTCTACTTTCGTTTGGGGACCTCATACCACTCACACTCTCGGGTTCTGTGTCCCTCGGACGTGTCCAACCCTCGTTGACGGTCTATGGAGGCCATTAGTGCCCCCCTTTTTCGCGCGACTGCACGAAATATTGCGGAGGCTATGCCGCACTAAAGTGTCTCCAGAAGGTGCATGTACGCCTCCTGCTGGGCGTCATGCCACCGGGCCAGGGGCTATCAGCCACGATCGGAACAAGCCGTTTCAACAGGCTGAGGATCTCCTGCCCGTCCATGGCCGACAGTACGGCCACGAGCTCGACTCCACCCAGAAAGTGTACGTCGTCAAAACAAGTGGGACAAAAGGGGAGCCTTTAAAGCGTGCAACTTGGACGCTAACCGGCTCAGGCAGTTCTCAGATTTGCCAACCTCCGTTCGGCTAGACTCTTTTGCTTCACCTCCTGTCTCGTCGCCAGTATGGCGTCTTGCCGTCCGTGGTACATATCCGCCGGCGTGATGTTCCCCAAAGCCTCGTGATAGCGCTCGTAGTTGTAGTACCTTACGAAGCCCTCCATAGCCGCTACAAGCTCTTCCAGGCTGTGGTGGACAAAGACGTTGACCTTAGCCTTGGCTGTGCGATGGTACCGCTCCAACTTGCCGTTGGTCTGGGGATGGAAAGGTGAGGCGAAGATGTGTTTCATGAACCTGGCCCTTAGGAACTCGTCCAACGCCCTAGACAGAAAGCCTGGACCGTTGTCGCTCAGAAGGGCTGGACCTGGCTCTACAGGCGCCGTCGGTTGACCGGTGAACTCCACCGCATCCTGGACCACCTCGATGATGTCGGCACTGCTCATGCTGGTCTGCACCCTCCAGCCCACGATCATCCTGGAATAGTCATCCAGCACGCTGATCAGGTAGTAGTAGCCCCAACCCACCACGAAGAAGTAGCTGGCATCGGTCTGCCATAGCTCATTGGGCCTGGCAGTCTTGGTGTGAAACTCCTTTCCTGCTGGGAAGCCCTTGGTCTCGGGCGGCTTGATGAGCCCCGCTTCCTTCAGTATCCGGTATACGGTGGACTCGGAGACGTACATGACCTGTTCGTCCACCAGGGTGGTCGCCACCTCTCTCGGGCTCAACGATGGGTGCTCCAACGCATACCTGACCACGTACCGTCTTTGCTTTGTAGCCAACCGGTTCCACACTCGCCTGGGCTCTGGTGGCCGGTCTACCAGACCGTTAAACCCCTTGTCTCGATACCTGCTCTTCCAGCGGTAGTAGGTCGAGGGTGCTATCTGCAACTCTTGGAGGGTCTGCCTGACCGGCAGAGGAGACCTCTCGACGATCTGAAGGACTTCCGCCTTGAGCTGGGCCTCCCTTCTCACATAGGGCTTGCCCATGGGCTCTAACCGAGGCTTTTTTTCAGGACCAGGTTCTCCACCGACAGCTGAGCAACAAGTTCCTTGAGCCGCTCGTTCTCGCGCTTCAAGGCATCGACCTCCGCCTTGTTCGCCTCCCGTAGCGTGTCACCCTTCAGCCTCGACTTGCCCGCCTCCATGTAGTCCTTGAGCCACTTGTAATAGACCCCGGGGTTGATTCCCTCTCGCCTGCACAAGGCGCTGACTGATATCTCCCCGCGGATCCCCTCTATGACGATCCGTACCTTCTCCTCAGGTGTGTACTTGCGACGTGTAACGTTTCTGGTCCGTCGGACCACCTGCCTGGCGTTCTCGTCGGCTTGATCGTAGCTTCGACTGACTTCCTGCATCCTGGCTCCTTTCACTTCCGTGAATCTACTCTCCTACCTGAGCCAGGACAATCGCCTTAATTGTCGCTTCTCAATTCCCCATCAGCTGTCCCATATGTGCTGACGATACACAGTGGTGTGATGGAACCATAGCTCCCGGTCTGGTTCGGGGTACAGCTCCTGATGTCTAATTAGCCGGGCCTCTTGCCTCCCTTCGTCTGAGACGGATGGATCGGGCATAACATTAGACCTTACCAGGTCGCGCTGGTCGACCTGGACGCAGCGTGACGGACTGTCGAATGCGGGCGACACGTAACACATGCTCAGGAAGTTGCAGCGGCCAGATTCGGTGTACTCCCACTGTTTGAGGCGGAACCCCATGCCGAGATGAGAAACGTCCAGCACCAATGGCTCGAACGTGAGGCTGTCCGGCTCCGCAAAGTGAAGAATAGGCAGGTCTACAACCTGCCGGCTGTGCGATACCCTGTGTCCTGGCGATGAGGAGAAGAGCTTCTCACCACGTAAGGCGCTGTAGAACCTGTGTAAGAGACTAAGCCGCTTCATCTAGTGCACTCTGCCGCTAGCCGATGTCAAACCAACTGCTAACGCTCGTGCCGACTCCCCAACTGCCAGGGCACATAGCTGTATACTTGATGGCCTGGACCGCCTATTCTTCAATCTCATCCTTTTCGATTTCGATAATGGTCAACACAACGGCAGTACCGTCATCGATTACGAATCACCCAAGGCGGCTCTTTCGCCGCCTTGCCTCCATTTGAGAATGTTCCAAACCGCAAGCCCGACCAGAGCCAGCGCGACCCACCCATACCTTGTTGCCGTGTAGACCAATCCTTTGACGAGATATGCCCCCAGGTAGACCGGCGTTCCTATTGATGCCCCCAGATAGAGCAGGGAAAGTCCAAGTCCAAGTGAACTCCAACGACCCCTGTGGCGATCACTCCAGATGATCGCGGTCCCCGCAACGACTCCTATCAATCCACTCAGATCGGGAATGGCGGCGAACCCAAAGTAGAGAACGGTGAGGGCGAATGAGAGACAAACAGCCACCAATGACGCAATGGTCAGGTGGCTCACGAACATCCTATGTCCCTGTAACCGGAGAAGGTACTGCCTCGCTATCCAGCCCACACAGAGAAGTGGCTCCAGAAATCTGAACAGGGGGATAAGTGGAATCGCTGCCTGATTGAGGGCATGATAGTGCTCTCGGAGACAGGAGCGAGAGATGAGCAGACGACCCCGCCGTAACCACTCGGCAGAGTTCAAGGCGAAGGTGGCTCTTGCCGCAGTACGCGGCGACCGGACACTTTCGGAGCTGGCAAGCCAGTTCGATGTGCACCCGAACCAGACCACGCAATGGAAGACCCAGTTGCTGGATCGGGCGGCGCAGTTATTTGGCGCCGGGACAGGGCAGGCTGAAAAGCTGGTAGATATGAAGGTCCTTCACGCTAAGATCGGTGAGCTTGCGTTGGAGAACGATTTTTTAGAGGCCGCGCTCACGAAGGCGGGATTGCCGGGCGCAAGGCGATGATCGACCGCGATCACAAGCTGCCTCTCGCCCGCCAGGCAAAGGCAGTGGGCATCAGCCGCGGGAGCATCTACTACCGGCCACGGCCGGTGGGCGAAGCCGGTCTCGGACTGATGCGCCGCATCGATGAGCTGCACCTTGAGTATCCGTTTGCAGGCAGTAGGATGATGCGAGGCCTGCTCCGCCAGGAGGGACTCTCCTCCGGGCGTAGACACATCGCCACACTGATGCGGCGGATGGGCATCGAGGCGCTGTACCGCAAGCCCAACACCAGCCGGCGACGGCCCGGCCATACGGTGTATCCGTACCTGCTGCGCGGGCTTGAGGTGAGCAGGCCCAACCAGGTGTGGGCAATGGATATCACGTACATTCCGATGGCCAGGGGGTTCGTGTACCTAGCCGCAGTGATGGACTGGCATAGCCGCAAGGTGCTGGCCTGGCGGGTATCGGTCACAATGGACACAGACTTCTGTGTGGAGGCGCTCGAAGAATCCCTGGGACGCCACGGCGCGCCGGAGATATTCAACACAGATCAGGGAAGCCAGTTCACAAGTGATGCCTTCACCGGCCTGCTGAAAGCCAGTGAGATCCAGATCAGTATGGACGGGAAGGGGGGCTGGAAGGATAACGTGTTCGTCGAACGACTGTGGAAGAGCGTCAAGTACGAGGAGGTGTACCTGAGAGCCTACGAATCGGTCCCGGAAGCCAGAACTGGACTCGGGCGGTACTTCGAGTTTTACAATGCCGGACGGCCCCATTCGAGCCTTGGGGGAATGACGCCGGACCAGTTCTTTGACAGAGCGCCTGCCGAGTCCGCGGCGGCCTAACGCACGGCAGCGCGATTCCACTTATCAAACCGGGCAGCGCTGTTCAGACAAACGAGACCACCTCTGTGTTGTTCTTGTTCAGCACTCTGGTGACAATTACGGTCAGCGTCGCCTACGCTCATGAGTATCCTACCAGCTTTCGATTCCACTCCTCAAGCGTAAATGCCGACGACCGCACCACAAACTACAGCACTCAGGTTAGCACAGCGATTGATGACTATGATGATAACACTGACATGACTTGGGTGGACGCCGAACCAGCTGTGATCATATATTTGGAAGGCAATTGGGGTGCGACTACGTGGATTGCAGGGCAACAGGCGCTGAGCCAACTTGTCCCATGCTTCGACTGGCCGGACCTTATACTCACCGGGGACTGCGACGACGATCAAAATAAATCGGATTTCTCATACATCTATTTGAACACACATTACCAAAGCTTGCTTAATACCTATATTGAAACTATAGTTTTGCACGAGCCCGGCCATGTATTGGGCATGAACCATACTGCATGTGCGACGGCCTCAATAGTCAAGTGGGGTTGGTGTTCTAACCACTTAACGAGTCTTCAAACACACGACATAGATCACATCGACGATTGGTACTAAGTGATTTGTGTACCTCTTTAACCTCGAAGGGGGACAATGATGAAGCTGATTAAGCAGACCGATCTCAAGCGTAGGATGCTCGTACTTGTATCCGCCTTGACGGCGATCGCTGCGGGCGTCGTCTTAGGCCTAGTGATTCCCATGGTCCTCCAGTCGGTCTCCGACACGTCCAGTGGCAAACTTGATTACGACCTTAGTCCATACAACGCAAGCGCGTGGTTTGTCGGACCCCCCGCTAATATGGATGAATTTGTAGGTAAGATGGACGCAATAGTCGTGGCGGAGGTGACTTCAGTTATCGGAAGCGATGAGCGGAATTCCTACAACGAGCAGGACAATATTCGGAATATCAAAGAAGGTGACCTTGTTTCTTCCGCTCTGCCCGTGACCGACTACAACCTAACGATAGAGCGAGTGATTCTAGGACAAGACATTGAGGCTAGTCGTTCGATAACCTTACGAGTGTTGGGGGAAGCGGATCACGTTTCTCCGTACCCGTCACTCATACCAATGCCGCAAGTCAATGATCGCCGTTTATACGGGCTAAGCCGCAATCCTGACGGGACGTACGGCACCTATGGTTGGTGGAGCGTTTTCTTGATTGACGGGGACCGTGTAACACATGCTGACGACCTCCGTCAGAGAGTGATATTCGCAAATAGTACAGAACCTGACGACTTTGTCAGAGAGTTGGAATCGGCGGTAACCGTAGGCAGCAGGTAGAGCATAGCAATCAGTGTCCGCGAACGAGGTTAATATACTCGGTTTACCGTGTAGCCTGTAGGATCGACTATAGAGTGAAGCTAGTTGAGGTCAATCCCGAACCCCGTTGGCACAGTCATATCGCTGGCTTCGTCATTCGTTTCAATATCTCGCGCCGGCTTTCGAGAAAGGCTCATACATGGTTGCACAGGGGGAGGCCATCGCTGACGTAGCGACGACCTCCCCCTGTGGGTTGCGGCCTAGCGCCCCGCGCCGACCGGCTCTTCCTCTCTTTCCTGCTCCAGTTCCAGCGCCCACTCAAACAGGGACGCGGCTGCGGGCTGAGGCTTGCGGCCCCGGCCCTTCGACTTGACCGGCTCCTCGGCCATGAACTCAGCCCAGGAGAACAGCGACTGCTGCGGCTCCGGGGCCTCGTCGCTGTGGCCGTTCCCGTGTCCACCTTGGCGGCGTGGCTGGCTCCATTCCGATGCGTCACGACGCGAGCGGCAGGGGGCGAAACTCGTCTCTGGCCTGCTCGCAGATTTCTTGGGCCTCATCACTCATTACCTCCGATGAGACGAGGCACATGAGTCGCCATACCCTTTGGGTCTCAGGTTCTGAGATGACTGTCAGGATGACGCCATGACGCGAGCCCTGTGCGCCCTGAGCTTGACCCCGCGAGGTAGCCAACTGGAGATCACCTCGGTCCAAAGCCAGAGGTTCGGCGAAGTCCCCGCCGACGGACGGCTCAAGCCAGGACGTCAACACCTGCATGGGTCGGGCCTCGGCGGACACTCCGTCCGAATAAACGGCGATGACTACTCTCTCCGGCTCCCCATCGGCTTGCACTTCGCTTGACATGCTGAATTCTGGTAGGTCTGGAGGAGCGTCCGGGTCATTCCTAAACATCTCGCCGACTCCCTCATTGGTGAGCGGCAGCACAACGCTGAAACCGGCGGGCACCTGCCACTCCGAATCAACGGCTATGGTAACGGTGGTCCTCACCGGGGGCTGGGCGTCGGTGGCCCCCCCACAGGCGACGGCAACCAGTACGACGATGGAAGTTGCTATCATTGCTTTGATTCCGTACATGCACATACCCCACCACATTAGTATCAAACACCAGGCCGCTAAAGAAGAGGCCCCTCTAGTTACCTCGAGAGCCGACGTACAGGACCAAACCCGCTCCTTGGAATTGAGTATTGAATGCCTTCGCTGAGTAAGACTCTCTTGCCGGAGGAAAAGTTCCCGGTGAGCATAAAGCTCCTTCTTCTTCTTCAAGCGGGTTCTGTATTCAGCAAGGACGCTGCCCAACTCGCGAACCCCCAAACTCCCTTCTTCGACGGCTCGCCTCCAGTCGGACCGTATCTGCCAACAAGGGCCGGGGCCGATGCCAATGGTGGGGTGAGCTTCCTCGGAAGGCGTCGAATCCACGGATTCGGTCGTGTTCTAAACGCTACACACTTCCCTTTATTCTGGAATCTGTCTATTCAAGTAGACACCTCCACTGCCAAATCCGTTCCAAGAAGAAGCGACTACGCCAGCGGTCTAGTGCTCAGCCGCTCCGACATGCAATCGCGACTCTCCCAACGTGGTCAACGATTCCGGGCAACAAAAAGCCCTGCACATGTGGCAGGGCAGGAGCAGCCTCAATCTTCAAACGACGGCTGTGCCAAACTTCACCCCACCGCGAAGTCCAGTTTGTAATAGAGTACATGTTGGCCGGCCTACGTGTACTGGTAGGAAGGCTCACTCGTCTCCCGTTCCATCGGCTTCCAGGATCCTGACCAGCGGAGCGTAAGCACCGAGCTTCGACCTTCTAGAGACGTTGAGCTTGGCAAAATAGGCGGCTGGCGTGATTCCGGACCGTGTACGGGCTAATGCCGATTTCGGCTCCGATCTCCTTATATCTCCGCCCATCGACTAGCAGGAGAAGGACCTTTCTCTCCCTGCTCGACAGGCGGACCACATTGAAGAAGTTACTGTTGTACCGCGCGGCTCTGAGGAAAAGCTCAGCTACCTCGGGAGTATGGTACATCGCTCCGTTGCCGTTGTAGCGGACGATGCGAATAAGCTCGATCTGGCGGGGCATTCTTCGGCAAGCAACCGGCTCCCCCAGCCATCATCGTGGCGGCAATCTCTTCATCCGTCAGATGTGATGTCAGCATGATAACCCGAGTGCGCGGAGCCAGGTCAATGATCTGCCTACACGCCTCCAGGCCGGTGCTATCGGGTAAACTCACACTCAGCAGGACGACGTTGGGCCTGAGTCGCTCGACCTCCGCGACTGCCGCAGCAGAGCTTTCGAATTCTCCGACCACCTCGATATCTCCCTCGCCCTCAAGGGATGACCGGAGCCCCAATCTAAGTAGCTCGCTATTGTCAACGATCATCACTCTGATCAGAGTTGAGTCCGCCATCACCCCAATGATCCCCTGCAATTATCAGATGCCAACAACCTACAACGCTGAGTATAGCATGGTCATGGATAGTATAGTAGTACTAGTATCTTTTCTGTGTTAGTCCTGCTATTATAGGTTCCTAGCGACAGGAAAACTTACTCAGGCTCTTAGAAGCAGTTGGCTGTGGCGCTGAACCGGCAGAGGCGTATACATGACGGCGCGGGAGCGCTACGTCCCCCAAATAGACAGAGCGAGCGCCAAAGGGATTGGTTGGGGATCAGATCACCTTCACCGACCCGCCGAATATCCGGTGACACCATGCCCGGCTGCGATTCGCATTACCTTTGACAGATTTCTGTGATGGGGGACACTTGGAATATTTGCAGGAAGTCCCTCTCGGGGGCCGATAGGCCGGAGCTGAGCGAAGGGAGCAGCGCAACATGACGTTTCATACGGTGGGTTACGCCAACAAGAAAGGGCCGTGTGATATCCGCCGCCGCCTTGCTCTGCTTGAAGGGCAGCGGCCGTCGTCATGCCTCTCTGTACTTCAGGAACCGGGCCACGAGATCGGCGCTTACAGCATTCGGGTGCGGCCATTCCATATGCGGTGGGCTGGAGTTTCTCGTTGACGAACATTGGCATCCTCGACCTGTTGAACCAAGCGCCATACGGTGCCTATGCCGTGGACATGAGCCAGACCATCTTGTTCTGGAACCCCAGCGCCGAGCGGATTCTCGGCTTCAAAGCAAACCAGATGATTGGGCGTCGTTGCTACGAGGTCTTACGAAACCTGCCCGAGGAGGGTTCGAGGTTACGTCAATAGGTGTGTAAACGACATCAGGCGGCGACCTTCTCAGCCGTTGATTCAATGGCGATTCCATCGACGTATTGAGCACCGAGATAGACGTCTTCGATCAACTCAGGGGCTTCAGACGCCTGAAGCGCTGTTCGGCGACCATCAACATTTTCCAGATCACCGCTATCGCCCGATCGACCCTCTTGTAGCGCTTGGCGGCATCGGTCCGAAGCCTGAGGGCCGCGAAGGGGTGATTCTACCGGGTTCGTCGTGCCGAAGGTGCCCCCAGTGCTCCTTTGGGAAGTCATAGAAGGTGACCATGCGGTCCCAGTCCCGCTCCAAGGCCTCTGAGGCCGCCTCGTAGGAATGGTCGCCGCACCACCTGGTGAACACCGTCCTGAGCCGCTCAGCCTCTGTCCGAGTCGGCGCGTAGGGGATAGTACGCAGCATGAGCTTGGCCTGGTCCTGTTGTCGCTTTGGAAGCTTGGCGAGCACGTTTACGATTCTTGTGGTTCCAGCAGCGTTGCTCTGCCGCCTGCGGATAGACGTTGCGCAGAGCTCCCCAGATGCCCAGGTGTCCGTCTCCAACCACCAGCCTCGGGCAGCTCAAGCCCCGGCGCTTGATGTCCCTGAGCACCTCGGACCAGTTCTCTGTGACTCCCTGTATCCGGGAACAGCGCTCACCACCACCTTGCTCCCGTCGCTCAGGGCCGCCATCACCACCAGTACCGCCGCCTTCTCCTTCTCAAGACCAGCCTTGACGTAGACTCCATCCACCCACATGTACACCACTTCCAGGTCATCGAGGGCCGGCTGCGCCATTGGGCAAGCTCATCGTTCCACTTATCCTTCAACCGGGCCACCGTGCTCGCCGATACCGGTGCGTTCTCTCCCAGCAGCCCCCGCAAAGCCAGATCGAAGTCGCCTTCGGATAGACCGTGCAGGTACAGCTCGGGATCAACTCAGCAACCTTCCTGGTCCTGTTGACGAACAGCGGCAGGCAGACGGCTCTCGAACTGCTCCTCGGTATCGCGGACTCGCGGCCGCCTCAGCTGTATCGTTCCGAACTCAGCGTAAGCCTCCGGGCTCTGCCGTATCCGTTCCGATAGCCGGTATCGTTGTCCGAGTCGGATCTGAGCGCCGACTTCGCCCTTCCAGAAACGCCGTCACCTCCTCCTCCAGCAACTCCTGGATCAGCCTCTGGACATGGCTTCGCACCCAATCCTCCAACTGCTCCCACTCCGGCCTTGACTCCGACCTACTCTCAGTGCTTTCCTTCCTCATGGGCGGTCTATCTCCTCTCTTGGGCCTCGAGCCCGTGTTGTTCACAGAGAGGGTACACCGCCTGACTGTTTACACACTTTTTGAAGATACCTCGAGGGTTCGACCCCTATATGCATCGAGAGCTGCCCCTCCATCCGGCTCGCCAGGGAAGGGCGCATCCCGCCGGTAGTCCACGTTCGGATGCTCTGCGCCTCAGGTCGCCGAATGCAAGCTACTATCACCCCAATAACGTTTCCGGCCACCCGATCCAATGATTTGATACTGGTACACCTGTTCCACGTCGAGGCAGATGACGAACGGGCTAGAAGGGTCGCCAGTGCCGTCCAGGCTGTGCTGCTGAAAGGGAGTACGTCGGCACCGCCAACGGATCTGGCCACCAGAGCGACCTGCTGTGAAGCCTATAACCTGACGGACCGCGAACTTGAAGTGTTGCACCTTCTGGCCCTGGGACTTAAGACCAAGGAGATCGCTGCTGAGCTGCACGTTAGCATCAACACTGTTCGCAACCACGTCGGCAACCTCCGCGAGAAGATGAGTGCGAGATCCAGATTAGGAATAGTGCTCGCCGCCCAGCGTCTCGGTCTGATCTAGCGCCTTTCGCCTCCGCCTGTGGCGACTCCCACTTCATCCGGGCTAAATACCCGAATCTCTTGAAGAAAGATAGTGCAAATGCATCATGCGCTGGGCCAGCTGTGGTCATATACTAGGATCAGTCCGCTGAATTCAAAGTGTTATCCTCGCTTGAGGACGTTGCACTCTCTCTGCGCATTCGTCGTAGAGTCTTGAGTTTTCAGGTGCGGCAAATGTTAAGGAGGGACCATGAAATTCCATATACCACGACGGGCGGGGGTAGCCGTGCTTGCAGCCGTACTCTCTCTTCTCATATTCTCCGCAGTTGCCTGGGCATTGTCCCGACGGGCCGATAACCTCGGATCCTATCGGCGACGGAAAAGGCACTGCGCATTCCAGTACTGTTTTACTACACAAAACAGTCATCCCACTTTTATTGCTTGGGTCGATAGAGTCTACTACGGAGGGAGAAAGCCCTCTACTACATTTCTCTTGGAATGTTGCGGCCAGTGGAGGCGAAACAACACGGTATACAGGGAATGGAATGGCAGCAGCTGGGTGACTGCGGTGTCCTTCGGGTCCTCAAGCTGGCGTGCCACAGGTAACCCGGGGCTCGCTTACTGGAATGTCAACAATGACGTTACCCTCGAAGGCGGAGCTCTAGTTAAGAACCGCCTCCGGTATAAGAAATATGTGACTCTGGCTAAGGATTGGGTTCGAGTACTCAGGACCCTACCACAGTCACTTCCTTGAGTGAAAGCGAGGACAATGTTTTGACTCTGGCTTCGGATTGGGCCGAGTACTCAGAACCCTACCACAATCACTTCCTTGAGTGAAAGCGAGGACAATGTAATGACTAAATGGACGATAAAGAGCAAGCCAACCTTCTTGGTGTTGGGAGCAGCGCTTACAGCACTGTTCGTAGTTTCTTTGCTTGTATACACGGACCGAGCTGAGGTTCAGGCCAGTTCAGGTAATCTGCTTCCACCTATGACCATGGTGTATGAGGTGTACGGCCCCTCCATTTCCGTCGGGGAGCGCTCTATCGAGCCCTTCAAAGAGTTGCATCGCCTCGAATACCAGTCGGAGACTGAATGGGTTGACACCGTGGTCGAGTCTCCGTCGGTCGACCTAGGCCGGTATGGCGTCGGGAGTAATGTCGGCTCCTACACGAGCTTGGCTGGCAGAGCTATCGCCGAGTACGATGCAATGGATGGCAGCATGGAGGAGAGCGCCGTCTCCGAGGACAGCAGCATCTACGTGCCGAACTCGGCTTTCGCTTACGCTTTGGCAATACCTGACTCCACGGATGCCGTCCCGCCGGGACTAACAGTATCCCAGGTAGCCACCAGCGTGAGGGTGTGCTCTCACGGCGAATGCGAAGAGAATGCCGGTGGGGTTCTGTATAGCGGCGACGGGTTCGAGCTAGTAATGTTGATGAACGACTCTTGGGGCATCCCCCTTAGATTGGGGGACGGATTCCTGGTCAGGGAAATCGAGATTCAGGCCGTCGCGCGATAGCCCTACCGTCCGGCCCTCGGCATGGAGTCCGAACGCCGCCTGATCCTGATCGCTACCTCCAATGTATGGAGCAGTAATGAATTCAGGCAACAAAAAAGGCCAGCACATATGGATAGGCAGGGGCAGCCATCGTTTGAAGACGGTGGCTGCCCCCGTGGTTTTGTGGTCAGCGCCTCGCGCCGACCATCTCCTCCTCCCTTCCTCTTCCAAGCTGAGCGCCCACTCGAACACAGAGAGCGACGACTGTTGGAGCCACTCCCTACGCCCATTCATTATGGCTGGTC
This sequence comes from Dehalococcoidia bacterium, assembly GCA_965248115.1. Classification (GTDB taxonomy): domain Bacteria; phylum Chloroflexota; class Dehalococcoidia; order Lucifugimonadales; family CBDFII01; genus CBDFII01. Next base: position 152,602 of record CBDFII010000004.1, read on the forward strand.
GTTCGAGTATGGCTCGGCCCTGAGACTCAGAAGAGCCTCAAAGTCTGGGACTGGGGTTGTTCTGTTTCGCCCTCGCCACGTGAATCCTGCGCCGATTGCTGCTCACGTCGGCCCCGACGCCTGGTAGAGGGAGCGGGTCGCTCGTGGGTCGGATACTTGGGTTCGCCCTCCCACCTGGCTCTCGCCCTTTCGACTACCGCCAGGACCTCCTGCGTCAGCCCGGACAGGTCCGGGTCATCGAACGCCTCGACGTGCGGGTCAGACGAGGGCCTTTGTACTCCGATGGTGGCCCTGCCGTTCTTGATGGACACGACGACCTTGAGGTCCTCGGTCGGGCTGGCCTCGCCCTCAGCAGTCTGGTCCTCTGCGACTTCCGAGCCTTGCGAGTCCTGTTCGGTCTCGTTCTCGGCAGGGGTGGGCTCATCTCCCCCGGCCTCTTCCTTGGCGACAACTTCCGAACCTTGTTGACCTGGTCGGGACTCGTGCTCAATCACCTCCTCTTCGCCAGCCGCGACAGTCTCGTTGGCTGCCGCCGTGTCGCCGAAAAGACTCTCGGCAGCGCCTAGGGCATCTGAGCGGGGTGTTTCCGTTCCGTTCTCATTAGCCATGATCTCTCCTCTCCTTGTTTCTTCTCTCTCTGCGTTCATAAGCGCCCATCGCCGGGCCACCAACCTCCCCTTGCCTGTGCTGCGAGTCTCACCGCGACTGTCTCCTGATCTCGCCGATGGTCTTCGGCTCCCAGTACAGGTCGCGCTCCACGGCGGGAACGTTGCCGAGCACGGTTGATTCCGCAAGCTCGGTGAGGTCAAAGTAGCCGAGTTCCACCTCGTACCCTTCGACGAGGCCGAAGCATAGGCCGGTCTCGGCCGCCCACTCGGTGATGTACCAGCGCCAGCCGGTGTATGGGCTGAAGAGCTTGGCGAGGGCAACGACGTCATCGAAGTCGTCGACGTCCTCGTTGGCTCCGATCCTGGGAATCTTGGCTCCCAGCTCCTTGGTCATCAGCTTGTGTCTGCGGTATCCGCTGTGGTTGTCCTGCCAGGTTGTGGCGGTCATGTCGTTTCCCCTTTCATCAAGCATCGTTTCTCTCCTTGTTTCTTCTCTTGCTGTGTTGCGAGCCCCAATTATGGGGACCGTATCCTCCCGCCAGGGCGTCAACCTCTGCCTCGCCCACGGCGGCGACTCGACGTCGCCACCCGCTTCACTGCCTCCGGGGTGACATAGGTGGGGGTGACCGTGCCCAACTCCATGTCCAGGTAAAGGCCCATGAAGGGGCAGGTTCCCGCCGCCATGCGGCGCACCACCATGAGCACCAGCGAGGCCATCATCTGATTGATCGTGGGGTCCTGGTCGGTGAGGTCGAGGGCCGCGGCGCAGTCCACGTCCGGAGGGGTGTCCGGCACGGTGGTGAGCAGGTCCGGGCGCTGGAGCGTGGGCGCGGGCAGCAGGTGGCAGGTCTCGCGGTCGAAGGCCGATTCATACCGGTGCGAAGGGTCGGCCACGTTCCGATGAGCACCTGACCCCAGTTGGTGTCGTTTCCCGCGTCGATGAGCCACTGTTGCCGCCCGCCCCGCAAGCACGCTGCCATAGCCCTGCGCGCGGCGGCGTTGTCGGTGCAGCCGATGAGCAGGCAGTTGCCGTAGCGGGGAAGACCGGCGTAGCGGTGTCCGTAGGAGCCCGAGTCGCCCTCCCTGAAGGCGTAGACCGAGTAGCCGATGGGCCGACCGTAAGCCCGCGCCAGCCGGTCGGCGAGGGCCTGGCTTTTGAAGTGGCCCACATCCTCGGGGTAGAAGTTCTGGCGCAGCAGGTTGTGGGGCTCCACCCGGTCGTGGTCGACCAGGACGATGGTGGCCTCCCGTCCGGTAAAGAGACGGCAGAGGCCCTCGGCCACGTATCCCCCGGTGCCGCCGCAGCCGACCACGGTGATCCAGGGGTTGTCTTGCAGGAATGCATTGTCCAGGTAGTAGGGCATGGTTTGGTTACCTCCTTGTTGTCAATCTGTGCTTCATGGTGATGCAGGTTCTTCGGCCAGCAGCCGGACGCCGGGGTTCGGGCCGCCGAAGACCTGGCCCCAACGGACCGAGGCGAAGTGGCCGTAGACTCCGACCCGTAGGTTTAGCTCCGGCCAGGGAGTGTCCAGCTTTCCGACGACCCCGTAGATGTGAAAGCCCTGCTCGTCCCGGTCGTCGGTCTTCGAGAAGAATGCGCGGCCTCGTCCGTGGGAGTGGAACTCGGCCACCACACCGGCGGGGGGCCGGTAGGTGAGGGACGAGGCGGTGCCCGCCTGCTCCGGCACCACCACCCGGTAGGCGTCCCGGTCCCAGCGCACGGCGAAGAACCGCTCGGTGCCGGGCGTTTCCTGGAGCCAGCTCAGCCCCAGCTCGAACAGGTATCCCGGGATGGGGCCGTGAGTCAGCCCCAGCTTCTCCAAGACCGGAGCGAGGCCGCGCACCGAGCCGGGGGCGACCAGCACCCGCGCCACCAGGTGGGCGCTCCGGGACTGGACGTAGACGCCCTCTGCGCCCAGCACGTAGTCATACCCGACACCCTGGACTCCTGCGAGGCCGGAGGGGTGGTTGACCAGGTATCCCACCGGCCTCGGTGCGGCGCTGGTGCTAGCGTCGTCTCCCTTCGGAGACCGCCATAGCCTGGGCCACCGTGCATTGGGGAACCAGGTCCTGAAGGGGGTACTTTCTCTTTCCATCGAGCTCCTCCCATAGTGCGTGCAGGTTGTCGGGGTGTTTCTTGGAGCGTTCCCGCGTGTCCCCCGTCATCGAGAAGTAGGACTCAAAGAAGGACTCCAGTATCAGTCCGACCTCTTCGGGGAACGCGTGGCTTCCGGGACAGACCCGCCCGTCACTGAAGACGTTGAAGGCGGGAGCCCGGTAGAGCGGATGCTCTGCTCCCGTGGGACGGCTCTTGGCTGCGTAGACCCAGGGCGCCCGGCCCGGCGAGCAGACGAAGACCAGGCCGGGCATGGGAATCCTGAGCCGGGCGGGAGGCTTGAACGCCTCCCGTTGCAGGGCCACCGGCCACACCTTCGGCGGCCGCCACAGGGCCACCACCTGACCGGTCTCGCCCTGGCTCCACCAGAGCGTTTCCCTGGGGAGGAGGCCCGAGGAGAACCCCAGGTGCTGGGTGAGGGCGTCGGCGACGGCGTCCGCCGAGACGGTCCTGACCCAGTTGGCCCCATCCTCGAAGCCGCGCAGGAGGATGGTCTCGTCGTAGACCTCCAGCTGTACTTTGAGCTCGTCCCTGGGCACATCCATCTGGCCCGGCAGGGACCACCGGGTGGTGTCGGTATCATCACTCATGGTCGCTTTCCTCCGTATATTGGTTCTTGCTGCCGAGCCGCCCCAGGACGAAGTCCAGCATCTCGGCGAATCGTGCGGAAAGGTCTTCCTCCAGCCAGTCGGCCAGCTGGTATACCGAGTCGAGGACGGCCCTGGCCCTACGCCACTCCTCGGTGGCCTCGGCGATCACCTCGTCGTCCCAGGGGTCGGAGAAGCCGTCGTAGGCTCCGTCGTCGTAATTGCAATCCAGGAAGAAGTTGCCGGTCCCAGCCCAGACCCAGGAGGCGGCCTGGGCTACTCCCTCGAACCTGGTCCCCTTGACCGCATTGCTTAGGGTCTCCTGGGGTATGCCGCCATCGGGGATTCTGAGCAAGGTGTCTTGCGGGATGTGAGCGGCCGCCGACTCAAGCCACGCCACACGTATCCCGTCGAGTTCCATATAGAAGGAATCTGGGGGCTTTGTCAGCAGGGCCAGGGCCGAGAGCCCCTCGCGATAGCCGTCCCACATCTGGTGCAGGTCCTCGTAGCCGATGCCGTGCAGCTCGTAGGGGATGCCCCTACGGAGCACGGTGAAGGGAGGCTCGTCCTCCTCGCTCAGGGAGTATTCGAGAAACGGTGCGTAGAGGGGATGGTGCCGCTCCTCGAAGAGTCGCGCGAAGCCTTCCACTCTCTGACCTATATCGGGGGCCGTGAGCACCGCCTCCGCCTCCTGGGGGAAGAGGCGGCGCACAAGCCCGGTGAACCATCCGTAGTCGTCCGCGTAGCCGACCAGCGCAATAAGCTCCCGCAGCAACGGCGGACGCCGCAGGAGCAGTTCGGCCAGCCCGCTCAGGCGCGGCGGGGCTGCAAGTGCCATCTGAGCACCTTCGCCAGGCGGCCCGTTGCCGCCGCGTAGTCCTGCGCCTGGGCGCAGGCCAGCTCCATCTCCGCGCTCCGGGACGCCGCCGCGTCCAGGTCGAGGGAGCCGTCGGGCCGTGTGAGCTCCGCCGTTAGCTCGATGAGTCTCAGGTCTGCCGGAGGCGATGCCGCCAGCAGACTCGCAAAGGTCTTGGCGTCCATCATGCTCTCTCCTTACGTCCCAGAGCGGGTGAGCCCTTGGTGCCCACCCGCCGCTGGAACTCGTAGATGGTGTCGTCGCCTCTGGTCGTCTCTTTCACCGAGGCGTTGGCGATCTCTCCGTAGAAGTCGCTCAAAGTGCTCTTCACCTGGTCGACGTTCATCTGGGGGTCTGGGTCGGGGAACTCTCTGTCGTCATAGACGAATATGCGTGTCATCGGTTCATCTCCTTCCTGTTCGTTGCTGTCTTCCGTTCGTTGCCGTATCTGCGGCGTCCCATCAGGACACCGTTTGGGCCTCCTTTTCCTCCTCCATGCTCAGCGCCCACTCGAACATGGACATGGTTGCGGGCTTTGGCTTCCCGTTCCTCCTGGACGGCTTTGGCGGCTCCTCTGCCATGAACTCCGCCCACGAGAACAGTGAACGCTGGGTCTCAAGGGCCTCGTCGTGACCGCTGCTCCACGGAGTCTCCTCAGCGGGTCCGGTCCCGTTCCGATGCGCCACCACTTGCCCAGGCTCGGCCTCCACCCCCACGGCGTGCCACCCCTCATCCACCAGCAACTCCTCTGAGACCGCCTCGGTGTCCCTCGCCTGGGCGAAGGCTTCCTCCACCGATTCATCCTGTTCCTCCCCCTCTCCGTTCACGATCTTTCTTGCCAGGGCCAGCATGATGTCGTCCCCTTCGTCCCCATAGGCGGCCAGCCCGTCCTCGGGCAGTTCGCCCTCAACCGCCAGGGAGCTTTGCAGCTTCTTCGCCACCAGCTTCAGGGCGTCGGCCTGGAGGGTGCCCCGGTAGGCCATGAACACGACCTTTACGGGCCGGGTCTGGCCGATGCGCCATGAGCGGCGGGACGCCTGCCGCATGACGTAGACGCTGTAGTCGGTTTCCGCCCAGACAATGGTTGGAAACGCGATCAGGTCGAGGCCCGTCTGCACGAGCCTGGGGTGGCAGATGAGGACGTCTATGCCCTCTTTGACCTTGCTCTCCACCCATGCCTCCCTGCGGTCCGGGGCCACGGCGTCGGCCTTCATCACCGCCACCCGCAATCCGTGCTTCGTCAGGATGTCGCTCATCCGCTCGGTAATGTCCCTCGTTCCCGTATGGGTGGCGTAGACCAGCACCCTTCTCCCCTCCATTCTTTCCGCTGCCACCAGGTCCAGCAGGGCTTTTCCCTTTGGGTAGAGCTTCTCCTCGGAGAGCGGCGGCACCTGTACGATGACGTCCTGGGAGTCCGGATCGAGGACGGTCTCGCCCCGCGTGCAGCCGTCGGGGTAGGCCAGCAGCGATTGAAGGTAGGTGGAGAGGAGCTTCCTTGAGCCGTTGGCCAGGGCATCGGCCAGTGCCTTCCGCAGCTTCTCGAAGAGGGTGTCGTAGGCTCCCCGCTGGGTGTACCCGTAGGAGTCGGGCTCGGAGTCCATCGGGGAGAGGAGAATCTGCTCCTCGTAGGGAGGCAGCCCCGACGCGACGTCGGAGAGCCGGAGGAACACAGAGTTGCCGATGAGGTGGAAGAGTGCAGCTGGGGCAAGCCCCGGCCGTTCTCGCACCACTTTGCGGTAGCGTCTGCGTCGGCTGAACCGTCCGTCCTCCACCGACTCGCCATCGTCCTTGCCGATGGTGTGCTCCTCGAAGCCGTACCGCTGTATCCACCTTCCCTCCTCGGAGCGCCCGAACTCCGTCCTGATGGCCGGGCTGAACCGGTACAGCAGGTGGAACAAAGTGCTCGAATACCCACCTGTCAAGGTTCCGGTCAGGGTGAGCGACCGACCGCATGAGTCGGCGAGGACGCCCGCTGCGATGCCCTGGGCGGAACCCCTTCCTTTGTACTCGTGAATCTCATCTCCAATAAGGAGCTCGAAGAACCCCTTCATCCGCTTCTTGATGTAGTCGGCAAGCGGATACCGCTTCGGCCCTTTGGGGTCGGCCTGCCACAGGGCGGAGCCGCAGTGGGCGCAGGTACGGCGCTTGCGCCCCATCTCCTCGGCGGTGAGCGGCACCCCGTCCTTGTCCACGATCTGGCTGGCGCAACCGAGACGAAGAAGGAGCAAGACGCTCCTGAAGAGGAGCGGGGCGCATGACGCTCACCGAGTGCCAGGAAGAGCTACTGGGACATCTGGCAGCCATGCCCTTTCTCGACCGGCTGGAGATGGTCGCCGTCTCCGGCTGGTCTCGGGGCTCGGTCTACGAGAGCGTCGAGAAATTTGAGGCCGAGGGCCTCGCCGCCTCCGTCCCCCACGCCACGGACGTCACGCCGCCAACGCGCCGCTTCTATCTCACCCCATCTGGGCTGCACCGGCTGGCCGGGGACGAGGGCATGACCGTGGATGAGCTTCTGAACCTCTATCCCGTCTCCGCCCGGTGGCAGCGCATCCTGCTGGAGCGGCTGGATGCCGCCGCAGTCATCTACCGGCTCGCTGCCACTATCTCCAACATCGCCCACCCCATCCGGTTCCGCTGGTACCGGGCCATGCCCATGGACGCCGCCATCATCCTTCCCGATGGACGCATCATCGGCGTCGTCAGGCAGGGATTCACCTCCGACAGGACGAGCTTCTCCAAGCGGCTGTGGAGGCTCAGGGACGGCCCGTCGCCCAGCGCCATCCTTGCCCTGCTTCCCGACGAGGTGCGCCTCCGACAGGCGAGGAGGCTGCTGGCAGGAGCGCCGGCCGCTTCGTTCCTCGCCCTTGAGCGGGACGCTGTGTCGGCAGACCCATCCACGCCCGTATGGCGCATACCCTCGGACTCGGTATCCCTCGACCTCAGTAGGGCCTTGAAGCACACCAGCCCCAACGGAGATCTGCCTACCGAGGAGCCGCCCGAGCGGGTCTCCCTCCCCGAACACCTCAACGTGGACGGGCAGGACGACTCCGCACCCGACCACCTGCTGCCTGCGCTGCTCAAATCGACGGAGAAGCGCTGCCTCGACCTGCTCTCCGATTGGCCCTGGATGACGCCCGCTCACCTGGGTGGGGTGCTGGAGGTGAAGCGGTCGAGGATCTCCCAGCTTCTGCAACGGCTCACAAGCCTGGGTCTTGTCATCGACGACGTTGTAGAGGGCCGTCGCCGCCTCATCCTTTCCGACCTGGGGCTCTCTGTCCTCGCAAGGCGCGATCGCACCTCCGTCGGCGCGATGAAGAAGCGATGGAGCGCCTGCTCTGTAGACCCGGACCGTGCCGCTACCTGGCGAAACGTCTCCGGAACAAGAGCCCGTCAGCTGCTCAGGAACATTCAGCACACCGATGCGGTGCACTGGTTCATAGCCGTCCTGGCGAAGCAGGCCCGCAGCCGGGGGCGGGAGCTGGCGCAGCTCGACTCCCCTGGACGGGCCTCCCGGTACTTCCGCTACGCAGAGAGGCTCCACTCGGTCCGTCCCGACGCCTTCGGCCTGCTGCACAACGGACAGGCGATCTGGCCCTTCTTCCTGGAATGGGAGCGCCGGGCGGTACGCCCCGTGACCATGGCGGCCAGGATCGCCCCCTACCTGCGCTACTACTCCACCCACCGGCCCACCGACGACCACGGCGCTCAGCCCTCGTTGCTGGTCGTCTTCGACGACGACGTGGCCGAGACCCACTTTCTCCGCATCGCCAAAGAGGAGATGGACACCGCGAAGGTGCAGGTGCCCCTGTTCGTGGCTCCCAGAAACCTGTTGGAGAGGGTGGGGCCGCTGGGTCCGGCCTGGCGCACCCCTGACCGCTGGGAGCCTATCCATCCTTTCAACGACCCCTAAACACCTATAGGAGACGGGAGAAGAATCATGCGTCTGTACTACATCGACGAGTCCGAAGGCCCCCGCTACTACGTCCGCTCCGCCCTGGGAGTGGATGGCGAGGTCTGGAACCGGCTCTTTGCCGGCATCCACGCATGGCGTCTGGAGCTAATGGAGCGGTACGGAATTCCCCTGTCCAGGGAGCTTCACGCCTGCGACCTGCTGGCGGGCCGGGGGCTGCTCGCCAAGAACGGAACCACCAGCGAACGGGTGCCCGTGGCACAGGGAGCCAGTGTCTTTCTGGAGGGTCTGTGCCACCTGGAGGATGCCGCCAGGCGCATGGGCGGCATCGAGGTCATCAACGTCTGCCTCCACAAGCCGGAGAGCAGGAGGTACGAGCAGGCCAGCCTTGACCGCCTCCTCAACCGCATCAACACCTCGGTCACCTCAGCCAATAGGCACGCTTTCCTCATCTTCGACGAGGGGAAGGAGCAGATGATCACCCGGCTCTACGGCAGGCTCAAGGTGCGCAACCACGTTCCCAGCCGCTACGACCTCTGGGAGGACGGGGAGAAGACCAGGAACATCCCCATAGAGCACGTCATCGGTGGCCCCGCCTTCCGCAGCTCCAAGGACGACTACCTGCTTCAGATGGCGGACTTCATCGCTCATGCCCTGCTGAAGCAGCAGGAGGAACCCGTCCCTAGAGTAGAGAACCACGGCATCGCCGAAGCCTTCTCCATCCTCGACGTGGCCCTCAATAGACAGGCGTCGAGGCGGGACCCCCAGGGGGTTGTAAGGAGATGAAGGCCAAGGGACAATCAACCCTCGGACCATTGACGACAGACGGCTCTTGGTGCTATACTCTATCTACCACCCCTATCGATTCGACGGTAGGGTCGAGACCGCCTCGGAGGGCGGTCTCTGTCTTTTTCAGCAGGGTAACGACGACCTGAAGAGGCACACGGACGGCGGGCGTAACAGAGAGGGAACGGAAGGCGTCGGGACAGCCGCTCCAGGTGAGCGTATATGGTGGGTGGTTCCCAATGAGTATTGGCGGGCGATGGCGCAGTCCGGCACGCCGCCGCATGCGCCATCGCCCGCCATGAGAGCCATTACCGTGGACTGGACGCCTCCTCCGAGGCTGATGACCGTGAGGCGATTCATTGCAGCGCCGCCTCCTGATCTTCAGCTTCCGGCAGCAGGTGGCGTAGCAGCCCCAGCCCGTCGGCAAACCTGAACAGTGCGATGAGGTGCCCCGGGTCAGGCTGCGTCCCCGTGCGCCAGCGGCGCAACATGCGGGCGTCAACGCCCAGGGCGCGGGCCAGTCCAAGCCAGGTCAGCCCTGTGGCCTCCTTCAGGCTCTCCAGCCGCTGGGGGAAGTCCATCGGGAACTCCGATGGGAGCTTGTGGTAGACCCATTTCTGACGGCCCAAGGCGCTAGACTCCCCGGCGGAGGACTTCCGCCTCCTCGGGGACCAACGCCTCCATACCCCCTGGCACCTCGGATGCCAACTGGAACAGGGCCAGCATGGCCCCTCCCGTGGGCTCACTGCCTCCACGCCAACGGCGCACCCGCTGGTAGCTCACTCCCAGACGCCGGGACAGGGCCTTCCAACTCAGGCCGGAGGTCTCTTTGAGAAACTCCAAACGCTGGGGGAAGTCTCGGGGCAGTTTGCCTCGCCGGTTTCGACCGATTCTCTGAAGGCGTTCCATATCTCTGATCCCTCTCATTGACGACATCTCTAATTCCTCCTGTAGACGACTATCCGGTCATCATCCAGTAGCTTTCCAAGGCCCTCGGGCACCAGGGTCGCCAATCTGACCAGCGATAGCATGGCCCCTCCGCAGGGCTCCGCTCCCTGCCGCCAGCGCTGCACCTGTTTGATGTCCACGCCTATGCACGTGGCCAGACCCTCCCAGGAGAGGCGAGAGGTCTCCTTCAAGGCTGTCAATCGCTCAGGGAAGTTCTCCGGCATGAAGGAAGCGCCCGGCAGGAAGTCGGATGCCGGGAGACGGCCCCCGCTACTCATGGGCGTCCTCCGAGATGAACACCTCGTCAAAGGGAGGATTGCCCAGGGCTTGGAGCAGCCGGCGCCGCATCTTGGGGGATGGGTTGCGCTGGCCGTTGAGCAGCTGGGAGAGGTAGCCCGAGGTCGAGCCCATCACATGGGCCAGCTGGTTCTGCGACATGTGGATGTGGTTGAGGATGTTCCACACACCCCCGGCCTTCACACGCACCCTCTTGAGGGCGGGCCTACCCGACATCCTGCTCGGCTTCCCGTTGAGATTCGGCCGACACGCCGTTCTGGGATACCCCCCGGTTGGCGTCCGCCAGGTCCTTGAGGTAGGCGCGGACCATCATCCGCGCCAGGATGCGCAGCCCCTTGATGCGAAGCTCCTCTTGCTTCTTGGTCAGACGAACGTCTTTAGGCAAAAAAGCGACACCTTTCCGACTGGATTGGGCTGCCAAATGGCCGTTGCGCATGGCACGGCCTGTGGGTACGATGACAGCCGGAGGGAACAGTAGTTCGGTCTTTGCTATAGTATAGCAACGCTGTATAATAGCGGACAAGAGATTTATGGCATTATTTACTAATGTGGCCACAAAGTGCTTGCAAACATGTAGCAAGTGTTCTATCATAGGGACATGATGGACCCAGAATCCGCCGAACTGGACATAGGCCCCTACCTGAAAGAGCTGCGGGGAGACCGCAGCTTGCGCCAGGTGGCCCGAGACTCAGGCATCTCCGATCCCTTCCTGTCCCAGATCGAGAAGGGTCAGAGGAATCCCGGCCTCCGAATACTCAGGAAGCTGGCGGACTTCTACGAGGTCTCCCTCAATGACCTGCTGAGACGGGCCGGATACCTGGAAGAAGTTGAAGACCCCTATGCCGACGAGGAGGCCAACGTCGACCGGGCCTTCCGGTACGTGGTGGCCGACCCCAGGTTCAATTTCGGCACCAGGCTCGATGGACCCCTCACCACGGCGGCGAAACGGTTCATCGTCGAGATGTACGAACAACTCACCGATAAGCAGCTTTTGGAATGACGAGAACGCTGGACGACTTCAGAGAGACCATCCTGGCAAGGCTGTCGTGCAGGCAGCGGAACGACCCCGCCTACATCGCCCACCTGTTCGTCCGCTACTTCCGCGTGTCGGTCCGCCCCGGCTTCGAGGAGCTCATGGAAGAGGCTGGCATCGCGTCTGTGTTGGGGCAGAAGCTGCCCGGCGGTCTGAGAGGAACCCACTTCAGCTTGGACAAGCGCCACTACTCGATCCGGTACTCAACCGACCAGTGGGAGGGGGGGCAAGAACCACACGGTCCTTCACGAGACCTACGAGATCATTCACGAGATGCTCTCGGACCAGGAGATGGAGCCTTCGCCCTCCAGGAAGCTCTGCTGGGATGCCGACTATTTCGCCGCCTCGGTGCTGATACAGCCTGCGGTGTTCGCTCCCTTCGCCAAGGCTTCCGGCCTGGACATAATCGCTCTCCGCTCACAGTTCGAGTGCTCTTACGCTTCGGTGACTCTGCGGCTCGCCGAAGTCATGCGGAACCAGCCCCTCCTGGGGGTCCTGTATCAACGCCAAGAACAGGGCAACCCGGCCGAGTGGACCGAGCCACCGGACCGCCGCCAATTCAGGGCCACCATCGTGACACGCACTCCGGGCTTCGGCATCCGGGATCCTCGCGTCCTCTGTGGTTCACGAGGCGGCATGCCCCGCAAGGGCACCACTCCATCCCCTGGCTCGATTGCCGAGTGGGTGATGCTCAACGGCAAGGCTGCATACGCCGAGGTGGAGTCCACGCGTCTGGGCGCACGAAGCGGTGACATCGCCATCGCTGCCAGGCCGGTCACGTGGAAGGGACAGCTGGCGAAGGTTGCAGTCGTGGCCGTGCCCTACCAGCAACGCGGGGCGCTGAGGCCCCAGATAAACAACGGAGTCGCCTTCGAGCGGCTCTTCGACTACCAGGAACTCACCATTAAATAGGCAAAAAAGGGGGAGGATATGAACACCGACAAAGGGATGAACGGCAACGTGGCGCTCTACGCACGGGTGTCCAGCGACCGGCAGGACGTGGACCTGTCCGTGTCCGCCCAGCTCAGGGCGCTTCGGGGTTACGCCGAGACTAACGGCTACATCGTGGCCAGGGAGTACGTCGACGAGGCCGAGAGCGGGCGCATCGCCGACCGGCCCCAGTTCCGCAAGATGCTGGACGAGGCCAGCAAGCCCAACTCTCCCTTCCATGAGATTCTTGTTTGGAAGTTCTCACGCTTCACCCGCAAACGGGAGCACGCCGTGGCTTTCAAGTCCATGCTAAGGAAGCGGGGCATCAAAGTCGTCTCCATCACCGAGCACGCCGACGACTCTCCCACGGGCAAGCTCATGGAGGCCATCATCGAGAGCGTGGACGAGTTCTACTCTGAAAACTTGGCCCAAGAAGTCGTCCGAGGGATGCGGGAAGCCGCCATACGGGGCTTCTGGGTCTCCACCTACGCTCCCTTCGGCTACAGGAAGGTGTCGGTCCAGGACGGAGCAAAGAAGCGGCCCAAGCTGGAGCTGGACCCGCCGGCGGACTCAGTGATCCGGCGCATCTTCCAGATGGCCCTACAGGGCAAGAGCACCCTGGACATCACCAAGACGCTGAATGGTGAGGGCATCCCCACCTCAACGGGCAAGCACTGGTTGAAGTCCACTGTGCACCGCATCCTCTCCAACGAAGCGTATACAGGAACGCTGGTCTGGGGCGTCGATGCCAAGGACGGAGCGCCGCCTGTGCGGGTGGAGGACGCATTCCCCGCAATAGTCACCAAGCAGGAGTTCCGACGCATCACCCGCTCCCTTCGCTCCAATGCCCCTGCCAGGGTCAACCCCCGGCGGGCATCCAGCCCCTACCTCCTCAGCGGCTTGGTGAAATGTGAGAAGTGCGGAAAGGCGCTCACTGCGGCTGAGGCCAAGAGCGGCAAGTACAGCTACTACGTCTGCCACTCACTGCTGAAAAAGGGCAAGGGAACCTGCAAGACGCCTCGCCTCAACTCCAAGCGCTTTGAGAAGCTGATGATCGAGCAGATTCGCGCAAACATCCTCACGGAAAGCAACATCCGGGACCTGGTTAGACTGATGGACGAGGAGATGGACGGAGTGGCTGCTGAGCAGCGGGAGAGGCTGGAAAACATCGAAGCGGAGCTTATCGAGGTGCGGCGGCGCTTGGACCGGGTGTGGCACGTCATCGAGAACTCGGAACTCGACATATCCGACGCCACCTCCCGCATCAGAGAGCACCGGGAGCGTCAGGAGAAGCTGGAGATCGCCGCAGAGGAGGCCAGGGCATTGCTCTCAGAGCGCCGGGCCGTGCTGGACAACGTGGACACCATCGCCGCCTTCGCCGAGGACATGAGCGACTTCCTGATGACCAGCGAAATCACCGAATCGAGGGCCTTCATCAAGTCCTTCGTCAAGGAGATCAAGGTCAAGCCAGGAAAGGCGACGGTCTTCTACACCCTACCCACGCCGCCGGACAGCCCGATAGGGGGCGGAGACGCCGCAGAGGTGGCTCTCCACGGCCCAGTAGTTCGCAGTTCAGTACACGTTGGTGGGCGGTAGAGGACTCGAACCTGGGACCCGCCGGTTATGAGCCGGCTGCTCGTCCACGTCGGGCCGCCATTGGCCTCACGGAAGGCACGGTCGCTATTGCCTGCCTGAAGGTACTTTGACTGATGAATTACTAACTTGGGACCCAAGATTATCGCAGGTATTGGGTGCCCTTAGGCCAGGCCTGGAACGCGCCTAGTTAGCTCCGACCAATCATCTGCTTTGACAGCTCCCTGGATGAGCTGCTTGACACCCGCAAAGGCCTCTTCGGGCATCAGTGACTTCCACACAGTCGTCATGGCCACTTGGTCCTCCTGGTTGACAAGGGCAAAGAGCCAGTTCACCATTGGTGGCATCAACTGGGCGTGCACTTTACTTGCCATCAGCCCAACGATGGGAGCTTGCTCTTGGGGGGTCATGCGCTCCCGAAGTATTGGGTAGAGATGAGTGTCCTCCTTGGCCAGGTGGATGCGCAGGTGGGAATGCAGAACGGCTGTGGCCCGTGCAGCCGCCAGTTCATCTGGTGCGCCAACCACCTGCTCCAATCCCTCGCACATTACGTCCATTTCCCTGTGATCGGTGACGAACAAGGGTGCCACCAAAGGCGCTACCCTGTCGACCGCGGGGAATACGGCCTCTTCTTCGCCCTGGGCGTGCAGATCAAGTACCTGGGTGAACCACTTGAGCCGGTCGACCAACGGGGATAGGTCTCCACCATGCCTGGCTACTTTGTACACCGCCTCGTCGATCTCTGTTAGATCGCGGCGAAAAACGTTGTGTATGACTGTAACGGCGTCAAGGGGCATTACCATGGTCTACATCTCCTTGTTTCAGGCGTACCGATTGTTTCGCAGCGCAACACACACTAACTGAGGTCAGCCTGGGTGTAAACACTCGCTGTATTTCTTACCGGTTCCAAGGGTCAAGTGGTCATTCTCACCGGGGATGGTGAAGTGCGATTGATTACACGTCATCCTGAGTCGGTAGAGGAGTGAGAATATTAAATAGTGGGATAAGGAGAAAGTTTTCACAATAGGTTGGACATGATATAATTAGTTTCAACTCGAATAGAGTTTGGTTCATTTAATTGTATCCTAACAGTATTTCCGTTAGGGCCTTGGAATGAGTCGTCGCTGCGGCGGCATACTTTGCCGAATTCTCAGCATTTCAGTTGTGTTATCAGTAAGACGCGTAAGTCTGCCCATAGGGTGTACCACGAGAGGGTAATGGAGTGAAGGTTACGAAAGAGGACAGCGCCACCAGAGAGGTGGTGTTGACCGTGGAGATGGAGCCGGAGGATGTGGAGCCCTTTTTGGATCGTGCCTACCGACGGGTTGTGAACAAGGTGCAGATTTCGGGTTTTAGGCCTGGTAAGGCTCCCAGGGCTATAGTGGAAGGAATGTTGGGTAGGACTGCCTTGCTTCAGGAGGCAGTGGAGTTCATGGTACCTGAAACCCTGGAGCGGGTTCTGGAGGAGGAGGGTGTCGAAGGTTTCGGCCAACCCGATGTGGAGCTGGAAGGCTTAGACCCACCCTCTTTCAAGGCCATAGTGACCCTGGAGCCGCTGGTGGACCTGGGGGACTTCCGGAGCCTTAGGATGGAGCCAGAAAATGTGAAGGTGACGGCGAAAGAGGTAAGCGAGGCCCTGGAGGGCATCCGTTACGAATCTACCCCGTGGGAGCCTGCAGACCGTGCAGCCCAGTTCGGTGACCTTCTCAGTATAGACGTGGGAGGTGTGGTGGATGGGCAGCAGATGCTCAACGACAAGGGAGTGGACTACATTCCAGGCAAGGACAATCCTCTGCCTCTTCCCGGTTTCTCGGTCTATCTGGAGGGAATGACCAAGGACGAGAGCAAGGAGTTTACTCTGCCCGTACCTGAAGATAACGCCGACGCTTCCATAAAAGGCAAAGAATGCCGTTTTACCGTGCGGCTGCTGGAGATCAAGGAGAAGAGGCTACCCTCACTGGACGATGAGTTCGCCAAAGGTGTAGGGGATGGTTACGACAGTTTGAATGAGCTGAAGAAGAGCGTCCGAGAGAGACTAACCTCCCACGCAGAGAATATAGCTCGGAGAAGCTACCAGGAGAAAAGTCTGGCTGAGGTAGTAAAGGGTGCTGGGGTGGAGGTATCGCCGCGGGTGATAGAGCGGGAGGTGGAGCATCTGTTGGAAAGAAGGGCCAGAGAGCTGGGTCAAGCACAGGGAAGTATGGAGGCCTACCTTCAGAACGTGGGCAAGACGATGGAGGAACTAAAAGAGGAGCTGCGCCCTACCGCCGTTGAGCGCCTGACCGAGGACCTGGTCGTGAGAAAACTAGCCGAGGAGGAGGGAATAGAGGTCTCCTCCGAGGAGCTAGAGGCTGAGATTGAGAGCATGATGAGCAGTTCGGGCTCCTCAGGGGAGTCTCTTCAAAGGGCAGTTTCCTCGGAGGAGTTCAGGCGAGCTGTGATGAATGCACAAGTCCGGAGAAAGACTCTGGAGAGGCTGGCTGACATAGTGGGTGGTAAGGAGGGGACGGAGATAGAATCGACGGAAGACGAGGCTGAGTCGCAGCAAAAGGGTGAAGGAGGTGGTCCCAGTGGAGAATAATCCGCAAAGCATGATACCTATGGTAATTGAGACGGGTCCTCGGGGAGAGCGAGCATTCGATATATATTCTTTGCTGCTTAAAGAGCGCATCATCTTTCTCGGGAGCCCCATCACAGACCATGTGGCCAACGTAGTAATTGCCCAGCTTCTCTTCTTAGAGCGGGAGGATGCTGACCGGGAGGTTAGCCTTTACATTAACAGTCCTGGAGGCATCATTAGCTCAGGGCTGGCCATTTATGACACCATGCAGTTGGTGCGCCCCCCTATATCAACCATCTGCGTGGGGCTAGCAGCAAGCATGGCCACAGTGCTGTTGACCGCTGGAACCAAAGGGAAACGCTTCTGCCTGCCCAACGCCACCATACACATGCACCAACCTATAGGTGGCGCTCAGGGTCAGGCCTCGGACATCGAGATTGCTGCCCGGGAAATATTGCGCATGCAGGACAAGATCCGGCAAATCATCGTAAATCACACTGGCCAACTCTACGAAAAGGTGGCCAGAGACACCGATAGGGACTATTATCTAACCCCTGAAGCAGCTCTGGAGTATGGGTTAGTCGACGAGGTATTGGGTGCCCAGACATCGGAAGATGGAAGCCAAGAAGAGAAGAAGTCCAAATAGTGTGTCCCCCCAGTGAGGAGTGGCGTGACCACCAATATAGGCAGTGACAAGACCGGTCGCTGTTCCTTTTGTGGCAAGAGCCAGGACCAGGTTCAACGACTGGTGGGTGGCCAGGGGGATGCCCGTATTTGCGACGAGTGTATTAGGGTGTGCCATGGGGTCCTAGAGAATAACCAGCCAAAGGTTACTACAAAACCACGACGCCGAAACCTGCTTACTCCTAGGGAGATTACAGAGCACCTAGACCGCTACGTGGTGGGCCAGCAGCGGGCCAAGAGGACCCTCAGCGTTGCGGTGTACAACCACTACAAGCGTATCTGGTACGATGGTACAGAGTCGGAAGTAGAGCTTCAGAAGGCCAACATTCTGGTGGTAGGCCCCACCGGTAGCGGCAAGACCCTCCTGGCACAAACCCTGGCCCGGATTCTGGATGTGCCCTTCGCTATCTGTAACGCAACGTCACTGACTGAGTCTGGATACGTGGGAGAAGATGTTGAGAATATTCTACTAAGGCTTATCCAGACCGCAGATTGGGACATATCCAGGGCCGAGCAAGGGATCATATATATCGATGAGATAGATAAGATCGCCCGCAAAGAGGGAGCGAACCGCTCCATCACTCGGGATGTATCGGGAGAGGGAGTACAACAGGAGCTGCTCAAGATAGTGGAGGGCTGTTGCGCTAACGTACCTCCTCAGGGTGGTCGAAAACACCCTTACCAGGACTTCATCCAGATAAGGACCGACAACATCCTCTTTATTTGCGGTGGCGTCTTTGATGGGCTAGATAGCATTGTGACTAGGCGGGTTGGGGGACGAGAACGTCTGGGATTCAAGACAGTATCGGATGGGCAGGAGGACGAGGCTGGAAGTGTTCTCAATTATATGGCTCTTGAAGACCTCTTGGAGTACGGGTTTATCCCAGAGATGGTGGGCAGGCTGCCCGTGGGGGTGACCCTGGACATACTAGATAAGGAGGCTCTTATAAGGGTACTTACTGAGCCTCAAAATGCCATTGTCAAACAATACCAGCAGCTCTTCAGCATAGATAGAGTAGAGCTGGAGTTCACCTCAGAGGCGCTGGAATCGGCGGCATTGGAGGCGCTCAAGCGTAAGACCGGCGCTAGAGGATTACGCACTATTATTGAGGGAACTTTGTTGGACGTTATGTATGAGCTGCCCTCCCTTAAAGGGGTGGCGCGGTGCATTATTGATGGCGATGTCATAAAAGGAGTGAAACATCCTCTCCTTGTGACCGCCTCTGGCCAAGTCATCGAGCCACCCATTGAGTGGCAGTTGTCGGCATAACCATTATTTAGAAACTCCTCAACGCCTTTTCTATCTCTCTGTTCAGGCAAAGCCCCTCGAGGGTTTTCCCGTGAGAATCTAAAACCCGATTCTCTTCGAGTCTTATCACTCCGCTTGCCAGGGCTTTAAGGGTCTCCGCAAGCAGATAGGGTTCCCGGCGATACTCCTCCTGCCGTATGAGCTGAAACAGGGGTAGCTCCTCTCCATAAAGCTCCTTTAGCTCACTCATGGACTTTCCCTCGACGGTTTGCCATTCCCTTGTGAAAGGCTCGGTTGTAAGGGAGATGGTAAAGCGACTTACTACAGGGCCGCGGTCTACTTCGTCGGTAACTCTGTGGATCATCGCCCCGGTGAGTTGGGCCCGTGATTCGATGAGGCTCCATATGACGTTCTGCCATGTGCCTTTTGGGCCGGTTGGGAGGGCGGGGTGGAGGTTTAGCATTGTGTAGCGACGGCACATCTCAGGCCCCACAATGAGCATATACCCCGCAAGGACACAGATGTCGGGGTGGAAGGAGGCCAAGCGCGACATCACCTCACGATCGAAGTCGAAACGGTGGCTGGAGAAGTTACCCTCTACCGAGCGACGGAAACGCTTGGATGAGAAGGTGACCAGTGGCAGGCCATAGATCTGCACCAAGTGGAGGAAGAGGTCGCTACCCTCGGCTTCGCCCGGCTCCCGATTGCTGAACACGAACTGTATCCGGGCGTCTAGCTCTCCTTGGAGGATTCGCTCCTGAATGAACTTCAGCAGGCCCCGGGAGCCCTCACCTCTGCCGGTGGAGAACCAGCCGATGCTGAGCATTGCTAAGAGAAGCGCCTTTTTAGTTTAGCGAAGGCGGGAGTGAAGCGAAGAAGGGGGCTGACCTTTTTGGTAATCTGCCTCCCCCGTGAAAGAGCCTCCTTCAAGCCCTCAGCGGTGCAGTCGAAGGGGGGTAACTCTAGGTAGGTGTGGCCCAGCTCAAGGGGCGAATGAGCATCACTGACGACTGCCTCAGGAAGTCCGTGCTGGCTAGCGAAGTTTCGAGCCTTTTGGTTGTCCCAGTCAAAGAGGTTGTGAGCGTTAAAGCTCTCTATAATGTCCACCAGCGACAGAATCTCTTCCATGTGGCTCTGGCCCAGGGCCGAGGAGCGGAGCCGATCGAAGGGATGGGGTACCATAACCAGCCCTCCCTGGGCCTTTATCGCCTCTGCCGTCTCTATTGGCGAGAGGAGGGGTGATATCTCCTCCTGGAGGAAGAGGCCGATTATATCCCCGCCAGCGCTCTTTATCTCTTCTCCCACGATGACAGTAAAGGGGGCTATACGTTGTACCTCCTCCACTCCTTCGATGGTGTTATGGTCGGTGATGGCGATGAAATCCAGGCCCCTCTTAAGGCATCGGTGCACGATGGAAGCAGCTGAGGCGTTGGAGTCTGGGGAGTGATGGGTGTGGATGTGGAGGTCCGTCCGAGGCAAACTACTCCTCCGCCTCAGGAGGTGGGCTAGCTAGGTAATCAGCGGGGCGATCGGAGAGATAGTCGGCGTAAGCAGTTTTGAGCTGGGTTACCTTTAGCTCTGCCTTTTCAAGGAGCTGGTTGCACACCCTTGCCAGCTCTACGCCCTTTTGGTAGAGGTGGGTGGCTTCCTCCAGGGTTAGGCCGCCTTGCTCCAGAGCCTGTACCGTCTCCTCTAGATGACTAAAGGCCTCCTCAAAAGATTGGCCTTCAAGAGAGGTGATCACCTCTTTATCATGGTCTGTTGACATAACACTAAAGAAGACGTTCTCCAGCGTAGACGGGATGAGGCTTTCGCTTCCTCGGACGGGCTGTGCCACCGGCCACAGCGGGGAATGCACCATCCCCGACGGTAACCTTAAGGCTGTCCCCTACTGCTGCTTGGCTCACACGAGAGACCACTTCCCCCTGGGGTACCTTCTCCACTATGGAATAGCCGCGGTGGAGAGTAGCACTGGGGTTGAGAGAGTGGAGGCGCAGTTCCAGTCCTTTGGCTCTCTCCCGATAAATAGAGAGGGTATTGTTGAGAGTTGTGGCTGCGGTGCGAGTCAGGTCATCAACATGACGGCGCATGGAAACGATGTCAGGGGCTAGGTTCTGGGCTCGTCTCGCTAGTGTAGTCAGACCGCTGCGCCACTGGGCCAGTTGATAGGAGAGAGCCAGCGCTGCCCGATGCTGAAAGTCCCGCACTTGCATGGCCAGGGAGGCGTAGTCGGGCACTACCAGTTCCGCTGCCGCCGACGGTGTAGGGGCCCGCAGGTCGGCCACGTAGTCGGCGATGGTATAGTCTCTCTCGTGCCCCACGGCGCTGACCACCGGTATGGCGCTGGCGTAGATGGCCCTGGCCACCACCTCTTCGTTGAAGGGCCAAAGCTCCTCCAGGGAGCCTCCGCCCCTGGCTAGGATAATAACATCGGAGCGCTTGTCGTCATTTAGAGCTTTAATAGCCGCTACAATGCCTGCCGCTGCTTGCTCTCCTTGCACCTGGGTAGGCGCTAGCACCAGCTCCACTAGGGGGTATCGGCGGGCCAGTACTCTTTCGATGTCGTGTAAAACGGCGCCGGTTGGGGAGGTCACCACCCCAATCACGTTCGGAAAGGTTGGGAGGGGACGCTTCCGGGACTCCTGAAATAGGCCTTCGGCCTCCAGGCGCATCTTCAGCCGCTCGAACTCCAATGCCAGGGGCCCAGTGCCTTCGGGCATTACCAGATCGGCGATGAGGTCCACGCTGCCTCGTGCTTCGTAGAAAGAGATACGACCGTGGGCGCAAACAGCGTTGCCGTTTACTAGCAGTTCGGCCCCCTCGCCTCCGCTGAACATAACGCATCTTAGCTGGCTTTGAGCATCCTTCAGAGTGAGGAATGTGTGGCCGGCCGGGGAGGTCGAGAGGTTGGAAATCTCCCCCATTATCCACAGGTCGGCCAGAAAGGGGTCTTTCTCCAGAGAGTCCTTTAGATAGCGGGCGACCTGGCTGACGGTGTAGAGAGGCATTTAAGTTACTCGTTCGATGTATTTCCCGCTGCGGGTATCGACACGCACACGCTGGCCGGCGCTGATAAACAGGGGTACTTGAAGGGTGAGGCCCGTCTCTAGGGTGGCGGGTTTGGTGCCACCTTGGGCGGTATCGCCCTTAAAGCCTGGGGGGGTCTCCACTACCTCTAGGTCTATAAAGGTGGGAAGATGGATATTTATAGGGTTGTCCTTGTAGAAGACTAACTCTATGGTGGTCTCCTCTTTCAAGTATTGGGTGTAATCCTCCAGTTGCTCCCCGGTGAGCTGGTACTGTTCGTAGCTTTCCGTGTCCATGAAGTAGTAAAATTCACCGTCGTTGTAGAGGTACTGGGCATGCCGGGTGTCTACTTGGGCCAAGGAGAACTCGGTGGTGTAGCTTTGAAAGGTGCGTTGAATTACGCGACCGTCGCGAAGACTTTTTAGCTTGAGGCGGGTGACGGGAGCACGCTGTTGCATCTTCTGTCGCTCGTATTCCACGACCTCGTAAGGCTGGCCATCCACCTCGATGGTGATGCCTCGATGTAGGTCTGCGAAGCCTATTGTCATAGTGGACTCCTGGTTAGTGCCTCTTCTGTCCCACCCACGCTAGGAGAATTCGGAGTTTGAGGGGACATTTCTCAAACTCCCCGGCACGAGACTATGCCTCGTGCACGCTCTTTGGGCATGATTTAGCTATTTTTGCTGTAATTTGATTGAGCTGATACCTTTTCCAAAACTAGTTATTCGGGCGACACCCCCAGACCCCCGCCGTGTAGTGAATCCTCTTATATCCTACTTTCTGGCTTTGCTGAGGACTTGGGCCCCATCCCTTTCCAGGATGACCATGTCCTCAATGCGTACACCTCCCCACTCGGGGAGGTAGATGCCTGGCTCTACGGTGAAGACCATCCCTTCCTCAAGGGTATGGGTGGAGGTGGGTCCCACACCAGGGTATTCGTGGACAGCCAACCCGACGCCGTGGCCCAGGCTGTGGCCAAAATTGTCGCCATAGCCGGCTTCCGAAATGACCACACGTGCCAGGTTGTCGCCTTGGCCGGCCTCCATCTCTGCCTTAACTGTCGCTATTGCGGTGAGCTGGGCGCCCAGGACAATATCGTAGATCCGGCGGAAGGTCTCGTCCTGATCCCCCAGGCATATGGTACGGGTAATGTCGCTACAGTAGCCAGACACCTTGGCGCCCATGTCGATGACCACCGGCTCTCTGGGTCCGATGGGGCGATCGGTGGGCCTGTGGTGGGGCATGGCCCCGTTGGGCCCGGCGGCGACGATGGTGTCGAAGCTGAGAGAGTCGGCCCCCATCTCTCGCATTGCCCTCTCCAGCCGCCATGCTATATCCTTTTCAGTTTCGCCCACTTGAATGGTGGGGCAGACAGTATCCATAGCTTGGTCGGCGATATCGATGGCACGCTGGATTAGCTCCATCTCCTCCATGCTCTTGATTGTCCTGAGGTTTTCCACAATGCCCGAGGTAGCTAAAAGGGAGGGCTTTGGATCGAGTGGCGATTCCTGGATTGTCTTAGTGATGCTCTGGTATGTGGCCATCGTTATGTGGGTGCTCTCGAACCCCACCCTTTGAAGGCCCAGGTCACTCAGGGTGTCCATTAGCCATAACCAATCTCGGCCCACCTGGATGACCTGGAATTTGGGAGACTGGTTCTGGGCCTGCTGGGTGTAGCGAAAGTCGGTAGCGAGGATAGCCTTATGGGCCGATACCAGGAGGTAGCCCGCAGAGCCGGTAAAGCCCGAGAGATAGTGGCGGTTCTCAGGGGTAGAGACCATCAGAGCATCCAGCTCCCTTTCGTGGAGTTCCTGGCGAAGCCTCTCCAATGTATCCTTCACTTATTACCCTCCTCGGCCATCAAGGCGGCTAGAGTCTCCAAGGCGCTCAGATAACCCCTCCAGCCCAGGCCGGAGATATGCCCCCTGGCGATTTCTGTGATGATGGAATGGCGGCGCCACTCCTCCCTGGCATAGATGTTGCTCAGATGAACCTCCACCACGGGCAGCTTGGAGTCTATGAGGGCGTCCTTCAGGGAGTACCCATAGATGCCAAGGGCGCCTGGGTTGATGATGATGCCCTGGGTTTGGCTGCTGTGCTCCTGGATGAAGTCTATGATAGCACCCTCGCTGTTAGACTGGAAGAAATCCACCTCTACATCAAGCTCTTTAGCCTTTTTAATGAGGTGAGCCTCGATTTGAGCCAAGGTAGTCGTACCGTAGATATGGGGGTCCCGACGACCAAGGAAGTTAAGGTTAGGCCCGTTGATGACCAGGAACTTAGGCATCGCCTTCCTTCTTCTGGGCCCTGGGATGGGAGTCGAGAAAAACCTTCCGAGCTTCGCTCTGGGTGATGTGGGTATAGACCTGGGTGGTGGCCGGGCTGGCGTGCCCTAAAAGCTCCTGCACTACCCGGAGGTCTGCCCCACCTTCAAGCAGGTGGG
The DNA here is from genome assembly GCA_965248115.1 of Dehalococcoidia bacterium. Lineage (GTDB taxonomy): Bacteria > Chloroflexota > Dehalococcoidia > Lucifugimonadales > CBDFII01 > CBDFII01. The sequence goes on from CBDFII010000004.1 coordinate 176,229, forward strand.
TGGCGAAGGTGTGGCGTAGAGTGTGGGTGTGCACGCCTGGCCTAGTGGCAGCGGCCATGGCGTATCGGCCAACGGTCTTCTCAATGCTTCTGCGGGAGAGGCGCCTACCGTAGCGATTAACGAACAGGGCTGATTCATGGTTTTTGGCGAGCAGGGGGCGGCCCTGACCCAGGTAGTGGTGCATGGCTTGAATTGCGGGTCTGCCCATAAGGGCCATACGCTCTTTGTTTCCCTTTCCTCTTACCTTGGCCTCTCCTCGCTCCAGGTTGACATCTACGAGATTGAGGTCGTGCAGTTCAGAGAGGCGGATTCCCGAAGAATAGAGCAACTCGAGTATAGCGCGGTCTCTCATGCCGGTGGGGTCTGAAACATCGGGAGACTCCACAAGTCTTTGTGCCTCGTCTTTGCCCAGAAAAATGGGCAGACGCTTTTCTACCTTTATGTTGAAGGAGCGTCCTCTGGTAATAGGGTTGTGAGAAACTAAACCCTCTTGAAGGAGGAACCGGTAAAAGGAGCGAAGGACTACCAACTTGCGAGCCACGCTGACTCTCGCATATCCACCATTGGTCCCACGGGCTGAGGTGGAGAGCCAGGCGAGGTACTGACGTAGATGGTGGCGTTCCAAGTGCTGGGGCTCTAGGCCTTGGTCTTGAAGGAAAGAGAGAAAAGGGCGCAGGTCGGAGAGATAGATTCTTATCGTGTTGTCGGAGCGACTCAGCTGGCCACGTAGGTGCTTTTCGTACCGTTGGGCTAGTTGCTCCGAGTAGGACTCTCTTCTCTGTAATTTGGCTAGTAAGTCCGGCATAACTGTATTTGTCACGATTAAACTTGTGGATATTAGGCTTGCGCAGCGACGGGTTCCTTCTCAACCTTTCCCCGCCATGTGCAGGCGGTGCATCGGGCTCCCTCTTGGCCCGAGGCCACGATCAGGCTGTTGCACTTGGGGCAGGGTTGAACCAGAGGACGCTGGGCTACGATGAACTTGCACTCGGGGTATCGGGAGCAGCCATAGAAGTTGCGCCTTCGGCCTTTGCTCCTGCGCTCTACCAGATCGCCACCACATTGGGGACAGGCCACCCCTATTTTTAGGGGATGGGTGTTGCGGCATTTGGGGAAGTTGGAACAGGCTACAAACCTGCCCAAGCGCCCGGTTTTGATTACCATGGGGTGGCTACACTTCTCGCATATCTCGTCGGTGGGTTCCTCCTTTGGGGCTATTGTTGTATCTGGCCCTGCACTTTGGTCGTTATTCTGCGGCGCTAGAGGCCGGGTGTTGCGGCAGTCGGGGAACCCAGAACAGGCTAGGAATCTTCCGAAGCGACCCGTCTTTATCACCATAGGACGTTCGCACTTTTCGCAGCTCTCCTCGGTGGGCTCCTCCACCTTAACACGGGGCATCTGTTCCTTGGCCACCTCAAGGGAGGCCTGGAAAGGATTGTAGAATTCCTGGAGCATGGGAATCCATTGGCGACGGCCTTGGGCTACCTCGTCCAGTTCCTCTTCCATTTTGGCAGTAAATCCCACCGCCATGACATCGGTAAAGAACTGGGTGAGGAGATCGCTCACGGTGGTGCCAAGGGCAGTAGGTATCAGTCTGCCCTGTTCCTTGAAGACGTAGTTGCGGTCCAGGATGGTGGAAATGATGGGGGCGTAGGTGCTGGGCCTGCCTATGCCATTCTCTTCGAGGAGCTTGATGAGGGTGGCTTCGTTATATCGAGGCGGTGGCTGGGTGAAGTGCTGGATGGTCTCCAGGCCTAAGTAATCCAACCGCTCCTGGGGAGATAGCATTGGCAAGGGGGGCTTGCCATCCTCCTCTTCTGCATCGTCCCGTCCCTCAAGATAGAGGATGCGAAAGCCGGGGAACTTGAGCACCGAGCCTGTAGCCCGGAAGAGGTAGGTATTGGAGGTGCTTGGGGATTGGGCCTCGATGTCAATGGAGGTGGCGTCGGAGAGGGCGTCGCTCATCTGGCTGGCTAGCATACGGGCCCAGATGAGATTGTAAAGCTTAAGCTGGTCAGCGGAGAGGTAGGGCTGGATAAGGGAGGGTTCGCGGCGGATAGAGGTGGGCCTAATGGCCTCGTGGGCCTCCTGAGCACCCTTCACCTTCCTTTTGTATTTCCTGGACTGGCTGGGCAGGTACTCATTGCCAAAGCGGTCTCGAATATACTCCCGGGCCTCCTCTACTGCTGAGGGAGCGACGTAAGTGGAATCGGTGCGCATGTATGTGATGAGCCCCATCGAACCCTCGCTGCCCAGCGCAAGGCCCTCGTAAAGTTGCTGGGCGACTAGCATTGTTTTTTTGGCGGAGAAGCGCAGCTTACGCCATGCCTCTTGCTGAAGGGTGCTTGTGATGAAGGGTGGTGATGGTGTCTGTTTGGTCTCACGCCTCTTGACCTGGGACACCCAGTAGTTGGCGGGCTTTAGCTCCTCCTCCAGCCGGTGGGCCACAGTCTCATCGGGAATGTCAATCTTGCCCTTCTGGCCTTTGAGGGAGTGGAGAGAGGCGACAAAAGGCTGGCTTGTTTCCTCGCCTGACGCTGGTTTTTGGAGGTGAGCCTCAATGGTCCAGTACTCCTTGGGTACAAAGCGCTGTACATCTCTCTCGCGCTCTACAATGAGACGCAGGGCCACTGATTGTACTCTGCCCGCCGAAAGGCCTCGCTGCACCTTCTTCCATAACAGGGGGCTTATCTGATAGCCCACCAGCCTATCCAGGATGCGACGGGCCTGCTGGGCTTCTACTAGTTGCATGTCGATTTCCCGAGGATGTTGGAAGGCCTCCTTCACCGCCTGTTCAGTTATCTCATGGAATACCACCCGTCGCAGAGGGGTCTTGCCTTTGTGCCAGCCCGTCCCTTCGGCTAGGTGCCAGGAAATAGCCTCCCCCTCACGGTCCGGGTCGGTGGCCAGGTAGATGGAGGAGGCACCTTTCCCTAGTTTCTTGAGCTCTGCGACCACTGACTCTTTATTCTTGACGACGACGTAGGAGGGGGCGAAATCTTTTTGAATATCCACCCCCAGGGTGTTTGCAGGAAGGTCTCGTACGTGGCCCATGGAGGCCTTTATTACGAAGTCCTTGCCCAGGATCCTGCTAATGGTGCGGGCTTTAGCGGGGGATTCAACCACCACTAAATTCTTTGCTGTCTTACCCCGCTTTGAGCTATCTGCCATACTCTGCTACCGCCTCTCGTGTCCGAACATAGTGCATACCACCCACCTGTTTTACCAGTCCTTTCAATTCCATCATGGTCAAAGCGCTGCTAACCACAGGGGTGGGTAACTGAGAACTGCGCTGGATGTCGTCTATGTGTACCGGCTCATAGTTGATTTTGTTAAGCAGGAGGGCCTCGTTGTCGTCTTCGGGCTGAAGGATGGAGCGCATCTCCATCTGATGGGTTACTGCTGTGAGGTTTAGCTCCTCAAGAATATCCTTGAAGCTGAGCACCAGCTTCGCTCCGTCCTGAATGAGCATGTTGGTACCGCGGCTGAGGGGAGAGAAAATGCTGCCTGGTACGCAGAACACCTCCCGGTTTTGTTCCAAGGCGTGGCGAACAGTCCATAGGGCGCCGCTTGTCTCTCCCGCCTCTACCACAAGGGTGCCGAGGGTCATGCCGCTCATCAGCCGGTTGCGGCGTGGAAAGTGTCGGGCATCGGGCCTCACTCCTAGAGGGTACTCGCTCATCAGGGCACCGTGCTCCTCTACCTCGCGGGCCAGGCGGGCGTTCTCGGGGGGATATACGGAATCTAGGCCGTTGCCCAGAACGGCGATGGTGCGTCCTCCAACATCTAGGACAGCCCGATGGGCCACCGAATCGATGCCGCGGGCCAGGCCACTAACAATAGTCACCCCGTTTCGGGCCAGGTCGGTAGTAATGGATGTGGCCGTCTCTCTCCCGTAGGCAGTGGCCTTGCGAGTGCCAACTACGGCCACTGAACGTTCATCCTCCGGCAGGATCTGGCCGCGTAGATATATCAGAGGGGGTGGATCAGCTATCTCTTTTAGCCTGGGAGGGTAATTAGAGTCGTGCCAGGTGATAGGCTTGACCCCGGCGGCCTCTAACCGCTGCATCTCTGCATCAGGGGATATGTTGGCATGGAGGGAAACGAGGGCCCCGGCGCTTTTTTTGTCCAGGCCGGCCTCCTGAAGCTCATGGCTGCTAGCAGCCCATACCTCCTCCATGGAGGCGAAGTGTTTCTCCAGGAGGCGAAACTTGACGGTACCCAGGCTGGGGATTCGGTTTAGGGCTACCCAGTACTTTAGATCAGTCATCGCTTTTAAATTGTAGCATAGCGGTAAAAGGGGGAACAACGGAGCTTTATTCATATTTACGATGAAAGGAGGCAAAAATGGGGAAAGGACTAACAGAGGAACGGGTCAGGGAGATTGCGAGGGAATAAATAGTCAGGGCAAGGAGAGAGGAAACTAGTCTGTATTTTGATTCTCTTCTTGGGATAGAGAAAGCTCGTCAGTTGGGACGAGAAGACTACCTACCCCAAGAGGAACGAATTGGTCTCGGAGGTTCTGAAGAAATTGAGAATAAGTAGCGACAGGGTCTTCAGTATTCTGGAATGCCCCCTCAAACCACCTGTTCTCAGCGACTAGTATTCGGTCTGCTTTCCTAGCACGTTCTCTTTGATTGGGATAACCCTTTAGTATCATATAAAGTTTGAATTGCACCCTAACAAAGAGGAGTTCTTGGCGCTGCTCAATGATAAGTGACAGAAGATTTTGGAGGAGTATATCTACATGGACCTTTTCATTGCCATATTTGATGACATTCTTTACCTTCTCAATTTCGTTCTCAATAAAGTCATAGACTGGGTCAACCCGACTCTCCATCATGCCACCTTTCTTACAAGGCATCGGGAATTGGTTGCTAATGCTTGAGTTGGTTGCTAATGCTTGAGATTGTAAGACAATAACGGACAGGAGACAATGGAAATTGACTTTATACATACCCGTGCACGAATGCAGTTGCGACCAGCGGTGTTAGGGGGAGAAATGGCGGAGAGGGTGGGATTCGAACCCACGAGGGGCTTGCACCCCTACGCGCTTTCCAGGCGCGCCTGTTCGGCCACTCCAGCACCTCTCCGTTGGGGGGCACAGGGGACGTTGACAGCTTGAGGATGTTAAAAAACAAGGGGGGATATGAACCAGTGTTTTCCCCGCTCATATTCATGGTGCCATTGTGTCTTAGATCATGTCAACCAGGTGTTATGGACACTGGCATTTCTGACTTGTCATAGACGCCTGGGTTGGTGTTGGACAACAGCCACCAGTAGGGTGCCAATGCCTGCTACCCCAGCCATCATCCACCAACCCATGTCATAGGAGCCTGTGCGGTCCACAACGAGGCCGAATATAGGCGGGACGAAGGCGCCGACCCGACTGACGATGGCAAGAAAGCCGATACTCGTCCCTGCGTGTTCCAGCCCTCCCAGCTCTACTATAAGAGTGCCTAACACCGCCGGCCACCCCAAGGCAGTGATCCCTACGGCGAAGACTAGCAGTCCTATCATCACGAGGGAGGCGTCCGAGGGGAGCCATACCATAAATACCATGCATAATATGGACAGCATGCCTATAGAGGTCAGGACAACTACCCGGCGTCCACCTAATAAGTCGCTGACCAGCCCCCAGGTGACGCGCCCCACCATGCTTCCTGTCCAGGCTAAGGCCAAAAACCCTCCTGCCATAGCAGTTGACATGCCTGATTCTTCCTTTAGGAAAAGGATCAGGTAGCTCGCAAAGACGACCTGTACGGCAGTAAGGGCGCCGAAACTGAGGTCGGCTAGCCAGATATTTCTGTTCTTGGCCAGCCGAGCGATGCTGGTTATCAAGCCGCTCCTCTTTTCAATAGCTCTGCTGGCAGGCTTGTCACGGTAGAAGGTGAAGAAAACTGTGCTTGATATGGCGGTGAAAAGAGCAAGGACCATCACGGACCTGCGCCAGGTTATAGCCAACGCCAGAGTGGGTAGAAGGGCAGCAGTTATAATTCCGCTAATCGGCACACTTGTCTCCTTGATCCCCATGAACAGACCGCGACTCTGTGGTTTTACCCAGTCCATAATAGCCTTGGCGGTGGAGGGGGCGCTGGCTGAGGCGACTGCGCCTATGAGAAGGGCTAGAAGAACACCCTGCACGATGGATAAGGTCTGAGAGAACAGGATGAGTACCCCAGCCACCACCATCATTGTCGTTGGCAGAAGCCTCCGTACACCGATGCGATCGGCAAGCCAACCTGTGAGAATGGCGGTACCAGCGCCACCGAAAAGCAGCCCGGAGGAGATAAGACCCAGTTGAGCTCGTGTAGCCCCAAAGTCCACCTGGATGAAGGGGAACAGCACTGGAATGCCCTGGTTGGCAAAAGAGTGTGCCATGCTCCCCAGCAAGGCCAGTACCGCAACTACATGCGCGAAGGGAATCGTCGGGAGAACCCGGTTAATCATCACGGCGCTTTAGGTTCCATTCCACCACCGGATAAGTGCTGTCTAGGTTGGTACAAACCTGACTTTGGAAAAGATATTACAATAACTACATGCGCGAAGGGAATCGTCGGGAGAACCCGGTTAATCATCACGGCGCTTTAGGTTCCATTCCACCACCGGATAAGTGCTGTCTAGGTTGGTACAAACCTGACTTTGGAAAAGATATTACAATAAGAGCCAGTCTGAGGGATTTGTATTAGGAGAGCAAATATGAGCCTCAATCTTTGTGTTGTGGGCTGTGGCCAGTTTGCAAAAACCTTTGTAAAGGCCATCCGGTTCTCTAGTGTACCAGGAGTTGCAGACCAAACAGACCTCTTTTTCGCCAGCCGGGATAGGGAGAAGGCGAAGGCGAAGGCTTACTGCCGCAAGTTCGCAGGAAGGGGTTACTTTGGGAGCTATGAGGAGGCCGCTGCCGACCCCAAAGTGGAAGCCATGTACATCTGCACACCGCATAATTTACACGCGGAACATGCGGTTCTAGCAGCCCGGTTCTCCAAGCATATCTTAGTAGAGAAACCGATCGCTCGTACCTTAGAAGAGGGACAACGAATGATTGCCGCCGCCGAGGACGCTGGCGTTAAGCTCATGGTGGCTGAGAATTACAGGTTTATGCCTGTGGTTCAGAAGGCAAAGGAGCTTATTACGCAAGGTGCCATCGGCACGCTGCGTTTAATACAAATCCAGGAGGAGGCCCGTTATGTTGTTGAGGGGTGGCGAACCAGGCGAGAGATTATGGGCGGGGGAGTTCTCATCGATGGTGGTGTCCACTCCATTAACATACTCGTAAGTTTGGCCGGGATGCCCTTGGAGGTTTACGCTGCTGGGCACCTCAGAGGGTGGAAAATCTGGAAGGGGAGGACGGGCTGGTTTTCATGGCTCGATTGGATGGAGGTGCCGCCGCCTTTATTAATCAGTCCTGGGGTATATCGAAGACTAGCTGGAGGCGATGGGCGAATATCTCCGGTACCAAGGGGAGAATATACTATGAGCTTCGCAACGATAGAATCACCCTGGAGACAGAGGATGGAACCAGTGCATGGAAGTTTCGCGAAGACAGAAACGGGATTGCCAATATGGTAAGGGAATTCCACAACAGCATTAGGGATGATCGCCCTCCGTTAATGTCGGGACAGGAGGGGTTAAAGGATCTGGCGGTGGTGCTCGGTGCCTACGAATCGGTGGCGAAAGGGGTGCCGATTACGCTAGGGTAATTCCTCGCTGTTGAGGTTAGTTTTGGGAATTATTCCGAATGGCCAGGAGTGAAAGCTAGAAGAGATCCTTTCCGTAGCTGAAGGGTTTGACCACCATGACGTAGATGATGACCAAAATCGAGAGGTTAAGGATCCACGCTGCATATTTGGCTTTTTGCCACGGAGCAGTCGCTGGAGTTCAGGGGAGGGTGAGTCGTCCGGACTTACTTGGGCAGCTTTGGCCACCTTCTCCGACCACGGACCCTGCACAGCTCCGCCTACTACCATGGCAATGGCAAAGAGTACATATGAGATGATCAGCCAAGGATCGGCTAAACCAAATCCGATCTCGATTGCCGCGATGATGCCGAAGATTCCCCCAATGCTGAAAAGAACAGGCACGGCGATTCCCAGTGGCTTGGCCATACTAAAGATCGTTCGGATAACCCTCACATCACCAGAACGAACAACCCTTTGCATTATTATTTCCGTCCCAGTGGCAACGGCGACAGCAGCAAATAGGAAGATAAGATGAAGGAATACCCAGGCCAGCATAATTCCCCCCTTCTTCCTATGAAATCAGAAAGAAGCTCTTTAATATAGATTGATAATAATATCTTATCGCACTGAGCTATTTAATCTGGTCTTACGTGAGACTGTCAAGTTGGTTTGAAGCTAAGTCTGTGAACTAGAATAGTATTCACGCGTAATTTGGCTCAGCGATGGCCAAGAGGGCAGCTGCCTAATCCACCTTCTCTTTCCTGACCATCTTTCTCACTCCGTGGGCTTTTTACGAGAAGGCTACATTAAGGTGTCTTTTATCTTTCGCCTTCCACGAGCCCCTTTTCGCGCGACTTCTTAACTATGTCTTTGATCTGGGATTAGCCTCGGCAAAGGGGTGGAACCACTCGGCATAATGGTGTACGAGATGGCTGCATTTGACCCTCTTGAGTTTGGTCCTGGCGGGGTCCTTTTCCACCAGGACCTCCTTCACCACCATCTCCGGGCGGTATAAGGGTATCCATCCTCAGCTAGTTCGAGATGCCCTCTTTAAGCCAATCAACGACTCGCTCGGCAATCATAATTGTCGTCGCATTGGTATTGGCCCGAATAACATCGGGCATAACAGACGCGTCGGCAACCCAGAGCGCGTCCAATCCATGCACCCGACAGTGCTGGTCAACCACTGCCATAGGGTCCGAAGCTACCCCCATTTTGCAGGTGCCCGAGATGTGGTGGGACGTAGTGACATTTTGCAGCAACCAGGCATCCAGAGCTTCATCAGAGGCTAAGTCCTGGTCAGAGGGCGTGATACGCCCTTCCAGGATGTCCCTCAACGGCTCCTGATCCACTAACCGGAGGCATAAACGCACAGCCTCTCGCATACGCTGCCGATCCCAGGGACCTAAAAGATATCGGTAGTCCACGTACGCCTGTACCCGTGGATCCGTGGAAGTGATTCGTAACTCGCCGGCGCCGACAGGTAGTCCTAGCGTGATAGAGAGAGTAATACCATATTCTAGGAGGGCGTCTCCTCCGAGGGAAACAGAGAAATAGGACTGGTCGATTCGCATGTCGTTGCGATTACTGGAACCCTGGGCGGTATAGCGGAGGTAAACTTTGCTCCTCGGTGTATCGGTGTCCACCGGAAAACTGTTTTTCACGCGCAGACGTATGCCTACCGTGGGATGGTCTCTGAGATTCTGCCCTACGCCAGATAGGTGCTGAGCCACCGGTATACCCAGGCTACCCAGAGGGTCTGATGGTCCTACACCGGAGAGCATCAGCAGTTGGGGTGTAGCGATTGCCCCTGCGCTTAGCAATATCTCATCCCCCTCCACCTTGAACCTTTCCCTACCACTATCCACTTCCACCCCTATAGCCTTCTTGCCATCAAACAAAATACGCCTGACTAGCGCGTTACCTCGGATGCTCAGATTGAGTCTGTGGCGGATAGGGTTGAGGTAGGTCAGGGCTGTGCTCATGCGGATACCGTCAAGGTTGTTCGTGGGGGCAGGCCCAACTCCTGCGGACTCGGGGTTGTTCATGTCCTGGTCTTCTGGAAAACCCTCAGCCACGCAGGCTCTATAGAAGGCCTCCACCTCCGGCGGCCACTCTTCGCGCTTACGCCGGCGCACCGGGATAGGGCCGTTGGAGCCGTGGAAGTCGTCTTGTATGTCCTTGTCTGTTTCCAGTTTCCGAAAATAGGGCAGTACTTTCAGGTAGGCCCATTCAGTGTTACCCCAGGCAGCCCAGGTGTCGTAATCTTCAGGAACACCTCGGAGGAAGATTTGTCCGTTGATAGCGCTGGAGCCCCCGACCACCTTGCCACGCGGCACAGGTATCGGCTTAGATTGCTGGGGGGTAGCGGTGCCCTCATATGCCCAGTTGTAGGTGGAGTCTATCGCACGAGCCGCACGATTGGCTCCGTACTTCAGTTCATTGGGGAGGTGCTCGAACTCAGGATAATCCGGACCCGCCTCCAGAAGTAACACCGACCGCCCCGATTCCTCCGATAATCGTCCCGCTAAGACACAGCCCGCTGAACCTGCTCCGATGACAATCACGTTATATTTCATGCTCGTTACCCTCGACTAGCGTTGCCCTCACGGTATCAGAAGGTCAAGAGATTGTGTAGGTTCTTCAGTCTGGACTGTGAGGAAGTCCTAGAAAGGTTCTGCGCCATATTGGCCGATCTCGACACAGGTTTGGGCCACAACGTCCGCAAGGTATGAATCCTGGAGTGCAATGGTCACTGCTGCAGCGTCCCTTTTGTTCTTTGACTATATTTTGATCCATAGGGTCAATATTCAATTCTTCATATCCAATAAGCCTTTTAATTCGTACTTACTAAAAGACGGATGCAATTTAGACTAAAAGCCGCACTCGCTTGTGTAGGCAGACGTCTAATCTCCTGGCCACACTCCCGATTACAGGCCGCACCGCACGGGACGGGAGGTGATTGAGGGGCTTTGGGCCCCGGGACCGAGGTAGAGGCCCTACGACTTTCCCAGTGGCCAGGGGAGACCAGCATACAAATACGGTTGGGTTTAGTAATGAGGGGACCCATGATGAACTTGCCAAAGGGCCAGTAAGAGCTAGTGGCAGCATGGTGAAGGCAGTTATCTACTCTGCCTCTGGCTCGCCATTAATTCCTACTTGGTGGCTCCAGGCGAACACACGGCCACGGGCGATAGTTATAAGTGACATATGTCCACTCCCTCTGGTTTGCCTTCTCTATGGACAAATGAACATTAAGATGAATTCTTTATCGGCTCCTATGCAAAAAGCTGGTCACACTGTCCCCCCCCTGGTGGGACAATCGAGGTTTCCCTTCATATTAAGCGTCATATACCGCCAATACCTGGGTGAGGAGAAAAAACTCAATCTCGGAACGTCGAGAGAAGATAACTCAACTAATATGTTATACAATCCAGCTTCGGCACCATAGCGTTAAGAGCCAACTGGATTCAAAGCAGGGATTCTCCCACAGAGCTACAGCCCTGTTTTCAGTATAGTCAGCCCTGGAAAAGAGTGTCAACGAATAGAGTTTGCCGTGAGGGCCGGACGGCAGATGCCCCTGACCGCGACCACAAGTATGCATAGAAAGAGGCTTCCTAGAATGAATCCACCCAGAACGTCGCTGGGCCAGTGGGCCCCTAAGAACACCCTGGAGCTGCCAATGAGGAGTATAACCGCCACCAGCACACCTCTCAGCACATTGCCTCCCCAAGTCAAAGGTACCACCGAAGGCACAAAATAGGCCACGGAACCTAGGCCCACAACGGAGTTTAATGTCGTGCCGCTGGGAAAGCTCATCCCCTCAAATTCACTCCACACACGAATTAAATCTGCGCTGGGTCGGGGTCGGTCGATAAGCTCCTTTAGGAGGTAAGTGCTACCCAGGGCCACTCCCGTTAACAGCAAAAGAACAAAGCCCTCCGTCCTACGACGGCGATAAAATAGGTATCCGGCAAAGGCAACGGCAATGCCGACCATGACGAATGGCCCTCCCAAAGTAGACAGCAGCTCCATTCCTCTCGACATGCCTGGTGTATTAATCTTTTGCACCAGAAGAGACAGGGACAGGTCACCTGGTAAACGGTCGTTGGATGCAGCAGCATAGGAAACGGCCACTCCAGCGAGAACCAGCCCGGGAATGAAGAGGCTCACTAGAGACATAACGTACTATACTTGATTGGGCACGCTTCAGCTATCGTCGCCTTTGCGGGCTGAGGTCTCACACCGCCTGCCGCACTGCACGATGCGCTTCGCGCTCTCGATCCCGCTCGATAATGGTCCTTCGCTTGTCGTACTGACGCTTGCCTCGGGCCAGCCCCAGCTCCACCTTGGCCACATGGTTCTTGATATAAAGTTGCAGAGGCACCAGGGTTAGCCCTTTTTGGGCTATCTCTTTAGTCAATTTGTCAATCTGCTGGTGGTGCAACAAGAGCTTACGAGACCTTCTGGGATCGTGGTTATAGACGCTTCCAGGATCATAGAGGGCAATGTGGGCGTTTACGAGCCACAACTCGCCATCTTGGGGTCTGGCATAGGCTTCGCGGATCTCTACTCTTCCAGCCCGTATCGATTTGATCTCCGTGCCCATGAGCACCAGGCCAGCCTCTATCCTCTCCAGAATGTGATAATCGTACAGGGCCCGTCTATTGACAGTTATCATCTTCTTCTTCTGATTCTGATGGCCCCTGATGCTAACTTGCACGGCTGAGGAGTACACCCTCCAAGACTTCTATCGCCCTGTCCAACTGATCGTCGCCGCCCTCCTCTGGCTGGCTTACCAGGATGTCTGGCTCCAGTCCTTCCCCTTCGATCAGGATACCACTGGGGGTATACCACCGGGCCGTGGTGAAGTAGACACCTGAGCCATCGCTGAGGCCTTGCAACGTGTTAACGCTACCCTTCCCAAAGGTCTTTTCGCCCACCAAGGCAGAGCGATCCTGGTCGCTGAGAGCTCCGGCCAGCACCTCGCTGGCGCTGGCACTGTACTGATTCACCAGGGTAACCAAAGGAATGTCCTTGGCAAGCCCCCCAGACCTTACCTTCCAGTCAGTTCGTTGGCCCCGACCGTCTATCTCGTAGAGCACCAGACCCTTATCGAGGAAGTGGCTTGCAACGTCAACCGTGCCACCCAGAACCCCCCCAGGGTTGTTACGCAAGTCTAGAATGATGCCCCGGGCCTCAAAGTCCCTTGCTTTTCCAAGGGCCTCCTCCACCTCGTCTATAGTAGCATCGGTGAAGGTGCGGATCTGGAGATGGGCAATGCCACCTACCAGCATACGCAGGTTCACGCTTTTCACCAGAATGTTGTCGCGGATGATGGTTAAGGTAACGGGCTCACTTGCACCCTTGTGCAGCAAGGTGACTTCCACGGGAGTTCCTCTGGGGCCTCTAATCTTGTTTACTGCCTCAAGTAGAGAGAAGTCCTGGGTGCTCACTCCATTTATCTCCAGGATAATATCCCCTGGACGTACCCCAGCCCTCTCGGCAGGGGTGTCCTGGATGGGGGATATGATGACTATCTTCCCATCTCGTACGGTAACCTCGGCACCGATACCGCTAAAGACGCCCTTAAAGTCCTGGGCCTCGACAGAGTACACCTCAGGCTCCAGGAAGGAGGCATAGGGATCTTCAAGAGCCTTTAACATACCCCGAATGGCACCCCAGCCGATCTTTTCAGGGTCAAGAGAGTCTCGATCTAGGTGATTCCTCTTAAGGGTCTCCCACACCTCGAACAGGGGTCCGAACTCGGCAGGAACATCTTTAGGCAAAGGTATAGTGGCACCAGTGGTCGATTGAGGGGATTCTGTATCCCGCGACCGGGTCAACTGAAGGGTACAGCTAGTTACCGATAGGATCAGGGCTACTGTTACCAATATAGTCAGTGTCGATACGGGAAGCTTTAACCTACGCAACTCAGGGCCACCTCCACAAGATTGGACAAACTTAGAGAATCATATCTATCATTTTATCACACCCCCAAGAGCCAACTCCGTGGTCAAGGCGTATTGACACTCCTATGCCCCACTGTTAGGGTAAAACCAGACCATTAGAGGAAGATTTATGGTAGGCATCAAGGCTTTTGGCACTTACGTGCCCAGATATAGACTCGGGAAAGAGACTGTGGGTTGGACTGCCTCCGGCGAGAGGGTAGTAGCCAACTTTGATGAAGACAGCATTACCATGGCCGTTGCCGCCGGTATCCAGTGCCTTAAGGGGATCGACCGCAACACTGTGGACAGCCTCCTTTTCGCCACCACCACACCCCCTTATGTGGAGAAGCAGTGCTCCACCATCATCGCGACCGCCCTAGACCTACGCCGAGACATCTTTACTGCTGATGTTACGGGGGTGCTACGGGCAGGGACCTCTGCCCTTAAAATGGCGATGGACTCCATAAGCGCCCGTTCGGCCAAAAAGGTGCTGGTGGTGGCTGCCGACACTCGCCTGGCTGCCCCCAGAGGAGATATGGAGAGAAACCTGGGAGATGGCGCTGTGGCTCTCCTTTTAGGCACTGGCCGAGCTGTAGCCACCATCGAAGGTACCCACTCCATCAGCGAGAATATGCTGGACGTTTGGCGCTCCCAGGGAGATACCTTCCTCCGTTCCTGGGAGGACCGCTTTGTAAACGAAGAGGGCCTCGATCGTATCCTTGCTGAAGCGATGGGCCAGTTCACCGAAAAGTACAGCCTCTCGCCCAATGATTTCTCAAAGGTCTGCCTCTACAGCCCAGACGCCCGCAGGCACGCCCAACTTGGCCGTCGCATGGGTTTTTCCGCGGAGCAGCTTCAAGACCCCATGTTTGGGAAGGTGGGTAACACCGGGGCAGCGTATCCCTTAATGCTTTTGGTAGGGGCACTTGAGGAAGCCGCTTCCGGTGATCGCCTGTTGGTGATTAGCTACGGAGACGGCAGCGACATCCTTTCCTTCAGAGTTAATAAGGCTATCGAGACGGACAGAAAGCATGACACCCTCAACGAGCTGATCCAGTCTCGAGCTATTCTCCCAGACTATGAAACCTACGCACGCTGGAGAGAGGTGTGGACTTCCGAAGCTGCAGCTAGGCGGCCTGCCCCTCCCATGCCTTCGGTCACAGCACTATGGAGGGAGGGCGACCAGAATATCCGACTCCATGGAGCCAAGTGCACCAGTTGCGACTACATCCAGTATCCACCCCAACGGACCTGTACCAAATGTCATGCCAAGGATCAGTCAGAGTCTTTCCGTCTCTCCGACCAGAAAGCCACCATCTTCACCTACTCCATGGACTATCTGGCAGGCACTGTCGATACGCCGCTGGTGATCACCGTCATCAACTTCGACTGTGGCGGGCGAATGCTGTGCATGATGACCGACCGGGAGTTGGAGGAGGTCCAGATAGATATGCCCGTGGAGATGAGCTTCCGAAAGCTTCGGGTAGTCAACGGAGTCCATAACTATTACTGGAAGTCAGTCCCACTGAGGATCAAGAGCTAAGAGTTGACATAACTTTTCAAAGCACTAGAAAGAGATGACAACATGGCTCTGCCAGCTAGATTAAAGTTCGGTGTCTTTTTAGCACCCTTCCACCGAGTTGGTGAGAACCCCACCCTCGCCCTGGAACGCGACCTGGAGCTCCTCCAGTGGCTCGATATTTTGGGCTTCGATGAAGCTTACATCGGAGAGCACCACAGCGCAGGCTGGGAGACCATCCCATCTCCTGAGCTCTTCATCGCCACCGCCGCTGAGCGCACCCAACACATTCGCCTGGGCACCGGAGTGACCAGCCTCCCCTATCACCACCCCTTCATGGTGGCCAGCCGCATGGTGCTGCTAGACCACCTCACACGGGGTCGAGTGATCCTGGGAGTGGGGCCTGGGGCCCTGGCCCCCGACGCCTATATGTTGGGTATAGACCCCGAGCGTCAACGGGACATGATGGACGAGGCCCTGGGAATAATCATCCGCCTCTTTGAAGAGACGGAGCCCGTCACCCACAAAAGCGATTGGTTCGAGCTGCGGGAGGCTGTTCTTCAGCTACGACCTTACCAGCAACCCACAATTCCGCTAGCTGTAGCCGCGGTCCAATCGCCTGCGGGGGTGAGGCTGGCAGGCAAGCACGGCCTGACTGTCCTCTCTATGATTGTGCCAAGAGCACTAGAGGAGAAGGTAACTCTAAGAGACCTTTGGGCCATCGCCGAGGAGTCGGCGGCGGAGCATGGTAAAGAGGTACGCCGTGAGGAGTGGGGACTTGTGATGGGTGTACATCTGGCCGAGAGCCGCAAAGAGGCCATCGAGGATATCCGTTTGGGAGGGGCCCGATTGGTAACCGAGTACTTCGCTCAGACTCTAGGTCAGCCACTCCCCGATTGCTCCTTCGATAATATAGCGGACCACATGATCGAAAACAACAGCTGGGTCGTGGGCACCCCAGACGATTGTATCGAAGCTATCTACCGCCTTGACGAGGAGAGCGGTGGCTATGGAAGATTTATGGTGCGGGTGGAGGACTGGGCCCCCAGGGAAAAGGTGCTGCACAGCTACGAGCTGCTGGCCCGCTACGTCATGCCCCATTTCCAGGGCAGCTTGACAGGCATCATCAACTCCAACCGCTGGGTCAGTGAAAAGCGAGAGATGCTCCAGGAACATCGACGCGAGGGCATAGAGCGGGCCCGAGCCGTCTACTACGCTCGCAGCCGATAGATCGTTTTGGAGCTTTATGAGCGGCACGTCCCTTTACCTATTTTCGCCTATAGTTTAAGATAGAATTATAGGCCATAGACATCAGACAACTCATATAGCGCTGAGGAATAATTTACAGAGTAGGGAACATGACATAATGTAGGGAACATGACATAATGTTCAATGTTGCCTACCGAAAACTCCTCTCCAGGCAACGGAGTCGGCGTCAAAAGGAAGGATAGAGAGATGCAAGGAATCAAGGATCGGGTGGCCATAATCGGTATGGGGTGCACCAAGTTCGGGGAGCGCTGGGACGCCGGCCCTGCAGACCTCGTAGTGGAGGCTGCCTACGAAGCCTACGAAGACGCAGGCATAGACGGGAATGACATCCAAGCCGCCTGGGTGGGTACTGTAGGCACCTTCCGCACGGGCCAACCCTTGGCCCAGGCCTTGAAACTGGACTACATACCTATCACCAGAGTGGAGAACGCCTGCGCTACTGCTACAGATGCTTTCCGCAATGCTAGTTATGCCGTGGCCGCAGGCATCTACGACATTGTGCTGGCTCTGGGCGTGGAGAAGCTGAAGGACTCGGGCTTCTCCGGCCTTACCACCCCGGAAGGCCCCAGTAGCGAGGTCAATCCCCCGGTACCACCACCCTCCCAGTTTGCCTTGGCCGCCACTCGGTATTTCCACCATTACGGCTTCTCCTATGAGGAGGGGAAACGGGTTCTGGCTCAGATAGCTTCCAAGAACCACCACAATGGCACCCTCAACCCTAAGGCCCACTTCCAACGCGAGGTAACGGTCGATCAGGTGATGAACGCCCCGATGGTGGCCTGGCCACTGGGACTGTATGACTGCTGTGGCGTCAGCGATGGGGCAGCGGCAGCCATCATCACCACCCCGGAGATCGCCAAAAGCTTCCGACAGGACTATGTGCTGGTGAAGGGTCTGGGCCTGGCCGTGGGAGCCTTCGGCATCCTTAGGGACGACTGGGACTTCGTTCACTTCCCCGAGAACGTGCATGCTGCCCAGATGGCTTACCAAGATGCAGGGATACAGGACCCGCGCAATGAGATCGACTTGGCCATCGTCCACGACTGCTTCACCATTACCGAGCTTATTATCGCTGAGGACTTAGGCTTCAGCGAAAGGGGCCGTGCGCGGGAGGATGTGGAAGCCGGAACCTTCACCCTGGAAGGAGACTTGCCCATCAATACCGATGGAGGGCTAAAGTGCTTTGGCCACCCCATCGGCGCCAGCGGTATTCGCATGATCTACGAAGTCTACAAGCAATTGCAAGGCAAGGCTGGCCCGAGGCAGTTGAAGAATCCGGATTTAGGACTCACCCACAATTTGGGAGGCAGGCCCGGGTCCTTTACCGCATCAGTTGC
Source organism: Dehalococcoidia bacterium (assembly GCA_965248115.1). GTDB lineage: Bacteria > Chloroflexota > Dehalococcoidia > Lucifugimonadales > CBDFII01 > CBDFII01. The sequence continues at coordinate 193,984 of CBDFII010000004.1, forward strand.
CCTCTTTGGCCGGGCATCTTAGAGACAGACCTGCTATCCCCAAAAACAGCGCTGTCCTTAATTAAGCGCTATTTATGTCAACCACGCTGATCCAGTAAGCGTCTGATAAACATAACATATCTTGTGCGAACCACAAATTTGTAGAATCCAACCTTGGCCTTTGGGGAATGTCGCTTACCCAGTGAAGGTCGCTCCTGATGACACACTGGTCTCTTCCCGACCGTATAGGGCCTTCTCCATTAACCCCAACAGTGGCTCGAGGTTCCACTCCTGGGCGGCGGAGACGAACACACTGCGCTGACCGTCGATCCCCGGTAGCCGACTGGCCTCTTTGCCACCATCCCGAGAGAGCAGCAGGTCCATCTTGTTGAGTACCAGCAACCGGGGGTAGTCGCCAAGCTTTATCTCCCGAAGGGTCATATCCACCACCTCCGCCTGTTCGGGGGCTTTAGCATGGCTTATGTCGATAACGTGCAGCAGCAGGTCCGAATCTTGTAGTTCCTCCAGAGTGGCCCTGAAAGCGGCCACCACCGAGGCAGGCAGCTTATGGATGAAACCCACCGTATCCGTTACCAGTACCTGTCCCCCAGCGGGCAGGTTTACCCTCCGTGTAACCGGGTCCAGGGTTGAGAAGAGCTGGTCCTGCACAGCGACCCCAGCGCTACTGAGGGCGTTGAACAGCGTGCTTTTCCCGGCGTTGGTGTAGCCCACCAGGGATGCCACAGGCAAGCCGGCTCTCTTACGGCGATTCCGGTAAAGAACACGCCGTGCCCTTACCCTCTCCAATTGCCCCTGCAGCTCCCGAATTCGTCCCCGAATAAGTCGGCGGTCCGTCTCCAACTGGGTCTCTCCAGGGCCACGGGTGCCAATACCTCCGCCCAGTCGTTCCAGGTGGGACCACTGCCCCGCCAGTCGAGGTAGAAGGTACTGTAGCTGGGCCAGCTCCACCTGTAGCTGCCCTTCCTTAGTGTGGGCATGGCGAGAAAAGATATCGAGGATCAGGGCGGTGCGGTCAATAACCTTAACCTCCAGGGCATCCTCCAGGACACGCTGCTGGGTGGGTGTAAGTTCGTCGTCGAATATGACTATAGTAGCGCCTGTGTCTTTGCGGAGGACATTGAGCTCCTCCAGCTTACCCTTTCCCAGATAGCGGTGAGTAGGCCGCGGCAAACGCTGATGGAGACTGCCAACCTCCAGTGCCCCTGCGGTGCGGGTCAGTTGGGCCAGCTCCTCCAGCGACTCCTCCAGATCCCACAGATTACCCTTGCCCGCAATCTGGACGCCCACCAGGAGGGCTCGCTCAACCTCAGACTGGGTCAACAACAGCTCTTTAGCTATAAGACTACCTCTCTCTAGGGGATGGTATTCGCCACGATTGCAGCCGCGAAAGTCCCTTATCCACCTGTTCGTCGGGAGTGGTCAAGGAGAGGCGGATGTACCCCTCTCCATACTTGCCATAGCTGGATCCAGGGGTCACTACGATGCTAGTGTCCTCCAGCAGCCGAGCAGCGAACTCAGCTGAGGAGTAACCCTCAGGCACATGGGCCCAAACGTATAGGCTAGCTTTAGGTGACGCTACCCTGAGCCCCAACTTTTTTAGCGTGGCCACCACCTTGTCGCGGCGTAGTTGGTAGATGGAGTTGTTCTCCTGAATACATTGCTGAGGGCCTGTCAAGGCCTCAATGGCCATCTCTTGAATAGCCTGGGGGACCCCCGAGTCCAGGTTGGACTTGATCTGAAAGAGGGCTTTTATCATGTCGGCGTTGCCTACAGCCATGCCGATGCGCCAGCCTGTCATGTTAAAGCTCTTGGAGAGGGAATGGAACTCGATACCCACCTCGCGCGCTCCATCTACCTCCAAAAAGCTGGAGGCGGTATAGTTGTCGAAGCACACCTCGCTGTAAGCGGCGTCGTGAAGCACTGCGATGTCATACGTCCTAGCGAACTCGATTACCCGCTTATAGTAGTCCACGTCGGCTACAGCAGCGGTGGGATTGTTAGGATAGTTGAGCCACATGACCTTGGCACGTCTGGCTACATCGGAAGGGATGGAGTTCAGGTCGGGAAGCCAACCGTTCTCTTCCGCCAGGGGCATAGTGTAGACCTCCGCACCGGCGAACATGGTGCTCACCGCATAAACAGGGTATGCAGGGTCGGGTACAAGGGCTAGGTCGCCCGGATCAAGAAAGCAGAAGGCCACATGTCCGACCCCCTCCTTGGCGCCGATGAGGGGAAGCACCTCTCCATCAGGGTCCAGCTTTACTCCGAACCGCATCTTGTACCAGTCAGCTATGGCGCTACGCAGCTCTGGTAAACCGTCGGTCTCGGGATAGCGGTGGTTGGAGGGCTTTCCCGCCGCCTGCACAAGCCTGTCAAGGATATGCGAAGGAGTAGGGATGTCTGGGTCACCGATGCCGAAGGTGACTACGTCCTCCCCCTGTGCCCGCTTCTCGGCGATGATGCGCGATATCTCCACGAAGGGGTAGGGCTGAAGTTGGCTAAGTCGCTGGGAATATTTCATTCATCCTCTCCATTCGCCCTCAAACACCTCCACCGCATCGCCCTCCAGATACACCTCGCCCTCACCATCCCACCTAATCTTCAATGTGCCACCCGGTAGAGTTATGTCAACTTCATCCCCAGTCAGGCCTAAAAGTCGTCCAGCCACAGCGATGGCGCAGGCACCCGTGCCGCAGGCCATTGTCTCCCCACTGCCCCGCTCCCACACCCGCGCTCTGAGATGGCCCTCATCCTCCACGTTAACGATCTCGAAGTTGGTCCTCTGGGGAAACATGGTGTGATGTTCCACCTGAGGCCCTACCGTATGAAGAGGGAACTGGCTCACAGGCTGCTGCACAAACGTCACCGCATGTGGATTACCCATAGACACAAAACTCAGCTTCAGGCCGGTGCCAGCGATCTCCACCGGGAAGTTTACCACCCCCTCGCCTACCTTTTCCAGGCCTGTGTTCTTTAAGGTTACTGGAACCTCCTCGGGATGCAGTCGAGGTGAGCCCATTGCTACCTGGGCAGCTACTACATTTTTACCCTTCATCACTGGCACCACCATCCTGATACCCGCCAACGTCTCCACCTGGAGACCTGTGCCGTCGGGCTGCGCAATGCCTCGTTCTATGACATACTTGGCAAAGCAGCGGATGCCGTTACCACACATCTCTCCCTCAGACCCATCGGCATTGAACATCCGCATCTTCAGATGGGCCCTATTAGAGGGAAGGATGAGAATAATACCATCTCCACCTACGCCAAAGTGCCGGTCAGACATGGCTCTGGCCAATGAGGGCCAGTCAGCATCCATAGAGCGAGCATCGATAAAGATATAGTCGTTGCCCGCTCCCTGCATCTTGGTGAATCGCATAGGACCTCTAGCTACGCCTCCTAGCTAGTAGATAGCTGGCTATGTGACGCTATTTTATCACAGTCATCTTTCACTGCTAGAAACCGCTCTACCAGCACCTGAGCCTGGTGGTTAGTGTCAGGGGCGGCCTCTAACCATCGAATGCGAGGGTCTTTTAGGGAGAACCAGGTATACTGGCGCCGGACGAAGCGATGGGTCTCGAATTTGATGCGCCTCACGGCCTCCTCCAGGGTTAGCTGCCCACTCAGGTGAAGCATCATCTCCTTGTAGCCGATGCTAGACATAGCGGGAAGGCTTGGAGAATAACCTCTCTCCAGTATCCCGCGCGCCTCCTCCAGCAGACCCATCTCCATCATCATGTCCACCCGACAGTCTATTCGGCGGTAAAGCTCCTTTCTCTCCAGCGTTAGGCCGATGATTAAAACTCGATAAGGGGATGGTTCTTTAGTCCGCAGCTTAGACGGTAACTTGCCAGTGCTTTGGTATATCTCCAGGGCACGAATTACCCGACGCACATTCCGAGGATCGATGGTAGCGGCCGCTTCAGGGTCCGCCTCCTTAAGTCTATCATGGAGTGCGTGGACGCCATTTGTTTGGGCCTCCTCCTCCAGCTGGGAGCGCAACACACCATCGGGCGTAGACGGAGGGAGACGCCACTCCTCTAAAAGGGCCCACAGATACTGGCCAGTACCCCCCACCACCAAAGGCAGCGCCCCTCGGCTGTGGATATCCTGGATAGCATGGTGCGCCAGTTGCAGGAAGCTTTCCAGGCTATAAGGCTGGTCAGGGTCAAGGATATCTATTAGGTGATGGGGTACCTGGCTGCGCTCCTGGAGCGAGGGCTTGGCGGTGCCGATGTCCATACCCTTGTAGACCTGACGGCTATCGGCACTTACGATCTCACCGCCGAAAATGTGGGGAAGATGCAATGCCAGGGTGCTCTTGCCCACTGCGGTGGGGCCAACGATGGCTATAAGCGGAGTGTTAAACATTATCTTCTTAGTGCGGTCTACCGAGGAACTTAACCCAAGCAAATTAGGTATACAGCAAATACTAGCGTACTATGTCCAATGTCCTGAACTCACAATCTTTTCATTTTTGCTGTTATCCGCGCTATCTCTACAAATTGGTCAGACCGCAAGCTAGCACCCCCCACAAGAGCCCCATGAACGCACTCCAGTTCTATGAAGGTTCCCACGTTCTCAGGAGTCACACTGCCTCCATAGAGCATGGGGACCTCCGCAGCAGCCTCCTCCCCAAACAGGGTAACCAACGTTGATAGGATCACACCACCCATGACCTCGGCGGCGATCTCTGGAGTAGCCGCAACCCCCGTTCCAATGGCCCACACGGGCTCGTAGGCCACCACAACGCTCTCGATGGTAGACATGCCTGAGAGGCCCCCTTCTAATTGTCCTTGTACCACCTCACGGGCCTTACCTCCCTGCCTCTGCTTCTGGGTCTCACCTACGCACAGGATGGGACGAAGTCCAACCTTCAAAGCGGAGTGTACCTTGCGATTGATGAACGGGTCGTCCTCCCCGAAAATCTGCCTCCGCTCCGAATGGCCAAGGATAACGTACTGGCACACTCCAGCCAGCATAGTAGGCGAGACCTCCCCTGTGAAAGCCCCCTTCTCTTCGTGGTGCATGTTCTGGGCACCCAGCCCTATTGAGGTGTCCTTAATGACATCATTTACTGCCAGCAGGGATACATAGGGCGGGCACAGCACTTTCTCAACCCCAGAGATGCCGTCCAGTTCTCCCACCATATTAGAGGCCAGACGAACCGCCTCCTCGACGGTGGTGTTCATCTTCCAGTTACCCACGATAAGTGGCTTGAGCATATGCGGCTCCTTTAAGAACTTGAGGGAAATCTTTCATTGCTACCTTACGGCACAAGGTAGGGCGAAGAGCATCCCCATAAAAAGAGTGTCTTGGCAGACCCTACGGTCCGAACTTGGTGAGCTTGCCAGCGTGGGCCAGGGCTTGAAGCATGACCTGGGTGGCAGGTAACCGACCCAAGGAACCCACGGCACAACAGCGTTCCGATAAGGCATCCACCCCCAATCCCCGAGTCCAACGGGAGCGTACCAACAAGGGGACTGGATGCCAGCTATGGGCACCCATCACGGCCGGGGTGGAATGGTCACCCCCGATGATAAACACATCGGGCTCCAGCTCCAATAATCGGGGTATATAAGCGTCCAACATCTCCAAGGCCTGTACCTTGGCATCGAAATCGCCGTCCTCGCCAGCAGCGTCAGCAGGCTTGTAGTGGATGTAAAAGAAGTCATGCTCCTTATAGTGCTCGTACAGGGTATCTATCTCATCGGCGAAGTTAGCACCCGTGGGGATCACCTGCATGCCCACCACGGTGGCCAGCCCCCGGTACATGGGATAGGCAGCGATGCCAGCGGGATTGAGCCGGTAGATATCGCCCATAGATGGCAGGTGGGGCAGCTTGGAGAAGCCCCGCAGCAGCACCATATTGGCACGCTCCTCTTCTTTTAGAAGCCCCCTAGCCTGGTCAGCGAATGTCCTAACAAGTCTAGCAGTGTTTTCTGCCTCAGGAGCTCTGGCTTCCGCTTTCTGAGGAGGAACCCCGGTTCGCTGGGGATCCGTCTCCGAAACCCTGTCGCTGATATCTTCACCACGAAGGTGCAGAACGAAACGGTAGTCGCGCACCGGGTACACCCTTAGCTCTACGCCGTCCACTTCGATCTCGTTCAGCATACGGCACAAAGGTGCAGAAGCTTCCGAGGGAATACGACCAGCGCGTCGGTCGCTGAGAAGGCCCTGAGAGTCGAGGGTACAGAAGTTGCCTCTGGCGGCCACATCTCCCTCTTGAAGGTTTACATCGATGCCGAGGGCCTCCAGCACTCCTCGGCCCATGAGGTACTTCAAGGGGTCGTAACCCAAAATGGCCAGGTGTCCAGGCCCGCTTCCAGGGGTGACGCCTGGCAGAACGGGGGTGGTCAACCCACAAGCGCTTTCTTGAGCCAGCTGGTCCAGGTTGGGTGTATGGGCCGTTTCTAACTCCGACAGTCCGGTGTCGGGGTGGGGTAGGCCACCCAGTCCATCTACCAGCAACATGATTATCTTGGAAGATGTGCTTATGAAGCAGTCCCTTAACTCATCCACGTCTATCACGGGACCCCCTATCTTAGTCAGAGATTCAAGGTTATCCACCGCCAGTATGTCATGGAAAAACGAAGAACCGTGGCGGCATTAAGCGTCTCGGTCGGAGATGGCAGCGATGCCAGGCAGCACCTTCCCCTCCATGAACTCCAGAGCAGCACCCCCCCCGGTGGACACGTGGGTCATCCTATCCACCAGGCCTAGGCTCTCCACAGCCTCTACAGTAGATCCCCCACCCACAACGGTGGTGGCGTCCAAGGAGGCCAGCGCCTCCCCTATCCTGCGGGTACCTTCAGCGTAGATAGGAAACTCGAACACTCCCATGGGGCCGTTCCAGATAACGGTCTTGCAACGCTGGAGATTCAAGGTAAACTCCGCGATAGTCTTATGGCCGATGTCCATGATGTGCCAGCCCTCAGGTGCTTCATCCACCGGCACGGTGGCTACCTGCCTTGAATCCGCGCTGAAACCTTCGGCCACCACTACATCAGCGGGCAAATGTACCGATATGCCATTTGCTTTGGCCCTACTGAGGAGCTGGGAGACGAACTCCAGCTTGTCCTCCTCCACTGCGGATGACCCCGTTGGACGTCCTATGGCTCGCAGGAAAGTGGCCGCCATTCCACCACCAATAAACAGCATGTCCACCCTGTCCAGCAGGTGTTCCAGGATCAGGATCTTGTCTCCCACCTTGGCCCCTCCCAGGATGGCAGCCATGGGACGCTCTGGTGAGTCTAGGGCCTTGCCCATCTGCTCGACCTCCCGTTGGGCTAACATACCCAGCACTGAGGGTATAAGTTGAGGTACTCCCACAGTTGTGGCATGGGACCGGTGGGCCACGGCGAAGGCGTCCATTACAAAAACATCAGCTAAAGAGGCTAAGTTTTTGGCGAAGGCGGGGTCGTTTTCCTCCTCCTCAGGATGAAACCGCAGGTTCTCCAGCAGGATTATACTCCCCAGACGCATGGAGGCCACCACGCGTTCCACATTTGGACCTATACAGTCCTTTAAATACCTAACAGGCCTTGAGAGAAGGATAGAGAGACGTTCTGCCACAGGCCCCATTCTCAGCCCCTCCACCACCCTGCCCCCTGGACGCCCCAGGTGGGAACACAGGATAATTCCGGCACGAGCACCTCGTAGGTAGTAAATAGTGGGGAGGGTTGCCCTAAGCCGGTGGTCGTAAGAGGCGATGGCCTCTGGGCCCTGCTCGATGGGCACGTTGAAATCCACCCTAACGAGGACCCGTTTACCCCGAAGCTCCACATCCTCCAGGGTACGTTTGTTCACCTGCACACCCCCTTGGAAGATATGGCGTTAGACGGATTCTACCACTCACCTTGCGAAATCAGCAACTGGACCGCATCCTCCAGCTGGTCGTCGCTCCAGGACGATCCCTTCACACCTTTCAAAGCCCCCATGGCCCGCTCAAAGTAGTCTTTTGCAGTATCTTCAGAAAATTGGCGAGCATCGCTCTCGTCCAGAATGCCCCGGACCTCCTCTACATCCGAAGGCTCCAGCACTCGCTTGAAGTAGATGGTGCCCAGCTTTCGTTTTTGGTCCAATCTCCCTCTCTCCATCAGGTACACGATGGGCAGGCTCTTCTTCTTGTTGAGGATATGAGGGGAAGCTGTCGTCTCTGCCACCTGAGGCCACATGTCTATCACATCGCGTCGTATCTGGATGGCAATTCCAAGATTGTTTCCATACTCCCTAAAGGCGCCTACGGTCTCCTTTTGTCCAGTCGCTATCAACGCACCAAGCCCCAGGCTGCAGCCTATGAGCGCGCCTTCCCTCTTCTCCACCATCTTCAGGTAAGAGTCAATCCCCACATTCGGGCTCTCCTGAAAAGCCAAGTCCATCTGCTGACCTTCACACATGGCGAGGCAGGCTTCATCCAAGACGGAGAGAGCACCCAAGACCCGGTCTACGAGCACACCATTCTGCTGGAGGTGCAGGAGAACGAGTCGGGCCAGGGCATGCATCCCATCGCCGGCGTTAATGGCTTGGCCCGGGCCCCAAACCCACCACACAGTGGGCGTATGGTGACTTTCGGGTATTCCATCACGAATGTCGCTGTGTATGAGAGAGTAGTGGTATACCAGCTCCACCGCTGCGGCTGCTGGCAGGGCAGGATGGTGGTCATCCATGAGATACTCACAGGCCAAGAGACACAACTTGGAATGAGGGCTAGCGTCCCTGTGCTCCTGGGCAGGGGTTCCATTATCGTTAATCCAACCCAATTGGTATTGCATCATTCTGTAAAGCAACCCTTCCCGATGGGCCAGGATCTCATGTAGCTGCTGATGCAGGTCAGCTTTATATTTTTCGACAATTTCAGAGGAGCGCATCATGAATGTTTTGTCGGCTTGGGTTGTTTTTTTATAGTTGTGGTCGTCTGCCCTTGCTGCTCTAGAGACGCAATCTTATCCACCCGGCGAGCGTGGCGTCCTCCCTCGAATTGGCAGGTCAGGAAGGTTCGGGTAATCTCTTTGGCCAGCCAACTGCCCAAAATGGAGCCTCCCATGCAAAGTACGTTGGCATCGTTATGTTGGCGAGCCATACGAGCGCTAAAAATATCAGTACACAAAGCCGCACGAACGCCTGGAATCTTGTTGGCGCTTATACTCATTCCGATTCCCGTACCACAAATGAGTATCCCCTTGTCTGCCTCCCCCCTACCCACCACTCTCGCCACCTTCTTGGCCACGTCCGGGTAGTCCACAGCAGAGTCGTCGAAGCAGCCCATATCACTGTGATGGTGACCAAGCTCAGACAGAAGTTCTAGGATGGCCTGTTTGAGGCCGTAACCTCGATGGTCACTGCCTATAGCTATTCCCAAGCCAACTCTTTCCTTGAACAGTTTGATCCTTCGTACTTAAATACAATGCCCAACATCATGACGTTCACCCTAAAGGCACCCCACACACCTCCTCAATTGCCTCCAATGGCACGATACCTGGACGCAACAGGGTAGGTATAGCCCCTGTAAGCTCCACAACGGTGGAAGGCTGGCCCTGCGGAGGTTGAGCATCCTCGATGATGCAATCCACCTTTTCTCCCAGCAACCTCTCCACCTCCAAAGCAGTGGCAGGGTCAGGCCCACCGCTGGGATTGGCGCTGGTCCCGGTAATGGGCCGGCCAAGTCCCCTCATTAGAGCCAAGGGCACCGGGTGGTCGGGCACCCGTACCCCAATCGTGTCTCCACCCCCAGTGAGGATGCGAGGTAGTCGCGGAGAGGCCTTCAATACCAAAGTCAGCCCCCCAGGCCAAAAGCGCTGTGCCAAGGCTACAGCCGTTTGTGATACTTCCAACGATACCTGATTGAGCCATTCTCCATCAGCTAACAATAGTGGCAGCGCCATGGAAGGGGGCCGTCCCTTGATTTCGTATATACGCTCTACTGCCTGAGACGAGAATGCATCGGCGCCCAGGCCATAAAGGGTATCGGTGGGAAAGGCTATCACACCCCCTTGCCTGAGCACCTCTACTCCTGTGTAAATTGCACCAGGGAGAGTATATATGGGCATTCTAACTACTGGATATTGTTGCGATGTTTCGATAAATCCTTGACTGAGTATAGCACAAGTGGTAATCTGGGGTCGAGTTGAGGATCTTGCACCTAAAGTCGGCTTACTGTACTTGCAGTCATGTATGGGTGCAGTCTTAGGCGACGGACTCCAGTCCGTCGCCTAAGAAGTTTAAGGGGGAGGATCGATGGCCCAGAAGAAACCTTCTACAAGTCGAAGGGTGGCCACCAGTGATGATGTGGAACTGTCTACCTATCTGGAGATTGCCCAAGAGAAGGAGGCGGGCAGTATCCAGCCTGAGACCACCTCTAAGGGAATAGATGAGGGGGTGGTTATTATCGACTTTGGTTCCCAGTACAGCCGTCTAATAGCCCGCCGGGTGCGAGAGCTACATGTGTACTGCGAGATTGTACCTTACGATGCCTCCTGGGAAGAGGTGTCCCATATAAATCCCAAAGGCATTATCCTCTCCGGGGGGCCTGCTAGTGTCTACGAGCCGGGTGCACCTCTGGCCCCGACGTGGGTTTATCAGAGGCCTCTGCCTGTCCTGGGCATCTGCTACGGTATGCAGGTGCTGGCCCACCAGCTGGGAGGGAAGGTGTCCACTGGATTAATGCGGGAGTACGGTCATGCAGTGATTTACCAGAACGTGTCCCACTCGCCCATATTCGCCAACCTGCCGCCTTCTATGCCTGTCTGGATGAGCCATGGCGATCAGATAGAAAACCTTCCTCCCGGTTTTCAGACCCTGGCCTACACCGATAACTCGCCCATTGCGGTAATGGGTAACGGCAACATCTTCGGCCTGCAGTTCCATCCTGAAGTGATACACACTGTCCAGGGCAAGATCATCCTTGAGAACTTCCTATTTCAAATATGCGGTTGTCAGGGCAGCTGGACACCCCAGAACTTCGCCACCGAGTCTATCGAGACCATAAAACATCAGATAGGTGATGGAAGGGTCATCTGCGCCCTCTCGGGAGGAGTGGACTCGGCGGTTGCAGCTAATCTCGTGCACCGGGCCGTGGGGGAACAACTCACCTGTATCTTTGTCAACAACGGCCTCATGCGCCGGGAGGAGCCTGAGCGTGTGGTGAGCACCTTTGAGCGCAACATGGGCCTAAACTTGATACATTTGGACGCCTCGGAGCGGTTCCTTGAACGATTGAAGGGCGTCACCGACCCCGAGGAGAAAAGGCAGGTGGTAGGGGAAGAGTTCATCCGAATCTTCGAGGAATCGGCAGTCAATCTGGGGCATATCGATTTCCTCACTCAGGGAACCCTTTACCCCGACGTGATCGAGAGCCGGGGCCCTGAGAACCGAGCCGCCGCTCGCATCAAGACCCACCACAACGTAGGTGGCCTACCTAAGGAGATGAAACTGAAGCTCATCGAGCCCCTTCGTTATCTTTTCAAAGATGAGGTGCGAGAGGTAGGGTTGGCCCTGGGGTTGCCCGAGGAGATCCTGTATCGCCAGCCATTCCCTGGCCCTGGTTTGGCTATCCGTATCGTGGGAGAGGTGACTCGAGAGAAGCTGGACACCCTTAGGGCCTGCGACTGGATCGTTATGGACGAAATAAAGGGCTCTAACCTTTATCGGCAGCTATGGCAAAGCTTTGCAGTGCTCACCGATACGCGAACCGTGGGAGTGATGGGCGACCAACGCACATACCGATATGTAGTAGCCATAAGAGCCGTTACCAGCGAGGACGCCATGACCGCCGACTGGGCCCGCCTCCCCTACGAGGTGCTGGCCCGCATCTCCAGCAGGATTGTCAATGAGGTGCCCACTGTCAACCGGGTAGTCTACGACATAACCGCTAAACCACCAGGGACCATTGAGTGGGAGTAGATGTGGTTTTCTTCAGAGATATACACCAGGGGCTGAATACCTACCTTATCCCTTGGATCGCCATATCAACTCGAAGGATGTTTGGGGGCATTGGTCTACTTTCATCGGCATAAACCTTTATGATTCAACAGCTAGATAATCTCCTCTACATGCTTGACGAAGATCATCTTATATGATATAGTCGTCTACGACAACAACATGAAGCAAGAGCGAAACGACGATGAACGCACTGTTGCCGAAGCGGCCCGTTACTTAGGGAGGTCTATCGAGCAAGTGCGCCGCTACTTGCGAGAGGCACGCTTAGAGGGCTACCGACTGGGCAATCAGTGGTTTGTTCCCGAGGCCGCTCTGGCCGCCTTTCGTGCCGAATCAGCTGACCTGGAGGAACGTATGAAGCTAGTGAAGGAGATGAAAGACCTGCGAGAAGAGCTACGCCACAAATATGGCTACCTGGATGTCAGTACCTGGGTCGCTGAGGCCAGGGAGGGTCTCCTTTAGCTGATGCACATCTGCGCCGACGCCAACATCATCATACGCTGGCTGGTTCCCCAGCAAGATACTGCTGTATATCCGCTGGTAGACGACTGGTTGGAAAGAGGCATTGAGATAGTAGGTCCTTCCCTCCTCTACTCAGAAGTAGTGTCAGTACTACGCCACCAAGTCGCCCGAGGTATCTTAGATGCCAGCGATGTGTCCCGCGTCCTGGGCATGTTCTTTCGTTTGGGGATTCGCCGCATCGATAGAACGTCTGTCTACCGCCAAGCCTACGAGCTGGCAGCCCGCTTCCACCACTCCCGAGCCTACGACGCCCAGTACCTTGCAGTGGCTGAGCAGGAGGGCTGCTCTCTCTGGACGGCCGACCGACCCTTGTACACCTCGGTGCACCAGCATTTATCCTGGGTGAACCTGGCCGGAGGCCCATAGGGATGAAAGTCCTCGTAGTTGGACCCGGCGCTCGAGAGCATGCCATCACTTGGAAGCTGACCGCCAGCCCTCGCGTGGACGCCCTGTTCGTGGCCCCTGGCAACGTCGGCACCACAGCCATCGCCTCCAACATCCTGCCCGCAGACATCCCCTTTGACCAGCTCGCAACTCGAGTCCAGGAGTATGGCATAGACCTCACTATCGTAGGCCCAGAAGTTCCCCTCGTCGCCGGTATCGTAGACCGGTTCCAGCAGCTTGGGCTGCCCATCTTTGGGCCGACCAAGGATGCAGCGCATATAGAATCCAGCAAAGTCTATGCCAAGGAGCTGATGCTAAGACACGCCATACCGACCGCCGATTTCAAGGTCTTCCACAGTTATCAGGAGGGACAGGACTTCTTTGAGGCCCACCATGGTCCCGTGGTAGTTAAAGCCGACGGCCTGGCTGCAGGCAAAGGAGCCTTCGTCTGTCAAGAGAGGGAAGAGGCCCTGGCTGCCCTTTACGAGTGCATGGAGGCTCGAAGCTTTGGACAGGCTGGAGAGCGAGTGGTGGTAGAGGAGTGTCTTTACGGCCAGGAGGTAAGCGTCTTTGCCTTTGTCGATGGCGAGCATCTCTCTCCTTTGGTTGCCGCCTGCGACTACAAGCGCCTTCTGGATGGAGATGAGGGACCAAATACCGGAGGCATGGGCAGCTACAGTCCGCCTCACTTCTGGAGATCCGAACTGGCCCAGCGTATTCGCGATGAGATAATGGAGCCAGTGGTGAAAGCTTTGGCGGAACAAGGCATCCCCTACAATGGGGTGCTATATGCGGGTCTCATGGTTACGTCCGATGGCCCAAAGGTTCTGGAGTTCAACTGCCGCCTTGGCGACCCCGAGGCTCAGGTGATTCTCCCCTTACTACGCACTGACCTTGTGGATATTGCTTCAGCCTGCATTGAAGGACAGCTCCACCATCTACCCATCCGGTGGGCCGAGGGGGCCTGCGTTGGGGTGGTGATGGCATCGGAGGGTTATCCCGGCGATTACCCCAAGGGTCTACCAATAACCGGCCTCGACAGCCTTGATGCAGGGGCACTTGTCTTCCACGCTGGGACCAAACTATCGTATGACAGAGGTGAAGAGCGGATCGTTACTGACGGCGGACGAGTCCTGACTGTGGTGGGAGTGTCAGAGTCGCTGTCTCAGGCGCGAGATTCGGCCTACCGAAACGTGGAGGACATCTACTTTCAGGGAGCCCACTACCGAAGGGACATAGCCCTGGTGAGTCGGAAGGTGGCCCCATGAGCGCCTTAGAGTACGACACCGATCTGAAATATCTACTCTATCGACACCAATACCAACGACCTATATCAGGATGGCGATACAACATTAGAAGCGAGGTGAAAGTATAATGCCGTTAGTAGGAGTGATGATGGGCAGTGCCTCCGACGACCCGGTGGTTCAAGAGACTGTTCGGGTGCTGGAGGAGATGGGCATTGACTACGAGGTACGGGTGCTATCGGCCCATCGGACTCCCGACGGAGTAAGAGATTACGCTCAAAAGGCGAGGGAGCGGGGTATCGAGGTTCTCATCGCCGCTGCTGGGGGATCAGCTGGCCTGCCCGGCGTTCTCGCTTCGTGGACCACCATACCAGTCATCGGGGTGCCCCTGGCCAGCAGCGAGCTCAAGGGCATAGATTCCCTGCTAGCCATCGCCCAGATGCCCCCGGGAATACCCGTGGCCTGCGTAGCAGTAGGTTCCTGGGGAGCACGCAATGCCGCATACCTGGCTGCCCAGATACTGGGACTAAAATATGATACTATTAGAGAAGCCTATGAGAACTACCGCCAAAGCCTCAGCCAGAGCTAACAATAAACCCGCCGTTCTGTGCGACTTCGACGATACGGCGGCTGCCCAAAACGTGGCTGAGATGCTACTGGAACACTTCGGTGACGGGCAGTGGCAGGAGCTTAGGAGTAAATTCCGCAAGGGACTACTTACCCTCAAAGAGTATCAGGAGCTGTCATTCGCCGGAGTTACTGCCACTAGGGAAGTTATGAAGGCTCTAGTCAAAGACAAGGCGAGCCTACGTCCCTACTTCAAAGAGCTGCAAGCCTACTGCCACGCACACCAGATACCTCTGGCCATCGTCAGTCACGGCCTGGACTTCTACATCAAGGCGCTGCTGGAAAAGGAAGGCCAGGAAGGGGTACCAGCCTTCTCTGTCGGGACTCAATACACTAATGGGGGTATCACATTTAAGTACCAATATACCTGGGATGGTTGTTACCAACCTGGCAACTGCAAATGCGCCATCCTCCGTCGCTATAAGCAGCGTGGACACACTATCCTGTATGCCGGTGATGGCTCCTCCGACTACTGCCCCGCCACCAAGGAGGCCGATCTGGTGTTTGCCCGTAGCTACCTGGCTCAGCGTTGCCGTGAAGAGCAGGTGCCCTTCGTCGAGTTTGAGGACTTCCGTAAGGTATTGGAAGAAGTGGAGAGGATCACCGATCACCCTCTTGGGGAGTCCTAGGATGATAGATCGCTACTCCAGGACAGCCATGAAGCGGGTCTGGTCCGACGAGAACAAGTACGCCAAGTGGCTTCAGGTGGAGCTGGCGGTGTGCGAGGCCTGGACTGAGGAGGGCGTCATCCCTCCAGCCGATATGAAGGAACTACGACAAGCCCGCTACGACCACGGTCGGATGCTTGAGATCTTCCAGACGACTCGCCACGATGTCACCGCTTTCCTTCAATCGGTGACCGAGGGGCTGGGAGAGGAGGGGCGCTGGCTTCACCTGGGCCTCACCTCCAGCGACGTGATGGATACTGCCTTGGGTCTCCAGTTGGCCGAGGCCAGCTACATCTTGGCCGAAGATATGGATGCATTGTGCGAGGCTCTCAAGGATCAGGCCATTATGTATCAGGATACCCCCGTGATGGGCCGTACCCACGGAGTACACGCCGAGCCCACTTCTTTTGGGCTAAAGCTGGCCCTGTGGTGGGACGAGATGCGGCGTCAAAGGCAGCGGTTACAGGCGGCGCAAGAAAGCGTCGCCGTGGGCAAAATATCTGGCGCAGTGGGTACCCATGCCACCGTTTTCCCCTCGGTGGAAGAGCATGTATGCAATAGCCTGGGGCTAAAATCCGCGCCTCTCTCCAGCCAGATAATACAGCGGGACCGACACGCCCACTTTGTCGTCACCTTGTCCCTTATAGCTGCTTCTCTGGAGAAGTTTGCTACCGAGATACGTTCCCTCCAGCGCACCGAGATCCGTGAGGTAGAGGAGCCCTTCCGGGAAGGCCAGACCGGCTCCTCATCCATGCCCCACAAGCGCAACCCGGAGCTGTCCGAGCGGGTATGTGGCCTGGCCCGGGTGATCCGGGGACACGCCGTTACCGCCCTGGAGAACGTAGCGCTGTGGCATGAGCGGGATATTAGTCACTCCTCGGCGGAGCGCCTTATCCTCCCGGACTCCAGCCTGGCCCTTGACTACATCCTTGACCTCTTCACCAGTGTAGTCCGAGGCCTTAAAGTGTATCCCGAGCGCATGTGGAAGAACATGGAGATGACGAGAGGCCTCGTTTTCAGCCAGCGCGTGCTCCTGGCCCTGGTG
Organism: Dehalococcoidia bacterium; assembly: GCA_965248115.1. Classification (GTDB taxonomy): domain Bacteria; phylum Chloroflexota; class Dehalococcoidia; order Lucifugimonadales; family CBDFII01; genus CBDFII01. The sequence continues at coordinate 210,411 of CBDFII010000004.1, forward strand.
GAGAAGGGCCTCTCCCGTGAGGAGGCTTACGAGCTGGTGCAGGAGAACTCCATGCGCTCCTGGGATGAGGGGATGGACTTCCGAGAGCTTTTGCGCTGCGATGAGCGTGTAGCTCTCCACCTGGCTTCCGAGGAGCTGGAGACCCTCTTTGACTACGGCTACTACACCCGATATGTAGAGGAGACCTTTGAACAGGTGGGCCTATCAAAACATGAGGTGGCCCGATGATCGTTGAGACCAACCTCCCCAACCTCCTCCACCGTGGCAAGGTGAGAGACACCTACGACCTAGGAGGTGGTTATCTGCTCATGGTGGCCACCGACCGCATCTCCGCCTTCGATGTGGTGCTGCCCAACGGCATACCCCACAAGGGCCTGGTGCTCTCCAAAATGTCTGCCTACTGGTTCCAGAAGACAGCCCAACTTATAGACCACCACTACATCGCCTCCGCCGACGATCCAGAGGTGGCCCAACAGTACGGCTTTGGCTCAGCCATGGCCCAACTAGACCCTCAGATTGCCCGGCAGGCGATGGTGGTGAAACAAGCCCAGCGCCTCGACGTAGAGTGCATCGTGCGGGGTTACCTCGCCGGCTCGGCCTGGGCTGAGTATCGGAGGTCAGGCACCGTCTTTGGAAGTCCCATGCCTCCTGGAATGCTGGAGGGTCAACAGCTAGACCAGCCCCTCTTTACTCCCACCACAAAGGCGGAGGAGGGCCACGACCAGAATATGTCCCTTCAAGAGCTGGTGACCCTCGTAGGAGACGACCTGGCACACCGATTGGAAGAGAAAAGTCTGCAGGTCTACCGCTTCGCCCAAGAGTACGCCCAAAGTCGGGGAATAATCCTGGCCGACACCAAGATGGAGTTCGGCCTGCTGGAGGGTCGGTTGCTCCTTATAGACGAGCTATTGACCCCTGACTCCAGCCGTTTCTGGGATGCCAAAGGCTATGAGCCTGGCCACTCCCAGCCCAACTTCGATAAGCAGTACGTCCGAGACTGGCTCAGCTCTCAAGGATGGAACCAGGAGCCCCCAGCCCCTAACCTACCGGAGGATGTGGTTCGCAAGACCTCGGAGAGATACCTGGAGGCTTACCATCGCTTAACAGGTGAGAAGCTAAGTACGGAGAATAGCTAAAAATGCCCGAATCCCATCATCGTCGGAAGCGAAGGCCACGACCCTCGTCCTCCAGCCGAAGAAGTAGCGGGGTAGCAGCAGCCTCCCCCGAAGGGTTGCCACCTCGCCGCCGTCGGCGGCGCATCAAGCTAGGCCGCATCTTGTTCACCACCGCGGCTGTCGTGGTCGGGCTTCTGGTTATTGCCAGTTTCGGCCTCTCCGCCTTCCCGGGACGCATAGCACAACAGGGAGGGGGTGTAGGGGCAGCCATCGGAGACCACTGGCACCCCTCCCTTCGTATGGAGCTATGTGGTGCAGACATACTTCTTCGCCAGTCGGCAAGCGGTGTCCACTCCCATGGAGATAAGTTTATCCACATCCACCCTCAACACGTAGGGGAGGCGGGCTCCAATGCCAACCTGGGCCGTTTCTTTGACAGCTTTCCTATGATCATGGAACCCGACCGTATTCAGGCTCCCGGAGGGGTGCTGTACCAGAACGGCCAGTCATGCGCCGATGGTCAGCCGGGCACTGTCCAGGTCCTGGTCAACGATGAAGATTTGACCGACTCCTTCCGAAGCTACCCTCCCCGAGATGGCGACCGCGTGGAGGTCTATTTCAAGTAGGCATTAGGTGGCAGCCGTGGTATTTCTCGCCAAGGTATATGTAACCCTCAAGCCCACCGTTAACGACCCCCAGGGTGCGACAGTGCTGGGGGCATTAAAGAGCCTCGGGTTCCCTTCCGTGGATAGCGTTCGGGTAGGCAAATATATGGAGATCAGGGTGGATGAAGGGGATCGCAAGCTGGCGGAAGAGCAAGTCCGAGAGATGTGCGACAAGCTGCTGGCCAACCCGGTTATCGAGGAGTTCCGCTTCGAGCTTGGAGAGATAGCAACCAGCTGAGCTCCTTGAGCGGCAGCAAGAATCCCCCTGAACGCCTTTTGGGGGGCGTTTATGGGAAAACCTCACTTGGAGTTCATGTGCCACGACGTGAATTGTGCTGTGCTCGCACCAGTGATAACCAAAACACCCTGGCCTGCGAGCGCGCCAGAGACAGTTCTAACATCGTAGGATGGCACCACAACACCGCTAGTGGGCCAAGAGTATGCGGCACAATACTCAGCCTGAGATGTGACCCCTTCGGCTATAAGAGAGGAGGGTGCAGAGCAATTGACGTTAGCGAAGGCCTCGTTAAAGTATGTCCCGGATGAGGTAGGGGTCACCTGGGACTGGAAACGCAGTATGAAGTTATCGTCTGTGTCTCCTGCCTGTTTCAGTCCCCACCCTGACCCACCGGGACCATCCCAGAACAATTTCCAACGGCCATCACCGGCGAGGAACGTTTGTTGTGGGTCATCGTACGCTGTGAACCCGGTGACATCGGTGAAGTCTCCCGAGACCGGATCAAAAGGCTCGTCTGCTGTCTTCCACATGGGAGAGTCACACGACAGCTGCTGGTCGGAAGGTGGGTAATTAGGGCTGCAATAAAGAAAGCCACTGGGAGGCAACACATCTTCGATGCTATCAATGTGTAAAGAGTTTTGTTCGATGTTCTTTACGTTGATGATGTATGTAACAATGGTGTTGATGTTAGGCCTAGCTAGGCTCGTGTCGGTGTACTTGACCAAGTAGACGCCACCGCCCTCACATCCCTCAGGAGGATCCGTGCCTACCGCGATTTGAGTCGTCCGGTCGCTTTTTTCATTGGGAAGGGCCTCCATTTTGGCAAATACACCGTTGCAGTAGCGGCCCTTGTTGTTATTGATAGTGGCCTTGAAAGTGAAGTTCTTCACCTCTCCGTGTTGGAAGAATATCGGGGATGACGAGAAGTCCCACTTCCATATTTGCCACTGTTGACTCTCAATGTTAGTGGGCGTGACAGAATCTATCTCTGGCAAGCTACCGTCAGGAGAGGTGGTTGACCCGGGAATGAGGGTAAATCCTTTGGGAAACTCGTCGTAAAGAGCTAGAAGGCCCACACTAATGTCTGGACTGATCTGCTCCAGTGAGACAGTGTACCTCGCTACCATCCCGTTGAATCTAGGCAAGGCCAGGCAGTCGTCGTCAAATCCGTCACCATCCTGATCGCATTCTACTGTCATACTCGGCCGGATTTTGTTATCGTCTGAACCTGGAATTGAGGAAATCCCTGAAGAGGCACCACTGAGCCTGATGGTTGTATCTATCTGTACTCCATTTAAGGTTATCGTTGAATACGACTCCTCGCCGTTTTGGGATAGCTGTGAGGCAGCATTCCCGTAAATAAGCTCCCACGTGGCATATTCTGATCCTCCGTCTAACGCATACTGCGTATTTAGACGACTGGATTGAATCTGCTTGCTCTTGAGACTCGTGCTGACCAAGTTCATTGAAGGGGTAATCAGCAGCGAGCCTATCGATAGCAAAATTAATACAAGTACAAAGATGTTCCTCTCCGTTCTCTGTTACTCACTGAATGGCCACTTCCGATCGTGGGTTAATGTAGAAAAAGAGGGTCTTGGTGGTGTCGGTAATCCCTTTAACAGAAGATGCCAAATCAATGTGGACAAGGCCATCAGTATCCTTACAGAAGGAGATGGTTGCTATGTGCCTGCCGACGACCATCACATTGCCGTCGTAGTTGCGCTTGAGGAGAGTGGTCCCAGGCTCGATATAATATTCAGCGAAGTGCTGCGGATTCCCCACCGCCCAGATGGTCCCGTCTACCCAAGTCACTCTCACGCTGGACCGGTTCCCTACTGCACAGCCAACCAGGGGGTTCAAGGTTGCCGAATCGAGAACTTGCTGAGCTAGAGGAAGGTCTCTGTTCATCCAGTTGGACGCATTGTCTATATCTGCTAGAGCAAGGGTCTTGGTGTTGACCTGGTCTGTCCCACGCGTGACCTGAAAGATTGAGGAAGCTATGAGAGGGGTAAGCAATCCTGCCAACCCCATGGCCACCACAAGTTCGATGACGGTAAATCCCCTCTGCTTTCTCATAATCAACGGTTGGTCTTGAGGTTGGAGAGCTTGCGTACAAACTCCCCTTGACGTAAGATCTTGGCCGTAATTTTCTGGATCTGGTTGATAGGATAGCAACCCGAGCCATCACAGTACTGTGTAATCTCAAGGGTTAGGGTGTATTCAGAGGGAGGTGTGACACCTGGTGGTGGCACGCTGTAGGCTCCTGTATCGTTCCCCGGTGGGATGAGGTAGGGAACGCTCGGTGGGACAAAGTAGTCCTGGTTCGAGATGTACTCCAGTTGAGCACGAGACAGATTTTCCGCTATCACTGACTTATCGGTTATGTCCGTGGCGTTGAAGTTGGTGTAAAGGGCCGACATGAAGGCTACGCCGATGAAGCCCAAAATCCCCATGGCCACCAAGCTTTCTATCAGAGTAAATCCGCGCTGGGCGGTCATTCTTCTGCTGCATGCTATGAAATGACTTAGGGGCAGGTGGAATCCCACAATCCACAGCATCCCTACACCGACCTGGAAATCCACCAACCCTATGCCCTTTTGGAGGCAATGAAGCCAGCTGAATGACGGGAAACGCACCAAGCACCTCTTACTTGAGATAGAGATCTAGGGACGTCTCACCGTCCAACCTGGGCCGGAATGGCATTCGGCCACCCGGTGCATTCAATCTAGATAAAAGCTAGCTGTTTCACAACGTTCACTCAGCAGTTAAGCTATCTACCTAGGTGCTCTTGTTACTCTGCTAAGCTGACAACGGATTTCGTTGGGAAGAGACTTAGCCCGAATCGACCGAAGGACGGCCTTGGGGACAGCCCTTGAAGAAGCGAGCGGGTGCTCCTCTGAATCTGGGATAATGGTTTTGGAACAGAAACCCGCCCGGAAACAAGGAGCACCCAATAGATGCTGCCACAGAACAAACCCGACCGTATCCGCATCCTCTTTGACGACCATCGCCTGGTGGCCAATGCCGGCCTGCTCCTGCCGGCCACCCTAGCCCGGCACCTGGGCCTGCGGGAACTCGTCGACCATCACCTTGACCTCGGCGGAGCGCCGGGACGGGCGAACACTGGGGACAAGATGCTGACGCTGGTCGCTTCCGCGCTGGCAGGCGGCGACTGCATCGACGACGCCGATGCGCTGCGCGCTGGTGGGACGGGCGGTGTTCTAGGCTGCGTGGTCAAGGCGCCATCCACCCTGGGGACCTTCCTGCGCAGCTTCCGGTGGGGGCATGTCCGTCAACTCGACCGCGTGAGCCGCCAGTTGTTGGCCCGGGCCTGGGCCGCTGGGGCCGGACCCGGCGACTCGCCCCTGACCATCGACCTGGACTCGACCATCTGTGAGACCTATGGACTGGCCAAGGAGGGAGCGCGCCACCACGGCTATACCGGCGCCCGCGGCTATCACCCGCTGCTGGCCATTGCCGCCGGCACCGGCGAGGTGCTGATGTCCCGGCTGCGCGAGGGCCGGGCCAACACCGCCCGTGGCGCCGCCCACTTCCTGCGTGAGACGGTGGGGCGGGTGCGCTACGGCGGGGCCAGGGGACAACTCACGGTGCGGGCCGACAGCGGCTTCTACGCCCACACTGTCGTTGCCGCCTGCCGGGAAATGGATGTCCGCTTCTCTATCACCATCCGCCAGCGCGCCAGCCTGCGGGACCTGATCGAGGCGATACCAGAGGAGGACTGGACTCCCATTCCCTACTGGATGGACGGCGCCGCCGATGTCGCCGAGACGACTTACACCCCGTTCCAGGCCAAGCCGGAAGCCGCGCCGGTGCGGCTCATTGTCCGGCGGGTGAAGCCGACGCCCGGTTCCCAGCTCGCCCTCTTCGCCAGATACAGCTATCACGCCTTCATCACCGACCGCGATGGGGAGACGCTGGAACTGAAGGCCGATCATCGCCGCCACGCCGAGGTCGAGAACGCCATACGCGACCTCAAGTACGGCGCGGATTGGTCTGGGCGAGCGGACCGTGATCACCAAGACCCTCAGGCGGCGGGTCTTCGCTCTGGTGGGACGGATCACCCGCTCGGCGCGCCGCCTCACTTTGCATCTCCCCCGGCGCTGGCCTTGGGAAACCCAGTTCAGTCGCGCCTTGGCCCGGCTGCAAGCCATTCCGTTCCCGGCCTGACGGCCAACCTGCAACTGACCCAACGTCCCCGCAATCTCGCGCCACCCCGGTCGCGAGAGTCCCCTGCTGCGTATCCTCTCGCCATCCCGCGCATTGCAACTCCCGCATAGGGCCTTAGGGGCCCTGTGCGGCGACTCAAGACCGTCCGCCGGCCTCCCATCTACCCCAAGACCCCAGGCCATCTCCCCTGTAGCTCCCTCACCCACCCCCTTCCGCTGTCCTCACGCCGTCCATCGGTGTCCTTCGGTGGATTCGGGCTTAGGCGAAAGACGAAGAGCCTCATACCCTCTTGCTGATGAGCCTCTGTTTCCGCTATAGCCTCAAGCCAACTGTACACGGAAACAAATCTACAAGGGGAAATGAAGGTTGGGGTGTTAGAAGGGTGTGGTAATGGTGTGATTTTGGGGTGAAAAATTAGGATGCTTCTTGGGGCGTAAAGTCCCAAGAAGCATCACGGTCGGCTGGAATGAATGTGAGAGCTAAGCTGCTTCTTGAAAATAGGAGCCGTTGCCGTTGGACCCGTTAGCATGATGTACATGGCCATTTTGGCCATTGTTGGGGGCATCGTAGCGATATCCAACGCCTCGCACGGTAACCACCAGTCTCGGATCGTCGGGCTCTTCCTCAATCTTGCGCCGAAGACGGCTGATGTGCCACTTCACATACTCACAGCCATCGTACTCCGGACCCCAAACCTCATCTAAAAGCCTTCGCTGCTCCAGTACCTGTCCCGAGTAGTTGACCAGACAGGTGAGGAGTTTGTATTCCAGGACCGTTAGCTGAACCTCTTGGCCTTGGACATACACGCGGTGTTTGGTGAAATCGATGGTGATATCCTTATTCATGTAAATTGCCCCGTTTTCCTTGGAACCGTTGCTAGTGCGCCGGAGGATTGCTTCAACCCGGGCCAGAAGCTCCATTCGGCCTACGGGTTTTACTAGATAGTCATCAGCACCTAGCTCTAAGGCTCGTACTTTCTGCGCCTCTGTTCTCCTGCCGCTCAGAATGATGACAGGCACACGGGAAGCTTCTCGGATTCGAGTCAAGAAATCAAAACTTTCCTCTCTACTAGCCAGCATATCCAGAATAACGAAGCCAGGCTGATGCCGGGAAAAACCCCGCAGACCCTGAATCCCGTCAAAAGCGTCGAGCACTGGGTATCCCGCCTCCTCAAGCCAGGCGCGTAGCATCTTCGTGAAGGATGGTCGCCGTGCCACTACAAGTACTTCTTGCTTTTCCATAGTCTCATTCCTCTATATTTGCTTCACCCAAGCGGTGTAAACTAGGCCGGGAAAACCTCGATTCCTTCTTGCTGCGTCCAATCTATACTCGGTGAAGCGCGCTGAGTATCCTGCAATAGAGGGATTTGGGGATGATCAAAGAGTGGCCCGCAATGGTCCAAATGGACTAATTAACTTTGGTGATGCCGTGATAGTAAATAATTGTGTATTACGAGTGTGTTACGAACGTCTGAGGTATTCCGTCTCCGGTAGTGTCATCTGGGGACACGCATAGGACTGATTTACGTGGGGATTTTTGACTTAAACCCTAGCTGCAGGGCAAGTTCATATTAGTACGAGAGGGATCATCTTGGCGACCCAGAGTAGTCACCCTTTCCATAGAAGACTGGCATCCTCACATAGGGATAGCTCTAAGGATCGGCAAAAGAACCGATGCCCAGAGAGAAGGAAACGGTAGAGAGCTTCCTAGCCTTCGTTCAGAAAGGGCAGGAGAACCTAACTCTGGATAGTGCCCTTGGTGCTGGGGACCTGGCCCGAGGCCCTGGGGTCCACCTCCACCGCCTGGCGTAAAGCTTTGGCCAGCGCCTTGAATAAAGCCTCGGCTTTGTGATGGGGATTGACACCGTTTAGGATTTTGGCATGGAGGGCTATGCGCGCTTCCAGTGCCAAGCTCTCCAGGAAATGGCGCACTAAATCTCCCGGAAGACTCTCCACCTGGTCCTGGCTAAGAGAGGCGTCTACAACAGCGTATCCCCTCCCACCCAGGTCTACTGCCACCATGGCCAGAGTCTCATCCAGGGGCACAATGGCGTGGCCCATGCGGGTTATCCCCTCGCCCTCACCCAAGGCCTCCCGCAGAGCTCGGCCCAGAGCTATGGCGGTGTCCTCCATTAAATGATGCCAGCCAGTTTGTAGGTCACCTTCCGCCTTGAGGGTTATGTCAATAAGGCCGTGCCTGGATAGCTGGGCTAACAGGTGATCCAGCATACCATTGCCGGTAGTGATCTCATATTCACCACGGCCATCCAAGTTGATGGAGACCGACACACGGGTCTCACGAGTCTCTCGCGTAATAGAAGAGTGTCGTTCCAGGGCGTTACTCCTTAAGTAAGTTGTCCAAAGCGGCAACCAGAGCATCGGTCTCGTGGGGAAGGCCCACACTTATACGGACACAGTCTATCAGCCGTTGATTGGAGAAGTATCGCACGAAGATACCTCGCTGGGCTAGGCCTTCGAATATGGCTCTTCCTCGCCCCTGGGGTAGCTGGCAGAGAATGAAGTTAGCTTGGGAAGGCCAGGGGGTAAGCCCTGGCAGCTCTTTGAGCATGGCAAACATACGCTCCCGCTCGGAGACAAGGCTACCGACTCGCTCAATAAGACACTGGCGGTCAGCTAAGGAGGCCTCAAGGGCTATCTCGGCCGCCACGTTCACATTGTATGGGGGTTTCATCCGTATCATCAGGCTGACCACGTCGGGATGCATCACCCCAAAACCTATGCGAAGCCCAGCCAGCCCTGCCCACTTGCTCAGGGTACGCAGAACCATTAGATTGGGATGCTGGTGCACTAAGTGGATTACGGTCTGACCGCAAAACTCGTAATAGGCCTCGTCCACCACCACTACCACCCCCAGCTCCAGCAGACGTCGTATCTGACTTTCGGATGCTATATTGCCCGTTGGGTTGTTGGGCGATGCCAAGAAGATGGCCTTCACATGGGGGTCCAGAGCGATTTTGATCGCTTCTATATCTATTTCAAACTGCTCGTCGCGTGGTACGGAGACCTCTTCACCTCCACACACCCGTGCGGAAAAGGCGTACATCCCGAAGGTGGGAGAGGTCTCGATGATCTTTTCGCCCGGACCTACAAAGATCCGAAGAATCAAATCGATCAGTTCGTCGCTGCCGTTGCCAGCCACAATGTGCTCGGAGCCCACCCCGGTGTACTGGGCTAGTGTCTCTCGCAAACGACGTTGCTCCGGGTCAGGGTACTGGTTGTAGGACATGAACTGGCCCAGGGCCTTGGCCACCTTAGGGGAACTTCCATAGGGGTTCTCGTTTCCATTGAGGCGGATGATCTTGTCCGAAGGTATCCCGGCCTTCTCGGCCATTACCTCCACAGGGTCAACCGCCGCGTAAGCCTCCAGGGCACGGATATGGGGCAGAGCCATATCGATCGGGCTACTCATCGCTAGGCATCTTTATTCAGTTGCTGAAGCCTTATCTCCAGGGCACGGGCATGTCCGGTTAGCCCCTCGGCCCTGGCGATGGTGGCAGCCTGCTGTCCCAACTCGCCATATTCCTCGGGCTTAAGCCCTACCACCGGCACCGTCTTGAGGAAGTGGTGGACACTGAGGGTGGAGCCGAAGCGAGCCGTGCCCCCGGTAGGCATCACGTGGCTTGGCCCCGCCACGTAGTCTCCCACCACTTCCGGCGAGAAGGGGCCCAAGAAGACACCGCCAGCATGTCGTACCTCACCAACCCAGGCCCAGGGCTCCCTGACCATCAGGCAAAGGTGTTCAGGTGCTACTGCATTGGCCACCTCCATGGCCTCAACCAAGGTGTCAACCAGTACGACCCTGCCCCTCTTCTCCAGAGAGGTCTCGGCGATCTCCCTGCGCTCCAGAGAAGGAAGCTGCCTGTCAAGCTCACCCTCCACCTCGCCCAGGAGGGCAAGAGATGTAGTGATCATAATAGGGGTAGCCATAACGTCATGCTCTGCTTGGGCGATGAGGTCCGCAGCACAGAAAGAGGCATCGGCGGAGTCGTCGGCCACGATAACCGTCTCCGTAGGCCCGTACAGACCGTCTATGCCCACATAGCCGTAGACCAACCTCTTGGCCATAGTGACGTAGAAATTACCAGGCCCACAGATCATGTCCACCCGAGGGATGGAGTCAGTGCCAAAGGCCAAAGCTCCGATAGCCTGGACTCCCCCTACCTGGAAGACTCGATCCACTCCAGCCATAGCGGCAGCCGCCAGCACAGCGACGTTGGGAGGCCCTCCATCGGTGGAAGGAGTACACAGGATCACCTCCTTAACGCCAGCTACTCTGGCAGGAATGACGGTCATGAGCACCGTAGAGGGATAGGGAGCACTACCACCGGGGGCATAGACCCCAACCCGCTCCAGGGGCACCACCAGCTCCCCCAGCCCACTAGAGTGGTCCACCCAGCTACGACGCATGGTGGCCTGGTGAAACTCCTCGATCCTTTGAGCCGCCAGTTTCAAAGCCTCCAACAAGGGAGGTGGCACCTGGTCCTGAGCTTCTTGTATCTGCTGTGAAGGTACCTCTAAGCTTTCCAGTTCACCACCATCCAACAGGGCAGTATAGCGACGTATCGCCTCGTCGCCCTGGTAACGCACATCGTCAAGAATCCGCTGCACCCACTCTTGAGGCGAAAGACGCTGGCCTATCAGCTCTTCGCTTTTTTCGGCCACTGAGGAAGCAAGGTCACCAGCTTCCAGGGGCCCCACGCTGGAGAGCTCTCGTTTGGCCTGCTCTAAGCCCCGAATAACCTTAAGGTACACTCAGGTACTCCTTCATCAGCCTAACCGACTCTTGCATCGCCCTCTCTTGGTACGCCTGCACCCTGCTCCGGGGTATCTTTCGGTAGACGTTCTCAAGACTCTGGGGCATGTCGGCGAGGAAGTGCTCCACCATGTCAGCAGCCTTGGCATCGTCTCCATACATCCGCCTGGTAAGGAAACGTAGACGCTCCCAGCTGAACTCCCAGGTGGTAAATTCACCCACCCAGCCTCGCCATTCACTCAGAGTTTCGGCGTCGATGAAGACCACCTGAACATCCTTCTCAGCCTGTTCAAGCAAGCGGCGTATACGGGCCAGCCCATCCAGCTCTTTATGGGCCTCCCTGTCCATCTCAAGTTGCAGGGCTCGGTCCCATATATTGACCAGAATGTGGTCCGATGGGGCATGAGAGTTGGCGATATAGGGGTGGTACATCTCCAGGATCCATGCCTCGTCGGCCACCAGGTGGTTTATGTAGCCACAGAGAAATACCTTGGTGGCATCGTTTAAGGCGGAGGAGGTAGCCAGGGAGGGATTTTCCTTGAACATCCCCTCTACCCCAGTGCCGATGCGCTGGATGTTTAGTGGTGCAAAGTGGGTCCGTTCACGGCCCCACTTCGTGATAATGCGAATGTCGGGCGAGGTAGCACCCAGTGAAAAGCTACCTAGATTATTGTTGACCACAGGCTGGTCAAGCTGAGCAGCCGCTTGGAGGGCCATATTCACGTGGGCGGGAAGATTGGGCAAATCAATCACCCCCCTTGGAGTTAACAAGCCGTTGGTAGGCCAAACTGCTCTCCTTAAAAAGATAGCTGACCTGGGAGGAGGATATATCCACACCACCGCACCCTCGCAAATGATCCACCGCATCCAGTAGTTTGTCCTTGGGGACCACCAGACTGACGGCATACCACTGCTCTCCTTCGGCATGGTAAACCGGGGCTACGGTGGGCCCCTGTAGACCTGCCAAGTCGGGCCGGGCAAGAACATTAGCAGCCACCTCATCGGCAGAGGTGCCACGGACGTTGGCGCTGAGGCGATAGAAAGAGGTTGCCCATAAATATCCTTCCACCAGCTCCAGCATGGCTTTAGAAAGCCTTAGGGCCTCGTGGTCCCCCCTCAACGACTCACGGTTACCTATCAGGCAAGCTTGGGTGACTAAAACTGTACCGTCATCGATGGTTTTCAGCCGATTCTCTTGAAGGGTTCTTCCGCTGGCCGTAAGGTCGGCTATGAGATCAGCATAGCCCGCTGCCGGTGCCGCCTCCAGAGTGCCGCTGGCTTGTACCAAAGTGAAGTGGAATATACCTCTGGAGAAGAGGTACCCCTGTACCAGGCGAGGGTATTTTGTGGCGATACGTAGCTGTCGGCCCTGCTGACGAAACTCTACCGCCAAGTCCGCCACGTCGTTGATCGAGGTGACATCGAGCCAGGCGTCGGGAATCCCAATGACCAGCTCACACCGCCCGAAGCCCAGATCGTCGATGAGGGGTACTACCGCGCTCTCTTCAGCACGATTCTCCAGAAAACGGTCCAGACCCACAATACCTAGCTCAGCACTCCCCTCCTCCACCTTCTGGGTGATGTCGGCAGTACGCTGAAAGAGTACGGCTGTGCCATCGAGGGATGGGATGTGGGCGGTGTACTGCCGGGCGCTTGAACGCTCTACAGCCATACCACAGGCCTGCAAGAAAGCCAATGAAGGCTCGTACAGGTCGCCGTCGCTAGGGAGGGCTAGCCTCAGCAGCTCCCTATCTATCCTGGGTTCGATATTCGCTAACCTTTCCACTGCCCTCTACCTTAACTACCTTACCGATGTCCCTACTCTTAGCATATGCCCGGCTCTCTTCCAAACCCCGATCGCACACCTCTATCTCCACCGCTACTCCCTCTCCTCGTAGCCTCTTGGCTACTTGAAGGGCCTCCCGATAACCATGGTCATCGGCGGCCACCACCAGAACAGACTCCTCGACGACTCCATTACCGGTCCAGCCTCCCTCCCCAGCATCCAGGGTGCGGGCCACCAGCTCCAGGTTCATGGCAAAGCCCAGAGCAGGCACGTCCATGTTGCTGCCCAGGGCGCGGGCCAGGCCATCGTACCTACCTCCACCACCGAGGGGTGAAGAAGCCGACGGGTGAACGATCTCAAAGACGATGCCGGTGTAATAGGCGATACCTCGGGCCAAGCCAAGATCCAGTATGATAGAAACGTCCTCAGCCTTGTCTTCCCCAAGCAACTCTATAACTCTTTGCGGCCTCTCCAGAGCTGAGGAATCTAGTCCAAAGGAGTGGATGATCCTTTCAGCCTCCTTCAAGGTGTGCGCCGGATCACCCCGAACCTGAGCAAGCTGAGAAACCAGCTCCAGGCCCTTTTGGAGCCTCTCGGGAGCGTCTGCTTCTCGAAGCTTCCGGGCCAGCCTTTCCACCACCTCCTCAGGCTGACGCTGGCCCAGCCCCGACCTATCGGGGTCGGCCCACTCAAGCACCCCTCGCAGCAGTTGGTGGGCCTCCTGATCAGACATACCTCGGACAGCAGCCCTCAGATATTCGTGATCGGACGCGCCAGCTAAGAATCCCAACTGCTGTGCTCGCTGGCGTGTACGCTGTAGGCCATCGGCACCCTCCCTTAGTTCCGAGACGCTGCTCAAGATGAACAGGATGGCTCGTTCTGATAGCCCCAACTCTTCCAGCAATCGGTTCAGAACGCTCAGGTCTCCCAGCTCTAGAGTGAACCCCTCGATACCTAGCTCAGAGAGACAGAGGCAGGCTGTAGATAAGACCTCGGCATCGGCTCGGGGGCTGGATGAGCCTAACAGTTCCGCCCCTAGCTGAGTGAACTGGCGATAGGCTCCCTGGGCTATCTCGCCCTCATAACGAAAAACGGGGCCACTGTACTGAATACGCCAGGGAATCGGGCCATAATCCCCCTCAAGATAGTGTCTCATTATAGAGGAGGTAAATTCTGGGCGCAGGCTCACCAGGTTGCCGCCCGGGTCGCGGAAGGTGTACATGCGGGAGGCCAGCTCGCCCCCGGACTTTCGCATGAAGAGCTCGGTGGACTCAAGAACGGGGGTATCGATAACACTATAGCCGTAGGAGCGCAAAAAGGCCCTCAGCTTCTCCTCGACCCGCTGAAAGCGGAGCCAGGAGGCTCCCTTAAGATCAGCCATACCTTTAAGCTGCTGTACCCTGTCCATAGCTGTAAACAGGGCTATTGTACACCACCCCTATCTGAAGGTTCAACCAGATTCAAGCTATGGAAGAGACAAAAGGAATGAAATTCCCCTAAGGGTGTGCCATCAGCCCACCATCCACGTATATGGGCTGGCCTGTGGTGTAATCACATGCGTCGGAGCACAGGTAAACCAGCAGAGGAGCGATATCTCTGGGGTGGCCCTTCCGCCTCAATGGAATGTAGCGCACCAGAAGTTCTTTCTCGGCCTCCTCGCGGGGCTGCTCCTCCAGGCTAAACCACCCGGTACCAATGGCGTTAACTCGCACGTTGTGCCGGGCCCACTCCAGCGCCAGAGCCCGGGTGAGCTGGAGCACCGCTCCCTGGCTGGCACAGAAGGCCGCCGAGTTCCACAAACCTCTCTCAGCCAGACCAGAGATTATGTTAACTATTCTCCCTCCTCGCTGATGTAACATCCGTTTACCCACAGAGTTACACAGCAGAAACACAGGCCTCAGGTTGCGGGCCATCACCTCCTCCCACTCCTGGATAGTCACCTCCTGGAAGGGCTTGCCAAACTCGCTGCGAAAGTTGGTGACAAGGATATCCACCCGAGTCCAGCGAGCTATAAGGGTATCTAAGGAACTCTCTACCTCCCGTTGATCGGTGCCGTCAGCAACTACCCCAAAGGCCTCGCCACCTCGACCGGTTATCTTTTCGATTGCCTGATCCAAGACAGGGTGGCTCTGGGCCATCAGGAACACTTTAGCTCCAGCCTCTGCCAGCGCCTCGGCCAGTACAGGAGTGGAGCCACCCCCATCCCCAGCGATGAGGGCCACCTTGTCTTTCAGACTGTATTCCTCTAGAAGGGGCATATCTAATCGCCTTTGCGTAGAACGAGTGCAACTACTCCATGCACGGGACTGTCATCCATGTTCGCAAGTGGAAACTCTCTTAGGTCGTATAGCTTATACTTCCGATGGTCTTTGATTAGCCCTTTAGCTCCACTTGAAGTCGTTCCATCAGTCCGCTATGTTTGTCAAACCCCACAACCAGCAGCCCGTTCCACCGGTTTTCTTCAGGCTGGCCCTCTTCGCTAATCTTTTCTAACTTGTCTAGATCGTCCCATAAGGGGCTATACGACCGACTTCCACCTACTAGCTTTAACTCCAGATAGAGTAAACGTTTGCGATCGCGCAGCCACACCGTGAGATCAGGGCGTATCCGATTGTTGTCATACAAATACCAATCCATTCTTGTAAAGAACTCAGCTTGAGTCAAATACCAAGCCAGCACCGTGGCTATACCTATTTCCCTCTCTTCAACCAATGAAAATAGGTATTTGTCGTTCGTCTCCTCCAATAGGCGCTCTTTGTTTGCCTCCTCGAATAGGCGCTGACGTTTTGGGGCTTCGCTTTCTAGTCCTTCACAAACAATGTTGAAAAGGCGCTCAATTTCTGTGTCTGTCATACCTGGGATCCTTTACATGTAAGTAGGCACGATTATCGTGGTATGCAAACCCAAACGTGTGCAAGCTATAATTTTAGTCACTCGGCAATCTCTTTATCCGGTTTTTCAAACTTCCAGTGGTATCACGGGGGCGTGTCCGGTGGGAGCAAAGCCCCCCGCCAGACCACCTCCATCCAGGGTAATCATCTCCCCGTTCATATAGTCGGAGGCGTCGGAGGCCAGAAAAACAGCGACAGGACCGACGTCTTCGGGCCTTCCCAGACGGCCAACAGGTACGTAGTCCCCCGAGCGTGGCAACCTTTCCCTCATAGACTCTGTCCCCTCGGTGGGGATGAAGCCAGGCACTATAGAGTTGGCGGTGATACCATAACGGGCCAGGCTCATGGCCAGGGTTCGGGTGAGCTGTACAATGCCTCCTTTGGCACAGCAGTACATGTACAGGTCCCGCCCGCCTCGTAAGCCAGCCACCGAGTCCACGTTGATAATCTTCCCTTTACCCCGCTCTACCATGTGCTGCGACACCGCTCGCGAGCAGTAGAAGGCGCTGGTGAGGTTCACGTCTATGCCCAAGCGCCACTCCACGTCGGTTATCTCCCATATAGGGGTGGGCGCGCTCTCCCGCACGATCCCCGCATTGTTTATTAGGACATCCACCTTCCCAAAATGGGCCAGGGTCTCAGCTACCATGCGGTTTACCTGAGCGGAGTCGGTGACGTCGGTAGAGATGGCTAGAGCATCGCTACCCAGGTCCTTCACCTCTTGTACCGCCGCCTCGATAGGGCCTGGTCGGCGTGACGCCACCACCAGATGAGCACCAGCCCTGGCCAGGGTATGCACCATGGCCCTACCCAGGCCCGTGCCACCCCCCGTTACGATGACAACTTTGCCATCCAGGCTCAGCTGTTCTAGCACCAGTGTCTCCTCTCTATGCTCCTAAACCTGTATACAGCGCTCGTTAGGAACGAGTCACTCATCCATCAAGGTAACATCCCCCGCTGGCACACTAATAAGGGAACCATCCCGCTGGCGGAGTAATAGGTTCCCTTGCTGGTCCACATCCTCGGCATAGCCCACCTGCACCTCCTCCTGCCACTGTACTTTTATTGAATTTCCCAGGGTCACCAACAAATTACGCCACTCCTCAATAGGAGAACGCCCATCACGAAGATCCAGGTAAAGGGCATCCATCTCTTGAAGAAGGTGCCTTAGCAATGCTGCCTGATCTACCGACCCTCCCACCTCCTTAGCCAGGCCCGTGGCCCTCTGAGAAAGCCCCTTAATCTGGGAGGCGTCGAACCCCACATTCACCCCGATCCCCACCACGGCATATTTAACATCGCTTCCGTCAAGGACACTCTCCACCAGAATGCCACACACCTTGCTGTTACCTATTAGCACATCGTTTGGCCACTTGACGGCAGCATCCAGACCGGTGCCCCTGCGTATGACCCGTACCACTGCAATGCTGGCTAACATGATGAGGCAAGGAAGCATCGTGACAGAGGGACGTAGTAATACTGAAAGATAAAGGTTGCCCGGGGGAGAGACCCAATAGCGGCCAAAGCGCCCCCGTCCGGCCGTCTGTTCCTCCGCCAGGACCACAGTACCCTCGCTGGCACCCGCTTCACCCTCACGTCCCATTTCATCCATGGTAGAGGGGATGCGTTTAAAGTAAAGAATGTGTCGCCCGATAGTGCGAGTGTACAGGCCCTCTCGTAGCACCTGAGAGACTACATTGGCGGACAAGCTCACCCCCTGAACCAGCCCTACCCCTCACGATTGGGCAGAGATAGGAGAGCTCTTCCCCCGGTGAGGCGCTCCCCCTCTTGGCTGGTTATGAACACGTCGCACTCCACCAGATTCTCCCCACCCTCGACTCGCTTATCCGTTACTAGCCCACTAATGGTGACAGGTCGATTATGAAGGACTGGCTGCCGGAACACCGCGTCCAGTCGCTTGATGGCCATTGGATCACCCTGGGCCCAGTCAGTCAAAAGTTGGGCCAGCCAAGCCATGCTCATAATCGCAGGTGCAATGGGTTCAGGCTGCTTCATCTTCCTAGCGATCTTTTGGTCGGTAAATCGGTTGGGCAAAGGGGTACCCCAAATACGACAGAAATCCTCCACTGATTCCAGGGTAGGCAACTTCTCCAAGGGTTCAATGTCGTCCCCCAGCTCTACATCCTCGTAGTAGCGGGCGCTATCCTGCCACATGAAGACTACTCCCGAACGGCAAAAGACTTTTGGACTTCCGCCACCCTCTCCCCACGTTGGTTGGTGTACAGCGTGACCCAAACGATGAACACCATCGTACCGGTACGCCCTGTCTTGGGATACACCTCCTTGAGGTAGGAGGATGCGTTGAGGGTGTCACCAGCGTAAATGGGTGCCAACACCTCCACTATCTGGCCTGCGTTAATGCCAGCCTTGCCGAAATTGAGCTTCAAATCTGGGAGCATTACCCTGCGCTCGAAAATGGTACACAGAGTAGGAGGCGCAATGATAGTAGGATGTCCTGCCTTCCTAGCCGCTTCCTCGTCAATGTAGAGAGGATTGGTCTCCCCAATGGCCTGAGAAAAGCTCCTGATAAGCTCCTTCGTCACTTGAAAGGTACCTGTCGGATGTTCCTTGCCCAGGAGAGAACGATCGTACTCCAGCTCAAGCACCATTAGACGGCTCTTTAAGGGTTGCTGACACCCTTTAGGGTTTCCTCAAGACGCACAGGCCTGAACTTCCCCTGCAACAGGGCCTCTACCAGTTCCCCCTCGTTATGGAGAGGCTCATCGAAATCGGTCAGGCAGACCCCAATAGAGCTCACCAGGTGGGCGTCACTGCCCCCAGTACCCCAAAATCCACGCTCCAGGGCCAGCTTTACCGCCCGCTCATTCTCTCCCTGTCTATTTCCACCATTGAGAGTCTCTACGATGATCACATCGTCACACTGGACTCCCTGTTCGATAAACTCACAAAGTCCTGAACGCGGCCTTCCTGGATGGGCAGGGATAGCTATAGCTCCTTGCTGCCTGGCCTCCTTCATCAGTTCAATGGGGTCCAGAGTAACGTCGGTAAAGTCTACAGCCTTTAAAAGTCCCGGCGTGACCCCGTAGACCAGGAAATGGCCATATCGAGTGTCCAGCTCTGATCCCTTGAGCACTACTATCCCATACTGCTGGGCCAGCGAGGAATAATCGGCCTCTTGGTCGAACTTACGGTGCTCGGTGAGCACGATGGCATCTACTGCGTAGCCCTGTCCCCTTAGCACCTGAATCCACTTGAGGTACTGCTCCACCGTGGCCCGGGAATCGTCGGAGGAGACGGAGTGACTGTGCATGTCTACGAGCATTTGATGCTTTTCGTCCTCGCTGCTGCAGTCTACCCGGCAGGAGGGTAGAGAAGCCAGCCCTGGTGCCCTGTGTTGGACACGCCGAATAGGTGACCCTCGTCGGTGGTGATGTACAGTGTACGCAGGTCGGCACCACCAAAGGTGCAGTTTGTTGGCCGGTACACGGGTATGGGATGGGTCTCTAGCACCCGACCCGAGGGAGCGAACACATAGATCATAGAGCCTGGCCCGCTCACAGGCCACCCGGCGCAGGCGATGATGTTACCTTCGGTGTTGAAGCACATGCCATCCACACCCCGATGCACCCCGCGATAGTCTTGACCGAACTCATGCAACACTACGTGTTGGCCCAAAGAGCCATCTTCGTTGATGGGGTAGGCCCGCAAGTCGCGTTTGCGATCATAATCGCTCTGCGCCACGTAAAGGGTACGCTCGTCCGGCGCTATTAAGATGCCGTTGGGTGCGGTCATGTCATAGGTCATCCGAGTCAGAATCCAACCACCGTCGGGCTGAGGGTCCAGCCGCACCACCGATTCGTAATCCAATGCCTCTTCCGGAGGGTCGCCGCCCCCATAGCAGTCGGTAAACCAGATTCGGCCCTGGCTGTCAATGGCCAGGTCGTTGGGCCGGTTGTGACGCTGACCGTCGAGCATGTTGGGTAAGTGGGTTATGGTGCCATCAGACTCGAAGCGAGCTATGAGTCGGCCTCCCATTTGACAACCGTAAAGGTGCCCCTGGCTATCGAAGGCGAGACCGTTGGTGCGCTCGGTGTCGGCGATATGCTCTGTCGTCTTCCCACTACGGGGATCGTAGCGCATGATCCTGCTAGTGGGCATATGTACGAAGAGAAGGGCCTCGCCGTCCCAGGCAGGCCCTTCGGTAGCTCCTCCATATGGCCCGGCTAGAAGCTCGAACTCCCAATCCACCGTCGCACCACCTCCTCAAGTGAGTAGCCCTCGTCTTTATGGTGACCTAGAGAGGTTAACCGCTCAAGCCCCTAAGAGTCAAACTTACAGCGGAGGTTAATCCAGACAGGCCTATAAGCCGGGTTCTGTATTTTGAAGGCACCAGTTTACACCCCTGACGGGGCGTCCTCCTGGTAGCTCCAAAACGGTGACCATCTATCTAGGCCCGCCGTTGCCGGCGGGCTCAAGCGGCCAACCCGGGGACGGGCCGGGCACCCATAGTCCCTCTATTTGGCCTTGCTCCAGGTGGGGTTTGGCCGCCGCCGTGTCACCACGGTCGACCGGACGCTCTTACCGCCCGTTTTCACCCTTGCCCCGAAAAACCGGAGCGGTTTCGTTTCTGTGCCACTTTCCGTCTCTCTACTGGCGTAGTGCCAGCAGGAGCCTGGGAGTTACCCAGCACCCAGCCCGGTGGAGCCCGGACTTTCCTCCCCCCCTGTTTGTCAGGGCGGCGGTCACCCGGCCTGCCTGGCCCTCCTCCATGACTTTAACATAGTAGGTAGGGGCGGTCAATTAACCGTCATTCATAATTCAGAGCTCAATGATGTACCCATCGGGATCGGACACGTACGCATACGGGTAACCTGGCTGATGCTCACCTCGTTGGACCAATAAACCGCCCGCTTGTACAATCTCTTCAATAGCCGAATCCAACTCCTCTTTCTGTTCGAGCCGAAAGCCAAAGTGGGCAACTCCTCCGCCCTGCCCAACTGGCTCTTCCGCTGCAGCTTGCCTCAAAGTGATAGTGTCAACGGACCCTGGGGTATTAAGGAACACCATCGATGGGCCATCCCAAAAGCGCACTTGCATGCCAAATACATCACAGTAAAACTTAAGAGATCGCTCCAAATCCCCTACGGCAAGATGGATATGCGTTAGCCCCTGGGTCTTGATCATGGATCACCTCCTATCCCTGGCGCTGCGTTCAGCCTAACGAGCAAGTTAGAATCGAGCGTGGCTACCCGCGAAGGGGGAGGCTGCGAAGTTTTCTGACTTTAGCGATTGTGGCTGGTGATCTACCTCGACGAGAGGCAACCTGCTCAAGGCACTCACAGGTTAGGGGACCATCTCTAGGAATTCACGGGGTAACGACTAAGCTGGCCCTGGAGGTCACGGAGCATATCTTTGGTCGGGTTCCAGCCGAACCTTTGAAAGAGTTCCATCGCAGGTTCCAGAGCCAATTGCCAGGGTTCTGCTACAAGAGCAGCCTGTAGCAGCTCGACACTATAGGGCAATTCCTGGATTGACGCCTCATAATGCCTCAACATCGGCCAGCGGTTGCGCATATCGAACCTTAGTCGCCGCCCGTTGAGTCCGCTGGCAGTCACTTCGATGTGAACCCGTTCATCCCCCGCCTCTGTGAGCGCCAGACGTGCGGCAAACTCAAAAATCTCCGTGTAGGTAAATAGAGCGTCGCCGACTCCCAGGAGTGCTCCTGACTCCCAGTCAGCGTCTGGCGGCCATAACTTGGATTGGTCGCGCCAATCCCCTGGCATACCCATGATGTCCACGAACTGGCCGCTTTGATAAAACCGCCATACCTCCAGGTATTGCTCCCACTCTGATTCCTGTCCTACCCAGTCTACGTCTATGTGGGGCTTGGTGTGTGGGTCCAGATGAGGAAAATCCCAACCACGCAGTTCGACTGAGGTCTTCTGGACAGTCGAATAGAGGGCGGCAATATCCTGAATCCTAGTCTGAAGGAATTGGGTAGGACGAATCACCACCCTCCAATGGCCACGTGAGCGGATCTTGTCGAGGAGCTCGGTCATGTCAGATCACCCAGTTGATTGTCAAACAGTTCCTGGTCAGGTCGCGCTTCGGCTAGAGGAGTGACAGTTGATGGAAGGGGAACAAGTGCAACGCCAGCTCGTTGTGCCTGTAACAAGTATCGTCGAAGGCGCTTTTCTGTAGCAAGGCCCAGTAGGTCGCGCATGTCCTCCTGAGTAGAGACTTCGGTCGTCTCGGGTTTCCGGCGACTCCGCATGTAGCATGCCCCTTCTTTTAGAATCACGGCACCCGACAACGTGAACTGCCTTTTGCAAAGGATAGGGATATTCGCGAACTCCGTAACGGTCAAGACTATGTAGTTCTTGCCCTGGTATTGCTTGGTTTCCAGATCGAAGGAAACGCTAGGGTCAGCGTACTCTTTGAGTCCGTCGGATACATGGTCATAGTTCCAGGTTGCCAAGTCTGTGTCGTTCAATCCAATCGGTGTGAGAGCGTTAGTAGTATCTTGGATCCCAATGATCACCCGTCCTCCGTCCCGGCGGTTCGACATCCCTAAGACTGCCCTGACCATTTTGGTGAACAGTGCTCTGTCCGTTCTAGGCCCAGCGGGCTTGCACTCTGTCCCAGTCGTCTCGTGGCCGAGAGCGACGATCTCCTCCAGAATCGACACAAATTCCTGATCTGTCATCATCTGCTAGACACCCCGCGCAGGACTCGAACCCTGTGCTGGGATTTGATTATCTATCTACCTCCTGGCTGCACTTTGGCTCAAGAGGTGTCTCATATCCTGAACGCTTCCAATACCCAAAAGGGAGAATAGCTACATAGCCCCTTAGCTGACAAACAGCATCCGGCCACAGCTATTGCACAGCACCACCTCACGCCCCGAGCGGGCCTTCTGGAGCTGGTGGGTGGGTAGGGCCATTCGGCAGGCACGGCACAGGCCCCGCTCCAACAAGGCGATGGCGTGTCCCCCCTTGGAGGAACGCAGACTCTCATAAAGCTTTAAATCCGACGAATCTACCGGTGTCGCCATCTTCTTGCGCCGGGAGTCCAGGCCATTCAATTCCCCTTTAAGTCTCTCCTGTTCTTGAGACAGCTCATTTTGGTCAGCTATCCACTCGGTTTCAAGGCTGCGGTGACGCTCCTCCACGCTTTTCAGCCTCTGCTCCGCCTCCTCAAGGCTCACCATCGCCTCCAGGAGTCGCTCCTCCAGCCCTTGTAGGTTGGTACGCAGATAGGTCGCCTCCAGCTGCATACTCTCAAGCTCCTTGGCGACTCTCACACTGCCGCCGTAGAGCTTGGATTCCAGCCCCTTCAGCTTCTCCCTAGACCCCTCGGCATCGAGCTCCCGACTCTCCTGGTCAAGTTTCACCCCCTTAAGAGCCGAACGCTGCTCCTGTATCTCATTTTCCAAGCGATCCAACTCTAGGCGGTCGCCTAACTCCCTCTCCACTTCGGCAAGGCGGGTTAGGCATCCCTCCCTTTCCAGGTCCACTCCTTGCAACTCATACAACTGTCTGATGTTGGCCATTGCCCCCTCAGGATGACTGCTAGATGTGTCCCATGGCGGATTGTAGGTAAGGCTACCATCCCTGTCAACGACAGATACTCCAGAAGGTGAAGATGCATCTAAGGAGTTAAAGTGGTAGAATCTTGTGAGAACCTTTCGGGCTGGGGCACGCATTGCTGCGCATACTCAACACCCTCACCAAGCAAGTAGAAGAGATAGTTACCCTAGAGCCCGGTGTTGTACGCATGTATACCTGCGGCCCTACTGTATACCGCTACGCTCACATCGGCAATCTTCGTACCTACATGATGGCCGACTGGCTTAGGCGGGCCTTGGAGGCACAGAGCTATCGCGTCATCCACATCAAGAATATTACCGACGTGGGCCACATGCGCCAGGAGCTTCTGGATTCTGGGGGCGATAAGATGGTCCTGGCCGCCCTGGCCGAAGGAAAGTCCTCCCAGGAGATCGCCCAGTTTTACACAGAGGCCTTCCACCGGGATGAAAAGAAGGTAAACATCCTTCCCGCTACCCACTATCCGTCAGCCACCCATCACATCCAAGAAATGCTGGACATCATCCATCGCCTGTTTACTAACGGCTACGCCTATGAGGCTGGGGGTAACATCTACTTCAACGTAGGCAAATTCTCCAGCTATGGTAAGCTGTCCGGCAATCTTCAAGAGGGGCTGATAGAGGGGGTACGGATGGAAGCCGACCCCCTCAAACAAGACCCAAGAGACTTTACCCTGTGGAAATCAGCGGAGGCCGGGCGAGATCTAAAGTGGGACAGCCCCTGGGGCGAGGGCTTCCCTGGGTGGCACATCGAGTGCTCCGCTATGGCAAATCGCTATCTGGGCGAGGAGATGGACATCCACACTGGAGGTGTGGATAACATCTTCCCTCACCACGAGGACGAGATCGCTCAGAGCGAGGCTGCCTTCGGAAAGCCCCACGTTCGTTACTGGTTGCATGGACAGCACCTGCTGGCCGACGGAGTGAAGATGGCCAAGTCGGCGGGCAACGTATTTACTCTAGACGATCTAGAGCAACGGGGCTTCGAGCCCCTGGCCTTCCGCTTCCTTTGCCTCACCACCAGGTTCAGCCACCGCCTCAACTTCACCTTCTCCGCCCTCAAGGCGGCTCAGAGGGCCCTCACCAACTTGCGGAACCGAGTATGGCGATGGTCCACCCTAGCACCTCTTGAGGTGACTAATGAAGAGTTAGAGCAATGGCGGCGCCCCTTCTGGGATGCGCTCAACGATAACCTGGACTTACCCAGGGCCCTCGCCCTCACCTGGCGGTTGGTGCACTCGGAAGAGGCAGAACAGGCTAAGCTAAAGCTGCTTCTTGAGTTTGACCGGGTATTGGGCCTGGACCTGGATCAGGTTATCCACTTTTATAAGCCGCCCTACGAGGTGGAGGACACTGCACAGAAACGAGCATCTCTTCGCAGCGAACGCAGTTACCTTAGGGCCGACCAGCTTCGACAGGAGGTCTCTAGCCAGGGCTACATTCTGGAGGACGATCTCATCAAGACATGGATACGTCCCAAGACAAGCCTGGAGCGGCAAGAGGAGTTGTGGAAGTCGATATCCTCCTCGCGAGAGGTGACGTCCCTTCTGAAAGAAGCCCCCTCGGTAGAGTTCTCCTTCACCGTCACCGCCGCCGACTACCTGGATGATGTGAAACGATGTGTCGAGAGTATCCTTAGCCACACCAACGGTGCGTCCTTGGAACTGCTGGTAGTGGACAACGGCTCTACCGACGGTACCTCCCAGTGGCTGGACAAGCTCCAACAGACAGACCCAAGAGTGCGGGTAATCCACTGCGACCACTTCCTGGGCGAGGCGGCGGCCAAGAATACAGCCTTTAAACAGAGCAGGGGCCGCATTTTGATATGTATCGACACCTCTGTTGAGGTGGTAGGAGACATCCTGAGCCCAATCCGGAGTCTGCTAGAAGACGAGTCTGTAGGACTTGGAGGTCGCTGGGGCCTTCGTACCACCGACCTCCATCACTTCCATGAGGAGGTGGAGTCGGGCGAGGTAGACGCTATGCAAGCCTACTGCTTGGCCCTCCCCCGGCATCTCCTCAACCGGGTGGGCCTAATGCGGGAGTGCTTCCGCTTTTATCGAAACCTAGACCTCGACTTCAGCCTCCAGATCAGGGACAAGGGGTATCGTATCCTGGCTGACGCTAGTCTCCCTCTAGTGCGTCATGAACACCGAGTATGGAGCGCCTTGGGAGATGCCGAGCGTGACGAGATGAGCAAGAAGAACTTCAAGCGCTTCCTAAAGCGATGGAAGGATCGGGAGGACCTGCTGGTAGCCAGCACTGCCACAAGCCAATCTGCCAATCTGTAAATTTTTGGGGGTAAGAGAGTTGGCACAAGTCAAAGAGCGCGCCCCAACACCAAAGCGGGCAAAGAAAGAACACGAGGTCCTGGGGCTAACCAACAAGGAGATAGTGGATCTCTATGCTCATATGGTGCTGGCGCGTGACCTTGACGAGCGTGTATGGGCCCTTAATCGCCAGGGCAAGGTGCCCATCGTCGCCTCTTCTCAGGGGCACGAGGCTGCCCAAATGGGTACTGTCAAAGCTGCCCTCAACCATGCTCCCTGCTTTCTCTTCCCCTACTATCGCGATCTATCGCTGAAGATGGCTGCTGGCCTGAACGCCTCTCAGGTGATGTGCTCCTACATGGGCAAGGTGGGCGACCCCTTCAGCGGAGGCAGGCAGTTTCCCCTTCAGGGTGCTTCATTGGAGCACAATATCATCCAGATATCCAATGTGGTAGCCGCCGGCCTTACCCAGGCAGTGGGTTACGCCCTGGCCTGTCGCATGCTAGGCGAAGACACCGTGGTGTTGGCCTACTTCGGTGACGGTGGGTCTAGCGAGGGCGAATGCCACGAGGCCATGAACTTCGCCTCCATCCACAAGCTTCCAGTGATCTTCATCTGTGAGAACAACAAGTTCGCCATATCAGTCCCTCTGAAAAAGCAGATGGCCATTGAGAACGTGGCCGACCGGGCGGCAGGATACGACTTCCCAGGGCACGTGGTGGACGGCATGGACATCTTGCAGGTGTACCGTTCCACCATTCAGGCCATAAAGCATGCCCGCTCCCAGGGGCCCATCCTTTTAGAGATGAAGGTAGAGCGCTACATGCCCCACACCTCCGACGACGACGATCGCCGGTATCGCGACCGTGATGAGCTGGAGGAGGCCCTCAAAAGAGATCCAATTCTCCTTCTCCACTCTTACCTAATGTATGAAGGGTTGCTGACCGAGGAGAATGACCAGACCATCCGGGCTCAGGCGAGACGGGACGTCAACGAGGCCACTGAGAGCGCAGAAGCCGCCCCTTATCCCGACGCCTCCACGTTCTACCATCACCTGTACGCCGACGGAGGCAGCTAGCATGGCCGTCAAGTCCATCATCGAGGCGATCCACGACGCCATGCTGGAAGAGATGCGACGGGACCCGCGGGTCTTCGTCTTGGGTGAAGATATAGGAAACAGAGGTGGAGTATTTCTTGCCACCCAAGGATTCATAGAAGAGTTTGGCCCGGAACGGGTTATAGACACACCCCTTGCCGAGGCCTCCATCATGGGCATCGCAGTTGGCGCTGCCTTCAAAGGGCTCCGCCCCATCGCAGAAATCCAGTTCTCCGATTTCTACTGGATCGCAACCAACCAGCTTATGGGTGAGGCTGCCCGAACCCACTACGGCACCAATGGGGCAGTCCGAGTGCCTCTAGTGGTACGCATCCCTTACGGTGGGGGGATTCGGGGTGGACTGTTCCACTCTCAAAATATTGAGGCCTACCTATTCCATACCCCAGGTCTCAAGGTAGTCACACCCACCACCCCCTACGACGCCAAGGGACTGCTAAAGGCGTCCATCCGTGACGACAACCCGGTGGTATTCCTGGAGCACAAAAAGAGCTACCGCATGGTGAGGGGAGAGGTGCCCGAGGACGATTACGTCCTCCCCATCGGCGACGCCGAGGTTAAGCGCGCGGGCAGCGACGTTACAGTGGTAACCTACGGGCTAATGTTACACTACTGCCTGGAGGCAGCAGAGAGTCTCGCTGGTGAGGGAGTCAGCGTTGAGGTAGTAGACCTTCGCACCCTGAAACCCCTGGACAGGGACACCATTCTCAACTCGGTGACCAAGACAGGTAAGTTGCTGATAGTACATGAGGATAACATTAGCGGCGGCGTTGGCGCTGAAGTCGCTGCCCTTGTATGCGAGGAGGCCTTCGACTCCCTGGATGCCCCCATAACGCGCCTCTGCGGACCTGACGTACCGACTATGCCCTTTGCTCCAACCTTGGAGGATGTCTATTTGCCAAATACCGAGAAGATTGCTGAGGCCCTGAAAAAGTTGGCCAACTATTAGCCTTGTTAGTCTATCGCGCTAACAATCCTTTGAAGTAACGTATTGCAAATCCAAGTCCTGGCAGGCCTCCCAAGGCTTTACAGGAAGGTTTTTCAAATAAACCCACTAGCGAAGGGTGGACTCATGGCTGTCACAATAGAATTGCCCCATGTAGGGGAATCCGTGGTCGAGGGCATCATCGACAAGTGGCTTAAACATCCCGGCGACCGCGTGGAAAAATACGACCCCCTGGTGGAGGTGGTCACCGACAAAGTGACCATGGAGGTGCCTTCCCCCGTGAGTGGTGTCCTCACCCGCATCCTTGTGGAGGAGGGGACCACCGTACCCATGGGCACCCCCATCGCCGAAATGGAGACCGAGGAGGCCGAGGGGACTGTTTCTCCCCCACCTCTTCAGGAACCACAACGCGAGGTGGAAAGTAAGGAATCCTCCCAGGTAGGCACCGTGGGCTATCTGGTTAAGGATGTTAAGCCTGTAGGCCCTACCGGAGGAGGTGTCGAGGAAGTCGTCACCCCTGCAGCACCTAAAGTCGAAGAAGAACGCCCCCGCTATTCCCCAGCAGTGCGGCGTCTGGCCCGGGAGCATGGCATAGAGCTAACCAAGGTGAGGGGTACCGGCCTGGGAGGGCGCATCACCAGGAACGACGTTTTGCGATTCGCAGAGGAGCGGAAGACTGGCGTGGAAGCCCCACCATCAGCTCCGCCACCCACAGTGGCCGTAGGTCCTGAAGAGGAGACCATACCCCTCTCCCCTATTAGGCGCATCATCGCCGAAAACATGGTCAAAAGCGCCTCTCAGATACCCCATGCCTGGACCATGATACAGGCCGATGTCACTACCCTGGTACGACACCGCGAGAGCGTCAAAGAGGAGTTTCTGCGCCGTGAAGGTGTGGAGCTTACATACTTGCCCTTCGTGGTCAAAGCGACAGCGGAGTCTTTAAAAGAGCATCCCCGGTTCAACTCTACCTGGGGCGGGGACAAAATTATTCTGAAAAAGCGTATCGGCATAGGAGTGGCGGTGGCCACACCCGAGGGACTGGTAGTACCCGTCATCCACAACGCCGACTCCATGAACATTACCAGTCTGGCACATGCCCTCAGGGAGCTGACCACAAAGGCCCGAGAGGGAAAGCTCAACTTGGCAGACATCCAAGGAGGCACGTTTACAGTTAATAACACAGGCGCTCTCGGCTCCATAGTCTCCTACCCTATCATCAACTTTCCCCAGGCGGCGATCCTTGCCACCGAGGCTATCCAGCGACGCCCTGTGGTGGTAGGAGGAGATGCCATCGCCATCCGCTCAATTATGAATCTATGTCTCTCCTTCGACCATCGGATAGTAGACGGGGCCGAGGCTGGCGCCTTCCTCCAGTCAGTCAAGGGACTACTAGAAGCCATGGGCCCTGACACGCCGATCTATTAGGATGCCATTGAAGGGAGACGACTATGGTAGAGATTTCGCTAGTGGTTGCGATCCTCTTCCTGGCCGCAGTAATCTTGGCACTT
The DNA here is from genome assembly GCA_965248115.1 of Dehalococcoidia bacterium. GTDB lineage: Bacteria > Chloroflexota > Dehalococcoidia > Lucifugimonadales > CBDFII01 > CBDFII01. The sequence continues at coordinate 239,496 of CBDFII010000004.1, forward strand.
GTCTTGACTCGACGCGGCGGCTCACAGGCTGGCACGAACCTACTCGATGCCCGGCTGGACTCCATAAACCAGCAAATTGGTAAGGTGACCAGTCAGGCGTCAACTTACCAGGAAACGGTGAATGCTATACACCAAGCCCTCGGTGGGCTAACTCAGACATCCCAACGCATTCTCGAAGTGGGTAAAAACATGCGGCAACTGCAAGATGTGCTTGCAGCCCCGAAACTTCGCGGTGGTCTCGGCGAGTTTCTTCTTGAGGACCTCCTGCGTCAAGTGCTTCCACAAGGTATTTATGAAACGCAATTCACCTTCAGGAACGGCCGACGGGTAGATGCCATAATTCGGCTTTCAAATGGAATAGTTCCCATTGATGCCAAGTTTCCCCTGGAGTCCTTTCGCCGCCTCACAGAAAACCCAGATGATCGCAAGGCTCACCAGCGCCAATTCCGAAACGACATCAAGGGCCATGTTGACGCCATTGCTCAGAGCTACATCTTGCCTGGCGAGACCCTTGATTTTGCCTTGATGTACATACCATCTGAAAGTATATATTACGAAGTTTTACTTAAGGATGACAGTCAAGAAGGGATTCTGGAATATGCCTGGACAAAGCGGGTGATCCCGACCTCTCCCAACAGTTTTTATGCCTACTTGCAAGTCATCGCTTTGGGGCTTCGGGGGCTCCAGATCGAGCAAAATGCCCGGGCTATGCTGGACTCTCTCACTCGCCTCGAGGGGGACTTTGGCAGGTTCGCCGAAGACTATCGGCTTATCGGGACCCATTTGAACCGCGCTCAAGCTAAATACAGTGAGGCTTTGCCTAAGTTAGACTCATTGCAGCGTGCCTTGCCTGGGCAGATGAATTACACTCCTGAGATCAAGGAACAACAGGAGTTGGGGTCTACAGATTCTGAAGTTCCCGAGTTAGACTGGGAATATGAACCTCCGCAACGCAAACGTGGACGCCCTCGCAAATAGCCCATTGACTCGTCGTAGTCTAGCGGTTCGAGGCAACATGGAGCGCTGTCTGTACACAAGCCTGGGCCTTATGGAGTACGCCCCCACCTGGGAGCTCCAGAAGGAGTTAGTGCAGCATATAGCCCAGGGCCTCCAGCCTAACACCTTCCTCCTGGTAGAGCACCCCGCGGTGTACACCATCGGTCGCAGAGGCAGCCGGCAACAGGTCCAGCTCAGCGACCAGGAGGTGGAAGCCAGACACATTTCAGTGATAGATGTAGACCGAGGTGGAGAGGTCACCTATCATGGGCCTGGCCAGCTTGTGGCCTATCCAGTGGTGGACCTTCGCTCCTGGGGCGGTCCCTTAAAGTACGTTCGTACTTTGGAACGGGTTATCACTAAGGTTCTGGCCGACTTCGGCATCGTCGCCCAGTTGGTGGAGGGACTAACCGGTGTATGGGCGGGCGAGGAGAAGATCGCCGCCATCGGTATCAAGATAAGCCGTGGTATCGCCTATCATGGCTTAGCCCTCAACGTCAACACTGACCTGTCTCTCTTCGACCACATCGTGCCGTGTGGGATCAGCGACCTGGCCGTTACCTCCATGGAGAAGACCCTAGGTGAGAGGGTGGATATTGAGGCGGTGGCCTACAGCCTGGTGTACCACTTTGGAAGGGAGATGGGCTTTCGGATGGTGGAGGTAGAGGGGCTGCCACCGGCTCTTGAGGGCTTACTCATGGCTAGCCCCATCCATTAGAGATTTCACTTGAATCTTCGGCAGATCATCCAAGAAAAACGTCCGCTAATCATCGCCCACCGCGGGGCTTCATCCATCGCTCCCGAGAACACCATGGAAGCCTATCGGCTTGCCGTGGAGGAGGGAGCGGACTCTATCGAGCTAGATGTGCAGCTCAGCGCCGACGGTGTGCCAGTGGTTTTCCACGACGAGCACCTGGGCCGCACTGCTGAGGGCCAGGGTCCGGTTTACGAGAAGACCGTGAAAGATCTGCAGTCCCTGGACGCCGGCTCCTGGTTCGGGAAGACCTTCGCTCACTGCCGAATCCCCACCCTGGAAGAGGTCCTGGCCTGGTCGAAGGGACGCATCCCCCTGCACATTGAGGTGAAAAATCTTCCCCACCGCTACCCGGGTATTGAGGAGAAGATACTCGCTCTTCTCTACACCTATAATATGGTGGAAGAGGTAGAGATCATCTCCTTCGACCACCCCTTGGCTCGTCGGATGAAGGCCCTTTGCCCTCAGATTATGGTAGGAACATGCTATGTAGGGAATCCGATAAATCATACAATCCTGGCTCAGCAAGTAGGCGCCCAATGTCTTGATCCCCAGTGGTCTGCTGTGAATCCCCAGATGGTGGCAGAAGCCCATGACTCCGGCCTACTCGTGATAACCTGGACAGTGAACGATCCAGACCAGGCGGTGGCTTTGGCCGAGATGGGGGTGGACGCAATTACTACGGACTACCCAAAGCCTATGATTGAAGCCCTGATATCCGCTAACTTTAACGTGTAGGTCAGACAGAGCTCAAACATTCCAAGTTTTGGCTCCACATTTGGATCACAAACAAATTGGACTACCTCCTTCTCCAGACCACAAAGCTCCCAAGGTCATACCGATGGGGGATGAGGCATAGGTAAAAAGGCTGATGGACCCGTCAGCCTTTTGTGTGGAGCAAAATCGGTAGCTTTACCGATGACACTTTGCAACTCTGTATCCATAATGGGATCACTAAATCACTGAAGGTGTCTAAGAGAGGCCATATTTAGCGGATCAGTCTTCAAGAGGGTGCCAGACATCCTTGACCATACTAACTAGAAAACAGGAGACGCGAAGATGACACTATTACATCCCAATCTCAAGCTTGCAAATACCTATACTAACAGAGGCAATTTTTTCAGGATCTTGGGACAGGCCGAGAATGCCATTAAGCAGTTAAACTTAGCTATCCAACTTTACCCTCAGTTTGGCTTGGCGTATGTTTATAGAGCATTGTCATATACCCTTCTGAATATGGATGCTGAAGCCCAGCTAGATGTCGGCCGGGTACAAAAACACGGACTCGATCCGACCTTACTAACGGAGGAGATCGATAGGCTAAAGAAACAGCGCAGCATCGCCTATAATCTTCCGACGAAGAGAACACCAAATGAAAGATGGAAGCTGAAAGACGAGCGAGGTCGCGCCCTTTCCTTGCCGATAGCCCAAGCCAACTCAAGCTAAGAGGGAGCATATCTGTGACCGAAGCGCTCAGGGCCTCTGGCCTCTCCAAAGCCTTTGCGGGGGTATCCGTTGTCCGGGACGTGTCTTTCTCTATCAAGGCGGGAGAGGTCTTTGGCCTCATCGGCCCCAACGGAGCGGGCAAGACCACCACTATTCGTATGCTCCTTCACATTCTCCAGCCTGATGAAGGGGAGGTGACCCTCTTCGGGCGTCCCCTGGATGATGAGGCGCGGGACCGCATTGGCTACTTGCCAGAGGAGCGAGGCCTCTACAAGCAGGCTCGTACTGAGGAGGTGCTGATTTATCTGGGCCGGTTGAAAGGCCTCTCCCCTCGGAAAGCCCGCCGGCGGGCCTCGGAGGTCTTGGAGGAGCTTGGCATGGCGGAGCACGCGCGAAAGAAGGTCTCCGAGCTAAGCAGGGGTATGAGCCAGCTCATCCAGTTTGGAGCGACGGTGATTCATCAGCCCGACCTGGTGATCCTGGACGAGCCCTTTGCTAGCCTGGACCCGGTAAACACTCAGCGGCTCACGGAGTTGGTGGGGGCCCTTCAAGCCAGGGGCGCTGCCATTATCTTCTCAACCCATCTGATGGCGACTGTGGAGGAGCTGTGTGACCGGGTGCTCATGATCAACCACGGCCGGGACGTTCTGCACGGATCGGTGACCGAGGTGAAGGAACGATACCGGAATAACTCTCTGTTTATTAGCTGGGACGGCCCGCGGCACCAGGTACTAGGAGTGGCCCGTTGGGAGGGCCGGGGGCATTATTGGGAGGCTTTCCTGGCCGATGGTGCCTCTTCTGAGGGCGTTCTTCAGGAGATCCTCGGCTTGGGCGGGACTGTGAAGCTCTTCCAGATTTCCAGCCCCAGCTTGAACGAGGTGTTCATTAAGGTGGCGGGTGAGGAGATGCCGGGGCATGAATAAGCTGATCCCCGTCTTTCTATTCGAGCTACGCTCCACCCTCCGGCGGCGTACGTACCAGATCATGACCGCCGCCTTCCCCGTCCTGGGGATAGCCTTGATCTTGATCATCCGCCTCATTTCCACCTTTGTAGACGATGAGGAGCCGGAGCTTAGAGGGTATGTGGACCGGTGGGGTCGGCTCCCCGTGGAGATGCCGGCTGAAGCCCCGCTGCGTCCCTACACCAGCCAGGAGCAGGCCCAAGCCGCTCTTTTGAATGACGATATCGAGGCTTACTTTGTGATCCCGGCCAACTATGTAGAGACGGGCGTGGTCCAGGAGTACACGACTTCCGGGAGCAGCATCTTCAGTGATGGGGATCCCCCTGCTGTCCTTCGCGCCCTCCTTATCCAAACCCTTGTTGACGAGGTGTCGCCAGAGATAGCGGCCAGAGTCCAGCAGCCAATCCACATCGAGACAGTCCGACTGACCCGTGAAGGAGAGATCGCTCCTGAGGAGCGGGACGAGTTCTCTCGCTTCATCATCCCCTACGGCTTTAGTATCTTGCTCTTTATGGCTATAGCCTTCTCCTCCGGCTTCCTTGTCCAGAGCGTGACTGAGGAGAAGCAGAACCGCACCATCGAGATCCTCTTATCCTCTGTCTCCCCGATTACGCTCATGGCGGGTAAGATCCTTGGCCTGGGCGCGGCCAGCCTGCTCCAGATACTGGTGTGGCTGCTCTCGGCATGGCTCCTGGTCTACGTCGCGGGGTCTATTTTCTCCCTTCAAGGCGATATCACTATTGACCCGGTGATGCTGGCTTTGGGGGCCATTTTCTTCCTCCTGGCCTATCTCTTCTTCGGCACGATTCTGGCAGGCTTGGGAGCCATGATGTCGTCGTCCCAGGAGGGGTCTCAGATCGGAGGGTTTGTCAGCATGCTCGCCATCATCCCTATCTTCTTTATGACGCCCATCATCGATGAACCCAACGGGGCTCTGGCCCGAGTCTTCACCTTTATTCCGTTCACGACTCCACTAACGGTCATGCTTAGGCTGTCGGCGGCAACGCTCCCTTGGCTGGACATGGTTGGGGGTGCGGTAGTGCTGGCCCTCTCCAGCCTCGTGGGGGCCTTCCTCGCGGCCCGGGTCTTTCGTGCCTTTCTCTTGCTGTACGGCAGGCGCCCTGGCCTGCGTGAGGTCTGGCGGGCGCTCCGAACTCCGTAGGCGCCGCCTGACTTCCCTCCGACGCGAGGTCTTCTAAAGTGCTTAAACTTAGCCGAAGTTCTCCGGACCGCCCATAACGGGGGTTATCTCTAATTAGACTGATCTCTTGCCTAAAACTGGGTCAGTGCAATGGTTTTCACTTACTTATGAGGTGGACCCCAAAATTCGGACAGGTGGCTAAGAGAGAGTCCCGCTCCTAAAATAGGACGGAAACAAGGAGCAGGACATGAAGCAAACACGTAAGAAGCACAGCCCAGTCTTCAAGGCCAAAGTGGCTTTGGCCGCGCTCCAGGGGGAGCACACCATTGCAGAGCTGGCCAGCCGGTTTGAAGTCCACCCGAGCCAGATCCATGCCTGGAAGAAGGCCTTGACTCAGGGGGCGCCGCACCTCTTTGAAAATGGTGCTGGACGCCAGGAGAAGGACCAAGAGGTCCTCACTGCCCAGCTCTACCTCCAGATTGGGCAGCTCAAGGTGGAACGGGATTTTTTGTCACGGAGCTTCGGGTTGTGAGCCGGTCCCAACGCCGGGCCATGATTGACCGAGAAGAACCTAAGCTGTCTCTGGTGCGCCAGTGCGCCTTGCTGGGTATCAGCCGCTCCTCGTTGTACTACCTGCCAACCGAGGCCGGCGCCGAGGACTTGGAGTTGATGGCCCTCATAGACCAACAGTACCTGAAGACACCGATCTACGGATCCAGAAGGATGACTGCCTGGCTCAGAAATCACGGACACCAGGTCAACCGCAAGGGGGTCCGCCGGCTGATGCAGCTGATAGGCCTGGAGGCCATCTACCGGCGTCCCAATACCAGCAAGCCAAACTCAGGGCATAAGGTCTATCCATACCTGCTCAGGGGGCTGGAGATCAACCGGGTCAACCAGGTGTGGGCCACCGACATCACCTACATACCCATGGCTCGGGGTTTCCTCTACTTGGTGGCCATCATGGACTGGCACAGCCGCTACGTGCTGGCCTGGCGGCTGTCCAACACCCTGGAGGTAGACTTCTGTGTTGCGGCTCTGGAAGAGGCCTTGAGCAAGGGTCGGCCACAGATCTTCAACACCGACCAAGGCAGCCAGTTCACCAGCGAGGCCTTCACCAGCATGCTGCTGGCGCAAGGCGTTCAAGTGAGCATGGACGGCAGGGGCCGGTGCATGGACAACGTCTTCGTGGAACGGCTGTGGCGCAGCATCAAGTACGAGGAGGTGTACCTGAAGGCATACCAAAATGGGACTGAGGCCAGAAAAGGGATTGGGGCTTATCTGGCCTTCTACAACCAAGAGCGGCCCCATCAAGCCCTGGGCTATCGGTCACCGGGTCAGGTGTTCCATGCAGTGAGCCCACAAAGGTGTTTACTGGAACATCCACAAGCCTTACAATCGGATGAAGGTTTACGAGACACCCCAGCGGTAGACTCTCTTATTTTAGCCTCACCGCTGTCCTGATGATGGGGTCCACTTGACTTAATCGAAGCTGTAATCTATTTCATCATGTGATGATCACGTCGTATAGTAGAGACAAGCTGATGGGCATGTACGGGTTCCCTGTTTAGTATAATCCTCCAGAATCAACTGCATCTGGGTTAACACAGCGTCATTGGAAACTGCCAGAGTAATTTTCGACTGCAAGACCCACGATACCCTTGCCGTGACAGCGCGGTCAGGGCTGACCTACTGCTTCAACTGCACCGTAGAGGAGCACCAGACCAAGGCCTTCAACCTGGCTGTGCGCTTCATGGGCGACCTCGCCCTTGCGGAGGATGCCACCCAGGAGGCTTTCGTCTCAGCTTGTCGTGCCTTCAGCAGCTTTCGTGGTGAGAATCTAAAGGGCTGGCTGTTTCGCATCGTAGCTAATAGCTGCCGAGACATGCTCAGGGGCAGGCGCTCTCGACCAAGTGTGCCTCTGGATGAAATGATTCTGAACCCCTCGTCCGAGCCCGTATCCAGGGAGGAATCGCCTGAGGATTACGCCCAACGTCGAGAGCTGGGCAGCCTTATAAAGCGAGGGATGGACACCCTTCCCCAGGACCAGCGACTTGCCATGACGCTTATAGACATCCAAGGCATGAGCTATGAGGAGGCGAGTCAAACCATGGGGTGTTCCCTGGGCACTGTGAAGTCTCGTCTCAGCCGTGCCCGGTCGGCCATGCGCGATTTTCTCCAGGATCATAGGGAACTTATTCCCAGGGAATTCCGTCAAGATGAGTAGGGACATGCTTAGACTCTTTAGCAGAAAAGGACAACATTTAAGAGATGAACTGCTCTCATCTTACCTGGACGGGCAGGTTACTCCCAGGGAGCAGGCACAGGTAGAGGAGCATATAGCTAGCTGCCAGAGATGCCAGGAAGCACTGGCCGGTTTGCGACACACTGTGCAGCTATTACACCAGGTGCCTGAATTCCCTGTCCCCAGGGCCTTCGTACTCTCTGGGGTACCCCAGCCCCTCAGCCGGCAGGCCCCGATGCGTGTATGGGCCCTTGGTGCCGTGGCATCGGTAACGGTAGCATTGTTCGTGGGTATCGTTTCAGCAGACCTGACCGGTCTACTGGCTCCAGATATCCGAAGTGTGGCTTATCTCGAACGAGCAGAGTCTGTTTCAGCAGCACCTAGAGATATTGTTCCAGAAGCATTGCAGGTAGAGGTGGTGAAAGAGGTGGAAAAGGAGGTAGTAAGGGAAATAGCGGTGGAGGTTGTCAGAGAGGTGGCTGTGGAAGGACAAGCAGTTCCCGTTCCTCCTGCTGTGCCCGTATCAGAAGCCGTAGCTACCACACCTGTAGCGGAGCAGCCCACGGCTGTGCCCGTTGAGGCACCTTCCCCTGGGGAAACTGGTGATAGGCCAAGTGACGAAGTAAGCAAAGGATTGACGCCGGCAACCTGGCGCATAGCCGAGACTCTTCTCGGTATTGCCGCCTTGTTTCTGGTGGGGTTTACTCTGTGGTGGATACGCCGACGACACCAGCAACGTTAATGGAACTTTATTGGTTACCCCTTCGTCATTATTAATGGAACCAACATCTCGGATATAATAAGGAGAACGACATGACCAGAAGAACCCTAATCACCATATTTGCTGTGGCGGCGTTAGCGCTGTTCTCGATGGTGGCCTGCGGTGCGGCAGCCAGCCCCAACCCCAGCGTCATCGAGAAAGAGGTGGTCATCAAAGAGGTGCCGGTGGTTGTGGAGAGGGAGGTAATAAGAGAAATCGAGATACCAACAGCGATGGTGCGAGAGGTGGCACTGGAAAAGCTGGTGTCACCCGCACTCGGTGCAATAGCGCCCGGCGTCGTGCCTCAGCCGCGAGACGGGGCTTCCCTGGGGACCGATTACATCGCCCAGGCTGCTCAGCAGCAGCGCATCATCGTTCGCACTGTGGACATGGAGCTGGAGGTAGTAGACATCTCACCCACTTTAGACGCCATAGCTGGGCTAGCCACAGACCTGGGTGGCTGGGTGGTCTCCTCTCGATTAAGGCCGCCGACCGGCGGCTTCATCTCCATTCGCGTTCCTGCAGGCAAGGTAGACCAGGCAGTAGATGAGCTCCGGACCCTAGCGGAGGGCGTAAAGTCCGAAAGCTCCACCAGTCGTGATGTCACTGAGGAGTACGTGGACCTCCAGGCCCGCCTGCGAAACCTTCAGGCCACCGAGAAAGCCCTACTCGCACTTTTAGAGCGCACAGGCAAAGTAGAGGAGCTTTTGGCGGTACAACGAGAGCTGACCGAGGTGCAAGAGGAGATCGAACGCCTTCAGGGTCGCATCAACCTGATAGAGCAAACCTCTGCCTTCTCCCTCATTAACGTCAACCTAAAGGTTGTACCCACCATGATGGAAGTGGACCCTGGGCCAGACCAGACCGTAAGTACCAGAGAGGCTGCTCGCTTCCGGGCTACCTTCTACCCACCGGAGGACATCGACCACTTCGAATACCAATGGGATTTCGGCGACGGCTCTCGGATACTCAGGGGCGACCGTACTGCTCCTACCCTAGACGGCACCGGCCGCACCACCGCCACCGTGTCCCACATCTACCGTGACGAGCAAGATTCTCCCTTCATCGTCACCTTCACCATCACCGGATTTGGTGAGGCCGGGGTGGCTGAAGGGGAAGAGACCCTTATCGCCACCGTGACAGAGCTTCCTAGTATCACCGTCTTTGCTGGGGGTGATATCTCGGTAGAGGAAGGAGAGTCTGTCTCCTTTAGTGGCTCCCTCACCCGGCCCAAGGGCGTTACCGACATCACCTATAGCTGGGATTTCGGCGATGGCTCCGAAGGAGCTAGTGGTGCTCTTCCTGGCACGGGTACCACAGCCACAGCCAGCTACACCTACTCCGACCATCGACCCCTGCCCTTCACCGTGATTTTCACCGTTATCGGAACTGCAGAGACCGGGAATGTTGAGGGCAGCGATACCCTTACTGTCTTCGTTACTGAGGAGACTCCCTGGGTAATTGGAGCGTGGAGCCCTGGAGACACGGCCCGAGGGGCAGTACGCGGCTTGTCCCAGTTTGGCTCTTGGATATGGACGGGTCTCGTCTGGCTGGTTATCTTCAGCCCCATCTGGATCACCGCGGGCGCCGTTACCCTTTACACTCGCCGCCGCAGGAGCCGCACTAGGACTTAACGGAAGTTCCACATCCTGCATCCCATGCAAGCCGCAGCACAGGCGTGTTGCTCAGAGAATGGCCGCTCACCCTTCGACAAGCTCCGGGTGAGCGGCTCGTTGTGGCTGTCGAGCGTACACCACCGAGGATTCGCGCCCGGCTTGCTTTTCTTTGTAGGTATTGCCTAGATCAAGCCCCCCTTGAGCGGGCCTCACAGCCATTTTGCCGGGGGTAACTAGCGAACCGCCCAACTTGGTGTGCAGATAGCTCAGAAGCGGCTAGAATTGGTAGAATGGGGATAAAGGGGTAAAAGTGTCTTATTCGCTGGAAGACAAGCTGGTTATCGGTATCACCTCCCGGGCCCTGTTTGACCTTGATGAGGCGCACCAAATATATGTGGAACATGGCCTGGATGCCTATCGAACCTACCAGCTAGAGCAAGAGGACAATCCGTTGCAGCCAGGAACAGGATTCCCTCTGGTGAACGCACTGTTGGGGATCAACGAGCTTTCGAAGGACCGCCTCGTAGAGGTAGTCCTGATTTCCCGCAACGACGCCGATTCTGGGCTTCGCATCATGAACGCCATACAAGCAGTTGGCCTAGATATCACCCGGACTGCATTTACTGACGGACCAAATTCTCACCTTTATGTAAGTGCATTTTCTTGTGATTTATTCTTGTCAGCTTATGAAGAAGATGTGCAAGCAGCCTTGGACTCTGGAGTCCCTTCGGCGCTCGTGTACCCGACACCTTCTTCCTCCAGCAGCTTTTCTAAAGAAGTTAGAATAGCGTTTGATGGCGATGCGGTGTTGTTTGCCGACGACTCCGAGCGTATTTTCCAAGAGGAAGGCCTCGAGGCCTTCACGCGACACGAGGCAAAACTCGATGACACACCGCTGGATCCCGGGCCTTTCAAGGGTTTCCTGGAGGCGATCAGGCGCATCCAAAGAAAGTTTCCAGAAGGCGGCTGTCCCATACGAACAGCACTAATTACGTCTCGGAACGCGCCAGCCCATAAGCGGCCTGTCAAGACCCTCAGGGAATGGAAGGTCAGAATAGATGAGTCTTTCTTCTTGGGAGGGGTGGAGAAGAGCAAGATACTCAAAGTCTTTCGGCCACACATCTTCTTCGATGACCAGAAGAGTCATCTCGAAGCTGCTTCACCGTCGACGCCCTCAGCACAGGTTTTGCCTGATAGGAGCGAAGAGTCCTCGGCACCTACATAAAAATACATGGTTCCCGCTTGTGGTGGGCCCAACAGATGCAGTCATAGTGCTCATCGTAGCATAGGTCACCCAATAACCTTTCGCTACAATGCAGCTAATGCCGAGGTCAAGGCAGCTTGACCCATCCAATACCTGCTACCAGGCCCAGAAATAATGCCGATATTGATGAGTTTGTCCTACGACAGGCTCACCATTAGCGCGCAGCCATTTTCATGCGTTTTAGCAAATCAGAAAGCTTCACAGCAAGGTTGACGCCCTTGAGAATCCTAGCTATGATGCCCAGTAGATACCCGTAAAGAGGCCTGCCCATGTTTATTGAGGTGGATGTGCAAGAGGGGCCCAACAGCCCCCTCTCCCTAACCAGGATCTTTGAGACCCAGGACACCACCAGAATCGTGTCCTGGGCTAAAGTAGGCTGCCCCGACGGCCAGGACCGTATCTGCCACGTCACCGGTTGGTCTTCCCAGGGGCCCTGTACCCCCTACGCCGTTCTTGTGGACGACTCGGGAGAGGGGCTGGCCACCCTCTTGTACGGTGGCGACCAAGGTATCAGGCTCAAGCCCGAAGAATATGAGGAGCCCTGGGACCTGAACAGCCCCCACCAGTGGGGGGAGGCCTGTCTCCTGCTGGACATGGATGTGTCCTTGGGCTAGCCTGGATACTCCAATTCGGAAACTCGTCCCAAATTGCCCTAAGGGAGAGTGCAGAGAGGGCTTCGCCCCCTCTGCCGGGGGTCTGAGGGTATCCTTCAGATTATAAATTCCCCCTCCATAGATGGAGAGGGGGTCAGGGGATGAGGGTGATAAAGTGGAGACCCTCCCAGTGGGCTAGCCTGATTCCCAACGGCTTGGGACAGGTCAAGCCTAACCACTATCTGGATATTCTAAAAACCGTCTGGCAGAACCGGCGTCAGCTCCCCTTCGCCTGGCGCATCCTGCGAAACGGTGTCTGCGATGGCTGCGCGTTGGGCACCACAGGGATGAGGGACTTCACGATGAAGGGCATCCATCTGTGCACCGTGCGCCTTAACCTGCTGCAACTCAATACCATGGCGGCCCTCGATCACCATCTCTTGGAAGACGTGAATGTGCTCAAAGCCAAAAGTTCGGCAGAGTTGCGATCCCTTGGGCGCCTGCCCTACCCATGGTGCGCCAGCGTGGAGACAAAGGTTTTCGGCGCATAAGCTGGGATGCTGCTCTAGACCTGCTGGCCAACCGCATCCGTGACACCGACCCTCACAAGCTGGCCTTCTATCTCACCTCTCGAGGCATCACCAACGAGGTATATTTTGTCGCCCAGAAGGTGGCCCGCTTCCCTGGTACCAACAACGTAGACAACTCCTCCCGGGTGTGCCACGCTCCCAGCACCACCGCCCTCAAACAAACTCTGGGGGTACCAGCTTCTACCTGCTCCTACTCCGACTGGATAGGCACCGACCTTTTGGTACTCATCGGAAGCGATATCCCGAATAATCAGCCCGTGACCACCAAGTACATCTACTATGCCAAACAACAGGGCACCAAGCTCACCGACTGCTTCTTCCTCATCCACACCGGAGGCGACATCGCCTTTATTAACGGTGTCCTCAAGCATCTACTCGAACAAGGGTGGCTAGACCGCTCCTTCATCGATGCCCACACCTCTGGCTTTGAGGAGCTACAACACACTCTGGAGGCCCAAAGTTGGGAGATCCTGGAACGCTATTCTGGTGTTTCTCGAGAAGAGATGCTGGACTTCGCACGCCTCTACGCCTAGGCCCGCAGCGCCGTGTTCGTATGGAGCATGGGCATCACCCAACACCGTTTCGGAGTGGACAACGTGAAGGCCATAGTCAACCTGGCCCTGGCTCGAGGGATGGTTGGAAGGGAGAGGTGTGGACTAATGCCCATCCGGGGCCACAGCGGTGTCCAGGGTGGCTCCGAGATGGGAGCCGTGCCCTGGCAGCTCCCCGGCGGGGACTTCATTAATGAAGAGAACACTCAGCGCTTTGAGGAGCTTTGGGGCTTCTCTGTACCCACATGGCGGGGACTCTCAGCAGTGGAGATGATCGAGGGCTCCCATCAGGGAGAGATAGATATCCTTTATTCTCTGGGAGGCAACTTCCTGGAGACCCTGCCTGAGCCTCACTTCGTGCGCTAGGCTCTGGAGCGGGTGCCCCTTCGCGTGCATCAGGACATTGTGCTCACCTCGCAGATGTTGCTGGACCCCGCCGACACCGCTCTTCTCCTGCCTGCTCAGACCCGCTACGAGCAACGAGGTGGAGGCACCGAGACCTCTACAGAGCGGCGTATCCTCTTCAGCCCCAAAATACCAGGACGACGTATTGGCGAATCTCGCGCCGAGTGGGAGATCCTAATGTTGCTGGCTGAAAGGGTCCATCCTCAGCGAGCTCACATGATCCACTATGATACCCCTGAGCGCATTCGGGAGGAGATAGCCGCCTCCATTCCTTTCTACAAAGGAGTTGAGACCCTGGCTAAAAAGGGCGATGCCATTCAGTGGGGAGGCCCCCTCCTGTGCGAAGAGGGACACTTCGAGACTCCCGATGGATAGGCCCGCTTCACCCCCCTGGTTCCCCCAGAAGTAGATGTTCCCGAGGGATGGTATTTACTGAGCACCCGTCGAGGCAAGCAGTTCAACAGCATGGTACAGGGCCAGCGAGATCCCCTCACCGGTGCTATGCGGGACGCCGTCCTGATGAGCCAGGAAGACGCCCGGCGCCTGGGTCTGAAGGAGGGCAGCCCTCTCCAGCTCCGCTCTCAGGTCAGGAGAGTTTAAGGGCCGTTGCAAGCTATCCCCCATCAAGGAGCGCAACGTGCAAGTCCACTGGCCCGAAGGTACGGTCCTTATTGCCCGTGGGGCAGTTGACCCGGTTTGCGGCATACCAGACTACAACACCCTGGTTCAGGTCATCCCCCTCAACGAGGACACTGAAGCGCCAACCGTCAGAGATGGAGAGACTAACTAGCGATGATTCAGGATACCAACATCGCCAAAATAAAAATACAACGCATGCAGGGAGGACACATCACTCCACGAGACGACCTGATAACCGTGGAGGAACCCCTTGAGATACGGCTGGTGCACCGGGAGGGACGATCTACTAGGTCCACCGCTATCTCCGTCACCATGCGCACACCGGGCGACGACTTTGAGTTGGCCGCAGGGTTTCTCTTCACCGAGGGCATCATAGAGAAACCTGCCTCCATCCGGCGCATCATGTACTGCACCGAACCGGGAGTGGAGCAACAGTACAACATCGTCAACGTTTACCTTAAGCCGTGGGTCACCTTCGATATAGAGCACCTTCAGCGCCACTTCTACACCACCTCGAGCTGTGGTGTGTGCGGCAAAGCCTCGCTAGAGGCCATACGCGTTCAAAGATGCCCTATCATCCCCGAAGACACTCCCACCGTGCAAAGCGAGCTAATCTGCCGCCTGCCCCAGGTCCAGCGCCTATCCCAGGCGATGTTCGCGAAAACGGGAGGCCTCCACGCCGCCGCTCTCTTTAATGCTGAGGGAGACCTAGTGAGCCTTCGAGAGGACGTGGGCAGACACAACGCCGTAGACAAGCTCATCGGTGAGCAGTTTCTCGCGGGAAACATCCACCTTAGTAATTACTTGATGATGGTAAGCGGCCGAACCAGCTTTGAGATCATGCAGAAAGCAGCAGTGGCTACAATACCTATGGTTGTAGCGGTAGGCGCTCCTTCAACCCTGGCCATAGAGCTGGCCCAAGAGTTCAACATGACCCTCGTGGGCTTCACCAAGGAGGACAGCTTCAACATCTACCACGGTGCCCACCGGATCGTGAACTCCCAAAGCTGAGACTCAACTTTTCTTGTCGGCATGCCATCCAAGTGCTACTTCAAGACACCCTTTTCCACCAGACGGTCTATCTCTTGGGAGGGTACGCCCAGCAATCCCTCCAGCACCTCGCGGTTGTCTTCGCCGGTGCCAGGGGCGTGACGGCGGACGGGTGATCGCTGCCCATCCATAAGCCAGGGGGCGGTCAGTACCGTGTAGCTCTCTCCCTGAGGATCGGTGACCTTTTCGGCGAAATGGCGCTCCTGGAGATGGGAGTCACTAAAAAGATCCTTTACACTGAAGGATGGCACCGCAGCAACTCCTCGTGCCTGGAGAAGAGCCATCAGCTCAAAAGCCTCGAACTGCTGTGTCCACTCCGAAAGGTGTGAATCCAGCTCATCCTGGTTTTGCCATCGGCTCTTGGCATCCCTGAACTTCTCGTCCTTGGCCCAGGCAGGGCCCTCTATGGCTCGGCACAGGCTCTCCCACTCTTCCTCAGTGGCCACAGCGATACTGATCCAGGCATCCTCGCCTTTACATCGATAGAGGCCATGGGGTGCCATCATCCTGTCCCGGTTACCCATGCGCTGCTGGGGTCTACCATTAAGCTTAGCATCCAGCATGGCTTCGCCCAAAAGGGATACCACAGCGTCGCGGCAGGCCAGGTCAACGTACTGGCCCTGGCCGGTGGTGCGCTGATAATAAAGGGCCACGAGGGCTGCGTACGCCAGATTATGCCCTACAGTGGAGTCCACCAAAATCCGCAGCTCAGTTGGGATGCCATCAGCGTAACCGGTGAGGTGGGAGAGGCCCGACATAGCGGCAAAGATGGGAGCAAAGCCAGAGTATCGTGCCTGAGGGCCCCCCTGACCCAGAGAGGATGTGGAGATCATCACGAGGTCCGGCTTCACCTTGAGCAGCTCATCGTAGTCCAGGCCAAAACGCTTCATCGTTCCAGGGCGGTAGTTCTCCACCACCAGGTCCGACACACGAATCAGCTCCTTGGCCAGGGAGACCCCCTCAGATGTACTGAGATCCAGGGTGATGTCCAACTTATTGTAGTTGAGGTACCTGCCTATAGTGGCAGCCCTCTGACGAGGAAAGCCCCCAAGGGGACGTGGCGGCGATACTTTTATCACCTGGGCGCCCATAGAAGCCAGTAGAAGAGTAGCGTAAGGCCCTACCGCAGCCCAGCTAAAGTCGGCCACCCTCACATTCTTAAGGGGTAAACGTGCCATACTCTTCCCCTTCAGATCACTCCGGCTTGATGGAGGTGGTCCAGTTCACCCTCCCGGTGACCCAACCAGTCACAGTAGACCTCTCTATTGTGCTCTCCCAGGTAAGGTGCTGGCTGTCTAATCGCCCATGGCGTATGGGAGAACTTATGGCCCACCGAAGGAATCTCCAACTTGCCAATGTAGGGATGATCGGTGTCCACAAAGAAGCCCCGGCTCTCTAGTTGCTCGTCCTCCCACAGTTCCTCGGGCGCATACACCGGACCTGTTGCTATCCCGTGCCCCTGCAAAAGGTGGTATATCTCCTCTCGCGTATGTTCCATGGCCCACTCCTCGATCTTCTCATCGATCTCAATCAGATAATCCATTCGTTTGTCCTGGGTACTGTAACGCTCGTCCTCTGCCCAGGAGGGATGCCCCAAGGCCTCTACCAGCCCCTGCCACTGCCGGTCCCCCTGGACCAGAAACTCCCAGAAGCCATCCTTGCACCGGAAGAGACCCCCCACGTAGTGATAATGGTGCCATCCCCGGTCCCGTCTGTGCCAGAGAATACCCTGGTCGGGATGGAGACAGAAGTCAGCACAGTTCAGATTGACGAGAGCCTCCTGTTTGGACACGTCAAAGTGGGCCCCCTCGCCATCCATGACCCTCCCCACGAGACCACCCAACGTGGCTACAGCGGCGGTGAGCCCCGTCTGATACTCGCCCAAGTATCCTCCCGCCTTTATAGGCTCCCCCTGTGGATAGAGAGTATCGGCCAACCGACCGCCAGGCAGGATGTAACCTTCACCTCCCGAATGGTAGGTGTTTAGGTAGTAGGCCTTAAAGTTGCGGTAGGGACCCGACCGGCCGAAGGGGCTTATGGAGGTGACAATGAGGTGGGGGTTGCGCTGGCGAAGGGTTTCATAGTCTAACCCCAACCGTTTCAACTCTGAATATGGGTTATCCTCCAAAAGTATGTCGACGCGATCAGTTAGCTCCAGCAGAAGCTCTTTGCCAGTGGGGTTACTGATATCCAGGGTAATCCCCCGCTTACTGGTGTTTAGATAGGTGAAGAGCAAACTGCCCTCGGGATGAGGTTCGTCCTTGTAGAAAGGTCCCCGCCTTCGTGCATCGTCGCCCTCATTTGGGGGCTCCACCTTTATCACATCAGCACCCATGTCTGCCATGAGCTTGCCACAGAAGGGCCCCGCGATCATGGAGCACATCTCCAGCACCTTGACACCCTCTAGAGCCAATCTGCCCATCTCAGGCCCCCGTACCTATACTTCAACGCCCCAATTATAGCTCCCACCGAAGCCAATTCAAGGGCAGCCTCGGCTCCCTTAGCATTACGTTTGGTATCGTTGACACTATCTAACCCCCTCCATATAATGAGTGCCGTTGCACAACCTTTAAACCATTGTTGGTATTAATTTCTAGAGGAGGGTAAAGCATGGCAGCTATTGACCCCAAGACTACTGCTCTGGTGATCATCGACCCTCAAAACGACTTCCTTTCTGGGGAGGCGTTGTATGGGACCTGGTAGGAGATTTAGTGACTAAGAACCGGGTAGTCGACAAACTGAAGGATCTTATTGCTAAAGCAAAGCAGGCTGGTGTCGCCGTTGTTTATGTACCTCACTACTATGATAAGGAGTACCAGGCCTGGCAGAACGTTAACTTCATTGACCGGCTCATGTTCGAACGCAGAATGTTCGATAAAGGAAAATGGGGAGCTGATTGGCACCCAGACCTCAAGCCGGACGATACAGTTATCGTGTGTGCCCCCCACAAGAATCTCAGCGGTTTCCACACCAGTGACATAGACATTCAACTTCGCAAACGCGGTATCGACACCATCCTTTTATGTGGCATGTCCGCCAACCTTTGCGTCGAGTCCCACCTTCGAGATGCTGAAGAGAAGGGCTACGAGGTATTAGTGATAAACGATGCCACAGCAGCCCCAGGGGAAGACGCCTATAAGGCCGCCCTCACCAACTACGGGTTCATTGCTCACGAGTCAATCGCCACCGAAACAGCCTTTCAGCGCCTTGAGCAGGCAAGCAAGTAATATTTGAATCTAGGCTATCGAGAGGTGAAGGCGCTACGCCACGGCCAGTTGTGCGGCAGGTCCAGCAGGTACAGGGATCGAATTTTGCTGGTCTATTCTGGAGCAGCCACCCTTAGAGAGCCCAGCTGTTTACACAGTGCTTGACCAGCAAGGCCGGCTAGAGGGTTTTGGAGACGGCAGCATTTGAGGCTTCCTACGTCCATTTACGCCTGGGAAGCGACTCCAGGCTTGCGCCCCAGTTCAATGAGGCCTGCAGAGCGAATACCTCACTTTGAGGGGCTTACTTCTCAATATATGGGCATCCAGTCTTAGATGCCCCATCCCTCACACCAATAGCAACGTCTCAGCCTGAAGCCACCCTCGGGGTGGGTCGCACCCAGATCTGCTTGGCCACCTCGTAACCAATAACTACTTCCTGCTCCGAGGCCTCTAGGGAGATGATGCCTCTGTAAGGTGCGGCGTCCAGCACCTTTATCTCTCGATCAGGGATGATATAAGAATCGCTAAGAAAGCGTAAAAGCTCCAACTCGTCCTCGGGGATACGGTCCACCAGGTATTGCAAGCCGGGCCTCCCTCTATTCAATAGCATGGCCTTTACTGTCGGCTTCTGATATCCGCTTCCCGGTATGGGCCTTCCAAAGGGCGATCTAAGAGGATAGCCCAAGCGTTCCCTAATCTTGGCCTCAAGCTCGGGGGAGATACCATGCTCAAGCCGGTGCGCCTCAATATGGGCCCGGTACAACTCCACTCCCAACAAATCCACCACCATGCACTCTGCAAGCCTGTGGCGACGGACGATATCCTCGGCATGAACCATCCCCTTGGCCGTTAGAGACAGCCTCTTGTCCGGGCCCACCTCCACAAGCCCCTGCCTCTTCATTCGGCGTATCATGCCTGTCACCGAAGGCAGTGTAGTACCAAGACCCTCTGTGGGTGGTAGCAGCTTCAAGTAGCTGGCTAGCTGGCTTACGGAGGGCCATTCCTGCTCCTCATAGAACATGTAGATACACAGAAGGTAGTTCTCAGCCACCGGTGAAAGCCGCTCAGTGTCGGCGGCAGTCTCTAATACCACCGCCGGCGCTCCTCGATCAACTTCTCTGGGCACTTCTTTCATCTCCTCTATTGGTCGGGCATCTTCTGCTGCCAACAACTGTTCGCTTCTGAATTATAGCATATCATGTCCATTAACTCTTTTATGGTATGTTGACACATAATAAAAGTAAGTATACACTAACTATATCATAAACTACTGCCATATTATGATATATCATCCAGACATTCAGTATAATGACTCCTAAGCATATGCTTTTGATAAGCAGCAACTCGAAATGACGAGGTAACGGGTGAGAACCAACTTCGTTCGAGCGGTCAGGATATGCACCTTTGTAGTAGGACTAACCCCAGCTCTAGTGGTACTAGCAGGGTGCACCAGCGCCACTCCAACTCCCATCGTGGTGGAGAAAGAGGTAGTAAAGGTGGTAGAGGTGGAAAAGCCCGCTGGCTCCCTCACCATCTACTCAGGACGTAGTGAGTCATTGGTAGATGCCATAATCGATCAGTTCAGTAACGCCACAGGTGTTAAAGTCTCGGTCAAGTACGCCAAGACTCCCCAGTTGGCAGCTATTCTCCTGGAAGAGGGTGAAAGAAGCCCAGCTGATATCTTCTTTGCCCAGGACACCGGTGGGTTGGGCGCTGTGGAGTACCTGCTGGCTCCCCTGTCCAACCACATCCTCAACCAGGTGCCTGAGTGGGCTCGCTCTCCCTCAGGTAAGTGGGTGGGCTTATCAGGGCGCGCCAGGGTAGTGGTCTACAACATCGATAAGCTGTCCGAGGATGACCTACCCGACGACATCTTCGACTTCACTGACCCCAAGTGGCAGGGTCGCATCGGGTGGCCTCCGACCAACGCTTCCTTCCAAACAATGGTTACCGCCATGCGAGTGCAATGGGGTGAGGTGAAGACTCGCCAGTGGCTGGAAGGTATCCTGGCCAACGAACCCAAGGTGTATCCCAAGAACACTCCCACCGTTGCAGCGGTGGCCGCCGGTGAGATTGACGTGGGGTTCGTGAACCACTATTATCTTCACCGATTTCTGGCAGAGGAAGGCGAGTCCTTCCGGGCCCGAAACTACCATCCCAGGGCCGGAGGGCCAGGAGCACTGATGATGGTGGCTGGCGCAGGTATTCTTTCCACCTCCGAGAACAAGGAGGCGGCAGAGAGGTTCCTGGCCTTCATGTTATCCCAGACAGGTCAGGCCTACTTCGCTAACCAGACCTATGAGTATCCCCTGGTAGATGGGATCAAGCCCCAGCGACTATTGGCACCCCTTTCCCGGATAAACATACCTCAAATCGATATGGCCGACCTAGCAGATCTTAAAGGTACACAAAAGCTGCTTAGAGAGATGGGAGTTCTACCTTAGCGTGGCAATCGCTGGCTCACCACAGGTAGCTTCTGTCGCGCCCCCAATGGGCGAGACCAGGGCTATACGTGGCCCTCGACCCCCCACTGGGCTTTTGGTGCCCGCCGCCCTGGTAGCAGGGGCTGTGTCCCTTCCTATCGTGTACCTCCTCGTCAGGACCCTCGGAGCCGGTAGTGAGCCCTGGGAGCTTCTCTTTCGCCTCCGCACCTTAGAGATTCTGGTCCGCTCTGTCCTCCTGGTTATAACTGTGACAGGGCTGTGCATTATCATCGCCCTGCCCCTCGCCTGGCTTACCGTGCGCACCGACCTCCCCTGGCGGGGAGTCTGGACTGTATTATCGATCCTACCGCTGGTGATACCCAGCTACGTAGGCGCTTTCATCATTGTCGCAGCATTGGGCCCACGAGGGATGCTGCAGCAGTTTCTTGCTCCCATTTTTGGCGTAGAAAGGTTGCCGGAGATATATGGCCTACCCGGGGCCACCCTTTGCCTGGCTCTCCTCAGCTACCCCTACGTGCTTCTAACAGTGAGAGGAGCCCTGTGGGGCTTAGACCCATCCCTGGAGGAGACCTCACGAAGCTTGGGCAAGGGCCCTTGGACCACATTCCTGAGGGTGGTCCTGCCCCAGCTTCGCCCGGCCATCGCTGCAGGCGGGCTTTTGGTAGCTCTGTACACCTTGAGCGACTTTGGAGCCGTCTCCCTTTTGCGGTACGAGACCTTTACCTGGGCCATCTACATCCAGTACGAAAGCGCCTTCGATCGCACTCTTGCGGCAGTCTTGTCCCTAGTGCTGGTGATAGTAGCACTGGGTATCCTCCTCCTCGAGGCCAGGAGCCGAGGTAAGGCCATTTACTATCGAAGCGGGGCAGGAGTCAAACGGCCGGGGCCCCCTAGCGCACTTGGGGGATGGCGCTGGCCCGCCCTCACTTTCTGCGGTATCATAGTCCTAGTGGCACTGATATTGCCTATGGGTATCCTTGGCTACTGGCTGGTAAGGGGAATTTCAGCAGGAGAGCCCCTTCTGCTTCTATGGACTAGCATGAGGAACTCGGTAATGGTATCGGGGCTAACAGCGGTGGCGGCGGTAACATTGGTCCTACCCGTCGCCCTCCTAGCCGTTCGCTACCCAGGCCGCATAAGCGCTCTCCTGGAGCGACTCAGCTACACCGGCTTTGCCTTGCCCGGCATCGTGGTGGCGCTGGCCCTGGTCTTTTTCGGCGTCAACCTGGCCTGGCCTCTGTACCAGACCCTAGCACTGCTCATATTCGCCTATGTGGTCCTCTTCTTGCCCTCGGCCCTTGGTGCCACCCGGGCATCCCTACTTCAACTCAACCCCAGGTTAGAAGAGACAGCCCGAAGCCTGGGTAGAAAGTCCCTCAACGTGTTCGCCACTATAACCCTACCCCTGATTCGCCCCGGGCTCCTGGCAGGGGCGGCTTTAGTATTTCTCATCACGATGAAGGAGCTTCCGGCCACCCTCATCTTGGCTCCCATTGGATTTAAGACCCTGGCTACTGCCACCTGGTCGGCGGCCTCGGAGGCCTTCTTCGCCCAAGCGGCGGCTCCTGCCCTCATGTTGATCCTCGCCTCCTCAATACCTATGGCCTTCCTCATATTACGAGATAGAGGATGGCAACGTTGACTCCTATAAGGTTACAGCTATGGAAGAAGTAGCGGTTTCCTGCGACGGAGTTAGCAAGAGCTTTGGCTCCGTTCGTGCTGTGGAGGGGGCTACCCTGGAGGTGCCGCCAGGTGCATTCCTGGCCATTCTAGGACCCAGTGGGTGTGGTAAGACCACCCTTCTGCGCCTCATCGCCGGTTTTGAACGTCCCGATGAGGGGACTATAAAAGTCGCTGGCCGTCTTATGAGCACACCTAAGGTGCACACACCTCCTGAGCAGCGCCGCGTGGGAATGGTGTTTCAGGACTACGCCATCTTTCCCCACCTCACTGTATCGAGGAACGTGGCCTACGGCCTATCATCAGGCGATAAGCAACAAGAGCGGATATCCAACCTCCTTCAACTCGTGGGGCTCAGTGGTCTGGAGAATCGTATGCCCCACCAGCTCTCTGGTGGAGAGCAACAGCGGGTGGCCCTGGCCCGCGCCTTGGGGTCACAGCCCGAGGTAATCCTCCTGGATGAACCTTTCTCCAATCTGGACGCCCAGCTCAGGGTGAGGGTCAGGGGAGAGGTACGAGAGATCCTTCGAGAGGCAGGGGTAACGGTCCTCTTCGTTACCCACGACCAGGAGGAAGCCATGACCCTGGCCGATGCTGTGGCTGTGATGTGGCAGGGACACATCCTACAGGTCGCCAGGCCCGAGGAGCTTTACCTGTCGCCGAGGACACGAGAGGTGGCCACTTTGGTGGGCGCTGCCAACTTCCTGCCGGCCCAAGCTGCCGGCAACGTGATCCACAGTGAGATAGGACAGTTCATTTGCCAAGAGGATCTCTCTGGCCCCTTGGAGCTTATGGTACGCCCAGAAAGTATCCGCCTGCGACCATCAGAAAACAGCGCGCCAGAGGTGATTGGGCGACAGTATTTTGGCCACGACCAGTTGGTGACCATACGACTGGCCTCCCAGGGGAAGGTCACCGTCCGGACCGACCCGGCGGACGCCAACATCTTGACAGGTCAGAAAGTTTCCCTCGAAGTGCTGGGGCAAGCTATCGTATACGACAATGAGGGGAATCAGATGACCTCTGCCTTCGCCCGGCCCTCCAACGAATCTGCTTAACGCTACACATCCTCTACGTAGGCTTTCCCCACGTCAATCCTGGTGGATGCTCCCTTCCCCTCGCCGTCGAATGCCCTCAGATGCCAGGAGGACCGCGAAGCGCTTCATAGATCAGGTCCGGAGCTTTTTATAGCAGGGGAGAGTCCAGGCAAAAAGGAGCCTGATTTACTGCACCAGATACTTAGGCTTGAGCCTCGGCAGGGCTGCGTCTTCCACTGCCCCCTTTTTTGAAGAGGGGCACAAGGACTATCGGTGCTATGAGGGTGGTCACTACTGTCATCATGATAGTAACTCCAAAAATGTCCTGATCGATCACACCCCGGGCGAGGCCGATGCCAGCAATAATGAGTGCCACCTCTCCCCTGGGAAGCATACCAAAACCCACCCTCCAGCTACCCCGCATATTAAAGCCTGCCAGTGCCGCAGGGAGCCCACTGCCGAACACCTTGCCCACTATAGCCAGGGCCGTAATGATTACGCCAAAAGCCAGGGCTTCCGCCATGGCATTCACGTCCACCAACATACCCATCACCACGAAGAAGATTGGCACCACAGCGTAATACACCGAATCAAAAGATTCCCTTAAACGCTTAGCCAGCTCTGTGCGCGAGAGGGCCAATCCCATGGAGTAGGCCCCAATTATCAACGCCAACCCCATCTCCTCCGCCAGGCCCGAAGCAAGAAAGGCCAAGCCCAGAAACACCGCCACCCCGGCACCAGAAACCCTCAACCCCGCTACCATGCGAGAGATATATGGCGCGACCAGTATGCCCCCCCCAGTCAATCCCAACCAGAAGGCAATGGCCTTAAACCCAACCCAGGCTACGTTAGAGGCAGACACAACTCCCGCCACACTCACTCCCACAACCACTGTAAGGACGATGATGCCAATCACGTCATCTATCACCGCCGCCGCCACTACCGTCACCCCCTCCGCCGAGTCCAGAGCGCCCAGGTCTGTAAGCACCCTCGCCGTAATTCCTATCGAGGTGGCGGTCATCGCTGTCGCTATGAAAAGAGCCTCTGGAGAACTGAATCCAAACTCTTGTCCAAGAAGGGAGGAGCTGAGAAGGGCAGTACCCACTAGACCCAGAGCAAAGGGCAGGGCCACACCACCTAGAGCCACCGCAGCCGCAGGGCCCGCGTAGCGTAAAAATTGTCGGAGGTCGCTTTCCAGACCGATGACAAACAGCAGAACTATGGAGGCTACCTGAGAGATGGAGTACAGCTCCAAAGACACCGGTATCTGAGCCAAAGAGCCATCCACATGGCTCAGTATGCGCGGGAACAAAGCTCCATAACCTGGTATCTCCAGGCTCCCAAGGGCAAAGGGGCCAATAATCACTCCCACGGTCAGCTCCCCCAGCACCGATGGCAATCGCAGATATCGCTGTACTACCTCCCCACCCAACTTGGCAGCCACCAGGATGACCGCCAGTTGAATGCCCAGGCGAGCTACAGCCTCGGTAATATTTCCCTCTTCCAACGTGTTTGAGGCCTCCCAAAGAATCGCCGACTAGCCAGCCGACAAGGGCCGATTATATCATCGGCCATAGGAAGATCCAAACCAGGTGGAAGATACACACTACCACTTCCCACGACGATTACTGCTTTCTTTAAAACTTAGAACGACGAGAGCCGTCGGTTATTGACTTCCCATTGCTATGCTATTAACATAGGCATATACTTTGGATGCGAACCAGACAGGCAGGATGAGGAAGCGTCGGTCCCAGACCCTCAAAGGATGGGCCGGGGCGGTTCTGGCGGCGGGCAAAGGTGTCCGTATGAGGTCCAGGACACCAAAAGTGCTACACCAGGTCTGCGGCAAGGCGATGCTACTCTACCCAGTTGACGCCCTTAAACAGGTGGGTATAGAGCACCCCTTGGTCGTCGTCTCTTCCCAAAATAGAAAAGGCGTTAAAGCTCTCCTTGAAGACTCGGTAGAGTATGTACTTCAGAAGAGCCCCCTTGGTACTGGCCACGCCCTCCAGCAGGCCGTCTCTCAGCTCAAGGGGGTGGTGGAACATCTACTGGTAACGGGTGCAGATTCTCCCCTAGTAAAGCTGTCCAGCCTCGCAGACCTTATTTCACTTCACCTCGAATCCGAAGCCAGCGTGACCCTACTCACAGCCCCAATGACCAATAACACTGATATGGGGAGTGTAGTGCGGGATAGCGATGGGCGTGTAGTAGCGGTAGTGGAGGCCTCTTTCTCAGAGGCCTCCACAAATGGTACCACCGAGGTGAATAGCGGTGTCTACTGCTTTAGGAGATCCTGGTTGCACGAGAACCTAGGCCTCATCTCTCCCAGCGCCAACGGGGAACAGTACATCACCTCTCTGATCGCCTTGGCTGCTTCCCAGAATACCCCGGTAGAGGCCCTCCAGCTTCCCGACCCTGAGGAGGTGCTGGGCATTAACAATCGCCTTCAACAGGCCCAGGCGGAAAAAGCGCTGCGCCAGCGTATTCTAAACCACTGGATGCTACAAGGGGTTGCCATGCTGGACCCAGCCACCACCATCATCGATACTACGGTGGAGATTGGCCAGGACACGGTTATATACCCCAACACCCTAATTCTAGGTCACTCCAAGATCGGGGCTCAGTGCACCTTGGGCCCGGGCGCACTCATCCAGGACTCCACCATCGGCGAGGGTTGCAAGATAGTAGCATCTATCCTAGAAGGAGCTATCCTGGAGCAGCAGGTTGATATAGGCCCCTTTAGCCATCTGCGCCTCGGCGCATATCTGGAGAGAGGAGTGCGAATAGGCAACTTCTCTGAGATCAAGAGTAGCCGACTGGGCCAGAGCACTGTCATGGGCCACTTCGGCTACGTAGGCAATGCCTCCATCGGCGCCCACGTCAACCTGGGCGCCGGCATGATTACCTGCAACTACGATGGTGTCACCAAGCAGCGTACCGTAGTAGAAGATAACGCCTTCATCGGTTCCGACACTATGCTGGTGGCACCAGTAACCGTGGGTGAGGGTGCCATCACCGCGGCCGGGTCTGTCATCACCAGGGACGTTCCAAGCCATAGACTAGCGGTAGGAGTCCCTGCTAGAATAAAAAGTAAGGGAGGTAAGAAAAACCCCAGGTCATAAATAGCTCCCCTCGGCCCTAATAAGGACCGTGGGAGTTGGACCCTACGGGTGAAGGACAGTGGACGAAAGTAGTTTATCACCCTTACTCGCTTTAATCGGCTCATTACTTCTATACAGCCTCCTCAACGTGGCCGACGCAGCACGCACGGCCAACAGTTCCACGCCCCTCTCCCTAAACAGCCTCGGTACCCTTTCAAGTCCTTTCTCGCTCTTAAAGCTGGCTGCGGTGCTGGCTTGCGCCCTTTCGGGGCTGGTGCTGCTATTCTCTCTCGGTTCATTCTGGTGGTTGACGATTGCCCTACTTGCATTGGCCCTCCTCCTTGCGCTATTATTCCTAGAAGGTATTTTCTCCGTTCTGGCCCGACGATACCCGAAACCCATCATCAGGCTCACACGCCCTCTGTCGTGGCTTCAAGGGTGGCATAGAGCAAGAAGGGAGCCCTATGAAAGGATCAATGAAGAAAAGCTGCAGGCGAGCACCACATCCAACTCTCACTCCCTAGCGGCCACGATTGCCGACAACGGCCCAGTGATGACCGAAGAGGAGCAGTCCCTTCTAGACGCCAGGGAACGGCTAATGATCCGCTCAATTCTCCGCCTGGACGAGTCCACAACCCGTGAGGTAATGATGCCCCGGGTGGACGTAGTAGCCGTTGAGGTGGAGACTCCCCTCAGGGAAGTGGCCAATACGCTGGTAGAGAGTGGGCACAGCCGCCTGCCAGTCTACAGAGAGACCATCGACCGAATTGAGGGAGTTGTTCACTCCCTGGACCTGCTCCCCCTATTGGCCAACGGTCAGGAGTCACCGCCTCTCCAAAGTATCCTCCGGCCAGCCTTTTTCATCCCCGAGTCCAAGCGTTTGGACGAACTACTCCAGGAGTTCCAAGAGAGACGGATTCAGATGGCCATCGTAGTGGATGAATATGGTGGTACTGAGGGACTGGTTACCCTGGAGGACCTGTTGGAAGAGATCGTGGGCGAGATAGACGACGAGTTCTCCCGCCATCACGAGCCTCAAGTGGTACCCGTGGGCGACGGCGACCTACTTGTGGATGCCCGGATAACCCTCTCCTATCTTAGTGACCTCTTCTCCACCACCTTCGAGGAGGCGGATGTGGACACGGTAGGAGGCATAGTCTACGCTTCCCTTGGGAAAATTCCCAAAATGGGCGATGAGGTGAACTATGGAGGACTAAGAATCGAAGTCGTTTCGCTGGTGGGACGGAGAATAAGAAGGCTGAGAGTCACCAGGGTAGCGAAGCAAGACTAGAGATACTTTCTCCAATGAGAAAACGGTAGACTCTCTTTAAAGAGTCTACCGTTTTCTTAGTCAACCAGAGAAGGAAGAGACGCTACTTTGCTTCTTCCACCACTAGCAGAGGTGCCGATGCCCTTGCACCCTCCAACCCTATCGCCAGCACCGTATACACTCCTGGTACAAGATCAGCCTCGGTACTCGTTACCTTCTTATGGAAAGCACCAGCAGCATTACTGGACACGCCCGTGACCGACATTTTGAATGTCTCATCTAAGATTATCTGCACGAAGACCGGGGTGGAGGGCCCAAAGCCTGATCCGAGAATGTCTAACGAAGGGCTGCCTGCCACCACCGTCAGGGGTTGCACAATGAGACCCGCTCCAGAATCACTAGCCTGACTACTGGGAGAGGAGCTACCACTCGCCCAGGCCACTCCACTAGCTAATGAGATGATAATAACCACCATTACTAAAACCGTAAGTCTGCTGTTCAAGATCTGCCTCATCGAACCTCCTTTATCACAACCCGTCTCTGGAGCGGGGGGTCGGCTGGCGGAATCCACCAGGCTCCCTACGTATCTATATATCTGAACAAGTCTCGAACTATCTTAGGCATGCAAATTGTATATGTCAAGGCCTTAAAGCACAATATAGCGCACACTTTTGTGAAAAACAACACCTAGATCGTTAAGCGCCTTTTGTGCTTGAAATACGCACATGAGCGATATATGCTGGTCGAAGGAGGAGAGGTGGCCGAGTGGTTTAAGGCGCCGCTCTCGAAAAGCGGTATCCTCAAAAGGGATCGTGGGTTCAAATCCCACCCTCTCCGCCAGCACAAATACAAATTAGGACCTCCACGGAGTTTTGGGGCACAACGGGTTTTGATTTTGCTAACCACTAATCCAAACCGAGTGCTTTTTGGTACGCAAAATAGGCTGGATTAATTCTTCATCAAACTTTAACGTTGTTGCCTCTGGTGGTGTACTCGCAGAGCCAGTTCCCATGAGGGAGAGAGGGCGACCTGTCGACGTGTTTTAGCCGTCTTCGGCTGCTGAAATGTTACTTGCCCACCTTTGAGACGATGCATCACCTGGAACACTGACAGAGTTAGCATGGTGAGGTCAAGATCACGCCAACGAAGCTCTACCAAGTCCGAGCGACTTTTCCTTACGTTACGGGAAGTCTTCATGGTCACACAAACTGTAGATCTGGAGGATCCTCTGGAAGTCTGAGGAAGAATATTTTGCATTAAAGGGCAAAGCCCTGGATACGGGCATGGTTAAGCTGCTAGGCACGTTGGTGGTCAAGTTCAAGAATGTAGGCAGGGAGTATTAGAGCCTTTGCCCCTTCTACGATGAGCACCAGCTGACCCTTTTCGCAAAGTCTGATGACAAGATCTCCCGCCAGGTAGAGCATAGATGTATAAAGGTCTAGTTAGGTCATCCTCCACCACGTAGTTCGCCCTTTGATTGGAGTTCACTGATAAACCCGGCTCGACTGGACTGTCGCATCTCACCCTCAGAGTGGCACAGGCCCAACTTGAATCGCGAGCAAGGGTTTTGCGGTACAATACGATACCAATGGTGCCAGGCTGGGCAGACGCTTTCTTACCTCGTGTGCTCACGTATTTTATATTGGCCATTGCGTTGGTAGCGGTCCTTTCTATCGCTGCTATCAGAACCGGGATGATAGAGCGCTACTTCATCTACTTTCCAGAGAGGGATCTGGAGGCCGATCCTTCCCAATTCGGATTGGCTTACGAGGAGGTCACCTTTATTGCCAGCGACGGGGTGCGCCTCCATGGCTGGTTCGTGCCGGGGCAGCGTAGGGTGACCTTTCTCTGGCTGCACGGTAATGCGGGCAACATTAGCCACCGCCTGGATAACTTGAAACTTCTCCACAACAAGCTGGGTGTAAGCGTTTTCTTGTTCGACTACCGTGGTTACGGTCGTAGTCAGGGCCGACCCTCCGAGCAGGGTACCTATCTAGACGCTGAGGCCGCCCTCAGATATATTGGCTCAAGGGAAGATGGTTCCTCGGAGCGGGTCATCTATTTTGGTCGGTCTCTCGGGGCAGCGGTGGCCGCTGAGATGGCGATCCATCATCTACCCGATGGCCTAATTCTAGAGTCCGCCTTCCCCTCCGTACCCTATATGGCCCGCCGGGCTTATCCCTTTTTCCCCATATGGCCCTTTCTGCGGACGCGATACGATACCCAGGCCAAGATAGCTACCGTGGACGCTCCTGTGCTAATGCTACACGGAGAGAAGGATGATATTGTGCCGATAGAGGCAGGAAGGCAGCTTTTCGATGCAGCCAAGGAGCCCAAGCAATTCTATACTATACATGGTGCGGGTCATAACGACACTTACCGGGTGGGAGGCGAGGACTACTTCGATGCTCTGCGGAGCTTTGTGGAGCGACTGGGACGTGAAAGCCCCGTATTCAACGGGCAACCATGAAGTGTACCGCCATCGGTAGGCCAATTTGCCACTTCGCAAGGCGGATTTCCAGTCAGCAGGCGTCGGGAAGGCAATCAGTCAGGGGAATCGCATCTGAGCACTCAGCGTAAACCTACAGCGATGGTCCCGTTGCTTCCAAAGGAGTACCATGCGAAAATAATCCCGCTCTCGTCTACTGGCGAGCGCCAACTTGTAGCCGGGGAGGGGAAGGTCCTAGCGCAATCCCATCTCGGTAGAATGAGCGTGGGCTGGTGCTAGGGCAAGCCTGCCTCGTCCAGAGCCTCCTTCACCCTTTCCCAGTTCTCCTCTGGCATCCAACTCTTCGCCCGCTCCATGTAGGTGCGAAGATAGTGGATCGCGGCCTTCTGCCAGTCATTCCCGATCTGGTTCTCGGCGGCCCACGCGGTGGTTTCGTTGAGCTGTTCCAGGCCCACATTCATGTTCTTGAGGAGCTCCCATACGTCAGGGAGCTCTTCTCTCAGGCCTGACCACACGAGCTTGTCTATAGGGAACGTCTCATAGGCGCAAGCCCCACTGATCGGACGTAGCTTCGGGTCTGTACGGGCAGCCACGATCAAGTCCCAGCATGGCTCGGTGTAGGCTGGCTCCTGTAGGACCCACCAGTCGTAGGCTCCCATGAGCGAGGTAGGGGCCCAGTAGTAGCCGAAGACCGGCTTCCTGTTCTCTTGGTGCCCTGCCAGGACAGCCCTCAGGCGTTCGCCGGTTTCTGGGGAGATGCTGTTGTAGTACTTGTCCAGCCCGTAGGCCTCCAGCTTAACGGTGTTGATCTCCTCGCAGTTCCAGCCAATGATACAGTTGTAGAAGACACCCTTGGATGGGTCTCCTGGGTCTATGAAAAGCTTCAAATGCTGCTTCATGTCATCGACAGTATTGATCCCGTACTGGTCGTGGCCACATAGGGGGATGACGAAGAACTGGGGACTGTCCTCGTAGGTCATCCCTAGGTTCTCGATGGTCCCATTGGCGATCTCGTGGTTATACCAGTCCCTGATGTTCTGCTGATATCCCTCCATATTGACGTGCACCTCTCCCCTAGGAAGCGCCTCCTGCATGGCGGGATAGCCTCGCGGCACTTGTTCCACCAAGTAACCATATCCGTGCTCAATAATAAACTCAGCTATGGCATTGTTGATGGAGAGGGACTCACCCCCTGCATCGTGGAGCTTAATTGGAATGCGAACTGTAGCTGACCCAGTGACTGCGCTGTCCCTAAGCGCCGCTGAAGCTCGTACCTCGTGGCGTCCAAGCCGGCCTGACGTGAATACACCCGCCTGGTCAATGTCTCCTCCTACGGCCTCCCAGAGGAATGCAAGCTCAGGGCCCTCATTTCCGTACTCATCTAAGCCGGTGGCTTCGAACCCCTGGGGAAAATACCTGTCAAGGACAATGGAAGACGGCTGCACGTCGATAGAAGCAAGGGGGTCGGGTGTGATGAATACGTCCCCAGTCGCCGAAACCCTGGCCGCTCCTTTAACGACATCCACACGGATGCCGACTGCGAATGCCCCTGCTTTAGTCCCAATGGTAAGAACCCCGTTTGAATCGACAGTGCCTGCCCCTGTCGGTGCTGTCCATGAGTTTAGAGCATTGGAGATCTCGTTGCCGAATTCGTCAAAAGCCCTGAACGTGAAAGCCTGAGTAGCACCTATCTCCAAGGAGACCTCAGTCGGTTCCAATTCCACCGTGGACAACTGGCCTGGTTCGATGGTAACAGACGCCGTGGCCACCAACTCCCTACTGGGTGACTGTAACGACGCCCTTATTGTGTTGGTGAAGGTGTCCGCTATTGTACCAGCGGTGAAGACACCGTTGGAGTCTATGGACCCTCCACTGGCGCTAGTGATCCAGTTAACTGTGCTGGGTACGGTGTTGCCATACTGGTCTCTTGCAACCCCAGTGAACTGAGTTGACTCCTGAATAGCAATTGTAGCGTTGGATGGGGAGACCTCCAGACTCACTGGCTTTCCGGGTTTCACGGTGATGAGGTGGCGCATGATGCTTGTGTCAGTCCCGCCGGGGCCCGAAACCGTAAGGCGCACGGTGTGACTGCCGGCGATGATATAGCGATGGGTTGGTGACTGGCCTGTATTAGTTTCGCCGTCTCCGAAGTCCCATGCCCACGAGGTAATGAGCCCGGTGGACTCGTCAGTGAAGGTGACTATAAGGGGTGCGGCGCCCCTTTCCCGGTCGACGGAGAATGCGGGTGAGGGTGGCGGTGACGTAGGGGTCGCGGTAGGCGTAGGTCTGGGCGACGGTGCTAGTGCAGCGGTGGCGGTAGGTGTTGCGGTCGGGGTTGGAGTAGGAGAAGGCGTAGGTGTTAGCACGAGGGACGGTGTCGGTGTAGGTGTCGACACGGGAGCAGGCGTAGGCTGGACGCAGGCCGCGAGCAGCAAAGCACCTAAGACAAAGAAGTACTGCAAATGTAAAGGTGTTCGCATGGCGCGAAGCGTAATAAGGTTTACTAAGAATGTCAACTCCTGGAAAGGCACCATAGTGCAGGGCAGGTCAGTCACCCCTTACTTTATTGTGCCTGCTCGATGTCGATGGCTGCATTACTGAACTTTCGAGAAAGGGAGAAGACCCTAGTGGAGGCAAAGACGCTGGTGGGCTAACCTTCGGCCAAGAATTGCCTCAGCCGGGGCACTAGGACCAGACCGCAGGAGGTTCGAGTACTGTCGAGTGAGCCCCACCAGTGAGATTCGAACTTCTGGTGGCACATTTACCCAAAGGGCACGTAGACAAAGAAGGGGAAACCATCCGTAGGCCCCCCAAGGCGTATCTCCAATCGTT
This sequence comes from Dehalococcoidia bacterium, assembly GCA_965248115.1. Classification (GTDB taxonomy): domain Bacteria; phylum Chloroflexota; class Dehalococcoidia; order Lucifugimonadales; family CBDFII01; genus CBDFII01. The sequence continues at coordinate 272,530 of CBDFII010000004.1, forward strand.
AAGTCGACGAGACCGTTGGCCAGGATCTAGAGGTTAAACTGAGGATCCACGTAATCCTTGTCTTTTATGTAAATCTGGAGGCGAGAATACTGACAATCAGCAACAATGAGGCGGCTTTTCGCCTTATCAAAGGCCACCGCAGTCGGGAAGAGGAACCGCCATTCGGGCTCCGGGCTTTTGACCCTACGTCGTGCCTTCATGACATCTAGATTGGCGTCTATGGATAGCTGCGCCCATTTGGAGGGCTGCTGGGCGTCGCCAATGAGCGAGGTGATGAAATCTCCATCGGAAGAATAAATCTGGACACGGTGGTTAGCCCAATCGGCCACGTATACGTCCCCATCACCGTCAATAGTTACATCGGTTGGATAGTGCAGCTCCCCTACCCCTGACCCGAAAGTGCCGAAGCTAGCCAAGAAGGCGCCATCGGAGGAGAACTTCTGTACTCGATGATTGCCCCAGTCCGCCACGTATATATTGTCCTGGTTGTCTATGGTGATGCCCCAGGGAAGGTTAAACTGACCTTCCCCACTTCCCTCTTCTCCAAAGGTGGCCAGAAAGGTGCCGTTTTTGGTGAACTTCTGTACGCGATGGCAGTGACTATCGACAATGTAAAGGTTAGCTTCCTGGTCAAAGGCAATGCCCGAAGGCCGGTTTAGTTCACCGTCTCCAGTCCCCTGTGTGCCCCAGTTACTCAAGAAAGTGCCGTCTTTATCAAAGATGGATACGCGATGGAGCCACTCGTCCGTGAGGTACACATTTTCTTCTCCGTCCAAAGCCACAGAGCTGGGCCAAATCGCCTGCCCATCCTCTTCACCAGTTAAAGCGAACTCGCATAGAAATTCTTCATCACCCGGGGCTCCGATGGCCATCTTATTTACTCGAGAACCAGGATTTTGCTCCCCGCCGCGATTGACCACGTAGACGGAGCCGTCCTGGCCTATGTCAATAGCTGTAGGCCTTGAAAACCCGGTACCTGTGGACTGTCCTCGCCCAACCGAATGACTAAAGTTATACACTCGCCCTGCCGCTACGGTTGTAATCATCTCTGACTCCCTCTCTTATGAAGCTGCTTCTGCTCAAAGTAGCTCCACTTCGGCTTACCGCCTTGTGTCAGTGTCCCACAGTGTGTACTACTGCGACACTCCAGTCGTGCTCAGAGTGTCGCAGTTATGCGAACTGGTACTCTCTGGTGGCAACTATAAGTTGCAGCATCTGGGCCACTCTTTGGGCAGAAGCGCCATCTCCATCTTCAGAGTCCCAACGCAGCACCCCGCCCTCTTGAGCCTGCTCTATTAAGTTCTGGCGGGTCTCAGGCTCCACGTCCAGGGGACCCAGCAGGTCCAAACACCCATCCACCAGCACCTCTGGTGTAAGGTCTCCCTGAGCCCTAAGCAGGTTAATGATGGACTGCACCCCGGGCAGACTGGTGTTGCCCACCAGGTCAGCGACGAAGTTGACCCGGCTCATCAGAGAGCCGCTGTTGATCCACTCCTGACCCGTGTGCCAGCCTTCCACACTGGGCGGGTTGAGGAGGTCTTGTCCCATGTAGCCGGGCTGCAAAGCTACATGGGTAAAACCATCTCGTGGGAACTCCTGGCCTCCCACCAGCTTGCAAGCGCCGACGACTACCTCGGCGGGGCTCTTAACTTTGGCGAATCGAGCCTCCTTGAAGAAGTCGGAGTTGAACAAGACGCGCAGTACGGGACTCAGCTCGCACTCCGACTCAATGAAAACCCTTTCCAGGATACTTATGGCCTCAGAGTCCCGAGGAGGCTCAGTGGACCAGCTAGGCACCTGGGGCTCGTCGGCCACAAAGAAATTGTACAGGTGGCGGGCGATAAAGCGTGCGGAGGCGGGTTGCTGAACGATGATGTCGATAACATCCTCACCATTGAAACGGCCCGTGTGCCCCAAAAAGCCCTTCCCGTCATTGTCGTGGTCTTCGGGCTTGTACTCGAAGGTCCATGAGTGACCTCGGCCATAAGGAAACCGTGGAAACTTGGCGGCGATAGTCCAGCCGGTGAAGGCCCGAGAAGCCTCTCTCACGTCCTCCTCGGTGTAGTTGCCCACACCCATAGAGAACAGCTCCAACAGCTCTCGGCCCCAGTTCTCATTGACTGCGTGCTTGTGGTTTTCGTTGTTATCCAGCCAGAAGATCATAGCGGGATTCCTGGCCAGCTCCAACAGCAGACTGCGGTAGTTCCCCATGCCGTAGTGCCGGAACATGGCGATCTGCGCCAGTACCTCGGGGTAGTTGTCCACCTTGGCGTTTCCGGTGGCGAATACCTGATGCCAGAAGAGGGCCATCTTCTCTTCCAGGGGACGCTCTGTATTGAGCATGTGATACATCCAGTTGCCTTGACCCAAGGGTGAATTAGCACCAGGATTAAGAGCAGACGGGTGATACCTCAAGAGGAACCACTGATTCGCTGGGGAAGCGTTCTCGGCATTCAGTAACTCGTCCACCGTTGCCTCATAGCCCTTGGCTACCCGGTGCTCCAGCTCTTCCCTACTTGCACCGAAACCAGCACGACGCATAAGGTGTGCCATAAGAACGATATCGGTGTCGGCCATAGCTCCAGCTCCTTTCGCCACAAGCCTCTTTGGTGAGAACCATTGTAACACAGCTTAATCTAGCGCTTAGGATGCCCCATGGCAAGAGCTCATACTAGGATTCGCCGTATTAACCTACTTGGGTGTGAATAGTGTCTCCACTTAATGAAAGCAGGTACTAGCATATATCTATTCTTTTAGTTCCCCTGCAGGAGATGATGATGTCGTTAATAACAGGGGCGAAGAGTCGGCATAGTATTGGCATTCTAAATTTTCTGAAGGGCCAGGTGTGGCAAGTCTGGACGGTGGCGATCAAAAAGCCTAAACTGCCATTGGAAACGTCAGACTGAAAGTTCTTGATATTGTCCTGTTAAGTCCACATTGCATTTGCGGCAAATATGTTAGTACCTGGGTAAGTTCTCAATCATCTACCGCAGACTGGGGCTCGCAAGAAACCTGCTGATCCCTTAGTTAAATAGACATGCATAGGAGAAGGAGGCCCCGTGAAGTCCACTCAAGAGCCTCTCCGAATTCCTCTATGGAAAGTCAACCCGCAGTTTGACAACGATCATCCTAACTACAAAGGAGGGGACCCTAGCACATATTTGCTTTCGGCCCTCTGCTACGATTCCCTTGCAGGGCCCTCTACATGTCTGGACCGGGATGGAATTATCTCTCCCGACATCCTAGCAATGAAGCCAAGGCTTGCCGAGGCCTTTGGAGAGAACGGGGATGGAACATGGTGGGTGCGGCTGAGGAGGGGTGTTCTCAGTCATTGGGGCAATGAACTCACTGCTGAGAGCGTACAATGGGGATTCAGGAAAGCCTTCGCTGTGGGTAACCTTGGCAAGTGGCGGTGGAGCCAAATAGCGGGCATCCGAGACCCACAGGATGTGGAGCCACTGGACAAGTATACGCTGCGCTACACGTTGCGCCGGCCAAATACTCATTTCCCCGCTTACCTGTTCTTCGTCACGCCTAATGTGGTTGATGCTACGGAAGTAAGCAAGCACACAACGGAGAACGACCCGTGGGGCATGGAGTGGCTGTCTCGAAACGTAGCCGGATTCGGTCCCTTTGCACTTGTGGACTTCAAAGGGGACCAGATGGTGATGCGAGCCCGAAACGAGTACTGGGATGGACCGCCACCGGTCAGAGAGGTGGTAGTAGAAAAGGTTAGCTCCCGGGCCGAAGCGATCCGCATGCTGGATAGGCCGGAGCCTGTTTTGTTGGTAGGCCTACGTTGTGACGAGGTTCAGCAGATTAGGGACAGGTCGAATGTGCGGCTTATTGGTACGTGGGCAGGTCATACTTCGGTGGAGATCAACTACAACACACCTCCATTCGACGACATCCGTGTCCGCCACGCCCTGAGTTTCGCCACGCCTTACGAGGAGATTCTTCAGAAGGGATTTCTGGGCCTTGCCCGTCCGTGGAAAAGCGCGCTCAAGACCTATAGCCCCTGGTACACCGATCAGTTCTGGAACTATGATACTAACATGGGGAAGGCTAAATCGCTGCTGAGGCAGGCCGGACATTCCGGTGGGCTCAAGACCCAGCTGTATATACCTCAGCGGTCCGACATGCTTCGCATTGCCGAGATGTTGAAGATAGCCTACGGACTCATCGGTGTTGATGTGGAGGTGGAGGATATGGCCTCGGCTCCCAGAGGGTGGGTTCCTCCACTACGTTTACGTCCGGAGTGCGCTCACGACCTAACCGAGCCCCTCTATGACCTGGCCCACGACTATGCCCCCTTGAACCCGATACTACCCGCACCGGGTGGCCCCAAATTCTTACCTCTCTATGTCGGCAACGGTGCGCTGGAGGATGGATTTCGGGAGATGCTGCTTGCACCAGACAAAGAGAGCCGGAAGGAGCTGTGCCTTGCTCTTCAGAAAGCCATCGTGGAGTTCGCGCCTTGCATCTTCTTGGCTGAGACCCCGCTCTTCAACGCTAGCAACAGTCAGGCTCATTCGTGGACGGCGGACTACGATAACCGCTTGGTTCAGAAAACCCTATTCTCAAACAGCAACACTCGATACCTGTCTCCATAGGTGGTGGAATCAAAAGAGGGCGAAGCCCGGCTTGGGATTGTGACGATTTTGCGCATAGACAATGAGTGATAGATAAGAGCTGCTAATCGAGCTTTCTCAACTTGAGATCAAGTCGCCATGTAGAGATATGGAGGCCTCAAATGTGGGGCAGCTAAGAACTCCAATTTGAGGAGTGATAGCAAGTCTCGGTTAACGGTGTGGTAATTGCGTGGATTTTATGTTGACATACTGCGCAAGAGGCTGTAGAGTCCAAACTGCCCTATCTTAACTGAAGGGGAGGCAAGCTATGCTGAAGATCGGTCACTACGTAAAACGTCCTGGAAGAAGGCTACAGGACCCGGCCGTAAACATCCCGATTGCGGAGGAGTTGGTAACAGTGCCTGGTGCCCCTATCCACCAGGAGGACGTTGAGTTCTACACCCGTGAGTATCCAATAGAGACCATCCAAATCAGCGAGCGCTCGGCCCAAAACTGGGCTAACCGGATTCGGGACGCCCACCCCGAGAGCCGGGAGATACGCAGGGAGCATGACAAGCTTAATAGGCCCCTCGTTGAGGCTGCTCATACCAGCGGAGATATAGAGCCCACAGCCAAGCCCACGGGCGAAGATGTTACCGACAAGATCAAGGCCAAGGCTCGCGAGCTGGGATTCAGCGAGGCAGCGATAGCTAAGTACGACAATCACTACACCTATCACAGCAAAAAGAGCTGGGTTAAATACCCCCACGCCGTCTGCCTAGCCTACGAGCAGGCATACGAGCCCACCCAGACAATTCCCAGCCTTGCGGATGAGATAGTCCACTCCAGCACCTACAGGATTGAAGGCGCCGTGGCTCTGGATCTGGCGGACTTCATCCGCTCTCTGGGCTATCATGCACAAGTGCACAGCCCAAACGATAATGCCGCTGCTTACATCCCCATGTTCGTACAGGCGGGGCTGGGCCAGTTGGGGGCCAACGGGCAGCTTCTCTTACCCCACTTGGGCTCCCGAGCCAGGATAATGGTCATTACCACTGAGGCCAAAGTGATTTACGACCAGCCCATCGACTACGGCATTCACCGCTTCTGTCAGATATGCCAAGTGTGTGTCAACCGATGTCCCGGTCGGGCCCTGATGCGGGAGAAGATATGGTGGCGGGGTGTGGAGAAGAACAAGCTGATCTACAAGCGCTGCAGACCGGTAATGGCCCGATACTACAGCTGCGGGGTGTGCATGAAGGTGTGCCCCATCCAGAGATACGGCATGCCGGCGGTGATGGAGCACTACGTGGCCACGGGTCAGGTACTGGGTAAGGGCACTCACTCGCTAGAGGGCTACGCGATTCCTGACCAGGGATACTTCGGCCCCGGCGAGCTGCCCACCTTTGACGCCGGGTTCTTCACCGGCATGCCTCACGGCACCGTCGACGCGCACGTACTGGAGCAGTTCAAGGACAGGTTCGAGGATATCGACAGCGTCGACTCTCCTGAGGGCGAAGCGCTGTTTGACGAGTTCAAAACCAAGCTGGTGGGAGCCCTTCAACTGGATCCTGATCCTGGAATGAATGCTGGCGATGAGAGACTAGACTTCCTACTCTAAGCGGCATCTTCCAGCCCAAGAATCCAGTACAACATAGAATTCACTCAGCAGAGAGGAAACCTGAAGGGGAGCCAGAAGTTCCCACCATGAGGAGGGAGCGGAGGCTCCCCTTCGGCGTGTCTAGCTTTGTGGCAAGCTATGGTGTCGTGCCTTAACTCCACGTCTCCACCGGACTGCCGCGGGTCTTGAATCTTTAAATCTCTGATTCGACGGTCTTCCTGATGCCTGCCTGATCTCGTTCATAATAACTAGTGACACTGGTAGAGTGTTGCTGATCTACTGGACTAGTAAGTAGTGTATCAGTTTGAAATCCTTCTAAGCGCCTAGTACCTCAAGCCACTCCACAATGGCGGATCTAACCTTTTGTTTGGCATCAGCGTATTCTCCGGCGACATTGCGCCTTGACGCTCGCTGTACGGCCCCAAGGATGACTTCGGCATCCTGCTCTGAAATAGACTTACTAGAGTCATAGTCGGTGAGTAAAGTTAGCAAAACTTCCTTTTCCATCTTACCCAACAAAGCGTCTGCAAGTTGATCCCTTCCATGCGATCTAGACATCGTCAATCCCTCCATTGACACAAGTACAATTACTTGACACCCAAAATGAAAATTTCCCGGTCATTTTTGGGCGTATCAATATCCAATATTATGGGCGAGCGCGCGGGGGCTGACTAGCCCTAGAAGTGGCCAGAGCGGGTCCGACGGCTGATCTTAATTGAGTTACCATTTGGGAATAGCACTGAGAAGCGCCTGGCCTGGGAGTGGACCTATAACACCGTACGTCCCCACCAGGCTCTGGGCTACAACACCTCACACCAATTAGTTACTCAGTAACAACTCCAACTAAAGAAGACAAAAGGTCGTTTCCAGGTGTTAAAATTATCTGGACAAATCCGTCTTAAGTTAAGTTCGGAGGTACGTCATGGCAAAGCAGCCATTTCGCGTGTTAGATAGTGACTTACACGTCTTTGAGCCTTCAGACCTCTATGACAAATATCTGGAGAAGGCATATAGGCATCGGGTATCCCAGAACCCAAGTGCGATGACTCCCTCTCTCTAGTCGAGTGCCTCTGCTGGTAGATGGGCACGCGTTTTCACGACCAATGGGCAACTTGGATTCCGGTGCGCTAGATAATGAACGCCAGCGTCAGAGGAAGCAGGACTTGAAGGATTACGTGGATCGCAACTTCGATTCCGTGTCTCAGATCCAGGCCATGGATGCCGAGGGGATCAATGTGGCCGTGCTCTTCAGTACCTGGCCTGTTGTGACCGTCGATGCCTATGAACCCGACTTTGCTCTCGCTCTGTGCCGAGCCTGGAACGACTGGGCCACTGATTTCCGGCAGCTAGACTCCAAACGCATGCAGGCTGCGGCCTTGCTCACCCTCCACGATCCGGCGCTGGCTGCACAAGAGCTGCGACGGTGTGTGGAGGAGTTGGGGATGGTAGCGGCACAACTGTTGCCCAATCCGGTAAACGGACGTCATGTCCACGATCCCTCCTGTGACGTGCTATGATCCGAGGCGGAACGTCTGGGGGTGCCTATTTACTTCCATCCTCGTGTCATTGTCTATAGCGAGGACAATGTCATAAATCGCTTCCTGAGCCGTCCCAGCGGGACCATCATCAGGAGCCTTAACAACCCCATTGAGCTTATGTCGGTCATCGCGAGCATGACGGTGGGAGGGGTGTTGGAGCGATTTCCGAGGCTGCGGGTGGCCTTTCTGGAGGGCAACTGTAGTTGGCTGCCTTGGTTGCTGTGGCGGCTAGATGAGTACTGGGAATTACTGGGAGACGGCGAGGAGGTACAGCTCCAGGCCCAGCCCAGTGAGTACTTTAGGCGACAATGTTTTATAGGTATAGAATCCGATGAGCACAATCTGGGAGGTGTGATCCAAGAACTGGGGGATGACAACATCGTGTTTTCCACCGACTATCCTCACGATGATTCACGTTTCCCTCATTCCATTGAGGATTTTCTGAGCCAGGAGATTAGCGACAAGAGCAAGGAAAAGATTCTATGGGACAACTGCGCCAGGCTGTACAGGTTCGATTAACGAAAGGCGTCCAGCCATAAGGATAACAAGTCCAACTTGGGCAGCCCTCTCAGAACTCGGGACCTCTCCGGCCGAGGCCATCTCTAAAGATTTAGAGAGAGTCACCTGCATCTCCTGGAAGGGGCGTTAATCCCTAGCACTGTGTCCTCACGCTGCCGCTGGCGGGCTACATTAATGAGTAGGTCAGCAACGGAGTTTTTATCCCTTTAAGCTCTAGCAGACGCTCTGGAGCATCGGGGAAGGTGGTCTCCACCTTCGAATAAACCGGCTCGTCCACAATGATTTCGCCTGGAGCGGCCTGCCCCTGAAGGCGGGAGGCGATGTTCACTGCGTCACCCAAAGCGGTGTAATCCTTGCAATCGGTAGACCCAACCGTTCCACAGTAGGCCAAGCCACTGCTGACGCCAATGCCTACCTTGAGCATGTCCACCTCGTTGAGCTTTGCATTGATCTCTGGCACGGCTAATTGGATCTCGGTAGCAGACCTGACTGCTCGTGCGATGTGGTCCTCGTGTCGAATGGGCACATTGAACAGCGCCATTACAGCGTCACCCAAGAAGTAGTCCACGATCCCGTCTTGGCTTACTACGATATCCATGCATCGGTGGAAGAATTCCTCCACGAGAGGTCTCATTGCCTCAGGCCCCCGCTCATGCATCAAGGTAGTAAATTCCCGACAGTCTGCGAAGAGTACTGTGATCTCGGAAAGGCCACCGGCCTCCCAGTGGATGTCTCAAAGATTGCAGACGTTGGGGTTTTTGGGACTGCGGTCGACTCCTAGGATGCGCCATAGTCCACCCCTAAGCCCACCGAAGTGCATCTTCTTATCGAGATATAGCAGGGGTCCCCGAAGAACCCAAATTGGAGTGAACTTTGGCCGTGGGCCCGTCCAGGTAAAATGATCAACCAGGCAGTGGTCAGACAGCTTAAGGTTGGAAGACAATGATATCCTCACTAGCTGCCAGGGATATAGGATGGAGAGAAAGAGGTCATCAGTATCTGCCTACATCATCTAAGCGGCAAGGTATGACACCTACAGGTTAAACTGGGGATCTACGTAATTCTTATCTTTGATATAGATCTGGAGGCGACTCCACTGACAGTCAGCTATCACGATCCGACTCTCTGCCTCATCAAAGTCCACCGCCGTAGGATAGCGGAAGCGCCATTCAGGTTCTGGATTTTTCACCCTACGCCGCGCGATAATGATCTCTGGATTGACATCCAGCTGTTGCTGGCCCCACGTGGAAATCTGCTGGGTGTCCCCAATTAAGGATGTTATGATGTCTCCATCGGGCGCAAAGATCTGCACCCGGTTGTTACCCCGGTCACATACGTACATGTCCCCATCATTATCAATGGCCACATCGCTGGGATGGTCCAGTTCACCTACTCCTGATCCAAAGGTGCCAATGGAGGTCAGGAAATCACCATCGGGTGTGAATTTCTGCACACGGTGATTCTTCCAATCGGCCACGTAGATGTTCTCCTGATTATCTAGGGTGATACCCCATGGAAAGTTAAACTGGCCTTGGCCACTGCCTTCTTCGCCGAACTTAGCCAGAAAGGTGCCGTCTTTGGTGAACTTTTGAACCCTGTTGTTAGCACTGTCGACGATGTACAGATTATCCTCTTGGTCAAAGACCATGCCAGAGGGACGGTTTAGTTCTCCGTCCTCTGCTCCGGGTGTGCCCCATTTGCCCAGGTAATTGCCATTCTCATCAAATATTGAGATTTGATGAAGCCAATCGCTGGAGACGTAGACGTTCCCTTCCCCGTCCACGGCCACAGCGCTGGGCCAAAGCATATCCGCTTCTCCGTATCCAAATTTGGCAAAGTCGCATAGATATTCTTCATCCCCCGGGGCCCCGATGGTGATCTTTCCCACTCGAGAGCCGAAGTTGGTTTCGTTGCCCCGGCTAACCACATACACTGACCCGTCCCGACCTATAGTCATCGCTTGGGGGAATTGAAATCCCACACCCGCGGCCGCACTGAAACCCACCGCGTGGCTAAAGTTGTACACTCGCCCTGCAGCTACAGTTATGAGCATCTTTTGCTCTCCCTTTGTGGATTTGTGCCAGATGAACGCAGAAAGAGATCACTGATTTGCGGCGATGACCCCCAGTGTGCCCTTGGGACACCCTAGAATGCTCAGTTTACTGATAGGGCACCTGCTTAATTAAGGCTCAGTTCCCATGCCCTTATGCAAACTGGTATTCTCTGCTTGCAACTATAAGCTGCAGCATCTCGGTGACTCTTATTGCAGAAGTGCTGTCTTCCTCTTCCATGCCCCAACGCAGCGTTCCACCCTCTTCTGCCTGATGGATCAAGTGCTGGCGAGTCTGGGGCTCGACCTCCAAGGGACCCAGAAGCTCCAGACAGCCATCGACCAGCGCCTCCGGTGTGAGATCCCCTCGGGCCCTGAGCCGGTTGATGATGGACCGTACCCCCGGCAGGTTGATATCACCCACGAAGTCGGCTACGAAGTTGATGCGATTCATCAGAGAGCCGCTGTTTATCCACTCCTGACCCGTGTGCCAGCCCTCTACACTGGGGGGATCTAAAAGGTCCTGGCCCATGTAGTTGGGCTGAAAGGACTTTTGGCCAAATCCCAGCCCAGGGAAGTTATGTCCACCCACCATCTTATAGGTCCCTACCACCACCTCCGCGGGGCTCTTCATCTTGGCAAAGCGGGCCTCCTTGAAGAAGTCGGAGTTGAACAGAGTGCGTAATACGGCTCGAATCTCGTACTTGGACTCGATAAAAACCGTCGCCAGAGTGTTTATGGCTTCAGGGTCCCGAGGAGATTCTATAGACCAGCTGGGCACCTGGGGCTCGTCGGCCACGAAGAAGTTATAGAGGTGGCGTGCGATGAAGCGGGCGCAGGCAGGTTGCTGGATGATGATGTCTATAACGTCTTCGCCGTTGAAGGGGCCCTTGTGTCCCAAAAAGCTCTTCTCGCCATCGTCGTGGTCTTCGACCTTGTACTCAAAGTTGGGCCAGGCGATGCGGCCATAGGGATATTTAGGTATTCTGGCTGCCATGGTCCAGCCGGTGAAGGCCCTGGAGGCCTCACTTACATCCACCTCGGTGTAGTTGCCCACGCCCATGGAAAACAGCTCCAGCAGCTCCCGGCCCCAGTTTTCGTTGACCGCGTGCTTGTGATTCTCGTTGTTGTCCAACCAGAAGATCATGGCAGGGTTCTTGGCCACCTCAATCACCAGATCGCGAAAACTGCCCATGCCGTGGCGGCGGAACATGGCAATCTGCGTTACCATATCGGTTCCGTTTTGTATCTTGGTGTTTCCAGTAGCGAATATCTGATGCCAGAGGAGGGCAATTTTCTCCTCTAGGAGGCGCTCAGTATTGAGCAAGTGGTACATCCAGTTCATGTTGTACGAGGGGGGCACTTCACCAGGAAACATACTTGAAGGCTGATATCTGAACAGGAACTGTTCGTCCGCAGGAGAGACTTCCTCGGGGTGAAGCAGCTCCTCCACAGTCTCTTCGTAACCCCTGGCAACGTGTTCCTCCACCTCTTCCCGCGTTGCTCCGAAGCTAGCGCGCCGCATCAGGTGAGCCATCAACGCAATATCGTCTTTGCTCCCCATACCTCTAGCTCCTTTCTACACAAAGCTCTTTAATGAGACTCATCTTAAGCAAGGTTATTCTAGTGTAGCCAATACACATTTTCAAGAGTGTGATCGAGGATTCGCTATTATCAGTATAGCTGCTATCCCAGACCTGAAAGGTATTGACGATGCTCTCTAGCAGTGGTGCCAAACCTGTGGGAGGATAGTGCAACCGTCCCACTTGAAATGGGAAACTGAGTTGACGAGGGCAGGATGGCGTTGACGGTACATCCGAGCCATTGCTACCATGACCCCAACAGATGCGGTGTTTGTCGTAGGATGTAAACATCGGAAAAGGTAAAGGACCTTTCTACAAAGTTGCTACAGCGTCTCACTAAGAAGACCAGGGGCATCTATTACGGTTGGCGGATCGTCGTCATCTCGGCTGTCAGCCGGTTTTTACAGGGTGGCCTATACAGTAACGGGCTCGCTGTCTATTTTCTCCCTGTCAGTCGCGACCTTGGCGTGAGCCGTACCTCGCTCTCCTTTGTATTTGCCTTACGGAGCCTAGAGAGCGGCTTTGACGGCCCTCTAATGGGATACCTGGTGGATCGGTTTGGTCCCCGGTTTATGGTCAGGATAGGTGTAGTGCTCGCGGGGCTGGGGTTCATTCTGCTTTATTTTACTAACAGCTATTTTACGTTCCTGTTGGTTTTCATAGGTGTGCTGGCGCTGGGCTTCTCTGCTGGCTTCACTCACCCATTCATGGCGGTCATCAACCAGTGGTTCTCCCGCCGACGTGCTCTGGCCATGAACCTCATCCACGTGGGCACAGAGATTGGTGGTGCCCTGCTCACGCCCCTCATCGCTCTGGTGGTTCTTAACGTGTGGTGGCGTGAGGCTGCCCTCCTGTCTGGTGTCCTCATTCTGGCCGTGGTTTCCCCTCTAGCTTTGCTTATCCGCAATTCCCCAGAGTCAATGGGGCTAAGCCCGAATCCACCGAAGGACACCGATGGACGGCGTGAGGACAGCGGAAGGGGGTGGGTGAGGGAGCTACAGGGGAGATGGCCTGGGGTCTTGGGGTAGATGGGAGGCCGGCGGACGGTCTTGAGTCGCCGCACAGGGCCCCTAAGGCCCTATGCGGGAGTTGCGATGCGCGGGATGGCGAGAGATTGCGGGGACGTTGGGTCAGTTGCAGGTTGGCCGTCAGGCCGGGAACGGAATGGCTTGCAGCCGGGCCAAGGCGCGACTGAACTGGGTTTCCCAAGGCCAGCGCCGGGGGAGATGCAAAGTGAGGCGGCGCGCCGAGCGGGTGATCCGTCCCACCAGAGCGAAGACCCGCCGCCTGAGGGTCTTGGTGATCACGGTCCGCTCGCCCAGACCAATCCGCGCCGACGGCATGTGGTTCAGCCCGACGCCGTACTTGAGGTCGCGTATGGCGTTCTCGACCTCGGCGTGGCGGCGATGATCGGCCTCCAGTTCCAGCGTCTCCCCATCGCGGTCGGTGATGAAGGCGTGATAGCTGTATCTGGCGAAGAGGGCGAGCTGGGAACCGGGCGTCGGCTTCACCCGCCGGACAATGAGCCGCACCGGCGCGGCTTCCGGCTTGGCCTGGAACGGGGTGTAAGTCGTCTCGGCGACATCGGCGGCGCCGTCCATCCAGTAGGGAATGGGAGTCCAGTCCTCCTCTGGTATCGCCTCGATCAGGTCCCGCAGGCTGGCGCGCTGGCGGATGGTGATAGAGAAGCGGACATCCATTTCCCGGCAGGCGGCAACGACAGTGTGGGCGTAGAAGCCGCTGTCGGCCCGCACCGTGAGTTGTCCCCTGGCCCCGCCGTAGCGCACCCGCCCCACCGTCTCACGCAGGAAGTGGGCGGCGCCACGGGCGGTGTTGGCCCGGCCCTCGCGCAGCCGGGACATCAGCACCTCGCCGGTGCCGGCGGCAATGGCCAGCAGCGGGTGATAGCCGCGGGCGCCGGTATAGCCGTGGTGGCGCGCTCCCTCCTTGGCCAGTCCATAGGTCTCACAGATGGTCGAGTCCAGGTCGATGGTCAGGGGCGAGTCGCCGGGTCCGGCCCCAGCGGCCCAGGCCCGGGCCAACAACTGGCGGCTCACGCGGTCGAGTTGACGGACATGCCCCCACCGGAAGCTGCGCAGGAAGGTCCCCAGGGTGGATGGCGCCTTGACCACGCAGCCTAGAACACCGCCCGTCCCACCAGCGCGCAGCGCATCGGCGTCGTCGATGCAGTCGCCGCCTGCCAGCGCGGAAGCGACCAGCGTCAGCATCTTGTCCCCAGTGTTCGCCCGTCCCGGCGCTCCGCCGAGGTCAAGGTGATGGTCGACGAGTTCCCGCAGGCCCAGGTGCCGGGCTAGGGTGGCCGGCAGGAGCAGGCCGGCATTGGCCACCAGGCGATGGTCGTCAAAGAGGATGCGGATACGGTCGGGTTTGTTCTGTGGCAGCATCTATTGGGTGCTCCTTGTTTCCGGGCGGGTTTCTGTTCCAAAACCATTATCCCAGATTCAGAGGAGCACCCGCTCGCTTCTTCAAGGGCTGTCCCCAAGGCCGTCCTTCGGTCGATTCGGGCTTAGACTTGAAGGAGAGCCGCCCGAAGAGCCACTCATACCTTCCGATTCTATGACTACCGAGGCTCCGTTGCCGACCCGCGAACGTGAGGACTTCACAGTCCGGGAGGCCATAGGCACCTGGGCCTTCTGGCAGTTGGCCCTGTCCATGGGATCGAGGCTCTTCCCCAAGACGGCCTTGACAGTCCACATGGTGCCACTGATGGTATGGAGGGGCCTGGAAGAACAGACCGCAGCCCTGCTTGTGGGATTATTTGCCTTTGTCCAAGTCATTCTTCGCCCGATTATTGGGGGATGGTTGGCGCGGACCGGTGGTCTTTGGCAAGGGTGCCCGCTGTGACCACCCTGGCGGGCATAGGAGCAGTAATGGCTCTGTTGTTGGGGAAGGAAGGTAGCGTGTGGACAGGTGTCCTGTTCGTCTTCTTCTTCGCCCTGTCCGAGACCGGCAACGTAGCGACCTGGGCCATCATTGGGGACTTCTTCGGACGCAAGAGGTTCGCTACCCTACGGGGTGGCATATCCCTAGTCCAGGCCGTTGTCGCCCTGCCTTCCGCTACTTTTGCTGGGTGGGTCTATGACCGAACTATGAGCTACCGTGGGGCCCTGATCCCTGTTGCTTTCTTTTATATACTGGCGTCACTACTCTACTGGACTCTTAAGCGCCCACGCAGGCCCACCGTTGGCCAGCCCGTTGATACCAGTGGACAACCCATCGTTGGCTCATAACTTAGTCAGAGCCATAGAAACTTAATCGGCATCGTGGCACCTGCTAAGTAGCGGATCTCCAAAAAACGGCGTCAGCTCAATCTGCGACTTGGAATCTCTTCTGGATGCTTAAGCGCTCTGTCAAAGAGGTTTTATTTCCACTCTGAGTCGGAGGGCCAGATGTTGTAGCTACCCCTGCCCGCACCCTTGGGCGCTTCGTCGCGCCAGTCCTTGGCGATCTCTCGAAAGGTAAGGAGATGGGGTGCTTGAAGATGGGCCTGGAAAGCTGCCTCGTCCTTATATATCTCATAGACCCATATCCTATTTTGATCTTCACTGTCCTGAATAACGTCGAATCTAAGACAACCTGGCTCGTTGTTCACTGAGCCACGGGCGTCATTGACCAAGGCCTCTATGTACTCTTCTCGATGTTCCGGCTTTGTCTGGGTGGGCGAAATTACAATGTGCATATCTCCTCCTTCTTAATTCTAATCTATGGTGAATGCTCTCTCTTGACTCTTCCGATGAGAGCGGATTTCACTTGATCCAATCGGCGACGCGCTCAGCGATCATGATGGTTGTTGCGTTGGTATTGGCCCGAACGACATCGGGCATTACCGACGCATCTACCACCCTGAGTCCTTTTAGCCCATGCACCAGGCAATATTGGTCAACTACGGCCAGAGGGTCCGATGGGGGCCCCATCTTGCAGGTGCCAGAGATATGATGGGGAGTTTTTACGTTCTGCAACATCCAGGCATCTAACTCTTCGTCGGAGGAGAGGTCGCGTTCAGTGGGAGTGATCAGGCCTGCAATGACGTCGCGGAAGGCCTCGTGATCCAGTAGTTGAACGCAAAGACGTACACCGTCACGCATTCGTTGTCGATCCCAGGGGTCCCCGAGGTATTGGTAGTCTAAATGCGGTTGCATGTGGGGGTCGGTGGAGGTAAGCCGCAGCTCGCCGGACCCAAGGGCCAGCCTGAGAGAGAGGTTTAGTACCATCCCCTCTGCCTTGAGGGGATCACCTCCTGGTGGAAAAGAGAAAGAGTTAGGGAGGAGTAGCATGTCGTTGGGAATGCTCGAACCATCAGCAGTGTACCAAAGGCAGGTCTGAGTCCTTGGATCATTGGGGTCCTGGGAGAATCCCTCTTTTGCTTTCACCCGTACTCCCACTGTCAGGTGGTCTCTCAAATTCTGGCCTATTCCTGGCAGGTCATGCACAAGCTGGATTCCCAAACTGTGCAAATGGTCTGCTGGCCCCACGCCCGAGAGCATCAGCAGCTGTGGCGAGGCTATGGCCCCGGTACTTAGTACTATCTCCTCTCCCTCTACAACGAAGTTCTCGCCACCGCTCTCTACCTCCACTCCTATCGCCTTTTCACCATTGAACAGGATACGAGTAGCCAGCACATTGGCTCTGATGGTTAGATTGAGCTTATGGCGGTTGGGATTAATGTGGGTCAGGGCAGTGCTCATTCGTATACCATCGGGGTTGTTCATGGGAACAGGGCCCACCCCTGTGGCCTCAGGGTTGTTCATGTCCCGATTTTCGGAGAAACCTGCTGCCACACAGGACTCGTAGAAGGCCGTCTGGAAAGGCAGCCACGTCTCCCGCATGTGACGACGAATGGTAATGGGGCCGTCGGAGCCATGAAAGTCGTCACGTATGTCCATGTCTGTTTCCAGCTTACTGAAGTAAGGAAGTACCTTGAGGTAGGCCCACTCATCGTTGCCCCAGGAGGCCCAACTGTCGAAGTCTTCAGAGGCACCTCTCAAGAAAACCTGGCCGTTGATGGCGCTGGAGCCGCCGACCACCTTACCTCGTGGTACTTCCATTGGCTGGGCTTGTTGGGAAGTGGCTGTGCCCACGAATGACCAGTTGTGAAGAGCACCCGCTATGGAGGCACTATTGATGTAGCCGTACTTCAGGTCATCGGGGAGGGCCTCCAGGTTGGGATAGTCGGGCCCTGCCTCCAGTAGCAATACCGAGCGTCGTGGGTCCTCAGAGAGACGTGAAGCCAGGACACACCCTGCGGAGCCAGCTCCAATTACGATAACGTCGTATTTCATCCTTCCTCCCATCAAAGGACTTTTGGTCGCATTAGCCTCGTTGGCTAGGGAACTTCTCGTATCGTATATTGCTCAGAATGCTGCCAATTGTAACACCGACTGCTAATGGATGTGATATGCCAAGCAAAAGGTATGGATGGGTGTTCTTTCAGAGAGGCATGATGTAACATAGCGGTGAATTTGACTCAGTGTCATCTCTTGACCCAGCTAGGTGGAATGTTCGCCCAGGAGGTAGATACATGGCAGCCTTTACAACACGTCCCGTTATCATGGGAACCCATGGAGTGGTCACCTCGGGTCATTACCTGGCTAGTGCGGCCGGGTTTCGAATTATGGAGCAGGGTGGGAACGCCATCGATATGGCAGCAACGATGTGCTTCTGCCTCAATATACTGGAGCCCCAAAGCAACGGTATTGGGGGTGAGGTGCCCACGCTGATCTACTCAGCCAAGGAGGGAAAAACCTTCGCCGTCAGCGGGATGGGTTGGTCCCCCAGGGCCTTCACCATCGATTGGTGTCGTGAGCACGACATAGACCTGATCCCTGGTGACGGCTATCTGCCAGCCTGCGTTCCTTCAGTGGTTGATACATGGGCCATCGCGGTTGCACGT
Source organism: Dehalococcoidia bacterium (assembly GCA_965248115.1). Classification (GTDB taxonomy): domain Bacteria; phylum Chloroflexota; class Dehalococcoidia; order Lucifugimonadales; family CBDFII01; genus CBDFII01. Next base: position 290,323 of record CBDFII010000004.1, read on the forward strand.
TTCGGGACCATGAGTTTCGCCCAGATACTTCAGCCAGCCATAGAGTTGGCTGAGAACGGGTTCCCAGTATACGTAGAGCTACATAATAGGATTCAAGAGTATTTACAGATATTCACTGAGCTGTATCCGACCAGCGGTGAGGTGTATAGTCCAGGTGGTCGGGTCCCACAAGTAGGGGAGCTGCTCCGAAATCCAGACTGGGCCAACGTACTGAAATTGATGTGCCGCGCCGAGGCCGCTGCTCAGAATAAGGGGCGCGTTGCAGGCATCGAAGCGGCGAGAGACGCTTTTTACAAAGGAGAGATCGCCGAGCGCGTTGCCGATTTCGTGGCCAACAACCCAGTGAAAGACGCCAGCGGGAGAGCTCACGCCGGGTTGCTATCCTACGAAGATATGGCTGAGTGGCACGCCACTGTGGAGGAGCCAGTGAGCTTTAACTATCGGGGTCTGGACGTTCACAAGTGTCCTACGTGGACTCAAGGACCGGTCTTCCTCCAGCAGCTAGCAATCTTGGAGGGCTTCGATCTCGAGGGCCTTGGGCACAACACAGCGGATTACTTGCACACAGTAATTGAAAGTGCCAAGTTAGCCTTTGCCGACCGCGAAGCCTACTACGGTGATCCTGTTTTCGACGAGTCGCCTTTTGACGCCCTACTATCCGAAGAGTACTCGGCTGAGCGGCGCCGTCTGATAAGCTCAGAGGCGTCGCGAGAGCTACGGCCAGGAGATGTTGGACGTGGTGTGCCAACATACGCCACCCTGGATGTGGCTGAGGACAATCGGCGCTATCTGAATGTAGTGGCGCATGCCACCGGCGACTTGGGAACTACAGAAGTACACGCAGGTGACACCACCCATCTGGACGCCGTTGACCATGAAGGCAACATGGTATCTGCTACACCCAGCGGGGGCTGGTTCCGTAGCTCACCGGTCATCAAGGGTTTGGGCTTTTGTTTGGGTACACGAGGGCAGATGTTCTACCTTAATCCTCAACGTCCAAACGCCCTGGCTCCACACAAACGCCCCCGCTCCACCCTTACCCCCTCCCTGGTTACCAAGAATGGGGACCCGTTCATGGTGTTCGGAACTCCCGGGGGCGACAACCAGGACCAGTGGACTCTGCAGTTCTTCCTCAACTACATAGACTTCGGAATGAGCATCCAAGAATCTCTGGATGAGCCCAGTGTCCACTCGGTGCATTTCCCCTCCTCCTTTTACCCAAGACCCGCCTATCCTGGGCGTGTGATGATAGAGGACCGCATTCCTGAAAAGGTAATCGAGGAGCTAGAACGGCGCGGGCACGAGGTTGTCGTGGCTGGGGGATGGTCCAACGGCAAGGTGATGGGCATTCGCTACGACAAAGCCCGAGGCGTCATTATGGGTGGCGCCTCTCCCAAGGGGAACATTGGGTATGCGCTGGGGAGATAGCCCTGAGGCTTACTCTGACCCAAATCAGCAGTAAAGTCGAGGTCAGCTAAGGGATAAATGGGAAGCTCAAAGGAAGGCACAGAGCACTTCGTATCCCGACAGGATGGGAGAGTTTACTATTACAAAATAGGCCAGGGAGAGCCTTTGATCCTCCTCCATCCTGTAGGATTAAGCGGGTGGTGCTGGAGAAAAGTCATCGACAAGTTTGCCAACAACTTTACCTGCTATAACATAGATATGCCTGGTTTCGACCACTCCGACGTCCCATCTCGAAGATATTCCATTGAGGACTTCTCAAAGGCCATTGTGGACGTGCTGGACAGCGCTGGTATCGCGCAGGCGGATATACTCGGGGATCACACAGGGTCCATGGTAGCTGTGGACATGGCAGGGAGTTATCCTCAACGAGTGAAAAAGATGGTCCTGGACGGGCTGCCTTATTGGGACAGTGAAAGGGGGCTAGCTTATTTTGAGTCCCATTTTAAGCCTTTTTTCACAGACGTGACCTCATTCGACATACCCGTGCCACCCTCGATGACCTGGGAAGAGGTGAGCGAGCAATTTCCCAGCATTGATCGTGAGACTTGGGCGAAGAGGGAGGAGATCAAGAGCAAGAGCCCCCTCTGGCTACGGTTTTGTCAGGAGGCAAACACCAACTACGATGTAGAGATAGCAGGCTCCAGGGTCAAAACACCTACCCTTCTTTTCTACTCAGAGGGTGAACTGGCGCGGTTTGGTGGAGAACGAGCTAACGAAGGGATCAAGGGCTCTATTATCAAGGTTTTTCCAGGAGGAGGGTTTGGGGGAGCTCATGAGAATCACCCAGAGGAGTTTAGTAGAGTAGCCCTTGAGTTTCTGTTTGGAAACCAATAACTTTTTAAGTATCAATGTGAGGGGAGGATAGTCCCAATGAAACGAGCGTATACGGACATACCCGAGGGGCAGGTGCACTACGTCACCGAGGGCACAGGTGAGCCCGTGCTTCTCCTCCACGAGAGTCCCAGATCCTGGGTAACCTATGCTCGGATGATTCCTCTCCTAGGGAAGACTCACCGGGTGATCGCAATGGATACTCTTGGCTTTGGGAACTCGGACCCGCCTCCACGGGACTTCAGGGTAGAGGATTACGCCGAGAGCGTCGTACATTTCATGGATTCATTGCAGATTGACAAAACCAATCTTGCTGGTAATCGTACAAGCGCCACCATAGCGGTAGAGGTGGCAGTAAGGTGGCCTGAGCGGGTAACACGACTGATAATAGACGGTTTGCCCTTTTGGAATAACACGGAGGAACGCGTTGCTCGCCTGGAGGAGACAAAGGGGCGGGATTTGGAGGCAGAAGTGGTGGACGGGTCCCATTGCTCCAGGCTCTGGCAGCGTTTCCTAGCAGGGGTGCCTGGGGGTGGAAAGGATGGACTTACTGAAGAGGACTTGGAGTTTGTGGCTGGGTATACGATAGACGCCCTCAGAGCCGGGCCACGATGGAAAGCGATAGATGTAAACATTAGTTTTAGCTATGAGCCCAACCCACGTCTGCCGCTTATTAAGGCGCCAACGCTGGTCATTGGCGTAACAGGCGAGGGGCCAAACTGGTACACTAAGCGCCCCCATGAAGTGAGCGCCCTTATCCCAGAAAGTACCGTAGGCATAATCGAAGGTGGCGATAGGCGGGTCAAAATTGTCCAAGCAAAGGAGATGGTCGAAACCATCCGCCGATTTTTGGAAACCCCTATGCCCTGAAAACAGAAGATTAGGGAAGATGTCACTTGCAGACGGAAGAAGATGAGGATTATACGCCATTAAGTGCTTAGGAGGGGGGTATTGACAGCTACCTGACGTACGCCAATATTCGTGGCACAATATAGGACGTTGCCTCCGTCAAGATTGCTGTTGTATAATCGAGAAGCTCAGAGCACCCTGGTTTAGTGCATAACTTGATGCTGTATGTGGGGCCAGACTTGGGGGCAAGAACAGGGTGCAAATAAAATATCCTTTATATGTTAGAATATTGAGACTTGAAGGAGGGAGATATGACTACAGCGGCTTACACCAGTTTCGGTAGGGGAAGAGAAGGTAACTATGAGATCAAGGTTGAAGTACAGGATGGGACGTGGGTAACTGTCCATACTCTTGATGGTAAGCCGAATCCTGATATAATCGGCATGTTCGGTAACCACGTACTGCCCAGCCCGTGGACCGAGGAAACGGATCGCGCTACAGTTGTCGAAGAACTCTCAGTCAGAAATCCCAACGCGAAAATTAGCTAACGAACAGATATTAGGGCATCCTTCCTTGTCTGGCTAGAGGTCGCCTGAGCAGAGTTGGCTCTCCCGTATCCAACTGTCGTAGCCACTACAACGAATCCTCTGTGCGGGTTGCCCTAGCCTAAGCTCGACTTCTGCTGACTCGACCCTACGCGGTTTACCTCAGCCCTGGGGGACTTAGTAAGTCCGCAGGGTGGGCCGTGTTAGTATGCCCTATTCCCTTATCAGCACCCCGTTGAGCTCGAGGCTGGAGCACCGATCACAACACTTTCTTTTCACATTTGGCCCAATGGCAAATATGCTATGTCCTTTAGCTCTTGTGCTTGGGGCCCGGGTTCCCTCCCAACAAGGCATCCATAGCATTGGGGGATGCTACCACCATCGCTCCCTTCAGAGATGCTACCTTGCTTACAGGCACAAGGGGGTAGCATTGGATATCCCGGTCCGCAGGCTTGCCATCCAGTGCTGCAGAAACTAGAATAACCCTGATTCTCATCAAAGAATCTTGGGACACAGAGGTTGGATGATGGCCGATAAGCAGATAGCCTTGATGGCTCATCTGATGCGCCGAGCTAGCTTCGGGGCAACAAGGGAAGAGCTAGAACAGCGTGTGGTCAAGGGGTATGAGGCAACGGTGGAGGAACTGCTCCACCCCCAGGATGCTAAGCCAGCGAACGAATATTTTCTCCTCAGGTATCAGGTGGAGGCTCTTCGTCCCGGGAGCAGCCCACCAATGGGTAATATCAACTGGATGTACCACTTGCTAAATACCGAGCGTCTCCTGGAGGAGAAGATGGTCCTGTTCTGGCATCAGGTGTTCGCAACGGGCCAGGCTAAGGTCGACAACTACGACCAGATGCTAGCGCAAATAGCCATGTTCCGGCACCGTGGTATGGGCAATTTCAGCGAGCTGCTGATCGAGCTTGCCAAGAACCCCGCCATGATCTTCTGGCTGGACAACAACGAGAACCACAAGTACGCGGTCAACGAGAACTGGGGCCGGGAGCTGTTGGAGCTTTTCTCCATCGGCGTGGGTAACTACACCGAGGATGATGTTAGAGAGACCTCCCGGGCTTTCACCGGCTGGACTATCGCCGCTAAGATACCCCGCATTCCCTATGGCCGCCATCCTTGGACCTTCGAATACAAGCTCGAGGACCACGATGGTGGTGAGAAGAGCTTTTTAGGGCACCAGGGATGCTTCAACGGTGAGGATATTATTGACATCATCGTACAGCAGCCCGTCTGTGCTCGATTCATTGCCCGACACCTGTACAACTTCTTCGTGGCCGACGAGCCCCAGGTGCCTAGCTGGTCTATCGAGGCTCCTCAAGATCCTGAGGCCATAAACACCCTGGCGACGGTTTTAGCAGAGTCGAAGTACGAGATGCGTCCCGTACTACGCACACTGTTCAACTCCGACTTCTTCAAGGAGGCTCGCTTCGCCAAGGTGAAGAGCCCCGCCGAGGTAGTTGTTGGCACATACAAGCTGGTAGGCGGCCATGAATTTCCCAGGCCGGGCTACGGTGAACTGTCAGCCATGCAACCAAAGTATCTGGGTCAGGACATACTAAATCCGCCCAGCGTAGAAGGCTGGCACACGGGCTCCGAGTGGGTGAACAGCGGCTCTCTGATGAGCCGGGTCAACTTCGTTGCCGATCTAGTGGGTAACACTAACCTACCTGGGGTCCAGTCCATCATCAACCGGCTTAGAGGCCAGGGAGAGCTCTCTCCTGAGGCGCTAGTTGACGGCTGTTTAGACTTGTTGGGTCCACTGGAGGTAGAGCCTAAGACCCGTCAGCACCTGATGGAGCAGGCCGAAGAGGGTGGATCGCTAAGTTGGGGCGCTGAAAATGGCGAAAGCGCCTCAGCCCAAAGGGTGGCCGAGATGCTGCAACTGATCGTTGCCACCAGAGAGTACCAGTTCACGTAAGCAACTGTTACCAAGAGGCGGGCGGAGATCTCTTTCACCAAACGTACTTTCCAAAAGGGTGGCAAAGGATGCTAACCACTGTAGCGGCAGGGCGAGTGTACAATTTTAGTCACGTTATAGGTCGAGATGCGTCCCGTGGTCCCGCATTCCATTCGCCATCGGCATTAGCGATAGGCCAAGACAGCGTAGTGTACGTGGTCAGCCGGGGCAACGAAGCCAGCTTTGGCACGCGGGTGGGCAAAATCAAAATTTGGCCTCCCGGTGATGAAGAATTGCTGAGCGAGTTCGGCCAGCGGGGAGAGGAAGACGGGCAGTTGACTTGGCCAACCTCTGTGGCTATAGACGGAGAAGAAAATGTCTATGTGGCCGATGAGTGGCTTAACCGAATCTCCATTTTTGATAGGGATGGCAATTTCTTGGACAAATGGGGTATGCCTGGAGCGGGTGATGGGGAGTTAAACCGGCCTTCTGGTATGGCCTTTGACCGAGAGGATAACCTTTACATCGTCGATAGCGCTAACAATCGGGTCCAGAAGTTCACTAAAGACGGGACTTTTGTGGCCAAGTTTGGTGAAGGAGGGAGTGGCCAAGGCCAGTTCAACTTACCCTGGGGCATCACCGTAGACAACCAGGGCAACATATACGTGGCCGATTGGGATAACAACCGTGTCCAGAAGTTTTCCCCCGATGGTAGGTTTCTGACCACCTTCGGCACCTTCGGGATAGGGGTAGGCGAGCTAAACCATCCCACCAATGTGGCCGTTGACGATGACGGAGACGTGTACGTATGCGACTGGGCCAATAATCGTGTGCAGATTTTTGCCCCCGATGGCGATTTCATCACCTCGCTCATTGGGGACGCCCAACAGCTATCAAGGTGGGCTCGACAAAGCCTGGAGGCCAATCCAGATATGGTGAAGGCACGTCGCAGGGTTAAAAGCTTAAAACCAGAATGGGGGTTCTCTTATCCCACAGCTTTGGCTTTTGACCAGGCAAAGAGCCTCATAGTTGTAGCCGACACTCTTCGCTACCGACTCCAGATCTATAAGAAAGATAAGGATTACGTGAACCCTCAGTTTAACCTTTAGGTATCTGGTAACGGACTCCTCGGCCCAAAGGATAAAGATACGATCTCTAATGAAGCGACAGGGTTAGCATGAAGCAACATAAAAGAAAGAACCCCGAAGCGCTTCGGTCAGAGACCGTCCCAGTGGACCGGGCCGGGAACTTCGGGGCTAGTGCCTGCTGGTATTCGCAAACGGAATCCAGAACGGCTTTATAGTCCGGTGCCGTTTACGTTACAGACACCTCACGAGCAGTCCGTTTATCTGATATCACTATTTGATCACCTCCTTTCTTTCGTGTAACGATACTATACAGCACGCTGTGGAGGTAAGGCAAGGGTTCCAATTCGGCGAATTAAATGAGAAGTGCCCGTGGGGGAAAGCAGCGCTACCCTGGCAACTACAGGTTAAATTGGGGGTCGACGTAATTCTTATCTTTGATGTAAATCTGAAGTCGGGAACGGCTGACAGTCGGCCACGATGATACGGCTCTCTGCCTCATCGTAGGCCACCGCCACAGGATGGCTGAAGCGCCATTCCGGTTCTAGACTTTTAACCCTTCGACGTGCGTTCATCATATCTGGATTGACATCATAGAATTGCTGTGCCCATTTAGATAACTGTTGGGCGTCACCAATGAGGGATGTTATGAATTCTCCATCGGATGCAAAGACCTGTACACGGTGGTTACCCCAGTCGCACACGTACATATCCCCGTCATCGTCAACGACTACACCGCTTGGATGGTCCAGCTCCCCTACACCTGATCCAAAGGTGCCGAAGGAGGTCAGGAAATCACCGTCGGGGGTGAACTTCTGCACTCGGTGATTCTTCCAATCGGCTACGTAAACGTTGCCCTGGTTGTCTATGGTGATGCCCCAGGGTAAATTGAACTGGCCTTGGCGGCCTCCCTCCTCGCCGAACTTGGCCAGAAAGGTGCCGTCTTTAGTGAACTTTTGAATCCTGTTGTTAGCACTGTCGACGATGTAAAGGTTATCCTCTCTGTCAAAGACCATACCAGAAGGACGGTTTAATTCTCCATCACCCGCTCCAGGCATACCCCATTGGTTCAAGAGATCACCATCGCCATCAAATATGGATATTCGATGAAACCAATCGCTAGAAACGTAGACGTTCCCTTCTGTATCCAAAGCCACAGAGGAGGGCCAAATCAACTGCCCATGCTCTTCGCCAAATTTAGCGAACTCGCTGATCACCACCTCCTCCCCGGGTGGCCAGATGCTGACCTTGTTTACACGAGAGCCAAAGCTGGATTCGCCTCCCCGATTGACCACGTACACCACGCTGTTCTGGGCTAAGGCCAATGCCTGCGGTAGGTGAAGCCCGTTGCCCCTAGTCGTGGACCCTCCTACCACGTGACTAAAGTTATATACCCGCCCAGCAGCTATCGTCGTAAGCATCTTGTTCTTCTCTATTCTGGATAAGGGAGAAGGACTTTATCCGAACTGATACTCTCTGTTGGCGACTATAAGTTGTAACATCTGCGCCACCCTCTCGGTTGAGGCTCCCTCTGTATCTTCGGCGCCCCAGCGCAGTGGGCCACTCTCCTGGGCCTGCTTGACTAGGTGGTGACGGGTCTGGGGCTCTATGTCCAAGGGGCCCAGCAGGTCCAAACAGCCATCGACCAAGGACTCGGGGGAGAGCTCTCCCTGGAACTTAAGACGGTTGATGATGGCCTGGACTCCCGGCAAACTGGTGTCGCCTACCAGATCGGCAACAAAGTTGACCCGGCTCATTAGGGAGCCGCTGTTTATCCACTCTTGGCCCGTATGCCAGCCCTCCACGGTGGGTGGGTTTAGTAAGTGTTGGCCCATGTAAGTGGGTTGCATAGCCACCTGTGCAGCAAATCGGGGCCTGGGGAAGTTATTGCCACCCACTAACCGGTAGGTTCCGACCACCACCTCGGCGGGGCTTTTTACCTTGGCAAAGCGGGACTCCTTGAAGAAGTCGGAGTTGAACAGGGTTCGTAGTACAGGCCGAATCTCGTACTTGGATTCGACGAATCTGGTTGCCAGAATATGTATGGCGTCAGGATCGCCAGGGGGCTCTATCGACCAGCTAGGCACCTGGGGCTCGTCGGCCACGAAAAAGTTGTACAGATGGCGGGCAATGAATCGAGCACAGGCAGGCTGCTGTACTATGATATCTACAATGTCCTCACCGTTGAAATGGCCTTCGTGTCCCAAAAAGCTCTTCTCACCACCATCGTGGTCCTCGGGCTTGTACTCGTAAATCCAGGGAAATCCACTATAGGGTTGGCTAGGTATCTTGGCAGCCATAGTCCAGCCGGTGAAAGCCCTGGAGGACTCTCTTACATCCTCCTCGGTGTAGTTGTCAACGCCCATGGAGAAGAGCTCCAGGAGCTCCCGCCCCCAGTTCTCGTTGACGGCATGCTTATGGTTCTCGTTGTTGTCCAGCCAGAAGATCATGGCGGGGTCCTTAGCCAGCTCTATCAATAGGTCCCGGAAGTTTCCCAGACCATCACGCCGGAACATGGCTATCTGCTCCATCATTCGATCAGGGTTCTCCACCTTGGAGTTGGCGGTGGCGAAGACATGGTGCCAGAAGAGAGCCATCTTCTCCTCCAGGAGTCGTTCCGTATTTAGAAGCTGATACATCCAGTTGACGTTGCCCATAGGGGAATCGCCTGCAGGGATATAAGCCTCCGGCTGATACCGCGCGAGAATATTATCGTCGGCCGGAGAAGCCGCCCCTGGGTTTAAAAGCTCCTCCACCGTTGCTTCATACCCCGTGGCTACCCGCTCCTCCAGCTCGTCTCTAGTTGCCCCGAAGGCAGTTCGGCGCATCAGATGGGCCATCAAAGCTATACTCTTGTCGGCCATCTTGCTGTCTCCTTTCGGCTTCGGGGGTTTTAGTGAGAGAAATTCTATTATTGAAGTTTTCAGGGTTATCTACTTGAAGCGGATGAGTGTGGTATGATGAGAACGTGCCAAATATTCTTGACATCATTCGAAGGTTCGGGACTCGGCGAAGTGTACTCGTTGCGTGGGCGCTCATCGCTGGGCCTATGGCTGAGGCTTGGTGGGGGCTGTTTTTCCAGGAGCCTATGGTGCCTTTCCTCATCGACAAACTGGACAAGGGGGGCATAACAGTGGGCCAGGTGCTGGTCTTGATTCTGCCGACGCTTGCGATGGTAGCGGTTGGGGCGCTCCTATATTCGGCATTGAAACCAATACAACCATTTGTCCCCGATATTGGAGTGAATGATTCTCGTGTGGCAGGCACGACTTACTACACAGTCCGTATTGAAAATGGTGTGCCTCAGATATTTCACGGTGTTTATGCGAAGATAATCGATTTTGTGGGTTTAGATGGGCCATCGAAGGGATTTGTGGAACAGGGTGCTAGGTTAACGTGGGGAATTACAGAAAGGGCACGAGAGACTGTAACGATTACTTCAATGTCGGGCGCAACTCTTGTCTTGGCGGTATTTGACCCACGAGACCCAGACCATTTCCAAGTGCCAATTGGTATCAGCACGAATAAAACCTTGGATAGACACGGTTCATATCGAGTAATCGTCGAAGTGGGGTCTTCTCGCAGTAGTTCTATACCAACTAAATTTCGGTTCACTATCAATGAACATGATGACGCTATCGAAATCGGACAGATTACTCAGCTTGAGAAGTGATTAACGCTTCATATGTGAGACTTTGAGCAGTAAGGAGTTTGACTAGCGTGTCCCTAAATAACCAAGGATTCTCACGATTGTTGAACCGCCACTCAAGTTCATCAAGGTAGGCATCCAGATGCTTTGCAGAGACATGATGGAAAGAGCCGATAATCGAGCGTTTAAGAAGGCTCCAAACGTTCTCGACGGTGTTTGTATGTATATCGCCTCGCACATACTCCTTAAGCAAATGGTTAACCCGTTCATGGAGCGTATCGTGGTCGCCGATGCCCCAATAAGGATGCCAGTCGTCCGTGATGATGCGCTCGGGAGCAGGGTCAACATGCTCTCTGATGAAGCTATGGAGGCTTTGCCTGCTTCGGTCCTTCACGATACCCATTCTGAGTTCTCCGTCTCGCTGTATAGCTCCTGCCACGATGGTCTTGCTGCCTCTATTGCCACTACCAACACCTCTTTGCTTGCCACCGACCCAAGTCTCGTCAACCTCTACGGTACCCGACAAAAGCTTGGGACTAGCCTCGGTCATGGCTGCTCTTATACGATGGCAGAGATACCATGCCGTCTTGTAAGACACCCCGATGGTGCGCTTCATTTGATTGGCAGAGATTCCCTTTTTGGATTCAACAATCAGGTATGTAGTAACCATCCACTTTCTGAGAGGAAGGTGGGTGTCATGGAGCATCGTGCCAGAGATTACGGAGAACTGGTAGCCACATGAGCCACAATCATATTGGTCACGGGTGTACGAGCGTCGGATGTGCATACTTCCGCAACGAAGGCACGCTAGACCGTCAGGCCACCGCAACGCTTCCAGAATTCCCCGGCAGGCTTTATCATCAGGGAAGAGGTCTATCAATTTCATCATGTTCATGTCTTTGGTTCGACTTGGCATTGGAGGTCTCCTATGTCTAAAGATAAGAGAAAGCCTACTGAAATGACGACTCAAGAATTGGCTGAGAAGATGTTCGGCAAGAAGCTAAAGAAAAAGCTGGATAAGATAGCTCACGAGGGCGAGGAATCTGAGAACAATAACAATTCTGAGTCTTCACATGAATAGCATATCATAGCTATGCGTCCGTGTCAAGTATATAGTCCTGGAATATTTTAACTCAAGTGGTATGAGTGTCAATCCACAAAACTTCCCTGGAGTTTATGTGATATTGCGTACTGAGTCACCGATCCCTTGGCTGGTGTCTCACAAAGGCTATCAGCAGTGCACTGAGACTGGCGAACCCTGCCAACATCCACCAACCGATATCGTAGGAGCCTGTCTTGTCTACAACGAGGCCAAAGAGTGGAGGGACTACGCCTGCCGCTCGACTGACGATTCCAGCAAATCCGATGGAGGTCCCTGTTAGCCCCGGTCCTACCAGCTCGACTATAAGAGCGTCGTACAAGCCTGCCCACGCCAGGGCGCTGGCACCTACCATTGAAACTAGCATAGCTACCACCACTGGGGAAGCATCCGAGGGGAGCTGGGTCATTAGGGCCATTGAAAGCATAGCTATCATGCCAACCAAGGCCAGGACGACTGTGCGACGTCCCCCTAGTAGGTCGCTAGCCAGGCCCCAGAAAATCCGGCCCACCGCGCTACCTACCCAGGCGATCGCCAAAAAACTCGCCGCCACCGCCTCAGACATATCTAGATTCTCTATCAGGAACAAGATCAGATACGCCACAAAGGTGACTTGCAAGGTTTGGAGGCTACCCCTGCTAAGGGAGGTCAGCCAGAGGTTCTTGTTTCTAGCTACCAGTGCTATGCTAGTTACCAGGCCGCTCCTCTTCATCTGAGTCCTGCTGGTGGACCTGTCTCGGTAGAATGTTGCGAAAACCACACTGGTTACAGCCATAGTAAGAGCAAGGAAAAGCAAGGCCCCTCGCCAGCTAAAGGTCACCGCCAGAATGGGTAAAAGGGCTGCAGCTGTAATTCCGCTAAAAGGTACACTGGTCTCTTTGATCCCCATGGAAAGTCCACGGACCCGAGGCGTTACCCAGTCCATGATGGCCTTAGAGCTGGCGGGAGCAGTCGCTGAGCCAGCTACGCCTATCATGAGAGCCAGAAGAATGCCCTGAGTCATGGACTGGATCTGGGAGAACAGGAGTATCCCTATGGCCATCATCATTATTGTTACTGTCAGGAGCTTTCGTACACCTAGCCAATCGGCCAGCCACCCCATGAGTAGAACCGTACCTGTGCCACCTACGACTAGTCCGGAGGTGATAAGACCAAGTTGAGCCCGAGTGGCCCCAAACTCTTCCTGGATGAAGGGATACAGCACCGGCATGCCTTGTACAGTGAAGGCAGAAGCCGTGCCTCCCAGGAGCGCCAGAGCAACAACCACCTGAGGATAAGAGATGTTCGCCAGAATGCCCATGCGCATCAAGTTGCTTTAAGTCCTTTCTTGTGGGGTGAAATAATAGCTTAGAAATAAGTCAGAGGGGAACAATCCTCGGTGGTGACCCATTTGGACGCCATGAGTTTAACATGGGAAATTCCGCTTTTACTGTCGAGTGACTATAATGGCAGGGCAACAAATTCAAAAGGTGGAGGAAGAAATGGAGTCCAAGGCAGATTCACTAACGCCCCAGCAGTTCGGACCACTCCAGGGAATTCGTATCCTTTCCACTGGCACCATCGCCGCCGAGCCGTATGCTGCTGTGTTGGCTGCTGAGATGGGAGCCGAGGTAATCCAAGTTGAACGTACAGGAGAGGGGGATAGGCACTGGCGCCGAACAGAGTTCCCTATTCAAGGCAAGGACGACACCCCAGTGGCAAGTGGCTGGGTCCAGGAACGGCGTAATATGTTTCACATAAGCCTCGATTTCAGCACTTCGAAAGGCAAGGAGATGTTCCTGAATCTCATTCCCAAGATGGACATCTGGATGGAAAGCTCTAAAGCAGGGACCTATCGGAAGTGGGGTCTGGATGATGAAACGATCCTTAAGGCCAATCCTCGGATTATTATCGCCCATGTAACCGGCTATGGCCAGGAGGGGCATCCGGACTACCTGGGTAGGGCTTCCTACGACTTTATTGGTCAGGCCTTCGGGGGGATGATGAACTTGACGGGGTTCCCCGACCCAGACCCTCCTGTACGAGCGGCACCATGGACCGGGGACTATATTACCGCTCTCTTTTGCCTCTGGTCATCGTTGGCAGGATACATCTACGCCCAGAGGACTGGCAAGGGCCAGGTGATTGACCTGGCCCAGTTCGAAGCCGTCCATCATGTTTTGGCCGGAACGATGGTAGCCTACTATGAACTGGGGATAATACGGCAACGCTCCGGTAACAAGGCAGGTCTCTTTCAGCCCTACGATTCTTACCTGGCAAAGGACGGTTGGGTAGTTATAGGAGCAGTAGGGACCGTTTTCCCTCGTATATGTAGCGTGATAGGTCTCGATCCCTCCGATGAGAGGTGGACTAAAGCCCACATTGACGTGGAATCCATCGAGGGTATTGAGTTCGACGCCATCCTCCGCGGGTGGGTCGAGGCGCGTACCATAAAGGAGGTGGTAGAAACGTTGAACGCTGCCCAGGTTGCCTGTTGCCCCATCATGACCGCTAAGGATATGGCCGAAGACCCCCACTACAAAATGCGGAATGTACACATTGAGTGGGAAGACGTTCAGCTAGGCAGGAAGGTGAAGGGCATTGGAATCTGCCCCAAGTTCTCTCTCACACCAGGGGAGATATGGCGGGGTTCTGTACCCGTTGGATACGATAACGAGCAGGTTTACACTAACCTTCTGGGGCTCGCCCCATCGGAGGTGACTCAACTGGCCGAACAGGGAGTAATCTGAGGTGGCAAAATCTAGCCAGCGCTAGGAGCCTGGCCGGGGCCTTCGCCCTTTCGGCCCATAAGGAAATCCACGTCCATTTTGATCTCGGGAGCGGGCTCGTTCCGGAGAGCGGCGAGGATCTTCTCCGCAGTGAGGGGAAGCTGCTTGATACGCACCCCCACCGCGTCCTCGATGGCATTGGCGATGGCTGCTGGGGGCCCGAAGCCCGGCGGCTCCGCCACCGCCCGAGCGCCAAAGGGCCCATCGTCTGTTGGCACCTGCACAAGCACGTTCTCCACCGGGGGCATGTCAGCCGCCAGGGGCATCAGATAGGTGGTGAAGGAGGGGTTCATGATCTGACCGGTTTCGCTGTTGATCACCACCTCTTCTGTGGTAGCACGTCCGATGCCCTGAACAGCGCCACCCTCCATCTGACCCTCCACCGCCATGGGATTAATAGGGGTACCCACATCCTGGGCGAGCACCATCTGGAGAAGCTTTACCTGACCTGTCTCCCTGTCTACCTTGACTTTTAGCCCCTGGGTTGTGAAAACGGGTGCATAGGGCACAGAGGAGAGGGCGGCGGTGCCCATGATGGGCCCACCCTTGGAGGTGAGGCTCATACGGGCCAACTGCGCTAGAGTGAAGCCTTGCTGGGGGTTGTCCTCCACGTAGATACGACCTCCCGAGCAGGCGAGGGCGTCGGGCCTCAGTTGTAACCTTTCCGCTGCCAGAGTCATCATCTTGTCCCTGGCGTCCTCACATGCCATCTGCACCACCTTGCCTTGACTGTAGATGATGCGGCTACCACCGCTGGGCCCTGTGAAGGGGGCATCATCGGTGTCCCTTTTGGCCATGATAACCTGATCCATGTCTACCCCAAGAGACTCAGCAGCGATTTGGGCCAACACGGTGTCTGTTCCCGAGATATCGACAGAGCCGTTGAGGACGGAAATGGTGCCATCTTCGTTGATGCTGATGGAAGCGGTGGAGGGGCCACTACCGCTTTTCCACTCGCACAGGGCAACTCCTATCCCCTCTCCCTCTGCTTTGGCCCCATTTCCCTGGCCCAGGCGCTCTTTTACAGCCTGGAGGGTCTCCTCCAGGCCATTCTTGGGCAAGCGAACTCCCTGGACATTAAGGTCACCCTCGTGGACAGCGTTCTTTAGGCGAAACTCGATGGGATCTATTCCCAGCTTTCGAGCGACGATGTCGGTATGGGACTCTACGGCGAAGGTTACGTCGGCTACCCCCGAGGCTCGGTAGGAGCCATTCCACATCTTGTTGGTGTAGACGCCATAGGAGCGGAGGCGGAAGTTGGGGATGTGGTAAGGCCCCACTGCGTGGCTTACACCTGCGTTAGGAGTGTGAAGATAGGCCCCCATGTCACAGATGCTCGCCGACTCCCGGGCTACCATCGTACCATCCTTCATGACCCCGGTCTTGATGTAGGTGTGGATAGGGAGACGGGGACCCGAAAGAGTGAATACCTCCTCACGTGTGCCGATGATCTTTACGGGCTTTCCCGTTTTTTGGGCAAGGAGCACAGGAAATATCTCCAAGGTGAGACGTAGCTTGGACCCGAAGCCACCGCCCAGCTCCATGGGCACTATCTTTATACGAGATAGAGGTACATCTAAAACTTCGGCGAGTTGGGCCCGTACCTGGTAGGGCCCCTGGGTAGAGGTCCAGACCGTAATTCTGCCCGAAGGGTCTATGCTGGCCACAGAAGCCATGGGCTCTAGATAACCCTGGTTGATGGACTGGGAGCGAAAGGTATCCTCGAAGATGTAATCGGCCTCCTCGAAGGCTTTGTCCACATCGCCTCTGTCCGAATCGACGATAGCGCAAACGTTGCCCCCCACGGCGAAGGTGAAACCCTCATACTCAGGTAGGTCCTCGTGGACGAAGGGGCTGCCATCTTTCATAGCCTCGAAAGGGTTTACTACGGCAGGCAGGTCCTCGTACTCGACCTCGATGAGCTCCAAGGCCTCAAGAGCGGTGATTTCGTCATCGGCGGCCACGGCTGCTAAGGGCTCACCTATATAATGCACCTTGTCCAGAGCCATAGTCCTATGGTCTTTGAGGATGCCGACACCAAGCATATGGTTGGGGAAATCCCTTCCGGTTACTATGGCTCGGACGCCGGATAGCGCCTCTGCCTTTGAGGTGTCGATACTGAGGATACGAGCATGACGCCTAGGACTCTTGAGCACCTTACAATACAGCATCCCAGGCAAATAGACGTCACTGGCGTACTGGGCATGCCCCGCCACCTTGTCTGCTGCGTCCACTCTGGGGTAGCTCTTGTTCAGAACTGAGTGTTGGGTCATTGCAGTACTCCTTTTAGTTCGCTTTGATTTCTTCTGAACCAGCCATAGACTGAGCCGCCATTAGAATCGCTTGGACCACTTTTGAGTAGCCGGTGCATCGGCACAGGTTCCCGCCGATGGCGTACCTTACTTCCTCTTCGGTAGGATTGGAGTTCTCACTCAGCAGCCCCACCGCAGACATAATCAGCCCCGGGGTGCAGAAGCCGCACTGGACTCCTCCATAGTCGGCGAAGGCTTGCTGGACAGGATGAAGGTTGCCGTCCCTGGACAAACCCTCTACAGTAACCACCTCCCTGCCGTTGGCCTCCATTGCCAGCACCATGCACGATGTGACATTCTTACCATCCAGGGAAACGGTGCAAGCGCCGCAGTCCCCCTCGTCGCATCCCTTCTTGGTGCCTGTGAGTCGTAGCTCGTCCCGCAAAGTATCCAGTAAAGAGTAATAGGGCTCCACCAGTATCTGGTGCCGTTCTCCATTGACTGTGAGCTCGATGGGACGCTTCATCCAACGCTCCTTCCACTCAAGTATAAAAGGCTGGTGAGGAGTTCCAGCCAGTCCCGATGAAGGGCCATTGTCCTCAGAAGGCGCTCTCTACGGCTAGCCTTCGCTGCTCCTCGAAGATGGGAGCCTTGGTGCCCTGGGCGACCTGGAGGGCGTGGCTTAAGGTTCGACGAGTTAATACCTCTACGATGACCTGCCGATGTTTGGCAGTAGCGCGGATGTCATCGATAGGGCGGGCATCGGCTGCAGCTAGACGTGCCGCCTCGTGGATGGCGGCATCTTCCGCAGGCCGCCCTTTCAGCCACTCCTCAGCAGTACGAGCATGTATAGGGGTGGGAGCCACCGCCCCTAGAGCGATTCGGACATCGCGGAATGCTCCATTTCCCTGCTCTAGTGAGACCCGAGAGGCCACTCCCACGGCGGCGATGTCCATGGCGCTGCGTGGGCTGTGCTTGATGTAGAGAGAGCCGGTGCTAGACGAGGTAGGAGGCAAGCGAAATTCCACCAGTATCTCCGAAGGTTTAAGGATTGACCGCCCTGGTGAGACAAAGAATTGATCCAGAGGGACCCAACGCTCACCCTGGGGCCCTACAACTCGAGCCTCAGCGTCAAAGGCCAGTAAGGCCGGGAGAGTATCTCCCGAAGGGGAGGCATTACAAACGTTCCCCCCTATAGTGGCCAGATTGCGTATCTGCACTCCTGCAAAGGTGGCAGCCGCTGATGACAGAGCGGCATACTTGCTTCTGATAACAGGATGGGTCTCCAAGGTGCGCAAGCTTACCAGGGTCCCCAGGCGGAGCCCAGCCCGCGGCGAATATCTGACCCGGTCCAACCCACGGATGCGTTTTATGTTAAGCACAAATTGGGGACGCCAGAAGCCTTGACGCCACCGCACCAATAAGTCCGTGGCCCCAGCGACAATGCGCGCCGACTCGCCATGCTTCTCCAAAAGGGAGATAGCTTGTCGTAATGAGTGGGGCTCCAGGTACTCAAATCGGATCATTGCCTATCAACGGTAGCCTACGCCCGCTCATCCTTCCTGTCAATCCCTGGGATAGTGGTTCCGTTGATACGATTCTCGGCATCTCACAGGATTTTAGCTCTTTAGATCCCGAACAAACCTGTTGAGCAGTTCATCCTCATCTTTGCGGGCCAAGGGAGGTGTCAAAAAGGTGAAGCAGACCTCATCAACAAGGCCCCCATAGCGTTCCTTTGTCTTAGTTCCTATCTCATCGTACTCACCAATGACAGCAAAGGCTTCCAGCATATCATCGGTGATTTCTTTGGCAATTTCTTCTAACGGCCTCTCCTGGAACAGTTGTCGTAAATACTCGTGTTTGTCGCCCCAGCCATGCACTCTAAAGACCTGCCTGTAGGCATTGCTATAGGAGGCGTAAAAGGCGACGTTGCGACGGGCCTGCTCCTTTACTCTCTTTAGCTCCTCTTTGTTGCCGCCCGTGGCTATGGTGCCACCGCTGTTTATCTTTAAGTCTTTACGAGATCGTGCGCTTCGGCGTGCACCCTCTTCCAAGTTGGCGATCGCTATCTCTTCAATGTACTTTCTGCTGTTGAAGGTTTGGATGAGAAGGCCGTCGGCCAGCTCTCCTGCAAGGCGGATGTTCCGAGGGTTGGCTGCCCCCAAATAGAGAGGTGGCCGTCCGTATCTGAAGGGGCCTGGGCGAAAAGCCTGGGGCATAAAGGTGACGTTATAATACTCACCCTGGAAATTAAGGTCGGTACCATTGTGCCAGCAGTCCCAGATAGAAAAAAGGGCCTGGATGTACTCTCGAATACGAGGATTCACGGGAGAAAATTGAGTAGCTAACCGTTGCTCCACGTGAGCCTTTGACTGGGTGGCTAGCCCTAATTTGAAACGCCCTTGGGAATAATCTTGAATATCCCAGGAAATATAGGCCACCGCAGTTGGACTACGAGGAAAGGCGATGGCAGCCCTGGTCTCTAACTTTATTCGCTGGGTTGCCTTAGTCGCAACTACAAGGGGTAAGAACCCGTCATGGCTGTCTTCGTGAGAGGAGAACCCGTCGAAACCCAGCGCCTCGGCCCTCTGTGCCTCCTGGGCTACAGTTGTAAGGTCCCCACTTTGCTGTCTCCAATAGACTTGCATTAAATTCTCTTGCTAACAGGGCTCACAAACCTAGTGTACCCGTGTCCAAAATTGTTTTAGGCGATTATAACACTCGATCATATCTGGATAATACGAATCTATTAGTCTGCTTTTAAAGTCGACCCACCTTCACCGTCTAAGTATCTGATGGAGCACACTGGGTCGTCGAGACGGGCTAAAGGGGAGAGCCCCGAGCCAATATTACCCGCAGCGACGAGGACGATCTCACGAGGTCTAGAATAAACAGGGTGGCGAGGGTATGATACGGGCAATAGCCCTTGGCGGCGGCGATATTAGGAGACGGTATGTGGATCGATGAACAAGATGATGACCTGATTCGCCACATTTATGAGGAGTCCAGGCACCCTGTAAAGGATAGCCTGTCACCTACCCCCCAACCTGAAAAGCAAAAGATAGAGATCAGTGATATGCAGAAGGTTTTTAGCCTCCTGCCTGACCCGCTGGCGTGGGATGCCTTTCGGATGTTGGGTAATTCGGGTGGCTCTGGGCTTGGGCGCTATCGCGAGGAGCTGATCTCCACCAGCATATCTGCTCTTGTCCGCTGCAAAATGTGAGGCATCACCCACGCAGAGTTACTGTGTAAGGACGGCGGCGCTGACCTAGAAACCGTGGTTGCTGTGGCTACTGACTGGCGTCAAGCAGAGCTAAAGCCACCTGACGCAGCAATGCTAGAGTTTGCTGAAAAGCTCACTCTGCTCCCCAGTGCTATGAGGGAGGATGATGTAGAGTCTCACCTGCCCCTGACCTGACCCCCAAGAAATAGTCCAGTTGATATGAGAGACTGGGCAAGAAAGGGGGCAGAGAATGCCAAGGAAACAGCGCAGTGTTGAGGAGATCATAGGGAAGCTTCGGGAAGCGGAGGTGGCCTTAGTGCAAGGGGAGACATTAGGTCAGGCTTGCCGGCGGATAGGTGTATCGGGCCACACGTTTTATCGTTGGCGGCGGGAGTACGGCGGACTTAAAGTGGACCAGGCGAAGCGATTGCGTGATATGGAAGGGGAGAACGCCCGTCTCAGGCGTGCGGTGGCCGACCTGACGGTAGATAACCAGATCCTGAAGGAGGCAGCACGGGGAAACTTCTGAGCCCGGCCCGCCGAAGGCGATGCGTGGAATTGGTACAGGAGTGGTATGGCATCTCCGAACGGCGCGCCTGCCGGGCGCTTTCGCAACCCCGGGCTACACAGAGGTACTCTGTAACAATAGCCGATGACGAGGAGGCCCTCACGAGGGCGTTGGTGCAGTTGGCCAGCCGGTACGGACGTTATGGGTACCGCCGGGTGAGTGCCCTGCTGCGACGTGATGGGTGGCGAGTGAACCACAAGCGGGTGGAGCGGATCTGGCGGCTGGAAGGGCTCAAGGTCCCGGCCAAGCAGCCCAAGCGGGGACGGCTCTGGTTTACCCACGGCTCCTGTGTGCGCCTCAGGCCACAACGACAGAACCACGTGTGGGCCTACGACTTTGTGGCTCTTCGTACCCGTGATGGCAGACCTGTTCGTCTCCTCACGGTGGTGGATGAGTATACCAGGGAATGTCTGGCCATCGAGGTTGGGCGTTCGTTACGCTCACCCCACATCATTGAGTGCCTGGGAAACCTCATGGTGGAGCACGGTGTGCCGGAGCATCTCCGTTCAGATAACGGCCCTGAGTTCACTGCCAGGGCTGGCCGTTCATGGCTACAGAGAGTGGGGGTTCAGACCCTCTTCATCACACCAGGGAGCCCGTGGGAGAACGGATACGTGGAGAGCTTCAATGGCAAGCTGCGGGATGAGCTCTTGGATCGGGAGGTCTTCGATACTCTCTGGGAGGTGCAGGTCCTCACGGAGCAATGGCGACACGAATACAACCATGTGGTGCGCCCTCACAGCGCCTTGAACTACCGACCACCTGCTCCCGAGGCCGCAAGGCCCACCTTCTCAGTTCCAGGAGCTACCAGTGTCTCATAACCTGTGGTACAACTATCGGGGGCAGGTCACTGTGATGCGGCCCCTTGCCAGGCGGGGTCTAGTTTTCGAATTGGACGATGAATATCGCCTGTTCTGCCCGGCCTTCGCCCCGTTGATTATCGAAGAGCTTACTAGCCCTGTAGCTCAGGCTTCTCCCCCAACAGAGGAGCAACAACGCGAAAAGATCTCTCTTCCACAGCTTTCTGAATCTGTGAGGAACAACGTTGAGCGATGGATTTCGAGCAGCGACACCAGGTATCGAAACCTGTTTTTAGCATGGATGTCAGACCCTGCAACTGCGGAGGCGACCTACGACTTATTGACTGATTCTCCCATCCGCTTGCAAGCCCTGCAGGAGACTGAGGGCCAGCGACAGGGAGGATCACAGAGTGTGGCGACTGTTGCTGTTGGAGATCTCTCCCCTTATGGCGATGCAGAGCTGCTAATCACTCCCAGTCCGGGGCCTGTCACCCTCCTTAGGCTATGCCAGTGGCTGAAGGAGTTCGTCAAGGCCGAGGTGGAGGGGCTGGACGATACCCAAAAGGCCTATACGTCCCTCCGGATCTCTGTCCGAAAGCGCATTCCCCTAGTAGAGATGTTAGCCGATCTCCCTGGGGTGGCCGAGGTACGTGTAGAGCCCTCTCCCAGGCGGGAAGGGAGTGGAGAGCCTACTCGACGCCTCCGCCTCACCCTAAAACCGCCAGAGATTCCTGGAGTAGAAGCTCCTATCAGTTAATCCCGTAAGCCTTTGTCCATCCTGACTTCAACTACCTGGCTTTACGATCAGACTAGCTCGCCCATCAACTCTATTTCTTGCTGCCTCTTCAGTACAAAAGTTTGACTTTATCTTAATCGGACCTGAACTCTCGTCAGTTAAATCCGCTTAAAAGAGGCTACATCTACTTGCAGAACTCAGGAACATCTAACCCGTATCTATCTCAGAACAAAGGGCCAACAGGCCATGTTCCGACACTATTCTAAAGAGACGCCGGCTATGGCCCAGAAATTATCATCATCGTGAAAGGTAAAGAGTCGCGCGCCCTCCTTGGGTGGGGGGGGGCAAAAACCAGCCCATCACAGTTTCTCGATTGAGGATGATCGTCTCTTCCTTGGCGGCACCACCCAGATCAATGAAATCATAGCGGTTTCCTCTATTGTCTGTGATATACATATTCACATTACCCAAGTCAGATTGTTTTGCTAGCCTGTCTATCAGCTGGCCTTCCACTATTAGGTCTTCCGCTATCTCTGCGGTCCAGGAAACATTAAACTTGGCAGTGCCATCGGGATTGACTTCCACTGATTCCACACATAGCTTCACTCGGGCACGCCGTTGTGCCTCCACTCCGGCAGGATCAATGCCACACCTTTGATTAGGGTATACACCGGGAGCAGGTAGGTTGACAGAGGATCCGAGAAGAGATAGGGGTGAGGCTGGGATTACAAAGATGCCCAAAAGGGCACCAATAACAACTACGAAAGCCGCACTTGAATAGGCCCACATCAGAGCGGGTCGCTTCACCTTTGGGGCGCTGATAGCATCGGCTCTTCGCATCCCCTCCACGGCATCGTTCAGCTCTTCTAGCACCCACTCAATCCTGCGTTGGTCTCTCAGATAGAGACGCAGAAGATCCACAGAAAATCTGTAATTTCCTGCCTCTATAATTGCCTCCCTAGAGATCAATTGGACCAGGGCTGTGTTTAATTCCTTTCTGGATAAGGCAATGCGATTCTCTTTCAGGACCTCCTCGATTTGATGCTCCGAAACAGCGTGATTCTCGTCTTTCATCAGCTCCGCCATGGCCACTAGGACCAGCTTCTCGATGGGGTTCGCCTGGTCCCAGATAAAATTGAGATTCGGCGCTCCCCGCTCCACCACTTCTAGCAAGACAGCCTTAACGTCATCCACCGTTATAAGGTTTGGACGAATCCTCTCCCATCTGGCGAACAGGCTGTGGCAGATTAACTGGGTGTAATATGCATTGCTGCCGCTGACATCCAAAATATACTCCAGAGCCCCATCCTCGTAGCCGAAAAGCCCCTTAACAGGGTTAGTAATCAGCTGGCGCGCCGCCTCGGGATCAAGAAAGCTAATTTTCTTGTAGCGCGCAACGTTGAACAGCTCAGCGAATTCTCGCTGAATCTCCTCGAGACGGCTGCCTATAGAGAAGATGAAATTCAGCCGCCTGTTGTGTTGCATAAGATGACGCAGGTAGTCGAAGATGTCACGTTCCAACCGTCCCGCCAGAACCTGATCTTCCAGACGTACTGATTCATCGAACATTAGCAAAAGATGACGATCCCCTATGGCCTCCCAAACTCTATTTAAGAAAACACTCTCGAAGAATTCCCGGGAACTGACGGACAGATCCTCTATGCTAGGCCGTTGGATATGAATGTTTAGATCCCGACGGAGGGAACGACAGATAGTTGTAGCTATCTCCCACAAGAAAGTAGCCATTCCTTCCATCGAAAGGCCTTGAAGGTCAATAAGTACGGGGATGTACCGCGGATCGATACGACGGCGCATGTGGTAGAGGACCGAGGTTTTTCCGGTACGTCTTTCGCCGTGTAATACGATGATGTTGTCTTGATGTTGTCCGATGAGAGCCTGTTGAACAAATTCGAATATATCCTCCCGCCCAAAGAACATCTCCGTTCCGGTAACGGGATTGCCGGCTACATAGGGATTTACAACAGGGCTGCTTTTGGCCATAGAGTCTGTCATAGGATCCGTGTTGTACCTATATGAGAGGGGAAGATGGCCTAATTATATCACCACGGTTTGAGCACACCCGAGGCTAAGAAGGTTCTCCAGGTTAGGAGGGTCTCTGCTGTTTGCATATATGAAACGTCTTGGGACAAGCTTGACACTGCCGCAATTCACACCATCCCTATGAAAGGGAGAGAGGGGCTGAAGGGAATTATACTGCTAGGAGCCCAGGGCCTGCCAAGGAACTTGCTGACTAGTTGAAGAGCGAACGTATATTTACAGCTCGCAGCTTTTCATACTTGGCCAGAGAGTCGTAAACTAGGGGGTGATTGGGCTTCTCTCGAAGGTCGGGCAGCCCTTATCACTGTAGGTGACTGGGGCATAGGTTGCCTTTGCCCTGATCTATCCTTGGTAGGCGCTTGCGTCGCAGTCCCATAACACACAGAAAATAGTAAGGGGCCTTCGCTCCCGTCCTATGTTGAGAGGTATTGGCCCCTTGCTGCTTTCCACCGTGCAAGGCGATATCGAGATAGTGGGATTCGCCTTGCTACGTATATGCTCTATTACGTAAGGTAGTCTGGAATGTCCTCCTCCTGAGCAGCAAAGAAGTCGGGGTTGAGATCTAGCGCTGTCACCAGCTTGTTCTTAAAGTCCTCAAACATAGCTTCACCTTCCGGCGAGTCGATGCTATCGACATCCTGGAACTTGCCCTTGAACTGCTCTAACACGTGCTCCTCGGGGGTGCCCATGGGCAGGCTGTTGAAGAACTCGGCGTCGAAGGTGGGAAGCTGGCCAGGGCCAAAGTAGCCCTTACCCTCCAACTCGTAGCCCTCTAGTGAGTCAGTGCCCTTACCCAGTACCTGTCCCGTGGCTACGTAGTGGTCCATCACCGCCTTCATGCCGTATCTCTGGACGGGGCACACCTTCATGCACACAGCGCAGTCCATGTAACGGGCCATTACCGGTCGGCAGCGTTTGTAGATGAGCTTGTTCTTCTCCACACCCCGCCACCACACCTTCTCCCGCATCAGGGCTCGTCCGGGGCAGCGGTTGACGCACACCTGGCATATCTGGCAGAAGCGGTGGATGCCATAGTCGATGGGCTGGTCGTAGGTCACCCTGGCATCGGTAGTGATAAGCATTATTCTGGCCCGAGAGCCGAAGTGGGGGGAGAGAAGCTGACCATTGGCTCCCAACTGGCCCAGCCCCGCCTGTACGAATACGGGAATGTAAGCGCCAGTGCCATCGGTGGGGCTGTGCACCTGGGCATGGTAGCCCAGTGAGCGGATGAAGTCGGCCAGGTTCAGGGCCACGGCGTTTTCGATTCTATAGGTGCTAGTATGCACTATCTCCGCTGCTATGCTGGGTAATGACTGGGTTGGCTCGTAGGCTTGCTCGTAGGCCAGACAGATGACGTGGGGAAACTTCACCCAGCTCTTCTTGCTCTGGAAGGTGTAGTGGTGGTCGTACTTAGTGAAGCCTACCTCGCCGAAGCCCAGCTCGCGGGCCTTGGCCTTGATCTTGTCGGTTACGTCCTCGCCTATAGATTTACTGGTTGGCTCTATCTCAGCAGTGACACGGGAGGCCTCGATTAGGGGGTAGTTGAGCCGGTTGTGCTCTTTCCGTATCTCCCGCATCTCTGGTTCGCCCTCCCGAATGCGGTTGCCCCAGTCGTTGGCCGCTCGCTCAGTGATGTTGAGGGCCTCCAGGGGATACTCACGGGAGTAGAACTCAACGTCGTCACGGTTGATAGGAGCGCCAGGGATGCCTTCTAGCTCCTCCGCCACCGGGATAGTTACTGTTGGGTGCTCAAGTGTCCTTCCTGGGCGTTCGACGTAATGACCTATCTTTAGCATTCCTTAACCTCCGCATCAGTTGGAGTAAAGCCAAGGGCATTCTATAGCCCTTGTGGCCATAACGTCAACTGAAACGTTGTTGACAGGGCTGGGAGATGTCCTTAGACTACTGCCTATCTGCTTACCTACAGGTAATAGCGAGAATTCCTAGTAAAAGGAGAGTGAACGCAGTGGTGATGTCAGACGTTGCTACACCAGGCGCAGTTGAAGAGTTTATTTCTCTCCCCCACGGAAAGGTACGTTATTGGAGCTGTGGCAGTGGCTTTCCTCTCTTGCTCATCCATGGAATGGGCTGGGGGCCATGGGTATGGGAGCATATTATTGGAGCGCTAGCGGAGAAATATCGAGTTTATGCCATCTGCCTGCCGGGTTTCCATGGCTCCGACCGGCCCGTTGACTGGTATCGAATCGAAGACCTCAGTGAAGGGATAGTGACCTTTATGGACGCCCTTGGAATCCAAAAAGCTCATGTAGTTGCCCAGCATGGAGGCTCCTTGATCTCCTTCGATCTAGCGGCACGGCATCCCGAGCGAGTGGAGAAGCTGGTGTTGAACAGCTGCCCTGCTTGGAGCCGTGAGGATGGCCGAAAATATCACGAGGTTAACTGGCTGCCGAGGCAGTGCACAGAGCGCGGCTTTAAGGCCCCGAGGACTGTGGAGGAGGTAAGAAGACTTATACACAATGCTGATCAGCGCACCACCGACCTGTGGAACAAGGGAACGGCTGACATCGGGTGGAGTTTCATCACTCACACAGCCATGGGCGAATATCACATGCCTGCGCGGATGGGAATGGTTAAAGCACCTACCTTGCTCATCTATGGCGAGAAGGAAGCCGGTCATCTGTGGGAGGGCGTAGAGTTGCTGAAATCCGCCATCCCTCACGCTCGTTTTGAGACCGTGGCTGGTACGGGGTATGCACCGCCTTACGAGAACCCCGAAAAATTTCTAAACTTGGTTATGGACTTATTAGGGAGTTAATGTGATAAGGCTGGTAGCAGTGGGGAGAGCTAGGACTGTACGCCCAGCGTAGAAGGACTTCCCTCCTTGCGTGGATGATCCATACTAGCTCCCTATCCGTATTATTGTGTGATAATGGCTTTCCGAAGTCTTAAGCACGATTTAGGGTGAGGGGCGCTTAGGTTGATAGCGGAAATCCGATTCAAAGTAGTTGACAACTAGGGCAAAGCCAGGTATATTCTCTACGATATTTATATACCGCACTATAAAGACTGTTAAAGAGAGGTGGACAGTGGGTTCCAGCAAAGTTCTTAGAGCATTGGTGGTATTAATAGCCTTGACGGCCGTGGTGGCGATGGCATGTGGGACGGCGGCTACTCCCGTACCCATTATCATCGAAAAAGAGGTGCCGGTGGAAGTCGAGGTTATTAGAGAGGTACCTGTTATAAAAGAGGTCGTGAAAGAGGTCATCGTAGAAGTAGAGGTACCTATTATAAAAGAGGTAGTTAAAGAAGTTATTAAAGAGGTACCGGTAGAGGTCATCAGAGAGGTAGAGGTCATAAAAGAGGTAGAGGTAGTAAGAGTCGTAGTAGCTCAGCCTACGCCAACGCCAACGACTCCTCCAAAGGCAGCGGCAGCGCGCTACGGTACTTTCCGAGTGGCCTATGGAGAGTTTGCTGCGCGAACCGTACCACCCTTCGCCTCTGTTGCGGCAACGCAGCATGCGCAAGCAGCCGACCCCATGGTTATGCTCGTTCGGAATCAGAGCGGAGCAATAGAAAAGTTTCTCCCAGGGCTCATTCAACAGTGGGAGGTGGGCCAGGGGGGTACCCTTCTCAGGTTAAAGCTAGCGGAGGGGGTGCAGGCCCAGGGAGGGTACGGCGAATGGAACGCTGAGGACGCAGTGTGGCTACATGACTACTATATGGCGGACCCGGTATTCCTTCACAAGCCTGAGTGGACCCAGTGGGAGCTAAGATGGAGCCAGTCTGGGCCCTATGAGTACGAAATCTTTAGGGCCAACAACGCCGTTGTCCCCGTAGTTGACTACCTATACGCCATGGGTAGGCAGATCATCGCGCTGTCACAGGAGCACATCGACGCCGAGGGAAAGGATGGGTACAGGGAACACCCGATAGGTACGGGGCCTTTCTCTTTCGTCCAGTGGGGGGCGGGTGACACATTTGAGGCCTATGAAAGGGTAGACAATCACTGGCGGGCTGATCCCGCCTTCGACCGGCTGGAGTATTTCCAGGTCTCGGAGAGTTTCACCCGGGTGGCCATGTTGATGACGGGCCAGGTTGAAATGACCAGCAAAGTACAGTTCGACGATGCGAAAGAGGCGGAGAAGCGTGGCATGCAGATAGTGCCCTATGGTGGAGCATTCCATGCACGCATCCATTTTGGCGGTGTGGAGAACTTCCCCCACAGGGACTACCCATGGACCGACCCCAAGGTGCGGAGGGCTATAGCCCACGCCATTGACCCGGACCTGATGTCCCAGGAGATATGGGGCGGATTTGCCGTGCCTCTCACAACGCCGTGGGTAACCAAGTCGATAGAGCTTCCCAGGTACGGATATGACCCTGAGCTATCGAAGAAGCTGCTGGCCGAGGCGGGATACCCTGACGGGTTTGAGGTCGAGGTGCCTATGGTAACAATCCGTGGTGCACCCCGGGTACCTAAAGAGCACAACTTCCTTATCACCTTTTTGGAGAACGTGGGGATAAAGGTGAAAGGCACCACATGGGACTGGTATGGCGGCCTCAGCGACTCTTGGACTAAAGGTGACATTGGCAGGGTAATCCTTGCCTTCTCGGTAACCCAGTTCGGCACCCCTCAGCGGGAGATGTTATGGCTTACCAAGGACCGGCGCAACCTGTATGCGGATGAATGGACTTGGGGGCAGGTCGCCAAGATGAATGATGCCTACGGGGCAGGCGACCGGGCGGAGTACGATCGGTTGGAGGCAGAGCTGTTCCAGTACATCTATGACGTGGTCGGGGTATTGCCCATCTACACGGCCCCGGAGCTTCACACCCTGCACCCCGATTTCAGCTGGCCCGAGACCCAGAACCCCCAGTATATGCGGATGGAGCGGCTTCGGTACAACCCTTCCTAGCCTAGGGAAGCTACGTTTAAAGAGAGGTGGACAGTGGGTTCCAGCAAAGTTCTTAGAGCATTGGTGGTATTAATAGCCTTGACGGCCGTGGTGGCGATGGCATGTGGGACGGCGGCTACTCCCGTACCCATTATCATCGAAAAAGAGGTGCCGGTGGAAGTCGAGGTTATTAGAGAGGTACCTGTTATAAAAGAGGTCGTGAAAGAGGTCATCGTAGAAGTAGAGGTACCTATTATAAAAGAGGTAGTTAAAGAAGTTATTAAAGAGGTACCGGTAGAGGTCATCAGAGAGGTAGAGGTCATAAAAGAGGTAGAGGTAGTAAGAGTCGTAGTAGCTCAGCCTACGCCAACGCCAACGACTCCTCCAAAGGCAGCGGCAGCGCGCTACGGTACTTTCCGAGTGGCCTATGGAGAGTTTGCTGCGCGAACCGTACCACCCTTCGCCTCTGTTGCGGCAACGCAGCATGCGCAAGCAGCCGACCCCATGGTTATGCTCGTTCGGAATCAGAGCGGAGCAATAGAAAAGTTTCTCCCAGGGCTCATTCAACAGTGGGAGGTGGGCCAGGGGGGTACCCTTCTCAGGTTAAAGCTAGCGGAGGGGGTGCAGGCCCAGGGAGGGTACGGCGAATGGAACGCTGAGGACGCAGTGTGGCTACATGACTACTATATGGCGGACCCGGTATTCCTTCACAAGCCTGAGTGGACCCAGTGGGAGCTAAGATGGAGCCAGTCTGGGCCCTATGAGTACGAAATCTTTAGGGCCAACAACGCCGTTGTCCCCGTAGTTGACTACCTATACGCCATGGGTAGGCAGATCATCGCGCTGTCACAGGAGCACATCGACGCCGAGGGAAAGGATGGGTACAGGGAACACCCGATAGGTACGGGGCCTTTCTCTTTCGTCCAGTGGGGGGCGGGTGACACATTTGAGGCCTATGAAAGGGTAGACAATCACTGGCGGGCTGATCCCGCCTTCGACCGGCTGGAGTATTTCCAGGTCTCGGAGAGTTTCACCCGGGTGGCCATGTTGATGACGGGCCAGGTTGAAATGACCAGCAAAGTACAGTTCGACGATGCGAAAGAGGCGGAGAAGCGTGGCATGCAGATAGTGCCCTATGGTGGAGCATTCCATGCACGCATCCATTTTGGCGGTGTGGAGAACTTCCCCCACAGGGACTACCCATGGACCGACCCCAAGGTGCGGAGGGCTATAGCCCACGCCATTGACCCGGACCTGATGTCCCAGGAGATATGGGGCGGATTTGCCGTGCCTCTCACAACGCCGTGGGTAACCAAGTCGATAGAGCTTCCCAGGTACGGATATGACCCTGAGCTATCGAAGAAGCTGCTGGCCGAGGCGGGATACCCTGACGGGTTTGAGGTCGAGGTGCCTATGGTAACAATCCGTGGTGCACCCCGGGTACCTAAAGAGCACAACTTCCTTATCACCTTTTTGGAGAACGTGGGGATAAAGGTGAAAGGCACCACATGGGACTGGTATGGCGGCCTCAGCGACTCTTGGACTAAAGGTGACATTGGCAGGGTAATCCTTGCCTTCTCGGTAACCCAGTTCGGCACCCCTCAGCGGGAGATGTTATGGCTTACCAAGGACCGGCGCAACCTGTATGCGGATGAATGGACTTGGGGGCAGGTCGCCAAGATGAATGATGCCTACGGGGCAGGCGACCGGGCGGAGTACGATCGGTTGGAGGCAGAGCTGTTCCAGTACATCTATGACGTGGTCGGGGTATTGCCCATCTACACGGCCCCGGAGCTTCACACCCTGCACCCCGATTTCAGCTGGCCCGAGACCCAGAACCCCCAGTATATGCGGATGGAGCGGCTTCGGTACAACCCTTCCTAGCCTAGGGAAGCTACGTAAAGAAGAAAGTCGCCCAGACATCCCAGATGGCGAATATACAGAACCGAGGACTCACATGAGTCCTCGGTTCTCTTTTACGAGGAAGCTTGCGGGCACTTGCTAAAGCTGTGGTAGCTTTAGGCCCTGTGGCTGTGGTAGCACGGACATTAGAGGAGAGATTGTACCCAGCAGACTACTATCGATGCTTTCGATAGTAGGACGGCCGCACTGACCCATGGCCACATCCAGCTCGTCCCTTAGCATCTGAAGTACGGCACATACCCCAGCCTCACCATCTACGGCAAGACCCCAGAACACAGGCCGGCCAATTAAAACTGCCCTGGCGCCCAGAGCCAGTGCCTTGAGCACGTCGGTGCCCCGCCGGATGCCTCCGTCCATGTACACCTCGATTTGGCCCTCCACTGCATCGACGATCTCGGGAAGCACCTCGATAGTGGCGAAGGTGGTGTCCAGGTGCCTGGCACCGTGGTTGGAGACTATGAGCGCCTTAACCCCATGCTCAACGCACAGTCGAGCGTCTTCGGCAGTTAGAATACCCTTTGCCACGAGGGGCAAAGATGTGTTAGCGGCCAGCCAGTCTAAATTCGACCAGGTGGCCGAAGGGTCTATCAGGCTTTGGATCCCACCCTGGTTCCCTCGCGCGATATCTTCAAGGGCCCATGAGTAGACCGGCAATTCCATCCCGGCATAGTTAGGTAAGGGTGGCCTGGAGTAGCTATTTTGGATATTTCGCTCACGTTTGCCGGACACCGTGCAGTCCAGGGTTAAACAAAGGGCGGTGTAGCCAGCATCCTCGGCTCGTTGGGCCAGTGACTTGGTCAAGCTCTGGTCACGGAAGAGGAACTGTTGGAACCAGATAGGGCCGGTAGCCGCTTGGGCAACCTCTTCAAGCACATAGTCAGAGCCGGAGCTGAGGACCATGACGGTCCCCATAGAACCCGAAGCCCTCACGGTGGCCAGTTCGCCTTCGGGATGGGCATCTCTATGACCACCAGCAGGGTCCAGCATGACTGGGAACTGGATTCGCTGTCCCAGAACGGTGGTGGATAGGTCTCGTTGGGATACGTCCACCAGTATCCGAGGTTTAAGCACTATAGAGTCAAAGACGGTGCGAGCCCTCCTCAAAGTGATCTCATCCGCTGCACCGCCTGCTATAAAATCGTACTTGGTCTCTGGTAGACGCTCCTTGGCCAAAGCCTCAAACTGAAAGATGTTGACTGGAATGGAGGCCATAAGCTTTACTCCTCTCTAATCGCCTCTCTTCGCTACTAAGCTGCCAACAGATTATAAGAATAGTAAGAAGGTGAGCAGGGTATCTTCATACGGCACTCTCTCAATTGTTATAGGTTAAACTGGGGATCCACGTAATTTTTATCCTTTATGTAAATCTGAAGACGAGCTCGCTGAGTGTCGGCTACAACGATACGGCTGGCAGCGTCGTCAAAGGCCACTGCTGTGGGAAAGTAAAACCGCCACTCGGGTTCCAGGCTTTTGACTCTTCGTCGTGCCTTGACCATATCTGGGTTGGATTCCACGGCTGTGCGGCCCCACTTTGAAAGCTCCTGGGCATCTCCAATAAGGGAGGTAATAGCATCTCCATCAGCTGCAAAGATCTGTACTCGATGATTAGCCCAGTCGGCCACGTACACGTCCCCATCACTATCAACGGCCACATCGGTGGGGTGGTTCAGCTCACCTATTCCTGCCCCGGAAGTACCAAAGGTCGCCAGGAAGGTGCCGTCGGGAGAGAACTTCTGCACCCGGTGATTTTTCCAATCGGCTACGTATACGTCGTCTTGGTTGTCGATAGTAATGCCCCAAGGAAGGTTGAACTGGCTTTCGCCGCTACCCCTTTCGCCGAACTTGTCCAAAAAGGTACCTTCTTTGGTAAACTTCTGGACGCGATTGTTACCACTATCAACAATGTAGAGGTTTTCCTCTCGATCAAAGGCCATACCTGAGGGATGGTATAACTCCCCATCACCTACTCCCGATGTGCCCCAATTGGCTAAAAATTTGCCAGCCTTATCGAAGATGGAGATACGGTTAAGCCACTCATCGGAGACAAAGACGTTCTCGTCCCTATCTAGGGCCACAGAAGTAGGCCATATGGTTTGGCCGTCCCTCTCACCCCAGTGGGCAAATTCGCAGATCAATTCTTCATCTTCTGGAGTGCCAATCGCGACCTTGCTCACTCGTGTACTGAAGTTGTTTTCGTGGCTGCGGCTTGTGACATAGACCGCCCCGTCCTGGCCGATGGCAAGGGCCGATGGATTAATAAAGCCGGGGCCTGGGGATGCGATCCTCCCCACCACGTGACTAAAATTGTACACTCGCCCTGCTGCTACGGTCGTAAGCACCTTGTGTTTTTCCTTTGTTAGGTTGTACCTGCTGAATGCAGTTTATATTCTCTAGCTTGTAACAACTATGCCTTTGAAGTGGACTAGCTGTTTAATGAGCACCCTAATGATACAACTACTTCAGATGTTTGGCGAAGAAAGCCAAGGTACGGGATCAAGAAGCCTCTGTAGCGGCATCCTGATAGCGCTCGGTAGTGTAGTCCATGAAGGCGTGCATAGCATTAGGGTAGGTGAAGAACTCATGGGCTTTGCCTAGACGCGTCAGCTCGGAGTCGAGCTTGGCCATATCGGCCGGGGAGGGATTGGCATCTTCCTCTGCGAAGTGGAACATGATTGGACAACTGATATCAGTGGTCCGGTCGTAGGGTGTTCGGGTGGCAGCTCCCCAGGGCTGCATGATAGCTCCCCCGTAGTAAGGCACTGTGGCGTTGAAACGGCTGTTGGCGGCGGCCATAAGCCAGGCTACCCGACCTCCCATGCAGAACCCTATTATGCCCAGCCTTTCTCCATTGATGGAGGAGTGGTTGAGCAAAAAGTCCACAGTGGCGTTAACGTCCGCCTCGACTTCTGGGTCGCTCAAATGCTGCAAGCGGGTCGAGCTATCGGCAATAGTATTTTCGTTCATCCGATGGAACAGGTCTGGGGCGACAGCAGCGTAACCCTCGGCAGCCAGATTGTCGGCTGTTTCACAGGTGAACTGTGCGACTCCAGTTACGGGATGGATGACCACAATCCCGGGGAAGGGTCCGGGCCCGCTGGGTACGCTGACGTACATCTTCATTTCGTTCCCATCAACCTCAAGGCTCTCCCAAAAGAAGGGCATCTTTCCCTACCTCCTTAATATCCCGGCTGTCAAGGGCTGGATTTCTGGGCAGACTCTATCAAAATGAGAGCGTTTGGGTAATGACCGGTAGTAAAGAAGAGACTCTAAAGCTGGGCCCACTGATACGTGGCTATCTTACCACTTCGACTCGAAATATGGTTTATGTGCCCTTATGGTCTATGGCGGGCAGGGATGCCCAGGGCCGTAAGGAACATCACGCTCTTGCCCTGGGCGTGGGGGGAGAAGAAACTGGTGACATCATCGTCAAAGAAGGTCAGGCCGCTAGCTCCCAGGCGAAGGGCGTAGGCTGCGAGGTAAAGCTTCCCTGCGGTGATGCTGGCATCAAGCTGAGCGATCCGGTAGCCTCGGTTACCGAATTGTTTCAAAAGAGGCCCCAGGTCGGCAAGAAAGTAAAAATTAACAGCAGCATCGGCACCCAGCTCTTGACCCAAAGCCAGGTAGCCTGCCTCTCGCCTGAAGTCGCCTGCTCTAAGAAGCTCCAGGGCTTGGCGGTCTCGGTGAAGAACGTAGGTCCCGCTCTCCAGGCCCTCCACAGCGTTGACGATGAGGTACAGATCACTTAGCGCTGCACCCGAGGGCTCGAGGAAATCGGCAGAGATGCCGTGGGTAGCTGTCGAAAGTATGGTCGATAAGCCCTCGAAAGAGATGGGCTTTTGGTCAAAGTGCCGGGATGAGCCGCGCCGCCTGATGACTCTTTCAAGGCCGTCCTGCGGGGCTAGCGCCGGCTCAAGGGGCCTGAGAGGCATAACGTTTCCCGAAGGTGCTGGCAAAGGAGTGGGTTGTGCAGCAGCCCGCCATGCCGCCACCTCTTCCGGGGCAATAAGGGAAGAGGCGGTGTGCATTTTGCCGATGGCAGGATACTCCACCTCTGTTCTTGACAGGGGGACTGTCTCAAGGTTCAGCCTATCTGCCACTGAAGAGGGAGCTGAAGGCATTGAGGGAGCAAATCCCAGTGGAACTAGGCTCACGGAGGCTTCTCGTTGATCATCCACATCTAAAAGACGGTTGACCTCGCCATCGATGAACCCGGTAACCAACCGAGCTGGCAGGTTGTGGCCCGATGCCGCTGCCAGCATGTTGGCCAGGATAGTACCGTTGTCCCAAAAGCAGTGCCTGTAGGTGCGAGATTGGTATTTCCAGGAGTTACGCCAATAGGTGCTGGTGAAAGCCACC
The DNA here is from genome assembly GCA_965248115.1 of Dehalococcoidia bacterium. Classification (GTDB taxonomy): domain Bacteria; phylum Chloroflexota; class Dehalococcoidia; order Lucifugimonadales; family CBDFII01; genus CBDFII01. The sequence continues at coordinate 325,300 of CBDFII010000004.1, forward strand.
GTCACCGGAGCCGCTATAACGCTCGATTCTCCGCCCGAGGCGTCTGCAAGAAGCCCTCGGTAATCACCACCACGAAGCCTTCGCAGTGTCATATCAGGCGCACCGAAGTGATATACGCCGGGCTCCAGGTCGGGAAGCTGCCCACAGATCAGGTAAAGCTCAATATGATAGAGAGCTCCCGTGCAGGCGGCCGCCCGAAAGGCCCTTTGCCCCCCGATATTTGGGAGCCACTTGGTTGTTCCAGCAGAATAATGAAGAATGCTAGTCAGCGTCTTCAGGTCGGGTATGCACTCTCGATCGGTGGGCGTATCTACTTGTGAGATCGCCGAGAAGGCAGGAAGATTGGATGGGACCAATTCCCGGGGGAGTGGCAGGCCATCTAAATCTCGGTAAAGCTTGTAGGGGCGAGGTTGGTTGGACCAATCTAGTTGGTGGTGGTCGGAGCGCACGCTCTCCAGAGAGTGCTTAGTTGAGTTGTGGTACTCCCAGGCAGCATTTGTCTCTGAGTTTCGCATCCCGTACTTCCTGTAAATCTTCCTAGCGGGCGCTCACGTCTATTTAAGTGTGATAAAATGCCCTGTACTCTAGAAGTGTACCCATGTGCGCCGCTGCGAGTATATCAAGAGGCTCGACCACACACAATCGTAGGATTATTGCCATACTGTCGTTGCTCTGCCAGGCTTAGGAATACTTTTAACTCTCTGGCAGTAGGTTGCAAGTAAGGATTCAATGGTCAGTGAGGGTTGGAGACGTTGTCGTCGCTGATTCTTGAGAACCTGCCCAGTCTAAAACGGAAGGTTAGCATACTCCCAAGGGAGAAAAGTATATAGCTCACTGTCTGGGCAAAGCCCAGTTTGCTCTTGCCCTGGGTCCTTTCGGTGAAAACTATGGGCACTTCGGCGATGGGTAGGTGATGACGCATGGCGATGAGGATGCACTCGGGCTGAAACTCGAATCCTTTCCCGCGGGCCTCCTTGACCACAAGCTCCCCACACCGCCTGTCAAAAACCCGGAAGTTGGTCGTAACCTCGTGGGGAGTGCCTAACAGCCAGCGGTAGAGAAGGTTGGCGCCCCGGCTTTGGAGACGTCGCTTTAGCCCCCAACCTATGATGCCCCCTCCTTTCGCGTACCTGCTGGCCTGGACTAGAGCAGCCCTACTTTTATGGGCCATGTCCAGAAGGCGGGGCACATCATGGGGATCGTGGGAGAGGTCGGCATCCATGGTCATGATATAGTTACATTCAGCCGACAAAGCCTGCTGTATGCCTGTGCGGAGGGCAGAGCCCAGACCCAGCCGCCTAGGCCTAGTGATAACAGTGATGTTGCCGTACTGTTCTGCTAGCTTCTGGGCTACCTGGGTGGTGCCATCGGGGCTGCTATCATCTACCACGAAGATGCGCATCTCATGGCGCGTGAGCCACTCATTGCTGGAGCGGCACGAAGGCTGCTCAGGTATATTGGCGAGGCTCTCCAGACCCTGGATAAGATTGGGAAGATTTTCAGCCTCGTTGTAGGTGGCTATGATAATTCCCAGAGTTGGCATAGCCTAAACTTTCACAATGTTCATCTATGTGGACTGATGGTCAAAAGATGGCCTTAGTGCTGCTGGATATGGTTTTTATAATGCCCGTAGTTTAGGAAGGGTCAGGAGTAGTGTCAAGGTTAACCAAGGGGACCATGAATTTCCGAAAGTGTGTACTATGTGATATATTATTCTGCGGATCTGGGCTGGACACGCGCTGAAATGGCGCTATTAATTAAAAGACACTCAACTAGCCGATCCAACGCACTAACACTAATAGAGACCGCAGAGAAAGAAGGCATGGCATGAAAGGAAAAGCGACCTGGTTTTTCATGAGCGCACTGCTAGCCTTGTTGCTAGGTCTAACGGGGGGGGCGTTCAAACTGCTAGCGCTGCCGTCGGGGGTACGATCCAGGTGGACAAGAGCTTTGTGACCTCTGATACAGCTGCTTCTGCGGCCGTTCGCACCGTCAAGATAACAGTGACGGACGCGGACCTAGATCTAGGCCAAACACAGACCAACGAGACTTCGGACTTCAACAATGTCCCATATACACAGTTATCCGGTGGCAGTGTGGGCGACACTTTTCTGGTCAAGGTGAAAAAGTTCCCCATCCTAGATAATACCGGTGACGGGGTAGTCAACTTTCAGGATGCAGTTGTCAGCAGCGCAAGCCTATCGGTATTTAGTGTGAACAGCGCCAACGGGCTGGTGATCCTGCGAAAAGATTTAACGGTTGCTTCGAGTACTCCCTTCGACCTCACCTACAAGGCAGCGGTTATCAACACTACCAAGCCCAGCGCTTCCCAGCTTGTGTCGGTAACGGGAGCTGACGCTGGGTTTGAAATCGAGTTGAGAGAGACGGGAGTGTCAACCGGTAAGTTTGAAGGTTGTTTTATAGTGGACGAGACAATCCCATTTTCCTCGTCTGCGCCATCTGGTGTGGATACCTGCACTGGTACCACTCCCCTCCTGAAGGTGGTAAATGGTACTAACATAATCGCAACTTATAACGACCAAGATCCCGCTGCGAGTTTCCAATCCATCTCCTTTGTCGAGAATAATAAACCCACCATGACCAACATTACCCCTGCATCTGGTGCCACTACAAACGTCCTTACACAGAAGCTCTCGTTTGACGTTACAGACGCCGATTCGGGAATCAATCCGGCTAATCTGACCAGCGCCGACTTTGTGCTGGTCAGTACCGATGGTAGCTTACCCGCAGTGGGCGCGATAACTAAGACAGCGGCAACAGTGTCCTTAGTGTCCACTGGCGTATTCAGGCTTCAGACCTTGTTACAGGGTATCTCTGGCTCAGTACAGGGAACTCTCACGTGGCGTGTGGTTGCAACGGACAAGGCCGGGAACACAGGGCAATCCGATTCCGACCTTGGCATTGTTGGCAATCAGGACCACACCCTGGTCATAGATAACATTACGCCACCGCCAACCCCCACAGCTACCCCAGTACCACCAGCCGTTCCTGGTGTGACAGGGTGGAGCCTCATCGCCATGGCCGTCACGTTTGGTGCCATTCTGTTGTGGCGTTTGAGGCACACAATCGGCCGGGGTAAGCGGGACCTTTCGTCAGGGTGATGTAGTATCGTTAGTGAGTTCCTTCAGTTGTTCCTCAATCAGCTCACAGGGTGCAGCTACGTATTTGTCCCATGTAGCCACAAACAGATCGAAGGCCTGGCGACCCAGAAGGTTGCTTTGGGTCAAATGATGATTCGCTTCTGAGCCGTCTCCCCTGAGGTAATAGTCGATAGCGGTTATCCACTTGGAATAGCGGTTTATGTAGGTCTGCCGAACCTCTTCCACAATTGTGTTAGCAGGTAGGTTTTGGGCGGAGTCCAAGAGCTGCTGAACCCTCACCTTGAAGTCGGAATAGTCTTTGGAGGTCTTATTCGTATTTGCGTTCCAGTCGGACGTTATCTGGGTTTTTGTGCCACGAACACGATTTAAACCACACACAACCGGCGCTGCTAGTTCCTGAGGTAAGGCTATAAGAAGCCATGAGCGTAGCTCGGTATCGATGAATTCGCCCAGGGAGGTGTCCAGAGCCTCAGCCTCTATGAGGCTCCTTAACCCCTCGTCGCCAGATCTGTCCGCCACCTGCTGGACAATGAGGGCACTGACGGCGTAGAGAAGGCGGAATTCCTCCTGGGTATTAACGACATAGATCCAGTCGCCACCTCGCAATTGGGATTCGGTGGGGACAACTCCTTTAGCGATGGCGTCCCGCACCAGGTATCTTCGTTGGAGCATTTGTTTGGCCGCCGACTCAGGAGGGGCGATGAGGGACTCGATGTACTCTGCCATTCCCTCGTCTATCCAGCGTGTGTGGACATCCAGGGTATTCAGACCCACGTGGGTCAACTCGTGGGCTGTGATCCTTTCGGTTACCTCCTGGACGTTCTCCCCAGCCCATCGGATGCGCTGCTCCCGTGTTGCATATTCATCCCACACCCGAACAGGAGCTCTATTGATGTACATCTCACTACCCGAAGCAAATCCTTGGGTCCATTCTGGATGGGCCTCTCGAAACACTTCGCCGGACACTTCTTTGTACATCTCGTTGCCCAGTAGGTATGTGGTTGCGTCTAGCTGGGATATTTGGAAGGTGGTCTTTAGTAGCTCCCGAGCCCTGCTATATGAGTCGAGGAACCATCTCAACTGAATTAAAGATGTAAGTGGGTCGTAGTACAAGTTAAGTCCTTCGGTTGTCTGATTCGCCAGGTTGTATCTCTGAGAGATGGGAGGTGTGGGGGTGGGTGAGGGTGTTGGGGTTGGTGATGGCGTAGGTGTAGCAGTCGGTGTGGGAGTGGGTGAAGGTGTAGGGGTTGGTGATGGCGCAGGTGTAGCAGTTGGTGTGGGAGTGGGTGAAGGTGTAGGGGTCGGTGATGGCGCAGGTGTAGCAGTTGGTGAGGAGGTTGGAGTTGGTGTGGGTGGTGGTGTGGGAGAAGGGGTTGGGGTAGGAGACGGTGGTGGAGTTGGTGTATGTGTTGGCGTGGGTGTTGGGGTCGGCAGCGGTGTTGGTGTTAGGGTCAGAGTGAGAGTGGCAGTGGGCGATGGTGTTGGGGTGGGTGTGGACGTAGGTGTAGCAGCCAGAGTGGGCGTGGGTGTTGAGGTAGAGATAGGTGTTGCAGTAGGCTCGGGCAAGCAGCTTATCATCGCCATTGCGATTACTACAGCCCCACTGGCGAGAACTCTTCTTGGTAAATCTACGACTGCAGGCATCTATCGCACACCGCAGTTATAGCTATAGCCCTTGACACCTATTCCTCAGTTACCACCTAGCGTCTCAATGTGATCGTGTCTCTGAATTCGATCTCTATTGCCTCGTCAGGCACAGTCTCCTGGAGGTCACAGAGACATGTATTTTCGGGTGCTGTAATTGCCAAACATGACGCCGAGACGAGCTACTCGAGCATCCCGCCGTCGATCCATCGAACGACCTCCTCGATCTCCTCGTCCTTTAAAAAGGGCCCGTGAAGGGGCATACGCGGTATGGTACCAACCCCCTTTCTGAGGAAGATAACCAGGTTGGTGTCCCGGCCTGGAACGCCTGGCTCGACAAGAAGACAGTTAAAGGTGACACAGGTGGCCAACTGCTGAGGGTTGTCCCAGCTAAGACAGCCGCCGTGTATCTGCTTCATGTAGGCTTTCCTACCGGCCCGACGTTCCCATCGCTCCATAATGTTGTCCAGCAGCTCCTTCACCCGAGGCCACCTTACTTCATCATCGCTCATGTCGCCCTCTGTAAGTCATAAGTGCAACGTCCGATCTACGTTACCATCGCTTTCTTCCAGAGACAAGCGTTCTCAAGGGTAATCGGCAACAAACTCACTTTGTAAGGAGAAAGTTGGGTTAAGAGGTATTCTGAGTCCAATAATATCACTGAATCTGATACAAGTACTTCCTATGCGATCCTGAAATAGCCATTGAACTGAGCGGTATCGCCTTGATCTCATCCTATCGAATTGGCTTATAAAGATGACCCTAGGCGACAAAAGCTCACCCAATTGCAGGATTCTCAGCGGGCTGCAACAGTTGTACATTTGATACAGCAGTATGAGTCTTGGGAGAATTATTCACCGATAACGAATGAACTGGCTAGATTTTGCACTCATTGCGATTCTCATGGTAGGAGCCTATGTGGGGCTGAAAACAGGGCTCATAGGGGCCGCTTTTACTGCTTTAGGAGTCATCGTTGGAGTTGTGCTAGCAGGTCAGTTAAGTGACGATGTGGGTGGGTTGTTTGTCGAGTACATACCCAACGATGCCGTGGTTACGGTTATCTCTTACGCCATCATCATCGTGGTAGCTGTCGTCGTAGCCAAAATTGCTGGAAGCATAGTCCGTAAGATAGTAACCATGCTCTTTCTCGGATTTGTGGATCGGTTGGGGGGGCTGGGGCTTGGTTTGGTAGCTGGCGCTGCCATTTGTGCGGCGGCCATAGTCGGCTTGGCGGGACTGACTTACACCTACGAGATACCTGTAGAAGGACCAGCCGGGAAGGTTCTTGGGAGGCTTCCACAGGTCGTTGGTGTGAAAACATTGCTAGAAAGGGCTCTAACCGAATCAGTTCTAGTCCCCACATTCATCGCCATGACGGATCCCCTTCCTGACAGTGCTCTGGCCTTTGTGCCCTCAGAGTTTACAATAGCTCTCGATACCCTCAAGGAGAAAATCGACAGCCAAGGCGACAGTCCCCTTTCTAATCCTGCCCCCAAGCCAGCAGCTCGTCAATAAGAGTAAGGTAAATCTTGCCCTGGAAGATGGTGCTGGGGGAAATAGGTGTGAGGGACAGAAAAAGAGGGCTTAATCTCAGGTGATCCCATCCTACCGCCGCCTTGAAGCCGTGGCTAGGGAGCCAGCATCTCGTCGAGGATACTTCGTAGGCGCTCTTCATTCATAGGGCCTACGAACTTGCGCTTTAGGTTACCTGTGGCATCGACGAAGTAGCTTTCAGGGATGCCAGTGACGCCGTAATCGATGGCTATCTTGCCGCCACTGTCCAGGACATTAGGGTAGGGGACATCGAACTGATCAATGTAATCCCTCGCGTCCTCCTCGCGGTCCCATATGTCTACTCCGACGAACTCTATTGGCTCCCCCTGGTACTCACGGTACACCTGGGCCAGTGCAGACGCCTCCCGGCGGCATGGCGGGCACCAGGAGGCCCAGAAGTTGACCATCACCACCTGGCCCTTAAGGTCAGAGAGGGTAAGGGCTTCGCCTTCCAGGGATTTGGAGGTGAAGCTAGGTGCGGTATCGACGGGGATAAGAACCTCCCCCAACTTAATGTTTACCAGAAGTCCTCCTGGCACACCTCCAGAACGGGCAGACGCCCAGCCCAGCAGAGCCAAGAGGGCCACAACCGGCAGCGCCGTGGCCAGCATAATAGTAGTCCGTTTACTCACCCTCTATCTCTTTGGAGCGGATAGTTCTATTGGGGGCGCTCTTTGGTTGTAGCACGCTATGCTTAAGCTCCATCCGCCTCGTGGTGTAGTCCTCTTCGTCTATTTCGCCGCTCTCAAACAGGTCGTCAAGCCTGGCGATGGCCTCCACCAAGGTCTGGCGTTCACCCCTCTTAGCATTGCCTTCAAGAGACCCGGTATTATGGGCTACTGACGCTAATGGCTGTCTTCTTAAAAGGGATAACACCAAAATCAAGGCTAAAAAGGCTCCTAACCCGGCGGGAATACCTATCTTTAGGTACAATCCCTCAGTCAAAGTTTTCCCTAGCCTTTGTAGTAATGGTGGCTGTGGAAGGCCTTCTAAGGACACACTCAGGCGAGAGCCGGCTGCCAACTGGCTTGCCTCCCACACACGATAGGTGCCTCCAGGAAGAGGGAGCGCCTCCACTTCTCGGATATCCCCGTTGACCACATGACCTATTCCCTCAGGTAGCAACAGACTAAAGGTCCCGGTTTCTAAAGGAAAGGAACGGAGAAACTGGAGTCTTCCCTCGCTATAAGGAATGTGATATGTGAAGGCGATCTCGTGGCTCCCGGGGAGCACAGGTGCTGTGATAGCAAAACCTCGGTCAATGGTAAGCAACTGTCCGGTAGGAAGGCTGGCCTGCACTTCGAGGTCGTAGAAGTCGGGAGGTAGGGAAAAGCGGAGGAAGTTCATGCTTCCTCCTTGTGTCAGGTCGGGTACGAAGGTTCGCTCCCCGTCGTTAACTAGGCTTACCAGCTCTAAGATAGAAAGGCTGTTGCTATCTTCGTCGGCTCCTCTAATCAGAAGCACATCCGTCTCCAGGCGTAGCGATTCCATGTTGGAGGTGATGTCAAATACGGTGATCTCTATGTGGCTGGTTGGTTGTGTGGAATCTACTCTGGTACCGTAGGGCACCTCTTGATAGGCCACGCTCAGGAAGTAAGAGATGGGATCGCCTACTGGAAGGGCGGCAAACCGAAAGTGGCCATCTTGGTCTGTCTGGGTTGTGAAGGTCTTCACTGTGGCCTGGCCCTCGATGATGTGCAACACCACCTCGAGGCCAGCGGGCCCCGCTTTGCCGGAGGTACCGTTCACTACTTCGCCCGATATGATGTGCTCCCCTTGAGCGTGGGCTTGGGAATGGGAGCCCAGAGCGATCCACAATATCGAAGCTAGCATCAGGAGGTACCACAAGTGTTGTGGCCTCATAGACCTTCACTTTTGTTGTGATCGTAGCCCTTTTCCTTTTCACCACTCCTGCGAACTGCTCGGACCTCTTCTTCCAAGGTTTGGTCAGATTCTAGTAGCTCCTCTTTCAGCCGCTCCTCTTCTTTTAGGGCCGCCGCCGCCTGTAGCCGGAGCTGTTGGAGGCGATGCTGGTACTCGTCTTCCGACACTTTATCCAGGTCACGTTCCAACTGGAGAGTTCTTATCGCTTCATAGACACTGTGGCGTTGCGAATCAAGCTGCACCAGAGAGTCACCTACAGACGAGGGCCTGCCCTTATGGCGACCCCTTACAAAGGGGTACAAAAGCACCGCAATGATGAGAGCTGCCAGGAGAACGGAAATCAGGATAGCCATGTTCGTACTGCCTTATTGAAGCAGGTGGCCTCTCAGTGGCCTCTGGGGATGATAGTGCGTCAATCGCTGCCCACAGGTGAGGGGATGGGCCTCCTTTGGAGCTGGGGAAGATGACTAACAGCCAGCCTTCGTTGGGGCCACAGGGCAATCATGCCGCCAAGCAGCAACACTGGCCCCGAGACCCACATCCACCAAGTCAGCCGGTTAACGAGAATACGAAAGCCCACACTTCCGTCCTCCAGGTTCTCGCTGGGGACCACGTACAAGTCTTCTATGGGGGTAGAGTGGATAGAGGCCCTGGTGGCGGCCATCCTGAAGCTGGGATAGAAGGCACGCTGTGGTCTCAAGGTGTAGAGAAAGGTGTCATCCCTGTAAACGTTTACACGAGAGATAAACTCAGTTCTGTCGGACCATTGGATGGTGGTCGTGTCCACGTACTCCAGCTGGTAGTCTTCAACCTCGGTACGTTCCCCGGGCGCGAGGATCACGTCCCGTTGGGTGCTGTAGAAGGAGGTGCCCACCGCACCTAAAGCGAAGGTGACCACCGCCAGGTGGACTATGTAGCCACCGTAGCGGGGACGGTTGGCGGCTATGAGCCTGCCAAAGGCTACCCAATACCTCTCCCCCTTACGATGGCGAGATAGGGTGCCTCGTGACCACTCCAGCAAGATGCCTGAGGCGACTAGAGTGCATAGTCCAAAAGCGGCTACAGCGTAGGGTTTACTCACTCCGACAAGGAACAGCAGCAATACAACGACTAGAGCAATAAGGCTGGGTAGGAAAAGGGCGTTCTTTAGGCTTTTCAGGGAGGCCCTTCGCCAGGGGAGAAGTGGCCCCACCCCCATTAGGAAGATGAGAGCCAGCATAAGAGGGCCGTTGACCTTGTCGTAAAAGGGGCGGGCTACGGTGATGGTCTCTCCGGTAAAAAGCTGGGAGATGAGGGGAAACACCATACCCCAAATGGTAACGAAGGCGATGCTCAAAAGCAGCAGGTTGTTGACCAGAAAGGCCGCCTCCCGGGAGAGGCTGGACTCTAGGACCTGGGCACTCTTGAGCTTGCTGTACCGCCAAAAGAACACGGCAAAGGGTACGATCACTCCGAAGGCCAGGAAGGTAAGGAAGACCCAACCTATAGTGGAGGCCCCAAATGAGTGTACCGAAGGCACAGGACCGCCCCGGTTCATGAACATGCCAAAGAGGGCCAGGCCAAAGGCTAAGTTGATGAGGACGATGTTCCACATGCGGAACATGCCTCGCCGCTTCTGGACCATGATGGAGTGAACGAAGGCTGTGAGTCCCAGCCAGGGCATTAAGGCCGAGTTTTCCACCGGGTCCCAGAACCAGAAACCACCCCAGCCCAGTATGGTGTAGGCCCACCAAGACCCCAAGAGTAGCCCCGCTCCCAGCATCCCCCAGGCCAGCAGTCCCCACGTGCGGCCAGAGTCCACCCACTCATCGCCTGTCCTGCCCGACAACAGCGCCCCCATGGCGAAGGCGAAGGGAAGGGTGGTAGCAATCAACCCGGTCATGAGTACGGGAGGGTGTATGAACATGCCCGGGTGGGTGAGAAGGGGATTGATGCCTTGGCCATCGGCGGGTGTCACCGGCAGCTTGTCGAAGGGGTTGGCCATAAAGCCCGTCACTGCCAGGAAGAAGGTGAGCACAAGCATAAGAACGGCGGTGGTATAGGGAAGGCTTTCTTTCACCCGTTGGGGAGCGAAGGCAGTAGCCAGGGCCGAAAGTATGGCCAGGGCAAAAGCGATGAATAGTAGAGAGCCCTCGTTGCCGGCGTAGAAGGCCACCCACGTGAGGTAGTTGGGCATAGCCAGGTTGCTGTGGCGGGCCACGTAGTCCACCTCAAAGTCCCTGGTGATGAAGGCCCCGATGAGGGTAAGGGTACTCACTGCCAGCACCAGCACCAGCACATAGGTAGCGTAACGCGAGCTCTCTATAAGGGCAGGAATGCCCCTCAACTTACCCAGAATGGAGCCAACCAGGGAGAAGCTGGCGAGGCCTAATGCCATATACAGGGATATGGAACCAAGGTCAGCCACGGCTTTGAGAATCCTCCATGTCGTCGTGTGATGGGTTGCCTGGTGAACTTGGTTGGATGCCAGGCTCGAGGCTTTGCAGATCCCGGTCCACGAGATCTAAATAGGGTATCAGTTCATCCTCAGGGGCTAGAGTCTCATGGATTGGCGTGATTCTTCGCTTTGTCATGGCTCGGACCACCACAAAGAGGATCAATCCCCCTGCTGCTACCCCAATAGGCGGCATAATCCAGGCTACCAGATTGAATCCGGAGGTAGAGGGCTCCATACGCACCCGCTCTCCGTACCGGTCCACGAAGAACTGAATTATCTGCTCGCGGCTCCGACCCTCCTCCAACTTTTCCCGAACGATGGCCCTCATCTGTCGGGCCAGCTCCACCTGGGACTGGTCGATGTTCTCCGCGGGACACACCGGGCACATGAGGCTTTTGTTAATCCCTTGGGCCCTCTGTTCAAGAGAGGGCGGCTCCCCAACGCCACAGGCTGTTACTAGCACAGCTATGATATATAAAGCGAAGGGCGGCGATTGCCATATCCCCTTCCCTTTACCCCAGAGAGTTTCAGAGCGTTGTCCCACATCAATCCCCAAGAGCCTGTAATGGGCACATGTCCAAGTATAAGGGAAACTGCTCCGATAAGGAAAACTACCTGGGAGAGTTAACACAACTTGGTCTAAGAGGATTACTCACCTTGAAGGGAGCGGATGTAGTTGACCAGCGCCCACCGCTCCTCGGCGGAAAGGAGGTGGCCAAACTGAGGCATCACCCACCCCTCAATGCCCGGGAAGACGACGTCGCGATTGGTGATGATGGCGAAGAGCTGCTGATCAGACAGACCCTCGATGGCGGTTAGGTCTGGAGAGAGCTTTACTTGGTATCCGTATATCTCGATCATAGTGGTCAACACGAGTCCATCCCCCTGCCCCTGGGCACCGTGGCAGATGACGCAGTTGGTGGAGAAGAGTCGCTCTCCGTTTTCCACATCCAACCGCACCCCGTCCTGAAGCAGGGGATTAGTAAGCTCGGCCACATCCTCTGGCGTTAGTGGCAGTTCCTTGCCTGTAATGGGCACAGCACTTTCTGGCGGCGATAATCTAGGAGGCTCATGAGAGGAATAGGACTGCTGATAGTGCATCTCGTAGAAGTAGTCAAGAGGGTAGGTCCCGCGGGAGCAGCCAACAGCCACTAGGGCCACAAGCAGCACTAGAGCGAGTGTCAGGGCTCTGGACTTAGTGAAAACCAATCTAATAATCTCTGTTAGCTTCCTTCAAGAGCTTTGCCGTAGGCGGACTATAAGCCGCTAGCAGGCATCTGTGCTTTTATGTGACTCCGCTACTCTGCGCTTCCCGTTTGATGTCCTCTGCCCCAGCTTGAGTAAGTACCTGCTCCACCTGCCCTACTTGCTCCTCCTCGCATGTCACCAGCAATCCGACGTATCCCTCAGTAATACGGTCGTCGTACAGACCCATCTTCAACCTGGGTAGACGCGATTCAAAGATGATACCCAAAACGGTGAAGATGATCGCCCCCAACAGGGTTCCTTCATAGGTGGGAATCGCCATAGCGGGCAGTGAGAGGATGGGCTTGCCCCCTGTTACCAAGGGGTAGGCCATCTGGGTCATAGAGGTGAGAAGGATACCCGCCGTCAAGCCCACGACGGCCCCAATCAAGGGGAAGATATACAGGTGGTGCTTGGTTTGCCGCTCTCCAAAGGCCCCTTCCGGATATGGGGCACCCGTTAGAAAGTCGAAGTCCTCATTGGATAAGCCCACCTTCTGGAGCCCCTCGCCCGCCTCGGCGGCGTAACTGGCATCGGCGTAAAGACCCAAAAGCGCTCTCTTTGCCATCTTACCTTCCTAACTGAATTACTCTTCTATAACGAGGGCCGGGACATTGCGCCGTCCCACCTTAATCTGTGACCTGAGGATCTCACCCTCCTTGATATCGTACACGGGAATCAGGGGGAAGACCTTGCCAAAAAGAAGAACCATCATAGACACGAAGGCGAAGGTTCCGATAACAATGGTGATCTCTATGGCGCTGGGGCCGTAGGTGTACCAAACAAAACTAAAGGTCTGTTTCATCGCCAGCCCGGGCACGATGATGAGGAAACGCTCCAGCCACATACCGATGTTAACGAATACACAGGTAAGGAGCATGAGCATGGGGTTGTGGCGAACGCCCTTAATCAGCCACATGGAAACGGGGATAAAGTAGGTGGTGGCGATGAAGGCGATAAACCAGTGACTCCACGGCGCCTGGAACACGAGGAAATCCTTAAGGGACAACTCGTCCCCCTCCAGGCCGTATAGTCCGAAGACGAACTCCATGACAAAGAAGTAGAACCAGCCAGTGCCTACCACGATGAGGAGCCGTCCGAGGGCGTCGAAATGCTCCGGCCGGATGTAGTCTTCCCAGCGGAAGAGCCACCTCATTAGGACCATAACGATGACCACCGCAGCCACTCCCGAGTGGACCGCCCCGATGACGAAATAGGGGGCGAATATGGTGGAATGCCACCCCTTGACTGCCACGGCCACACCGAAGTCCCAGGAAACGATGCTGTGGACAGATACAAACACGGGCAGGATAAGGGCCGAAAGGAGGAAGCCAGCAATAATTATCAGCCTCCACTGCCGCGGGTTTCCTTGCCAGCCCAGGGAGAGAACGGAGTATATCTTGCGACGAATGCCGGTACTTCTGTCTCGCACTACGGCCAGGTCGGGGAGAAGGGCCACGTACACGAACAGAATGCTACATGTGAGGTATGTGAATACAGCGCTAGGGTCCCAGATGAGGGCCGAGCGGATGTTAGGGTACACCCCACGGGCCCAGTCGTAGGGGAAGGCCCAGTAGAATATCCGCCAGGGTCGCCCTGTGTGGATCAGAGGCATAGTCATAGCGACCATCAGGGAGAATACCGTCAGTACCTCAGCGGCACGGGTAGCGGGCCGTCTCCACTCGGCCTTGGAGAGGCGCAGGATGGCCGACAGCATCACCCCGGCGTGGCTTATACCTATCCAAAAGACGAAGTTAGTGATGAAGAAGGCCCACATTACCGGCCGGTTCAGCCCAGTGACACCCAATCCCTTGTTGAACATGATCCCTGCCGCCACCATAGCCGCCAGTACCACGATGCCCAAAACGCTCACCACGACCCAGTACCACGTCGGATTCTCAAAGATCCCGCGCAGCAGGTCCCGGTTGATCTGGCGATCGGTGATGGGCCTACCTTCCTGCATTGTCGCTCCTATCCATTAAAATGGCGGTATGCTGTTTCCCCATCATTCTGGCTTGCCTTGGACCATGTACCTTCCCCTTAATAATGGCCGGACCACCCGATACTGGAGATACTCCTTGGTCTCCCAGATAGAGACAGCCGGCAATAGCTTGGTGCCCAGAAGCCAGATCAAAGCGGCTCCAGCAATGCCCCCGATTATTATCCCGATGTCCCAGACATCGGGGACTACGGGAAGAAGCTGCTCCCTGGGCACATCCATCAGTGCATGGGCGGTCACATCCTCTATGCGGAATGCTGGCACGTAGACTCGCACCATCATGAAGAACGCGCCAATCACCACCGAGGCTCCGGCTATTGTAGGGCCCAGTATGCTCTTTCGCACAGGGTTCCATATTAGTAGGGAAAGAGGGATCAGGAAGCTAAAGAAGAAATTGAGAAGGAAGGCGGTACGGTAGGACTCGAACATGAGCAGCTTGATGACCTCCTGCTCAATGGGCATCCGTCCGTACCAGAATGTATTGAACTCAGCGAACCAGAAATAGCCCCATAGCAGAGTTAGGCCCAACAATACCTTGCTGGCGGCCCAGAAGGGCTCCATGCCGATATAGTCCCGGAAGCCACCTCTCGTACGCAATAGGAAGGCAGCCACCAATACGGTACCTAGGGCGGCCTGAAGCCCAGTGAGGGCGTGGTGAGGGGGGAAGATGGAGTCCTTCCATCCCGGTATCAAGGACATGGAGAAGTCCACGCTGATGAGGGTATGCACCCAAATCAACAGCATGAAGTAAAAGGCCCCAAGCACCGCCAGGGCTCCCTGGTGGACCCTCCACTGGCGCTCGGTGCCCCTCCAGCCGCCTGCCAGCCGAGATAGCAACCGGGCTCGAAATCCGCTCCCGTGGCTGCTTGTATTAGCCATGTCGGGGAGGGCAGAGAAATAGAGAATAGCCAGACCACATAGGGCTAGAAACAGCACGGCGAATAGGTTCCATCCATGGGGAGCGCCGATGGGTCCCTCGAACCACAGGGTACGACGTCCCTCGATGGAAGGCAGTAGCGCCATCAGGGGAAGGAACCATAGCAGATTGAAGACCCCGACCAGGGCGAACAGCTCCGAGGCCCGGGAAAGAGGCCGTCGCCAGTGGCTCTTGGTGAAGCGAAAGGCTACGGCCGCCAGGGGCGCCGAGCCAGCGGTGGCCAGCAGGAAGGCGAACATGGCGGCGTAATACCCCCAAACGGTGCGATCATCAAAGCCACCCGAAAGACGCACGATGAAGCCAACGATGCCGAGGATGAACAAGATACCTAATATCACTACCACAACTCTGAACCGAGGTGAGAAGTCATACACCCGCTGGCTCAGGTCCCGGGTAACGCCTTCCTGGGTTAGCTCTACCTCGGCCATGTCGTTGTGGCCGTTACTCCTCTGCATGAGGGTCTACCTTCTTGAGATAGATTACATTGGGATCGGTGCCCAGCTCCTCCAGAAGAATATAGTGTCTGGGGTCATCCTTGAGCTGGGAGACGCGGCTATTGGAATCGTTAAGGTCTCCAAAGACCAGTGTATCGGTAGGACAGGCCATGACACAGGCGGGCATGAAGTTGTTCTCGGTCATCGCCTGGTCATCAAGTATGTCACCTTGTTGTCCCTCGATCTTGCGCTCGGCGCGACGAATGCGCTGCACGCAGAAGGTGCATTTTTCCATGATGCCCCGGCTACGGACGGTCACGTCGGGATTGAGCTGGTTGCGCATCGATTCAGGCCACACCGGCTCCCAGAAGTTGAAGAAGCGCACCTGGTAGGGGCAGTTATTGGCACAATATCGGGTGCCCACGCAGCGGTTGTATACCTGCACGTTGAGGCCTTCATCATTGTGGTAGGTGGCGAACACGGGGCAGACCGGCTCGCATGGGGCGTTTCCGCAGTGCTGGCATAGGATGGGAATAAAGCGGGCTTTGATGTTGGGCCACTCACCCTCCCAGTACCTCTCGATGCGGATCCACTCGATGGCCCGTTTTTCGTGGAATCGGTCTTCGACGTTAAGTACGACGTTGTTTTCCGCCTGACAGGCCACCACGCAGGCCTGGCAGCCGATACACCGATCTATGTCGACCACCATACCCCATTTATGGTTTTTGTTACCTGCCAAGCTTTCGTTTTCTTCGGACATGGCACCTTACCTACCTTCGCCCAGTTGCTACTGAACGCGTGTATTTTTGTCCTTCTGCTGCATCAGCCTCGAGTTACCTGAACTATCCCATCCTTCTCGTAACGGTCAAAGGCGGGTACGATACCCTCAAACTTGGGCACTTTCACGTTGCGGCCCGTGGGCGAGACCCGCACCCGGGTGGCCGCCCATGCTAGCGCACCTGTCTCTCCATCAGCTAGAGGTGCCAGGAATTTGAGGGGGTTTACGCCTCGCTGCTCCCCGTCCTTATCGGCGTACTGGAGCTTAGATGTGTGGCCCTGTCCCAGGGGCATGCACACCACGGTAGGGGGTGTAGCAGGACTCAAGTAAACTGGGACATCCACCGAGCCTATCCCTGGCGACTCCATCACTACTATGTCCCCCTCCTTGAGACCCATTCCCTCGGCGACAGCAGTGTTTATCTCAAGCCAGGTGTCCCACACCACAGTGGTCAATGGGTCTGGGGCGGCCTGAAGCCAGGGGAGGTGGGCCCCGCGTCCTTCCAGCAGGGAGTTAGACAGGAATGGGATCAGATAGAAGGTGTCCTGGCCGGTAGGGCCACTAAAGGATGGTTCCACTTGCTCCCTGCGGAACGTCAGCTTTTGGGGCTGTGGTACGTCACCTTGGTACTTCGACTCTGTATCCCACCAACCTCCCTTTTGGAGTAGGCGGTTCCAGAAGGCATCAAAGGTCGGTGCCTGTATTGAGCCCCGGTCAAGCTCGAACAGCTTTCTTGCCCCTTCCTTTAGCACCTCCTCGAATTTGCTCCAAGGCAGAGCTTGCTCCATATCGGGGCCAAGCTCTTGAGCCGAGGCGAGCAGGAGGTCGGGGAAGCTGCGAGGGTCTACTGTGGAGAGAGAATTGACCACAGGCTGCTGTATCCCCACCACCTGGTATCCGGGACCCGGTTCAGGTATGTCATCGCCCCACTCTTCAAGGTAGGAGCGGTCTGGCAGTATCAAGTCGGCCAAGTTAGTGGTGTCGTCGTTGAAGCTAGAGAAACTTACGATGAACAGGTCATCCGGGACCTCCAGGGCAGCACGGAGATCTAAACCCTCTGCGGTAGGAAGGCCGTGCACCGGGTCGACACCGTGCATCATCAGCAGCTTTATGTCACCCCGACGCAACCTGTCGGAAACGTTGCGCCAGTCCTTCAGAGAGCCTATTTGGGGCCTAACTGCGAGCTCCTCCAAGGGCGGTGGTGGATTAAAGATAATCCCTCCCTTTTGTCCCACGCTGCCTACAAGGAAGTTCAGAGAGTAGATGGCCAGGAGATTGACCAGGCCGTTGGTGTGGGCGGCTGCTTCACCGCCACCTATAGCCAGACTGGGGCGGCGGGTGGCGAACTCACGGGCCACTCGTCTTATGACCTCCACATCCCGCTCACCACGCAGGGTCGGTATCTCCAGAGCATCGACTACTTTCTCTGGAGCAAAAGATTCCAGGGCTGATGGCCCCTTACCATCGGTCATAGCCTCAACGACCCGGGGGTCTGCCAGCTCTTCGGACATGATCACATAGGCCATGCTCAGGGCCATCAGCCCTTCGGTGCCCGGCTTTATAGGCACCCACTCATCGGCGTTGGCGGCTGTCATAGAGAATCGAGGATCTACCTGGATGTGGGTCCCTCTGCTACGGCCCTCTCCCTGGCGGAAGTGGCCATAACCACGGGCGTAGCGCACTGGAGACAGCCATGTAGAGAGAAAATCGGCCCCAAAGGAGAGAAGGTACTGAGTGTTCTCGATGTCAAAATCTGGTAGATGGTCCTGGCCAAATAGACGCTTCATCGCTATACGGGGGGCTATCTGCTCTAGAGCCTCAAAGGCTAGGTGCTCTCCTCCATAGCTTTTTACGAAGCGGTCCACCACCAGGGCCAGGTGTCCCCGCAGCGGCTCGGTGACCATGAGCATGGCATCGGCTTTGCCCGCATCCCTCAGGCCCTTGAGCCGCTCGTTGAGCAGCGAGGTGGCCTTGTTCCAGTCATCGATGGGCTCAAACTGTCCTGATCCCCGTGAGCCCACTCTCTGTAACGGCTTCTGGATTCGGTCTGGGTGATATAGTGCCTGGAGGCCTGCCTCGCATCGAGCGCTCTGCTTGCCCGTATTGATGGGGTATACGGGATTGCCCTGCACCTTCTTGGCCCGCCCCTCCATCACCCGTACGATGATACCCTCACTTCCCGGACATTGGCGACATAGGGTAGCATACCAGTTGCCCAGGCCTGATACCAAGTCCTCAGGCATGGCAGCCGGGCTCTGGATGGTCAACTCCCGCTCTGGGAAGAAGTTGCAGGCCACAGCGCCCACGGTGGAGAGAGCCGACCATTTTAGGAGGTTTCTTCTCGTTAACGACATATCAGACCTTTAATAGTGACATGTAACACAATCAGTAGGTGCGTTGTTGTCCCGGTGGCAGTCCACGCAGTCTCCCATCTTTAGGCTCCGCACCTGTTTCACCTCCACCATATCTCTGATTTGGCCGTGGCAAATGGTACAGGTAGCTTCTACAGCACTCATACCTTGCTCTTGAGCCCCTTTAATCACGTCCTCCTTTTGGCTAAAGAAGCGGATGTGGGCCTCGTGGACGAACTGAACGTGGTCAGGGAGACGGTGAACCCTCGCCCAATCGATGGGGCGCCCCTCATTGAAGTAGTCCACCAGTTTGGCTATCTCTGGAGAAGCCGTTTCACCTTGGATGGTAGTGTGGCAAAACATGCACTGCGCTACAGAGGGGACAGTAGCAGCCTCTCCGATGGTTACGTTGCGGTGGCAGAACTCGCAGGCGATGCCCATCTCCTTTACATGGACTGTATGGGGAAAGGCTATGGGCTGTTCGGGCGCGTCACCGAATCCAAAGACTTCGAAGGGGGTGCTCCACCAGGCACGGAGTATAAATAGCAGCACCAACACCATCACCACTGTCACCCCTAGACCTAGAAGGGCCAGGGGAATCAATTTTAGGCTTATAGGCATCGGATAAACCTACCGCTACCTGGTATCAACCCTCGAGTATCTAGGGGCTTTAGATTTACCCCCCATCTCAATGCTTTCGGATCGGACTGCCCCCACTGCCCAGGGCATCTAAAGGGGTCTGTCTTCATATCCACCAACGATCGTAGATATCGCCTAGCAACTGGGTCAGTATCGCGGCATAGGACAGGAATACCATAGCTCCAACGAAGGCAACTAATGCTACGGCGTAGGCAAGTCGCCTCATCTTCATATACCGCTGGGGCAGGTGACCCGTGGACACGAGAGAGGGAATGACCGCATGCGCAACAAGGAAGCTGAATGCAAAGACGAGGATTAAGAGAAAGTAGAGCCAAAGGGCTTGAAGCCACTTGCCGATCTCGTTCCAGGAATCCGCGCTGATGGATAAGGGGTCAGGCATAGTTACTAGAGGCTTCTCCCTGCCATTATAAGGATGAGGAGCTACTTGGGTAGGTGGGGCGGGTGAAAAATATCACAGTACCGTGTAGGTGTCAAGGGGTAAGGCCCATCAAACCTATTGCCAAGAGGGCTTAAGAGTGTGACAATACATCCTACGGTGTATTGTCGACCATCTTGAGGAGGGTTCTATGCCACAAGAGCCAGAGACTCTTCCGCCTAAAAGTCGGAGTCGTCGTAGTTTTCTGGGAAAGCTTTCCTTAGGCCTAGCTGCCTTGGGCGGGCTGATGGTACTGTCGCGAGGTCTCTTAGGTTCCCGAAGGTCCAGGGACTCTATAGCCATGTCGGGTTTCCCTGGCAAAGACTCCATCTTCCATCCACGCACAGACCCTCGCCTTGAAGCCAAGGAGAGAAGAGAGGGCAGAAACCTTTAGAAGCTAGATTGATATTCGAGAGAGCTTAGTACTCTATCGGGTTAGGTTGTTAAAGTAGCGTCCCACTACATTTGGTAGTGGGACGCTACTTGTTTTACTTGTCGCCACCTTCGCCTGCTGGGTAGCCTTGAGAGGGCGCTAGAGAGAGACTACCTTGTCCGAATCAGCCACCAGGTTAGCGAAGTCCACGGGAGTTATCATCTTAGCGTTTTTACCGGCCAAATCCTGGTCGGTTATGCCCCTGGCGCGGGCTCAACCCCCTCACACATAGATGGGGGTGCCATTGGATATGGGGTGGTGGCCATGATTTCCTTTAGAGGAGGGAAGCCAACGGGGGTGATGGACTCCACGATAGTATCCTTCATTAGAAATGTCCCATCTATCAGCAGGGCTACCAACGGTTCATGCCCTGCCTCCTTAGCCCCATTAGCCGCAATAAAGGCGAGGGAAGCTCGAGTAGGGTCGTCAGTTCCGTGGGTCGACATATAAAGCAGCTTGGCCATATCGATCTCCTTTATCTAAGTTTATGTATTCGAGGGAAGCGTACAACTGCTTAGGTCACCGGTCAAGGGTTCGCATCTGAACACTGCTATCTCACGTTCGGCCGAACTCCCGTTCCAGATGGTGAGAGCTAAGGTGGACCATGGTAGGGCGACCATGAGGGCAGGTGTGGGGGCTTTTAGTGGCTTCAAGCTGGTGCACCAACTCTTCCATCTCTCGCTGGCTCAGGGTCATGCCTCCTCGCACGGCGCTATGGCAAGCGATGGAAGATGCCAGGGCTTCATCCGGCTCCATTGATGATGTCTGGGAAGCCGCCAGGTCCAACACTTCTATCAGAGCTTTCTCTGTGGGGTCCTTTACCACACTGGGAACGGCCCTTAGCAGGTGACTTCGTTCGCCGAAGGGTTCAACCAGAAAGCCATATCGCTCCAGGGCTTCTATACTATGGTGCAGCCGTTCCTCCTGTGCCGGTGAAAGATGAACTACTACCGGCTCCAGCAGAGGTTGTACCTGGGGAGCCTTTTGGGAGGCTGCCTCCTGTAAGCTCTCAAATAGCACCCGCTCGTGGGCAGCATGTTGGTCGATAAGGTAGAGGCCGTCAGGTCCCTCGGCCACCATATAGGTACTCCTCACCTGCCCCAGCAACCTTAACATGGGCATAACCTCGGTGGGTTTGGGGCCAGTGGAGGGAGAGAAGGACTGGGGCTGCAAACGAATCTGCCCCCCGTAGGAAGGCTCTACTAAGGTAGGATGGGACGACGACTGAGCCGATGGAGCAGTGGCCCTCTCCAGTCGCACCTCGGGCACGGGAGATGAGGCTATCAGGGCAGCGCGGACGGTCCGCTGGAGCACAGAGAAGAGCTGGTTCTCGTGGTGGAAGCGCACTTCCCGCTTGGATGGGTGTACGTTCACATCCACCTCAAGGTAGGGAAGGGTTAGATTGATCACTGCGAGAGGGTAGCGTCGCTCCGGAAGGAGGCCGTGGTAGGCCTGTTCCAGGGCAAAGGAGAGGGTACGGCTGTGCACCCAGCGCCGATTCACCAATAGGGTGATGTGGCTGCGGTCGGCCCGTGTTAGGGAGGGTGGACTTATCAGGCCAGATATCCTGTGGCTATCTGCTTCCCCTGATACCTCCATCATGGCACCAGCCACACGGGGGCCGTAGACCGAGGTCATAGCATCGATTAAGCTACCGTTGCCAGGAGAGGTCAGAGAAGTGCGGCCCTCCACCGTCAGGTGGAAGCGCACTTCTGGAAAAGCCAGGGCCAGGCGGGATACCAGGTCGCATATACGGGCTGTCTCTGCTGAGGTCGATTTTAGAAACTTGCGACGTGGTGGCTGGTTTCCAAAGAGATCGGTTACCGTCACCGAGGTGCCCAAGGGATGCCCCGTGGGCCCCCTTTGTGTCACCTGTCCCCACTTTAGTAGAAGCTCATGGCCTGCCTCCTCCTCGGGAGGACGGCTTGTTAGAGATAGGCAGGAAACGGAGGCGATGTTTGGGAGGGCCTCCCCCCGAAAGCCCATGGTGGCTATAGCCTCCAGCTCTTCAGCCTTCTGTAGCTTGCTGGTGGCATGACGGTGAAGGGCCAGATCTAGCTCTTCTGCGGGTATGCCGTGGCCATTGTCCGTCACCAGGATATGATCGATGCCTCCGCCTCGCACCTCTACAGTGATCTGAGAGGCTCCGGCATCCAGGGAGTTTTCCACTAGCTCCTTGACCACCGACACCGGCCGCTCCACCACCTCGCCGGCGGCGATCTTGATAGCGACCTCGGGGTCAAGGAGCTTTATAGGCATATCCCACGCTAGAAGAGGGGCAATTTGGTACCCTTGGCACGGAAGTGTTCGTCTTCAGAGTGGCCTTTTTCTACGAACTCGGTGACAATTTGATAAACCCGCTCCATCTCGTTGTCCCAGTTTCGACGGAAAAAGTAAGGAGGAACCCACACACCCCCGAAGGCGGACACTACTTCGGGATAGTCATCCAGTACGAAATCGGGGATTATCGGGACACCTAGCTTGGCCAGACGATCGTGGAAATGGTCGAGCGGCTTTTCATACACTCCGCTAACCAGTGGGCTTAGCTTGTGCTTTTTGACTACTTCCCATCGCAGGCCCATGCCTGACCAGATGTAAATCTTGTGTCCATCGTCTACCAGCCGTTGGAAGAGCTCCAGTGTGCCAGGTCTTAGGGTGTCATCCAGGCCTAGTATGGTGTAGTCCACGTCGACGAAGATGTTCATGAGCGGCGCCAGGCCCCCTATCTCAGCATGGTTGGCGTATTATAGTCATCGGCTGTCGATTACTGCAACGCCTGAGGGCCTATTCCTGGGCCAACGCCTCATCCAACCCTTTGAAATCGGAGCCAATAAGAAGCTGATCGCCCACCTTAAGAAAGGGGCGGCGGATGAGTCGGGGCTCCTCAAGCATCAAGGCGATTAGCCGGTCGTTGTCCAGGCTCTCCGGATCAAGCCCGAGAGCTTTGAAGCTAGGGCTTCTCCAAGAGAAGAGGTCGGCTACCGGTCGGCCCCCCAGCAATTCAAGAATCTCCTCCTGCGACAGGCGCTCTTTGAAGAAATCCCTCTCTTGGAATGAGTCCATCTTCTGCGAGAGCAACGCTCTCGCCTTGCGGCACTGGGATCAGCGGCTCCACCAGTAGTAGGTGAGCTTGGCAGCCATAGAGTCCTCCTTCGTTAGCGTTCAGATACAAAGCTCTTTATTCATCCCCACCTAAAGACGGGAGCATCTAAGCCACCCCCTAAAGGAGGAGGTGGAGAACAAGTTTTGTGGAACACCTTCTAGTGGTCCTCCTGGACCATGTTCTGGAGCTGGTACAGCTTGTTAATGGCCTCCAGAGGAGTCATGTTGGCAACATCCAAACTCTCAAGCTCTTCCTCTACGACTGAAGGCTCCGGAGATAGAAGGGGGAGCTGTTGGGCCTCTCCCTTCCGGCGACGCTGGGGGCCGGGGTGTGGGGTGCGGCTGTCGCTCTCCAGGTGCTGAAGCACCTCCCAGGCGCGGTTGGTCACCGCTCGGGGCAGGCCGGCCAGCCGAGCCACCTGCACCCCATAGCTCTTATCGGCACCGCCGGGGATGATTCGGTGCAGAAATACAACGTTCCCCTCCTCCTCGGACACGGCCACAGTAAAGTTGCGAACCCGGGGCATTACTTCGGCCAGGGAGGTGAGCTCGTGATAGTGGGTGGCGAATAGGGTCTTGCACCCCAAACGAGGGTTGTTGTGGAGGTACTCTACTACGGCCTGGGCGATGGAGAGGCCGTCGTAGGTGCTGGTGCCCCTGCCCACCTCATCCAGGATTACCAGGGAACGGTCGGTAGCTTGATTGAGAATGGTGGCCGTTTCCACCATCTCCACCATGAAGGTAGACTGGCCGGTGACCAAGTCGTCCTGAAGCCCTACTCGAGTAAAGATGCGGTCCACAAGGCCAATAGTGGCAGCTTCAGCGGGGACAAAACTGCCGATGTGCGCCATCAGGGTGATCAGTGCTATCTGCCGGATGTAAGTAGACTTGCCCGCCATGTTGGGTCCGGTGAGGAGGATGAGCTGGGTGTCCTTCGTCGATAGGTACGTATCGTTGGGGACGAAGCTACCCGGTGGTAGAACCCTCTCCACCACCGGATGTCTTCCACCCTTGATTTCGAGAGTAACGCCTTGGGTTAACTGAGCCCGCACGTAGCCGTACCTGTCGGCCACCTCCGCCAAGGAGGCCAGCACATCCACGTGGGCCACTCCCTCGGCAAGGGCAGCGATGGCCTGCCCACGCTCCCCTATCTGTGCGCAAATCTGGCGGAACAACGTCCGTTCCAGCTCTTCGATTCGCTCTCTAGCATTGAGGATGAGGGACTCGTACTCCTTGAGGTCGGGGGTGATGTAGCGCTCTCCACCTACCAGGGTCTGGCGACGTACGTAGTGGGAAGGGACCTGACCCAGGTGGGTTTTGCTGACCCCTATGTAATATCCAAAGACCTTGTTGTAACCCACCTTCAGGGATTTAATACCAGTGGCCTCTCTCTCCTTTCGTTCCAAACTTGCGATGAACTCCCGAGCGTTCTGGGAGGCCCTTCGCAGCTCATCCAGATCAGGAGAAAGGCCATCTCGAATCACGGTACCATCCCCAGGTTCTCCCGGCGTCTCGGAGGCCAAAGCTCCCTCTATTAGGGCCACTACGTCGTCGCAAATGGGGAGCATCTCCTTAATCCAGGTAGGGGACCCACCATTTCCCTCTTCGAAAAGAGGTAGGAGCCCAGCGGCGGCATTGAGACCCTTTTTTAACGTTAGCACCTCTCTGGGAGAGGCGGTGTTCAGGCGTATCCGGTTAAGCAGCCGCTCCAGGTCGGCGATGTCCGAGAGGCACTCTCTGGTTCGCTGTCGGCGGAGCAGATTAGCGTGGAAGAAGGCTACAGCCTCCTGGCGTCGCTCTAGCTGCGCCAGGTCTAGCAGAGGCTGCCCCAACCATCTCCTTAATAGCCGTCCCCCCATAGGGGTTCTGGTCAGGTCCAGCACCGAAAGAAGGGAGAGGGTGTTGCTCCCCCAGCGCCCGCTCTGGAATAGCTCCAAGTTACGCTGAGTCTGGGGGTCTAGGGTCATGAAGGCAGCAGTGGAATAGGTGTTGAGGGAGGTGATCTCCTTAAGGGCAGTGGGCTGAGTTTGGGACAGGTAATCCACAATAGCGCCGGCTGCCCCAATGGCCAGGGGCAGCTTTTCACACCCTAGTGACTCCAGGGTAACTACACTAAAGTGTTCGAGGAGGCGATGCCGCCCCTCTTCAGGATCGAAGCTGTGGAGGGAGGCTGACGTTACCGTTACCTCGGGACTGGCTGGGGGAAGGGCCTGACCCTGGGGCAACAGGAGCTCGGCCAGGGTGAGGCGGTGTAGCTCGGGTACAAGCTCCTGGAGGGATAGCTGGGTTGTAGCGAACTCCCCGGTGGTAATGTCCACGTAGGCCAGCCCCGCCATCTCACCTTCTACTATGACAGCTGCAAGATAGTTGTTGGCCTTCAACTCCAAGAGAGATGGCTCCGTAACCGTTCCTGGAGTGACCACGCGGACCACATCCCGCTCCACCAGCCCCTTGGAGATGCTGGGATCACTAAGTTGCTCGCAGATGGCCACCTTGTGGCCCTGCTTGATCAATCGGGCGAGGTAGGGCTCCAGGGAATGGGCAGGGACACCAGCCATGGGTACTCGCATGCTCTTTCCCATGCTCCGGGAGGTAAGGGCGATGTCTAAGGCTTGGGAGACCACCTGAGCGTCTTCATCAAAGCTCTCGTAGAAGTCGCCCAGGCGGAAAAAAACGATAGCGTCGCGGTAGCGCTGCTTGATCCTTAGGTACTGGCGACGGACTGGGGTCATATTTTGGGGCTCGCAGTTGATACTTAATTCTGAGCGTATTTTACATTATCCGTTGGTTGGTGAGAATGGGTGAAAAGGAGGGCCTGTGGAAGAGATATCATGATCTTTGCAAGGCTGGGGGGAGCGGCTTCGGTGAAAAATCGCTAAAAGTGTTGCCCTATCCAATTGACTCTGCTGGCATCACAGCTTAACATCGCTAGTTGAAAGTCTCTGGAGGGAACACGGGACAAGGTTCAATCTAAGGAGTAGATAGAAATGGAAATACTCTTCTTGTTTGTGGTGTCTGCTGTACTCTGGGCGCATTCTTGGCATATGTTGAACCTGTATACAGATCCCAGGACCATGGGCTTCGTAGGGGCCGCTGGTGCGATAACGTTGCTTGGGGTAGTACTATTTGGACAAAACCTGATTATAATTCCAGGCACCGAGGCTCCTCTCATGGCCTTTGTGCTTATGTGGGCTTTGTACGCTGCCATCCTGGCAGCCGTCGGTTTATGGGGCTTTGATGAGCGCACTTTAGGATTCTACAGCCTCTTTCTAGCGGTGGTCTCCCTGCTGTACGTAGCCTACTACTTCCTGGGCGATGGATTGCTTCTGGATGAGGGGAGTAGCCCCACGGGGGTAGCGGCGGCTACACTGGGAGCCATCAGCTATCTTTTGGGGATTGTGGCAATGGCTTTTACCCTCCTCTCCGCTCTACTGTTTTTCTACCTGGCCCCTCCGTTCCAACGGATGAGGAATGTTACTGGTTGGTTCCATTTGGTTCTCTCCATTAGTATTGCCGTCCTAGCGGGGCTCGTTATCCTGGGCCTTCCCCTGGCAGCCTTCTAGTTCTCTAAGACAACCTAGGGACAAACACCGAGATAAGAAGCAGTGTGGAGGACTGTGGCCCTCCACACTGCTTTCTAGTGATTCAATCCTACAGGATAGAGACTTAACTGGTATAAGAGGTTTGTTGGAGGGCTTCAGAAATCCAGGCTACTGTTTCCAGAATCTCTCTTCCTTGACCTTAAACCCTTTGGGGGTGAGGTGTTCTTTCATGTCCTCGATCATCCCAGGGTGTCCACAAGCGTAGGGTAGGGCTGTTTGAGGGTCCAGCGCCCATCGCTCAATGTAGTCCTCCACTATCAGGTTCACCCGGCCTTCTTGCCCGTTCCATCCGCTGTTTCGCTCCTCCTGGGGCCTACTTACCGTGGCGACATAGGTAACCACGTCGGAATGGTCCCTGGCCATTGCCTCCAGCTCTTCCTTGTAGGTGAACTCATCCTGGTAGCTGGCCCCCTGGAGGACGTAGAACCTGTGTCCCTGGCCACCAGTGTGGAAGTAGCTACGGAGGAAACTCACGTAAGGTGCAATGCCCGTAACTGTAGCCACCATGAGATGGTGATGGTAGCGCTGGTCTAGTGTAAAGATACCCTTAGCTCGCGGCCTGATGGTCATCGAGTCTCCTAATTGTAGCTTCCATATCCTGGGGGTGAGGACGCCATCGGGAAGGGGTACCAACTCCACGAAGATCTCCAACGTGGGCTCGTGGGGAGCGGATACAATAGAGTAGGCTCGCTCTATGCCCTCAAGGCCAAGTGTGCAGTATTGACCCGGCTTGAAGTCAAACTCCACCTGGGGCTTAAGTTTGATGACAATAAGGTCATCGGTGATGTCCAGACGTTTCAGTAGCTTGGCGAGGGGCAACTCTCGCTGGGTGAGCTTGGCCTTCAGATCTGCCCCTGGACGTGGGGTTACCATAGCTTCTCCAAGACGAGACTACAAGAAGGTGTCTTCTTTATATTATAAATTAAGAGGAAGTTCTTACGAGGTAGTGACTTTAACCATTTTCACTGGAGTTATCGGTAAGGCAGAGACGTGGGCCATCGGATCGGGGTCTTCACTGGCCTGTAGTTCTACCATTAGCTGGCCAAAGAGGGAAGCGGTCGTAACGATGCCTTGGTGTACGCCTGAGACGATCTGGGCTCGGGCCTGAAATCTCTTCCCAAGTGTGGACATCTCCACTAGCCCTCCCTCCTCAATGTCCAGCCCCCGTGCGTCCTCGGGATGCAACTCCACGATTTCGTCACGCTCGATGTGGTTCAACCTGCCCTTCGCTACCTCCATCTCTCGGTCGGATTGAAGGAGAACCCTGCCGGGCACCAGCAGAAAAGGATATTCTTGACTGCCGGAGATATCCACCTTTTGAAATTGGGGTACCATAAGCCGTGCTTTTTCATTGGGAAAGCCATCGGTATAGAGGATGGATGTACCTCCTGGCTGACCGTCAACGCAAGGCCAAAGCAGGCCTCGATGCTCCTTCTCGGAGTACAAAAGCTGGGTGGGCATGGGGTTACCAGGATCGGGTTTGAGGACGAGTGTAGCCTCGGTTTCGATGCGAGGGTGGGAGACTCCTTGGTAGGGGGGTGCTACTGTGGCTATCTCCTCCATAATCTGGGCTGGGTTGTCGAAATCGAAGCCTTTGGCACCCATTCTGGTCGCCAGCTGGCGGAGGGCCCACCACTCGGGTCGAGCCTCGCTATTTTTGGCCTGTATCACTGCGCTGAGAAGCTGGATGCGACGCTCCAGGTTGGTGTAGGTACCGACCTTCTCGGCAAATGTGGTACGGGGTAGCACTACGTGTGCCTTTTGGGCAGCGGTCCCCAAGAAGGTATCCTGTACCACCAGAAACTCCAGCTTCTCCAGGCCCGATAGCATATCCTCATTAAGAGTGTTGGCTAATCCTTCGTTGCCCATGTGTGGGCCATCGCCTATTATGTACATCGCCTTCAAGTCACCGCGGTCAGCAGCATCCAGAATGCCCCATAAGTCGAGACCCCGCTCTGTTGGAATGCTGGCATCCCAGGCCTTTTCCAGCGTCTGGTGTGTCTGAGGGTCATCGACAGGCCGATACCCGGGCAAAAGGTGAGGTACGCAACCTACGTCCCATGCCCCCTGCTCGTTGGTGCCCTGACGCAATGGGTAGAGGCCGGTGGAAGGGCTGCCCAGGTTGCCCGTCAGTAGGGCCAGATTGACTAGAGAGTAGACACAGTCACGCTGAATCTCTCGGGGTATGTTGTCCAAAGCGTATAGGATGGATGAGGCTCCGGAAGTGGCATAGATTTGTGCTGCTTGCTCTATACTATCCTGAGGTACACCAGTTTCACTGGCTACCACTTCTAAATCAAGGCTCTCCATTGCCTGTACAAGAGTATCCAAGCCCTGGCAGTGCTCCTCCAGCCACTCCTTTTGAGTAAGTCCCTCTGTTAGCACTACCTTTAAAAGCCCGCCTAGCAGCAGAAGCTCGGTCCCAGGTCTGGGCCGAAGCCACAGATGGGCGTAGCGGGTCAGCTCCACCTCTCTGGGGTCGATTACGATGAGACGGGTATCGCCCTTTACGGCCCGCTTAATGGGCACCGCTGCCACGTTGTGCTCCTCGGTGATGTTGGTGTTGAAGGCAAGAATACACTTGGCATCCTCAAGCTCCCATATAGTGTTTGTGGCAGCCGCATACCCGAGAGCCTCTTGGAGGCCGTTCACCAGCTCTGGGCGGGTGTCGGAGCTTTGGTCAACGTTGTTGGTGCCCATTACAACGCGAGCAAACTTCTGTGCCAGGTAATGCTCCTCGTTGGTGCTGTTGGGCGATGTTAGGATGGCGAAGGCTCCTCCCCTGTACGTGACAAACTTCTCGGCCATATAGGAGAGAGCCTCGTCCCAGGTGGTCTCCTCAAGTTGTCCGTTACGGCGGATGAGAGGCTTAGTCAGCCGTTCCTTCCGGTTCACGAAGTCCAGACCAAACTTGCCTTTGAAGCAGGCCTGCCCACGGTTGGCGGGCGAGTAAAGTTCAGGGACAGAGCGGATTACCTTATCAAAGCGGTTCACTTCCAGGTTCAACTGGCAGCCCACGGGGCAATGAGGACAGATGGTCTTTTCCACGCGACTGGCTTTCTCCCATTTGTGGTCGCTCTCCACCAGAGCGCCCACGGGGCAAACATCGAGGCAGGCTCCGCAGAACTCGCACCCAGACTCCAGCAGGGATGTCCCGTAGGAGGTGCCTACCAGGGCCTGGCCTGACCGCTCGGTGAAGGTGATGGCGTTGTCTCCCCGCACCTCTTCGCACACCCTCACGCACCGTCCACACACTATGCACAGGTTGTAGTCTCGGTCGTAGAAGGGGTCGCCCGTCTCGATGGGCAGGTCTCGGTACTTGTACTCCAGGGGCGACTCCAGGCTCATATTTAGGGCGCGGGTGGTGTCCTTCAATTCGCATCGCTCGTTCTTAGGGCAGGTGACGCAGCGGTCATTCACCGATATGTGACGTAGACAGATGTCCTGGGGGCCACACAGGTCCACCCGGTGGCAGGTGAGGCACCCGTGGGGGTGCTCCGAGATCAGCAGCTCCATTATGGAGTGGCGGAGCTGGTACACCTCGTGGGAGTTGTTCTTCACCACCATGCCATCCTGTACAGGCAACGTGCAAGAGGCAGGGGATCCCCTGCCCCCTTCCACCTCCACCACGCACATCCGGCAGGCGGCAAAGGGCTTCATTAGAGGATGGTAGCAGAGGAAGGGAATGTAAATTCCTGCCTCGATAGCCGCCTCCAGGACCATCTTCCCTGGCGTGGTCTTAACAGGAATCCCGTCTATAGTAATGGTAATCTCGTTAGCCGTAGCCAATTTTTCTTACTCTCCTGTCAACTATCTCCTACTTCGTTCAGGTGAGAACCGCCGGGCCAGGCAGCTACCCGTGGGGCAGCGCCTCTCCTTTATGTGTATATCAAACTCTTCGGAGAAATAGCGCAAGGCTGAAGCCACTGGATTGAATCCAAGCTGGCCGTGCCCGCAGAGGGAACCGCCCTGCATTTGCTGTCCCACCACCCGCATAAGCTCCAGATCGTCAGGCTGTCCCTCAAAGCTACAGATGCGCTCCAAGACCTCCAATAGGTGAGTCATTCCCATACGACAGGGGAAGCACTTACCGCAGGATTCAAACTGACAGAAGGCGATGAGAGAGCGGGTTAGATCAACTACACAGGTGTCCTCATCGGCGGCGATGATGCCCCCAGAGCCCAAGATGGCACCCGCCTGAGCCATGGCTTCGAAGTCCAGGGGTATCTCCAGGTTGTCAGCACTGAGCACTCCTCCTAAGGGTCCTCCTGTCTGGAGCAGCTTCAGGGCCTTGCCCCCGGGCACTCCTCCCGCCACCTCGTGGATGACCTGGTGTAGGGTCATACCCAAGGGAACCTCCACCATGCCGGGGTACTCCAGGTTGCCCGAAAGGCACAGGATGGCGGTGCCCTTGCTGCGGTCTGGGCCGATGCTGGCAAACCATTCCCCTCCCCGGTTAACGATCTCAGGGACGTAGGCTAGGGTTTTGACGTTGTTGATGTTGCTGGGCTGGCCGAAGACGCCAACCTGGGCAGGGAAGGGAGGTCGATACCGGGGCATGGCCCGCTTACCCTCGATGGACTCCATCAACGCTGTCTCCTCGCCAGCCACATAGGAGTCGCCGGTAAGGGAGACTTCAACATCGAAGCTATAGTCAGAGCCCAGGATATTGTTGCCCAGAAGCCCCAGCTCCCGGGCCTGCTCGATGGCATGCCAGGTGCGCTCGATGGGTCCTTCATGGCCGTGGCGAATAAAGACGTAGCCGTAGGTGGCACCGGTGGCATAGCCCGCCAGGACCATGCCTTCAATCAAAGTGTGGGGGTCGCTGTCTAGAACACCCTTGTCGTTGAAGGCTCCAGGATCGCCCTCCTCACAGTTGCACAGGATGTACTTAACAGAGGCATTGGAACGGGCCAGGAAGCTCCACTTGGTACCTGTTGGGAAGGCTGCGCCACCTCGCCCTCGCAGGCCTGACTTGGTTACCTCTTCCACCACCTGCTCCGGGGTCATCTCTGTCAGGGCCTTATTGAGAGCGCTGTACCCCCCGTTGGCGATGTACTGGTAAATATCGTAAGGGTCTATGTTGCCGGCGTTGCGCAGAACCACCCGTAGCTGGTTCTTCATGGCAGGGTGGTCTGCAAGGTTCTCTATCCCGTCAGATGCTCCACCTTCCAGATAGCCAAGGGCCAACTCCCGGGCAACCCCGTTTTGGGAGAGATGAGCACCAAGGATCTGGGGCACCATATCAGGTGTGACTCTACCGTAGAAGATTCTGGGGCCATTGCCAGTTTTTATGTCAACTAATGGCTCAGCATAGCAGAGGCCCAGACATCCCACCTGGCTCACATTGGCCTGAATATTGCGTCGGCCCAACTCCTCTCTCAAGGCGGTCAGAACCTCGGTGGCGCCGGCGGCCTTGCCGCAGATGGCGGTGCCCACCCGGACCCAGAGTCTATCTGGGGCATTCAACTCCTGCCACTGGTTCTGGGCCTGGCCCGTGAGCATGTCGAAAGAGCTTTTAGCCATTTCGCTCCCTAAGGGAGTCTACTAGCTCCCGGGCCCGCTCAGGTGAGAGTCGGCCCACCAACCTGTGGTCGATGCTTATGACCGGCCCGTTAGAGCAGGCACCCAGACAGGTGTTAAAGCGTACGCTAAATTCACCGTCGGGGCTGTCCCCCTCGTTGGAGAGGCCGACCGCGTCCATCATCGCCTCGATGACCTTCATGGCCCCCAGGATGTGGCAGGGACCTCCCCAGCATACCTCCAACCTGTGGCGGCCCGGAGGGGTAAATCGGAAGTTGGTGTAGAAGGATGCAACACCCCACACATCGTTAATAGTAGTGTGGGTGAAATGGGCCACCTCCTCCACTGCTTCCTCGGGGATATAGCCAAGCTCGTCCTCGATGGCGAGTAGCGATGAAAGGGTGGTAATAGTGGTAGGTTTCTGGGAAGCTAGGGCGTTATGGATTCGCTGCCTAAGATCTTGGGCAGTGGATGTCACAGGTAGCACCTGGAGGTCGTGAATTTTGTAACTAAGTACGCTCTCATGGTATCACAGCGCAGGGTGTCCTTCAATTGTTCAGCGAGCCCACGCCAGCAACTACCCCTTATAAGCATTGCTAATCCTTTACGCGCTCCACAACCAGTCCTTCGGGCATATTCTTGAAGGATACCGTTACCGACTCTCCAGCTAAACCGTGCTGGCGCAGGTGGCTTGGAGTGAAGTGCCCCATGTCGCTTGTTTCGTCAACAATAAACTCCATGCTAATGCCCACTGGAGTAAGAATAGTGAAAGAGTAGGTCCCCAAGAACGACGCTGGACTTACCTTTGTAACTACCCCTCGGGCAGACTTGAGGGCACGGATTAGGGCACCCTCCAGCTCCTTCTCGGTGGTGAAACCCGCGAATTTGGAAGAGACCAGCCCCTGCTTATCGAGCACGAAGGTCCAAGGCTCCGAGGTCAGTTGCCATTCCAGAACGGTGGGAGAGATCCGAGCCCGGGTGAGGTCGCCCTGGATCTGGTGGGGATTGTCGTATATTTCTACGTGGATGAAGTTGATCTGTTCAGCGTACCTTTCTTTAAGCCCCTTGATTATTTCGAGCTGGGGGCCACAGGTGAAGGTCTGGCAGAAAGCGGGGGTGGAGAAAGCTACCACCAGGGGTATTCCTCGATCGATGGCCTGGCTGATAGTTTTGGTGTAAAGTTCCTGATCAGGGGATGGGTCTGTGGTAAGCTCCTCTAGCCCAGCGACGCTGGAGGTCTTGTTTTCGCTTCGTGGGGCAGGCGACCCGATGGCGGGAGTGGCACTTTGCCTCTTGACCTGAAAGGCTGTCCGACCCACTCTTTTGGCTCCCTCGCCGTCGGTTATAGCTACCTCAAGACCCCATACACCCGCCTGATCGAAGAAGAGCTGCGCAGTATAGGCTCCTCCTGCTACAGGCCACTGGTGAAACTGGCCGATGGCCTTTTCTACTAGGATGCCCTTATCCGTGCTCGCTGGGTAAAAGGTTTTTACTTGCGCTGTCCGTGCCCTCAGCGTGTTGGAGTTGGCGTCGAGAATGGCGAAGACTACTCGATTGGAACCCAGGCTAAGGTCGGTGGAGCCAACGATAAGTTGTAGGTCCAGGGCTGGTCTTGTGGGCGTGGGAGTGGCCACCTCACCACCACTGCAGGCCGCCGATATAAACAGGATCAGGGCCAGGAAGAGAACGCCCTGTGCTCCTCTAAGCTTTCTCATTAGCTCGTTTATCTCTGGGGCTAGGTGTGCGCTTAGTCCCCGGCCCTTTAGCCCTGATGATGACACCGGGAAGAGGCATACTCCCGTTCACTTAATAGGTTAGCAAGAGAGGACACTTGGTTAGACGAGTAAAGAATTGATATGTACCAGCCTAGAACCCACCGCCATACCTAAAGGTTAAACTGAGGGTCGACGTAATCCTTTTCCTTGACGTAAATCTGGAGGCGTCTCCTCCCTAGATCGGCAATGATGATCCGGTTCCTTTCGTGGTCGATGGCTATGTCTGTAGGCATCTTCAACCCCCACGCCAGTTCCGGGTGCCTGGCCCGGCGTATCGCTTTGCCAATGTCAGGGTTCGATTCCACGTGCGCCTGGGCCCACTTGCTATACTGATGCGCATCCCCATAAAGGGAAGTGATGAACTCTCCATCTGGCGTATAAATCTGGACACGGTTATTGGCCCAGTCTACTACATAGATATCGCCATCCTTATCCACGGCCACAGCCGAGGGGTGGTTGAGTTCACCAGTGTCGGCCCCCTCTAGCCGCAACATATGTGAAAAATCTATGTGTCTGGGATAGTACTCAGGATAGTTGAGTTCACCAGCCCCAGGTGCTGGCCGTCCAATTTGGAGGAGAAAGGCTCCATCGGGGCTGAACTTCTGCACCCGATGGTTTTTCCAGTCAGCTATGTATACATCACCCTTGCCATCAACAGTGATCCCCCAGGGCATGTTGAATTCGCCCTTCCCACTGCCGTACCTTCCCCACCCACCGAGGAAGATGCCGTCTTTGGTGAACTTCTGCACCCGGTGGTTAAGGGCATCCACTTCGTAGAGGGTTTCATTTGAATCAAAGACAAGGCTTGAGGGCCCATTGAGTTCTCCAGAACCATTTCCCGGAGTACCCCACTTGCTGAGAAACTTGCCATCCTTGTCGAATATGGAGATGCGGTGAAGGGCCTCGTCAGAGACGTAGACGTTCTCATCCTTGTCCAGGGCCACTGAGGAGGGACACATAAATTGACCCTCCCCGGTGCCTTCGGAACCGATCGTAAGGAGATACTCCTCCTCGAACGGACCTCCCATCTTTATTTTATGAACCCGCGGAATGACTGAAGCCAATTTCAATAATTCCGCCGGATCCAAGACGTACACCACGCCGTCCCTAGCCACCGCAATCCCATTAGGCCTACTGAATCCTGGTGCCCCCTTGCCATATTGGTCTTGGCCCGAAGACCGCCCACCAACTTGGTGGCTCCAGCTGTACACCCGCCCACGAGCGATGGTTAATAGTGCCATTGGCCCATCCTATTAGCTTGCCAGGGTGCTCTTGCCACCCTTCGCCTCAGACAAGTTTCTACTAGTCTCCAATCTGTATCTCAACGTTGCCGAAATCGCCCAAGGTGGCCGAGCAACCTGGGGGCACCACTATAGTTGAATCATACTCTTCTACAATAAGGGGGCCTTCCCGAGGTCTGGGGGACAATTGATCCCGTGTGAGAATGGGTGTCTCGATAAGGCCGTGGTCAGAGCCGAAAAAGGCCATCCTACTGCTGGTTCCAGAAATCTCGACAGTGCTCGCTCGCATCCCATCTCCTATATGGGACACGTAATCCGAGACTGTCGCGTGGGATCGAAGGACCCTCGCTACCACACGTACATTCACAATCTCAATCTGACCTGTGTTTACCCTGAAGCCATAGGTACGTTCGTGTTCCTCTGAAAAGTCCCGTTCTATAGCTGTAACTATCTCTTCATTTGCTGCGAAACCACCTAGTGGAATTGTCAGCTCGGAATTCTGTCCCTGGTAGCGGGCATCGACAAAGTACAGAAACTGCACCTGGTCCTCGCTGAATACACCCTTACCTAGGATACTCATTGCGTCATCATGGAGCTTATCCATGAGCCCTTGTAAGGTCTCCACACTTAGCTCGGAGGAGAGGCAGAAATGGCTTTGGACGTGGTGCGCCTCCATATCAGTGAATAACATTCCGAAGGCACTGAACAGCCCAGGATTGGCCGGAATCACAACTAGGCCTATTCCCAGGCCCCGAGCCAGTTCGGCAGCACAGACGGGGCCGCCACCGCCGAAGGCATAGAGGACAAAGTCCCGAGGGTCGCGACCTCGCTCCGTGGTCACGCTCTTAACAGCACGAGACATGTTGGAAACAGCCAAGAGATACACACCATGTGCCGTCTCAAGGGTGGAAAGTCCCAGTCTACTGGCTAAGGTCTCCTCTACAGCCTGATTGCTCTTTGCGGCGTTGATTGGCACACTGCCACCCAGCAGATGGGTAGTATTTAGGTATCCCAAAACCACGTTGCAGTCGGTGAGGGTAGGCTCAGTACCGCCGATGTCATAGCAGACAGGCCCGGGCACAGCTCCAGCGCTCCGAGGGCCCACGTGGGGCTGGCCTACTTTGTCTAACCAAGCGATGCTGCCTCCGCCCGTGCCGATCTCCGCGATGTCCAAAGCAGGCAGTCCCACGGCATATCCCGCTCCTGACAGGAGCTTGTTCTGCGAAGTAATTTCGCCACCTACTTCGTACTGGTAGATATAAGTCAGCCTTCCCTTCTCTATTAACGATGCTTTAGCAGTTGTTCCCCCTAGGTCCAGGGTTATCACGTTGGCATCCTGGCGCTCCTTGGCCAAGTAGGCAGCTCCCACAACGCCAGCTGCTGGACCCGACTCAAGGAGGCGAACAGGGAACCGCATGGCGGTCTGTGATCGCATGATTGCTCCGTTGGACTGCATGATGCTTAAGGGAGCGGTTACGCCCATGGTTGATAGCTCACGCTCCAAATCAGTCAGATAGCGCTGCACCAGGGGTCCCACATAGGCGTTGACGACAGTAGTGCTCGTTCGCTCGAATTCCTTCATCTCAGGAAGTACCTCTGAGGAGACCGAGAGGTAAAGCTCCGGGTACATGTCCTGGGCCAAATCACGGATATGCTCCTCGTTGCCGGCGTTGGTGTACGAATGCAGAAGGCAGATTGCCAGAGCTTCTATACCGGATTCCACCACCTGGCTCAAGCTCTCCCTAAGCTCTTTGAGATCGAGAGGGATTAACACATCCCCCTTGGCATTTACTCTCTCCCGAACTTCTTGACGGAGATACCTTTCTACCAGGGGCTCGGGTTTCTCCCACATGAGATCATATAAGAAAGGGCGTCTCAGCCGGCCCAGCTCCAATACATCTTTAAATCCCTTGGTTGTAACGAGGCCAGTCTTAGCTCCTTTCCGTTCGATGATAGCGTTGGTTCCCACAGTCGTACCATGCACGATCTCGCTTACCGCTTTAGGGTCTAAACGATGCTGCGTGAGAACTTGCTTTAATCCTGATATAACGGCTTGGCTGTAATCGTGAGGAGTCGTGTGCACCTTCTGGGTGTATACTCCCGAGCCAGTCATCAGCACAATGTCAGTAAAGGTGCCACCTATGTCCACTGCCACGCGCAATTGCTTTAGTCCGCCCCGAGGCATAACCCCTCCATCTCTTGTGTGACCCCTTACGGGTGAGCCAGGGTTGTCAGTAACACCGATGAAACCGACGATTGCCAGTCCTGCACCTCACAGGCTAGCTACACAGAACCCCAATGTCAACAACTTACACATGTGCAAGTTCCTTCTGCTTTGGTGCCACTGGTAGGGGCTGGATTTGAAGGGACGAGCTATGGTAGAGTACCTCCTTGAGGCATCCTTTTCCGGGAGATAGATTATGTCAAACACAGCACAACCCAACGCCTTCTCAGTTCAGCTCATTGGGAACGCATTGACCTCCATCGCCGATGAAATGGCGGTGTCAATCGTAAGGACATCCTACTCGGATCTGACACGCGAGCAGTGGGACTTTTCGACGGGCATCGGTGACATGAACGGCCGCGTGATGGCCCAGGGGTTCTGTGCCCCCATCCATATGGGCTCTTTCCCTGACGCCCTGGAGAACGTGCTGGACATATTCAAGGGAAACATCCTTCCAGGGGATGTGTTTATTACCAACGATCCCTACCAGGGCGGAATGCATTTGCCAGACATATACGTATTCAAGCCTATCTTCGTCGGAGGAGAGCCCCAAGTTGTTGCCATAGCACTTAATCATTTCAGTGACATGGGGGGGAGCGTAGCCGGTTCGATGGCTCACGACTCTAAGGAGATATTCGCAGAGGGCCTGAGGATACCCCCGGTCAAGCTTTACGAGGCCGGCAAGCTTAACGAAGCAGTCCTCAAAATTCTTGAGGAAAATGTCCGCATTCGAAGGATAATCATGGGAGACCTTCGTGCGCTGGTGGGGGCCTGTCATGGGGCTGAGGGGAGGTTCATTGACGTGATGAACCACCATGGCATTGAGACAACAAAATTGTTGATGGAAGAGCTGCTCAACTATAGCGAGGAGCTTACGCGAGCGGAGATCCGCTCATGGCCGGACGGCACGTATAGCTTCACCGACCACGTTGATGATGACGGTGTTGATAAGGAACCCATCAAGATTCAGGTCTCCTTAACGGTGGAGGGGGACACGGTAAAGGTGGATTACGCTGGGACCAGTCCTCAGCGGAAATATAGCTCGTGCAATGCAACTCTCCCTTCTACAAAATCAAGAGTATACTGCGCCCTACGTGGCGTGATGCCCTCCGACATCCCTATTAACTCGGGGTTCTACCGGCCGATAAAGGTGACAGCGCCTCTAGGCAGTTGCCTTAATGCCGAGGCGCCCGCGGCAGTGGCCCTAAGACAGATACCGACTCTATGTGCCGCCGACGCAGTCTATGGAGCGTTGGCTAAGGTTGTCCCTGATAGAGTCTTTGCCTGCGGGTCCGGCGTCGCATCGCTAACCCTCCACGGGTGGGACCAGGAGAATCGGCCCGTTCTTGTTCACGACAATCTAAACGGGGCTTGGGGCGGTAGGCCATCAAAGGACGGAGTGGAGGCCATAACCACGCCCTCCGGCAACGCCGCTAACCTCCCGGTCGAGGTAATCGAGTCCCGTCACCCGGTGTTGGTCGAGCAGTACGGTTTTGTTCCTGACAGTGGCGGTCCCGGCAAATATCGGGGTGGGCTGAGCCACATTCGCGAGTGGCGGTGGTTGGGGGATGAGGCCACTTTACAAATCTCCTCGGCACGGAGAAAGTTCCCCCCTTGGGGCCTTTATGGCGGAAAGGACGGTAATCCTTCGGCCTTCTCGGTCATCCATGAAGGTGGCCGTGAGGAGGTTCTGCCCACGAAGGCTTTCACTCAGGTCAAACACGGCGCGCAGGCTCGGCTGGTGATGCCGGGCGGTGGTGGCTGGGGTGACCCCCTGGAGCGCGATCCGGAGCTGGTGCTCAAGGACGT
This sequence comes from Dehalococcoidia bacterium, assembly GCA_965248115.1. Classification (GTDB taxonomy): domain Bacteria; phylum Chloroflexota; class Dehalococcoidia; order Lucifugimonadales; family CBDFII01; genus CBDFII01. Next base: position 364,469 of record CBDFII010000004.1, read on the forward strand.
GGTAAACGGAAAGATGAGCGTTGAGCACGCAGTGGAGGAGTATGGGGTGGTCATCGATGGGACTGCTATGATAGTAAATGTGGAGGCGACCGCTAAGCTCCGGGAGCAACGTAGGAAAGATAAGTAATAAGGGACGGAGCCAGGCTGGCCTTAGCGTCTGCCCTGTTCCGTGTCTACCCAACTCCTTGTTGGCATCCAGCTTTGCTTTGGCCCACTTGGAGACGATAGCGGCGGGGGCGCACCAAGCCCTGTCTCGAAGCTCTGCGGCGACCAGCAATTGAACGACTGACTTCACCTGTGAGAGCAGGGCGACAGATTGACCAAAATCAGATTCCCGTCCTCCGTGATCCGCCAAATGCTCTCGCCGACACCCTTTAGATATTCACCTAACGCATCCCGGTCGTATATAAAACGACTAGGTGGAGAGGAATGCACCCGTCCAGTGACGCTCCAACGATCTCTACCTATCTGATATGCTGACCACGTTGCATACTTCAGGAATGAACGGCAACGCTCGACTATTTTGCTGTGTTCAGCAGACGACAGTCCCGTGAACTCTCGGTCGTGTTTCGGTGGGTGCAGCTTGCTTTTCACGTATGCGATGGCACCTGATTCAGTCGTAGGTAGATTGTCTCCCGCACAGGCTGCTAACAGCAGAACTAGGCCTACTGCCAACGCCGACACCACCTTCGCGCCGGCGCCAACCTTACTCGACGCAACCTCGGATGACGACAGAAAGCCGCTACGGTCGGAGTTGAGATCATTACGGCGGGGGTGCATCAAACCCTCTCTCAAAGCTTCTTCTCAGTCCAAGTCTCGCAGGTCTCTCCATTAGGCACAGTTATAGTAGTCGCCACGTATCCGAACTCAACTTCCATTATCGACCCTTTATATGAGGCCAAGATTGCACAAAAGGTCTTAGCTCGCAGCAGCCACCGTTCGCCATTCAATCGTCTAATGACAAACTTCATTTCGTCGTACGACTTCTCCAACATGACTGGCTCGGTCTGTCCAGAAGGCAATGGCGGCAGCGGCTCGGACGTTGGGGTTATCGCTGGTGTCACTGGTGGTGGAGGTGACCCCAGTGGTCGGAATGAGTAGACAAAGTGTCTAAAGGCCGTCTCGTTATCAAACCATTGCTTGACGCCTGTCAGACCCCTAATTCTATATCCTTCTGCACCAGCAACAAGATGCATTTCGATATATACGACAATTGCCGAGTTAACTTGGTCAAGATACACAGCTTCACGGGCAGGATACCCGCCAACAGTCACATCTTTTGTTGAGATAAGTTGACGCGTCTCGGATGACATCCTGTCGAGCATAAATTCTGAAAACATCTTTAAGGGGAGGGTGGGCGTGATGCGTTCGACGGAAAGGGCACCGACAAAACCTGCGGCATCTTTGGCGATGAAACCAACCCTTTCGAGGCCACTCTCCGGAAGGCTCCCGACTGTCCATGTCGGGCCGTTAACTGTCCAACTTGCTGGATAGGTAATCTCCCATAGGCCTTCGGGATGGGCGAATAGATTTATCGGCTCCAGCAGCTGAAACGAATATACAAGTTGTCTGAGCAGGGCCTCATCTTCACCCCACCGCTCTGTTGGCGTCCAACCTGCGACCATGTAGCCACCTGTACCGACGACAAGAATTAAACTGAACTCATAGTGGGTTCCCGTGTTGACGATGCTTTCATAAGCTGGATACTCACTCAATGTCCCCCGTTCCCATGAGACCACTTGCCACTTCTCTTTTGCGCTTTCGTGCAGCGCATGAGACCACGACTCTAAATTGCCATATTCTAGTGCCGTGTCCGCAATCCAAGTGACAGCCAAGTTCAGGTCGTGTCCAGATCGCTCAAATGACACATAGTCAAAGTCATAACGACTAAGAAATTCGTCAACCTCCCATTCCGCCGGATAACTGATTTGCCAAATGCGGCCAGGCCGAACGTACGTCTGGAGAGTTAGCGGCTGAGTCGCAGTCGGGACAGGTGTCGGCGTGTTGGTCGGCATCGGTGTGGGCGGCGCAGTCGGTGGTGCTGTTGGCGTATGCGTCGGAGTTGCAGTAGGTACGGGCGACGTCGTACATGCCACTGCTAGCATCACGCCAACGAATGCTATTATCAGCACAACTTGCCGTATCGCCATATTAGTGCTGTTCACTCACCAAGAGGACGCCCCTTGTGGCGAGGCCCGGAGTCTTGCTACACACCCCACTACCTACGCTAGGCCACTTGGGGGCACGGTCGTCCCCAACCCCCAATCTCTAGCGTCAGCGGGTAGGCTCTGTAGCCCCTAGATTATACCAGCCCACTTGGAGGGCAGTAAGCAGGTTTGCGTCAGTCCGTCGTTATATCTATTAGTCAGGGTCGCAAATCGGGGAACTGCCAGGCTAACAGAACTGTGGTATGGTTGTATCAATACGGCGGAGGCTAGTAGTCAGTCCAGATGATTTTGCTGGGTAGGATAGAGATGACGCAAAGTGGTCCGTGCAGCCGAGGTGGTAAATCGCCAGGCGATAGCGGCGTGGGCTTCATTGCGGCGTCTCACCAGGGCTGCCAGTTCGCGGGTGAGGGTAGCCCCATCGGGTATCCTCCGATTGAGACATTGGCGACTGAACACGCTCAGCTCGATTTCTGCCATGTTAAGCCAACTGCCATGTTTGGGGGTGTAGTGAAACTCCAAGCGCTTCAGGATCCGCCTTGCCTCCGCAGGGTCAAAGGTTTCGTACAACGACGCAGGCCGGTGGGTATTCAGGTTGTCCAGCACCACACGAATCTTCTCCGCCTTGGTGTAGGCCTCGTCCGCCAGCCACCGCATCTGGTGGGCGAAGTCCCCCATCCTACGTCGCTCGGTGACCGCCACATGGCGCCAACCCCGCAGTGGCTCGCAGAGCATGAACAGATTACGGGTGCCGTTGCGCCGGTACTCATAGTCGAACCGCTCTCGCCGTCCCGGCCGAGCTGGGAGAGGTATGCGACTCTCCCCAATGAGCTGAGTGGAGGTCTCATCAAAACAGACCGTAGGTCGCTGGGGGTCGTAGGGCTCCTCATACAGGTCCAAGACATCCTCCATGGCCGCTACAAACTCTGCGCTCACCGCTGGAATGCACCACTCCTCCCGTTGCCAGGGCTTCAGCTCGTTTTTTTGAGCATCTGGCGCACCGTCTCCGGCGAGATGGACGGGGCGAAGCCCAACTCCACTACTTTCCCGGCTAAGAGACGCAGCGTCCAGCGCCCGCGTCCTTCAGGCGGGGTACTGCATGCCACCGCGATCACATGGGCTTCTTGCTTCCCACTGAGCTTCCGTCGCTGTCCCGGTCTCGGCTGTTCCCTCAGGGCATGCTCCAGTCCCTCTTCAACAAGGCGCTTGCGAATCCTGCCCACCGTAGCAGTGGCCACCTCCAGGGCGGCCGCAATCGCCCCATCCGTGTACCCTTCGTCTGCCTTCAACAGGACCCGTGCCCTGGTCACCATGCGAACGGAAGCTTTGCCACCCCGCAACAGGGACCGCAGCCGCACCCGCTCCTCCTCGGCCAACTCCACGACATACTTCGCCCTTCCCATGTCTGGATGTCCTCCCTCCAACTCTTTTACCATCCAGACTAGCCAGATTCTTAAACTACCACCAAGGTATATCAGAACCAGTTGGACTGACTACTAGCTTGGCTGGCGTCAAATGGCAGGAATGATCTTGTTGGCTCATTGCCAAGGAGGACCAGGTGACACAAGAAGGGAAGGATAGACCTCTGAGTGAAGGATATGTCTCGCTTCCGGACGGGAAAGTCTTTTATGTGAGCCAGGGCGAGGGTTTTCCAGTCATCCTTGTTCACAGCATTAGTGGGGGTACTTGGAAGTGGGAGCGCATGATGGAGCCACTCGCAAAGCAGTTCCACGTCTATGCCATAGACTTACCAGGCCATCACAGGTCAGACTGGCCGCCAAGGTACTACGCCGTCGAGGACTTCACATCAATGCTCATAGGATTCATGGATAGTTTGAGCATCGGGAAAGCCCATCTGGTCGGGACTCATGGTGGCGCCATCATATCCCTGGCCTTTGCCGTTGCCCACCCCATGCGAACACAAAAGCTGGTATTAGACGGTTGCCCCAGCTGGACCCAAGAGCAGGGCAGAATTTACCATAGAAGAGATTGGCTTGCGAGATGCGATGAGCGTGGACTCCCTCTACCGATGACGTTGGACCGGGCTAGAGGCACGATGATGATCGATCCCGATCAGAGAATGGTAGATATGACTAATAAAGCCTTTGTCGAGAGCGGAGAATGGGTCACCCAGTGCCACGCCGCTGTTTCAGATTATGACGTAGCATCTCATCTGCGAGATGTACAAGCTAACACGTTAATAACCTATGGGGAGTTAGACAAGCGTAGCAAAGAGCGTGTACTGTACTACGGTATCGAGGGCTCACAGCTGGAGATAATCCCTGGAGCAGCAGCATCCCCGTTCTATGAGCTACCAGAATTATATAGTCGCGTGGTGATGGATTTCCTGGCCCAGCCCGAAAATCAATAGCCCGGCCGTCCAACTCGGTGCCTGGCCTGCTTAAAACCCCGGTCCTCAACGAAGATATGACCGATTTGACGATTGCGGAAAATATCGGTAACATGCCTTAGGTCGTTGATTGACAGATGCCGATAAATGTTATGCAGGTCTGAGGTGACATCATATATTGTAATGTACTGTGTAGAGTCCCCGTAGAGCCGGGGAACACTAGTAACCTGAGCGACAGGCTTTGGAGCCCCTTCCTTTCTATTTTATCCAGAATAAAGCTCCCCTCCCGTCGTAGGCATACCTTACCCTGCGATCCTTAGCTTCTCCAATCAAACTCCTCTCTTTAAGCCTGGCCGTTCGACATCTCATTCTTTCTGGTAGATGTCGTCGTGTAACAAGTCGCTTTATTACGGCCAATAACTTCTTGAGCACGAAAACTGCCATGCTGAGCATTCAATTTTAGAATCTACTGCATATTGAGGTGGCAAATGAGGGTTGTGCTGAAATCAAAAATTCACAGGGCATGGATCACCGATTCCAACCCTGACTATGTCGGCAGCATCATTATTGACCAGGAACTTATAGAAAAAGTTGATCTGTGGGAGTACGAGCAGGTTCTTGTGTGCGATGTCAACAACGGGAACCGTTGGGAAACCTATGTGATTGCCGGCGAGAGAGGGTCAGGGACAATATCTGTGCAAGGAGCCGGGGCTAAACTTTGTCAGAAGGGTGACTGCCTCATAATCCTCGCCTTTGAGGTGACCCACTCTCCTGTAGAACCCAAGATGATCCTTGTGAATGAGGACAACCAGTTCGTTGAATACTTGCACGGAGTCAAGGATGAAGAGAAAATTTACGGAAAAAGACACTGAACTTTTCTACGACGCCGAGGACGCTCTATACCGCTCTTTCTGGGACAAGGAAGGAAGCCTCCACTGGGGTATCTTCGACGATGGGACAGGAGAGGATTTCCTAAAAGCATGTGCCAACCTTAATAAGATAATGGTCCAAAAGGCCTTTATAAACAAAAAATCGAAGGTGCTGGACCTTTGTTGCGGCAATGGAATCACCTCAATATGGTTGGGCAGATCTCTTGGATGTGAGGTGATAGGTGTGGATTTAAGCGGAGTTCGGATAGAGAATGCAAAAGAAGACCTGGACAGACAGCCCGAAGAGGTTAAGACACGGGTTAGTTTTGAAAAGGCATCGGCAACGGAGCTACCATTCGACGATGGGTACGTGACCCACGTATGGAGCCAGGCCGCATTGTATCACGTCCACGACAGAGAAAAGGCTTTGAAAGAAGCCTATCGCGTGCTGAGGGACGGGGGCATCTTTGTGTTCGATGATTTAACCAAGCCTAAGCCGGACATAAGCCAAATGGCGAAGACATACGTATATGACCGACTCCTTTTTGATACAGATTACAGCTTCGAGTCGTATCAGGATGTTCTTAGGGACACCGGTTTCAAGATACGGGATGCCCAGGACATCTCCCATCATCTCAAAACGAGCTACGAGTGTCTCGCCAGGATAACGCGTGAGAAAAATGCTGAAAACGCCGAGAAATACCAAGCTCTCTGCTTCGCCTATGATCAAATGGTCCAGGCGGTAGACAAGGGTGAACTAGGCTGGGGCCTGTACGTTTGTCAGAAGTGATCTAGCGTCCTTTAGCTCTTGAGGCTAGGAGGTGGCGATGAGGGAGCAGAATATTGTCCAGTGGGTCTACGCGTCCCGGAACAATCAAGAGCTGGCAGAGCGGTACGACCAGTGGTCCACCGACTACGATGCTGACCTGGAGCGTGACTTCGGGTGGAGTGGCCCCCAGCGTACCGTAGAAGTCTTTGCTAACTATGTGCCTGAAGACGCCCGAGTGCTCGATGCCGGCGCTGGCACGGGCCTGGTAGGCGAGGCCTTGTCGAAATTGGGCTATCAAAACCTTGTGGCCATGGATCTGTCTAGAGAGATGCTGGAGAAGGCCCGCAAGAAGAATGTGTATCGGGACTTTCACCAGATGGTTATGGGCGAACCTCTAGACTTTCCCACCGACTCATTCGATGCAGTGGTCAGTGTGGGAGTGCTAACGGTGGGGCATGCCCCTGCCAGTTCGCTCGACGAGCTGGTACGCATAACCAAGCCCAGCGGGCATGTGGTCTTTACACTTCGACCCGACGTATACGAGAATGACGGCTTCAGAGAGAAGCAAGCGGCGCTGGAGTCCGAGGGGGAGTGGGGACTGATAGATGTTAGCGAGAAATTCCAGCCACTTCCCAAGGGAGAGCCTGAGGTGTACCACCAGGTCTGGGTTTACCAGGTCATGCGATAACAACCCCAGGCTGACAACAAAAGGCGAAGACGCAGGTCCCCCCCTATCCGATCAAATTGCCCGAAATTTACTTCCAACAAGCGGTGCACCGACTACACTCACTGGAAGGGCGACAGCTAAGGGGAGCGTTCAAAATGGCGTCCCAGGCAGGATTCGAACCCGCGACCCGCTGCTTAGAAGGCAGCCGCTCTGTCCTACTGAGCTACTGGGACGCATCTATAACGGGAAGGCGTTAAAAGAGCTATACGGCCTATACCCAATGCCAATGTTATGGTGCTAGCTACTAGCTGTCAAGGTTCTCCTCTAACACTCCGGCCCTCCTCACAGCCATATCTCCATACAAAATGATTCATGTCTCATGGCTTTAACCCATCTCTCCCTGGAACCGCCCGATATAGCCCTCATCCAGCTCTCCAGCTAGATAGAAAAAGACGAGCTGCACCAGGCGAGCATTTTGGGCCAGTCGATACCCCTGATGGTTGTAGACCACCAACAGGCCCTGTGAGCGCCCTTGATAGCCTGCCTCCCAGACGGCGTTATGGATGGCCACGCCGCTGCGAATCAGACTGGAGCGAGGTCTTGCCAGAGCCATAATGGTGAGGGGCAGGTTGACTACCTCGTTGAACGAAATTCGGTAGCTACCAGATGGCAATGTGAGCCAGCCGTTGGCGTCGAAGCGGAGAACCTCCGTCTCAGGAAGTTTCCTGTCTTCAGTCTCCCGGCCCGTAGCACCCGCCGAGCTGAAGGTGGCAACTTCCCTTAAGGTAAGATCGAAGCCGTGAGGCTGTAACTGGATGCTAAGATCGAGATAATTTTCCAGTAGGGGAGGTGTAGCATCTAATAACCGGCGTATCTCATCCCTGGTGAGCACACCTCCGTTCATGGCTTAGGCCAAACCCAAAACGTAAGACTGAGATAGGCACTGAACCCAGTCCAAACCTGAGCGCCCCATAGTTCTAACATCACATATTCACCTCCGGGTACTCCCTACCTTTCTTGCAGGGCCCCTCCCAAAGTAAAGTGTTTCGCCAGGTAGATTCTAGCATAGGAAAAATCTTGAGCAAAGATTGGTGGTAAAGGCCTATAGGATAATGCACCAACAAACTAAGGGCCACGTAGCTCCAGGCGAGTGTGGATGCCCTGGGTGAAGAAAAGTATAATAGGTCAAGTTAATGGTAGTATCCCCGCACATTGTCGTAGGAGGGAGAATATGGCTGACATGGAAAAGACCGATGGACTTACTCAAAAGCTGGCCCAGTTCTATACGAGACTGGATTATGAGATGCTGCCACCCCAGGTGGTGGACAGGGCCAAATATTTCTGCCTCGACTTTTTGGGTGTTGGCCTCTTGGGCTCCCGCACCCTGTCCTCTGCCGCCATGATACGCACCGTAAAGAGGTTAAGCCAGAATGGCACTTCCATAGTTATGGGGACAGACCTGCGAACTATGCCCCAGTATGCCGCTCTTGCCAACGGCACCTCTGCCCACAGCCTGGAGCTGGACGATGTCAGTAACGATGCCTCCCTCCACCCCGGGGTGTTCACCTTTCCTACGGCCTTCTCCTGCGCTGACTTGGCCCATGTGGATGGGCGGAGCTTCATTTCGGCAGTGGTGACGGGATACGACCTGGCAATCCGCCTTGGCCGAGCCCTGGACCCCCAGGAGCATTACGCCCGGGGCTTTCACCCCACCGGCACGTGTGGCACCTTCGCAGCGGCGTTGGTGACCTCTCGGTTGTTGGGTCTGGACGAAGAGAGGACCACCTGGGCCCTGGGTATCGCCGGAAGCCAGGCGGCGGGATCCATGGAGTTTCTCGCCCACGAAGCGTGGAGCAAACGATTCCACCCAGGCTGGGCAGCTCACAGCGGCATCATCGCCGCTCTCCTAGCGAGGGAGGGTTTCACCGGACCTCCTACTATCTTTGAAGGGCGGGACGGCTTCTTACATGGCTACTCAGGAGCTAGCGATGCTGCCAAAGCCTTGGAGCGATTAGGGGAGGACTTCTACATCACCAAGTCTGGCATCAAGCCCCATGCCTGCTGTCGCTATAAACAGGGACCCATCGACTGTCTTCTTCAAATCGCCGAGAAAAATGACCTGCAACCGGATCAGGTGGCAAAAGTAACCGTTGGAGTACTGAAGGCGGGATATAACATCATTGCCTCTCCAGAAGAGCAAAAGCGTAATCCCCAGAGCGTTACAGGTGCTCAGTTCAGCATGCCCTTCGGTGCTGCTATCGCCCTCATCTATAGACGCGCCTCCTTGGACGAGTACACCGAGGAAAATTTACATCTACCTGAGGTGAAGAGGCTTATGTCAGTGACTCAGTGTGTCCAGGACCCCGCTCTGGAGCTCAATTTCCCAAGTCAGTGGCCTGCATGGGCTGAAGTGGAGATTAAGGACGGACGTGTCCTGAAGACGCGGTTGGAGCACCCCAAAGGTGACCCTTATAACCCTCTCTCCTGGGACGAACTCAAAGACAAGTTCCGGCTCCTCACCCAAAGTGTCATATCCACCGAGACCCAAGAGGCTATCATCCGAACGGTAGAGCAACTGGAGGACCTGGAGGACGTGCGAGAGCTGGGCCAGCTGACTGCCATGTAGGAAAGGAAGACTAATGGATAGTCAAAGATATGCTCTTGAGGAACTTTTGCTGATGGACTTTTCCTAGTTATTGGCTGAACTCCTCTTAAGAAGGCGTCTTGTTGGAGTCACCTTTGGCGATGCACTCCATGCAGGTGCAAACGCTCCGTAGGAACTCGAAGGTGTAGATACCCGTGGAGTGGGTGTCGTTCCAGAGGAGCTGCAGGGCGTAGTTCCCTACCAGGATATGATCCACTGCCTGTATGTCGCCGGGCACCATCTCAGGGTCTAGACGTGGGGCGCGGGTCCATTCATCGACGCAGTGGGCGCACTGGCAGCGCAGACGGAGGAAGCGGTGGGAGTATACGCTATGGTGACCATCCTTCCACGTTATGGATATACCGGCGTCGCTTATCTCTACACTTTCGAGCATGGGCGTGGTACTCAAGATCGTCCTCCGAGCAAACATATTTAAATAACAAGTCAAGTTTGATTAGAAGATATTGGATATCGAATCGTAAGAGCTTGTCAACGCTTTACATTTTTACATCATATTTCGATAGATCCAAGGACTGACTTGGGCCTCTATCCCCGCTTCCCAACCGTCTAGGCGTAACTCTCTAGTGTAGCCTTTTGGGTCCGTTACGTTCCAATGGACGAGAAAGAGTTTACCCCTGACTAATTGATCCCTTGAAGAGAGAATACCTTATTCTGAGAGGTTTGAACTCCCTACATCCGCACTTAGAAAGTCTAAGGACAGGTCGATAAATATGTACCTTTCTACGGACTTGTAAAGTGAGTTTACCATTTCCCCCTTCTCTATCAATACCCCTTGACAGTAGAGGATGGGTTTGGCTAAGGTAAGTCTCACAGTAATTGGTCTGACCATCCTACCACTTACGTATGTTATAACCAAGGAGACTCCCTATGGAACAACTGCTTAGAACTATTAAGCCCAAAAGACTCTACGAGGAGATCGTCCAGCAGATCCAGGAGCTCATCCGCCAGGGTACCCTTAAGCCCGGGAACCGCTTACCATCAGAGAGGGCGCTAGCTGAGCAGTTTCGGGTAAGTCGTAGCTCCTTGCGGGAGGCTATTCGGGCGCTGGAGCTTCAGAGCATCGTGGTATGCCGGCCCGGTGCGGGTACCTTCGTTAGTACTAGTGCTATCAGCTCCTTGGAGTCCTCCATTATCTCTCGCATTACCGAGGGCCCAAGTACCCTTAGGGATATTTTGGAGTTGCGTTGCCTTCTGGAGCCTCAGATAGCGGCATTAGGAGCAGAGCGGGCCACTGTAGACAATGTGCGTCGTATGGCAGAGAGCCTCCAACAGGAGGAGCGCCAGATAGCTCAGGGCGAGACAGGGATAGTGGGAGACACAGCCTTCCACCTCGCCATTGCTCAAGCTACCCAGAATTCGGTACTTGAGCAGATGTTCACAATAATCGCCGATATCCTTCATGAGCCCCGCATTCAATCACCAAAGAGCATTGGCCACCCCGAGCGATCCCTTGAGTCCCACCGCCAGATACTTCAGATGATACTGCAGCGAGACATTGAGGGGGCACGTGATGCTATGGCCTACGATATATCCGTGATTGAGGCGATATCCTCTCCTGAAGATTCATAGGCTTAGGTGGCAGTGGGTGATCGGGCTACCCAATCGCTAACCGTTGTCTCTATTAGCACGCCTGTATGAGTGCAAAAGAGTAACTCTATTTCATGCATATACCATTACCCTTTTGAGCTTTCACATAGCATCCACACTAGTGGGTTGGATGAATCTCGCGCATAAAAGGTAATACTCAGGGACTAACCAGAAATAACCCGAATAAAGTATCTGTTGCCCCATCAAGGGTCATCTGTCCCGGCTTGGGAAGAATGTTCGGAACCCTGGGGTGTAGTAGGGTAGCGGCCTTCTTGCGCTCTCAGCGCCCTAACGCGCTTCCACACACAAAAGGCCACTACTCCCACGATCACAAGAATAATAGGGATGTCAAAGGGGCGCATAACGGCGCGAAGGCTCTCCCAGTTCTCGCCAAGAAGATAACCGCCGTAGGCAAGGCCCAAGGACCAGGGCAGAGAACCCAAGAAGGTGTACACACTGAACTTGAGTAGGTTCATCCGGGCCACGCCAGCAGGGAAGCTGATAAAAGTACGCACTACCGGCATCATACGGGTAAGGAACACAGTCCACTCGCCGTACTTGGCGAACCACCGATCTGCCCTGAGGATATCTTCCCGAGACAACAGGAGGTATTTGCCGTATCTTTCCAGAAGAGGTCTCCCGCCCTTGGCTCCGACCCAGTAGGAGAGCCAAGAGCCCAAAAGGTTGCCCAGGGCGCCGCAAAAGGCCGCTAGAAAGACGAAGGCAACGCTAAGGCCCTTGTCTTGAATGAGAATCCAGCCGCTGAGAGGCATGATGATCTCGCTAGGCAAAGGAATGTTGGCACTTTCGATAGCCATCAAAAGCACCACCCCAGGCCACTGAAGGGTGTCATAGACCTGAGTTATAATCTGTAAAAGAGACTCTTCAATACCAGCCATAATATATAAATGTAATAGCGCAGAAGGCTTAAGGGTATTTAAGACGTGCCTGTCACCTTAATGTTCCGAACAAACATTAAACTAATTCAAGTAAATTGATATATACTAGCATTGACACCGGCCAGAACCCTATGATACCATCTCGGCGAACTAAGGGAAAGGAAGTGAACACTTTGGCGCGAAAGACCAAGCTTATGATCAACGTTGAAACTACCTACCAGCGGTCCCTGGAGAGGCTATTGCCTGAGATTGTAAACGAGAAGGGTCTCTCGGCTACGGCCCTGGAGTTGGGTGTCAGCAAGGCGACACTAGGCTACTGGCTTCTTAAACTTGGTATAAACGTGCGTCGAGTGGCTCTGGCTCCTGGCGAGACCCTCGAAGTAAAAAGAGCCAGCTAGTACAAGTAAAAGTGTAATACCCTTGGCCCACCTAGTCGGTTCCCGAGTAACCAGTGACGAAGGAGTTCTTTTTGATAAAAGGCTCAATTCTGCTGGGAGTCATCCTGGTAGCATCGCTAACGCTGGCTGCATGTGGTGGCGATGATAAAGCCAAGCCTGCCGCGACCCCCACACCTACAGCTACACCGACACCGACACCGACTCCCATCATCACTCCATCCGTCGACCTGGACAAAGGGGGTAAGGGCATATTCCTGAGCGTTCCAGCGAACGCAGCCCCGCAGGCCCTCTGGTGCGTTCAATGCCACATTATTCAAGGCGTATCACAAGGGCTGATAGGTCCTGACCTGACCCGTATAGGGACGGAGGCAGCTAACCGAAAGCCAGGAATGTCAGCAGAGGCGTACATCCGAGAATCCATCAGGGATCCTGAAGCCTTTATCGCAGAGGGTGTGGAGCGAGCTATTCCAGGACTGATGCTCAAGACCATTACGCAGGGACTGACCGATGGGCAGGTAGATGCTCTAGTAGCCTATCTGTTGAGTCTGAAATGAGGCACTACCCCCTGGATATGTCCCTGTAGCCCTAGACATTATGAACAGCCCAATGGGGGCCGTCTCGACAAACGGAGACGGCCCTTTATAATTACGCAAGATACCCCGTTGACGCTCCACTAAGGGCATCATATACTACCACCACATTTTGGGCGGAGGGGATTAGATGAAGCTTTCATGTCTCCAAGAGAACCTAAACAGAGGGTTGGCCGTGGTGGGACGAGCGGTGGCCACCAGGACCACTCTACCCATAACGCAGAACGTACTGATGGCCACAGACAACGGCATGCTTAAGCTCTCGGCTACCAACCTCGAAATAGCTATCACCACCTGGGTGGGGGCCATGGTCGAGGAGGAAGGATCGATCACGGTGCCAGCAAGGCTGCTGACGGAGTTTGTGGGTTCTTTACCTTCTGAAAAGGTAGAGATGAATGCAACATCTCGCCCCAAGTCCCTTCAGTTGAGCTGCGCCCGGTTCGAGGCCAAGGTCAATGGTACCGATGCTGAGGAGTTCCCCCCAATTCCCACTGTGGAAGAGGGGGTTGCAACCCGCATAGAAGCTGAGGTGCTTAAGAAGGCTATAAGCCAGGTAGTGTTTGCCGCAGCCACCGAGGAATCGAGGCCAGTGCTCACCGGTGTTAAGATGGAAATGAACGGGGATGATTTCACGCTGGCTGCCGCCGATGGCTTTCGGCTGGCAGTACAACGGGGTCACCTGGCTAGTACTCTTACTGACCCTATCGATGCCATCGTGCCCGCTAGAACCCTCCAAGAGCTGAATCGACTGATCGGTGAGCAGGAAGAGGCGGTAGAGATGACTATTACCCCAGCTAAAGGACAGGTGCTATTTCGCCTAAAGGGGATCGAGATGATGTCCCAGCTTATCCAGGGCACCTTCCCCAACTACTCTCAGCTCATCCCCCAGAGCTACCAGACGCGGGCCGTGGTGGACCTGAGTGAGTTCTTGAGGGCAACACGAACCTCCGCCATCTTCGCCAAGGATGGCAGCGGGATCATCAGGCTGCAGATGATGCCAGGAGCTGGGGAGTCCCCTGGCAAGGTGATAATCTCCGCACAAGCCGAGGAGGTCGGCAACAACATAGGCGAGGTGGACTGCCGCATCGAGGGTGAAGAGGCCAAGATCGCCTTTAACAGTAAGTATTTGAGCGACGTTCTTTCAGTGCTGGAGCGAGGCGAGGTGGCGCTGGAGGCTACTAGCCCCTCTAGTCCCGGCGTCTTCAAGCCCACCACTTCCGACGACTATGTCCATGTAATCATGCCAATGTTCGTTCAGTGGTAGCGTAAAACGTGGGGATGACACCGAAGAGCTTCACGCTGCTCCTGCCCGTCAACGGCAAAATTTACATTGGCAGCGACATAGATTCGTGAACTTCGATTTCGCAGCCAGCCCCCCAGTCAAGGTGGGGATGCCCCTTTAGCAGTGCTTTCGCACCTTCCATATCCTCTGCCTGCAATATCGAGTAACCGGTCACATTCTTATTGCTTGACGAACTACCTGATTTGCTTAAATTCTGGCCGACACCAAGGGGAGTTCCCAAGTCGACAAGCCCATCTCCGCACCTTGCTACCCATGCCATCCATGGCTCCATCACCTTCTGCATATCTTCTGGGCTAGCATTACTCATTTGTTCAACGTTAGATGTCGGAGCATAATAAATCACGATAAATTTTTTCATCGTTTTTACCTCGCTTCTTAATCATTAGAATTATTGACCTTCAATTTATATCACTTCCCATTAGAGGAGACAAGAGATTCTTAGAGGCGTAAGAGTGAGGGAGAGCCTGTCCGTTTCGGTGACCCCACCATATAGGACCAAGAACCTTCGAACTGACGCTCGAGCTATTCGGTGTGAGTCTCAAGGGCCGTTCTAGTCCTCGTGGGTGTGTCGGACCGTATGGTGAAGAGGTCACCGTCTATCCTCGTAGTTACCCGAGCCATTCACGCAAGCTGTCTCCTCACGGTGGGAGCGGCAATCTAATCGTTGTCATCGCGTAGGTGTATTGGCGGGTTAAAGGTACACCGAGTTGATGATTCTTTTTCATTGACGAACTGTCTATTAATATGTACACTCTCCTCTGAGCGCAATCTCAACTCAAGGGGGCCAGCCATGCTAAAGATCGGTCATTACGTCCAACGCCCCGGAAGAACGCCGGAGCATCCACCTGTTGATATCCCAGTAGCAGAGGAGTTGGAAAGTGTCCCGGGCATTCCTACAAACCAGGAGGACGTGGAATTCTACACCCGTGAATATCCCCTGGAGAGTATTAACATCACAGAGCGGGCAGGATTTGACTGGTACAAGCGCATTGCCTACGCCCATCCTGAATCCCTGGAGATCCGAAAAGAGCACGATAGGCTCAACAACCCCCTAATTGAGGCCTCCCATGCCACGGTAGACTTGGAGCCCACGGCCAAGCCCACAGGAGAGGATGTCTCCGATAAGATCAAGGCCAAGGCTCGAGAGTTGGGCTTTGGTGAGGTGGGGCTCACCAAGTATGACCATCACTACACCTACCAGAGCAAGAAGGGCACGGTGAAGTTCCCCCACGCCATCTGTCTGGCCTATGAGCAGGCCTACGAGCCAACCCAAACCATCCCCAGCATTCCTGCGGAGATAGTTCATGTCAGCACCTATCGGGTAGAGAGTGTTTCGAGTCTGGAGCTGGGTGACTACATCCGGTCGCTGGGATACCATGCCCAAGTGCACAACCCCAATGATGGCATCACCCCCTATATCCCCATGTTTGTACAGGCAGGGCTGGGACAGCTAGGAGCCAACGGTCAGCTTCTCTCACCCCATTTTGGCTCTCGGGGCAGGTTAATGTTTGTCAGCACTGACGCTAAGGTGACCTACGACAAGCCCATCGACTATGGCATCCACCGCTTCTGCCAGATATGCCAGGTGTGCGTCAACCGCTGCCCCGGACGAGCCCTGATGCGAGAAAAGATATGGTGGCGGGGTGCAGAGAAGAACAAACTGATCTATAAGCGCTGTCGACCGGTAATGGCTCACTACATGGGCTGTGGAGTGTGCATAAAGGTGTGCCCTGTCCAGAAGTATGGAATGAAGGCGGTAATGGAGCACTACGTGGCCACTGGACAGGTGCTGGGTAAGGGCGCTCATGAGCTAGAGGGCTACGAGTTGGAGGACAGGGGCTACTTTGGCCCCGGTGAGCTTCCCACCTTTGACTATGCGTTTTTCGATATACCCCGGGGAACCCTCGACGAGTATGTGCTGGAGCAGTTCAAGAAGAAGTTCAAGGACACCGACAGCATTGATTCGCCCGAAGGGGAGGCCCTGTTTGAGGAGTTTAAGACCAAGCTGACAACGGCATTGGGAATCAAACCCGATGCCTTAACTATCGCGGACGAGGAGAGCCCAGACTACATTACCCAGTAAGGGATCGCTCACCTTGTCCAGGGCCTGTGCAGCTTAGCCTGCCACGTCAGTCGAAGAGTCAGTAGGGGGCAGTGTTCCAACACCATCAGTGGTGAGAATAACTGCCCCCGTGTTGCGTCTAGGCCTTTCAGAGAAGCTCAACTCTAGGGAAGACCAACCATACTCATAGGTGTTGTTTCAACGCTCCCATCCGTAGGAAGATCAGGCGTAAACAACACCCTCTCTGGCACCATACCATCTCTCGACGCCGTGTCTTACAGAGCAAGCCATTAATTCCTACGTAATATTTAGACTTGACCTCTATCCTCTCACGCCCAAAGTACTCTTTGAGTACGTCATGTCACGGACCTCCTTCACAAGATATCTTTAGGGTAACACCCTGGAGACTTTCCCTTGACAAAGAGGCGTCATCAGAATAGAATAGCGGTATACTAGTACCAGGCCTATCTTCCAAGGAGGCCCTCTCCCGAAACAGCATTCGCGGCCGCGGTGCACCCTATCCAGTGAGAGTTTGTGGCTAGAACACATCTGGGCCTGAGTACCTATCGACCCTCAAGTATTAGGTAGCCCTCATCACCTTATGAGCAGGCCTTTGATATCTGACGACCAGAGGAGCACACCGTGCGCGACGCTGACATGGAACCTGACTCAGACACTGATATATACCCGGGGTCCGCTTTAGTGGTAGACGACGATACCACTTTCCGGGAGGTGTTCATAAGGACCCTGAGCCGGTTTAACTGGGAGGCTGAGGGTGTTGAGGGTGGGCCTCAGGCTCTTCAGGTCCTTAAAGAGCGAACCTTCGATGTAATCTTCCTGGATCTGTGGATGCCTGAAATGAACGGTGTCGAGACCCTTGCTAGGATTAGAGAGTTCGACCTGGAGACTCCTGTGGTGATCGTGACTGCCTATCCCGATGAGAATCTAATATCCCAGGCCCGTGAGATAAGCCCCATTACCCTCCTGCCCAAGCCCTTCACCCAGGTGGAGCTAGCACAGGTGCTCCGCTCACACGGGAGGCCTTAATTGTTGTTTGCAGTACCCCACAGGTCTCCCCCCAAGGGAGTTTCCTGTACAGATGGTATCTGTCATAGGAGTTCAGGATAGACGTGAGACTCTTAACAACGATCGGAGGGCTCTTCGGATACCCAGCGGTCGCTGATCCAGATCATCCGCGTATTACGAGCAGCCCGCTATGTCTCGGTGATAGTTGGGCTAGCCTTTCTACTATGGGAGCCAACGGAGGTTATCCGCCGTGGACTAGGCGTTACCTTTGAGTCCGTAACCGAATTTGCCCTGGTCTCGGTGGTAGCGCCTATTGTGTTTGGTTTACCAGTAAATGGGGCGAGAGTTTGGCAATAAAGGCCATCGATAGTCATTGGAAAGGACTCGGAGCGAATCTAATGACCCAGCGACAGATTACAAATCGCAAACGGACAGAAGAGGCACTAAGAGAATTTGAAGAAAGATGGCGTGCTCTAGTTGAGAATTCTGCCGATACTATTTTAACCGTGGACCGGGATGGCGCAATACTTTTTGTTAATCGCGACGTGCTGGGTGTTAGTGCAGAAGAGGCTGTCGGGATGAGTGCCTATGACTATGTGCCGCCAGGATATCGCGATATGTTGCGGGAACGCTTCGACCTGGTTTTAAATACAGGAGATGCCCTCAGCTTCGAGATCGCTGCAATTGGATCAAATGGTTCTACTTCG
This sequence comes from Dehalococcoidia bacterium, assembly GCA_965248115.1. Lineage (GTDB taxonomy): Bacteria > Chloroflexota > Dehalococcoidia > Lucifugimonadales > CBDFII01 > CBDFII01. The sequence goes on from CBDFII010000004.1 coordinate 382,526, forward strand.
TGGTATGCAACTCGCGTAGGGCCCATAAAGAGCGCGGATCAAGTAGATTCTTTAATAATCATTACCACCGACATCACTGACCGCAAGCGAGCAGAGGAGCGGCTGCAGGAGACTAGCCGACTGGTGGTGGTAGGAGAGCTGGCAGCTGGCATCGCTCACGAGCTGAACAACCCACTAGCAGCGGTAACCGGATTCGCCCAACTTCTGATGATGCGGGATCTGCCTGGCCCAATAGCGGAGGCTGTAGGTAAAATATTCTCGGAGGCTGAACGGGCCGCCAAGGTGGTTCATAACCTACTTGCTTTTGCCCGAAGACACGAGCCGGAGAAGCGCTACATAGACGTGGTGGCAGTGCTAGAACGAGTCCTGGCCCTTAAGGCCTATAACCTGCGCGTGAACAACATCGAGACCAAGACCCAATTTGTCCCCGATCTTCCCAAGACTATGGCCGACGAGCATCAGCTTACGCAGGTTTTCCTGAACATCGTCACCAATGCTGAGCAGGCCATGGAAGACGTTACGGGTGGAGGCACCTTTTCCGTCGCTGCCAGCAGATCAGGGGAGAAAATACGCCTCAGCTTCTCCGATGATGGTCCCGGTATCCGGCCCGAGCATTTAGGCAGGATTTTTGACCCCTTTTTCACCACCCAAGACCTGCGCAAGGGCACAGGCCTTGGGCTCAGCAGGTCCTACGGAATGGTCCACGCCCACGAGGGCGAAATCTGGGCCGAGAGTGCGCTGGGACAGGGAGCCACCTTTTACGTGGAGCTCCCAATTGTGGAGCCAAAGATGGAGCCTAACGAGCGATCGGAGAGCTCATTATCTCCTTGCACGGAAGGTAAGCGTGTACTGGTAGTAGATGATGAGCCCCTCATTACCGAGATTTTTTATAAGGCCCTCACCAGAGACGGCTATATTGTGGATGTGACCGAGGATGGAGAGGAGGCCTGGAGGGCCCTTCATCGGAATCCCTACGACTGCATTATCATGGACTTGAAGATGCCGGGCATTAGCGGCAAAGAGCTTTTCTATCGCTTGGAGCAATGGGATGAGGCTCTGGCACGCAAGGTTGTCTTCCTAACGGGGGACACTCTTAGCGATGATAGCCAGACCTTCATGGAGTCCACGGGAAACCGAAGCCTGAACAAACCTTTCACTCTGGAAGAATTGAAACGCAATATTCAAGATTGTGTGACTAATCAACAATGACCTCTCTGTAGGAAATCAGACTGTACGTGTTTCTCTAAAGCACCCTTAATGTTATCCGGCCCTCTCTCAAAGGCGAAACCACCTTATGCAGTCGAGGCCAGTGAGGGGAATCTTCGTAGATCTATGGCATTTCGCAGTATGCTTCTACAACATCATCAATCGAGCGACTTTTTAGGAAGATATCTTGTAGAAATTGTCTGGCCAGCTCGGTTTTACGGGGCAGCCTACTCATCAGAGGGAGGCTTTTGGATACCATCTTCTTTAACCCAGGTTCTCCTCGCAACTGATCAAACACGAAATTCCCCTTCGGATTGTTAGAGGACCCTTTCGCAGTCCTATCTGCCAATCTTGTCGTGTTCATCTCGTATTCCCAGTCCACGATCTTGTCTAGACCTTCCTCTCTCACACCCTGCTTTAGCCCTAGGGATCTAGCTATCCGTCGTGCACTTCCCTCTGGTTCACAACCCCTGCTCTGGTAACCGTGTAAGTCCACGTAGTGCGCGAAGAGCCGATGTAGTCAACCACAGGTTCCGGTTGCCCGTCCGGAGTTGCGTCGTGAGCACGTAAAACATAGCCGGGCTTATCGCCATCTAACAAGCCCTTGGTCTGGGGCGTTGTGATGGCGTCGGGGAAGACCCTCATATCGTTGGTGGGCTCGGTTATCGGGTTGGGGAGGATGCTAAGGTTGTTTTCGACCATCATGAGAGAGACTGCCTGTTGCACGCTCTGCAGGTCCATCTTTCGGGCTTCCTCCTGCCCCTGGCTACTGATACTCCATGCCATGATCGCCAGAGCGGCGATGGCTCCAGGGATTACCAGGAGCAGAAGAAGGTGTTGTCTGAGAGGTTTCTTATCTCTTGTCATCTCGCCATTCTATCCAAGATCTATCTGTGATTATGAACGTCATAGCTGGATCGTACCATCCCCCAGAAGAACCATTTATGAGTGGTTGTTAATATAAAGACGGCTATCGCTTCTGGGCGAGGAGGCTAGGTTCCCAAACATGGAGAACTGCTTTACTTGAAGTTCACATACGTGATCGGTAGAATAAATGACCTATTAAGTATGGGCTCTGCTTTAAGGCTCCTTTGATATAAGGGCAGTCTGAAAGTGTATTTATCATGGGCATGAACAATAGAAGGTCCAGTGTAGAGATCATCGCTGAAATCCTGCGGCTGGGAGAGGCCGGCAAGACAGAGATTATGTATAGCGTTAATATGAGCTACCGTCAGCTCCAGAAGTACCTTTCCTTTCTCGTCCAAGAGGGATTCTTAGAGCGGCATGTTGTGCCTAACCCCGGCGTGAAATATAAAGTCACCTCAAAATGTCAGCGGTTACTAAATAGCATAAACCCTATCTTAGATATGCTGGGAATAAAGGGATAAGAGTGATACTTCTCACTCGGACTCCTCGCATAGTAGTGACCCCGAGGATCGAGATTTCCACCGTTAAGGAGCTCCTTCATGGCTGAGAAAAGGATGTTTATCGTATCTGACGAGCTGGTGGAGAAGATCAACGCCAACCGGGGTGATATGAGCCAGGAAGAGTTCATCAACTTCCTTATGGACAGTCACCTGAAGCGGGAGACGGTAGAGGAGCGCTTTGTCACCAAGGAAGCTCTTCAAGACTTTGAGCAGGGCATCAAAGAGTTGCTGCGCAGCTTTCTGGATTTCTTTATTAGCTATGGTCTTGAGCTGGGCAGCGGACCCAACCATAATGAGATGGAGAGCCTTAGCGCGAAGCTCCAGGGATTGGGTGCCTCCGCGAGGAAAAAGCCCAAGGGCTAGCAACTTTCATTGCTAGTCAGACTTCTTTCTTGCGGGTCTTCTCCAGCGGCGCCCCGTTACACACCTTCACCTGGGAATCCCCCTTTATGCTAGCGGGAGTGTTATTTTCTGGGATTTTCGGGTCGGCTTCTGTAATAAGGAATCAATCTCTTTAGTTAGCTTCCACTCGTGTATTATCTCCAAGGATATTTCCTGTAATCCTCCAAAACCCGGGATAGAACATTGTTCTAGAACTTAATCCCTTCCCCCATCCAGGGGAACTCGCTAGAGTAGGCCCAAGGTGGTCTACATACTTCTAGGTGGCTTAGGTTTTCTGATCGGCTATCTTTTGGAGGCGACCCCACTACAGAGACTACGCTGGGCGAAAGCTCCTTTGTGGATAGCTTCAGGTAGTTTGATAGTTTCCTCTCTAGTGCTGGTTTCCCTGCAAGGGAGCCGGTTTTGGCTTCCGGCCTGGTTGCCTTTCTTCGGAGGAGGACTCCTGCCTTTTGCAGCCTTTCTTCTAGTGTACTCCCTCTTTATTGAGCTGCCCTTCCACCGTACATATGTTAGTGGAGGTCCAGGCCCTTACGTGATGAGCACTGGGACCTACGCTCTGGTGCGTCACCCCACAGTGCTTTGGTACGGGCTTGTCCTAGTGTCATTGGTGCTGATTACCCAATCTCAGACTCTCCTCATTGCTCTACCTATCTGGCTTACCCTGGACGTCCTATGGGCAGTCCTTCAGGAAAGATTCTCCCTACCCCAGAGTTTTCCTCACTACGACCGTTATCGGAAGGCGACTCCTATGTTGATCCCTACCCTTCATAGTATTCTCACATGCCTGGCAAACTTCCGCTCATCCACGGGAGCCGAGTCAGTTGACACGGGAAGGTGACCATTATGTCTATGGGCATAGAGCTTCTCAGAGAGCATAAGTATAGGGAGCTTTGGCAAAGATACTGTGGTTTTATTGACCTGAGCCTGCAAGACTTCATGGGCATCCAGAGGCATTTGCTTTTGGAGCAGATAGAGTTATTAAAGCGATGTGAGCTGGGGAGCCATATCTTGAATGGGGCTTGGCCCAACACGGTAGAAGAATTTCGCCAGCAGGTACCCCTTACTACCTACTCCGACTACGCCCCTTATCTTCTTGAGCTGAGGGAGGACTCCCTACCAGCCCAGCCACTTCTGTGGCAGCGAACATCCGGTATATCTGGCGAGCACGATTTTAAATGGGCCCCGATTACCAAGAGAATGTATGAAGAGATGCGTGCGGTAGTCTTCTCCTCCGCCATCTTTGCTACCTGCAAAGACCGCTATGACATACGGCTAGAAGAGGGGGAGAAGACGCTCTACGCATTAGCCCCCCCACCTTACGCCACAGGGTGTTGGGGGCGACTGGCTGCTGAGGAGATGTTGGCTTCCTTCCTGCCTCCCTTGGATGAATCAGAGGCCATGTCTTTTGAGGAGAGGGTGACGAAGGGAATTCAAGAAGGGCTCTCCCAAGGGATCGACATGCTATTTGGCCTACCTAGTGTTCTGGTGGCATTAGGAGAACGGATAGGACAACGGGGGAAACAACATCAAAACCAAAACCTGCTGTCACTTCTTAGAAGACCTAAAGCCCTCTTGCGTATACTCCGAGGTCTGTTGAAGAGCCGCCTGGCACGACGATCCCTTAGGCCTAAGGACCTGTGGTCAATACGGGGAGTGATCACCGCTGGCACCGATAGTTCCTTCTATCGGCAACGTATCAAGGAGCGGTGGGGCAGCCCGCCCCTAGATGTCTATGGTAGCACTGAAACAGTCGTTATAGCCACGCAGACTTGGGATTATAAGGCCATGACCTTCTTGCCCCATCTCAATTTCCTGGAGTTCATCCCAGAGTCGGAGCATTTTAAAGCGAAGCTTGACCCGCGGTACCATCCACGCACGGTTCTTCTGGACGAGGTGGAGGCTGGTCAGAACTACGAACTGGTCATTACTAACTTCCTAGGCGGTGCCTTCGTGCGCTACCGCATGGGCGATATGGTCACCATCGTTGCGCAACGCAATGAGAAGCTTAATATCGATATTCCACAGATGGTGTTCTATTCTCGAGCCGATGACATCATAGCTCTTGCTGGGTTTACTCGGCTTACGGAAAAGACACTTTGGGAGGCTGTAGAACGGGCGGAAATCCCCTGCAAGGGATGGATCGCCCGAAAGGAGATCGAGGAGATTTCAGTCCTCCATCTCTATCTTGAACTTGGAGATGGAGCGTATCTTAGCGATGACGATGTGAGGAGGGCTATCCATCATCAGCTAGGGGAGCTGCACAAGCCCTACGCCGAAATGGAAGAGATGCTGGGTTTGAAGCCATTGAAGATCACCTTGCTACCAAAAGGCTCATTCAGGAGCTATAGCGATCGCCAGCGTGCGGCTGGGGCAGACCTGGTCCATTTGAAACCACCTCACATTAATCCCTCTGATGCCGTCCTGGAATCATTGCTTCAAGCGGCCGTAGAACCCGAGGAAGTGGCCGTGGCTTAAGAGGGACCCTTGACCACCGTAGCCCTCTCGCTTCTGAACTGCAGGGAGGGCTAATACTTTTGGCTCACTAAATGGGTGATTGACACTCCTCCTCGAAAAGCGTCATAATCCGACTATTCGAATAGTAGGAAGTCAGCACAGCACCAAGGTAACGGTGCAGTGAATATCTATGCATTAGTTCCATTATTGGGCGTTTTCGCCTACGTCTTCCTGATTAGCCTTTCCCTACGTAACCCCAGGAGGGCGGAAAGGCGTGCCTTCTCCCTTTTTCTAGCGTCAGCGGCCATATGGAGCCTGGCATCGTTCCTTCTCCACTTGGACTTCCCCATATTCCGCGAATATGCCGTCACTGGCAGCAAGGTGCTTACTCTGGCTATCCTCTGGATGGCTGTGACTCTTTACCACTTTGTTCGTGTCTTCGTTCAGAAGCCCGCCCGGCCTGGTGTATTTGCAGGGGTGGGTTTTATTCTCCTGGTGGCCCTGCTATTCGGTCTTGGTGTTGCACCGATAGAGGCGACGGCAAGTGGGGGACTCATATACATCGAGTACGGGCCTCTTCTCTTTCTCTATTTGGGGGGGGGTATCTCCTGGTGGGCGCAGCGATCCTCTCCCTGGTACGGCATTACCAAGAGGTAACGACTACCATTGCCCGTACCCGTACCGCCTACCTCCTCATTGGCATAATAGTGGCGACGGTCTTTTCCCTGACCAATGCTAACGATACCCTCTCGCAATACCCTATGGACCAGTTGGGCAATCTGGCGAACGCTGTCATAATTAGCTATGCCATTCTCAAGTACCAGCTTCTAGATATCAAAATGGTTTTGCGGCGAGGACTTGCCTACTCTGGGTTGAGTATCGTTCTCACCACAGGTTATCTCCTAGCCCTATATCTCATCCTCCAGTTCACCCAAGTTACCCTTGAGGGGAGCATGGTGCCTGCTGCAGGACTAGCCCTGGTTATGGCCCTGGCCTTTATCCCCCTGCGGGGTATCGCTCAGGAGAGAGTCGACAGGCTCTTCTACCGCCATACCTACGCTTACCGAATGATGCTTCTGGAGTTCTCCCATAAAGCCACTCACATTCTTGCTCTAGAGGAGCTTTCCCGGGAAATGGTCCATCTCCTCATCAACGCGCTCCGTGCTCGGTGGGGTGCGTTGCTGCTCCCCGATGCTGTCAGTCCCTACCTTAGGACCGAGTATATGGAAAGCCTAGAAGCCGAGAGCCAGCCCAGAGAGGTGAGGCTTAGGCAGGATAATCCCCTCGTATCCTATATGGCTCAGGAAGGAAAGGTATTCAGGAGGGAGATGTTGGACGTGGTACCTCAGGGGAAGAGTTTGTGGGAGGCAGAGCGAGAGGATATGGAAGCCCTGGAAGTCAGCCTAATCTGCCCAGTCCTTACCCGCAGTAACCTCACTGGTATCATCCTCCTTGGGCCCAAGGAGAGGGGAGGGGATTACACCAATGAGGAAGCCGATCTGCTCCTGACTATGGCCAGCGGGGCCGCAGTAGCGATGGAGAACGCCCAGATGCTGGGAAGTCTCCAGCAACGGGAAAAGGCCCACGAACAGCTACTCTCCAGACTAGTATCGGCGCAGGAGGAGGAGAGGCAGCGCATCGCAGCCGAACTCCATGACAGTGTAGCTCAGTCGCTGATACGGGCCTCATACCAGACCCAGGTGGCCAACGCCCTGTTTTCCACTTCCAAGGACAATGGAATTGGCAAAGAATTAGATGAGATTGAAATGACTATTGATGGGAGCGTTAAGGAGCTGCGTCGCGTCTTGGCTGGACTAAGGCCTCCTGCGCTAGAAGAGTTGGGACTACCCCATGCCCTGGCGAAGGAGGTAGAAAATCTTCAATCTGAGGGTATCGTCGGTAAGCTGGAGGTGCAAGGAGAACCCGTGCGAATGCCTCCTGCTGTGGAGATAGCCACCTACCGTATAATCCAGGAGACCCTCAATAATGTACGTAGGCATTCCCAGTCTACCAGAGTAGATGTACAGCTTCGCTTCGACAGCCACCGCTTGAATATCCAGGCCTCTGACGATGGGGTAGGTTTCGATGTCTCCCAAACTCTGAAGAGTGCTGTCTCGGTAGGTCACATGGGTCTATTGGGCATGAGGCAACGGGTAGAGTCTCTGGGAGGAGAGTTAACAATAGAGAGTCGTGAAGGGGCAGGTACTCGCATTACATTTCATCTCCCCCTAAACACTAAGGAAAGGAAAGTCGAGAGCTAAACTATTGCAAAAGTCTAAGACAATAATTAACCTATTAACCAACATGACTGCTACACAAGACTCTGATCAGCGGTCCTCGGACGTGATCCGAATAATGCTGGTGGACGACCATCCGGTGGTGCGAGAGGGGCTTCGTCGGATGATCGAGCTAGAGCCGGATATGAAGGTTGTGGCTGAGGCCTCTAGTGGCCAAGAAGCTTTGGCCCAGGCCCAGGCCAAGGCCCTCTCTCCAGACATCGTCCTGATGGATATTAAAATGCCTGGCATGGACGGCATCGAGACGACCCGCCTAGTAAAGCAACAGAATCCTGAATGCAAGGTAGTGGTACTTACCCTGTATAACGAGTACCTTCCCAACGCCATCGAATCGGGGGCCGATGGTTATCTGGTTAAGGACCTGCGGCGTAAGGAGTTGATCCAGTCCCTTCGGGACGTCCTGGAAGGTCTCGCCCCTCTTCACCTCTCGGTGGATCAGGAGCAGCTCGAGGGGTTGGTCTCAGGTTCATACAGCCCCCAGCGCTTTTCGGAGCGAGAGCTGGCAGTGCTGCGCCTGGTGGCCAACGGTGCCTCTAGTAAGGACGTAGCCCAGCAACTGGCTATGAGCGAGGCGACAGTAAAGCGGACCTTTCAGCTGATATTTGATAAGCTAGGGGCTCGTAATCGCTCCGAGGCGGTGGCCGGAGCTATAAGACGGAACCTCATTTAGCATCTGGCCGAACATTATCCTCAAGCTGCATAACTTCCAGCCATCAAGAGCATTCCCTAAAGTATTCGAATCCCCTCTTTTGCCCTTCGATAATATCTCACTTTTAAAGAGAGAATTCTGCGCCTACGATAAACGGCCCTGATGGGACCCATGGGCCTTAGCTGAACGAGCGCCGTTTTCAGAATTGGTACTGTTTCGGGACAATATAGCAAGTGTCTAAGTAAAGAGTCACCCATTCCGGTCAGAAATTTGACCCTTGTGGACCCCTATGAAGAGCCTCTTTGCACTAAATGCACACCTGCCATTCCAGCTACTGTGGATGCAGCTTATTCCTGTGCATCTTTTACAAGTAAAAAGAGTGGAGGGGCATCTGGTCGCTGTTGATAATTGCTCTCATGTCAGTGACAGTGCCTGAGTTCTAGAAGGAGTGCAAGAAATGTCGGAGGGGCGTATTAGGGTTTTGCTGGCAGATGACCACGAGCTGGCGCGGCAGGGTCTTCGACGAGTTTTAGAACTGGAGCAGGATTTAGAGGTGGTGGGGGAGGCCAGCAGCGCTGAAGAGGCCCTGGAGCTAGTGGCTTCTCTCTCCCCAGATATAGTTCTTATGGATATCAAAATGCCTACGTCTAACGGTCTGGAGGCCACTCGAGAGATAAAGAAGAGGGGACTGGTAGGTGAGGTAATCATCCTAAGCATGTACGATGAATATCTGACTCAGGCTATCGAAGCAGGGGCTGGAGGGTATCTGGTTAAAGATGTAAGGCGAGAGGAGCTGGTCAACACCATCCGACGGGTCCATAAAGGGGAAATGGGGTGGTTGCTAAAGGCATACTCTCCTCCCCTACCCTTGTCGAGAAGGCCCTCAGGCACTTCCAAGAGGCGGTCCGACAGCGTAGTGCAAGCCTGCAGAATAATATCATTGGCACGGGTGTTCCCGAATCACCCCCCATAAAGAACAAAGGACGCAAGTCCCAGAGCCGGAAAGAAGGGCAGAAGTCTCCCCAGCGAAAGAGACAGATCAAGACCAGGATTCCTTCATCACGCCCTCCCCTAGGCGAAAATATGAGCCCGATCTCTCCAATTCCCATGATGTCTCAGCAGGCACTACAGATGGTTGATCCCACACTCACTGAGCTGGACAGAGGGAGTACTACCGCACAGACCACCGACACGATTCAAGACAATATGGAGGGAGTTCTTAAAGAAGAGAGCAAGGTCGAGACGCAGGAACCGGAGAAGTACATCAGTGAGGCCGAATTAATGATTCCACCCCAGGTCAACGCAGCCGCCCTTATGCATCTTTCCCGCAAACTCTCAGAGCAATACCAAGTAGAGGTGAAGGAGACCAGAGGCTCCTTGCGCGAAGGTACACGGATGACACTCTTCATGAGAAGGCCTATCGCACTGAAGGAGGTTTTGGCCCAACTTCCAGAGGTGGCCCAAGTCTGGGAGATGAAGGGGGAAGATAGGAACTCTCATGCCAAAAATAACAATAGCACCAAGCCAATCACGTGCTTGCGTATAATACTCAAAACCGAGGATGATATCGTGCAGCTCCCTCTCAATATGTGACCGGCGTCTTCGCTTATTCCCCATTAAAGGAAATATAAGGAGCCAATGCCGCAAGGCTGACTCCGGTGGGCTATGGAAGACTACTATCTGTTCCCCACCACCTCCTGGCACCCACGATCGCTTACAGTGTAGTATCCCTGGCGGCCAGGTACCCGTTCCAGCCATCTAAAGCTGCTGCGTGCGGCGTTGCGAAGACTTTGAACCAGGTCTTTAGGCTTGGGCCACCCCGCTAGTTGAAAAAGTCCTTCCAGTTCCCCGGGCGACACCTGATGCATCTCCAGGAACCTCCGAGCTCCTTCGGCGGCGACCACCACCCTACGCATGTCCCCCAAGGGGGATAGGGTGCTACAGAACTCTTGAAAGGCCCTCTCCGACCGCTCCCCACGGCTCGAGTCTATCTCAGTTGGACCGGCAGCTTCTTTGCTCTCCTCAGCTAAGTGGAGAACTTGTGCACTACTACTCTTTTCCCCCTTATCGTCGCTAATGGAGGCACTCAAGGACAGCTGGGCCAACTCCTTGGGTAGCTCTTTTAGCACCATTCCTATCACGAGGTCGTACAGCTGAGCTTCGCTGGATTCCAATGTTATCGATACGTCATTGGGTAAAGAGATTACTACTTTCAAAGGCAAGATACCCAACTCCCTGGGGTTTTAGGAGATCGTGCACTTTGTGGTGGGAAAAGTCAAGGACGAAGGTAAAAAGGTACAACTATGGGAGGCGCCTAAAGAATCTGCTTGAGCCGTATGGCTAATGAGCGGGTAATGCCTGGCACAGCAGCGATGTCATCCACGCCTGCCTCTTTTACTGCCTTGAGGGAGCCGAACCTCCGTAGCAACATCCTCTTTCGTTTAGGACCAATGCCACTCACCATGTCCACCGAGGAAGAGACGCTGCGCTTGCTTCGCAGCTTGCGGTGATAGGTGATGGCAAAGCGATGAGCCTCGTCCCGTATCCGCTGTACCAGATAGAGGGCCTGAGAATTACGAGGCAGAACGATGGGTTCAGGGGTATGGGTGACGTACAGCCACTCGTTCTCCTTGGCGATGGAAGCCAGAGGAATAAAGTCGATTCCCAGTTCAAGAAATACCTCGAGGGCTGCCGAAAGGTGGCCCTTGCCTCCGTCGATCAGCACCAGGTCCGGAACTATCCCCCACGCTAAATCGCTTGAGGATGGAGGACTCTTGCCATTCCCATCTTTGCCTGCTTTTTCTCTCCCCTTACCTCTAATGGCGGCCAAACGGCTAAAGCGACGGCGCAGTACCTCCTGCATCATGGCGTAATCATCAATGCGATCAACCGTCTTTATCTTAAAGCGGCGGTAGTGGGCGGGCTTGGCTTGACCCTCCTCGAAAGTCACCATACTCCCTACAGCGTTGGTGCCCTGGATATTAGAGATATCGTAGCATTCCATGCGTCGAGGAGGGTCTGGCAGGTTTAGCTCCTCTTGAAGCTGAGAAAGAGCCTGCTGGATGGCATCGTTGTCGGATAGCCACTTTACCCTCATCTGGGATAGCCCCTGAGTGGCGTTCTGCGCCACCATCTCCACCAGCTTGCGTTGCTCTCCCCGCTTTGGGCAGACCAATGCCACGGGTGAGCCCCTCTTATTTTTTAGCCACTGCCGGATAAGCCCCTCTTCCTCCAAGGGAGTCTGTAGGAGTAGCCGGGGTGGTATAGTGGCCGCCGACTGATAGAACTGCTTAACAAACTCCCCCAGGATGCGGCTGGAGGGATCATCCTGGGTGCCGTTCATCATGAAGTTGTCGCGGCCCACCAGCTTACCTTGACGGACGAAAAAGACCTCCACCCAGGCCTCATCCTTGGCCTTGGCCATGGCAATAGCGTCTAGGTCATAGCTAACGGTGGAGGCCACCTTAATGCGTTGCTCCTCGGTTACTCGCTGGATGGCACGGATCTGGTCTCGAAGCACTCCAGCCCGCTCAAACTGGAGATCCTCGGAGACTTCGATCATTTTACGCTGGAGTCCTTCCAACACCTTCTCAGTCTTGCCCTCCATGAACATGATGACTTGCTGGATTACCTTGTGGTATTCCTCCTTGGAAGCGGCCCCGATGCAGGGCGCGACACACCGATTAATATAGTATTCCAGACAGGGACGGGGATCCGTACCTGTAATGATCTTAGTGCAAGAGCGATAAGGGAACAGCTTTTTAATGAGGTTCATGGTCTTGCGGACGCTGCCTGCGGTGGCGAAGGGACCGAAATAGCGGTCCCCGTCCTGGAGGACTCGTCGTGTTATGTAAACTTGCGGGAATTCCTCGGTAAGATCGATCTTCAAGTAGGGGTATGTTTTATCGTCCTTAAGACGAGCGTTGTAGCGGGGGCGGAACTGTTTGATTAGGGAGCACTCCAATATGAGGGCCTCTGCTTCCGAGTCGGTAACGATGTACTCGAAATCGGCCACTCGAGAGGCCATTTTCTGAATCTTGGTGGAGTGGGTCTCGGAGGAGCCAAAGTAGGAGCGAAGGCGGCTCCTCAGACTGCTGGCCTTTCCCACATAGAGCACCTTCTCCCGGCCGTCTTTCATAATGTAGACGCCGGGTCTCTCTGGGGTGACTCTTAGCCTGTGGTCGAAAAGGGCCGTCTTCATGGGCCGTTAGGTAAAAGCGAATCCTACAACGATGAGGATGGTAACAATGCCCCCTGAGAGCAAAAGGATTCGCTTTATCTCTGTCTTAACATAGGTGTATACCGCCGGAGCAGGGGCGGTTTGCTCACGCCGTAGGCTCTTTTGCAATGGAGGCGAAATTCCGGTGGGAGCGGAGGCGCGTGATTCCTCGGGGACACTGGCAGTAGTAATCGAAGGGATGTGAGGAGGTCTCTTAGCGTTCCTCTTTGGGCGCTGTCTAAGTTTGGCATGGCGTGCGGCCACTCGATGGTCTTTGCTGGGCATGAAGTGAAAGTCCCCCTCAATCTAATCTAAAAAGTCCACTGCAGCGTGGGAGATGATCTCCGCTGCGCTCTTCACTGTCATTCGCTCCATGTTCAAAAATAGATGATAAAGGGTAGGGTCGTCGGGATGCACCTTGAAGAACTTACGAAAGTAGACGACTCGCGCTTTTTCCATCTCGGTCGCAAACTTCTCCGCCTCGTCCGATTCCAAGTGCTCCCTCTCCATGATGGTACGGGTCCTTAGCTCCACGGGGGTGGTAAGTCCCACATTGAAAACGTCGGGCCTATCCTGGAGAATCATGTTGGCGCCGCGGCCCAGGATGACCACGTTGCCTTGGTCGGCTAGATCCTTGATTACAGCGCTGGTAACCTCGATAAACTTTTTATCGCTGAGCTGCCGGGCTTCGGTTATGGGCTCGTCTGCCAAGTCAGTGTACTTCTCAGAGAGGATGGTGTACATATCAGGGCCAAAGTAAGGGTCGCCCCCGGCACCCGACATGGCCGAGCGTTCCAACATAGTCTGAAGGAATCGGCCAATATGATCCCGCAACCGGAGGACCCGCTGCTCTTTTTCGGCTAATACCTTTACGGTGGAGCCGGCACGTTTGGCGGCCTCCACGAAGATCTGTCTGTCCAAGTAATCGGCGTTCAGATGGTGAGCTACCAGGGTGCCAACCTCGATACCACCTGAGCCCACGTGGCCGTCGATGGTCACTACTGGCATGTTTAACTCCCGCTTTGTTGCTTTACTTTAAGATTGATATTCATTATGTCTACCTCGAATAACATAGTACCTAAACTACGATCTGCCTTGAGGAGCCATAGAGTCCAACTTTGGTAAAGAATAGGGGAGAAGGCTTTCCTGCATCATGGCTAACGCTTCAAGGATGAGTGTTTCCTTTGGTTGCCGGGTTACTTCGAGGGATTCTCTGCCTCCTCCAGCAGTCTAGTACGTCGGCGAGCGTATTCATCGGCCAGAAGGCCCATAATAATAGTGTCGTACCAGGCGTCACCCTTGGGTTGGCGACCCCTAAGGTGTCCTTCCAGCACGAACCCGATGTTCTCACACATATGAAGAGCGGGCTTGTTGTATTCGGGGATATCAACCCAGGCACGGTGAAACTCGTAAGTGTAAAACACCAGGTCCAGCATATCCACCATGGCTGCAGTGCCATAGCCTCGATACCACAGGTCTTTGCGTCCTACTAGTATGTATAACTGGGCACTATGAAGGAGAGACTCCAACACTATCTGAGCCTCGCCTATGTGCTGGTCGCCGTTGATATACACCGAGAATATCTTACGCCCGGGGTCGGCGAAGACTCGTTCCCAGCGTCTCTCGTCGGCGTCTACAATCTCTTGAGGTACATATCCCACGTGGAGAGGGACACCCTGCTGGTCGAGGCCATACCAAGACGAGTTGACCTCTTCGTCCTCTAGCCAGCGGGCAATCCGCTGTACGTCCTCTCTGGAGACTGGGCCCAGCTTAACCTTGGGAAGCATTTCATCCCCCACCTTAAATATCGTCCACCATCCTAGAAAAAGCCTGCGGGGACAATCGAAGCCTCTAGGTATTAGCTTATGCCGTCAATTTTATCAGGCTTGCGGCTCAAGAGCAATGCAGCGGATGACTATTGCTCCCATCACTCCCTCCCACCTTCCAAAATACCAGTTACAACACCGGTGAAGAGGTGGATGGCGAGGAGGAACGCATCAAGTCCATGCGGTTCACCTGCTCTATATTCTCCCTTTCGCTGTCGTCTATTTCCTGGGTGGACAACCACGCATTTAGGATCTCGCGGGCCACCTGAGGAGAAGTGAGACGAAGGCCCATGCACAGGATGTTAGCATCGTTCCACAACCTGGCCCCACGGGCAGTCTCGGCATCAGCACAGAGGGCAGCCCTAACACCCGGCACTTTGTTGGCGGCCATGGTCACCCCGGTGCCGGTATAGCAGAACAGGACTCCCTGATGGCAGCGGCCGCTGGCCACCTCCTCAGCCACCTTTCTAGCAACCTCCGGCCAGCGAGTATCATCACCCACCTTGAGAGCACCGTAGATCACAGAATCGAGGTGGTGTCGTTTCAGCTCCTCTAACACGGCGTCGGTGAGGGGGGTTCGGTCGTCGCTCCCAATGGCAATACGCATATATCTCACCTCTTTTAGGACCTGGGGTGACTGCTATCGTATTCTTGGCGTACATAGTCGTCGGTGAGATGAGTGTACACCTGGGTTGTGGTGATAGAGGCATGCCCTAACATCTCCTGCACATGGCGTAGACTGGCGCCTCCCCTTAGCATGTGGGTGGCGTAGCTGTGGCGAAGCACGTGAGGAGTTATAGGTTTGTCTATGCCGGCCTCCTTGGCGGATTTTTTGATGATAGACCAGACCCACTGGCGAGTGAGCCGTTCGCCTCGGCGATTCAGAAACAAAGCTCCTTCCTCTTTCCTCTTCACCAGTTGAGGCCGGGCACGCTCCTTATAATCACCAAGCACCTCTGCCGCCCTGGGGTAAAGATATACTATACGTTCCCTTGAGCCTTTACCCAGACACCGGATGTAACCCTCCTTAAGGTTTAGGTCGTGGAGATTGAGGGATACGAGCTCGCTGACCCGTAGACCCGTAGCATAAAGGAGCTCCAGGATCGCCAGGTCCCGTAACCTATCGGGAGTTTTCGTCTCGGAGGGGTGGTCTAGGAGCCTCTCCATCTCCTCCTCGGTGAGGTACTGGGGCAGGTGCCGTCCCACTTTGGGAGATATTAGAAGCTCGGTGGGGTCCTCCTCGATACTACTCTCCTGCACGAGGAAGTTAAAAAAGGACTTTATCGCCGCCACCTTGCGCGCGGTAGTGCTCTCACGATAACCTCGCTTACCTCGCAGGGTGGAAACATAGTCAGTAAGCAGATCCAGGTTCACCTGCCGCCACACAGCCCCATCAGGAGAGGTAACCCGGGCTCGTATAAAGTCTATAAGCTGGTACAGATCGTTCCTGTAGGCCTCCAGGGTATTTTTAGAAAAGCCCCTCTCCACTACAAGATGATTCAAGAAAGAATCCACGTGATCTCTCATGGCCAATCCTTTGTTAAGTAAGAATCAACTCAAATTTTATCATAGATATAAGGAATCGAAGACCATTCCCGGGGCCTACTTTACACTCTTTTATTGGTGGATGTAGAGTTTATCTGTCATTGACGGTGCCACAGAGGGGACATAGAATGTTTTCCCGATGGGAACATTGTTTTATTGGGAGAGCAGTTTCCTGGCGTCTTACGAGTTGGAGCTTTTCTACCTGCTGTGGGGCTGCGCTCCAATGAGACTAGGCCTTCAACACCTAAGGGACGGCTCGGCGTGTAACCCAGTACACCCAGCCCATAGTGGTTGGGTGTGGGAAGAGGAATACTCTGGCGGCTTTCGAGGATGACCCTCTAGGCCAGGTTTATGTAGCTCTGGATCTGGAGACCACCGGGTTAGACCCCCAACAGCACACCATTATCGAGGTGGGGGCGGTCAAGTTCCAGGGCAATGATGTGGTGGAGACTTACCATTCGCTGGTCAACCCATACCAAGCCATACCCGAGTTTGTCAAGCGGCTCACCGGCATAACCCAGAGGGAGGTGGATGCAGGTTCCCCCTTTGGGGTAGTGGCGGGCGAGTTGGCTTCTTTCATAGGTAACCTTCCCCTGGTAGGACACAACGTCTCCTTCGATCTGGATTTTTTGGCTACGCATGGCCTCCGCATTGCTAACCCAAATTTTGATACTTGGGACCTGGCCACCACGTTCCTTCCCTATTCGCTGGACTACTCATTGCAGCAACTGGCCAACCAATTGGGCCTAGACCATTCTCGCCCCCACCGGGCCCTACCTGATGCCCAGGCGACCCACCACCTCTTCTTCACCTTGCTGGAACAGGCAAGCCGCGCCGATCCTGCGACCCTCTCTTCCATAGGACACCTGGCGTCGCGGGCCCAGTGGCCTATGGGACAGCTACTGGGTGGATTAGTACAACAGAGCGAGGTCCCACCAGCACGGGTGGCTACATCGGTCATTGGTATCGATATGGCTGCCCTGGCCCAACGTCTGGAGCTACCTCCAAGGCTCAAGCCCACACCTCATACCTCTTCGTTGGATGAGGAGGAGCTGGTAGGATATCTTTCCCCTGGGGGCCTATTCGCCAAATCTTTCCCTGGTTTTGAGTATCGGCCTCAGCAGGTGGAGATGCTAAGGGAAGTGGTAAGAGCTTTTAACGAGGGCAGCACGCTGATGGTAGAGGGGGGCACTGGGGTGGGGAAGTCCCTGGCTTACTTATTGCCAGCAGTCCTCTTCTCCTTGAAAAATAGCAGTCCGGTGGTAATCTCCACCAACACCATCAATCTTCAGGAGCAGCTTCTTCAGAAGGACATCCCTGCTCTAGCCAAAGTGCTAGAGGAGGCTGGAGCCATACCCGCCGACGAGTTCCGAGCAGTGTCCCTTAAAGGGCGAGCCAACTACCTGTGCCTTCGTCGGTGGAGCCACCTATCTAGGGGAGAGACACTATCGCCTGGGGAGGCCCAGCTACTTAGTAAGACTTTGATGTGGATGCAAGACACCTCCACAGGTGATCGTGGGGAGATCAATCTGTCGGGCAGAAACCAGGCCCTCTGGAGTCGAATCTCGGCAGGTGACAGGGAGTGGTGCCCAGGTAGCGCGGAGGGGGTCTGCTTCCTCAGAGCAGCTCGTGAACGGAGTGGCGCAGCCCACGTCATCGTTATAAATCACGCTCTACTCCTGTCGGACATGAAGATGGGAGGTGGGATTCTCCCCGCTTATCAACACCTTATCGTAGACGAGGCCCACCACCTAGAGGAGGAGGCTACCCACCAGTTGGGCCTGCGTCTGCCTCAGGGCCGTCTAGCAGAGGAGCTGGACCGCCTGAGCCGCCTATTAGGCGATGCGCGGATTATGCTCAGGAGCCTATTTAACACCCCAGGTCAACAGCAGATAGGAGAGGAGCTAATTAGCGGTACGGAGGAGCCTCTCTCCAGGTTGAGAGCCAACTGGAATAACCTGTGGGCGGCCATGGAGAGCTTCCTGAGAAGCCATCGCGAGGAAGGTGAGGAGCGCTTGCAGATGCGCATGACTTCCAGCGTGCGGGCGCAGCCTGCCTGGTCGAACCTGGAGATCGCCTGGGAGAACGTGGACGTGACCCTGGCTGATGTGCTGGGTCAGACAGGCCGACTCCACACCTTTTTAGACAGTACACCTGATGAGGGCAGTGTAGACAAGTCCACCGTGGTGGCAGAGTTATCCCAATGGCAGGAGGGGATGGGTGAGTTAGGTACCCAGCTCAAGGGGTTTTTGGCTGGACCATTAGACAAGGAGCGTATCGACTGGCTTGTCCAAGACCAACAAACAGGCTCACTGATGCTTCACTCAGCGCCTCTGAACGTAGGGGCACAGCTAGAAAGGGATTTATTCTCCTCCAAGCGTTGTGTAGTGCTCACCAGTGCCACCCTCACTACCCAGGGCTCTTTCGATTATCTGAAGGAGCGGTTGGGACTTTCGGAGGCCAGTGAGCTAGCGGTAGGCTCTCCCTTCGACTACCGCCAGGCGGCTCTCCTGCTCTTACCAGAGGACATTCCTCCGCCTAACGCATGGGGATACCACGAGGCGCTGGAGGGCACACTGATAGCTCTGGGCAAGGCCCTTCAGGGCCACCTACTGGTGCTCTTTACATCCCACTCCGCTTTGCGCAGCACCGCCGAGGCTATCAGAGGTGGTCTAGAGGCCCAGGGTATACAGGTGCTGGCCCAGGGGGTAGACGGCTCTCCAAGGCAGATATTCCGCCGCTTCTTGAATAGGCCCGAAAGCCTCCTGCTGGGCACCAGCAGCTTCTGGGAGGGAGTGGACCTGTCCGGGGGTGTACTGAAGGCACTGGTACTGGCAAGGCTACCCTTTCAGGTACCCACGGAGCCCGTCTTTGCTGCCCGTTCCGAGCTATTCGATGACCCCTTCAGCCAGTACGCTGTGCCCCAGGCCATCCTGCGCTTTCGCCAGGGCTTTGGACGGCTTATTCGGGGCAGCGAGGACCGTGGCGTTATCGTGGTAATGGACCGTCGGATAGTTGCAAGGTCCTACGGTAAGGCTTTCCTTGACTCCGTACCCCCATGCACCGTAAAACGGGTACCATTTAGTGCTATTGCTTCCCATGCTCGCCAGTGGGTTCAACCCTAATCATGCAGCTCTCATTCCCACAGCCCTTCGATCTGGCCTCCAGCCTGGAAAGCGGACAGGCCCACCGCTGGCGTCGCGAGGGTCAGTGGTACGTGGGGGTCATCTACGGCAATCTGATTAAAATTCGGCAGGACCTCTTCGGCGTGGAGTTCCGCTCTGCACCCAACATGGAAGAGACGGTGGCACCCCTTCTGCACAGCTACTTCCGCTTGGAGGACAACCTGGAGACGATCTACCGCCAGATCAATAAGGACGCCCGGGTGAGCAGCGTTACCGCCCAGTACCAGGGTATGCGTATCCTTCGGCAAGAGCCCTGGGAGTGTATAGTGGCGTATATCTGCTCGGCCAACTCCAACATTCCCCGCATAGCCGCCAATATGGAGACCCTGGCCGAGGGCTTTGGCGAGCCCATCACCCTGGATGAGACAACCCGCTACTCATTTCCCACCCCCTTCCGACTGGCTTGGGCGGGGGAAACGGTGCTACGAGGCCTGGGGCTGGGCTTTCGCGCCCCTTATGTTGCCCAAGCCACCCAGGCAGTAGTCAGCGGTGCTCTGGACCTGGAGGCCCTCCGCCACCTGCCCTATCAGGAGGCCAAGGAGCGACTCATGGAGGTGCCGGGAATCGGGCCCAAGGTGGCTGACTGCATCCTAGTGTTCTCCTTGGACAAGCTGGAGGCCTTCCCCATCGACGTTTGGGTGCGGCGCGCTCTCAGAGAGTGGTACTTCGAAGGGGAAAAGGTGCCGGACCGCGCCCTGCTAGCGTGGGCCCAGGAATACTTTGGCCCATATGCAGGCTACGCCCAGCAGTACCTGTTTCACGGGCGGCGGATGGAGAAATGAGGGGATGAAGTTACCAGGAGTGTTGGAAAATGAGCTTATGATGGCAGGTTCTTCTTCCAGGTCTCTGCCTCTCGTTTCCCTGCGGCAGTGAGTGACTGAACCCCCCGCCGCGGGCGGTCGATAAGACGCTCTTTGAACAAGACGTAGAGCCTCCAATTGCAGGTCTTTCGCCAGCGCGGCTCAGGAGCGATTTGGAGCATCTCCCGGTCAGCCTCAGTGAAATGGCGTCCCCACCGACGCTCGATGTGGTCGAGAAGTTGTGATCGGCTGGCTTCGCCTCCCAATTCCAAGACAGCAACTAAAACAAGGCCTCGGGCAATGTTTTGGTCTACCCACCCATAGCTTCCACGACCTTCAGATTGCCGTTGGCGTCGCTTTGACGGCACCGCCGACTGTGGCGACGTCGGAGAGCTAGGCAAGTCAGAAACCATCTGCGACTTCCCATCCCTCTGGGAGATCTGCGGCGCAGGCCCCGACGATAGAAAATTACCTAAGATCCGTTCCAACTCTTCGTCAGTCATTGCTCCCCGTTGGGCCAAAGTTGCTAGAACCTGGACAACTTCTTTGAGTGTAGTCACTGCGGCACCTCACTGTCTATTAGTGTAGCAGTAATTTATCACAGTATATTTACTTTGTCAATACTTTGGAGACAGTATTTTACTGTGACTTACTATCCCATACTGTAGATGCAAAACTCCAATACGCGCATCGCAGGCAGACCTTAAGGTCGTAGCACCAGCTTGCCGAAGAAGGTACGCTCCTCCATAAGCCGGTGGGCGTCGGCGGCCTGCTCCAGAGGGAAGACCTGGTGGATTACGGGTTTTATCTTGCCCCGGCCCAGTATCTCCACAATCTGGCGCATATCCTCCTTGGATCCCATGAACACACCGAAGACATCCAGCTGCCGGGTGAACATGGCGCCCATGTGCAGCTCCGCCTTATAGCCCGTGGTGACGCCGCAGATGCCGTACTTGCCGCCTATCTTTAGGGCGTTAAAGGCCCCCTGGAAAAACTCAGAGCCCACGTGGTCCACCACCATGTCCACTCCCTCACCACCAGTCAGCTCCTTGGCTCGCTGGGTAATGTCCTCCTTGGTGTAGTCGATGACCTCGTCGGCGCCGATCTCCCGGGCTTTGGCAGCCTTCTCGGGAGTGCTGGTGGTGGCGATGACCCTTGCCCCCACAACGCTTTTGGCCACCTGAATGGCGGCGGTGCCCACCCCCGCCGAGGCGGAAAGCACGAGCACCGTCTGCCAGGGCTTGAGCTGGGCCTTTCGTATCAGCATATTCCACATAGGTAAGAAGATGGTAGGAACAGCGGCGGCTTCCTCGTAGGGGACGTGGCTCGGTATGGGATGCACATTGGTTCCCGGCACCTTGATAAACTCCGCATAGCTGCCGTCCATGGCAGTACCCAAAAACTTGAACCGGGAGCAAAGGTCATCCTCACCTGCCACGCAGTAAGTGCAAATCCCGCAGCTTATACGGGGATTCACCACCACCCTGTCGCCTACCTGTAGGTCTGCGACCTCCTCCCCCACCTCCACTACGTCACCGGCTGCATCGCCCCCCAGGATCAGAGGAGGTGGGAACTCCCTGCGAGTGCCCCTGACGCCGGCCCGCGTGTAAACGTCCAGGCGGTTGATGGAGCAGGCTCTCACCCGCACCTTCACCTCGTGTGGCTCGATGGCAGGTTCGGGGCGCTCTCCGTAGGTAAGCACCTCGGGCCCGCCGTGGCTTTCAATATAGACCGCTTTCACAAATCCCTCCTTCTTTCTATGCCAGATACACAGTGGTAGTAACTGACAGCAGACTAACTTCCCATGGTAGTCAGAAGCTCTCGAGCCAGCTCTATCTCATCCCGGCGCGTAGAGACCTTACCCTCCAGCCGGGCCCTGCGTAGCTCCCTTAGCACCTCTCCTACGATAGGCCCCTCAGGCACTCCCAGGGACACCACATCCCTCCCGTTAAGGACTGGCCTTACGTGACGTAGCCGCCCCAGATAGTCATTCAGTCTCTCCCGTACGACTGGTGATGTGGCAAGGATAGAGCCAGCTCGTAAGCTGGCCGGTGCCAGGCCATCCAGAATCTGATACAGATCACTGGGGGAGGAGCCCTTCTTCTCTATGATGGGCTCCTTCTCTCTCAAGGACACGGTATCCCTTACGACCCGTGCCCAGCGGTTGGGCATGTTGAGACGGTGTATGAACGCCTCACCTTTCTCTAATGTGAAGGGATAAGTAAGAGCAGCCAGGTATACTAGTGGCTCCAGCTCGCTTCCGTGGTTGGCTAGAAGTTTCACAGTGAAATCATCACCCAAAGGCCCGTAGACGGCGGCGAGAACACCTAGCTCCTCGGCACGACAGAGTGGCATATGAGGGTGCTCCTCCTTGAGCATAAGCTCCAGCTCTCGCCTCAGCCTGTCGGCGCTGATGGTATCCAGAATACGGTTATGCACCGCCTCCCGTAGTTGGCTAAGAGTACCATCCTCCAAGGTGAAGCTCAGCCTCTGCTCGTAGCGTATAGCCCGAAATACTCGCGTTGCATCATCAACGAAGCTGTTGGGGTGCAGGATGCGGATAAGACGGCGCTCCAGATCGGCCTTACCACCATAGGGATCGAGCAGACTGCCCCGTTCTACGTCCGCTTCCGACAGGACGATGGCCATGGCGTTAATGGAGAAGTCACGTCGGCGAAGGTCATCGTTGATAGTACTGGGCGCCACCTTGGGAAGGGCTCCTGGGCGGGGATAGCTCTCGGTTCTGGCAGTGGCCAGGTCCAACCTCTGCCCTGGCAGCTTTACGGTGGCGGTGCCGAACCGGGAGTGGGCCACTACCTCACCGCCCAGCTCCTTTACGCTCTCAAAGGCCAGCATGGCAGCGTCGCCCTCCACCACCAGGTCCAAATCCCTTATCGTTGTCCCCAAGAGCATGTCCCGCACAGATCCCCCCACCAGGTAGAGGGAAATACTGAAACGAGAGGCCGTGTCGCCAATAGCGTGCAACAGGTCAACGGTGTGGGGGGGTAGAACTCTCTGGATGGCGAGAAGTGGCTTATTCACGTCGTGGGTGTCGACTGGGAGCTAGTAGGGCCATTGCTATTATAGTATAGCCAGTTTCCTTTGACTTTTCCTCTTCTGATAGCTAAAATCGGTCTCAAATGGAGGTGTCATCGTGGAAGAGGTGAAGCTCACAGCCTATTATGACTTTCGTTGACCCTACTGCTATCACGCCGCAGTTTGGCTGGCGAAGGTTAAGGAGTCCTACGGAGATCATCTTGAAGTGGAATGGAAGCCCTTCTCTCTGGAGCAGGTGAACAGTAAGGAGGGCCCCGAGTGGAAGGCATGGGAGCAACCCGATGGCTTACTGGCCCTGAGGGCTGGAGAAGCTGCCCGCAAGCAGGGAGAGAAAGCTTTTGAGGCTTTTCACTTGGCCTTGCTGAAAGCACGTCACGAGGAGCGAAAGGACCTTACCCACCTCGATGTAATTATGGATGCGGGCCGGGTGGCAGGGCTGGACCTGGGGCAGTTGCAGGAGGACTTAGTAGACAATGAACTCCGTCAGGTCATTGGGGAAAGTCATACCAGGGCAGTAGAAGAGTATGGCATCTTTGGTGTGCCAACATTCATCTTCCCCAGCGGTCTCACCGCCTACCTGAAGACCTACCAGCCGCCCCCAGAGGAGGCCGTCGAGGTTTTTGAGGCTCTCAACAAGCTGATGGGGAAGTGGCAATTCGTGGGTGAGGTGAAGCGGCCTCAACCACCCTGGCCCAAAGGTCTGCTCTCATCGGCGTAGGACCTTGACCGCTACAACGCTGGAACAAAGGATTGGTCTCCCCTTTATCGACGGTGGCTTGTTACAGCAGGCCCTGACCCATCCCTCCTTTCTTAATGAGCATCCTGAGCTTATCCCCCTTTCCAATCAACGGCTGGAATTCTTGGGCGACGCCGTTTTGGGGATGTCGATTGCCCAAGAGCTGTTCGAAAGGTTCCCCCAACTACCTGAGGGGGACCTGACCAAGCTTAGGTCCTATCTGGTCAACGGAAGCACCCTCGCAAAGGCAGCCCGAAGGCTGGGAGTAGGGGAGCATCTCCGACTGGGCCGTGGGGAGGAGACCACTGGTGGTGGGGATAGAGAATCCAACCTGGCGGCGGTCTTAGAGGCGATAGTGGGAGCGGTCTTCCTGGAGCGGGGCTATCAGCAAGCCAGAGAGCTGAGTCTGGCATTGCTGGATGAGGAGATAAGTGACATCCTGAAGCGCGAGGTGCCACAAGACCCCAAGTCTCAACTCCAGGAGCTGCTACAGGGTAGGGGTGAATCACCCCCTGTCTACCGGATAAAAGCGATGGACGGCCCCGACCACCATCGCCTCTTTACAGTGGAAGTGTTGGGCGGATCGACTGTGATGGGTACAGGCCAGGGAGGGCGCAAGCTGGAGGCAGAGCAAGAATCAGCAAGAGAAGCTCTCAGGCTACTTGGGACTCTGGTGTCAGAAAGCAACACTTAGCTTATATCTGGTGTAGAATTAGGTATATGTTCGACGTATTAAGGAGAGACAGTAGAAAAGGTGCGGAGCAGACCCAACAGGGAGTGCGCAGGAGTAGGGAGAGCTGGTTCGGGCGCATAGCGGGGCTTTTTCGCTCTCCTGCTCTGGACCAAGGGGTGTGGGAGGAGTTGGAGGAGGTGCTCATCTCTGCTGACGTGGGTGTGAAGACCTCCCTGGGTCTTGTAGAGCGGCTTAAGGCTCAGGCCCGAGATCAAAGACAAGACCAGCCAGACTATCTATATACAGCACTAAAGAAGGAGTTGCTCTCCGTTCTTGAGATGGATGGTGCTGGTGACCCGTGGAGTTATCCCCCTGAGGGAGTACCTTCTCCTTACGTCGTTCTGATGGTGGGTGTCAATGGGTCGGGTAAGACTACCAGTGCGGCCAAGCTAGCCTACCACTTCAGAGAAGCGGGCAAGAAAGTCGTTTTAGGGGCCGCCGATACCTTTCGCGCAGCCGCATCTGAGCAGCTACAACTGCTGGGGGCCCAGGTGGGAGCCCAGGTTGTCAGCCATGCCCCTGGAGCCGACCCTGGAGCGGTGGCCTACGACGCCTTCCAAGCCACTCGAGCCCGGGGCGCTGACGTGCTGATTATCGACACCGCCGGACGTCTTCAGACCAAGTCAAACCTGATGGAAGAGCTTAAAAAGATAAGGCGAGTATTAGGGCGTTTGGACTCCTCAGCCCCTCACCAGGTGGTCCTCACCTTGGACGCCACCACTGGCCACAACGGCCTGTCCCAAGCGCGCTATTTCACAGAGGCCGTTCAGTGTACTGGCATCTTCCTGGCCAAGCTGGATGGTACGGCCAAGGGGGGCATAGTTATGAGCATTAATAAAGAGTTAGGTCTCCCTATCCTGTTCATCGGTACGGGAGAGGGTCTTGGAGACATGGCCCCCTTCGATTCGCAACAGTTCGTGGAGGCCCTTCTTGCACCGGCCTCTTGAGGGCTCTCTTTAGGCCGCTTGCCCTGAAGGTGCCGTGGTAGAGGATGGATCGTGTACCAAGCCCTCATCTGGCTCCTCTTCATCGAGCTGATAGGTATTATCGTTCTTCCCATCGTCTTTCGCCTATTTCGTAGGCTGCCCGACCGCGGTGTGACCCTGGCCAAGCCCCTTGGTCTGCTCCTGGCCACCTATATCCTGTGGATTGGTGGTCTCACTCCCATCCTCTCAAACAGCCGCGGCAGCATCGTGGTCATACTTCTATTGTTGGTGGTCATCTCTGCTTTCTTGCTGCGCCGATGGGGCAGTGAGCTAGCACGATTTCTGTATAAGGAACGCTATCCTCTCCTGGCAGGCGAGATTGTTTTTCTGGCTCTTTATGCGATGTGGGTGGCGGTAGTGTCCCAGGTTCCAGCCATCAACCACACGGAAAAACTCATGAACTTCGCTTTTCTTAACGCCATCCTCCAGAGCACCCACTTCTCACCTGAAGACCCCTGGCTCTCTGGTAATCCCATAAGCTATTACTACTTTGGCCACATGATGATGGCGATGCTCACCAAGCTGTCGGCCATACCCTCCAACATCTCCTTCAACCTGGCCAACGGCCTAATTCCGGCCCTAGCGGGTGCAGGTGCTTTCGGCGTGGTGTACAACCTAGTGAGGCTATCGGGAGCACGCACCGGGTCTGCTGTGATCTACGCCCTAGCAGCCCCTTTGCTCTTAGTGCTGGTGGGTAATCTGGAGGGAGGGCTGGAACTGGTCCACGCCCGCGGATGGGGCTCGGAGGGTTTCTGGCAGTGGGTGTCCATTAGCGGGCTGGAGGGACCTGGCGCAACGGCAGGATGGTTCCCCTCGGACCATTTGTGGTGGTTTCGAGGCAGCCGGATCATCGACACGGTGGTGGACGGCCGAAGTCTGGACTTCACCATCACCGAGTTTCCCTTCTTTAGTTTTTTACTGGGGGATATGCATGCCCACGTGATGGTGTTGCCCTTTTTGGTGTTGACTATAGCTCTGATGCTCAACATGTTCATGACAGGAGGCCGGTTAGGGCTGGGGTGGCTCTTACGCCATCCCGTAGAGGTCTTAATGATGGCCCTGGCTTTGGGAGCGTTAGGGTTCATTAACCTGGCAGACATGCCAGTGTTCGCTGCCCTCTTGGTCACTGTGGTGTTTGTGAAGAGTTATCGGGACAAGGAGGGCTCTATAGCTGGCGCCGCAGGCTCCACCTTCGCTATGGCAGGACCGATAGTGGTAATAGCGGTGATCATGTTCCTCCCCTTCTACTTGGATTTTAATACCCAAGTTTCTGGAGTAGTTCCTCTAAGAGAGGTGAGCACTAGGCCCCTCTTCTTTTTACTAATATGGGGATTGTTTCTGGTGCTTAGTCTCTCATTCCTTGTCGCTCAATGGCGCAGGAGTCGCATGACGCCTTCACGAACCTCCCTGGCCCTGGTGGTAGCTATAACCTTTCTCCCTTTCGTCATATGGGAACTGGACCTGTTACTCGGCATCTTTGAGGAGGGAGCTGGTGATGTATTCGTGCGGTTAGGAGCAAGGCTGGGTAAGCTGCTCCCTCTCCTAGCCATCATAGGGGCTGTGGGTTACGCTCTTTTGGGCCGCGCCAGAGGGCGGGGTAGCCGACCCATTATGTTCCCCCTCATTTTGATGGGCCTGGCCTTCTATGTGCTGATGGGGGTAGAGCTTTTCCGCTTCGTGGATGCGTTTGGCAATAGGATGAACACCGTATTCAAAGCCTACAATCAGGCCTGGCTGCTCCTTAGCATTGTCTCGGCATACGGGCTCTACTACTGGCACTCAAGATCAATAGGTCGAAAAAAGGTTGGCCAGGTGCGGGGTTACGCTTGGACAGGCCTAATTGTCGTTCTAGTGGTGGTCTCCCTCTACTATCCTCTGGGAGCGGCGTTACACAGGTCAAGCACCTCCTCTATTGGAGCTACTCTAGATGGCCTGGCCTTTCTCAAAGGAACAGCTTCTGAAGAATACGAAGCCATCCAATGGCTTCGGGATAAGGCGTCTCATGGCAAAATAGTGGAAGCAGTGGGAGACGATTATTCAGACTACGGTCGCATCTCGGCTAGCACTGGGCTCCCAACTGTGTTGGGCTGGCGGTTTCACGAATATCAGTGGCGGGGTTCCACAAGCCCATATGATGGCAGAGAGCACGATATCCTCCAGATATATACTAGCGCCGATGCTGAGCAGGTGGAGCGCCTACTAGAGAAGTACTATATCCGGTATGTCTATGTAGGTAGTAGGGAGATAGCCACCTATGGGGAGGTCTCTCTTGATCGCTTCAGTAGCCTGTTAATGCCCGCATTTGAAAAGGGCAGCGTAGTAATATATGAGAGAGTTCCCCAAGGTAAACAAACACCCTATGGAAAAGAGCAAGGAAACCGTTGAGGCATCTCAGATGTCCCTGACGCTTCGGACCTGGCAATGGGTGAAGGCAAAGGGAAGCTGGGAGCTGGCTGCGTTTGCCATCCTGGCCTTGCTGGCCTTGGGTATGCGCCTATGGCAGCTAGACGGCCGGGCCATGCATTACGACGAGGCCCTCCACGTCCATTACGGCTGGAAATTAGCCAACGGTGAAGGCTATAGCCACAGCCCCTGGATGCATGGGCCTTTCCAGGTTCATCTCACTGCCTTGGTATTCTTTATCTTTGGCGATAGCGACTTCACTGCTCGCCTGGGGTACGCCTTTTTCGGTGCCGCTCTTGTGTTCTTGCCCTATTTCCTGAGAAATTACCTGGGGACGGCTGGCGCCATAGCTACGGCCGTTCTGCTGGCCCTATCACCCACCCTACTTTATTTCAGCCGCTTTGGACGCAATGAAATCCTTATGGCTTTCTGGGCTCTGGCCTTGCTGATCCTGATATGGCGTTACCTAAACGAAGGTAAGAGCCGGTACCTGTATCTGGCATCGGCGGTGTTAGCCCTGGCCTTTGCGACAAAGGAGACCGCCTATATCCTAGTGCTCATATTGGGAGCCTTCCTCTTTATCTTATCGTTAACAGAAATAGTTCCTTGGGTTATGGGAAGGCTGAGGCTGTCTGACCTAACGGGGCCCGCCGTCCTGCTGGTTCTGCTGGTTACCCTCACCCTGCCGCAGTGGTCTGCCCTGGTGAGCATACCGCTTAATAGTGCGGGAGTCCAACTGGTGAACGAAGGGGTAGGGGAGGTGGGCTTGCCAGTATGGGGACCTCCCTTTCTCTCTTTTCCTATTATAAATCTGCCGTGGACTTTGGACGCGGTGTTCCTGATAGCTATTCCCCTAGGGGTAGCTGTAGCGGTTAGAAGCACTGGCAGAGGAGCTAGGTGGATATTGCCTGCGTCCGGGCTGCTAGCAATCTTATACAGCTCCTTTGCCTTCACCAGCGGCGTTATAGCACGGGACTACTTCATCTCGTTTGGTGTCCTGGCCGCTACTCTCATTGTCTCGGTAATTATCGGTGTCATGTGGCGCTGGAGGGTCTGGCTGATCTGTGCGGGCATCTTCTACATCGTATGGGCCGCCTTTTACACCAGCGTTTTTGGCCTTTTTGTGCAGCGCCACGGTTACTGCCCAGCTGAGCTTGGGAGCTTCTTTGGTAGCCTGTGCGGTAGACTGGGAGGTCTCTTTACCGGCTCCTGGCAAGGGCTTGGCTACTGGGTGGCCCAGCAGGAGGTAGCTCGGGGCGGCCAGCCCTGGTACTACCATCTGGTCCTTGGCTCCGTCTACGAATTTCTTCCCTTTCTGGTCGCACTGGCGGCAATTATCTATTATCTGCGCAAGGGGGACGTGCTCGGTCTCTTCCTGGTGTTCTGGTCGGTGCTTGCCTTGACTGCTTATACCTTGGCGGGGGAAAAGATGCCCTGGCTCATAGTAAACGTCGCCCTTCCCTTCCTCCTACTTGCAGGAAAGTTCACGGGTGACGTGATAGAGGGTGTGCAGTGGCGCAGGTTGCTGGGAAACGGCTCCACACCCCATGCACACCCATACGTTGAAAGTAATGGGACTGTCTCAATCTGGCAGTGGGGCTTGTTACAAAGAATTCGTCGGTATGGAGTTGGTACGTTTGATGTAGCCCAAAGGGCATCTCCCATCATCCTTTTCGTCTTTATTCCGCTGCTCACGGTCGGGGGCTTTTTCCTCCTGCTGCGATTTCTGGACCAGGGAACTCTTGGCTCCTGGCAAGGATGGGCCATCTTGGCTGGAGAGCTGCTTTTACTAATAGGCGCTGTCTATCTGATTATGAGAGGGCCAACCCAGCAGAACCTACGTTTGGTAGGGCTAAGCCTGGGGGTGTTAATGCTGGCCTTCAGCACCTTCGTCGGCTTCCGAGCCAGCTATAGCTACGACGACTCGCCCATCGAGATGCTGGCGTATGCCCAGGGCAGTGCCGATGTGAGGGCAATTGCCCAGAGGCTGAACCACGAGGTCGTCGAAGAAGAGAGCGAACAGGTGGTGGACGTGGACTACGAGCTGTGGTATCCCTTTCAGTGGTACGTGCGTAAGAATAAGGCAGTTGGATTTCGGTGCTTCAAGGACAAAAGCGAGCACGCTTGGATCGAGAGCTGTAGCCCCCTCGAGGAGCCGCCATCGGCCAAAGCCCTCTTGTTGATTACCTCCCACGCCAATCGCGACTCCTCCCACCTGGCAGCTTACGAGAAGGACGGACCTTTCCTCAACATCCTATGGTTTCCTGAGAGCTACCGCCGCTCGGGTGAGGACCGACGGAGGGAACCCGCTCTAGAGCAGTTGAAGAAGGATTTTCTCTATTTTCGACGACACCTCTTCAAACGAGAGGCCTGGCACAATTCTCTTGAATACTTCCTCTTTCGTAGATTGGGAAGCGATTGGTGGAACTCGGACTTCTACGCTTATCTTCCCCAAAGCTCATAATCGTGAGGGGCATGATAGCTGTTGGAGTTTATGGCTCTATTCCTTGTATGATGAGGAAGAGGGCAAATATACTGGGATTGAGGTCATCCTCAACGCTTAACGTGACTAAAAGGACTTAAGCTCTTGGCATTTAATCGTCGCTTCGTGGTAGGACTGGTGGTAAGCCTAGCCTTTCTGGTGCTCCTCTTTTACCAGGTGAACTTAAAAGAGATGGGGGAGGCGTTAACAGAAGCCAACTTTCTGTATTTGGTACCTGCCATTGTAGTCTATTTCGTCGCTGTCCTCTTCCGAACACTACGATGGAGGTACCTCCTTGCCCCGGTGCGTCTGTTCCCTGTAACCAGGTTGTACCCCATAGTAGTAGTGGGATACATGGCCAACAACCTTCTGCCGGTGCGGTTAGGGGAGCTGGTGAGGTCCTACTACTTGGGAGAGAAAGAGAAGTTTAGTGCTAGCACCGCCCTGGCCTCCATTGTAGTGGAACGGGTCTACGATGGCCTGACCCTGCTGTTTCTTGGAGTCATAGGTGCTCTCTCGCTTGTGCTGATGGGTGTGGCCTGGAATCCTGGAAAAGCAGGAACGACACCGTGGCTGGTAATGGCGGTGGTCGCTGCTGTGGCGTTTTTGGGAGCCATAGCTCTCCTTAGCCTGCTAGCTACTTCTCCTCGGTTAAGGGAACTGGTAAAGGAAATCGTCAGGGTGTGCCCGGCCAGATTGAGGCCCAAGGCAGAAGAGCTAGTAGCCCGCTTTATCCAGGGGCTAGAGGTGTTACGCAGCCCCCGGCGTCACCTAGGGTTGTTTCTCCTCTCGCTACCGGTATGGTTTTCGGAGACGATGGTTTATTACCTCATCGCCCTGTCCTTTCATTTGCCTGATCTTTTCACCTCTTCGGGAGTTTTTATCTCGGTGATGTTACTGGTCACGGCCACATCCAACCTAGCCACCTCCATTCCCTCCACCATAGGAGGAATAGGCCCCTTCGAATACGTTACCCAGAGGACCTTGGTTGTCTTGGGCGTAGGTATCTCTATTGCAACCGCCTATGCCACCTTCCTCCACATCATCGCCCTGTGGCTGCCGGTGACCCTGGTAGGGCTTTTCTTTCTGTGGCGGGAGAACCTCTCCTTGGCACAGATGGCCCGTACTACGCAGCCGCAAGATGCCGCCGTCGCCCAATACAGTGTGAGAGAAATGGCGACGGGAGAGGGGGAGGGGGAGTGAGGATCGGGATTATTGGTGCAGGGGCTGCCGGACTGGCAGCAGCCTACGAGCTTGCTAAACAGGGGCACCAGGCCCAGGTCTTCGAGCGAGCGCCCTTCCTGGGGGGGCAGGCCTCCACTTTCGAGGTAGGCGGAGGCCAACTGGAGCGGGGCTACCATCACCTGTTCATGAGCGACAGGGATATAGTGGACTTGATACACGAGCTAGGGTTGGGATCTAAGCTAAAGTGGATCGAGTCCCGGGCGGGTTTCTATTACGGAGGCAAGATATGGAAGTTTGCTACGCCCATTGACCTGTTACGCTTTAGTCCATTAGGCATCCTTGACCGCATGCGTCTTGGCCTAGTGACTTTCTATCTTCAAAAGACTAAGGACTGGCGCAAGTTCGAGGGGATAACGGCAAAAGAGTGGCTGCAAAAGCGGGTGGGCAAACGCGCTTACGAGGTGGTCTGGGAGCCGATGCTACGGGGAAAGTTTGGGGAGCACTTCGCCCAAGTAGGAATGACATGGCTTTGGGGCAAGATATATCTGAGAGTGGCCTCCCGGTCCAAGATGTGGGAACCGGAGAAGCTGGGCTACCCCATGGGAAGCTTCGCTGAAATATTCGATACATTAGGTGAAAAAATTCGGGAGATGGGCGGCGAGGTGCACACCTCGGCGGCAGTAAATAAGATTACGGTAGAAGATGGTCGGGTCCGAGGGTTGGATCTGACTTTGCCAGGCCATCAAGAAGAGTCACGGACCTACGACGCAGTTATTGCTACCACACCTTCCTACATTTTCACTCGCCTAGTCCCGACCTTGCCCCAGGACTACAAGGAGAAGCTGACCAACGTTACTTACTTGGCAGCAGTCCTAATAATCCTTGTTCTCAAGCAGCCTCTGACTGACATATACTGGTTAAACATAGCCGACCGCACTATCCCCTTCGTCGGCATCATCGAACAGACCAACTTAGTACACCCCTCCCTCTACGGAGGCAAGCACATCGTTTATCTCTCCAACTACCCCAGCACTGAGAGCCCTATTTACCAGAAGAGCGCCGAGGAGCTGCTAGAGGATTTCATTCCCCACCTGAGCAAGATCAACCCCGACTTCGACTCGTCCTGGATTGAGGAGTACCACCATCATAAAGTGGACGCGGCTCAGCCCCTCATCGGAGTCAACTACAGTCAGCGTATCCCCGAC
Organism: Dehalococcoidia bacterium; assembly: GCA_965248115.1. Taxonomy (GTDB): domain Bacteria; phylum Chloroflexota; class Dehalococcoidia; order Lucifugimonadales; family CBDFII01; genus CBDFII01. The sequence goes on from CBDFII010000004.1 coordinate 415,323, forward strand.
AACCGCACCCCCATAAAAGGCCTATATTTGGCTAACACCACCCAAATATATCCCCAGGATAGGGGCACCAACTACAGTGTGCGGCTGGGTCGAAAAGTGGCCCAGATGGCACTAGAAGACTACAGCAGCTGATCCAGTCAGCTGGCTCTCAGCCACCAAAACCTCTTCATAATGACGGTACGGTTAGCACTATGGCTGGATTATAAGGTTGACCACATAACTACGGTGTGCAAAAATGAAGCTCAGGAAGCCCATGTGTATCACAATTGGACAGCAGATACTCCTATCCCATTAATCATCCATCAGCAGGCCAAATGCTCTCATGACAAACTCAAAAATTTCCTCAGGGTTTCTTATTGGCCTTGACATCGGAGGTACTGTCCTGCGTCTGGCGCTGGCTAACACTGAGGGGGAGTTGGTACTCAAAAAACGCTCTGCACTATACCGGGAACCCGGCGAGAACATTCTAGACGCCCTCTATCGCGCCATTGACAGCCTCCTTGATGGAACGCCTCGATCGAAGCTCCTGGGTATAGGCGCTGCCGTAGCTGGGCCCGTTGATCGGACGTTGGGTGAGGTGGTCAATCCACCCCATCTGGAGCAGGGTAAACGAATACCTCTCAAGGCAGCTTTTGAGGAGCGTTTCGAAGTGCCAGTGGTGCTAGAGAATGATGCCAATGCCGCTGCTCTAGCAGAGCACCGACGTGGAGCGGGTATAGGTGTGGGTGATATGGTTTACATGACCGTCAGCACAGGCATAGGTGGAGGCCTAATCCTTGGGGGTTCTCTGTATAGGGGAGCGCTGGGTGGGGCTGGAGAGGTGGGCCACATCGTTCTAGTACCCGATGGCCTTCCATGCGATTGTGGCAGCCGAGGATGTCTTGAGACCGTAGCGTCAGGAACAGCCATCGCCCGAGAAGCGGTGGTTCGGCTCCACGAAGGTAAAGAATCCTTGCTATTGAACCTAGCATCGGGGGCGATAGAGAGCATCAACGCCGAGATGATACACGAGGCAGCTCTGCAGGGCGATTCTCTCAGCCAGGAAGTCATAAGAGATGCCGCCTATTTCCTTGGTCTAGGCCTGGCCAGTATAGTAAATATTTTCAATCCAGCGCTGATAGTGCTAGGTGGAGGTGTGACCAACATGGGAGATATGCTGCTGAAACCTGCTACAAAATTGGCCAGGGAACGGTCGATGCCCCTAGCGAGTGGCGCCGTTCGCTTTAAGTTAAGCCACTTTGGAGACGATGCTGGGCTGGTAGGTGCGCTGATCCTGATGGAAGAGGAGTTAGCTCCGGTCTCGGCCTAGAGGTATTCTTCTCTTCGCCCATCTCCCAGAATTCAAGACGCCATTGTAAAAAGCTAAAGTTATGTAGTATGGATAATTAATGCATCTGCTATTAGACAATCGAGGGGATGGTATGGTACTCAGCGCCCTGCACTCATGGTCTGGGGAGGGAGGCAGATGACGTGGGGCAAAGATGACCTGAGGGAGTTGATTCAGAGGGAGCTGGGGGACTTCCTTTTTGTGGTGGTATCTAACCGGGAACCCTACATCCATAACCACACCGTAGATGGGATTGATTACATAGTTCCTGCCGGAGGTCTCACTGGCGCCCTCGACCCGGTGATGAGGGCGTGCGGTGGAACCTGGATTGCCCATGGCAGTGGCACTGCCGATAGAAGGGTTGTAGACAAGGACAATAAGCTGGAGGTGCCGCCCGGCGCCTTTGAGTACTCCCTACGGCGGGTGTGGCTCTCCAGGGACGAGGAGGAGGGATACTACTCCGGCTTTGCCAACGAGGCTCTTTGGCCCCTTTGCCACATCGCCTACACCCAGCCTGTTTTTAACGAGGATAACTGGAATACCTACAAAGCGGTAAATAAAGTCTTTGCCAAGAGCGTCCTAGAGGAGGTAGGTGATAGGTCGGCGATTGTATTTATCCAGGACTATCATCTGGCGCTAATGCCCCGGATGCTCAAGAATGAAAATCCCAAGATCGTCACTGCCCACTTTTGGCACATACCTTGGCCTAATCAAGAGGCCTTTCGCATCTGTCCATGGCAGGAGGAGATCCTTGACGGTCTTCTTGGCAATGACCTGTTGGGCTTCCACATTTGGTATCACTGCAACAACTTTTTAGATACGATAGCGCGTACCATAGAGGCTCGTGTGGATTTCGAGCGCCTCGAGGTGACCAGCGGTGGCAAGACTACTACGGTACGCCCCTTCCCTATCAGCGTCGACTTTGAACGGATATGCTATGAGGCCCAGCTTCCCGAAGTCGATGTAGAGATGGAGAGGCTGGTGGAAGATCTAAGGATTGATGGTCAAGTGGTGGGGCTTGGACTAGACAGGATCGATTATACCAAGGGCATCCCCAACCGTTTCAGGGCTCTTGATCGCTTCTTCGCCCGGTATCCCCAATATCAGGGTAGGATGGTGTTCATTCAGGCAGGCGTTCAGAGTCGCGCTCACATCGAGGCCTATAGACGCCTAAATGAGGAGATAGAAGTCCAGATCAAAGAAATCAACAGCAGATACGGCCGAGGTGCTTGGAAGCCCATTATATACCTGGCCCAAGACCTACCACCCATCACCCTCATTGCCCTGCAACGGCTGGCTCACTTCTCACTGGTCAGCTCCCTCCACGACGGGATGAACATGGTGGCCAAAGAGTTCGTGGCCAGCCGCTTCGACGAGGATGGCGTCCTCATTCTAAGCCCTTTCACGGGAGCTGCTCGTGAGTTAACCGACGCGCTTCTGGCTAATCCCTACGCCACGGACGAACTCGCCGAGGCCATTCTCACTGCCCTACAGATGAGGCGTCGCGAGAGACGGACCCGTATGCGACGCATGCGTAAGGTAGTACAGGAGAACAATATCTACAAGTGGGCTGCCGACATAGTGGGAGAGCTGGCCAAGTTGACCCCACAGGAGTGACGTTTGAGGCACCTCCTTTCCGCCTGGGAAGACGTTGCCTTTATATTAAAGGCAGCAGAGCATATCCTTCTCCTCTCCGACTTCGACGGTACTCTGGCGCCCCTAGCCCAAAAACCAAAGGATGTCCACCTTCCAAAGAGGACTCGTCATCACCTCGCTACCCTGGCCAGAACGCCCAGCTACACTGTAGGGGTCATTAGCGGGCGTGCCCTGAGGGAGGTGGAGGGAATGGTCAATATTGCGGATATCTTCTACGCAGGGAACCACGGGCTTGAAATAAAGGGGCCCGGCCTCAGCTTCGTACATCCCGAAGCTCAGAAGCTGGCTCCAGCCTTGGATGAGGCAAACCGCGAGCTTCAAAAGGCTTTGTGGGATATCCCAGGGATATTGGTGCAGAACAAGGGTCTGTCCCTAAGCGTTCACTACCGACGGGTACAAGTAGAGAAGGTGGGCAGAGTGAGGGAGGTAGTGCATCATGTGTTGGGAATGCCTCACTTCTCCTCTGTCCTTAGGCTTACAGAAGGGAAAAAGATCTACGAGGTGCGTCCCTCTGTGGAGTGGGACAAGGGCAAAGCGGTTGACGTGCTGCTGGACCACTGCATCACTTCCAAAGGGATCAAGACAGTTCTACCCATCTTCTTAGGCGATGATAGCACCGACGAGGATGGATTCAGGACAGTTGGGATGCGGGACGGGATCTCGGTAGTAATAGATGAAGAGGAGCGGGAGACCACAGCGAACTACTCCTTACGCTCGCTCCGAGAGGTGCAACAGTGGTTGGGACTCTTAGTTGGGGATACTATGCGATAGAGTATCGGGTAACTTCCTGATCTCTGTAGGAGTGGATAGTCCCTTTGGCAAGGGCTATCCGGGGAGCTTTAGGCTTTAGCCCGAATCCACCGAAGGACACCGATGGACGGCGTGAGGACAGCGGAAGGGGGTGGGTGAGGGAGCTACAGGGGAGATGGCCTGGGGTCTTGGGGTAGATGGGAGGCCGGCGGACGGTCTTGAGTCGCCGCACAGGGCCCCTAAGGCCCTATGCGGGAGTTGCGATGCGCGGGATGGCGAGAGGATACGCAGCAGGGGACTCTCGCGACCGGGGTGGCGCGAGATTGCGGGGACGTTGGGTCAGTTGCAGGTTGGCCGTCAGGCCGGGAACGGAATGGCTTGCAGCCGGGCCAAGGCGCGACTGAACTGGGTTTCCCAAGGCCAGCGCCGGGGGAGATGCAAAGTGAGGCGGCGCGCCGAGCGGGTGATCCGTCCCACCAGAGCGAAGACCCGCCGCCTGAGGGTCTTGGTGATCACGGTCCGCTCGCCCAGACCAATCCGCGCCGACGGCATGTGGTTCAGCCCGACGCCGTACTTGAGGTCGCGTATGGCGTTCTCGACCTCGGCGTGGCGGCGATGATCGGCCTCCAGTTCCAGCGTCTCCCCATCGCGGTCGGTGATGAAGGCGTGATAGCTGTATCTGGCGAAGAGGGCGAGCTGGGAACCGGGCGTCGGCTTCACCCGCCGGACAATGAGCCGCACCGGCGCGGCTTCCGGCTTGGCCTGGAACGGGGTGTAAGTCGTCTCGGCGACATCGGCGGCGCCGTCCATCCAGTAGGGAATGGGAGTCCAGTCCTCCTCTGGTATCGCCTCGATCAGGTCCCGCAGGCTGGCGCGCTGGCGGATGGTGATAGAGAAGCGGACATCCATTTCCCGGCAGGCGGCAACGACAGTGTGGGCGTAGAAGCCGCTGTCGGCCCGCACCGTGAGTTGTCCCCTGGCCCCGCCGTAGCGCACCCGCCCCACCGTCTCACGCAGGAAGTGGGCGGCGCCACGGGCGGTGTTGGCCCGGCCCTCGCGCAGCCGGGACATCAGCACCTCGCCGGTGCCGGCGGCAATGGCCAGCAGCGGGTGATAGCCGCGGGCGCCGGTATAGCCGTGGTGGCGCGCTCCCTCCTTGGCCAGTCCATAGGTCTCACAGATGGTCGAGTCCAGGTCGATGGTCAGGGGCGAGTCGCCGGGTCCGGCCCCAGCGGCCCAGGCCCGGGCCAACAACTGGCGGCTCACGCGGTCGAGTTGACGGACATGCCCCCACCGGAAGCTGCGCAGGAAGGTCCCCAGGGTGGATGGCGCCTTGACCACGCAGCCTAGAACACCGCCCGTCCCACCAGCGCGCAGCGCATCGGCGTCGTCGATGCAGTCGCCGCCTGCCAGCGCGGAAGCGACCAGCGTCAGCATCTTGTCCCCAGTGTTCGCCCGTCCCGGCGCTCCGCCGAGGTCAAGGTGATGGTCGACGAGTTCCCCCAGGCCCAGGTGCCGGGCTAGGGTGGCCGGCAGGAGCAGGCCGGCATTGGCCACCAGGCGATGGTCGTCAAAGAGGATGCGGATACGGTCGGGTTTGTTCTGTGGCAGCATCTATTGGGTGCTCCTTGTTTCCGGGCGGGTTTCTGTTCCAAAACCATTATCCCAGATTCAGAGGAGCACCCGCTCGCTTCTTCAAGGGCTGTCCCCAAGGCCGTCCTTCGGTCGATTCGGGTTTAGAACTTTTCTAAGGGGAAAAGCACGAGTGAAAGTCAAGCTTCAATCACGAGGACTGGCTTGGCTGCCGCGAACGTCTGACGAAGACGATCCCCTCCTGCCCTACGTACCTGTCCCGCATCTCCTCAAAAAGCCTTAGCTTTTCCGGCTGAAACTCCACCACCTTGTCGTTGTCATCTAGGTATGGGTTGGGGAAGTAGCATCGCATCAAGGTCTCTTCGTTAGGATCGGAGAAGCGAACGTAATAGAGGTTGGGTACACCGTGGTCCTCGGCCTCCACAAACTGCACACCTTTCACCCCATCCACTTTGAGGTGAAAATGCCAGCTCTGGTTTTCAAGTGTAGCGTAGCCATCGCTAAAGGTGGGCCCCGTAGTTCCATCGGTATACATCTCGCTTACCGCGTCTCCTCCGCCGATGACAGTGAGCATGCGCTCTATTGCTGCCAGCTCTCGAATGAGCTTTTCCACTTCCATAACTTACCTCCTGTCTTTATGAAGAGAGGGCAAGCCCGAATGGCTATGCTCTGTTGGCCCCACACCTAGGAGAGGACATGCGGGCGTTATAGCAGTCGGGCTGCACTGCTCACAATCAAAAAGGGAGGGCCTCAAGGAGAGAGCTAGACGCGGGGAATTACCTGGGTAGCGAGCATCTCCAACCGCTCTAGAATCCCAGCGGGGCTGTTGGTGCGTACATCGAAGATAATATGGTGGACTCCCACCCATTCGTAGGTCCTGATGTCAGCGGCTATCTGCTCGGGGCTACCCGTAAATCGACGGTCTCCTTTGCCTTGCCCTCTGTCCATTCCCTCGTCTCGAGGTTTGTCATAAAGATGGACTTTCAGAGCGACCTCGATCTCCGAGGGATCCCTATCCTCTATCTGGGCATAGGTTGCCAGGAGCCTTATATCTGCCCCCAGGTCATCGGGCTCCAGGGGTGTCTGAGGAGATGCTACTGGATGCCAGCCGTTGCCGAGTCGGGCCGCTCTTCTTATCGCTCTAGTGCTTTGTCCACCTACCCAGATCGGCGGATGGGGCTTCTGTACCGGTTTGGGCAGGAAGGAGATGTTGGAGAAGCGACAATACTTCCCCTCAAAGGTAGGTGTATCGCTGGTCCACAGCTCTTTCATTGCCAAGAGATACTCGTCGCTGACGGCCGCCCTCTCCGCGAAAGGAGGCAGTTCTAGGGCTTCAAACTCCTCTCGCATCCACCCCACCCCAACACCTAGGGTGAGCCTGCCTTGGGATAGGACATCCAAAGTAGCCAGCATCTTGGCCGCCAGGATGGGATTTCGGTGAGGGAGAACCATTACGCTGGGTACCAGCCGTATTCGCTGGGTAGCACCGGCCAAAAAGCTGAGGAGAGTCAGCTGTTCAAGATGACCATCAGTCCACCCCGCGGGCAACTTCCCGACCACAGGGTTATGGGAGTCGATCTGATTAGGCACAACCAGGTGCTCTCCAACCATAATAGAATGAAATCCCAGCTCCTCACCCCGCCGGGCCAAGGAGATGACGTGCTCGGGAGTGGCCGCTGGGCCGCTAGTGGAAAGGTTAAAGCCATACTTCATCTGCCTCCTCCGCTACCCTGTAAACCCTTCGATGTCGCCAGAGCTAATTCCCTATGAGACATGCCAACATTGTACTGGAGCTCCTACAATATCATCAAGGCTAAGGTTGACAGCTGAAGGTACACTGATTATACTTGGTTCACGTATGGCCCCCCACGGGACCAGAAGGTTATTAGGTAGATTAACAACTTAATATGTCCCCCAGGTACCACTAGAGGTTTAATAGGGAAGGCGGTGTGAGTCCGCCGTGGTAGCGCCACTGTAAGCGGGGAGCTGGCCGGCAGCGACGCCACTGTTCAGGAATGAATGGGAAGGCGTCGGTGCAGCGAGGATACGCAAGTCAGGACACCTGCCTGGGAGTCGGAAGCTCTGCTCTGCGCTTCACAGAGGTGGCTTCTGGGTGGTGGCACATATTCGGTGTGTCGCTAAACCACCCAAGGCATCGTTTAAAACCCCTGTCCAGTGTAGAGACAGGGGTTTTCTGTTTCATAGAAATGGACGAGATAGCGAAGGACCAAACGTAGGATTTAGGAAATAGATGGAAGTGAGTAATCAAATACTGCTTATCACCACTGCTGACGCAGAAGGAAATCACAGCAATATAAATTGCTAATCATAGGAGGAAAAATGTTTCGTATACGGCCAATTCTTCTGATTCCAGTCCTAGTGCTGATGGTATTCATGGCAGCCTGTGGCGCTGAGGCAACGCCCACACTTACCGCCACTCCGGTGCCTACTCCCACACCGACTCCGTCCCTATTCCCTCTGACCGTGACCGCCAGCAATGGAGAAAAGGTGGCCATCGCAAGACCTCCGGAGCGCATCGTGGCAATTGATGGCGACGCGGTGGAGATTCTGTTCGCTATGGGAGAAGGGCACCGAATCGTGGGCACCCATGACTTTGTTTCTTATCCACCAGAGACTGAGGCGATAGAGAAGGTTGGCAGTGCATTCGCCCTAAACTTCGAGAAGATTGCAGCATTGGAACCAGACCTTATCGTTATTTTCTTCGACAGCCCCATACCCGACCTACAGCAGCTGGGTGCCCAGGTGCTCTATCTCAAAACCCCTGGTACTTTCGAGGGAGTTGCTGACCGGATGCGTACCTGGGGAAAGATAGTAAATAACCCAAGCCCAGGCGAGGAGTTGGCCAGGCAATTCGAAAAGTCCATCGAGTCATTACAAGAGAAGGTGGCAAGGGTGGCAAAAGGCCCTCGGGTGTTCCACGACTTGGCTCCCGGCCTGTGGACTGCGGGATCCGGTACTTTATTCGATAAGATCTACACTCTTCTGAAAGCCGAAAACATCTTTGGAGACATTGCAGAATATAAGCAGGTGAGCCCAGAAGAGCTCGTGGCCCGAGACCCCGAGGTGGTAATCAGCACTCACCCTGAGGGGCCAGACCTCTTTAAGGCTGATCCCGCGTTCCAGGGTGTGGCAGCGGTGAAAGAGGGCAAGCTTTTCGCTGTGGATGGTGCTCTCCTCAGCGTCACCGGCCCCAGACTGATACTGGGGATCGAGGCGATTGCAAAGTCTCTCTACCCTGACCTTTTCCCTAGCGATAGCTCATAATGAGCCTGCCCATTATAGGAAGCTCTGCCAAGGGGCTGCCTCGACGGAATGCCATATTTGGAGTTCTTTCGCTGTCTTATCCGTGGTGGCGCCTTGGGATAGGACTAGCAGTAGTTGTGCTCATTGCGGTAGTCTCTGGTGGAATAGGCTCAGTGTACATTCCACCCCTTAGCGTGGCGCAAATAGTAGCAGCGAAAGCCCCCTTCTTAGATATATCCAGTACAGCGCCCGATAGCTGGGGCACTATCATCTGGCAGATTAGATTTCCTCGTATCATACTGGCCGGCCTGGTAGGTGTGGCCCTAGCGGTCTCTGGGGCCACCTACCAGGGCCTGTTTCGCAACCCGCTGGCAGACCCATATCTTATTGGGGTTGCCTCTGGAGCCGGTCTCGGTGCCACGATTATACTGATGACCGGCGTTCCCCTCTATTTTCACGGCTTTAGTCTCTTGCCTATCGCGGCCTTTGTAGGCGGGTTGCTGGCGGTTTCCATCGCTTACACAGTAGCCAAACAATCCGGAGGGCTTCCCCTCACAACCCTTATCCTTGCGGGAGTAGCAATTGCTTACCTGGCTGCTGCTATGACCAGCTACCTCATTATCAGCTCCAGCCCGGACGTAAAACCCCTTTTGGTCTGGCTTTTGGGCGGCTTCATCGGCACTCGCTGGGAGGATGTCTATACGGTCCTCCCATACCTAATCCCTGGAGTCCTAGTGATGATGGCCTACGGACGCATCCTGAACCTGTTTCAGCTAAACGAGGATGAAGCCAAGCAACTCGGGGTAAATGTGGAGCGGACGAAGCTCATCCTTATTGTAGTGGCTTCGCTGACCACCGCAGCGGCCGTATCAGTGAGCGGCCTAATCGGCTTCGTGGGTTTAATCGCCCCCCACGCTGTGAGATTAGTCTGGGGGTACGACCATCGTTTCCTGCTACCCATGGCCATGCTCGTGGGAGCCGGCTTCCTTATACTGGCTGACGTGGTAGCACGGACGGTGGTGAGCCCCACTGAGCTACCGGTGGGTGTGGTTACAGCGTTCTGTGGAGCACCCTTCTTCCTCTACCTCCTGCGAAGAAGTAGGAGGCTGGTAGCATGAATCACCAAGTTCTCCTTCGTACTGAAGAGGTCCAGTTCTCCTACGGCACCAACCACGTACTTCAGAGAATCAGTCTTGAAGTGGAAGAGGGAGAGATACTGGGCCTAGTGGGCCCAAACGGCGCAGGCAAAACAACCTTCCTAAGAATTATAAGTGGCGCCTTAAAGCCCCATAACGGTGAGGTGTATCTTAACGGGGCAAGACTTCGGCAACTCCAACCAAAGGATAGGGCTAGAATTGTAGCGATGGTACCCCAGAATCCTGCGGTTCCCCAAGGATTTACTGCCTTAGAGGTGGTGCTGATGGGCCGGAATCCCCATCTGGGACTGTTACAGTGGGAAGGACCCAAAGACTTGGATGTCTGTCGTCGAGTGATGGACCTCACTAACACCTGGGACTTTGCCCACCGCCTCCTCTCAACCCTTTCGGGGGGAGAGAGACAAAGGGTGTTCATCGCACGTGCCCTTGCCCAAGAGGCCCCCCTCTTGCTCTTGGATGAGCCCACCGCCCACCTGGACATTGGCTATCAGTCTGGTGTTCTGGACATGATTGATGGCATCAGGAAGGAGGCCCGCATTACCGTCATAACAGCGATGCATGACCTCACGCTGGCCGCCCAGTACTGTGATCGGATGGCAGCTCTACATCAAGGTACTATCTATTCTCTGGGGCAACCCGATGAGGTGCTAAATACCGAGCTGATGTCCGTCGTTTTCGGAGCGAATGTTTCCATCATCAGTCACCCGGTGCATGGCACGCCGGTTGTCCTGCCAACGAGCCATGTGGCTAATTCACGACCACATAATCTAGGCAAGATCAATCGACAAACAGAGGCCTGAAGATGCGAATTTGCTCTCTTCTACCAAGCGGTACTGAAATCCTCTTTGCTCTAGACCTGGGTGACGATGTGATAGGGATCACTGATTTATGTGACTACCCACCTGAAGCGAAAACAAGGCGAGTGGTAAGTCATAGCCTGATTGATCCCGCTCATCTGTCAAGCGCGCAAGTAGAGATAAAGATGCAACAAATTCTCACAGCGGGTAAGAGCCCATTCCTCCTCGATAAGGACTGGTTCCACAGAGAAAAGCCCGACCTCATTCTCACACAGGACCTTTGCTACGTCTGTGATGTAGATGCCAGTGAGGTGATGGATGCTGTTAGTTTGCTTCAACCCCCTCCTCAAATACTTATCCTCAGCCCTAAAACTCTATCTGACATATTTGAAAACGTAAACAGGGTGGGAGATGCTGCTGGAGCCACAGCAAAAGCAGAGGAATTAACGAAAAACTTGCATGATAGGGTTAGTGCAGTGGCTAATAAAGTTTACACGGTGCCATACAAACCACGGGTTCTCTCACTGGAGGGCATTGATCCCCTGGTGGCAGGAGGGCATTGGTTACCTGAGATGAAGGTGTTGGCAGGAGGAAGAGACGAATTGTTCATCTCCGGTTGTCCAGCTCAAAGAATTGGCTGGGACACAGTATTGGAGTACGATCCTGAGACGCTCATTATCGATCCTTGTTCCTCGGATGTCAGAAGAGGTCTAAAGGAGACGAGTTGGCTGGTAGAACAGGAAGGCTGGTGGAAGCTAACGGCAGTAAAAGCGGGAGAGGTTTATGTAATAGACCATGCTTATTACAGCACGCCGGGTCCTCGCATTGTGATGGGACTCGAGATTCTAGCTCAGAGCCTGCATCCTGAGCTTTTTACAGGTATGATACCTCCCGGCGTAGTAGTAAAAATGGATCCGATAGCTGGTAGAGACAGCTCGCCTGAGAAGATCGCTTCTTACTTTCACCCATATCCCTAGGGAGAGAATAGCACAGCATCGGCGTAAAAGTACGCACTTGCTGGTGTTAGAGGGAGTATAGATATGGAGAAGAGGCAAAAGACACCAAAAGGGTTAGTGATAGTCAACACGGGCGAAGGGAAGGGCAAGACCACAGCTGCCATGGGGGTGCTCTTCAGGGCGTGGGGCAGGGACATGAAGGTGATCATGCTCCAGTTCATCAAGCACTCTACCGCCAACTTCGGGGAACAGCGGGCTGCCCGTAAGATTGGAGTAGAGATGAGGGCTATGGGCGACGGCTTCACCTGGCTGTCCAAAGACATGGAGAAGACCGCTGCTCTAGCACGAGAGCATTGGGAGAGCTGTAAAAGGGAGATAGCCTCAGGTAATCACGACGTAGTCGTCCTGGACGAGTTCACATATCCCATGCACTATGGATGGATACCTGTGGAAGAGGTAATCGAGACCCTGCGCGCTCGTCCCGAGGGTCTCCACGTTATCATAACAGGGCGGTATGCCCCTCAAGAGCTCATTGATTTGGCCGATCTGGTTACCGAGATGCGGGAGATTAAGCATCCCTACAAGCTGGGCATCAGGGCTCAGCGGGGCATCGAGTTTTAGGGATTACCTCCAGGAGAAGATTGTGCGAGGACTGGTGATCGCCGGTACACACAGTGGCGTGGGCAAGACGACCGTAGCGACGGGAATTATGGCCGCTCTAAGCCAAAAGGGGTACCAAGTCCAGCCCTTCAAGGCCGGCCCCGACTATATCGACCCATCCTACCACGCCACAGCATGTGGCCAACCCTCACGCAACCTGGATACCTGGCTCCTGGAGGAGTCGGTAATCAGGGAGCTGTTCCAGAGGGCTATGAAGGGAAAGGATCTGGCCGTTATAGAAGGCGTGATGGGTGTATACGATGGGTTTGACGGAGAGGGCGAAGAGGGGAGCACTGCCCATCTGGCCAAGCTCCTTGATTTACCAGTGGTCCTGGTGACCGATGCCAGCGCAGCAGCCCGAAGCGTTGGCGCTACCGTACTGGGCTTCAAGAGTTTTGACCCGCAACTGAACATTTCGGGGGTGATTCTTAACGGTATCGCCGGGGATAGGCACCTGGAGTTCGTCATGCCTTCACTGGCTAAGGCCGGAGTCCCCTTTCTGGGCTATCTGCCACGTAGGCCAGAGCTGGCCTTGCCAGAGCGTCACTTAGGCTTAATACCCACCCTGGAGGGCACAGTTGCCAGGGAGTTTTTCGGACGCCTGGTGGAGCAAGTAGAGCAAACCATAGACCTGAACCGCATACTCTCTCTGGCCAGCAACATCTCACTCACCGACGAGCAATCTCAAGTATTTCCAGAGAGAGCACATCCCACCCAGGTGTCCATAGGCGTGGCCATGGACAAAGCCTTCAACTTCTACTACCCAGATTCTCTTGACCTGCTGAAGGCATGGGGCGCTGAAAGTGTTCCATTTAGTCCCTTAAACGATCAAGAGGTGCCGAGAGGTGTAGGAGGGGTCTATATCGGAGGCGGCTTCCCAGAGATCTACGCTCAGGAGCTCTCGGCCGATGCCCCCATGCTGCAGTCTCTGAGGCAAACAGCCCAACGCGGTTTGCCCATCTATGCTGAATGCGGCGGGTTAATGTATTTGGGCCAGAGCATTGAAGACCAGGAAGGGAGAAACTATCCAATGGCGGGGGTGGTTCCAGCCAAGTCTTCCATGAAGAACACCCGGTTGACCCTCGGTTACCGTACAGTGCGCGCGCTGGGCGACAGCCCCCTGATGAAGGCAGGCGATGAGGTCCGAGGCCACGAATTTCACCTCTCATCATTGAAGGAGGATCCTCAAACTGCCAAGGCAGCCTACCAGGTATTGGACGAGGATGGGAGGATCGAAGGATTCCGAGTGAAGAACGTCATAGCCTCTTACATCCATCTCCACATGGGAAGCAAGAGAGGTCTGAGGCAACGGTTCGTGGATTTCTGTGCCCGGCGAAAGTTCTCCCAAGGTAAAACTCCCCATGAGCAATAGCTGGGCCCCAAAGGGTGTTAAAAATGTCCTGGCCAAGTATCTGACCTCCTCACGAAGGAGTAGTCGCAATGAGTAGATTGCTTCTGGTCCGCCATGGCGAGACTTCATGGAACTCGGAAGGGCGAGTCCAGGGCCACACCAACATCCCATTGGGGGGAAAGGGGCTTCGACAGGCCGAAAGGTTACGGCAACGGCTAGCCGAAGTGGATATCGAAGTGGCCTACACTAGTGACCTCGACAGGGCCATAGAAACGGCCCAACCTATCCTCAAAGGCAGGCCTATTCCCCTCTCTCCCGTTCAGGAGCTGCGGGAGTTGTGCTACGGCGAGTGGGAGGGCCGCACGTATCAAGATATCCAGGCCAAAGACCCTCAGGGATACGCTCGGCAAATGGCCCGCAGCCCAGACTTCGCTCCTCCCCAGGGGGAGAGCCTGGAGCAGTTGATGCACAGGGTTGGAGGATTTATTTCCGGGCTGAGGCAGAGCCATCCAGAGGAGACCGTGCTAATTGTAGGGCACGGGGGTGCTCTGAAGGCCGCCTTGATCTCCCTGCTTTCCCTCCCCCTGGAGGCCTTCTCGCGCTTCTATTTCGCTCCCGCAAGCCTCTCCATAGTAGACTGTTACCCAACTACGGACAGTCATGAGGGGGAATTGAGCGCAGTGTTAAGCCTTTTTAACGATACCTCTCACCTAGAAGAGGAGAGATGACCAGCCCGTCTGACTCACCGGCTCTTGGGAAAGTTCTCATGGTTCAAGGTACTTCCTCTCACGTAGGCAAGAGCGTACTGGTCACCGCACTATGTCGTATCTTTCGCCAGGACGGGTTCAAGGTGGCCCCCTTCAAATCCCAGAACATGTCTAACAACTCTTTCGTTAGTCCAACGGGTGGCGAGCTTGGTCGGGCCCAGGCGGTCCAGGCTGAAGCAGCAGGGGTCGATCCAACAGTGGAGATGAACCCCATCTTGCTGAAGCCTGAAGGTGATAATCGCTCGCAGGTCGTTGTGATGGGAGAGCCCCTGAGGGCCATGCCTGCAAAGGAGTATTACTCTCTGAATGAGCATCTGTGGTCCGTGGTCACACGCTCTCTAGAGAAGCTCCTAGCCAAATACGATGTTGTGGTTATAGAGGGGGCGGGCAGCCCGGTAGAGGTGAACCTCAAAGATAGGGATCTGGTCAACATGAAGGTAGCCACCTACGCCCATGCCCCCGTGATTCTATTGGCAGACATAGATAGGGGAGGCATATTCGCCTCAATAGTTGGCACCTTAGAGTTGCTGGAGCCTCATGAGAGAGCCTTAGTAAAGGCTTTGGTGATCAACAAATTCCGAGGCGATCTCTCGCTTCTCACCCCTGGCGTGACGTGGCTGGAGGAGAGAACGGGGATACCAGTGGCAGGTGTTATACCCTACTACAGAGACATCCATATTGCCGAGGAGGATTCGATTTCACTGGAACGACGCCATGAGATGAAGACAAATACCGAGTATGTTCTGGATATAGCAGTCCTCGGCTTTCCTCATATTTCCAACTTCGACGACTTCGATCCTCTGGAGCGTGAGGAGGGTGTCCGATTGCGTTACGTGGAGGCAAACGACCCTCTGGGTACCCCCGACTTGGTAGTCCTTCCAGGGACCAAGACTACCATGGCCGACCTGGATTGGTTGCGGGAGAGGAACCTGGACAGGGCTATCTTGGACCTGCACCATCAGGGTGTTCCTATTATCGGTATCTGTGGTGGATACCAGATGCTAGGAGAGAGTCTTTGGGACCCCCACCATGTGGAGTCCTCTAAGGAGGAGGTCAAGGGATTGGGCCTGCTCCCTGTGACCACTCGCTTCGAAACCAAGAAGGAAACTCACCGCATCCAAGGAGAGGTGGGAGAGGCACCGGGCATTCTTGGGGAGTGTAGCAGCCTCCCCATCGAAGGGTACGAGATACACATGGGTAACACCGCTGCCACCTCTGAAAGGGTCATGGCTCCCTTTCGTATCTTCAAACGCAGAGGGCAGCCTGTTGACCAACCAGAAGGCGCCATTAATGTTGACGGCCGTGTCCTGGGCACCTACATTCACGACCTTTTTTATAATTCTAGCCTGCGCCGTGCCATTCTCCAACATCTGGCCCAGAATAGGGGTGTCTCCCTTCCCCCATCCTCAGACCTCTATAGCCGGGATGAGGAGTACAACCGACTGGCCAGCCTTGTGCGCAGCAGCTTAAACATGGAGTTAGTCTACCAGATGGCAGGCTTGCAGCCGACTTCTCGAGTCGGCCCCTGAGCTAAAAGCTGGTGTTGGGTGGGGCCAGGACGGGGAAGAGCGCCTTTGCCCAACGGCTCGCTCGACCTCTCTGACAGCCTTTGAGGGGCCCCGGTACCCGCATAGAGATTGACTTGTGGTCAGCACCCTGAGATTATCATTGCCTATGATTGTCTAAGGTCTAAGGAGAGGAGCAGCACAAGATGGCCCAAGAGGAGCCCTATCGGCGAGCCATGGTGGTAGTTGCCCATGCCGACGATGCCGAGTGGGGGTGTTCGGGCACGGTGGCAAAGTGGTGTCGTGAAGGCATGGAAGTGGCGTACGTTCTTTGCACCGACGGAAGTAAGGGCAGCAGCGATCCCCAGATGACTCCTCAGCGCCTCACGAAGCTACGGCGTCAGGAGCAATTGGCAGCGGCTAAGGTGCTGGGGGTCAAAGAGGTGGTATTCCTGGGCCACGAAGACTCTATGCTTCAGCCCACCTTGGAATTAAGACGGGATATAGCGCGTCAAATCCGCAAATACCAACCCGACGTTCTCATCTGCCCAAGCCCCATTAGAAGCCTCCAGGGCGGAGGATATGTAGGCCATCCTGACCACCTGGCTGCGGGAGAGGCGGCCCTGGCTGCTGTCTTCCCCACCGCCCGAGACCGCTTGACCTTTCCAGAACTTTTAGAAGAGGGCCTTGAGCCCCATAAAGTGCGAGAGGTACTGGTGATGAGCAACCACGATGATGCAGATAAATGGTTCGACGTGTCAGACACCATTGAGCTGGCTATAGAGGCGCTAAAACAGCACGTCAGCCAAGTGGGGGATGTTGAAGTGGGTGAGCATATGAAGAAGTCGCGCCAGCAGGTTGGCGAGGCCAAGGGGATGGCCTACGCCGAAGCCTTTAAGGGCTTCCTACTGGGGTAGTTTTTCACCACCCCTGCATTAGAGAACCAAAAAGCTGAACTTTAACGAATGAGCGAACAAGTCAGGAGGAAGCGATGGTTAGGGTGATTGGCTTCGATCACATCGTGCTTCGGGTGAAGAACCCCGAAGCGTCGTTGCGCTTTTACGGCGACCTTCTTGGCATGGAGAGGCTACGGGTAGACCAGTGGCGCGCAGGTCAGGTGGGCTTTCCCTCCTTAAGGGCCAGCGAGCACACTATAATAGACCTGGTAAAGCCTCCCGAGGGGACCACCGTGTCCCAGGAGCATAGCAACATGGACCACTTCTGTATGGTAATCGAGAGTGGCGACTTCGAGGGAGTCAAGGGAGAGCTAGAGGCAGCGGGCGCCCTAGCAGAGGGCCAGCCCCAGAAGAGATGGGGCTCTAAGGGTATCGGTACGTCTATCTACATCAATGACCCCGACGGAAACCACATCGAGATCAAGCACTACCCTTAGAGGTAACAATTCCCCTTTCAGCAACATAATCGAGGAAATGTAAGGAGACCAGAGGGTATGACTGCCAAAGTTGGGGAGGGACTCGCCGCTGTAACCTTCGACCTGTGGCAGACCCTCCTACTCGAAGACCGGGAGCTAGGGAGGGCAAGGGCCACACTACGAATTCTAGGTGCACAGCAGGCCCTGGCTCAGGTTGGCCTGGAATTTACTGAAGAGCACATCCGCGAGGCCTATAGGAGCTGCTACAACACCTGCCACGATATTCATGCCCAAGGCATGGACGTAGAATTCATAGAGCAGGTTCGCATATTTATCAAGGGCATAGAAGAGGGTCTGGTAAAAAGGCTGCCATCATCCACTGTCAAGGAAATCTCCACAGCCTATGCAGATTCTTTCTTTGTCCACCCACCTCCACCCCACCCAGATGCCGCTTTGGTACTGAAGGCCATAAAGGAGGAGGGCTATCGTGTGGGCCTCATCTCCAACACGGGTATGACCCCAGGAGTGACCTTCCGGGCCTACATGGACCAGGTGGGAATACTTAGCTTTTTCGATGTGCTCACCTTTTCCGACGAGGTTCGTCTAGCCAAGCCAGCCAAAGAGCTATTTCTCCGCACCACCACCGCTTTAGGCGTTCCACCTGAACGCACGATCCACGTGGGCGACCATCTAGTTAACGACGTAAAGGGGGCTAAGATGGCTGGCATGAAGGTCATCTGGATCGAGGGCTTCGACCAAGGGGAGGTCGATGGCAGCCTGCCACCCGATGTCACTGTGAGCTCCCTCAGCCAGGTAGTCGCGGCGCTACACCAGCTAAATACCCTCTGAGTATCTTTCCAGCCCTCATTGTGACTTGAACTTGTGAAGAGGGCTTAATAAACACCCTACCCAGCGACGGTGTATCTTCCTTGTTATGCACTAAAAAAGGCCCATGTGCCATCAAGGGCTCGGAGCAGACTCAGGTTCATCCCCCTTGGCAGTGAAGATGCTCCTCAGGTAAGCAAGTTTCTTTGTAAGCACCGGCGCCATTTTTGGGGACTCCAGGGAGCTCAGCAGCAGAAGGTGATCCCATAGATTAACCGCCAACTCCCTTTTGACACTCTCTTTATTCCTGGCGTAGGCGTGCATTTCCACCACAAAGTCCCAAGCCCACCAGGCGTCCCAGGTATCTTGCACCAACACATTGATGGGCTGCCTGAGGGTCCACCCGGCATCCGGTGGTATGTCGGCAGCGGTTAGCTCCTCGATGGTGGCGGGTACTATGTCGCTGATGTCCCGCGCCTCAAGTACGCCCAGGGGATCGTTCGCATCCAGCAATCTCCAGCTCCACCCAGGGGGTTGGGCCGAGCTTACCATCAGCACTCGATCTTTCTCCTCCATTAGCTCATGTCCTCTTCCTTAAGACCCCAGGCCTCCCTTAACTGGTTAGGTAAGCCGATGGGGCCCAGGGTCTCCTCGTAGTTGCGGACGTGCTTTCGAGTCAAGAGGCTAATGGCCTTGAGCATCTGAGGGCTAACTTTGATTCTCGCCCTCAGAAGAGGCTGGCGCTCGTCACGTAGCTCGCCAAAGTAGAGGAGGGTGCTGTACAGTCCGGTGCTGATATGCAGAGAGTCGGCGTAGAAGTCCACCGTCATATCAGGCTGAGACTCGTACATTTCCTCGAGAGTCTGCTCCTTGGATTCGGGTATCTCGGGTCTTCCTACCATAGTGCCTCCCCAATGTTGCGATTACTTTGAGTGATGCGCCTGTTTGATGATGGCACCTTTATACCACCGCCGACAGTTGCTGTCTATGTAGGTCGTGTTGCTAAATACTTCCTGAACATCCAGAATAGGGGGCGTTAGAACGGGCTATACCTGAATCAGTAGCGGTCTCCTGGACAGGACTTAGACGGTGGTTATCAAGAGCATCAGCGCTGTTACCCTGGCGGTGAAAGACATGGCCCGCGCAGTGGACTTTTACACCATGCTGGGCCTTGAGATGCTATACGGAGGGAAGGCTGCCAGTTTTACCAGTTTCCGTGTCGGCGAGGGGTACATTAATCTGATGCTGCGAAAGGACAGTGAGACGAGTTGGTGGGGACGGGTCATCCTGCGAGCGGAGGACGTAGACGCCCTTTACCACAGGTTCAAGAGCAAGGGATTGAACCCTGAAGAGCCAAGGGACGCCGAGTGGGGAGAGCGCTACTTTCATATCTGGGACCCCGATGGCCACGAGCTGAGCTTCGCGCAGCTGCCCCATTCAGCACAGTAGAGCCTAGATAGAGCATCGAAAGGTCAGTGTCCTTCCTAGGCGATACATCAACGAGTCTCTCAAAAGGTTTATAGCTTCTCTTTAGAACAAGCCTCCTTCCCCTCTAGCAAGAACTCAATATGAAAGGATTTATCTGACGCCTATGAGATAAACTGACCAAGAACCTCCGTCAGCCTCCACATCTAGATGGTGGGGGCTGGAAGTAGAGGGACAGGTAGCAGTAAAGTTAATTGTTTCACCACTAGAACTACTAACGTTAGGCCCTAAAGATCGCCAATCTCCACTAATATTTACACTGCGGAAATACCAGTCGTTCACCTCAGGTTTAAACTTTACGCCCAGAATAAAATGCGGCGGAGAACCGATGAATTCTAAAGAGCGTCCAGTAATGCCAAGTTGAGATGTCCAAGTCTCCACAACTCGGAATTCCTCGATCGAGGGCATAGGAGGGCAGACTCCGTAGAAACCTGCGAGCGCACCAGCTACAGGGCGGGGAAGAGGCTCTAAACCAGCAGATGATACCAAATATAGAGTCCAGCGAAGTCCTCTTGATTCAATGTGCAGGACGTCGGGAAGCGCTATTCCAAATCCACTTTGACACCACGCCTGAGCATCTACCACATCGTCGGGCACAGTACTATCAAGGTGCAAGGACTGGAAGCGCTTCCCTGTTGAGGTGTCCAATACACTGTCGAATTCCCATATAGGGTCTGTGGGGCTGATACCAACGGCCAAGAAATAAGTTTCACTTGCAAGTGTAAACTCAACTTCTGAATTTCCGGTGTTTGTCCAAGTCTTCATGACTTTTAGGCTGTCAAACTGAGGTTTTGGGCACTCGTCGTAAAAAGCGGCATAGAACTTTTCCCAAACATTCCTCGGTAACTCGGCTTGTAGTTGGATCGATGGCGTGGGGATAAGTGTGGGGGTAAGGGTCGGTGTATGTATAGGGGTTAGCGTAGGTTCTCGGGTTGATGTAGGCATAGGAGGAACCAGTAAGGAAGTCGCAGACGGAGTTGGGGTCAGAGTGCTCATGGCCTCCACAGTCGCTCTCAGACGTGCCTCAACCGTTGCTTCAATATCTAGCGTGGGTGTTATTGTGGCTCCACTCAGCGCAGCCTTTACTGCTGCGGCCACCGTGGCAGGGATGTCGGGGGTAGAAGTAGGTTCATCAGCCACACATCCAACCATAGCCCCCAGGGCTATCAGTAGCCCAATCAATCTCAGTTGTATCATGGAGCGATTATAGCAGGGCAATCGCGAAACACTCGCCCACGGCCACAAGATACAAAAAGTTTTTAGTCGGAACCAAGCATGCTACCATATCGACGGTTCAGCCACAGATAAGGAGGAAAGTATGAAAGTAATGTGCGTCATTATTCAGATCAAGCCCAAGCATCGAGAGGCCTTCATAGAGGCCATGCTGGATGACGCCCGCGGCTCTGTCAACAACGAGCCCGGCTGCCTGCGCTTCGAAGTGCTACAGGACGATAGCGATCCCAACCGCATATGTCTGTACGAGGTTTACAGGGATGAGGCAGCCGTGGAGGCCCACCGCGAGGCCCCTCACTACCTGCGCTGGGTACAGACGGTCCAGGAGTGGTTCGATGGAGACCGAACTAGATACATTTGTACCAACATTTTCCCGACCGACGCCAACTGGAAATAGACCCTCACATCACCCTATAAAAACAGTCCCACAAGCTCCGAGCTGCCATAAAAGGCAAAAAACCCTAAAGCCACGAATAGGAAGGACCAGCGAAACCCGCCTGTTTCTGCCGCCGGTATCAGAATGCTGGCCCCCAGGTAGATGAAGCTGCCCGTTGCCATCGCCAGGAACACACCAGTAATAACACTGCTAACACCCCCTACCAAGAAGGGCACGGCAATACCCACCAGGGTAACTACACCTATGCTAACCCCACTGAGTAGAGCCACTACTCGGCTCCGGCCGGACCCTCTCAAAATGGCGGCCATAGCGAAGCCTGCAGGCACCTCATGGAGAAGCACTGCAAGGAACACAAGGACTCCGACGGCTTGGCTGGTGATCATGGCCGCACCGATGGCCAGGCCATCGATGAAGTCGTGGAGATTGAAGCCCACAAAGGCCGCCATCCCAGTAGAGGAAGCGATCATGCCATCGGCGGGAGAGGTGGGATTACCAGGAGCCAGAAGAGGATGAGGATTGTAGCCCTGGGTCTGAGGACTTCCCTCAGGTATGTGGTGGATGTGCACGTTAAAAAGATGTTCGGTGAGGTACAGAAGAAGGAAGCCCAGGGCGATGAAGGCGGGCATGTATTCGCCTTCCTTGATAGCCTCGGGGCCCATCTCTAGGAAGGCCGTTGCCAGCATAAAGCCACCCCCAAAGGCAATGGCGATGGACATAAACTCTCTGGAGGGCTGACGCTGCACCACCGCCAAGGCACTGCCCGCAATGTTGGCCAACGTTGTGAGGACCCCCAAAAGCAGAGCGAGGGTCACGGATAGACGCTCTTCTGCGCTTGTAG
Source organism: Dehalococcoidia bacterium (assembly GCA_965248115.1). Classification (GTDB taxonomy): domain Bacteria; phylum Chloroflexota; class Dehalococcoidia; order Lucifugimonadales; family CBDFII01; genus CBDFII01. The sequence goes on from CBDFII010000004.1 coordinate 437,256, forward strand.
ATCCTGACAACTCGGGCACACTCCGTAGACTTCTATGCGGTGCCCCACTATCTGGTGGCCCGTCGCCTGAGAGAGCCGTAGCACTATGTCGTCAACGCTACAGCGGGCAAAGTCCTGCACTTTCTCACAGACTACACAAACGAGATGATGGTGGTGGGAGAGGGGCCCCAGTCGGTAGCGAGGAGCGCCATCTTCTAGGGCCACCTTACACAATATGCCCAGCTTCACCATTAGCTTTACGGTGCGATACACCGTGGCCCTACCCACCAAGGGGACGTCCCTATATAACTCCTCAGCAGTGAAGGGGTCGCCCCGTGCAAGAACCATTTCCAGGATCTTGGACCTCGGGGCCGTCAAGCGGTATCCTCGGCTGTCCAGGCGAACCTTAAGTGACTGAATGCCCTGGGTCATGCTTCAGCCGCACCTAAAAAGTCTTCAGCGCAGCAAATCCCTTCTATGCTGCCTGACCAACTGCAATCAGATTCTATTATTGATACTAAGTATCAATATCGACCACCGATGCTAACACATACATGATTGGCCGTCAACCCATGGAAGTAAAGGGTACTGGCCGGTTGCTGTCCACGCCGGTTTTTGGTTATCCTCAAGACACCTCCATTTAGGGGCTAGGCAGATATGTGGTAATTGTCCTAATAAAGCTAACTGGTTGGAGAACATAGATTAAGATGGGAGAAAATGACCACAATAGACGCATTTATACGACATAGATTGTTGGATGCCAAATGCAGGCTAGAGGAACTCGATGCCTTGTACGTGAAGACTGTTGATGCTGCTCAGAAGATCTCACTAAGCGGGATCTTTGTCCCGCGAGTAGAGCCTACTGCTAGACTCCCGAAGAAATATATCGCCCTTCTGGAGACGTGCGTGGACGTGAGTGTAGAGGTCGACCAACTTAGCCAAATTACGGATTCGTTAGATCCCAAGAGATTCGAAGGACGACCACGGAATGATGCCGGGCGTGAAGGCACTCGGCACCTTTTTGACTGGGTGATACATGAGCAAGCGCTGATTGGGAAGGTGGATCTTCTCATTACACGTACAATCGACGTCTACCTTCCAAAGAGATGTGAACGACTCAAGCAACAGATGCGGAAGAAGTACAAAACCAAGATATTGAACGGCGCAGGCAAGAGATTTGCGTCGTCTAGAAACGTAATTGTTCATGGTGCTGGGCCAAAGGGTACAGTCTACAAATCAATTTCCGAAGACAAACTTTGGGAAGCAGTCGTCGCCTTGCAAATGCCGCTAAACTCAGTCCTTTCAGCACTTTGGTCAGGGACTGCCAAGCATCTGAAAAAATGGCACAAGGAAAAAGGATCTCAAATGAGTAGACTCTTGGACTTCCTGGGCAACCCCTTGCATGAACTAGAGGCCGAAGTGGTGGTACCGACCAGTCAATGATAGACCTGCAATTCCCTCTGAAACAGTCTTTGCTTCCGCATCGCTCTTGCACATATGATGGATTCCCTACTATGACGCTGAACACTGGATTAGACAACCCTGCCCCGTAAGAGGGATTACCGAGTCTTCTCAGTTCCTCGCGTCTAGACGAGCGGATGCAGGGACCCAACACAAATCGACCAGAACCAAGTACGGTTATTTTCGACTTGGCGTGCAGGGGTGGCTAGCGGACCATCCGAATTACTCCCACCACCTTACCCTGCACTTCTACGTTATCGGCATGCGATCTAAGTGGCTCCATCTGGCTGTTGGCTGGCTGAAGCCGAACCCACTCGCCTTCCCGGTACAAACGCTTTAGGGTGGCCTCCTTCTCCCGCTTGAGCCAGGCCACCACCATATCTCCGTTTTCTACCCGGTCTACTGGCTCCACCAGCACCACGTCCCCGTCATCGATTAGAGCATCGATCATGGAGACGCCTCTCACCTTCAAGGCATACAGCTTTCGTCGCCCTCGGCCCATATTAGGGGGTAGGTCGATGGTCTCTAACGGCTCTTGGGAAGACCATCCCTCCTCAGAAAGGTCTGGCAGCGGCTCCCCAGCGGCAATATATCCAACCAGCGGTACCTGGGACACAGCGCCTATTGGTCTGCCCGATTCATCCAGCAGCTCAATACCCCTGGCTACGTCGGGTTTGCGATTCAGGTAACCGTCCCGCTGGAGAAGGCGAATGTTGTAGTCCACGACCGATGTGGAGCTGATGTTACAGGCCTTCTGGATGTCCCGAACGGTGGGAGGTAGACCATTCTCCTGAATGAACTGGTGGATGAACTCCAAGATACTTTCCTGTTTAGAGGAGAGCTTACTCCGCGATGTCATGACGCACCTCTGAACGGATGTTCTGCATCATAGTAACCGTCCGAGATATGCTTTGTCAAGACCTCATCAAGAGGACAAATATAGGCCCAATAAGATTCGGTTAGCTTTGTGCTTTCAGGGTGTTCAGCTTCGCCATTAGGCGCGACTTTCGGCGAGCGGCGTTGTTGTCGTGGATGACACCTTTTTTGTTCGCCTTGTCCAAGGCTCTAATGGCCTGCAACACGGCGGCTTCCCCTTCTTCCACTTGTCCCTGGCGAATAGCTGTTCCCGCTTTAGCCACCATGGTGCGGGTGAAGCTACGGACGGAGCGGTTCCTGATGCGTTTTCGCTCGGATACACGAGCCGACTTTTGGCTGGGCACTCAAACCTCCTTTTGGCTGTTACTTCTTAATAGCGGGCGATGGCTCAGAAACAGTACGAGAAGCACTGATCACCCCTCGGACCCCCTCCAGCTTGGAGAAGACCCGACTCAACTGTGCGATGCCGTTGGTATGGAGGGTGAGGGCGGTCGTAGCTGTACCATCGAAGTTCTCTGTGGTGACCACAGATGCGATGTTCACCCTCTCCCCCGACACCATGGTAGTGATATCGCGTAGAAGCCCTACCCTGTCCCAGGCCTCGATCTGAATGCGTACAGGATAAAGGGCACGATTCTGGCCCCACTCCAGCTTTACAATACGCTGCTGTTCATCTTCGTTGCGAAGATTGGAGCAATCCGACTTGTGGACAGTGACACCCCGGTTGCGGGTGATGTACCCAGTAATCTCGTCGCCCGGGATGGGACCGCAACAAGTGGCGATGCGGGTGAGCAAGTCGCCCACCCCCAACACCTCCACCCCTGACGTGGGGGTGGGCAGGGTCTCTGCGACCCGGCGAGGCTCCTCTTGCGCTCGCTCTGGCTGAGCAGTAAGCCTGAAAACTAGTTGATTCTCGGTTATCACTCCTGAGCCCAGGGCAACCAGGAAATCCTCCACCAAGTCATACTTAAAAAGCTGCGCTACCTCCAACTCGCCACTGCTCAGGCTCAGGCGCCTGGTCTCCTTGCGAAGCAGCTCCCCTCCTCGCTGGATGTTGGAGCTCCGCTCCTGCCGTCGAAACCACTGACGCACCTTATTCCGTGCTGAGGCACTTCGGATGTACCCCAAGTCTACATTGAGCCAGTCCAGAGTAGGGCCCCTGGCCACTTTGCTGGCGATCACCTCCACAGTGTCGCCATTTTTTAGCTGAGTATCTAGGGCCATGAGGCGGCCGTTAATCTTGGCACCAATACAGCGGTGTCCCAGGTCTGTGTGTATCTTGTAGGCGAAATCTATGGACGTGGCTCCGATAGGCAACTCCACTATATATCCCTTAGGCGTATACACGAAGACCTGGTCGGGAAAGATGTCCATCTTCACCGACTCCAGAAACTCATCAGTTCCGCGCACATCACGCTGCCATTCAAGAAGCTGCCGCAGCCAGCTCATCTTCTCCTCAAAACGGATGTCCCCTGGGCTGCCCTCCTTGTATCGCCAGTGGGCGGCCACCCCATACTCAGCTATCTGGTGCATGTCATAGGTCCTGATCTGCACCTCTAGAGGCATCCCTCCCTCGCACATAACGGTGGAATGTAAGGACTGATAAAGGTTCTCTTTGGGGTTAGCAATATAGTCGTCGAACTGCCCTGGCATAGGACGCCACAGATTATGAACCACTCCCAGGGCATTGTAACAAGCGGCTTTGGTCAATGTCAGCACTCGCAAAGCATATAGGTCATAGATCTGGCTAAGCTCTTTACCCTGGGTTGCATACTTATCCATCTTCTGGACGATGCTGTAGATGTTCTTTGGCCGGCCATCCACCTGGGCCTTAACACCTACGCTGTCTAGCTGGGCTTCAAGCATGCGGGTTACCTTAAAGATGTAAGCATCCCGCTCCTCCCGTTTGGCGGCTAGCATCCTGGATACCTCCCAGTACTTGGATGGCTCCAAGTACCTGAAGGCTATGTCCTCCAGGCGCCACTTGATGTCCCAAATGCCTAGACGATGGGCCAGCGGAGAGTAGATGTCCAGAGTTTCCCGAGCAAAGGCCTTTCGCCGCTGAGGAGAGAGTGCCCCCAGAGTACGCATGTTGTGAAGCCGGTCTGCTAGCTTGATTAGCACCACTCTTACATCTTCGGCCATGGCCACCAGCATCTTACGTAGGCTCTCAGCCTGGAGGCGGTCCTTGGGGGGATGACTGCTCTCCGTGCCGTCACCCGTAAATCTGAGATCCATGCGGGTAAGCTTGCTGACTCCGTCCACCAGTTTAGGTACTTCGTCGCCAAATCTATCTCGCAGCTGTTCGTATGTTACGCCACAGTCCTCCATCACATCGTGGAGCAGGGCAGCGGCTACAGTTACACCGTCTAGGTGCAATTCAGCAAGGAAGAGAGCGGTGTTCAGAGGATGTTCCATGTAGGGGCCACCCGACATGCGGGTTTGGCCTTCGTGGCTTTGAGAGGCAAACAGAAGCGCCTCTTCCACCAGAGCCACCTTGTCCTGGGAAAGATAGGTTTGTACTTGCTCGATAAGCTCTTGGGTCTCGGGCGATGTCACCCTATTTCTTCTCCGTATCTGTATGATAATCGCTACACTGCTACAAGTCCAGAGGTACGAAGGCCGTTAAGTCAGGGTTGGCCTAACGTCCGAGACAAGGTATCGAAAGAGGGCTTCTGCCAACTTTACACTCCATAGACTCCTCATGTATCCTACCTGTGAAAGGGGGAGAAATTTGTACAAGGCTCCCAGAGGCACCTCGGATATATTGCCTGAGGACCAGAAGTACTGGCGCTATGTCGAGACTACGGCCATAAGTCTCTGCCAACTCTACGGCTTCCGACGCCTGGATACTCCTCTGTTCGAGGAGTCGGAGCTCTTTTCGCGCTCTGTAGGGGAGGGCACGGACATAGTGGAGAAGGAGATGTACACCTTCAATGACAGGGGAGGAACACTACTTACTCTACGCCCCGAAGGTACAGCCCCCGTCTGTCGTGCCTATCTGGAGCGAGGGATGCACAACCTGCCCCAGCCTGTGCGCCTTTACTACTTTTGCCCCGTCTTTCGGTACGAGCGTCCCCAGGCAGGACGTTTCCGACAACACCATCAGTTCGGCATAGAGGTGCTGGGGGACGGAGACGCCTCGGTAGATGCCGAAGTGATAGAAGTGGGCTGGCAGCTTATGGCCAATCTGGGCCTGAAAGAGCTCTCTCTCCTCATCAATTCCATCGGCGATGGTCGCTGCCGACCTACCTATTTAGAGGCGCTAAAGGGCTATTATGGGGCACATTATGGCAACCTCTGCCCCGATTGCCGTACTCGCCTAGAACGCAATCCATTGCGTCTACTGGACTGCAAACAAGAGGGCTGTCAGCTTCTTGCAGAGGAGGCGCCCCTTTCCACAGACTATCTTTGCACCGACTGTGCCGACCACTGGAAACGCCTTCAATGCCACCTTGATGCAATTCCTATACCCTATCGTGTAGATCACCGGCTAGTTCGGGGCCTGGACTATTACACACGAACCGTTTTTGAGCTTCAACCTCCAGAGGAGGGAGGGCAAAGCACCCTCTGCGGCGGCGGGCGCTACGACGGCCTTATTGAGCAGTTGGGAGGCCAGCCTATCCCTGGGATCGGCTTTGCCGCAGGGATGGAGCGACTGGTACTCAACCTCAAGCGCCAGGAGGTCCCTGTGCCCGATGAACCTAGCCCTCGTTATCTGGTGGCCACCGCCGGCCTCAACACTAGGGACCAGGCTTTTCAATTAGCGGCACGAATAAGGAGTTCCGGGGCTGGAGCCATCCTGTCTAAAAGCTCAAGAAGTCTGAAAGGGCAGCTACGACAGGCTAACTCCTTGGGTATTCCCTACGTGGTCATATTGGGAGAGGAGGAGCTGGCTCAGGGGACCCTGACAGTACGAGATATGGGTACTGGTAGCCAGGAGGTAAAGGCCACTGACCAGTTTTTCAAGGAGCTGGAGAGACACATCGCGTAAGGTGATCTGGTGACATATCCTCCAAAAAGGATCAGAAGCCAGAGGGCCATCAAACTGGCGTTACCTCTGTTGGTGGTCTTCCTGGTGGTAGAGGCCCTGGGAGGATACTTTACTAACAGCCTTGCCCTGCTATCCGACGCTGCCCATCTCCTTACCGATATAGGGGCCCTCGTGTTAGCGTTAGTGGCATTCCGGTTTGCTACCCATCCTCCTCACGGGTCCCACACCTATGGCCACCATCGTGCCGAGATCCTGGCCGCCCTCATCAACGGCCTTACTCTGTGGGCGGTGGCCATCTACATAGTTTATGAGGCCTACTCCAGACTGGCCGACCCCCCAGAAATACGTACCCTGTACATGCTCCTCATCGCCAGCGTGGGCTTCATCGGCCAAGCGGCAAGTGCGCTAATCTTAAGGCGCGCTATCAGCGAGAGCCTCAACGTTAAAGGAGCCTTCGTTCACGTGGCCACTGACGCTCTCCAGTCGGCTGCCATTATCGTCACCGCCATCCTTATACTAATCTCGGGATGGCTGATCCTGGACCCATTAGTAAGCCTGGTTATCGCTGCTCTGATCATCTGGAGCGGTGGCCGCGTGGTATGGGCAGCCATTAACATCCTGCTGGAGGGAGCGCCATCCGATTTGAACATGGTCTCCCTCAAAGCTGCTCTGGAGGGGGTACAAGGAGTAGAGGGCATCCATGACCTTCACGTATGGACTATTACTTCGGGCTACAATGCCATGAGCGCCCACGTCAAACTACGACAGGAGACTGGTAGGGACGCTGCCCAATCGGTGCTCTCTACCTTACGTCACTTGTCAAGTGAGGACTTTGGCATTGAGCACGTCACCATCCAGGTTGAAGAGAGGGACATGGCGTGCCCCGAAGATCACGCCCAAGTCTGAAGAAATAAGTAAGATTCCGAGGGCAGAGCCCGATGCCCTTCCTTTACATCATCGTATAGCCACCGCTGACGCTGAGGGTCTGGCCGGTGATGAAGCTGGCGGCGGCGTCGGAGGCCAAGAAAACCACGGCATTAGCCACCTCCTGAGGCGTGCCCAGGCGACGTAGCACGTATCCCTGTTTTACCCGCTCCAGCACCTCTGGCGTGAACATCTGCCGCATCTGGTGCCACATGCTCTCGCCGCCCATCTCCTCCTCCGACTGAGGCACCGTGAGGCCGGGGCAAACCACATTAAGCCGTATGCCATAACGCCCCATCTCTTGGGCCACCGCCTTGCTCAGTGCGATGACTCCTGCCTTGCAGGCTGAATAGACCGCCTCTCGGTACTCCCCCATACGGCCGGCGTCAGAGCTTATGCTTACGATGGCGCCGTGGCCGTGGTCCAGCATATGGGGCAGAACGGCGCGAATACAGTTGATGGGACTCCACAGGTTCAGTCGAACCTCCCTCTCCCACTCCTCTCGTGGCTTATCCATAAAAAGTCGGTCTATGGTCCATCCTACGTTGTTCACCAGCACGTCTATGCCGCCCAGCTCTTGGATGGTCCGTTCTGCCATGGACTCTACCTGGCGATGATCGGAGACATCGGTGCTGATAACGATGGCCCTACCCCCGGAGCCCATCTTCGCCACCTCTTCGGCCACCAGTTGGCCCTGAGCCTCGTCTATCTCGGCTATCGCGATGTGACATCCCTCAGCGGCCAGGGCATGAACGATAGCCCTACCTATGTTGGAGCCTCCCCCAGTGACGATCACCCGCTTGCCATTAAGTCCCAGATCCATATTTCCTCCCTCAATGGATTCCTTCATGATACTTGTATCCTACTTACAGCTAGAACACAGGCTCTCTTTTCTCCTTGAAGGCCTGAATTCCCTCCCGAGGATGGGGTGAGCTGGCCACGAACTGAGTAAAGGAGAGAGTCTCTAGGTCGATACCTTCCCTCAAAGGAATGTCACGCCCCCTTACCACCGTACGCTTGATCCATCCCAAGCTCGCCCGACTCTTATTCCGCAGCATGGCCAGAAGCTTCTCTACCTCGTTCTCAAGCTTCTCAGCAGGCACAGCCCTTAGCACAAGGCCACATTCCTGCGCTTCTGTGCCTGAGAGCCATCGCCCGGTGAACATGAGCTCCAGGGCCCTTTGAGAGCCCAGCCGCCGGGTAAGACGCTGGGTGGAGCCACCCCCAGGCATGAGGCCGACGTTGGCGTGCTGGTCCCCGATACGGGCACCCTCGGCAGCAATGGCCATGTCGCAGGCCAGCATCAGTTCGAGACCTCCAGCCAGAACAAACCCGTGCACCACAGCAATTACAGGTAGAGGCAGCTCCTCCAGACGAAAGAACAGGGCATTGAGACGCTTCAGATAATCATGAAGGGTGGCTGGCTCCTGAAAGGCACCTTCGAAGAAGAGTAAGTCAGCGCCAGCGCAGAATGCTCTTCCTTCACCCCGAACTACCAGTGCCTTCACCTCCTCATTCCCTTCCACCCTTCCCACTGCGTCTGTGAGCTCATCCACCATCTGGCGGCTGAGGGCGTTGAGAACATCGGGCTGGTTGAGCCGTAGGGTAGCCACCCGGTCCTCAATAGCAAAGCTGATAGTTCTATAGCTCATATGTTCCTCCCCGCAATATTTTTTCTCCAATGAGTGTTACCTACCTTACTGAACCTAATCTAAACGTAATCACATCCCAATGTCAGTTCTGCGGGGCACATCATACTACTCAGCCCCACCACTGTCAGCCCGCAAAGCCTGGGCAATTATTACCCTCGCAAGGATTTGAAGATGCATTAGATGGCCTTGACAAACTTTAGGACATACAATATATTGTAAGAGCAATTAGTTGCAACAGCTTAAGATTGCATGATTAAGCATAACGAACTGGTGGAGAGACTAAAGGCCAAGGGATGGCGTCTCACGCCACAGCGCCTCATCATTCTTTCGGTCATAGTCAACGGTGAGGGCCACATGAACGTGGACGAGGTCTACAGACGCGCCAAGGAAGCATATCCCTATATGGACATCGCCACCGTCTACCGCACCCTACATCACCTGAAGAAGCTCCACTTGGTCACCGAGGTGGGCATGGGGGATAAGCTTCATTATGAAATGACCGATCCCGAGGCCCCTCACCATCATATGGTTTGCCAAACTTGTGGAAATGCCTTCAACCTTAGTCCTACTTATTTGGAGGAGTTTCACAACAGGCTTGTTCAAGAGTCCGGCTTCGAGCCGGATTTAGACAACTTTACTGTCTCAGGAGTCTGTGCCTCGTGTGGGGCGGAGACGCAAGTCCATAAAGATATTACATAGGCACGGAGGATCCCACCAATGGCTGGTGAACTTGGATTAGGACTGCTGGGAGTGGGCGTCGGACTGGGACTACGCCATGGGATCGATTGGGACCACATCGCTGCTATAACCGATGTCACCAGTGCCCAACCTTCACGGCGACGGGGATTCATCATGGGTACCTTGTATGCCATGGGCCACGCCTTGGTGGTGGTTACGTTGGGTCTGCTCGCCATCTGGGCAGTGGGCCAGTTGCCCGAGTGGATAGACAGGTACATGGAGACGCTAGTAGGCCTTACTCTTGTGAGCCTCGGGATATGGGTGTTCTACTCTCTGATTCGTAATCCTACCCAGTTCAGGTTGAAAAGCCGCTGGATGCTTCTCTTTTCGGCGATTGGGTCCGCGACTCGGTGGGGCAGGGCAAGGATCGGCGGAGGTGCCTACACGAAGGTTACCACTACCCCCAGGTACTATGGGGCCGGTGCATCTACAGGAATAGGTATGCTCCACGGTATAGGTGCGGAGACAGGTTCGCAGGTGCTGATCCTGGCAGCTGTCGCTGGCGCTACTTCTGCCTTAGCTGGGAGCGTTCTCCTACTTGCCTTCGCTGTGGGACTCATCCTATCCAATTCCCTTATTACCGTGCTGTCAACGTTAGGGATTCTTGGGTCCCAGAGCAACAGGCACCTCTACATCGGCCTGGGTGTAGTCATTGGTACGTTCAGCCTGGCAATAGGGACTCTGTTCCTTATGCAAAAGGGCAACTTGCTTCCTGGCTTCTTCGCCTAGCCTTCGAGAAGCTGCCCTGATGTAGAGATAGCTTCCTGGTGTTCAGTGCCTACTTAATACGTTAGCAGGTCTTCGTCACACCAACACGATAACCAGCGTCTTCCGCTAGAACCTATTCCCCGGTGACGTAAGGGAGGTCATCCTCTTTCCATCCAGAGAAACCGCGATCTATGTAGTGGACGTTGGTGTATCCCATATCCTGGAGTGTCTTCCCTGCCAGGGAAGATCGTCCTGATCCCCCTCAATGGCAAACAATGGGGGTATTTTTGTCCGGGACCATCTTCTCTATACTGCCCTCAATCCGACCTCGTGGTAGAAAGGTAGCCTGCTCAATATGGCCCGCCTCCCATTCGTCTGGCTCTCTAACGTCCAGGACCACCAGCGGCTCCCCCGATTGTAGCTTCTTGTTGACATCATTAACGGATATGGCTTCGACCTCGCGCTTGGCGGCCTCTATCATCTCATCGCGGCTCATCGGCATATCTGACCTCCCTTTCTGCCTGCGACTCCTTCAGTTACATCTCCTTGAGGATCAAGGTGGGCTCAGGTACGGACACCTCTAGCCCGAAGTTAAGTAAGCCACCTAAAACCTATTTGAGACGGGTCTAGAGATACCACAAGGTCATATGTAAGGTCAAGTCATGGCCCAAATTCTGGAACCCGAACATCATAAAGTCACTGGCCTACCTGTCAAGGTCAAATCACTACGCTGACTCTCCCATTAGTTAAACGATTTCTATGATTTAGGACGCTAATCTTACACCCTTCGATTTGACACAACCCTCGAAATGATATAAAACGTCGGTAAGGACAACCTACGTTGGCCTTCCCCACTGCTCTTGTTGAAGGTAAGGCCAGCCATCACCACAAGTAGCCAATCAGCGCTTCCTGTGTCTCATCGGTGAAAGCCTGAAAGGAAGAATTTTTCTTTAAGAGCCTCTCAGCGAGAGGTTTAGTTTATAACGCTAAGGCCCCCTAAGGCTCTCTAGCGGAAGAAAGGTGTTCCCCATGGCAGTAAATGACCTGCAGATAGATGTTCAGGATCTTTGGAAGGTCTTCGGTAACAACCCTATGAAAGCCATAGAGGAGCCAGACCTGAGGGCCATGGACAAGACCGAAGTAAGGGAGCGAACGGGCTGTGTGGTGGGCCTGAAGCAGATCTCTTTCCAGGTACATACCGGGGAGTTCTTCGTGATCATGGGGCTTTCGGGCAGCGGCAAGTCCACGTTGGTTAGATGCCTTATCCGCCTCAACGAGCCTACAGCAGGTAAGCTGCTCATAGATGGGGAAGATATTCTGAATTACGACGACAAGAAGCTCATTCAGTTTCGTCGAGATAAGGTAGCGATGGTATTCCAACACTTCGGCCTCCTGCCCCATCGCCGTGTGATAGACAACGTGGCCTATGGGCTGGAGGTCCAGGGGATGGAGAAGAGAGCCCGGTACCTCAAGGCCGAGGAGGTATTGGAAACAGTAGGACTGAAAGGCTGGGAGCATTCCTACCCTACTGAGCTCAGCGGTGGGATGCAACAGCGGGTGGGGCTGGCCCGCGCCCTGGCTGTGGACCCAGAGATTCTCCTCATGGACGAGCCCTTCAGTGGCCTGGACCCCCTCATCCGCAGGGAGATGCAGGATGAGCTTATAAACCTACAACAGCAGCTCCATAAGACCATCGTTTTTATAACCCACGATCTGAACGAGTCTCTCAAGTTGGGTGAACACATCGCCATTCTCAAGGATGGGGAGATAATCCAACAGGGCACCCCCGAGGAAATAGTGATGTCTCCCGCAGACGATTATGTAACCCAGTTCGTCCAGGATGTATCCAAGGCCAAGGTTATGGGTGTCAAGAGCATCATGCAGCAGCCAGAGGTCCTGCTGTACGACTGGCAGGGGCCCAGAGTGGCCATGCACATGTTGCAGAGCAACGATATCTCCACAGCTTTTGTTATCAGTCGAACCAGGGAATTAAGGGGCATGTTGGACGTAGACGAGGCGGCGGAGGCGGCCAACAGAGGTATCAGCACCCTTGGGGAGGTGGTGAAAGACGGTTGCCCCAAGGTTGGTCCAGACACAACAGTGGAGACGGTAGTCCCATTGGCCGCCGAATACGAGTGCCCCATCGCTGTGGTGGACGAGGGGGGGCACCTGTTAGGAGAAATCCACAGGGCTGCGGTCCTCGCGGGAATGGCTGTCCAGCCAACCAAGGTACCTTCGGACTAGTTGAGCGTTAAAAGCTAGGCCCTCATTTTTCAAATAGGAGGAGCAGGTGGAACTTTCCAAAACCAAAATATCGCTTTCCAGGATTACCCATCAGATAAATGGAAAGCTCTCTAAGATGGCGGGCTCTGTTAGTTTCTGGGGCATCATCACCGTTGTACTGATCGGGTTGGTATCGTTTCTGGTGTGGGGCTACAAAATGGACTTCCCCTGGTTTATCGGCACCGACATCAGCCGGTGGATAGACCCCCGCGTGGACGAGATAGTCATCAACGGCGCCGTGGGGTTTGACGCCATCAAGGAGGGCATCTCCTGGTTGCTAGTACGCCTGGAGAAACTCTTCCTCTGGATACCCTGGCCCGCCTTTATCGCCCTTGTGGGCATCTTTGCGTGGAGGATGGCCGGTATAGGGGTAGCCCTCTTTGCCGTGTTCGGCCTGTTCTTCATGGGCTCAACGGGGATGTGGGAAAGCGCTATGGAAACCCTGGCCCTAATGGCCACCTCGGTCCTCCTCGCGGTGGCGATAGGTGTACCGTTGGGTATCGCCGCTGCTCGTAGCGACCTGGTAAATGGTCTACTCCGCCCCATTCTGGACGGCATGCAGACCATGCCCAGCTTCGTTTACCTGGTACCTGCTATCCTGTTCTTCAGTTTGGGTAACGTTCCCGCCGTCATCGCCACGGTAATCTACGCCGTTCCGCCTGCCATTCGGCTCACCAATCTGGGCATACGCATGGTCTCACCTGAGGTGGTGGAGGCTGCCCGTGCCTTTGGCTCTACACCCCTTCAAGTACTGTTTAAGGTGCAGATACCTCTGGCGATGCCTACTATCATGGCAGGTATCAACCAGACCATCATGCTGGCTCTGGCCATGGTTGTGGTCGCCTCCCTGGTAGGTGCTGGAGGACTAGGCGAGGACGTACTTAGAGCTATTGGACGGCTGGAGGTTGGCAACAGCGTGATAGCAGGAACTGGAATCGTGATCCTTGCCATCATCATGGACCGCATGAGCCAGGCTGTGGGGAAGAACCGCAGGGCATAGATACGCAAAAATAGAGGGTCGGGACCAATCCCGACCCTCTATTTTTGCGTATCTATGCCCTTAGACTTACTAGCCTTCCATTGCCGCCGTAAGGGCCGCCTTTACCTTCGCAGCCACCTCGGCAGGAACCCACTGAGTCCACGCGCTCTCCTGATTCTCAAGGAACCAGAGGGCCGTCTTCGCGAAGTCAGCGCCAGTGTCGGACATGTAGCCCGCGGCAGCTACATCAACCGCGGAGGTATAGTCCCACTGCCTAAGAAACTCCACAACCTCCGGCGCCCGCTGGATGAGGCTGGGGTTCACCGCGATCCGTACCTTAGCGGTCGGATATGCGCATCCCGTCCCAGGCCCAGCATCGCCGACGCACTCGGCCTCCTTAAGAATAGTCAGATCCAACTCGGCAGCAGTCTTGGTGGGGCCCCACATGTAGCCAAGCCAGGGCTCCTTCTTGGCGTAGGCACCCTCCAACGAGGCGAAGAGGGCCGCAGCGGAGCCAGGAACCTGTAGGTTGATTACGTCGTCAAGGCCGTAGGCCTTGACTTTTTCGTCGTTGACCCCCTCGCACGCCCACCCGGCCACGCAGGTCACCAGGTTGGCCTTACCCCCACTCTCGGCAGTCTTGAACAGGTCCACGTAGTTCCTAATATCCTGAGCAGTCTTCAGGTCGGGATTCTGTTCCACCACGTAGGTGGGGACGACAAAGGCGCTCTGCCAGTTATCGTCCAGGCTCTTGCCCACGGGAATCACCTGGCCCTTGGCCAGGGCCGGCTCCCACACGTCCTTTTGGTTGGGCAGCCATATCTCCATGCTAATTTGGATATCCCCCTTAACCAGGCCTTGCCACAGCGGGACTGTGGCACCGAAGATGGCATCGGTGGGGTAGCCATAGCCATTCTCCACAATGAACCGGGCTATGGCGTTCTGTATTTGGGCACTATCCCAGTTGAGGTCGGCGAAAACGATGGTCTCCTTTGCGGCAGGGACCGGGGTGACTACGACCTCTTTAACAATTACAACGGGCGTTGGGGTTGCGCCGGCGCAGGCCATGGCGACCAAGAGCGATAACACAAGTCCTGCCATTATCGCAAACAGCCGGGCCCCTCTAAGTTTTCCAATCATACGTTTTACCTCCATCATTACGATTCTGAATCTTATTACGTCCTGGTACTAACTTTGGATCAACCCGCTGACTCTTTCGCTCGGGGTGCGCGAGAATTCTGGCATATGCTAGTCCAGAATGACATCCTTGTCAAGTTTAACCGTGGGGGAGAGGAACGGGGATATCGGCTTGTAACAAACTTATTTAGTACAAATATCTATTTAGAATGTTTCAATGTCGGAAAATCGTGAGAGTACCACTTTGACAAGTGACGTAGGGCTGCTACAATCACTTGGGGAGTTAACCATGATGCCACAAGAGCGAAGAGCCTCCATCTTTATTGACGGCAGCAATTTGTATCACAGCCTTTCAGAAAACTGTAATAGGTTCGACCTAGACTTTGCCGCCTTTATAAGTAAGCTTTGCAACGGACGACCCCTCTACCGAGCCTACTACTATAACATCCTCCAGGATCCTGAGCGAAAAGGCCCAGCCTACCAGGAGCAGCAGAAGTTCCTGGCCTCTCTCTACAGCACCCCCTATTTAGAGGTGCGCCTGGGTAGCTCTAAGATACGAGGAGAGACAACGGTGGAGAAGGGGGTAGACATCATGATGGCCACAGACATTCTTCAATTAGCCTGGAACAATTTGTACGATACCGCCATCCTAGTCAGTGGCGATGGGGACTTCGCCTATGCTATCCAGGCTGTTAAGAACATCGGCAAGTATACCGAGGTGGCCGCCTTCGACAGTAACCTGTCCCCCGAGCTGGCCCAAGTGGCCGATAGCCGACAGACTTTCACTCGTGCTTTCTTCTCCGAGCTATGGAGCGGAAGGCGGCATCGCAGACGGGGTAGGAGCTCCTCTAGTGCAGTAACCCCCTCGGTGACCCAGCCCCCCCAGTCTCAATAGATCCCTAGTAGGTAAGCTCCAGGTCCATATCGCCAAGGCGTCCTGCTACCATGAATCAATCCTTTTCCCGTAAGGGCAGAGGTCCCTCTCCCAGGCCCTCCCATCCGACGAAACTCTCGAGTGCCTGTAGCCTCTCCTGTATCTCTCTGGGCCGAACCTGGGCTAACCGATAGGGGCCGAAGCTCTCCACAGCAAAAGAGGCCATGACAGAGCCAACCACTGCAGCACGACGGAGTTCCTTTGAGCTGCGTTCTTCTATAGCCGCCAGGTAGCCCATAAACCCGCCGGCAAAGGAATCTCCAGCACCGGTTGGGTCTACCACTTGCTCGACAGGATAAGCGGGAGCCATGAAGAGGGAATCCGGTTCAAAACTTAGCGCCCCGTACTCTCCTCGCTTGACGACTAGGGTATGCAGCCCCCGACCCACGATGCTCCGGGCGGCCTTAAGAGTTTGGCTCTCTCCGGCAATCAGGCGAGCCTCACCCTCGTTGATTAGGAGAGCGTCCACGGAAGCCATAACCCTATCCAAAGCCCCTCGCTTACCTTCAATCCAAAAATTCATGGTGTCGGCGGCCACCAGCTCGGGCCTGTTTTGCATCTGCTGAAGTACCTGGTACTGCAGGTCGGGATCGATGTTGGCCAGGAATAAAAGGGGCGCTCTCCTGCTCTCCTCTGACAGTTGGGGCTTAAAGTGAGCGAATACATTAAGCTGTGTGTCGAGGGTGCGACAGCTATTCATATCCTGGCTGTATTCACCGAACCAGCGAAAGGTCCTGCCTGATACCTGTTCTAGCCCATCTACTGCGACACCATGGGCCTTTAGCAGGGCAAGGTCCTCGTCGGCAAAGTCGTCCCCCACTACTGCAACGATTCCGACGGGTGCGAACAAGCTGGCCGCCAGGGAAAAGTAGGTGGCAGAGCCTCCCAGCACCCCTTCGCGGCTTCCGTGAGGGGTGCGTACTGAGTCATAGGCCACTGACCCTACAACCAGGAGGGAGATGCTATGGGAACCTTCCATAATTCAGAAAGTACCTTTAGTGCGCCCACTCCGCGTAATTTTGCTTCGCCCATGGCCCGAGGGAGCACCTTTGTGAATATGTGAGCTAGCGGCGAAGCTTGTCTTTAATGCGGTCAAAAAAGGACTTGCTTCGGGTCCTGCCGAGGAACCTCGCCCACTCTACCTCCGCGCTGCCAGACCGCTTCAGTCTTTTGATGCGTCTTTCCATCAGCCCCAGCACCCGCTTCTCCTCACCCTTGTCCAACCAGAAGCCGTGCTCCGCTACACAAACGTCCAGGAGGAGCTCATTGTAGCGGTACCTGAACTGTTGCATGGCACCGTGGCATCGAGGGCAGGAGAGCTCGCTATCATGAGACCTGGTTATCATAGTCCCTTTGACCTCATCAGCATCCAGCACTGTGTCCTCTAGCTGGTCAAGCTCGTTGTAGTCCAGCCACATGCCCTCACAACTCACACACTTATCGACTTCGATTCCCTTGTATTTTTCATTTCGCAACTCGGAGCCACACCTGGGACACATCATGGACCGTCCTCCTTGTGCACTGCCTACGGTCATCATGGAAATCTTTCTAGGGTACATTTGCAGTTTAGCCCCATCAAGGCAAGAGAGTCAATCTACGTTCCCTTGACCATATAGGCAAATACTCAGATGGTTCCCCTTCACCAGTCATCGGTTTCAAAGCGACCTTTACACCAGACAACTCCTACTTGTAGAATAGCCCATGCCAATCATGTCATCAAGAAGGATTGTCGACCACAAGAGGCTCAAGTTCCATACCAATCAAGAGGTATTTCAATGAAGTGGGTGTTGCTGGTGCCGATTCTCGGCCTTTCGGCTTTTCTACTGCTTGGCTGCGGCGGGGAGGGGGCGACTTCTACACCTCAAGCCCAAGAAAAAGAAGCACCCAAACTGAAACAATACTCACAGCCACCAGCTATGACCCTGGACCTGAAAAATGAATATACCGCCATTATGGATACTACCGAGGGTACTATCACCGTCAGCCTTTTATCCCAAGAGGCACCAAAGACGGTCAACAACTTTGTCTTCCTAACCCGAGAGGGTTACTACGACAATGTAACCTTCCATCGGATAGTGAAGGACTTCATGATCCAGAGTGGAGACCCCACAGGAACCGGCAGCGGAGGCCCAGGATACACCTTCGAAGATGAGCGTGTGACCCGAAACTATGCACGGGGTACCTTGGCCATGGCCAACCGAGGCCCCGACACCAATGGCAGCCAGTTCTTCATCATCCACAAGAGCCAGGACATGCCCAAACAGTTCACCATCTTTGGAGTGGTCATCTTCGGTATGAATGTGGTGGATGCCATCGCCGACACTCCAGTGACCGCCAGTCCTACAGGGGAGCTTTCTCGACCTACCCAGGATGTAATCATCAAATCCATCCAGATCAAAGCGGTGGATGCATATGGTTCCCCAGGGTGATGCCCAGCTTTACAGTCTCTGCATCCAGGTCAACTGTGGCAAGAGAGTCAATCTGCTTATCCTTGACCAAATAGGCAATTACCCAGATGGCTCCACTCCACCAGCCATCGGGTTTCAAAGCGACCTTTACACCGGTCAGCAGTACTTGTAGAATATCCCATGCCCATCATGCCATCGAGAAAAGTGTGTCTGCCCAAAGAGGCTAAGCTCCATACTAATCGAGAGGATTTTTCATGAAGTGGATGCCACTGGTGCCGGTTCTCGGTCTTTCGGCCTTCCTTCTCCTGGGCTGCGGCGGGGATAAGGCGACTCCAACACCTCAAGAGAAAGAGGCTCCTAAAGTGAAGCAATACTCACAGCCACCACCTATGACCCTCGACCTGACAAACGAATACACCGCCATTATAAACACCAGTGAGGGTGCAATCACCATCCGACTCTTATCCCAAGAGGCGCCAAAGACGGTCAACAACTTTGTCTTTCTGGCCAAAGAGGGTTACTACGACAATGTAACCTTTCATCGGATAATCAAGGACTTCATGATCCAGAGTGGAGACCCCACAGGCACTGGCAGTGGAGGCCCAGGATACACCTTCGAAGATGAGCGTGTGACTCGAAACTATGCACGCGGCACCCTGGCCATGGCGAACAGTGGCCCCAATACCAATGGCAGCCAGTTCTTCATTATCCACAAGAGCCAGGACCTGCCCAAACAGTACACCATCTTTGGCATAACCCTCGAAGGTACGAAAGTGGTGGATGCCATCGCCAATACTCCAGTCACTTCCAGTCCTTCAGGGGAGCGCTCCCGACCTACCCAGGATGTAATCATCAAATCCATCGAGATCAAATCGGTGAAGGCGATGCAGCGCTAAGGCCCCCAGCCGCCGGATATGCCCAACAGGAAGACAAAGAAGAAAGCTATGGTAAGCATGAGACCAGGGCAGTCCTCTGAAAAGATAGCCCAGGAGCTAATGAATAAGGCAACGGAGGTTTGGGGCCCTAAGAGAGCCGACGCCATAAGAGCGACGTTGGAGTTGACTGCGGAGCGCCTTTGGCTGCTAGCCAACAATCTCCCCCATCTAGAGGAGCAGCCCGCCTTTTTCTCCAAAGAGTAGCGCTCCAACCCCAAGGGATAACCTGCAAGAGAGATGAAAATGGTCGAGCCCTATGATCTCACTGCGGCGCAGGCTGCTGACAGGATACGCCTCAAAGAGCTCTCCCCAGTAGCGCTAGTGGAGTCTCTCCTTGAGCGCATCGATCGCCTGGAGCCATTCCTCAAGGCGTGGGTCACTATAGACCGCGAAGGGGTTCTCGATGTAGCCCACCAACGGGAAGAGGAGCTTGAGAGGGGTGGGCCCCTGGGCCCTCTCCACGGGGTGCCTGTGGGCCTTAAGGATATCTTTTACACAGCGGGGATGAGAACCACGGCATGTTCCAAGCTGTATGCTGACTTCGTGCCCAGCTATGATGCCACCGCCGTCCACCGCCTCAAAGAGGCGGGAGCTATAATCCTAGGAAAGGCGGTCACCACCGAATTCGCCACCAGCGATCCCTCACCCACCCGCAATCCCTGGAACCCTGCCCACACCCCTGGGGGTTCAAGCAGCGGTTCATCGGTGGCTGTAGCAGCCCGCATGACCCCGGCTGCTCTCGGCTCTCAAACAGGAGGCTCTACCTGCCGCCCGGCCGCTTACAACGGCATCGTAGGACTTAAGCCAACCTATGGTAGGACAAGTCGGTACGGGGTCATACCCGTAAGCTGGTCACTGGATACAGTGGGCATCCTGGTACGTACAGTGGAGGATGCCACCATCATGCTGGGCGTATTGGCGGGCCACGACCCCCAAGACCCCAGTTCCGCTCTTCAGCCGGTGCCCGACTATCAACAGGCACTTAATGGGCACCAAGCGCCTCCACACATAGGGCTGATAAGAGAGTTCTTCTTTGAGCGGTCGGACAAAGAGATACAAAGCCATACCCAGGAGGTTGTGGAACATCTGGCGAATGGGGGAGCCCAGGTGAAGGAGATAACACTGCCCGACAGCTTTGCCACTGCCCATGCCGCCCGGGACGTGGTAGATAACGTCGAATTAGCAGCTTTCCACGAGGAGCTTTTCCGAGAGCATGCAGACGAATATGGCCCCGTAATCCGTAGCCGTATCGAGGCGGGCATGCTCATTCCGGGGGTACGATACATGCAGGCCCAGCGGATGAGACGACATTTTCGCCACGATGTGGAGGCGCTTCTAGAAGGGATAGACGTCCTTCTCACCCCTGCCACCCCCTCACCTGCACCTCGTGACTTGACTATCACGGGAGACCCGGTATTTCAATCTCCGTGGACATCCTGTGGACTGCCCACCATCGTTCTTCCCTCGGGGTTGAGCCAGTCGGGGTTACCTCTGGGCATTCAGCTTGTGGGAGGGTCTTTTTGTGAGGATCGGCTACTGGCTGTGGCCCAATGGTGTGAGGCCATTCTGGACGTTGAGCTGATCCCGCCCGTAAATGATGCGGCCTCACGTTAAAGCTGGTTGCCCGCGCTGAGCTTATCGACAGGGCAATCAGACCACCCTCAGAGTGAACCTGTCGAACCATTAGCGTCAAGGTCGTATGTCATTGCTACACGATATGGGAAGCCTGAAGAGTCACGGGTAACTTCTTAGCCTGCCCCACTAACGAGGTTAATATACCCTGTTACGGGCTTGCCGGCGAAGTACCGGGATCCTGAAGGTACTGGAAGATATCTGCGTCGGAGGAGAGGACCACGGTAGTATTGCTGGTGAGGAACCTCTGATAGGCCTGAAGGCTCCGCTGGAAGGCAAAAAATTCGGGATCCCGTTCTAGTGCTTCAGCGAAGATTCTGATAGCCTCGGCCTCTCCCTCACCCCTCAGGATGTTGCTCTCTTTTTCCGCCTTCGCTAGGATGAAGACTCGATCCCTATCAACCAAAGCCCTTAGCTTCTGGTTTTCCTCACGGCCCTCGGCGCGGAACTCCTCGCTGATCCGCTTGCGCTCCGACTCCATCCGATTGAAAATACTACGGGCAATGGTCTCAGGGAAGTCGGCCCGCTTCATTCGCACATCCAGTAGCTCGACACCGAAGTCGTTCTCGGGTGACTCCACGACCTCTTGGCTGGAGGCCAACACCTTGCCCAGAATCTCGGCGCGGGAATCGGTGGCGATGGTCCGGCTCTCACCGTCTACGATCTCAGTCCGACCTCCAATGATCTCGGCCCGGGAGCGGCGGGCTACCTCTTCCCTAAGCTCGGAGACTATAATGACCCCGATTCGAGCAGCGGCTCGGTTCTCATTCGTTAGCTTTTTGAAGAACTTCTCCAGGTCCGTAATCCTATAACGGGCATATGCATCAATTTCCAGATTCTGCTTCTCCTGGTCGGGCATCGACTCTGGGGGCATATCTATCCTAAGGATGCGGCGGTCAAAACGGGTCACGTTATCGATGAAGGGAGTTTTAAAATTGAGCCCCGGCTCATCGATGACATTTTGGACTTCACCAAAGCGAGTCACCAGGGCCAACTGAGTCTGGTCTACACTGAACATAGTTTGAGGCAGGAAGATCGCCACAAGTAAGAGTATCACCAGGATAATTATCGGGAATTTCATAACCTTGCTCTTGGCTCTCCTCTAGGGACTTCCGCCAGGGGCGGTTTGTGTTGTGCCTGGGGGCGACTGACTAAGGGGCGGGAACCGAGCTCCCGGTTCAAGGGGCAGGAACTGGAGGAGGTTCCCTCCGGCCTCGGGAGCAACGATAAACTTGGTTATGCCAGGTAGAATTGTCTCCATGGCTTCTAAATAGAGTCTTCGGCGAGTCACCTCTTTAGACTTCTCATATTCCTGGAGAACCGACAGAAAGCGGGCAGCCTCTCCAGTGGCCCGCTCAATCCTCTCCTGCTTGAATGCCTCGCCGGCCCGTACTATCTGCTCCGCCTCTCCCCGGGCCTGGGGGATAATCGACAATTGGTACTCCTGGGCCTGGTTGATGAGGGTATCTTTCTCCTGGCGGCCTCTCAAAACGTCTTCGAAGGCGTCCCTCACGTCGCTGGGTGGCTTCACGTCCTGAAGCTTCACCTGAAGGACCTGTATCCCTGTTTCGTATTCGTCCAACAACTGTTGAAGAAGTCGCTGGGTATCGGACTGTACCTGATCCTTGTCTGTGGTCAGCACACCGTCAATGGACCTCTGCCCCACCACCTGCCGCAGCGCCGACTCGGTAGCGTCCTTGAGAGTACGTCCTTCAGGATTGCCTTCGAGGATTCCACGGTTTGGCTCGCCTGGGTCATCCACATTAAAAAGGTAGCTCCCCAGGTCGTTTATGCGATATTGCACCACCATCTGCACATCCACGATGTTAAGATCCCCAGTAATCATGCGGGACTCGATCTCGAAGTCGGCCTTGCCTCCTCTTTCTGTGGTACGAAAGCCCAGGTCCATGGTGCGAGTTTCCTGAACATTGACGATGTTCCTGGTGCCAATAGGAGCGGGCCAGAACCAGTGGAGCCCAGGCCCAGCGATATTATCGCCAAAACGGCCGAATGTACGCAGTGCGGCCTGCTCTGCGGGGGCCACAGTGTATACACCCGAGCCTAGCCAGACCACAACGGCCAACACTAGGACCGCCAGGGTAATGGTGGTGATGCCACCTCCGCCCAGTCTTCGGCTAATCCGGCTTAAGACTGCGCCCACTTTTCGGAGCAGCTCATCCAGATTGATCTCCGGCTGACCTCGGGGCCGCTGCTGCATAAAACCGTCCTCGCCCTCTGTGGGGGCACACAATCTAGTAACGCATTTAGTCGCTTAGTCTACCCTATAAAGGACAGGGGGTCAATAGCTTAATCTCCTGTGTATGCCATCTTGGGCTTCCTGGGCACGGCTCACAGCCACTTAACTGTGCGCAACACTCCCCTTAGACGCGATGGCAAGGGAGAAGCCAAGTCACTCCCAGCGGAAGAGACGAGTAGCCACAACAAAGCTGAGGACCAGCCACACATCGGATTCGCAGTTCTCAAAAGAGATTATACCTTTTGTTAGTAATGTGATACCGTTAGCTCGCAGATGCCCTTCAACTTTGCTTGTCTACTGCGTGAGTAGGGCCGACCGTACTCGCCGAGGAAGTAGCCCGAAGGAAAGCTTTTCTTTGAGGCTATATTAATTCTCCTGTAAAGAAGGGTCTTCCCTCTCTATTCCCTCCTGTAAGCTAGGTTTTCAATAGTGCAGAAGGAGCTTAACGAGCCTTGATGCGTATCCCGCTCCTGGCGTCAATTCCTCACGAGCAGATTGTTGTTGCTCTGGCCCTTCTGGGAGGCATGGCCACCGCCTTCATTGCCCAGGGCATGCCGGTGCTGTATCCCTTTATCCAAGAGGAGTTTGGGGCTACCCGGGCTCAGCTAGGTCTCATCACAACTAGCATGCTCATAGGTGGAGGTGTTACCTCCATACCAATGGGAAGGCTTATAGATACCATGGGCGTGCGCCGAATCCTTGGGGTAACCATGATGGGAATGGCTGGGGGGCTCCTCCTGTTTTCCCGAATCCAGTCTCCTATGCAAGGTGTTCTGGTGGCCCTTTTGATAAGCCTGATCGCCTCGGCAAGCCCACCTGCCACCGCCAAAGCCATTATGGACTGGGTGAGGGCGCGAACCCGGGGTATAGCCATGGGGATCAAGGAAACGGCAGTACCTACCAGTGGATTCATAACCGCAGCCCTTTTGCCGTTTCTGGCTGTGACCTTTGGCTGGCGGATTGCTGTGCTGTTTGTGGCCCTTATGATCGCCATATTAAGTATAGTTTTCTTCTCATTTTACAGGGATAAACCCACCAGTAGAATTGAGGGACAGAGGAGCAGCCTTATAAAAAGTATGGCTATTCTGGCCAGGAACAGAAACATCTGGATCGTCGCTCTAAGTAGAGCCAACTTTCAGGCACTGCATTTCGTCTTCGTCAGCTACCTTATTCTCTTCCTGGTGGAAGAGCTAGACATGTCGCCTGCAGTGGGAGCCAGCTTCCTCGCCGTTGCCTGGGCAGGGAGCGCAGTGGGGCGTATCACATGGGGTCTGGGAAGCGACCTGCTGGGCGGACGTCGGATAGCTGTCCTTGTCTTCGTCGGTACACTGTCCATGTTGGGCATGGTTTTGATGACCTGGTTGCCCCCGGATGCCTCCCCAGCAATAGTAGGGCTTCTGGTATTCGTCGTAGGATCTACTACCCTGGGTCTGCCAGGATTATACGACGTCCTTGAAGTGGAGATGGTAACGCCTGACCTGGCAGGCATGGGTATAGGCTATATCGCCATTATTACCCGGCTGGGGTCTTTGGTCCCGCCTATCTTTGGCCTTGTGGTGGACCGCACCAACTCCTACGATATCGGTTGGTGGATGATGGCTGGCATAGCAGCCGTGGGCACTCTACTAGTTATGTTTGTCAGGCAACAACCTAGGCAGCGGTGAACCCTGTGGGCAAGCGCCAAGGTATTAGACCAGGCGAAACTCGTCCTGCCGCAGCAACCCCTCAGAGGATATTAACAGGGTTTTTACATCAGAGCAGGTCTAACTATTTACCAGTGGTACGGCCGTTACCCTTCTCTTTCTCCAATATAGCTTCCAGGACCCGCCCAGGCGACATGGGCAGCCGGTTCATCCGTACTCCGATGGCGTGGTAGATGGCATTGGCGATGGCCCCCATGGGGGGAACGATCGGTAACTCCGCTACGCCGCGGGCACCATAGGGATGTCCCGAGTTGGGCACCTCCACAAGAACTGTATCGATCATGGGCAGATCCAGGCTTGTGGGCATCCGATAGTCCAGGAAGCTGGAGTTCATCATGTGGCCCTGGTCGTTAAAAAAGTACTCTTCGCTCAACGCAAAGCCGATGCCCTGGACTGCGCCACCCTGTATCTGGCCCTCCACGTAGCTGGGATGGATGGCTTTCCCCACATCCTGAACAGCGGTGTAGCGCAGGATGTCTACCTTACCCGTCTCCGGGTCAACCTCTACATCCACAATATGGGTGGCAAAGGCGACACCCACACCTCGAGGGTCTACAGTGGCGCGACCAACAATGGGGCCGCCAGTGTTGTTCAGCCGGTTAGCCATCTCCTTGAAGGTGATGCGTAGCTCGGGGTCCGATTTATGCTGTAGGACGCCCTCCTGAAACTCTACATCCTCTACTGGTACGTCCCAGATCATGGCTGCTCGCTCTATCATCTGTCCCTTGATGTCCTGGGCTACCTCGTAGCAAGCCCACCCCGTCTTGAAAGCCACAGCGCTTCCTCCCGTCATAGAGGTAAAACCGATGGAATCGGTATCCCCTACTGAGGGCTTGACATCCTCCACGTGGATGCCCAGCACTTCGGCCAGTTGCTGAGCTACCGCTACCCTGGTGCCACCGATGTCGGGCGAACCTTCCACCAGGCTCACAGTGCCATCGGGGTTGACGCTGGCCACGGCACTGGATATGCCCGTGCTGTTGAACCAGAACCCACTGGCCACACCCCTACCCCGGTTGGGCCCCTCAAGGGGCGTCAAGTAGTGGTGATGCTCCTTGGCTGCCTGAAGGGTCTCCACGTATCCGATCCGAGGGAAGACAGGGCCTGTGGCGCGACGGGTGCCCTCTTTCGCAGCATTGAGCAAGCTAAACTCGATGAGGTCCATGGAGAGCTTCTCGCAGATCTCATCGACCACCGCCTGCTCGGCATAGGCTGCGGTAGGGGAGCCGGGGGCTCGGTAAGCCGCGTTCATCTGCTTGTTTACCACCACATCGAATGCTTCGACGTACACGTTGGGAATATCGTAGCATGCAAAGATGCATTGGGCACCAGCAGACACATTAGATGGAGGATAAGCGCCCGCTTCGAAGATCAAGCGGGCCTGGGCTGCGGTTATGTGTCCCTCATTGGTAGTCCCAATCTTTACCCAATAGTGGGTACCCGCCGTTGGGCCCGTCCCCTCAAAGACCTCAGTTCGGCTCATCGTGATCTTCACCGGCTGCCCTGTCTTGCGAGATAGGAGGGCCACTACAGGCTCCAGATACACCTTAGTCTTCCCTCCAAATCCTCCTCCAATCTCCATGGGGATGACCTTGACCTTGGATTCGGGAATATCTAGCAACGTCGCCGTCTGCTCTCTAATTGCGAACTGGCCTTGGCTGCTGCACCAGATGGTGAGGTTGCCGTCGCTGCTCCATAGGGCCGTGGCGCTGTGAGGTTCGATATATCCCTGGTGGACTGGCGACGTATGGAATTCCCGCTCAACGATGACATCAGCCTTGCGAAATCCCTCTTCGACATCGCCCATGCGGAATTCAAAGTGGTTAGAGATGTTTGAGCCCTTGGACTCGTCATCATCCGACAGCATACCCCCGGAAGGAATATCCGAGGTAGTCAACGCCATAAGTCTCTCGTGTATGAGCGGGGCGTCGTCCTTCATAGCATCCTCTGCAGTGAGTACAGGGGGCAGCACTTCATAATCGACATCGATCAACGCTAGGGCTTCCTCGGCTATGTGGGGACTGATGGCAGCCACCGCGGCGACCGCATGGCCTTCATAGAGCACCTTGTCACCAGCTAGACAATTGTTACTGAAAAACTTCAAATTCCCATTGACACCTTCCCCCAGATCAGCCACTTTGTCTGACTGCTCGGGCATATCTGCCGAGGTTACCACAGCCTTAACTCCGGGTAGCTCCAAGGCTCGGCTGGCATCGATGGACCTGATGCGAGCGTGAGCGTGGGGACTTCGCAGGATCTTCCCGTGAAGGAGCCCAGGCAAGTGGATATCGGCGCTGTAGCGAGCACGGCCTGTGACCTTATCGTGGCCATCGTGGCGAATGGGTCGGGTGCCAACGACATTGTACTCCTGAGTGGATAGCACGATATTAGGTTTGTAATCTAACATTCTTTTCCTCCCTCAATAGATCAAAGGAATATCTGAGCATTACTTACAGTTCTGAGCATTACTTACAGTAATGTATCACGTAGAGGTCATGCTGACAACGGTAATGATGCTCGATTGATTGACAGAGGAGGTAGGCAGCCGTAGGATGGCGCTATTCAGATGCCAGCGCCTGTGCCATTCACCGATTGGCTGAGGGAGAGGAAGCGATGACTAGTACACCAATAAAGAGTCTTTCTAATCAAGAGGCCCTTGTAATGTTACAGACCCTCTTCGGAAAGCCACCCGATCCCAAATTAACCAAAGAAACCACCGCACTCATGCTTATAGATTTCCAGTATGGCACCTGCCATCCGGACTACGGGTTAGGCGCAAGAGCAAAGGAGCGAGGAATCTTTGAGGACACGATGTGGTTTTGGGAAAGGCTAAAGACCACGGTCATCCCTAACACCCAGCGACTTGTGGCGATGGCTCGACGTGTCGGGGTGGAGGTAATCCACGTCTACGTATCCACCTTGACCAGAGATGGCCGGGATAGCAGTTTGCGAAACCACAGGGCTGTTTGCCTGGGTTCGTTCAAGGATACTATAGATTCTGAAATCCTACCAGAACTAGGACCCGTAGGTGATGAGATCGTTCTCAGGAAGGTGACCGCCAGCCCCTTTACCTCGACCATCGCAGACCGGGTACTGAGAAATCTAGGTATCCGAAACATAATCTTTACTGGAGTGGTTACCGACGGGTGTGTAGCATCTTCGGTAAGGGGAGCCGCAGAACACGACTACGGCCGTATTGTTGTAGAGGACGCTACTGCCGCCCGGGCCCAGCCGCTCCATGAGTACGGCATCCTTGGCATGGGCTACAACCTTGCACCCATTAAATCTACAGATGAGGTGGTGCAGCTTCTTGAAAATCTATAATACATCGCAACACTGGCAGCAGAGCCAGGCCGAGCCTGAGGGCACTTCCTCTTCTAGGGGCAGGCTTTCTCCTGGACATCCCTTTCGCTTTCTGCTAATTTATCAACGTGGGACAGGGGTAATTCCACTGGTGACCTTTGATATGTGGAGTAGCTAAGGAGGTGGGGAGATGGCAGACAACGGTCTAGAGCTTATGGCCCACCTGATGAGGCGAGGGGGCTTTGGGGCACCCCGAGAGGAGCTGGAAACCCGGCTGGCCACGGGTTACGAAGCCACCGTGGAGGAGATGCTCCATCCAGAGAGGTCCCCTCTAGCCGATGAGTACCTCCTGGGCCGACTACGACCAGCCTCTTTGAAGCCAGGGGAGTTCTATCCCGAAGGGCCGGTGTGGTGGATGTACCATATGATTAATACGGAGCGTCCCTTGGAAGAGAAGATGGCCCTCTTCTGGCACCAGTTGTTCGCCACCAGCATGGCCAAGGTGGGCAATTATGATGAGCTTCAGGTGCAGGTAACGCTGTTCCGCCACCATGCGCTGGGGAGCTTTAGGGACATGATAGTAGAGGTGGCTCAGAGCCCTCAGATGATCTACTGGCTAGACCAGCAGGAGAACCACTCCTACGCCGTCAACGAGAACTGGGGGAGGGAGCTACTGGAGCTCTTCAGCATGGGAGTGGGGAACTACACCGAGGGCGACGTGAGGGAGGCCTCTCGGGCCTTCACCGGGTGGTCCATAGCTGCTAAGCCTCCACTGTATCCTCATGGGCGTGCCCTGTGGGAGTACGAGTACAAGGTCCAAGAGCACGACGCTGGGGAGAAGAGCTTTCTGGGCCACGAGGGCAGGTTCAACGGAGAGGACATCATCGACATCATAGTAGAGCAGCCCTCCTGTGCTCGCTTCATCGCCCGGCACCTGTACAGCTTCTTCGTGGCCGACGAGCCACCGGTACCCAGCTGGACCACCACACCACCCCGGGATGAGGGAGCCATTCAGTATCTCTCCAAGGTATTTAGAGAGTCCAAGTACGACATGAAGACGGTAATGAGAGCCCTGTTCAACGCGGACTTCTTCAAGGATGCCAGGTTCGCCCGGGTAAAGAGTCCGGCAGAGCTGGTGGTGGGAGTGCTGAGGCTGGTGGGCGGCTATAACTTCCCCACACCCTTTTATGAAGAGGTGGCGATGCAGCCCACCTATATGGGACAGGACCTGATGAGGCCCCCCAGTGTAGAGGGATGGCACACGGGGAAGGAGTGGCTCAACAGCGGGTCGGTGATGAACCGTGTGAACTTTGCCTCCAAGCAGGTGGGGGACCTGAGCAGACCTGGGGTCCAGGCCATAGTAGAGAGGGTACGGGCCCGGGGCGTGCTGAGTCCCGAGGAGCTGGTGGAGGAGTGCCTGGAACTGATAGGGCCCCTGGAGGTAGGGAAGCAGACCCATCAGCAGCTGGTGGAGCATGCACGAGAGGGAGATACGGTAAGGTGGGAGAGCGAGGAGGAGGCCCTGGCCTCTGCCCGACGGGTGGCGGCCATGCTGCAGCTCATTGTGTCCTCCCCCGAATTCCAGCTAAACTAAAGAGAAAGCAGCACACAAAGAGCAAACGGAAGGGAGACTTCGTTGCTCAGGCTCGGCGATAATGCACCCTCCGTTCAAAAGAGTGAAATCGAGGTAGGGAGCTGATGGCCCTTATAACAATAGCTCGCGGCCGTGTTTACAACTTTAGCCACGTAGTTGGGGCTAGGGCTTCTGGTCAAACTCCGGATGGAATGGGTGCACCAGGGTTAAATAGGCCTAACGCCATTGCGGTTGGTAAGGATGGCGTAGTGTACGTGTTGAACCGCCAGGACGGCTCAAGAGATAATCCGCGGGTGGCTAAAATAAAGATAGGAGGGCCATCCGAGGAGCGGTATCTCCTTACCATCGGACGTGGGGGCTCTGAGGACGGTCAATTCATGTGGCCCGCTGGGGTGGCCCTGGACAAGGATGAGAACCTCTACGTTTCCGACGACTACCTTCACCATGTCTCCATATTCGACAAAGAGGGAAAGTTTCTAGGCAAGTGGGGTACCCCAGGCAATGACCCTGGAGAGCTCAATGGCCCCAATGACCTTGCCTTTGATGGAGAGAACAACGTCTATGTGGTGGACGCCTTTAACCACCGGGTGCAGAAGTTCACCAAAGACGGCGTCTTTCTTGGTGGGTGGGGTCACTACGGCAGTGGAGAGGGCGAATTCAACATGCCGTGGGGGATCGATATAGATGACAAGGGTGCTGTGTACGTGGCTGACTGGAAGAACCACCGGGTACAAAAATTCAGCCACGATGGGACCTTTCTCATGCAGATTGGCCGTCCCGCACCTGGTGCTGGTGAACTCCAGTATCCCTCATCCTTTCCGAGGCATATAGCCTTTTCGCATCTCTACCGAATGGAAGGGGCCAACACCGGTGAGCTCAACCATCCATCTCATGTAGCAGTGGATAAGGATGGCGATGTTTACGTCTCGGACTGGGCTAACGACCGGGTTCAGATATATACGCCGGAGGGTGAGTTCTTCGCTTCCCTTTATGGAGACGCACAGGAAATTGGCAAGTGGGCTCAGGATCACGTGGGTGCGAACCCCGACGTCGCCAAAGCGATCCGCCGAGCCAAGAACATTGAGCAGATGTGGGAGTTCAAGATGCCTGAAGGTATAGGCATCGACCACGAGACGAACCGGATAATTATCGCTGATTGCTTTAGGCGTCGCCTTCAGATTTATGTTAAAGAAAAGGATTATATAGACCCCCAGTTCAACCTGTAATGGCTCTGGAATGGCCTTGTCGGGCTCCATAAACAAGAATGCAACGTCCCTGCCCTAGTCAAAATGTCTGTAGACAGCATTCTTCTGCATCCATGATTACAATTCCTTTATGGCATGCCCCCTTACCAAGTACCCATTGAGACCTTCGCACCAGTTACGAGCACCTGTGAGTTTAATGGACACCACCATCGTATGAGCCGTCTTCGGCGCATACGATGGGCTAAAACTACCTGAAGTTATAGCCACTCTCCCTGTTTATTTTAATTGAGGCCCCTATCAGCTTCGGGTGCATCTTCACTCGGGAGCTATCTACATTAGGAACACCTAAAGGCATATCATACAAGCACAAAAACTATGCCTTCGTGCGGTTGTTGAAATATCTTGCGGCATATAAGTCAAAGTAAGTCAGCTTCATCCCCTTGTCCACACACTCCACATTCTGGCAAACTGTTCTATTGGAAGGAGCGCAAGGGCACTATTAAACCAGCAGAGAAACCGTCACAACCGATGCAGGCAGCCAGAGAGATAAGGCACCACTTCTACAAAGGGAGCTGTCTTTGTTAGGTATCCGGGCTACGAGGCCTACCCACCGCGTATTCTACGGCTGGTGGATCGTTCTAGCCGCGTCCGTGACCATGTCGATGTCAAGCGGCCTATTTAACCACGGCTTTGGATTTTACTTTGAACCCTTGAGGGCCCAGTTCGGATGGAGCCGTACCGTTCTGTCAGGGGCCTACTCTCTGACCAGGATAGAAAGTGGATTCCTCGGCCCTATAGAAGGCTATCTCATCCAGCGTTTCGGTCCCCGCAGCGTCATGGTGGTAGGGCTCATCATCTTCGAACTGGGCTTTGTTCTTTTCTACCGAGTAAACTCTCTCTTGACCTTTTACCTGGCCTTTCTTGTGCTGACCCTGGGTTCTGGTCTGGCGGGATTCAACGTGATGATGACATGCATCAACAACTGGTTCCGCCGCATGCGGGCCAGGGCCATCAGTATGTCTATACTAGGGCTTTCCCTTGGTGGAGTGATTTTCCCTCCAGTTCTAGCTTATGCTATCGAAAACTTCGGATGGCCCGCCACGGCCTTGGGATCAGGCGCCTTTATAGTTATGGTTGGCATTCCCCTTGCCTGGGTGATCCGATACAATCCCGAACCCTATGGATATCTTCCCGATGGAGACCAGCCAGCCTCAGAGCAACCAGCGGTCATGTCTCCTGATGAGGCTCCTGTATCCAGCCCACAACAACGTGGCTTCCAAGCAGAGTACGACTTTACTATCGGGGAAGCCCTCAGAACCCGTGCCTTCTGGATCATGTCCCTGGGGCACGCCCTAGCTATAATGGTAGTATCCACCATAGGGCTGCACCAAGTTCCCTTTCTTGAGACGGATCTTGGTTTCTCCAAGGCATTAGCAGCCCGTGTAGCCATGGTTCTCTTCGGTGTTACCACTTGCGGACAGCTGATCGGGGGATTTCTCGGAGATCGGTTCCCCAAGCAGTACATCGCTTCGGCCACGCTTTTGGGGCATGGCGGGGCTCTGTTCCTCCTTTCAACAGCTACAAGCTTCGCCCGGGTGATACTTGCCTCCGTGATCCAGGGTCTGGCTTGGGGCACGCGGGCTCCGATTACTACCGCTATGCGAGGTGACTACTTTGGCAGGAAGTCTTTCCCTTTAATCATGGGCTACTCTCAAGCTATCATGGTGGTCGGCATGGTATTGGGCACTCTTTTTTCGGGTTATTTAGCCGACCAGTTCAGTTACAGCGTCGGGTTTAAAGTAATAGCTATCTTTGCGCTGCCTGGTGCAGTCTTGTTCCTTTTCCTCAAAAAACCCAGGCCTCCGGCGAGGCATAGGAACGGCTGACCTCCTGGTTGTTGGGATTTCACAACTCTTAGAACGTCAGCGCCCACTCTGACTTTTATATGTCCACCAAGTAAAGAGGACTAGACATACCATGGTACGTATCTGGGCTCCATCTACTATTCCTTACGTGCAGATTGTTGTTGCTCTAGCTCTAGTTGGGAGCTTGGCCATCGGGTTTACCCAACAGGGCATTCCGATACTTTACCCTTTCATCCAAGAGGAATTTGGGGCAAGTCGGGCTCAGCTTGGCTTAATCACCACTGCGCTTCAGGTGGGTGGAATGGGTACCATCATTCTTATAGGATGGCTCGCAGATACGATAGGCGTGCGGCGGGTCCTGACCGTGGCATTATTTATGGTTACTATCGGGTTTCTCTTGTTCTCTCAGATTCAATCCCTGACACAGGGATTTCTGTTGGCCCTTCCTATAAGCATAGCAGCCACAGGTACTGCCCCTGCAACCACTAAAGCCATCATGGATTGGGTGAAGTCGCAGACCCGTGGTCTGGCCATGGGAATCAAGGAGACAGCCGTACCTATTAGCGGAGTTATCGGTGCCGTCCTTTTACCTTTCCTGGCGGTGACCTTTAGCTGGCGCATCGCCTTGATGTCCGTTGCAGTTATCATCGCTGTATCCGGTGTAGTTTTCTTTGCATTCTATCGGGATAAGTCTGACAACGGGATAGGGAGAAAGAGGAGCGGCCTTCTAAGGAGCATAGGTATCTTGGCCAAGAACCGAGGCATCTGGCTAGCGGCCCTCGGTAATAATGTCCTGGTTGCCATGCACATCGTTGTCGTAAGCTATTTGATACTGTTCCTCAAAGAACACCTCGGTATGTCTGCAGCAGTGGCAGGCTCGTATCTGGCAATAGCCTTTACTGGCAGTGGAGTCGGACGCATTGGTTGGGGTCTGGTCAGTGACTCGCTGGGTGGACGCCGAGCAGTGGTATTGGCCTTTGTTTGTATGCTGATCATGGTATTTATGGCCTTAATGACCTGGCTACCTGCGGACGCCTCCCCTCTAGTGGTAGGGGTGCTGGTCTTCGTACTGGGGGCGACTGCTATGGGGTTTCAGGGCTTGCTACTCACTTTCGTAGTAGAGCTGGCAGGGGTGGAGCTTGCGGCAACAGCTACGGGCTTTACTCTCATCATCCAGCGAACAAACGCCTTCATTCCGCCTCTTTTCGGTCTGATTGTAGACCGGACTGGCTCCTACGACATGGCTTGGTTGATGATGGCGGGTATAGCGAGTGTTGGCGTGTTAGTGTTCGCCCTTGCACCACAGCAGCCGATGCGTCAATGAGTCCTGCTTACCTGGGCACAGGGCGAGGCATCCATTGGAACCAACCTCAGCCTAGGACACCAGGCATATTGAAATTATAAAGGGAATTCCCCACGACGGTGTCCCCCCTCACTATGCTGTGCTAAACTACTGCCAGATTCGGGAAGACACATCTTAAGACGAGGACAAAACGATGGATATACAATCCTTCAAAGTGCAAGTCCCAGAAGCGACCCTCCAAGACCTGAAAGACCGCCTGGCCCACACCCGCTGGCCCGATGAGATTCGGGATTCAGGCTTGGACTACGGCTCCAACCTGGCATATATCAAGGAGCTGGCAGATTACTGGCAGACACAGTTTGACTGGCGGGCCCAGGAGGAGGCCATCAACTCCTTCGCCAACTTTCGCGCCAACGTAGATGGACTTGGTATCCACTTTATCCACGAACGTGGCAAGGGCCCCAACCCTATGCCTCTTATCATCACCCACGGATGGCCCAGCTCCTTTTCGGAGATGCTAAAGATCATACCTCTGCTTACTGACCCTGCAAGCCACGGAGGAGACCGGGCGGACTCTTTCGACGTGGTAGTGCCTTCTATGCCAGGCTACGGGTTTTCGGACCGCCCGACGGAAGCAGGAATGGGCATCTTCAAGATGGCCGACCTTTGGACACAGCTAATGACGGAAGGACTGGGCTACCGTCGCTTTGGTGCCCAGGGTGGTGACTGGGGGGCCGGCGTGACTGCCCGCATCGGCTTCGCTCACCCCGACCAGGTAATAGGTATTCACACAGACTCGTTATCCTCAATCCCACCTTACTTAGGCCCTGGCACCCGAGAGGTGTCGCAAAAAGAGCAGGCGATGTTTGACAAGATGAAGAGCTGGCGGCAGGCCGAAGGTGGCTACGCCCATATTCAGGGGAGCAAGCCCCAGACCCTCTCTTATGCGCTGAATGACTCACCAGTGGGTGTTGCCGCCTGGATCGTTGAGAAGTTCCGCACCTGGAGCGATTGTGATGGCGATGTGGAACGGCGCTTCACCAAGGATGAGCTTCTTACCAACGTTACCATCTATTGGGTAACTCAGACCATCAACTCTTCCACACGCCTTTACTACGAGGCTCAGCGTAACCCGTGGAGTTTCAAGGAGGGAGAGCGGATTCAGGTGCCCTGCGCTGTGGCTCTATTCCCAAAGGAGATAAACCACCCACCACGGGAGTGGGCTGAACGCTCCTACAACATCCAGCACTGGACTGAGATGCCCAGGGGGGGCCACTTCCCCGCTCTAGAAGAGCCGGAGCTGCTTGCCGAGGACATCCGCGACTTTTTCCGAAAACTGCGTTAGAGGTCAAGGACCAAGACACCAGCCGTCCAGCTAACCTTGATAGGCCACGTTAGCGCGATCCGTGACTAATCCCCTGGAACTGAGACGTATCAGAACCCCAGCAACACTTAGGAATAGGGCGGAAAAGCTCACGATCAGGAGGGCCAATCGCAAATCCCCCAAAGCCTCCTGAATCACGCCCGTCACCAGGGGACCCAGGGCTTGCCCCGCAGATACCATCGTCATAATGAAACCTATGGCCACGGCAACCTCTCGGGGCCGGATGCCCGGGAGATGAAAGGGCACTGTCATTAGGATAGGCCAGAAGCCCCAAGCTATTCCATTGAAAAGCGCCAATAATACCAGGACAGGCAGGGAGCCGACCTGGGTCATGCTCACGTAGGTAGCCATCATGAGAATCCCCGATGTCAAGAGGATACGGTTCCCGTTTCCTGTGGTCATGAACAGGTGACTGAGCCGAAGTCCGGTGATACCCCCTACAAAGATGCCCAAAGCCAGGACTGCTCCGGACCATTGCAAAGATACCTGGTAAGTTTCCAGCATAAACGTTGGAAAGAAGGTAAGGAAAGAAGACCAAGCCACAGTCGCCCCCAGAAAGCCAAAGCCCGCCACCCAAAGGTCTCGATGAGAGAGAGCTCCCCTTAGGAGATTAGTCTTCTGAGAAACCTCCCGTCTCTGATACGCTCCAGTCACACGCTCCCTCCCCAGTGCTACCCAGAGGATGGTCAGCACAACGAAGAGAGCTCCAAAAAGATGAAGTATGGCTCTCCAGTCGTCGCCCAGTCCACGGAGGATAAAGGGTGCTCCCACCAACCCACCTCCCATAACTAGGCCGAAGAGGGCATTACCCACGCTGTTGACCAGCACTATCTGCCTTGGGGGAAACCATTGTTGCATTAGGAGAGCTCGTGCTGGCTGCCTAGCGATAAGAGTGACTCCAAAAACAAGTCGGCCAACAAGAAGGATAGCAAAAGCAGGGGCCCAGCCCTGGAGAAAGAGGAAGAGAGTCCCCAGCACCATAGTGATTGTGGTGAGTATCTTTGGGCCGTACCGGGATGTCCACCAGCTCAATGGGATTGCCAGGGCCAGGTTGCCCCAAAGAGCGGACGAGCTCAGCAAACCCTGCTGGCTAGGTGATAGGTGAAGCTCTGAGCTTATAGCCGGCAAGAGAATCCCCAGGTTGAACACCACCATAAGACCAACCACACTGCTCAGGAGCCAAACTCCTATGACTACCCAACGGTAGTTAGAAACATCCTCCAATACCCCTATTTTCTCAGACACCTGTCCCTCTAACGGCAATAGCTGCGATGAAAATAGCCCTTCATCCTTCGACATTCTCAAGGTGATAGGATTGCCTCTGTCCCATGCACTCATGGTTCGACAAGCTCACCATGAGTGGTTCTGTAGTCTTATTTATCCCTGAGTGTATCGGTGTGTGGAAATGGCTAACTGCGGTGGCAGAGGGCAATAATGGGGGCAGAAGCGTGCTGACTGGGGGAGAGTTTAGCTCTTCTCTCGACTCAAACCTGCTTCCCTCGCAAACCACTCCATCAGCCGCAGAATTTCCTCGAAACTTCTCTCACGCATATCGAACCATCTAGCACTGTCAAAGTTAAAAAATCCCAGCACTACATGATTAAGGCCAGCTTTTTCGTACTGGGGCAGGGAGCGGAGCACATCCTCAAAGCTCTTCACCATGGCCATCGCCGCATAGGTCAAAGATCTGGGATCACGCCCAGCACTCTCAGCCGCCTCTTTGATGGTTTGGATTTCCCGGGGCAGCGCCTCGGGGTCCTGCCACCATGCATGGCCATACCAGCCATCTCCTAGTGTCCCCGCCCGACGAAAAGCATTCCGGCTATGGCCTCCGATCCAGATCGGAGGGTGAGGTTTCTGGACAGGCTTGGGCTCCATTCTCAGGTGGGAAAATGTGTGATAACGCCCCTCAAAACTCGGCTCCTCCTCGGTCCATAATGCTTTAATCGCGCGAAGGTATTCATCAGTTTGGGCACCGCGCTCATGGTACGGAGCATCGAGAAGGGCGAACTCCTCGGCCATCCACCCCACACCTGCACCGAAGATTACCCGTCCTTGGGAGAGTACATCGAGGGTGGAGACCATCTTAGCCGTAATCATCGGGTGGCGGTAGGGAATAATGTAAACTCCTGTTCCCAGGCGAATGGTTGAGGTGCAAGCTGCCACATAGCTCAGCACCGTCATCGGGTCCAAGTAGGGAGTATCAGGCTTCTGCGGAAATTTTCCGAAATAAGGATATTCACTGGTCACTTGAGTGGGAATTACTATATGGTCTCCGACCCAAAGGGAGCGAAACCCCAAAGCTTCGGCCTGCTGCGCTACGGTTCGAAGCCGGTCCACCACTTGCTCACGAGTTTGCGGGCCTGTGTTTGGCAAGCTAACTCCAAAGTCCATAACTCCTCCTGTCGAGCGCACCTTAACATCGGTAGAATCGCTTGTCAAAAGCCATCTTCTCTATCCCGTGCAGCCAGCCATCAGCTACACCTCATTAACGTGGCACCGCAGGCTCACCTATCCTGCCGCCTATTTCCCGATAGCACCGTTTCACAGTCCATTCTCTTCGTCCATCGCTAAGAGGCAGTGGTCAGCAGCTATCACTCTCTAGCTCCATTGTAAAACCGAGAGGGCATCAATCTCGCTATAAGCTCCTTTGCGGCTCGATAGCCAATTAATGCAAATATCTCTCTAAAGATATAGAATAGCAGGCCCGTTGGCTATATAAGAAGGGATGGCAAAGCTGTATTGAATACCTTCCCGGATGAGAACCTTCTAACCAACATTGAAGCCGAGGCTGTATCAATGGCACGGAAGGCCGGAGATATCTTGGCCCGATATTTCGGTAAGAGCATTGAGGTGGAGTACAAACAGAAGAGGGAGCGAGACCCAGTCACTACGGCCGACCGTGAGAGCCAGGAATACCTCAAGGAGGCTATATCCAGGTCCTTCCCTGAGCATGGCATACTGTCGGAAGAGGATAGCGAAGAGCAGAAGGAACCAGCCCCCGACACGGTATGGGTACTGGACCCTCTGGACGGCACAACAAACTTCCTCAACGGACTTCCACTGTATGCCGTCTCTATTGGGGTGCTGCACCAGGGCATTCCTGTAGTAGGTGCCCTATATATACCCTGGCCTTCATCCGGAGGAGGCGTCGTGCTCCACGCCCGAAAGGGTGGAGGTGCTTTTGTGGAGGGAGACCCCCTTAGTATAGGCGAGAAGACCCAGATATCCGAAAGCAACCGGCTGAGCAGCTTGCCTACCTCCTTTGGGGCCGTGTACCGATTTCGTAAAGGCATGCGAGGCAAGGTAGGGGAAGTAAGGCACACCGGCAGCATTGCCTACGAGCTATCAATGGCCGCCCTTGGCGTCTTCAAGTACGTCCTGACCACAGGCCCCCACCTGTGGGACGTGGCAGCAGGAACTCTGTTGGTGCTGGAGGCGGGGGGCACAGTCCTAGTACGCCCGAGAGGATCAAAGGGCTGGCAGCCCGTCAACGCCCTTGTTCCTGAGTGGCAAACTGGCGCTATTAACTATGAGACCCTGCGCAAATGGTCTGCCTCCCTGATCTATGGAACACCCCAGGCCGCCCAGTTGGTAGCCGAACACCTTCAAAGGCGCCGACGTCCTCTATCTCAGGTTGTTCGGGGAATGTTTAGCCGGGTGCGGGCTAAATAGGGGTCTTAGTGGTGCGGGTGTGCTGCCACTTTCCAATATCACAACGAACCTGATATGAGAAAGCCAGAATAAAGTCGAGGTAGTTTGTGTTAAGGGTAGAGGGATACAAACCAAGGTGGGTCATGGGTATATCGCGCATAAGATCTCTTCTGCTAGGCGGTCCCTTGGTTATCCTTATCCTTGGCCTTGTCCTCGCTGCCTGTGGGGGTGGGCCAGAGCCAACAGCGACGCCCAAAGCAACGCCCACAGCGTTAATGCAGGATGTAGATTCTGCACCTCAGTGGCAAATGACTCAGACTACATCTTACAGGATTGAGCTAGGCATCGGCCCCTTGATAACCATGATGACATCCTTCCCGATCATGTCGATGATGGACCAAGGACAGCCAGTCAATCACCATTTCGAAGTCCATATATTCGACAAGAGCAGCGGAGCTAAAGTGAAAGACGTGATTCCCACAGTCACGATCACAGACCTGGCAACAGGATCTTCTCGAGGATTGGCCACAGACCAGGCGACAGGAACGTCGCAAAGAGTTGCTTTCGTGACGGCGTGTTTGATATCAAAGCACCGTGTGGTCGAACCTCACTTTGGCGACAACCTCTACCTCCCCGATGGTACCTATACCATTACTGTTAATGTCGGTAACGAGACCAAAATTGTCGAAAATATTGCTGTTAAGGGCTCTGGATAAGCTGGCGCATTAACGCGCTTCTTCTTCAGGCTTGTGCTCCATAACGATCTCCCTCTGTAGGAACCCTGGGTGATAACCCGGTAGGTCATCACATTTTTCCTCGGCTTCAAACGTCGATAGTAATCTACCCGCGTCATCCTTTTGTGTCACACGAATAGACCTTTAGCGTGACATATTTTTTCATCCTATCGATCCCCCTATTAGGTGATGAAGATTAACTCGCACCTACACATACTGAATACATGCAGCGTCGAAATTCACTCGGCCTTGAGGGAGTCCTGCGAAGAAGCGCAAGAGCTCTCAGCGACACCCAGACTCACCTCCTAGGCCGACGAAGGTCCTCTATGCAATCGGCCCCCTTAACCGAAAGGGGATGAGCAACGAAAAGCCGAGAAACAAAATCTGATGGGGGTAGATTCCATGTGGAGAATATCGGGAATCAAGTCTAGACCATTCCGCGGTGTTTTCATCTCTGCTCTAGTGGCGATGACCCTGACTGTTGGATGCGACCTTATAGCTATCGAGGATGCCCAGCAGGCTCTTGAGACCACCCGAGAGATGCAGAGGATTCAGGATGAAGAGATCCGACCCTGTCTTGCCGCCTTGGATCAGCTCCAACAGGACGAGATCGAGCCGCGTGAACGAGAGATCAAAGGCCTCGCCCGCCAGAGCCGGGTCATTTATCGAGAGAAGATCGAGCCCCTGGAGCAGCAACTACAGTCTCTTTTCCCAGATGGAGAGACCTTCTCCGTACTGCAGCAAGAATTCAGTGCCCGCATGCGGGAGTTGGAGGAAGAGGAGCGCAATCTGGAGAACGAGGGGCGCCAATTTGAAAAGCAGTTCCACCTCCAAGAGGAGGCTCTGCGAGTCTTGCAGG
Organism: Dehalococcoidia bacterium; assembly: GCA_965248115.1. Classification (GTDB taxonomy): domain Bacteria; phylum Chloroflexota; class Dehalococcoidia; order Lucifugimonadales; family CBDFII01; genus CBDFII01. The sequence continues at coordinate 477,757 of CBDFII010000004.1, forward strand.
AGACGACTATCCGTGAGAAAGAAGAGCAGGCGCATTCACTCCGGAAGCAGCTAGAAGAGCTCTACCAGAATGGTTGGGCAACTACAGATAGCCCCTCAACCACAGCCAGAGAGGATAGTGATGCCGCCCCTCTACGCCAACGAATTCAAGAGCTTGAAGCCGAAATCGCCCGGACTGAGACCCAACTCCACGACCAGACTGAAGGCCTAGAAAGGCAACTCTTCCCCCTTGAAGAGGAACTCCACAAGCTCTATCGAAATATGGAGGAGCAAGAGCGCCAGCTCTACCAGTCCATGGAGGATCACCAGCGCCAGTTTGATTCCGAGAACTGGACGCTCTCGCAGCAATTCCAAGAGAAGGAGAATACGCTACGCGCCCTGCGTGAAACGACGATCCTTCCCACAGAAGAGCTGAAGCGTTCAATCCAGATGCAGCTAGAACAGCTGTACCAAAACGACTGGGCTTACCTAGAAACTCTCCACAACGAACTTCAGATGCTACACATCAAGATCGCCGGAATTCCTGCCGACTCACCAGATGCAGACCGTGTAAGGCAACGGATACAGGAGCTAGAGGCCCAGATCAGCCAGAATGACAACCATCTCCGTGCCAAGGCTGAGGGCCTCGAGCAGCAACTCCATCAGCTAGAGCAGGAGTTGCGCCGGCTCTACTTGAATGTGGAGGAGCAGGAGCGGCAGCTCTACCAAAACCGAGAGAATCTGCAGCGCCAGTTCGAGGAGGAAAACTGGCAGCTTAGGCAGAGGTTCCAAGAGAAGGAGGACGCACTGCGTACCTTCTATGACACGACTATCCGTCCTAAAGAGGAGCTGATGCGTTCGCTTCAGATGCAGCTAGAGAACCTCCCCCGGAATGGATGGGCACCCATAGAGGCTCTCCACAACAAGCTGGAGGAGATTCAAGTTCGGGGGGAGTCCCAATTACATTCTCAAACCCAGGAGCTTGAGCAGCAGATGTTTGCCCTTGAGGAGGAGATACACCAGCTATACCAGAGGATGGAAGCGGAGATGCGGGCGCTCCAAGAGGAGTTCCAGCAATCTATGTGGTCGCTGGACGACCGCAGGTACCTCCTTCAGGATCGATGGCGCGTTTTAGAGGAGGAGATGCAAGAGAAGATGGGAACCGTACATATTGAGGTCGAGAGGGAGCGCCAGAAGCTCCAGGAGCAACTTGCCGCTATAAACCAACTGGAGCTGCACCCATTGGAAGAGCAAATTCACCAGATGGAATTAGAGCTGGAAGAGTTCTATGAGCAGGAACGGGCCCAAAAGTTGGACCTACGGGCCGCAAAGCAAAACCTCGGGCCAATGCAACAGGAGATGGAGACCCGACTGCTTGATCTACTGGAATCGGCCCTGAGCACCCTGGCCAATGAGGATGTAGGTGCAGGCTCTGCTACTAATTCCAGTGAGGAGTAAATGAAATGTCTCTATTTCTGCAACACCTGATAAAGCCATTTCAGCGCTCCATCATCTGGCCTTAGGACTGAACCTGCCTCAGGTCGGATGGTATTATCAGACGCGCTTCAGTCCTCTCCTGTACTTCCTCGGGTTTGTACTCCGGGGCTATTTCCCGCAGTAAAAAGCCCTGGGGAGTAACTTTGAAGAGTCCCAAGTCTGTCATTACCAACTTCACCACGCCCGGTGCTGTGGCAGGCAACCTAAGCCGTCTCACAAGCCTGGGCTGGCCCTCTCGGGTGGTGTGTTCCATAACAATGAACACCCTCTTGGCTCCCATCGCCAGGTCCATAGCACCGCCGATGCCTCCCCCCTTGCGGCCAAGGGTCTTCCAGTTGGCGAAGTCGCCGTTCTCGGCCACCTCATAGCTGCCCAGCACGGCGACGTCTATATAGCCTCCACGGATGATGGCAAAGGAGTCGGCGTGGTGCACGATAGAAGCCCCCTGCACGAGGCTCACATACTGACCACCAGCATTTACCAGGTGGAGATCCTCTTGGCCTTCGGGCACCAGAGGCCCATAGCCGATGACACCGTTTTCCGACTGGAAAATGACCCTCTTGCCCTCGTAGGAATAGTTGGAGCATAGGGTAGGTATGCCGATTCCCAAGTTTACCACCCACCCATCCTCGAACTCCATCGCAAGCCGAGCGGCCATCTGAGCTCGGGTTAATCCAGCCTTTGCCATTCCAATCCTTCTCCCCGTGGGCATTGCTACCGGCGCACGACCATGTCCCAAATACCGTCGGAAGGAATCTTGGCAATGCGGTCTACAAAAATACCGGGCGTGTGAACGTGGTCAGGGTCGAAGGAGCCCGGCTCTAGAATCTCCTCCTCTACCTCCACAAAGGTCTCCTTGGCAGCCATGGCCATGATAGGGTTGAAGTTCCGTTGCGCGAGGCGGTACTGGAGGTTGCCCCACTCATCGGCGCGCCACGCTCTAACGAAAGCATAGTCGGCGTAGAGGGGGTACTCGAGCACGTACTCCTGCCCACCGATCACGCGATGCTCTTTCCCTTCGGCCAGCTCCGTGCCTACACTAACCCGCGTATAGAAGCCTCCGATTCCCGCCCCGGAGGCCCGTATCCGCTCGGCCAAGGTACCCTGAGGAACCAGCTCTGCTTCGATCTCGCCGGCCTGGTAGAGCTGGTCGAAGGGGGTAACAGTAGAGGGATGTGGAGAGGCGGTGAAGGCGCAAATCATCTTCCTAAACCGCCGGGCGCTAACCAAGAGACCCAAATCTACCTGGCCATCGGGGATACCAGCTCGGTTGGTGATGCCCGTGAGGTTCTTGGCTCCTTGGCGCAACAGCGCGGCAATGAGATTCCTGGGCGTACCAGGGCCAGCAAACCCAGGAAACATGATGGTCGCACCGTCGGGAATGTCTGCGACCATCTGGTCAAAGCTCAAGGACACTTTGCTCTTCATTGAGTTACCTCTACACCTTTTTCAGCGACTGGGCCCAAAGTACCGCTCTAGGAAAAAATCCTTCACGTAGGCCGTAAGCTGACTCCAATGATCGTTGATCTTCACCAACTCCTCCTGGTCCAACTGATTATAGGTCTTGCCAAACTGGGGAAGATACCATATGTCGAACACCCAGAATCCCTTGTGGGAAGTCACAGTTTCACTGGGGCGGATTTCTACCACAAGACCAGAGGGGCCCTCCACCTGCCACGAAGCCAGGGTCCGCCCCTCATCGGCGATGGCCAGAGCCTCCACCCAACTGGCACACCGCTCCTTCCCGGTGTAGGGTTCCATAAGCTGCAACAGTTGTAGTGCTCGATCTCGGTCGGTGGCCTCCTCTCCGGCAAAGCGATGGGTTAGCACGCTCTTCCAACGGTGACCCAAGACCGGGATCACCAACCCTCCATCAGAGGCGATAGCGAGCGTCCTGGCAGCTTGCGACCAGCCTTCTGCTTTTAGGCATGCGTTCTCCTTGTGGGAGATACCCAGCTCGTGGGGCCCCTCCCAGTAGGAAAGACCGGCATCGTTAGGAGTTCGCGCGTGAAGTGGCAAACCGTCAAGCAGATTTCTCAGCCTTTGTTCCTTGGCCACGTTGGTGGTGGCCAGCAATATGTCCAACCTAATCCACTCCTATCGCCCAGCGACCGGCGGTGGCAACCCACCCGCAGTATTGGCAGCTTTGAAAAGGTTCTGGAGGGTCCGCCTGGACTAGAATGTTCGCTGCTCGGTACACAAGTTTGAGGGCGGCATCAGGATCAGTTGAAAGGGTAATGGGCGTCACAGACAGGGAGATGCCGTGGTCAAGATCACTCTCGTCGTAGGTATAGTACACCAGTATCGCCTGGCCAGATATGGGATACCCGTTGCCTTTAAGTAGCAATGTGTAAACGTCCATCTGCACCTGGTAGGTATAGTGTACCCACTCGGGAGGTTTCCCCCGTGTCTTGTGATCCAGGGGTGCATATTCTCCCTCCGGATTCTCCAGGCACTCGTCCAGGCGCCCCGTCACCTTAAGCCCCGTTTTAGGATCAGTCCAGCCCTTGAGGGAGGGATCCACCAGTCTCCCTGCAATGCCAGCCCCGCTCAACAAGGGGGGGCAGGCCAGTCCCTCCCCTGTAAGGCTTGCAATACTCCTTGATCATGATGTCGAAGCGGCTGGGAAGGGTGGAAAAGGGCCCCCTAGGGCGCTTTATACCCTGTACCAGCTCAAGCCAAAAGCAGCGAGGACAATCCCTCATCAGATTGAGGCTAGCTGGTGATACCGAGTCTCGGGGTAATTTCAAGAGCACCTCTCACCAACCGCATATCGATACTTGGCTATGAGACCCAGCATTGAATTGTAGTTGCCCTCCCTGAGAGGGTCAATCGCCTCAAGATGTCCTCTCCCTCACTTATTCATGGTTATAAACACACGAAATATCTAGATATCCAAACTACTCCTTTGAGACACTCTTTCCTCGCGAAAGACGCTCTTGACACCACCTCCTACACTCACTACCCTTGAGTCCATTCGACGCCCCAGCTAGGGATCAACTATCACAAGAGCATGAAGTGGGCAAAACTTTAAACCTATTGAGGGAGATACGCATGAAACATATAAAGATCGAAGAGGCCGCTGCCGAGGACAAAAGCCCTCTATTCACCGGGGGACCGGTGACGCGCCAAACTCTGTTGAGCGAGGATATGGGTAAATACTTCATTATGTTCATGGTGAACTTTAGCCCAGGCGCTCGAACCAAATTCCACACTCACACTACTGACCAGGTAATCATCGTGACCAAGGGGACCGGCAGGGTGGTAACCGAAGAGGAAGAGATAGTGGTGACAGTAGGTGACCTCGTCCACTGCCCAGCCGGTGAGAATCACTGGCACGGTGCCACCACAAACTCGGCCTTCTCCCACATCGCAATGACTGCATCAGGAAGTAAAACGGACCAACGGGAGCCTTAATCCACTGGCATTATCTCGCCACCAAGATTATGCTGCATGGGAAGATTCCCGTTGATCTAGATAACCCTGGGGTACGTAATAGTCTGCGATGTCCCAATACCATCGATTAGGCCAAAATAGTAGGAGACGAGGGCTGTTAGCTACGGCATCAAGGCTTGTAGTATTCGGCCCACTTATGGTGATCCTTGCGGTGGCTTGCACCGGCTCCGAGAGCATCACTATCCCTTCCCAGCCCACAATACAAGAGGAATCCACAGAGAAGAGCTTCCCAACACCCTCACCCCCATTGGACACCACAACAGCTACCCAGCATTCCGTGGGGACAAGGGTAGCTGACCTTGCACCCCCCTTCACCTTCACCCTTTCCAACGGCACGCTGGTGAGCCGGGATTCTATCAAGTCTGATGGAAACCCGGTGATGCTCTTCTTCTATACCCCTTGGTGACCCACCTGTCGCGCCGAGTTACGGTCGCTTAAAACCATCTACCCCCAGTACCAAGCCCATGTGGACTTTTATGCCATATGTGTGGACCCAACGATGAGCCAGGCCGAACTGGAGGAAGATAAGGCACGTCAAGGCTACCCCTGGCCGGTGGTTGAGGCTCCGCGACAGTTGATCACTGACCTGCGGGTCACCGTACGATCCACTAAGGTGGCAATAGGGAGAGATGGAGTTATCACCTTCAGGACGGGGTACGGCGTCGGACCCAGAGAGGGTTGGGATCAACTCTTCCAAAGGCTTATAAAGGGGTCTGGCGACGGCTCAGGATACTAGCTCACCCCTCAACGATTGTAACCATTCAGAAAGCCATCTCTCCAGAACGTCTAACAGTTCAACTCCTACATTCACGATAACGATCATTTGAATCACGCTGGCTAGACCGTGAAAGAGCACATACTTACGGAATGAGTATCGGGTAACCCCCGCGATGATGCTGCTCACATCTCCGGGAAGAAAAGGTATGAGGGCAAAGAGGAAAATAATAAGACCGCCGAAACGCCCCATAAGCCTCTGAAGGGCCGCCCCCCAGCGCCAACGCTCCACGTTGGAGCTGTTCATTGCGCCTGCCAGGTAGGCCGTTACACTGCCCACTGTTCCGCCTAACCCTGCAGCTACGCCTATTAGAGTAGCATTGAAGTCCTGCGCAATCACTGCCACTAGAAGGCCCCCAGGGGCAGGAAATAGGATGGTAGCGCTGCTGGCTCCATTGACGATGAAGGCCCCAAGGTAACCCCAGTTACCCAAGTCCGTCAGATAGGGACGAAGAAGGTACATGGCCACCACCGTGGCCACAGAGTAGGCCACGATGATCTGGATCTTATATCGCCAGTCAATTCGATCGATGCGAACCGCTAGACGGCGAAGAAGTCCCAGACGTGGAGGTTTTCGAGCATCTCGGCCGCGTTGCCTAGGGGCTCCTCTACTGGCAACTCGGCCGGCGCCTCGGTCTCGGTGACCAATTCGAGGTGACTCTCTACCTGGGGATCCTCTTCTACCCTGTTCGCTACCAGTTCGGCGGGACTTTCCTCGGCTGGTGGACATACTCTACTCGTAGTTACGGTGGGAGGTCTCAAAACTGTGCAGGCCTTCTCAGCCCGCATGACATACACGTTAACACACCCTCTAAGAATTCTGCATAGCGCCTGCCAAACTATTTGTAGGGCCTTACTATTTCCATCGGGGGTGAACATCCTGGTAGTATCGATCTCCGTGGCAAATACCCTTTTTTCAGGTTGTCAAAATGGACACGCCATTCCAAGAAGTTCCTTCGCCGCAAACGGGTAGCTATTGACATATCGCCGTGCCATTGTGAGAGAATCTTCTGCTGAACAATGTTTTCCACATCCAATAGACGAAGCAAAGCGTAATACTAAAGGAACTCTCAATAAGGAGTGAATCTAACGAATGGCATTTAGACTGTTAGTAACAATGATAGCGGTCCTCTTGGTAGCCTTGGCTTGCGCGGCTCCTCAGCCCACCCCAACCGCTACACCTACTCCAACCTCCCCACCCACCGCCACACCGACGGCGACACCCACTGGCGCACTTACTTCAGTACCGCCAACACCCACCCCCACTCCAACACCGACTCCCACTGGCGCACTTACTCCAGTATCGCCAACACCCACCCCCACACCGACAGCGACAGCCACAGGCGCACTTACTCCAGTACTGCCAACACCCACCCCCACAGCTACACTAGTGTCGTTACCATCTCCGACTCCCACAGCCACACTAGTGTCGTTACCAACACCAACAGCTACACCAGTGATAACTGATCCAACCACATGGCGAACTGTTGAAGTGGAAGGCGCCTCGCTGGGTGTTCCCAGCTCCCTTAAGTCAACGGTCGACCAAATAGTGGCCCTTATTCCTAAAGGGCGTCCCGTAGTGCCCAATATAATTCTAAATCAAGAGGGAATAACAATCCTGTTCGCAGACCAATTGTTGGGAGCCGGAACAGTTACAGTAACAGGTAATGCAATAGGCAACGCTAATTTAGCCGACAAGCTAGTGCAGTTGGTGATAGCTGAGCAGCCACGTGAATTGGTCACTAGTGGAAGACAAGAATCAGTGGAATCAGTAGTGGGTAACCTTCAGGCTCTAGAGTTTGAGCTAGTCAAAGTAAGCTCAAATCTGAGATTGGTATCCACAGTATTGGATGAGGGTGGAATAGTCCAGCACGTAACAGCCGGGGTCTTGCTAGCTGATGAGTCTGGGACAGCCCTGTACAGAGAAGTGCGGGATAATGCCCGCAAACTGGCTGAAACGCCGACTGGTGACACAGTGGACTTGCTGATTTCGGCCGGAAACCAGCCTCGTTTATACCTCTTTGACCTTGCTCCAGACCGTTTTTGGGTTGATTCCCTGGCTACAGTGGACGCTATAGTCCTCCCATCAAACATAGCTCGACGATTTTTAGAGTTGGTGGACTCATTCTTAGACGAACCGTTTGTCGAAGATTTAGTGGTTTCGGATACGAGACCCCCCGATGTCCCTGTGCTATATATCGTAGATGTTAACTTCCCTTTAGCACGAGAGATCACGGACATATCGATAATTTCCCCAGAGGACCGCATTGTAACATTCGAAGGTAACATCTTGGGCACCACCTTTAGTGTTCAGGAGAATGTTCGGACTGCTTCTGGAGGCCAAACCAACCTACCTGTTGATGTTACCTTAGAGGCCTCGGTAGCGTGGATATCTACGCCCTCTACAGTAAATCAGGCGCGTTTCATGGTGGCAGCCTCCTCCATCCATCAGAACGAGGAAGCTAAGGCACTGGAAGGACGTTTCAGAACTTGGGCCGTTGTAGTTCCTTCCGAGGAACTGGGTTTGCCACCAGGTACCCAGGCTTTGGCGGTAGTCAAGCGAGAACGTTTAGGTTCTCTCGACCCAATATCAATCGGGCTGGACATTATAGATCTGGTCATGGAGAGTGTTACAACCGTAATAGACCCATCACCTGCATCAACACCACCCACTCCCATTCCTACCTCCACGCCTACACCAACGCCCACTCCTACCTCCACGCCTACACCAACGCCCACTCCTACCTCCACGCCTACACCAACGCCCACTCCTACCTCCACGCCTCCCCCGACTCCCACACCTACACCCACCCCCACACCACCTCCCCCACCAAAGGAAGTCTCCGCCGACATCGTGAACTTCGCTCTCCAAGATATCACCATTAGGGTAGGTACCACAGTTACATGGACCAACCGAGCCGATTTGCCCCACACCACTACTTCCAGCCAACCCGGCGCTCAAACGGGATTGTGGGATAGCCCTACCCTTGGAGAGGGAAACTCCTTCCCCTTTACCTTCAATCAAACAGGGACTTTCAAATACTTTTGCAGATTTCATTCCTCTATGAAGGCGACCGTCACAGTTGTCGAGACACTGGCTGGGAATCCCGCAGTCGCCACACCCACTCCTAACAGTAGCGAAGAGGACACAGGTCCTTTCGGTTACTAGCAGCTAGGGTGGACTCAGGTTATCTTCTGCTAACGTAAAAGACTGCTGGTAGAAGAGGACCCTTACTGATATACTTCCCCTGCCCAGAGCACCAGGGTAACGTAGAATTCCCTATGCAGATAAAGGTCCTGGTCCTTTACGATAGCCACGGCCCACTGATGGATAGTCTAGCCACAGAGGTGGCCGAGGGAGTCTCCAAAGTAGAGGCGGCCCAGGCAATCATAAGACGGATACCTCAAGCCACACGTCAGGATATTCTGGCTGCCGACGCCATCATCGTGGGCTCGCCTAACTGGAGTGGCATCACGGGCGCTTTCAAAAGCTGGCTGGACGACCAGGGCGATCTTTGGGAGGAAGGAGTGCTGGCGGGCAAGGTGGGCGCTGCCTTTGCTACCGGACGAGGGCGTCATTCGGGCCTGGAATTTACCCTTCTGAGCCTCATTCACTGGATGCTAGCCTGCGGAATGATTATTGTGGGCCTACCGTGGAGCCAACGGATGCGAATTTCGGGCTCCTATTACGGGGTCACCGCCGCGGGAGAGGTCTCATTGGAAGATCGGGAGCAGGCACAGCAGTTAGGAGAGAGAGTGGCCCACCTGGCAGTCCGACTAGTCTCAGGTAAGGATAGCTCAGACTGATGGTGCAACAGGGACAACAGGCACCTCATTTTCGCCTGGCTACCACCAGGGGGGACGTTTCTCTGGAGGAGCTACTCCAGAATAATAAGTTGATCCTCACCTTCTACATGGAGGACAACACTCCCGGTTGAAACCAGCAGCTCTCCTCCTTTAAGGAGGAATACGATACGGTAAGGGAGCTGGGAGCTCGGGTGTTGGCGGTTAGCGCCGACGACCAAGAGTCTCACCGGGTATTGGAAAGCCGCCTGGGTACCTTTCCCTTCCCCCTAGCCAGCGACCCCTCCCTGGAGACAGTCAAGCTCTACTGTACGTTAAGCGACGACGGCAAACGAAGTAACAGGGCGGTGTTTGTTATTGACACCGACGGTACGGTAATTCACTCCATCCCCTGGTTCCAGCCGGGCAACCCCTCTCAGCTCCTGGAGGTCTTTACTGCCCTCGGTTTGGAATAGCTCTAACCGGCAACGATGATTAAGGGCAAAGAAAACTACGAGACCGTCGGGACGTCAAAGGGCCACCACGAGGGGTACTCGCGAAGGCGCAGGTGCCTGAACAGTTGAGGGTGGGTATCCACAGCCAGCTTCATAGCCTTTTCCATGGGCTCCCGGATGGAGAAGTGGGCCTGGGGCTGGGTACGCAACTTGAACAGATGGTAGCACTCCCGCAGGTTTAGTTTTGTCAGCACCCGCCGCTTATGGGCATGAGTCACCAGATACTGGGCCATCTTTGGGTACTCCCCAGAAACCTTGCGATATCCTTCCTCCGCCTTTTCCATAGCCTGCTCAAACTCTTGCTGTAGGCCCGCCTTAACTATCAGCTCGGGTATTATATAGTGATTATCCACGGTCAGGGGCTGGGGGATGTAGCTCTGCATACGGTGGCGCTTGAACTCCCGGTAGGCCCCGTAGTCCATAAGAAACTCAAAGGTGTAGTCCACCATCTCCAGCTCCCGCATTGGAGAGTCGTGGGGTCCCAACCTGTCTAAGCAAGATGCTATAAGGTCTTGCTGCTCTCTGGTACCCATCTCCTGGGCACGCTGCCACACTTGGGCATAGGGGAGATGGGAGAAGCGATACAGCAATGCCGCCGCCAGCCGTTCTTCTGCATTGGAGTCGTAGTCGACCAACGTCACCCTTACCTCTTCCATCTCCGTGTTTATTCCGGTGGCACTCAAAGTCGCCGCCCAGTCCTGCTGACGCTGGCGGGATGCTTCAAGGTACTCGTTGCGGTCGGCATACTTAATAAGGGTGGGTGTAATCTCTCGCCCCTTCTCCCCAAGCTCCTCGCCCAGGGCACGCTCCTCAGCCAGCTCCGAGGAAAGGAGCTTGGTAATGGCGTGCTCCATGAGGCGGGCGTTGATGGTAACACCCACGTTGGTAAGGGTGGCGGCGGGGAGTAGAAAACGGCAGCTATCGGTGGCCTCCCGCCTCAGGCGCAGGTTGTAGGCCGAGTCCCTCTCATCCTCACGCTGGGGATGCACTGTCCTCAGGTACTCTTTAACGCCGTCTATCATGCGTGGATAGCTCTCGAAGAGGCGGTCGCAAGTGGTTATGTAAACTCGTTTTAGAGGCTCATTGCCGTCTAACTCTGCCGGCACGTGATAGTACCCCTGGGGCAGCACCTGGTATCGGGAGGACTTCTCGGTGTAGGAGGCCAGACGATTGTCCTCCAGAGTGTCGCAGGCCAGACGCGAGATGTTCTCAACCGCCATGTGGATGATGGCATGCTCGGCCACAGAGGCGTGTCCGTATCCCAGGACCCATCGCTCGTGGAACTGGGCCGCCTTCTCCTGGCTTACCTGTTTGGCGATCTCGTCGAAGGGCTCAGGGCGCCGGGAGGTCATGGCGAAGACCACCGCCAACTGCTCCTCAGTAAGCTCCTGAGGGCTCAGGGGGTAGATACGGCGAGGGTAGGTAACGCTCTGCGTGGTAGCTATGGGATAGGCCCTTCACTGTGTTTCTTGTTGTTGGCCCCAGCATACATCCCAGGGACAGCCGCCACAAGATGACCCTGGGTTAGCAGGCCAGCAAGGAGTGGCTGAGCTGTGGGTTAGCCGCCCTGAGTTGGGCGCCTTGCCCTGAGCCGCCACATCAGCACAGAGGCCATCAATACTGCCATGGCTATGAGACCCCACTGGGAGAGGGAGGGGATGGGAGTAGGAGTAGTGGTAGGTACAGGTGCGGCTGCCACTGAAAAGCACGCAGAGAACTCCGACGTATTGTTGTTTGGGTCGGTGGCTGTCGCTGTGATAAAATCGCCCACCCCCACCGTGGCTCCGAAGGTAGCTGTGAAGCTGGCATTGCCGTTTCCGTCGGTGGTTACATCCTTAAAGCCGAAGAAGGTCTCGCCCTCACCGTTGCCGGAAGGATCGCAGGCGCTGTTGGAGAAGAACTCCAGCCTGAACTGGGTGCTGGCCGTACTGTTAAGCGTGCCCTCGATGGTAGTGCTCCCACTCTCGGCAGAGGTCCTTGATGAGCCTGTCTCAGAAGTCTGATCTGGCAATGGGTATGTCGTCAGGTGTAGCTTCGAAGCGAGATCAATTGGGGGGATACTGATATGCCGCTTCGACCGATGGGCCGAGAGCAGATGTGGATGTTGCCGCCGACGCTTGACGAGTTGTTGCCGTTGGATCATCCGGCGCGGTTCGTCGCCGAGTTCGTCGATGCTCTGGGTCGAGATGCCTGGGCGGAGCTTGGCGTGGACATAGACGGGGAGGTCCTGGGAGCGCCAGCCTACCATCCCCGTGCACTGTTGAGTGTATGGCTGTACGGCTTCATGACCGGTGTGCGCTCCTGCCGGAAGCTGGAGGCGGCCTGCCGCGACCAGATTCCGTACCTGTGGTTGACCGGGTGGCAGCATCCCGATCACAACACTCTGTGGCGGTTCTACAAAGGGCATCGGCACGCCATGAGGAAGCTGTTCGAGCGCTCGGTGCGCACGGCAGTGGCCATGGCGTTGGTGGATCTAGCGGTGCAGGCCGTGGACGGGACGAAGGTGGTAGCCAACGCCTCAGTGAACAGGAGCTATGATGCTGTGGGACTGAGTGGTCTGTTGGAGCGTCTCGAGAAGGCGATAGCCGACCTTGAGGCACAGAACGAAGGGGGAGAGGATGCTCCTGTTGCCCATCTGCCAAAAGAGTTAGCCGACAAGGAGGTCTTGAGGGACCGGGTGAGGCAGGCGATGGCCGACCTCGGGAGTCAGAAGCGCCACAAGCGGATCAACCTGACCGACCCGGAGGCCCGACTGATGAAGGGCAGGCAGGGGATCGTGGCCGGCTACAACGTCCAGGCTATGGTCTCACCCATGGAGATCGATGGAGAAGCGGCCGGCATGGTGGTCACAGCCGTGGACGTGGTTGATGCGGCCAATGACAATGCCCTGCTGGTGCCGATGGTCGAGCAGGCGGAGGAGACGACCGGGACGAGGGTGCCGATGACATTGGCCGACGCTGGCTACTTCGCCGTGAGCCACCTAGCGGAGTGCGACCGGCGAGGCCAGCAGGTGGTGGTGTCAGAAGCACGGCAGCGGTTCCTCACAGACGCGTATCACAAGGACCGATTCACCTATGACGAGCAAAGCGACAGTTTTACGTGTCCACAGGGACGGAGGCTCAAGTTCCTTCGCATCCAACATACGAATGGAGTTCCGCTGCGTCTGTACCGGGCCTCTGGAGCCGTCTGCCAGGCGTGCCCGGCCTTCGGAGTCTGTACGAGAGCCCGCGAGACCGGCCGCAGTCTGGCGATAGGGCCCCATGACGGAGTGCTACGCCGCCACCGCGCCTGGAGGACCACGTTAGCCGCCAAAGAGGCGTACCGGCTGAGAAAGCAGCTGGTCGAGCCGGTCTTCGGAATCATCAAGGAACAACAGAGGGCACGTAGGTTCCTGCTGCGTGGCCTCGCCAACGTGGCGGCCGAGTGGACCATGTTGGCCACCGCCTTCAACCTGCGCACCCTCTACCGGGTGTGGAGCTCCTCCCTCCATCTTCAACCCTCTACCTGACGGTCTGGAACCTTGTCATGTCTCGTGAGCTGAGGCCATTGACAGCTATCCCTCACCCCATCGTCTGCGTAATACTTCGCGTCGGAGTACGCCTGCCAACGGACGTCATTCTGAGACAGGCTCTACTGGAAAGTTTTGTAGGTTGTTGGCGCCGGAGTCGCCGTCCCCTACGTCGTTGGGGGTTACCCCGTCGGCACCCAGATCGATGCCCAACTCCCCGTTGGAGAATATAGAGTTGCCCAGAATGGCGTTGCCGGTGCCATTTTCTACGAATATTCCGTCTACGTCGTTGAATGCGATGACGTTGGAGGAGCCGAGGAGAATTCCTCCGATGGTGTTGTTGCCACCGGACGGCCCGGATCCGGTAGGAATGCCTAGATGAACCCCGTGGCCCGTGTTAGGCAACGGAGCAGCACCTGACACGTCTGTCCCAATGTGATTGCCTTGCACCAGGTTTCCTGAGACGTTGCCAAAAATCCAGACGCCATCACCATCGATCCCTGAAATTACATTAGCCGCCCCTGCCGTTGTTCCGCCGATGACGTTGTTGCTGCCCCCTTTTACATTCACGCCGAAAGGAGCCTTGAATACACCTACCGTGCCAGTGGCGTCTGTGCCGATAAAATTACCTTGCACAGTGTTTCCATTTGTCACGATAAGGACACCCCCGAACAAAACATTTCGAGCACCCGGAATGGAACCACCTACAGTATTATTAGATGACCCGCTTGTGACTACTATGTCTCCCTGATTATTGCTCAGCACTGTAGTGCCGTTGACATCGGTGCCGATAAAGTTCCCTTCGACGATATTACCGTCGTTCGTTTCCAGTCTAATGCCAGTGCCACTAAAGCGGTTAATGACCAGCCCGCGTATAGTGCTGTTCCCGGCATTGATTCTGAGTCCGTTAACAAATGGAGAGCCAGCGTTGATCCCGTCCAGCTCGATCTTCAGAACGACGTTAATGCCAGACCCGGGGGGATTCGTGTTGGGGCTGGCCCCTGGTTGGGTGAACCCGTCAATGATCACCGGATTGGTGATGGTCGGCAGGCCAGATGCTGGCTGGATGGTGAATGCAGTCGTAGAAGCGTTGAAGCCAAGGTCGCTGGTGGTGATGTTGAAGGCGATGGTGTCTGTCCCCGCTAAGGCATTGGCAGCGGTAATCGCCTCCCGTAGTGAGCAATCGGCATCACAGACACCGTCGTTAGTATCGGCGGTCTTGGTAACGGTGAAGGTTGTCTGGGCCTGGACAACGCCCTGCGAGGCCACTAGCAATATCGCCGCCAAGCCAACAGCGATCAAGATGCCAATGAGAATCCTAGCTCTGCTCATACCGTTGCTGAGCGTACACCAGGCTGGCTCTCAAAGACAAGGCTAAGCTTATTCCCGTGAATATCCCGCTCACTAGGAGCGGAGAGTGGCGAAGCCACTAGGCCCTAAGAATGGCCTTGGGCACGGGAATTTGCGGCCTTAAAGTAACAGAGTTGCCGGGTGCTCTAAGAGGTTTTTTACCTCCCCGATGAAGCGAGCCGCCTCGGCACCGTCAGCCACCCGGTGGTCCACAGAGATGGTGCCCTTCATTATCTGCGCTATCTTTATCTGGCCGTCCCGAACTACAGGACGCTCCATCACCTTACCTACCGCCAGCACCGCCGAATTGGGGGGTAGGATAATGGCAGTGAAGCTCTCTACTTCGAACATACCCAGGTTGCTTATGCTGAAGGTGCTGCCCGTATACTCCTCAGCCCCAAGAGTCCCCTTCTGAGTCCGCTGGATGAGATCG
The DNA here is from genome assembly GCA_965248115.1 of Dehalococcoidia bacterium. GTDB lineage: Bacteria > Chloroflexota > Dehalococcoidia > Lucifugimonadales > CBDFII01 > CBDFII01. The sequence continues at coordinate 493,051 of CBDFII010000004.1, forward strand.
CGGCTGGCCTTTGCGATCTCCACCAAGGACTTGTCCTGGCAGTTGTTGATGGCGGGCACAATGAGCCCCTGCTCCAGGGCTATGGCGATCCCCATGTTTATACTGGAGTGCATCCGAAGATGGTCCTCGCTGAATGAGGCATTGAACTTGGGGTACTGCTCCAACACCTTGGTGACGGCCTTAATGAGGAGGTCGTTGACGCTTATACGTCCTTCGTTGTGAAGGGTCTGGTTGACCTGGTTGCGCAACTCCAGGGCCGAGGTCATGTCGATTTCGGCGGTCACATAAAAGTGAGGGATCTGCTGCTTGCTCAGGGTAGTAACCCTGGCAATCGCCTGGCGCATGCGGGTTAGGTCAACTCGCTCCGCCGGTACCGCTTCCGCCGCTGGCGCTACGACCGCTGTATCTGCATAGGCTGTCAGATCACCCTCAGTAATGCGACCACCAGGTCCCGTGCCGGTGACCTTGGTAAGGTCTATGCCTTTCTCCCGAGCCAGCCTTCGGGCCAAGGGTGAGGCCCGTACCCCCCTCGCTGGGGATGGAGCTGCCACCGACTCCTTTTTCGCGGTTACAGGAGCTTCTGGAACAGCGGTCAAAACTTGGTCAGAGGACGCAGCTTGCTTGGTAAGCTTCTCCAGAGGAGGAATCTCCTCTTCAGCGTCGCCGATGACTGCAATAAGCTGCCCTACCGGCACCACCTTTCCCTCTTCCACTGCTATCTTGCGCAGCACCCCGGTGGCGTAGGCCTCCATCTCCACCACGGCCTTGTCCGTTTCTATTTCGGCGATTATCTCACCACGAGAGACCGAATCTCCCTCCCTCTTATGCCAACGGACGACGGTACCTTCTTTCATGTCGTAGCCCATTTGGGGCATGACAACGGTGGTAGCCAAACTTCCCTCCTGCGCTTTACTAGAGGCCGAGAACCGTCTTGACAGCTTCAGCTACTCTACTGGAGTCGGGAATAGCAGCTTTCTCCAGCACCTGTGAATAAGGCATGGGCACCTCGTCCCCAGCTACCCGCTCTACAGGGGCGTCCAGATAATCGAAGGCGCAGTACTGGAGCTGGCTGGCCACCTCCGCCCCCACACCTCCCGTCTTCCATCCCTCCTCCACGATAACAGCCCGATGGGTCTTGCGTACCGACTGGATGACGGTCTCCATATCCAGGGGTCTGAGGGTCCGGAGGTCTACCACCTCGGCTTCTATACCCTCATCAGAAAGTTGGGCAGCAGCAGCCAGGGCAACTTGGGTCATTAAGGAATAAGTGACGATGGTAACATCGCTGCCCGGGCGTTTTACGTCGGCCACCCCTAGGGGTATCTTGTAGTGGTCCTCGGCCACCTCGCCTAGGCTACTGTACAGGAGAATATGCTCAACGAACATAATGGGGTCCATCAGGTCACGACAAGAGCGAAAGAGACCAAGGGCGTCGTAAGGGGTGGAGGGGACCACTACCCGGAGACCCGGTACCGAGGCGAACCAGCCTTCTAGGCACTGGGAGTGAGTGGCGGCTAGTTGGGCTCCACCGCCAGTGACGGTACGCATGATTAACGGAACCGATATCTGGCCTCCTGACATGTAGCGTAGCTTTGCGGCGTGGTTTACGATCTGGTCCATAGCGAGAAGGCTGAAGTTTATGGTCATTATCTCCACCACGGGCCTGAGGCCTGCCATGGCTGCCCCGACCCCAGCACCTACAATGGCCGACTCGGAGAGGGGCGAGTCCTTGATACGTCGAGGCCCGAACTCCTCTATGAGTCCCTTGGTCACGGCGTAGGCACCCCCATAGGGACCGATATCCTCCCCCATCAGGAACACTCGCTCGTCCTCGTCAAGGGCCTCCCGTAAAGCCCGTTGGACAGCTTCGCGATAGTTTATCTCCGCCATAGCCACCTCTTATGTTGATGGGGCGTATACGTTTTCATGTAGAGCCGAGGGTGGGGGGAAGGGGCTTTCATCGGCGTACTTGACTGCCTCCACCACCTCTCTATCCACCAACTCCTCAATCTCCACCAGCTCTGGCTCCGAGGCTACCTCAAGTCCCAGCATCTTCTGTCTGAACAGTAGCAAAGGGTCTCGCTGCATCCAGTACTCAAGCTCTTCCCGGGACCGGTAGCCGGCGGGGTCGGCTATCGAGTGGCCACGGAACCTGTAGGTTAGCGCCTCGAGAAATATGGGCCCTTCACCGTTGCGAACGTGCTCTACGGCATCCAGGGTCTTCTCGCGCACCTCCAGCACGTCCATACCATCTATCTGTCGCCCTGGCATCCGATAGGCATCTGCAAGTTTATAGATCTCCTCGTGGATGGCTACCGTAGCAGAAGCAGCGGCGCCCATGCCGTAGAGGTTGTTCTCGCAGAAGAATATAACAGGTAGCTTCCAGATGGAGGCCAAGTTCATGGATTCGTGGAACTCCCCCTCGTTAAGGGCCCCATCCCCCAGGAAGCACAGAACCACCCGGTTCTCCTCATTGTAGCTGACGGACAACGCCAGACCAGTAGCGATGGGCAACTGACCACCTACGATGGCGTAGCCCCCCATGAAGTTTTTAGAGACATCGAAGAGGTGCATAGAGCCACCCTTTCCCTTGCTGCAACCCGTTTCCTTCCCGAATAGCTCGGCCATCACCACTTTGCTTTCCAGCCCCCGGGCAAGGGCCTGGCCATGGTCTCGATAGTGGGTCACCACATAATCCTCGGGTCTAAGGGCGGAGATGGCCCCTACTGCGATGGCCTCCTCACCAATGTATAGATGCAGGAAGCCTCGGATCTTTTGCATCATGTACTGACGGCTGCACTCCTCCTCGAACGCTCGCAGCAGACGCATCTGGCGGTACAAATCTAGGAGCTGGGTCTTATCTATTCGCTCCTGTACCTTCATATTATTTGACCCCACCTTTCTAACGTCTAACCTTCATCCCTGTAATCATACATGTATAGCCTGGCCATTGGCAGCCAGGGCTGCCTCCTTTAAGGCCTCTGAGATAGTAGGGTGGGCGTGAACCATCCACCCCAACTCCAGGGTGGTGCCCTCCAGCAGCCTCACCATAGACACCTCCGCCAGTAGCTCCGTAACCTCGGGGCCAATCATGTGAGCCCCGATAATCTCTCCCGCCCTCCCCTCCACCACCAGCTTTATCATTCCATTGCTGTCGCCGATAGCCAGCGCCTTCCCGCTGGCCTGCAAGGGAAACTTGCCCACCTTAACATCATATCCCTGCTCTCGGGCCTCCTTCTCGGTGAGACCGAAACTAGCCACCTGGGGTATGCAGTAGGTCGCCCTTGGCATGGAAATGTAATCCAGGGGCTGGGTCTCCATACCGGCGATGTGCTCCACCGCCGCTATCCCCTGGGCCGTTGCCACGTGGGCCAGCAGCAGAATACCCGTCACATCTCCAATAGCGTACACTCCTGGTACGTTAGTAGCCATTGTGCCGTCAATCTTTATAAAGCCCTTTTCAGTGACCACATCCATCCGCTCCAGCCCCATATTCTCAGTGTTACCCTTAACGCCAACGGCCACGAGCACCTTCTGGCAGTTCAGATCCTCCTCTCCATCGGGGGTCTCAAGCTTTACCGCGGCTCCACCATCGGTAGGGACCATCCCTGAAACTTTGGAGCGAGTCCTCACAGTGATACCCTGAGAGGAGAGGGATTGCTCCAACTGCTGGCTTATCTCCTCATCCTCCTTGGGAAGCAAATGAGGAAGTAGCTCCACCACCGTCACCTTCACCCCGTAAGCGTTGTAAAGGTAGGCGAACTCTACCCCCGTGGCCCCTCCCCCTACAATGACGATAGACTGGGGTAACTCCCGCAGCTCCAGGGCCTCGCGGCTGGTAATAACCAGCTCTCCATCGATGGGCAAGGGAGGAATGGTGCTGGCACGTGCCCCTGTGGCGATGACAACGTTTCTGGTACTTAACACTCTACCGTCTGGAGAGAGCTCGACAGAATGGCTGTCCCGCAGCCTGGCTGTCCCCGGTATGTGCTCCACTCCGTTCTTCTTTAAAAGAAAAGCGACGCCTTGGGTAAGGCGCCGCACTACCTGGCGACTTCGATCAATGGCCTTCCCGTAGTCTACCCGAAGATTATCAAAATAAAACCCGTAGGCTTCCGAGTTGCGCAGTAGGGATAGAACCTCTGCGTTTTTTATCAGGGCCTTACTGGGAATGCACCCCCAGTTTAGACACACTCCACCCAATTCGTCCCTCTCCACCACCGCCGTCTTCAGACCCAGTTGTCCCGCTCGAATACCAGCGACGTAACCCCCCGGCCCACCTCCAATTACAACCACATCGTAGTCTGCGTCCATCACCTACCCTCTACGAGCTGGGAGACCCGCACGCCAGAGGTGCCGCTGACACCAGCTTTAGATTCATTATACAAAGCATGCGATAGCTATTCAAGGACACCAAAGGCATATAGGCACAGGATTTGCTACCCTCAATACCCCGTCAGCAAAAGAAAAAGTTTACAATCACTGCACCCATGTAAACGATTGCGTTAGAGGATGTTTTCCTGTTACTATATTAGCTAGAGTAGCTTTGGGTATAAGGGGGAAGAGTGCCGAAATTAGGGCCGCTGGAACTGGCCATAATTCTGGTCATCGTGCTATTGATCTTTGGGGTAGGAAGACTACCTCAGGTAGGCTCCTCCTTGGGCCGCAGCATGCGGGCCTTCAAGCGGGCCATTACCGGCGAGGATGAGGGTGGTGTAGAGGAGGAGGTTAAGGAGCCCGCACCCCGAACAAGGAAGAAAAAGGGCTGAGCACGCTATCTACCTGTTTCCTACTAGCCAGTAATTGATAGTTTCTTGTTAACCCTTTCCTGATTAGTAGATTAGAAATCGTACTGCCCTCCCGTATCTTGTCGAAGAGTGAGCGAACAACTACATGAGTCATTAGTAATCAGGATCGGCTTTAGTATTTTCTCCGCTCTGTTACCTCAGGAGCCTGGCGTTTCAGCTACTTGCGCAACCTCTTTAGTTCTACCCACCCCACCCAGCTTGGCCAGCCAAATTCCCGCCTCGTAGAGCACGATGAGGGGCACAGCCACGAGGATCTGGTTTATGGGGTCGAAGGTGGGTGTTATTATGGCACCCAAGATGAAGGCTACCACAACCCAGTAACGGCGCCATCTGGCTAAAGAGCGGTGGGAAACGATCCCCAGCCTGGCCAGAAGGAACATCACCAAAGGGGTCTCGAACACCACCCCCATCCAGAACAGCAGCCTCACCATCAGGTTGACATAGTTGCCTATCCTGATCATGGGCGTGGCTATGTCGGAGCCGAGCTGAAGCAGGAAGTTAATGGCAGGGGGAATGAGGACAAAGTAGGCAAAGGCAGCGCCCCCAACAAAGGCCATAAGGACCCCGGGCATAAAGGCCAGAAGGTAGCGACGCTCCCTGGTGGTGAGCCCGGGCGCTACGAACATTATTACCTGATATAGGATCACTGGAGAAGCCAGTACCACGCCCGACATTAAGGCTACTTTAAATGTAACGGCTAGCATCTCCGTGACCTCGGTGAACACCAGACCAGCGCCACCCGCAGCAGGAGAGTTCAGAGTTTCGGCAGGGCGGAGGAGAAAACGGATAATGTGTTTATAAAATATGAAGGATATAGAGGTGGCAACCACCCACGTTAAAGCGGCGATGAGAAGCCTAATCCGTAGCTCATCCAGATGCTCACGCAGCGAGAGAGACCTGTCCTTCAACGCTCTCCCTCTGATCTATGCCCACCCGGATTGTCATCTTGACCGATATCGCTTCGATCTTTAGACGTCGATTCTATATCATCTAAGGTATCGGAGAGGTTACCCACCGTCTGCTGCAACTCCCGCACTATCCGTCCTGCGTTACGAGCTGCATGTATGGTCTGGGCAGGCCCCAGTATTAACAGACCCACCAGCACCACTATCAAAAGTTCCAGGGGCCCTATACCTAAGAAGTCCAAGTTCTCCCCTCTCTCGCTTGAGCGCACAGGGAGCACTTGGAAGGGTCTTCGATAGAAATCCTATCATTTTGAACTAGGTTATTCTCCTTAAGAAGCTCCAATAGAGTGCAAAGGGGCAGCCCCATGATGTTGGTATAGCAACCCTCTATCCGAGCCGCGGGGCGCAATACCGAATCTTGGACAGCGTAAGCGCCTGCTTTGTCCAAAGGCTCGCCGGACGCCACGTAATCCTCCAGCTCTTGAGACGAGAATTCCCGCATAAAGACCGTGCTAGTCCGGCTGGCAGTGACCGATCGCCCTGTGGCACTATCTATCGCCGCCACCCCAGTTACCACCCGATGCTCGCTCCCTCGCAGCTTTTGTAGCATTTGCCTGGCTTGCGTCGAGTCCTCAGGTTTGCCCAGAACCTCACCATCCAACAACACCACCACCGAGTCCGCTCCCACCACAAAGCCTCTGTCAAACCCTTGCGCCACCGATGAGGCCTTAGCTAGTGCCAGACGTACTACCAGCTCCTCCGGTGTCTCCCCGGGGCGAACCTCTTCTTCCACATGGGGGTCCACCGTTCTAAACGGTAGTCTCAGAAGGGGCAGAAGTTGCTGGCGGCGAGGCGAGGTCGAAGCCAGCACCAGGGGCAGCTTATCTACACTTTTGGATTCAGGGCCAGCCTCAGGCATCGCAGAAGATTTGGATGAATCCAGGTCGACGGAACCGCTAGTCCCCTGATAAGCCAGAGTGGCTACGCACTCCACGAGATGAGTCTGAGGGAACATATCGATAGGTTGCACCTGCTCCAGAGAAAAGGGGCCATCGCAAAGCAAGCGCAGATCTCGAGCCAGGGTAGCAGGGTCACACGAGACGTACGCTACACGTGTGGGCCCCAGTTGGGCCAGAGTTTCCAGAGTCTTGGGATGACAGCCCGTTCTGGGAGGGTCCAGGATCACCCCATCTGGCCTTTGAGCCATTCCCGCCAGCACCTCTTCCGTCTTTCCCTGCAAAAACTCTACGTTACTTATTCCCTCAGCGTTCACCAAGGCGTCTTGCACAGCTGACTTCGACTCCTCTATGGCAATGACCCTCTCAGTATAAGGAGCCAGCAGGATGGCGAAGGTGCCCACCCCAGCATAGGCATCCACCAGGAGCTCACTTCCCGTTAACCTTAGGGCCTCTTTCACTACCTCCACCATCCTTTCGGCCTGAGCAGTGTTCACCTGAAAAAAGGAAGAGGAGGAAATGCGAAAGGAGCGACCCGCCAGGGTGTCCCAGTAATGTTTCTGACCTGAAGGAAGGGGGAAATCGCCACTACGAAAGGTGGGCTGAATAAGAAAGTCATCGGTAGCCTCACCGTGGCGGATGGATGCTTGGGTGGTCTCACCACACTTGCCTTGTAGCTGCTCCAGGGCACCGTTGATCCAGGGATTCATCAGCATGCACTGACTGATGACCACACGTTGCTGCGTCTCTCGGTTCACGTAACACAGCTCACCATTCGCCCCCACCGTCAGACGTGCATGGTTTCGATAGTAATATTGCTTAGGTGACAGTATGACTGGTGCTACCGGTGGCCCGGAGAAGCCTCCAATGCGGCAAAGGGCGTCTACCACTTTCTGGCGCTTTAGCTCCAATTGGTGCTGATAATCTATGTGCTGCCACTGGCACCCGGTGCATGGACCAAAGTAGGGACATGGAGCCTCAACACGTTGAGAGGAAGGACTAAGCACCTCCACCACTCTAGCCGCTACATACTTGCGGCGGCTTTTAAGCACCTCTGCTATCACCTCTTCACCAGGCACTCCTCCAAAGACGAACATTAGCTGGCCATCGTAGGAGGCATGGGCCTCTCCCAGTCTCCCCCAACCATCAAGTAGCAGCCGTACTCGCTCCCCAACCTCTAATCGTCCATTCATCCACTAGCTCCTTGGGTAAACTATAACCCAACCCCTATTGTATGCCAAGGGAAACGTACCTGGACAGTAAAGCTAGATAGGAGGCCATAAAACGTGACTGCGACCAATAAGGGGACTAATCGCTAAGTTGACCAGAGGCACCATTCAGTATAAACTGGGGCAAGCTGCTACTTCAGTTGCACCTTTATAGCCACTTTCTAATCTAATCATTAGAAAGAGAAATTGCGGGAGGAGAATAATGGCCAAACCCTATGCTGTGAGTGACGCCGATTTTTCGGAGAATGTGGAAAATGCCAAGGTGCCTGTGCTGGTTGACTTCTGGGCCGAGTGGTGTATGCCCTGCAAGATGATCGCTCCAATAGTGGACGAGCTGGCTGAGGAGTACGACGGCAAGGTCAACTTTGTCAAGGTGGACGTAGATTCCAGCCCTTCCACTGCTACCAAGTACGGTGTGCGCAGCATCCCTACCCTGCTGATCTTCAAGGAGGGCAAGCCCGTTCAGCAGGTGGTGGGGGCTGTGCCCAAAAGCGCCCTTAAGGAGAGAATCGAGGCCGCGCTGACCTTGTAGACCTCAACACTAGTCATTACCTAGTGGGGGTGGATGGGGCCCGGTGGCTCTTGCGGACTTCAAATCCGTCGTGCCTCGTTAACCCGGGGTAGGTGGGTTCGACTCCCTCCCACTCCCGCCAAAGCTACCTCGTTGCCGAGAAAGCCCGTCCTTCTTTTAGATATTGCCTTTCCCGAAGAGCTTTTCCTTTAACGTAATGGCGCTCCTATAATCCTCTATATTGAAGGCCGCCACAGAGAAAAGGACGAATTGACACCCTTAGGGCTCATTGCTATTATACAGCCAGTCATTTCAATCTGCGAGGTGGAATCCTTCTCTCCTAAGTGACGGAGAGACTTTTACGAATTGCTGTAAGTTGATCCCACTCGAATATAGACCTAATCTCCAACGCAACATAGGAAAAACTCAGGAAGGAGAATGATAATATGACCCTTCCAGCTAGATTAAAGTTCGGTGTCTTTCTGGCACCCTTCCACCGAGTTGGTGAGAACCCCACCCTCGCCCTGGAACGCGACCTGGAGCTCCTCCAGTGGCTCGATATGTTGGGCTTCGATGAGGCTTACATCGGGGAGCACCACAGCGCAGGCTGGGAGACCATCCCATCTCCTGAGCTCTTCATCGCCACCGCCGCTGAGCGCACCCGACACATTCGCCTGGGCACCGGAGTGACCAGCCTCCCCTACCACCACCCCTTCATGGTGGCCAGCCGTATGGTGCTGCTAGACCACCTCACACGGGGTCGAGTGATCCTGGGAGTGGGGCCTGGGGCCCTGGCCCCCGACGCCTATATGTTGGGTATAGACCCCGAGCGTCAACGGGACATGATGGACGAGGCCCTGGGAATAATCATCCGCCTCTTTGAAGAGACGGAGCCCGTCACCTACAAAAGCGATTGGTTCGAACTGCGGGAGGCTGTTCTTCAGCTACGACCTTACCAGCAACCCACAATACCTATTGTTACAGCAGCAACCCAATCGCCCGCCGGAGTGAGGCTGGCAGGCAAGCACGGCCTGACAGTTCTCACCATGATTGCGCCGGGAGTTGGTTCGAATGCGCAAGAGGTGACGCCGAAGGACCTTTGGGCCATCGCCGAGGAGTCAGCGGCGGAGCATGGTAAAGAGGTACGTCGCGAAGACTGGGGGCTAGTAATAAGCGTACATCTGGCCGAGAGCCGTAAAGAGGCCATCGAGGATATCCGTTTGGGAGGAGCCCGCCTGCTCACCGAGTACTCCGGCGAGACTCTAGGTCAGCCACTCCCCGATTGCTCCTTCGATAATATAGCGGACCACATGATCGAAAACAACAGCTGGGTCGTGGGCACCCCAGACGATTGTATCGAAGCTATCTACCGCCTTGACGAGGAGAGCGGTGGCTATGGAAGATTTATGGTGCGGGTGGAGGACTGGGCCCCCAGGGGAAAGGTGCTGCACAGCTACGAGCTGCTGGCCCGCTACGTCATGCCCCATTTCCAGGGCAGCTTGACAGGCATCATCAACTCCAACCGCTGGGTCAGTGAAAAGCGAGAGATGCTCCAGGAACATCGACGCCAGGGCATAGAGCGGGCCCGGGCCGCCTACTACGCCCGCAGCCGATAGGATAACCCAAGGTCAGATAAGATTATCTGCAATCATTTACGTACAATACGTATAAATAAGTTCGACACAAGACACGAGGTGAAGGGTTGGCAGATAACGACATAGCCTTGATGGCGCACCTGCTGCGGCGTGCCGGCTTCGGGTCCACCAGAGACGAGCTTGAGGCCTACTGTGCCAAGGGGTACGAGGCCACCGTAGAGGAGCTACTTCACCCTGAGACCCGGCCTCCTGCCATTGAAGAAGACCTGGTGGGCCGGTACTTACCCGAGTTTTCGGACTTGGGAGCCTTCGAGTCCAGCAGAGGATATTGGATGTACCGGATGATTAACACCAAGCGTCCTCTGGAGGAGAAGATCGCCCTCTTCTGGCACGGAGTCCTGTGCTCAGGCGACTCTAAGGTAGATTCCCCTAGAATGATGAGCATTCAGGTAGACATGTTTCGCCAGCATGGCCTCGATAGCTTCCGCGATCTGCTGGTCAAGCTGTCCAGGAACCCCACCATGGTGTACTTCCTAGACAATAGCGAGAGCCACAAAAACGCTATCAACGAGAACTATGGGCGGGAGCTTTTGGAGCTCTTCTCCATGGGCGTGGGGATGGATGGCCACCCCAACTACACCGAGGACGACGTTAAGGCCTGTTCCCGTGCCTTCACCGGCTGGAACGTAGCTCCCACCCTTCCAGTATTCCCTTTTGGCCGCACCCCCTGGCAGTTCCTGTACAACTACTCGGACCACGACGAGGGTGTGAAAACGTTCCTGGGAGAGACGGGACGCTGGAACGGCGAGGATGTCATCGACATCATCGCGCAGCAGCCAGCTACCGCCCGGTTCGTCTGCCGTCACCTGTACAACTTCTTCGTGGCCGATGAGGTTCAGGTTCCAGCATGGCAGGACACACCACCCCAGGACCCCGAGGCGATACGTACGCTGGAGAAGGCCTTCGTGGAGCACAACTACGATATCCGTTCGGTATTGCGGGTGCTGTTCAACTCCGACTTCTTCAAGGAGGCCCGTTTCGCCAAGGTCAAGAGCCCTGCAGAGGTGGTGGCGGGCACCATGCGGCTGGTCCAGGACTTTACCTCCCCCAAGTTTGGCCTCCACAACATCGCCATAGAGGACACCTATATGGGTCAAACCCTGCTTAACCCCCCCAGCGTGGAGGGATGGCACACAGGCAGGGAGTGGATCGACAGCGGCACTCTGGTGGAGCGCATCAACTTCGTTGCTGACCAGGTGGGCAATACCGACTTACCCGGTGTGAAGGCTATCGTCGATCGCCTTGCTGCCCAGGGCGCCATGTCTCCCCAGCAGTTCGTGGAGAGCTGCCTTGACCTGATGGGCTGCGTGGAGGTCACCGAGAAGACCCGCGACCAGCTCATCTCCCACGCCACCCGGGCTGGCGAGCTGCGAGGGGATAGCGGAGAGCACAAAGAGCACTTCGCCTCCCAGGTGGGGGAGATGCTCCAGCTCATCGTGTCCACCGGCGAGTACCAGTTCGGATAAGCTAAAAGGAGGCACTTCCATGGCATCCTCAAAGGACCCCGTCCTGGCGGTTATCTCCCTGGCGGGGGGTAACGATTTCATGAACACCATCATCCCCTACAACAATCCCCTGTATAGGGACTACCGCCCCAACCTGGGCATCCCCGAAGAGGAGATTCTGCCCATCGATGACCAGGTGGCCTTCAACCCCAACCTGGAGCCCCTCAAGGAGCTCTACGATCAGGGTAAGGTGGCCATCATCCTGGGGGTGGGCTATCCCAACCCCAACCGCTCTCACTTCCGCTCCATGGACATATGGCAGACCTCGGAGCCCGACAAGGTAGGCACCGAGGGCTGGCTGGGCCGGGCCATTAGGGAGCTGGACCCCAACAAGGAGAATGTGCTCACGGGGGTCAACTTCGGCCGGGGCCTGCCCAGGGCCATGGCAGCACCGGGGGTACCCGTGGCCTCGGTGGGTAACCTGGCCACCTACGGCGTTCTCACCGGCATCGCCGGTGAGGAGCAGCGGGCCGAGGCCCTGGAGGTCTTCTCCCGTATGTATGCCCCCGCCATCGGCACAGGCCCGGTGATAGACTACCTGTGGCAGACGGGGATGGATGCCCTCAAGGGCGCCGATATCCTGAAGACGGCCCCTGAGAAGTATACCTCCAATATAGAGTATGGCCCCGATGTGGTATCCCAGGGGCTCAAGGGCATGGCGCAGGTGCACACCGCCGACCTGGGCTCCCGTATCCTCTTCACCACCTCTCCCAACAACGCCTTCGACACCCACGCCAACCAGGCCCCCATCCACACCATGCTGTGGCGTAACCTCTCCAGGGCCATCGCCGACTTCTACCAGGACCTGAAGGAGCACGACCACAACCAGGAGGTGACCCTCCTCATGTTCAGCGAGTTCGGGCGCCGGGCCAGGGACAACGGCACGGGCACCGACCACGGCACGGGGGGTGTGGCCTTCGTCATCGGCGACCGGGTCAAGGGGGGACTGTACGGTGAGTACCCCTCTCTGGAGCAGGACAAGCTGGAGGACGAGGGGGACCTGCTCCACAACGTAGATTTCCGCAGCATGTACTCCACCATTCTGGAGAGGGGGCTGGGTCTGGACCCAGTGCCCATCGTGGGGGGTAACTTCGAGCAGTTGGACTTTCTGTAGGAGTACCGACGTAACGAGCTTGAACAGCGGGAGTCCCAGACCTATGGTGGGACTCCCGTCTCTTTGGAGCTGCCCTTACCAGGGCTCCTAAATAGGAAAGTTGGTGAGGTGGACTCTAACAAAGTGACGCCGCATTAATGCGGCGTCACTTTGTCACTCCGAAACCTATGGCAAGTGGATATCTATAGTAATCTTACGTCTTTGGGTACGGTCAGGCAGGCATCACCTCGGGCACTTCCTTGTCCCCAACCTGATCCACTTCAACGCGAAAGTCGGGCAGCCATTCGAGCCACGAGGGCAGATACCAGTTCCACTTGCCCAGAAGCTTCATGGCGGCAGGCACCAGAACCATCCGGACGATGGTGGCGTCGAGGAGTATAGCGATCCCCAGGCCGAAGCCCATCTGCTGCAATCCGATTATGTCGCCAGCGGCAAAGGACCAAAACACAGCGACCATGATGAGGGCCGCTCCAGTGATGAGGCTCCCTGTGGATCGAATGCCGAAAGCCACCGAACCGGTGTTGTCCTGGGTCTGGTCGAAACGCTCCCGGATACGGCTGAGGAGAAAGACGTGATAGTCCATGGATAGGCCAAACAGGATGGCAAATTGTGTGAATATGCCCAGATCCTCACCCACGCCTTTCTGAAAGACAAGAACCAGGATTCCATAGGTCGCTCCCACGGAAAGTAGATTCAGTATAATGGCTTTAAGCGGCACGATAATTGATCGGAAAACGAGCATTAGCAAGAAGAAGCTTATGCCCAGGACGAAAGGGAATATATAGAACACGGCATTGTTGGCCGTGTCGAAGAAGTCCATGTTATATGCGGTCTCACCTGTGACACTTACTGTCGCAGGAACGCCTGCAAAGGCGGCAGGGACATACTCGCGGCGGAGTCTGCTGATAGCGGCTTTGGACTCATCCTCAGCGGAATCACCAGCTACCGGCACGGTAAGCAGCGCCACAGTCCCGGCCTTGTTCACCTCCAGAGGAGCCGCCAAGGAGAATGCGTTGACTATGTCCGTCGCCATGGCCGCCTTTAGGCTCTCGATAGCCCCTTGCACAGGCTGAGAGGCAATATCGCCCTCAATGACTATCTGCGCCGGCGTCACATTTCCCGCGGAGAATTTCGCGTCAAGAACATCGAAACCCTGCTTGGACCGCAGGTCGTCGGGCAGGTGCTGATCCCCTGGAAGCCTGTACTGAGATCGAAGGCGGGATAGGCAGCGGCGATAAGGAGACCTCCGGCCAGCAAAAGGCTAATCACAGGCCGTCGCATGACTCCATGAGGAATCCTGTCCCAGAAGCCACCGGCGCTCTGCTCGTCGAATCTGGTCTGTGCCCTACCGATCCAAGGGATAGACAGCCGATTGACCCCATCCCCCATGAGACTGAGTACAGCAGGCAGAAGGGTCATGGCGGCCGTTACTGAGGTGATCACCACCACAATAGCGCCGATGCCAAGACCGATAAAGACGTTGAAGGGTACCAACAACATGCCAATGAGGCCCAGAACCACGGCCATGCCACTGAAGAGGACGGCCCGGGTGGCCGTCCCCCCAGCCCGCCCGATCGCATCGATCTTCTCCAGGCCCCGGGCCCGCTCCTCCCGGTAACGGGCAACGATAAAGAGGGAGTAGTCGATGCCGACGGCGAGGCCGATCATGAACATGATGTTTTGGACGAAAAAGGACAGCGCGAAGGCCTGTCCGACTATGGAGACAATCCCCATTGCAACGATGATGGAGACGACAGCCAGCACAATGGGCACCAGCGCTGCCACCAGGGCCCCGAACACCACCACGAGAATGATGAGGGCAGCGGGCACTCCAAAGATCTCTCCCTTCTCGAGTCCCTCCTGAGCCACCTCCTGAAAGTCCTCACCAACAGTGGCCTGGCCGAATATCAGAACCTCGAAATCGCCCTGCTTATTGGCGTCCACTACCTCGAGGGCCTTGTGGATGTTGTCTGTAGCGTCGTCGAAGTCTCCGGCCATAATGAGGGGCATAATGGTGGTGAGGCGGTCCTCTGAGACCAAGAAGGGGGCTCCTGTCTGATAATAATTGATAAACGTTCCTTCTCTGATAATCTCGGGCCCCAACGCCGCAACTTTCCCATAGAAAGCCTCAACGAACTCTTGAAAAGCAGGGTCGTCAACGGTGAGGGTATCCGACTGGACGATGAGCACCTCGTTGGTGCTGAAGGGGAGGCCGCGCAACTCTACTATCAGGTCCACCCCACGCTGGGACTCGGGGGTGTTGGTGAAGACGAACTAGGTAGTGACAGCATCGTCAAAGAGGCTGGCAACGAGGCCGACAGCCACAACCACAATCAACACCCATATGCTGATGGTGGTCCATGGCCGTGTCGCGCATCGGCGAGTCAATGATTCAGAAGAGATCCCTAGCGCCATACCTCCTCCTTTGCAATCCCTCTCGTATCAGGAACCCTTGATCGGACAGAACTCCCTATGTAGATTGTGAAAAGAAGCACGTACTCACACCAGCGGATAAGTGTAGGCAAATAAGGCAGTGCTGTCAACACAGCCTAAATGAGGGTGCAGACAATGTGAGGTGTATAATCTTGGAAGGACCTGACCACCGTGACCAAATTGATGGGGAGGTATTCCATGGCAACGTCTATGAAGGGCTCAGAGCATTATGTATCGCGCCCTGATGGAAGAGTTTACTATTACAAGGTAGGTTTGGGAGAGCCGTTGCTGCTACTCCACCCTATTAATAATAGTGGATGGTGCTGGAGAAACGTCATCGACAGGTTGGCAGAGCATTTCACCTGCTATAACGTAGACCTGCCTGGCTTTGACAACTCGGACATCCCCCCTGGTAAGTATTCCGTTGAGGACTTCGTCCAGGCTACTGTGGATGTGTTGGAAAGTGCAGGGATCAAGCACACTTCCATCCTAGCAACCCACACGGGTGCAATGGTCTCAGTAGTCCTGGCCGCCACTTACCCTCAACGGGTGAAAAGGATGGTATTTGATGCTCTGCCCTACTGGAGTGAGGAGGAAGGTCGGGCCTATTTAGAAAAATTCATCAGGCCCCAGTTCACCGATACGATCTCTTATGATATTCCAGTTGCGCCCATGATTACATGGGAAGAGGCTGCACAGAACAACACCAATCTTACCAAGGAACGCTGGGAAAAGACCGAGGAAATCAAAGGGAAAAGCCGGCGCTGGACTCGACTTTGCTACGAGGCAATCACCAACTTCAATATGCATGAGTACGGACCCAAGTTGAAGGTGCCCACCTTAATTATGTTTGGAGATGGAGAGAGGATACGCTTTGGGGAGCAACTGGCCAATAAGGATATAAAGGGCTCAATTCTGCATGTAGTAGAAGGGTGTCCAGGTGCCGTCCACGAATTTAAACCTGAGGAGTTGCTAAGGCTGGCCTTGCCGTTTCTCCTGAACTCTCAGTGAGTACGAATCTCTTTTTAAGGCGTGGCGAACTTAAGAGGGGGCATCAAGACACACCTGCTGCCTGCAGGAACTCCTCTGCCGCCATCACGGTCCCCTGGCGAGGATATATCTTCTCTATCAGCACTCGGTGCACTTCTGGGTCTGGATCGCCACAGGCATCCCCTATCACCACCAGGTTGTAGTTGATATCGGCAGCCCAGCGTACAGTAGAGAGGACACACCCGCTGGTGGATACTCCCATCAGAACCAGGGTATCCTTGCCCATCTCCCGTAGCAGCACATCCAAACCAGTAGTGGAGAAGGGGCTCGTCCTGGTCTTGGCAATTATACGATCCCCAGGGGATGGCGCCACGCCGGAGTGTATCTCTGTTCCAGAGGAAGGAGTCTCAAAGCGGCCACCCCGGTGGGTAACGTAGATTACTGGAATCCCCACCTGCCGGGCCCCTTCTAGCACTTGGGATGCCCTCTGGATCACTTCCTTAGACACATTCTTCACAATGTCGTTCTGGTAGTCCATTATAATGACCACTGTCCTGTCGCGATCCAGAGTCTGCTGCTGTGTCATTGGTCTCTCTCCCTTCTAAGGTGGCTACGACTCACCAAGTTTCTTTCCCAAGTCTCTTAGAAGCAACTTCCAACTTAAAAACAATAGGCGTCAGGGGAGGTTCTGTCCTGAATGGGGTGGACTGTAATCACCGATGTATTGCGTGTCAACTTCCATAGACAATCGCCTGATCCAGGTAGGAGGTAAGGTCAACTCTCTGGCCGTTAAGGCCAATGGATTGGGTAGCAGCCACCCCCAGGGCCACGCTATACAATCCAGCCAGTATGTCAGCCACTGGACGGCGCTCGGTGGCCACACACTGCAAAAAGGAGTCAATTAAGGGCTCGTCGCCACCGCCATGCTCGTCCCTCATCTCCTCAGGAAACTCGATAGTCTTCGATATGCCGCCCACGGTCTCTAGGCCGATGGTACCATTGGCCTGACTGGCGTGTATTTGACCATTTTGCCCAATTAGCAGAAAATGCCGCTCGTGGCGAGCGCCAGTGGTTGAAAAGCTAAAGGTTAGGCGGACGCCATTCTCATACTGTACGTTCATTACGGCGTTGTCTACCGAGTCCTTTTCCGAGTTATACACGCAAAGGTCATTGGCATAAGTCAGAGGATCATGTCGCTCCTTCCGGGTCTGATAAATCCAGTTATAAGCATCCACCCGATAGGCCGCAGGGCAAGCGGCCGTGAGAGCACAGTCCCGGCAACGTTCTGCTGCCCCCTGTTTCGGCACAAAGGTCTGAGTCCCGCCACTGGCAGTGACCCACGCTGGCCTGGATCCTATTATCCAGTTGATTACATCTAAGGTGTGGCACGCCTTGTGAACCAAAAGTCCCCCGCTTTTCCTACGAAATCGATGCCAACGACGAAAGAAGGCGGCTCCATGATAATACTCCACTACCTCAGAGGCGTTTATCTGTAGCAGAGGGCAAATAGCACCAGATTCTATGATTTCTCTCAATTTGACGACAAAAGGGGCATAGCGAAGCATAAATCCTATTTGTACGACCTGCTTTGAGGCCATAGCTCTCCTGGTCATATCCAAGGCATCCTCGATAGTGGTGGCCATTGGCTTCTCACAGATGGTATGTTTTCCAGCCTCCAGGCCCTTTTCCAACATCTCCCGGTGAGTGAAATCGGGAGTGGTAATAATCACCGCCTCCACTTGGGGGTCTTTGACCATATCGTCCAGACTATGGTAAGAGCGAATGTCTCCTCCCAGGTCTACTACGGCGCTGTTAAGCCGCGACTCATCATAGTCAGCCAGAGCTACCAGGCGAGCCTTCTCTGGGTGGGCTTTTATATAGGGCCCAAAGAAATACATGCACCGTTGGCCTGTACCAACGATGCCTATACCTAAGGCTGGCATGCAAAGTCTCCCGGATTTTCAGATTTCATCACCTGCCCCATAGAAAGGCGTTATATGCACTGTATGGGTTCCAGGTCTTGTATATGTAGACTTAGCCTGGCTCCAACAAATCCTCCTTCCTTTGAAGGGGTGAGCAAATTGTTCATCGATACATAGATCGACGCCGTACAAAGGTCAGCAGCAGTGCGCCGACGCTGGCCAGGCCAGCCATCATCCACCAGCCCATGTCGTAGGAGCCAGTTCTATCCACAATGAGGCCAAATAAAGGGGGACCAAAGGCACCCGTTCGGGCAAAAATTGTCACAAAGCCGATACCCGTTCCAACGAGCTCTGGCTGTACCAGGCCAACCACCAGAGCCAGATACACCCCTGTCCATCCCAGGGCAGTAACCCCCAAGAACGCGGCCAACACTCCTACTACTACCCCAGGTGCATCCGAGGGCAACCAAATCATTGAGATTGTACCCAGCATTGACAGCGCACATACCAGAGCTAAAATCACTGCTGGACGTCCACCCAGTAGGTCGCTGATCAGACCCCAGAAAACACGCCCCACAACGCTGGCCGCAAAGGCTATAGCCAGAAAGCTCGCCGCCACAGACACAGACATGCCCAGCTTTTCTATTAGGAAGAGTATCAGGTAGCTTCCGACGACCAGGTATAAAGCCAGGAGGATAGCACTAGAGAAGCCAACTAACCAGATATCTCGGTCACTAGCCAGTGTCACTATACCTCTTATCAAGCTGGGCCTTCCCCCGCTGGTGCCGCTGTCAGGCTTATTCCGGTAAGAGGCGAAGATCACCATACCTAGTACACCGACGATAAGGCCGAGGACCAGCACAGCAGTGCGCCAGCTATAGGCTGCTGCCAAAAATGGGAAGAGGGCTGCAGCAACAATTCCGCTAAGAGGTACACTCGTCTCCTTAATTCCCATAGATAGGCCGCGGGTCTGAGGTGTCACCCAATCCATGATGGCTTTAACGCTGGCGGGGGTAATCCCCGCAGTAGTTAGGCTTATCAAAAAGGCCAAAACAACGCCCTGATTTAGCGATTTGATCTGGGAAAAGAGAAGGAGCCCCGCAGTCATCGCCAGCAACCCCACACTTATGATTTTGCGTACGCCCATCCTATCCGCCAGCCATCCCATAATGAGAGTGGTACTGGTGGCACCCAAAAACAGCCCAGAGGTGATAAGGCCCAGCTGGGCGAGACTGGCCCCAAAGTCCTCCTTAATGAAGGGGAAGAGAATTGGCAGGCCCTGTTGTATGAAGCCCTCACCCATAGTTGCCAAAAGGGCAAGGACAACAACAATCCACGCATAGGGAATGGCCGACATAAGAGGAATCCGCATCACGGCGCTTTAAGTGCCCTTGGCTCTGTTAAGCTTACTTGTAGAGTTGCCACAAGTCGGGGAGCTACATAACTTTGGCTACAAGACTGAGTGGCGCCGGATTAATGCGGCGCCACTCCTGTTCAGTAAAGTAGATATAGAGGCAGCCCCAATGCCATAGGCCAACCTCTTAGGAGCGTTTCTGGTACACCTGGAGGCGATCGCGATTACAGTCAATCACGACGATACGCCCCTCATCATCAACCTCAACGGCATTGGGGTGCCAGAAGCTCTTCCAGGATGTCAAGTCCGGCACCAGGTCCATCTGTTTTGCCATGTCGGGGTTAGCGCTTAGTTGCGCTTGACCCCATTTGGAGAGCACCCCATTCCCAGTGAAAATCGTAATGAACATGCCCTCAGGGGTGAACGCCTGTACCCTGTGATTAAGCCAGTCGGTGACATAGAAGTCTCCGTCTTTATCTACAGCCACATCTGTAGGACGGTTAAACTGGCCCATCTCCTTACCCGATGTGCCAAAGCTGGCCGTGAAAGTGCCGTCAGCTGTGAACTTCTGAATACGGTCGTTACGCCAGTCGGCGACCCACACGTCGCCTTTCTTGTCTATGGTGAGGCCCCAAGGGAGGTTGAACTCTCCATCAGCGTTGCCTTGCCTACCCCACTTGGCCAGGAACTTCCCCTCTTTGTTGAACACCTCTATCCTGTTGTTGGCACTGTCCACCAGGTAGAGGTTGTCCTCCTTATCGAAGCAGAGACCTGTGGGCTTGTTTATCTCTCCATCGGCACTACCCTTTGAGCCCCAGTGGTCGAGAAAATTTCCCTGACCGTCGAAAATCGAGATACGGTTCAGGTAGTCGTCGCTAACATAGGCGTTCCCCTTGCTGTCCAGGGCAATGGAAGAGGGCCAGATGAATTGCCCTCTGCCGTCACCGTATCGGCCAAACTCGCTTATATATTCCTCGTCCAAGGTGCAAATAGTCACCCGTACTCCCGTAGTTTCATACTCTGCCGAATGGTTAAGGACGTATATCTTCCCTCCCTCACCCAGGGCCAAGTCCACAGGATCTCTGAACCCTTGTCCCGATGCCCCGTTCCGCCCAATGGTGTGGCTGTACTTATATAGTCTCGTAGTTACACCAAAGAATACGCTAGCCATCTTTACCTCCCCACCTTTTGATTATTGGCTTCCAGTGAAGATCGAACAGGGCTGAAAATATACCAACCTTCTCGTTCTGGGTCCCTATAAATGCTACCTTCCAGCTTATCCGAACTGGTACTCGCCTGTGTCCACGATCAGCTGAAGTATCTCACCCACTTGATGGACAAACTTGTCTCGCTCGTCCTCGATGTCCCCTCGTAGCCCACCAACCCGGCTGGCGTGGGAGACCAACTGATTACGGGTCTTCTCGGTGACCTCCACATAGCCCATCAGGTCCAAACAGCCATCCACGAACTGCTCAGGGGTCAGAGCTCCTCGACTGGCCAGCCACTCAATGATGGAGCGGACACCGGGCAACTCGGTGTTGCCCACCTGGTCAGACACGAAGTTAATACGCTCAACCAGGGTGCCGCTGTCGATCCACTCCATGCCCGTATGCCATCCCTCTACACTAGGTGGGTTGAGCAGGTCCTGGCCCATATAGAGGCACTCCTTCGAGAGAGGAAACATGCCAGGCTGGACATCGGTGTGATCCTTCATTAGACGAATAGTGCCCACTACGACCTCGGCGGGGCTCTTCACCTTAGCGAAGCGAGCCTTCTTAAAGAAGTTGGAGTTGAAGAGCACCCGCAGCACTGAGCGGATCTCGTAGTTGCTCTCTACGAAGGCCCTCTCCAGTGTATGGATGGCCTCGGGGTCCCGGGGTGGAGTTCCCTGCCATGATGGTACCTGAGGCTCGTCGTCCACAAAGAAGTTGTACAAGTGGCGACAGATAAACCTGGCAGTGGAGGGCTTACCCACAATGATCTCGATGACGTCCTCGCCGTTCCAGCGTCCTGTCTCCCCCAGGAATGTCTTCACACCCTCGTCGTGGTCCGTGGGGTTATAAAGGCACTGCCATGGAGTACGTCCAAAGGGGAGAGGTGGCGGGGTGGGGCTGATATTCCAGCCGGTAAAAGCACGAGAACATGCCTTAACATCGTCCTCGGTATAGTTAGGGTGGTCATCCATACCCACACCCATTGAGAAGAGCTCCAAGAGCTCCCGTCCGTAGTTCTCGTTAATAGCCACCTTGTGGCTCTCGCTGTTATCCAGGTAATACAACATGGCGGGGTTCCGAGAAAGCTCCATCAATAGGTCGCGGAAGCTGCCTAGGCCGTGGCGACGGAACATATCTATCTGTCTTCTCATCATACCGGGGTGGTCTACTTTGGCATCGCCCGAGCATAGAATTCCATGCCAGAAGAGGGCAATTTTCTCTTCCAGGGGACGCTTGGTACGTACCATCCGATGTACCCAATACTGCTGGCTAGATTCAAAGGGCCCACAGTCACAATACTCAGGTAAGTAGCGTAACAACAAGTCATCCTCAGTGTGAGGCTGACTCTCTGGGTGGAGGAGCTCCTCTACTGTGACCTCGTACCCCTTGGCACAATAGGCCTCCAGCTCGCCTGGGGCAGCCCCGAAGCCAGCGCGCCGTATCAGATGTGCCATCAAGGCCTTTTCGTTGTCTCCCATCACCTCGCCTCCAATAGATCCAAGGAGCTTTGGATAGAGGGACGTCAACGGTTATCAATCTAGCGCTTGCAATTTCCCATGTCAAGGGAGCCAACCAGGATCCCCTTGTAGAGATGCTTGAGCCCACAGAGTGTGATCGGTGCTCTGGTCATCCTCTCCATTCAAAAGCCAGTGTGCCGAAGCGTACGAAGACAGCTCCACCGGGTGCAGCCAGGGGGCCATTGATCGCCAGCAAGGCGATGGTATGTCGATCCCCAGGCTGGGGGTCAACATTGACCACCACCCTTTGTACCACATTAAACCCCTGTATCGCACCTCGTTCGCGGTCACATTCGCCATCAATCCACACTTCGCCGTAGTCGTCGATGCAGGTCTCAAACAAACACCGTGTTCCTCGGACCTCTCTGCCCCGTACTGTTTCCGGGAGCGTTATGGTAGTGCGATACCAGGCGAAGGTTAGACCTCGAGAGTGCCATTGAGTCAGATCCTCTGTCACATCCCAGCTAGAATCATCATAGTCTGCCAAGCGAGCCGGACTATCTGTCAACTGTGAGACCAAACCTTCGTTGGCTTCCCCTGGCACTAGACCTAGTGCAAAGCGCCACTGTCCTGAAACAATTTTCAAATCATCTGGGTCCTGGAGATTCAGCTGTACCCTTGACATTAGGTTGCCTCCTAACGAAGAGAATTTGGGGCTATGATACATCAAGAGCGACTTCAGATAAATTCCTTGAGATACCATGGGACGTAAGGATTGACAGAGAATAGAGCTGCGAGTACCTTTAAGGTACCGTGTGGGCCGTCGAAACGAATCGGTACAGGCTAAAAGGGGAGGTACTAAGATGGCCAACAATGATATAGCCTTGATGGCACACCTGATGCGCCGAGCTGGCTTCGGAGCAAAGCGTGACGAGTTGGAGGAGCGAGTGGCCAAGGGGTACGAAGCCACGGTGGAGGAGCTGCTGCATCCTGAAAACGCGTCCCCAGCGGACGAGCATATCCTCCAAAGGTACCACCCACCTGCTATGTTTCCCGGTAGTGTTTCCCCTACTTACAACATGCACTGGATGTTCTACATGCTAAATACGGAACGCCTCCTAGAGGAGAAGATTGCCCTGTTCTGGCATCAGGTGTTCGCCACCGGAAACGCCAAAGTGGACAATGGCATCGACATACTGAAACAAATAGCCATGTTCCGGCGCTACGGATTGGGTAGCTTCCGGGAGCTGCTGACCGAGCTAGCTAAAAACCCCGCTATGATCTTTTGGCTGGACAATAACGAGAACCACAAGTACGCGGTCAACGAGAACTGGGGCCGAGAGCTGCTGGAGCTGTTCTCCATGGGTGTGGGCAACTACACCGAGGTGGATGTAAGAGAGGCCTCCCGGGCCTTCACAGGCTGGACCATGATCGCCAGGGTGCCCCGTTACCCCTATTCCCGCTCCCCCTGGCCAGGATTCGAGTATAAAGTGGAGGACCATGACTACGCCGAGAAAAGGTTTTTGGGCCACGAAGGCCGTTTCAACGGCGAGGATATTATCGACATCATCGTCCAGCAGCCCGCCTGCGCACGCTTTATCGCTCGCCACCTCTACAACTTCTTCGTGGCCGACGAGCCACAGGTACCGAGCTGGTCCATCGATCCACCTAGAGATCCCGAAGCTCTAAACACCCTGACGACGGCTTTCATCGAGTCTAATTACGAGATTCGGGCAGTGCTACGTACTCTTTTCAACTCCGACTTCTTCAAAGAGGCTCGCTTTGCCAAGGTGAAGAGTCCCACCGAGGTAGCTGTAAGCACCTATAAGCTAGTAGGCGGGCATAACTTTCCCAGGCCAGGCTTCGGAGAGCTGTCCATGCAACCCACCTACATGGGCCAGGAGATCCTCAACCCACCCAGTGTAGAGGGCTGGCATACAGGCCAGGAGTGGATAAACAGCGGCTCCCTAATGAGCCGTGTCAATTTTGTCGCCGATCTGGTGGGTGACATCAGCCTACCAGGCGTCCAATCCATCATTAACCGGCTTAGAATCCAGGGAGAGCTCTCACCCGAGACGCTGGTCGATGGCTGTTTGGATATGCTAGGCCCATTGGATGTAGAGCCTAAGACCCGCCAACACTTGATCGAGCAAGCTACAGAGGGTAGCATCCTGCACTGGGACACCGAAGAGGAAGTTAGTGATTCCGAAAAGAAGATCGCTGAGATGCTGCAGCTGATAGTCGCTACCAGGGAATACCAGTTCGCTTAGGGAATAGGGGCGAAAAGGATGCTTACAACTATAGCGGCAGGACGAGTATACAATTTTAGTCATGCAGTGGGTCGCAACCAGCAGACGGGCACGGGGTTTCATTGGCCAACAGCGCTAGCTCTAGGCCCGGACGGGGTAGTATACGTAGTCAGCCGGGGTAATGAAACCAACTTCGGTACACGAGTGAGCAAGCTCACCTTGTGGCCTCCTGGCGAGGAAGAATTAATATGTGAGTTCGGTACTTATGGTGAGATGGATGGGCAGTTGATTTGGCCTACCTCTTTGACCCTGGACATGGAAGGAAACCTCTACGTCTCTGACGAGTGGCTTAACCGAATTTCCATCTTTGATCAGGATGGCACTTTCCTGGAGAAATGGGGCACATCGGGAACTAGCATCGGAGGGTTAAATGGTCCCTCTGGCTTAGCTTTGGATAAGGAAGAAAACCTATACGTTGTCGACAGTTTTAGCAATCGTGTCCAAAAGTTCACCAAAGACGGCACCTTTTTGGCTAAGTTCGGCGAAGAGGGGAGCGGTGAAGGACAGTTCGACATGCCGTGGGGCATTACCATCGACAACAAGGGCGATGTGTACGTGGGCGATTGGAAAAATCACCGAGTGCAAAAGTTCTCCTCCGAGGGCACCTTCCTGACGAGCTTCGGCACATTCGGGACAGGAGTAGGAGAGCTTAACCACCCAACCGATGTGGCCGTTGACGATGAGGGGGATGTATACGTGTGCGACTGGGATAACGACCGTGTCCAGATATTTGCGCCCGATGGAGATGTCATCACATCCCTCATTGGAGATGCTCAGCAGCTCTCCAAGTGGGGCAAGGAAAAACTGGATGTGAATCCAGACATAGTTATGGCTCGACGGAGGCTCAAGAGCCTTGAACCTGAATGGCGGTTCTGCCATCCTTCGGGAGTGGCCTTTGACCAGACTGAGAACCGCATCGTAGTGGTTGACTGTCAACGGAGCCGCCTCCAGATATACATCAAGGATAAGGACTACGTGGACCCCCAGTTCAACTTGTAGCCCCCCGCACCAATTCAAATCGAAAAAGGTCCTTGATGAGCCTGTCTCAGAAGTCTGATCTGGCAATGGGTATGTCGTCAGGTGTAGCTTCGAAGCGAGATCAATTGGGGGGATACTGATATGCCGCTTCGACCGATGGGCCGAGAGCAGATGTGGATGTTGCCGCCGACGCTTGACGAGTTGTTGCCGTTGGATCATCCGGCGCGGTTCGTCGCCGAGTTCGTCGATGCTCTGGGTCGAGATGCCTGGGCGGAGCTTGGCGTGGACATAGACGGGGAGGTCCTGGGAGCGCCAGCCTACCATCCCCGTGCACTGTTGAGTGTATGGCTGTACGGCTTCATGACCGGTGTGCGCTCCTGCCGGAAGCTGGAGGCGGCCTGCCGCGACCAGATTCCGTACCTGTGGTTGACCGGGTGGCAGCATCCCGATCACAACACTCTGTGGCGGTTCTACAAAGGGCATCGGCACGCCATGAGGAAGCTGTTCGAGCGCTCGGTGCGCACGGCAGTGGCCATGGCGTTGGTGGATCTAGCGGTGCAGGCCGTGGACGGGACGAAGGTGGTAGCCAACGCCTCAGTGAACAGGAGCTATGATGCTGTGGGCCTGAGTGGTCTGTTGGAGCGTCTCGAGAAGGCGATAGCCGACCTTGAGGCACAGAACGAAGGGGGAGAGGATGCTCCTGTTGCCCATCTGCCAAAAGAGTTAGCCGACAAGGAGGTCTTGAGGGACCGGGTGAGGCAGGCGATGGCCGACCTCGGGAGTCAGAAGCGCCACAAGCGGATCAACCTGACCGACCCGGAGGCCCGACTGATGAAGGGCAGGCAGGGGATCGTGGCCGGCTACAACGCCCAGGCTATGGTCTCACCCATGGAGATCGATGGAGAAGCGGCCGGCATGGTGGTCACAGCCGTGGACGTGGTTGATGCGGCCAATGACAATGCCCTGCTGGTGCCGATGGTCGAGCAGGCGGAGGAGACGACCGGGACGAGGGTGCCGATGACATTGGCCGACGCTGGCTACTTCGCCGTGAGCCACCTAGCGGAGTGCGACCGGCGAGGCCAGCAGGTGGTGGTGTCAGAAGCACGGCAGCGGTTCCTCACAGACGCGTATCACAAGGACCGATTCACCTATGACGAGCAAAGCGACAGTTTTACGTGTCCACAGGGACGGAGGCTCAAGTTCCTTCGCATCCAACATACGAATGGAGTTCCGCTGCGTCTGTACCGGGCCTCTGGAGCCGTCTGCCAGGCGTGCCCGGCCTTCGGAGTCTGTACGAGAGCCCGCGAGACCGGCCGCAGTCTGGCGATAGGGCCCCATGACGGAGTGCTACGCCGCCACCGCGCCTGGAGGACCACGTTAGCCGCCAAAGAGGCGTACCGGCTGAGAAAGCAGCTGGTCGAGCCGGTCTTCGGAATCATCAAGGAACAACAGAGGGCACGTAGGTTCCTGCTGCGTGGCCTCGCCAACGTGGCGGCCGAGTGGACCATGTTGGCCACCGCCTTCAACCTGCGCACCCTCTACCGGGTGTGGAGCTCCTCCCTCCATCTTCAACCCTCTACCTGACGGTCTGGAACCTTGTCATGTCTCGTGAGCTGAGGCCATTGACAGCTATCCCTCACCCCATCGTCTGCGTAATACTTCGCGTCGGAGTACGCCTGCCAACGGACGTCATTCTGAGACAGGCTCTGATATATACTAATACTCGAACTCGGTTTTCAGCAGATTTGGTTTATAAGATATGAAGACCCTTAGCGAAGTCATTCCATGACGTCACAGCCTCCGCCAGACATAGGGGGTTTGAGCCGAACTCAGAAGCGAATCGACTGGCTTCACTACATCATAGTTATCATCGTGTTTGGCATCACTGGTTTTCTATCAGTGCTGTTCAGCAGGTTTCTACTAAATGGGGTTCTAAATCTACAAGGTGAAGTGTGGTCTGGCCCATGGTCATATCGCATCACCTATCTTTTACTAATTCCAGCATCTTACTCAGTAATGCTCGTGGTGGTGGGCACACTCTTCGGCAAGCACAGCTATTTCAAACAACGGGTCCTGCGTATGTGGAGCCGCATTCTGCCAAAGCGCATGTATACCCTCCGACGGCGTTCGAATGCTAAGAGCGGGTAATCACTAAGCAAGTCGGACGGCCAATTCTCCCAGCACTTCTTTCCTTGGTAGGCTTGCTATCACTCCCTCGTACGGGATTTGACAAACCAGTCAAAGAGAGCTACATTCTCCCTACTACCTATGAAGAAGCCTACCTCACGGAGGGATGCAAAATGAATTCCAACAAGATTTTGAAAATACTGTTGCCCTTGATAGCGTTGACCGCCTTAGTAGCCATGGCGTGTGGTGCGGCAGCTACGGCTACACCAATTGTCATCGAGAAAGAGGTCATTAAAGAGATCCCGGTAGAGGTGATTGAAGAGGTAGAAGTCATAAAAGAGGTGCCGGTGGAAAGAGAGGTGATTAAAGAGGTAGAGGTCATAAAAGAGGTAGAGGTGATAAAAGTTGTGATCGCTACCCCTACACCAACGCCTTCTGGCCCGCCTGCACCAGCAAGGGTAGGTGTGTTCCGGGTGGCCTATGGGCCTTTCAACGCCCTAGGAGTGACACCGTGGGAAGGTACCGTAGGGCTTTCGCAGATGGGACAGATGTACGACGCCGCTAATATAGAAGTCCGAGATGACAGAGGCGTGCCAGTGCGTCATGTGCCAGGCCTTCTCCGCGAATGGGAGGTGATTGATGGAGGGAAGCGCATCAGAGCGAAGGTAGTGGAGGGGGTACAGGCCCAGGGTGGATGGGGTGAATATACTGCGGAGGACTTCGTCTGGCTTCACTCCTTCCTTCGGGAGATTACAAAGTGGAATCCAAAGAGAGAATGGGATAACTGGGACATAAAAGCAGAACAGACGGGACGTTATGAGTTTGAGGTATTCCGTGGCGGCGGAGAGAAGATGCCCGTGTTCGACTGGGTGTCAAATATGGGGCAATGGGTTTATCCCCTAGTTAAGAAGCACGTTGAGACCGGGGGCCTGGATGCGATCAGAACCGACCCCATAGGGACGGGACCCTTCCGCAACGTCAAATGGGATTCGGCACTCCAGATCTACGAGGCGGTACCAAATCACTGGCGTTCACAACCTGTCATGGACCGCCTGGAATATGTCCACGTCCGAGAGAGCTTGACTCGGGTAGCCATGGCGCTGACGGGGGCGGCTCAGATGACCTCTGCCGTTCTATTGGAGCACGCTTTGGATGCGGAGGAACGGGGCTTTCCCGTAACGTCATACCCGGGCCAGTTCAACGTGCGGTTGATTTTTGGTGGTCTTCAGACGATAGAGCACAGCAATGACCCGTGGGCCGACCCGAAAGTGCGTAAGGCCATAGCCTTGGCCATTGACAAGCAGGCCATGATAGACGAGCTATGGGGTGGGTTTGCAGTGCCTCTCTCCACCCAATGGCAAACGAAATTTCCAACACCAGCTCGAACACTAGAGCCTTACCCTTACGACCTAGAGGAAGCCCGTAGGCTACTGGCTGAGGCCGGGTTTCCCAACGGATTTGCCGTTGAGGTGCCAATGATAGTCATCCGTGGTACACCCAGGGTACCCCTCGAGCACAACGCCCTTATCTTGGCCATGGAGAATCTTGGGCTAAAGGTTAAGGGCACTATCGGCGAATGGTCTTCTTTCAAGCCCAAGTGGAACGTAGGGGATACGGCAGGGATAATGTTTGCCATGTCGGTAACCACTTTCGCTAGCGAACCCCGAGAATGGGGTTGGTATCAGCCCGGCAAGCGCAACAACTTTTCGGATCAATTTATGGCGGATATCATCCCCGGTATCAATGAAACCTATGTCGAAAACCGGAAGGAATACGAGCGCCTCGGAGCAGAAGCGATGCAGCACCTCTATGACGTGTACGCTACAGTTCCTCTATACACCACCCCGGAGCTTGAGGTGCTGGCACCCGGATTCAGTTGGAAGTACCACATGAATCCCCAGAGGCTGTATCTGGACCAACTTGAGTATAACCCATAAGGTGGTTGAGTCTGCTCGATGAGGAGAGCCTACGCCGACACGCCCGAAGGGCAGGTACATTACGTAACTGAGGGATCGGGGGAGCCCTTGCTCCTCCTTCATGAGAGCCCCCGCTCATGGGCTACGTATGTTCGTATGATCCCGCTCCTGGCCAAGACTCATCGGGTCATTGCTATGGACAACCTCGGCTTCGGGGACTCGGACCCGCCTTCACAGGCCTATCAGGTAGAGGATTACGCTGAGAATGTTGCCCATTTCCTAGATTCATTGGGCATCGCCCAAACGAGCGTTATGGGCGATCATACTGGGGCATCTATAGCCGTTGAAGTGGCAGTCCGATGGCCAGAGCGGGTCCGGCGGCTGGTCTTAGCGGGGTTGCCCTTTTGGATAAGCAAGGAGGAGCGCCTTGCCCGCCTAGAGCAGGAAAAAACAAGCAATTCGGGTAGCATCGACGTAGACGGGGCCCATTGCACCAGGTTGTGGCAGCGCGCACTGGCAAAAGTGCCAAGAGAAGCGAATGGCGAGGTCTCTCAAGACGACCTAGAGTTTGTAGCTGGTTACACCTTGGATGGCCTCAAAGCGGGGCCCTACAACAAAGAGACCCATATGGCCGTTTACAGCTACGACCCAGAGCCCCGCCTGCCGCTCATTCAGGCGCCAACCCTGGTGGTTGATGTAACTGGCGAGGGACCTACACAATACACCAAACGAGGCTCCCAGGTGAAGGCGCTTATTCCACAAAGCAGTCTGGTCACAATTGAAGGTGGAGGATCGCGGCTAAAAATTATTAGGGCTACGGAGCTCAGCGAAACCATGCTCCAGTTTTTAGATAGTTCTACACTGTAATAACGACCCATCCACTACTTTGTGGGCGTAATAGCTAGTCTCTACTCCATCCAACTCTTTGCCAGTTGAATTGGTATCCTTTTACGGATAAATATTGCTCGCTAAACATATCCATAAGATCGTATTATCACCCAGTGTCCATCTTTAGGAGATTGGCAAGAAGGATATGATGGGGCTTGATGTCAGGTTTGGCTATGCAGATACTAACCTCGGACAGGTCCACTACCGCGAGGTGGGCTCCGGTCCACCAGTAGTCCTATTCCATGAAAGCCCCTTCTCTGGGGCAGTATTTGAGGCCGTTTTGCCCATGTTGGGCCGACGGGTTCGGGCCATTGCCCCAGACACCCCAGGCTACGGCGCATCTCCCCCACCACCCAGCCCCCTCTCCATTGGTGGCTATGCCGAACGGGTGGCCCTTTTCCTGGATGCACTGGGGCTGGAGCATGTCGTGCTGGTTGGTAACCACACAGGTGGGGCCATCGCAATCCAGCTTGCTGTAGACATGCCAGAGCGAGTGACAGCGCTTATAATCACAGGAGCTCTTCTATTTAACGAGGAGGAGCGAAGGGATAGGTTGGAGAACTATCTAGAGCCGTTTAACCTATCTCCGGATGGAGGGCACTTGGCTTGGCTGTGGGCTCGCCTCCGCCGAGGAAATGGTCCTGATGCCCCGGTGGAACTGCTCCACTTTTTTGCTGCCCAGTTCCTCCAAACAGCATCTCGATACGACTGGGCCTTTAGGGCAGCATATGAATTTGACACGGAGCGCCTATTGCCTAAGATAACCTGCCCGACCCTCTTCCTCATCACCGCAGGTGACAGGTTATCGAACAAAAACGAACGTGCAGTAGCACTGACCTCCCGTGCGGAGGGACGGGTCGTGGATAAACCTTATGGACAATTTGCAACTCGAGATCCGGAGGAGTACTCCAATGAGGTTTTGTCCTTCCTAGGCCGTGTAGGATATCTCACCTCGTAACGAAGGAGCTTGGTAACTTCATCGCATCCCTCGACAAACCTTTGCCCAGGAGACAACATATGGCCCCTGCCGACATTACCAATAACAAAAGAGTATCCATCTGCTTCGGCAGCCGCATACTATGGTCTGACGAGGAGCTTATCAAGGTAGCCCAGGCCGCCGAGTCCCTGGGCTATGAGACCATCTTTATGGCCGAGTCCTGGGGACGCGACGTTTTTACCCTTCTAACCCTGCTGGCTCTAAACACCAAACGTATCAAACTGGCGACGGGCATCGCCGGCATTTGGGCCCGTTCACCGACCATGACGGCTCAGACAGCCGCCTCGCTGGACAACATGTCCGATGGTAGGTTCATACTGGGCCTGGGTACAGGGAATCCCCTCGTAGTCGAGGAGTGGCACGGTCAGGAGTTCAAAAGGCCGCTGCAGCGTACCCGTGAATTCACCGAGATTGTGCGCATGGTCATAAGCGGCCAGCGCCTCGACTACCAAGGGAAGCTCTTCAAGTTCAATGGGAGCTTCCAGCCCGTGAACAAGGGTCCTCGCGACCGCATCCCCGTTTACATCGCCGCCATCGGGCCCAGACTCACAGAACTGGCCGGAGAGATAGCCGATGGGTGGATGCCTGTCTATGCGGTTCTCCCCAAGTTCCACATCCTTAAGGGCCACCTGGACATAGGAGCCCAACGGGCAGGCCGTGACCCCAGCGCCATAGACATTGCCCTTTGCATCGTCACATGTGTTGACGAGGATGAGGAGTGGGCCCGGCTTCAATTCAGGGAACGCCTTGCCCTGCGGGTAGGAGGCATGGGAGACCGATACCACGACTTGATGTGTCGCTCCGGCTTCAAGGAGGAGGCCGATGGAATCAGGGCCACCTGGACCCAGGGAGATCATAAGAGAGCCGCCGCCCTTGTGACCGATGAAATGGTTGACAACATGACTATCATAGGTAAGCCTGAGCTATGCCGTGAGCGACTGGAGACCTGCTACTCAGTTGGCGTAAATATGCCCATTCTCTCCTTCCTGGATCACCTCCCCTTAAAAGTGGTCTATCGGAGCCTGGAGGCCCTAGCGCCGCTGCCTACACGGGCGTAAAATTAAACGTTCGTGTTTGCCCAAAAGGAGGCTGAGCCCATCCTCCTCACCATCGACGCTACCAGCTAGGGACTCATTTCTGTGGAACTACACCAACGTCCTCGCGGCCCCCTCCTTACGATGCTGCAAGATGGCAAGTTCCGTGCCATCTTGTACGTAACCTCTTTGAATTTCTTCACACGCCGCTTTGAGCTGCTGGTCCTAAGCATATTTATCCTCGAAGTTACCAATTCCCCATTGCAATTGGCGTTGGTCTGGGTATTCCAAAACCTACCCAGGCCTTTAGTATCCCCACTATCCGGCGTCATCGCCGACCGCTTCAGCCGACACCGCATCCTGGTGGTGGCACAAAGTCTCAACGCGTCCATCGCCACTAGCGTCCTCTTGCTCCTCGTAAGTGGCCTCGTCCAGCCGTGGCACATTTTCGCCGCGGCGTTCCTGCAAGGGGTCACACAATCTCTTGAAGACCCCTCACGACGTATGGCGATCCTAGATATCGTGGGCCAAGGCCGGCTAGTCAATGCCATGTCAATGGAACTGATGGGGCAACTCTCCGGGAAAATGACCGGTCCCATCATAGGAGGGATTCTAATAGCGCTGTTCACATTTAAAGCAGCCTACGGATTTGTGTTGGTAGTGCATTTGATATCCCTGGGACTGCTACTGGGCTTGGTGAGGATTCCGCGCTATAGCGGCACCATCACGGTGGAATCGATATGGAGAGGCCTGGGTCTAGGAGTACGATATGCCCTGCACAATCGAATGGTCTTTGGGGTACTCTACATCACTATCATAATGAATGCCCTCGCCTTTCCGGTACAGCAGTTTATCCCAATCATTGGACGTGACCTTCTAGGAGTAGGGCCTGCGTTGGTGGGACTCCTCGTAGCAGCAGATGGCTTTGGCATGCTGGTCTCAGCGGTAATACTGGCTTCGAGCAGGAATCTCAGATACCACGGACGGCTATTCGTGGTGGGTACGCTGACAATGCTGGCCACGGTTTCACTGTTCGTGTGGTCGCCCTGGTACGCCCTATCCTTTGCTTTCTTGACCATAGGGGGCATCGGGCAGGCAGGTTTTGGCACCATGCAAAGCTCGATCACCATGCTCTCCACACCCCAGGAGATGCGGGGCAGAATGTTGGGACTGCTTAGCTTCTGCATCAGCGTAGGGGTCCCCTTGGGAACCCTGGAGATAGGGCTGGTGGCTGTTGCCTTCAGCACCCAGTGGGCTATATCGGTAAACGTCTTAGCTGGGCTACTGTTGATCTTGCCATCGCTGATGCTAACACCGCTGATCTGGCAGCCGTCGAGCGAGCCCCTGCCTCAAAGGTCTTGACGCACACCTTTTTATAGACCAATGGGTCTGTTGGCCTCTATCCCATCCATCTTAGGCATTTGAGCATTCATAAAGATGACACTAGGCTGCAACTGCTCAGCTTTGCCCA
Source organism: Dehalococcoidia bacterium (assembly GCA_965248115.1). Classification (GTDB taxonomy): domain Bacteria; phylum Chloroflexota; class Dehalococcoidia; order Lucifugimonadales; family CBDFII01; genus CBDFII01. Next base: position 526,824 of record CBDFII010000004.1, read on the forward strand.
CAGCTTGAGAGGATGCACGGTCATACCAATGGGGGATGGCTGCATCGGTCAAAGGGACGATAGAATCGTCGTACCTTTGTCATGACTAAAATCGGTAGCCTGACCGATGACGCAGAACAGACACCAAGGGTATCGTACTTCACAAGCATTCACGAAAACTTGTCCAGGAGGATATCGTGCAAATATGGCTCCCCGTCAAGAAGGCTTATCAGGCGCGGGATGTCCCGATGGACGAACCTATTATCCAGGCTTGCCGCATACCTTTGTATAGACCTGTCGGCCCGTTGGCCTCTAGGGTATTTAGCCTACCCGCGATGAGGCCTGGGGCCCATGTCAATTAAGGAACGATGCAGTATAATGTTCCACCATTGGAAATACACTTAGAAAAAAAACAGGGAGAGAGGAGCGTTTAATGGGAGACCTGATCATATCAGCCGAGGGTATCCACAAGACCTACGACGCCGGCGACGTCAAGGTCCAGGCCCTCCGCGGGGTAGACCTCCACGTTGAACGCGGCGAGATGGTCGCGATCATGGGACCCAGCGGATGCGGCAAGACCACCCTGCTCAACTGCCTCTCCGGTCTGGATGAGGTTGATTCGGGAAAGGTGCTTATCGATGGCGTGCTCCTCCACGCACTCCCTGACGACGAGCGAAGCGACTACAGGGCCCGCAGAATGGGGTTCGTTTTCCAGCTGTACAATCTCCTCCCGGTACTGACCACCGTCGAGAATATCGAGATGCCACTGCTGGTGTCTGGGGTTGGCGCCGCCGAGGCCCGACGCCGGGCCGTGGCTGTGCTGGATGTGGTGGGGCTCGGCGACCGTGCTCACCACATTCCCGGACAGCTTTCGGGAGGCCAACGGCAGCGTGTCACCATAGCCCGGGCCCTGGTGAACCAGCCCTCCATCGTATGGGCCGACGAGCCCACCGGTGACCTGGATAGCGAGACCGCCGGCGAGATCGTTGACCTGATGGTCGAGCTGAACCGTGCCAACGGGCAAACCTTCGTCCTTGTGACCCACTCGCAGGAGGTGGGGGACCGGGCCCACCGGATCGTGAGAATGCGCGATGGGCTGATCCTGGACGACGGCAACGGCTCACGCAAGGGAAAGACCGCGCCCCAAGGGGAAAGTGCGTAGTGGAAGAGCTGTTCGGCCTCTCCATGAACGTAATCATGATGGTCGTCCTGGCCATTTTTCTGGCCGCAATAGTTGTGGTTACTGTGCTGGCCTTGCGCAACCGCATCATGCTAAAGATGGGTCTGCGCCCAATACCCCGCAGGCTGGGCCAGACCGTACTCATCATCATCGGCGTGATGTTGAGCACAGTGATCATCTCCGCCGCCTTCGGCACCGGCGATACCATCAGCTTTTCCATCCGGAGCGAGGTGCTGAAGGAGCTCAAGACCATAGACGAGGTCATTATTCCCGCACGAGCCAGCGCCGACGACAGTTTCGGCAGCGCCCCCTACGTCTCCTACCAGCGATTCGAGGAGTTACAGGCCGAGTTGGCCAACTTTGAAGAGATAGACGGTCTCACACCTCAGATCGGCGAATCCGTCCCGGCCACTAATCTCAGAACCTCCCAGAGTGAGGGGTTCATGAGGGTGGCCGGCATCGCCCCCGGTTTTCTAACAGGGTTTGGGACGTTAAAGCTGACCTCGGGCGAGGATGTCGACCTCAAGGATCTCCGGGAGGGCGAAGCCTATATCAACGACAAGGCTGCAGATGAGCTGGATGCCGTGGTCGGAGACGAGCTGAGTCTGTTCGTCGAGGGAAAGTCCCCAAGGTTCAGAGTCAAGGGCATCGTGGAACGGGGAGGGCTGGCCGGAAGGGACCCCACCTTGCTCATACCCTTGGAGCGGGCGCAGACCCTGTTTGCGAGAGAGGGGCAGATAAACAGCATCGTTGTCTCCAACCGTGGGGACGAGCTCGACGGTGCAGAGCTGAGCAAGTCGGTGGCACGCAGGCTGAGAGTCCTCTATACCGACAGGGAGGTTGCCTCGCAGCTCAAGGAACTCCTTAACCAGGATAACGTGCTCAAGGCGCTGGAGGAAAGGGAAGAATCTCTTGCCGAGCACCTGCAGAAGGATATGTCCCAGCTACGGAAGGAGGTACAGGGAGCTGAGCTATCAGACGACCTCATAAGCCTCTTGGCCGACAACGATGTTGTCGACGTGGTCTTCGATGTGCTGGAGGAGAATGAGCTTAGAGAGGTGGAACGGGAGGCGAGAACGCTTTTCGATGAGCTGGTGGAGTTCCGCGTCTTCGAGTTCAAGCGCCGCGGCCTGGAGATCGCCGATCTGGCAGGAAGCTTCGCTATAACGTTCTTCATGGTCTTCAGCCTGTTCTCCATAGCAGTGGGGATTCTGCTCATTTTCCTCATATTCGTAATGCTCGCGTCGGCTCGAAGGTCGGAGATGGGCATGGCCCGGGCGGTGGGGGCCAAGCGCCGGCACCTGGTGCAGATGTTTACCTTCGAGGGCACGGCTTACTCCCTGGCGTCCGCCGCCACCGGGGTGGTGCTGGGACTGGCCGTAAGCGCCGGTATGATTGTGATAATAAACCGGCTGTTCGCCAGCTTCGAAGAGGATTTTCAGATGAGCATCCACTTCGAGCCCCGCACTATCATCGTATCCTATTGCGTGGGGATGATCATTACATTCGCCACGGTGGCCTTGTCCTCCTACCGAGTCAGCCGTCTTAACATCGTCACCGCTATTCGCGGCCTGCCCGAGGCCATCGTGTTAAGGAGCGAGGCGCGCTTTTCGCAACGTCTGATTCTGGTGCTAAAGGCCGTGGCGCGCCCTCTCATCTTCCTGTGGAGGGCCCTCCAGTCCTTGCGGCGATTAAGAGTTGGCCGCTTCCCGCTCAACCTGGTCCTTGCGATTGTGTGGATCATTCCTCCGGTCTGGTTGACTGGTATCGCCATTGCCCTGGTCCGGTTCTCCTGGCCCTATATTCTTCGCGGGTGGCTTCTCGTACTCCTTGGCGCCTTGGTGGCCTGGTGGGGCATTGCGGGCCTGGAGCGGCTCTCGGTCTACACTGCTGGAGCCTCTCTGATAATCCTGGGGGTTGGCCTGATGCTGCGAGTGCTGGCGTTGCGCCGGCGAATGCCGCCCGAGGTATTCGGCGTGCTGATATTGCTGGGTGGAGTCGCGCTGTTGGCCCGTGGAATCGCGCAGACCAGTGTGCTAACCATCATAATAGCCATAGTATCGGTAGTCATCGGCGTGTCCATGGTGGCCCCGCTCGTAGCGGGTCGTGTCAAAGTAAGCACCGACGTGATAGAGCGATTGGCCTACACCTTCATCGGGGTGGTGATGCTCGTCTTCTGGACACTGCCCTTAGAAACTGATCCTCAAGTCATCAAAGATCTCCAGGGAGACTTCGACATGATGTTCGTCTCAGGGATCTTCATGGTGGCGGCGGCGGTTTGGACGGTGATGTACAACGCCGACCTGCTGCTCAGGGCCTTGACCTTCGTCACGGCGCGCTTCGGCCAGCTCCGCCCCGTATTGGTAACGGCCGTGGCCTATCCCATGAGCGCCAAGTTTCGGACCGGCCTGACCCTGGCCATGTTCGCCCTGGTCATCTTTGCCCTCACGGTGATGTCCGTGCTCTCCGAGACGTTCGGCAGCCAGTTCGCCGAGACGGAGACCATAACAGGAGGATGGCACATCGAAGCCCAGGTCAACCCCAGGGCCCCTATCGAGGACATACGGCGCTCCATTAGTGATGAGCCAGACCTGCGCATCGATGACTTCAAGGCCATCGGCGGATACACCTGGATCAGGCTGCAGGCTCGCCAGATCAACGGCAAAAGCCAGAAGTGGGAGGAGACGTGGGTGCGGGCCGACGACGACGAGTTCCTGACGGCCTCCGATTACGAGTTCAAGCTGATTGCCGAAGGCTACGGTACGACGAGTCAAGATGTGTGGGAGGCCCTAATAAGCGATCCCAATCTGGCAGTGGTGGGAGGCTGGTTGGTGCCTACTAGCGAGGGATCTGAGTCGCAAGAGTTCGAGCCCTTGCTGGAGAAGCCGTTTTATAAGGACGACAAGATGTCCGCCGTAGATGTAGAGGTCCGAGAGCCACGTACCGGAACCATAGTCCAGCTCAAGGTTATTGGAGTGCTGGACAGGATCCACGAGAATTCCGGGTCGATGAGTGTGTCCAAGTCCATCCTGGACAATGCCGTCCCATTCGCCGTCCCCATCACCACTTACCGTTTCAGGCTAGCGGATGGCGTGGACGCAAAAGAGACAGCCAGGAGCATAGAGGCATCGTTCCTGGAGCACGGCGTGGATACCGAAGTCCTCGAAGAGGAGCTAGAGAAGGAGGCGGCCGGCTCCAAGACCTTCTTCCGTATCTTCATCGGATTCATGGGCCTAGGCCTGCTGGTGGGCGTCGCCGGACTCGGAGTGGTCAGCACCAGGGCGGTGGTGGAGCGGCGCCAGCAGATAGGGGTCTTGCGGGCCATAGGCTACCGCCGCCGCATGATCCAGCTGAGCTTCCTGCTGGAGTCCTCCTTCATCTGCCTGCTGGGCATCGTCATCGGAACGACCCTGGGCATCGTCCTGGGCTGGCAAGCGTACAACGACATCAAAGAGGACGCGGGCATCGACACCATACGGTTCGGTATTCCCTGGATCCAGTTCGGCGTCATACTGGTGGTGACCTACGCGGCCTCGCTGCTGGCGACCTACCTCCCTGCTCGGCAAGCCTCTCGGGTGTACCCTGCCGAAGCCCTTCGCTACGAATAGCGAAACCCCACCAGCAGTGATTTGTATTGCCACCTCTTGCTCCCTCTGCTACCCTGTACCTAATGCCTGATACGGAATTATCCCATTGAGCGTCAAACCACCAGTTAAGGTATCTCTCTTCGCCACCTGTCTCATAGACCAGCTCTATCCTGAGGTGGGAGAGAGCGTGGTGCGAGTGCTACGGAGGCTTGGGGTGGAAGTTGACTTTCCAGCCGACCAGACCTGCTGCGGTCAGCCGGTATTCAACTCAGGATTCAAAAAGGAGGGTCGGCTGTTGGCACGACGGGTTCTCAATAGCTTCGGCCACAGCCAGTATGTAGTGGTGCCATCCGGGTCCTGCGCTGCTATGATCCGTATAATCTATCCCGAGCTTTTCCAAGGAGAGGGTGAGCTGTCACAGCGGGCCGAGGAACTTAGCTCCAAGACCTACGAGTTCTCCCAGTTCCTGGTCAACGTGTTGGGTATCAGCGACCCTGGCGCTAGGTTTGACAGCAAAGTCACATATCACCCATCCTGCCACCTGCTGCGAGAGATGGGGGTCTCCGAGGAGCCAAAAACTCTACTTCGCAACATCCAGGGTGCGAATTACTCGGAGCTCCCTGAGGCCGAGAGCTGCTGCGGATTTGGAGGCACCTTTTCCATCAAATATCCCCATATCTCCGAGGCCATGCTGGAGGACAAGCTGAATAACATCGTCGCCAGTGGTGCCCAGGTAGTAGTGGCCTGTGATATGAGCTGCTTGATGCACATCGGAGGCGGCCTCAGCCGTCGTGGCATAGATGTGAAACCAATGCACCTAGCCCAGCTTGTGGAAGGGGAAGAGTAGTTGGTCCAGGTCAAGACCCAGCAGTTCGCAGCCACTTCCGCCAAAGCCGTCTCAGATGCCAGGCTTCAAGGCACGATGCGGAAGGTAATGGGCCACTTCGATGAGGCCCGCCGCGAAGCCATTGACGAAATCACACCCCAGGTGTGGGAGGAGCTAAGGGAGCGTGCACGACAGATCAAGAGCCATACCGTGGACAACCTCGACTATTACCTGGAGATGCTGCACGACCGGGTGACACAAAACGGTGGCCAGGTGCACTTTGCCAAGGATGCCACCCAGGCCAACGAGATCATTACTAAACTAGTGCGCAGTCGTGGGGTAAGCCTGGCTATCAAAAGCAAGTCCATGGTATCCGAGGAGATGGGGCTAAACCACAGCTTAGAGGAAGAGGGGATCGAAGCCCTGGAAACAGATCTGGGTGAGTACATCATCCAGTTGGCCGAGGAGACCCCCTTCCACATCATCGCTCCCGCTATGCACAAGACCAAGCAGGAAGTCTCTAACCTTTTCGCCCAGAAGCTAGGCTTGCCTAACCTGCGCGAGATCCCTGAGATGGCCCATGCGGTGCGGGAGGTGCTGAGGGAAAAGTTCCTTCAGGCGGATATGGGCATCACCGGGGCCAATTTTTTAGTAGCTGAGACCGGAACGGTCGTTATCGTCACTAACGAGGGCAACGGCCGCATGTGCACTTCTACACCCCGCATTCACGTGGCACTCACTGGCATGGAGAAGGTTATCCCCTCTATGGAGAACCTGCCCATATTCCTGAGACTGCTTCCTCGTGCAGCCACCGGCCAACGTATCACCAGCTACGTCTCACTGATATCCGGCCCCAAGGGCGCCAACGATGAGGACGGCCCCGAGGAATTCCATCTTGTCGTCGTGGACAACGGACGCTCACGCCTGCTGGGCGACCCAGAGCTGAGAGAGGCCCTTTACTGTATCCGCTGTGGCGCCTGCCTCAACATCTGCCCGGTTTATAACAAGGTAGGTGGCCACGCCTACGGTTGGGTCTACCCCGGACCTATTGGAGCAGTAGTTTCCCCAGTACTGGTAGGTTTAAACAAGGCCAAAGACCTGCCCTACGCCTCCACCCTCTGCGGCGCCTGCCGTGATGTGTGTCCCATCAAGATTAACATCCCTCGCATGCTTCTCAAGCTCCGCACTCAGCTCGTGGAGAGCCCTGATAAGAAGGAGCGAAAGGTTACCCTTTGGGAACGCTTCCTGGCATGGAGCTACGTCAGGCTGATGAGCAATCCTACCATCGTATCCTCGTTCCATCGTCTGGGACGCCTTGCCCAGCTACCTCTGGCTCGGGCGGGCAAAATACGCCGAGTCCCACTGCCTCCCTTCTCCAACTGGACCCGGGCGAGAGATCTACCAGCCCTGCCCGCTAACACCTTCCACCAGGTCTGGGCCAAGAAGCTCTCAAAGGAACAAGAGGGGGCTGAGCCAAGGTGAGCAGCCTGGGCATCTCCAAAGAGGAGTTCCTTGAGTCTATCCAAAAAACGCTGGGTAAGGCCCAACGGGAGCCCCCCATTCCGAATCCCCTGATTGGGGAGGAACTATCCCAGATTGAGGAGCGAGCTACAGTGGTTCGTCAAAGGCTGGCCTCCAGAGAGGGCGAGCTGCTGGACAGGCTGGAGTCAATTGCCCCCGCTCGCGGCTGGAGGGTGCATCGTGCTTCCACTTCCCAGAACGCTTTAGACTACATCTGCAGCCTGGCGGTTTCCCAAGAGGCAGAACTAGTAGTGCGTTCAAACCAAGATGTCTTTCAGGACGTGTCCATCGACAAATCCCTCACCGACGGGGGCGTGCAGGTGACAGTCATCGCTCAGGACATAAGCCACTCTAGCGGGGAGGAACTACGCCAGGAGATGTCCCAGGCAGCGATAGGGATAACCGGAGTGGACTACGCCGTGGCCGAGACGGGTTCTGTTGTGCTGCTGCCCCGGCGTGGGCTGAGCCGCCTGGTGTCGCTGTTGCCACCCGTTCACGTTGCCATAGTCCGGCCCCAAGAGGTGTTGGAGAGCCTGGATGATCTGTTTCTGCTTCAACGCCTCGCCTACCATCGAGGCCAGATGGGAAGCTACATGAACATCATCACTGGCCCCAGCCGCACCGCCGACATCGAACAGACCATCGTGGTGGGAGTCCATGGGCCCAAGGAGGCCCACATGGTGATTCTTGGCCCGAACGATGCTGGAGCGAATTAGAAAACTGGTAACGCCCAGCTTACGTTGGGAACATAAGGAGATGTAAATGGCTATAAGAATAGGATTCACCCAGCACCGTCGAAAGATGCTGGATCAGGAGCTAGACCGAATTGTGGGCGAGCTACCCCGCCTGGCAGTAACCAAGGCCATCCTCATAGGCTCGATGGCAACCCCTTACACAGGCCCCACCAGCGACATCAACATGGTCGTTGTGATCGAGACCGATCTCAGGTTCCCCGAGCGCATGGACTTTTTCACCAGCCACCTGAATCCTACGGTGGCAATTAACTTTCTGGTGTACACCTCCGAAGAGTTCGAAGAGCTAAAGGATACCAACCCCTACCTTAAGAGCGCCATACAGAAAGGAAATGTCTTGCTATGACCACCAACCAGAATACCGAAGGGATGCGCTGGCTACGTCAGGCAGACAGGGACATGGAGGATGCCAACTATCTGCTGGAGGGCAAGCGGTACAACCTAGTCTGCTTCATGTCCCATCAGGCTGGCGAGAAGGCCGTTAAAGCCTACCTCTACCATAAAGGGGCCGAAGATGTGTGGGGTCAGTCACTGGCTGACCTGTGCGAGGACGCCAAGCTCTTCGATATGATGTTCGACGTGCTCAAGTCGGTGGCGGTACTGCTGGACAAGCACTACACCCTCACCCGCTATCCCGAGGCATTGCCCGGGGGCATCCCTTCCGAAGTGTTTGAGGAGCTAGACGCCCAGCGAGCCCTACAGGTGGCCCAGGAGGTTATCACCTTCGTTAAGGAGCGGATGGTCGACGAGAAACCTGTATAACTCAGATTGTATTGACGGTGGAATGGCATTCGCCTACCAATAGCGTTTCCTTGGTAAGATTGTCGGGTATTAAACTACAGTCTCCTCTGCTACAATCGTTTCCAGCCTCCGCAGCATTCGGCCCAACCTTGGTAGAGGATAACCCGTGCTTTCCATAGAAGAGCTAAAAAGCCGAGTGTGTGACGAGATCGACGCCAGGGCCGAGGAGCTCGTCCGCATCTCTCAAACCATCCTCCAGAACCCTGAGCCCGGCTTCCGCGAGGTCAAGACTTCCCAATTGGTGGCCTCCCTTTTCAAAGAGGCTGGAGTTCCTTACAGGAACGGCCTGGCTATCACTGGCGTAAAGGGAGAGCTTAAGGGAGGTGGCGAAGGTCCCTCGGTAGCCATCCTGGGAGAGCTGGACTCCCTCATAGTGCGGGGACATCCCTACGCCGATGCCGTGACCGGTGCAGCCCACGCCTGCGGCCACCACGCTCAGATCGGAATGCTTCTGGGGGCGACATACGGGCTTCTGGCCCCGGAGGTACTACCTTCCCTCAACGGCAGGGTGGTCCTGTTTGCTGTGCCTGCCGAAGAGTACATCGAAATAGAGTTCAGGGACGGCTTAAAGCAGGAGGGCCGTATTGAGTTTCTTGGTGGCAAGCCTGAGCTAATACGGCTGGGAGAGTTCGACGACGTGGATATAACAATGATGTGCCACACCACCAGCGCCCGAGAGGAGAACAAGCTGTGTATGAGCGGCACTAACAACGGCACCCTGGCCAAAATGGTCCAGTTCATCGGCAGGGCGGCCCACGCTGGTGGAGCTCCTCATAGGGGTATCAATGCCCTCAACGCTGCCTCTCTGGCCTTGATGGCCATCCACGCTAACCGAGAGACCTTCCGGGACGACGATACGATACGGGTACATCCGATCATCACCAAGGGAGGGGAAGCAGTGAACGCCGTCCCTGCCGACGTGCGTATGGAGAGCTTTGTGAGAGGCAAAACCATCAGGGCCATTATGGACGCCAACGCTAAAGTGGACCGAGCTCTCAAGGCAGGGGCCATGGCCGTGGGAGCCAAGGTGCTCATTAAGACCATCCCAGGATACCTACCCTTGCGCCAGGACCAACATTTAGCTCAGATTTTCAAGTCCAATGCTATCTCCCTGGTAGGAGAAGAGGCAGTCGGACAGGTCAGCCACCGCACTGGCTCAACCGATATGGGGGATATAAGCCACCTCATGCCTGCCATACATCCCTATGTAGGTGGAGCTACCGGCCTGGGCCACGGTGCAGATTATGTCATCGAGGACTATGCGCTAGCGGTGGTCACTGCCGCCAAAGCGCTGGCTACTAGCGTCGTAGATCTACTGGCTGATGGCGCCACTGCAGCGAGTAAGGTCTGCAACGACCATAAACGCGACATGACCCGAGAAGAATACCTCACCTTCATGAGGAAAATGGATAAGGAGGAACTTTTCGATCCTGAGGATGTATAGCTCCCACAGGCGGGGCTTTACCCACTTGGTTGAGAAACCAAACATGACAGCTACTGAGGGGCTTAAACAGAAAGCCTGCGAAGCTATCGAGCAGCGCAAGATGGAGATCATCGGCGTGGCCAGGGCTATCCTCAAAAACCCCGAGACCGGGTTTACCGAGCAAAAAACGGCGCGTCTTGTGGCTCAAAAGTTCAGTGATCTGGGTATCTCTTACAGGGATGGCCTCGCCCTGACGGGAGTAAAGGGCCGACTTCGTGGCGGAGGAGGAGAGGGCCCCCGAGTGGCTATCGTTGGAGAGTTAGATTCCTTACTGGTATCAGACCACTCCGACGCAGACCCGGTCACCGGTGCGGCCCACGCCTGTGGCCATAATGCCCAGATCGGCATGATGCTGGGAGCGGTTATAGGAATCACCGCCCAAGGGGTAATGGACAATCTCTCTGGTTCAGTCGTGCCCTTTGCCGTACCCGCTGAGGAGTTCATCGAGCTAGAGCGCCGTCTCTCCCTACGCGAAAAGGGCCACTTGGAGTTTTTAGCGGGAAAGCAGGAGCTCATCCGTTTGGGGGAGTTTGACGATGTAGACATGGCCATCATGTGCCATACTGCCAGCAATATGCGCGACAAACTCTTCAATATTGGAGGCAGCTCTACAGGGCACTTGGTTAAGTACGTACAGTTTATAGGGAAGGGGGCCCATGCCGGCGGGGCTCCCCATCAGGGTATCAATGCCCTCAACGCTGCTGCCTGGTCCCTCATGGCGCTCAATGCCAATCGGGAGACCTTTCGCGACAACGATACGGTTCGTATCCACGGCATCATCACCCGGGGTGGCGAAGCAGTAAGCGCCGTACCATCAGACGTGCGGCTGGAGTGGCGGGTGAGGTCTTCCAATTCCAAGGCATTAGAAGCAAACAGCGCTAAAGTAGACCGTTGCTTTAAGGCGGGGGCCATGGCCGTGGGGGCTAAGGTCAGGATCACCAACCTCGCTGGTTACCTGCCCTTGCTCCAAAATCCAACACTCCAAGAGATGTTCCGAAGCAATGCCGCGAAGTATTTGGGGAAAGATAAGGTAACAGTACCACCCCCTCGACAAACTCGCGGTGGCTCCACCGACATGGGAGACCTGAGCCAGATCATGCCAGTCTGCCATCCGTATACAGCAGGGGCTACTGGGCCTGGACACAGCAAGGAATATACCATCGAAGATTACGACCAGGCTGTGGTTAACCCAGCCAAGATTATGGCCATGGTGGTTATAGACCTGCTGGCCGAGGGAGCCTCCAACGCTAAAGAGGTGCTTGCAAAATCCCAGCCCCCCATGACAAAAGAGGAGTACATCACCTTCCAGCGCCGGCGGTCTCAAGTGTTGGAGTTTGACGGGCAAGGAGGTTAGCCAGCTTACTCCGACTCTCTGTTACAGGCATTGGCCTGTCAGCGTACCTATGCAACCACGCAGAGAGGAGGTCGTTGACGAGACTGAGGTATTGACCACGTTGGCATGTGGCACTACACTCGTTGAGCACGGGAATTCGGAACCAATAACGGTCTCCTCGCTACATCGAAAGGGGTAAGCTAGGATAGTTTCTCAGTGTAAGTTAGATTATGCCCAAGAGCTGGCCCCTCTGGCGGGCTTACTTGAGACGAATCGACACCCAAAGTAAATCATGGTAATGCCGGAGGAGCTTTGCCTAGCTACGTAAACCCCGATACCTGCAACGCCTGTGAGGGTCTGCACGAGGGGCCACTGTGCGTCTATATCTGCCCCAACGATCTGATGGTGCTAGACCCCACAATCCAAAAGGGCTTTAACCAGGAGCCGGAGATGTGCTCCGAGTGCTATGCCTGCGTCAAACTATGTCCTCAGGAGGCCATTCACGTCCGGGGCTATGCCGACTTCGTTCCTTTGGGGGCTGAGGTGCAACCCAGGTATATAGAGGATAAGATCCACTGGGACGTTCGGTTCCGGGATGGACGAAGCGAGCAGTTCAGCTTCCCAGTCAGAACCACATCCAAAGGCTCTATCGATGCCTTCAAGGGATTGCCGGAGGCAGATAGGAGTCAGCTCAAGAGCCAAATCCTCTTCGGGGAGCCTGAGGTACTTCAGGTTAGCGAATTGCCCACGCCCAAGAAGTAGAATTGAGAGTATGTGATATGGCAAGTCCTAGTACCCAAATTGTGGAATGTGATGTCCTGGTAGTAGGTGGAGGGATGGCCGGCTGTGGAGCAGCCATGGAGGCCACACACTGGGGCAAAGACCTGAGAGTTGTATTGGTAGACAAGGCAGCCACTGACCGAAGCGGCGCCACGGGCGAGGGCCTCTCCGCCATAAATTGCTACATGGGCATGAGATGGGGCTGGAATCAGCCTGAGGACTATGTCGAGTATGTCCGCAACGACATGATGGGCATCGCCCGAGAGGACCTGACTTACGACGTAGCCCGGCACGTGGACGGCACGGTGCACATGTTCGAGAAATGGGGCCTGCCCTTCTGGAAAGATGAAGATGGGAAATACGTTCGTGAGGGTCGATGGCAGATAATGATCCACGGCGAGTCCATCAAACCCATCATAGCCGAGGCTACCAAGAATGCTCTGGCAAAAGGAACCCTCTACGAAAGGGTATTCATCAGCCACCTGCTTGCCGACGCCAACGATCCTGAGCAGATTGCTGGTGCTATTGGATTCGGGGTAAGAGAAAACAAAATCTACATCTTTAAGGCGAAGGCCGTCATCTGTGCTGCCGGGGGGGCGACTGCCCTCTTCCGACCCCGCAATGTCGGTGAGGGAATAGGCCGGACATGGTATTCGATTTTCGACACCGGATCCGTGTATGGCATCGTCATCCCCCTGGGGGCGGAGATGACCCAGATGGAGCACCGATTTGTCCCCAGCCGATTTAAAGACAGCTACGGGCCAGTGGGTGCCTGGTCCCAGCTTTTCAAGGCCGATCTTTGTAACGCTTATGGAGAGAACTACTTCCAGAAAAGACTTCCCGAACTGAAGAAATACGACCCCTACGGTTCCGCCTTTCCCACACCCACTCCCTTAAGGAATCACCTGCTGTACACCGAAATCTTAGCAGGTCGAGGCCCCATTTACGTAAGGACTCCGGAGGCCATTGAGAATCTCTCAGCAGGAGACCCCCAGAAGCGGCGACAGATCATTCACGAAGCCTGGGAGGATTTCCTGGATATGACTGTCTCCCAGGCAGGCCTGTGGGCTGCCCAAAACATTGCGCCGGAAGAGAGCCCTTCTGAAGTCGTCCTGGCCGAGCCGTATATCATGGGTTCCCATTCTGGGGAGTCCGGAGCTTGGGTCAGTGGACCCGAAGACGTGGCCCCTCCAGAGTACCAGTGGGGATACAGCAAAATGACCACGATTAAGGGCCTCTTTACTGCTGGAGACGGGGTTGGAGCTTCACCCCATAAGTTCTCCTCTGGTTCCTTCACCGAGGGACGGCTGGCTGGAAAAGCAGCGGTGGCTTACGCCTACGACCGTTCTTCTGCTCCCACCCTTGACAACGGGAAGGTGGAGGCCCTTAAAAAGGCGATCTGGCAGCCTTTAGAGACCCTGGAAAAATACAAGGGCGCTTCCACCAACATAGATATCAACCCCAACTACCTACTGCCCAAGCAGGGCCTATTCAGGCTCCAAAAGATCATGGACGAGTATGCTGCCGGGGTATCAGCCGGGTTTACTACCAATGAGCCGACTCTACTACGGGGACTGGAACTGATTGGTATGTTCAGAGAGGACCTGGAGCGCCTAGCGGCCCGGGACCGGCACGAGCTACTCCGCTGCTGGGAACTGGTCCACCGAGCCTGGGTAGGGGAGGCCCACATCCGGCACCTTATTTTCCGCAAGGAAACGAGGTGGCCTGGATTCTATTACCGCTCCGACTACCCGGAAATGGATGAGGCGAACTGGCGTGTCTTCGTCAACTCCCGGTACGACCCAGCAACCGGCGAATGGAAGTTGTTTACCAGGCCCTGCATTAACATATTCAAATAGCTCGGATAGCAGGCCTAAAACGGCAGGGAAGTGTAGAGGGTCCGAACCCCACCGGGTGATCTATACCTAATCGCACAATTATTCGTTCAGTTATCCCTATCTGCCACCCTGTTAGCAATTAGCGTCGACTGGACTTTAGCAAAACCCTAGTTGGGAGCTATGCGTTATGGATGTTGGCCAGTTGAGAAAGCAAATCCCTGCTTGCGAGAGGACGATCTACGTGAACACGGGTTGGTCTGGGCCTTCCCCGCTCCCAGTTGTAAATGCCATCAAGCACCGCTTGGACTATGAAATGGACCAGGGCCCCACCAGCCCTCACGTCTACGACAGTGGACGAGAGATTCAGGTCAAGGCCCGCGAGGCAGTAGCCCAGCTTCTCAATGCTTCTCCAGAAGAGATTTGCCTTACAAAAAATACCACCGAGGGGCTTAATATTGTCATCAACGGCCTTCCCTGGCATAGGGGCGATGAAATTATCACCTGTAACCTAGAGCATAGCTCTGTGCTTGTCCCCAGCTACTTTCAGGTGCGCCGTCACAGTGTCGTAGTCAAAGTTCTCCCTATAGCCACTGACGAGGGATGGGATGTCATCCTCGGCAAGATTGAGGCAGCTCTCACAAAGCGCACGAAGTTGGTCTTTCTCAGCCACATCCAGTACACGTGCGGCCTTCGAATGCCGGTGAATGAGATACGCCAGATGACCAAAGAGCGTGGCATCATGCTGCTCCTGGATGGTGCTCAAACGGCAGGTCACATCTCTCTGGACATGAAGGATATAGATTGCGAATTCTACTCTATTCCCGGACACAAATGGCTGCTGGGGTCTGAAGGGGCCGGAGCCCTCTACATACGCAAAGAACGGATCCAGGAAGTGGAGCCGATGCAGGTGGCAAGTAAAGCAGTGCTCCCCTCCAACGATCTCCATCAATTTCAGCCAAACACATCCTCCATTGACAAGTTCCTCCTCACTTCCAACAGCACGGCCCTGCACGTCGGTTTAATGGAAGCCATCAAATTCATCCAGGAGATCGGACTTGAAGAGATCGAACAGCGCAACCTTGACCTAGCCGCATCTATGAAGCAGGCTCTACAAGAGATACCTGGCATTGAAGTTCTCTCTCCCATGGACAGACAAAGTTCCTCGGGTCTGGTTTCTTTTAGCATTGATGGAGTAGACCCAAATTACGCCGTGTCCTACCTTTGGGAGCAGCACCGGATAGTGGCCCGCGCGGTGAGTTACCCGTCCTGTGTCCGCGTTTCCTTGCATTTTTTCAACACCGAGGAAGAAGTTCACAAGATATTGCAGGCGGTACAGAAGCTGAGCTGAACCTCTGCGGGGTCACTCCCTGCTCGAACAGTTATCTACCATGACCACACAAGAGTTAGATTGCCAACTGCCTGAGCACGGCTGCATTTAATGGATATACCACCTCACCTATCTCACACCCCCACCAATACCATAGCTCCTCCGCTTAGTAGCGGCACTGTCACATTGTCGTCCATAGGGAGAGGGAGGAGCTCCACAAGGGCAGCTACCCCAGCTCCTAGCGCCAGAGTCCATTGGAAGGATACCACGCTCACTACTGAAAGCACCGCCACCGTAACCAGCCCAACTACGAAGAAGGCCACACTTCCGAGGGGTGACTTTCCAAAAATCCTTGCTCTTCTCACACGGCCACCCACCAATGCAGCCATGGGGTCACCCAGGGAGAGAAAGAAAAGCGCCAGCACCGCCACAGTTCTATCGAAGAGGATAAACGCCAGGAGGGCGGCCAGTATCATATAGGTAGCCCCTGTGACCTTTCTCTCCTCAGCGCCCTTTAGCAGAGGCGAAAGCCAGAGCACCAGGATAGAATTAAGGGAAGGAAGGGTGAACCTGGCCAGCTCCAGCAGCAGTGCCACCCCCACAAGGATCCCCAGCAGAGTCACCATGAAGTCGTGACTGAACAGCAAACCCAGGAGAGGTATGGTGCTACCCGCACCCATGTGGAACAGCCGCCTCCACAGAAGAGGGCCTTTGGAATTGTGTGTGGCTATTCCAGAGAGTTTCCTTCCAGCGATGAGGCTAAAAGTCGATGAAGATCGTATCGCCGGCAATCCACTTCAACTGCCTGAAAGGGGTATCCTTGGGTGCCTCAAAGACGACCCATCCGTTTAGTCCAAGGCCCTTGTCCAACTCTGAGGGACCCCAGATAATTACAAAGGGCGCCAGCCGTTCGTCGATAGAGGGTTCACCTTCTTGCAGGACTATGCGGGCACTAACGTCGATAGGAAAATACTTGTCGTTCTCAAAACCCCGAAGCTCGGCCGAATCTTCATCCACCGTCAAAAACGCCTTGTTGGCTACCTGGTTTGAAACAATCATGTGCAGCAATACCAGCTCGCTTCCCTCTTCTTTCGGCCTCAAAACGTAGTAGGCCTGGTCTCCACCTTGAAACCTGACTTCAGGCACTCGGTAAAACTCCATCACATTAATGGCAAAACTCTCTCCTGGGAACCACTGGCCTTGAGTAGGAGATGTGGCAGTACAGGCCAGAACCACCATAGGAAGAAGGCCCAACATCACCACCATGCTTTTACAACGTAACATGCCTTTGACCCCAGTCGAGAAAATATCCATGCCGCTTTCAGGTACCGGGTACAGCCAGGGAGGGCATCTCTCTAAGGCGATGCACTAAGCCTGGGAGTTCGGAGAGAAGATAGTCCACATCCTCATCAGTGTTGTCCTTGCCCAAAGTAAGGCGCAGGCTGCCCAGGGCCAGGTCAGCCGACTGTCCCAAAGCCAGAAGGACGTGAGAGGGCTCCAAGGAGCCGGAGCTACAGGCGCTCCCGCTGGAGGCGTATATCCCTGCCATGTCCAGACCCACTAGAATTGGCTCAGCCTCCAGATTCTCGAAAGAGAAATTCACGTTGTTCGGCAGCCGCTGGGTAGGATGGCCGTTGAGATGGGCATCCGAGATACTCTCCCGCACTCCTTTGATAATCCGATCCCTAAGTCTGAGGCACCGCTCTACGGCCTCTTCCCGCTCCAACTCAGCAAGCTCCAAGGCCACTGCCGTCCCCACAATGCCAGGGACGTTTTCGGTGCCCGAGCGCCGCTCCCGCTCCTGTCCCCCTCCCAACTGCTGGGGTAGGAAGGGCGTACCCCGCTTGATATATAACACCCCCATTCCCTTGGGGCCGTATAACTTGTGGGAAGAAAGGCTAAGCAGGTCAACGCCCAACTGGCGCACGTTAAGATCGAGAAAGCCAGCGGCCTGAACGGCGTCGGTATGCATCACGATGGTACGCTCAAGATTGGCAGCTCGCTCCTTGACCAGGCGAGCAATCTCAGGTATGGGCTCGATGGTGCCGATCTCATTGTTGGCATACATGATGCTCACCATAATGGTGCGCTCGGTGATGGCACGGGATACCTCTTCTGGGTCCACCATACCGTAGTTATCCACGGGGAGAAGGGTAACTTCAAAGCCCATGTCCTCCAGAGATTGGCAGGTGTGGAGGATAGCGTGGTGCTCGATACTGGAGGTGATAATGTGGTTCCCAGTCTCTTTGAGGGCAGCGCTCACACCCTTAAGGGCTGCATTATCCGACTCGGTACCTCCACTGGTGAAAACCACCTCACTGGTTCGGCACCCTAACTCACGGCTCACCTTATCCCGGGAGTCGTCCAGGGCATGTTTGGCCTCTTGCCCTATGGTGTGATAGCTAGAGGGATTGCCAAATTCCTGAGAGAAATAGGGCATCATCGCATCCAGCACCCGTGGATCCATGGGAGTGGTGCCCGCATGGTCCATATAGATGACGCCTTTCGTCCTAGCCATAAGCCTCTTTCCAAGTAGGTAATAATCTGTTTTATTGTAGCACAAGCCAAAGAGAGGCAGAACTTATAGACGATCTTGCAGACGTACTAATCTTCCGACTGAGAGGCTCATTAACCGATGATTATATATAAACTGAACTTAGGGAATAGATTCCTTATCCTCCCCTAGCCTCACAGCGTAGCCCAGCAGTTTGTAAACCAGCTTGGCCGCAATATATGCGCAGGCAGTGGGACCCTCCTGGGGGGTTAATTCCATTACATCGAATCCCACTATAACCCTCTGCTCCGCCACCCTCTTGAGTAGAGAGGTTAGCTGATGCCAGTCCATGCCGCCAGGCTCCGGTGTACCCACCGCTGCCATAATGGAGGGGTCCAGCACATCCAGGTCGATGGTCACGTACACGTGGGGCGAGAGAAGATCGACCACCGACCGGGTTAAAGTGTCGAAGTTAACCGAAGGCGGCCAAAAGAAACTACTGACGCCCCTCTCTGCTATGAAGTCCCTCTCCTCCAGGCTAAGACTACGAGCCCCAACCTGTACCAAGGGGCAGAGCTGATGGATACGCCTTGCTACCGAGGCGTGGCCCCACCCCGTGCCCATATACTCGTCCCTTAGATCGGCATGGGCATCCAGGTAGAGAACTGAGAGGTCGGGATACAGCTCCTTGTGGGCTTTAACCGCCCCTGAGCTGAGGGAGTGCTCTCCCCCTATAAGGGCTACCAGCCTGTCGATCTTTGTCAAGGCTTTAACTGCGCCGTACACTCGCTCTACCATGGCTTGAGGACCAGCCATGTGAGGCTCGAGGGAGGGGCAGGTGTGGATGCCCAGCTTGCTTATGTCGGCGTCCAGCTCGGGATCGTACTCCTCCAGATTATAAGAGGCCTCGATGATGGCCCGGGGACCGTCTCGGGTGCCACCTCTGTAGGACGTGGTACTGTCGTAGGGCACAGGCAGAATAAAGGCCTTAGACTTTTCCTCGTCAAAAAGCTCTTCGGAAAGGCCGAGGAAATTGAAGGGCATCCAGGGGCCACCCCGTCCCTCTCTCACCCGGGAGGGCCTCCGGCTCCCTCGTTTGCCAGCACCTCACGCTCAGAAGCAACCCGTTGGAGGGCTTCTTGAGAGTCTTGGTACTCCAGACCCCGCTTCAGCTCCCAGACCTTGACGTCCTCCAGGGCAAAGAGCCTTTTCACCTCTTCGAGAGCGAGTTGTGTATCGAAGGCCTTACAGGAGAAAATATCTATGTTCACATGATTACGATATGGGAAAGTATGGATGCTAATGTGGCTTTCGGCAATGATCACGAACCCTGATACGCCCGAGTCCTCCTGCTTTGGGCCATCGTAAGTCAATACCACTGGTTCACACAAAGGTGTCATACCTAGCCGTGTGGGGAAGGTTTCAAGAAAGCGCCTCACCAGAGCTACGTCCATCATTTTCTGCTGGTCGCCCCCATACCCATCCACGGCCAGGTGCATTCTAATTCTCCTCCTCAGTCGTTAGCTAAATGGCTAATTTCTTAATTAGCTACCCTTGGCAAATTCAGTGTAATAGAATATCATCTGTTAGCTGAGTATACAACAGAGTGAAGCGTCGCCATTGTCAGTGTAGGGGAGTTGTCTATGAATGCCACCATCGAGGCTAAGGGACTACACAAGTACTACGGCAGCTTTCTCGCTATCGAGGACGTGAGCTTTGAGGTGAGGAAGGGAGAGATATTAGGCTTTCTTGGTCCCAATGCCGCCGGTAAGACTACTACCATGCGCATTATCACCGGCTTCATGCCCCCATCCAGTGGCAACGTCACCATCGCCGGATACGACGTGATAACTCAATCCATCGATGCCCGAAGGCTGGTGGGCTACCTGCCAGAGACAGTACCCCTGTACTCCGACATGACGGTGCGGAGTTATCTGAACTTCATGGGTGCACTTCGGGGAATGCATCCGAAGCGGATTAAGACACGTATAACAGATGTGGTAGATGTATGTGGACTTGGCGACTATCACAAAGCTTTGATCGGCAAGCTATCAAAGGGCTATAGGCAACGGGTAGGTATCGCCCAGGCCATTCTGCATGAGCCGCAGGTACTGGTGCTTGATGAACCCACTATTGGCATCGACCCCATCCAGGTCGTAGAGACCCGCCGTATCATCAAGGAGCTGGGCCAGGACCACACCATCATCCTCAGCACCCACATTCTGCCCGAGGTAAGTATGGTCTGTCAGCGGGTGCTCATAATACATCAGGGGCAGGTAGTGGCCGAGGATAGCCCCGAGAACCTGGCAGAGAGGTTGCAGGGCCTAGACAGGCTAGAGGTGGAGGTGCGAGGCCCCAGTGCTCAAGTTATGGAGACCCTGCGCAAGATCAAGGGCGTCATCGACGTATCCCGCTCAGGGGACGAGGACCGCGCCACATATACCGTACAAGTGCGCCGTGGCCTGGACCTGAGGGACGAAATATCTAAAGCCGTGATTAGCAACGGCTGGAGCCTCCTCGCCCTTCAACTGATGGGCATGAGCCTGGAAGAGATCTTCCTCCAGTTGACCACCAAGGAGACCTTGAGAGCATGAGAAGCTCCTTGGCCATCGCCTGGAAGGAGATCCAGGCCTATTTCACCAGCCCCACCGCCTATATTGTGGCGGTAATTTTCGTGGCCCTTACCGGCTTCTTTTTCGTCGCTAGCATAAACAGCCCCTTTCCTGAAGCTTCTATTCGTGGCTATATAGGTCCCACCACCTTCATTCTGATACTGCTGGCTCCGGCTCTCACCATGCGCCTCCTGGCCGAAGAGCAGAAGCTGGGCACCATTGAGCTATTGCTCACTGCTCCGGTCCGAGACTGGGAGGTAGTATTGGGCAAGTTCATGGCAGCGATGGCCTTCTTCGTGGGCACCCTCTCACTCACTCTCTACTATGTGCTACTGCTGTTCCTCTACGGCAACCCCGACATCGGCCCCCTGCTAAGCGGGTACCTGGGCCTTATTCTGTATGGCGCCGCTGCCCTCTCGGTAGGACTGTTAACCTCCTCCTTTACCAGCAACCAGATAATCGCCGCTGTAGTAGCTATGGGAATACTCCTGCTCCTTGTCTTAGTCGA
Organism: Dehalococcoidia bacterium; assembly: GCA_965248115.1. GTDB lineage: Bacteria > Chloroflexota > Dehalococcoidia > Lucifugimonadales > CBDFII01 > CBDFII01. The sequence goes on from CBDFII010000004.1 coordinate 547,845, forward strand.
CCAGGCCTCCACCCTCGTGGGAGGTATTCCCTCGACGATTCTCTCTCAGATAGGGTTGTCCTCTCATTTCAACGACTTCTCACGGGGTATTATCGACATCGGCAGCGTGATCTACTTTCTAAGCGTCACTTTGGTATTCCTGTTCATCACCATCCGGTCCCTGGAGAGCCGACGGTGGAGATAACATGAGCCAGGAACCTCCCGAGAACGAGCTATCAGAGACCTTTGTCGGCACTCTGAGGCGATTCGCCACTACCCTCTCCAACATAAGCTTCCTCCTGGTGATAGGCGGCGTGGTCAGCGTTATTCTGGCCGTCGTTCTTCTTTCCCTTTTCCCCGACATCCGAATCTATGGCTTCATCCTCTTGGGCGTCGGCATGGCGCTTCTGGTGCTCTCCTTAGTATTCTCCATGAGCACGGTGAGCAGGGCGATGGTAGCCAGGCAGGGAAGGTATGGGACCAACACTTTCGTCATGATAGTGGCCTTCGTTGGCATTTTGGGATTAGTCAATTTTTTGATCTTCGATAACCCTCGCCGTATAGATGTCACCGCTACCAAGCAGTTTAGCCTGGCACCCTACACCGTGAATCTATTGAAGAATCTGAAGGAACCTGTGCAGGCTACCAGCTTCTTCAATCCCTTCGACCCCCGTCAGGACATCATAAAAGACCGGATAGATGATCTGCTCAACGAGTTTGAAGTCCGTTCCGACAATTTCTCGTACCGCTTCATCGATCCCGATGCCCAACCGGAGGTAGCCAGGGCGTACAACATCACCCAATACCCTACTATTATTTTTGAGGGCCAAAAACGCCAGGCCGCAGCCTCAGACCAGGAGCAGGACTTAGTCACCGCTCTTCTAATCGCCACTGGCCAGGAACAGAAGAAGGTATATTTCCTCACCGGCCACGGCGAGGGAGATATATTCGATGACACCATCGATGGCTTTCTATTGGCCCGGGAGGGACTGGAGCGAGACAACTACGCCGTCGTACCCCTGGACCTTGTCCGGGATGATGAGAAGGAGCTGGAGTCCATCCTCACAGACACTGGTATAGTCATAATCGTGGCCAGGCCTCAAAAAGAGCTAAGGGAATCTGAGCTAGAGGACCTCCACGGCTTCCTCAAAGCAGGGGGGCGAATGGTGCTGCTGCTTGAGCCCGATTCTCCGAATACCTACCGCCAGTTGCTCCTACGCTGGGGAATAAGCGTAAAAACGGGCTACATTTTCGATACTGGCAGCTTCGTAAGACCTAACCCCACCACCCCTCTTCTGACCCGGGCCGGCGGGAACTATTTATTCTCCCCCGTACCTGAGCTTACAGATGTGCTAGATCGTACTTTCTATCCAGGTGTCACCGCATTGGAGCCAGCCCAAGAGGAGATGCCTCCCACCATCCGAATTGCGCCACTGGCCGTCACCTTCCCCCAGAGCTGGCTGGTAGAGAGCCCTGACACAACTGAGGCCCCAGGGGGCAACCCTACAGGCCCTCATATAGTGGCTACGGCGGTGAGAGCGCTAGCACCTCTAGGTGAGGTACCCACTCTCTCAGAAGGCGGACAACCCACGGAAACATCTCTTATCATCTTCGGTGACTCCAACTTCGCCAACAACCGGTACTTCTTCGATGGCAGCAACGGCGACTTCCTCCTCAACTCGGTGAACTGGCTTACAGGAGATGTATCCCTAATCTCGTTAAGACCTAAGCTCTTTGTGTTCCGAGAGATGGTGCTTACCACTAACCAATTCGACTTTATTCGATACTCCGGCTGGTTCCTGCTACCCAGCATTATGGTGGTGCTGGGTGCCTTTGTATGGTGGAGAAGGCGCTAGCCCGTCATGAACGTTCGTTTCTCTATCTTTCTAGTCGTTCTCTTTCTTCTTATAGCCGGCTCGGTCACCGTAACTCGGATACTGACCATCCCCGAGCCCCAAGAGAAGCAGCCCTTGCTATGGAAGGTAAACTTTGAAGAGATCGTACACATCTCCGTAATCCATGAAGACGAAACGGTAAGCTACGCCCTAAAGGACGAAGATCAGTGGGTGATCGAGGACGGCAACGACACTCCTGTGTATCTCGACAAGTGGGGCGGCACCACGGTACTCCTCAGCGGCCCTCGGGCCAGTCGGGTCATCAGTGAGAGTATCACCGATCCCGCCTCCTATGGCCTGGAGAAACCTAATACTGTAATACAGGTCCGGGAGCGTGGTGGACAGCTCTTTGAGGTTCACCTGGGCACCAAGACTCCCGATGGCCAAAACCAGTATTCTCGTCTGGTGGGCACCAAAAGCCTCTTTACGGTAGCCTCTCTCTGGGGAGACGTGATTGTTAAGCTGGTGACCGAACCCCCATATCCCCCCGAAGAGGGTGAGGAGGAGACCACTGCCGGTTGAGATGGCCACTTCACAGCCGACGGTTGTTGATCCTACCCTCTAATGGCACAACTACACTCTTCAAGACTGAATTCCTCCCGCCAGAGGTAGCAGATGACGGGCGAGATCATCTCTATAGGTACCGAGCTGCTCATGGGCGAGATTACCGACACCAACGCCTCCTTCCTCGCCTCGCAGCTGCCTGCCCTGGGCATTCAGATCTTATGGATCTCCCAAGTGGACGACGACCCGAAGAGGCTGTCGGAGACCATACTTCGAGGGTTGAGCCGCTCGGACATTATCTTCACCAGTGGCGGTCTGGGCCCCACCCAAGACGACCTAACTCGGGAGACCATCGCCCAATTATTGGGCGAAGAGATGGTAGTCCAGGAGGATGCACTACGCCGTCTCGAACGATATTTCGATGGCCGCAGCATGGAGATGCCTAAGAGCAACATCAAGCAAGCTACCCTGATCCCATCAGCCCAGTCCATCCCCAACAAACGGGGTACAGCCCCAGGATGGTGGGTAGAAAAGGATGAAAAGATCATTGTAGCCATGCCTGGGCCTCCTGGAGAGCTCCAGCCCATGTGGGAGGAGGAGGTAGTGCCCCGGCTAAGTAAGAAGGTGCGGGGCCAAGTGATAGTATCCCGTAACATCAAGACCAACGGGCTTTCCGAGGGTGCCATAGCCGAGACCCTTGCCCAGTTCTTCGGCGAAGAGAACCCTTACCTCGGAATCTACTCAAAACCCGAGGGCATCCACCTGCGTATCATCGCGAGAGCCCAGAGCATGGAGAGAGCCCATCGGCTGATCCACCCCTTAGAGGAGGGAATCGTCTCCCTGATGGGGCCCTACGTTTGGGGCTATGATGACGACACGCCTGAGGGGGCGGCAGGCCAGCTTCTCACCCAGAAGGGGCTCTCCCTGGCTACCATGGAGTCATGTACCGGGGGACTTTTGGCCAGTACCATCACGGATGTGTCCGGTAGCTCTAGCTACTTCAGGGGTGGTCATATAACTTATAGCAATGAGGCCAAGATTGACGCCGGTGTATCCTCCTCCCACATCGAAAGCTACGGAGCTATCAGTCAGGAGGTGGCCAACGCCATGGCCGAAGCTGCTCGCCATAATTTCAAAGCCGATATCGGTATAGGCGTTACGGGGGTGGCTGGGCCTTCGAAGGTGGAGGGCAAATCGGTGGGCACTGTTTACTCCGCTATAGCCTTGGACAGGAACGTGCATCCTTACCCGGCCCAATTGCCGCCCCGACGGTCCCTTATTAAACAGCGCACAGTCTCTACCATCTTAATAGAGTTGATTCGCCTCCTAAAAGAGCGCTAGACCCACAACCCAAAGAACCCGGCATCGATAGCCGGGCCAAACTTGTGAAAAAGGTGCTTCTCTTTTCGACAGGGTCTAAGTTCGCCGGATCACCTGGGACACTTTCGTCCAGGGATAAACTCAGCAGCGTTGTATAGCAGTTTTAGTTATCGGAAGAGTACGCTGCTCAGACGGTGAGCCGCTTATATAAGAGGGGCAACCGCTGGGGCAAGGACCATATGTCGGCCAGCACCTCATAGCCCATATCGCCGCACATGGTCTTGAGGTAATCGTGGCCCGCTTTGTCTACTGTTAAGCAGAAGGGGATGATAGATTGTCTTCGGGCTTCCAGTAACGCAGAGTGGGTATCGTGGACGGCATACTCTTTCTCAACTCCTTCACGACTGTAGCCCCGATCCTGGGGCCGTCCATCGCTAATAAGGAAGAGTATCTTGGTCTTGGCCTCTTGGCCCTCCAACTTTGTGGTGGCATGTCGTATAGCCGGACCCATACGGGTTGCGTGGAGGGGGCTTATCTTGTCGATTCGGCGTTTGATCCGCTCGTCAAACTGTTCATCCACGTCTTTTATCACGTAAAACTCCACGTTTTCTCGGCCATAGCCGGAGAAGCCGTAGATGCCATAGGTATCGCCGATAGTCTCAAGGGCCTGGATGAGGAGGACGGTGCTCTCTTTTTCCAGGTCAATGATACGCTTGTAGTGGCGTCGTACAAGACCCTCGCGACGGGTCCTAAGCCACATCATGTACTCCACAGGATCATCGGGAGCATCCTGATCAATTGCGATGTGGCGACCCTCGTCAACAGCCTCGGCAGTGGAGGCGCTCATGTCCAGGAGAAAGACCACCGCCACGTCCCTCTGCAACTTATTCTTCCGCCAATAAATCTTCTCCGAGGGAGTTATCCCGCTGCGACGGTCGATAGCAGCTTCGATGCTGGCATCCAGGTCCAGGTCCTCCCCATCTATAAGACGACGTACCTTGCGGAAGCCCTCGGGCGTGATGAGCTCGAACTGGCGGCGGATGTCGGCGGTGAGCGCCCCGTGGTTGATTAGAGTGTCGTTAAAGAACTGGACATCCCCCTCCTCCACTGGCTTCTCCCGCACGATGCACCACTTGGGCTTGTAGTCGCCCGCACGAAAGTCCCACTCGTCGTATGCGTAAGTACGAGGCTCTCGGGCTTCCAAAGAGCCGCTAGACTCCTCTTCATGACCAATGGAGCCATGGCCCTGGCCAGGTTGAGAGGTGCGCGGCGGGACGCCGGCCTCCCTCATCATGTTCTGGGCGAACTTGCCCATAGCGCCTGATACCACGTTCGACTCGGCATCAAGCTCCAATTCGGCACTCTCCTGAAGGAGCTGCTCCACCATCTCCTTAGAAAGGAGCTGAGTCTCGCCATCGCGCTGAGAGCGGTCTTCCCGCAACCGGTTGAGGAGTTGCACCAGTTGTGGCTTGAAGTCGCCACGATATTCCGCTTGCTGGGAGAAGTCATAGGGCTGCTCCTCCTGCTGATCCTCCCCTCCTTGCTCTTCCATACTTCGTAGCAACTTCTCTAACTCCTCGTCGGAAAGTTCCTCCTGTTCCTCGAAGTCTTGAGATTGCCACTCTTCGGAGTCCTGCTGCTGGTTGGGTAAGCGGGAGAGAATTTGGTAGGCCCTGATAGTAGCTTCGACGGTATCTTGAACCGTGGCCTCAATATTGAGTAGCCGACGCAGGATCTTTGCCAGCGATTTAGCCTCTTCTACGCGGTTGTAGGGCACCTCAAGATCCTTGTACTGTTCCAGGCTAAGGCGCATGAGAAACTCCACCATGGCCTGACGCAGGGGCAGTTGCTCCATCGCTGCCCGCTGGGCCAGAGCCTCTCGTTGCACCTGTCCGTAGCTAGAGGCGATTCCCCGGTACTCCTGCTTCACCCGGAAGTCGAGCCGTCCATCCTCTAGTATGGTGAAGATATCCAATGCTAGCCTTCTGTCGTCAAACAGGTTAAAAAAGCGACCCATGTCGGTATACGAGGGCCGCTCCGCAATGGCCTCCTCGTCCGTCTCCTCGGCACCATTTTGAGAGCGAGCCTCTCTCTCTGCTTCCCATACAGGCCTAAGCTCTTTAAACAATAGGGAGGGCCGCTCGAAGGAGAGGGCGAAGCTGCCGAACTCAATGTGTGCCACCTGATGGGTAGACACAACCTTAAACCAAGCGAAGTTTTGGGACTTGTCGGGATAATGATCCACTACGGCAGGGAGGAATACCTTGGTACCCTCGGTGGCAGCTGCGCCTTCCGACACCCATCCGATCCCTTTATGCACCAGATCTTGAGTACTTAGGACTTCTATGGGCATCCCTGTGAGAGCGCGACAATAAAGACGCAGCACACCCTGTACTCGGTCCAACTCCAGGCTGGAGGATAGGGTTTCTAGTAGTTGTTCCGAGGTGTTGGACTCTAACTTGAAATAGGCCAAGCCTCCTTCGGGATTCTCTTGCAAGAGCCTCATCCCCTGCTCAAACCAGGTATCGAGTTGGGCCATGCTTATGCGCACCAGCACAGAGCTGAGGCTCTTGAGGAAGGCGGGAACAGCCGTAGGATAGACGCTGAGTAGCCCCTCGCACAGATCAAGAACGTGGGCTTCAGAGGAGGGGTGAGCCCGATTTAGGGCCTGGGACCCTGTAGTGAGAAAAGCGGCGGTGTCTCGCTGCCCTGCCCTAACCAGCCGTTCTGCCAGCCGAATGAACCGGCCACGGAGGCTCTCCTCAATGGGCATCAATGTCTTGGACACCACCTCCAGACAGCCTTTCACCTCTCGCCAGCTCCCATCGACCAAGGCCCGCAGCAGAGAGAGGAAGGCCTCCCTGTCTCGACCCATCCGGGAAAGGACCTCCTGTCCCAGGACAAGGGACTCGGTAGCCACATCGTAAGATTTGTTTGAAATGATCCCAATAAGGGAGCAATAGAGCTCTACGTCCCAGAAGGGAAGGCTCTTGATGAGGCTGGGACTTACTTCAAAAAAGCGGGCAGCCAGAGTGCTAGACTTCCATGTCCCCTTGTACAGGCTACGACCCAGGGCGGACCATCGGGGGATGTATTGCGGTCTCAAATCGCCCACAATGCTGGGACTAGCCTTAAAGAAGGCTACCGCCACTGTAGGAGACTCTTGTACTAAATAGTTTCCACTGCGAGCCCACTGCATTAAGGAAGGGAAAGACAAAACCTTAGCCACCTCTGGGCTGGCCCTAAAATACTCCTCCGCCGCCTCCCAGGAGCGTACCGTTTGATTTGCCATGGCCAGCCCCTCTTTGGCCCAAAGAGTGAACTCCTCGTGGGTGAACACCGTGTCTAGAAGGGGACTGACCCTCTGGTATTCCTCCATCACCGAAAGTGGCAGCTTTTTCAGCTCATTCTCTATCTCAGAGAGGGGGGAGTAGCTCAAGTTCTAGCTCCCACTCTCCAGGGGATATTCTCTAGTAGCTCCATAAGCTGTCCACACATCCTAGCGGTGGCCCCAAATATAAGATGTTCACTATAAGTATAAGCGTATGTCCTAAATATTCTTCCGTCTACCCACCTTGCCTCCTCCCACTGGTTCGCGGGGTCCAGCAGATGTCGGACAGGAACCTCCAGCACCTCCGCTATCTCCACAGCGTTGGGAGAAAAGGGGTAAGGATACGGTATGGTACACACGAAGACCCTCACCCCAAAGCGACTGCGAGTATCCACTTCGTCCATCTCTCCAAGGATGCCCACGTCCTCGGGACGGATACCCATCTCCTCGTGGGCCTCCCTTAGGGCGGTATCCAGAGGAGTTTGATCTTCAGGCTCACGCGAGCCTCCAGGGAAGGATATCTCCCCCTTATGATGCTCCACTTCCTCGGTACGTTTATTAAGAAGGATGCAGTACTCACCGTTCTTTGGAAAAAGGAGTAGGAGAACGGAGGCCGGAACGAGGGAAGGGTCTTCAAGAGACTTCTTCTGGCGAGTTGCTAGTATCTCCTTCAATGCCTCGAGCGTCTGATCAGCCATAAATGCCCCTACTCAAAGATGGAGGACACCAGCTCCTCAGTCGTCCGCTGTATCTCGGAGTCGTCGGTGAGGGCCCATACTACGGCCACCTGACACGCTCGCCGAGGACCGATGCCCTGGGTCATAAGCTTTCCAGCGTAGATAAGGAGGCGGGTGCTAGCTCCCTCCTGTAGTCCATGATCCCTGAGGTTACGAATCTTCTCCCCCAGCTTTGCTAGACCCAAGGCTTGCTCCTGGTTGCAGCCGCTCTCCCATTGGACGATCTCAGCCTCCAAATCCTTGGGGGGATAACCGAACTCGAGCGCGATGAAACGCTGTCGGGTGCTGTGCTTCAGGTCCTTAAGAGCGCTCTGGTAACCTGGGTTGTAGGATATCACCAGCAGGAATCTTTCGCTGGCTTCAATAATCTGACCTAGCTTGTCCACGGGCAGTATCCTCCGATGGTCAGTGAGAGGATGGATAAGCACCGTGGTGTCCTTACGTGCCTCTACTATTTCATCCAGATAGCATATTCCCCCTGCTTTGACCGCCCTGGTGAGGGGACCATCCATCCAACGGGTTCCCTCGGGCTCCAAAACGTATCGCCCCACTAGGTCGCTGGCCGTCAGGTCCTCGTGACAAGCGATGGTTACAAGAGGTATCTTTAGCCCATCCTGCTGTGCCTTTTTGGAGCGCTTCACCACCGTCAGGGGGCGCGATAACTTCCAGGCCATGTATTCGATGAAGCGAGTCTTGCCGGTACCTGTAGGGCCCTTCAGCAGAATCGGCAGATGTTGGGCATAGGCCGCCTCAAAGAGCTCCATCTCGTCGCCCACAGCGCGGTAGAAGGGCTCCTCGCGAACCACATACTCCTCAATGGCGTACTCTTTATACTGGGTATCGGCCCCTTTAACCATATCTACTTGACTCTCCCTTTCACTCTACTACCCCACAGATTCCTTACGCGAGCCCCTAGCTCTTCCATGTCCCCCGAGTTATCCACCACCACATGCGCATACTGGGATCTCTCCTCAAAAGACATCTGCGAGCGAATTCGATTACGAATGGCATCCTCCGACAGGCCGTTGCGGTGGCGCAACCGCTCCACCACCACCTTTTCGGGGGAGTGGGTCATCCACACTTCATCGGTCAAAGAATCCCATCCAGCCTCTATGAGAAGGGCCGCCTCCACAACTACCACATCCACATTCTGCCTACGGAACTCCTCAACCCTCTCCGCGACGGTACGAAAAATTCGGGGATGCATTATGTTGTTAAGGATGACCCGAGCCTGAGGATCTTGAAACACAATGGCTCCCAGCCGCTTTCGATCGATCTCTCCACCAGGTTGCAGCACTTCCTCTCCAAAGCTTTTCACCACCTCCTGCCATGCCTCCGATTGGGGCTGGTAAACCTCGTGGCCTACCTGGTCAGCGTCGATGACTACTGCCCCAAGTTCCTGCAGGATGTGCGCGATCTCGCTTTTGCCTGTGCCTATCCCTCCTGTAAGACCAATAATCAGCATACAATGTCCGTTACTGCCAGACTACTGCTATTCTAGCAATTCCACTTCTAGCTGGTCAACTATCATAGATGCCACCATCAATTCAGAATCACCCGCCCACACAGCCTCTCCCAGGGTGTAGTAGCCTCTAAGTGGCCAGTACCATTCGGATCTCACCACGACGCCGAGTGTACTCCTCTCGCAATCGGTGGAGCCTCTCTCCCGCATCTGGCGACTCTAGGGACTTGGTGCTCATGATCAAAGCATCCTCGCGGTTGTCCAAATAATAGCCCTTGCGTACGCCCACCTCTATGAAACCATATTTGAGGTATAAAGACTGGGCCACATGGTTGGAAGTCCTCACCTCCAAAGTGATTTCGTCACAGTGGTGGCTGAGGGCGAGCTCTAGAGAGCCAATAAGGAGTAACTCACCGATGCCCCTCCCTCTCATCGACTCCCGCACGGCAATGGTCGTGATGTGGGCCTCCCGCATGGTGAACCACAGGCCCACAAGACCTAAAATAGCATAGTCCACCTCCCGCGCAGACCCCGTGCCAACGAGCAGATCCCTAAAACGGCGAACGAGCTGGGCAAGGATACCTCTATGGGTAGCATCTAGTGCCGCTGTAGGATTTGATTGTCCAGAGATAGCACCAACAGCGTTGTGGCTCCATGCCACCAAGTAGCGGAGTCGGCGGCTGCTCAGGTCTCGCTTAAACGGGGTGGGGGGCCACAGAGTGGGAAAGGCCTCCCTCTCGATCTCTGTTACCTGAGATGTGTCCTCAGCCCTCATTGGCCTTAGGGCTACGTTCATACACTATGACTCAAATACAAAAGTAGTGTACATTTTACCACCAACGCCACCATTCTCCAAAATATTGGGACTCTATGACTATTGAATTTGCCACCATTAGCCCTATACTTTCCGGAGTAAATGAAAAAATATGGGCAGGTATTCGGACCAACCCTTATGAAGGCCCCCTTCCCAGAGGTACCCTAATGAGCTTTCTTCCCAAGGATGGCGTGGTAGGACGAGTCACATTGGTGTGTCTTTCCCTTTCTGCAGTGGCTCTGATATCCTGTGCAAGCCCCGCTCCCACTCCAACCTCTACTCCGACACCCACCCGCACTCCCGCACCTACAGCAACACCCACCCACACACCTACACCTACAGCAACACCCACCCGCACTCCCGCACCTGCAGCAACACCCACCCACACACCTACACCTGCAGCAACACCCACTCACACACCTACACCTACAGCCACACCCACTCACACACCTACACCTACAGCCACTCCTACTCCTACTCCTACTCCTACTCCTACTCCTACTCCTACTCCTGTACCACAGCCGCGGGAGCTATTTCTCAAGATCTTAACCCCTACCGACAACACCGTAGTCTCTTTCCGTGAGTTGCAGGTTTCAGGAACAACGGTGCCCGACGCTACGGTGAGCGTTAACGGTAAGCTGGTTATACCGGGGCTTGATGGCGATTTCAGCGCAGATGTAATTCTCGAGGAGGGTCCCAATTTAATTGAGATTATTGCCAGCATACTAACAGGCGACCAAGAAGGAACGATCCTCACCATAATATACATACCTTAGACTGACACCAGGAATATCAAGGAAGGCTGAAGTCCCCTTGGGTCGGAGGAACTGATGAATAGATTGAGAGGCAAAGCGGTCCTGCTGTTACTTCTTCTTGGTCTATACGCCGCAAGTGGGTCGCACTCGCCCTTGGCCGCCCAAGAGCACCAGCGTCAAGGGCTTTTTGGAATGGTGGGCAACATTCTGATATCTCCTATTGGGCCAACAGTCATCGCTCTGATAACTAGAGAAGGAGATATGGAGCTGTTGGCGACGCTGGAGACGGCTATATCCATTCCCGGGAGGGAAACCGTCGCCATAGAAGACATATCCGTAGGCGATTTTCTCGTCGTGCTGGCCAAGATTGGAGATCAGGGCCTCGAGGGAGAGAAGATTTTGGTCAAGCCAACCAGACCCATACGTACTACCCACGTCACCGGAGTAGTAGTAGAATCTGTCGGCGAGCGTCTGGTCATTGTGGACGGAGAAGGACACCAGCTCACGATATCTCTGGGTACAGAAGCGAAGGCCGCTTCCCCAGGGGAGACTGTGACGGCGGTAGTTGAGCAAGATCTCGCCTCTGGGAGCCTATTTACCCAGGGTATCGAGCCCGCGGATAGGAACATGCAGCGGCTACAAGAAGCAATAGAGAGGGCCAGCTCCCAGGGAGCCACTCAGAACCTGAAGAACCTTAAAGCTCGTCTGGTTGACAGCACTACCGCTCATCTAACCATTCTACAAAGAGTGCTCCAGCAGGTGCCAGCCCCAGCCCAGGCCGCTTTAAATAGTGCGCTGCAACGCTCCACAAAGGCATACCAAAATGTGCTAACCACCTTCGGCCTGGACAGACCCTCGGTACGACTTGCTGGAGTGGTGGAGGTGGTGGGCCCAGTACAGAGGTTAGCCCTGTTGGCTCCGGAGGTGGGTGAACCAGTGGAGCTACTTATCACCGATGATACACGGCTTCTTTTGAGGGGGAAGAGAGTAGGTCTCGAACAGCTACAAGTGGGCCACCGGATCGAGGCCACCTACGATCCTGAGACAGGGGAAGGGCAAGAGGTCCAAATCCTCATCGGTGACAGGCTTCAGCAAGAACGGGCGGAGGAGCTTCTTACCCTAGTAGGGAAGGGAGAGGTAGAGGGTATAGCCTTCGCCGTCCTGCCCACCACCACTCCTCCGAGGCTCACCCTGCTGACTTCAGCCGGTGAGACCGTCACCCTCGTCATTGTTCCCCAAACCCGGATCAAAGTTGACGGCATTACGGCTCTCCTGCAACGTATAGTTCAAAACGATCCCCTGAAGGTGCTGTACAACCCATCCAATCAGCAGGCCATCCAGGTGGAGACTTTCGTAGCAGTGCCCGGAGAAGCCTCATTCCAGGGGGTTGTGCAGAGCTTCAACAGGAAGACGAGGGAGCTAAGGGCCATCCGCTCAGATGGGAAGGAGCTATTGTTCAACATTGCCCGATCCGCCATCATAGAACGGGATGGGCGCATAGTAACCATCTCTGAGATCAAACTAGGAGACTTGATCAGGCCGACAACCCGGTACAATACGACTACACTGGAGGTGAAGAGATTCGCACTCAAAAGCGCTCCCCCTCTTCCAGTGCAGGGGATAATCCGGGGAAAAACCAGCATAAATAGGGTGGATAGTCTCACCATCTCCACAGATAGATTGGAGCTAGTAAAGCTGACTATCACCGAGGCCACCCTGATACAGAGGCAGGGGAAGGAGGCAGGCTTTCAAGACCTGAATGTGGGGGAGCGAATAGTAGCTGGCGTATACAACCCGGCTACCCTACAGGCGGTCCAACTGGTGGTGCAGCTCGCCAAGAGCCTTCAGATACAAGGAATCATTACCGCACTAGACGCGGACCTGCTGACCATATCAGTAACCCCCGAGGGCAGAGGGCCTATCACCCTCATCGTTTCCAAACGAAGCCTCATTACCAAAAAGGGTAATACGAACGCTAGATTCCAAGACCTTGCGGTGGGAGACCAGGTTCGTTTTGCCTTCTACAGGGCGGGTTCCAAAGAGATTGTCAGGTTGGTGATTATCTGAAGCTAACCCGGCCAACTAAACAGCAACCTTAAACGGCCATGATATGGTAGCCAGCGTCCACGGGGATAACGGAGCCGGTAATGCCGCTGGAGAGATCGCTGCAAAGGAACAGTGCCGCCTTGGCCACCTCTTGGTGGCTGATGTTCCGCTTGAGGGGTGCCCTCTCAGCGTGCACCCGCTTCATATCCAGAAAGCCTCGTATCCCCCGGGCGGCCAGGGTTTCCAGTGGGCCCGCGGAGATGGCATTGACCCTTATACCTCTTCCTCCACACTCTGCTGCCAGTTGGCGTACCTCGTTCTCAAGGGCTGCTTTGGCAGTGCCCATGATATTGTAGCCTGGAAAGACTCGCTGGGATGCTTGGAAGGTTAGGGTTATGATGCTGCCTCCATCCTCTTTAAGAAGGGGGGCAGCGTAACGCACGATAGGGATCAGCGAATAGGCGCTGATATCCATAGCCACGCGGAATCCCTCCCTTCCCGTTTGGGAAAAATCACCCCCCAGGTCCTCTCTATTGGCGTAGGCAACGCTGTGTACCACGAAGGCCAGTCTTCCAAATTGGTGTTCCAACTCCTGGAAAAGGGCCTCAATTTGCTCGTCGTTGCTGACGTCGCACTCAAGTAATAGGGCACCACCGATTCCCTCTGCCAACTTGGCAACCCGATCCTTTAGGCGATCGTTTTGATAGCTAAGAGCTAGCCTGGCCCCCGCTTGGTGGAGAAGCTGGGCAATGGCCCAGGCGATACTGCGATCGTTGGCAACACCGAAAATAACCCCGCTCTTTCCCTCTAGATTTATCGGGTACACTTAAAGCACCACCTTGTAGCGAATATCCACTGTCAAACTATCTATAAAAACCCTTACCGTTGGAAGACGCTATCGAGAAGGATCAGTGCAAAAAGGGAATCCTTCTAGCAAAGTAGCCATTGAGCACTTGTTAGCTATCACGTTCAGGTGAACTTTTTGACACGGTTCCCCGATCTCGCAAAATGCAACAAATGTTCAGTCTGGAGTGCTTGCTAACGTCCAGCAAAACTACCCCAACCTTCCTCTACGAAAAAAGATCAAGGGCTTCCTCACCACTTGAGACGGAAAATGTTTCGTAACCTGCATTATCAAGATAACGGCGAAGGATATCAAGCATAGACTTGTCGTTGTCTGCTATCAACGCAGTTCCACCCGTCTGAGCCACACCAGAATGGCCGTGATGGACAAGCCATTCGTCCCAGGGCTTCACGTACAATGATCGTCATTCGCTGACGCCTCAAGCTCTAGTATTGAGCCTCTTTCCGATAGACGGTCATTGGTTTGAATGACACACTAGCCCCCCACGAATGAATCTTTCCTAAGACTTTTCCCTAAAACAATTATACCTTTGGCCACGTAAGTATTGTTATCAAGAGTGGCGCAACGGTAAGCTGTATTAACCGTATTGTCAATTAAGGATAAGGTTTGCCCCCAGAATTATGATCAGAGGTCACAGCAAGCACCTAACGGAAGAGAAAAGCGATAGGGTTGATCCAAATTCGGCAATAAGACATATCAACTTGGGTTTTTATGACATTCGGAAGTTAATGGTTCACCACCCAGTAGTATTACTGCCAGCAGGCACAATCCTAACTAATTCGGATGATTTACGAATAGTAGATACGGCTTAGTCATTTAGGATGATATATCGTTAGAAATGCTATGTGAGACTCTCCGAGATTATCCTGCGCAATCACCATTAAATAGCTCGAAAGAGGGAGTTGCAAAACAAATTATAAGAGTATCATATAAATAGTAAGCAGGAACCATGGAAATAGCTGAGATCAAGGAAGAAGAGGGCACGGCCATGGCATTAAATATGCCTCGGCTCAAGCAGCACTCGATTTGAATGGAGAAGGTAGACCGCCTAGGGTGGGCGGCCGGCGTTTCCTTCGTCAGCTACGGGCTGCGCATCGGCATCCGTGTGAATAAACCAGAAGTTCTAGAACGGCTTCCAAATTTCGTGCCTCCTAGGCGAAAGCCTACCACAACGCCCATAGTAGACCGTTTGTATTCGCTTGTTGTAGGGAGTTCTGAGCCAGGATCGACGTTTCGGCGGTACAACCTCTTATACGTCGGTGCGAGGAGACTGGCACGAACGATGGACCTTGATGACGTGTTGGACAGGTTTGATTCGGACCTACGCCTTTACATCTCGGAATGGGCACGGAGGAAACTGTTCGTGCATGCAGGCGTGGTGGGATGGTGTAGGGGTGCCATTGTCATTCCTGGGCAGAGCTTTAGCGGCAAATCTACACTGGTGGCAGCATTGGTCCGTGCCGGTGAGACCTATTACTCCGACGAATTTGCTGTGTTCGATGCACGCGGCCGAGTGCATCCCTATCCAAGACAACTGTCACTCCGTGGAGAATGGGGTAAGAAGTCAGAAAAATGCTCAGTAGAGCTCTTGGGAGGAACCGCCGGGGTCAACCCACTGCCAGTATCTTCGATTGTAATGACTAGGTACCGGAATGGGGCACGGTGGCATCCTCGGCCACTATCCCCGGGGCGAGCAGTGCTTGCCCTCCTTGGCAACACCGCAGCTGTGCGTCGTCGACCAGAAGATTCACTTGCCACTCTGCGGCAGGTAGTGTCTAACGCCCAGGCCCTCCAGAGCCAGCGTGGCGAGGCTGAGGAAATCGTCAACTCGCTCCTGACGAGAGGCGATGGCTGAATGAGAGGTTCTTATCATCAAGAAATATGCGAATCAGGAACGGGGGCTAATCATCCGTGATTCTTCCTCGTGCTCGGGAGGATGAGTTGATCGTCCAAGAATTACCGGACGAGACGTTGGTATATGACCGGAGGCGTCATCAATCCTCGTGTCTTAATCGGATCGCCTCTATGGTGTGGCACCATTGTGACGGAAAGACAAGCGTAGAAGAGATGGCCACCCTTCTACAGGGGGAGTTCAATACCTCCGAGGGCGAGGAGGCAGTATGGCTGGCGCTGGACCAGCTGCAAAAAGCTCACCTATTACAAGGACGGGTGGCTCTCCCACCAGGGGTGGATGGATATACAAGGAGGCAGCTTTTGCGAAAATTGGCCCTTGTTGGCGCTGCCGTCATGGTTCCGGTTGTCATTAAGATCATCGCGCCGACGGCGGTCCAAGCAACTCACACAACCAACTGTATAACACCGACCGATTGCGCTGCCGACCCTGCTAGCTTTGGCGGGTCAGAGTGTGATCCCCCAACTTGCGACCTGTTTTGCTGCGGTCCGGCGAGTCCAAAAGTTGGTCAGTGTAAGCCAAATTCGAACCCTTGTTAGTAAGACTGATGAAGAAGGTTATGGCTAGACAAAGAGCTAACCCAGGAAAGCTGGTAGCACGAACCTTGGCGGGCGCCTGGCTCTCTTCGCCCCCACCCCTGGTACTATCCGAGGCCGAGCTGGCTGACATTACTTCCTTGCTTCTGGACACTGGGGCAGGAGCCTTGAGTTGGTGGCGGGCTCGCTCCTCAAGCTTGGCAACGTCGCCAGCAGCACAGCAGTTACACCACGCTTATCGATTCCACACCCTTCAGGTTGCCATCCGCCAAGGCGAATTGCAACAGGCGGTAACTTTAATCCGTTCCGCTGGCGTCGAGGCGCTGCTGGCCAAGGGCTGGGCCATTGGACGTCTGTACCCGGAGCCAGGTCTCCGTCCTTACGTCGACATCGATCTTTACGTCCGTTCGGAGCAATATCCTACTGCAATGGCTGCCCTTAGGGAGGGCGGCGTCTCCACCGCCCCGGTGGATCTGCATCGGGGCTTCGCTGATTTAGACGACCGTCCTGTCAATGAACTGTACCGCCGTTCGCAAGTCGTAACCCTTGGTGACGCGGACGTGCGAATCCTGGGGCCTGAAGATCACCTACGCCTCCTGTGCATCCATCAGATGCGCCACGGGCTCCGGCGTCCACTATGGTTGTGCGATATCGCAGTAGTGCTCGAGTCCAACCCTCCGGATTTCGATTGGAACTATCTCTTTAGCGAGAACCCGAGACGCTCCCATAGGGTCGCGTGTGTCCTCAGCCTGGCCCACCAGCTTCTCGGAGCAAGGTCGGAGGGGGATTACGCAGCCCAGAGAGCAAACCATTTTCCGAGCTGGCTTGTGCCGAGTGTCCTCCATGAGTGGGGAGGGAGACGGAGCTACTCTGGACTCATGGCGACCCGCCTACGCCGTCGAGCAGGGGTTCTGAAGGGGCTGCGCCAACGCTGGCCGAACCCGATTGAAGCTACTGTCTTTTGGCAAGGGCCAATCAATAAATTTCCCAGAGTGCCTTTTCAGCTTGCCGAAGTGCTGGTCCGGACGCTACGTTTTGGCCTAAGGTTACTTGGGTTACTGCAGAAATGTACATATCCGAACCGTTTGACCAAAAAAGGTGAAGCCGAACACAACAGAATATTGGAAGCGTACATCAAACCGAGATGAAGGAAACATATTCGTAATTAGGGGCTGAGGTTCGAAAGCCTAAGCTCCGTGAGCAACAATGGGCTTAGGCTACTGAACCTGAATTGTTGCGCCCAGGGGAAAAGACCACATGGAAGAGCAGAATCGCAGAGAAGAGCAAATGGCCCGAGTGGATATCCGCCATATTCAAAGGGTTCTATGGCGAAGGCGTTGGTATGTTCTGGTACCTCTGGTGATCGCTGTCTTTGGCGCAATCGCGCTCACTCTGATAGCTACCCCCATCTACCGCGCTGAAGCGCTCTTGCGGGTCAGTGGATCAGCCGCCCTCCCGGAACGGGCGTCCCCTTTCGCTGGGTTGTTCTTGAGTCGGCAAGCTGTACCCTCTTTCCTAGAGCTGGCAAGAAGCCCTTCCATTCTCAGCCAGGTAGCCAGCAATCTGGACCTGGAATCCAGAAACGAAACCATGGGGGAAGTAACTGCTTCTCAAGTAGAACAAACCGAGTTCTTCCGTATATCGGTAAAGCACAGGAACCCAACACTAGCTAGCCTTGTGGCAAACGAGGTTGCGCAGGTTATAGAGATTGAGAATGAGCTGGAGTGGGAAAGCCAATTGGCAACTTCCGAGCTATTGCTACAGTTTAATCTAGATGAGGTGCAGACAAAGATTCACGCCACGCGCCAAGCCCTTGCTTCGCTTTTACCCGACCAGGATAAACGACTGTTGGAACTGCAACTCGTTCAGTATGAAAGCCAGTACTCCTCATTGCTCAAGCAGTTTCAGGAATCTCAGTTACGCAGGACCCAGCACAGAGATATCCTGTCGGTGCTCGCTCCTGCCACCATCCCTAGCAGGCCGGTGAGCCCTAACCCTCGTAATAACCTGATTCAAGGCATCATTCTGGGAATAATTATGGGGATAGGAGCAGCTTATATAAGGGAATATTTCGACGATACTCCGAAAAGCCCGGAAGATGTCCATCGACTTCTAGGGGTCCCAGTGTTGGGTGCCATTCCTCTATTTCAGGAGGTGAAGACACTCAAAGATGGACTTATCTCGAGACACTCTAATGGCCCTCCGATGGATGAACCGTATCACCTGGTGCGTACCAACTTGCAGTACTCTCAGCCGGACGAATCAAGTAAGATCGTTCTGATTACGAGCTCTCAAATTGGCGAAGGGAAGACCACTACTGCAGCCAACTTGGCGATAGTTATGGCCCAAGTGGGAAAGAAGGTGATTTTGGTAGATGCGGATCTAAGACGGCCTCAGATCCATGAGATATTCGGCTTGCCGATGGAAAACGGCATCGTAGACGTAGTAAACCAAAAGAGCGGTCCAAACAGAACCTGTCTGAAAAAAACATATCAAGAGAACCTTTCCGTGCTCACTGCAGGATCACGAGTTGAGCAACCTGCTCCGATCCTTGGTTCAGAGAGAATGCAGCAACTTTTGGCGCGACTAAGGGAGTGGGGCGATGTGGTTCTAGTGGACAGTCCCCCAGTGCTATATGCAAGTGATGCTGTTCTCCTATCGACTCAGACCGACTTGGTATTGTTGGTCCTTGGATCAGGTATGCCCAGTGGAGAATCGGTTCAGCGGGCCCACGATGCTTTTTCGAGGGTGAAAGCAAAGCGCATGGATGTGGTCCTGAATAAGGTTCGACGTGAGAGTGACGCGTATTCGTACTATTCTTATTATTATCACAACTACTACAAGTCTCAATCGAGATAGACTTTCTGCTTGAAAAAGGCATGTCTAGAAAATGACCAAGAATGCCTAGGATTTAGTGGGTTGGTTTGAACTTTACTCTTCAACAGTAGGCAACTCGACTTGGGTAGATAGCCCAACTTGCCCGAGGGCCTCTCGTGCGGCCGACATCAACAGGCGGGCATCGGTGACGATGGGCATCCACAAGAACCCCTCTTCGATGCGTCGGTTTATCTCCTCGCCGCTGGAGCAGTGGATGCCTACCGGGACGTTAAACCGCTTGCCCGTCTCTAGCACCTTGCGTACCGCAGCCTTATGGTCGTGATGGGGATTATTTAAGCCCAGAGGCACACCCAGACTCGCGGCCAGATCGTTGGGCCCTATAAACAGCACATCAATGCCCGGGATGATACATATCTCATCGATGCACTTCACTGCCTCGGTGTCCTCGATCATCAGGACTACCATGATCTCCTCGTTGGCCTGCTGGTAGTAGTCAGAGCCTCCGTAAAGCTGCCCCCTGAGGCTACCGACGCCCCGAAAGCCTTCAGGAGGATAACGGCAGGCCTGCACCGCCTGCTGAGCCTCCTCGGGGCTCTTTACGTTGGGAACCACCACCCCATAAGCACCCACATCCAACACCCGCTTCAATATCTGTGGGTCGTTCCAGGGTACTCGAACGAAGGGCACCGTATCGGTGGTGCTAATGGCATAAAAGCAGCTAACCAGGTTCTCCATGTCGATGGCGTTGTGCTCCATGTCCACCGTCAGCCAATCGAAACCGACGTGGGCCATTACCTCGGCCACTAAGGGGCTGCCGGTGGATATCCAGGAGCCAATGGATGGTTCTCCTCGCAGCAACTTTTCTTTTACAATGTTCTTGCGCATCATTTTCCTCTAAAGCGCCCTGCTAACCCATCTTTTGAGAAACGGCCTCCTACCTTGCCCACATTCCTCTACGGGACTCTTGGGCTTCGACTTCCAGGGCAGCAAAACAACTGGCATATCGGGTATCGGGAGGATAGAACAGAGTCTCAGCGTAACCCTCCCTTACTAGCTCGGCGTTCACCAGTATACCATCCACATAAACGTAGCGCAGTAGCCTGCCAAAGCGGTCCCTCTCACTAACGTCCCGCTCCAGGCGCACCAGACCACCCCCTCAAAAGCTGCTGGTTGAACCGGGTGGCCTCCTGGGCATAAAATTCAAGCACTGGCCTGGGCTCGGGGGTGTCGATACCGATGTAACGCACTCGCTGACCTCCAGCCACCTCGATGGTGTCCCCGTCTATCACCCGCACCACGACGACTTCTCCCCTCTGGGTGGACCTGAAAGAGCATCCAGGACCGCCGCCGGACAAGGTAGCACCTCCACGAGTAGTCGCAGCATAAATAACCTCACACCCTGAGGGCACCTCTTCCGCCTGGGCAAGCCAGGGACGCCAGCCTACAGAGAGGGCCACAAGGCAGAAAAGCACACAGGCTAAGGCAACTCTGTACAGCGCCCTCTGTAACACTATAGAATCCAGCCCCCTTAAGATGACAATCCTCCTTAGAGGGCTGGCACTACCTCGCGGATGAAGGTCTCCAACTGGCCCTGTTGGTCGAAAGATGCGAATCGTACAATGATGGTCTTGGCCCCCGCTTCTGCGTACTGTCTGATGGATTGGGCCGTCTGCTCCGGAGCGCCAAATGGTCCCCACACATCGCGCCAGATGTTCATTCCGTAGTACATCATGATGTACCTATCCGCCTCCTCTTGAGCTGCCTTCTCATCCTTGTTCAGGTTCACCGTCATGTAGAAAGCGGACTCCATGGTTTGAAAATCTCTGCCGACCTCCTCAGCGTAGCTCTGCACTTTTTGCAGCACTTGGGAGAAACCCTCAGGGCTCTCGCTGATGGAGATAAAGCCGTCCCCAAGTTGAGCCGCCCGACGAAACTGGGCCTCCTTATTAGCCCGTATGTGGCACGCTAGCAGAATGGGCACTCCCCCACGATTAGCGGCGTTGGGCTCCATGGCCACCGAATCTAGCTGAAAGTGGCGCTCCTCAAAAGACACCTCCTCACCCCGAGTCAGGCCCTTGAATACCTTTACAAGCTCCTCCAGCCTTCCAGCCCGACGGCTGGGCTTTACTCCTGCTGCCAACCACTCCCTCTTCTGATCCTCGTTAAAGGCACCACCCACGCCCATTGCAAGCACCATGCGCCCTTTTGAAATCAAGTCCAGGGTCCCTACTGCGTGGGCCAGGAGCACCGGATGCCTCAGGGCAGCCAGAAGCACCGCCGTCCCCAGCCGCACGCGACGAGTGCGGGACGCCACCGCTGCCAGGGTAGTAAGGGGCTCCAGGCGGGGCTTAGCAGTGAGGCTATCCCCTACCCACACCGAGTCCAACCCTGCCTCTTCAACAACTTCAGCCATTTTTAGAATAGAATCGGCGTCGTTAGGCCTTTTCTCGGTCATAAGTAAACCCCGGGTGGGGAGAAGAATGCCTAGCTTGACCTTCTGCTGGGTTATGCTGCACCTCCTATTCAGAGCGAGACGAGTTGCCAAAAAGCTTTCTGATCTCGTCCTTAGCTTATTTAGGTCGCCGTGAGTTTCTCCAGCAGCCCCGGCTCTATGTACTCGTAGGAGCGTAGGTCCTCGAAGGTGTCGAGATCAAACCCCAGCCCGGCGCTGTAATAGATCGCTACTGACAGTCCAAGCGACACAGCCTGGGCCATGTGGCGACGGAAGCTGTCAGGCCCTAGCAGAGGCTTAAAAGGCGTGTCTGTGGTAACCAGAATACTATTGGTGCCACCGTCGCGACGTGAGGGTGAGAGAGTTATGTTCCGCAGGTATCCTGAAGCGCTGATTATTCCGTGTATGTCTTTAGACTTAAGGAAGGGTAAGTCTCCGGGTAGGTAAAGGGCGGCCATGCCCTTCTGGAAAGCCAGTTGAAAAGCTCGCCAGAGGGTATCGTTGACATCGTTACCCTCCTCTTCCTGCCACATAGCTCCCTCCTCCTGGGCTACCCTCATTACATCGAGATCGCCCCCGACAACCCACACCTCCTCCACCGGCGAATCGGCAATGGCTCGCAAAACGCGGCGCAGCAGGTTCAACCCCAGGGCACCTCGCTGCTGGGCACTCAGATCGGAAGAGAGGCGGGACTTGGCTGCCGACAGCGACTTCATGGGCACAATAGCCACAATTTTAGATGAGGTCATCACGGATCAACCTTCGAGAAGGCAGCAGATATGGGAAGCCAGCCTTATTTTATCTTCCTCGCTCTCCATTACTGTCGAGCATACCTCCACACTCATCCCCAACGTCATAATAGCATCGGCGTGGTCTCGGTCTGCCTCATCTATTACAAAAACGTCGCACAGACCCACATACTGCCTGGCCACTCCCACGCAGGATGCCTCTTGCCCCAGCTCTCGCATGATTTTGGCAGCGGGACCACGCAGAGCTTCACCTCCAACTATGGGGCTCACCGCCACGCGTATCCCCTGAAAGGCGGCAATTGACTCTCGCACGCCGGATATTGCCAGGATGGGCCAGATACTGAGGAAGGGATTAGAGGGGCAGAATACCAGACCCGAAAGTTCTTTGCTCTGGAGGGCATCCATAAAGTCAGGAGATGGTACCGCATCCTCGGCTCCCTGGAAACGAAGACCATTGACTGTTGGCTCACAGCGACGCTTTACAAAATAGACCTGGAAGGGGAGGTCTCCTTCATCGCTTTCCACAATGGTGCGGACCTTGGCGTCGCTCATGGGCGCTATCCGATGACGCACTCCCAAGGCACAACAGAGGGTCTCTGTTACCTGAGAGAGAGTGTGTCCTTTACACAAAAGCTCCGTGCGTCGAAGGTGTAGGGCCAAGTCCCTGTCCCCCAGGTTGAACCAGCTTGGTGCACCGTAGCTTTTGAGCGCCTCCAGAGCGTTAAAGGTGTCTCCCGCCACCCCCCACCCGGTCTCAGGGTTGGTCAGGCCCGCTAGAGTGTACATCACTGTGTCCAGGTCAGGCGAGACATGGAGGCCATAAAACTCCTCGTCGTCGCCCGTATTGACAACGATGGTGAGGTTTTCAGGAGGAAGGACCCGGGAGAGGCCCAAACCCAGTTTGGCTCCCCCAACCCCTCCAGCTAGGGCCAGGACCGAGACCGTCACGTGATCATCTCGCTACCCCTTAGGAGGCGGTACCACCCTGAGCCTGTTTGGAGTACTTGGGGTGCTGATAGCGGAACGTGTCCATCTTGATCAACCTGTGAAAAGAACCGAAGCGATCCTCTGGGCTATCTCCAACCATATCCAACGGGTCCAGAGCCTCGTCGTTATCGTCGAAGACGCGGCGTATCTGGTAGGTAGTATAGCGCTCGGCGGGAATTCGCCCTGCATCGCGGATAACCTGACGAAACTCGGAGGGTTTTAGCAGTTGACCATGCTGCGCGCCCGCAGCAGTGGAGATGCTCTCGTTGATTAGGGTACCGCTCATGTCGTTTACACCCGCCCCAAGAAGAGACTGGGCGAAGCGCAGGCCCTCCTTAACCCAGGAGACCTGAAGGTTCGGTATCCAGTTGTTAAGCATCACCCGGGCCACGGCGTGCACCTTAAGCACCTCCATACCCGTGGGGCCTTTGCGCACCCCCTCCACAAACTCGTGGGCGTACATGGGAGCCTCGGTATGGACGAAGCTGAGGGGGACGAATTCGGTGAATCCCCCCGTGGCCTTCTGAATGTCCCTTATCAAGGCGATGTGGTGTGCCTTGTGCAGGTTGTTCTCTACGAAGCCATACATGATGGTGGAGGTGGTGGGAATACCTAATTGATGGGCGGTAGTAATTACCTCCACCCATTGGTCGACAGTGATACGCCCTAGCGATACCTTGTCCCGCACCTCCTGGACAAGAATCTCGGCTGAGGTGCCTGGCAGGCTACCCACCCCAACGGCCTTAAGCTCCTTTAGGTAGTCCCCGATACTGCACCGGGAGCGGATCGAGCCATAGAGCACCTCTTCAGGGGAGAAGCCGTGGACATGGATATCTGGCACCTCTGCCTTTACAGCCTCACACAGCCGGATGTACATATCCCCTTCCATCTGGGGGGGCAGACCCGCCTGGATACACACTTCGGTGGCACCCACATCCCAGGCATCCTTGGCCCGGCGCACTATCTCCCCCACGGGCAAAAAGTAGCCCTCCTCCTCCCGATGATCCCGGCTGAAGGCGCAGAATCCGCACCGCTTGATGCACACGTTGGTAAAGTTGATGTTACGGTTTACCACATATGTGACCAGCTCCCCTACTGTCCGCCTCCTGAGCTCGTCAGCGGTCATTACCAGGGCGTTCAGCTCCAGTCCCGTGGTCTCAAAGAGGGTCACCGCTTCATCCACGGAAATGTCTCCGTCATTGAGCGACCGGTCTAGAATAGAGGCGACGGTGGCATCGACCCCACTTAAGAGGCCCTCCAGCGCACGAACGGAGGATCGTGAAGCCCCATCATCAGGAGGTTGTAGCATATCGCTCTATTCCCCCTTTCACGTAGCCTTCCTCATCTGCAAGGGACAGAATGTTACCTCTAAGTGAGGATGGCAGAAATCCATCGCCATCAAGAATGTACTCAGGATAGATGGGTAACCTGGGCCTCAGCGTAAACCCCAATGCCTCCGTTCGCCGTTTTAGCTCTCCTATCTGGGGCCAGGGAGCTTCTGGATTCACGTAATCAATGGTGAGGGGAGAGATACCACCCCAGTCGTTTATACCGGCAAGAAGGGCCAGGGGATAGTCCCTGGCGCTCAGGTTGGGGGGCACCTGAATATTGAAGTGGGGACCTAGGATTAGACGAGAGATAGCTAGTGTCCCCAACAGGTCCTGGGTCGAAGGCTCAATAGACTCCGACATAGGGGTGTTGGACTTGGCCCGGAAGTTCTGGATGATAACCTCTTGAATGTGACCGTATCGGCGTTGCATTTCTCGTATCACCAAAAGAGAGTCCACCCGCTCCTCCAGGGTCTCGCCGATGCCGATGAGGATGCCAGTAGTGAAGGCCACCTTCAGCTCCCCGGCTATCTCCGCTGTCTTGATACGCACCCTGGGCCGTTTGCTGGGCGCCCTTTCGTGGGGGCCGCCGGGCTCGAACAGCCGGGGACTCACGTTCTCCAACATCAGCCCCATAGAGGCGTTCACATCTCTAAGCGCCTCCATCTCCCTGCGACTCATGGTGCCAGGATTGGCATGGGGCAGAAGAGAGCTCTCCTTCGCAACCAGCTCGCACATATCCCGTAGATACTCAAGAGTGGTCCTGTAACCGCGATGCTTCAGCCAGCTTTTGGCCTCGGGATAACGCTGCTCCGGTCGCTCCCCCAGGGTGAACAGGGCCTCAGTGCAGCCCAGCCTTTCGCCGGCCTGAGCCACCTCCAACACCTCTTCGGGGCTCATATACAGCCGCTCCGCATCCTGGGGGGCCTGGCGAAAGGTGCAGTAGCCACAGAAGTCGCGACACAGCCTGGTCAGGGGGATGAAAACCTTGGGAGAGAAGCTAACGTCCCGACCCCTACCCCGATCGCGGAGGATTGAGGCGGCATGACATAGTGAACTCAGCTCCTGGGGAGCAAAGTGGGACAGGCGGTAAGCATCATCAAGGCCGACTTCTCCTCCATCGAGGGCACCCGCCACTACCCCCTTCAACTCCTCTCCCAAACCCTCAAGTGGGTCGCCCTCTAGCATCAGAGGGTCCTGCTGAAGAAGATCGGAGAGGTCGGAATCAGCTTCCTGGTGGCCAAGAGCAACAGCTTCGGAGATACCCTTGAGTAAAATCACGGGCTTATTGTAGACTCTCAGACTCCCCAAGGCAACACGGGCTACCTACCAGGTTGATCGTAATACCTTGTCAAATGGAATAAACTCAAAGAGGAGGAGCAGGAGGCTGCTGCCCAAATTCTACACGATATTGTAAATTTGATGTCTCCTAAGTCAAGAAATTTCTTGCGCAAGATTGTGAATGGGCAGGAACCATAAAGGCACCGTCCCAAGTCTTGCTGGCTTGGGACCCATGCTATATTGGGTGCATTCCAGTTAGAAAGAGAGGTTAACATGGCGCGGGCACCACTTTCTAAGCCGTGTGTAGAGTGCGGGGACTTGACTACGCACCGATGCTGGGTATGTAGGAAGCCTGTGCACAGCGGGCGCATTGTAGACAGAAAGCAAATGTGTTGGATGGAGCATCGAACAGGGCCCAACTGCGAATAACGAAATTGAAACTTGACGTTGTGGCGTCAAAGTCAGAGTAGAGCCCGAACTGAAAAATGCCCAGTTTTGCCTACTGTTTCCGCTGCTTCAACAGTCGGGCCACTAGGCGCTTGTCAGACCTGCCTTAGCCTCGGCATCAGGTCAGGCCTTAGAAAGTTCGAGTAGCGTCCACAGAGCCCCGCTGTGGGAATTTGAACCATGCATAATTTGCCC
The DNA here is from genome assembly GCA_965248115.1 of Dehalococcoidia bacterium. Classification (GTDB taxonomy): domain Bacteria; phylum Chloroflexota; class Dehalococcoidia; order Lucifugimonadales; family CBDFII01; genus CBDFII01. Next base: position 574,278 of record CBDFII010000004.1, read on the forward strand.
GCAAGTATTGTCGAGCTTATCCTGTCTTAAGACGCCCAATATCTGCTACTGCGCCCAAAAATAATGCAGGTATTGCTGAGCTTGTCGAAGGCCAAGCTCAGCATGAGCGCATCATAGGGCGAGTGGGTATATTCCCTAACGAGGCTAATTGGTAAACGTGGACAAACGTACCGAATTCAGCGGCATAGTACTTGCAGGGGGCCTCAGCTCACGGCTGGGTCGGGACAAGGCCGGTGAGTTGTTAGAGGGTACAACCCTGCTGGAAAGAGCGCTGGAGGTGTTACTCGCAATATGCCGTGAGGTGCTGGTAGTTACGGCCAGCGTCCCTACCGATTACTCCATCGCCGATTCTAGCAAGGCCCAATTGGTTGCCGACATTTATCCGCACCGTGGTCCCCTGGGCGGCCTCTACACGGGGCTCAAACTCTCCTCAAGCCGCTACAACATAGCCGTGGCCTGTGACATGCCCTTCCTAAACGGTCAATTATTAGGCCACCTCGTGGATATGGCCGCCGGCCACGATGCAGTAGTGCCCCTGGTTCAGGGAAGGCCACAGACCCTTCACGCCGTCTACTCGAAAGGGTGTCTGCCCGTCATGGAACAACTAATGAAGGATTCCAAAAACGCGGGTTTAAGGGATCTATTGAAGCTGATACGAGTGCGATCCGTCTCTGAGGAGGATGTAGTTCAGTGGGATGGGGAGCTTCTCTCCTTTTTTAACGTAAATACCTCCGCCGACCTCAAAAAGGCACAAGATGCTTAAGCACTAAGAAATGAGGGTGAGAGAGACGGTGGTACCCCGACAATCCTCTCTTAGGCTCAAGATACTCGAGGGGTTGAAAAACCCGTGATGGGCTGGTAGAGTCTGCATACTCAGCCCAGTGATAAGAAAGGCAGGAGGATTGTTATGGCGGAAGATGCGGTAAAAGTAGCTCCTCAGAATTATAAAGTAATCCTTGAAAATGACAGGGTGCGGGTGTTGGAATATCGGAGTAAGCCAGGTGACAAAACAGCTATGCATTCCCATCCAGACGTCGTTGCTGTTGCCATAGACGATTTAAGTGTCAAGTTCACTTTACCTGATGGTCAAACCATTCCAGCAGAAATGAAATCAGGCCAGGCTATGTTGGCCGAGGCGATGGACCACAGCACCGAGCATACCGGGACCACCGAGGCTCGTGCTCTGCTTATCGAACTGAAATAGCCCAAGGAAGCCTAAGGTAACTTCCTTCAAGACTCTGGGCATCCAGCTCTAAGGATGGCTCCTGGGTGCTATTGAAGGGGCGAGTAGGAAGTCGGTCGCAAAAGGGAATTGCGAATCCTTGCCACCAGCGGGCCATCTATCTCTGTCTCCGCTCGCAGCCTTATCCAATCTTTATCAGCCTGAAAGGTTGCCCATTTCTGCTCTCTGTCGGCGAGGCTGTCGAAGGCCAGCATATACACCAGTTGGTTGCTGGTGCCCACATCCTCGGTCCAAAAACCCACCACTTTTATGCCGTGCTTTTGGAAGAAGCCCAGGGTATGATTGCTAAAGCGGTCGTTGAGGGCTGGAAGCTTGCCGGGAATGGTCTCGTAAATCCGAAGCTCGTATATCATTTACACCACCTCTAAAATCAAATCTTCTTCCGCTTTCGTCAACAAATCAGCGCAAATACCGATCCATCCAGGATTTTGCGTGATTAATGAAATCAGTCCGGTAGTCGTGATCTAAGTCAGGATACACCACGATGGACTTCATGGCTCGAATATTCTCAAATACAGGCATGACCGTACTCAAGGGGTGTACCTGGTCACTTATGGAGCTGGCTATCATAGTAGGACAAGCGATGGAATCTGCAAGGTTCAACGGGTCAAAATAGGCCAGCGTGGCCAGGACGGTATCTCGTTCATGGGGATGCTCCTCTAAATAGTCGTGAAGTTGCACGTAAGGCCCTGTGGTAAGGTCCACAGCGATGGGGAAGTTGCAGAGAAAGGGCAATCCGGCCACGGCAGCTGACACGCGGCGGTCCAGGGAAGCCGTGACCAGGCTCAAGCCAGCCCCTTGACTAAAACCCCACACACCAATGCGACTGTTATCCACCTCGGGACGGGTGCACAGGAAGTCCACGCCTCGTACACAGTCCATATACGCCCCTCGGTAATAGTACTTATCCCGGTCTGTAACATTATATACCAATTTGGTGCCATACTCTAACTCCCATTCCCTGGTGCTCTCTCCTTGCCCACGAGGGAATAGAGTGAGGGTCGCATAGCCATATTGGGCCAGATGCACAGGAAGAGAGATTATACCGTCATATCCTGGAAACTCTACAATGGCAGGCCATCCCCTGGCAGGCGGCTGTCCGGAGGGAAGAGTGTACGAGGCATGGATGCGTCGACCCTCAAAGCTAGACATTATCACGCGGGAGATGGACCGCGTCTTTATAAACCCCTCCATAGTAAAAACGTCACTCTGCTCCACAATCTCATCTATCTCCACCTCACCCAGATCTGCTTGGGTCTTCTCCCAAAATTTCCGAATCTCTTTTGCAGGCATGTTTAACCCTCCCTTACCCTGAAGAAGAGTCGCTATCTGTGCTACAGCAGCTTTCCCTGAGGTATCGGGCCCTTGTTCGGGGGCTCCCTGCCCAGGTACTCGTAGGTCCGAAGGGTAGCCTGTCTGCCGCGGGGTGTGCGGTCGAGGAAGCCTAGCTGCATTAAGTAAGGCTCGTAGATATCCATTATGGTATCGGCGTCCTCGTTGATGGCGGCGGCCAGCGTGTCCAGGCCCACGGGTCCACCGGAGAACTTTTCTACGATGCTCTCAAGGAGACGACGATCCACGTCGTCCAGCCCTAGAGCATCCACCTCCAGCCTGGAGAGGGCTTCCAAGCCCACATCTTCACTTATCCTGCCATCGGCCATCACCTGGGCGTAGTCCCTGACCCTCTTGAGGAGACGATTGGCCACTCGTGGTGTCCCCCGGGAGCGGCTGGCGATATGCTTAACGCTGCTCTCATCAATCTCCACCTCCAGGATGCGTGCCGATCGCCTCACAATGGCCGCCATGGCCTCCTGGTCGTAGAAATCCACGCGAAAAACGGAGCCAAAGCGGTCTCTCAAGGGCGGACTGACCATGGCATACCGGGTGGTTGCGCCCATAAGGGTAAAGGGGGTTATACGCAGATTGATATTTCGAGCGCCCAGACCCTTCCCCACCACCCAAGAGAGGAAGAAGTCCTCCATGGCCGAATACAGCACCTCCTCCACCACTCGGCTCAGTCGGTGAATCTCGTCGATGAACAGGATATCCGACTTGGCCAAGCCTGTGAGGATGGCGGCCATGTCCCCGGCTCGCTCGATGGCTGGGCCTGAGGAGACCCGGATGTTCACACCCATCTCGCGCGCGATTATGTAGGCCAGGGTAGTCTTACCAAGGCCCGGGCTCCCGTACAGGATCACGTGGTCAAGAGGCTCCCCCCGCATGGTGGCGGCCTTCATGGCGATGGTGAGGTTCTCCTTTAACTTCTCCTGCCCCACAAACTCCTCCAGACGCCGTGGGCGCAGAGAGGTGTCAAGAGAGAGATCCTCCTCCTTTGCTTTCCCTGATACCAACCGTTCTACCATCCGAACGCTCGCTCCTCAGAAGCTGGCATCATTCTAGAGATGCTAGCAGAGAGCGTCAAGGAAGTTCTTTTCGTAAAGTCCCTACGTCAAAAGGAAAGCTGCCATGCCCTACTTCGTAGATCCTTGTAGTTGAGCAACCTACCCACTACCGTTACAATGGAGTTACCTTCCCCAGGAGAGCACCTTTGACCAGTCGCAATAAAGAGGAGTGGCGTAAAAACACTCTGGAACCTACTATCAGCCGTCTGCCTGAACGGCAGGAACGGTTCCGCACCTCCTCGGACATCGAGCTGGACACTTTGTACACTTCTGAAGACTTGGAAAGCTCCGACTTCGGCTACCAACAGAACCTGGGCTACCCCGGTCAATACCCCTTCACCCGTGGGGTGCAGCCCAACATGTACCGAGGCCGGGTATGGACCATGCGCCAATACTCAGGCTACGCCACCCCTGAGGAGTCCAACCGCCGCTTCCGCTATCTTCTGGAGCAGGGACAAACAGGACTCTCCATCGCCTTCGATCTCCCAACCCAGATAGGCTACGACTCGGACCACCCTAGGGCACTGGGGGAGGTGGGCAAGGTAGGAGTACCCATCTGCACCCTGCGGGACATGGAAACACTGCTGGAAAACATCCCCCTAGACAAGGTAAGCACCTCCATGACAATCAACTCCACCGCTTCCGTTCTCCTATGTCTCTACATCGCAGTGGCCAAAAGACAGGGCGTTTCCCTGGACCGCATCAGCGGTACCCTTCAGAACGACATCCTCAAGGAGTACATCGCCAGAGGAACCTACATCTATCCGCCCAGGCCCTCCATGCGCCTGGTGGTGGATGTCTTTAAGTTTTGTGCCGAAAATGTGCCTCGATGGAACACCATTAGCATCAGCGGCTACCACATGAGCGAGGCAGGGGCCACCGCTGTCCAAGAGCTGGCCTTCACCTTCGCCAACGCCATCGCCTACGTTCAGGCCGCCGTGGACGCCGGGCTGGACATAGACCAGTTTGCCGGGCGACTCTCCTTCTTCTTCGTGGCCCAAAACAACTTGTTTGAAGAGGTGGCCAAGTTCCGGGCTGCCCGCCGGATGTGGGCCAAAATCATGCGCCACCGATTCAAGGCCAAAAACCCCCGCTCATGGATGCTTCGATTCCACACCCAGACCGCTGGCGTCACCCTAACCTCCCAGCAGCCTGATAACAACGTAGTCCGCACCGCTATCCAGGCCCTAGCCGCTGTCCTAGGGGGCACTCAGTCCCTCCATGTCAACTCCCGGGACGAGGCTCTGGCCCTGCCCACCGAGGAGTCGGTGCAACTCTCCCTCCGTACCCAGCAGATCCTGGCCAACGAAATCGGCGTAGCCGACGTGGTGGACCCTCTAGGTGGATCGTATTACGTCGAGAGCCTCACCGACCGGCTGGAGGAGGAGGCCTCCCACTATCTAGACACCATTGATGACATGGGCGGCGCTGTGGCTGCCTTGGAGCGAGGTTACCAGATGATGGAGATTCAGGAGGCCGCCTACCGGCATCAGCAGGCTGTAGAACGAGGGGAACAGCTCATCGTGGGAGTCAACAAGTACGTTACTGAGACCCCACCAATACCCGGCCTCCTGAAGGTTGACCCGAAACTTGCCCAACACCAGATAGAGCGCCTCCAGAAGGTGCGCAAGGACCGCAACGTCAAGGATGCCCAGAGTGCCCTAAAGCGGTTGGAGGAGGTGGCCCATAGCGAGGATAACACAGTGCCCACCATCCTGGAATGTGTGGAGAGGGACTGCACCCTGGGGGAGATCTGCGACGTGTTCCGGGGCGTCTTCGGGGAGCAGCAGGAGATGGCGAGTTTTTGATGAGGTATACATATGTCTGATCTTTTGCTAACCGAAGAAGAAAAAATGCTCCAGGCCACGTTGCGGGAGTTCGCCGACCGGGAGCTAGCTCCCCGCTCCAAAGAGATCGACGAGCGGGAGAAATTCTCCTGGGAGGTATGGCAGGGTATGGCTTCCTTGGGCCTCACCGGCGTGGGCATCGACCCTACCTATGAGGGCAGCGGTGGGGGCTACCGACAGATGTCCATAATGGCCGAGGAAGTAGCGCGGGGTGATGCCGCTGCCTCTGTCTCCCTCATCGCCCATCTCTCCCTGGGCACCCATACCATCTACAAGTACAGCAGCGAGGAGCAAAAACTAAGGTTCGTGCCTCCCCTGGCACGGGGGGAGATGCTGGCGGCTTGGGCTCTCACCGAGCCTGGAGGCGGCTCTGATGCGGCCTCCCTCGAGACGACCGCCACCCTGCGCAACGGCACCTACTACCTCAACGGTACTAAGCTTTTCATCACCAACGGCGATCTGGCCCAGTACATCGTGGTTTTTGCTACCCAGGATAAGAGCCTTCGGGGCAAAGGGATCAGTGCCTTCATTCTGGAAAAGGGAGTGCCCGGATTTGAGGCTAACAAGCAACAGGGCAAGATGGGCCTACGGGGCTCCTCAACCACCGAGCTGGTGTTGCAGGATGCACAGGTACCCCAAGCAAACCTTCTAGGGGAGGAAGGGCAAGGCTTTCAATACGCCATGGAGGTCCTGGACTCCAGCCGCATCATCATAGCTGCCCAGTGCGTGGGCATCTCTCAAGCCGCCTTTGAGGCCGCCACCAGACACGCTCAACAACGCCACTCTTTTGGCAAGCCCATCGCCCAGCACCAGGCCATCCAGTTCATGCTGGCCGACATGGCCACAGACATCCACGCCTCCCGGGTAATGACTCTTCATGCCGCCACACTCAAGGACAGCGGGCTCCCATTTATCAACGAGGCATCTATGGCCAAGCTCTTTGCGTCGGAGGCAGCACTGCGTGTTACCTCAAACGCTCTGCAGATCTTTGGTGGCTACGGCTATTTCAAGGATGCACCAGTGGAGCGTTACTTTCGTGACGCCCGGGTTACGACTATTTATGAGGGCACCTCAGAGGTGCAGAGGCTCATCATCGCCCGACAGGTCTTGGCCCAATTCCCTCTGTAAAACGAGTCGATAGGAGTTTATCAAGCTCTATTGCAGAATCCTGACTATTCTCCCCAAGGAGACATCGATATGAGTCAACCTGTTTGCACCGTGCAATACATCGACCACGTAGGAGTGGCAGTCCGTGATCTAGAGGCCGCTTTGAAGCTGTTCACAGAGGTATTTGGCGCTACCCCTGGTGAAGTGATCGAGGTGCCCGACCAAGGAGTGAGAGGAAGCTTGCTCAAGCTAGGTCAAACGCGGCTGGAGCTTCTTCAGCCTCTAGACGCTGATACCGTCATAGGACGATTTCTCGCCAAAAGGGGAGAAGGGTTGCATCACCTGGCTTTCAATGTGGAGAACATTATCCAAGAGCTGGAGGGCCTGAAAGTCCACGGAGTGGAGCTGGTGGATCACCAGCCCCGCCTCGGTATGTCGGGGCTTATCGCTTTCCTACACCCCAAGTCTGTCCATGGCGTTCTCACTGAGCTTGTACAGACTCCCTAGGGATCCATCGCTACCCATGTGCTAGAGCACGCTATCCAATTAGTGTATACTGCCGATTGCGTTTATAAATAGACTGATCTGAGGGACACGTCATGAATACTTTTGAGATCAAAGTCAGCCTCGGATAACAAACTATGGAAGGACAAGGTAAGACTTTACGGGTGTTAGTGGCCAAACCTGGGCTCGACGGCCATGACCGGGGAGCCAAGATTGTCGCCAGGGCTCTTAGGGATGCGGGTATGGAGGTCATCTACACCGGCATCAGGCAAACACCGCAGATGATTGCAGAGGCGGCAGCCCAGGAGGACGTTGACGTAGTAGGACTGAGCATTCTTTCCGGCGCCCATATGGATCTCTTTCCCGAGATCATTAAGCGACTCAAGGAAAAAGGCATGGAAGAGGTCATTGTTGTCGCCGGGGGCATCATCCCAGAAGAGGATCGTGAGCAGCTGCTACGTACCGGGGTAGGGGCCCTCTTCGGCCCCGGCACCTCCACCCAGGAGATTGTTGAGTTTATCCACAGCACCATGGGTAAAAGAGGAGATCAAAGAGTGAAGGGCTGAGCCAGGTATTGAGTTCGCCAAATACTCAAATCAGTCTAGCCCACCTCCATCACCCTTGACATACGCCCTAGAGGTAGTCTTATAATTGCCGATTGTTGCCGCCTAAGCGACTTTCGACAGGGCTTTGAATTAATGCAATATAACGTGGCGCAGCTCCTTAAAGAGCCTATAGGCTCCACTCGAGCCCACAGGCTGGATGGAGATACTACTGCCGACGACGGTTCCAGTGAGAGGGTCAAAGGTTACCTCTCGCTGATGCGCACTGACAAAGGGATCTGGGTTAATGCACCTATAGAGGCGGGAGTATGGGCGGTGTGTGGCCGCTGCCTCAAAAGGTTTCGGCTGCCTGTAAATATAAATATTGAAGAAGAATATCTGCCAAAGGTGGACATCACCACTGGGCAGGCTCTTAGGGTTCCCGAGTGGGCCGACAACTGCTTCACTATAGACCACAAGCACATCTTAAACCTGGACGAAGCGATACGCCAATATACCATTATGAAAAGGCCCATGAAGCCCCTGTGTCAGGAGGGCTGTCTAGGCCTCTGCCCTTCTTGCGGGGTGGACAGGAACGTCCAAAGCTGTGAATGCCGCGCCAAAATCCTAGACCCACGGTGGGGTCCCCTGACAACACTCCTGGAGGCACATGATTCCTAAACTCTCGCCCTTCCGAATTAAGAAAGGTGGTCCATCATGGGCGCTTTGCCCGTCAAAAAGTTAACTCGGGCCCGGCGGGGCAGAAGGCTCACCCACTACCGTTTGAAGACGATTTACCCGTCCCAATGTCCCCAGTGTCGCAACCCTCGGTTGCCACATCGGGTATGCCTTCGCTGTGGCTACTATCGTGGACGCCAGATTATCAGTACAGAGAGCTAAGGAGGTAATTTGGGGGAGCTTACAAGTCCGTTTGAACCCGAGCTCCTAGGTTTAACTTTGATAGACGAACCAGTTTAAGCACTAATCTTTATATTTAGGAGAAAACAATTACCATGGAGGCGACTACGGAAACGCCGATTTCGCCCAAGCATGCCTTTCTTTTCCCAGGCCAGGGGGCCCAGTTTGTCGGCATGGGCCTGGAACTATACAGGTCATCCAGTGCCGCACGGGAGGTTTTCCATCATGTGGACAAGGTTCTTGGCATCCCCCTGAGCCGAGTGATCTTCCACGGACCAGCAAATGAACTCTCTCAAACTATAAACTCTCAGCCCGCCATTATGACCATGAGCTTGGCTTGTATCAGGGCTTCCCAGGAGCTCAACCCCCAGGGGATGCCCCAACCCACCCTCCTAGCGGGCCACAGCCTGGGGGAATACACCTCCCTGGTAGTAGCAGGCGTCCTTGACTTGGAAAATGGGATTAAGCTAGTGCGGGAGCGAGGGAGACTTATGGAGGAGGCTTCCCAACACCTGGCTGGAGGTATGGCGGCCATCCTGGGCTTGGATGAGATAACCCTGGAGGAGATCTGCCAGGAGACGGGTGTACAGATATCCAACATCAACGAGAACCAGCAAATGGTCATCAGTGGCGATAGGGTCTCTCTGGCACGGGCCATGGACCTAGCTGCGGCCCGAGGGGCAAAAAAGACCATCCCCCTGGCAGTGAGTGGAGCTTTCCACTCCAACCTTATGGCATCCGCCCGCGATGGGCTGTCTACGACCATCGCCGACATACACTTCGAAGAGCCAAGCATGCCCATAGTAGCCAATGCCACGGGGCTGCCCTTGACCTCTGCCCAAGAGATAAAGGAAGAGCTTCTGGCCCAGCTTTGTAGCTGCGTCCAGTGGAAGAGGTGTGTTGAATGCATGAGAAGGGCAGGAATCTCTCGATTTGTAGAATTCGGCCCCGGCAAGGTACTCGGAGGACTTGTCAAAAGGATCGATCGAAGTGTAGAAGTAGTTAACGTAAGCGATCTGGACTCAGCCAGTAAGGTGGCCGCGACCGTCGAACATTAACATACGTATAGGATAGAGGCGCACGGATATGCTAAAAGAGGCCTCTCCTTCATCCCGAAGAAAAGCGAGGGTCTTTGCCTTAAAGATTCTCTACGAGGCCGATGTGGCTGGTCATTCTCTTGAGGCTTCGGTTCACTGGCTTCGTCAAGAGGACGTCCTATCCGAAGAGGCTGCTATTTTCGCAATAAAGCTGATTCAGGGTACACGCCAGCATCGGGGAGAGTTGGATCAACTCATCGCCAAGTTCGCCCCCGCATGGCCTGTAGAGCATCTATCAGTTATCGACCGCAACATTATGAGGCTGGCACTATTTGAGATCCTATTCAGCAAGGAGACGCCCCCTAGGGTGGCGATCAACGAGGCGGTAGAGCTGGCAAAGACCTTCGGTAGTGAGAGTTCACCCCGATTTATAAACGGCGTGCTGGGTTCAGTCATGGACGACCTAATAGAACCCCCAGCGACTTCCGATATCTCTAGTCAGACAGCGAGGTGAGGTAATGGCGACGGTTTACGATCGGGTCAAGAGGGTGGTGGTGGATAAACTTAGCGTAGATGAGGATGCGGTACTCCCCGAAGCTTCTTTCGTAGAAGACCTCAACGCCGATTCCCTCGATCTAGTCGAGCTCATCATGGCTCTGGAGGAGGAATTCTCCAGCAGCAGCACCAAAATTGAGATCTCTGACTCCGAGGCAGAAAACATCCAGACCATTCAAGGCGCAGTAAACTTTCTCAAAGAGCGCGGCATAGAAGACTAGTGAGAGGATTGCCATGTCCAATCTTCGCTCTTAAACAAGGACTCCACAACCCGGAGAATCCTCACTAAGACCAGAGAGCAAGATAGTGACTGCTGGCGTTGACCTGCGTTCGTTAACGTGTTATCTTCTTATTGTCCCAAGATAGATATGAATAGTTTGGAGGAGATCGGCAAGCTCGTCAGTGTTTGCACCGATTGTCCTCTAAGTAAGAGCCGAACCCAGTCTGTTCCTGGTGAAGGTCCATCGGATGCCTCCATCGTGTTCATTGGCGAGGCCCCAGGCTATCACGAAGACCGGCAAGGACGACCTTTCGTAGGGCCAGCGGGCAAATTCCTTGACGAGCTTTTGCTCTCAGCAGGACTTAATCGGCAAGATGTTTTCATCGCTAACATGGTAAAATGCCGCCCTCCCAGCAATCGAGACCCTTTACCGGCAGAGACTGCCGCCTGTAGTAAGTACCTAGACCGCCAGCTGGAGCTCATAAAGCCTAAAATCATCGTTACCCTGGGTAGGTATTCCCTGGCCAAGTTCTTCCCCAACGAGACCATAAGCCGCGTCAGGGGCAAGGCCCGCAAGCGAGAGGGTATCACTATCTATCCCATGCTCCATCCGGCCGCCGCCTTGCACCGGCAGGAACTTAAAAAGGTCATCGAGGAGGACTTTAAGGCCATTCCCGCTATTCTGAAGGAGGCCCAGGCGCGCGGTGATCCCGATAGACCTCCCCCCAAACAGCTCTCCATGTTCTAAGGAGCCCCGCCATGCCAAGACCACCTCTCCGAGTAATCCCCCTTGGAGGATTGGGGGAGATCGGCAAGAACATGCTAGCCTTGGAGTACGAAAACGACATAGTCGTTATCGACTGCGGGGTGCTGTTCCCCGACGAGAACATGCCTGGTGTGGACCTGGTAATCCCTGACATTGCCTATCTGCTAGAGCGACGCCACAAAATTAAGGGCATCATAATAACCCATGGCCACGAAGACCACATCGGTGCCCTCCCCTACATTCTGCCCCAGTTGCCGGTACCCGTATACGCTCCTCCCCTAGCCCAGGGGCTTATATCGGTAAAGCTAAAAGAGAGTCAGCTTCTCAATGGCACCCGTCTGGAGACTGTGGGGCCAGGCAAGCGATTTAAACTGGGCAAGTTCCAGGCGGAGTTCTTTCGAGTGTGCCACAGCATCCCCGATGCCATGGGCATCGTCCTAGAAACACCTATTGGGACTGTGATCCATACCGGCGACTTCAAGATAGACCACACCCCAGTGGACGGTAAAACCACTGACATAGCTACCCTCACTCGGTACGGCTCTCAGGGGGTGCTACTGCTTCTTTCTGACTCCACATATGCCGAGTTGCCTGGGTACACCCCTTCGGAGCAGGTAGTGGGAGAAGCCCTAGACCGAGTTATCGGCGAGGCGTCCGGGCGAGTGCTGGTGGCCACCTTTGCGTCCCTCATCTCCCGCATCCAGCAGGTTATCAACGCCGCCGTCAAATACCGACGCAAAGTGGCCGTTACCGGTCGTAGCATGGTAGACAACATAAAAATGGCTATGAAGATGGGATACCTTGAGTCTCCACCAGATCTCCTGGTCAGTGTAGGAGAATCCCAAAAGCTTCCTAATAATGAGGTAGTGCTATTGACCACGGGTAGCCAAGGGGAGCCTACCTCCGCCCTAGTACGCATAGCCAACCGCAACCATGGCGAGATCGGCATCGTCCCGGGAGACACGGTAATCATATCGGCTACCGCCATTCCAGGCAATGAAAAGGTCGTGGCCCGCACCATTGACAACCTGTCTCGTGAGGGAGCACGGGTGCTGTACGACAGGGTGGCCATGGTGCACGTGCACGGCCATGGCAGCCAGGAAGAGCTAAAGATGATGCTCAACTTCACCAAACCCCGTTTCTTTGTCCCAGTCCACGGTGATTACCGACACCTCCTGGCCCATGCAGCCCTGGCCCGGTCTGTGGGTGTGTCAGAAGAGGGCATATTCGTTCTGGAGGATGGCGATGTACTGGAGATTACCCCCACCGGTGGGGCCATCACCGAGCAGGTGCAAGCGGGCCAAGTATACGTGGATGGCTCCACGCTAATCCATGAGGCAAGCCCTATCCTCGGCGAGAGAAGAGCAATCTCCAAAGACGGCATCGTGGTGCTCGTAGTGACCCTGGACAAGCAGACGGGTATTCCAACCCAGACTCCCCAGATGGTAGGGTACGGTTTCATGGAAGCCGAAGAAACCGAGGAAAGTCTGAAGGAGGTTGCGTCCTCTCTGCTGGACTCCCTAAATCACACCCCTCTCTCTACCTCTGATGGAGAGGCTCTCAACAAAAAGCTGCGGGAAATGACCGGGAAACTTCTTTACAGAGCGACGGGTCGACATCCTATGATTGTTCCTGTGACACTGGAGGTATGATTGGCAGGAGCCCTGACACGAAAGAGGAACGGCTCCCTCTTCGCAAAAGCATTCCTTCTCCCCCTGAACACGCCGTTGGGGAGGCGCTTCCTGCTGCTCCTCATCCTGCTCCTAGCGCCAGGTCTCATCTTCTGGCTGTCCCAAGACGCCCGTAGCTGGCTTTTAGAGGTATTGGGCTACGGAATCGTCCCTGTTTCCCTTTGGCTATTTCTCTTCCTGATCTGCCTTCTCTACAGAGGACGCTGGATTCTACATTTTTGGCGGAGCTGGCTGGCATCAGGAGCATTAGTGGCAGCCTCTCTGGCAACACTATCTCTCTTTAGAGGAGCCGAGGGCCTGCTGGAGGAATCCACCTTAGGAGGTAAGTGGGGTCAGGTCTTGGGGGGATTCCCTATTCCTCTTGGAGGGCTTAAAGTGGCTGCCCTCCTCTTTATCCTGGTACCAGCCATAATCATGCCTCGCAGAACCTGGAGTACCTACAAAAGGGGATTTGTAGCCCTCCTTCTAGGCGCTGTGGGTCTTGCCAGATGGGCAGAAACGATAATCTTACACGGTGTTATGAGAATGGCAGAAGCTTCAGCTAGGGCCCTTCGGCAGCGCACATCCAGACCAGATCTTCCTACAGATGAGTGGGCATTGGGGGAGGAACCAGATCCCTCTTTTACAGAGACACCAGCTCTCTCAGAAAGTCCAACAACAGTGCCCGATCCCGTGCTCGTTTCCCAAATTCCACCAATTACCGCACCAAAACCCAGAGAGGAGCAGCAAGCCAATGAGGCCCCAAAGTGGCCTCTTCCATCCTTCGATCTGATAACCAAAGGGGATGTGGTGCAGACTCCTCAGTCCACTCTTGATGAGATGGCCCGATTAGTAGAGAGTGTTCTAGGGGACCACGGGGTAGAAGTGGATGTGGAGAGCGTTCGAATGGGACCCCGCATTATCCGCTTTGGGCTGGTCCCCGGCTGGGTTAGACGACAGCGGGACCAGAGGGGTGGACGCCCTTCAAACCCCTCATCTGGCGAGGTTACCAGGGTCAGGGTGCACAGCATCCTAGCACGGGAGAAGGATCTGGCACTGGCCTTAAAGACTCATAGCATCCGCATGGAGGCTCCCGTGCCTGGGGAATCGGTGGTGGGTCTAGAGGTACCAAATCCCCATACCAGCAAGGTCTATCTCCGCTCTATTATCGAAAGCGATCTCTTTCAGAAGGTGATGGCCGAAGGAGGGTTACCCCTTGCATTAGGCGAGGACATTGGGGGGGCCGCAGTTGTAGCCGACTTGAAGGAGCTACCCCATCTGCTGATCGCCGGGGCTACCGGTAGCGGCAAGAGCGTGTGCCTGAACGCTATTATAGCCTCCTTGCTGTTGACCAAGCGACCCGATGAGCTCCGATTGGTGATGATCGATCCCAAACGAGTGGAGCTGACCCCTTACAACGGCATACCTCACCTGGCCATCCCCGTGATCGTGGATACCGATGATGTTGTAAAGGTCCTTGAGGCCATGATAAGAGAGATGTTTCATCGTTTCAGGCTTCTGGAAGACATGGGGGTACGTAACATCGATGGCTACAATTCTAAGGCACAACGCCCTCTGGCCCATTTCGTCCTGATTATCGACGAGCTGGCAGACCTGATGATGGTCGCCGCCTACGAAGCTGAGCAGGCCCTAGTGCGATTGGGGCAATTGGGGCGAGCTACGGGCATTCACCTAGTACTGGCCACCCAGCGCCCTTCAGTGAACGTGGTTACAGGGCTTCTCAAAGCCAACATCCCCTCCAGAATAGCCTTCGCCGTAGCCTCCCAGGTGGACTCTCGAGTTATTCTGGACGGTGCCGGGGCAGAAAAACTGTTGGGCAAAGGGGACATGCTGTTGCTTACTCAGGAATCGCCCAAGCCACGGCGTGTGCAAGGCACTTATATCTCCGACGAAGAGGGCTTGAAGCTTGTGCAGGCCTGGCGCACTCAATCTGGCCCCCCAGTAGAGCCCCTGGTGCTGGATGAGGAGTCCCAGGACACCCAGACCGAAGGGGCAGATGAGGCCCAGGACGAACTGCTACAGGAAGCTCGTAAGCTAGCTAATAGACAACATCACATCTCCCCGTCTACCCTACAACGCCGTCTGCAAATCGGGTACGCCAGAGCCTTGCAGCTAATGGAACTCCTGGAAGAGGAGGGGCTGGTGGTGCCAGGGGAGCCGGGCAAGTCCCGGGAGACTGTAGCCAAAAGAGGTGCCTGAAAGGGTACATCAGCATTAACCCATTAGGCTGCTCTATAGAGAGTGTCCCCGTAGGTATCTCTGAAACGCGGTCATGGGTTAAACTCGGGGGCATTGGCCCCGGGCCTAGCTGACCGAATCCTCATGCAGCAGTACACCACCTACTCGCCAATCTCTCCCGAACGGGCGGCCAGCCGCATTTTTCGGGAAAGCTCGAAAGCGAAGGATGCGGCACAGGCGCTAAAGCTCACAGCCCACGACTGCCTGGAGCTAGGTGTCATCGACGATATTATACCCGAGCCCAAGGAAAGCGCCGTGGCCAACCCTGAAGAGGCGGGGCCCACACCCTCCGCCTGGCCATATTAAAGCAGCTAGCCTACCTGACACGAGTGGCTCCAGGGAAGCTAGTAAAGAACCGCTACAAGAGGTTCCGCAAGATGGGCGAATATAGTAGCTACTTCCGAGAAGCCTTACAAACCGAGATCACCCTGCTGCAGCAGATGGTGCTTAGGGGACCACGGACGCCAAAATCAGCTTCCTTAAAAGACTAAAAACAGCAATAAGAGGGACAAAAGGGAATTATAGAGTAGGAGAATAAGAGCGTCTTAAGGCTGTGAGCCGCTGATGTCAGCCTGAGTTTGTTTTCCGTCTTGACGCATGGCCGCCAGGCGTTCTTTCATGCCCTTAAGGATCTCCTGGTATTCTGCGTGCACCACGGGGCTAGACAGCACAGTGGGCTGGGAATCGCCGCGGTAATCTGGGCGAAGAGCCAGGGACCCCAGGTAGGGAGCATCCATCTCCCGAGATAGCTCCTCACCAGCCCCTGAGCCGAACACCTCTCCGGTGTAGTTCTCCACTATGCCCAGTACTTGGATGTTGAGCTTTCGTATCATGTTGATGCAGCGCTTGGCATCCAGCTTGGCCAAAAGCTGGGGGGTGGTGACCACCACAAAGCCATCTAGAGGAACTGTTTGCATCACCGTGAGGGGGGAGTCGGAGGTGCCAGGGGGAAGATCTACTACCAAGTAGTCCAACTCTCCCCAGTCGGTCATCTGAAGGAACTGATTGATGGCGTTATGCACCATGGGGCCACGCCAGACAATGGCCTCCTCCTCTTTCTGCTGAAAGAAGGCCATGGACATTACCTTGACTCCAAATCGCTGCGAGGGTATTAGGGTACCGTTGTCCTGTTCGGGCTTGTCGGAGATTCCCAGGACCTTAGTAACGTTAGGACAATCGATGTCCACATCCAGCAGTCCCACCCTCTCCCCCTCCTGCGCAAGAAGAGCGGCCATATTGACAGCGATGGTTGTCTTACCCACACCTCCCTTTCCACTGTAAACACCTATCTTGTTCTTTATCTGGGAGAGGTGCTGGGTGATCTGGCGTTTCTGCTGCCAGCTCTTTTTTATGGCCTCCAAACGGGCCTGCTGCTGGGGAGTCTGGGGAGTGGTCATCCCTCTGAGATTATCCTTTGTTTAACTACGTTACTACCGCAAGAGGTCGCCAAGACCTAGTCTATTCCCAGCAGCTTCTTGCCATCTTCGCTGATCTTATCGGGACTCCACGGCGGATCAAATACCATCTCCACTTGGACGTCCTCCACCCCCTGGAGCTCCGCTATGGCCCACTCAGCTTGCTGAGCAATCATCGGCCCCATACCGCACCCAGGGGCCGTTAAAGTCATCTGGACATATACGTTGCCTTGGTCTAGCTGAACATCGTATATCAGGCCCAAATCTACCACATTTATGGGTATCTCTGGGTCATAAACTTCCTTCAAGGCATCCACTACCGTTTCAGTAGAAAGAGTTCCCTCGACCATTTTGACCTCCAGTTGCCTATAAAGATCTACAAGAGAATTTTAGCAAAAGGCGATAGACAACGTCAACTTTATCAATACTAGCTCACTTAAGAGCGCTTTTAATAAGCTCTTCTGCCGTTTTCTTTTGGGGAGCCAGAGAAATGGAAAACACGTTGCCTCGATTCTTTACCATGAAGTGGGTGCCCCCTGTGAGGTAGAGATAAAAGAGCTCTTCTACTCCCTCTGGCTTTTCCACCGCCACTTTAGTGAGTCCGGACCGGGAAGCTATATTACCGAATAGAAGAGACACTAGAAAGCTGGGATAGGATGAACGGGTGACCATGACACCACTCAAGCCTGTCCCGACCAGAAAGGAGCCGTCCAAGGCAGGCACGCCTTCCAGTGGTCCTTCCGAATAGAGGGCAAAGGCCAGGTGTCTTAACCTGGCGGCACCCATCAGATTGCGAAGGAGTCCCCCATTAGCAGCCACATCTCTCTCCAGGCGGTCCAAGAGCTGGGAGTCTAGCACTCCAAATCCAGCGACCACGGGGTGCCCCAGTGGCGCTTCTGGCAGGCCATTCATTAATTCCCACGGTTTGGGATAAGCCTCGGCCATATTTACAAAGCGTTCCTCCTTGAGAGAGGAATACAAGGCCTCTGCCCATTCCCCACTCCCCTTTACAATGTATAGGATGCCCTGTCGGCGAAAATGCCGTACCTGGAGACTGGCCTCCTCCAGTTCCTCTTCAATAAGTAAGCCGAGCTCACTATTGGCAAGCCTCACACCAATGCCCACGGCGTCAACACTGGGCCCCACCCAGACAGCCAGGCTTGTCACGCCAATGTCTTGCGAGAGTTCCACTGGAGGAGTGTAGTCAGGAAATAGGTCCTTCAACTTAACTCCCAGAAAGTGGGAGCCATCCAGATAAAGATAGCCGTTGAGGGGCACATCGGGAAGAGGAGCAGCCTTAAAGCCTTCTGGTAGAGCTGGGTTGCCCCTCTCAATGACCGTATTGCAACCCAAAGAAAAGCTAATAATAGCAGCGATGAGGGCAAGTAGGCATAGATGTTTAGCGCTCCACTTCCTGGCTGTTTCTCCTAGGTCGATGTATCCCCTCAAGGCGATATTTTACCCGCAGCCATCAGACCCCTCAGCTCGTAGATCTCGTCCCTGAAGAGGGCGGCCTTCTCAAACTCCAGATTTTTGGCTGCCAGCTTCATCTGAGCCTCTAGGTCCTTGATAATGCGGAAAACCTCGTCCTGGGAGAGCTCGCCCTTAGCGACGATATATGGGGCTCGAGTCTCGGCCACCGCCTTGACCCGCTCAGTGATGTCTCGCACCGCTTTGTGGATACTTTCAGGTTTAATCCCGTGCTCCAGGTTATGGGACTCCTGAATGGCACGGCGGCGATAGGTCTCATCGATGGCCTGCTTCATGGAGGCGGTGACACGATCAGCGTACATGATAACGTGGCCGTCGGAGTGGCGCGCAGCACGGCCGATGGTCTGGATGAGTGATGACCAGGAACGCAGGTAACCCTCCTTATCGGCGTCCAGGATAGCCACCAGGCTCACCTCTGGCAGGTCTAGGCCCTCTCGAAGCAGGTTAATGCCCACCACAACATCGTACACGCCCAGGCGCAGGTCTCGAAGAATCTCACTGCGCTCCAGGGTCTGAATATCCGAGTGTAGGTAGTGGTTTTTGATACCGAGCTCCTGAAGGTAATCAGCCAGTTCCTCGGCCATCCTCTTGGTCAGGGTAGTAACCAAACACCGCTCCCTCCGTTCCACCCGTACTCTTATCTGCTCCAGCAGATCATCGATCTGACCTTCCACGGGCTTCACTTCAATGGTGGGGTCCAAAAGACCGGTAGGCCTGATGACCTGCTCCACCACCTGCTGGCTTACCTCCATCTCATAGGGACCTGGAGTGGCGGAGACAAATATCACCTGATTGATGTGATCCTCGAACTCCTTGAAGTTAAGAGGACGGTTATCCAGGGCCGAAGGAAGCCGGAAACCGTAGTCCACCAGCGTCTGCTTTCGGGATATATCACCGTGGTACATCCCCCGCACTTGAGGGATGGTCATATGGGACTCGTCGATAAAGAGAAGGAAATCCTCCGGGAAGTAGTCTAGCAAGCACCAGGGAGTGCTGCCTGCAGCGCGGCGAGCCAGGTGGCGGGAGTAGTTCTCCACGCCGGCACAGTAACCCGTCTCCCGAATCATCTCAATATCGTATTTGGTGCGTGACTCTAAGCGAGCTACCTCCAGCACTTTGCCCTGGGCCCTCAAATCCCGGAGCCTCTCCTCCAGCTCTATCTGAATATCCTCAAGGGCCATGAGGAGCTTCTCTCGAGGGGTGACAAAATGACGGGCGGGGTATATGGACATCTCCTGCCTTTCCCCAAGAAACTCACCAGTGAGGGGGTCTATTCCCACAATCCGCTCGATTTCGTCACCCCAGAACTGAATACGGACGGCCACCTCTTCGTAGGCCGGCAGCACCTCCAGCGTATCGCCGCGGATGCGAAACCTCCCTCTGGACAGGTCCATGTCGTTGCGCTCGTACTGCATGTCTACCAGTTGGCGCACCAGACGGCTACGATTCCGAGTCTCACCTACTTTCACCTGGGTCACAAAGCTGTAGTAGTCCTGGGGATCCCCCAGGCCGTAGATACAGGAGACCGAGGCTACAATGAGCACGTCCTGTCGAGTGAGAAGGGAGGTGGTGGCAGCTAGGCGCAGCTTGTCAAGTTCCTGGTTGATGGCGGCGTCCTTCTCAATGTAAGTGTCGGACTGGGGAACGTAGGCCTCGGGCTGATAGTAGTCGTAGTAAGAGACGAAGTACTCTACGGCATTTTGGGGGAAGAAATCGCGGAACTCGGTGGCCAGCTGGGCCGCCAGGGTCTTGTTATGAGCGATCACCAGGGTGGGACGCTGCACACGCTGGACGATGTTGGCCATGGTGAAGGTCTTGCCGCTTCCCGTCACCCCCATGATTGTCTGGTAGTGGTGGCCCTTGTGCACACCATCCACCAACCTGCCGATAGCCTGGGGCTGGTCCCCGGTGGGCTGAAAATCGGATGCGAGCTGAAATTCGGGCATAGGGCTCAGCCCCCCGCCAACTGTTGAAGAGCACGCCTCAGCTTCTCCTCCAAAGGAAGCTCTCTTACATCCTCCAGAGAGGTCATGCAGCGGCGCACCTCGGCTATCGAGTACCCCAGGGCCATAAGGGCAGCCACCACCTCGCTATCGTCCCTCCCTGGAGTCACGGGCATCTCCGCAACCTCCCGGGCCAGCTTACTCCTGAGCTCCACCACTATGCGACCGGCGCTCTTTACCCCCAGCCCAGGCACAGCAGTGAGGGTGTCCAAATCCCCAGCAGCAATTGCCACCGCCAGGACTTGAGGCTCTCGCGCCGAAAGAAGTCCCAGGGCCATCTTCGGCCCCACACCACTAACACCTATCAGCATCTGAAAGAGGCGCAACTCCTGCCGGCTGGAAAAGCCATACAGGACCGCCTCCTCGTCCTTTATCTGAAAATGCGTGTGTAGGTAGACCTCTTCGCCTACAGAGCCCAGACCCGCCGCAGTGGTAGTGGGCGCAAGTACCTGAAGGGTCACCCCACCAACGCGCACGCGTACCCATCCCTCCCCAGTTTCCTCCAGGACCCCTTGTACACCCACAATCAATGGAGACCTCCGCCCGACAATGGTATCTCCTTGGCCAGTACCTCCTCGACCTGACGCTGACGCAGATGGCAGAGACATAGGGCCAGCGCATCGGCAGCATCAATAGGGGTGGGGACAGTTTCCATCCCCAAGGCCAGGGCCACCATGTTCTGTACTTGCTCC
This sequence comes from Dehalococcoidia bacterium, assembly GCA_965248115.1. Classification (GTDB taxonomy): domain Bacteria; phylum Chloroflexota; class Dehalococcoidia; order Lucifugimonadales; family CBDFII01; genus CBDFII01. The sequence goes on from CBDFII010000004.1 coordinate 594,949, forward strand.
TTGGTGGCAGCGCCATAGTCCGCTATGGCTCGCTTGACCTGGGCAGGCGAATAACGGAATACAGGTACCTCCTCACCCACAGCGGCCAGTAGTGCCACCGCCTGGGCCTGCCCTACGGCGAAGGCAGGACCTACGAAGCGCCTCTCACCCTTGCCCATGAACGGCTCCTCTATAGCTACCTCAGAGGGGCGCCAGTAGCGTACTAGCTCCACCAACTGACGATAGATGTCGTTGAGCCGGCGCTCAATGGGCAAGCTTGAGGCAGAGGTGATGGCGCCCCAATCAAGGGGGACGAGCTGCTCTCCAGCCTCCAGCAGGGCGTAACCGGTCTTTCGGGTTCCTGGGTCGATTCCTAGAATTCGCATGGGGGCCCTTAGATCATCCCTGGTACGTCTCCAGTACCGAGTCGGGGAAGTCTGCGTTGGTGTAGACCCTCTGCACGTCTGCCAGCTCCTCCAGACTGTCCATCAGTTTGAGCACGTGCTCCGCCTCTTTATCGCCCAGAGACACTACAGACTTGGGAATCATAGAGAGTTCAGCCGACGAGATCTGAATATCCTTATCCTGTAGCTCCCGTCGGACTGCCTCTAGATCTTCATACTGGGTATAGATCTCCAAATAGTCGTCCTCTATCTTCACGTCTTCCGCCCCAGCGTCGATGGCCAATAGGGCCACCTCCTCAGCATGGGTGGACTCCACCTGCAGGGTGATCACCCCCTTGGACTCGAAATTCCAACCCACGCACCCTGTCTCTCCAAGGATGGCGCCTGCTTTAGTAAAAGTGGAACGTACATCGGATGCTGTGCGATTGCGGTTGGGCGTGACGGCTTGAAGAATGATGGCCACCCCACCCAGCCCGTATCCCTCGTAGACCACCTCGTCCAGCTGCTCCTGTCCATCCCCTTCGCCCGAGGCTCGCTTTATCGTCCGTTCGATGGTATCCATGGGCATATTGTTGGACTTAGCTTTGTCTATCGCCAGGCGAAGGCGATAATTGCTATCAAGGTTGGGGCCACCACCCTCGCGCACTGCTACCGCGAGGTCCCGGGATAGTTTAGTGAAAAGCTGGCCCCTACGAGCGTCAGCAGTCCCCTTTTGATGCTTTATGGTGGACCATTTAGAATGACCAGACACGCTGCACCTCTCTTGAGAAATTAAGGAGTGCTCTCGATGATTGTATCACCCCCCTAAAAGAGGGTCAAAACGACTAACGTAAACCCTCGGGGAGATCAACTACCATCGACGTCTTGGGCACATCCACGTTTTTGATTACGTGATCCAGGGCAGGGATTAACAACTGCCCTCCCTCACCTTTAACTACATACACATCGTTGGCCCCCGTGGAGAGAATCTCGGCGATCTTGCCCAGGTACTCTCCCTCAACGGTATGCACACCCATGCCTATGATCTGGAAATGGTAATACTCACCCTGGGGTAGGGAGGGCACACGTTCCTGGGGCACAGTCAGGCTCTTGTTGCTCAAACCTTCGGCCTCTGTGCGATTATCGATCCCTTCCAGCTTCACAACGACCCTCTCCCCCCCTTGAAGAACGGAGTGTTGCACTCGGTAGGAGTGCCCATCCAAAAATAATGTTTCCCCGGCCGCAAACCTGCCGGGGAAGAGAGTGTGCATGTCGACTTTCACTTGGCCTTTGGTGCCGTGGGGGGCCACAATTACACCAACCAGGACCGCAGTCTGAGAGGTAGCCTTATCGTTCATGAAGAGAGAGCTTCTAGGTCAGAAGTCAGGGGAAAAGTAGGGCTGCAGTCCTAGACAATCTCCAGCATAGCCCTTGTGCCGTTCTTTACTGCCGCTACTCTTAAGAGAACCCTCATGGCCTGGGCAACACTGCCCTGACGACCTATTATCTTTCCCTTGTCCTCAGCGGCCACTTCCAATCGCAACAAGACCCTTTCCTCACCTACCTCTTCAGTGACCACCACCTCTTCAGGTTTGCTGGCAAGATTTTTGGCAATGTATTCGATAAGCTCCTTCATGCGTCCTTTACCTTTTCGAGGATTCCCTTCCAGCCAAGGATTCTTTTCACTGCGTCAGAGGGCTGTGCTCCTTTAGCGAGCCAGGCCACTGCCTTTTCCTCATTGAGCTCCACTGCTGGCGGATCCACCAATGGATCGTAGTGCCCTATCCACTCCACATAGCTGCCATCCCTAGGAGACCTGGAATCGGCTACCACTATACGGTAGGACGGCTGTCCCTTCTTACCCACTCTTCGAAGACGGATCCTTAGCATGGTGTTCCTCTATTTGAGGTATTGCATGAGCATATCTGTAGCGATTTTAAGGCCCTGTTATTCCATTGTCAACGACACTGCATACTACCGTCAGCCAATTGCGTACCAGGGCAAGAGCGTCCACCTTGACCCTTCAATAGGGCAAATCTATAATATAAAGCCACCACTAACAGGAATTCGTCACCCTCCACGTGGTAATCGAGAGAAACGATGAACGATGCAGAGACACTGGGCATTATAGATAAGTTAGGAAAGGCTGCCCTCAAGGAGCTGTCAGACATCGATGACCTGGAGGCCCTGGAGAGTTGGCGCCTCACTTATCTAGGGCGGCGCGGCCGTTTGACCTCCATTTTGCGCACTATGGCTGACTTATCCTTAGAGGAGCGCCGCAGTGTAGGCTCAGCAGCCAACCAGGCTAAGGGATTGCTGGAGGAGGAGCTCTCCCGTAGAGAGAAAGAGCTAAAAGAGGCCCAGCTTTATCAGTTGACAGGTCAGGAGCATCTGGACGTAACCCTGCCGGGACGTCCAATCTCGATTGGAAGACTCCATCCCACCACCCAGATCGTCCGGGAGATATGCGACGCCTTTATCTCCATGGGTTTCCAGATCGTTGAGGGGCCCGAGGTAGAGTGGGACCGATACAACTTCGAGATGCTCAACATCCCCAAAGAACACCCAGCGCGGGACATGTTCAACACCCTGTGGATAGACTACCAAGACGAGGATGGCGAGTATCCCATGCTCCTTCGCACCCACACCTCCCCCATGCAGGCCCGGGTGATGGAGGCATCGCAACCCCCCGTTCGGGTCATAGTGCCAGGAAAATGCTACCGCTACGAGGCCACCGACGCCACCCACGAGTGGCACTTCCAACAGGTGGAGGGTCTGGCGGTGGATGAGGGCATTACCTTCGCCGATCTGAAGGGCACCCTGTACGAGTTCGCCCGCCGCCTTTTCGGGCCCGACCGGCAAGTACGCTTTCGCTGCGACTACTTCCCTTTCGTGGAGCCTGGGGTTGACATGGCCATAGACTGCTTCGCCTGTGCCGGCAAGGGATGTCGGATATGTAAAGAATCGGGCTGGATCGAGATCATGGGCGCCGGTATGGTGCACCCACGTGTGCTGGAAGGCGTGGGCTACGACTCCAGCAAGTACACTGGCTTCGCCTTTGGCTTGGGCCAGGAGCGCATTGCCATGCTCAAGTATGGCATCGACGACATCCGCCACTTTTATGCCAACGATCTAAGATTTTTGAGGCAGTTCTGAAGGAAGGTGCCTGCAGCATGCTCGTAAAAGTAGAAGCTAGCCATGACTGCAAGTCCTGATCTGCCCGAGGCATTCAAGCGAGCGTTTTTACTCAAGAAAGGTCATTTGACGAGTTGTTAGAAAATATCAAAGATGCTCTTACCCTTATATTAACAACTTGACTGAATACGAGAAGCATTAGTACATGAAAATCCCCGTATCCTGGCTTAAAGAGTACGTAGATATAAAGGTGCCGGTGGAGGAGCTGGCCCATCGCCTCACCATGGCCGGCACCGAGGTGGCGAGCATCGCCACCATCGGTGGCTGGGAGCACTGCTTCGTCGGCCACGTCCTAAAGGTGGAGCCCCACCCCAACGCCGACCGCCTTACCCTATGTACCGTAGATATCGGAGAGAGAGAGCAGCAGGTAATCTGTGGCGCTCCCAATGTGGCCGAGGGCCAGATGGTGCCCTTTGCCACGGTTGGAGCGCTCCTGGTTGACGCCCATACCGGCAAGATGGAGCCCCTTAAGACAGCACGCATCCGCGGTGTGGTCTCCGAGGGGATGATCTGCTCGGAGAGGGAGCTGGGAATCGGCGAAAATCATGATGGTATCGTAGTGCTGCCTCAGGATGCACCCCTTGGGGTACCACTCTCCAGCTACATGGGTGACCACATCCTCGATCTGGACGTGACTCCTAACCGTCCCGACTGCCTCTCGGTTATTGGGGTAGCCCGTGAGGTAGCGGGCCTCACCGGCACTACCGTCAAGGAGTCTGACACCACTTACCCAGAGGGGCCAGACCACATCGAGAACCAGGTCTCAGTAGAGATCTATGATCCTGACCTCTGTTACAGATACACCGCCAGCTTAGTCAAGGGAGTCAAGGTGGGGCCATCGCCCCAGTGGCTCCAACAGAGGCTAACAAGGACCGGCATGCGCCCAATAAACAACGTAGTGGACATCACCAACTACGTTATGCTGGAATACGGCCAACCGCTTCATGCCTTCGACTTCCACACCCTCAAGGAGGGCAAAATCATCGTCCGAAGTGCCAGGCCCGGCGAAAAGCTTCTCTCCCTGGATGGCGTTCAGCGCCAACTCAACTCGTCTATGCTGGTCATTGCCGATGCCTACGATCCCGTTGCCCTGGGCGGAGTCATCGGCGGCAACGACACCGAGATGAACGAAAGTACCACTGCAGTGCTGCTAGAGTCGGCCACCTTCAATCCCACCAACAATCACCACACCGCCCAGAGCTTGAAGTTACGCACTGAGGCCACCATCCGCTTCGATAAGGGACTCAAGCCGGAGCTAGCAGAGATAGCGCTGCGGCGGGCCACTCGTCTTATCCAGCAAGTGGCTGGTGGGACCGTATCCAGAGGGATAATAGATGTCTTCCCGGACAAGCCTAAGGGCCCCCAAGAACTTACACTCACCATGGGTCGTCTTAAGAAAGTGTTGGGGTTGAGCCTACCCATAGGTCTAGTAGAAAAAGTGTTATCCTCTCTAGGATTTAATTGCCAGCGTAAGGAGCGCAGCGAGTTAAAGATGACGATCCCCTACTGGCGCAGTGACATCTCCATCGAGGATGCCCTGGTAGAGGAGGTGGCCCGTATTGTAGGCTACGAGCAGGTTCCAACCACCATGCTGTCCACCCCTGTACCTTATCACCAGCCTCAGCCTCTGCGGGAGCTGAGAGAGGAGATGCGAGACGCCCTGGTGGACTGCGGTATGCAAGAGGTTATTACCTACCCTCTGGTCAGCCATGAAGCTCTGGTTAAAGCAAAGGCACTAGATTCAGGTCCGAAACCGTTGAAGATGGCAAATCCCATGAGCTCCCAAGAGGAGTACCTTCGCACCACTCTGCGCTCCAGCCTCTTAGCTACCCTTGCCCTTAACCAACGCTCTCAAGAGGGGCCGATCTGCATCTTTGAAGTAGGGAAGGTGTACCTGCCCAGGCAAGGGAAGCTGCCCGAAGAGCGGGAGAAGGTGGTGGGAGCCACCTACGGGCCTAGAGAGGCGTCCTCTTGGCTGAGCAACGAAGGAAGGGTTGACTTTTTCGATGCTAAAGGGATAATTGAGGCCCTCTTGGAGCGCCTAGGGGTAACGGCTACCTACCTCCCCACCTCTGATCCGATGATGTTTCCTGGGAGGTGTGCAGATGTGGTTATCAACACTATCCAGGTAGGCATTGTGGCAGAGGTGCATCCCGCGGTGGTGGAGGCCTTCGACATAGATGGTGCTCCCGTTGCCATCTTCGAACTGGACTTGGAAGGCCTCCTTACAAGTGTGCCCGATGGAAGGCGGCGATATGTTTCCCTAAGTCGTTTTCCCAGCGCCAGCCGAGACCTATCAATGCTGGTGAACATGGATATACCAGCAGGGAGAATATCCGAGATCATACGGAGACACCACTTGGTGAGTCGTGCCCTTCCTTTCGACGTTTACGCCGGGGAAAACATCCCGCCAGGCAAACGCTCCCTAGCCTTTCGTATCTATTTCCAATCACCGGAGCGAACGCTAACCTCTGAGGAAGTGAACGATGCCTTTCAGAAGGTCATCCGCTCCCTAGAACACCAACTAGGAATCACGGTTAGGGGCCTGCCGCCCACCGAATAGTCAAGATTGGAGGTAGGATTGACTACCCATCATCAGGGCCACAGGCACGCCGACATGCTCAGTGTGGAAGAGGCTTACGACCGAATCATGAGCTTCTTCGCACCCCTGGAACCAGAGGAGAAACCCATCCTTGATGCCCTGGGACAGGTGCTTGCCCAGGATGTGGTGGCTCCCTTTGACATTCCGCCTCTAGACAATTCGGCCATGGACGGGTACGCCGTTATGCACCAGGACATTACCGGGGCAAGTCCCGAATCCCCTAGGATGCTGAAGATTGTCGGTATGGTGGCGGCGGGCCAGTTACCCCCTGGTGATGTCACCCCAGGCACCACCATCCGCATAATGACAGGAGCTCCAGTGCCCAAAGGTGCCGATGTCGTGATCCCTTTCGAGGAGACTGACGAAGTTAAAAGGAAAAGAGAGGGAGTTCCCCTTAATGAGATCGCTATTCAGCAAGAATTATCTATCGGGGATAATGTCCGCCCTGCTGGCGAAGATGTAACCAAAGGGAGGGTGGTGCTGGAGAAGGGTTCGGTTATTCGACCCTCAGAGGTGGGGGTCCTCGCTTCCTTGGGTCTGGACAGAGTGCAGGTCATCCGACGGCCGGTGGTGGCGATCCTGGCCACCGGTGACGAACTCCTCTCACTGGACGAGCCAGTACAGCCAGCCAAAATATACGATAGCAACAGCTTCAGCCTGGCCGCTTCGGTGAAGCAGTACGGTGGCATCCCCGCGGTACTGGGAATTGCACGGGACAACTTGGAGGACCTCAACCACAAGCTGGAACAGGGACTAAGCTCGGACTTCCTCATCACCTCCGCGGGTGTCTCCCGCGGCGACTACGATATCGTCAAGGACGTGCTGATGGAGAGGGGCAAGATTGGCTTCTGGTCGGTACGGATGCGTCCGGCCAAACCCCTAGCCTTCGGCGTGCTTTACGCCTCGCAAGGAAAGCAGGTACCCCATCTAGGTCTGCCAGGCAACCCAGTGAGCGCCATGGTTGCCTTTGAGGAGTTTGCACGTCCAGCCATCCTTCAGATGCTAGGCAGGCGAAGAGTGTCTAAGCCCGTCATCGAAGCTGTGCTGGAGGGGCCCATCCACAACATCGACGGCCGACGCGTCTATGCCCGCGTTGAAGTGACCAAAAGGAACGGTACCTACTACGCCAATCCCACCGGGCCCCAGGGCTCCAACATCCTCACTTCCATGGCCAGGGCCAACGGCCTGGCCATTTGCCCCGAGGACGTACCACAAATGGAGGCCAACCAAAGGGTACAGGTCAAAATGCTGGACTGGAACGAAGAGGTGAATCTATGACCACTCCCGATGCACAAAGTGAATCAGCAAGCCCACCCCAAGAAGAAAAGGAACCTTCTTACATCCTAGACCCTCAACGGGCAGCTGAAGAGGACCTCTCTTTAGAGTTTGTGTTGCTCGGTCGACGTTGCTCCTCTTGCCGGGAGCGCCTGGAGGAAACGGGGGAGATGCCCACAGTTAAACAGCACATCGCCCAAATAGCCAAATGCTGCGCTCTCAAGGAGGGCTTCATCCGACCCCAGATGCCCATACAGGAGATTGTCTTCCGCATCCTCCTGTCCGAGCGCAATCAACCTGCCAGCCTTAGCCATCTTCACTCTCTTCTTACAGAGGAATGGGCCACCCCTATGAACCCTAAGAACGTTTCTGCCGAGGACCTTAAAAGGATCCTTGCCAGCGATAACTATTACGGCTTCAAGGAAATTCCCCAAGACTAGAAATCTCAGGCTTAAAGGCGTTCGACTGCCAACGGGCGTTACAAGCGCCACCCAGTTCGCCCATTTACTACAACGTTTCAGCTCGATGATAACAGTGAAGCTGGTGGCAACCGCAGAGGAGCTCGAGTTGGCCATGAATATCCGTCAGCGGGTCTTTGTGCATGAGCAGGGGGTACCTGCTCATGAGGAGACGGACGAGACCGACGCCACCGCAACTCATGTCCTGGCCCTGGCAGAGGGAAAGCCTATAGGAACGGGGCGTATAGTGCGTCTCCTCTCAGGGGAGGCGAAAATAGGGAGGATGGCGGTGGTACAGGGGTGGCGACGTCGCGGCGTGGGCAGTCGCCTCCTCATTTTCCTGGAGGAGCAGGCAAAGCTGCAGGGGGTGGTGCGGGCAGTGCTGAACTCTCAAACCTACGTCAAAGCCTTCTACGCTCGCCACGGCTACACAGAAGAGGGAGAGGTGTTCACGGAGGCTGGCATTGAGCATATTCGGATGAGCAAGCTCCTCTAAGCCTTTCATGTCAGCACGCTTGATCCATTGCGTTATGTAAACGTGCGGCCTACGAGCTAATGGTTCGACCAACTCACCGTATGAAGTACTTATGGATTGGAAGCTGCTCATTCTTCGACGTGCTCAGGGCGAGTGGCCTTTTTCTGAGTAGGAAACCTTAATGACGGTCAAGCCCCACTGTCCCAATTGCCGCCAGCTAATTGAGAAGTCTAAAGAGCGCACCATGCCCGATGGGGTGGTGGAGTACAGGTGCCCCTCGTGTATGTACCAGATCCCTCTGCTGGTGCCTCAGGTATCTTCCGCTCCTCAGTGCCCCCACTGCGACACCCGTCCCACAGACATCATAAACTTAGCCGGTCTAGCGGGTGACGGGCCCCTTAATCTGGTAGTGTGCTCCTCCTGTGGGTGTCTCCTGGGTCGCTACTGGGGGCTCATGGACTTCAAAGAGCGCTAACGCCGTCACTCGAACCTATCCACTGGGTCGTAACGCTTTACACCGGCTCTGGTGCAAAGTCTGCAGCTTTCATTAGCTGGTTCCGCTGCCGTACCAGCAACGGTTCCACCCTCGGCACATACTCATTGATCCAGCGAGGGTCGCTGCGGAAGGCCTTGCCTACCTCCTCCATGTGGGCGAGATCTTCGTAGGCCCAGATATGGATTACCTGGTTAATCTCTCCCATTACGGTGTAGTACCAGCCGACCAGCCTGCCGCCGTGATCCTTACGTATCTGCAGGCCCACCTCTCGCACCACTTCTATATATTCTGGCACCTTGCCCGGCTTTAAGTCGTATATTCTTACGTCGTAGATCATATTATCCCCCCTGGTTTAGCCCAGGACATCATATTTCTCTCAGCAGACAGCCAATCACATTAGTTCCAGATCCTGTAGCTTCTAAACGACGGCTTTGGCTGTCCGCTCACTTATGGCCTTGAGAAGGTCCTGAAGCTCGGGGAAGATGTGGGCGTCAGGCTCGTGTCGATGCTCGGCCACCAGCTCGCCGTTGATGCGGATATCGAATTTGCCGTGGGGCCCCGGTATCAGTTTAAAGGAGCTGATATGTTCACCCACTCTGTTGAGAACCTCACCTGCCATCCAGGCAGCCTTTAGAGCATGACTTCAATCGTGGCAGTAGAGGATCTCTATCGTAAGCTTGTTGTTGGTGGCCAACGGGCACCTCCTGATATCCAAGATACGTGCATAATATGGCCTTGGTAAGAGGGAGTCAATGATAAGGAAACTATATCGTTTTCATGCACAGTGCCGTCAAAGCTCCATACAAGTCCATAATGCTCACCAGAAAGACTTCCGGATAGTTCATCCTAAGTACCCTTTTTAAATATTCAGTTATGCCACAATCAAACGATGACATCCCATCCTTGCCTATACTGGTAACTGCGTTGGCATATTGTTAGCCTAAATGCTCCTTTGCAACAACTTCGCCTAGATTGGCATGGGTGCCATACGCCATTTCCACTGTTGGCATTTTGCCAAGTTCATAATGCCAATTTTATGTCGACTTTCATTCCATGCAGTTGGAGACATGATTGTCTCCTGCAGAAGAATTAAAAGAATGGATATTTGCTAGTACCTGCTTCCACCAAGTAGGGATACTTATCAGACCCAAGCAGGTTAATACGGCAAGTCCTGATACGCACTCTTACCATGGACCAGTCTAAGCGCTAGCTTAACTTGTGTTACAATGGTTCTCACCAAAGAGGCTTGTACAGAATGGAGTTGGAGGTATGGCCAACAAGGACATAGTTCTGATGGCTCATCTTATGCGGCGAGCCAGCTTTGGTGCGACCCGGGAAGAGTTGGAGGAGCACGTCTCCAAGGGTTACGAGACGATGGTGGAGGAGCTGCTTCACCCCGAGGAGGTCTCTCCTGCGGACGAACAGATCCTGTTCAGGTATCAGCCTTCAAGTAAGTTTCCTGGTAGCGTGCCCCCCTCGTACAACATGAACTGGATGTACCACTTGCTCAATACTGAGCGCCTCCTAGAGGAGAAGATGGCTCTCCTCTGGCATCAGGTATTCGCTACCGGAAACACCAAGATAGACAACGGTATCGATATGGTGACGCAGATTGCCATGTTCCGCCGCCACGGTATGGGCAACTTCCGCAACTTGCTCATTGAGGTGGCCAAGAACCCCGCCATGATCTTCTGGCTGGACAACAATGAGAATCACAAGCACGCGGTCAACGAGAACTGGGGCCGGGAGCTGCTGGAGCTGTTTTCCATGGGTGTAGGCAACTACACCGAGGTGGATGTAAGTGAGGCCTCCAGGGCTTTCACCGGCTGGACTATGGCTGCCAGGCTACCCCGATTTCCCTATTCCCCCTCCGCCTGGCCCAACTTTGAGTACAAGCTCGAAGACCACGACGATGACGAAAAGAGGTTTTTGGGACACAAAGGACACTTTAATGGTGAAGACATTATCGACATCATCGTAAAGCAGCCCGCCTGTGCCCGCTTCATCGCACGCCACCTCTATAACTTCTTCGTGGCAGACGAGCCCCAGGTGCCCAGCTGGTCTATAGAATCTCCTCGGGCCCCTCAAGCCATAAACACCCTAGCGACGGTTTTTATCGAGTCCAAGTACGAGATTCGGTCCGTACTACGAACCCTTTTCAACTCCGACTTCTTCAAAGAGGCTCGCTTCACCAAGGTTAAGAGCCCCACGGAGGTAGTGGTGGGAAGCTATAAACTGGTGGGTGGACATAACTTCCCTGGGCTGGGCTTTGGGCGAAAGTCCGTTCAGCCCACCTATATGGGCCAGGACCTCTTAGATCCCCCAAGCGTGGAGGGCTGGCACACAGGCCAGGAGTGGATAAACAGCGGCTCCCTGATGAGTCGTATCAACTTCGTAGCCGACCTCGTCGGTGACATGAGCCTACCTGGGGTTCAGTCCATCATCAACCGGCTCAAGGCCCAGGGGGATCTCACGCCAGAGGCGCTGGTCGATGGCTGTTTGAACCTGCTGGGCCCTCTGGAGGTAGAGTATCAGACCCGCCAGCACTTGATCCAGCAGGCTGAAGAAGAGGGGGTACTATGCTGGCGCACAGGAGAGGAAGCCAGCAGCTCTGCTCAACGGGTTGCTCAGGTACTGCAACTGATAGTTGCCACCAGAGAATATCAGTTTGGATAACAAGGTGTCCTGTGTTGACATGATGGGTAAGGCCAGAGTGTAGTAGTGGCACACTAAGGGTGTTTGGCAGCCATCGGGGTCTAAGCCAGGCTCTTTACATACTACTTCACAAATGGAGATTACGACATGCTCACTACGGTAGCGGCAGGTCGGGTGTATCACTTCAGTCACGCAGTAGGCCAATCGCTGGTCGCAGGCCCGGGGTTTCATTTTCCAACAGCCTTAGCCATAGGCAAAGACAATGTTGTCTACGTAGTCAACCGTAGCGACGAGAACAACTTTAGCCCGCGAGTCAGCAAAATCACCATCGGAGCTCCCGATGAGGAAGAGTTTATATGCGAGTTCGGCAGATACGGCGAGGAAGATGGGCAGTTAATTTGGGCCTCCTCGTTAGCACTGGATAGAGAAGAGAACGTGTACGTCGCCGATGAGTGGCTTCATCGCGTTTCCATCTTTGATAAGGATGGCAACTTCTTGGACAAGTGGGGCACACTCGGAGCAGGGAACGGGGAATTAAACCGGCCTTCCGGTATGGCATTTGACAGGGAGGATAACCTTTATATCGTCGATAGCATGAACAATAGGATCCAACAGTTCACCAAAGAGGGCACTTTTCTCGCTAAATTCGGCGAAGAGGGAAGTGGTGAAGGTCAGTTCAACCTACCATGGGGAATCACAATCGACATCAATGGAGATATCTACGTAGCCGACTGGCAAAACCACCGGGTGCAGAAGTTCTCCCCAGATGGCACCTTCCTTGCTAGCTTCGGCACCTTCGGAACTGGAGTAGGAGAGCTGAATCACCCAACGGATATGACCGTTGACGGTGAGGGCGACGTGTATGTGTGCGATAGGGCTAACGAGCGTGTCCAGATCTTTGGACCCGACGGGGAATTCATCACTTCGCTAGTTGGGGACGCCCAGCAACTCTCCAAGTGGGCAAAGCAAAGGGTGGCGGACAATTCGGACATTCAGAAAGCTCGGCGTAGGGTAAGGAGCCTGGAGCAGGAATGGCGGTTCTCCTATCCGACAGGGGTGGCCTTTGATGATGCTGAAGACCGGCTCTTTGTATCCGACTGCTGTCGCTCCCGACTGCAGATCTATGTCAAAGATAAGGATTACGTGGACCCCCAGTTTAACCTTTAATTGTCGAGCAATACCCTCATCGGCCCAGAAGTTTAAGATACAACGTTGGGCCCCCCAGGCAAAATAGCTCCAAATGGAGAAGGGCGAAAGCGCCGGATCGATGGTATCCCCTACTTGCCTTACGTGCCCTATTGGCAAGTCCAAGCTGAGTCATGGGGCCGGAACTGGATTGAAGAGCAAACGCTTCTAAGATACACTTGAAGCTAGGCTACCCACTAATCTCTTGAAGCGACGGTCAGTGGCCCGCTACCGCCTGTCGAGTGGAAGGGATCCCGAGATAAGAGAGAGATGTATGGACGCTCCAGTCAGGATCGAAAACAGGGCCCAGCTGATATACCTTCTCACTGAAGCTACAGAGCTGGAGCACGGAGTTATGTGCAGTTACCTGTTTGCCTCCTTCAGCATCAAGCGGGACGTCAAGGAAGGCGTCACCGAAGAGCAGCTAGGCATCATAAGACGCTGGCGAGGGACCCTTCTCCAGATTGCCATTCAAGAGATGGTGCATATGTCACTGGCATGCAACCTTCTCACGGCAGTCGGGGGAGCTCCCCACCTACATCGGCCAAACCTTCCTACTAGTCCAAGGGCATACCCAGCGTCTTTCAGACTTGACCTTATTCCATTTTGCCGCGAGACCCTCGAGAACTTTGTATTCATTGAAAGGCCAGAGGAGCAGGAGCGAGCCGATAGGGACGCTGCGAGCCCAGGCGAGTTCTTTCTGCCAGAAGCGAAGCTCAGCGATATCTTCTCCAGCGAGCGGCAATACCAGACGGTAGGTCACCTGTATAGGGGCATTGAAGATGGCCTCAGGTATCTCGCGGAGAAGTTCGGTGAGGAGCAGCTGTTCATCGGCCCACCGAAGTCCCAGATTGCCGATGCCTATTTCAGCCTACCGGGCCTGTTCCCTGTCACTGATCTGGAATCCGCGGTAGCTGCGATTCAGCGGATAGTCGAGCAGGGAGAAGGGGCACGGCACGACAACGAAGAGTCTCATTACCGCAGGTTCCTGGCCATGCTGAAGGAGCACGATCGGATTCTAAGGGACGACCCCGATTTCGAGCCAGGACGCCCAGTGATGGAGAACCCGTATGCGATGTTCCCGAATGACATCGGTGATCACAGTGTCCTGAACCTAATCGAGGACCCACTCAGCAGGGACATATGCAATCTGTTCGATGGGTGCTATCAGCTCCTTATGCAGATGCTTGGGCGGGTGCTTCTACACACGGACGAGTCCGAGGAGCAGCTTACGCTATTATCGGATATTACCGTAGGACTGATGATCGATGTGCTCGGGCCTCTAGGAACTACGCTAACGACGATGCCGGCTGGAGCCTCCCATTTGGGACTGACCGCGGGTTCAAGTTTCCGGCTATCACGAGACGTCCACTCTTTGCCTCACCAAGCCGCGGCCTGGGTGCTGTTCACCGAGCGGTTGAAGGAGTTGTCTGCGTACTCCGGGTTCCTACAGGCCGAAGGGGATGTGTCTGGGGTATTGACCCAGGTCAGAATGTCATTGGACCAGTATGCCCAGCAGCTCAACGAATAGAGACAACGCTCATTCTACGAGGCGTGCGTCGCTGTCCCGCAGCCGCTGAGCGAGGATGTGTAGCATCCTGATCCCCACCTGAGGCTGCCTCTCGAGCTGGGCGAGAAACACCCACCGGTCGATTCCCAAGCACTCAACGTTGTCCACTGCGCGCACGCTTGCTGTCCTGGGCCACTCCCCCAGTAGCGCCATCTCACCGAAAACCTCCCCTGCACCCAACTTGTTGAGGATCTGTTGCTGTCCAGTCCCCAGCCCCTTGATTACTTCCACATTCCCCGAGACGATCAAATATAATCCGTTGCCGGTATGGCCCTCCTCGACAATCAACTCGTCAGGGCCAAATCTCTTGCGGTAGGTGAAGGGCGAAAGGGAATTGAGTTGGTCATCGGTGAGTCCTTCAAACAACCAGATTCGCTGTAGCTCATCTGAGGTAGACATGGAACCGCCTCCAGCTCCTGCTCCAGGTGCTTCCGCGAAATGAAACTTGCATTCCAATCATCTCTCAGAGGCCACGTAGCTGCAGGGGCACTACCTGCCTGTCCGTGAAGCCGACCTCCTTGTGCGTACCGTCACAAAAAGGTTTGTTGGAAGACGCCCCACAGCGGCACAGTGCCATCCTGTTGCGAGTCTCAAGTGGCTGACCGTCACGTCGCTCCACAGGTATGCCTCCGCTGACCCAGAGGGGCCCGTCTGGAATGACGGCGATCTCTTTCGGCAGGTCTGGCTCGACGACTTCGCCGTCAGCCTCCAGAGCAAAGGAGAGCGTACCTGACGGGCATTTCTCGACCATGGCCATGATTTGGCCCCGTACTAGCGACTCATCGGGATCCTTAAGCATATTCCAGATGTCAGTGATGCGGTTGCCGCAAAAGCCGGAGTGGACACACAGGGAGTGGTCGTCTCTCACAACTATCTGCTGGCCTCTAAAGATGGTCTCGCGATCAGCTATGGGGCCAGGATCGGCGGTCTCGAATCCGTCAAAATCTACCAGGGTGTGAGTGCCATCACAAAAGGGCTTCGTCTTGGAATGCCCACACCTGCATAGACGGTAGGTACTTCCGGTGCTCAGAACGTCCTCTTTCTTCCAGGTGAGCGGCTCGCCGTGCTCCGACATGACTTGCGTCTTGCGGAGAAGCGGGATGCCGCCTCGGACTATGTAGGGGCCATTGGGCCGAACGGTGATCTTTTGACTCTCTTCCCCCATAGTATCCTCCTAGGCCATCTTGTTCGTCGCACTTTCGAGGAACATGCCGCACAGCTCATCGTTCTTGAACATCAGCTCCAGCGCCTGAGTGTGACACTCCTTCGTCTGGCTGGCCATCTCCATACTGATTTCCTGGAATGTCGTGCGCATCGTGCCCAAGGGCGCTACCTGCAGGAAGGGCATTCCAGACGCGCGTCCTGCTTCAAGAGTACGATGCTTGGTATCTTCTATCTCTTCCCTATCCGGAATACTCTCGCCCCACACGCCGGGCAGATTCCCCGAGTCGCTGGTCTGCTGTTCTTGAATGTCACTGGCGTTGGGCTGAGTATCTCTCACTTGGCCCTGCACTTAAACCAATATGTTTCCATGCCTATCTCCCTAGTTCTAGGCTGTGCTCATCCTAGCTGAGAGAGAGGAAGGGGTCAAGGTGATTTTAGTTGGAATCTCCTGTGCTGGTTTCTGCCAGCGCGACGAAGGATAATAATCTCTGCCTATCTCTCGTAGTTCCAGAAGCGCACCATAAGTGGTATTAGGATAAGAAATTTCGGAGCAACAACTGGGCTGCCAGAATGCCCACTCGGTTGCGCCTAGAACTCGGCATTCCCGGGCGTCCTGGCGAACGGTATGACGTCGCGGATATTCTGCAAGCCCGTGATGAACTGGAGGGCCCGCTCGAAGCCAAGACCGAAGCCCGAGTGGGGCACACTCCCGTAGCGGCGCAGGTCCAGGTACCACCAATAGTCTCGTTCATCCAGCCCGAACTGCTTGATCCGCTCCAAGAGTACCTCGCGGCGCTCCTCCCGCTGGCTGCCCCCGATGATCTCTCCGACCCTGGGAACCAGCACGTCCATGGCCCCTACAGTCTTCTCGTCGTCATTCAAGCGCATATAGAAGGCCTTCAGGTCACGGGGGTAGTCGGTGACTATGACGGGCCTACCCAACTTCCTCTCTGTAAGGTACCTCTCGTGCTCGGACTGGAGGTCCAGTCCCCAGTCCACTGGAAACTCAAAACTTTGCCCGGACGTCTTCAGGATGTCCACAGCTTCCGTGTAGGTCAGTCTCTCAAAGCCGGAATTGACGATGCTCTCCAAAGTCGATATGGCGCTATGGTCGACCCACTTGTTAAAGAAAGCCATGTCCTCTGCACAGTGTTCCAAGACGTGACTACAAATGTCCTTGAGGAAGTCCTCGGCCAGGTCAGCCAGGCCGTCCAGGTCGCAGAAGGCCACCTCGGGCTCCACCATCCAAAACTCGGCCAGATGCCTGGAGGTGTTAGAATTCTCTGCCCTGAATGTGGGCCCAAAGGTATACACGTTGGACAGGGCCAATGCAAAAGTTTCCGCCTCTAGCTGTCCACTCACGGTCAGGAAGGCCGGTCTGCCAAAGAAGGACTCTTCTGAGTTGGTTGAGCCACTCTGGATGGCGAGGTTTTCAGTATCGAGAGTGGTCACCCGGAACATGGCGCCGGCCCCCTCGGCATCGAGGCCCGTAATTATGGGGGTATTCACGTAAAGGAAGCCTCGGCTCTGAAAAAACTTGTGGATTGCGAAGGCCAGCGCACTCCTCAAGCGGGCCACAGCACCAAAGGTGTTGGTGCGAGGTCGGAGGTGGGCTATCTCCCTGAGAAATTCCATGGAGTGCCCCTTCTTTTGCAGGGGGTAATCCCCAGGGTCAGCC
This sequence comes from Dehalococcoidia bacterium, assembly GCA_965248115.1. Taxonomy (GTDB): domain Bacteria; phylum Chloroflexota; class Dehalococcoidia; order Lucifugimonadales; family CBDFII01; genus CBDFII01. Next base: position 612,064 of record CBDFII010000004.1, read on the forward strand.
TCACCGATGACATCAATGGCCGTGGCCTTGACCTCATATCTCTGCCCCTTGCCCGGAGATTCGACCAAAGTCCCCATGATGCTGACGCTGGCCCCTGTGCTGAGGGACTGTATCCGATCGTAGCCAGTAAGGGCGGGCTCCGCCACCACCTGGAGGTCGCTGAGGGTAGAGCCATCGTTGATCTGGATGAATGAGAGATCCTTTGATGAACGCCTGGTCTTTACCCAGCCCTGCACCAGCACCTCACCACCAGCGCTATCCCGCCTCAAGATGTCTTTAATCAAGGTGCGCTTCATCTCGCATCTCCTGGGGCAATTCTAGCACTGGGAATAATCCACGCCAAGCGCCGCATGAATCATAAACGAGGCCATGTCACAGCGAACTTACATTCGCCTATGTCATCCTGCGTGACCTAGCCATTATAATATAGCCTGGGAAAGTCTATTTGGAGGTGGTGCTATGGCATCCTTGATTCTGGCAGAAGCCGAACAGATACTGGTGGCGGCGAAGGCCAAGGTATTGGATATGGGGGCGAAGTTGAGCGTATCGGTGGTTGATCCAAGGGGGGATCTGATAGCCATGTTCAGGTTAGATGGCGCCCCGTGGCGCTCGCCTCCTATATCCCGTGCGAAGGCACTCGCGGCTGCCTGTTTTGGTCGGTCCAGTGGTGAACTGGCAGCGAACGCCCAGTCACCAGTATTCACTGGGCTGATGGCGATGGAAAGTGGCCACATGATCCCAGGACAGGGTGCCTTGCCGGTTTATAGAAACGGCGAGCTTCTCGGAGCTGTGGGAGGAAGCGGGGGAACAGGCCAAGAAGATGAGGATGCCGCGAGGGCCGGGATCGAAGCCCTGGGTCTCTCAACCGCGCCATAGGATAGCCAACTATCCCCAATAAGTCAGGGGTAGAACACAGTCCTCTTAACCTAAGGTATATGGCGCCTGCGGGAGAGCCACAAGAACGACGTTGTCCTGACCCCTGTCTAGACGATGCGAGTCGAGTATGTGCCAAGTCTCTACCAAGTCCTTCTCCGGTAATACGTGTCTTAGGTAAATTCACCTGAACCTGAAAGCACAAGCTGTTGGTGACGGCATATCGCTGCCCAAAAGGGGATCTCTGTGGCACGGTTGCAAGCCAGCATTTCCCAGATAAGGGATCTTGCCAATCCTTGTGACCAGATGTTAAACAGGGGCAACGGAAGAGGCATGAACGTAACCCTAGGGGTGATCAAGTAGGGATCAAGGGTGGCTCTAATGAAAGTTGGTGGCCAGTGGATTACTGAATAGGGTTACCTTGTGATTCTGGATGAACGGGGAGTTGTCACTGTAAGGTGGGATCAGGTCGAGCCAGTCTAGTTACCCTAGAGACCATTCACCATTGATGACCGAACTGAACTTGGCCTTGTTGCTACGTTAGTGTTCACGTAGACTGATAACACCAGTTCGAAGTTAAGCATCAACTGCAGCTGTGATCGCGGGAGGTAGACATGGCCAAACAAAGTATTCTTGAGCTGTTCAATCTAACTAACCAAGTCGCATTGGTTACAGGAGGAGGGCAAGGTCTTGGCCGCGCAATCTGTCTAGGGTTCGCCGAGGCGGGGGCAGATATAGTTACCGTGGCTCGATCGATTGACAAGTTGGAAGAGACTGCTGAGCTGGTCAGAGAGCAGGGAAGACGATGCCTTCCTGTCCGGTGTGATATCACGGTCAAAGGCCAGGTGGAAGCAGCGGTACAAAAGGCCTTCGATGAGTTCGGAAAGATCGATATACTGGTCAACAATGCCGGGGCATCGGACAATTTTTATCCGGCGGAGGAGTGGCCTGAAGATGAGTGGGACCGTAGTATCAACGTGAATTTGAAAGGCGCTTTCCTGTGCAGCCAGGCCGTGGGTAAAATCATGTTGAAGAACCAGAAAGGCAAAATTCTCAACATTAGCTCTGGTTCCGGTTTCAACCCTGGTGCAGGCATCATACCTTACAATGTGGCCAAATCGGGCTTGCACATTTTAACTCGTACGTTAGCGATAGAGTGGGGAGATAGAGGAATATGGGTGAACTGCATGGCAGTAAGTGGCATGCAGACCACTGGCTCTGATCGGCAAATTGCACTCCAGCGCAGCAAGGGCCGGGACTTGCCCGATTCTCCGCCCGCTAAACCGAACTGGCCGCCTGTCACCAGGGGTAGGGCCGAGCCGGAGCGGTATGTACCCATCGCCCTGTTCTTGGTACCGGCAGCATCCAACCATCTAACTGGGGAGATCATCGGCCCAGGGGGCGTAGCACTCAGGCGGACATAGTGGAAGTCACCGTTTTATGGCCTAAAGCCTTCATTGGCATCGCTGTCGCTGGAGCCTGGTGATATGCCACCTCCAATGACGTAGATGGTCTCTCCCACTACAGCGGCTCCCAGTCCATGTCTTGAGGTAGGCATTGGTATGGATCGCTCCCACGAGTCGTCAACTGGATCGAATACCTCATTCTCATCGAAAGTGCCACTTCGGCTCTCTCCGCCGAAGACGTAAATACGATTCCCAAGGGTAGCAGCGGCAATGCCACTCCGAGTGGTCGGTAAGGGGGCCCTACTTGACCACGTATCTGTCTGAGGATCGTATTCTTCATTCGCGTTTAGATTTAATCCGAAGCGGTGATGCAGACGACCGCCGATAGCGTAGACTTTCCCATCAACTACCCCCACCGCTAAGTGATCCCTGGGTGTAGACATGGGCGACTTGGCCTCCCATGTATCGTTGATTGGATCATACAATTCCAAAGCTGCGACGTTAACACCCCCAAATCCAGTGACGCCGCCGATAACATATATCTTGCCATCGACTACGGCGGATGCGTGCGCGCCTCGGGATGTCGGCATGGCTGTCTTGGTTCTCCAGGCATCGGGCTTGGGATCGTATTCGAAAACATCCCCTACCGGAGCGAAGCCAGCAGTGAACCCACCGATTACGTACATCTTGCCATTTACGGTTGCGGCGCTAGTGTGATGAAGTGCTAGCGGTAGGTCAGCTTTCTTTTCCCAGATGTCTAATCTAGGGTCGTAGGCTTCTACCTTCTTTGTTATGCCCCCACTAGTGGTCAGACCCCCGATAACATAGACCTTGTCGCCTAAAGTGACCACTGCAACTTCGCTGCGAGATGATGGCAAAGGAGAATGGATCAGCCAATGGCCACCCGTTTGAGTAGGGGTCACGGTTGTTCGTAAAGACTGTGTAGTACTTGTCCCAGCTCCGGGAGAAGGGTTGGCGGGTGTAGCCGGCTTATCAGTCGCGCACGCACCTGCCAGAACCCCCCCAGCCACAATCAATATCCCCAATGGTTTTAAGGTCACTACCCGCCCTTTATTCCCTAGTCTATGGGGGACGCCTACGCTCTCTTGTACCAGATGCAACTGTGGTCACACTTACAACCTCGGAGGGTGGATTACTGGTGCCAGATACCAACGGTGAGGAGGAGTGTGGTCGGCCTCGGATTTATCAGGGAGTGGTGGCTATTCTATATGGAGGTAAGGTCCACCCAGACACTCCAAGGCTCTCACACACCCACTAAGGAGTTCCAGCTTTTGGATAAGTCTCTCTTTCCTTGTGTATTGAAGCCCGCCGCCCGGCAATATCTCGGACTTCAGGTGCATAAGTCCCACATTTGGGACACCAGATTTTCTCTTTGGAGAGAAGCATCATATTGTCTTTTTTCATCTTGAAGGTCCCTACCTCTGAATTGCACTTCCCACATATCTGGACGATTGTCACCTCTTCTCCTGCCATTGATCCCTACCTGTTTTCCTTAGGATACCATCCTAGATCGGCATCTCTGGCTCAGTTCCATCTGCGGGCACCTCTACTTCGAATGCATTGATATTAAAGGCCAGAAGGGCGTAGTAGCCCATGAGATTTGTAAGTTCGGTCAGGCCACGAACGCCAAACTGGGCCAATGCAGCATCGAATGTGGTCTGGCTGACTCGGTGGGTACGGAAGAACTCCTGGCCATAGTTCACTACAGCCGCCTCATCTTCAGGTAGACCTGTCAGTTCCTTTTTGTCGCGTAGGCTATTTACGGTATCATTACTCAATCCGGCGCTGCGGCCCAGTGCAGCGTGGTAATGCCAGATGACCGCGGCATCCATTTCCCTCGCTGTGGTGAGCATTGCCAACTCTCGAATTTTCGGAGATAGAGTGGACTCGCGTGCTAGGTACTCCCTCAGATGTTGCCCTCGTTTCAGCACCTCAGGGACGTTCATCATTATGAAGTCTGGGCCCATTGGTAACCGCCCTCCACGCTCACTCATCAGCTCATCGAAGGTCTCTCGCTGGTCGGCGGGGACACGTTCCCTGGTTGCGGCAGGTATGCGGGCCATAACATGCTCCTTACTTTCTAGTCTCCATCAGGCCGGAATATCTTATTTCAACTTCGTCGCGCCGATAGTTGTTCTGTTTATCCTACGGGAATCACATCATATCAAACCGGCCCTTCAAGCCAGCAAGAATCTAGCTCTCTTGGGCATCGGTGGCTGCGATATCCCCCTCGGTCATTGTTTACGCTACTTTTAGGGCGTCGTTTCACTGTCTGTGATATTATTTGAGCCCTCTCGACCAGCATCTGGGCGATGGTGTCATCAAAGACAAGCATAGCAATCCCATTATACTACTGAACAGCGATGTACTGGTCAGGCAGGCTGAGGTATCGTGCAACACACAGTGGCTGAAGGAGGCCATCATGCAGGAAGCACGGCGTAGACTAGAAGGTAAGGTCACCATTGTAACTGGTGCGGGTTCTAGCGGACCGGGCGTCGGTACTGGCAAGGCCATATCTATTCTCTTCGCCCGAGAGGGTGCGAAGGTCTTGCTGGTGGACGTGGTCGCAACTCAAGCTGAAGAGACTTTAAACTCCATACAGGCAGATGGGGGTGAAGCGTCGGTTTTTGGAGCTGATGTGACCAAGGATTCGGACTGCCAGCGTATGGTAGAGGCAGCGATAGGGAGGTTTGGTGGACTCCATATTCTTGTCAATAATGTGGGTATCCTTGGCAGGGGCACAGTACTCGACGTACAAGAAAAGGACTGGGACCGAGTGCTCAGCGTTAACCTCAAGAGCATGATGCTCACCAGCAAGTACGCAGTTCCCAAAATGATCGAGGGCAGCGGAGGCTCTATTATCAACATCTCGTCCATCGGTTCGCTTCGAGCAAGTATGGGTGGCGGTACCTTGCCCTATGCAGCTGCCAAGGGTGGAGTCAATTCCCTAACGATCTCAATGGCAGTATCGCATGGCAACGACAACATACGTGTGAACTGCATAGCCCCAGGCGGCCTCCTAACACCTATGGTAGCCGATGAGATTGTAACAGAGGATCAACTGGAGGGGCGCCGGCTTGGCACGGCTCTAGGAATAGACGGCACGGCATGGGATGTGGCCTGGGCAGCTGTTTTCCTGGCGAGTGACGAAGCTCGCTGGATCACAGGTGTAATTCTGCCGGTGGACGGTGGCGCCATGGCTAGGTCTTCTAGTCCAATCCCCACTAGTATCCTGCCTAGCCTACAAGCGGTAGATTCTGGCGATATACGGAGTTAGAAGGAGGATTATCATGTCTATCGAGCAGGTCGCTCCAGAGATGGAACGCATCGTGTCAGCGGACCAGGAGATCGAAGAGCTGGGCAGGGGCTATGTCGTTGCCGAGGGACCCGTATGGTATCGTGAAGAAGGATATCTCCTGTTCAGCGACATTCGCAATAGCCGGAGGATGAAATGGGCACCCCAGGAAGGTGTATCCCTGTTCCGTGAGCCTACTAACGAAGCCAATGGCCTTGCGCGAGACATGCAGGGCAGGCTTATCGCTTGTGAACCTGGCGCTCGTCGTGTCACACGCCTGGAGGCGGACGGTAGTATCACCGTTGTAGCCAACAACTATCGGGGACAGCGATTGAACCAGCCCAACGACGTGGTAGTTATGTCCGATGGGAGCATATACTTCACCGACCCTGGTGCGCCAGACCCCGAAATGGACCTGGACTTCTCAGGAGTGTATCGAGTCTCCCCAGACCTGGGCACCATCACTTTGCTGGTTGGGAACTTCGTGTTGCCCAACGGGTTAGCCTTTTCCCCGGAGGAGAGCGTTCTCTATATAGATGACTACCGAAGAAACCATATAAGGGCCTTCGACGTGCAGGGCAACGGGACCCTGGCGCTGGCTACGGACAGAGTCTTCTTTAAGTTTACAGGCGATAGGCCTGGGCTGCCTGATGGCATGAAGGTGGACGTGGAGGGCAACGTGTATTGCACTGGCCCTGGAGGAGTGTGGGTCATAGATGCTTCGGGCAAGCACCTTGGGATCATTTTGACTGGCGTAGAGCAGACGACCAACTGTGGCTGGGGTGGCGAAGATTGGAAGACTCTGTTTATCACCACCCTTGAAGGCTTGTACCGCATCCAACTAAAGGTTGCAGGCGTACCAGTCTAAACGCGGAAACGGCCCGGGCTCGTGCGGGATCGTTCCCTCGTGCTGACCTGACCCCCAAGAAATAGTCCAGTTGATATGAGAGACTGGGCAAGAAAGGGGGCAGAGAATGCCAAGGAAACAGCGCAGTGTTGAGGAGATCATAGGGAAGCTTCGGGAAGCGGAGGTGGCCTTAGCGCAAGGGGAGACATTAGGTCAGGCTTGCCGGCGCATAGGTGTATCGGGCCACACGTTTTATCGTTGGCGGCGGGAGTACGGCGGACTTAAAGTGGACCAGGCGAAGCGATTGCGTGATATGGAAGGGGAGAACGCCCGTCTCAGGAGTGCGGTGGCCGACCTGACGGTAGATAACCAGATCCTGAAGGAGGCAGCACGGGGAAACTTCTGAGCCCGGCCCGCCGAAGGCGATGCGTGGAATTGGTACAGGAGTGGTATGGCATCCCCGAACGGCGCGCCTGCCGGGCGCTTTCGCAACCCCGGGCTACACAGAGGTACTCTGTAACAATAGCCGATGACGAGGAGGCCCTCACGAGGGCGTTGGTGCAGTTGGCCAGCCGGTACGGACGTTATGGGTACCGCCGGGTGAGTGCCCTGCTGCGACGTGATGGGTGGCGAGTGAACCACAAGCGGGTGGAGCGGATCTGGCGGCTGGAAGGGCTCAAGGTCCCGGCCAAGCAGCCCAAGCGGGGACGGCTCTGGTTTACCGACGGCTCCTGTGTGCGCCTCAGGCCACAACGACAGAACCACGTGTGGGCCTACGACTTTGTGGCTCTTCGTACCCGTGATGGCAGACCTGTTCGTCTCCTCACGGTGGTGGATGAGTATACCAGGGAATGTCTGGCCATCGAGGTTGGGCGTTCGTTACGCTCACCCCACATCATTGAGTGCCTGGGAAACCTCATGGTGGAGCACGGTGTGCCGGAGCATCTCCGTTCAGATAACGGCCCTAAGTTCACTGCCAGGGCTGGCCGTTCATGGCTACAGAGAGTGGGGGTTCAGACCCTCTTCATCACACCAGGGAGCCCGTGGGAGAACGGATACGTGGAGAGCTTCAATGGCAAGCTGCGGGATGAGCTCTTGGATCGGGAGGTCTTCGATACTCTCTGGGAGGTGCAGGTCCTCACGGAGCAATGGCGACACGAATACAACCATGTGGTGCGCCCTCACAGCGCCTTGAACTACCGACCACCTGCTCCCGAGGCCGCAAGGCCCACCTTCTCAGTTCCAGGGGCTACCAGTGTCTCATAACCTGTGGTACAACTATCGGGGGCAGGTCAGCGTCGATTTGTGACATCGATCTCGATGTCACAAATGAGGGTGTGGTGCCAGTTTATCTCAGTACCAGTGTGTGGTCACTGGTGCTGACCGGTGTTGAGGTAACGAAGCCAATAGTATTAAAGGGAGGCTGGATTGGGCCAGACTCAACCTCCACTATCGGTCTCGAAGCCACCGTGCTTCTAACAAGACTCCCAGGTGCGGTAGTGTTAGGCATTGTAAAGGGTGGCCTAATAGACGTCCAACTTAATTCAAAAGTCGGTTGGGGCTTTATCTCCAAGACCATCCACACCCAAGTGACCCGGTTCAAACTTACCGAGACTGGCGAGTCTATTGTGAGGGAGCTACTGCCCAACTAGCTAATGGCCTCACGTTTCTAAAAGGCCAGGACCGTCAACCAGAACCGGACCTTCGCCACCTCCTTATTCACTGAGTTAAGGCACGGCACTATTCTGGCTCCACGCGGCGCACCGTATAGGTGTCCGATGCCATAATATCCGGGATCCGGGGTGGAAGGCTGGAGAAATCGTCAGTCACCGCCTTGATCAACCGCCCGCTCAAGTTTCCTGAGGCCTCACTGGCCAGAAACACGGCCAATTCCGCCGCCCGCTCAATGGATGCCCCACCGCCACTGGTCACGCGCTGGCCAGATTCAAATAGCTCGGTATCGCCCACAGCCTTGGCAGCGTCTCTCGTTTCCTCCCACATTCTCGTATGAATCGAACCCGGACTGATGGCGTTAACCTGGATATTCTTACCTGCCAACTCCTTGGAAAGGGTCTCGGTGAGATCGACTATCGCGGCTTTTGACGCCCCGTACGCTGAGAGGTTCCGGCCCCCAACGCCGGACATGTTTATTATTTTGCCACGGTTATTAGATAGCATCACTGGAAGCACCGCTAAGCAACAGTGATAAACTCCTATTAGGTTGATCTGAATAGTGCGCGTCCAGTAGGAGACGTCAACATCCTGGAGGGCTCCTACCGGCCCTACAATGCCGGCATTGTTTACTAGAATGTCGATTGTGGAGAAGCGGGCGAGGGTTTGCTTCACCATGTCATCTACCTGCGCCTGATCAGTTACATCGGCTCGTATGACGCATGTAGATGCGCCTAGATCCTCTGCCTCCCGGGCGGCCTCCTCCAGTTCACTAAGTGTACGGGCCGCCAGGGCGAGGTTCGCGCCCTCCTTCGCGTAGGCCAGCGCGATGGCCCGCCCAATACCGCGGCCGCCTCCAGTGATTAGCGCCACCCGATTTTCTAACCGCACGCTTGCCTCCCTTCCAGGTTTTCTCTCACTGCAGCAAGGATTCTTGGGAATCAAAATCTAGCTTGGGGTTTAACCCATTAGACGACTCTCCCCTGCAATCATCTACGTCGAGCGAGACGCGCTCTCTAGATATGCAGGATGGTGCTTACCAGCACTCACCAGTCGACCTGGGAGACCTGCCGCAGGACAAGCCATTGCATTACCCCGATTGTGGCCCCGTACACGCCCGCTGCCGGGGTCGATCCAGAAAATGGAGCTAGTTGGACTGATCCAGGCTACCCCTTAGCATCAATCGCTCGGCACTGCAACATCTTGTATATCAACTGGTCCGGGCCGTAGAGACCGAAGTCGTTGACAACATCGCGCAGGACGGAGTGCATATGATTAGAGCCATCCTCGTTGTAGGGGGTGATCCATTCCATTAGAAAGTTGCCGCCAGCGACGCGATAGTAATGGCACTTATCTTTCTGGACTGCGCCAGCCCAGGTTAGGTGCAGATCGTTCAGCCCTTCCTGTTTAAGCTCGGCCAAGTTCTGCTGAGAGCCGGTCAGCAGGGTACGTGCTGACCGGCTCGGTTATCAGGTCTATCAATTTCTCTTTCTGGGTTGCAGTCATCTTGGTGGCGGGGAGTCCCTCATTGGGCATAAAGACAGGCCGGGATGCGTTAAAAGTAAGGATGTCCCAAGGGGCTTCTGAGTTGATGATGGCCTTAGATCGCTGTCCAGCATCCAGACTAGCCATCAGTTCAAAAGCCAGGTCCTGGCTGGCTGCTAGGAGGCTCAGAGGCAACGCCCCAAAATAGAGAGGGGTAGTCGCAATGACCTCGCCCTGGAAAATGGAGAAGTTAAGGGAAAGGTGATGACCTTGAGCCCGCCAGCCCCAAGGCTCCGCGCCTCCCGGCTGGCCGAAACCAATATGGGGCTTGCTGGGAGTTGTTTCGGGCTGCCCCCAGTACTTGCTTTCTTGATCGATGATCCCTTCGGCCTGCTGAAAGGCTTTTTCAGCTAGCCCGCTGGCCATCAGGGCGTAGGCTAGATTCCTCTGCCGATCGCTCATCTCCTTCAGCGATATGCCCCTCTGGTTTACCGGGGCATGACACCAGTAGATTCGCTCCGCATCGCCATAGTCAAAAGTGGCCTTCGCCCGCTGGTCTGGGGTCAGTGATTCCAAGAACATTAACGCCGCCGAAGACATCTCCACCGCCGCCTGGGACTGTTTCATCTTGGTCGCCATTTAGCGTCTCCTTAATCTGGCGTTTCCCAATTCAACTGGTTTGCGCCCAAAGTAAAGGCCACCTATTACGGACGGGAGTTTGTTGGCGCATCAACTATGATTACGGCCCATGCCTTCGCATGTTTATGAGGCAGCTAAAGAACTTACCTCTGGTCGAATACTTCCTTGGCAACCTGCAAAGCGTTGGCGGCCGTGGGCCAACCGGAGTAGAAGGCCATGTGGGTGATGACCTCTCCGATCTCCTCCTTGGTAATCCCATTGTCCAGGGCCCGTCCGATGTGGCTCCGTAGCTGATCGGTGCGGTAAAGGGAGATCAAAGAGGCCACGGTGATGAGGCTGCGGTCCCTCTTCGAGAGGCCAGGCCTCTCCCAGACATCGCCAAAGAGGACGTCGTCGCCGAGCTTTGCCAGGTGGGGTGCGATCTCCAACATAGCGGTACGTGGTGTGGTCATGTCGCCTCCTGATGAGATTACTTGGATTAAATTGTGTGCACCCAATTTAATGGTGCATCGGTGATGGGTTGAACACTAGCACCCTCTCCTGATGCAGTCAATTCCTGGCCTGCTTCAACGCGCAATTAGCAAATAATATGCGGATGCCTCTAGGAACCCGAACAAGGGATTTTATTTCCAGACAGGGCAAACTCACAGCACTTGCGCTCTGGCATTCTTCGAGTCTTGACTTCTACCTTGCTAGGATACGGTTGCCATAGAGGTGTCGCGCCACTGCTATTACGTACGAGCTCAGAGCCGCAGGATCTGTTATTCGAAGAGCCCGCTCACGCGAGCTAGTACTCTTGCTCCGTTGTCAACCGTTCCCGCTCTTGTCTGTAGTCCGAATCAGCTCAGACAAGCTCCAGCACAACCGATTCTTTGAGTTCTGTCACCTCCGCTTATTATAATGTGTGCCAGAAAATGCAGTGGTACAGGTTCAGCTAACTTTTTTGAGTCGATAACTCCACGCCTTAGAGGAGAGAGACATGGGGAACAGCGATGTTCAACAGATCGCACACCTGATGCGGCGAGCGGGCTTTGGAGCTCCCAGGGAGGAACTAGAGGCCAGAGTGGCCCAGGGGTACGATGCCACGGTAGAGGAGCTGCTTCATCCTGAGGAAGCTCCAGGGGCGGAGGAGCATATCCTGCTGAATTCTGCCAAGGTAGTGTAGGAGTGCTGGCGGATTTGGTTATCACAACGCGAGGAATCTCCAGATCTGGCCTTTCGGAAACATCAGTTGTGGAGCCCTCGCACTGAGCCGAGATAGACAAACTTTTGTTGTAGATTTAACCTCGAATTATTGTTTCCAATCTCGTAGCAGCTTTTGGGGCGTAGTCGGGTCCGGTACTACTTAGTCCAAACATGTAGTTGTATTGTAATATCGTATCGTTCGCCCGAAAGTATTTTGATTTCGACCCTTCAGACGTAACGAGGAGGCGCAAAAATGCTCGGACCGAATTTCCTCCGCAGCTTAGCGCGTTCCAGAAACTAAAACGCGATCCCTTAGGTAGGGAGCAGGATTCCAATTCTGAAGTCAACGCTGACCGTTCAGTACTCTTGAGGTATCTTCGTGGGTAAGTCTGCACTAGCATATCAAACGCAGCCGATTGAGGACTCTGGCTCGGATCGCTCTGTCAGGCCATTCGAGTTGTTCTTTGACCTAGTTTTCGTATTTGCATTTACACAGGTCACTCAGCTCTTGGCGAAAGAGCTTACCTGGGGAGGACTTGGCGGTGGCCTCCTGTTGCTCGCCGCTCTGTGGCTTGCGTGGCAGTTCGTCGCATGGCTTGGCACGACAATCGCAGTCGATGAAAGGGGAGTTCGTCTGGCCATACTGGTGGTGATGGGTGGAATGCTGACGGTCGCTATAGCAACACCGGGGGCTCTCGCAGGAGGTGCGCTTCTCTTTGCTGCGGCGTATGCCTTCGTGCGGGTAATGGAGCTCGTGCTCTTCGCCACGTCTGCTAGGAGGGTTCCCGGAATCACACGAGCTTTGTTGCGTTTGGTTCCTTCAGCAACACTCGGTCCAGGCCTGATCCTCGCCGGAGCAATTTCGAAGGTGGGCCCGCTGGAGGCCTGGATCGGAGGCGCCCTTTTCTTAGAATACGGCTTCATGTACGTAATGAAGATGTCCGGTTGGAAGGTTTCACCGAAGCATTTCGCTGAACGCCACGGGCTGATCTTCATTGTCGCCCTCGGAGAAGCAGTGATCTCGATCGGTGTCGGTGCTCCAGGTCTACCTTTGGACGAACAAGTGGTGCTGCCAGCGGTAATCGGTTTGGCAGTCATCGTTGGTCTGTGGTGGACTTACTTCGATTATTCAGCTCCGATCGGTGAGCGCAAGTTGTCTGCAGTGAGTGGAGTCGCAAGAGCGCGATTGGCCAGAGATGCTTACTCCTACATTCACCTAGTGATGGTGGCAGGAGTGATCCTTTTCAGCCTTGGAGTAAAAAAGACTCTTTCGCACGCGTACGATCCTCTTGCTCTTGTTCCGGCTGTCGCGTTGTGCGGCGGACTCGGGCTCTACCTCCTGGGTGAAGTGGCATTTCAAGCTCGCTGCGCTCGATCCTTTGAGTTCGCCCGATTGTTGGCCGCTGTGGCAAGCATCAGCCTAGTCGGGATCGCTCTATCAACGACAGCCTTGCTCCTGATCTCAGCCGTTGCGATTGTGCTGACCGTACTCATCGTGTATGAGTCGCTGCTCCGCCCCAAGTCACGCCGATCGCGCCCAAAGAGCCGGAAGCCAAGGTCAACTTAACCTCTTCACAGGCAACTGGCAAACAGCGTGCAGATCCTTACGCCACGAGTAGTTTCCACATTGTTTCACTCAGGGGAACAATCCTAGGAGGCCCTGAATAACCGTGGCCCTGATTTTCTAGATCTGGCCCTTTGGCAACTCCAAGTACCCAAGCTAAGTTTTCGCACTTATGTCTACGCATTTTGTCATTATCAGATCAGGTGGCATCTGGCCGAACCCCATCGGTGGAGGGTCTACCTTGGGCACCGGCGGCTACCTGCCGATGGCGTAGGTGTCGCGCCTGGGATCGGCTCCTGCCATCAATGCGCCCGACGCCTGGTCCACCACAATGCCCGCCAGAGCGCCCATGCTGGGGGACCACTGATCGAGCACTCGCAGGTCGTGACCCCGCTTGGACAGATCCTCGATTGTGCTTCGGGAAACCCGATCCTCGACGTTGAGACGGCCCGGCAGATACGTGTGGGGCCAGAACGAGTTGGGGAAGTTCCACGGCACGAATCGGGGTTGCTCGATGGCCTCCTGCGGATTCATGCCGAACTCGACGATGTTCAGGAACATCTGAACCATTGCAGGACACTGGGCATCTCCTCCTGGCGTCCCGAACGGCATAAACAGCTTGCCATCCTTAAAAGCGATGGCGGGGTTAGGTGTCAGCCTCGGACGCTTCCACGGCTGGAGGCTAGAAGGGTGGTCGGGATCAAGCCAGCTCTGTGTGCCTCTAGACGACAGCAGAAAGCCCAGCCCTGGCACGATGGGAGTGCCGAACAGCCCGTCGCTGGGCGTCGCTGAGAACGCGTTGCCCCATCGGTCAATGACGCACGTATAGCTAGTGTCCTGCTCCTGGTGTCCGGGCACGGGCGAAAGTCGCTGTGCTGCTAGGTTCTTGTCGCTCTTTCCCTGGTGGCTCCAAGGTTCGCCCGGGGGCGGCATCTCCGGGTACGCCCGACCCATGTCTATGACGCTTCGCCTTGTCTTGGCGTACTCCTTTGAGAGCAGTCCCTTGATGGGTACCTCGACATGCTCCGGGTCCCCATAGTAGTGGTGCCTATCGGCGAAGGCGAGGTTGAGGGCCTGCGACACCAGATGGATGTAGTCCACGCTGTTGTGGCCCAGAGCCTTGAGGTCGTCGTCCTCAAGTATCTGAAGCGTGTGCGCCACCACAGGTCCCTGACACCACGGTCCGCACGTGTAAACTTCATAATCCCTGAAATGGCCGACCTCCGGCTCCTCGATCTTCACGGTGAAGCTTTTTAGGTCTTCTAGGGTAAGGAGTCCGCCCTGTTCCTGGCTGAACCGTGCCATCTCCTCCGCCATCTCCCCCTTGTAAAGATAGTCGCGGGCCGACCGAATGGCGGCCTCCCGCCCCTTGTGGGCATTGGCCTTCTCCACATCTATTAATCGCCTGAAGCTTCGAGCCAGGTCTCTCTGCACTAAGCGCTCTCCAACCTGGGGCAAGTGCCCGTTAGGCATGAATACCTCTCGAGTGGACCGCCAAGTTGACAGGTCAGTGCCTTCCAAGGTCTTCTCGGAACGCCCCAAGGACCGCCGTACATTGGCGGACAAGGGGAATCCGATCTCAGCCAGTTTCAGCGCCGGCGTAACAACCTGCTCGAAGCTCATGGTGCCGTAGTTCTCTAGCGCCGTGAACCATGCGTCAGCCGCCGATGGCACCACGGATCTCAGAATACCCAAGGGTATCTGTCCGCCCGCCTTCTGGACGAAATACTCGATGGACGCTGCCCGGGGCCAGCGTCCTAGGCCGCTTACGGTCACCACCGAATTGGATGCAGCAAGGTAGATGATGATGGGAGCGACGCCTCCGAAGTTGGTCGCATTGGGCAGGGTGACGTTGATGGCTATGCCGGAAGCCACGCCCGCGTCGATGGCATTCCCTCCCTCCTCCAGGATGCGATTACCCGCGGTGGCAGCCAGGTAATGCCCCGAGGATACCATGTGGGTAGCACCCATGATGGGTGGCCTGTAGGAATCGAGTCCGATTGTCATCGGTAACCTCCCCTGTGCCATGTCATCGAGCCCGAGAGTCTCAAACGGCCCATCCAAGGATACAACATCTATCATCAGCTAACAAAAGCCTCATCCAATAAGCGTATGTGGTCCGGGGACAATCGCCAGTCGGAAGCCCGGCAGTTCTCTTCGATCCTGGGTACTTTGTTCGACTTGGGTATGGCAATTACGTGAGATCGGGAGGTGCACCAGTTCAGTGCTACTTGGGCCAGGGTTTTATCCACCTGATCTGCCACCCGCTTTAAGGTTTCTGCTCTCCGGTTACGCTTGAATCGGGAACTGGTGGCTAGCGAACCATCAGCCAGAGGCGTGTAGGCCATGATCGTGATGTGATTCTCCTGACAATAAGGCAGCACGTCACGCTCGACGCCCCGCTGCTCCAGGTTATACAAGACTTGGTTGGAGACTATCGGATAGTTAGTCATGGCTGCCTGAGCCTCCCTTAGTTCGCCGACGGAGAAGTTACTGACACCGATGTGTTTGATTAAGCCCAAATCCACAAGCCTTTCCATTGCTTTCATGGTTTCCCTGATAGGAACTGTTGGGTTAGGCCAATGTATCTGATAAAGATCGATGCAGTCTACATCCAACGCACGGAGACTGGCTTCAGCTGATCGAATTAGCTCATCGTAACGAAGATGGCTACCTAGGACCTTGGTGGCTATAAACACCTGTTCACAGATACCTTTTACCGCCCGGCCGACCACATGCTCGTTTCGGTACATCTCTGCCGTATCGATGAGGAAGGCCCCCAGGTCAATACCTTTGCGTAGAGGCTCTACTCCACCGCTATATCTCCAGGTGCCCAGCCCGATTTCTGGCACCATTACACCAGTATTGCCTAGTTCTTTCAGCTCCATCGTGTCAATTCTGACTTCCTAAGTGAAAATAGTCTAATCTTATATTGAAGGCCACTACGGGGACGCAGACCATTATGTGAGCTTCATGTGGTCAGAACTCGTGTCGTCTCAGGCCACCCCGCTCATTCAATCGCTTGTTGGTTAGCCAGTCGAGCTGAGGATAGAAGCCATCTAGTCAGGTTTTACCTAAGCGCCTGAACTGCCTCTGGAAGATAATGGGTTGCCCGAAAGATGCTATTGACCAACCCTCCCGCTGGTCCTGGGTCGAAGTAGGGATTTATATACTCCCAAACCACTTCCCCAGAGTTGGTCACCTGAAACATACGGCCAAACATGCCCTCGGTGATTAGCGTATTCCCATTTGGTAGACGACGAGCTCCAGAGATGTACGGACTGAAGAAGTTGTAGGGTGGTGTGTCTTGATACTCCCATACGATTGCATTCGTCTTCAGGTCTATCTCGATCACTCTAGAGAAGGGCATGGGAAGGTCCCTGCGGTGGGCGCCGTTGTCAAAGAGCAGGATATTCCCGTTTGGTAACATGTTTGGGTCGTGTTGCTGGGACAAGACGTCATGGCCCAGCTTCCAGGTGAAATCCCCAGTCTTCTTGTTGATGATGCCGATCGTAGATATATTTCGGAAGCCTACTAATACCCGATCATCATCCAAAATCGCCACCGTATTCCCATGGCTCCACTCGTGTCGGGAGTCATTGAAAGTGATGATGTCCGTTTCAGGATCGAGGTGCTCGAAGGCGTGCCACTCCCAGATTCGCCTTCCCGAGGCATCAACCTCGACTATAACGTCTGCCCACATGCCATTAGCGCCGCTACCTGGTACTCCACCTTTTACCTTGGCAGCTACATCCTCGGGCATAAGTTCCAACGTTAGATAGATCGCCCCCCCAATCGGCGTGCGACGGGCATCGTGATGGTGGTACTTGTCGCGGTGTTCCCAGACTATCTTTCCGTGCCAGTCGACTTCGAGGAGGATTCCACCACTCCATCTTTCCCCCTCAGGTAACGGACTCTCCATGGCATCATCACTGCCCTTGCCCAGGTAGAACAAGTTGCCGTTCGGTAGGAGATAACCATAGAGTCCAGGCGGATACGGTAAGTCCCAGCGGTGAACCTCGACTCCCTTGATATCTAGCAAGTAAACAGCTCCTGACCCATGCATGGGAGCATACAGCGTGTACCCCAGCGAGGCTAGCTCTTCGTTCAGGGCGGTAAGACCGGTCTTTGCCATCCGGCGGCGGGTCTGTTGGTCAATGCTCGTCATAGGTGCTCCTTTCTTGGTTCGCAGCGGCTATACGCCTGCGTGGCTTTACCAGTCAGTAGTGAGGGTGGCCTTTGACGACACGGCAAGGTAAGGTGCTTTCTAGCTGATGTACGCCTTACCGATTGGGTAGTAATGTCTCAGCCGAGCACCTCTAATCTGGTCGCCAGCTTGGCCAGCTTTACCCTGCATTTTCCAGCCACCATCGAGCGATGTCGATGCGGCGGGTGATCCAGACGCCGGGGAACCCTTTAGCGTAGCGAATGAAATCATCGATAGCTGAGGCCCGAGCAGGAAACCCAGTAATGCGGGAGTGCAGCCCCACGGACATCATGCGTGGGCTTATCTGAGCATCCTCGTAGAGGCGATCGAATGCCGTTTTCATGTACTCGAAGAAGTCCCGTGCCAGAATAAAGCCCGATCCCTGGTGGAATCCGCCATCATTGACGTCTCGTGAGTAGGGCACCACTAGGAGTCTTTTCCCAAGTACATCCTTAAAATACGGGAGATCGTCGTTCATGGCGTTGGAGTCGTACACAAATCCTCCCTCCTCCACCACCAGCTCCTGAGTGTTGGGGCCCGCTCTGTTTGCAAACCAGCCCAGGGGTCTCTGGCCCACCGTATTGGCAATAGCCTCAATGCACTTGTGCATTTCTTCCTTCTCTTCCTCCCGGCTCAGGAGGTACGATTTTATCCAGCGGTAGCCGTGGCCAGTATACCAGTCGGGACCGTGGAAAGCCTCCACGACCCTGTCGCCATCGCGCCCGAACTCAAGCAGGAAGGGCTCCAGGTCTGGATGCCCTACGTAAAAGCTGTCATCACCGCGCCCTTCAAAGGCAACGTCTCGTCCGCCGTATTTCAATAGCAATCGTCCATTTTGAGCTGACAGGAGAAGAGTCTCCCCGTCTGCACTGCACATGCCGGCGTAATCGGCGGCATTATTTACTGAAGCCGGATCCGTGGTTGACGACGGCTGTGGGATTTCCTCTTGATGCAGCCCAGCCCGCAGTAGCTTGAGCACGTGCATCGCAATCCCAACTGACCCCTAGGACTCGACACATCCGTTGACCAAGACGACGACTCCGAGACCGTCGTCCATATCCGCGATGATGGTCGACACGTAGCCAGGAGTGCTGCCTCCGTGCCCCAGGTAAGCATGGCCGTCGACTTCTCCCATGGTGAGCCCGTACCCATAGTAGGCACCACCCCACAGCTGGGTATGGATCACGTGCTGGGTCATCAGGGCGAAACTCTCCTCAGAGATCACACGCCCTATCGACCCGGACCCACGGTGCATGAGCATTCTCAAGTAGGTGGCCATGTCCTCGGCGGTCGAAGCCTGGCATCCATCCCCCGCTCCATACTCGCTCCACAGGGCCGGCACAATGCCATGGTCGCGATGCTCCAGTCTATCATCGTAGAAGCTTCGCTAGCCTACGGCCGCCCGCTTACGGGTCTCGAAACTGATAACCGGGTTTGAGTCACGCATGCCGAGGGGGTCAAGGACTCGAGCCTGTATGACGTCCTGATAAGGGTGTCCAGCTACTTCTTGCAGAAGGAAGCCCAACGTATTGTACCCTATGTTGGAATAACGAAAGTACTCCCCTGGAGGGGCGCCCGTCCTGGTCTCCCTTAGGGCCCATGACTCATAGTACCCATGTGGTGCTATCTCACTGCCGGTAACTAGACCCGAGGTATGGCTCATCAAATGATGGGTCGTGATGGGCGCATAATCGGATTGCACCTCGAACCAGGGGAGGTACCGGGACACGGGTGAATGGATGTCCAAGCGGCCTTCGTCGCGGAATTGCATCAGCGCGATGTTGGTGAAGGACTTGCCTATGGACCCGATTTCGAACATGGAGCCGGCCTCTATTGGCGCTCGGGAAGCTACATCGGCGTATCCAAAAGTGGCCACCCGAAGCACCTTCTCTCGATCTGTGATCGCGATGGCCATGCCCGGCATATTAGCCTCTCTGATCCTGAGCTCCACAAACCGGTCGGTTTGCTCGAAGGCTTTCTCAAAGCTCGTCATTATTCGCTCCTTTCATCTGGGGTAACCCTCATGCCGGTAACGAGTAGCAGGACGATGACCCATTTTACCCTCAGCCCCCATCCGAAAGCCATCTGTAGAGACGCTGGGCACAATGCAGGGCGGAATAGCGATTGCCACCGTATCTCTTAGGTCTTGCCAATTAGGACCTGTCTAAAAGAGGAGGCTAGCCTTACCCAAGACCATGCAGGACTGGTACTCCGCAGCCTCCAGGTCAAGCTCATCAAAATCTATGGGAAGCTCTTAAATCCTGTGTGCCAAGGGTCCTATTCCCGGTCACTAGATCGGTAAACACAGTTGTGAGGGGTTAGTTTCTGCAGCGATGTATGATGTGGGTGATCTAAGTTACTGGAATGGCTCCCCACCAGGTTTCAGCTATATTAATCGGAGTGTTATCATGTAATTAAAGGCTCCCCATCTCCACCGTACCTTCCTGAACTTTCCGAATGGCCGGAACCGGAATTCTTTAGTGAACAGAGATGAGATGACTTGAGAAGAGGAGTCATAAGAATACCGATCAGGAAAGGTTAGCATCAACTTGGCCCACCTGACCTTTCTGAAAATGCATCGAGGGATGCCTCTTTACCAAACCAAACCGCGTTTGGATGTTAGTATCCCCCAGCCACCGAGAAAGCCGTAAGGCTCCTACCTCGGTCCCGGTGCAAAAAAACCTTAATCACCTCCCGCCCCGTGCGGTGGCTATGGAATTGGCAAGCTGGGAATCTATCTCTCTGGACTTAAGGAGTACAATATCACAAATATGCCATTCACCTGGCGATATATTCTCCACGCTGACCTTGACGCCTTCTACACATCGGTAGAGCAGAGGGACGATAACACACTTCAAGGGAAGCCGATTGTTGTAGGTGGAGCCCCAGAGCACCGAGGGGTCGTAGCGGCTGCCTCCTATGAGGCCAGGAAGTATGGAGTCCACTCTGCAATGCCCATGAGCGTAGCACTAAGGCGCTGCCCGAACCTGGTACGCATATCTCCCCGGTTTGACCGATACCGGGAGCTATCAGAGCGCATCATGGAAATATTCAGGAGTGTGACGACCCTAATCGAGCCGCTCTCCCTTGACGAAGCTTACCTGGACATCAGCCAGATAGTAGAAGCAGATATGGCCAAAGTTGAGCGCCGAGCAGGTCTACTGAAGGACAGGGTGCGAGAGGAAACGGGGCTAGCGGTGACGATTGGTGGTGGAACCTCCAAGACGGTAGCCAAGATTGCTTCACAGGTTGGCAAACCTGATGGTCTCCTTTTAGTCAGGCCTGGGGAAGAGAAAGGATTTCTCTCTCCCCTAGATGTGAGCATGCTCTGGGGAGTTGGGCCTAAGACGGCAGCAATATTGGATAAATACGGCGTCAAGACAATCGGCGACTTAACTGCGCGTGACGAGAAATGGATAGCAAGCCTCTTGGGGAAGCGAGGCCCGGAGCTCCGCGCATCAGGGTTGGGCCGCGATTCTCGGGAAGTCACACCGCACCAGGAGACCAAATCCATCAGCGCCGAAACCACACTGTCCCGAGATGTCGAGGATGAGGAATCGCTGACCAAAGAACTAGCCCTTTTGGCCAAAAACGTAGCTGACCGTCTCGACCGGGCCGAATTACGAGGTAAGACCGTACAGGTGAAACTAAGGCTCGCCGATTTTACGACTTTTACTCGTCAGATGACGCTGGCAAGCACAGTAAGCGGCGATGCGATGATCTTCAAAATAGCGCGAAGTCTTCTTTTACGTGAGACGAAGCCAGGGCGAAGGTTTCGGTTAATCGGCGTAGGGATCAGCAACTTCCAGAACATATCGCAGCCTGCTTTGATTTAGGTACATTTTTGAGGCGCGTGACCGTCCGGCAACGGCGTGCTTCAGGAAGTTTTGAGAGCGTAGAGTGACAATATTAGCCCACGAAGATTCAAGGAGGGAAGGAAGAATGAAGGCAGTTCGTGTACACATAACAGGAGATGAGCGCTATCTGCAGATGGAAGAGGTGCCCAGGCCAACGGCTCGTCCAGACCAGGTACTGGTCAAGGTCTCTGCCATAGGTGTGAACCGGGCCGACCTTGGAAGCGGACCAGTGGGTGGGAGCGCTAACACGGAGCCGTTTATACCTGGTCTGGATATTGGCGGGGTAATTGAAGAATCGGGTTCCGAGGTCTCTGGATGGGAGGTCGGTGACCCTGTTATTGCCCTGGTGAGGAGTGCCTACGCTGAATTTGTTACAGCGAGGGCGGCACTGGCCTATCGGCCCCCAGAGGGGATGAACATTCAGGAAGCAGCTTCCATACCCTGTGTTTTTCTAACCGCTTGGTACTCTCTTAATCAATTAGGGCAGATGAAGTCAGGTGAGACAGTCCTCGTTCACGCTGCAGGCAGCGGAGTAGGCACGGCGGCTATTCAGATTGCTCGGGCCTCCGGGGCTCGCGTTCTGACCTCGGCAGGAAGCGACGGTAAAGTTGCCAAAGGCATTGAGCTGGGAGCGGAGGCAGGAGTTAATTACTCCACTCAAGACGTGGCCGCAGAGCTGCAGCGCCTGACAGATGGACGAGGAGTGGATGTCGTAGTAGACCCAGTGGGAGGGAAAGTCTTCGATGCTACCTTGCAGGCGTTAGCGCCGGGAGGGCGCGTAGTCACTGTCGGAGGCCATGCGGGAGCTCGCACCGAGGTTGACCCAGAGGCACTTCGAGTTCGAGGCCAATCTGTTCAAGCTGTGGGTGTATTAAATCACGCTCTCGAGGACAGCGAGCAGCAGGGCTGGGTTCAGCTGAAGGCGTGGTTCGAGGATGGTACCCTCCGACCCGTTATTGACCGTGTTCTGCCGTGGTCCCAGGCTAATGCTGCGCAACGTCTGCTTCAAGACAGGGCGATCTTTGGGAAAGTGGTCTTGACCGTGGATTAGAGCACTGAACATAGTGCGCACTGGGTGCACCAAAATGGGGGTCGCCAGGGCGCATTGTGGAAGGCTTGTGGCAAAAGCAAGGGACAGAGTCTTAAGCCATGAGCAGTCCCTCCCCCGGCTCACCTCGAGAAAGGAGGACTGGCATGCTAACCGTCCGCAGCTATTTACACGCCTCAAACCATTGGACGGAGCCTATCGAGGTTGGGCTATTTCATATGGCAATGAATGGTATCGATAAGGCCATCATCGTCCCACTCAGGAGTAGAAACGACCCAAGTAGAGGTACGAACAGATACGACAATGAATATCTGCTGGAGTGTACCCGGCGTTCCCCTGGACGGGTCTCTGTAGTGTGTACAGTGGACCCGCGACGGCCTGATGCCCTGGATTCGCTGGCCCACTGGGCTGCCGAAGGTGCAGAGGCAGTTTACCTTTACCCCCATGAACGGTCGGCGGGAAAAGATCCCCTGGCCATCTGGCGAAAGGCATTTGAGTTGGGACTGGCAGTGAGCCTTCCAGGAACTCCTGAGGAAACGGGAACTGTTGATTTCCGGCGCTTGATCGAAGAGCTTCCTGAGTTGCCGATCATGATTGAACAGCGATTCGGGGGCGGACCCGGAGGCATAAGAGTTAGAGTAGATGAATGGGGCAAGGCATCCGAAGCCAGCTACCGGAAGGTCCTGGCGCTCTCCCGGTATCCAAACGTGTACATGAAACCGTGCGGCCTGGGCGAGTTCATGCCCAGGCCTGTCCCTGAGCGCGTCCCGTTTTTTGACTTGAATGAGGTGCCTCCGCTATTCATCGATGGTCTCATCGATGAATTCGGGGCCAATCGCGTGATGTTCGGGTCTAATTTTCCTCCCTGTAGCCTTCGGGAAGGATACGGTAACGTATGGCGATACCTGAGGGAATACCTATCACGTCGCAGCACGGAGGAGCAGGAGTGGGTCTTTGGGAAGACCGCCGCCAGCCTGTTCCGCTTTGGGACGAATAAGGGCTAAATGGACGCAGATTGTCCGGAATGTTGGAAACCCCAGATAACCAACATTATAGGTACAGGAGGTAAGGATGGAACCGTTATCAGAAGAGCTGTTTAATGTGTTGCTGCAGCGGGCAGGGCTTGAGATTCCCCAAGGAGAGAGGGAAAAGCTGAAAGCCTTTTACGATCAGTACATCTTGCAACTTAAAACCCTGCATATGGCGGATGTAGAAGATGAAGAGGTGTCAGGCGTTTTTTCACCTCAGTGGAATATGGAGTAAGGAATGGCTGCCACAAAAGAGCTGCACTACCTGACTATCCGCGAGGCCAGTCGTCTTATTAAAAGCCTGGAGCTATCCCCGGTGGAGCTGACCCGAGCTTTCCTTGAGCGCATTGAGGAGGTGGATAATCGGCTCAAGTCCTATGTCACTCTCCTGGCCGAGTCTGCCTTGGCCGAGGCCTGCACAGCCGAAGCCGAGATTCTCCAGGGAAGCTATCGAGGCCCCCTCCACGGGATTCCTATGGCCCACAAAGACCTGTATGACACTAAGGGGATCCGCACCACCGGGCAGTCCAAGGTGCTAGAGCACCGAGTCCCTTCAGAGGACGCTACTGTCATAGCTCGGCTGCGGTCTGCGGGGGCCATCCTGCTGGGCAAGCTAGCCATGTACGAGTTCGCCATGGGAGGACCCCAGACCAGCCTCTTTGACCAGGCACGTAATCCCTGGAATCTGGATCATATAACGGGAGGCTCGAGCAGCGGTTCGGGGGCGGCGGTGGCTGCTGGCCTTTGCATGGGCGCCCTTGGGTCTGACACAGGCGGCTCCATTCGAGGGCCAGCCTCCCTGTGCGGAATCGTGGGACTCAAACCAACCTATGGACGGGTCAGCCGTTACGGCGTGATACCCCTTAGCTGGTCCCTTGACCACTGCGGGCCTATGACATGGACGGTGGAGGATACGGCCTTCATACTGCAAGCCATTGCCGGCTATGACCCCAAGGACCCTACCAGCAGCCACGCCCCGGTCCCGGACTACTCGGCTTGCCTGCAGGAGGATGTAAAAGGCATCATTATTGGCGTCCCCAGACACTACTGCTTCGATGCCGACACTGGGGTGGACCAGGAGAGCGTGACTGCAGTAGATAAGGCGCTTACCGAGCTCGAAGGGCTGGGGGCTCGGATTGAAGAGGTAACGATACCCAGCTTGGAATATGCCCCTATCGCCAACAGCGTTATCATGCTAACTGAGGCCTTCGCCTACCACAAAGGGAACCTCAAGTCCCAACCCCAGAGCTTCGGTGAACAGGTGCGCCAGAGGCTGTATTTGGGTGCCATGTTTAGTGCCAACGACCTCTTGCAGGCCCTGCGGGCCCGGAGCCGTATAAAGCGGGAGTTTGCCCAGACTCTCCAGCGGGTGGATGTGGTGGCGATGCCCACTGGCCTCGCCCCAGCTCCTCGCTCTGATGAGTACGACCCAGAAGCTGCCATGATGGTACGCAACCTCACTGGCCCTTTTAACGAAACGGGCATGCCGGCCATCTCAGTGCCATGCGGGTTCAATGCTGCCGGATTGCCTATTGGGCTACAGATAGCAGGAAAGCCCTTCGACGAGCCAGCGGTGTTGAGGATAGCCTATACCTATCAGCAACATGCTAGGTGGTACGAAAAGAGGCCTATCCTTTAAGCACTTGGGCTTCCTCTCGATCTTTGAGGCAGTGGCTCGCCCAAGGGCTGCCAGACCAGGGGTGTTAGCATCACCGCTGGTAGAATCAGCAGCAGTCCAGCCAATGCATTGGCTGAAATAGCCCACTGCGTACTGAAAGCCGCCGCCATCCACCCCATCTCCAAGGTCCCCAAGGGAATACCCACGCTGATGAAGAAGCTCAGGAGTCCCATCATTCTGCCTCGAAGCTCTTGGGGAGCCGAGAGCAGGGTGATGGGACTTTGCATTGTGCCAAATCCGGCGTGAGATGTGCCAATAGGGGTACGGGAGTCCGCATCTAAGGCGATGGCGACGAACTGAGGGGCTCAGAAATTGTTGACTCTTGGCAACGGACACATTCGGGTGCCCGAACTCTGAGTTAATGCTACAGCATTGGGCCTCTTGCCAATCCATCGGCAATGCTGCATGTGAGTTGATCTGAGGATAACCTTTGGGCTGCATCTCAAGTATGTAATAAACGATAGCGGCCACTGCCAATCGGTGTTCCCATGTCCCCATCGGAAGTGCCGACATCAAAGGAGGACGATCCAGAGGGGAAAACGGTCCTCCTAAGCTAACAAAGGGTATGACGGGCGACCAAACTAAATAGCTGATGGTGGAGCACCCTAAACTGCTGCAAGGGTGGATGTATCAATACTACAAATTGAACTGCGGGTCCACGTAATCCTTGTCTTTTATATATATCTGGAGGCGGGCGCGCTGACAATCAGCCACAATGACGCGGCTTTTCGCCTCATCAAAGGCCACCGCCGTGGGGCAAACAAAGCGCCATTCCGGCTCCAGACTTTTGACCCTGCGTCTGGCCTTCTGCATGTCTGGATTGGCGTCTATACTCTCCTGGGCCCACTTGGACACTTCCTGGGCATCTCCATAAAGGGAGGTAATTACATCTCCATCGGGGGCAAAGATCTGGATACGGTGGTTAGCCCAGTCAGCTACGTACACATCCCCTTCGCCATCAACAGCCATATCGGTTGGATAGCTCAGCTCCCCTACCCCTGATCCTAATGTGCCGAAGGTGGACAGGAAGACGCCTTCGGAAGAGAACTTCTGTACGCGATGGTTGCCCCAGTCAGCCACGTATATATTGTCCTGGTTGTCAATCGTTATGCCCCAGGGCAGGTTGAACTGGCCCTCACCACTCCCCTCTCCCCCAAACTTGGCCAAAAAGATGCCCTCTTTTGTGAATTTCTGGATGCGATTATTGCCACTGTCTACGATGTACAGGTTCTCCTCCCGGTCAAAGACCATACCGGAAGGGCCATTTAACTCCCCTTCACCATCTCCCTGTGTGCCCCATTTATCCAGGAAATTGCCATCCCTATCGAAGATAGAGATCCGCTGAAGCCATTCGTCGGCGACGTAGGCGTTACCCTCCCTGTCTGAGGCCACAGAGGTCGGCCACGTCAGTTGCCCATCGCTTTCTCCATAATGGCCGAACTCGCAGAGCAATTCCTCATCTCCCGGGCCTCCGATGGTGATCCTGCTCACGCGGGAGCCGTAGTTAGATTCGCCCCCCCGGTTGACGACATATACCACGCCGTTATGGTCGATGTCTATGGCAGTCGGCTTTTGAAACCCGGCACCTTTTGACATACCTCGCCCCACCACATGACTAAAATTGTAGACTCGCCCTGCTGCTACGGTCGTAAGCATCTCTATTTCCCCTTTAGCGGAGAGGCATGTGATGAATATGGCTCAACCCGAGCTCCTACTTTTGCGGCAACCGGCCTAACACGACCATGAGACGCCCACTCGAACTCGGCGTGCGGGAAAGGACACCTTTTAATGGGAATCCCAACTGTCAGAAGCCAAATGGTCTCATCATTAACCGCTGGTGCCTCGTCCTCTTAACCAAACTGGTACTCTCTGGTGGCAACTATGAGTTGCAGCATCTGGGCCACTCTTTGTGCGGGAGCCCCATCTTCATCATTAGCGTTCCATTGCAGCACACCACCCTCTTGGGCCTGCTGGACCAGGTGCTGGCGGGTCTTAGTCTCCACCTCCAGCGGGCCCAGGAGGTCCAAACAGCCATCCACCAGCGCCTCGGGGGACAACTCTCCCTGGGCCCTGAGCCTATTGATGATTGACTGGACCCCGGGCAAGCTGGTGTCACCTACCAGGTCAGCGACAAAGTTGATGCGGCTCATCAGAGAGCCACTGTTGATCCACTCGGAGCCCGTGTGCCAGCCTTCCACGCTGGGTGGATTAAGCAGGTCCTGACCCATGTAGGTGGGCTGCCTGGAAATCTCGCCATAGCCGGCCCTGGGGAATCTATGGCCTCCCACCAGCTTATAGGTGCCAACTACTACCTCTGCGGGGCTCTTCACCTTGGCGAAGCGGGCATCTTTGAAGAAATCGGAGTTGAACAGAGTGTCTAGCACGGCTTTAGTCTCGTACTTAGACTCGGTAAAGATCGCCGCAAGAGTGTCTATAGCTTCAGCGTTTTGGGGGGACTCTATCGACCAGCTAGGTACTTGGGGCTCGTCGTCCACGAAGAAGTTGTAAAAATGGCGGGCGATAAAGCGGGCACAGGCGGGCTGTTCCACAATGATATCGATAATATCCTCACCGTTAAAGCGGCCCGTGTGCCCCAAAAAGCTCTTTTCGCCACCGTCGTGATCCTCCGGCTTGTACTCGAAGATCCAGGGGAAGCGCCCATAGGGAATGCGAGGTATTTTTGCAGCAATGGTCCAGCCGGTGAAAGCACGAGAGGCCTCCCTCACATCCTCTTCGGTGTAGTTGCTCACGCCCATGGAGAACAGTTCGAGAAGCTCCCGGCCCCAGTTCTCGTTGACCGCATACTTGTGGTTTTCATTATTATCCAGCCAAAATATCATAGCCGGGTTCTTGGCTACCTCTAGCAACAGCTCTCGGAAGTTGCCCATACCATGGCGGCGGAACATGGCTATTTGCGCAAGCATCTGGTCGTAGTTGTCCACCTTAGACTGTCCGGTGGCGAAGACCTGATGCCAGAGGAGGGCCATTTTCTCTTCTAGAGGGCGTCCCGTATTGAGCATGTGGAACATCCAGTTGATGTTACCCTCGGGAGGATTAGCGCCGGGAAGAAAAGCGGACGGATGATACCTCAGGAGGAACCATTCATTCGCTGGAGAGGTGCTCTCAGTATTCAGCATCTCCTCCACCGTTGCCTCATAGCCCTGGGCTACCCGCTCCTCTAGCTCTTCCCTCGTCGCCCCGAAACCAGCACGGCGCATAAAGTGGGCCATTAAAGCCATGTCCTTGTCAGCCATACCCTAGCTCCTTTCCGCACAACTCTCTCGAAGAAAATATCTTAATCAAGGGTATTTTAATGCCTGCAATTCTGAATGGCAAATGGCGCTGTGCTATACTTTGGGTAGATGCGGAAGTTAGGGGATTGCATCGGCATCCCTCTTAGCCAAGACTAGTGAAGCTCATTACTCTGTCGAGATAGGGTGAGACCATGACCACTTTACCAACACGGCAGCTTGGCCGAACGGGCCTGAAGGTCACGAATCTGGGCTATGGCGCTAGGTTTCGTAGCATCCCAGGTGACCCTGAGGTTACGCCGCAGCAGGCCGAGATTATGTTAAATGCCGTCCTTGATTCGGGGATCAATTACATCGACACTTCCATTGATTATGGACACAACGAAGTATTTATTGGGCAGTTTATCTCCCATCGCCGATCGGAATACTACCTGGCCACCAAATGTGGGTGCATTGCGGGCCTACCATCGTCGCCGGTGGAGGTGGTACCAGAACCCCACGATTTCTCCCAGGAGAATATCGTAGCCGGGGTAAACCAGAGTTTGGCCCGCATGAAGACGGATTACATCGACGTGATCCAGTCCCACCGCAGTCTCTCTAAGGAGGCTCTGGAGGAGAGTAATTTTGTAGAGACACTGCTGAACCTGAAACGAGAGGGTAAGGTACGCTTTATCGGGATGTCCTCTTTCCTGCCTAATCTGGCGGACCACATCGCTATGGGCGTATTCGATGTCTTCCAGATGCCTTACTCGGCTCTACAGCGGGAGCACGAGGAGGTTATCAGCCAAGCGGCTAAGTCGGGGGCGGGCACTGTGATCCGTGGTGGCACTGGACGAGTTGGGCCAGGGCCAGATCGCCCTTGGGGTCTATGGGAGCAAGCCCACTTGGATGACCTCCTAGACGGCATGACGCGGATAGAGTTTATTCTGCGCTTCACTCTTACTCACCCAGACCTGCACACTGCTATATTCGGCACTAGATATCTGAACCACCTCCGTGACAGCGTAAGTGCCGCCCAAAAAGGCCCACTACCAGTGGACATCCACGCCGAGGCAAAAGGTCGTCTGTCCGCAGCCGGCATGATCCCTACCACAATCTAACCTGGGCTCGCAATCCTACATTGGAGCTGTGTTGCTGGGGAACTTATGAGATACTCCTTATTATGCCAGTTGAGAATTTGCCAATATGGATCAGAATCTTTCTAGCGCTTCCTCACATTGCAGACTGAAGAGCCCTACACAAATCCCCGATCTTCTGATACTGTGGGGACAACTCCAATAGAGAGGAAAGAGTATGAAATACGACGTGATTGTAATCGGAGCAGGTTCTGGCGGTTGTGTCTTGGCGGGACGATTATCGGAGGACTCAGACCGATCGGTGCTGCTTCTGGAGGCAGGCCCCGACTATCCCGAGTTTGAGCAGATCCCAGATGAGGTAAAGTACGGATTCGCCCACAATCCAGCCTCAAGGCTCAATGGCCCTCACAACTGGTCTCTTTCGGGTACGGCTACTCCTCAGCAGTCTGAGCCAAACCTTGTGCCACAAGGTAGAGTAGTGGGAGGTGGCAGCGCCATTAATGGCCAAATGTTCGTCCGAGGTCTCCCCGAAGACTATGACAACTGGGCCTCTTGGGGTAACACCGAGTGGGGCTACCTAAACGTACTACCTTACTTTCGCAAAATAGAAACAGACCTGGATATACACGATGATTTCCACGGTTCCGATGGCCCCATCCCAGTGCACCGATACGCGCGGGAGGGGTGGCCTCCTTTCCTCGATGCTTTCTATAAAGCCTGTGTGAGCCAGGGATTTCCCGACACTCCCGACTTGAACCATCCCGAAGCGTTGGGGATAAGTCCCTGTCCCATGAACAACATCGATAATGTTCGCATGAGCACCGCCATCGCATATCTGAACCCTGGCCGCCATCGACTTAACGTGACGGTAAAGCCCAACGTGCTGGTGAAACGTATCTTGTTTTCGGGTAAAGGCGCATCGGCAGTGGAAGTGGCGAGTGGTGGCGAGACCTTCACGGTGGAGGGCAATGAGATCGTACTTAGCGCTGGTGCCACCGCATCGCCCAAACTACTGATGCTATCTGGCGTGGGGCCAGCCGACCATCTGCGTAGTTTTGGCATACCACTGGTCCACGATCTCCCTGGAGTCGGCCAGAACCTGAGAGACCATCCGGGGGTATTTATAGGTCTAAACGTAAAGGAGGAGTTTCGAGTAGACCCCAACGCACCCAACGCTCGAATTGTCCTCCGCTACACTGCCCAGGGTTCTACAGATCGGGGCGACATGCAAATCGTGCCAGCCCGCTTAGCCGGGCCTGGCGGTATGGACGCCCCCCGTCAGATTGGAGAGGTTCGGATGGTATGCCGACTGTACCTGGCCACCAGTGCTGGCCAGGTGCGCCTCACCTCCACAGACCCCCATGTGCAACCATATCTGGACTTCAAGTTTTTAGAGGACCCCTGGGACCTGGAGCGTTTTCGTGAGGCGGTGCGTATATGTGTCCAGCTGCTAAAGCAGGAAGGTATAAAAGACATGATCGAAGAGATCGTGACGCCTACAGACAAGGATATAGCCTCTGACGAGGCGCTAGATGCCTGGTTGATGCAAAATGTCGTTGCAGGAGCTCACTTCGGGGGCACCTGCAAGATGGGGCCGTCATCAGACCCCATGGCAGTGGTTGACCAGCACTGCCATGTGCGTGGATTGGAAGGACTCTGGGTCGGCGACGCCTCTGTGATGCCCGATGTCGTTCGGGCCAATACCAATGCCACGACCATTATGATTGCCGAGCGCGTCTCAGAGTGGATCAAGGAGGGCAAATCTAACTAAGTGAGGATGGATACCGTGGTACTGCCTAGGTAATGTACACAGGTTTGCTATGGATATTAGAGGGGTTTATAATGAGATAGTCTTGGCAAGGAATTTAACAGTGCCTGGTGGCAGGGAGGGCACGATATGGCCGACAAAGACATAGCGTTGATGGCCCACCTCATGAGGCGAGCGGGCTTCGGGGCGCCGCGGGAGGAGCTAGAAGCCCGGGTAGTCAAGGGCTATGAGTCCACTGTCGAAGAGTTGCTACATCCAGAGGAGTTCCAACTGGCAGATGAGTACATTCTAGCTCGCTACAGCCCATCGGCAGTGCAGCCGGGGGAGGAATATCCCGACGGGCCTGTGTGGTGGATGCATCACATGGTCAATACTGAGCGCCCACTGGAAGAAAAAGTGACCCTCTTCTGGCATCAGCTTTTCGCAACCAGTGCGTCCAAGATAGGAAATTACGATGAATTGCAGGCACAGATCACGTTGTTCCGCGATCATGGGCTGGGCAATTATCGAGACCTGTTGCTCGAGGTGGCCCAAAACCCCCAGATGATCTATTGGCTGGATCAACAGGAAAACCACCAGTATGCCGTCAACGAGAACTGGGGGCGGGAGTTGCTGGAGCTGTTCAGCATGGGGGTCGGAAATTACACCGAGGTCGATGTGAGAGAGGCTTCCCGCGCCTTTACCGGATGGTCGATAGCTCCCCACCTTCCTCTATGGCCTCATGGACGCTTCCTTTGGGATTTCGAGTATAACCGTGGGGACCATGACGACGGTGTAAAGAGCTTCCTAGGGCACAGCGGCAGGTTCAATGGGGAAGACGTCGTCGACATCATAGTGGAACAGCCAGCCACAGCTTCGTTCATTAGCCGCCACCTGTACAGCTTCTTCGTAGCTGATGAGCCGCCGGTACCTAGCTGGTCCACCACTCCCCCTCGAGATGAGGGAGCTATTCAGTTTCTGGCGAAAGTGTTCACCGAGTCCGGATTTGAAATGCGAGCGGTGCTGCGGGCTCTGTTCAACGCCGATTTCTTCAAAAACTCCCGCTTCACCCGAGTGAAGAGCCCCGGAGAGTTGGTGGCAGGGATCCTGCGACTGGTTGGAGGATATACCATACCCATTTCTCAATCGACACCAAAAACTGCGCTACTCGTGGGCGGTGGGCTTGAGTACAGTGGAAAGTAGAGACCAAGTGACTAGTGAGTAGTCACCTGTGCCCGATACACTCAGCGATGGGAACCTTCGTGTGGGCCAGGTTCCGGGTAATACAAGTAGCTTCTTGTCCTGTAGACCGTCAGCGAAAATGGGACACATCTGAGGTGTAGAAAACCCGAGAGAAAGGAATGCTTATGCCACAGCTCACGTGACGCGATAATGAGCAGTACAGAGAAGGGAACGGGCATAGTCGGGTTTGGACTCGTTGACAATAAGTACCGATCCACAGTACAAAATTGACATGCTCAGTAGAGTCATCGCAATCCCGCGGCTCACGGAGATTGCCTGGTACGCATATCTTCTGCTGCTGGCGATGTTCCTCTTTGGCTCCGCCCTGTCGATACTCAGTGAGAGTCCCACGGTGTTCGACGGGCTGGACGTGCCGATGGCCGCCACAGCGCTGGTCGGCGTCTTCGGGTTCGTCTCCCGGATGCGTATATTGAGCCCGGTTTTCTGGCGAGTCTTCATGCCGGCACTCCTCGCTTGGGACATCACCTACACCTTCGTCTTGGCGGGATACCTGGACTTTGCTATGCGGTCGGTTGAACCCGTGGAGGGCTTTCCGTGGGACTTGGTTGCCGGGGTGACATTCCTGGCACCGATGTACGTGGCGCTGTTCCTCTACCGACACACCGCAGTTCCCTCATCCACGATGCCGTGATCGTCATCATGGATAGGTACCAGTCGGAATACCGGGGCGTCGTCCAGTACTACCTCTTGGCCTACAACGTCCATCACTTCGGACGACTGCACAAGGTCATGGAGATGTCGCTGGCGAGAACCCTAGCGGCCAATTACAAGTCCACCGCTCGGAAGATGCGTCGCAAATATCAGAGCGTCGTAGAAACTGAGTACGGACCCCGTGTCTGCCTCCGGGTTGTCAAGCAGCAGGACAACGGCAAGCGCTCATTGGTGGCGCAGTTCGGTGGCATACCCCTGAAGCGGCAACGGCAGGCAGTTCTCACAAACCAGAAGCCCCAGCGTTACAGGGTCGAACGCAACGAGCTTATCAAACGGCTCCTAGCGGACGAATGCGAGATGTACGGCTCAACGGTGGATGTTGAAGTCCACCACATCCGCGCCCTTCGCGACCTGAACGTGAAAGGCCAAGGTGCCAAATCCCTGTGGGTACAGGTCATGGCGGCGCGAAAACGTAAGACCCTCGTGGCCTGCCGGACGTGCCACATGGACATCCACCACGGGCGTAAGTAATCCGCAAACGCAACTCAAGACACTGGAGAGCCGGATGCGGTGAAAGCCGCACGTCCGGTTCGGAGGGGGGCCGACGAAAAAGTGCTCCATTCGGAGTAACTCGCCGGCGGCCTACCCTACACAAAGGAAGGGGCTCCGCCCAGGGCATCGCCGCCGGGGGGGGCCTCGCCGACTCCTGTGGCAAGTCCCTGGCCCTTGGCGGAACCCTCTCTGGAGGGTATTCGAGCACACTGTTCCACCTGCTCTACCGGTTCAACCCGGCCATCAGGACGGAGTTCGGGCGTTCCGAGGAGGGAAGGTGGATATCCCGCTACGGCTTCGAGGAGCACACCATCGGCAAGGACGACGACGACTCGGTGGAGGACGGGCGCTACAGCCGACGCAGGCGCTACCGCAAGGTGGTGCGGGAGGGGCCGGGGCTCACCCCAGCCGCCCTGTTTCACGTCATCGGCAACAGCGTGTTCCTCAGACTCTCCGACGTGGCCAGCGGCCTTCTCTCCTACGAGGAGCAGGTGCTCCTCTCTTCCATGGACCGGGAGCCGGACGCAACGGGCTACTCCCAGAGGGGAGCCTACGGTGTCCTCTTCGAGAAACTGCGTGCCGCATTAACCGATGCGCTGGCCAAGGGCTCGAGGAAGCTCCTGTCCACCTACCTTCAGTCGCTGCTGGCCTACCCGGATGGCTGTACCAGGGGGGAGACGGTGTTCGACCCCAGGACCGAGGACGTGATCGTTCAGGTGCCGCCGCTCTCCGAGGAGAAGCTGTACCCCAAGGAGAAGGCGCTGCTGGACCTGGTGGCTGCGGAGAGGCTGGAGGGCCGGAGGGTGCTGGTCTACGCCACCCACACGGGAACAAGGGACGTAACCGAAAGGATGAGCGACATCCTGAGCCGCAACGGCTTCCGGGTGGCGGTGATGAAGGCCGACGCCGTGGCCCCCGATCGGAGGGAGGCGTGGGTGGAGCAGAAGGTCAAGGAGGGCATCGACGTCCTGATTTGCCACCCACGTCTGGTGCAGACGGGCCTCGACCTGATCGCCTTCCCAACCATTGCTTGGGCGGAGACGGACTATAGCGTTTACACCATGCGTTAGGCGTCGCGCCGGTCGTGGCGCATCGGACAGACCCGGCCCGTCAAGGTCGTGTTCATGGCCTACAGGGGCGCTCTACAGGCCGACGCATTGAAGCTGGTAGCCAAGAAGCTGCAAAGCTCCCTCGCCGTGGAGGGAGAACTGCCCGAGGACGGGCTTGCGGCCTACGGTGACGACGGGGATGACCTGATGCTGGCCTTGGCGCGAAAGATCGTCAACGGCGATGAGGACGAAGAGTCGGTGGAGGCGGTCTTCGCCCAGGCAAGGGAGGCCGAAGCGAGTGGTGAAGAGCTGCTGGTGGGCGAGGGGTGGGGCGCCATGGGGGTGGAGCCGGAGCGAGGGGTGGTCGAGGTGCATCGGAACGGGATCGGAGCCGCCGCCGTGGAGGAGGCCAACGGTCACCACGACGGAGCCCCGGAGACCCAGCGGTCGCTGTTCTCCTGGGCGGAGTTTAAGGCCGCGGAGCCCGTGGAGAAACAGAACCGACGCGGTAAGAAGGAAGCCGCGTCGCTCTCCCTGTTCAAGTGGGCGCTCACACTGGAGCAAGAAAGGGAGGAGGAGATAGTCGGTGCGGGGCGCTGACCAATAATCCACAGGTGCGGCCATTGTCTGAAGACGGTGGCTGCCCCTGCCTATCCATATGTGTGGGCCTTTTTTGTTGACTGAATTATGGACGGGTCGAGGTCATAGGCGTCGAAGTTCACGGATGTAACTATACAACAGGAGGGACTATGCTATCCATGACTCCCAGCACCATGTTGGTTACAGCGCTTCTGAGTCCCCTTGCTCCTCCTCGGTTGCTGAAGGCGGCTCCAGCGGCAGCTCGATGGTCATCTCAGTGAAGACCCCTGGGTCTGATTGGACACGGATGGTCCCTCCGTGACGACGCACGATGTCGCTGCACATGGAGAGGCCAAGGCCCGTACCCTGGTTTGTTGGCTTAGTGGTAAAGAAGGGGTTGAAGATCTTGTCGATAACGTCTGTTGGGATCCCGTTTCCGTTGTCCCTGATGCTAACTTCCGCGTGATCCTCGCGTCGGCGGGTGGCTAGCCAGAGGGTTGGCATGTAGGGCGAACCGTTGTCTCCCGTTGCCTTCCCTCCACGCCGTTTCTCATCGGTGGCGTAGCAGGCGTTGCTCACCATGTTCAGGAAGACCCGGCCCAATTCCTGGGGAATGACCTCAAGTTCGCCAGTATCCGGGTCCATGTCCTGGCGCAGGTCCAACTGGAAGTCCGGGTCCGCAACGCGGGCGCTGTGGTAGGCCAGACGGGCGTGTTCGTCCAACAGGTTGTTGATGTTGGTGGGCTGCAACTCACCCGTGTCCCTCCCCATGAGAAGCATATCGTGAACTATCCGATTGGCTCGCTGACCGTGAGACTGGATGCGTTCCAGGTTGCCGTTTAGCTCTCTGCAGATCTCTTCTATCAGCCCGCGTTGCTCATCGTTCAGCTTCGCATATCCTTCGTCGAGAACCTCCTTCAGCTCTGTAACGAGCTCCTCCGAGACCTCCGAGAAGTTCTTGACGAAGTTCAGCGGGTTCCTGAGTTCGTGGGCCACACCGGCGGTCAGCTCACCAAGGGCCGCCAGCTTTTCCCGCATGACTATCTGGTCCTGGGCCCGGCGGAGGTCTGCCAGCACGCTTTCCAGCTGATCGTTCTTACCCCTAAGCTCCTCCGCCAGTTTCTCCACCAGGTTCAGGCGCTGGACCTCCAGAGCATGACGACGGAACACCTCCAGGGCGGCGGCCATATCGGCCACCTCGTCCCGTCCCCCTATCTCAACGCGTGCCTCCAGGTCACCCCCGGCCATTCGGCGCATCCAATCCGAAAGCATCTTTAGTCGACGTATCAACATGCGGCCTACAAAGAGCCATGCAATGACCAGTGCACCGGCGATGCTTATGCCACTAATAGCCAAGAGTAGGACGCTTCCCGTGAAGATAGCCTGGCTGGAAGCCTGGGTCGCCTCCTGTGCGCTGGTCCGGGAGGCGCTCACCAATCCATCGACGTGGGCGACCAGATCGAGGGCTATGTCCTGGTTATGCTCCACGAGGTTCTGCTGCCGCTCCGCAAGCAGAAGTCGTTGGGCCAGTAGGTCAAAGCCGTTTTCATCCCCAACCCCCAACTCGAACAACCTGGCGAAGATAGGTGACACCTCGGCCTGCAGCGGCGACTCCTCTAGGGCTGCTAGACTCCGCTCTATGCGGCTGGCAGCAGCCTCAAACCGCTCCCGCAGCGGCTCGATAAGGGAAGGGTCGGAGAGAGTGAAGGCGCTGGCCAACAGCTCCGTTGCAACATTGCCATCCGCCTGCAGCTGGGCAAGGTGACGATAGTTGCCAAATTCCTCCTCCGAGAAGTGTTCCGATCTGGGTACGGCGGGTTCGCCCAGGGTCCGATAGCCAGTCATAGTGTAGAAAAGCTGGGCGTCTATGGCAGGGATTACTATGTCGTCCAGCCGGCCGCGAAGCTCAGCCAACTCCTTGCCCAGGGCTTCCGTGTCCTTTGCCTGGGCGAAGAACTCGGTCTTCTCCTTCTTGATAGCCTCGATGTTGGAAATCAGGCTATCGGCAAGGGTACGGACCTCGGCAAAAACCTCGTCTCCGGAGCCGCCCTCTTCCAACAAGGCCAGCTGATCCTCAAAGGCCCGGTCTGCCTCGTTGATGCTGAGGACTACCTGGTCGAACTCGGCCGTGGTGACCGCCGTGGTTAGTCTCGGGGCCGCTGCCACCAGAGTTCCACTGTACTGGGCAACACCAAAGGCCGCCGCCATCTCCGGAATGCTGCCCTCGTTGACTCGACTCTGAACGTCACCCACTCGATTGAAGGAGAACCATCCTACCAGGCTGGCGGATATGGTGAGAGCCACCGCTCCCCAGATGGCCAACTGCAGCTGGGTGGATATGCGAAAGCGGCTTTCCAACAGCCGTTTGAATCGCTCTCTCACAGCCCAGTGTCCCGTAAGTTGTCTATGGAGTGGTACTGACCATCGGAGCCGATGACGGTGAAGAACACTGCGTCTGATCCCTGGTTATCACCGTCTCCGAAGCGGAGCCGGAACCCGTCCAGGTCTATGACGGTGTTGCTTCGAAGGCCGTCCAAGAAGCAGGCTCGGTCGACGTCGCGGCCGCAGCGCTCCAGTGCGGCTATCGCCAGCCTACCGGCCAGATAGCCCTCGAAGGAGACAAATCCGGGTATGGTTTCGGGAGAGTAGGCCGATAGGGCGCGTAGATAGGAAGCCGCGATGGGGATGGATGCGTCCGTTGGGAAGGGCACTACCTGGGTGACAAACACGCCTTCGCCATCCGGCCCCAGCTCGGTGGCCAGGGCGTTGCTGCCAACGAAGGAGATGGTGACGAAAACCCATTCCAGACGGGTATGCCGCGCCCAGGAGATAAGCTCTGCTACCGGCTGGTAAGCTCCTACTATGATCACCGCTTCTGGGGAGCCCCGGCTCAGATCTAAAAGGGCGGTCTTCACCGCCGTCGTGTTCCTCGGATACAGCCCGATGGCCGCCGGCTTCATCCCCCGACGTTCCAGGGCGCTTCGTACCCCACGATACCCTGCACGCCCAAAAGAGTCGTCTTGATACATGATGGCAATACGCTTCAGTCCCAGGTCACCGGTCAAACGGGCCACCATCTCCTCCGTTTCCTGGTTGTAAGAGGCGCGCAGATTAATCACGTTGTCCCGCTTGGGATCTCGAAGAAAGGCGGCGCCGGTGAAGGGGGCGATGTAGGGAACTCCGTTGGCTGCCGCCACAGGGACCGCCGAGCGTGAGGTTGGGGTGCCGACGGCGCCAATGAGGCCGAAAACCACCACCTCCTCGATGAGGTGGAGGGTATTGGCGATGGCGGCTTCCGGTTCGTATACGTCGTCCATGGAGACCAGGTCCAACCGTCTCCTGTGGACACCGCCTTTCTGGTTCACCTCGTGAAAGGCCGCTTCGATTCCCCGTCGCATGCTTTTCCCCAGCTCTTGAGCCGGACCCG
This sequence comes from Dehalococcoidia bacterium, assembly GCA_965248115.1. Lineage (GTDB taxonomy): Bacteria > Chloroflexota > Dehalococcoidia > Lucifugimonadales > CBDFII01 > CBDFII01. Next base: position 650,463 of record CBDFII010000004.1, read on the forward strand.
TAAAAGCGGCGGACTGTCCAAAAAGGATGCGTTGACCGGAGATGCCGATGCTTGACAGGGAGGTTACTTTAGCTACAGGCGTGCCCTGCTGTGCTACGGTACCGTCGTCTCCCGAGTCTTTGGGGGTCTCCTGGGGACCACTAAGAAGAACCCAAACCCCCAGACTAACGGCCACTGCCCCGCCGATGCCTAGCACTAACAGTATAACTGTAGAAAAACGGGGGATACGCTTCATTAGTCCCTGTGCTTAACCAGTGTCAAATGGTTTCCATCTCCCTCCCGCCGATAGCACATCTTATCCATCATCGTACGCACAAGGTGTATACCTAGACCCCCCACCGGTCTATCCTCCAGAGTGGTTGCTAGATCGGGGGCGGGAGCATCCTTTAATGGGTCAAATGGCTTACCGTCGTCTGTGATTTCAATGGTGAGGACCTGCGCCTCCGAAGTCAGTACAATATCGATCTCGTGTAAGCCGTCATCGTGTCCGTGGTTTATGATATTAAGCCCCAGCTCCTCAAGCACCAGATTCACCTGAAAGATGAGGCTGGAGGACCAATGATCCTGTCTCCCGAGGGCCTCTACGGCGGCGGAAAGGCGCTCCAGTTCGTCCAGTCTGGTTTCAATCTTCAGGCACAGCCTCGCGCTCAAGGCGAAGTCTCGCTGCAATAGAAGGTTAGGCAGGTGATATCGTCGGACTGGGGGGTCTCGCCTACAAACGCGTTTACGGCTTCAAAAACCGCTAGACTCGCTCTCTCAGGGTCCTGGGGCGCGGTAGCCTCAAAGAGCTTGCGTAGGCGGCCAAGGCCAAACTGCTCCCCATCGCCATTCATAGCCTCAGTAACACCGTCTGTGTACAAAACAACCGTATCGCCGGGGGACAGGGTTACCATTTTCTGCCGGAACTTGATATCAGGGGCAATCCCCAGGGCTATGCCGTCTGTCAAGGGAAGTAGTGTAGATGTCCCATCGCTATGGACCACTAGGGGACTGTTGTGTCCTCCGTTGGCATACGTCAATTCTCTGTTGGATGGATCGTACACCCCGTATAGAACGGTAACAAACATTCCAGCCTCGTTGTCCTCATGCAGTAGTCCGCTAACCTGCCGCAACACCTCACCGGGGTCGGTGTTGTCCATGGCTGCACTCTTCAATAGGGTACGGCTGGACATCATAAACAACGCTGCCGGCACACCCTTGTCCGATACGTCTGCGATGGCAAGACCGATCCGCCCATTGTTCAGGTACAGTATGTCAAAGAAATCGCCTCCCACGTTGCGCGCTGCCTCCATCTTGCCGTACGCCCCAAAGCCGGGACCTCTGGGAAACTGGGTGGGAAGAATGGACTGTTGCATCCTCCTGGCTACGTTTAGCTCGTTCTGCAAAACCACCAGCTTGTCGCGAGATAGGAGGGCCTCACGCCACTTGGCCATATGGCGCAGCGTCCTATCTATGGTCACTTGCAAGTCTTCGAAGTCGATGGGTTTGGTGACGAAGTCAAAGGCGCCACGGTTCATCGCCGTGCGGATGTTTTTCATGTCGCCGTAGGCGGAGATGATTACAGAGCGGATGTTAGGGTTAACCTTGGGGATCTGCTCCAGCAGCGTGAGGCCATCCATCTGAGGCATGTTGATGTCCGAGAGCACCATGTCGATGTCCTCGTCTTGGCTCAACCTCTCCAAAGCCTCTACGCCGTTTTGGGCAAATACAAACCTGTAGCGACCCGCTCGAATATTCCGGCGCATACGCTGCAGCATGAGGGGCTCCAGGTCGGGCTCATCATCAACTACCAAGATCTTGTACGGTTCCTGCACTACCATCATCCTCTGGCGCTTCTACCTTAGGCCTGCTGAACTCATCGTACGGCGGGGTCTCAGTCCTGGAATCCTGTGAGAGCCCGGAACTGGTCAGTCGTTGAATGCGGCCAGGGCCTCAGCCTGAGAAGCGTGAACGGGGATAATCTTGTCAAACCCACTGACCTCGAAGACCTCCCGTATCGGTTCCGAAAGTGAACAGACCGCAAACTTCACTTTCTGCTTTTCCAATGCCTTGGCCACCAACAGAATCACCCGAAGGCCCGCACTGCTGATGAAAGATAGCTGCTCCATATCCAGGATTACGGCACGCTCACTGGCATCTATGGCAGCCTCCAAAGCCACCTGGAATTCCGGGGCATTAGCACCATCGATCCGCCCCTCCGTCTTTGCGATTAACGTATCCCCGTGTTGCTCCGTGTCAACCCTCATTGAGTACATCTCCAATTATGTTAATGTTGCGACTGTCGCCCTGCTTGGCCGCAACGCCTTTGGTTTGTTTACCTACATGGAGGGATTACCGAGAATCGTCTTCCCCGGCGACCTCGGACAGCACCTCGTAGACCCACACCCTACTGCTCTGCTCAGGACTGGGGGTGCTGGTTTGACGAATGCCAGACACCATCTGCTCAACCAGCCCATCTTCCACTACCGTCTCAATCTTTGCCATGGGTATGAAGGCAACCCTGTACCATGCCCCACGGTGGATCTCCTGATGCTCGACCCCTTCCTGAAACCCTTCGCTTCGGTTGCCGTTAGGTCAGCGACCCCAATGTCCACTAAGGCTTCGTGGACCGGATAAAGTTTATGGGGTTGAACCCCCGCCATTCTCAGTTTCATCCCAACTTATCATCTGCTTCCCTACAAGTCATAGCCGCATTCTCCGTGGGTGGCCAGGTCAATTCCTACCAACTCATCCTCCTCGTCAACCCTCAGGCCGCCTGTTAGCGACCTTCACGATAATCAAGGTGAGTACAGCCGCCCAAGCCACCGCGACAACCACTCCCAGGGCCTGCACCCCTAACTGGGAGCCTATCGCACCGCTCTCAACCGTCAGTCCGTTGCCACCAAGGACAGCCACTGCCAGGAATGCTACTAGCAATCCTATCATACCACCGACTCCGTGAACGGCAAAGACATCAAGGGAATCGTCAATCTTCCATCGCTACTTTACTATGTCGATGGCGAAGAAGTATACCACGCCGGCCACTGCACTCACAATCAAACCGCCCGCTGGACCAACGTAGCCTGAGGCGGGCGTGACGGTGGCTAAGCCCGCAATCACCCCGGTGACGGTGCCCACCAGAGAAGGCTTGCGAAACTTGATTCAGTCAAGGTCGCCCAGGCGATGGCACCGCTGGCGGTAGCAATGTGACTAACGGCGATGACCATGCCGGCACCGCCGTCTGCGGCCAACTGGCTACCCCCATTAAATCCAAACCAGCCCACCCATAACATCCCCGCAGTGGACGACGTCATGCCGGGGTTATGCGGCGGTTGGATTTGGTTTGGAAAACCCTGGCGCTTTCCTACTACCGCAGCAACGAACAGGGCCAATGCTCCCGCGCTGGTGTGTACAACCAATCCTCCCGCGAAGTCCATCACACCCAGTTCCTGCAGCCAACCTCCGCCCCATACCCAATGGCAGATGGGCGCGTACACCAGGAGTACCCATGCGCTGCCACGATTAGCACTGACGAAAATTTGGTGCGCTCCACGTATGCGCTCACAATAAGAGCTGGAGTAATAATGGCAAAGGTCATCTGAAAGATGGCGAATACGATCTCCGGAATAGAACCGTGCAGTGCATCAGTTCCTATATATGCGAAAAAGACCTTCTCCAACCCACCCACAATTCCACCAACATCGTCCCCGAAAGCTAGGCTGTAGCCCACAATCAACCACAGCGGACTAGCCAAAGCAGCGATGTAGAAACATTGCATCACCACCGACAGCAGCGACTTGGATCGGACGACCGCCCATAAAGCAAAGCCAGGCCCGGTAAGGTCAAGAGCAACACCAAAGCAACGGCTACAAGGACGGATGATGTATCGCCTGAACTCAACGACGGCTCCTATCCTGCCTGTGGCATTTTGGGGGGAATATATCCAATGATTGCCGATCCTAGGCCAAAGCGATCTCTTGTGGGACCTTAGTCAGTTCGCCCTCTTGCCCACAAGGGAGACGAGAATCTCCAGAACGGAACACCCTCGCGCCTAGATCCTTCGTGTGAGTCTAGGGGACCTCTCGCAGAGATGTCATGTCACCTCAGACAGAACTGTTGGATCGTGTCGCCGCGTCTGGTGTTTGTATGCGTTGTCGGCCACGCTCCCGCCAGGCCCGCGACCGGGCTCCACATCTCCCAGGCGCGGTTGGTGGGCGCCAATGTTGGAAGCGCGACACCGACCTCGTCATAGACACTACAGACCAGCATCCCCTCCATATTGAATTCCGTGTGACCCACCAGGTCTACGAGGACAAACTAAACCGGCTAAAGTTAGTAAGAATCTACGAAGCCCTGGAGATCGACCACTGCTGGCAATAGTGACGGTCTTGCGGAGACGCCGCCAGGTAGGATAGAATGACCTATAATCTAGTCATTCGTGGCGCCAGATGTAATCGCGTTTATTTGGGAGGACAAGCATCGTGCTCAGATTCGCCGAGGAAATCATCCTGCTCCTGCTCAACGACAGTGACGGAAAGTTCGCACACGTGACCAGATGGTCGTTGGGCTATGCCCTCGCCGGTGGCGTGTTGATGGACCTGGCGCTGGAGAATCGCATCGACACCGACCTGGAGAATCTGATTCTGGTCGACGCCGCACCCGTGGATGACAGCCTGCTCGACCCCACGCTGGCCGACATCGAAGCGGGGGAGAAGCACGACACCCGTTTCTGGGTAGAGCACACGGCAAGCCGCGCCAACAGCATCTATGAGGAGGCTCTCTCCCGACTGGTCGCCCAAGGCATCTTGGAGCGACGCGATGACCGATTCCTGTGGGTGTTCCGGTCTAGGCGCTACCCGACGATTGGTGGAGAGGCCGAGCGCGAGGTGAAGCTGCGCATCATGGGGGTGCTATTTAGCGACGAGATACCGTACCCGCGCGATGTGGTGATCATTTGCCTAGCCGACGCATGCGGCATCTTCAGGGGACTGTTGTCCAAGAGGGAACTGGACAAGGCATCGGACCGCATCGAGCAGGTGCGCAAGCTTGACCTCATCGGTCGGACTATGTCCCAGGCGATCCAGGATATAGAAATATCGACGGCCGCCTTAATGCAGACGCATATCTACTGACTCGTTCCGGCCACCGGCCACTACTCCGGGGAGACAGGGCTCTCTGTGTTACGTGCTTCGGTCTTACTAGGTGGCTGAGAGTCTACTCCCAGACCCAGCAAGTCTGTGGCCGGTCGTTCGGCATTCGGACATCACCCGGGACTTGAGACAATCAACGGCGAACTGCCTATGCGACATTGACCTGCCCCCAGTAATTGTACCAGGTTAAACCTCGCATTCAAGCCATTGCAGGCATGATAGTTTGTGGAGCTGGCGGTCGATATCCCAGTGCACTGTGAGTAGCACCCAACCTGGAGCACTACGAATTACTCCCGCCCTCGAACGACTTCCGGGACTCCTGGCCCCGTACCCCTCACCCAGGCGTATCACGCTACGCACAGACACGGCAATCGGGTGACTTTCTGGGGCATACTGGAGTCATGGACCATCATAAGATTAGGTGCAACGTCTCCCTCAACGAGGCTGTATTGGATCACTTTCCTGACATTCGCGATGCGATGGTAGCTCGTGATTGGGACTATATGTCGCACGGCATTTACAACACCAGTTTTCTTAACAAGCTCTCTACCAAGGACAAGCTCCCTCCCGCTGAGATGGACATGCACAGTGACGAGGCGGAGAGCTGATGCGGTCCAAGAACGCCAGGCCCCTGGAGCGCTCGGCCTGCATCGGCTCCCCAACCCTACCAGTCTCGCCAACGTTGGGTGGAGACGAAGCGAAGGTGGCTGGATGTGTTGGCCAAGGCAGTGGAGATCGCGACGTCAATGTGGGACAATCTGGCCTTCGCTAAGGAGCCCTATCTCGATCCTCGAAGGATGCCCCTTGCCCAGGCGGTCGTCCTCGATGAGGCGTAGATGATAGACTACCGGCACGTAGACGGCTTAGGCAACGAGTGCGAGGGCTACTGAGCGTCTGAAGGGCGGAGCACCGCATCTTTGCGTCGCCACGCCAATCGCTTTAGAACGCTGGGTAGAGGTTGGCCCGGCGATGCGCTAACGCCCCAGGCCTCGGCGCCGCCTGACTGAGACAGGTGATGCGAAGCAATTGTATTACTCCCAGACCCGCTCCCGACAGGAGGTGGATCTCTTTCATTTCAGACAGCTGTGAGTGAGAGGAGGCTACTACGGTAAGGACAACCGAAGGAAAGGTTCGGGCGGCCATTTACGGACGCGTATCGGACAAGAGTCAGGCCGAGGATGACAAGACCTCCATATCCGAGCAAATCAGCGAGATGGAAGCCTTTGCAAATAGGACAACTCCCCAGGCGCCTAGGAGGGCATTGGCCTGCACAGCCCCTTGCTGGGCCATTGGACTAACCGCCACCGTTATTCTAAGTTCTGTTCCGCCCAAAGGGCTGGTACTGACCAACCAGAGTTGCTCCTTCAGTTTGATGCTCCCGAGGAGCACGGGCCAACGTCAACTCTTTGGGCAAAACAATCCCACCGGAGAACACTAGCCTCATAGCGTCGTCGACGTTTATGTTGGTCTCCATCACGTCGTCCTCGTGCACAAAGGCCATGTTGCCCGAGGTAGGATTCGGGACTGTGGGAATGTACACTACCGCGAGAGACTCACCTTTATCCTTGGAGTAGATCCTCCCTGTGACAAAACCCATGGCCACCATGCCGTCCTTAGGCCACTCAACAAAGACCACGCGCGTGAAGGTAGAGGAAGAAGTCAGGGACGTTACCGCCTGCTGGGCGACCTGGTAGAAGGTCTTCACCAGAGGTATGCGGCTCAATACAGCATCCTTAAAGAGCATGAACTTGTGGAGAGGGGTAGAGTCCGCCAGCCCCACAAGGTAAAACACCACTACTATGACGATAAGCCCTATGCCGAAGAAGTCCCACGGACGCCCTTCCACAAATGGCAACTGGCGAACGTATCCGTCCGCCTTATCTACGAAAAACAAGATAAGGATGGCGGTGACCAGCAGCGGGATGAGCGCAATGAACCCACGGAGTGTATTGGACTGGATGTGCGTCTCTATCCTATCCAGAATGTTTGGCTTCTTGGGCGTCTCTTCCTCAGCTGACTTGCCAGCGTCATTGGTTTCCCTTTGGTCTTGCACGAATACCCTCCTTTCCAGCCCTACCAAAGGCAAAGGCAATGGTTGCGATACAACGCGAGGGAGTTGGCCGCTGACACCGGGAAGCTACATGGGGAACATATACTCCTCCAATGAGATTCTCCAGGCGGCTTACAGCAGGGGTAGTATGGCAAAGTGCCCCATCGGTGTCAAGTTACGGGCAGGCCGCCGTTGTTCAGACGTTGGCAAAGTCACCGTTATTATCCAATGACGTCACGATGGGAATTACACACTTATATGCAAACTAAGTGACACTTATTGCCTGTAATCGTCGGCTGTTGGTGGTAGAATAGGGGAAGGCACCACAAAGGGGACGGCATGGGAGACCGCACACTGTTAGAGTTTCTCAGAGACCTGGCCATCATCATCGCCAGTGGCGTGGTTGTCGTCTGGCTATTGGTCATCACTGTGATCGCCATCTTAGTCTTCAAGAGAGCGAGCGCCATCCTGACGGCTGTCAAGAATTCTGCCCACAACATCCAAGAGGGAAGCCGAGCCCTGAAGGACACCCTGACGGGAAGGTCACACCTCTTCTCAAGCGCTGCTTCTGGGTTAGGTAAGTTGACCGGGTTCCTGCTCCGGGCTGCGGTTGGCAGAAGAGCCAACCGAAACGCAAGAAAGAGAAAGGAGGACACAACAGATGGCGAATGACAACGGGCACAGCTTCACTAACGCATTCCTGTTGGGCGGGCTTGTAGGATTTGTCCTTGGGGTCCTCGCAGCGCCACGCTCAGGCGAGGAGATGCGGCTGGAGATCAGTGAGCGCACAAGGGGTCTTCGGGAGCAGGTGAACCAGCTGGCGGAGCGGGTGTACCATCTGCTTCAATCCACCACTGACACCGACGCTGGTGAGCCCAGCAAGGACGCATAAACGTGTTGGCCTGATTCTTCGTGCGGCCCCTATCTGGAACGTGACGGGCCGCTCCAATAATGGTCCGCCGCCTTCCACACTGTCGCACTTGGTAGGGCAGACCTGTACGACAAGATTGTCGAACAGTCGGAGGTTATCCGCAACGCCCAGGAGGAGCTCCCCAAGCTCGTGGAGGAAGATGGCCCCACGACTAGGCGCAAGCGCCGCTCCAGGTCCAGCATGAACGATTGCTTCGATCGCCCCGTGCGCACTGGCGGCATTTCGGGATTCTCCGCGGGACATCATGCCTCTACTGCTCGGCAGTTTGAGGGGCATGGCCTCTGCCGCCCAGGCCTGCCAGGCGCTCTTCACCAACGCAGTCACAGCGAAAAGCGTCGTAGCTACAAGAATCGTGGCCGGTCCGGCTGCCTGGATGTGAACGACGATAGCCAAGGCCAACAGGCTCATCAGCGCGTACTCCACTATGTCCGCGCTGATGCCCATTACCTTTGCGCCAATAGGGTTAAAGGTAGTGCAGACCAGCTGGCCAATGGAACAAGTATAAGCCCACCGCCACTAACCCGGCCAGGCAAAGGAAACTATAACGTCTGTCTGCGAGATCTCTAGGACTTGCCCTAGCAGGTCCTCAATGTTTACGCTGACAGTGGTCGCCGAGGAGAGCAGTGCGGACCCCAGGGCAAACATGCCCACGAACACTATCCCAATGGGCGTATCCTCACTGATTCCAATCCGGCGGCCGATATACTTCATAAGGACCGCCAGAGTAATGCCCACAGGCACAGCGGCAAAGAAGGCACCGACGCCCAGCAGAAAGGCCATCGCCATGGCCCCAATACACTGTGGACAGGAGCATCTCCCATGAAGGCCCTCCCCCGAGTGATGACGTAAAGTGACGCGCCATGTGGTGCATAATTATGGGTATCTTAAGTATTTGCCGACGTGGCGAGAAAACCTTTGCTTGAATGGGCTTGTCTATACTCAGACCCTGACTAGGCATTCCGAGTACGTGACAACACGATGACATCACATCTGATTAATCAGTGCAAACCCTTTGCTTCTCCACCTCCAACTCCGCCTCACCGGTGGCGTCCAATATCGCCCTGCAACGGGTATCCATAGCATCGGCGCTCATTCCAGGCAGCGCCTCCCGGCAAGGCTGGTCTCGGGCCTGTAAAAGCCTGTTGTGTCGCAGCCCATCTACAGCACCCGAGTGCTTTCGGATGTCTAAGTGGAGCAAAGAGGCGAGGGCGACGACTCCGGCCAGTCACCTGTTGGGCCACACATAATGGCAGCGGAGCTAGGTCCGTGCAGATGCCACTGGCAGGCGCCCGGTCACCATGGGAATGATCTATGCTCCACGCCCGGCAGTCTCCTTGGCAACGCTTGTCGCTTCGGTTCTGGATGTGCACTCCACCGCGGTCCGAGCCTACGCGTCTAAGGGCCGCCAAAGTGGGCCTCTAGAGCACCGGACCCATAGCCCTGGTGAGGTTATAATCAGCCTGCATAACGCTTGGGTTCGGCTCGGCCTGGGTCGACATGAGTCAACTTTCAGGATGAGGTGATGTGCAGGATTGTTGCCAGACCCATGCGCCAGCAAGAGAGGCTACAACCCTTCAGCAACCCGAGCGAGTCCACCGGAAGGAGCAGCTTCCTATGAGCACAGACGATCAGCGGGGAGAAGCTAGGACCGCGGCCGACGGCAAAAACCTCACTGTTAGTGGAGAGAGCAAGGACAGCGTGCTGGTGGCGTCCGTTGCCGGGCGCGTTGACAGCAGCATGCGCAGGAGTTCCAAGAGGCCTTAGAAGCACTACTGGCGGAAACCGTACCGGCCTTAGTTCTGGACTTGGAGCAGCTTGTGTACATTAGCAGTGCCGGTCTCAGGGTCATCCTGCTCATCTCACGCCAAATGCAGGGCCGTTCTGGGAAGTTCGGCGTCTGCTCACTCTCTGGTTCCATCAATGAAGTCTTCTCCATTAGCAGCTTTGACAAGATTATTCCAGTTCACGCCGCCCTCTCCTCCATAAGCAAATAGCGCTTATACCAGGACACAGAGACAGGCAAATGGACAGAGGGCGGCCATCTACGCCCGCGTCTCCGACAAGAGCCAAGACACAGAGGACAAGACCTCCATCTCCGAGCAGATCAGTGCTATGGAAGCCTACTGCGAGCGTAAGGGGCTGACCATCACCGCACGCTATCAGGAGGTGGGGCAGGGGCTGGACCAAGAAGCGCCCCGAGTTCCAGAGGATGCTGGCCGACGCCAGACGGGGAAGGTTCGACACCATCGTCTGCTGGAAGTCGGACCGCCTGAGTAGGGGCATGTACCCCGCCGCCGCCCTTATGGAGGTGGTGGAGGCTTATCACATCAACCTGGAAGCCGTCATGGACGCCATCGACATGAAAGACCTTTGGGCTCATGGCGGCAATCGGCAAGATAGAGCTGGACAACTTCCGGTAGAGGACTACCATGGGCAAGCGGGGCTCGGCCAAGCGAGGCCGAATGCCCGCGGGAGCACCTCCCTACGGCTATCGTACCGGGCAGGACGGCAAGCTGGAGATATATGAGCCGGAGGCCGAGGTGGTCCGCCGAGTCTTCCAAATGTACGTCCATGAAGGCATGGCTGGGACGGCCATCGTCCGACAGTTGACCAGGGACAACGCCCCGACGAGGAAGGCCGGCTCCCGTTGGCACAAGGCATACGTCAGCTTCCTCCTTGGCAACGAGACCTACACAGGCACCTGGTGGTACGGCAAGACCCGGTGGATTGTGACGGAGGCAGGGGAGTCGGTTTATCCGCAGCCCAAGGACTCCTGGATCGAGGTCCGAATCCCCTCGCTGGTGGACGAGGAGACTTGGGAGAGGGCGCAGGACCTAAAGAAACAACGAAGGGTGCGATCCACGCGCAACACCAAGACATTCTACCTGCTCCAACACCTCGCTAAGTGCGCCGAATGCGGGCGGCTCTTCGCCTCCCGTTCCTCCAACCGCACCTACCTCAAACGCAATGGCCAGCGCCACAGGCAGGATAGGGTCACCCCTCAGCGGCACTATCACTGCTACGGAATGCTCAGCGACGGCCTCCGGTGCCGTAGGCCAGCGATGATCAGGGCGGAACGCCTGGAGGAGTTGGTCTGGAGCCAGGTCAAGCAGATGATCCAGCATCCCGAACTCATTGTCGCCGGCATTGAGGCTATGGACACTCAGGAAGACGGTGCCCTGGAAAAGCGGTCCGCCAAAGCGGAGCGTGAGCTTCGGAAGGTACAGACTGAGGAGGAAAGGGCCATTCGCCTGTTCGTGTCTGGGAAGATTACAGAGGACCAGCTCGACCTTCAACGCAAGTTCATCACGGAACGGCTGGAAACCGCACGAGCAGATCTGGATGACCTCCGTGCCAGGGAGTCTGGCGCATCTGAGAAGAGGACCATGATGGAGAATCTCATCCAGTGGGCCGGGGAATTCGGCGACAGGCTCGATGAACTCCCCGACGAGAAGCGCAGGGACGTGCTGCGGTTGCTCGTCGATCAGATTCTCGTGGACAAGGACAACAAGGTGAGCATCACCCTTGGCATCCCAACTGACAGCTTGATGTCGATTGAGAAAGTGGAATCACCTTCCCCACACCACATGACAAAAAGTGGGGGATGCAGCCCACGTATATGGGGCAGGACCTAATGAATCCGCCCAGCGTAGAGGGGTGGCATACCGGAAAGGAATGGCTCAACAGTGGGTCTGTAATGAGCCGGATTAACTTCACATCTCAGCAAGTGGGTGACCTTACGCAGCCCGGTGTCCAGGTCATAGTAGAAAGGGTTCGCGCTCACGGTACCCTTTCCCCAGAGGAGTTGGTGGACCTATGCTTGGACCTGATGGGGCCGCTGGAGGTTAGCGAACAGACCCATCGCCAGCTGGTGGAGCAGGCCCAGGAAGGTAACCTAGTATGCTGGGGGACAGAAGAGGAAGCCAACATCTCGGCCCATAGGGTTACGCAGCTCTTGCAACTCATCGTGGCTGCTCCAGAGTACCAGCTTAACTAATCACATATCAGTTCCAATAGGGATTAAGAAGGGAGGGGACTGATGGCACTTATAACCATTGCCCGCGGCCGAGTGTACAACTGGAGCCACGAAATTGGTAGATCGCAATCTAGGGGGGCACCCGGGTTCGCAGTGGCTAACGGGATTGCAGTAGGCAAGGGCGGCGTTGCATACGTGGCGAACAGGGCAACGGGTACGACTTTTTATCCGCGTGTGGCTAAAATAAAAATAGGAGGGCCACTGGAGGAGGAGTATCTCCTTACGATCGGCCACGGAGGTACGGAGGATGGCCTATTCACGTGGCCCTCCTCCGTTGCCCTGGACAAGGATGAGAACGTCTATGTGTCCGACGAGTACCTTCAACGTATCTCCATCTTCGACGAGGATGGAAATTTCCTCAGCAAGTGGGGCACCCCAGGTAGTGCCCCTGGAGAGCTCAACGGCCCCTCTGACATTACATTTGATGGGGAGGACAACCTGTACGAGGTGGACGCTCTCAATCATCGGGTGCAGAGGTTCACCAAAGACGGCGTATTCCTTGGTGGGTGGGGTCACTACGGTAGCGGGGAAGGCGAATTCAACATGCCGTGGGGGATCGCGATTGATGGCAAGGGTGATGTGTACGTGGCTGACTGGAAGAACCACCGAGTGCAGAAGTTCAACCCCGATGGGACTTTTCTCGCCCAGTTTGGCCGCCCGACGCCTGGGGCTGGGGAGCTCAAATATCCCACGTCTTACCCCAGAAACATAACGTTTTCGCACCTCTTCCGGCTAGAGGGAGCCGACACCGGTGAACTCAACCACCCCTCCCATGTGTCTGTTGACAAGGATGGCGATGTCTATGTCTCGGACTGGGCCAATAACCGGGTCCAGATATATACCTCGGATGGAGAGTTCATCACCTCCCTTTATGGAGATGCACAGCAGTTTGGGAAGTGGGCCCGGCAGCAGGTAGACGCCAATCTCGACATTGCCAACGCGATTCGGCGCGCCAAGCACCCGGAACGGATTTGGCAGTTCAGGATGCCGGCAGGGATAGGCATTGACCAAGAAACGAACAGGATCATCATCGTCGATCAATTTAGAAAGCGCCTCCAGATTTATGTCAAGGAAATGGACTACGTGGACCCCCAGTTTAACCTGTAGATGTTACATCCACCGGTGTGTCGTACATAAAAGGCCGATTCCTATCACTAAATAAGAAGTTTGCCCTGGCTTGGGGAAGGGTTGTCGTTAGTCCTAGGGGATATCCGGTTAATAAACTCACGCAGAGGTGTAAGATCAAGAGGGAGAATCCTGGCAGGTGGTAGCTGGTGCCGAGAGAGCGAAAGACGCCGTCGGAGGCATCTCATGACAACGACACAAAGGTTGATATACCTCTGCAGCCGCCCATACTAGCCGGTTTCTGACACATCCTTCTCAAAATTGCCAGTCTGATCCTCTACTACGCCTTATTGGCTCGCCACGGGCTGGATGTTTCGTCTCCGGGGTGTCCACTCCGATGTAGTGTACTGAGTACTGGCGGCCATTGATCGGCACATCTATGGTGTCTCCATCCACGACATTGACGACCAGGGCCTCCACAAGCATCCCATCTGCTAGAATCTCGAAAATATAGATTTCGGTTGCATTAGACGCCGCTCTTGAGTTTAGGCGATCACAAAAGGACTTATACGCGGAGTTCTAGTTCGAAAGAGGGTATGAGGAGGGTGGTATGAACCTGGTAATCCGAAATGTGACACTTATCGATGGCACCGGGGCTGAGCCCGTAGCCCAGACCAGCGTGCAAGTGACCAATGGGATCATAAGCTGGATTGGGGAGCAGACGGCCCGGCCGCGGAGGCATGTACACCAGGAGGACATCAACGGTGAGGGACTGACTCTTATCCCTGGAATGATTGACTGCCATGAACACTTCACCGGCGATGGGGGAATGGATAGCATGAACCGCTTGCTGGGTGATACCCAGGAGGTTTTTACCCTTAAGGCAGTGGGCAATTGCAGGCGGGCGCTCTTGTCTGGGGTGACCTCGGCCAGAGATGTGGGAGCTCGGTTTGGAATCAACATCCTTATCGCGGATCAGGCAGCGGCAGGGGCAATCCTGGGACTCCGTATCTTAGCTGCGGGAGAATGGCTCCAGTTTCCAGGAACCTGGCCTCCCGGCCTTACCCGGCACATCGAGACTCCGGAAGAGTTACTCATTGCTATCCGCGAGCAGATTGCTAGAGGAGCGGGCCTTATAAAAGTGGGCGCCACGGGGATCAGGCCCAATGGTGAGCAGTTTGGCAGCCTCGGCCCGGATGCTCTCGACGTGGCCGTGGGAGCCACCCATGAAGTTGGGCTGAAAATCGCAGCTCACTGTATTGGATTCGAGGGGAGCCGCCAGGCGGTGGAGGCGGGAGTCGACTCCATTGACCACGGCTATTACTTGGACGAGGAGACCATCCGCCTGATGGCGGAAAAGGACATCTACTTGGTGGCTACTATGTCCACCTGGGACATCCGAGAGCGCCTTGGGAAGCAGTTTGGGATGTCCAGGGAACAGATGGCTGACAATCTGGATCGTAAGGAGAACTCCAAGGCCAGCTTCCGGCGCGCGATGCAGTCGGGAGTAAAGATAGCCGCTGGCACCGACGCAGGCGGTTCTCCAGTACGCCATGGCTTTATTGCACGAGAGATAGAGTTGATGGTAGATGTGGGGATGAGCCCTAAGGCCGCCTTGGAATCAGCTACCAGCGAGGCGGCCAACCTCCTGGGCATACAGGATCAGGTGGGCACCATCGAGGTGGGCAAACAGGCCGACATGATACTTGTAGATGGAGACCCCCCACTCGAACCCGGGTGCTCTACGCAATGTCTGGGCGGTATTCCAGGGTGTAAGGCGCATCCGGTAGCGTGCTCAAGCCAACGTTTAGAAGGCTCTGTCCCATTTTGGCCGACCTCAACGCAAGTTTGAGCCAAAACCTTCGCAAGATCGAACCTTGAAGCCTAATACCGACTGTTGCAGCACCCCTTTTTCTTTGACGCACCCATGGCTGAAAGTAGTGTTCACTCTCCATTGCCAGGAGAGTGGCGTGCCAAAATCCTGGGCGTTTTTCGTTTTATAGATGCCACTGATCCATTTCCCCTTCTATTTCGTATTTGTTAACAGAAGGGCGGTCTTTAGACCAAAAGTCCCACTCGCTTTTGCGGTTGGAGCTTTTAATCCCCCGGCCACAACCCCGATTACAGGCCGCACCGCACGGGACGGGAGATGTTATTAAGGGTGTTTTGGCACCCAGGGACCGAGGTAAAGGCCCCACAGCTTTCCCGGTGGCCGGGGAGACCATCATACAAACATGGTTGGGTTTAGTAAAGGGGTGTCCGCTGATGAATTTCGCAAGGAGCCAGTTTGAAGTGCTGGTGTTCAATGCCCACCATCTGGAAGCTGTGAGGGAGTCTTATACCAGCGCTGCTACACGGGGACTATCAGGCCCGACCTTCTGGTGAATACTCCAAATAGAGGATGCTGCCTCCTAGATCAACTCGGAAAAGCATCTGAAGATGGCGAGACTGACATCCATCATGACGGAAAGAGCGACGCACGGAGTTGGACTTTCTCTTGAGGTAAGCCCAGGAGCCCAGCCTTCACTGCTCTAAAGGAAGGCCGGCTGCTCGAATGCTCCGTTCACTATGGGTCTGGCCTCTAGCCCTAGCCCCTTCTCTAGTAGGGTGCTATACACGCTCCGAAATTCTAGGTTCGGCGCCAGGTCCCCCTGGGATAGGTCCTCATCCTTGGTGGAGGGGTATTCCCCATACATCCCCCCCTTTACTCTATCCCCTATCACAAAGCACGCCCCCG
This sequence comes from Dehalococcoidia bacterium, assembly GCA_965248115.1. Taxonomy (GTDB): domain Bacteria; phylum Chloroflexota; class Dehalococcoidia; order Lucifugimonadales; family CBDFII01; genus CBDFII01. The sequence continues at coordinate 666,411 of CBDFII010000004.1, forward strand.
CCGCTCCGTGGTCCGTCCCTCCTCCGTTGTCCCTCACCCGTCTCCCAAACTCGCTGAACAGCAGCATCACTACGTTCTCTGCTACTTCATGCTCCCTTAGATCATCAAAAAAGTCGGTGATACCCTGGGAGATCTCGTCCCACAACCGGGTCAGGTCCGGGGCCTGCGCCGCATGCGTGTCGAAGCTCCCGTGCTCGCACCAGAAGATACGACTCCCCAGCTCCGCTGTATGTACCTGCGCTATACCCTTCAGGTTCTTCGCTATCGGGTTGTCCCCATACTCTACACTCGAGCTGTACCGCTCCGGCGCTACCTTCAGTATGTCCGCCCCACTCATCGCATCTATCCCCGTCTGCGCCACGTACTCCATCGTCGGCCCTGTCCCTATCGCCGGTGAGTATATCCGTCGAAATCTCCCCAATACCTTCTCTCGCTGCTCTACGTCCGTTATCCCAGGCAGCAATCCGTAGCTCTCTAGCTCCATCACGCACGCCACCGGCACCCCCTGTACCGCCAGAGCTCGCGGTAGCCCATGCCCAAAGCTCACCCCCGTCACCACGTTCTCTTTCCGCGGGTCTAGCTCCCTTATCGCTCGCCCCAGCCATCCTTCCGTTCCCAGCTTATCCGGCTCGCAGGTGTGCCAGATGTCCAGCGCTCGAAAGTGGGAGCGCGGCGAGTTGGGCCACCCTACTCCGTTTATGATGGCTACCTTCCCCTCTTTATACAGCTCCCTTATAGGCCCCATGCTCGGGTGTAGCCCCAGCTTCTCATCCAGGGGCAGTATCTCCTCCTCCGGTATCCCTACCCCGGGACGGTAGTCCCTATACAAAGGGTCCGTGTAGGGTATCAGCGTGTTGAAATAGTCGTTTCCTCCCGTTAGCTGCATTACCACCAACACCATCGGCTTCTCTCTCGCTGTCATGGTGTCCCTCCTGTCTCCTGCTCTCTCTTTACCCTTACCCAAACTGGTAGTCTTTGGTGCTCACTATCAGTTGCAGCATGTCCGCTACCCTTCACTACCCAGAATGTATACTTTCTTACTTTTCCCGTCAAGTCGACTAAGATTATATCTCTGCTGTTCTACTTTACCCCCTTCAACCCGCAATCTGAGAGGCTCAAGGACTTTGAAAGCTGGCCTCGTCACAAAAGCGAGATGTGAACCTACTCAACTAGACGTCACTGGGGAAGAAAGATATGATTGAGCAAGCTGGTGACTGCGGCATGCTAGGGCAGAGTCGCGCTAAGGAGACCCGCAATGGAGGCACGACACTGGTTCTTAGTAGTGGGGACGCTGGTAGCTCTCCTAACCCTCGTCGCCCTTTTGACCTGCCGAATCGTTGGATTACCCCTATGACCTTGTACAGCTTTGAATAATACCCATTTTAGGAGAAGAGGTATGAGCCTGGATGTGTCCGATAAGTTTGTAACTTTGCAAGGACTCAAGTTTCACTACAGAGACTGGGGAGGAATAGGACGACCCACCGTCCTGGTACATGGTTTGGCCTCTACGAGCCACATCTGGGATCTGGTTCACCACTGCTGACGCCCCACCTCCAGGTGGTGGCGCTGGACCAGCGGGGGCATGGAGAGAGTCACCAAGCAAACGAAGGTTATGACTTCAATACAGTCGCCAAAGACCTCCACTCCTTCATCAAAGAGCTGGGCAAGGAGAGGCCGCTGGTGGTAGGCCATTCCTGGGGTGGCAACACCGTCCTACATTATGCGGCATCCTTCCCCCATTCGATTGTGGGTCTGGTGTTAGCGGATGGAGGAACTATAGAGCCCACTGTTCTTCCAGGGTTCACCTGGGAGCGTACCAAACAAGAGCTGACCCCTCCCGACTTCACTGGCATGACTGTGGAGGACCTCATTCAGCGGGCGAGTCAGGGGGATCTTGCAGCCATCTGGAACCCTCAGCAGGAGGCTATTCTCCTGGCCTGCTTCCATATATCACCGTCTGGAGCCATCCGTCCTCGCCTAAAGATGGAGAACCACATGAAGATAGTTAGAGCCCTCTGGGAACACAAACCCTCGGAGCTATTCCGCCAGATAATGTGCCCAGTGCTATTGGTACCTGCCTGGAGCGAGCCCGTGGACGAGCGGACTGCCTTATTTCAGGAGATGAAAAAGACGATGAACGAGAAAGCCCAGGCCCTCCTCCCCCAGGTTAAAGTGCTGAACATGGAGGACACTATCCACGACATTCCCCTCCAGCGCCCCCAGGAGCTAGCCAGGGCCATCCTGGATTTCGCCGAGGAGCTACCCCAACCCCATACATAGCCTGGGACAGCCTAAGACTACAAATCCTAGCCAATCATCCCAAACATTTCTGGGCGCTAAGCACGGACGGTGGTATAATACGCCCGACACCACCAACTATCTCCTGAGGAGGATCGTGGTCAGTTTAGCTGGGGCGGGCCAGTTACTTGGCGCTCAGTATTTGCCTGCCCTCAGATACCCGGACTACCGCAAGCTCTGGGGAGCTACCCTTTGCTCCCAATCATCGGCGTGGGCTCTTATCGTAGCAAGAGGAACCCTGGTGTTTACCTTAACGGGCTCCCCCGTGTGGGCCGGTATCGTAACCTACACCGCCATGATCCCTTCTATAGTGGTGGCGCCCTTTGCCGGTTTCCTCGCAGACCGATTCGATCGCCGCACTGTTCTGGCCTGGGCCTACGCCGTCAACTTCTCCCATAACCTGCTGCTGGCCCTTTTGGTTGTCAGCGGGACCATCGAGCCTTGGCACCTCGTACTGCTCTCCCTGCTAAATGGGACAGCCAGGGCCACTCAGATGCCCGCGGCTCAGGCTCTCCTTCCCAACACTTTGCCTCGGGAGCGCCTGTTCAATGCCATAGCTTTATATCAGGCAACTATGCAAGGCGCTCGTTTTACGGGAGCCTTGCTGATATTGGTGCTGCTGTGGCTTACAGACGAACGGCAGGACTGGGTATTCTTCCTCTGTACCGGACTCTATATTGTAGGTTTAAGCTTGATACTAACCATCCGTACCTCCTCCAGGGGGGTTGTAGAGAAGGGAAAGGGGATGGTCTTCCGCAATCTGCTGGCAGGTTTGCATTTCATGTACCATCACCCCCTGATTTTATCTCTGATCCTTTTAACAGTGCTCCACTGCGGCATGACCATGTCCTTCGAGTCCCTCTTCCCAGTGCTCTCCCGTGACAAGCTGGGCATGGAACCGGGGGCTGGGTTTCTTCTTGGCTTTAGCTACCTGATGCTAGGCTACGGGGGGGCTGCCATGTTGGTTGCGTTGGGTCTGGGGGGCGTACAGAGTGAGCGCGTTAGAGGTCGACTCTTTCCGATTCTAGGGATTCTCAGTGGCCTGACCCCAATAGCCCTGGCCTACTCCCCCAATCTGCCAACGGCGGTGCTGGCGACGACGGCGATGGGTGCATCCCAGGCAGGGTTCATGACCCTTATCAATGGTATGGTCCAGGCCATCGCCCCAGACGCCATCCGGGGTCGCCTCATGAGCGTCAACAGCTGGCACATTCAGGGGTTCATGGCCACATTCAACCTGGTCAATGGTGCCCTGGCCAGTTTCACTCCCCTTACCGCCTCCTTGATATTGGGAGCAGGGGGCGTAGGCTTCGTCTTGGCGATAGGGGCCAGTTTCGCCAGGGCCCCGCTGCGTTGGGTATACAGGGGCGGAGCGCCAGCGGAAGCCAGCGCTGCCTAGATTTTGTATTAGGAGATTGTGAAATTCTTAACAAAACCCAAATATATTGACATCTTTCGTAATAATTGCTAAAGTGAGTCTAAAGGTGCTAAGTGACTCCCCCTCCAACATCTCTTGGGAGCGTAAGGTAGAAATGTGCCGGCCTTTTAGGGTCGGCGCAGGTGCGATGTGCCCGAAGATGTGCCCGAATAAGGTCAAAAGGGACACGGCAGCAAGAATTTTTCTTTCCCACCTTTCAACACTTAAGTCAGTTAGACCAGTGCCGTCCCCACAGAGAGACAAGGTAGTGACTGGACAAGGGAGTATCTCCCTAAAGGGAGGGAGTTGGTGAAGAGGGAAGACTTCGTGGTTCGCTTTGCTGGGGAGGGTGGCCAGGGAGTGGTTACAGCCTCGGAGATGCTGGCTCGTGCCTCCTCTTCCGTGGGCTATCATGTTCAGACCTTTGCCACCTTTCCTTCTCAGATCATAGGAGGCCCCACCTGGACCCAGACCCGCATCTCCCCCACCCCAGTACTAAGCTCCGGGGATGATCTGGACGTACTAATGGCCTTAAATCTGGAGGCCTACCAGACCCACCAATCCGAGGTGCGGCAGGGCGGTGTAATAGTCCACGACTCCTCATTCGAACTCCCGGATGACAACCGGGCCATCGCCGTACCCTTCGATGCCCTCGCCAAGCAGGCGGGCGAGGCCCGCTCTGCCAACATGGTCATGATGGGTGCTCTGGCCCATCTCTTAAATATGCCTCTACAGTACTTTGAGGATTTTAACAGGAAGAGGTTCAAGGGCCGGGACACTGTTATCCAGGCCAATATCACCGCCCTGGGGCTGGGCCATGACCACGTGGCTTCCACTGAGATGCAGATAGGTGAACTGGGAAGCCCCATTAAGCCCGAGGTGGAACAGATCCTGGTGAAGGGCAACGAGGCCCTCTCCCTTGGTGCCTTGGCGGCCGGGCTGGACTTCTACGTGGGATACCCCATCTCTCCCGCCACCACCATCCTGGTGTTCATGGAGCGCAACCTTGTTGGTCCCGGCAAATTCGCTTACCAGGTGAGCTCGGAGATCGAGTCCATTGCATCGGTCCTGGGAGCGGGCTTTGCAGGGAAAAAGGCCATGAGCGCCACGGCGGGGCCCGGATTTTCGTTAATGAGCGAAGGCCTGGGCCTGGGATGGATGGCGGAGATTCCCGCGGTGATCGTAGATGTGCAAAGAGGTGGTCCCGCCACCGGGCTCCCCACCAAGACCGAGCAATCAGACCTGCTAGCGGCGCTGCATCCCGCGCATGGTGATGTGCACCTGCCCATCATAGCTCCAGGGGATGTTGAGGAATGCTTCTACGCTGCCATCGATGCCTTTAACTGGGCAGAACGCTACCAGGGGCCGGTTATTCTCCTGACTGAGATGTCGCTGGCAGAACGTGCCCAGAACATCCCTCGCCCAGATCTCTCTAAAGTGTCAGCGGAGCAAAGAAAGGTATACGGAGGAGAAAACGGGAATTTACGCTACGAAGGAGTAGAGGGATCACCTATGCCTCTGCCCGGGAATCCAGGTTCCTACGTAGCCAACGGCAGCGAGCACGACACCATGGGCGACACTACCCATCTGCCCAGTCGCCACATCGAGATGACGGAGCGCCGCTTTAACAAGCTGAAGCTGCTAGAGGACGGTACCTTCGAAGAGGAGAACGGCGACCAGCCCGTGGCAGTAATGCCCTGGGGCGGCTCCAAAGGCCCCGCGCGTGAAGCATACAATACTTTGATGGCCCAGGGAGAGAACCTAGGCTGGTACTATACTATGTACCTTCACCCCTTGCCTCCCAAATTGCTGGCCAAGCTGCGAGAGAAGGAGCTGGTGCTGGTACCCGAGCTAAACTATCAGGGGCAATTCGCCGGCATCCTACGCTCTCAAGGGGTACGGGCAGAGGCCATCACGCAGTACAGCGGCCTGCCTTTTAAGGCAAGGGACCTAGTGAGTACGATTACCGAAAGGAGCCAATCCCGACAGATGGGTGTGGTGACGATATGAGCAAGAAGAACCCTGAATATGACTTTAAGTGGTGCCCCGGCTGCGGTGACTTCGGTGTTCGACGCTCTCTGGAGTTTGCCGCCGTGGAGCGTATGGAATCCACGGGATTACCTATGGAGAATAATGTAGTAGTAGCGGGCATCGGCTGCTCTGGGAACCTGGTACATCTGCTGGAGGGCTCTCAGCCCTATGGCTTCCACGGTATCCACGGACGCTCCCTCCCCATCGCTCTGGGAGTCAAGATGGCCCGCCCGGACCTGAATGTGGTCATCGTGGCCGGTGACGGAGACTTCCTCAGCATCGGGATGGAGCACATCGCTCCCCAGGCAGCCCGGAACCTGGACGTGTGCGCCGTCATTATGGACAACGCCGTTTATGGGCTTACAAAGGGCCAGAGCTCACCTACTACTGTGTTGGGAGAGACCACCAGCTCTACGCCTTATGGCAAGCTGGAGGAGGCACTGAATCCTCTGGAGCTCTATCTCACCCTGGGGGTCTCCTTCATCGCCTCAAGCTTTTCCAGTCAGCCCAAGGATCTGGCAAAGATGATAAGCCAGGGCATGAACCACCACGGCTTTTCCATTGTCCATGTTCAATCACCCTGCACCACCTATAACGACAACTACGAAGAGCTTAAAGGCAACAAGGCTAAAGGTATTGACCCTCTTATCTGGACTATTCCTGAGGAACATGACCCATCAGACCGACAGGCGGCCTTTGAAATACTCCGTCAGGGCGGCGTTCCTCTGGGGATCATCTATCAGCAGAGTGATCGTCCCTCTCTGGACCACCGGGTGGAGCAGATGCACGCCAAGGTGCCCACAAAGAGTGTTGAACAACTGATGGACTCCTATCGGCTGTAGCACGGTTCATCGTAAAGGACAGCCAATAGTCTAATCCAAGGGCTTCGGTTCAGGTCTACCCTCGCACAGGGACTGAAATTCGAATCCTGCCTGGGGAGCCATTACCAAATGGTGGTAACGAACGTTCCGAGGCATATGCTCGCTAGTGGAGGTGACCTATGGGCCTCTTCAATAAATCTATCCCAGACGAGGATTGGCTGCGGCAGGTGTTGCCTTCATATGAAGCAGCGCGCCCGCTCGGAGTAGCGCTTAGCGACGCTATTCGGCAAGAGAACTTAGAGGGCCAGATGAGAGCAGTTCAGGATGTGGTGCAAAAGTCCCCTGTAATCAGTGACACAGTAAAACGTCTACCAAGTCCGACCGCTGCCGATGCACGCGAGGCTAAGAAGAACTTGGAATTGGCCCTGAAAGACCATGCAGACGACGCAAAGCAAGGTGCCAAGCTGTTCCGGGCCTTGGCCGGGGCGCGGGGTCAGAGTTTGGAACAGGGCGGGCGATTGGAAGGTGCGCTTGCCTTGGCAATGACGGCGTCGCAGAAGACCATGTTCGAGGACATAGTGCAAAAAGGCGAAAGCCATATGGACAAAGCCTCCGGCTTTTTCTCCAAGGTTAAGGGTGTTGGGCCGTAGGGGGGATGTTTTATGCCCCTTTTTATAAGCTTGGTAGCGGCACCAGCGGTACAGAACGCTTCCGAAAAAGGATTGTTCGGAAAGCCCTATGTCCGATTGGGTAGGCTGTATGCGGCAATTGGTATGTGGGTTTATCAGCAGGGAGGAGCACTTGGGTATCGCCTCACAGGGCACCCAGAAATACTTGGGAAACTTCTAGAGGCGCCACCCAACCAAGCTGCCGAATACGTCCAAAGCCTTCGTCAGACAGCGCACTCAACCTTGGAGCAAGTCGAGGGACGAGAAAAGACGTTTCACTACCTATACACGGACCGAGAATTGCGGGCAACCGGCATCGACATGACGTCGTGGCCCCCTAGCAAGGTCCTGGAGAAGAAATGCAATGCCGAAATGGCTTCAGATGTTATGATGCACTCTTTTCATGAAGGAGCGGGGCTCGGTTTCCATTTCCGAGATGCGTTCAAGGAGTATTGGGACAATACTTACCGCCTCCGCCCCGATAGCGAATGGCAAGAGGTGCGGTCTCATGGACTACAACTTTCGGAGACTCAGCAAGAGCGGCCTTTAGGCGCTGCTGTTGCCGAATTAGCTGAGACTGCCGTGGTATGGGCAAATGCGGAGGCTCCGGGTTTACTGTCCGATAGTGAAATCTCCGTTTTGAACCGTTTAAGTGCCTCCGCTGGCTGACTCTACTCGACACCTACTATCGGTTGGCTCAAACCTCTACGTGCTGGATGTAGGTGGTAGTGCACTACAGGCTGTTTTCGCTTATCTGGATTATTCAGTCGAGCCAGAATGGTGAAGCTGAGAAAAGTTCGGATTCCCCCCCCACGCGGGGAGCCAGGTGTCACTACTAGCCAGTGGTTAACGGCAAGGCAAGAGCCAAGAGCATGAGAGTTAATCTTTCTGCTTAAGGTATTGCTCCAGGTGCTTCCTCATGAGCACTCTACCTCTGTGTAGTCTTGCCTTAAAGGAGGAAACGCTTACCCCAAGAGCCTCAGATGCCTCCTCGTTGGAAAAGCCCTCCACATCGCGCAGCACCACCGCCGACCTTAGCTTGGGATCTATGAGAGGCTGAGCCCCTCTTCAACCTTGTCCTGCAGCTCGGCGCTCAACGCAGAGCGCTCAGGGCCCTCAGCCCAATCCGGAATCTGCATATCCTCGTAGCCGCTCTCGGTGAGGAACGTACGGCGCTTCTCTTTTCGTAGCCTCATGAGGCAGGCATTGACCGCGATTCGATAAAGCCAGGTAGTTACCGCCGACTGGCCTCGAAATTTATCGTAGTTTTTGTAAGCGGAGATAAAGGTTTCCTGAGTGGCATCCTCGGCGTCGGCGTGGTTTTGCAGGATTCGATAAGCAATGTTATACACGTAATTGGTATACTGCTCTACAACCTCCTCAAATTCCGGCTTCACCTGGGTACCCATGCTAAAATCCCATCCTCATCACATGCACCTCTCCTCTCACCTTTGCATCATAATAGGTGAGAGCGTAAGAGTCCCTCTGAAATAATGTATTGCTTCCTTGGTAATGAAAGATTAAAATACCGCCCAGACGAAGGAATATGTCTGTTGTGAATAAAATAGCCAAGCTATTCCGAAGGAGTGAGCCAGAGTGCGTCGAGGTCAGGAAGCTCTCCTCAGAATATCTGGAGGAACAGCTACCTCCATCCCGAATGCAGCAACTGAGAGCCCACCTGGAGGGTTGCGGCCCTTGCCAGGCTTTTGTAGATGGCCTGGCTTCCACAATAGGTCTGCTATCGCGGCTTCCCCGAAGAGACGCCCCTTCTTCCCTTAAACGCTCGATCAAGGAAAACATCGCCAAGGAGCGGAAAGGCTGACGCTCAGCGGGGTTGGGCGAGTGTGGGTCACTAAGTCTCTTCCCCCAGAGCCTGGTACTTGGAGGGGCACTTTACAATGACCATATCGCTGTTGAAGACTCCTCCGTCCCCGAAGGTGCCCTCAAGCACTATCTCCGAGTGAGGATTGAAAAATAGGTCGGGTGGTACACCAACGTAGGTGGCGTTAAGACTCTGGGTCCCATCGGTGAGCACAAACCTGGCACGGGTGGAGCCTGAGTCTCTCTGGAACGAGTCAGGCGCCAGTACCCCAACTACCCTTACCCTCTTTCCATCCATCTCCTGTTGCTGAGCCACTAGCTCCTCAACGGTCAAGTAGTAGCGAACGCTGCCAGGGAAAGCGGTAAACACCAGATAGCCCAAAGCCAGCGCTAGCACCGCAACCACCATGACCAGGCGTCCCCGGTTGCTAAAAACGCGACTCTTATTTGTATCCACACTGAATGGGCCCGCCGTCTCACCCTGAGCCATCCATTACCTCCCCGGTAGTCTTACTAAGGCATCATTATCATAGCAGTTTTGAGTGTCCCCAGGCTAGGGCTCTTCCCGCTCCTCACGATCCTCCAGGGCCTGCCTCAAGTCTTGGATCTCCTGCTCCATCTCCCGCTGACGCAGGGAGAGAAAGAATGCGTATACGAAAAAGGCCACCCACACTACGGCGAAGGCGGCGAATAAATAAGGGAGATTAGTAGACGGCATCTTATTTCGCACCCTCCAAACTTCTGCCTAAAGACCTTTCATAGCGTACCGGACCCGCATCAGGAAATCCTCCATTCGGCGCATACGGTAGCGCTGCCACTGGAGGAAAGTATAAAGTACCGTGAAGGTGAGCAGGGAGAACAGCAATACCAGTGCCATAGATGATTCAAGCTCTATGTCCCTAGGATGGACGCCACGCCACAACCTGGCCGCCATATAGACGATGGGCACGTCCACAAAGCCCACGATACCCAAGATGGCCGAATACCGCGCAGCCTGGGTAGGGGTCGGCGCATAAGCCCGTAGCATCAGGTAGGCTATGTAAATGAGCCATAGGATCAGCGCCGTAGTAAGGGTAGGCTCCCATGTCCACCACACACCCCAGACGGGCTTCGCCCACATGGCACCGGTAATGAGCACCAGAGTAATCGCAACCACTCCTATCTCAGCGGCGGAGTAGGCCAGGGCATCCCACCGGGAGTCCCGTTTCCATAGGTAACCAATACTCCCTATGAGCACCACAAAAAAGGCAGTGAAAGACACTAGCACTAGAGGCAAATGGATGTACATCACCCGCTGTACGTGGCCCATGATTCGCTCTGTGGGTGCCCACACCAAAGCAAGGTACAGATCTGTCACCATTAACGCCAACGCCAGGAGCAGCAGAATCCTTCGCAGCGTGTTACCGGACATCCCTACTACGTCGCCCACTTCCGTGGCCAGAACATTTCGTTCAGTCCTCCCTATCATGCCCTACTCCTCCAAGACATACTGAAAAACCCAAGGACAAAGTACCAGATACACCAGGTCAAACACCAGTATTAGTTGTAGCCAACTTGCCACACTAGTCTGGATTACACCTATAGCTCCTATCGAGGCCTCCACCGCGCCGATGAGCACAGGTGCAACTATGGGAAAGAACAGCACCGGAAGCAGAATCTCCCGTGACCGCGTGTTGGAAGCGATGGCGGAAAAAAGAGTCCCAACAGCAGCAAAACCTAGGGTCGCAAGCAGGATAGCAGCCACCAGGGCTAAAGAGAAGGCGGAGAAATTGAAAAGAGCAGCAAATATCGGTAGCAACATGGCCTCTACTACCAACATAAATAAGAAAGTGCCTACCATCTTGCCGAAGTAGAGGGCGTCGCGGTTAACGGGGCAGAGCAGAAGGGCATCGAGGCTGCCCCGCTCCCTCTCCAGGACGAAGGCCCGGTTCATGGCCAGCACTCCGGCGAAGGCAAAGGCCACCCACAGGATACCTGGGGCCAGAAAATTAACCACCTGAGGCGTTACGTTGAGAGCGAAGTTGAAGACCACCAACACTACAACTGAAAAGACCAGTAAGGAAACCACCACATCCTTGGTGCGTATCTCCAGGAGGATGTCCTTCCACATCAGCAGAAATACGGGCCTTATGAACTCCCTCACGGCATCGCATCCACATAGCGTGAGTAGGTACCCTTGAAGCCCGCCACGTCCAGGACCTGCCGCTCCTCCTCAAAGGCTATCTGTCCGCCGGCCAAAATGGCAACCCTATCGCCCCAGGCCAGTCCTTGATCCAGATTATGGGTAGTCATCACCACGGCGCGGTTGGCCGTTCTCCACTCGCCTAGCAGCCTTCCCAGCATCTCCAGAGCCTCCTGATCGAGACCCGCCTCCGGCTCATCCAGAAGTAATACAGAGGGCTGGTGGAGGATGGCGCGGGCGACGGCCAGGCGCTTCTGCATACCGTGGGAGAGGGTGCGTACCCGGCGATGGGCCCGCCTTTGCAAGCCAATCAGTCCCAATACTTCCTCTATCCTCTTACGCAGATCTTTAAGAGCGAACATACGGCCGAAGAACAGAAGGTTTTCATAAGGGGTCAGGTCTTCGTATAAGAGATTTCGATGGGCCACCACCCCCAGGTTACGACGCAGGGCCACGGCATTGGACCGTACATCCATACCACCGATATAAACCCGACCTGCATCGGGGCGGGCCTGGGTCGAGAGTATCTTGAGGAGGGTGGTCTTACCCACACCATTGGCCCCAAATATCACCAAGAACTGTCCCCACCTCACAGACAGATCCAAGTCCCACAACACTGGGTACTCACCAAAACCCTTTTGCAACCCCACCACCTGGATGGCGAGGGCCCCTTCCCGCACCGTCACCCCTGCCTTCCTATCTACATTAAGAACATACTTTATTGAATGGGTTCAAAGATATGATAATCCTAATGTGAAACCTTTCGCAACACAGCTACACGCTTAGTAAGACAGAGGAACGACACATTAAGCCAATTTGACACCCCCAACGAGGGCGGAATAACATGGAACGAGAATAAACTATATACGGAGATAAAGATTGAAGCGTCCTGATCAGATCAAGGGAGCAGCAGACCAGGGATACGGAGAAAGGGTACCTCCCGGCCAGTTCGTTACTAACAAGTTCCCAGTGCTCACTTACGGACCCACTCCCAAAATTGACCTGGAAAGCTGGCGCCTGCGCATCTTCGGCGAGGTGGAGGATGAAGTAGAGTTGACCTGGGACCAGTTCACCTCTCTCCCATGGAGCCACATCGAAAGCGATTTTCACTGCGTGACCCAATGGTCCGCTCTGGACAACACATGGGAGGGGGTACTGGTGGAGGACGTGCTGAAGCTGGCCACCCCAAAACCGGAGATTTTGTACGTCATGGCCCACTGTTACGGCGACTACACCACCAATCTGCCCCTTGCGGTGGTGCTGGAGGAGAAAGCCATTCTGGCCCACAAGCGCGATGGCAGGGAGTTGGAGCGGGAACACGGCTGGCCCTTGAGGCTGGTAGTACCTAAACGCTACGGCTGGAAGAGCGCCAAGTGGATCAACGGTCTGGAGTTGATAGGCAAGGACCGACCCGGCTTCTGGGAGACGCGAGGTTACAACAGCAATGCTGATCCCTGGAAAGAGGAGCGATTCTGGGATGAGCTTTCGTAAAGCCCCTTGACCACATGCAAAATAGCGCCTGAGAGGCTTGTTTTTGATGCCACAAGTGAGATCTCCCTCTTTTGATGGAGGACGTTAATGAATATCAAGTGGCACAGTATCCCTGGCAGTATCAAAGGCGCTATCAGCTTGGGTGCTGTCAGGGGTTGGTGGCTCCTGGTACGTTTGTTTTTCGCAGTAACGGTGTTAGCAATCATTTTTGTTGTATTCCAGCCGTTGGTGTGGAGATGGCGTTTCCCAGATACACCCCCGCCAATAGTAGAGAATCTTGCCACGCTGATGTCCCTGGTTGTTGCACTCATTGGGCTGGGGGTAGCAGTCGGAGGTTACGCCGTCTATCAGATAATCGGTGACAGAATACGTAAAGACGTTGCCTTGGAGACAAAAGAACGCCTAATCATATTCCAATATCTCCAGGCGTACATTCATTACACTACTTATCAGAATCTCTGGGCAACACAAGAATGGCAAAAGAGTGTAGAGAAGAACCTAGTCTTTAAGGAAAGCGTCAATGCAGCAGTCGTTCTTTCCCGAGCCTACATGGACTCCGTAATGGCACTACCCGAAGGGGGGGAGCGCACCTTACGGGTGCTTCAGGCTAAAAACAGCTTGGCCTATGACCTCGCAAGTCAAAATAATCCCCTTCATAAGGTGGAAGCACTTGCCCTAGCTAAAGAGCTAGAGAGGGAAGCGAAGGGAAATGTTTTGTACCTAGAGACAGTAAGCTGGGTCTTACTAAGGTTTTGTGAGGATGAGAGAGATTCGGAGGAGTGGAAGAAAGGTCACTTCATCATACAGAAAATATGTGCCAACACCGATGAGAACCCAACTTGGCGGCAAAAGCTACTGATGAAGTACAACTGCCTTTTTAACCTAGAGCTGCCGAGAGGTTAGGAGCTAAGGAAAAATCACGGAGGGCCCGAGGGAATAGGAAATTTATCAAAATCACACTCAAACATCTTGTCCCTCCTTGCGGGAGGCTCTTGTTACCCCTAGACTTTTCTCCAGTGATATATGATTCCTCGGGAGGTTTAGTCTATGCCCTCCGATGGGGCCTGTCAAGACCTTTGTAGTAGGTCAGAACGTATCAAAGAAGGTCTCCCTTCTGCTTGGGAGGTCTTGAGCCAGTCCTGGTAGAACCGGTTATATTAGGGCTTTTTAGAGGTGGACCTAGACCGTTGCCATGATTACCTGAGCAGCTACACAGGGAGCAACCCCTTAGGCTGCCTCGACTCGCTCTGCCTGATCAGCGTCAGGGGTAACCACTGAGGACTCTACTTCTAAGTCTGTGGCATAGCCACACTGAAGGCAATCGAGATAGTCGCCATATATGTCGTTTCTTAGGTAGAGGTCGCCACCACATTTAGGACAGCCCTTAAAGAAGATCATATTTGCCTCACTCGATGGGGATCTTAAATTTAGATGCCCCATGCATTAATCGGGATACATGATAACTCTTGACACGATGCATGTCAAGAGTTATTATATGAACAGCGTTAAAAAGAACTGGGTATGGCGGTTGTGAAGCAATCTACGTATAGGGATCAGAAAACGGGTCAAGGCAAGTCTATCTCCATTGGCGTGCGGCCCGAAGAATCAAGCCTCGCTCGTGCCACGAAGCCTATGACGCCCTCGACGAAACAGGCCCCCTCCACAGATAAAGAGGAGATGCAAGGGGTATACATCATTAGCGTAGCGGCCCGCATGCTAGAGATGCACCCCCAAACCCTTAGAAAGTACGAGCGGCTGGGCCTCATCAGTCCCTCCCGCATTATCGGGACATGGCGTCTATACTCCAAAGAGGATATCGAGAAGCTACACCTCATAAAGTACCTGGCAGAGAACGTAGGACTCAACCTAGCAGGGGTGGAGTTTATCCTCAACCTGCTGAACCACCTGATGGAGATGCGCCGTCGTCTAGCCGCCCTCCAAGAAGCGGAACGGCTCCACCACCATGTTGAGCGGGAGATGGAGCAGCTTTTCCGAAAGCTAAACCTACCCTTTGAGACGTAATCCCTAGGTAAATTGGACGGTTCTCATGGATCAGAATAAAGAGAGTGAAGAGTTAGGGAAACCTACTGAAGAAGAGACCTCTGCCGAGGAAGAGCATCAAATGCCGACGCAACTGGAGACGGGAAATAAGATAGAGGCCCTTAGCGCCGAATTAGAGGAGGTCAAGAGAGAGAAGAGCCAGTTCAAAGAGCTGGCCCAGCGGATTCAAGCCGACTTCCTCAACTTCAAGAGACGTACAGACGACCAACGAGAGGAGCTACAGAAATACGCTGCCTCATACCTTATCGTCCGTCTGTTGCCGGTGCTGGACGAGTTCGAGCTGGCCATAGATCACGCCACCAATTCAGAGGCGGAGGCCCAGTGGTTGAAGGGGATAGGGCTCATCCATCGTAAACTATTTGCCCTGTTGGAGTCGGAGGGGGTGCGGCGCATTGAGGCACTGGGCAAAGAGTTCGATCCCTTGGAGCATGAGGCCCTGGCCGAAGAAGAGAGAGCCAATGCCGAACCAGGGCAGGTGTTGAGTGTGGTCAGAGAGGGTTACCGATTGCACGATAGGCTCGTCCGGCCTGCTCAGGTAATTGTGGCCAGGGGGCCGGAGACAGTCAACCTAGAGAGCGATGTCCCTGGGGACAAGGAGGAATAACATGCCAAGAGTAATTGGAATCGATCTGGGTACCACCAACTCCTGTACCAGCGTCATCGAGGCCGGAGAGCCAATGGTGGTAGAAAATTCAGAAGGAGGTCGAGTTACTCCTTCAGTGGTGGCTATCAACCCCAAGTCAGGGGAGCTGTACAGCGGGCAGGTGGCCAAGCGCCAAGGGGTCACCAACCCGGAAAACACCATCTACTCGGTAAAGCGTTTAATGGGGCGCAAGTACGACGACCCCGAAGTGCAGATGGCCATTAAAGTGCTGCCGTACAAAATCGTGAAGGCCGCCAACGGAGATGCTCACGTGGAGATGGGGGGAAAGACCTATGCTCCACCTCAGATCTCTGCTCTCATCCTGCAAAAAATAAAGCAAGATGCCGAGGCCAAGCTGGGAGAGAAGATCACTCAGGCAGTGATCACCACGCCCGCATACTTCAACGACACCCAGCGTCAGTCCACCAAAGACGCAGGACAGATCGCCGGGCTGGAGGTGCTGCGCATTATCAACGAGCCCACCGCCTCCTCGTTAGCTTTCGGTCTTGATAAGCAGAAAAAGGACCTTGCCTTGGCCGTATTTGACCTGGGAGGCGGAACTTTCGACATATCCCTCCTCCAGATGGGAGAGGGAGTCTTCGAGGTTAAGTCCACTAATGGCGATACCTTCCTGGGAGGCGATGACTTCGATCAACGCATCATATCTTGGCTGGTGGAGGACTTCCGTAAGGAGACAGGAATAGACCTCGCCAACGACAAGATGGCGTTGCAACGCCTAAAGGACGCGGCAGAGAAGGCCAAGGTCGAGCTCTCTGCGGTGCTGGAGACAGAGATCAACCTCCCCTTCATCACCGCCGACGCCAGCGGTCCCAAGCACCTGGTCAAGACCCTCAGCCGCTCTACGCTTGAGAATCTAGTGGACGACCTGATAGACAAGGTGGAGGGGCCATGCCGTCAGGCCCTGGCCGATGCGGGATTCGACACCAACCAGATCGATGAGGTGATCTTAGTGGGGGGCATGACCCGCATGCCTGCCGTGCACCAGCGAGTAAAGCAGATATTTGCGAAGGAGCCCAACCGCGGTGTCAACGCCGATGAGGCAGTGGCGCTGGGCGCTGCCGTTCAGGCGGGAGTGCTAGTAGGGGATGTGCAAGACATCCTGCTACTGGACGTTACGCCTTTAACGCTGGGGCTAGAGACACTGGGCAGCGTTAAGACCCCCCTTATATCTCGCAATACTACTATACCCACCTCCAAAGCCGAGACCTTCACCACCGCCGCCGACAATCAGACCAGTGTGGAGATCCACGTCCTTCAAGGAGAACGCCAAATGGCGGGGGACAACAAGTCTATTGGCCGCTTCTTCCTAGACGGCATCCTGCCCTCACCCAGAGGCCTCCCCCAAATCGAGGTCACCTTTGATATCGATGCCAACGGCATCCTCAGCGTCTCTGCCCGGGATAAGGCTACCGGCAAGGCCCAGAAGATCGTCATTCAGCCCAGCTCGGGCCTCGCCAACGATGAGGTCGAGCGGATGGTAGAGGAGGCCCAGCGGTTTGCTGAGGAGGACACGCGGAGGCGTGCTGAGGTGGAGACGCGCAACCAGGCCGACTCTCTGGTCTACACCACGGAGAAGCTGTTGAGAGAGAACGCCGAGAAGATCCCCCAGGATATAAAAGAGGAGGTAGAGGCCCAAATCGCCACTTTACGCTCGGCAATATCTCAGAATGAAGTGGCCCAAATTCAAACTGCCATGAACGAGCTGAGCGTCTCCTTGCAGAAGGTGGGACAGGCAGTGTACACTCAAGAGACAGGCCCAGATCAGCCCGATAGCCCCACTGACGGGGCAGAGCCAGGCGATCAGGGTGGGACTCCCGAAGAGGATTCCGTAGAAGGCGAGTATCGGGAGGTATGAATGACGCTGGCTACAGGGCCTAGGCCCTTTGCTCGTTGCAATTTACCCTGAAGATGCTGGCCCTAATACGACCACTATCCTGGATAAGGGAGGAAAAGATGAGCACACCGACCAATAATAGTGAAAATGCTACACCTTATCTTCAAAGTGATCCCCCCCAACAGCAGAGAAGGCGCACTCGCACACCGCTACAGCTCTACTACATCCACCGTCTTAAGGACCTCATCGCTCTAAGGAACAGCTATGGGAGCGAGACGCCTGCGGAAGCATGGTTTCTCCCTGCTGTAGACAAAGCCATTTATTCCACCCTTTTGGACTGCATCGAATACAAAGTAGGCAGGCATGCTAAGACTCTCCTAAGAAGGGATCTTCACACTAACTAAAAGAGACGGGATACAGCGTTCAAAGGGCCTCCCAGAGCTGGGAGGCCCTTTCTTTATGCCAGCCGGTGAGTAGGAAAGATAAGGCCCTTAACTAGCTCCACACTCTCTTCGGCGAAGCGACGTATCTCCTGTTCGACGGACTCCTTCGCCGGAGGCTGCTCGGAATCGCGAAGTCGCTTAAGACCGTAATGCTCCTGATAGTTTTTGGGTATGTTATCGGGCCACATTTGTCCCACCATCACCCCGTAGGCAAGGGCCCAGCAACGGGCCACAGCACTCATATCGTAGCCTCCACCTCCCAGAGCCAGCCAGGGCAATCCCATAGAAGCGAACTCCTCCACCACTCGGACGTATCCCTGTGAGGTGAGGAAGAGGTGAGTGAGGGGGTCTGTATGGTAGCTGTCTATGCCTAACTGGGTCACCAGTATGTCAGGCTTGAAGGCCTCTATCAAAGGAGGCACCACCTCTCGAAAAGCCCACAGGTAGGTCTCGTCGCCGGTGTAGGGATAGAGGGGCACGTTGACAGAGAACCCTTCGCCCTCGCCAACTCCCACCTCTTGGACAAAGCCACTGCCAGGGAAGAGGAACTTTCCCGACTCATGGAGGGAGATAGTCAACACCTGTGGTGTGTCATAGAAAGCGTTCTGCACACCGTCGCCATGATGGGCGTCAACGTCTACGTATGCAACCCGAAGACCTCGGGCCAGCAGGTGATGGATGGCAATTACGGGGTCATTAAACACGCAAAAGCCTGACGCATTGCCGGCAGCGGCGTGGTGGAGACCCCCCGATACGTTGAAGGCCACGTCCACTTGACGGTCAGCCACACGCTCTGCCGCTACCAGGGAGGCACCGGTGCTCAGGATAGCTGCCTCGTACATGCCTCTGAAGATCGGATTATCGCCAGTGGCGCCGAAGTTGTATTTGGCGGGGTCAGACACCTGCTCACCCCGGCTGAGGCTCTTCACCGCTCCCACATACTCGGCGGTGTGGAAGGTCAACAGCTCCACCTCAGTGGCCGTCCGGGGCTCCACCAAAGTGGAACCCTTCAGGTCGAAGGCGCCATAGCTGTCCAAAAGCTCATAGGTATAGCAGAGCCGGGTAGCCCGCAGGGGATGGTCCTCTCTCAGAACATGGCGGGAGAGGGCGTCGTTGTACACAAAGGCAGCCTTGGGGCTCATGATGCCTCCTGGCTGATCTGGGCTAGCTCTTGGCGCATCCGGACCCAGTGAGTGCCTTTCCAGTAAATGCGCCGGCATTGGGGACACTCCATGAACTGCTCCTGGGTCTTAAACACATAGGGAGGTACCAGCTCCCGCACCGCGTTAGGGGAGGTAGAGGCTAGGGGTTCGTTACAGCAGATGCGTCGAGAGAAGTCACGATTCTCCCTCAGCGCTAGGGTATCTATCATCTGACGAAGTTGGCTGCTCAGATCATCGTATTTGATGAGCACAGCTCTCAATCTGCCCGACTTGATAACTCGACGCTCAGTAAGGTGGCTGTCCTTGGTGACAATTACCCGGTCCTCTCTCAAGGCTAGGCGCACCAGCTCACCGTCGTCGATGTCGGATGCAAAGAGAGCGTCATAGCCCATCACTCGCAGCCACTTAGCCAGGCGCCCCACATTGAGATCGACGATGAACCTAGGCTCCATCGTCTTACCCTAAATGATAAGCACCATGTCTTCGATAGCGGGAGTTATCTCCACTCCCAGCTCTGTGGACACGTGGCCAAGTTCCTCGCGGATTTCTTCTTCGTGGTCGGGCCGCATGTGCACCACCACGATACGTGGCATGGACGACCGCTCTCTAGTGGCCTTGAGCAGCTCTTGACGCAGAAGATCGGGCGTGAGATGGCCAACCTGGGCTGCCCAATCGTTCAAGCGGCTTGGAACGGTCACCTCCACCAGCAATGGATCAGGCATGAAAGGATCGATAAAAAATGGGAGAAGCCCACCACCCACGTCCCCAAGATAGGCAACGCTTCTCCCCTCAGGAGAACGCACGATGTATCCTACGGCAGGAACAGAATGGGGCACAGCCACGGCCTTGATGGTGTAGCCCATTACCTTGAAGGTCTCCTCAGGAGAAATAGAACATAAGTGATACTTGGGCCTCTCAGGAGTGGGTCGTGTCGTCAAGTCTGGGTAGAGCACCCCATCCATCAGCCGTGAGACCACAATCTCCAGGGTTTCAGCCAGGGAGTACACTGCCACTGTCTCTCCATTATCCAAGGTAGCCAGGCCCAGGGATGGAAGGTCTCGCACGTGATCGAAGTGGCGGTGGGTCAGCAAGATAGCCCGTATTCCTGCCTGCTCCTCCCAGCTAAGGGAGGAGACCAGGCTGCCCGCGTCGATGGCCAGCACTCCGTCTACCAGGAAGCAGGTATGCCGAGTGGAGGAGGTCTCCAGGCTGTGGGCTCCCAGGATGCGCAGCTCCATGTAAGGCTCCTCTTAGTCGAGGGATTGGACCCTAAACTTGAGTCTACTGGTAGTCCCTGATTAAGGTCAAGCAGCCTCAACCTGATCCCCTAAAGTCGAGGTTAGAGAATCGCCTATGACGAAGCTAGGTTCCTGGGGCGTTGTCTCGATCTTCGATATGTGGTACTTTTCAGGGCGAATGCTCAACGGGAGGTTCGAGGGATGGATACCCTGGTGGAGCTTCTGGAGGTCTCCGCAAAGAGCTTTGGCCCGCGCCCCGCTCTCCTCATTAAACCAAGCTTTCGTTACCGCGTTTGGACCTACGCCGATTTGTGGGAGGACTTGGGTAGGGTGGCCTCCTACCTCCAGGAGAGGGGAGTCCAGAAGGGCGACCGGGTGCTCCTCTGGGGCCCAAACATGCCCCAATGGGTACTGGCCTTCTTCGGAGCTTTCCGTGCTGGGGCCATCGCCGTCCCGCTGGATATGCGCAGCGCTCCGGACTTCGTGGCGCGGGTTGTGGAACGCACAGAGCCACGACTGGCATTCGACTCCCGGTTCACGGCACAGTCGGTGGAGCTAGACATCCCCTCGGTCCACCTAGAGGAGTTGGACCAGATAGTAGTAACGTACTCTCCCCAGCCGAAGGAGGTGATGGTCGGACCCAACGACCTGGCAGAAATCATGTTCACATCCGGTACCACTGGGGAGCCAAAAGGGGTAATCCTGACACACCGCAACATCGCCTCCAACACCGAGGCGGTCTCACAAATTTTTCACGGCGCCGCCTCAGACCGCCTCCTCTCCCTCCTACCGCTGAGTCATATGTTCGAGCAGTGCGGCGGTCTGCTGGTCCCGCTGATCTTCGGCGCCCGCATCGTGTATCCAATCAGCCGACAACCCTCATTCATCTTTAAGGCCCTCAGGGAAAACCTCATCACCCTTCTCCTCCTAGTGCCACAGGGCCTTCAGCTCTTTATGGACGGGATCGAGCGAGAGGTGGAGCGCCAGGGGAAGACGAGGCTGTGGTCGGCGATGCACCGTATTGCGCCGCGCCTGCCCATGGCTGTCCGACGGCTCCTGTTCAAAAAAGTGCATCAGCGGCTGGGAGGCAAGGTGCGGTGTATTCTCAGTGGTGGTGCTTACCTGGACCCAAGCCTAGCCCAAAAATGGGAGAACTTAGGAATCCCGATTGTCGAAGGGTACGGTGCAACTGAAGCCGCTCCTGTTATCACGTTCAACACTCTCTCCGGGAGAGTGCGCACATCCGTGGGGCCCGTTCTTCCGGGACAGGAGATACGCATCGCCGAGGATGGAGAAGTCCTGACACGAGGCCCCAACGTTACCCCCGGCTACTGGCAGAACAAGGAGGCGACCACGGCCACCTTCCAGGGGGAATGGTACAAGACCGGGGACCTGGGGTATGTGGACGAAGCAGGCCACCTCTACCTGAGAGGGAGGAAGAAGGACCTGATTGTCCTGGCCAACGGCCAGAACGTTTACCCCGAGGACATCGAACGACTACTGAACGCCCATCCTGCAGTCATAGAAGGTGTCGTGGTAGGAATGCCGGAGGAGCGGACTGGCGGGGAGACTGTGCATGCTGTGCTTCTCCTTCAGGACTCCACTGCTCCTGCCGCAGAGATCGTGGAGGAAATCAACGGTAAGCTGGCGGACCACCAGCGAATTGCCGGCTATACCGTCTGGCACGAGGAGGACTTCCCTAAAACCCATACACTGAAGGTGAAGAAACCTCTGGCCCTCGACTATCTGAAGACAGCCGCGTCCCAGGGTTCGGAGAGAGCCTCTCCTAAACTAGGAACGCCTTCCTCGGCCTCGGTCGATCCGCTGGTTCGAATTATCGCCCAGGTGGCCCAGGTTTCACTCCAGGAGGTGGAGCCTGGCAATACCCTTGGGGGCGACTTGAGCCTGGACTCTCTGAACCGGGTAGAGCTCCTATCTGTCATCGAACAGGAGCTGGGTACCTACATCGACGAGTCGCTCTTGGAGCCCACCACTACAGTTGAGGGGCTGAAGGAACTGGTGGCCAAGCAGGCCCGGGCAGAGGGCCCCGGCCTCCATTTTTACCGATGGCCCCTCACCGTCTGGTGCACTTTCCTCCGGGAGGTCGTGCAGAAGACTATCTTCTTCCCCTGGGTTTCCACTTTGTACCGAGGCACTGTGACCGGGTTGGAGAACCTCGATCATCTGGATGGTCCTGTACTCTTCGCCATCAACCATAATGCGATTCAATGGGACAGCCTCCTTCTTCTCAAATGCCTTCCCCGCCGGTGGCGCCGCCGAGTGGCCTATGCAGCAGCGGCAGAGGTTAACCTCTGGGGTGGATTCTGGCTACGGATGCTCGCGTCAGTAGTGGCTAATGCATTTCCTCTGTCCCGGGACACAGCAATCCGCCAGAGTTTGGAGTATCTTGGAAGCCTCCTGGACGGGGGCTGGAATGTGGGTATCTTCCCCGAGGGGATACAGATAGTCGGCCAAGAGATGCAACCTTTCAAAAGTGGTGTAGGCCTTCTTGGCGTGGAGAGCCGAACACCCATAGTACCTGTCCACCTAGTCAACCACGGCCGATCAACCCGACGTCTACCAGGCTTCCCACGGCGAGAAGAAGTTTCCGTCCGCATTGGGACGCCCCTGGTTTTCCCTCCCGACACCTCCTACATCGAAGCCACTAAGAAGATAGAAGAGGCGGTTCGGACGCTTTAGGCCAAAATGGTAAGGTCGGTATCGGGATTCAGGTCACTTGTACCAGTGTCCTAAGAATCTCTTTAGCAACCTCTTTATCCAGGGGATGGTTGTTGTTGCCGCACTTGGGAGATTGAATGCAACTAGGACAGCCCCGCGTACAACCACACTCGGCGATGGCGCGCAGGGTAGCCGCCCATAGGTCCTTTATAACTTCGTAGCCGTGCTCAGTGATGCCCACTCCGCCGGGGTGACCGTCGTAAATGAAGACCTGGGGTTCCCCAGTATCGGGGTGGAAAGGAGTGGAAACCCCACCGATGTCATTACGATCACACAGAGCAAATAAAGGTAACACCCCTATTGCGGCATGCTCGGCAGCGTGAAGCCCCCCGGCCATGTCCCAACCCTCCCGACTGATTTGCTCCTGCACGGGCTGAGGTATGTCGAACCATAATGCCACGGTATTAAACCGCCGCGGCGGCAGGTCCAGGTACTCCTCCCCAATGACCTCCTCAGTGAGATGGTCCTTTTTCTTGAAGCCCAGCACTACGTTGGTGACCTCCACCTCCCCCAGGTACACTCCCACACCCCCAGACACCTTGGACGAGCGCGTTGTGAGGATGCGTATATCAGTCACGTCCTTAGCCTGGGTGTAGTAGGGCAGATCGGTGGGAGTGGCAGTGGCCGTTCGAGAATCCAGATCAAGGCGGCGCACCAGGTAAGACTCTCCCATGTGCAAATAAACGGCTCCGGGGTGGAGCTGTTGGAAAACGGCGGCCTCCTCCACTGTTTCCAATATCACTCCCGAGCCCTCTTCCACTAAAGCGTAGCTGTGCGGAAAGGTGGAGCGAATGTTGACCTGGGCGGCGGGGTATGGCGGAGCATCAATGCCCAGGAACCAGCTGCCACCAGCGTTTCGAAGGAGTCCGCGCTGCTCCAGCTCTTCCACGCATTCGGTAAAGGCAGGGCCCAAAAGCTCCTCGTCGTGGGCAGTAAGAGGGGCCTCGTAGGCAGCACAGAGGAGGTGAGGCTGGATGATATGGGGGTTCTCGGTGGATATAAGAGCACTCTCTATAGGCCGTCCGAAGAAGGCATCGGGGTGACGCATGAAGTACTGGTCTAAGGGGTTGTCCTGCGCCACCATGACAGCCAAAGACTCCTCCATACGCCTTCCGCTGCGTCCCGCCTGCTGCCAAGTGCTGGACACGCTACCAGGATAGCCGGCTATCACCGTGGCATCCAGGTCACCCACATCTATGCCCAGCTCAAGCGCGTTGGTAGCGGCCACCCCCATCAAATCACCCCGCAGGAGGCCCTCCTCAATACGCCTGCGCTCCTCGGGAAGATAACTGGCCCGGTAGGGGCTTATCCTTTTACTCAAGGAAGGTTGGATGTTGGCAAGTTGCCGTTGGGCATAGAGGTTCACAAGTTCCGCCGCCTTTCGGCTGCGGACAAAGGCGATGGTCCTAATGTTGCTAGTCACCAACTGGGAGAACAGGCTGGCGGCCTCGGTGCTAGCACGGCGTCGCGTAGCGGCTCCCTGATCCACAACCGGAGGATTCCAGAAGGCAAACTGCTTCCCTCCATAGGGAGACCCGTCTCTTTCGACCACTTGGAAGGGCAGCCCAGTGAGACGCTGTGCCAAATTCTCCGGATTGGCAATGGTAGCCGAACAAAAAATGAACTGGGGGCGACTGCCATAAAGCTGGCAAAGTCGACTGCGTCGACGCAGTAGGAGGGCGACGTGGGAGCCGAATACGCCCCGGTACACGTGGGCCTCGTCCACCACCACGTAGCGTAAATGGCGTAATAGACGCGACCACGCTCTATGGTTGGGCAGGATACCTAGGTGAAGCATATCTGGATTAGTGAGTAACACCTGAGTTCGCCGCCTGATGGCGGCATGCAATGAAAACCTTCTGTGCCCGGGCTGGCCACGGATGCACTCGCCCATTTCGTGGAGATTTTTCAACTGGTCCTGGGTCAAAGCCTTGGTAGGGAAGATGAAGAGAGCCCAGGTCTGCCCATCTCTTAAGACGGAGTCAACAACGGGCAGATGATAGCAGAGGCTCTTCCCGCTGGCAGCGGGGGTTGTCACCATCAGGTTGTGGCCCCTGGCTAGGGTGTTAATGGCCTCGGCCTGATGGGTGTAGAGAGGCCAGAGATGTCGCTCTTCCAGGGCACCCTGAAGGGCGGGATGAAGGGGGTGTTCCAAATGGCCGTAGGAGGGCTGCCGGGGAGGTAGCTTCTCTACGTGGACAATCTGGCTCTTGTAACTGGGGGCCTCCCTAAGGTCGTGGAGGAAGGCGGAAACATCCACGGAATACCTCACACACCGGAGATCACCTCGACCTCGTAATCCAGCAACTCCACGTCTTGTCTGATGGCCTGAATGTACTCCATCACCCGGGAGATAATTTCGTTGGCGTGGCGTCCATTATTGCTAACGCAGGAGACGCCCAGAGTAAGCCTCTGCCACAGGTCGTTATCCTCCACCTCTGCGATAGCCACGTTAAACCGTGTGCGTACCTTTGATATGAGGGAATGGGCCACCTTCCGCTTATCCTTTAGGTTGTGATTCTCAGGCAGCCGGAGCATGATACGACAAAGGCCAACATGCAACTCGAACCTCCGGGATGAGGAAGCTCTCTGGATGGTAGTAAGAAGAAATCAAGCACCTGAGGGAGGGGGAAAAGAGAGACGGGATATTGAGCAACCTTAGATTACCCTATTGCGACACTGGAAACTAAATGGACTGAACTTGCCGCTGGGCCTCGTAGCATTCCCTACAGTATACCGGCCTACCCTGACGGGGTTCAAAAGGAACCTCAGTGTTGATACCACAAGAGGCGCATACTGCCGGGTACATGGTTCGGGGCTGATCCGAACGGGAACCGACGCTCCCTCGCCTAGCCGTGCGGCAGGCTGGGCAGCGGGCAGGCTCATGCAACAATCCTCTCGACTGGTAGAACTCCTGCTCACCTGTTGTGAAAGTGAACGAATTGCTACAGTCCTTGCACACCAAGATCTTGTCCTCGAAAGCCATTTAAGGCCTCCTTGTATCTCTGTGTCGCCGTGGCCCCCCAATGCATCCGATGGCCCAAGATCCCAAGGCAGGGCACCCTTGACCCAAACAGGATGAAGCCGCCCGAGCGCCGCCGACAGTATAGCAGAGGTTTAAAACCCTGGCAACCTGTACCCCCAGGACCACTCGGTGATGCCATCCTACTCCAACTCGCTGCTCCAAATGTAAGGCAATTTAAACCCCTGTACCCACTCCTTGACGACGGGAATGGCTCAATCTAGAATGAGGCAGCTTACACTACCTTGGAAGAATCTCTCATCACCTAGTTTTCCGCAAGAGGAGTTTAAGTGTGGCAACGGGGAAATGCTCTGCGTAGCAAGTAGGGAGTCTTATGGCTAGCCAGGGTTTGTCGCCGCCAGAGGGTTTACCCGAGGTGCCTGAGGTAGTCATTATGAGACTACCTCAGTACATCCGGGTACTGAACTCGCTTTTGGAAGATGGTATGGAGGTGGTGAGCTCCCATCAACTGGGAGAAAAACTCCAAGTCACCCCTGCCCAAATACGCAAGGACCTGAGCTACTTTGGCCGTTTTGGCAAGCAGGGCCGCGGCTACAGTGTCCGTCACCTGCTGGTAGAGCTTAAGAATATCACAGGCCTTGATAGGCGATGGAGAGTAGCGCTCATAGGCGTAGGCAGGTTGGGCCGAGCAATCCTTAGCTATCCAGGCCTCGCTCCCGAGGGTTTCCAGATTATTGCTGCCTTCGACAATGATCCCGCCATTATAGGCCAGAAGATCGGCGAGCTGACAGTTCAACCTATGGAAAACCTGGATGAGGCAGTAGTGTCGAAGAAGATAAGCATAGGGATTGTGGCAGTGCCAAGCTCCTACGCCCAAGAGGTTATCGACCGGCTGGTGCAGTGCGAGATGAGAGCAATTCTCAATTACGCCCCCATATCGCCGCAAGTACCTGACGAAGTGAAAATCCGCAACATTGACCCCGTCCTATCTCTCCAGTCCATGACCTACTATCTCGCCACCTAAGCCCTTTCCATAATCCCCAGCTTGTATGCGATGCGCCCAAAAGAGCTTAGAGGAAATTCTAGCTACCCCCTCTTTGTTTGGGCCGGTGTTACAAGCAGCAACAGGGAAGGTAATACAAGAAGCGATGCCGCCGCTGCCAAAAATATCATTACAGCAGTGAGGATGCCATAAGAGGAGAACATGGGCATGGGGGCAAAGCCCATAATAGTGAAACCAACGACGCTGGTAGCCGCCGAGGCTATGAGAGCTACGCCCGTTCCTTGGGCGGCCTGACACAAAGCCTGCACTTTATCCCCCGCTTTTGCCAACTCTTCACGGAACCTCTGGGTAAAGTGAATTGCATAATCGATGCAGATGGAGATGGTACCTATGGTGGCCGTGACCCAGTTCATTGCTCCCCCTCTTCTCACTCTATAGAGCGGGTGCACTTGGCAACCCCACGGGGCTATACGTTTTACTCAGGTACTTGAGTTGGCTAAGGGGAGGGTGCCTGTTGCCCTGCCGAGGGCGCACGGCTGCGCCTGCGACGGGCTACTCTGAGGCGTGCTTCAGCGCGACGTACCGCTGCGGCGGCCTGCTCCAAGTCTATATCTGCGGTGCGCATGGCCAACCGCTCCTGTGCCTGCTGCATCCCCTGGCGGGCCCGCTCCTCGTCGATCTCCTCAGAGTGCTCGCAGGCATCGGCCAGGATGGTGACCTTGTTGCCCATCACCTCCAAAAAGCCCCCTGTGACCGCCAGATAGGTCTCCTCGCCATCTTTCCGGATCATGATCTCGCCGGGTTGAAGGGCGGTCATAAGAGGTGCGTGATGAGGCAAGATCCCCAGCTCGCCGTCTATACCTGGGGCGACAAGCACCTCCACATCATCGGAGAAGACCTGCCGCTCGGCAGTTATTATCTCAAGTAGCATCGTGGGCATAGGCTAGCCCTCCTTAGCTTCTAGGGGCACTTCACTAAGCAGAGGCACTCGCCTTCTCGGCCTTCTCTATAACCTCATCTATAGTGCCAGACATGTAGAATGCCTGCTCAGTCAATTGGTCGTGCTTGCCGTCCAGGATCTCCTTAAAGCCCCGCACCGTCTCCCGCACAGGAACGTACTTACCCTCCATACCTGTAAAGGTCTCAGCCACATAGAATGGCTGGGTGAGAAATCGCTGAATACGGCGGGCTCGGCCTACGGTGGTCTTGTCCTCCTCGGAAAGCTCCTCGATGCCCAGGATGGCGATGATGTCCTGGAGGTCGCGGTATCGCTGGAGCACCTGCTGTACCCCGCGAGCCACTTGGTAGTGCTCCTCACCTATGATGGAAGGCTCCAACACGCGGGAGAAGGAGGCCAGAGGGTCCACGGCGGGATAAAGGCCCTGCGCTGACAAAGCACGCTCCAGGGAGATAACAGCATCGAGGTGGCCGAAGGTGGTTACGATGCCTGGGTCAGTATAGTCGTCGGCGGGCACATAGATGGCCTGAAAGGAGGTAATAGATCCCTTTTTGGTGGAGGTGATGCGCTCCTGGAGGGCCCCCATTTCGGTTGAGAGGGTGGGTTGGTAGCCCACTGCCGAGGGCATACGCCCCAGCAGAGCCGATACCTCCATCCCAGCCAGGATGTAGCGATAGATGTTATCTATGAACATGAGCACGTCCTGGCCCTGCACGTCCCGGAAATACTCAGCCATGGTGAGCCCTGTAAAGCCAACCCTGGCCCGAACTCCCGGTGGCTCGTTCATCTGACCGAAGACCATGACAGTGCTGCCCAACACCCCTGAGGCCTGCATTTCGTGCCACAGGTCATTGCCCTCCCGAGAGCGTTCACCCACCCCAGCAAACACAGACACTCCCTTGTGTACGGTAGCGATGTTACGGATTAGCTCCATGATAATGACCGTTTTACCAACGCCTGCACCACCGTAGGCCCCGATCTTGCCCCCTTTTGTAAAGGGGGTTATAAGATCGAAGACCTTTATGCCCGTCTCTAGGATTTCAGTGCTAGTGGTCTGCTCTTCAAAAGAGGGAGGAGGACGATGGATAGGCCAATGCTCCGCGGTTTCCACAGGGCCCAAGTTGTCCAGGGGCTCGCCTATCACGTTAAAGAGGCGACCCAAGGTCTCCTCCCCCACGGACACGGTAACGGGTTTACCTGTACCAACTACTTCCGCACCCCGTGCCAGTCCTTCAGTAGGGCCCAGGGCGAGACACCTGACCCAGTTGTTGCCTATGTGCTGCTCCACTTCCAGCACCAGTTTCTGCCCATCCACCTCTATCTCCACAGCGTTAAAGAGGGCTGGGAGCTGATCCGGAGGAAATTCAGCGTCCACCACGGTACCGATGACCTGAACCACCTTACCATTTGCCATAGGGACCTCCCCAAGGTACCATATTAACTCTCAAGAGCCGCTGTGCCACCCACGATGTCCAGAAGCTCGTTGGTAATGGTCTCTTGTCGTACTTTATTCATCACTAGCGTCAAATCCTGCACCATATCGCTGGCGCTGTCAGTGGCATTACGCATAGCCACCATGCGAGCAGCCTGCTCACTAGCGATTAGCTCCAAGAGAGCGTGATAGAGCTCCATCTCCACATAACGGGGCAATAGAGTACCTAAAACTGTAAAGCTGTTGGGCTCGTATATATAACCCACCCGCTCCTCGGCACGTAACTCCGCCGGCTCGATGGGCAAAAGCCGGCGGATGACAGGTCGCTGCACTGTGATCGATACAAACTCGCCATAAGAGAGATAGACTTCATCGGCCTCACCACTGCTGTAGTCCTCGATAGCCATGCGAGAGATGGCGGTAGTGTCGGCCACAGTGGGCCTGTCTCCCAGGTTGATGAAGATGGCCTTGACGTTCTGGCCGTAGCGCACCATGAAGTCCCTGCCCTTCCTGCCCACACATACGAGGTTTACCGGCATCTGACGCTCCAAGATGAACTGGGCCACCCGTCGATTAAGGTTGGCATGGAGACCACCGCACAGGCCTCTATCGGGGGTAATATGTAGAACCTCGATGCGCTCCACGGGCCGCCTCTCCAGCAAGGGTTGGACCGAGTCCTCATCCTCCCTGGGCTGGGCAGCCAGATGGGTAATTACCTCCTGGATCTTCTGGTCGTAGGGCCGTCCCTCCAGAACCCTGGCCTGGGCACGTCGCATTCGTGAGGCAGCGATCATCTCCATGGCCTTGGTAACCTTGCCAGTGTTCTGAATGCTACGGATACGGCGCCTTATCTGCCTAAGGCTGGGCATCTCTTACATTCTCACCTAACTGACTGCAAATCCCTTCTTGAACTCTTCGATGGCCTTTTTGAGGGGCTCCTCGATCTCGGCGGTGAGGTCTTTGCTCGCCATAATGGACTGCCCTAAATCGGGGTGGGCGGTCCCTATAAACCGCAGCAGCTCCTCTTCAAAGCGCTTGCTCTGGTCCACAGGAATATCGTCCAGATATCCCTGGTTTACAGCGAAGAGAATCATCACCTGCTTGTCCAATGACACTGGCTGGGACTGGACCTGCTTGAGAATCTCGACCGAAAGCTGCCCCCGCTCCAGTTGGGCCCGGGTGGCCCGGTCCAGATCGGCTGTTCCGAACTGGGCAAAAGTGGCAAGCTCGGCGTACTGGGCCAGGTCTAGGCGCAGGCTGCCCGCAACTCGCTTCATCGCCCTGGTCTGAGCGGCGCCACCCACCCTGGAGACCGACAGGCCTACGTTGACGGCGGGCCGCACGCCGGCGTTAAACAGCTCGGGCTCCAGGTATATCTGGCCATCAGTGATAGAGATAACGTTGGTTGGGATGTACCCAGATACGTCCCCCGCCTGGGTCTCGATGATGGGTAGGGCAGTAAGGGAGCCTCCGCCGAATTCGGGGGCCATTCTGGCGGCTCGCTCCAGAAGCCGGCTGTGAAGGTAGAAAACGTCACCGGGGTAGGCCTCCCGACCAGCCGGACGACGGAGCAGCAGAGAGAGCTGACGATATGCCCAGGCGTGCTTGGTCAGGTCGTCGTAGACTATGAGGGCCTCCTTGCCCTCCTCCATGAACGCCTCGGCCATGGTGCAGCCACTATAGGGAGCGATGTACTGCAAGGGAGCAGGGTCCGAGGCGTTGGCCGCTACCACGATGGTGTGTTCCATGGCGCCGTACTCCTCGAGGGTAGACACAACCTGGGCCACTTTGCCCTGCTTCTGGCCTATAGCCACGTAGACACAAATAAGGTCCTGTCCCTTCTGGTTGATGATGGTGTCCAAGGCGATGGCCGTCTTGCCCGTGGAGCGGTCGCCGATGATTAGCTCCCTTTGTCCCCGGCCTATCGGTATCATGCTGTCTATGGCCTTGATACCCGTCTGGACAGGGGTGTCCACCGATTGGCGGGTTACGACATTAGGTGCGATGCGCTCTATGGCGCGAGTTTGGGCGGTGTTTATAGGCCCTTTTCCGTCCAAGGGCCTGCCCAGGGAGTCCACCACCCGGCCAATGAGAGCTTCGCCTACAGGCACCTCGATGATGCGGCCGGTGGAGCGGACCGTGTCCCCCTCTTTCACTGCGTTGGGGTCTCCCATGATTGCCGCGCCTACAGTATCCTCCTCCAGGTTAAGGGCCAGCCCCATAATCTCGTTGGGGAACTCCACCAGCTCATTGAACCTGACCCCCTGAAGCCCCTGGATGCGGGCTATGCCATCGCTCACCTCTACAACCGTCCCTACGTCCACCAAAGTCAAAGGGGCACCAAACTCCTCAATCTGACGCTTGATGAGAGAGACTATCTCCTGACCTCGTGTCGTCATATCGTTACCTCCCTGCCATGCCTGCGGGAGCAGGCCCTACATTATCTCCATGCAGCCGCTTTCTCAATTCCTGAAGTCGAGTACGAGTGCTGCCGTCCAACAGCTTATCTCCCACACGAAACACCAGTCCTCCGAGAATGGAAGGGTCTAGCTGCGTGTCCAGAACCACCTCCTTTTGCACCAACTCTTTCAAAAAGGAGGCGACGCGCTCCTCTTCCTGGGCGACTAGAGGAACGGCCGAGTACACCTCCACGTGCTCCCTGCCGCGAAGCTCATCCAGCAACCTCTGATACTCACGCTCAACCTGAGGAGCTAGCTCCGCCAGACCGCGGCTTACCAGAAGAGAGAGAAAGTTCTGCACAAGAGGATCGGTACTAGGAAGTATCTCTGCGATGGCCCTCACCTTGGAATCCAGAGGAACCTTGGCGTGCTCCAGAAAGGCGCTGAACTCCTCGTTCTGAAGTGCCTGGCTCATCTGGCTCAGGTCACCGGCCCAGGTGTCCAGTTGGTCCCGCTCCTGAGCAATGTGAAAAACGGCCTGGGCGTAGCGGAGAGCTGAAGGCCTGTGGGGCATGACTTAAACGCCCCCCCGCAGCTCCTCGCCCTCCTCCAGCACCTTGGCCACCAGCTCTCGATGGGCGTCCCGGTCTAGGGAGCGCTGGATCACCCTTTCGGCGGCGCTTATAGCAAGATCGGCGAAGTGGGTCCTCACCTCTTGAATAACCGTATCACGCTCGCGTTGAATATCCTCCCTGGCTCTAGCAATGAAGGCCTCCGCTTCCTGACGGGCCCGCTGTCGCTCCTCTTCCCGGTACCGCTCTGCCATCTCCCGTGCTTGGTCAAGGAGCTTCTGCCCCTCACGGTGGGACTCGGCCAATTGCCGCTGGGTCTCCTCCTGAGAGCTGGCTGCTTCCTGGCGAGCACGGTCAGCGGCCTCAAGACTTTCCCGGATGCGATCCGCACGCTGATCCATCACCCGCAGGATGGGCTTGTAGGCGAAAACGTACAGTATTCCTAACAGAATGGTAAAGTTCACCAGGAATACGATCAGACTAGGGATGTTGAATCCTAGCTCGGCCACCGCTGCACCCTCACAAAGCCCAGATCATGAATCGCTAAGCCACAAACACCAGGATCACGGCCACCACCAGGGCATATATTCCCAGCGCCTCAGCGAAGGCGATGGCCAGGATCATGTTGGTGAGAATGGGGCCCCTGGCCTCTGGGTTGCGCCCGATGGCATTCATGGCTGCTGCACCCAGTATGCCGATTCCAATACCCGGGCCTATCACCCCCAGGCCGATGGCGATGCCCGCCGCCAGCAACTTGATAGATTCGGGGCTTATCGCCTCTTGAGGCAGTATTCCAGACAGCATTTCCCCTCCTTGAATCCGAAATGTGTGGGTTGCGTTGTGCTAATCTTGGCGCAGAAAGATAGCTCCCAAAGTCCCTAACGAAGCCGCGCTGAGACCGACACTTACAATGACCAGACTCAAGATGATGATATCCATAGAGGCACGCTCCTTCTGTTGTATTTTAATTCCCAGGTTCCATACCCTCAATGCTCTTCCTCGTGGGTCACGGCCACCGATACAAACACCAGCGTCAGTCCGGCAAAAATGAGCGCTTGCACCAATCCCACCAACATCTCCAGCCCGTAGACGAATTGCAAGGCGACAAAAGGCACCAAAAAGGCAATCATCAACACCAAGATCTCTCCGGCGGTCATGTTGCCAAAAAGCCTGAAGGTAAAGCTGACGATACGGACCATCTCACTGATGGCCTCTAAAAGGCCCACAAACATATCTAAGGCCGCCGCTGGGCCCCGTTTCAGCAACCTGCCTATGGGAAAGAACTTCCCCAGGTAGGCAAATCCCCGAACACGGAAGCCCCAGTACTCCACGAACACTAGAGAGATGAGAGCCAAGGCAAGGGGCATGTTTAGATCAGTGCCGGCAGAGCGCAACAGATGTACCTTTATGTGCCCTTCGTCGTCAAGAAACCCCAGGGATGGGTAGATGGGGAACAGGGATAACCATGCGTTGAAGAGAACAAACAGAAATATAGTCGCGATCACGGGGAACACCTTTCGACCCATCTCCTTACCCACTACTCCCTCCACGAAATTAAGGAGGGCCTCCACGATCATCTCCACCAGGTTCTGGAGTCGTCCAGGAACCAGCCTTTTGCGGCTAGCGCCCACTACGAATATCCCTAACAATACAAGAGAAGCGAACCAGGAGGATAACATAGTGTTGGTGACAGCGAACTCTAAAACACCCAGGGGTTTAGGACGCTCCTTAGCGCCCTCTTCGTTAGTGCCATGCTCTTCAACCAGGAGGTGGCTATCACGAGTAGCGGCAGGGAACACCGGCTGAGGGGGCAGGTGCACCTCGGGCTTCTCCAAGAAGCTAGAGGTAGGGAATAGAGACGAACCGATGGCCCCGTACACAAAGCCCACGAGCAGCAGAGCGAGCAGTGCCACCCCCACTGCCATCAACAAACGCTTGGCCATCGCCCCCGAAGGCACTACTCAGGTCCTCGCTTGGGCCTATTGTGGCCTCTATCGGTTTCTCCAAAGAGAGGCTGCACCAGTTTATAGACCCCATAAAATGCCGCCACACTTCCCATCACCACCCCTACCAGCGTGAATATGGGGAGGGTGTTAAGCCTGTTGTCCAACCATACCCCTCCCACTACGCCAATGACGATGCAGAACGCTACATACCACCCCAACCCCGCTATCCGCAGGGATAAAACCCACCACGCCATCCCGCACCTCAAACTTGGTGAATCTTATCACTATCTATCTGGGAAGTCAACGCTGACTACCTAGTAGTACCCATTGGGCAGCAAAAGCCCCGACCCTCTAAGTGGCCGGGGCAATCCCACTGCTCCTCAGTCCAAGGTCTTTACTGACCCTGCTGTTTGCCCAAGTCCTCCAGGTCCAGGGTGTCGATAAAATCACTAAATGCGGACATGCGTTTTATCTCTTCCTCCCGCACCTCGGTAGGCTTGTCCTCGCCACCGGAAATCTCAGCAGGAAGGATGGGCTTACCTGTCTCCTTATCCAGCATAACACCTGCTTTGTCCAGCACACTCTCTTCTACATAGATCGGCACCTGGACCCTCACTGCAAGGGCGATAGCATCGCTGGGTCGAGAGTCTATCTCCATTTTCTTGCCGTTGGTGCTGATAATCACCTTGGCATAGAAGGTGTCGCTCTGGAGATCGTTGACCACGATGTGGCTGATGGAGCCTCCAAGAGTATCTATGACCGAGCGTAGCAGGTCATGGGTTAGGGGGCGCGGCACCGAGATGTCTTGCAGCTTAACAGCGATGGCGTCTGCCTCAGCAGGCCCTACCCAGATAGGCAGGTAACGGTCCGACTCTTTATGCTTCAGAATAACCACCCTCTGGTAGTTCATTAGGCTGACGCGTATGCTGTCAATGCTCATCTCCAACATGTACCTGCTACTCCTACTTTAGGTAAAATCATTGTAGCCTTGGTTCTGATGCAGTGTCAACAAGAGAATACTACACTCTTGGACTCTTAAAAAGGCATGCCCCCTGCGACCTAACGACGTCGGCGGTAAAGGCCTGGAAATATACCCTCCCCCAGGAGCCACCCCACCCGCTGGGATAAGGCTGTCACCTCCCAGGGCTCTAGCAGCTCAACCATCTCTTTGAGCATCCCACTAGGGTTGGCGAGCCCCTTTTCCAAAGATACCATATCCGAGAGGAGCCCTGGTGGTATGGGCTGGCCAGTAAAATCCCAGATGACAGTCCTCAATTTAAGTTCCTGGTGGAAGGTAAGCCCATGGTCAATGCCCCAAACCTTGCCATCACCATCCAGAATACAGTGGTCGGCCTTTCGGTCGGCATTATTTGTTACGAGGTCGAAGCAGGCAATTCCCATTAGCGGGTCTCCGTAGGACTCTCTAAGGGTAAAATAGGTGGCCCTGGGGTCATGCTCCACGTAAAGCTGAAGGCTACCAATGCCGTGGGGCCCATCGCGTATCAATGTAAAGGGAATAAAGTTCCACCCTAGCACCTGGCTAAGCAAATACGCGGCGTACTCCCTCTTGTACAGGGTGCCATAAGGGAAGTCCCAAAGGGGCGCTTCCCCATCCCGGGGTTTGTACACGGCACGACACTCCCTTCCAAAGCCATCGCGTACCATGACCAGAAAGGTGTAGTTGGAGCCCCAGAGGGATAGATTTGAAGAGTCTATCGTCCCACGCTCGAGCAGTTGACGCTGATCTTGCTCAGGACCCACTTGCATGTGAACCTATAATTTGGTCTTTAGGCCTCCAGGAGTGTGTGGCCATTAGACCGAGGACACATATGCCCGTCGGGGTTGATTGGCTGGCCACACAGAAAACAGCGAGGCCTGCCCGCGGCGCACACTCTGAGAGCCTCTGCGGCCAACTCCTTGGCCTGGGTCATTGTGACCCAGAATCTCAGCGCAGCAGGACCGTCATCACCCTCCTCATATTCGTGTACCAATATGAAAAAACAGTTGCTGGAGGAATCATGTCCTAGAGCCAATTTGCCCACCTTTAACTCTACGGTAGTAGCCTCACCTGTCCACTCGGGCTCAGGCACCTCCTCGGGCCAACTTTGGACTCGGCTGGACAGGGATGCGCTAAGTTCCTGGATATAGAGGGCCAGTTGATTGAGCTGCTCCTTTTCCAACCACAAGCAGGCCGACGCTGCCCCTGATTCCAGCAGTATCCGGAACACTCGGTGACCCGGCTCTCCAATGGCCTCGGCCTGGAGACGTCTTACAGCGCCGAATTGATACTTTGCCCTGCCTTCTTCCATCCTGTCCATATCATATTCCCCATGAGTCTTGGATACAAGGACGGTAGATACGATAGGGAAGAGTTTACCCTTGCTACTCTTTTACTTGGGGTATTACATATTTAGTCATCAACTCAATCTCCTTCATCACCGCAGCGTGCTCCATGCCTGGCCACTGCATTCGGAAGATGATGCAGTCGATGCCCAAAAGGCTTTCGTAGCGCTTTATGTCACTGACAATATCTTCGGGCGTGCCTATAAGAAAGCGGTCCTTGGCCAGCTCCTGGTATGGCATCGAGAAGCTCTCTCCTACAGGAAGAGCCTTGTCCTGCCCCCAGGAAACATAGGAGGCAAATTTGCTTTCCAAGTAGGGCCCGCTTTCGCGGAATGCCCTCTCCTCGTCCTCGGCCACGTATAGCTCCCGTAACATTGGTAGGCCCTTTAGAAGTGAGCCTCCGCTCTCTTCCACCGCGATCCTGTAGAGATCAATCTGCCGTTTTACTGTAGCCAGAGTGGAGTGAGGGTTTATAAGCCAGGGATAGCCCAGGTGTCCTGCACGGCGGATGGCGCTATCGTTATTGGCGGCCAACCAGATGGGGGGATAAGGCTTTTGGATGGGACGAGTTGTGGGGATGATTTTAGGCACTCGATAAAACCTGCCATCAAATTGCACCTCCTCCTGGGTCCATAGAAGTTTCATCAGCTCCAAAGCTTCTAGAAGACGGGAAACACGATCCTGGCGACGAATGCCGAAAGCAACGTACTCCTCCTCACGATAGCCTAGACCTACACCGAAGATGAAGCGACCGCTGCAGATGGCATCCATCGTAGCCACACTCTCGGCCATGTCCACGGGATTGTGAAGAGGTAGAAGGACTATGGTAGAGGCCACCTGCATCTCTCCTGCTTCGGGGGCAAGTCTAGCCAACAGATGAAGGCTGGTAGGCATCTGGTAGGGGGCAGCCATGTAGTGCTGGCCGGTGCAGATCAGGTCGAAGCCCGCATCCCGTACTGCCCTCACCTGCTCCACGTGCTCGGTGATCTTACGGTCCATGCGCTCCTGAGGTAAGTATTGATTGCTCACATAGAAACCCAGCTTCAAACCCTAACCCTCCTTCGATTGCTCCCTGCAGTGAACAGCAGACAAAAAGAAGTAGTGTCGAATCTGCACCAATTCTAATTGCAACCCTGCTTTAGGACAACCCATCTCCTTGCGGGTGGGGCTAAGGGTGATTAAAATTGCCATGTGGTTTTTTCACAGACAGGGAGGTGAGGGTTGAAGATAGCGAAGTTCCGCATCGGTAGGAGGGTCGCCCACGGGGTGGTGCAGGGAGAGCAGATAACAGAGGTGCGAGGCAATATTTTGGGTAACTTCAGGATCACCACCATCCAACATCCCCTAAAGGAAGTGAAGCTACTCCCTTCCACCGATCCCCACCAGATATGGTGTCCCGGGATGAATTTTGCCGACCACCTGGCCTTTGCCGGCTCAGTCTACGGCCAAGAGAAAATGCCCACGCCCCAGCACCCAGACCCGTGGCACAAGGGCCGTAACAGCATCATCGGTCACGAGGAACATATCATCATACCCAAAGACTCCACCGGAGAGGTGCATTACGAGGGAGAAGCGGTGGCCGTCATCAAAAAGTTGTGTCGTCGTGTTAGCCCCCAGGATGCCCTTAAATATGTCCTCGGCTACACATGCGGAAATGATGTGAGCGAGCGCACCTGGCAGCGCGAGGACTGGACAATGTGGCGGGCCAAGGGCACCGACACCTTTGCCCCCATAGGGCCCTGGATCGAAACCAACGTAGACCCCAATAATCTTGAGATGATCGTAAGGCTAAACGACCAGGAGGTACAAAGGGCCAACACCCGGGACATGATTCACAGCTTCGCCACCATCATCAGCTACATCAGTCAGCAGGTCACCCTCTATCCAGGAGATTTGGTGTTTTCGGGAACCACCGGCAACACCAGCACTATGAAGTCTCGCGACGTGGTGGAAGTGGAGATCGGAGATGTGGGTGTGCTGCGAAACTACGTAAAGGCCGAGGAGTAGACAAGTCCTGATCCCCTAAATGAGATAGCGCAGGGCTGCCTCGGCAAGGATACGTGTTGCTATGGGGAGAACCTCCTCGTCGATATCGAAATCGGGGCTGTGTAGGGGAGCGGTTATGTCCCGCTGAGGATTGGCACAGCCCATGAGAAAATAGCAGCCCGGCGCCTCCTTCAAAAAGTAAGAGGCGTCGTCCCCCACTGCGGCTGGAGCCATAGTCACTAGGTTCTCATCTCCTACCACCCCAGAGGCCACCTCCGCTACCACCCTTGCCACGTCAGCATCGTTAACCACCACAGGGGCCCCCTTCACGTGGTGGAATATGGCCTCCCCTCGTAAACCTTCAGCCACCGCCGCGGAGATTTCCTGTGCCCTCTGGAGCACGAAGCGGCGTATGGACTCATCGGTGGTTCTGATGTTACCGGTAAGCTCGACCTGCTCGGCAATGATGTTGAACTGGCTGCCCCCATGGATAGTGCCAAAACCCAACACCACCCCCTGCTGAGGAGGTACCTCACGGCTCAATACGGTTTGAAGAGAGGTAACTACTTGAGAAGCGATAACGATCGGATCCACTGAGAGATGAGGTATCCCACCATGGCCACCCTTTCCCTTTACCTCTATTCGTATCTCGTCAACGCTAGAGAAGATAGGTCCCGACTGGGCCACTACCTTGCCTACGGACAGGCTGGGCCACATGTGAAGGCCCAACACTTTGTCCACGTCCGGGTTCTTCATCACTCCCTCATCCAGCATTCGCTTGGCCCCAGCCATAATCTCTTCAGCAGGCTGGAACACAAGCTTGACCTGCCCCTTGATAGACTCCCTGTGGCGACTAAGGAGATCGGCAACCGCCAGGCCCACCGCCGTGTGGCCGTCGTGGCCGCAGGCATGCATCACTCCAGGAAAACGGGAGGAGTAGGGCCTGTTCTCCGGTTCTTGGATGGGCAGGGCATCCATATCAACGCGTATCATCAACGTAATACCTGGCTCATCCCCCTCCAAAAGCCCCACCACGCCAGTTTCGGCAATGCCCCGATGCACTTGATAGCCCAAAGACTCCAGGCGGGTGGCTACTAACTCAGAGGTGCGCTGCTCTTGGAAAGCCATCTCGGGATGCCGATGAAGATCACGCCTGGTAGCGATGAGCTCCTCCTTGAGCTCTTCCACCGCTTCAGCAAGGTTGGTAACCATTCACTATCCCTTTCTGAAAAACTCCTGGATGATAGCTGACCAGGCTCATACCCAGTAGACCCGATCGGCTTAGCCCATTGTAGCACAGGGGTCGATCTGGTTGTCCTGATGGTCGATGGGTACTATACTTTGGCAAGGATGGGAGAGAAAACGGCGCCACACGATCAAGGTAGAGACGAGCTACCCCTTTTCCCCCTCAACTTAGTGCTCCTGCCAGGGATGAACCTGCCCCTGCACATCTTCGAGGAGCGCTACAAGCTGATGATAGGGCGCTGCGTCGAGAAAGAGGCTCCCTTCGGCATTCTGCTAATCAGCGAGGGACAGGAGGCGGGCGGAGGCGCCACTCCCTTTGATGTGGGCACTACCGCACGCATCACCCAGGTGGAGAGGCTAGAGGATGGGAGAATGAACCTAGTAGTACGAGGGGAGCGTCGCTTTCGAATGGTGGAGAATCTCGGGGAGTCCCCATACCTCGTCGGGCGAGTGGAGTACCTACCCGAAGAAGAAGGGACATTGACCAAGGAGGTGCTGAGGAGGACGCGGGAGCTTTTCATGGAGTACGCTCAGGGAGTGGTAGGGTTGCGGGGTGGTTGGGTGAAGGAGGCCAAGATACCCCAGGATCCCAGCCGCCTCTCTTACGCCATAGCTCAATATCTTGAATTACCCGGCCGGCTGCGCCAGCGCCTACTAGAGAGCCCCACCACCGCAGAGCGCCTCACCCAGGAGATTCCCCTGCTGGAGCGGGAGGTAGAGTGGATAAAAGAAGAGATGGTTAAGCGCAACCCCTTTAAAGGCCCCCGCCTAAACTAACTGCGAGAATGGCACATTGTGAAAGCCGCCTTCCTCAGGAGGCAGCCTTGAAAGGCTCTCCGTAGAGCCTCAGAGCCCCCTCTTGGGGAACCATTCCCGAAAATAGCTCAGGGTGGATTATCTCCGCCAGCATCTCCAGACCATCCACCAGCCGAGGGCCCGAGCGGCTGAAGTAAGCGCTGGCATCGGTAACGAAGACCTGTCCTGTTTCTACAGCAGGCAACTGGTGCCAGCCCTCTCTACCTGTAAGCAGGTCTACCTCTTTAAAAGCTCGCCGCACGTCGAAACCACAAGGCAAGATGACGATTATCTCGGGACGCTGCTCTATAACCTGTTGCCACTCTATCGTGAAAGAGGGAGAAGCTTTGTCGCCGAGGCAGTCCTCGCCACCTGCCAGCTCCACCATCTCAGGCACCCAGTGACCCGCTACAATGACAGGCTCCAGCCACTCCAGGCAGGCAACCCTGGGCCGCCTCTTGGCCAAGGCCGCCTTCCTCTTCACGTCCTCTACTCGTCCGCGAAGAGAGGCTACCAAGACCTCGGCAGCCTCCACCCTCCCGGTTGCCTGGCCCACCCGCTGAATATCAGCCAGCATGTGCTCCAGGGAGGTAGGGTCCAAAGATAGCACCTGAGGCTGCTTTGGGAGGGTCTTTACCGCCTCGGCAACCTGCCGAGCCGTTATCGCTCATTCCTCGCATAGCTCCTGACTCAGCATCAGGTCGGGTTGAATCTCGCTAAGAATCCCTTCATCGATATCGTAAATTCCCTTGCTCTCCCTGAGGCGCTCCTCGATGATGCGGTGGACCTCAGAGCTAGAGTACTCCCTGTCCTGGAAGATGCTGCGCACTATCCAGGGCTTGCTCCTGGCTTCGGGAGGAAAGTCACACTCGTGGCTGACCCCATAGAGCTGATCGCCCAGTCCCAGAGCGTAAACGATCTCGGTACCGCTGGGCAAGAAAGAGCAGATACGCATCAGAGAACTCCTAACAAAAGGTGATGTATATAGCTAACGGGTCAACAGTCAGGGTATTTCGCTATCTCGCTCATAAGCTACCACAAGGAGAACTGACAATCAACGGAGGTATCCTCTATGGAATAGAGATTGAGTATCCCTTTGTTGGAGATAATCGACACTGGCTAGGGCCTTTGTGTGATTTAGCAACGTTGATGCCAGGAAGGCGAAGCCGTATAATGGCCCTGGGGATGGAAATAGGAATGCTTCTAGCCATTGATGTGGGGAATACCAACGTTAACCTTGGAGTCTTTGAGGGTATTAGCCTCAAAGCCACTGGACGGATAGCCACCGAACTCCGCCGCATGCCAGACGAATACGGGCTCCTCATCACCAGCATCCTCCAGCTAAAAGGTATAGCTCCATCCAATATAACCGATGCCTGCTTATGCAGTGTGGTGCCACCCCTCACCTCTACTCTGGAGGAGATGTGTAAGAGCTACATCAACGTAACCCCCCTTACCGTGT
The DNA here is from genome assembly GCA_965248115.1 of Dehalococcoidia bacterium. Lineage (GTDB taxonomy): Bacteria > Chloroflexota > Dehalococcoidia > Lucifugimonadales > CBDFII01 > CBDFII01. The sequence goes on from CBDFII010000004.1 coordinate 708,406, forward strand.
CCGCCGGTGTCAAGACGGGAGTCCCCATACTGTACCAGAACCCCAGGGATGTGGGTGCTGACCGGGTAGCAGACGCGGTGGCCGCTTTTCAGCTATATGGGGGACCAGTAATCGTGGTGGACATTGGCACGGGCACGGTGTTTGACGCAGTCTCTCGTGAGGGGGAGTACCTGGGTGGAGCCATCGCCCCTGGCATCAGCGTGGCTGCCGAGGCCCTCTTCCTCAACGCTTCCCAGCTTCACAGAGTGGAACTGGAGGCCCCCAAATCGGCCATCGGCCGAAGCACGGCGACCAGCATCCAATCAGGCCTCATATTCGGCTTTGTAGACCTGGTGGAAGGAATGGTCAAAAGATTTAAACAGGAGCTGGGAGCTGAGGCGAAGGTGGTGGCCACCGGGGGAATGGCCCACCTCATCGCTGACCAAACCGATATCTTTGCCGATGTCAACGAGGACCTCACCCTCATCGGCCTACGCATGATCTACGAGATGAACAACGACCAGATCCAAGAGGGCAAATAGATGTCTCAGACACTGGAGGGCAAGCATCTGGTTCTCGGGGTTACTGGTAGCATCGCCTGCTACAAAGCTCTTGACCTGGCCAGCAAGCTGACCCAAGCTGGGGCCTTGGTGGACGTTATACTGAGCTACGGGGCCAGTCGTTTCGTTACCCCCCTGGCCTTTCGTAGCATCACCCACCGGTCTGTGACCACTGATATGTTCGACCCCGAATCGGAGCTGAGCGTCGAGCATATAGCCCTTGCGGAGGGGGCTGAGCTGGTGGTTGTGGCCCCTGCCACCGCCCACGTCATCGCCAGAATGGCTGCGGGGCTGGCAGATGACCCCCTGACCACCACCATCCTGGCTACCAGAGCACCCGTGCTGATAGCGCCCGCCATGGATGGGCATATGTACGATAACCCAGCCACTCAAGCCAACCTGACTGTGCTACGGGAGCGTGGGGTGGCCATAGTAGGGCCGGCGAAGGGAAGGCTAGCCTCGGGCCTGGTGGGAACAGGCCGGCTGGTAGAGACGCCGGAGCTTCTGGGCCATATCGCCGCCCTTCTGGGAAGGTACAGTGATTTAGCGGGCCGCACCGTCGTGGTCAGCGCAGGAGGTACCCAGGAGCCCATAGACCCTGTGAGGATTATCACTAACCGCTCCTCGGGCAAGATGGGCTACGCCATCGCCGAGGCGGCACGCGATAGAGGTGCCAAGGTAGTGCTGGTTACCACCCCCACCAGCCTGCCACACCCGGTAGCACTACTAAAGGTGGTCCAAGTCGAGACAGCTCTGGAGATGCGTGAAGCGGTTCTTAAAGCGGTGGAGGGCGCAGATGCCCTCATTATGGCGGCGGCTGTAGCCGACTACCGACCCCTGGCCACACTCTCCAACAAACTGAAACGGAACGCCACCAGTTTGACGGTAGAGTTGACTGAGAACCCCGATATTCTGGAGGAGGCTAAGGGCAGCTTCCTCCGTATGGGCTTTGCCGCAGAGAGTGAAAACTTGCTGAAAAACGCCCGAGAAAAGCTTACACGTAAGTCCCTCGACCTGATGGTGGCCAACGATATTACAGCCTCCGACAGCGGCTTCGGCACCGATAACAACAAGGTGCTTCTGGTGCGGAGGGACGGAAGCTCCGAGCAGCTTCCCCTCATGCCCAAGTACGATGTTGCTCATCGTATCCTGGATGAGGTTGTAGGTCTGCTCCCCAAGGACGGCACTCCCTAGATTCCCTGTGCGGGCGCGGCCTCCTCTTCCATAGGGCTAGTTTCCTCCACTTGGACAAACCGCCACACCAGCGGACCCACCGCCAAAAAGCCAAAGGCGCTTACCAAAAATATGGGTCTAAAACCAAGAAACGTAGCCAGCCACCCTGATAACAAGGATCCCATACCGATGGCTGACCAATGAATGCTTTGCACCGCTCCATATGCTCGTCCCTGTCTCTCTTTGGGTACCAGCACCGCAATGTAGGCGTTGGAGGTAGTCAAAGTGGCCCCAACGAAGAGTCCCACCATAATGCTGAGGATGAATACGTGGGTCACGCTTTGGGCCAGGTACATGGGAGCCATAAAGAGCCCCGCCATCACAGAAGACACCTCTAAAATTCTCTTCAGACCAATCCTTCCGCTAAGGCGAGCGACCACCAGGGAGGAGATGGCAGAGCAGAAGCTCATCAGAGCGAAGGCTATCCCTGTGGATCTGACAGCCGAAACAGATGAGGAAAGCTCCTCGATGAAAAGGGGCAACACTAGCTGGCCCATCGATTGTGTCATGTGAACAGCAAGCAGAACCGACAACCCTATGAACATCTCCCTGGCGGTAATCATAGATACAAAGTCTCTTGCGTAGTCTGGAATGCTCAGGACTGCCATATCGCTGGGTCGTTGGAACTCCTGCCGTACGAATAGAAGAATCCCAGTGGCGGCCAGGCCAATCAAAGCACCGTTGATATAGAAGGCACTCCGGAAACCCAGGGCATCGGTGAGAAAACCACCACCGAGAGGCCCTAAGGTACCACCTGCAAACATAGACATGAGCAAAACGCCCACGGCGAATCCTATGCGCTCCCGCGGCGTTTGATATGCAATCAGGGCTATCGAAGTGGCTACCACCCCAGACACCAGGCCCGTCAGAAAGCGAAAAACCACAAGCTGATAGACGTTGGCCGACAAACCTGTAAACACCATCATAATGGCGGAGCCGTAGAGGGCACGAAGCATATTGGGCTTGCGTCCATAACGGTCTCCAAAAATGCCCCATAGAGGGCCGGTTAAGAAGAGAGTCCCACCCATGGCCATACCGGCCACCCCACTCCAGAAGGCAGCCTGGCCGGGGTCATCTATGCCCAGATCGTGCACAAAAAGGGGCAGAAAGGGAAAGGTGAACGCGAACCCCATAACTGACAAGAACAGGGCGACCGCGATAACCGCCAGGTTGCGCTTCCACAATGTCTCGCTCTCTTTGATTGCGCCTTTCAAAACACTCCCCAGTACGTTGGCCTCGCATATTCTACCACTGTGAAATACCATCAACGCAGTGCAGCGTGTTCACGGCCACATGGGATCCAAGATCTACACTTGATTACAACATATGTGCTAAAATGTTAAGAAAGAGCTACTACAATCAGACTAAATCTAAATTGACGGTGAGTTTATGGAAGCCTTTTACGACGCCACCATACTGCTATCCATTGGACTAACTGCAGTACTAGGGGCGGTTTTTGCCGTTTCAACTACTTTTCTTGGACGCTCATTACAGCGAGCTCAACAGGACGCAGAGAAAACAGAGCGAGAAGCAAAAGAAGAAGCTGACAAGACCATTAGTGAGATCAAAGGTACTCTAGAAACTGCCAGTTCAGATGTGGTCGATCGATTGCGGAAGCAATTAGCGGAGGCAGAGAAAAGGGAAAAGAAGCGCCGCTTAAAGAGGTGGTTCAGCCAACGCTTTACTGGGCCCCATTTACTGGGGGTAAATAGAGGCGTTATCTTTCCCGGTGCATTCTTTGTGGCGGCAGCAGTTGGATCGGCTTACGCCAAGGCAGGTGTAGATGATCCAACAATTAGCTCTGCCTGGTGGTGGAGCGGTGCATTACTCGCTTTAACATTTGGCATATCTACCTTGCTACTCACCTTAAAAGAGGTGGAAAGAGTTAGCAGACCCGGCCAAGAAGTGTCCTTCAGGGATCAGACCGAAGCGTTCAAGCAGGCGTTGGTCGAGAGAGAAGAGGAAACACGGCCAATCTGCTTAGTAACTCTGGAGGAAGACCTCCCACTGCAGATAACGCCTGAGGAAAAGCGTGAAATAACGTTCCGTGTTGGGATGACTCAGGGAAGTGCTCTTCATAATGTTACGTTAAGCATATTTATGTCCCCTGGTTTCCTCATCGTTCACCCTAAGGGTGAACCAGTTCCAGCTGTCAAGGGCGCTTCTTATCCTGGCTGGACGAGAGCCCAGCTTTGGGATGGATATTTGATAACTTCCGGCGTAGTCTACAGTAGATCAGCAACTGTACAAGCTCCACACGAGGTAGGTACTTACAAAATCGGGTACGCGGTCACCTCCGAGGAGTACAAATTCAACACATTTCACGACAGTTCGAGGGAGTTTGCCGTCGAGGTGGTGCCAGGAGACTCTCAGATGCCCCAAAGTTGAGAAACCCTAAGCCACAGCCGTAGGCATACAGCGCACCAAGGTCGTTGATGATAACCGTCGTCATGCTACAATGCTCGATAATCTTATCCTATATTAATTGGGTTTGGCGTCATGACCTCAACACATCACAAACGCGATATTCCTAAAGCCTATAATCCGAAAGAGGTAGAGCAGCGCATCTACCGGTTCTGGATTGAGGGAGGCTATTTCACTCCCAAGATCGACCCGTCGAAGCCGCCCTTCGTCATCATTATGCCTCCTCCCAACGTCACAGGGGAGCTACACTTGGGCCACGCCCTCACCGCTGCCGTAGAGGATGTCCTGACCCGCTGGCACCGCATGCTGGGCGAGCCTACCCTCTGGCTACCCGGCAAGGACCACGCTGGAATCGCAACCCAGTGGGTGGTAGAGAAACAACTGGCCAGTGAGGGTACCAGCCGCCAGGAGCTTGGTCGCGAGAAGTTCGTAGAGCGGGTGTGGGAGTGGGTGAAGCGCTTCGGAAACACCATCGACGAGCAGCACAAATCCCTGGGGGCCTCGTGCGACTGGTCCCGCCTCCGCTTTACCCTGGACCCCGGCCCCAGCAAGGCTGTTCGCACCACCTTCGTAAACCTGTATAAGAAGGGGCTTATCCATCGAGGGGAGCGCATCATCAACTGGTGCCCCCGCTGCTCCACCGCTCTCTCGGACCTGGAGGTGGAGCACGAGGAGGCCGAAGCCAAGCTCTACTATATAAGCTACCCCCTGGCCGACGGCGACGGCCATATCACGGTAGCCACCACCCGGCCCGAGACAATGCTGGGGGATACGGCAGTGGCCGTCCACCCTAAAGACCCCCGCTACCAGCATCTGATTGGAAAGTTAGCCATCCTGCCCATTATCGGGCGCCACGTACCTATCATCGCCGATGAGACCATCGAAAGGGAGTTTGGCACCGGCGCTCTAAAGGTGACCCCCGCCCACGACCCTGTAGACTTCGACATTGGACAGCGCCACGACCTTCCCATCGTGACTGTCATAGGACTGGATGGCCTCATGATCGGGGAGGCCGGGCCTTATCAAGGCCAGGAGCGTTTTGAGGCCCGCGAAGGGATAGTGGCCCAGTTACAAGAGGAAGGTCTTCTGGAACGTAGCGAAACCTACCACCACTCGGTGGGACACTGCCAGCGCTGCAAGACGGTGGTGGAGCCATTGGTAAGCCTCCAGTGGTTCATGAAAGTAGGACGCCACGACGAGCCGGATTCCATCGCTGGACGAGCCTACGCCGCCGTGGTAGATGGCCAGGTCCGTATAGTGCCCGAGCGCTTCGCCAAGGTCTACCTCAACTGGCTGGAGAACATCCGGGACTGGTGCATCAGCCGTCAGTTATGGTGGGGACACCGCATCCCAATGTGGTACTGCGACGCTTGCCGAGAACTTACCATAGAGGTGGAAGACCCCACTCAGTGCTCTCATTGCCGCTCAGAAGCTATCAACCAGGACCCCGACGTGCTGGACACCTGGTTTAGCTCCGCCTTGTGGACTCACTCTACCCTGGGCTGGCCCGAGGACACCGAGGACTTGCGTTACTTCTACCCCACAAGCGTCATGGAGACGGGATACGACATTCTTTTCTTTTGGGTCGCCCGTATGATAATGATGGGCATCGAGAACATAGGGCACCCTCCCTTCCACACCGTCTTCCTCCACGGCCTTATCCGCGACACCCAGGGCGTGAAGATGAGCAAGACCAAGGGCAATGTCCTTGACCCTCTTCAGGTAATTGATCAGTTCGGCACAGACGCCCTCCGATTTGCCCTTACTACAGGCACTTCGCCAGGCAATGATTTGCGGATCGGAGAATCGAAACTGGAGTCGAGCCGCAACTTTGCCAACAAGCTGTGGAACTCTGGTCGTTTCGTGATGACCAGCTTAGTAGAAGAGGGAGCAGCAAGTGGGTGGAACTCTTTACCTGCTCTTACTCACCGCCAAGACCGATGGATCGTCAGCCGGCTTAACCAAGTTATTGGTCAGGTGAGGGACAACCTGCAATCCTACGAGTTGGGAGAGGCCCAGCGTCATATCTACGAGTTCATATGGGGGGAATTCTGCGACTGGTACATCGAGTTGGCCAAAATTAGGCTGCGCAAAGGAGGTGCACCATCACCCTTGCCAGTGCTGGCCCATGTCCTGGAGCGCACTCTTCGACTGTTACACCCCTTTATGCCCTTCATCACCGAGGAGCTATGGCAAAGGCTGGTGGACCTGTTGCCCCAAGAGGGAGAGCTACCTCCATCCATTATGATCGCCCCGTATCCTGAACCTGAAGAAGCCCGTATAGACCATCAGGCTGATCAGGAGATGCTACAGCTAATCCATACTATTCGAGCCATCAGGAACGCTCGAGCCCAACTGAGAGTGGAGTCAAGTCGGTACGTCGAGGCACGGGTGCAACCCGGGGATTTTCGCCAGCTTATGGAAGAGGAGGGAGAAGCGGTACGCACCCTAGCCAGGGTGAAGCCCCTTGAGCTAAAGGAGGGAACCTACAGTCCTTCCGAGGATGGAGCAATTACGCTAGTAGTGGGGAAGATGTTGGTGCAGTTGGCTCTGGCCCAAGTGGTAGACATCTCAGCCGAAAAGAATCGCCTCCAGAGGGAGATGGCGGAGTGCGAAACCAATGTGAGGCGGGTGCAGGGGCTACTAGAGAATGCCAACTTTAGGGCCAAAGCCCCCGACGAGGTAGTAGAGAGAGAGGAGCAACACCTGAGCTCTCTCCAAGAGCGGAAGGAACGTCTCAAGGAAATCCTCTCGCAGATGCCCGGTAGATAGCTAGACGGCGCTACCTACCCCCCGCAGACGGCTCAGTCGCTGAAGCCCTTTACGGGTATCACTGGCGACCCGGGCTGGCTCGCATCCCTTAACCCTGCCCTTGAAGAGCCAGTAGGTAAATTCCTTTAGCTCGGTAATGCCTAGTGGATTTCCTGGTGGATACGTCATCTCCTGCCGAAAGACATTTAGCAAGCTGATGCAGGTGTCGCCATAAATAGAAACGAACGCCTCCTCCACCAGCTCTTCGCTGTCCGGCAAGCCCCTAGATCGGTAGCGCTTTCGTACCTCCTCCTCTACTACCAGTTGAAGAGCCTCCTCCACCACCACCCCATACCAATAGTTAAGAAGGGCGCGATACTTGTTGTACCCCACCAGCTCTTTGAACTGGGTGGTGGTGATCTGAACAGGCAACTCCCCTTCAAAGAAAAGAAGCTCTAACTCCTCCACGGGTACCAGGCCATCCATTTCGCAGCACAGACGCTCTGCCAGGAGGACCCAATCGAAGGCCTCCCCTTGGATCAGGTAACGGTATCGACGTCCTCGGTATTCCTCTTCGGGCAACGTCCAGCTGCCGATGGCCTCCAGAAGGGCCAGATGCCAGGGCTGGCCTCCCCGCACTGCCTCCAGTAGGGATCGAACGATAGCTTCCTCATTTTTCATAGGGGGATTGGAGCTATCTGGGGCTCCCTGGGGAGCATCCTCCATCTTGCCGTTTTGTGGCTTCCTCATTTCCCTGGCTATTACCTCTACTTCCGTCCCGCAAGCACGTCCATTCGCTCTGGCTTGCGTTTGGTTATAAAAGCCATGAACTCCTCCAATGGGAGGGTGTTGACAATATCCTTGGCCTCGCACCAGCCCCTTCTCGCCACTGCCACTCCAAAGCGCATTTTCTCCAAATAGCCCTCAGAGTGGGAGTCGGTGTCGATTATCAAAGGTACTCCCAGTTCCTTAGCTCGCAGCACATGGGTATCCTTGAGGTCAAGACGCTCAGGGGCTCCGTTTATCTCCATCACTGTGCCCGTCTCTGCCGCCGCTCTGAAGAGAGCCTCCATATCTACATCCACAGGATCACGACTGCCCAGCAGGCGACAAGTGGGGTGACCAATGACGGTGACGTGGGGATTGCGCATCGCCTTGATGATACGCTGGGTCATCTTGGACGAGTCCTGACCCATAGCCGAATGGACCGAGGCTACCACTACGTCTAGCTCCTCAAGTAGATGGTCGGGGTAGTCCAGAGTACCATCGGCCCGGATGTCCACCTCCGAGCCACATAGAATCCTTATAGGGTAGCGCTCCTGGAAGGAGCGAAGGGTCTGGATCTGTAGGCGCAACCGCTCTTCGGAGAGACCGTTGGCAATACCACGACCCGCCGAGTGGTCAGTAAGGGCCATGTACTCATAGCCTCGGCTTACCGCAGCCTCCACCATGCGCTCTATGGGGTCTCGTCCGTCACTCCATTCACTGTGAAGGTGGAGGTCTCCCCTAATGTCCGAGATCTCCAATAGCCTTGGAAGGGTGTTGCTCTCCGCCAGCTCAATCTCCCAGAGGCCCTCCCGTATCTCCGGAGGTATCAGCGGCAGGTCTAGGTAGGCATAAAAATCAGACTCCTCGGCGAACTTCTTCGTCTCTCCGGTCTGGAGGTCGGTGATGCCGTACTCGTTCAGGGATAGCCCCCTTCGGTTGGCGTAGTCCCGTAGACGGATGTTGTGCTGCTGACTTCCGGTAAAGTACTGGATGAGAGCGCCAAAGGCGTCGTCCTCTACGATGCGTAGGTCTATCTGGAGGCCAGGGTCCACCACAACACTGGCTTTCTTGGTACCATGGCCCAATACCTCGCGTACCGTGGGGAGAACCACCAGGGCATCAATGACCTCCCTGACCTCCTCTGCAGTACCCATTATGTCAATATCCCCGATGGTCTCTTGCCAACGACGCAGTGAACCCGCGACGCTGATCTTGCCCAGCCCAGGACACCGATCCCTCAGGGCTCCGATGACCTGTTCAGCCAGAGGCAGAGCTTGCCCTATGGGTATACGCTGGTTCTTAGTTCTGAGAGAGCGAATATGTGCCAGAATGTTCTCCGCCGTCTTCTCTCCCATGCGGGGCAGGGCGGCCAATCGACCGTCTGAGGCGGCTTGCTCCACCTCTTCGATGGTGCTGACCCCGATCTCCTTGGTAATGAGTATGGCTGTTTTGGGACCTATGCCAGGCACGTTCATCAAGGTAAGAACGCCGTCGGGGAGCTCAGACTTGAGCTTTTCGTAGGCACTCACCTTGCCAGTATTGAGCATCTCAACGATCTTTTTGCTGATGGCGTCGCCGATGCCTGGGATGCTCTTTAGCTCCTTACCCTCCTTCACTGCCTGTTCCAACGAGAGTGAGAGATGTCCTATGGTACGGGCCGCCCGCTGGTAGGCCCTGATCTTGAACACTACCTCTCTCTTCATCTCCAAGAGGGCGGCCATATTCTCAAAAAGCTCGGCTATCTCTTCGTTAGTAGTTGGCATGGCTAGAACCCGTCAAAACATCCCAATTATTTCAACATCCTCTTAGAAGTTCCTCACCCGTTGGCTCCGTGGCAGCGCTTGTATTTCTTGCCGCTGCCGCAGGGGCATGGCTCGTTGCGACCCACCTTTCGGGCGCCGACAGAGACCGCTTCCCGGCTCTGGCCAGCTACAGTGGCCAAGGAACTCTCCTTGGGTCTTGATGCCGCCCTTCGCTGGCCGTTGCTAGGCGCGAGGGATACCTGGTAGATGGTGTGGACGATATCACGCTGGATACGGTCCAGGAGCTCCTGAAACATGCGGTGACCCTCGGTTCTGTACATGACCAAGGGGTCGCGCTGGCCGACGGCGTGGAGGCCGATACCGGTCCTCAAGTTTTCCATAGCCGTTAGGTGATGTACCCAATGGACGTCAATGACACGCAACATGATCAATCGCTCCAGGGTACGCATGTTTTCCAGCTCCATTTGCTCCTCACGTTGCTCATAGAGCTCCTCAATGTAGCTGTCGAGCCGCTCCTCTATTTCGTCACGACTACGCCGGAGCATTCGCTCCTCGCTGCTCACCTCGGGCGGCAAGGGAAAGATGCCCCCTAACTCCCCCACAAGCCCTTTGGCATCCCACGTTTCGAGGTCAGTGGTAGGCAAATAGCTAGAAAGGAGTCCCTCTACCTCACGATGGATCATGGACAACGTGTTGGACTTTAGTTCGGCACCGCCGAGGATCTTGCGCCGCTCACCGTAGATGACCTCTCTCTGCTTGTTGAGAACGTCATCGTACTCCAGCAGGTGCTTGCGTATCTCGAAATTGTACCCCTCCACCTTGACCTGGGCACTGCCAAGGGAGCGAGTGACGATGCGGTTCTCGATTGGGACGTCCTCACCCAAACCCGCCCAACTCATCACATTCTTTATTCGATCCCCACCGAATCGCTTGAGCAGCTCGTCCTCCATAGAGGCGTAGAATCGTGAGCTACCTGGGTCCCCCTGGCGCCCTGATCGGCCTCGAAGCTGGTTGTCGATGCGACGAGCCTCATGGTGCTCGGTGCCTATAACGTGGAGACCGCCCAAAGCAACGATGGAGTTGTGCTCCTCCTCCCACTCCTCGGGTATGATAGAGGGGCTGTCTGGGTTACCACCGAGGATGATGTCAGTGCCTCGCCCGGCCATGTTTGTGGCCACTGTAATGGCCTTAAGGCGGCCCGCCTGGGCCACTATTCCCGCTTCTCGCTCGTGTTGCTTGGCATTGAGCACCTCGTGGGGGACACCGGCCTTTTTTAACAGCTCGCTCAGCCGCTCCGAGTTCTCGATAGATGTGGTGCCCACCAGAACTGGGCGGCCATCCTCGTAATGCTCCTGGATCTCGCGAGCGACTGCCTGCCACTTGGCCTCCTGTGTTTGAAATATAAGGTCACGTAGCTCATCGCGGATCAAGGGGACGTTGGTGGGTATCACCACCACATCCAAATTATAGATCTTGTAGAACTCCTCGGCCTCGGTGGCGGCAGTACCCGTCATGCCCGCCAGCTTTTCGTACATGCGGAAGTAGTTCTGGAGGGTGACGGTGGCGTAGGTGATGCTTTCTCGCTGGACCCGTACCCCCTCCTTAGCCTCCACTGCCTGATGCAGGCCGTCGGACCAACGGCGTCCCGGCTGAAGGCGGCCGGTGAACTCGTCCACAATCACCACTTGCCCATCGCGCACCACATACTCTCGGTCACGCTTCTTAAGCACCTGGGCCTGCAGAGCGTTCTCGACGTAATGGACCAGGTGCAAATTCTCGGGGGCGTAGAGATTACCCACCTTGGTCCACTGCTCCATCTTAGAGATGCCCGCCTGTGTCAGGCTGATAGCGCGGGTGCGCTCTTCAATGGTGTAGTCTTCTTCCGGCCGGAGACGAGGAGCCAGGCGGGCAAAGGTGTAGTAGGACTCTAATGGCTCTTCAGCGGGGCCACTGATGATCAACGGAGTGCGGGCCTCATCGATGAGGATGTTGTCCACCTCATCAACAATGGCATAGTACATATCCCTCTGCACCAGCCGTGATAGCTCAGTAGCCATGTTATCTCGCAGGTAGTCGAACCCGAAGTCATTGTTAGTTCCGTAGGTAATATCGGCTTGGTAGGCCTCGTGGCGCGGTACCGTCTTTAGGTAGTTAAGAGAGGGATCATCTCCCTCTTCTGTGGGATCATAAAGATAGGCAGCATCGTGCTGAAGGCACCCTACCGAGAGGCCAAGCAGGTGGTAAACAGGCCCCATCCATACTGTGTCCCTCTTGGCAAGATAGTCATTAACTGTAACTACATGAACACCACGGCCTGTAATACCATTGAGACAAACCGGAAGAGTGGCTACTAGTGTCTTCCCTTCCCCAGTCTTCATCTCGGCAATCTTACCCTGGTGAAGGACTATGCCACCTATAAGCTGAACATCATAATGACGCTGGCCCAGGGTCCGTTTGGCCGACTCCCTTACGGCAGCAAAGCACTCAGGAAGAAGGTCATCCAGGCTCTCACTCTGGGTTAGACGTTCCTTGAACTCCTCAGTCCTGTCCCTTAGCTGCTGGTCCGATAGCCTCTCGAACTCTTCCTCCAGAGCATTTATCTTATCCACTTGGGTCCTGTATTTTTTCACGACCCGCTGGTTGGGGGCACCCATGACTTTCGCTAATATGTTGACCATTATTCGCAGCCTTCTTCTGACCGAACTATCAAGAGAGTGTCTCCTATTCGAACATCTCCCCTACGGAGAGGCCTTTATGTATCCGGTGGATGGCCTCGCCCAGCAGGGGCGCAACAGGAAGTATGGTTACTCTCCCATGCAGCTTATCAGGTGGTACAGGTACGGTGTCGGTGACCACCACCTCCTTCACCAGGCCACGGGAGAGATCTTCCACAGCAGAACCGGAGAAGATGGGATGGGTACAACAAGCGTACACCTCACGAGCGCCGGCCCGTCTGAGGGCGCCAGCCCCCGCCACCACAGAGCCTCCAGTATCTATCTCGTCGTCGAAAAGAAGGGCTATTTTATCGGATACATCTCCGATAACCGAGAGACTCTCGGCGGGCTCAAGGTTGTCCACTCGCCGCTTCTCAATGATGGCCAGGGGTAGCCCCAGTCGCTCAGCAACATCCCTGGCCCGCTTGCTGATACCAATATCTACCGCCACCACGACCCACTCCTCATTCACGATGTCACCGAAGTAACGGGCCAGGATGGGTAATGCTGTGAGCTCGTCCACCGGTATGTTGAAAAAGCCCTGAATTTGCCCGGCGTGAAGATCTATGGTCAGGACCCGACTAGCCCCTGCTACCGTAATCAGGTCAGCCTCCAATCGGGCACTGATGGGCACCCTGGGCTGGTCTTTCTTATCGGTGCGGCTGTAGCCATAGTATGGTAACACTGCCGTTATTCGCCCAGCTGAGGCCCGTTTCGCTGCGTCGATCATGATGAGGAGCTCCATCAGGTTGTCGTTGACAGGCAAGCAGATGGGCTGAATTATGAACACATCCCTCTGGCGGATGTTCTCCAGGATACGGACAAAGGTGTTATCATTTGAGAACTTGAACACCTGGGCCTTTCCCAGTGGGATGTTTAAGGACTCACATACCGCCAGGGCCAGCTCCGGGTGAGCATTGCCGCTGAACACGCGCAACTCATCAAAGGGCTCCATTACCCCCCCGTTATAGCGATTTTCCGACTCGCGAAAGGCGGATCCATCTTCACGGTAGTCACCAAAGATGCAGGTGATGCCAGTCATCACCTGCATCACCGCCTCTATGTGGATTATATCATAGGCCCCCATACCCACAAATAGAAGTATGGGGGTAGGAAATCTTCCAGCTCAAGGGAGGACGGTTCTTTTCCAGAGGGCAGGGATTTTGATATACTGCCCAGGGTTGATCTGGAATTCCCCTCCACGCTTCGGGGGTAGCATGCCAGCTTACGGTGTAATAGGCGCCCAATGGGGTGATGAAGGCAAGGGCAAGGTAGTGGACTACCTGGCGGAAAGAGCTCATTGGGTGGTGCGCTTCGGCGGTGGCAATAACGCCGGCCACACCGTCTTAAACGACCGGGGTGAGTTCCGGCTCCATCTGGTGCCCTCGGGGATCTTCTGGCCCCAGGTATCCTGCATCATCGGCAACGGAGTTGTGGTGGACCCTGCAGTCCTTCTCGCTGAGATGGACGACCTGATGAAGAGGGATGTGGACACCAGCCGTCTCTATATCAGCGAACGGGCCCACCTGATAATGCCCTATCACGTGCTCCTAGACCGACTGGAGGAGCAGGCCAAGGGTTCCTCAGCCTTGGGAACCACGGGTAGGGGGGTAGGACCGGCCTACGTGGATAAAGTGGGACGTAGTGGGATACGGGCCGGCGATCTATTGGACGCCGAGGCTCTGCTGCCTCGGCTTAAGCAGGTTGTGGATTCCAAAAACGCAATTATAACCAGGGTGTATGACCAGAAACCAGTATCTTTAGACGATCTCTACCAACTTTGCCTTCAGTGGGGCCAGCGCTTGAAAGAGCGCATCGTCCCCACTGAAGCAATGATTCAGCGCGCCTTGGCGGCAGACGAGAACGTGCTGCTGGAAGGCGCCCAGGGCAGTCTGCTGGACTTGGACCACGGCACTTACCCCTACGTCACCTCCTCCTCTTCCTCCATCGGTGGGGCGTGTGTGGGTATGGGGCTGAGCCCTCGCGCCATTGGCGGCGTCGCTGGTGTCTTTAAAGCATATTGCACCAGGGTGGGCAGCGGCCCCATGCCCTCAGAGATGCTTGACGACACAGGGAACCTTCTCCGGGAGAGGGCCCAGGAGTACGGCACCACTACTGGCAGACCAAGGCGGGTGGGCTGGTTCGACGCCATAGCAGGTCGATACACCACTTTGCTAAATGGGCTAACCTCTCTGGTGCTCACCCGACTGGATGTACTGGACGGACTTCCGTCAGTGAAGATGTGCTCTGGGTACAGGGTAGACGATAAGATAATCCATGAGTTCCCTGGCAGCACCTCTCGTCTGGAACGATGCCAGCCCATTTACGAGGAGCTTCCGGGATGGGACCGCCCTACCGCCGGCGCCACAGATATAAATCAGTTGCCACAAGAGGCAAGGGCTTATGTGCAGCGCATCGAAGAACTGGTGGGTTGCCCTGTCCACGTCATCTCCACCGGACCTCATCGAGAGGAGACCATCTCTATAAAACCTCTATTCTAGCCGGCCTTGGATCAGAGTTCAAAAAATAACGTAAAAGGTGATCTATGAAGCTGGTGCTTTACGACGACTACCATCTGGGCGTGCTCAGAGATGATTATGTGGTGGACGCAATGTCAGCCCTGGAGGGCAGGCTCTTTCGCCGACCTCAAGACCTCATCGAGACGGTGATCATCGAGTGGGATGAAATGAAACCCCGCATCCAAGAGTGTATTGATGGCAAGGAGGGTGTGCCCATCGATAGCGTGAGGTTGCGGCCCCCTGTGCCCAGGCCACCCAAGATCATCTGTGCCGCCGTCAACTATCTGGAGTTTGGACAGAGGGAGCCTGCCGAGATAGACGCCTTCATCAAGGCCTCCACCGCGGTAATCGGCACCGGCGACACCCTGGAGCTGCCTCCAGTCAATACCAGCGTCTTCCACCACGAGCCCGAGCTAGCCTTAGTCATCGGCAAGACGGCCACCAAGGTAAGCCAGGACCAAGCCATGAATCACGTCTTTGGTTATCTTAATTTCCTAGATATGTCTGCCCGGGGCCTTACTCCCAACAATCAGCGCAGCTTCTGGTGGGGCAAGTGCTGGGACTCCTTCGCTCCCATGGGCCCTGCCATCGTCACCGCCGACGAGATTCCCGACCCCCACAATCTTCGGATTCGGCTCTGGAACAACAACGAGCCTCGCCACGACTTCCCCACCAGCGATATGGCCCACAAGATTCCCGATCTCATCAAGTCCTACTCCAGCATCTCCACTCTAGAACCTGGGGACGTGATCGCTACCGGCGTTAACCACCAGCAGATCGGCCCCGTTCAGGACGGAGACGTAATAAGAATGGAGATTAAAGAGTTAGGTCCCCCACTGGTGGTAAAGATCCACGATCCGCTAAAACGGGAATGGCCGCGGGGTATCGACCAGGCCTTTGCTGCTCAGGCACTGGGCCGAAAGTAGACACAACAGGACAAAGGGGCAAGACTTGCCTAGCCCACTAACTCGCGCAACCTATCGCATCTCTGAAGAGGACCTCCAGTGGATGGTCCTTCAAAAACAGCATCTCCCTGAAGAGCTAAGGGAGTTCGAGCATTTTCGCGAAGGAGTGCTCACCAATGCCACTATGGCGGACCAGGGTTTCCCTGGCAACACCGCCGAATCGCTCCGTAACATCGGACGCATCACTGGGCGAATGCGCGAGTTTGCCAACCCTGTAGCCAAGTCCCTCGTGCAGGACGGCATCGACCTAGTCGCAGCCACAGTGGTCCACCTGTTCCAGGACGATCAGTCGGTGTCACGTTGGATGACAGAGGTATTTGTGAAGCAATTTGAAGAGAATGAGGGCAAGACCAGGGGTGCCGGCCATCAATTGATCGCTGTGCGACAGCTTGAAGTGGCTGGTTTTCACGATGAGGCGGTGGGGATTCAGGCGGTCCAAAGCGGACCCAACGGCATCGCCTCCTCCTCGGTCATCGATTTCCGGGTTGGGCGTCTTCTGGGCGTAGCCTTTGTGGTAACCATAGGAGACATTGAGCGAAGGGCTCTAACCGAGCGGTTGGCCATCGAGCTTGAGCGTCAGATGGTAGCTGTTGTGCTTGGTTCCGCTTAAGCAGAACGAAGAACCACCCTCATAAGTGAGGTGCACACCCACTGCAGGTCCCCGTGGCAGACACTAGCCCCAGTGCCTAGTGGAATCGATCCATGCGACTTGGTTTCTACCCCGCCACAGGGACGGGCAGGTTCACCTCGTACTTCTTTAGCAGCTCATCAATTAGAGCAGCGGCCTTCTCATCGGGAGGTACCAAGGGCAGGCGAGGGTCGCCCACCTTAAAGCCTATCCTGTTAAGGGCGTACTTGACGGGGATAGGGTTGGTGGCAATGGAGGTGAAGCCCTTTCCTATGGGTAGCAGGTGCCGATGCAAGTCAGCAGCCTCCTCCAGTTTGTGCTCCAGGGTCAGCTCGACGAGACGCTTCATCTGCTTGCCCACAATGTGAGAGATAACGCAGATAACTCCATAGCCCCCCAGGCAAAGGATGGGGAAGGTGTCTCCGTCGTTACCGCTCCAGATTCGGAAGCCAGGACGACAGGCGTCGAGATACCGTGCCACCTGCTCCATGTCTCCGGTGGCCTCCTTCACCCCGATGATGTTATCGATTTGGCTGAGACGAGCAGTAGTCTCCACCGCCATGTTAAGCCCAGTGCGCCCAGGGATATTGTAGAGGATGCAGGGCAGATGGGTAGTGGAGCTGATAGCCTTAAAGTGTTGATAGAGTCCCTCCTGTGGTGGCTTATTGTAATAGGGCACGGTGAGGAGGAACCCATCCACCCCCACCTCTTCGGCCTCTTTAGTTAGCTCTATGCTTTCCCAAGTGCAGTAGTTGCCTGTGCCCGCTATCACAGCACCCCGGTTGCCGATGGCGTCTTTGATGTCGGCATAGAGTTGCAGCTTCTCCTCGTGGCTGAGGGTAGGTGACTCGCCGGTGGTGCCACCAACCACCAAGCCATCGCTGCCCGAGTCCACAAGACTTCTGGCCAGACGCTTGGCCTGTTGATAGTCCACCTGACCCCGGTCATCAAAGGGAGTGACCATAGCCGTCAAAACTCTACCAATTTCCACCATCTCGCCCTCCTGTACACGGATTCGTCACTGTGCAGGTCTAATGACCTGGTCCATTAAAAGCTAATAACTGGGGCTTCATGGACAGGCCGGGGGCACTATTGCTCGTTTAGACTACGAACCAGCTTGCTTAAGGGTTTCTAGATGAGACGAAGTTATGACCCGCAGGCTGGAGGCAATCCCGCTTCAGAACCTCCTCGGCGATCTGCAGGGCGTTTAGAGCAGCGCCCTTTCTGAGATTGTCGGCAACTACCCACATAGCCAACCCGTTAGGATGGGACTCGTCCTTGCGAATGCGTCCCACGAACACATCATCGGTGCCAGCCACATTCCAAGGCATCGGGTAATCTGAATTTTCGGGGTCATCAAGGATTTTTACCCCTGGGGATGAGGCCAGAATATCCCGTGCTTCCTCAGGCGACATGGGACGCTCAAACTCCACGTGGATGGCCTCGCTATGTGAGATGTATACAGGTACCCGCACACAGGTCGCGGAGATAGCAATGGTGGGAGCGTGCATTATCTTTTGGGTCTCGTCCCTCATCTTCTGCTCCTCTTTAGTGTAGCCACTGGGGAGGAAACCCTCTATATGGGGAAAGAGGTTGAAGGCGATCTGGTGGGGTAAATTGTGGGCAGAAGTAGGTTGCTCCCTGAGTATGTGCTCGCTCTGCTCCCTTAGCTCCTTTATGGCGGCACCACCAGCTCCTGAAACAGCCTGGTAAGTGTCTACGATGATCCGAACGATGGGATTCACCCGATGTAATGGATATATGGCCATCACCATCTGTGTGGTGGAGCAGTTGGGGTTAGCGATTATGCCCTGGTGCTCCTCCACGTCCCGACCGTTAATCTCCGGCACAACCAGGGGCACGTCAGGCAGCATACGGAAAGCGGAGCTTTTGTCGATGACCAGGGCCCCCGCCTCCACAACTTTAGGGGCCAGTTCCTGACTCAATGGAGCGCTCACGGAGATGAATACAAAGTCCATACCTTGAAAGGCTTTGTGGCGGGTCTCCTCCACCTCCACCTCGCTGCCGTTGACCCGTAGACGAGTGCCTGCGGATCTGCGAGAGGCTAGCAGTCGAATACGACCTATCGGGAAGCGGCGCTCCTCCAGTATTTTGAGGAGCTCTCTCCCCACAGCACCGGTGGCGCCCACCACCGCTATGTTCACCTCTCGCACTGAAAGTACTCCTAGCTATAGGCCTAGAATCTTATCCAAGCCTACCACAAGAGTCTTCAGCTTCACAACCTCTCTGACGGCTTTCAACACACCAGGCATGTAGCAGTCTCTACTTAGGGTATCGTGGCGCAGAGAGAGGGTCTGGCCCGCCGTGCCAAAGATGACCTCGTGATGGGCGCTACGCCCAGCCATGCGAACGCTATGCACCGATACCCCGTTGTGATCTCCGCCCCGAGTGCCAGCGAGGGTCTCCTTTTCAGGAACATTTCGCTTGAACTTTCCCTCCTGGGCAATGGCACGAGCTATACTTAGAGCTGTGCCTGAGGGGGCGTCTATTTTGGCCTCGTGGTGCATCTCAATAATATCTGCGTACTCGAAGAAGGGGGCCGCCCGCCGGGCCAGATGCATCAAAAGTACAGCACCGAGAGCGAAGTTGGGAGCCACGATAATACCTACGCCATGCTCCTTGGAGAGGGCGTCCAGCTGTTGAAGATCTCCGTCGTTCAGGCCGGTACTGCCTATGACCAGTCCAACTCCCTGGGCCGCCGCCGACAGGGCCGCTTTCATTGAGGCCATAGCGTTAGTGAAGTCTACCACCACATGGGGGTTGGTCAGCTCTAGAACCTCTGGGAGGCTTGTCGAGAGGGGAATCCTACCCGAATCGTCGGGAAGCTCCAGATGGCCGTCCCTGGGTGTTCGGCAAACCCCACCCACTGGACGCATATCCCCTTCACGAGAGAGAGCGGCTACTACCTCCCGGCCCATCTTGCCCGTCGCTCCGTGCACCACCACATCGATGGGATCCATCTCTGTCCTCCCGAGCCTAGGAAAATAAAGATGAAGCTGTTTGGCTCACCCTGTGAAGTGCAGCGATAATGACTGTGGTCGCGCTATCTACCAGTGGGAGGGCGAAAACCACGGTCGGGTTGGCGCCTTGGGCCCTGACCTGGGCGAGACCCGGAGCCTGTGGGCGGCCTCTCTCTACCTCGGTCCATCCCTCTAGGCCCTCGGGGAGGCCCACCCGCGCTGCGGAACGGGGGGCGGGGTGGTCCACTGCGAGAGGGGTGAGGCGGTCCATCACCCTCCATCAGCGCCCTACGGGATAGGTTCATGCGCCCCAGATTGTCTATCTCTATCACCACGACGGTGAGCTCCTGGCCTACCGTCACTCCGTCCTGGAGATCATCGCCCAGCTCAACGGATCGAAGCAGACCGTCCTTGCCAGGCATTATCTCCACGAAGGCCCCAAAGCTGGCAAGCCGGACAACACGGCCCGTGAATATGTCCCCCACCTCTACGTCTCGGGTCAGGGCTTCCACCTTCTCTCGTGCTCGCTGAGCGTTGCTCAAGCTGGTAGAGGTAATGGTGACTACCCCTTCGTCATTCACATCTATGGAAGATTCAGCATCCTTGCTGATAGCCCTAATGGTACGTCCTCCCGGGCCAATGACCGCCCCAATCTTCTCCTCAGGAATGGTTACACGAAGGATAGAGGGAGCGTGAGGGTTAAGGTCGGGCCTGGGAGCTGCAATGGTCTGGTGCATCTTATCCAGGATAAAAAGCCTTCCCTCTCTTGCCTGTTGGAGCGCCTCCCCTAGGATCTGGTCAGTCAAACCCTTGCCCTTGATGTCCATCTGAAGTGCGCTAATGCCCTTCTCCGTGCCCGCCACCTTGAAGTCCATATCTCCCAGGTGATCTTCCATACCCTCGATATCGCTGAGGATGGAATATTTGCCGTCCTCACCCATCACCAGCCCCATAGCTATACCCGCCACCATACTCTTAATGGGTACGCCAACATCCATCAGGGCCAGGGTGCCACCGCAAACGCTGGCCATAGAGGTGCTGCCGTTAGAGCTAAGCACCTCAGATACCAAGCGGATAGTGTAAGGGAACGTCTCCTCGTCTGGAATTACTGGCAGAAGTGCCCGCTCTGCCAGAGCTCCGTGGCCTATCTCCCTGCGGCCCGGGGAACCGACCCGCTTTACCTCGCCAGTAGAAAAGGCTGAGAAGTTGTAGTGGTGCATAAACCGTTTCCTGTCTTCAGGGCTGACGGTGTCCAAACGCTGCTCCATAACCTTGGAGGCCAGAGTAGCGATGGCAAGCACCTGAGTCAGGCCTCTGGTAAACAGCCCGGAACCATGGGTGCGGGGCAATACCCCTACCTCACAGCTTATAGGTCGTATATCTTGCACCCCTCGTCCGTCGGGCCTAATGCCCTTCTGAAGAATCCTGGAACGTACTGCCTGCTTAAAGAGGGCTTCAAAGGCTCCCTTCACCTCCTGTTTAGGATGCTCTTCGGCCAGACGCTCCACCGTCTCCTCTGACAAGCTCTTAAGGGCTTCCTCCTGGTCGACCTTGTTTCCTCCATCCTCCAGGATCAGTGATAGCCGTCCATTAAGTAGAGCATTTATCTTCCCCTCCAGCTCCGCAGAGGAGCCATTGGTTTCCACGCTCATCTTGGGACGGCCCACCGCGGACACCATCTCCTGAATCATGTCGATAATCTGATTATTGACCGTCTGGGCGCGGCGCACCGCCTCCAGCACCACCTCCTCGGACACCTCGTTGGCACCCGCCTCCACCATCACCACTGCCTCTTTGGTACCGGAAACCACAACATTGAGGATGCTAGTATCATCCATGTCAGCATAGGTGGGGTTGGTTACGTACTCTCCATTGCTATAGCTCACCCTAGTCGCCCCCACTGGGCCGCTAAAGGGTATCTCCGATAAGGCCAGGGCTGCCGAGGCCCCGATAATGGCCAGCACGTCGAGGGGATTCTCCCGGTCGGCGGATAGCACGGTGATGATTATCTGTATCTCATTATGAAATCCTTTGGGGAATAAGGGACGCAGAGAACGGTCGGCCAGCCGATCTGAAAGGATCGCTTCCTGGCTGGGCCTGCCTTCGCGGCGGAAGAAGCTGCCGGGAATCCTACCTATGGCATACAGCCGCTCTTCAAAGTCCACCGTCAGGGGTAAAAAATCTACTCCCGGCCGGGGCTGGGGAGAGATGCAGGCCGTCACCAGTACCATTGAGTCGCCGTAGTGGACTGTCACCGTACCGTTGGCCTGGGCCGCATATTTGCCTGTCTCGATTAAAAGGCTCTTTCCTCCTATGTCTCGCTGTACCGAATAAACCATTGTTGAAACTAGATGACCTCCCTTGTATAGAAATCCTATAAAATTCGATAGCCCCGAGGGGTCGGGGCTATCTCCTCAAGCCTAGCTGTGTGATGAGGGTACGATATCTTCCCACGTCTTCTCGGGTTAAGTATTGCAACAGACGCCGACGCTGGCTTACCAGTTTGAGCAAACCCACACGAGAGTGGACATCCTTTCGATGAACTTTTAGATGCTCGGTGAGCTGTCTTATCCTGGCGGTGAGGACTGCTACCTGAACCTCAACGGAACCTGTGTCAGTTTCGTGGTGCCGAAATTCAGCAGCGACCTCGGCCTTTGTCGCCTTGTCTAACATCCCCTACACTGAAACCTAGGTGCAAACATACAGCGAAGATTATAGCACAGCCCGATATCCCCTGCAACGAGTCTAAATAAGGTATTGGGAGTTTGAGGCATAGAGTTCACCAACCAAAATATCACTGTGGGCACAGTGGTCGACAACCTCTGCCCCTTTTGACTCGGAGGATAAGGGTGAGCTATAAAGGTGTTAAGCCACCTCTACACGTTCCATCAACAGGAGAAAGGCATGCCCTCCCTCTACGTGATAGCAACCCCTATCGGAAACCTGGAGGACATCACTCTGCGGGCGCTACGGCTACTGAAAGAAGTAGGGCTGATCGCCGCCGAGGATACCCGAACCACCAAAAAGCTGATGAACCACTTTGACATCAAAATCCCCATCACCAGCTACAACGAACATAGCAAGCAACAGAAGACCCTTCTGTTGCTGGAAGCCCTCAGAACCAAGGATGTTGCCCTGGTATGTGAGGCTGGTACTCCCCTCATCAGCGACCCAGGCCACGAGCTGGTGGTTGAAGCCCAAAGGAGGGGCATTCCCGTGGTGACTGTTCCAGGGCCCTCGGCGGTCATAAGCGCCCTGGCAGTTTCTGGACTGCCCGCCCAACCATTTCTCTTTCTGGGCTTCCTCCCATCGCGTAAAGGGAGCCGACTTCATCTCCTAGAGTCGATAAATGAGAGCCCCTACACCCTAGTGGCCTTCGAGGCCCCACACCGAATACGAGAGTGCCTTAACGACTTGCTAACAGGGCTTGGCGACAGAGATTTAGCGATATGCAGAGAGATGACCAAAGTGCATGAGGAGGTTTTTCGGGGTAGCGTCTCCCAAGCTCTGGCCTATTTTACCGAGCCTCGAGGAGAGTTTACCCTGGTAATATCGGGTGCTCCGATGATTGAGAAGATAGCGAATCTGAAAGAAGTAGGGACGGAGTTGCGCCGCCTCAAGCAGGAAGGGATCAAAGCGGGGCAGGCAGTGTCTCAGGTGGTGAAGGCTTCGGGCCTTCCCCGACGACAGGTTTACCGAATGTGGGTCGAGCTACGAAAATAGCTGCCCTTACAAAGTCTCCCTGTGCCCCGAGTATCCAGGTTTGTGTTAAAATACACAACTTATTAAGAGTTCCAAGAGATTTCCCAACCAAGCAAAGGCGATGGAATTATGCCTGAACGGATCTTCATAGGGGTAGCATGGCCTTACGCCAACGGGCCACTGCACCTAGGTCACCTGGCGGGGTGCTACCTGCCGGCGGATATCTTCGCCCGCTATCACCGCATGAAGGGCAATCAGGTGCTAATGGTATCGGGAAGTGACCAACACGGCACTCCCATAACAATTCGTGCGGAGCAGGAGGGGCTTTCTCCTCAGACGGTAGTAGACAAGTACCACGCCCAGTTCTGCCGCTCTTGGGAGAAGATGGGTATCACCTTTGACCTGTTCACCAACACCGGCACTGATAACCATCGTCGAGTGGTGCAAGATATGTTCGAGACCCTCCAGCAGAAAGGGTACATCTACAAGGATATAATGCGCCTACCTCACTGCCGCACATGCCACCGCTTCCTCCCCGACCGTTACGTGGAGGGAACCTGTCCCTACTGCGGAAACTCCGGCGCCAGGGGCGACCAGTGTGATAACTGCGGTAAGACCATCAACCCCGAAGAGCTAATAGATGCTCAGTGCCGCATCTGTGGCACACCACCACAAATGACCGATTCGGAGCACTTCTTCCTGCGCCTCAGTGCCTTTCAGGAACCCCTACTTGAGTGGGTTCGCCAGCAAGGCCACTGGCGACCTAACGCCCTCAACTTCACCCTACGCTATTTGGAAGAGGGACTTAAAGATAGGGCCATCACTCGCGACATCACTTGGGGGGTACCCCTACCCATAAAGGGCTACGATGACAAGCGTATCTATGTGTGGTTCGAGGCGGTCATCGGATACCTGTCGGCGTCCCAAGAGTGGTCCCAGCGGCAAGGTGAACCTCGAAAGTGGGAGGAGTTCTGGAAGGACCCCGATACCAAGTCCTACTATTTCATCGGTAAAGACAACATCCCGTTCCATACAATGATCTGGCCGGCCATGCTCATGGGCTATGAAGAGCTCAATCTACCCTACGATGTGCCTGCCAACGAATTCCTCAGCCTGGAAGGGAGTCAGTTCTCCACCAGCCGAAACTGGGCTCTGTGGCTACCCGACTATCTTGAGCGATATGATCCTGACCCCCTGCGTTTCTATCTGTCCATCAATATGCCCGAAAGTGGCGATAGCGACTTCTCCTGGTCAGAATATGTCCGGCGCAACAACGACGAGTTGGTGTCCACTTATGGCAACTTGGTGCACCGTGTACTCACCTTCACCTACCGCAACTTCGATGGGAGAATACCTGAGCCGAGCTCCCTCGATCCCAAAAGCCAGCAGCTCCTCCAGCAAGGGACCACTATTTTGGACTTGGTGGATGAGAGTCTCCACGCTTGTCGCTTCCGTATGGCCATAACCCAGGCTTTGGGGCTTGCTCAGGAGGCCAACCGATACCTCGATGCCGCAGCTCCCTGGCACACCTTGAGGAGCGACCGCACTACTACTGCGTCAGCCCTTTGGGTATCTTTAAGTATCATTAACTGCTTAAAGGTGGTGCTTTACCCCTTCCTCCCCTTTAGCTCACAAAAACTACACCAGATGCTGGGATTCGACGGTAGCGTCGAAAATCAGGGGTGGAAATGGGAGGGAAGTAGTGCTTCCCTCATCCCCGGGCAGGCTTTGGCAGCACCGAAGCCTCTGTTTACCAAGCTGGAAGAGCGTGTGGTAGAGGAAGAGACCCAGCGCTTGAAGATTCCCGCCCTTTAGGAGGACTTTTGTATCTAGCCCTGGACCCACGCACCGCCCAGATATACGAGCCGGTGAAAGAGGATCTGGCCCTGGTAGAGGAAAATCTTAGAAGCCTCTCTAACGTCGATATCGCTTACCTGCCTGAATTATTAGACTACCTATTCGACAAGGGTGGCAAGCGTATCCGCCCTGCCCTTACCCTCCTCTCCTCCGCCTTTCACCCCCATGATCGCAATCTTACCCGTGTCATGGCCACATCTGTGGAACTTCTTCACCTAGCCACCCTGGTGCATGACGATACAGTAGACAACTCCCCCTTAAGACGAGGCAGGGCAACAGTGAGCGAACTTTGGGGACGAAACGTGGCGGTGCTGTTGGGCGATTATGTCTTCGCCACCTCGGGCACCTTCGTATGCGACACCCACAACGTTCGGGTTATCCGCCGTTTCTCTGAGACCATCATGGAACTATCCAGCGGAGAGCTTCTGGAGTACTACCGCAGCTACGACTGGCGCCAAAGCCGCCAGGATTACCTAGACCGCATCCACCGTAAGACAGCCTCCCTTTTCACCACTGCCTGCGAGTCAGGCGCCTTCCTCAGCGGGTTGTCCGAGGAGGAGGTGAGAGCTCTAACGAGCTACGGTTACAACATAGGCATGGCTTTCCAGATAGTGGACGACATCCTGGACGTGCAGGGTAACAGCGAGGAGATTGGAAAGCCGGTGGGCAACGATCTCCTCCAAGGGGTGCTCACCCTTCCTGCTATTTTACTTGTGGAGAAGAATCCTGACGACAATCCTGTGAAAAACCTCTTTGAGCACAGAGGCCAGGACGGCTATCTAGAACGGGCTATAGAGACCATCCAAAACTCCCGTATTATTGATGACTGCTACTCGGTGGTTAACGACTACTGTCTTAAAGCCAAAGAGGCCGTCAGATTGCTGCCAGAAAGCCCTGCACTCAACTCCCTACACGAGCTTTGCAGCTACGTGATGGAGCGCCGCCGCTAGCGCTCCCACGCCACCCTACCCCCCAACACCGTCATCAACACCTCTATGTCCTTTATGCCCTGCGGGTCAATGGAGGTAGGGTCTTGGTTCAAAAGGACCATGTCCGCTACCTTCCCCACCCCGACAGAGCCCTTCAGCCCCTCCTGAAAGGCGGCGTAAGCACCACCTATGGTGTGCATCTTAAGAGCCTCTATCACCGGGATTCCCTGCCCAGGAGACAGAATACTTGCTCCGGAGGTTCTCCTTGTTACAGCAGCATAGATGCTCAATAGTGGGCTGGGAGAGCTAACAGGGGCATCGGAGCCAGCAGCCAGAGGTATCCCCTTCCTGAGGAAAGTAGCTAGCGGATATAGGTGGGGAAGCGTCTCCTCGTGCACCTCAGAGAGGTATCTTACGCCATTCCAATAAACGAACCCTGGCTGGGTGACTACCACTACTCCGAACTCTTTGAGCCGATCCGCCAATAAGGGAGGACACTCGGAGCAGTGCTCGATCCGGTGGCGAGAGTCGGGGGTGGGAAATGTACGCCGGGCCTGGGCAATCGCCTCCACCGCCACCTCGACAACCTCCTCTTCGACAGCGTGAACGGCCAACTGAAACCCTTCACGATGGAGCTTTAGGACTATCTCCTGTAGCTCATCCAGAGGCGGCTGAAGAGCGCCCGTGGTAAGGGTGAGCATCAGCTTCACCCCGCTCACGTTCAAGTCTTCATTTCCCAGGCCGGGCACCACACCCTGCTCTCTAGCCTGCCCCAGGCGGTCTGCACCCAACATCACGCTCACCCTCGGCTTAATATGCCCCTCCTTTTTGAGGCGCTTGAATGTCTGCCAGCGCTGATAATCGTTGGCAGGACCTGCATCCTGTACCGAAGTTACCCCCACCGATAGGAGAAGCTCATTTGCCCTTCGCACCCCCTCCAAAAACAATCCATCGTCTCTTTCTCCGCCGAGGTGCTCTTTCAAGCAGTGATGCATTTCCAGGAGTAGGCCCGTGGGCTCGCCTCGGGCCTCATCACGCACAATGACGCCAGCCGTAGGGTCAGCGGTATCCACGGTTATTCCAGCCAGACTTAAAGCGCGGCTGTTGAGGACGCAGGCGTGGCCGGTACGGTGTTCCAGCCTCACGGGGTGGTAAGGCGCGGCCGAATCCAGCTCCCATCGATTAGGATGGCGCTTCTCTTGAAGCAGAACATCGTCGTATCCGTAAGCCCTTATCCATAGCCCCGGAGGGGTCTCCTGGGCGCGGCGCGAGATGGTCTCCATGAGTTGGGATATAGAGGCGACCTTATGAGGGCCGCAGTCTACCCCCATTAGGCTTGAGGCGAGGGCCAACAGATGGCAGTGGGCGTCAATAAAGCCGGGTACCAGGGTCATCCCCTGGCAGTCGATGGCTTTTGTAGATGGGCCCTTGAGGCGAAGGAAGTCTGTGGCATCGCCAATGCTGACTATTCTGCCTTGGGAGATAGCCACCACCTGAGCATGGGGCCTGTCGGGTTCCAGGGTGATTACGTTGGCGTTGTAGAGGAGCAGGTCAGTCACAAGAAAGAGCCTCTACTTATCGGTACCTACCTCAATGAACACCTTTACCGCATGCCACACGAACATCTCAGGGGTAAGTCCTAGCTCCTGACAGTGCTGGCGTACCTGCTGGGCCAGCACCCCAGTGATACAACTGGTAACCCCTCCATCTTTCTCTCCCCACAGAAGCAGGTTGCGCAACACGGCAACGTCCCATTGCAGCAGGACCTCATCGCCACCCTGAGGCGAGCGTTCGGTCCGGTGGATGGTTATAGTGCCATCGTGGCGCTCTGCCCAATAGACGTGGGACTCGTTGGTCGATATCTCAAAGGTGTCTTCCGCCATCACTATCTCCCTAAGCCCCTCTGTCTTATAATTCTAGCACGATTTAACAGCTTCCAACGGATCAATGATTTTGTGTCTAGTCACTAAGGAAGAGAGGAATGTGCTATGCCAGAGGTAGAACTGATTATGCCAGGGTTTAGCGGTGTTACCGACCAGACTAGGCTAGGTCTGTCCAGTGTGGTGCTCATCCGTGGCCAGTACAACACCCTTGTTGACGTGGGCCACTACGGGCGTAAGGAGCTACTCCATCAGGCATTAGAAGCCCATAACGTTGCACCCGGCGACATACATAGAGTGGTGCTTACTCACGCTCACTGGGACCACTCTCAAAACGTGGACATGTTCCCTGGGGCGGAGTTCTTCATACACGAGGCAGAGCTGGCCTACAGCCGTGCCCCTAGGGAGGGTGATTGGGCCACGGCGCCCTATTTTGTCCACACCCTCACCGGTCTCAAGGTGCGGGAGATATCTGGCGAGGTGGAGCTGGAGCCAGGGCTCCAGCTAATCGAGACTCCCGGCCACACTCGGGGCCACGTCAGCGTGCTGGTGGACACTCTCACCGGTACCGTGGCCCTATCCGCGGATGCCGTTTCCGAGGCTGGAACCCTCTCAAGAGGCACGCCAGGGCTGATATTCTGGGACGAAGAGGAGGCCAGGGCCAGCGTCAAAAAGCTAGTGGCCGCCGCACCAGTCATCTACCCTGGCCACGACCGGCCCTTCCGGCTCACGGGTGACAGCTCCTTTGAATATCTCACTGAGAGAAGACCCATCAAGGTATTAGAGGTCGAGCGCGACGACGGCTCAATTGACGACGTCGCCCTTATACTTTGTATGAGGAGAACGACCTGGGTACACCCCCAGGCACGAAGAAGGTAGGTCACTGCTATACGAATGAAGGTGATGCTAAGAGAGGGAGCGGATTTTGTGTGTGAGGAAGTGACGGACATTCTAGATCACTTTGAGTGAAGCTAACAATTTCCAGCATTAATACAAAGATTGGAGTTTCTAGAAATGCGGTGGTTTGAGTGGCTAGCGCTGATAGGGATTGCTGTGATAGTTCCGCTAACTTTTGCCCTGTTAGTTGCCTTAGATAAAGTGGCCTTAGATAAAGTGGAAGGAGTAGTGGCGGGGACTTGGTTTCTAGCAATAGCTACTTTGGGGCTGGGCTACGCCGCTATAAAAAACGTGAAAGAAGCACGCCTAGCTCGCATGGATGCCTCCCGTCCCATGTTGGTACCTAGAGGTCTTCCAATACTCGTTCAAGCGCCCCATGGTGTACATGGAATCTAAGAACTAGCCGATCCATCTGTACGACCAAACGATCCATGGCCTTTCCTCGCTTTGCACAACATCGGAGCAGGCCCTGCGCTCGACGTTGTCTTTAGCATAAAGGAGGGCCAACTGAGAAAACCAAAGCGCGATGTACAGGATGAAATGTCAACCCGTGCATTTCCTATTGGCGCAGAAGAAACAAGGCCAGCATTGGGTAAGGCCAAGCTCGATCTTAATCAGGGACACTGGCTGGTTGTATCTTATGAAGACTTGTTTGGACGGGTATTTGAATCTCGATTTGAAAGAACAGGCGATACCTGGCTGCATCACGGCACTTGTCAGATCAAAGAGATGCCTTATCGAGAAGAAAGACTAAAAAAGACAAGGCTTGACTACATAGGTGCCTAGCCTAGAGTTGTCCAACGGACGCCGCGGCGTGCTGCTCGTCGGCATGGAAGGAGCTCCGCACCAGGGGCCCTGATGCCACGTGTTTGAATCCCAGGCCTTCCCCTATTCGGGCCAGCTCGTTAAACTCCTCGGGTGTGTAGTAGCGGGCCAGTGGTAGGTGCTTCTTCGAGGGCCGTAGGTACTGACCGATGGTCAACAGATCGCAGCCCACCTCCCGCAGGTCACCCATGGTGTCCACGACCTCCTGCAACTCCTCCCCCATACCTACAATGATCCCCGACTTGGTCGCCATAGCGGGATCCATCTCCTTCGCACGGGCCAAAAGCTCCAATGAGAGGTCGTACCTGCCCCGGGGACGTACCTTAGGGAAGATACGTCGCGTGGACTCGATGTTGTGGTTCAGCACGTCGGGAGCCGCCTTTACCACCTTTTTCAAGGCCGGCCAAGAGCCGTCGAAGTCAGGGATGAGCACCTCCACCTTGCAACCAGGGACCTCCTCCCGTATCTTGCGGATACACATGGCGAAGATGAAGCTGCCTCCATCGGGCAGGTCATCCCGGTTCACCGAGGTTATAACACAGTATTTCAGGCCAATGCGCTTAACCGTCTGGGCCAGGCGGTCCGGCTCCTTGAGATCGATGCCGGTGGGACGCCCAGTAGTAACGGCGCAGTAATGACAGCGACGAGTGCAGATGTCCCCTAAGATCATAAAAGTGGCGGTGCGACGCTCCCAGCAGTCGCCGATGTTGGGGCAGTGGGCCTCCTCGCACACGGTGTGAAGCTCGGCACCCTGGAAGAGGTTGCGAAGCTCGATGTAGTTAGGCCCCCCGGGCATTCGCACCTTAAGCCATGGGGGCAGCCTGGACTTTCCTTTTCTATCCGTTACCTCTACCAATAGAACCCCCTGGGGCAAAGAATCTGCTTTACTACGAAATTCTGCTGGCAGACACAGTCTCGCCGACTGTTAGATCTCCACCTTACGTGGACCTACGCGGCACTTCTCCGCCGTGATTATAGCATCGATGGACGCCACCACATCCTCCAGCCGGCCGTAGTGGCTTACCACCTGATAATCAAACATAGGAAGGCTCTCCATCTCACGCTGGGCCGCCTTCATCCGCAACTCCAAGTCCGATCCCGATTCCGTAGCCCTTAGCCTCAGCCGTCGCTCCAGTTCCTCCAAAGAAGGAGGAGCTATAAAGATAAACAAGCCTTGGGGTGCTAGCCCTTTTATTGTGGCTGCCCCCTGGACATCCACCTTCAAGATGGCATCCTGGCCCCGCTGAAAGGCCTCCCTGACCTGCTGTCGCGGTACGCCATACCAGTGTCCGTAGACCTGAGCGCACTCCAGAAAATCTCCTCGCTCCCGCATAGGCTCAAACTGGGAGTGTTCAAGGAAAATGTAGTTCACCCCATCCTGCTCTGTGGCACGCTTGGGGCGAGTAGTAGCAGTGACTACGAAGTGCCAGGGCCGTTCCATGCCTCTCATTATGGCCAGAGTAGAGTCCTTACCCACACCAGAGGGGCCCGAAAGGACTACCAGCAGTGGCCCCGCAGTAGCGGGACTGTGGAGATGACCCGACTTTCGGAGCGACTCATCACTCGCCATCGCCACTTAGCTCCCGAAGATGCTTCCAGAAGTCCGGGTAAGAAATTCGGGCGCTCTCAGCCCTATCAACAACCACCTCTTTATCAGCAAGGAGACCCGCCACACCCAGGGCCATAGCGAGCCTATGATCGCCATTGCTGCTGCACCTTCCCCCAACCAGCCTCCCAGTGCCATGTATAACCATTCCGTCGGGCCGCTCCTCTATGTGGGCACCCAACCGGGAAAGCTCATGAACGATGGTTTGCACCCGGTCCGACTCCTTCACTCGTAGCTCCTGGGCATCCCTTATCACGGTGGTGCCTTGGGCGAAACAGGCGGCCACCGCAAGCACAGGGATCTCGTCGATAACCTTTGGTATAAGGTCACCCCCAATCTCTACGCCCCGAAGCTCAGAAGAGCCTACTACAAGATCAGCCACGGGCTCTCCACCCTCGCTGCCTTCGCCCTCCATAGCTACCTTAGCTCCCATAGCCCTGGCCACCTCCAGCACACCAGCCCTGGTAGGATTGATCCCTACGCCTTTCAGTCGTACTCGGGCATCGGGATGGCAAAGAGCAGCCACCATCCAGAAGGCGGCGGCACTAATGTCGCCAGGCACCCTCACATCCACCGACAAAAGCTGGGCTGGCCGCATCAACAAGGTTAGACCATCCTCTACCACATAGCAGCCCATGGCCTTTACCATGCGCTCGGTGTGGTCACGGGAAAGGGCTGGCTGATGGAGTACGGTCTCTCCCTGGGCAAAGAGCCCCGCCAACATAATGGCCGACTTAACTTGGGCGCTGGGCACAGGCATGGTGTACTCAATACCCTTAAGGGAGCCTCCTCGTATTGCCAGTGGGGGCAGGGTGTCTCCCTTTCGACCTATAATTTGCGCGCCCATCTCCTTTAGAGGTTGAACCACCCGCCCCATGGGGCGAGAGCGGAGGGAGCTATCGCCGGTGAGCACCGACATGAAGTGCTGTCCGGCGAGAAGGCCAGAGAGCAAGCGCATGGTGGTCCCGCTGTTGCCCGCATCCAGGATCTCGTGGGGCTCTTTAAGCCCTCCATCCACCCCATAGACCACGAAGGCCCCATTTTCATCCAGGGGTTCTATCCTCACCCCCAAGGCTCTAAGACTCCCCATCGTAGAGAGCACGTCCTCGCCTGAGGAGAGTCCCACTACTTTGGCGCTACCTCGGGCGATAGCGTTGAGGATGAGGGCCCGGTGGGATATAGACTTGTCCCCTGGGGGAGCAATGGTTCCCCTGAGGCTCTTCGGTTTAGTGACTCTCTGCCTCAAGGTAACCTCAACGAGCTAACGCCTCTCCTTGTCCTTCTCCCCTTCATCCCCATCCTTCTCCCCTTTTCCCCCTTGGCCAAAGGCCCTCCTTCGGGTCTGCATGAGCTTCCTACCCATGAACAAATTGCCCATGCCATCGAAAAAGCTAGGTTTCTCCGGTTTGTCAAGATGGAGATGCGATTCAGGGTTGACCGCGCCGGCAAGCCACTTTTCGCGCGCCTCCAGCGCCCGATTAAAGGTGGACTCCAGGGCCTTGCCATCACTGTCCAAAAGGCTTTGGCGAATGTCGTACAGCTCCCTGATAATGGTATCCACCCAATGCGCCAGTGTCTCGTTGTTGGTGAGGCAGATGTCCCGATGCATAACCGGGTCGCCGGACGCCAAGCGGGTTATATCTCTGTAACCGGAAGAGGCAATCTGGGCGATGTCCCCCCAAGAGGGGCTTTTGGAGGTAGAGCCTACCAGGGCCACTGAAAGTAGAAGGGGCAGGTGGCTCGCCGCTGCGGCGAAACTGTCGTGCTCATCAGCTCCAATAAAGTAAGGCTTAGCACCTATGGTTCTAACCATGTTGGTAATTACCTTAACGCCCGACTTCTCGGCACCCTTTCCGGGTATGATGCAGTACGTACGATCTTTAAAGAGGGAGGAGTCAGCAGCCTCAGGCCCCGAGACCTCCCTTCCCGCCATGGGATGGCCTCCTACGAAGTTGACACTCTCAGGCAGGAGCTCCTCGGCCCACTGAAGGACAACCCCCTTGGTGCTGCCCGTATCAGTGACCACACAGCCGTCCTGTAAGCGAGGACCAATAGTCTCCATCACCTCTCGCATGGCCATTACTGGGGTAGCGATGATGACCAGGTCAGCGTCTTCCACGGCATCACGGAGCCGAGCTTCAGCCTTGTCCAAGGCTCCCATCCTCTGGGCTTTCACGGCGTTACCATGACGGCTATCATAGCCCACGACCATTGGACTCTGGTAACTCGACTTTTTGATGGCAAGACCCAAGGAGGAGCCGATAAGTCCCGTACCTATAATGGCGAGTTTCGCCACAAAATGCCTCCTCTCAGGCAGGACACAACGAAACAGGCATCCCTACACCAGCGCACCTGTAGCGTCGGACACCAAACCGATAAAGGATCGAAGCAGTCCTAGGCTGGTAGTATATTCCACTAGTATAACTAGAATTAGTACCATCGGGCCATACCGCTCCAGCCGGGCCAAGGGGGTGGTCAGCTCACTCGGTACAATCCCCATCATTATTTTGGAGCCGTCCAAAGGGAAGATCGGTATCAAGTTGATAGCAGCTATTAACAGGTTGAAGAAGATAACGAACGCCAGTAGCTCCGATAAATATACCCCAGGCACCAACCCCAGCCTCATGGGTATGGCCACAAGAAAAGTAACCACCACGTTGGAAATGGGGCCCGCCACTGCCACCAGGGCCATATCCAGCCTGCCACGCCTAAGATAATAGGGGTTTACAGGCACAGGTTTCGCCCAACCGAAACCCGCCAGCAAGAACAACACGGTTCCAACCGGGTCCAGATGGCGCAGGGGGTTCAAGCTAAGGCGACCCAGACGACGCGCTGTATCATCACCTAGCCTATGGGCTACCAAGGCGTGGCTGGACTCATGCACAGTTAACCCCACCACCAAGGCTAGAGCCACCTTGAAGAGCCAGAGCAAGAAGGAGCCAGGGTTGCTAATCAGTTCGTCCAGGTTGAAAAGGATCATGAGCTTTTTCGGGGGTATGCCATATCAGCAAGGGATGGGGCCCGCTTTAACAGAGACCGTCGTCCGACGATTAGGAAAACAGAGTCTCCTCTTCTTCCTCGTCGGGAGCCTGCTCCTCTGTCGAAGCGTAGCTTGACTGTGGAACAAGGGCGCTAGATTTTCCCTCTCGCCTTGTGCGCTGTTTAGGTAGCTCCAAGATGGCCGTTTTAAGTTGCGTCAAGGTCGCCTCCGATGTCGATTCCATGTCCACCACAAGGCCATCTACCCCCATATCCCGCAGACCTTCCAGCTCCTTGGCGGAAAGTCCCGGTGAGACCTCCAGCAGCAGGTACTTACTGAGGTTGGCCCTAACTGCCCCAACAGATATAAGATGTTGGAGGGTCATCGGACGGTGCACACTGCCCAGAGAAAGTAGAACTCCATCCACAGGCAGCTCTTGAATGGCTCGTAAAGAGCGCTCGTCAATATTGGGCGCTATGCTCAAAAAATACGCGACCTCTTCATAACCCAAGGCACCCAGAGGTGCTTGCTCGGGGGTTAGGGCTAGAAAGTCGCAACCCGCTTTCAAATATCGCTGAGTCTCCTTCTCTGTAAACTTCTTAAAACGCATGCCCCATGGCACCTTACCCAAGGCTTCGGCAAGCTTTTTAAGACTCTCACGGGCTACAGGACCCTCTATGAGAACCCCATCCGGCTTGATGCGCTCCAGAAGGGAAACACCCTCGCCAGAGGCGTCGGAAAGGATTACCAAAAGGGCCATGGGAGGCACCTTCTCAGCACGAGCTGCGGCGCCAAAGCCCATTGGCGCAGGAGCACCACGATCGATTTTGTCGAAGATATCCAACAGCTTGCTCATCAGTCCCTTTCCGCCTATTGAGTGGAATCAGCGAAGGGATTCGAACCCTTGACCTGCGGTTTACGAATCCTACCCTGGCAATCTTGACCAGTACCCTCAGATACACTTTAGTACGGCTTTCCCGCCGTCTATAGGCATTCGCCCTATTTATGGTACTGTCGTGTCCTGTGCCGTGTCAAACAGTGTTCGGGGTTGACAGCCGCTTGTAGGAAATTAAAATGCACTCATATTCTGTGTGTTTAGGCGAGGGCTTCCCATGACCAGAAGAACCCAGAGTTTTCGGATTTTACTTCGGCTGTGG
Organism: Dehalococcoidia bacterium; assembly: GCA_965248115.1. Taxonomy (GTDB): domain Bacteria; phylum Chloroflexota; class Dehalococcoidia; order Lucifugimonadales; family CBDFII01; genus CBDFII01. Next base: position 743,524 of record CBDFII010000004.1, read on the forward strand.
TATTAGTCCGTCCGTCTTGTCCAAGCTCCGGTAACCCTCTCTAGTCCGCGCTCGTTCCGTAACGATTGAGGAACTCAAGTTGCCGGAGTGCACCGTATCAGCCAATTCAGCGAGTAAGGAGATTCCAGACATGGCGCACCAACCCAGGCTAAACAGGATCATAGACCGATTGGTTGAAGGGAAACCGGCGGTGGGTACCTTTGTCACCAACGGCAATCTTGAGGACCTAGCGTCCTTGACAGATGAAGGCTACGATTTCGCCGTAATTGAAAATGAACACGTGGGGATGGACTTCAACACTCTGCGCATCTCGCTACAGTTTCTGTTGAGCAGGCAAAAGATTTCCACCCAGGGAAATCTGCAGGCGTACCCGACGCCGGTGGTGAGGGTATCACCCAACGCAAGGGAGTTGGGGATGAACCAATGGGTGCTGAAGCAGACGTTGGACCATGGGGTTTACGGGATTATCCTCCCGCGGATGGAAAGCGTGGAGGCAGCCGAGGCGGCGGTGGCCGCGTGCCGCTACGTTCAGCGTAGGGGAGCCCGGGACGCCGAGCCGAAGGGGGAGCGGGGCTGGAGCCCGGGGACGGCGGCGCGGTACTGGGGCCTATCGTGGACGGAGTACTACGACGCCTGCGACTTGTGGCCCCTGGACCCGGACGGCGAAATGCTGCTCATCGCTATCTGCGAGACCACGGAGGGCATAGAAAATCTACCTGCCATTTTGCGGGAGGTGAAGGGCATTGGGGTAGTGTGGGGCGGCCCGGGAGACCTATCGGTGTCGATGGGGACGGGCGGAAACTCCGAGGCGCCGGAGGTACAAGAGGGGCTGCTAAAGATCCTGAAGATCTCCCAGAGGCACGGCGTGCCCTGTGCGGTGAGTGCGGCGTCGCCGGAGGATCTGGACCGTCGGCTAGAGCAAGGCTTCCAGGTGATCTTTGCGTCGCCGGAGCGTTCCACTCCAGTACTAGACCACGCCCGCACCAAGTTAGCCTAACAGGGTGATGAGAAACTCATCCAAACTGGTGGGCCAGTGAACGCTACTTATTTGTCAAGCACAGCAACGCCAGCTATGGCGCAATTCTCGTCCTGCTGACCTGTGGCTCCACCTACGCCACAAGCTCCCACAACCGCACCGTCGCGGATAATGGGGACCGCTCCTTGACTAATAATCATGTGTCCGCCCTCCGCAGCCTGAACGCCCCGCCAGACCGGCGTGTCCGCCCGTTCCTGCAACGCACTGCTGGGCCTTCCTGAGGCAGCGGAGGTTACGGCCTTCCCTTGGGATCCGTACACCCCACCCCACGTGGCCCCGTCCATCCTCGCGAAGGCGAGAAGTCTTCCTCCTGCGTCGCATACTGCGATGTTCACCTTGACATCCATTTCCTTTGCCTTAGCCATAGCGCCTTGAATAACGCGGTTTGCTTCCTCTAGCGTGAGAGTCATGTACTACCTCCGTGTCGTTTTAGGTACCTGGATTCTACTACGAGGCCAGACATCACACCATCCTGACATCGCTCAGCGAGAGCCTCACCTGCGACGGCCACCGGTCGTTAGGGTGTAAGATGTGGCTATGTACCACTTCCAAGCCTTGCCCACTCTGCTGGTCGTGAGGGTATTGGCCGTGACGATGCTGACGATTGTCGGCGGTTACCTGATGGCCGACCCTTTACCTCCACAGGTGAATGCACAAGACCCACCAGCAGGCTCATTTGCTGAGTTTCAAACCATCATGGACGCCGTCTCTACGATGATGGCAGATAACGATCTGACTCAGATTCCAAATCCAGTAGCTGCCAACTCGTTCCCCTGCACCACAGGCACCCAAGATATGAACAAATATCCGGATACGGCTACTCTTAATACAGCCAAAACCGACCCCACAAGCGGGGATGTTTTTACGACTTCGGACGGGGGTGGGTACTTGCTTTTCGGCCACGACATAACGGCGGATGCCTCGGTCACCAGCCTAGTCAACTACGTTTCGAGTCAATTCACCACCTTCTGCTACAGGGTCACAAACGATGGAGTGGTGACACAGTTCAATACGCCCGGAACAGAACTGCCACCGCCTCCCACGTTGCAGTCTCTGGCCGTGTCTCCATCGTCGGCCACTGTCCTGGTGGCGGGAACCCTCCAGTTCACCGCCACTGGCACCTTCAGCGACGCCTCAACCCAGGACCTGACCACGACAGCAACCTGGTCTAGCTCAGATACCGGAGTGGTCAGTATGACTTCCTCAGGGCTGGCCACGGGTGTCGGGGGAGGCACCGTAACCATCACTGCCATCCAGGACACCATCAGCGACACCGCAACCCTGACAGTGGTGATCCCCGCCCCGGTGCCCTCCCTCACCCAGTGGGGCCTCATCGCCATGGCGGTGTTCATGGCTGCCGCCTTATTGTGGCAGCTCAGGAGACGGCATACCAACGGCATACCATCAGGAGTTCCTAGCCACCCCCTCGACCATTCAAAACTGTAGCAGCTATTACCATCCCATTCCTAAGGGATCGCCAATCCGAAACGCTTATCTTGGCGCACTCCTATCGCGGCATAATAATTCCGTGACCAATTCGTGACCATTTAGGAGAGCGACCGTGCAGCAGAGACATAGCAGCCGCGAGATTTATATCTGAAAGTGGAGCCAGCGAAGGGATTCGAACCCTTGACCTGCGGTTTACGAAACCGCTGCTCTACCACTGAGCTACACTGGCTCTCTTTACTAGAAAATCCGCTCTCATCTCCGATCAAAGTACTCGCTTGGCGGGCAATACAGACTGCTTTCGGTCGGGCCTCCGTATTTGCCACCAGTTATGCCCAAAGAGATTCTCTCTATAAGTTTCCCTATTGAACAAATATATTACCACATGCCCAATCCAGGCAAAACAGCCTCCATCCTCCACACCACCTAACAACCCAGGCTGGTTTTTTCGTTATTGCGTGAAACTGGTCAAGTCGGAGTTATTGCATCAGCGAGCGCAGCAATCATCGCCTCATTTGCCCCTTAACAAAAGGCTTATTGCTCCGATCTCAATTCTGTGCCGTCCCTTACTCGCCGTAGACCTGGGTTGAGGGAAAGAAAGAGAACCATCCAAACCAATAGGCCATGCGGCTAGGAAGTCGTTCAAGGCGTTGCAAGGGATCATCGACCATTACCAGGGCCTCTTCCGTTACCCGCCACCGGTTACTTTCCTTGTCTAGGATCGTGAGGGGACGCCTATCACCCCCTTGGGCTGGTGACGCCGTAAAAGTATGCTCCCCCCTGAGGTACGCCCGGGCAGCCTTCGCCTTAGTATCGGTTACGATGACCAGAGTCGTGTCACCCAGATCGTCGTTCAGCACCTCTTCCACCAAGCGATCCAACGGATAGGCCTTGGCCCGACCACCCAAGTGTAACCCCAGAACCACATCTTTAGTATCCAAGAGGGTGCTGCGACGCGCCACAGGAAACATAGCATCTGGACTGGTGCGATAGCGATAATATAACGAGGAGGGGTCATCCTCGGACGAATATAAATCGGGAGAGTACACTCCAGTGTTATTGTCAAGAACTAGGGTATCAGGATGGGCTGTAACCCACTCTTCCCACGTAGTAACTACCACAGGGGGAAAATACAGCTTAATGCCACTATCGGCCAGAACCCCAACCACTGGCTCTCCAGTAAATTGGTGCCACAGGGTGTTGGTCTTACGGTCGTACATAAGCTTGTTATTGTTATAAAGGAAGCCCAAGGTTCCAAACTGCACCCTCGCCCCATCGATTTTTGCGGAATACACGATTCCAGATCCACACAAAGTTCAATAGGCTAAAGCAATAGGTTCTCCACCAACGACGTCGTTGGCCATCTCGTGGGGATTCATTATGCGGAAGGGGTAGGCTCGATGCTCTCCGTTGATGGAGACGCCAAATACCCGGTCATCAGGGTTCAGGTAAGAAGCCTTGTCGTGAGTTATTACGGGAGGGTCTATTAAGTCAGGTATGCCATCCTTGCGTACACCACCCCACGCGATCTCCTCCAGCCGGATCCGTGTTTTCACCCCATCGTAGAAAAATAGAGTGAAATCGGGGTCTATCACGCTAAGAAGCAGCCCTTTCCAACTAGCATACCCGGGAGGTGCATGGACCTCTGAGTGATTACCTAGCCACTCGAACCAGTCCGGCCATCCAAATTCACCAAAGTCTTCCCCAGTAAGCTCAATCAGGGCCTCCCTGATGGCGTCTATCACACTTTGAGGAACCGTGCCACGGAAAAGAAACAGCAAGTCCAGAAGAACGGGCACAAAAGTTGTGTCACCGCTCTCGCCCATCCTTACAATACAATAAGTGAGATATCCACCTCCGAGGAGGTGGAAAGGTAATCGAGCGTAGCCTCCATAATAGCGGAAGGATCGCCTTTTGCTATTAAATCCTTTGTCGGTTCGACATTCCTGGTGGGCACAGGAGTCGGAGTCGGTGTGCGCGTGGGCTGAGTCGACACCTCCTCCTCCACCTCCTGGCTTGGAGCGACCTCCTCCAAAAGGATTGGCACTAGCTGCGTAGCAGTTGGTGTGGGAGAAAGTTTCTCCTGGGAAGGTGTGGCTACCTGTGTAATGGAAGATGTGGGAGTAGCTGTTGATTTCAAAGTGGGGCTCTCGGTTGGTCCGGCCCGGGAGCAGGCCACCCCCATCAGCACCACTGCTGGCATTAGCAAGCCAAGAGCTAGAATCTCTCTCTTCATCCTCTAATCCTAAATGGCAGTTTAGGGTACCATATGAAAGTAGATTATTGTTAGATGTACCTAATGGTACCGGAGGTACAATACGCTATAATCAAATATACGCAAAAGACCTATCGGAGAATCAAATTTGCGCGTATTTATGTGGTGCTCCCTCACTAAATATACAATATCGACTTTGGAATTTGGCCTGATGCGCTCTCCCCTCATCCCAGGCAGCCACTAAATCTCATGAAGAGACGAGGCACTCAATTGCTAAAGTTGAGTCGCAGGAATACTCCTTGGGCAATCATAACATTGCTATGAAGAGTGGTAAGCGACAGCTGACAGGGCTTGGAGCTATGATCGTCCTTGTGGCTATACTTGCCTGCGGTGGGGGCCAGCCAGTAGGTGAAATTGCATCCCAATACCCCTCCACTCCTATCGAGAACATATCCGCATCACCGCTCAAGGAGGCCCCCGACTTCGAGTTCACTCTCTACCAGGGAAATGAGGAATTGGGCGGACGCAAGCTCAAATTCTCAGACCTCTACGGAAACAAGCCCATAGTGCTCAACTTCTGGGCGGGGTTGTGCCCCCCTTGCCGCGCCGAGATGCCAGAGTTACAAGCGTTCTACGACGAGTTCGGAGATAGGGTCATCCTTCTAGGGTTGGACATCGGGCTCTTCACACTATTGGGCTCAAAAGAAGATGCCCAGATGTTGCTGCGACAGTTGAACATCACATACCCGACAGGTTACCCTCCTGGTGGCCAGTTCCTTAAAGGATATAAGGTTTTGCTTATGCCCACCACCGTGTTCATCACCGCCGATGGCAAAATATTTGAAAAGTGGGACGGCCCTCTGAGTAAGGAAACCCTGGGCAGGATCAGCAACGAGATTCTACGGGCCCAGGGCACACCTTAGTCCCGCTGGCCGCCACCCCTCACACCACCACATACAGAAATTCTCCTAGCATGCCAGGTTTGACTCCACCATGGGGCCACCCTATTATATGTGCAGAGTTCGCGAGGGGAGAGAGCGGTGCTGGCCAAGGTGCTCACCTGCGCCATAGTGGGTCTGGAGGGAGCCATCGTGGAGGTAGAGGTGGACATCTCTCCGGGACTCCCAGCCTTCAACATTGTGGGGTTGCCCGATGCCGCTGTCCAGGAGGCGCGGGAGCGGGTGAGGGCAGCTATACGCAACTCGGGCTACGAGTTCCCTATGAGGCGCATTACAGTCAACCTGGCTCCCGCCGACCTGAAAAAGGAGGGGCCAGCCTACGACTTCCCCATGGCTGTGGGCATCCTCTACAGCCTGGGTCAACTATCGGTGGAATCCTCCTCATCTCTGTTCCTGGGAGAGCTATCCCTGGACGGTAGCCTACGCCATACAAGCGCAATCCTTCCCATGGTTGCTGGCGCTCGCAGCGAGGGATTCCAACGGGTTTACGTACCCGCCGTTGACGCCAAAGAGGCCTCCTTAGTGGAGGGGATGAACATCACCCCCGTAACCTCTTTGACTCAGCTCATTGCTCATCTTAGAGGAGAAGAAGAGATAACGGATTACATACCAGCGCCAGCCCAGACCGATGGCAAGAAGGAGCTATTGGAAGGGCCCGACATAGCCCACATCAAGGGACAAGAGCACGCTAAGCGAGGTCTAGAGGTGGCGGCGGCTGGGGGCCATAATCTGGTGATGATTGGCCCACCCGGCAGCGGTAAGACATTGCTGGCCAGGAGCCTGCCTTCAATACTGCCTACTATGATGACTGATGAGGCCTTGGAGGTAACCAAAATATACTCGGTCAGCGGCCTCCTGCCCTCTGAACATCCCCTGGTGCGACAGCGGCCATTTCGAGCGCCCCACTACACCACCTCTCACGCCCTCTCACGCCGGGCTTGTAGGAGGGGGTCGCCGTCCACGTCCAGGAGAAATAACTCTGGCTCACCGTGGGGTGCTTTTCCTAGACAAGCTGCCTGAGTTTACCCACACCTCTCTGGAGTCCTTGAGGCAGCCTTTGGAGGACCGTCAAGTTACCATCAGCCGGGCCCAGGGTAGCGCCACCTTTCCCGCCAACTTCATGCTGGTGGCAGCTATGAACCCATGTCCCTGTGGCTACTACGGCGACCCTAAAAAGGAGTGCGCCTGCTCTCCAGCCAGCGTCGTCAAGTGCCAAAAACGGATCAGTGGTCCCCTCCTCGACCGCATGGATATGTTCAGCGAGGTGCCCCCGGTGGAGTACGAAAAGCTGGTAGACACCGACTTTCAAGAGGGATCGGCTGAGGTGCGCGCTAGGGTGGAAACAGCCCGGGGGATCCAGCGTAGCCGTTTCTCTAACACTCCCATCACTTGCAATGCCGAGATGGGTCCTTCCGAGGTATGGCAGTTCTGCCAGGTGGACGATGGAGCACGAGGCCTCCTTCAGGCAGCCATGAAGCAGCTTAACCTATCGGCCCGTGCCTTTCACCGCGTTCTCAAGCTCTCCCGCACCATCGCCGACTTGGCTGGCGCTGACTCCATCGGCATTGCCTACCTGGCAGAGGCGTTGCAGTACCGACCAAGAGGGCTTATATAAAGTGAGTTGCCCACCATCACCCTCTGTGATATACTGCCTATCTGAAACTTGCGAGGCCAAGATGGCTAGGGCAAAGCTTTGGGGATAGAAAGGTAGGGTTTATGCTACAAGAGGTCAGGGAGAGCAACTTTGCTCAAGAAAAGTTGGCGGAGCAGAGAATTACCCCCACCGAACCGTTAACTATGAAATCCCTTCTAGAGGCGGGTGTGCACTTCGGCCACCAGACCCGCCGCTGGAACCCCCACATGAAGCCCTTTATCTTTACCCATCGCAATGGTATTCACATCATCGATCTCCAACAGACCTTATCCCGACTCCAACAAGCATGTGACCTCGTGACCCAGATGGTGGCCGAGGGTGGCCGCATCCTCTTTGTAGGAACTAAAAAGCAGGCCCAAGATACCATCGAAGCCGAAGCCACTCGCTGTGGCATGATGTACGTCAATCAGCGGTGGTTGGGCGGTACCCTCACCAACTTCGCAACCATTCGCTCCCGGATAAATCATATGGTAGATCTTATGGAGAAGCGAGAGAGGGGCTACTTCCAGCAACTAACCAAGAAGGACGCCCTTAAGCTGGAGGAGGAGCTAGCTCGTCTTCAAAAATACCTTTTAGGAATAAAGGACTTGGACACCATGCCCGGTGCCCTCTTTGTGATAGACCTGCAAAAGGAGCGCCTATGCGTTGCCGAGGCCCACAGGACGGGAGTACCCATTGTGGCAGTGGTAGACTCGGATTGCGACCCCTTAAGTGTGGACTGCCCCATCCCAGGCAACGACGATGCTATACGTTCCATTAAACTTATGGCCGGACGCATAGCCGACGCGGTCATCGAGGGCCTCCATCATAGGGAGGCAGCTCTCGCGTCCCAGGAGGAGGCCGCTCGCGAACTTGAGGAGGGCCCGCCCGAGAGCTCCTTAGATGACGACGGGGCCCAAGAGAAAGACAGCTCTTGGGAGTAAGCGTAGATATGGTGCGAGCCCTCCGCCAGCAGACGGGAGCGGGAATTATGGACTGCAAGAGGGCCCTAGAGACAGTTAACTGCGACATCCAGGAGGCAGAGGAGCTTCTAAAAGAGCAAGGCCTGGCGGTGGCTGACAAGAAGGCCACTAGGGAAACCCTGGAGGGAGTAGTGGAGGCCTACATCCACAGTGGTAATCGCCTGGGGGCCCTGGTGGAGATTAACTGTGAGACCGACTTTGTTGCCCGCACTTCAGATATTAAGGCCTTAGCCCACGATCTAGCTATGCAGGTGGCAGCCATGGCACCATCGTATATAGATCGCCAAGAGATAAAAGAGGATGATAGCAGGCCCCCCGAGGAGGTGTGCCTACTACTCCAGCCTTTCATCAAAGATTCCTCCCGTACCGTGGGTGAGGTGATCCGAGAGGCCATCGCCCGAGTGGGAGAGAACATCCGCGTAGGACGCATCGCTCGCTTCGCCCTTGGAGAGTAGAGTGGGGAGGGACGGAGTGGCTCAAGTCGCCTACCCTCGGGCACTCCTTAAGCTAAGCGGAGAGGCGCTTGGTGGCGCCGAACGCTTTCCCATCGACCCCAAGGCTCTCAAATATACTGCCCTCCAGATCAAGGAGGCAGTAGAGTTGGGTGTAGAGATGGCAGTGGTGGTTGGCGGAGGGAATATCTGGCGCGGACGGGAAGCTGAGGGTATGGATCGGGCTACTGCCGACTACGCGGGCATGCTGGCCACCGTTATCAACGCCTTGGCCCTGCAGGATGCCCTAGAGAAGGAGAACCTGGTCACCCGTACTCAAACGGCCATCCAGATTCAAGCAGTGGCAGAGTCCTACATCCGACGACGTGCCATCCGCCACCTGGAGAAGGGCCGAGTGGTACTTTTCGCCGCCGGCACTGGAAATCCCTACATGAGCACCGACACTGCCGCTGCCCTGCGGGCCATAGAAATTGGCGCCCAGGTGTTGCTCATGGCCAAAAACAACGTAGACGGCGTTTACGACTTCGACCCCAACAAATATCCAGAAGCCCGTCGTTTCGATCACTTAGAATACCTTGACGTTCTCAACCAGCATCTGGAAGTAATGGACTCCACCGCTCTTTCCCTGTGCATGGATAACCACCTTCCCATCTTTGTCTTTGACCTGTTCAACCCTGGCAGTGTCAGAGGCCTCCTATGTGGAGAGTCCATCGGCACAGTGATCTCTGGGAGAGGTTAGTCATGTCCAACCAGCGAGGGGAAAAGGAGCTAACCGTTGACGCCGTGCTGGACGATGCCAGTACCCGCATGACCAAGTCCCTGGAAGTCCTCAATCGAGAGCTTTCCTCAATCCGCACGGGCCAGGCCAATACCGCCCTGGTGGAGAATGTATTGGTGGACTATTACGGCGTCCCCACCCCCCTCAATCAGATGGCTTCCATCGCTGCTCCCGAGGCCCGCCTAATAACAATACAGCCATGGGACAAGCAGGCCTCATCCAGCATAGAAAAGAGCCTGCTAAAATCGGAGATGGGATTTAATCCCACTAACGACGGTAACATCATTCGGGTCCCCATCCCACCCCTGACCCAGGAGAGGCGCAAGGAACTGGTAAGGCTACTCAAAAGAAAAGTTGAGGACGGGAAAGTAGCGGTGCGCAACGTACGCCGCGACAGCCTGGAGCGCCTCCGGATGATGGAGCGAAACAAGCAGATATCCCAGGACGAAGACCGTCGTGCCCAGGACCGGCTCCAGAAGACAACCGACAGCCACATCTCCCAGGCCGATCAGGTCTCCTCCTCCAAGGAGACGGAGATAATGCAGGTCTAGGGGATGAAGTCAAGGAGTGCAACCAGACCTACCACTCTTCTTCGTAAGCCGAAGGTCCCCCTTCATATAGCCATCATCATGGACGGCAACGGCCGATGGGCAGAGGCAAAGGGTATGCCCCGTCTTCAAGGCCATCGGGCCGGCGTCAACAACATCCGCCCTACCGTAGAATGCCTATCTACCTTATGCGTCAAATACGTCACCCTCTACGCCTTCTCCACCGAGAACTGGAATCGCCCCCCTCACGAGGTGGACGGCATCATGGAAATCCTCCAGGAGATGATCGACGAGGAGACAGATTTACTTCACCAAAAGGGGGTCCGCCTGATACACCTGGGAAAACAGGAGCATCTATCCCCCCAACTCCAAAAGGCAATCTCTCGTGCCCAGGAGATAACCAAGGACAACCAAGGAATCACCCTCAATGTGGCCTTCGACTATGGAGGACGTGCCGAGATCCTGGAAGCGGTAAAACGGATCATTAGTGATGGCATTCCACCAGAAGAGGTAGACTCGCCGCTGTTCAGCCGCTACCTTTATACCGCCGACATCCCCGACCCCGACCTGATAATCCGCACGGGAGGGGAACTTCGCCTCAGCAACTTCCTTCTGTGGCAGTCGGCCTACAGTGAGTACTACGCCACCTACACCCTCTGGCCAGATTTCGGGAAAAGGGAAATCAAAGAGGCCATAAGCGCCTACAACCAGCGCCAGAGGCGTTTCGGCACCGTTACGCCCGAGGCCTAACCATTGCCCCAGCGCATACTTACCGCCGTGGTGGGCGTTCCCCTCGTATTGGTCGTTATTTGGGCTGGCCTACCCTGGCTCACCATCGTAACAGGGGTGGTGGCCCTACTGGCCCTCCGTGAGTTCTACCAGATGACAGGGGACGTCAAAGCATTTTCCCCATTGGGAGCAATCTGGACCGCTCTGTTCATCGTGAGTGCCCAGCTAAACTCCCAGCCATTTCTCTACTGGGCGCCCATCACTGGAGGAGGAATATTGGCTACAAGCCTGTGGCTGATGGTCCACCGCAGCGAGGGAGAGTTGATCAAAAGGGGACTTTACATGCTGGCAGGACCCCTTTACATCGGCCTCCTACTCTCCCACGCCACAATGTTACGTCAGGTGGACGAAAGCACCGAGGTCGGGCGAGACTGGCTTCTTTTGGCCGTATTCGCCACCTTCGCCACAGACACTGGAGCCTACTTCGCTGGTCGGGTCCTGGGTCGTCACCGTATGAGCCCCTCAATAAGCCCAGGCAAGACCTGGGAGGGAGCCACTGGAGGGTTCATGGCTGCCATTCTTGCCACACTGGGCCTCGGAACCCTTGTGGAGCTACCCTTGTCTTTATGGCAGCAGGCCTCTTTAGGGGGCACTATCGCTGTTATAGCACAAATCGGCGACCTGACCGAGTCCCGTCTAAAGAGAGCGGCGCGGGTCAAAGACGCTGGAGCTATCTTACCAGGACATGGTGGCATTTTAGACCGCTTGGATTCGATTGTTTTCACACTCCCCCTAGTGTATTATTTTGTTATCCTGACAGAGTAGCTATGAAAAGACTGGTCATTCTCGGATCAACTGGCTCTATCGGCCAGCAGACCTTGGGCGTGGTACGGGCCTTCCCCCAGGAGCTCCAGGTGGTAGGACTGGCTGCTGGCTACAACTGGGAGCTTTTGGCCTCCCAGGTGCAGGAGTTTCACCCCCGCTTTGCCTACTGTGCCGACGTTGAGCATTCCGCTCTTCTTCCCGCAGACCTGTCCATAGTGCCTATGGAGGAGATGGTGTGTCAGCCCGACGTTGACATGGTGATTGCGGCCACCACCGGTCAAGTGGGTCTCCTACCTGTGCTGAGGGCCCTAGAGAGCAATAAGCCAGTAGCCCTGGCCAACAAAGAGGTCATCGTCATGGCAGGGGAGCTGGTCATGGAGGCATCCCGCCGCTACAGTGGTTCTCTGTTGCCGGTGGACAGCGAGCCCAGCGCCATATGGCAATGCCTCCAGGGTGAGAACGGAAGCATCCAGCGTCTCATAATCACCGCCTCGGGCGGTCCCTTCCGCAGCACTCCTTTGGAGGACCTGGAGAAAGTAACACCAGAGGAGGCCCTCAAGCATCCAACCTGGAAGATGGGTAAGAAAATAACCATCGATTCCTCCACGCTGATGAATAAAGCCTTTGAAGTCATCGAGGCCCACTGGCTCTTTGATGTGCCCTGGGAATCCATAGAGGTGGCGGTGCATCCTCAAAGCACAATCCACTCTATGGTCGAGTTTGCCGATGGCTCGGTGAAGGCACAGCTCGGCCCCCCAGACATGCGACTGCCCATTCAATACGCCCTTTTCTACCCTCAGCGCCTCAAGAACGATGCCATCCCCCGGCTGGATACTTCCATGTTCACCTCCCTCACTTTCGAGCCTCTCGATAGACAGCGCTACCCTTGCTTTGACCTGGCGCTAGACACCGCCAGGCGAGGTGGCACCTTTCCGGCCGTGTTGAGCGCCGCCGACGAGGTCGCAGTGGAGGCGTTCCTCAACGAGCAGATCGGATTCATGGACATCTATAGGGTGGTGGAGCAGGTGTTAGAGGACCACACCTCCAGTCCCCAGGCATCTCTGGAGGACATCCTGCTAGCGGACCAGTGGGCACGCCAGCGCGCCAAGGAAGCGATCCGAGGCTAATCCGTGGAATTTCTTCTGATATTCGTATTGCCCTTCCTTGGGATGCTAGCTGTCCTTGTAGTCTTGCACGAGCTAGGGCATTTCATAACAGCCAAGCTCTTCGGTATCAAGGTAGAGGAATTTGGCCTAGGTATTCCTCCTAGACTCATAGGATTCCGCCTGGGCGAGACCATCTACTCCATCAACTGGCTGCTACCTCTGGGGGGGTTCGTTCGCCTAGCTGGGGAGAATGAAGACTCTGGTCCGCGTAGCTTCGCAGCCAAGGGTACAGGCACCCGTTTCCTGGTGCTGGTGGCGGGGCCCCTGATGAACGCCGTGCTACCCATCTTTATCTTTACTGTCTTTTTCATGGTGCCTCAGGACGTGCTGGTGGGCAAGGTAGTAGTCTCGGAGGTTGCTCCCAACTCTCCAGCCGCCCTCGCCGGCATCGAGCCCGGGGACATCATCGAGAGCGCCAACGGACGTAAGATAGAACACAACCAAGAGCTGACCCAGGCCATTTTGCTCAGTCTGGGCTCGGAGATGGAGTGGCGAGTGAGGGTCGGCCTTGGGGTAGACACCGTATACGTGGTGCCTCGCTGGAACCCGCCGGAGGGAGAGGGATGGACAGGCATTGTAATTGGCATGATCGACACCTCAGTGGTGACACGCTCCGAGCCCCTCTGGACAGCCGTTCCCCACGCCGTCACCAGGCTGGGTGATCTTCTGGTTCTAATCAAAAACGAGATTACTAGCTGGGTGGTGGCAGGTGGCACCCCTCAAGTTGCTGGGCCCATAGGTATCGCCCAGGTCACTGGTGAGGTTGCCCGGGATGGGGGTCTGGTGTCAGTGATAGGGCTGGCCGCTATCATTAGCATCAGCTTGGCCATCATCAATATCCTCCCCATCCCTGCCCTTGACGGAGGAAGATTGACCTTCGTTATCATAGAATGGGCCCGTCGAGGCAAGCGGATCTCCCCCAAGCGGGAGGGGCTGGTGCACCTGATCGGCTTTGCCACTCTCATGGCTCTGCTGTTAGTAGTTACCTATTTCGACATCGTGCGAATCATGGAGGGGCAGAGCCTGATCCAGTAAACTCGCACCGAGAGGAGCAGTGTTCGTATGATCAAGCGAAGGGTTACCAAGCCGCTGTATGTGGGGGATGTTAAGGTGGGTGGGGATGCGGAGGTGACCGTCCAGTCAATGACCAAAACCGACACCCGTGACGTGACGGCCACGGTTCGCCAGATAAAGGAACTGGAGGAGGTAGGGTGCGACATCATCCGGTCTGCCGTGCCAGACATGGAGGCCGCCAAGGCCATCCCTGAGATTAAAAAACAGATCAACATCCCCCTGGTGGCCGACATCCACTTTCATTACCAGCTGGCCCTGGAGTGTATCCAAGGCGGGGTGGACTGCCTTCGACTCAACCCCGGCAACATCCGTGACCCCGAGAAGGTCAGGATGGTCGTGCAGGCCGCCAAAGAGCGCCAGATTCCCATCCGTATAGGCGTCAACTTCGGCAGCCTGCCTCCAGTAGGGGGCATCGGCAAGACAGGTGGCTTTTCCAGGCACACCGACATGGTTAACGTCCTTCCAAAGAGCGCCGAGGTGGTAGAGGGACAGTACAGCATAGTTGACCACATGGTGGCGACTGCCCTGTGGGAGATAGGGATTCTGGAGGATCTGGACTTCGATCTGATCAAGCTTTCCCTTAAAGCCTTCGACGTGCCCACTACCATAGAGGCCTATGAGCGCATCGCCCAGTTAGTGCCCTACCCCCTTCATCTAGGTATAACCGAGGCGGGAACGGCCAAGGCAGGCTCTATCAGAAGCGCCATCGGTTTGGGACTACTACTGTATGAGGGTATCGGAGACACCATCCGCGTCTCCCTCAGCGCCGACCCTCGGGAGGAGGTGACCGCTGGCTTCGACATCCTCAAGTCTCTTAATATGCGCCAGAAGGGCACCACCCTGGTGGCCTGCCCCAGTTGCGGACGGGCCGATGTGGATGTAATCAAGCTGGCCAACACGGTGGACGAGCTGCTCAAGAAGGTCAACAAGAACGTCAAGGTGGCCGTCATGGGCTGCGAGGTCAACGGCCCGGGCGAGGCTAAGGACGCCGATGTGGGCATCGCCGCCGGGGCTGGCAAGGCTGTGATCTTCCGCAAGGGCCAGAAGGTCCGGGTAGTAAGCGAGGCCGACATGCTCACCGCCCTCATGGAAGAGGTGGACGCTCTGTAGGGCTATAATAACCTTCGGACACCTTCTGGTAGTCTTCAGCATAATCATAATCGTAGTTTAGAGAGAGTAGCCAATCCTGCGATGCCTCTTGGTGATTTCGTAGAAGCTGGAACATCCCCTAGGCCGTTGCCCATCGGAAGGGCGGCGCGGTTGCTGTTCGGAGTCGGCGCCCTTTTCTATTTTATCTGGAATATATTTCAATACTCGAACCGAATTAACTCTGACATTCCAGTAAATGGATATTGGATTGGCGTCTTCGCCGCCTGGTGGTATTTTCCCGATTTGGTGATCGTTGGATTTTCCCGCAACTGAGGCAGGTGGCCGCAGGTGGCTGTTTTCCCCGTTGCACTGGCCCTTGTCATCGCCGACCTAGTGGCATATGGGAGTGCCTGGGCTCTACCTCTGGCCTGGGGCATCTTCCTTTTCACGGAATTCTTCTTTGGGTTGATTGGCATATCTTTTGTGCTTGCGGCAGCTTTCGCCGTCCCTGGCTGAGAGTTCAGGGCGATGCCCCACGTGGTGGGGCTGCTACAGGGGCGCAAGGTCAGGGAGCATCCTTGAGGGGGTCTATTTACCCCTCTGGATGGGTGGGAAAGAAAACTAAGAGAGAGATGAACTGTCCCGACCATCTCTGAGACGTTGTGTAACTTTACGCTTTGGATGTATGGTGCTCCGCCGAATGATACCCCTTTGACCAAAGAGGCCTCCTTTTGCTCGACGCCCCCTTCTGGTAACATGTACTTCATCAGAGGCCTGTTACGTGTAGCAACGCCGTCCGAGCAAGTGTGAGAATGAAGTTCTCTCAGCTAATCTCCAATACCATGCGGGAAGAGCCTGCCGAAGCGGAGACTGCCAGCCACCGTCTCATGCTCAGGGCAGGTATGATCCATCAGGTAGCCTCGGGAGTCTACGCCTACCTACCTCTGGCATGGCGCTCGCTGCGTAAGATCGAGGCTATCATCCGCCAGGAGATGGACGCTGCCGGGGGCCAGGAGATCCGCTTGCCAGTCCTTCAGCCCATCGAGATCTGGGAGGAGACGGGAAGAAGGGCCGCCTTCGGGGACAATCTGTTCACCCTCAAGGACCGTAGAGGCCGACCCCTGGTACTGGCGCCCACTCACGAGGAGGTAATCACCAACCTGGTGCATAGCTACGTCCAGAGCTATCGCGACCTACCAGTCACCCTCTATCAGATTCAGACCAAGTTCCGCGATGAGGCTCGGCCCCGGGGAGGCCTCATCCGCGTGCGAGAGTTCGACATGAAGGATGCTTACAGCTTCAACGAGAGCGACCAGAGCCTGGAGGAGAGCTACCAGGCCATGGCGCAGGCATACCGCAACATCTACCGACGCTGCGGCCTACCCGCCGTCATGGTGGAGGCCGACAGTGGTGCCATAGGAGGTAAGGACTCCCACGAGTTCATACTTCCTACCCCCAGCGGCGAGGATACAATAATCACATGCCCTCAGTGCGACTACGCGGCCAACGCCGAAAAGGCCAGTGCCGTACCTCCTCAGATAACGCCGGAGCCCCTACTGCCCCTTGAGGAGGTCTCCACCCCAGGAGTGGTCACCATTGCCGAGCTTTGCCAATATTTGGGCATACCCCCCACCAAGACTCTGAAGGCCGTATTCTACTGGGCCGACCGAGAGGTGGTGTTCGTTACCATCCGGGGCGACTTGGAGGTCAACGACGTGAAGCTGAAGAACCTCCTGAACAGCCCCAACCTACGCCTGGCCAGCGAGGAGGAGGTGGAAACGGCAGGTCTCGTGGCAGGCTCGGCCTCCCCAGTGGGTCTATCGGGCATCAAGCGCATCGCCGACGAGTCAATACGGCTAGGCACCAACTTTGTTGTGGGTGCCAACAGGTCCGACGCACACCTCAGAAACGCCAACTTCCCCCGCGACTTTGAGATAGACTTGATGGCCGACATAGCCCTGGCCCGGGAGGGCGATGATTGCATTCACTGCGGTACACCCCTTAAAGCCAGCCGGGGTATCGAGGTTGGCCACATCTTTAAGCTGGGCACCTTCTTCAGTGAGAGCCTGGGAGCTCACTTTCTCGACCAGCAGGGACAGGAGCACCCTATCACCATGGGGTGCTACGGAATCGGAGTGGGGAGGCTTCTGGCAGCGGCCATCGAGCAGAATCACGACGACAAGGGAATCATATTCCCCCCACCCATTGCCTCCTACCACGCTCATCTGGTGGCCCTCAATCTCTCAGACCTCAACGTAGCCCAGGCCGCCGATGAGCTGTACCAACGGCTATGGCAAGAAGGGCTTGAGACCCTCTACGACGACCGGGTGGAGGAGTCAGCGGGAGTGAAGTTCAACGACGCCGACCTTTTGGGCCTACCGGTGCGTTTGGTGGTAAGTCCCCGCACCCTTCGCGGGGATTCAGTGGAGATAAAGCCGCGGCGAGAGAGCGAGGCTTCCCACAGCCCCCTGGGAGATGTGGTGAGAATAGTGAAGGAGATCCTAGGGACTTTGTAAAGGCCGAGGTGATAAGAGAAGGTGTTCTATCCCCGGCGCAATCCGCCTGCGGACTCTCCCTCCCTAGCGACTGCCTGTCTTCGATGTGGACACCTTTGAAAGGGGTCACAAATAGGGTTGACACCCCACCTATAAACTTGGTAAAATATCAGTCCGGTACTGCTACGCCTCAAAAGGATTATATGCCTACGGTAAGCCAGCTAGTTCGCAAGGGTCGCAAGGTGATAAAGGCCAAGACCAAGGCTCCCGCCATGCACTGGATGCAGAACTCCTTAAAGAACCGAATGAAGTGGGGGCCAGGGGCTCCTCAGCGCCGTGGAGTGTGCATCCAGGTACGAACCATGACCCCAAAAAAACCCAACTCGGCGCTGCGTAAGGTTGCCCGGGTGCGACTCACCAACGGCTTCGAGGTTACAGCCTACATACCGGGTGAGGGCCACAACCTCCAAGAGCACTCGGTAGTGCTGATAAGGGGAGGGCGAGTGAAAGACCTGCCCGGCGTGCGCTACCACGTAATAAGAGGGGTGCTGGACTGTGCAGGAGTTGATGACCGTAAACGAGGCCGCAGCAAGTACGGCACCCAAAAGCCCAGCGCTGTCTAGTAAGTCATCCTGAAGGTGTAAGAGCTTCTTATGTCCAGACGAAGACGTGCCGAAAGGCGGATTGTGCCGCCCGATCCCAAGTACAATAGTGTGGAGTTGGCTCGCTTCATCAACAAGGTGATGAAATGCGGTAAGAAGACGTTGGCGCAACGCATTACTTACTCCGCGCTGGACATAGTAGAACAAGAGACAAGGCGTGATCCCATGGAAGTGTTCAGCCAGGCCCTTAAGAATACTATTCCCCAGTTAGAGGTGAAGCCACGCAGGGTTGGGGGAGCCACATACCAAGTGCCCATCGAGTTACGACCCGCAAGGGGCGAGACCCTAGGTGTCCGATGGCTCATCCGATCTGCCAGGGCTCGTAAAGGCATGCCCATGATGCGCCGCCTCGCCTTGGAGCTTCTCGACGCCTCCAGAGGTGAGGGTGCCGCAGTCAAGCGCAAAGAGGACCTCCACCGCATGGCCGAAGCTAACAGAGCCTTCGTGCACTACAGGTGGTAGGAATGTAGGCTCTCCAGGCCCTGCTGGACAAGGTTGTTGTTATGTCTGAGATTTTTCCTATTGAACGTATCCGTAATATTGGCTTTATCGCCCATATCGACGCGGGTAAGACTACCGTCACCGAGCGGGTGCTATACGTTACTGGCCGTATCTACAAGATTGGTGGCGTGGATGAGGGCACTACAGTGATGGACTGGATGCCCCAAGAGCGGGAGCGGGGTATCACCATCACTGCCGCAGCCGCCACCTGCTACTGGAAAGAATGCCGCATAAACATCATCGACACCCCAGGCCACGTGGACTTTACCGCCGAGGTGGAGCGTGCCCTGCGGGTGCTTGACGGGGGTATCGTGGTGTTGGACGCCGTGGCCGGAGTCCAACCTCAATCGGAGACGGTGTGGCGCCAAGCCCAGACCTACGGTGTTCCTCGCATATGCTTCGTCAATAAGATGGACCGGGTGGGAGCCGACTTTCAAAGAACCATAGACATGATCAAGCACCGCCTAAGGACAAACCCGGTGCCTGTTCAGTTGCCCCTGGGCGCCGAGTCATCCTTTGAAGGCGTCGTGGACCTCCTGGAGGAGAAGGCCATCTTCTTTACCAACGGCAACTTCGTTGTGGAGGAGGGGCCTATACCCTCCCAATACCAAGAGGATGTCCACACCTACAGGGAGCTTTTGTTGGAGAAGATCGTTGAGACCGATGATGCCCTGATGATACGTTACCTGGAAGGCGAGACCTTAGAGACTGAAGAGCTACGTAAGGCTTTACGCAGAGCGACCATATCCCTTAAGATAGTTCCTGTTTTATGCGGCAGTGCCCTCAATAGCATGGGAATTCACTCGCTTATTGACGCTATAATAGACTACCTCCCCTCACCGGTGGACATCCCCCCAGTGACAGGCATTGTTCCTGGCAACGGGAAAGAGGTGGTACGAGAGGCCAGGGATGATGAGCCTTTCGCTGCTCTGGCCTACAAGGTGAGTGTAGATCCCTTTGTGGGTAGGCTAGTGTATCTGCGGGTATATTCGGGCGTTGGCAAGGCCGGTTCCTCAGTGTGGAATTCCACCAAAGATGCGCGGGAGCGAATGGGCCGGGTGCTACGGTTGCACGCCAACCATCGGGAGGAATTGGAGGAGCTAAGGGCAGGAAACATAGGCGCCGCCATCGGTCTAAAAAACACCTTCACGGGGGACACCATCTGCGATAGAGCGTCCCCCGTGGTGCTTGAGCCTCCCCACTTCCCCTCTCCCGTAGTGTCGGTGGCCATCGAGCCCCTCACCAGGGCCGACCAAGAGAGGCTGTCTGAGGCTCTGCGGAAGCTGTCCGAGGAGGACCCGACCTTCGTGGTGAACTATAATCAGGAGACGGGACAGACCGTTATCTCCGGCATGGGCGAGCTCCACTTAGAGGTGCTAGTGGACCGGATGAAGCGGGAGTTCGACGTGGGGGCAGCGGTGGGCAAGCCTCGGGTCTCCTACCGCGAGGCAATAACCACCTCCGCCCGTTCAGAAGGGCGCTTCATCCGTCAGAGCGGCGGCCATGGCCAGTACGGCCATGTGTGGTTGGAGATAACACCCTTGGAGCCGGGTCAGGGGTTCGTGTTTGAAAAACGAATTGCTGGCGGAGTTATCCCCAATGAGTATATCGGCGACATAGAAGCAGGGATTAAAGAAACACTCCAGAACGGGCCCCTTGGGGGCTATCCTATCGTGGATTTGAAGGTATCCCTGATAGACGGTAGTTACCATCCGGTGGATTCCTCGGAGTTGGCCTTCAAGAGCGCCGCCTCTATAGCACTAAAAGAGGGAGTCAAAAGGGCCAAACCCATCCTGCTGGAGCCCATTATGGACATCGAGGTGGTATCCCCCGGCCAATTCCTGGGAGATATCCTAGGAGACCTGAGTGCTCGGAGGGGGCGGATTAAGAGTATCGAGGGCCATGAGGATATCCAAATTGTGCGAGCCCTGATTCCCCTGGCGGAAGCCTTCGGTTACGCCACAGCCCTTCGCTCCATGACTCAGGGACGCGCCACCCACACCATGGAGTTCGTAAGCCACGAGCCACTGCCTGAGCACATCGCCCAGAGCATACTTCACCCATTAGGTGTAAGATAGAGCTAGCCATGACCACTAGCCAAAAAATACGCATAATTCTCAAGGCTTTCGATCACCGCACGTTGGACCTCTCCGCCGGGCAGATCGTCCAAACGGCGGAAAGCTCCGGGGCAGTAGTAGCTGGTCCAGTGCCTCTCCCGACCCACATCCGACGCTTCTGCGTGATCCGCTCCCCCCACGTGGATAAGGACTCCCAGGAGCACTTTGAGATTCGTACACATAAGCGCCTCATCGATATCGTCGAACCTACCTCCAAAACCATCGATGCCCTAACCAGGCTCAACCTCCCTGCGGGAGTAGACATTTCCATCAAGCTGTAGAACCCAGAGAAAAGATAATGATCCGAGGAATTTTGGCTAAGAAAATAAGCATGACCCAGCGCTTCCGACAGAATGGGCAGGTGGTGCCCGTTACAGCCCTTCAGGTGGGACCCTGCACCATCACCCAGATGAAGAGCCAGGTTAACGACGGTTACGACGCTGTCCAAGTAGGGTTCGAAGAGGTAAAACGGCTCAACAGTCCCATGCGAGGCCACTTAAAGCGCACAGGACTTTTCCGGTATCTGCGTGAGGTGCCCGTTGACAGCCTCGGAGATACCCAGGTGGGTGACACGGTAACGGTGGAGCTCTTCCAGCCTGGTGAGCGAGTGGACGTGATCGGTACTTCCAAAGGACGAGGATTTCAGGGGGGTATGAAACGCCACGGCTTCGCCGGAGGCCCCCGCACCCACGGGCAGTCAGATCGGGCCAGGGCCCCAGGCTCCATTGGAGCCACCACCACTCCTGGTAGGGTACTAAAGGGCAAGCGCATGGCCGGCCACATGGGCAACCGAAGGGTGACGGTAAAGAACCTGGAGGTGATCGAGGTAGACCCAGAGCGCAACCTTCTCCTGATCAAGGGAGGCGTTCCAGGGGCCCCGAATGGCCTTCTGCTAATCCACAAGACTACCAAGGGCAGCGAAGCTACCAGCTAGGAGAGTAGCATGCAGATGGAGGTCAAAAACATAGAGGGGCAGTCGGTGGACACCATCGAACTTAGCGATAAGGTATTTAATGTGGCATTGAACAATGCTGTGGTGCACCAGGCCCTGGTGATGTACCAGCTCAACAAGCGACAGGGCACCCACAGCGTCCGGGTCCGTAGCCAAGTATCGGGAGGGGGAAGAAAGCCCTGGCGCCAGAAGCACACAGGCAGGGCCCGCCAGGGAAGCACTCGAGCCCCACAGTGGAGGCACGGTGGAGTCGTCTTTGGCCCCCATCCCAGGGACCATAGAAGGGAGATGCCCCGGCGGATGCGCCACCTTGCTCTACGCTGTGTTCTCTCGGAGAAGGCTCGCCAAAACCGCCTCATCCTCCTTGACTTGCTGCCATTAAACAGCCCGAGAACCAAGTCTATGGTAGAGATTCTGGAGCGACTGGCGGTGGCCAGTTCAGCCCTCATCGTTACTCTTGAACCCCACGGCAACTTGATCCTCTCCTGCCACAACATACCAAGAGTGTGGACGTTGCCCGTGTCCCTCCTAAATGCCCACGAGCTGCTAAAACGGCATAGTGTGATCATGACAGTAGAAGCCGCCCGCCGCGCAGAGGAGCTGTGGTCTAAAGATCAATCACCAAGAAATAAGGCCCTTGTCTCAGATAAGCCATGAACATATTCGAAGTCATTGTTCAGCCGGTAATAACGGAAAAGAGCACCATCCTCCAGGAAACTGGTAAGTACGTGTTCCAAGTAAACCCTCGATCCAATAAGGTGCAGGTGAAAGAGGCGGTGGAAAAGAACTTCAGAGTCAAAGTGGTGGACGTCAATATCACTATGACCCGAGGCAAACGAAAACGCTTCGGACCTCGTTTAAAAAAGATGCCCGATCGGAAGAAAGCGGTGGTTACCCTACAAGAGGGTGACAAGATCCAGATCATAGAAGGGATTTAACGATGCCTCTAAAGATCCCCAAACCGCTCACCCCAGGCACTAGGGGCAGTATCTTGCCCTCCTTCGAGGAGATAACCCGCGATACTCCCGAGAGGTCCCTGTTGTGGCCACTCAAGAAGAATGCCGGCCGCAACTCCGACGGCCGAATCACCGTGCGACACCGTGGGGGCGGGAGCAAACGCAAGTACCGCATCATAGACTTCATCCGAGACAAAGTGGGTATGTCCGGCAAAGTGATCTCCATCGAATACGATCCCAATCGTTCTGCCCGAATTGCCCTCATTAGCTACCCGGACGGCGAAAAACGCTACATCTTGGCCCCCCTGGGCCTTCAGCCTGATGACAAGGTCCAAGCCGGCCCCGACGCTGAAATTAAACCAGGAAACGCCATGCCCTTGGGCCTTATCCCCTCAGGTACCCTGATACACAACCTGGAGACGACTCCAGGCAAGGGCGGCCAGATAGTGCGCAGCGCTGGGACGACGGCCCAGGTCCTCTCCCGAGAAGACCGCTACGTGTTGGTACGCCTTCCATCGGGGGAGATACGCAGAGTGCTACGGCAATGTAACGCCACCATCGGGCAGTTGAGCAACTCCGACCACAAGAACACCAAACTAGGGAAGGCAGGCAAAACTCGGTACCGAGGTCGCCGACCCCAAGTGCGTGGCTTAGTCATGTCTCCCCGAGACCACCCCCACGGTGGCGGCGAGGGACGATCAGGAATTGGAATGCCCGGACCCAAGACGCCTTGGGGCAAGCCCGCCTTGGGCTATAAGACCCGTCGCAAGAAGAAGCCAAGCGCTCTTATCGTGAGGAGACGTAGCTAATCATGTCCAGGTCCACCAAAAAGGGCCCCTTTATACAGCCCAAGCTGATGAAGAAAGTGATGGCGGTACAGCGGATGGGCTCCAGCACCGTCATCCGCACTTGGTCCCGGGCCTCCACCATTAGCCCCGAGATGGTGGGTCTAACCATCGCCGTACACGACGGCCGACGTCACGTCCCACTGTTCATCTCCGAGAACATGGTAGGGCACAAACTGGGGGAGTTCGCCCCTACCCGCACCTTCCGGGGCCATGCAGGCCGTTCTGAGCGGCCGACCCGAGTTGCGCCAGGACGAGGATGATACTATGCCCGCTGTAAAAGCCTTGGCCAAAGGAGTAGGGGCCTCCACAACCAAGCTTAGGCCCATCATCCAATTGGTGCGAGGGAAGCGCGTGGATGAGGCCCTAGACATTCTCGGTTTGCTGCCCTCTCCCTGGGCTCGGGTGGTGGCCAAAGTAGTCAAGTCAGCGTCGGCCAACGCCGAAAACAACCTGCTTTTAGATCCCACCAGCTTACGTATCACCAGGATCTTCGCAGACGAGGCGCGACCCTTACGCCGTATGCGGCACCATGCACGAGGAAGGGTAGGACGGGTGCGAAAGCGATTTAGCCATATTACGATAATCGTTGATGAGGAGGCCAGCTAAATGGGCCAAAAAACCCACCCCATAGGATTCCGGCTGGGTATAATAAAAGACTGGGAGTCTCATTGGTTCGCCCGCAACGGTAAGGAGTACCGGACTCTCGTATTAGAGGACCTGGCGATCCGCAAGACCATTCGTGACGAGTACGCCGCTTTCTCCGACGCCGGTATAGCTCGCATAGAGATAGACCGCGGGAACCAGGACATCGTAATTAACGTCCACACCGCTAGACCTGGCATCCTTATAGGACGGGATGGTGAAAGAGTAAAAAGATTGCGCAGCAAGCTGGAGCCAGTGACCACTCCCAAGATCCAGCTCAACATCTTAGAGATTAATCAGCCGGAGTTAAACGCCTACTTAGTAGCCCGCAACATCGCCGATCAACTTCAGCGCCGAGTGGCCTACCGACGGGCCATGCGTCAGGCGGCACAGCGGGCCATGCAAGGAGGGGCCCAGGGCATCAAGATCATCGTAGAAGGCCGCATCATGGGGTCCCAGATCGCCCGCAGGGAGAAGCTGATGGATGGGAGGGTGCCTTTACACACCCTAAGGGCAGACATAGACTACAACTACGCTGAGGCCAGCACAGGGATGGGCCGCATTGGTGTGAAGGTGTGGATTTATAAGGGCCTTATCCTACCTCCTAGCATGGAGGAGGTCGCCGAAGAGATGGCCCCCATCGAACTCACTATTGGAGCAGAGGAGCCAATTAATGTTACAGCCGAAGAAGACGAAACATCGTAAAGTCCAGCGAGGCCGGCGGAAGGGCATCGCTACTACGGCCAACAGCGTGGACTTCGGGGAGATGGGCCTTAAGGCCCTCGAGTGCGCCTGGATCACGGCGCGCCAGATAGAAGCAGCGAGAATAGCTATAAACCGCCATCTACGGCGGGGTGGCAAGGTTTGGGTGAGGCTATTCCCCGATCTTTCAGTGACAAAGAAACCAGCCGAGACCCGTATGGGTAGCGGCAAGGCCTCGGTGGAGCAATGGGTGGCTCGAGTCAAGCCGGGCCGTATCATGTTCGAGATAGGTGGCGTGCGAAAAGAGATGGGCCTGGAGGCCTTGCGCCTCGCCTCCCACAAGCTACCCATCGCTACCAGGGCGGTAACGAGAGACAGCTTTATTGGTCTGTCTTAAGGGGGCCATTGAACGTGCGAATCGATGAGATAAGGGAACTAAATGATACAGGACTAGCCGAGGAGGTAGAGGCCTCCTATAAGGAGCTGATGAATCTGCGGATTCGTAGCGCAACAAAGCAGCTTACCAACACCTCTCAACTGGGGGCCGCCAGAAAAAACCTTGCCCGGCTGTTGACCGTGATGCGTGAGCGGGAGTTACAAAGGGTTTAGTATGGCTAAGGAAAAGCAAAAGGTCCGAGAGGGCCGAGTAGTCAGCGACAAGATGGCTAAAACGGTGGTGGTGGCCGTCCCATGGGTGCAAACCCACCCCCTGTACCGGCAAAGGATACGTCGTATCACCAAGTTGTACGCTCATGACATTGACAACCAATGCCGCGTCGGTGATTGGGTACGCATCCGAGAGACCCGACCCATATCCCGCTTAAAAAGATGGAGGGTGGTGGAGGTCTTGGAACGGCATGAGGTGGTGGAGATAAAGCCCGCAGAGTTGGAGCAGGAGGAGCTGGCCGAAGTCATCGCACCAGCGGCTGAAAGCTCCTCTCTGAAGACTTCGCCGGAAATGGCAACACTCGAGGCCCAGACCTCGTCATCGGAGGACATTGACGTCCAGGGATCGGCAGAAATCCCAGATCCAGAGGCATCTGAAGAGGAGAGCAATAAGTGATACAGTCCTATTCCAGACTGAAGGTGGCCGACAACACAGGTGCCAAAGAGATAATGTGCATTAATATTCCAGGCAGCAGCCGACGGAAGTATGCCCACGTGGGCGATGTCATCGTGGCCTCGGTCAAGGAAACGATCCCTGCATCTCCGGTAAAAAAGGGCGAGGTAGTGCGGGCGGTCATTGTGCGCACAGCCAAGGCCTTCCGCCGGCCCGATGGATCCTACGTACGGTTTGATGACAATGCCGCTGTCCTCCTTGCTGAAAAGCTTAATAATCCCAGGGGTACCCGTATCTTTGGTCCGGTGGCCCGTGAGTTGCGTGATAAGGCCTTCATGAAGATAATTTCCCTGGCTCCCGAAGTGGCGTGATGCGAATCCGCAAGGGAGACACGGTGATGGTAATCAGCGGCAGGGAGAAGGGCCGCCGCGGTCGTATTGATAGGGTGCTCACCAAGAAGGACCGGGTGGTAATCGAGGGGGTCAACATGATCACCCGCCACGTGCGTGCACGTCCCGGAGTACGCCAGGCGGGGCGGATCCAGCAGGAGGCCCCTGTGCACGTTGCCAATGTAATGCTAATATGTAACAAGTGCGATCGGCCAACCCGTCTACGTGTCACATTCCTAGAGGACGGCAAAAAGGTAAGGACGTGTCATAGATGCAAGGAAACGATAGACTAGAAGGTAAGCCATCAGCGAAGGCGCGACCTAGAGCTCGTAGTACCGGCAAGTCCAAAGCCACTACCAAGCAAGCAGTCGCTCCTCCCACCTCCCCTACACCACCTCAGCCAGAGGTGCCTGTACAGCCTCGAATTAAAGAGAAGTACGTGAAAGAGGTTGTACCCACCATGATGCAGGAGTTCGCATACCACACTCCCATGCAAGTGCCTCAGGTCAAAAAGGTGACGCTGAATGTCGGGCTGGGGGAGGCCCTGACTAACTCTCGCGCCGTGGAGAGTGCAAGCAAGGACTTGGCCACAATATCTGGTCAGAGGCCGATCGTCACAAAGGCACGGAAGTCCATCGCCGCATTTAAGTTGAGAGAGGGTGTTCCCATCGGTGTATGTGTAACCCTAAGAGGGAGCCGGATGCTCTACTTCCTCGATCGACTGTTCAATGCGGCCCTCCCCCGCATCAGGGACTTCCGAGGAGTCTCCCGTGGGAGCTTTGATGGCCGTGGCAACTACTCCCTAGGTATACGGGAGCAGATCATCTTCCCTGAGATCGAATACGGAGAGATCGAGAGGATAAGGGGCCTGCAGGTGACCATCGCCACCACGGCTAAGAGCGACAACGAAGGGGCTAGGCTGCTGGAGCTTCTAGGCATGCCCTTCGCGCGCGAATCCTGAGGGAGGTACATGGCCAAAAAATCCAAGATAGAGAAGTGGAAGAGGACGCCTGCCTTTCCGGGGCGTTTTCATACCCGTTGCCATCGCTGCGGCAGGCCACGTGCTTACATCCGATATTTTGGCCTGTGCCGCATCTGCTTCAGGCAACTTGCCCTACGAGGAGAGCTACCGGGAGTGCGTAAAGCAAGCTGGTAATATCCGGTAAGGAAGTAACATGGGAATTGTAACAGACCCTGTAGCGGACATGCTGACTCGAATCAGGAACGCCGTAGCCGTTAGACACGACTCGGTGTCGATGCCCGCTTCCAAGATGAAGCTCTCCATTGCCAAAATCCTGAAGGAGGAGGGCTTTATTCGGGACTACCAGATCCTCAAAGGTCAACCCTCACAAACACTACGTGTCCACCTAGCCTACCGGGAGAACCGGGAGCCAATTCTAGGAGGCCTAAAGCGGGTGAGCAAACCTGGCCTGAGGGTTTATGTGGGCAAGGGAGAGATTCCGCGAGTTTATGGAGGTCTGGGTACCGCCATCATCACTACCCCCCAAGGGGTGATGACCGGTAGAGAGGCGTGGCATCGGAGCATAGGAGGAGAGCTGCTCTGTTATGTCTGGTAAAGTAGCATCTCAGCCAAGGGAACGGACTCTTTCCCGGATAGGACGAAAGCCTGTGCCTATCCCCTCAGGCGTGGAGGTGAGCCTTGACCACCTGCAGATGACGGTCAAGGGACCCCACGGTACCCTGATACAGGCCCTTCATCCCGAGGTAACGGTCCGAGTGGAGGAAGAGCAGATATTGGTGGAGAGGCGCTCCCCTCGAAAATTCCACCACGCTCTGCATGGCCTCACTCGAACCCTCATCTCCAACGCCATAACAGGTGTTACCCAGCAGTACCGCAAGACGTTGGTGCTGATGGGAGTGGGATATCGGGTGCAGGAGTCTCAGAAGCGGATAGTGCTTAACGTGGGTCTAAGCCACACCGTGGAGATAAAACCGCTACCTGGGGTGGAACTCACAGTGGAAGGCAATAATCGCATCCACGTAACGGGCTGTGACAAGCAGAAGGTTGGTGAGCTGGCAGCGACGATCCGATCGGTGAGGCCCCCAAACCCCTACAAAGAGAAGGGTATCAAATACGAGGGCGAGGTGATCCACCTTAAGCCGGGCAAGGCTGCCGCTCGAAGGGCTTTCTGATCTGTGGTTTATCAGGAAATGAGCCGAAAGTACCTACCAATATCAGGCTCCTTTCCAGAGGAATGGAACCGCCTTTTAGCCCAGCACACTAGTGTTGCGTCAGAACAGGTAATGATATCTATCTCCAGACTAGAGAGGCCACTTCATGGCTAGAGAAAAAACCGCCCGAAGACTAAGATTGGTCAGGCACGCTAGAGTAAGAAAGACGGTCTTAGGCACCACTGAAAGGCCCCGGCTATGCGTGTTCCGCAGCCTTAACCACATCCACGCCCAAATCATCGACGACACCATGGGACATACCCTCGTAAGCGCCTCTACTCTGGAGCCGGATGGTAAAAGGCAGGAAGATAGAAAATCAAAGTCTGAAAGATCCAGACTGGTGGGGACGACGATAGCCCAGCGTGCTCTAAAGAATGGAATAACCAAGATAGTTTTCGACCGAGGAGGGTACAAATACCACGGCCGAGTCAAGGCCCTGGCAGAGGCGGCTCGGGAAGGAGGTCTGGCCTTCTGATGATGTCTTTATTGCCCAAGATTCAAAGGATCGACGCTAGTACTCTCGCCCTCAACGAGAAGGTAGTATTCACCCGGCGCATAGCTAAAGTGGTCAAAGGGGGCCGCCATCTACGTTTCAACGCCCTAGTCATCGTGGGCGATGGCGAAGGAGTGGTGGGAGCAGGTCTGGGCAAGGCCGATGCCATCCCCGACGCCGTGCGCAAGGGAAATGCCGTGGCCAGAAGGAACCTGATAAAGGTTCCTCTCAAGGGTAGCACGATTCCCCAGGCGATAACACTCAAACAAGGCGCCGCTTTAGTCATCCTTAAACCGGCGCCACCCGGCACTGGAATCATAGCTGCAGGGGCCATACGTGCTGTCATGGACCTGGTGGGAATAAAGGACGTGGTGACCAAGTCTTTGGGCTCCCGAAACCCTCTAAACGTGGTCAACACCACCATACGGGCCCTCAGCAGCCTGAAGGACCCTGCTGAAGTGATCGCCCGACGTAAGGGAAGGGAAAGCACGACAATCCAATGATTCTCTGGATCAAGCCATGCCACTCCTAAAGATAACATGGAAAAAGAGCTCCATAGGCTACGACCGACGCCAAAGAAGGGTGATCCGAGCCCTGGGGCTGCGGCACCTACATCACACAGTAATGCATCAGGACAGCTCCACTATTCGCGGCATGATAAACGCAGTGAGCCATATGCTGGAGGTAGAGCAGCTAGACCAAGAGGATAGCCATGAGAACTGATGTAACCCTGTCAGACCCTGTTCCGCCCCTCATGATTCGCTGCATAAGGAAGTGGTAAAATGATGGAGCATCAAGTGGTGCCCTCCAAAGGAGCCCGTCGACGGCGTCGTAGGGTAGGAAGAGGAGACGCCAGCGGGCACGGAAGCTATTCGGGGCGCGGAATGAAGGGGCAGAAGTCTCGCTCGGGCGAATCCATCCGTGCGGGGTTCGAGGGGGGACAGATGCCTCTGATAAAGGGATTGCCCACCAAGAGAGGTTTTACCAATATCTTCCGAAAGCGCTTTTCGCTAGTAAAGGTGCAAAATCTCGATGGCTTCGCCGAGGACGCCGAGGTGACACCCCAGATTTTGATGGAGGCGGGAATACTAAAAACCCTCAAACACCCGGTGAAGGTATTGGGCAACGGCGATGTTAAAAAACCACTGGCGGTGAGCGCCCACAAGTTTACCCGCTCTGCCCGCCAAAAGATCGAGGAGGCGGGGGGCAAGGTGAATCAGCTTTAGCCATGATGGCCCAAGAAACGGCCGGCAGGCCTCGGCTGTTACAGGCAGCTCTTGACTCCTTTCGCATCCCCGACCTTAGAGCAAAAATCCTGTTCACTCTGGCGTTGTTGGTTGTGTTCCGCTTTACCGCTCACGTGCCCCTACCCGGAGTCGACCAAGCTGCCCTGGATGACCTCTTTCGCCAGAACCAGCTCCTAGGATTTTTGGACCTGTTCAGCGGGGGCGCCCTTAGACGACTGAGCATCGTTGCCCTTGGGGTGTTCCCTTACATCACCTCCTCCATCGTGATGCAATTACTCACCCCCGTCATCCCTCGCCTTCAGAAGATCTCCCGGGAAGGGGAGATGGGACGACAGAAGATCAACCGGTTGGTCCATTGGATCACTGTGCCCATCGCCATGGCCCAGGGATACGGTCAGCTCCTCTTTCTCCAGCAATCTGGGGTGTTCGCTGGGAGCCTGGGCATCGGCTACAACCTGCCCACTCTCGCCGCGGTCCTATCCCTCACCGCTGGCACCATGTTCTTGGTTTGGTTGGGAGAGCTCATCACTGAGCGAGGAATCGGTAACGGCATCTCCCTCATTATCTTCGCCGGCATCGTGGCAGGTTTTCCCAGTCTCATCCAAAGTGGATTTCTCGAGACCGCCAACCCTGTGGGGTTAATAGGCTTTATCGTCATTGGGGTAGGTATCATTGCCATCATCGTCGTTTTTACCGAGGCCCATCGCCGGATACCGGTGCAATATGGTCGCAGCATCTTCCGTGGCGGGAAGATGTACCGTCAAAGTGGGGCTACCTACCTGCCAATCCGGGTCAACTCCGCTGGCATGATCCCCCTCATCTTCGCCTCCTCGGTGGTCATCCTGCCGGGCATCATAGCCAGCTACCTGGGCACTAGCGGCGGCTTTTTGGGAACAGCCTCCAACCTCTTCGTAAGGCTCTTCAGCCCCGCCTCCGTCCTCTATCAGGTGCTGCTATTCTTCCTAGTGGTGACCTTCACCTTCTTCTATACCATAGTGGTATTCCAGCAACAGAACCTGGCAGAGAATCTACAGCAGAACGGTGGTTTCGTACCCGGAATTCGCCCCGGTAAACCCACCCAGGACTACCTCAACCGGGTCATTTTGCGTATCACTTGGGGAGGTGCCTTCTTCTTGGGGTTCGTGGCCATCGTGCCCTTCTTAGCCACCACCGTCACCTCCGTCAATGCCCTCCAGCTCAGTAGCTTCAGCCTTCTCATAATGGTAGGCGTCGCTCTGGACACTCTGCGCCAGCTTGAGGCCCAACTGCAGATGCGCAGCTACGAGGGGTTCCTTAGATAGGTAGCAGCACCATGCGCATCATTCTTATGGGACCCCCCGGAGCAGGTAAAGGGACTCAGGCGGCGCTGCTGGCCAGAAACCTGGAAGTGCCTCATATCTCTACGGGTGACCTATTCCGACACCACCAACAGAGGGGTACGGCTCTGGGGATGAAAGTACAAGAATACATGGCAAAGGGGCTTCTGGTGCCCGACGAGGTGACGATTGCCATGCTGCTGGAGGAGCTATTCACTCCTCTGAGCAAGAGGGGATTCATCCTGGATGGGTTCCCCCGCAACATTAATCAGGCCCGAGCCTTGGACCAGGCCATTGAGGGGCAGGGCAAGGTCATAGATCACAGTCTATCCATTCACGTGCCCACTAAAGAACTGATAAAGCGCATCCTGAGCCGGGTGCTGTGTCCCCAATGCCAGGCTGCCTACAACACCGACACCCTTCCTCCCAAGCAGAAGGGGATGTGCGATCGGTGCGGAGGTCCTTTACAGCAACGAGGCGACGACACACCCCAGGCTGTAGAACGCCGCCTTCAGGTGTACGAGGAGGAGAGCAAACCCTTAGTTGACTTATATGACTCCCAGTGTAAGCTGCTGCAGGTAGATGGCTTGGGAACTGTTGAGGAGGTGAGTCAGCGGCTACTTAAGGTCTTAGGGACACGGCTAAACTTAATCCCTGGCACTTAGGGAATAAAGGTGGCATAATATTGGGCGTGATAGAAAAACGAAAACTGGAGACAGCGTCCACCTCAGCGCCCCCCAATACAGGGGGCATAACCATAAAAACCCCCGCAGAGATCGAATGCATGCGGCGCGCCGGGGCAGTGGTGGCCACTACCATCGCGGCCCTTCGCCAGGTATTGCAACCCGGCATGAGGACCGCAGAGCTGGACGCCATCGCAAGCCAGGAGATTCGCAGACTAGGGGCCAGACCCGCCTTCAAAGGCTACAGGGGGTTCCCCGCCACTATCTGCACATCCATCAACGAGGAGATCGTCCACGGCATCCCCGGTAACCGGGTCATCCAAGAGGGCGACTTGGTGAAGTTGGACGTGGGTGCCGTGGTGGACGGCTTCATAGGAGATGCGGCCGTGACCCTCGGCGCGGGCAACGTTAGTGACGAGGCCAGGGAGCTCATGGAGGCAACTCGCCAGACCCTTGAGGAAGGAATCAAGGCCGTCAAGGAAGGAGCCAGGATAGGAGACATCGGAGCGGCTATTCAGAGTTACGCTGAAATCCATGGTTACGGCGTGGTACGGGAGTTTGTGGGCCACGGGGTAGGACGCGCCTTGCACGAAGAACCTCAGGTGCCTAACTACGGCACCCCCGGACGAGGCCCCCTGCTACGTCGCGGTATGGCAATCGCCATTGAGCCCATGCTCAACCTCGGCGACTGGCATACCCGTATACTGGACGACCACTGGACCGTGGTAACAGCCGATGGGAAGCTTTCGGCCCACTTTGAACACACCGTTGCCATTACCGATAAGGGAGTGGAGGTACTAACGAGGCTTTAGTTACAAAGGAGCACTAATACGTTCTAGTAAGGTGGTGACTAACTAGCTTTCTACCCCCCAGACGTCGTATAATATGACAGCTGAGCAAACAAAAGATTATGGCTAAAAAAGAGAGCATAGAAGTAGAAGCAACCGTGGTGGACACCCTGCCCAATGGAATGTTCAGAGTAGAGCTGCCTACCAAGCACCAGATCCTGGCCCACATTTCGGGCAAGATACGCCTCCATTTTATCCGTGTTTTACGGGGAGACCGCGTGTTGGTGGAGCTTTCCCCCTATGACCTGAGCAGGGGTCGCATAACCTACCGGTTCAAGTAGGCAGTCCCAATGAAGGTAAGGGCCTCAGTCAAACCAAGGTGCGACAGCTGCCGTGTCATCAGGCGCAAGGGCATCGTGCGCATTATCTGTCCCAATCCAAGGCACATCCAGCGCCAAGGATAGCCTAAGGAGGAAGCGATGGTTCGCGTTGCAGGAGTGGACATACCTGATGGTAAGCGGGTAGATATAGCTCTACTGCGCATCCACGGCATAGGACCCACCCTAGCCAACAGGGTCCTAGATGCCGCCGTTATCGACGGCAACCCCAAACCCAAAGTTCGGGACCTCTCGGAGCAGCAGGTGGATCGCTTACGGGAGATTATCGACCAGAGCTTCCGTGTGGAGGGGGAGCTGAGACGCGAGGTAACTATGAACATCCGCCGCCTCGTCGAGATCGGCTCCTACCGAGGGCTGCGTCATCGTCGCAACCTTCCCTTGCGGGGGCAACGCACCCGGACCAACGCCCGTACTCGGAAAGGGCCCCGCAGAACCGTGGCAGGCCGCGGACGCCGCACAGGCGCCAAGAAATAGGAAAGGAAGTCCCATGGCCAGACCTAGAACCCGTCGAAGAGAAAAAAAACAGGTGCCTCGGGGGCGAGCCTACATCCATTCCACCTTCAATAACACCCTTGTCACCCTCACCGACCCCCTTGGTAATGTCCTCAGCTCCGCCAGTGCAGGAACCTCTGGCTTTCGCGGCTCCCGAAAGGGTACGGCCTTCGCCGCTCAGAGAGCGGCAGAACAGGCGGCCCGTAAGAGCATGGAACAGGGACTCCGCCAGGTGGAGGTATACATCAAGGGCCCCGGTGCAGGAAGGGAGGCTGCCATCCGCTCCCTCCAAGCGGTGGGACTACTTATAACCAATATCAGGGACGTGACCCCTATACCCCATAACGGGTGCCGTCCTCCCAAGCGTAGAAGGGTCTAGGTTAGAAGTAAAATGGGACGATACACAGGCCCGGTCTGCCGACTATGTCGAAGGGTAGGAGACAAGCTCTTCCTGAAAGGAGAGCGATGCTTCACCCCTAATTGCGCTGTGGAAAAGCGCCGCACCCCCCCAGGAGACCCCTCTCGCCGGCGCAGGCGGGTCTCCGACTGGGGTCTTCAACTACGGGAAAAACAGAAGGCCCGCTACATCTACGGCCTCCACGAGACCCAGTTCCGCAAGTACATGGAAGAGGCACAAAACCGCCCCGGCGTCACAGGTATCTATCTCCTCCAGCTTCTGGAGCGTCGTATGGACAACATGGTCTACCGTTTGGGCTTTGCCGAATCTAGACGCCAGGCCCGCCAGTTGGTCCTACACGGCCATTTCCTGATGAACGGTAAACCCACCAACATCCCTTCCTACCGGGTACGCCCCAACGACGTTATCTCCTGGAAGGAATCCCGCAAAAGTAGGGAGTTCTTTAAGCAACTCACCGAAGGCATCCCCAAGCGACCAACGCCCCAGTGGCTTAGCCTGGATGTGGAGACCATGACAGGTAAGGTTCTTTCATTGCCCGATGAGCAGGACGTAGAATCGACAGTAGAGACCCGTCTCATCGTAGAATACTATTCGAGGTAGTAACAGATGGTAGACACCCTTTTTCTGCCCCCAGAGACGGAAGCCGAAGAGCCTGCCGTCCCTAGCCCAGAGATCAAGGTGCTGGAAGCCGACGAGGAGTACGGTAAATTTGTCATCGAACCCCTCCAGAGAGGGTTTGGAATCACCCTCGGCAACCCGTTACGTCGGATTCTTATGAACTCTATCCCCGGCACCGCAGTCACCTCCGTGAAGATAGATGGCATCCTCCACGAGTACTCGACCATCCCCAACGTCAAGGAGGAAGTAATGGAACTCCTCCTCAACGTTAAAAAGGTTCGCATTCGCTCCATCACCGAGCGGCCGGGCAAGATGCGTTTGGAGGTGGCTGGAGAGGGGAGGGTGTGTGCCGGGGACATTGCCACCACCGCTGACTTTCGTATCGTCAACCCTGATCTGTATCTAGCTACCCTTGATTCCCCTGACGCTATCCTTTCGGTGGAGTTCAGTGTGGAGCAGGGGAAGGGATACACTCCTGCTTCACAGGGCGATGGCCTCTCTGTGGGGGTGCTCCCTGTGGACGCCATCTATAGTCCTGTGCGTAAGGTGAACTACGTTGTGGAGCGCACCCGAGTGGGCCAGTTTACTGACTACGAGCGGCTCGTGCTTGAGGTGTGGACCGACAAAACCACTACTCCCACAGAGGCAGTAACAAGCGCCGGAGAGATCCTGGTAAACCACTTCTTCCTGGTTAGTAATCTCAACCGAATCGCCGAAGCCGGTGGGGAGACAGGCCCTGCCCGGAACATTCCCCCTGAGTTCTACCAGATGCCCATCGAGAAGCTGGAACTCTCCCCGCGCACGCTAAACTGCCTCAAGCGAAGCCACATCACCAAAGTGGGCCAGGTGCTGGAGACCCCAGACTCGGATCTCCTGAAAATCCGCAACTTCGGCGAGAAGAGCCTTCAAGAGCTGCATCAAAAACTGGAGGAGCTTGGGATGCTGGAGGAACAAGACGAAGGCTCTGAACCTTCCTCCGATACTCAAGCCACAGAGGCCGAGGAGACAGGGAGTTAGACCCAATGGATCATCGGATAGCAGGTCGGAAGTTGGGCAGGCCCAAGGACCAGAGGAAGGCGCTGCTGCGATCACTGGTATCGGAACTCATACGCCATGAGCGCATTGTGACCACCGAGGCACGTGCTAAGGAGACTAGGGGCCTGGCCGAGAAGATAATTGGCTACGGGAAAGTAGGGACAATCCACCACAGACGACTAGCTCTCGCCCAGTTACCCAACAAGACGGTAATCAAAAAGGTATTTGACAATCTGGCCTCCAGATACGTCGAAAGACCTGGGGGATATACCCGCGTCCTTAAGCTGGGCCGCCGTAAGGGGGACGCTGCTCCCTTGGCCCTAATCGAGCTGGTATAGCCTGCTGTGAACATGACCTGGGAGTGCCCGGAGAAGCAACACCGGGGGCCGCCACGGAAGATGGCCCTTATCCTTGAGTACGAGGGAGCCAATTATAAGGGTTTTCAGCTCCAGGCCCGGGGGCCCACCATCCAAGGAGAGGTGGAGAGGGCCCTGACACATCTCACCGGAGAGCAAAACCGCATACGGGGTGCCAGCCGCACAGATTCTGGCGCCCACGCCAGGGGTCAGGTGGTGGATTTCCTGACCAACGCACCTTACACAACCGATACCTTCGCCAGTGCTCTGAACTATTACCTGCCGTCCCAGGTTAAGGTGGTAGGAGCCTATGAGGTGTCCCCAGAATTCAACTCTCGCAAAGATGCCCTAAGCCGAGTGTATCGGTACACTATATTCAACAGCCGGTACCCGTCGCCTCTATTGCGAAACTACGTTTACTGGGTAAGGAAACCCCTGGACGTGGAGGCCATGGCCCAGGGAGCAGACTATCTGGTTGGCAGCCACGATTTCTCAATTTTTGCCTTAAAAATGATGGCAAGGAGGAGTGGGGTACGCCATGTTGCGCGATGGGATGTCTGGAGTGAAAGTCCTATGGTGATTATCGAAGCGGAGGCTGGCGGATTCTTGCCCCACCAGGTGCGCAAATGCAACGGTCTCCTGGTGGATATCGGACTGGGTAAATCTCACCCACAGAGGGTGGCTGAGGTTCTAGGCGAGCCCAAAGACGGGGCCAAAGATGTTCCACTGCTCCCCGCCAAAGGGCTATGCCTGATAAAGGTGAACTATCGAGACTTCCCTCGGAATGTGGATGGAGCGGTATGAAACGACAGAAGACATACATGGCTAAAACCGGTGAGGTAGAGGCCCGCTGGCATCTGATTGACGCCACGGGACAGACCCTGGGACGAATGGCCACCCGAATTTCCAGGACTCTCCAGGGCAAAGAGAAGCCCACTTACACTCCCCACGTCCTCACCGGAGACTACGTGGTGGTAATAAATGCCGCCAAGGTGAATGTAACTGGCCACAAGCTTACCCAGAAAATCTACTACCGCCATAGCGGTTACACAGGCAACCTCAAGAGCTTCATGCTCCGGGACATGCTTAAGAACTACCCCGAGAGGGTGGTGCAGCTGGCAGTGAAGGGCATGTTGCCATCCACAATTCGGGGCAGGGAGATGCTAGGCCGTCTGAAAGTTTACGCCGGTGGGGATCATCCCCATCAAGGGCAGCTGACTACAATACAACAGGAAGGATAATTCCAACTTGGTTGAAACCGAAGATCAGCAACAATATTACTACGGTACGGGGAAACGTAAGACAGCCATCGCCAGGGTAAGACTCTACCCCTCGCAAGTGGCGCAGTTCCTTATCAATGACAAGTCCCTTGAGGAGTTCTTCCCTTGGATGCTGTGGCAGGCCACGGTGCGTGAGCCCTTCAAGGTTACCGGAACTGAGGCGAAGTTCAGCCTAGTGGCCCGGGTGCAGGGAGGCGGAGTCTCTTCTCAAAGCGAGGCGATACGCCACGGCATTTCCAGGGCCCTAGTGATCTACGACGAAAGCCTGAAGACAACACTGCGCCGCCACGGCCTCCTTACCCGCGATTCCCGCATAAAGGAGCGCAAAAAGTACGGCCTTAAGCGAGCCCGTCGCGCCCCTCAATACACCAAGCGATAAGAGTGTGTCAGCCCATGCGGCTCTTGATGAAATCTATGGTGGCCACGGGCGAGGGGTCTATCCCTTGCAATATGGCCAGGTAATAGTTCACGTAGTCCCCTAGTAACACCACGCTTAACATCTGGCCGAAGGCACTGGAGCCCCAGCCTTCAATTCGCCTGTGCGCGACGCCCTCCTGCCGTAGCAGCTCCTGGGTTACCTGGTATCGCTCTTCTATCTTGGAATCTAAAAGAGGGGGCTTCAACAGGAGAACAAAAGCTCGCTCCCGCACTTCCGCAGGAAGGGAAT
Organism: Dehalococcoidia bacterium; assembly: GCA_965248115.1. GTDB lineage: Bacteria > Chloroflexota > Dehalococcoidia > Lucifugimonadales > CBDFII01 > CBDFII01. The sequence continues at coordinate 781,765 of CBDFII010000004.1, forward strand.
AGCCCACCACCGAGTTGTGATGCACCTCGGGCAATAGCTCAAAAAAGGCCCATACCTTGGAGTTTTCGTTGAACTGGGTCTTCCACCTCCTAGCCACGGCACAAAAGATGCCCGAGCCGTAGACCACAATGAGGTGCCCCAAAAGCTCTTTGGCCAGCCCCTTGGCCGGGTTGCTGGCAGAGGGACACTCCTCACCCAGTTCGGAAACCAGCCCTGTGAGAAGCCCCACCGCCTCATCTATCTCTCTACTTTTGTCAGCGAGGAGGCCTAACTTAATCAGTACAACCATGGGCACTATGAAGCTGTATCCTAGGGCGCTTCGAGGCTCGCCCCTGAAGTTCACGGTGAAAAGGGGCTGCCCACGCTCTCTGGCCTCTGTGGCCAGCATCCCTCCGCCCCGGTGATGGCCACCACCTTGACGCCCCTCGCCAGCGCCTGCTGATAGGCCGAGAGGGTCTCCTCCGTATTCCCCGAATAGCTACAGGCTAGTACCAGGGTAGTCTCATCCACATATGAGGGAATATGGTAGTTGCGGCACACGGTTATGGGTACGCTTTCCTCCAGTGAGGCCAAATCAGCCAGAAGATCGCCACCAATAGCCGAGCCGCCCATCCCCACTACCACTACCACTACCCTCTTCACCTGCTGATAATCCTGAGGCAACTCCAGGGCTCTCGCCTCGTCCCAGGCTGCCTGGCACTGGATAGGAAAAGTTCGCAGCCGCTGCCGCAGGTTTGTTGGGTCCAAGGTAGTGTAAAGCTCTGGGCTGTCCAAGTCCCTCATTGGGCTACTCTCCACCCCTTTCGACACCCAACATTTCCTGAGCCTCATCCAAAAGCTCCTCCACCCTCTCAGGGCTCTCAGCCTCGGCGTAAAGCCGCAGCAAGGGTTCCGTGCCGGAAAAGCGCAGCAGTAGCCAGGCGTGATCAAACTTAAATCGCTTGCCATCCACATAGTCTACTCCACGCACCGGAAGGCCCGCGACCTCATCTACATTTAGAGCATCCAACTTGGCCTGAAGCTGCCGTCGCTGCTCAGAGGCGAAGGTCACATCCCTACGAGAGTAGAAGTGAGGGCCCACCTGACTGTATAGGTGCTGGATCAGCTCCGAGGGACTCCTTTGGGTCCGAGCCATAAGCTCCAACAGCAACAGACCGCTTAGAATCCCGTCTCGTTCAGGGATATGGCCGCGAAAGCCGAAACCGCCGCTCTCCTCACCGCCCATAAGGGCGTCCTCCTGCATCATCAGGGGGCCGATGTATTTGAACCCAACGGGTGCCTCGTACACAGGGACCTGGTATAGCTCTCCAAGACTGTCCAGCATGGCTGTGGAGGTCAACGACTTTACTAGAGGGCCCCGCTCTCCCTTCACCTCCAACAGGAAGAGGGCCAGGAGAGCGAAGGCTTGAAGGGTGGTTATAAATGTGCCTTTCTCGTCTATTACGCCCAGCCTGTCAGCATCCCCATCTAGGGCGATACCCACATCCGCCCCCTCCTCCACCACCAAGTGGGAAAGCCTTTGTAGGTTGGGCGCTATGGGCTCCGGCTGGCGTATGCCCGGAAAGGCGGGGTTCGGCTCGCCGTTTATCTCTCTCAGCTTCGTGGCACCACCGCCCAAGAGGAGGGGCAGATAGCCACCTCCAGCTCCATACATAGCATCCACCACTACCGTGAGGCCCGCGCTCGCAATCAACTTTATGTCCACCAGCCTGCCCAACTGCTTCAGATATGGAGGCATTGGGTCAAGCTCCCGCACAAGCTCCTTACTACGCGCCCTCTCCAGGCTCAACGAGTTCACCCCTGAAACAGCTGCCTTATCGATCTCTTCCTCCAGCCGGGTCGTTATCTCTGGCGTGGCGCTGCCGGCGTAGTGAGGCTTGTACTTGAAACCGTTCCACAGGGGAGGATTGTGGCTGGCGGTTATGATAGCTGCCCCTGCCGCCTTTTGATTCAGGATAGAGTAGCTGACTACCGGTGTAGGGCAGGCTTTGTCACACAACAACACTCGAATACCGTTGCCCGCCATCACCTCGGCAACCTGGGAAGCAAACTCTGCCGAGGCAAATCGAGTGTCGTAACCCACCACCAGCCCCTTGTCGGCCATCCCCTCCTGGAGAAGATAGCTGGCCACCCCTTGGGCGCACAGGGCCACATTATCAAATGTGAAATCCCGAGCGATGAGAGCTCGCCAGCCGTCGGTTCCGAACTTAATAGCAGTCATGCTAGATTCTTGATGGGCGTTAACTGGTGGGATTTTACGGAATAGTTGAAGCTTTGTATGCCATCGCTGAATTCCCTGACTACGTTAACAGGTGTCGATCGTAACAAGCTCTTTAACTGCAATACTTGACAGCCAAAGGAGCAGCAACCCTAACCTAAGGATGAAGAAAACTAAGCCTTATTTTCCATGTCGGGCCCAAAGTGCTGGAGCACTCTTGTCACCTCCACCTGGCCTACACCATCACCCAGGCTTAACTTGGTGCCCACCTGAGAGGCTGCTTTTCTTAAGTAGCCTATCCCTACAAGCTGTCCCGTAGTAGGCACCTCTGCCACCGAGGTGACCGCACCCACTTCTCTGCCCTCCTGGCACAACACCGTACCTCTCTTCACGCCTTCACTTCCAGAAAAGTGAAGAGACACCAGGTGCCGCTGTACTTTGTCGTAGGTGTCCAGGCGGGCAATCACCTCCTGACCTATGTAACAGCCTTTGGTGAAGCTAATAGCGCCCGCCAGCCCTGCCTCTAGAGGGTTGTATCCCTCGCCCAGCTCCTTGCCGTAGTCGGGCCAGCCGGCCTCTATCCTCAGGGCTTCATATGCGTCCATTCCCATGGGCACGGCTCCAGCAGACAGGGAGGTACTCCATACATTCTCGGCCTCTTCCTGCTCCACAAGAAGGAGGAATCCCGGCAGTCCCAGAGCATCTCTTCGTATCAGATAGGCACTCGATCCCCCGACCTCTATCTTCTCAGAGCAGTGGTTCTGCATTTCGGAAAGCTTCCGACCCGCTAAAGACTCCAGAAGGTTGGAAGCCTTTGGGCCCAGCAAAGATAACATGGCCGTATGATCGGTCACATCCTCCAGGACTACATCCTCCATAATGGTGTACTTATCAATCCACTGGGCCACCTGCCCCCTCATTGGGGGATTGGTTAAGAGAAGAACGTACTCCCCCAGGTGGAACACGGTTATCAGATCCAGAATGCGGCCCCTATCGTTGGTAAGGATTGTGGGCATCCCTTCCCCTGGCTGAAGAGAGCCTACCTCGTTGGTAGAGAGGCGATTAAGAAGATCCAGAACATCCTGTCCAGTGGCTTTGAGTCTGCCTAAGTGTGAAGAATCGTGAAGGACGACCTGTTCCCTGGCGGCCCGCCACTCGGAGGCCACGTCAGAATACACCTTGGTCAACTTCCAACCCCAATAGTCGCCAAATGTAGTCTCTGCCACCTTTACTGCCGCATGGAAGGGAGTTTTCTGGCTCTCCATCGTACTGTCATCCAGGGTTGAAATTAACAACGCCGCCTCAAGCTGTTGAGGCAGCGTTGTCTATGGGTAAAGTCGTACCTCTTTATACAGCGAAGGAGTTGCCGCAACCGCAGCTTTTCTTGGCATTGGGGTTCTGGAATACAAAACCCTTGCCATTGAGACCATCAGAGAAATCTAGCTCAGTCCCCGCTAGAAAGATGTAGCTCTTCTTATCTATGAATACCTTTACACCGTGGTTCTCGATAATCTTATCTTCGGAGCCCGGCTCCTTTTCAACGCTAAGGGTATACAGCAGGCCCGAACACCCTCCACCCTTCACCCCCACGCGAAGACCGAATTCTTCCTCAATCCCCTCTTTTTGGGCGAACAGCTTTATCTTTTGAGCCGCCTTATCGGTGACAGCTATGGTAAGGGTGCCATCTTCAGCTACGGCCGACATAAAAGCCTCCCTGCTCCAGCCTTCACAACCAAAGTTTTAGCTGGGCCTATTCTAGCACAAGGGGAATCAGATGGTCAACGCACCCTCGCTCGCCACCCACGTAAAGGTGCAACACAAGATGGCTGAGTTGGGCTGTGTTTCTATTTCTGGCGTATTAGGATGTAATTGACATCCCCAAAAGCCGATGCTAAACTCCCAGGCATAAAGGATCGAATCATTAGTAGTCGAGTCAGATACGGTTGGTTTGTCTCGAACATCTTGGGGAGGAGGCAAAGTAATGGCTGACAAGGACATAGCTTTAATGGCCCACCTAATGCGTCGCGTCGGGTTTGGATCAACCCGTGAGGAGCTGGAGGAGCGTGTTGCCAAGGGGTATGAGACAACGGTGGATGAGCTGTTGCATCCCGAAGAGCAGGAGTCCGTGGATAGTTACGAGCTACTGCGGTACCACCCTTGGACATGGAAACCGGGAACCATGGAGGGCATGGGTGGCGCTAGCTGGCTGTACCACATGCTTAACACAAAGACGCCTCTGCAAGAGAAGATGACCCTCTTCTGGCATCAGGTGTTCGCCACGGGGGTCTCAAAGGTGGACAACTACGACGAAGTAACAGATATGATCGACCTGTTCCGTGAGAAAGGGATGGGGAACTATCGCAACCTGCTGGTAGAGCTGGCCAAAAGCCCAGCCATGATTTATTGGCTGGACAATAATGAGAACCACACAGATGCAGTTAACGAAAACTGGGGTCGAGAGCTGCTGGAGCTGTTCAGCATGGGCGTGGGCAACTACACCGAGGATGATGTGAGGGAGTGCTCCCGCGCCTTCACCGGCTGGACAATAACACCCAAGCTCCCCAGGTTCCCCATGAATCGATTTGACTGGTACTTTGAGTACAGAGAAGAGGACCACGACGACAGCGAAAAGAGCTTCCTGGGCCATAAGGGGGCATTCGACGGAGAAGACATTATAGACATCATCTGTCAGCAGCCAGCCACGGCCCGGTTCATCGCTCGGCATCTCTACAACTTCTTCGTTGCCGATGAGGCCCAAGTACCAGCGTGGCAAGACACCCCTCCAACAGATCCTGAGGCCATTGAGACATTAGCAAATACGTTTACCGAATCTGGGTACGACATCCGCTCGGTGCTACGAGTGCTGTTCAACTCCGACTTCTTCAAGAATGCGCGATTTGCCAGAATAAAGAGCCCTGCTGAGGTGATGGTAGGCACCTTGAGGTTTGTGGGAGGGTCTGCGTTCCCTGCGCCTGGTATTGGCGACCTGTCTCGGTGGCCCTCCTACATGGGGCAGGACCTCCTGAACCCGCCCAGTGTAGAGGGCTGGCACACGGGTTCAGAGTGGATAAACAGCGGATCGCTGATGACACGGGTTAATTACTGTGCCGACCTCGTGGGCGATGTGAACCGTCCGGGAATTCAAGCTATCATCAAAAGACTGAGGACACAGGGAGATCTATCCCCTGATAGGTTCGTGGACGCCTGTCTTGATCTGATGGGGCCTATGGAGGTTAACGAGGAGACCAGACAAGAGCTGGTGAGACACACCAGTAAAGGTGGCGACCTGTCCTGGGGTACGGAGGGGGATGATGATAAAGCCTCCAATGAAAGGGTCACGGAGATGCTCCAGTTGATAGTTTCGTTAAGAGACTACCAGTACGCCTAGTAGGCATGAGATAAGACGATTTATCCTGAAAAGATCCTGGCTGTGACTAGACGCTACCCCATGGAGGGATAGATGCTTACTCAAACAGTGGTGGGGCGTGTTTACGACTACAGCCGCGTAGTAGGCCGGTCCTCTCAAGAAGGCGTGGGGGTTCATCTTCCCATTGCGGTGGCCGTAGGTGAGGGTGACGTAGTGTATGTATTAAGCCGGGGAAATGAGAATAGGGCCGGCGTCTCCTGGAGCAATACAGGTTCCGGAGCCAGAGTGGGCAAATTCACCATAGGAACGGCACCTGGCGACGAGGAATTCTTGGCGGAATACGGCAGGTCCGGTGGCGGAGATGGAGAGTTCATCTGGACAGCAGGACTAGCCCTCGACAGCCAGGAGAACATCTACGTCAGCGACGAGTGGCAGAACCGGATCACCATCTTTGACAAGAATGGCGATCTCCTGGGTCTTTGGGGTTCATCGGGAGATGGCGACGGTGAGTTCAACGGCCCCTCAGGCGTTGCCATTGACCAACACGATGACCTCTATATCGTTGACAGTCGCAACCATCGTGTCCAGAAGCTCACCAAGAATGGGGAGTTTCTTGCAAAGTGGGGCAGCCTGGGTAGCGAGGAAGGCCAGTTTAATACCCCCTGGGG
>CBDFII010000005.1:0-582500 GCA_965248115.1 Dehalococcoidia bacterium
GGAGACCCTTTGCCGAGGGACGCCGCCTTGCCTTGACCGATAGCGCCATCGACCTCCTGGCCCGCAGGGACCGCGCCGCCGTGGGAGCGGCCAGGAAGCGCTGGAGTACTACGGGCCTCGACTCACAGGCTCCCACGGACTGGCGCAGGGTTTCGGGAAGGCGAAGCCGCCAGCTCCTCAGGAACATCGATCACACCGACGCCGTGCACGGCTTCGTTGCGACGCTGGCCGAGCAAGCCAGGTCTCAAGGTTGGGAAGTGGCGCAGCTGGACCCCCCTGGACGGGCAGCCAGGTACTTCAGGTATGGTGACAAGCTGCGTTCCATTCACCCCGACGCATTCGGAATCCTGCGCAAGAGCGACTATACGTGGCCCTTCTTCCTGGAATGGGAGCGCCGGGCGGTGCGCCCGGTGACCATGGCGGCACGGCTAGCTCCCTATCTTCGTTACTACTCGTCACACCGGCCCACCGACGACCACGGCACGCAGCCCATCGTCCTCGTGGTCTTCCACAACGACTTGGCAGAGACCCACTTCCTACGGGTGGCCAGGAAGGAGATGGAGCACGCCAGGGTCAGGGTGCCGCTTTGGGTATCCCACAGGAGGTCCTTGGAGGAGTTGGGACCTTTGGGACGGGCTTGGCGCACACCCGATAGCTGGGAGCCTACCTATGCTCTTGGGGGAGGGTGAAGAGAGTCACCAAACGGGTTGGTCATCTGGATCATCTTCCCCAATCATGGCAAATATGGTATGATGTACTAAACATGGAATTCATATGAGGTTAGGCATGAGAATATCCGAAAGAGGGCAGATCACCATCCCCAAGAGACTGAGAGATCGCTTTGGTATGAATCAAGATGTCGAGGTGGAGATCACGCCAACCGAGGATGGACTACTCATCCAGAAGCGGGCAGCATCCAAGCATCCCGTGGAGAGGGTCAGTGGGATCCTCGACGGGGCTGTCGATGTAGACCAATACATAGAAGAGACCAGGGGAAGGTGATTACTTCAGTCGATACCAACGTCCTGCTGGACGTATTCATATCCGATGCGCCGCACCACTCCCAATCGCAGGAGTGGCTTACGCACGCCTACGATAGAGGAGCTATCCTCGTCTGCGATGTGGTCTATGCAGAGCTGGTTCCGGCCTTCGGTGACCGCTCCTCTTTGGATGGAGCGCTGCGGGAGATCAACGCAACGATTTCGCCCATTGACACCGATATCGCATATGAAGCTGGACTCCGGTGGTTGCAATATCGACAGGCTGGTGGGCCGAGAGGCCGGATCATCTCCGACTTCCTGATAGGTGCCCATGCGTCTGCCAATGCCGACACCTTTCTGACCAGGGATCGTGGCTTCTACGCCACCTACTTCCCAGAGTTGCAAAAACCTTAGCCATCAGGAGAACTCAATCATGAAACATAAACAAGCCCTCACACCAGCAGCCCTCTACGCCAGGGTGTCCAGTGACCGGCAGGACGTGGACCTCTCGATAGCCGCCCAACTCCGGGCGCTCAGGAACTACGCCCAGGCCAATGGCTACATTGTTGCACGAGAATACGTCGACGAGGCCGAGAGCGGGCGCGTCGCCGACCGGCCCCAGTTCCGCATGATGATAGAGGAGGGGAGCAAGCCCAATGCCCCCTTCCAAGAGATTCTAGTGTGGAAGTTCTCCCGGTTCACCCGCAAGCGGGAGCATGCTGTGGCCTTCAAGTCCATGCTGCGTAGGAAGGGTGTCAGGGTAGTCTCCATCACCGAGCACGCCGACGACTCCCCTACTGGCAAGCTCATGGAAGCCATCATCGAGAGCGTGGACGAATTTTACTCGGAGAATCTTGCCCAGGAGGTCACACGGGGTATGCGGGAGGCCGCGTCACGGGGCTTCTTCCTGGGTTCCAAGGCTCCCTTCGGATACAAGCGGGTCAAAGTATCCGACGGGGCAAAGGAGCGTCCTACGTTGAAGCTTGACCCCGCCACGGCTCCGATAGTGAGGGAGGTGTTCGAGAGTTCTCTCATGGGTAACGGCCTGAAGGAGATATGCAAGGAGCTGAACGAGCGGGGCATCACCAATAAGGGATGGCGCTGGCACAAGACCGGCCTTCACTACCTGCTGACCAACGAAGCCTACACAGGGACTTCGGTCTGGGGCAGAACGACGAAGGGTGACAAGGAGCCCGACCCTGTACGAGTGGAGGGAGCTTGGGAGGCACTGGTCTCAAGAGACTTGTTCGAGAACGTGCAGCAGGGCCTAAAGGAACGCGCGCCGAAAGTGCAGAGACCGGCCCGCGTGGGGAGCAAGTTCCTGTTGAGTGGGTTGCTGCTCTGTGGTACCTGCGGCAAGCCCTACATCGGCCAGGGAGCCAAGAGCGGTCAGTACGGCTACTACGTCTGCGGCACCCTTCACCGGCAAGGGGCAGGAACCTGCCAAGCCAGCTACCTGAACGCTCCCAAAGTGGAGGGCTTCGTCATCGACAAGATTAAAGAGCGCATCCTCACCGACGAGACCATCACTGAGCTGGTAACCATCGTCGCCGAAGAGATAGACGCCATGGCCGGGGAGCTTGACGGAAGACTCGGGGCTGTCGAGGCCGAGCTTGGAGATGTTGAGAGCAGGCTGGGGAACTTATACGAAGCCCTGGAGACCAAGCATCTGACTTTGGAGGCCCTCTCGCCCCGCATTCTGGCCCTGAAGCATCGCCAGGACCAGCTCACGGCAGCCAGGGAAGAAGCAGAAAGCCAACTGGAGCAGAGAAGGGTCGATCTGCCAGACACCAAGGAGATCAAGGGGTACGTCGAGGACCTCCGCACGTGTCTGCAAGAAGGAACGATGCTAGAGCGAAAAGCCCTCATTCGAAACTTCGTGAAGGGCATCGAAATCGTTGGCGACGAAGCTACCCTTACCTACACGATACCCATGCCAAGGGATGGTGTGACCAGTGAGGGGGCCTCGGTTCTTGATTTCGTCCAGTCCGGCCCACCAACGTGTACTGAACTGCGAACTACTGGGCCGTGGAGAGCCACCTCTGCGGCGTCTCCGCCCCCTATCGGGCTGTCCGGCGGCGTGGGTAGGGTGTAGTAGACCGTCGCCTTTCCTGGCTTGACCTTGATCTCCTTGACGAAGGACTTGATGAAGGCCCTCGATTCGGTGATTTCGCTGGTCATCAGGAAGTCGCTCATGTCCTCGGCGAAGGCGGCGATGGTGTCCACGTTGTCCAGCACGGCCCGGCGCTCTGAGAGCAATGCCCTGGCCTCCTCTGCGGCGATCTCCAGCTTCTCCTGACGCTCCCGGTGCTCTCTGATGCGGGAGGTGGCGTCGGATATGTCGAGTTCCGAGTTCTCGATGACGTGCCACACCCGGTCCAAGCGCCGCCGCACCTCGATAAGCTCCGCTTCGATGTTTTCCAGCCTCTCCCGCTGCTCAGCAGCCACCCCGTCCATCTCCTCGTCCATCAGTCTAACCAGGTCCCGGATGTTGCTTTCCGTGAGGATGTTTGCGCGAATCTGGTCGATCATCAGCTTCTCAAAGCGCTTGGAGTTGAGGCGAGGCGTCTTGCAGGTTCCCTTGCCCTTCTTCAGCAGTGAGTGGCAGACGTAGTAGCTGTACTTGCCGCTCTTGGCCTCAGCCGCAGTGAGCGCCTTTCCGCACTTCTCACATTTCACCAAGCCGCTGAGGAGGTAGGGGCTGGATGCCCGCCGGGGGTTGACCCTGGCCGGGGCCTTGGAGCGAAGGGAGCGGGTGATGCGTCGGAACTCCTGCTTGGTGACTATTGCGGGGAATGCGTCCTCCACCCGCACAGGCGGCGCTCCGTCCTTGGCATCGACGCCCCAAACCAGCGTTCCTGTATACGCTTCGTTGGAGAGGATGCGGTGCACAGTGGACTTCAACCAGTGCTTGCCCGTTGAGGTGGGGATGCCCTCACCATTCAGCGTCTTGGTGATGTCCAGGGTGCTCTTGCCCTGTAGGGCCATCTGGAAGATGCGCCGGATCACTGAGTCCGCCGGCGGGTCCAGCTCCAGCTTGGGCCGCTTCTTTGCTCCGTCCTGGACCGACACCTTCCTGTAGCCGAAGGGAGCGTAGGTGGAGACCCAGAAGCCCCGTATGGCGGCTTCCCGCATCCCTCGGACGACTTCTTGGGCCAAGTTTTCAGAGTAGAACTCGTCCACGCTCTCGATGATGGCCTCCATGAGCTTGCCCGTGGGAGAGTCGTCGGCGTGCTCGGTGATGGAGACGACTTTGATACCCCGCTTCCTTAGCATGGACTTGAAAGCCACGGCGTGCTCCCGTTTGCGGGTGAAGCGTGAGAACTTCCAAACAAGAATCTCATGGAAGGGAGAGTTGGGCTTGCTGGCCTCGTCCAGCATCTTTCTGAATTGGGGCCGGTCGGCGATGCGCCCGCTCTCGGCCTCGTCCACATACTCCCGCGCTACGACGTAGCCGTTCTTCTCCGCGTAGTCTCGAAGCGCCCTGAGCTGGGCGGACACGGACAGGTCCACGTCCTGCCGGTTGCTGGACACCCGTGCGTAGAGCGCCACGTTGCCGTTCATCCCTTTGTCGGTGTTCATATCCTCCCCCTTTTTTGCCTATTTAATGGTGAGTTCCTGGTAGTCGAAGAGCCGCTCGAAGGCGACTCCGTTGTTTATCTGGGGCCTCAGCGCCCCGCGTTGCTGGTAGGGCACGGCCACGACTGCAACCTTCGCCAGCTGTCCCTTCCACGTGACCGGCCTGGCAGCGATGGCGATGTCACCGCTTCGTGCGCCCAGACGCGTGGACTCCACCTCGGCGTATGCAGCCTTGCCGTTGAGCACCACCCACTCGGCAATCGAGCCAGGGGATGGAGTGGTGCCCTTGCGGGGCATGCCGCCTCGTGAACCACAGAGGACGCGAGGATCCCGGATGCCGAAGCCCGGAGTGCGTGTCACGATGGTGGCCCTGAATTGGCGGCGATCCGGTGGCTCGGTCCACTCGGCCGGGTTGCCCTGTTCTTGGCGTTGATACAGGACCCCCAGGAGGGGCTGGTTCCGCATGACTTCGGCGAGCCGCAGGGTCACCGAAGCGTAGGAGCACTCGAACTGTGAGCGGAGAGCGATTATGTCCAGGCCGGAAGCCTTGGCGAAGGGAGCGAACACCGCAGGCTGCATCAGCACCGAGGCGGCGAAATAGTCGGCATCCCAGCAGAGTTTCCTGGAGGGCGAAGGCTCCATCTCCTGGTCCGAGAGCATCTCGTGAATGATCTCGTAGGTCTCGTGAAGGACCGTGTGGTTCTTGCCCCCCTCCCACTGGTCGGTTGAGTATCGGATCGAGTAGTGGCGCTTGTCCAAGCTGAAGTGGGTTCCCCTAAGACCGCCGGGCAGCTTCTGCCCCAGCACAGACGCGATGCCAGCCTCTTCCAGCACCTTGATGAGCTCCTCGAAGCCGGGGCGGACCGACACGCGGAAGTAGCGGACGAACAGGTGGGCGATGTAGGCGGGGTCGTTCCGCTGCCTGCACGACAGCCTTGCCAGGATGGTCTCTCTGAAGTCGTCCAGCGTTCTCGTCATTCCAAAAGCTGCTTATCGGTGAGTTGTTCGTACATCTCGACGATGAACCGTTTCGCCGCCGTGGTGAGGGGTCCATCGAGCCTGGTGCCGAAGTTGAACCTGGGGTCGGCCACCACGTACCGGAAGGCCCGGTCGACGTTGGCCTCCTCGTCGGCATAGGGGTCTTCAACTTCTTCCAGGTATCCGGCCCGTCTCAGCAGGTCATTGAGGGAGACCTCGTAGAAGTCCGCCAGCTTCCTGAGTATTCGGAGGCCGGGATTCCTCTGACCCTTCTCGATCTGGGAAAGGAAGGGATCGGAGACGCCTGAGTCTCGGGCCACCTGGCGCAAGCTGCGGTCTCCCCGCAGCTCTTTCAGGTAGGGGCCTATGTCCAGTTCGGCGGATTCTGGGTCCATCATGTCCCTATGATAGAACACTTGCTACATGTTTGCAAGCACTTTGTGGCCGAAATAGTAAATAATGCCATAAATTTCTTGTCCGCTATTATACAGCGTTGCTATACTATAGCAAAGACCGAACTACTGTTCCCTACGGCTGTCATCGTACCCACAGGCCGTGCCATGCGCAACGGCCATTTGGCAGCCCAATCCAGTCGGAAAGGTGTCGCTTTTTTGCCTAAAGACGTTCGTCTGACCAAGAAGCAAGAGGAGCTTCGCATCAAGGGGCTGCGCATCCTGGCGCGGATGATGGTCCGCGCCTACCTCAAGGACCTGGCTGACGCCAACCGGGGGGTATCCCAGAACGGCGTGTCTGCCGAATCTCAACGGGAAGCCGAGCAGGATGTCGGGTAGGCCCGCCCTCAAGAGGGTGCGTGTGAAGGCCGGGGGTGTGTGGAACATCCTCAACCACATCCACATGTCGCAGAACCAGCTGGCCCATGTGATGGGCTCGACCTCGGGCTACCTCTCCCAGCTGCTCAACGGCCAGCGCAACCCATCCCCCAAGATGCGGCGCCGGCTGCTCCAAGCCCTGGGCAATCCTCCCTTTGACGAGGTGTTCATCTCGGAGGACGCCCATGAGTAGCGGGGGCCGTCTCCCGGCATCCGACTTCCTGCCGGGCGCTTCCTTCATGCCGGAGAACTTCCCTGAGCGATTGACAGCCTTGAAGGAGACCTCTCGCCTCTCCTGGGAGGGTCTGGCCACGTGCATAGGCGTGGACATCAAACAGGTGCAGCGCTGGCGGCAGGGAGCGGAGCCCTGCGGAGGGGCCATGCTATCGCTGGTCAGATTGGCGACCCTGGTGCCCGAGGGCCTTGGAAAGCTACTGGATGATGACCGGATAGTCGTCTACAGGAGGAATTAGAGATGTCGTCAATGAGAGGGATCAGAGATATGGAACGCCTTCAGAGAATCGGTCGAAACCGGCGAGGCAAACTGCCCCGAGACTTCCCCCAGCGTTTGGAGTTTCTCAAAGAGACCTCCGGCCTGAGTTGGAAGGCCCTGTCCCGGCGTCTGGGAGTGAGCTACCAGCGGGTGCGCCGTTGGCGTGGAGGCAGTGAGCCCACGGGAGGGGCCATGCTGGCCCTGTTCCAGTTGGCATCCGAGGTGCCAGGGGGTATGGAGGCGTTGGTCCCCGAGGAGGCGGAAGTCCTCCGCCGGGGAGTCTAGCGCCTTGGGCCGTCAGAAATGGGTCTACCACAAGCTCCCATCGGAGTTCCCGATGGACTTCCCCCAGCGGCTGGAGAGCCTGAAGGAGGCCACAGGGCTGACCTGGCTTGGACTGGCCCGCGCCCTGGGCGTTGACGCCCGCATGTTGCGCCGCTGGCGCACGGGGACGCAGCCGGGCTCGGGGCACCTCATCGCACTGTTCAGGTTTGCCGACGGGCTGGGGCTGCTACGCCACCTGCTGCCGGAAGCTGAAGATCAGGAGGCGGCGCTGCAATGAATCGCCTCACGGTCATCAGCCTCGGAGGAGGCGTCCAGTCCACGGTAATGGCTCTCATGGCGGGCGATGGCGCATGCGGCGGCGTGCCGGACTGCGCCATCGCCCGCCAATACTCATTGGGAACCACCCACCATATACGCTCACCTGGAGCGGCTGTCCCGACGCCTTCCGTTCCCTCTCCACATCGTGGACAACGGGCACAGCCTCCGCGAGGACCTGAAGGCCCTCACGAACCACTCGGGTTACCCCAACTATGTGGACATCCCCGTCTATCTCAAGGGCGGAGCGGGCCACGGAGACGGCATGGGGCGGCGGCAGTGCACGGAGCACTACAAGATCGCGCCTGTGCGCCGGAATATCAGGGAGATGCTGGGCCTGAGCAAGGGACAGAGAATCCTTTAGGGTACCCGCGTTGAGCTGTGGCTGGGCATTTCCACCGACGAAGCCATCCGGATGCGCTCCTCTCGCGACAGGTGGATAGGGAACCGCTACCCTCTCATTGAGGCGGGCATGTCGAGGAAGGACTGCCTAGCCTGGTGGAGTGAACGGTTCGCCAGGCCCCTGGAGCGTTCGGCCTGCATCGGCTGCCCCTACCAGTCCCGCCAGAGATGGGCGGAGACCAAGCGCAGGTGGCCAGATCTGTTCGCAGAGGCCGTGGAGATCGACTCCAACATGAGGGGCAAGCTGGCCTTCGCCAAGGAGCCCTACCTCCATCCACGGCGGATACCCCTGGCCGAGGCGGTGGGCCTCGATGAGGCAGGGCTAGGGCCTGAAGGCAACGGCTTCGGCAACGAGTGCCAGGGGTACCGCGGCATCTGATCACCCTGGGCGGGTCGCCAGGGCGGCAAGGTCACCACCCGGCCGGTTTGGTGATGGCGCCAATGTCGTCAGCGAGCCTATCGGGAAACTGGCTCCGTCTGAGGTGGCTCTTCCAGAGGCGTTTCACGTAGGTCGCAGCGCCGGAGAGGGTCCTGGGACTGGCGCTCCTGGGGTCGGGGTTGTCCAGAACGACCCGGAGGTCCAACCCGTCCCGCACGTACCGCATCGCTCCGGCGAAATCCGCATCGTTGGACACCACCACAGCCTGCTCATACTCCATGTTGAAGCCGTCCACCAGGAGGCGCGTGGCCAGGTTCAGGTCCGATCCCTTCTCCTCCGAGTCTCTGACCAGGACGTGCGTCGGCAGCCCTGGCACCGGCTCTGCCAATGGGCGACGCCTGGTGCCGGAGCGGAAGCTGCCGTAGTGGACCTCGGTGCCAGGCAGCGTCGCCAGGGCTCTCAGGTAGACCAGCTGGCGGCAGGGTTGATTGGGGTTGTCGGGTCGGGCGTCGAGGAGGGCGGTGAAGTAGGAGACCAGGTGAATGGTGTCCTGGGGGAAGAGGGTCTCAGCCAGCTTGCGCAGGTCCAGCCACCTGAAGGGGGTGTCCTTGAGGGCGCGGTAGTAGAGATTGAAGCCGTCGATATAGAGGTTGGTGATCAACTGTTTCTCTCATACAAAGACAGAGACTGCCTTGGAGGGCGGTCTCGACCCTACCGGAGAAGCGATAGGGGTGGTAGAGAAAGTGCTAGCACGAGCGCCATGAGCTGTCAACATCTCCAGAGAGTCCTGGTGATGTACACATTGGCTAACCCAGGGGCACTATTAAGGGGCGGTCCACCGCGATTCTAACGATAGGAACCTCCAGGGGGTTGACAATAATATATCCGCGCGTGATATAGTTGGGGACACCTGAACGGAGGCCGCTTCACAATGTTGGGTCCAGTTCCTACGGATATGCTTCCTCTCCCGGTCGCGCAGCTTCACATCCTGTTGGCCTTAGCCGACGGGGAGAAGCATGGTTACGCGATCATGAGGGAAGTGGAGGTCTTGACCGAAGGAGCGGTCAAGATGGGTCCGGGAACATTGTATGGGACGATCAAACGAATGTTGAAGGCGGAATTGGTCGAAGAGACCGACGAGCGGCCCGACCCCGAGTTGGACGATGAACGTCGCCGCTACTACCGGCTGACCGGCCTAGGGGCGCAGGTCCTCGACGCCGAGGTCGCCAGAATGGAGCAGCTCACCCGTACCGCCTGGATGAGACGGGAGATCGCAGAGCAGAAGCTCCGCTTGGAGGGCCGCTGAGATTCTCTCCGAGAGGATGTACCGAGCGCTGCTTGTGGCCTACCCAAAGGAGCACCGGCGCGAATATGGAGAGCTGATGGTCCAGCTCTTTCGGGATTGCATGCGGCGCGATGGCGGTGGACTGAGGACGCTGGTGGTCTGGGTGCAGACGATCTTCGACCTCGTGCGGTCATCGTTCAGAGAACGTATGGAAGGAGCCGAAGTGTGGACAATACTGACGACCATGTTCAGGACGATTCTGGAGCCTCGTAGAAGGTGGCTCTATCTAGTTGTCATGCTGATTCCCATAATCCTTTTGGGGTTGGCATATGCTAACACGCCGCGCTCGGTAAATGAGATGTCCGGGCACAATCCTGCCGTCAAGTACGATACTTTTGAGCAGTATGTTGACCATGTGGACGCACGCGTAAAGGAGCAGTTGGCAGCGGGCCAGTTGACAACAGAGCATGCCAAGGAGTGGAGAGAGTGGGAGATTCAGAGATGGGATAGGGGCATCGGGTTTTTCTCTATATTTCATGCGCCTAACTCCATCCAAATGGTTGCTCAAACTATGGTTACAGCAGGAGCGCTGTTCGCCGTCGTTCTTGGGGTCGTAAGCGGTCGGGCTGCGCTATCGTCAAGAGCCGCAAGAAGCGAAGTCGATAGTGCAGTAAACCGGCGATGGGCGCTTGCCCCGTACTTCCTGGCGCCTATCTTCTTGTGGACTCTCATGGCAGCCGCGTCGGTCGGGCTGGCGCTGCTGGCAGGCTCCATCATCCCCCAATTCCTGACCATGAAACATCCCATTACGGACAACTCGACTTGGAACCTGACGATTGCAGTGGTCGGCATTGGGTTGGCAGGCTTCGCGTGGACCACCGTCGGTGTGAGCTTGGGAGTCATTGTTCGCTCCGCGCGCATCGCGGTCATAGCTGGAATAGTTCTTGTAGTCGCAGAGGTCTCAATCGGCTCCGTACTCGATAACATGGGGATTCCCGTCTTGCTTCCCACTCACGGCGCTATCGAGTTGGCGTCCATTGACGCGCCGAAGCTATACCACGGAATCATTACGCCAGGGTTTGGTCATCCAGCGCATGGGCCCCACCCGCTTGTGGGAGCCGTTCTGCTAGTCACTACCGGTGCTGCCGCCATCGTACTAGGACTCTGGTCATGGGGCAGGAAGCAGTTCGTGCAGAGTCCATCCAGCGCGGCTCTTGGCTAATCGGCCTCCACGATCAATCTTCCATGTGTCTTCCGAGTGTAGTCTCACCCTCTGACGACCCCCTGAGGGTCGCGCCGGGACGCCTGCCGGTTGAGCGTCTTGTCCAGGATGCAGAAGGCTCCGTTGATGCCCATGTCCTCCACCCTGGGGACGGGGGCCTCCTCCTGCTTCAGCAGTGCATGAGCGATGAAGTCCGCCATCTGAAGCAGGTAATCGTCCTTGGAGCTGCGGAAGGCGGGGCCACCGATGACCTGCTCTATGGGGATGTTCCTGGTCTTCTCGCCGTCCTCCCACAGGTCGTAGCGGCTGGGGACGTGGTTGCGCACCTTGAGCCTACCGTAGAGCCGGGTAATCATCTGCTCCTTGCCTTCGTCGAAGATGAGGAAAGCGTGGCGGTCGACAGCCGTCACGGAGGTGTTGATGCGATTGAGGAGGCGGTCAAGGCTGGCCTGCTCGTACCTCCTGCTCTCCGGCTTGTGGAGGCAGACGTTGATGACCTCGATACCGCCCATGCGCCTGGCGGCATCCTCTAGGCGGCACAGACCCTCCAGAAAGACACTGGCGCCCTGTGCCGCGGACACCCGTTCGCTGGTGGTTCCGTTCTTGGCGAGCAGCCCCCGTCCTGCCAGCAGGTCGCAGGCGTGAAGCTCCCTGGACAGGGGGATTCCGTACCGCTCCATTAGCTCCAGACGCCAGATCCGCTCCACCCGCTTGTGGTTCACTCGCCACCCATCACGTCGCAGCAGGGCACTCACCCGGCGGCACCCATAACGTCCGTACCGGCTGGCCAACTGCACCAACGCCCTCGTGAGGGCCTCCTCGTCATCGGCTATTGTTACAGAGTACCTCTGTGTAGCCCGGGGTTGCGAAAGCGCCCGGTAGGCGCGCCGTTCGGAGATGCCATACCACTCCTGTACCAATTCCACGCATCGCCTTCGGCGGGCCGGGCTCAGAAGTTTCCCCGTGCTGCCTCCTTCAGGATCTGGTTATCTACCGTCAGGTCGGCCACCGCACTCCTGAGACGGGCGTTCTCCCCTTCCATATCACGCAATCGCTTCGCCTGGTCCACTTTAAGTCCGCCGTACTCCCGCCGCCAACGATAAAACGTGTGGCCCGATACACCTATCCGCCGGCAAGCCTGACCTAATGTCTCCCCTTGCGCTAAGGCCACCTCCGCTTCCCAAAGCTTCCCTATGATCTCCTCAACACTGCGCTGTTTCCTTGGCATTCTCTGCCCCCTTTCTTGCCCAGTCTCTCATATCAACTGGACTATTTCTTGGGGGTCAGGTCAAGGACAGCGACGGAGATGACGAGGATGACTAGAAATAATTGAAAGGTCGAAGAGAGATTCTGCCTTCACCATATTAGATTGTTGCACCACCAGACCTAAGTCGACCCTAGACACGCTCGCTTTGGTTTGGGATAATATAAATGCAGGGCACGTGGGGACGCGTGGCTTCGACAGGGGAACACCCTGGAGGATTGCAAGCCGAGGTGCCATCGCCCTCGTTAATCAGGTGGCAAAAAATAACTGGCGAACGTGAACTCGCACTAGCCGCCTAAAGCAGGCGGCTACGTCCTCCTCCGCTAACCCTGGAGGCGGAGAGAAGGGCGCCATAAATCTGGGGTGCCGCTGCCACAACGCCGATAGTGCTAGCGTAAGAGAATTCGGCTGACCCTTCTGGGATTCTGCCGGTAGAAGCCCAGAAGGGTGACAAAAAAGTACCGGATAAGCTTGTAGCATATTCTACCTGGGATTCTTCTGGACGGGGAGTTCGACCCTCCCCCGTCTCCACCACACCCAATCTCTGGGTGACCTCACCCACCGACCTTGCGTAAGCCTAACCCCGCACAGGAGGAATCTTCATGTATGGCTATCATGCAATTGCTGACGCGCTGGCAGCGGAGGGTGTGGAACTGGCCTTTGGCCTGTTAGGCTCGGACATCTACGAGTTGACCGTGGAAATGGTAGAGAAGTGGGGAATAAGGTTCATCAATAATCGCAACGAGCACGGAGCTGCAGCCATGGCGGACGGCTATACCAGGGTGACCGGTGTGCCCGGCGTCTGCATGGTTACCAGTGGCCCTGGCCTCACAAACGCTGCAACGGCTCTGACGACGGCAAATAAGCGAGGTTCTCCAGTTCTTTGTATCGTAGGGGAAACAGCTCTCACCGTGCGCAAGGACAACAAGACCATGGAACAGCGTCCCATAGCTGAAGCCACCGCCGGGGCCTTCTTCCATGTACGCCATCTGGATACGATAGGGGAGGATGTGCAACGCGCTTTTCGGCATATCCGTTCCGGGCAAGGCCCCGCAGTTCTTTCGGTCCCCAGGGACATCATGTACGGTGAGCTGCAAATGGAATGGAAGTATCGCCCCTCCTCTGAGGTCATGCCGCCGCCGCACAGAACGTACCCCGATCCTAGTTTAGTAGCTAGGGCCGCTGCGCTCCTTGCAAAGGCAGAAAGGCCGGTCATTCTCTTTGGACGAGGTGCTGTCGCCTCCGAAGCAGGGGAGGAAATCGAGGCGCTAGCAGAGCACACAGGTGCCCTACTGGCAACCACCCTTCAGGCCAGGGGATACCTGGGCGACCACCCCTTCCATGTCGGTATAGCAGGGGGCTATGCCACCGACGTAGGGCACTCTCTGCTGATTGAGGCCGATTGCGTCATCGGGGTAGGTGCTAGCCTGAACAATCATACGACAGACTCGGGACTGCTCTTCCCCCAGGCCCAGTTCATTCACATCGACACGAACCCCAACCGCATTGGGGAAGACACGCCCGTGGCCCTGGGGATAGTGGGTGACGCCCAAGCAACCTTGGCGGCCCTGAATCATCATATGGAGGCAGAGGGTTTTGCCAAAAAGAAGGGCTTCTGGAACGCGGATGTAAGAGAGACCATTGCAGCCTCGAGGATGGAGCAAGAAACCTCCTACGTCCAGGCACCAGACACTATCGATCCCAGACAACTTGTGGCAGAGATCGACAAGATCCTGCCAAAAAACCGAATAGTGGTGACTGACGGGGGACATTTTAAGTCCTTTGTCGCACCCATCATATCGCTGCCCGACCCACTGTCCCTTGTCTGGACCCTGGATATTGGCAGCATCGGTATGGGCCTGCCCATAGCTATAGGTGCAGCCCTGGGTAGACCTGACCGGCACATTGTGGCTTTCCTGGGCGACGGGGGCTTTATGATGGGCACGGAAGAACTGGACACTGCCGTTCGTCACCGGATTCCCATGACAGTGGTCGTCATGAACGACAACGCATTCGGAGCGGAAGTTCATTACGCGGAAGAGCGAGAACTGCCCTACCCCTTTGTTCTCTTCGATAACCCTGAGTTTGCGGAGCTGGCTCAAGCTCTGGGTGCTACGGGTTTGACCGTCCGGAGGCCCCAAGACCTAGAAGCCGTGGCTGAGCACGTGGGGAAAGGCGACCGACCGCTGCTGATAGATGCCAAGGTTAACCGGAGCGTGGTGCATAAGATCCTTTAGGAATAACCTGTGCATTCCACATGTCCAGAGACAGCAATAGAAGCGGTCTAGTTCGGTGGGGAAAGGCGAATATCGCTCCGCTTGGCTGTAAGCGATCTGTGAGACTGGACGAAGAATTTAGCCTCATCCGGAGTCTGCCCGAGGCCTATGCACTGCGAATGGCGATAGGGAGGGGGCGGGGGAAATCTCAGGATTTCTCTATGCCCCTTGGGGGCACCACAAACTGATGAAAATCAACTGTGACGTTTATGTTCGTAGCATACTACCGATATTGGCCCAATGAGATTTAAGCACAAATGGGTTCAAGTCCAAGGTTGAGTTACCACTATGACAATGGGATATTCGGGAGACAGTTAAGACTGTCAAATATCGAACATTCCATAATGCGCTTTGAAATGGCAATTGGCAGAGAACTGTCGGCAGCGAGGATTATGAGTCTTTCATTTTGCATGTCATGAAAGAAGCTCAAGGTTATGTCAAAGCCACAGAAGTTTACAAACTCGGTTCAATTAATGTCCCCTCGCCATGCCAAACCATTGGGTCCGAACCAGAGTTGTGCAGGAGCGATTCTTTCAATAATTCGTTGAATCTCTAGGATGTGGAATCCCAACTGTGGAGCCGTAATGTACTCTTAATATTTCAAGCCACGGTTGTAGTAGTAAGCAATAGCAACAAAGTTGTCATGGAAAATATCTGCAATCCTTCGGAGTACGTCGTCAATAGTCACGTCAAAAGTGAGCTGACATAGCCACGGAGGCTCCTCAGCCAGCTTTTCGCAAAAAACGTCCTCAGGCATTGCCACACTCCGGGCGAACCTATCCGCAATATTCTCGTCCACATCATCAAGGCGTTGACCCTGTTCCTCGGGAATCGTCCTCGCGTTAGATCCCACTTTTTCAGCATATCATAGATCACATTTCCATCATCGGTGGCACGCTTGGGAATGATGGAATGGCCCCACTCATGAAGCACAACCATTTTCCGCTTAGCTTCATCTAAGCCCCTCCGATATAGGATTGTTGGTGGTGGAGAGACGTACAGTCCCTGTAAGAGACAACGAGTCCGTGTTCCCGACTGGAGAGGATGGTGCGGCCTGAAGTGGAATTCCCCAAAATTCGAACCCCTTATTCGCAAGAAAGCCCATGATGGCCTCTGACGAGAGTCTGCAGCCATCAGTATAATATCGCGCTAGTTGATGGACGGCTTGGTCAGCCTCAGCATCCATTCGATGTCCTTCGCAGACAGGCTCTCTCACTGTCCCAACCCCCTTCCAGTCACTCTCAAGCCATGTCATGAATTAAGTAGTATCAAGATTGTTACCTGATTTCAAGCCTCTTGCCCCACTCAACGCGTCATCAAGTACATCCTCTATAAACCGAAGGAATGTCAACGTTGGTACAGGTTCCATCTGACCGAAAGTTCGGATGAGGACTTGTCCCATTTGCCCACCAGCAGTCAGAGATTGAAGCTCTTCAATTTTTGACCCGATTTTCCTCATGGCCTCAGATTTATCGAACCGCTCGACGGGGTTCTCGATTTCTAAGAGTGCTAGTGCCTCTGACATTTCCAATTCTGACCACCCGACAAGCTTGGCGAATGCCAAGAGTGTTGGCCGATCCATAGCAAGTTGGCCATGCTCTACCTTTGACAGCCAACTCTTGGTTTTATTCAGACGAAGTGACACATACTCCTGAGACCGATCGCCTCTGGCCTTTCTGACCTTTTCGCCAAACTTGCGGGCATTATCCTCAGGGTCTGCTAGCATCGAATATACGCTCCTACAGGTT
The DNA here is from genome assembly GCA_965248115.1 of Dehalococcoidia bacterium. GTDB lineage: Bacteria > Chloroflexota > Dehalococcoidia > Lucifugimonadales > CBDFII01 > CBDFII01. The sequence goes on from CBDFII010000005.1 coordinate 16,037, forward strand.
GATGAAAAGAAAATGATATCTAGTTCAACTATTTTTGTCAACCCCTTTTTGGTTTGAATAGTAACAGTATTTAATTCAACAGTACATGCCTCTATATTAGGGTAATTCCCTTCTACAAGAGGAACCTCCCCTTTATCGCCCTCAGATAAAGATCGCCACATAGTCCAATACGGCGAGTCCACTCAGCTTATAAATCAAAATTGGATCGTGTCCTGTCTTAGCTTTTAGCTAAGATCTTGAGAGGTATGCCACATAGCCATATGTTGACAATTAGTCAACTCTATAATATACATATATATCAACATCAATATGTGGATGATAATGTTTCTAATGATTCAATTATAAGAGGTGTTTCATGCGTTTAGATGGAATATATGTGACTCAGAACAGTCTGAGCTTTGGGGGTGAGGACGACGATTAAGATGTAACGCCTTTGAAACTTCGTCAGTAATGCGGAGGCTGATGGCCGAAGTGGCAGCAAGCAACACAAGCGAATAGACCGCGGCGACCCGGCCAAAACAGGATTAGGAAGGATTAAAACCAACGGCGTGGACTCGTTAAGCCGACTTAGGACAACCTCGAAGGAAGGGGGTGAGACCCATGCAGTAAAGGCAAAGGATGACAGGGATGCATCTGGCAGCGAAGGACCGGAAACTAAACAAAAAGCAACTGTCTTGAAAGTCAAGAGGAATGGCCGGCGACTGTCGGAGTCAGGTCGCACCAGGGGGAGCGATGCTTGAGCATGGAGTTGAGGATAACGAGCAGCTTGCGCATGCAGGCTGTGAGGGCCAACTTCTTCGGCTTGCCAGCGGCCAGCAGCCGCTGGTAGAAGTCCCGTATGAGGGGGTTGAAGCGGCTGGCTACCAACGCTCCCATGTACAGGGCGGCTCGGACCCGGGCGCGTCCACCCCAGACGGTGCGTTTGCCCCGCAGCGTGCCGCTGTCCCGGTTGAAGGGAGCCACACCCACCAGGGCGGCGATCTCCCGGCGGTCCAGCGTGCCCAGCTCCGGCAGATAGGCCAGAAGAGAGAGGGAGACTTGCTCTCCCACGCCGGGGACGGTGCGCAGCAGGTCATCCTTGTCTCGCCACACGGGACTCTGACGGAGAGTCTGCCTCAGCCCTTCGTCGAGGTCGTCCAGCTCTCGCTCCAGCCACGCGATGTGGGCCTCGATGCGGGGACGGACGGCGACGGTGGTGGCGGAGCTCAGGCGGTTCTTCTCCGAGACCAGCATGGTCATCACCTGGTGCCTGCGGGCAGCCAGGGAGTTAAGGGCCTGGGTCTCGGCGTCTCGCAGAGGGCGCACGGGTGGACGAACCGCTTCGGCGAAGTGAGCCAGGACCGCTGCGTCCAGAGTGTCGGTCTTGGCCAGCTTCCCGGTGGCCCTGGCGAAGTCCCGCACTTGGCGGGGGTTGACGACGACCACCGGCACCGAGTGGGCTGCCAGGGCAGCCACCAGCGGCAGTTCCAGGCCGCCAGAAGCCTCCAGCAGCACCATCGCCGGCTCAATGGCCTTCAGCCGCGAGACCAGTTGCCGGACCCCTGCATCGTCATGGGAGACCTCCCATCTGTCGTCCGTGGGACGGACGGCAACGTCCAGCTGGGCCTTGGCTACATCGATACCTACGTAGATCGCTTCCTGTTCCATCAGCACCTCCTGCGAATTATTGGCCCGTCCTTGCAAGATGCGGGCTCCGTTGGCCCAGGCAACTGTTCGGGCTCTATTCGGAAGGGGTGCGGCGACCCTCGCTTTCTGGCGGTCTTCCATAACCAAGGAGAAACCGGTCTGCCGCACCCCGATCCACCTAAGTGAAGTGATTGTTACACACCCAAACCAAGATACAAGGAGGTAAGGAGCGATGACGATGATGGAAGAGCTTCCAATTTGAAAAGCTGTTGAGGCCCAGCTCGTGACCCGGAGGGGCCGGCAGAGGACGCCCAAACCCTGGCTGATGTCGGTACTGTGCCGCTTGGGGATGCACCAGGGGCAGTGGGCATTCGTGGTAGAAGGCAACTGCACTCAAGGACGGGAATTGCGGGCGGTGTGGAGCGATCCAGGATCGAACCAAGCACGAGTGGAGTGAATCCTGGAAAACCCAGGGGAGTTGGTTCCTAAGTGAGAAGAAGGCGCACCGCTGCCTGCGATGCACAGTGGTGCAGGAGTGGACAGTCGACAACAGCGACTAATAGGAGAGGGAAATGTTGGAGCAGGCATTTGCGGTAAGCGGCAGCGCCACGGTTGCTGTCGCCGGGCTGATGGCTGAAGTGGTAGCAGACAACACAAGCGAATAGACCGCGGCGACCCGGCCAAAACAGGGTTAGGAAGGATTAAAACCAACGGCGTGGACTCGTTAAGCCGACTTAGGACAACCTCGAAGGAAGGGGGTGAGACCCATGCAGTAAAGGCAAAGGATGTCAGGGATGCATCTGGCAGCGAAGGACCGAAAACTAAACAAAAAGGAGGTAAGGAGCGATGACGATGATGGAAGAGCTTCCAATTTGAAAAGCTGTTGAGGCCCAGCTCGTGACCCGGAGGGGCCGGCAGAGGACGCCCAAGCCCTGGCTGATGTCGGTACTGTGCCGCTTGGGGATGCACCAGGGGCAGTGGGCATTCGTGGTAGAAGGCAAATGCACTCAAGGGCGGGAATGCGGGCGATGTGGAGCGATCCAGGATCGAATCAAGCACCAGCGCGAGTGGCACTACATACGCGCGCGCACCTGCGAACAGCTACGAAGCTGTACACGATGCAACGCTACCAACGGTGAAAGGATCGAGCACGAGTGGAGTGAATCCTGGGAAGTCGAATGGGGTTGGTGGCAAAAGGAGGCGCACCGCTGCCTGCGATGCACAGTGGTGCAGGAGTGGACAGTCAACGACGACTAACAGGAGAGGGCAATGTTGGAGCAGGCATTTGCGGTAAGCGGCGTCGTCTCTGTCGCTCTGGTCGGCCTGGTCGCCTCCAACCTATTGTACGACCGTGGTGTGGCCAACTCTCTATCCCGCTACGTGGCCGCGTTCCTCATCGCGGTACTGTGGCTGGACGCTTGGACAGCTACAGTCCTTTCAGGCACAATGGCCCTGTTTATTCTGGCGGTCCGGCTGGGGTTTCGCCGGGGGCTCCGAGGAGTTCGAGGAAATCTGCCGACCCAGGCCTGGAGCGAGGTGACCTACGCGCTGGGCGGGACGGCCGCCCTGGCCATCGGATGGGGCCTGTTGGGCGACAGATGGCTGGCTTTACTGCCTATAGCCTTCATGGCCTGGGGAGATAGCATCGCCGGGCTTCTCAGGGCCTCCTTGTGGCGCGGCACCGTAGCCAGCTTATCGCCCTCGGTGGCAATGTTTGGCGTCTGCCTCACCGCTGCAGCCCTCTACCAGCCCTACTGGATTGGCGCTGTCGGTGCGGTTGCGGCGACCATCGCCGAGCGGAAGCGACCGAGGCTCGGCGTCTGGTGGGACGACAACCTGCACGTCGCGGCTCTGTCGCTCGCTGTCATGGCCGTCCTGGCCAAGACGACCGTGTAAGGGACGTGGGACAGGCTACCGCAAGTTTTCTAGAGTACTTGTCCCACTAATGGGGCTACTGTTCCCAATCGTCTACTACTAGCTCTCTGTCCCTAGGGCCCTGTGGTTAAAAAGACAGACAGCGAGGTCACATCGCTCCCTCAAACTCTCCAAGATGGTTTTGGGGGCGCTGGGCTTCGACTCTCCCCCGTGTCCACTGCGCGCTGTAAAGAGCCACCTTTGTTGAACCGACAAAAGTGGCCCTTCACAACTACAGGTTGAACTGAGGGTCCACGTATTCCTTATCTTTGACGTAGATCTGAAGCCGGCTCCGCTGACAGTCAGCTACAATGACCCGGCTCTCGACCTCGTCAAAGGCCACCGCTGTGGGGTTGGAGAAGCGCCACTCCGACTCCAGGCTTTTGACCCTGCGTCGAGCTTTAACCAGAGTCGAATTGGCATCCAGATATTTTTGGCCCCACTTGGGAAGTTTCTGGACGTCCCCGATGAGTGAGGTGATGAAATCCCCATCAGGTTCAAAGATTTGAACACGGTTGTTAGCCCGATCGCACACGTACATGTCCCCATCACCATCGACAGCGACATCGGTCGGATGGTCTAGCTCTCCTGTCCCTGGCCCAAAACTGCCGAAGGTGGACAGGAAAGCGCCATCGGGGGAGAACTTCTGTATCCTGTGGTTCTTCCAGTCAGCTACATAGATGTCACCCTGGTTGTTGATAGTGATGCCCCATGGCAGGTTGAACTGGCCCTTGCCGCTGCCCCCTTCGCCGAACTTGCCCAGACAGACGCCTTCTTTGGTGAACTTCTGAATCCGATTGTTCCAGCTATCGACGATATAAAGGTTATCCTCACCGTCAAAGGCCATGCCGGAGGGGTGGTTTAACTCTCCTTCATCCGCTCCCGGTGTGCCCCACTTGTCCAGAAAATTGCCGTCCCTATCGAAGATGGAGATGCGCTGAAACCATTCGTCGGCAACGTAGACCTTACCCTCCCTGTCCAGAGCCACAGATGTGGGCCAAACCAACTCCTCTTCCCTTTCCCCATACTTACCAAACTCGCAGATGTATTCTTCAGCACCGGGGGCTCCAATGGTGACCTTGCTCACTCGAGAGCTAAAGCTGTTTTCGCTGCCTCGGCTGACTACGTACACTACACCGTGCTGACCCAGTGCCAACGCCGTTGGTAAATGAAATCCGATGCCCGTGGTCGACTGTAGCCCCACCGCGTGACTAAAGTTGTACACTCGCCCTGCCGCTATAGTGGTAAGCATCTTGTATTCCCTATTATAAAGTCCTACCTAGTATTTCATGAGCTTATGTTGCTCTCCACCAGACCCGTTGGACTGAGTGGCCCAGCGATGAATGCCTCCCAGGATACCGTATTATGCGAACTGGTACTCTCTGGTGGCAACGATCAGCTGAAGCATCTCCGCCACTCTTTTCCCCGAAGCCTCGGCCTCTTCGTCGGTACCCCAACGTAACACGCCACCCTCCTCAGCCTGTTCGATTAAGTGCTCACGGCTCTGAGATTCTACTTCCAGAGGGCCCAACAGGTCCAAACAGCCATCTACCAAAGCCTCCGGTGTGAGATCCCCCTGGGCCTTGAGCCGATCGATCATGGACTGTACCCCCGGTAGGCTGGTGTCACCAACCAGGTCAGCTACGAAGTTGATACGACTCATTAGAGACCCGCTGTTTATCCACTCTTGACCTGTGTGCCAGCCTTCTACGCTGGGCGGATTCATCAGGTCCTGCCCCATGTAGGTAGGCTGCATAGAAAGTTCGCCATAGCCGGGCCTGGGAAAGTTATGGCCTCCCACCAGCTTGTAGGTGCCCACTGCTACCTCGGCGGGACTCTTCATCTTGGTAAACCGGGCCTCCTTGAAAAAGTCGGAGTTGAACAGGGTGCGTAGTACGGGACGCATCTCGTACTTGGACTCGGTAAGAGCCTTCGCCAGAGTGTTTATGGCCTCCGGATCTTGTGGAGATTCGATGGCCCAGCTGGGTACCTGGGGCTCGTCAGCCACGAAGAAATTGTACAGGTGGCGGGCTATAAAGCGGGCACAGGCGGGCTGCTGCAGGATGATGTCTATAATATCCTCACCGTTGAAATGGCCCTCGTGCCCCAAAAAGCTCTTCTCACCCTCGTCGTGGTCCTCGACCTTGTACTCGAAGCTCCAGAAGGAGCCACCACCGAAGGGTTGCCTGGGTATCTTAGCCGCCATAGTCCAGCCGGTGAAAGCCCGGGAGGCCTCCCTCACATCCTCCTCGGTATAGTTGCCGACGCCCATCGAGAACAGCTCCAGCAACTCCCGGCCCCAGTTCTCATTGACTCCGTGTTTGTGGTTCTCGTTGTTGTCCAGCCAGAAGATCATGGCAGGATTCCTGGCCAACTCCACCAATAGGTCCCGGAAGTCTCCCATGCCATGGCCACGGAACATGGCGATTTGTACATGCATCTGGTCGTAGTTCTCCACCTTGGAGTTTCCGGTGGCGAACACCTGATGCCAGAAGAGGACCATCTTCTCCTCCAGGAGTCGCTCCGTATTGAGCAAGTAGTACACCCATTTGATCAAACCCATGTAGCCAGTGGCCGCTGGAAACAGAGAGCCTGGATGATACCTCACAAGGAAATGTTCGTCCGCCGCCTGAGCCTCTTCAGGATGAAGCAATTCCTCCACCGTCGTCTCGTACCCCTTGGCCACCCGCTCCTCCAACTCCTCTCGCGTCGCCCCGAAGCTGGCTCGTCGCATAAGGTGAGCCATCAATGCTATATCCTTGTCGGCCATACCACTAGCTCCTTTCCGCACAAGCTCCTTTGTGGAAAATGCTCTTACTCAGGGTTATTTTAGTCGTTGCAATTCTGGATGGCAAACGGGTGAATCAGGCTGTGTGCATCACTGTTTAAGCTGCCTCATAGCGCCGAAGAAGCGCACGTAGCTCTCTCAGGGAATCCATGATGGTGTTGGGGCGATGGGCTCCATCCCTCCTCGAACTCGGATACACACAAAACCATATTGGAGTCCCTGAGCCAGAGAGGGGCGCTTAGAGTTGTTATTCGACCTCGATGACGTAGACGCTGTCGTCCTTGGCGTTGGACATGTAGACGCGATCGGTGCTGGAGTTCACCCCAACCCAAGCGTTACTCGGCCCACTTCCCACGGGGATGGTGGCGATGACAGTGTTGGTTGCCCCGTCGATGACCGAGACTATGCCGTCCTTGAGGTTGGTCACGTAGACGCGGTTGGTGGCGGAGTTCACCCCAACGTCACCGGGACCAGCGCCCACGGAGATGGTGGCGATGACGGCGTTGCTGGCTCCGTCGATGAGCGAGACGGTGCCGTCGTGGTGGTTGGCGACGTAGATGCGGTCTGTGGCGGGGTTCACCCCGACGCCGAAGGGCTGACCGCCCACGGTGATGGTGGCAATGACAGCATTGCTGGCCCCATCGATGACCGAGACGGTGCCGTCACTTTGATTAGCCACGTAGACGCGGTTGGTGGTGGAGTTCACCACAACGTCACCCTGATCAGCGCCCATGGAGATGGTGGCGATGACGGCGTTGCTTGCCCCATCGATGACCCAGACGGTGCCGTCCTCGTGGCGGTTAGCCCAAACGTAGACGCGGTTGGTGCTGGAGTTCACCCCGACGCCAAGGGGGAAAGCACCCACACGGACGGTGGCGATGACGGTGTTGCTGGCCCCGTCGATGACGGAGACGGTGCCGTCGTTTCGGTTGGCGACGTAGACGCGGTTGGTAGTGGAGTTCACCACAATGGTAAAGGGCCTTTCGCCCACGGGAATGGTGGCGATGACGGTGTTGCTGGCCCCGTCGATGACCGAGACGGTACCGTCGTTTCAGTTGGCGACGTAGACGCGGTTGGTGCTGAGGTTGACGCCAACACCCTGGGGGTCCCCGCCCACGGGAATCGTGGCGATGATTGGCGTGGGCCCTTCGTCCGGGGCAGCCGTCGGCGTAGCGGTGGGTGTGGGTGTCGGCGTGGGAGTCGGCGCTGGTGTTGAGGTGGCTGTGGGTGAAGGTGTCGGGGTCGGCCCAGGCCCGCCGCAAGCAGCGAGGACTAATGCAATAACAACAGGCAGGAGGAACGTTCGACTAGTGCGCTTCACACCGCCATTATAAAAGCATCGCATCCCGCTGACCACTCGGGTTGATTCAAGCCGACGCTATTGACCCGAGCCCGTATCAGAGTGTTATTACTAATACGTAAGTGCGAGTTCATCCCTACCCCATCTCCACCACATGCTGTAAAGAACCACCTTCGTTGAGCCGACAAAAGTGGCTCTTTACACCTACAGGTTGAACTAAGGGCATTGGGGCTAATAGGTCGGCCTAGGCGGAGCTCGAATCTGCGAGTATCATCTGCAGATATTCACCCAATCCCGTTTCAAGGGTGTAACGTGGCTGAAAACCCAATTCAGTTCGCAGTCTCTCATTGCTCATCAGCCGTAGAGCCTCCCAGGGCTCAGCGTCGACGGTGATCTGTGCGTTAGGTACATGTTTCCGAATAAGACTAGTCATCTCTCCTGCCCGCCAGTTGTCCGAGCACATGTTATAAATACGGTGTGTCACCTCCTTTGCCATCAGCGCGCAATAAAGCGCCTCAGCCGCATCGGGCCCATAAATCCAGTCCATAACCTGGTCATCTGGGGGCATAACCACTGCTTGCCCCAGAGCGGCCACCCCGGGAGCATCATAAACAGACCTCTGTGCAATCGGACCAGGACTAGCCAGACCTCTTTGTAAACGCCCCGGCCCCAATACCCCTGAGACCCTCAGGCACACTACATCCAGGCCATATTTATTCCAGTAAAATTCCGCCTCATACTCGTTGAACAGCTTGCATGCGCCGTACAGACTCGTAACTACCGGCGTCGCATCTTCGTCGATTACCTCACCGGCAAGGCTTTTACGAGGTCCACACAGCACCCCCGAACTCGCAAAAACCACCCTTTTAACTCCTTGTAAGCGGGCAGCCTCGAAGACATTGGTAGTGCCAACGCAATTGATCTTGATGGAAGACGATGGATTGTCCTCTCCACCCCGGATATATGCCAGGTGAATCACCCTGTCCACTTCATACCGCTGCATCGCACCCAGCAGCTCCGTGGGCTCCAGCACATTCCCGCGAACAACTGTCACACGATCTCGAATGTCGGCTATTTGGCTGTAATTGGGATACACTTCAAAGAGGACTAGATCAGATTCCCCCTTCTCCTGAAGCAAATGCCTTGCCACGTGAGAGCCAATAAGGCCCGTCCCCCCGGTTATCATGATGGCCATCTCATCACCCCCTTCGTCGTAATATACATCCTATGCTATGAGCATGAGATAGAGATTGACAGAGTTAGGGTGTGCCAATACACTTGTGCTTGTCAAGCACGGCACTTTCTTCGGGCCTTTATAACTTGATATAACTAATTTCGGCTAAACTCCACACATGGGCTTGTAAACAGATTTAGTGTTAGAAAAGGAGGGGAGAGCATGGCTGACAACGATATAGCCTTGATGGCACACCTCCTGCGGCGAGCTGGCTTCGGGGCCACCCGGGACGAGCTTGAGGCCTATTGTGCAAAAGGCTACGAGGCCACAGTAGAAGAGCTCGTCCACCCCGAGAGCCAACCTGAATTGGCGGAGGACCTGATATTCCGGTACCAACCCGAGTATTCTGAAAGGGCGCCCATTCAATCTAGCCAGCAGTACTGGGTATACCGAATGATAAATACCCCACGACCCCTGGAGGAGAAGATCGCCCTCTTCTGGCACGGAGTGCTGTGCTCGGGAGACTCCAAGATAGACCACGGTCGAGTGATGGGCCTCCAGATAGATATGTTCCGCCGCCACGGACTGGGCAGCTATCGTGACCTGCTAGTAGAGGTGTCCAAGAACCCCGCCATGGTCTACTATCTGGACAACTGCGAGAGCCACAAAGGGGCTGTCAACGAGAACTACGGGCGTGAGCTTTTGGAGCTCTTCTCCATGGGTGTGGGCATGGACGGCCAGTCCAACTACTCCGAGGACGACGTTAAGGAGTGTGCCCGTGCCTTCACCGGCTGGAACCTAGCTGCTGCTCTGCCCGTATACCCATACAGCCGCTATGGTTGGCACTTTCTTTACGATCCCACTGACCATGACGACGATATGAAGACATTCCTGGGAGAGACGGGACGCTGGAACGGCGAGGACGTAATTGACATCATTGTACGCCAGCCGGCTACCGCTCGCTTCATCTGCCGCCATCTCTACAACTTCTTTGTGGCGGACGAGCCCATAGTGCCCGCATGGTTCGATACGCCGCCTAGGGATCCCGAGGCCATCCGCACTCTGGAGAAAGTCTTCGTAGAGAGCAACTACGAAATGCGACCCGTATTGTGGGTGCTATTCAACTCCGACTTCTTCAAGGAGGCCAGCTTCGCCAGAGTCAAGAGCCCTGCCGAGGTGGTGGCAGGTACCATGCGCTTGGTACAGGACTTCACCGAAATCAAGCCCGGTATGTTGCCCATCATGCAAGAGTGCGCCTACATGGGTCAGGATATCATGAACCCTCCCAGTGTGGAGGGATGGCATATGGGTAAGGAGTGGATCGACAGCGGCACCCTGGTGGAGCGCATCAACTTCGTGGCCGACCAGGTGGGCGACACCCAGTTGCCCGGTGTCCGCTCCATTATCCATCGACTGGCCAGCCAGGGCACTCTCACCCCAGAGCAGTTCGTAGACAGCTGTTTGGACCTGATGGGGCCCCTGGAGGTCACCGAAAATACACGAAACCAGCTTCTCGACCACGCTAACCGGGTCGGCACCCTACAAGGAGATACCGATAATCAGCAAGAGCGTTTCGCCAACCAGGTGGGCGAGATGCTTCAGCTCATCGTAGCCACCCGAGAGTACCAATTCGGATAAGCTGAAAGGAGGCACATATATGGCATCCCAAAGAGACCCCGTCCTGGTGGTTGTCTCCCTATCGGGTGGCAACGACTACATGAACACCATCATCCCCTATACCAATCCCCTGTACAAGGACTACCGCCCTACCCTCGGCTTCTCCGAAGAGGAGGTTATCCCCATAGACGACCAGCTGGCCTTCCATCCCAACATGGGCCCCATCAAGGAGCTCTACGACCAGGGTAAGGTGGCCATCATCCACGGGGTGGGCTACCCCAACCCCAGCCGCTCCCACTTCCGCTCCATGGATATCTGGCATACCTCCGAGCCCGACAAGCTCGGTACCGAGGGCTGGCTGGGCCGCGCCATCCGCGACCTGGACCCCAATAAGAATAATGTCATCACCGGCGTAAACTTCGGCCGGGGTCTCCCCAGGGCCATGGCCGCTCCAGCCGTTCCCGTTGCCTCCGTGGGTAACCTGGAGAGCTACGGCGTCCTTACCGGTATCTCCGGCGAGGAGCAGCGCACCGAGGCCCTCGATATCTTCACTCGAATGTACGCCCCAGCTATCGGCACCGGCCCAGTCATGGACTACCTCGGCCAGACGGGCCTCGACGCCCTCAAGGGCGCCGACATCCTCAAGACCGCCCCTCAAAAGTATACCTCCAACCTGGAGTACGGCCCCGACGCCCTTGGCCAGGGCTTGAAGGGCATCGCCCAGGTGCACGCCGCCGACCTGGGTTCCCGAATCCTCTATACCACCTCCCCCTACAACGCATTCGATACCCACGCCAACCAGCCCCCAGCACACAACTCGCTGTGGCGTAATGTCTCCAGGGCCGTCTCCGACTTCTATCAGGACCTCGTGGACCACAACCTCAACCAGGAAACCATCATCTTCATGTTCAGTGAGTTCGGACGAAGGGTCAGGGACAACGGTTCGGGCACCGACCACGGTACCGGGGGAGTGGCCTTCCTCATCGGAGACCGGGTGAAGGGTGGTATGTACGGCGAATACCCCTCTCTGGAGCCGAATAAGCTGGAGGATGGTGGGGACCTGCTGCATAATGTGGACTTCCGCATGGTCTATTCCACCATCTTGGACAAGTGGCTGGCCCTTGATCCCGTGCCCATCGTAGGCGGCAACTTCGAGCAAATGGACTTCCTGTAAGCTACCAAAGTGCCGAAATGAGGGTAGTCCCCCACAAACAAGGTGAAGCTACTGCCTTTGGTGAGCCGTAAGAGGACCTAGCAAGAAGAAATATCGGGCACAGCAACCGAATGAGCGTCCTCAAGAGGAAGACTGCCCTTCTCCCCCAAAGGCAACGCCAATCGTTAGCAAATAACGAATAATGGTGAAGTGACATGAGTTCTCATTTCTTTGGTGTAACCACGAGGCACTACAAGTACAGCCACACCATCGGTCGGAACGCCGACTCGGGAGTAGGGTTTAGGAATCCCGTTGACTTGGCCGTGGACAAGGGGGGCAAGATATATGTCGTCAGCCACGGAATAGAGTACGTACCAATCACGGCGCGGGTGGGTATATGCACCATCGATGAGGAATTTCTGGGCGAACTAGGCCACTACGGACGAGGTAAAGGGGAATTCGTCTGGCCCTGCTCTATCGCTCTAGATAGCAACGACAATGTGTATGTCGCCGACAACCACTTGAACCGCATCACAGTGTTCAGCAGCCATGGGGAGCTTCTCAACCAATGGGGATCGAGGGGTAGCGGCGACCCAGAGTTCAACAAGCCCTCGGGTCTGGTCTTCGACAAGGAGGACAACCTCTACCTGGTGGATAGCGCCAACAACCAGGTAAAGATTTTCACCAAGGATGGAAAGTTCCTAGCCAAGTGGGGGCACGAGGGCAAGGGCGAGGGAGAGTTTAATCTACCTTGGGGCATGACTATCGACCACAACGGTGATGTGTGGGTGGCCGACTGGCGCAACCACCGGGTTCAGAAATTCACCGCCGACGGCATCTTCTTGGCCAGCTTCGGTACGCCGGGCGATGGAATGGGGCAGTTCAACCGACCCTCGGACGTGGCCGTAGACAGGGACGGTGACTTTTATGTCACCGACTGGGGCAACAATCGGGTGCAGGCCTTCACCCCAGAGGGTCGGTACATTACAGCCTTCACCGGGGACGCTACCCTCTCCAAGTGGGGCAAAGTTTACCTAGATTCTAGTCCCGACATGATCCACCAGCGGGCTTTAGTACGGGACTTTGAAATCGAGCGACGCTTTTCGAACCCCATCGCCCTTGAGGTTGATGAGGAGCAACGCATCATCGTGGTCGACAGCAATCGGCACCGCCTCCAGATATACCAGAAAACCTCATAAAAACAGACCCCCGAAGCCTGAGGGGCTTTTTCTTGTGCTTGCCGCCAAAAGTGATGCCACAGTGACCACCACGGTTAATCACAAATGTCCCTGTCCCATAATAGGCTGCTAAATGACGATGCATCATCCACCTCGGTACCGTCCGCAACGTTGACAAAAACATTTCTGAATGCCCCTCGAGCGATGTGGTAGCCCAACGCTCGATACGCCTCAAACTGCGCCTCGTCGAAGAACTGGTCCAAGGTCGAGTGGTAGGGAAAGATGGGATTCTGACGTCTATAAAATTCTAGATCAGGGGCTTCATTCTCGTCTGAAATTGTTGCTTTTATGTACACCAGGATCCCGTAACGGTCATTCTCCACCTGTTGAGAACCCCAGTCCGGGCACTCGGGGGCCGCTCGACTCCAGGGTAAACTATACGCCCCACGGCGTAATGGGCCCTCGTGCGCCCCGTCTCAGGGTCGGGCATCAGCGGCGTCAGGTCTATCTGAATATCCACGCCAAAGTCGATGCGAACCAGCCGGCTTACCACGCCCAAGGTACCGAACTGGGGATCGGTAGGGGAGGGCTCACCCGCATCATCTATCGCTATGATATATCGGCAGCGACGCCGTATCAGCTCGTAGATGGCTGAGTTGTCAAAATGGCCTCCATCGGTAAGATACACGAAGCGATCGTTGCCGCTGGCTGCCCCAAACATCTCCTTGAGATAGTACAAATATTTCGGTCTCGAAGGAGGCTTTTCAGACGTGCTTAGGCAGGGATTACGGAGCCAGTATCCCAAACGCGCATTGAGGAGGGTCATGATTATCGCCGTAGAAGTGGAGGTGTATGCTCCCCGGTTGGGACTGAAGGCAGCCCCAGAGATGGTCATGGCAGTGGATAGACGAAGATTGGAATAACCTTCTTTGGTAGCTACAAAACCAGTATCCGAAGACCCCGAATAAAGACAGGAAAGGGAAAAGGAGTCCGACTTGCGGCCTAGATCGATGATATCGCTGCTTCCTGCTATATTGAGACTCGCCGCTATGATGTGAAATGGACCAAGAGGGTTGCCTTTGGCTCGGCGCTGCTCCTGAAGCTGGAATAGCTTCACATCGGCCTTTTGCCCTGCTATCACTTCCTTTCCATTCCCCACTTCTTGTTGGATGTAGGCACGGCTCAATCCACGTTGATAAAGATTATGCAACGACAACCAATTAAGAAGTCTAACGAATTTACTCCAAAACACCCACACTAGGGTGATAGCAGCAGCAAAGAAAACGATAATCCATTTAACTCCTACATCTAAATCGATCCCATCTATAGTCCATCTAACTTGCGTATCGAGACCGTCCAGGAAAACAAAGCCAATAAGCACTGCACCTGCAAGCACTACAAATCCCAGGGTGTTGAAAAGGAGTTGACCTAATAATCCAACAACACGCTCCCTCCCAAGTGCCCCAACCGATTGACGTACCTTTTCATTGTCGCCCAAGCGAGTGAAAGCCCAGCGCGCAAGAAGCAGAAGACCCGCTAGAGGACCACCAATAGCACTGCCCGAAGCTTCAACTGCCAAGTCATTTAGCTGTCTGATCCCCTGCACTCCAAATACAAATCCCAGCAGCAAGGCTAAGGTCACGGTAACAACAATACACGCCTTTTGAACCAGAAAGACCCCCTTTGGTGCCTTGTCCCATCGCTGAAACATTGAGGCCAAAACAAGCCCAACTAGAATCAGAAGAGCCCCTCCGCCTATGCCGGCAGGGACCCACACCATCCATCCCGGTTCCAAAGGGGTAGTCCTATTCCACCACCGATCTGGCAACAGTGACAGTGAGGTCAGTACAAGCACGAAAGGAGGCAACACCACAAGGGCCCAATTTAAAACCAGGCGCAAAATCACCTCTAGTACGGAGCGCCATGTGTCTACATCGAAAAGACCCAATCGTGGTGCTAGGAAATTGCTGCGCTCCCGCAAGTGCCGCACCGTGCGACGCTCTGGTTTGAACACCCGTATCTCCTCGGGCGACGACGCCTTCGACTCAAAGCGGAAAGGGAAGTTGTTCCTGTTTAGGGGATGCTCATCGGGTTTATGGAGGACTATCTTCTCGTTATTGAGAAGGGCGCTGATTCCTGATCCAAGGTACCCTCCACCAGAGACTGTGGACAAATAGTCTATCCGCTCCAGCACTCCATAGCGTGCCATGGCCTGGCACGCTCCTAACGCAAAGGTGGCATTCGCTCTGCCACCTCCAGAGAGAGCTAGCCCCACAAGCTCATTTGCCTGGTCCGGCTTTCCCCGGTTAGCTAAGCACCTCTTCTCCCCTGGGCGCCGATCCGAAGCAGGTAAGACCCACTCTTTGATCTCCTGCTCGAACACCTTACCAAAGCAATCTGCAGGCACGTACATCGGGTGATCTGCAGGTTCATCACCAGGGTCATTTTTCGCTTTCTTAACAGACACACTCCCTCCTGGATGGTTGTCCACGTCCCAGAAAGATGGCTATCAAGAACAAGGGGGGTAGTAGTGGAATTTATTTACCATGACCGGGAGTCCAGCTAGCTAGTCTGCAGAAACGGGTGCTTTTGCTCTACCCTTGAACGCAGGAATAACCTCTTTTGCAAAGCGCTCCAGATGCTCCAGCATCACCTGTTGTGGAACGCCGACGGGATGGCTCACGTTCACCCGCTCCATACCGGGATACTTTTCTTCTAGTTCCTTGAGAAACTCGACAATCTGCTCAGGGGAGCCACAGAGGTACCCTCCCCCTTCCACGGCCTTCTCTATCTTTGGAAGGTCGCCGTAGGGGGCCCTCTTAGGATCCCTCATGTCCTTAAGTTGCTCGTCTGTTAGCCCCGCGACGAGACCCAGTGGCCCAACCACCTTCATCATCTCTTCGTAGTACTTGCCAGCCTCTTTAATGGCCTTCTCTCGGCTGTCGTCAATCTGGAAATGGAACGCAACGCTCAGGTCAGTTCCCAACTCAGTCTCGCGCCCCTCACGCGCCAGGAGATCCCTCCAAGTCCTTACCACTTCGTCCAGGCCTCCGCCGGCAGCGATCCCCCCAGAGATAATTCCCTTGATGCCGTGCTTGGCCATGAACTCGAGGCCGGTCGGTGAAGCTGTCTGGATGGCCTGCCAGCACTCTACTGGCCGATGTATAGGACGGGGCACCAAAGTTATCTCCTTCAGTTCGTAATCCCGATAAGGCACTGGAGGAGGGATGTCATAGTACTTGCCATGGTGGGAAAAGGACCGCTCGTTGAAGGCCTTGAAGATAACCTCAACCTGCTCGTCAAACAGCTCCCGGTTGGCAGCTTGGTCTAGCATGGGCGCACCGAAACTCTCCACTTCGCGTGTCTGGTAGCCCCGGCCAACTCCGAAGATGGCGCGCCCCCCTGTGAGGATGTCCACCGTGGCGAAGTCCTCGGCAATCCTCAGGGGATGCCACATGGTTATAATATTGAAAGAACACCCGAAATTGAGCCTTTTGGTCAGGTGGGCCAGGTGGGCAACTAGTAGCAAGACATTAGGGATGCACTCGTACCCTTCCGGCTGGAAATGGTGTTCGGCAAGCCAGAAGGTGTCGTAGCCCTCCCGGTCCATGAGCTGTGCAATAGCCTGGCTCTTGTCGAATGCCGTGGCCAGGTGCTCATCGGAAAACCAGCGGTCATTAACCGGCGTTCCCCCGTACCCCACATTGTCCATGTCCACACACCCGGCAAACATGCTATCGAATTTGGTGATCATCTCTTACCTCTCGCTCCCAAAGCAAGGAGTGTACGGCTGTTATCTGCGTTCTCAAGCACCCTCAGAACAGCCAATTCGGGTACACCTACGACAAATGCGAGTGTAATCGGCACTATCTCTGATGTCAACGCTGGCTTGGCTAGCCTCTCCTCTTCAGCACAGCCCCTTCCGATTGAGGTATGAGTCTGAAGGAGATAGAGTTACCTTGGCATTGTATCCGTTCATCTTCCTAGCGTTTGACATGGAGTAGGTGTACAATCGTGCCTAATCGCATTCCAATCCCATCTTTCACCACAGCTCTTCAAACGCCCTTTACCAGGAGGCCACATCATGAGAACGGTCGATGCTATGGTAGAGATACTGAAACGGGAGGGTGTGGAGTTCCTGAGCTGTTTTCCTACCACCCCTCTGATCGAGGCAGCAGCGGCCGCGGGGATCCGTCCTATCGTGTGCCGCCAGGAGCGGGTAGGGGTAGGCATCGCCGACGGCTTCAGCCGCATCTCTAACGGTCGGCCCATTGGCGTATTTGCTATGCAGTACGGTCCGGGTTCTGAGAATGCCTTCTCTGGGGTGTCTACCGCCTACAGTGACTCGGTACCCATGCTGGTGATACCCCTGGGTTACCCTCACTCTATAGCCGGAATGCCCCGTACCTTCTCTTCGGTACGCAGCTACACACCCATAACCAAATGGGCGGAGGAGCTGAACGTGGCCGAACGGTTGCCGGAGGTCATGCGTCGCGTCTTCAGCTTGCTCAAAATCGGGCGGCCCGGCCCTGTGATGGTGGAGCTACCGGCCGATGTGGCCCTCCAGGAGGTGGACGAATCCGCTCTTATTTATGAGTCCGTCAGACCCAGCTGTGCCGCTGGTAACCCCACAGACATCGACGAGGCGGCCCACCTGCTGATGGAAGCCCACGATCCTGTTATCCATGCCGGTCAGGGTGTGATGTATGCCGAGGCCTCGGATGAGCTCGTACAACTGGCGGAGCTGCTCCAAGCTCCGGTGATGACCACCCTAGCGGGCAAGGGCGCCTTCCCTGAGAGCCACTCCCTAGCCCTGGGGACCGGCTGCGGCGTTATGACAGGGCCTGTCTATCACTTTCTGCGCAAGGCCGATGTGATCCTGGGAATCGGGTGTAGCTTTAGCCGCCACAATATGTCTACCAATATCCCTCCAGGTAAGGTCATAATTCATGCCACCAACGACCCGGAAGATATCAACAAATGCTATCCTGCCAACCTGCCCATCATCGGTGACGCCCGGCTTGTGCTGAGTCAACTTATTGAGGCAGTGAAGGATCGGCTGGGCAAAAACGGACGCCAGAAGGACGGCCCCTTACCTGCTGAGATCAAGTCGGTGAAGGACCAGTGGCTAGCCGAGTGGATGCCCAAGCTCACCTCGGACCAAATACCTCTCAACCCCTACCGGGTAGTTTGGGAATTCATGCACACGGTGGACCCGCGGGAGGCCATCGTCACCCACGACTCCGGTGGTCCGCGCGACGAGATAATCCCCTTCTACCAGGCGGCGGGACCTCGCAGCTACATTGGCTGGGGCAAGTCCCATGCCCTGGGATCAGGCTTGGGCCTAGCCCTAGGAGCCAAGCTGGCTGCCCCCGACAAGTTCGTCGTCAATTTTATGGGCGACGCCGCCTTTGGCATGACCGGGCTGGACTTCGAGACGGGAGTGCGGTCTGGCATCCCTATTCTTACCATAGTCCTTAACAACTCCACCATGGCCATCGAATCTAGGACCATGGTCATCTCTCACGAACGTTATCGATCCCGAGACTTGGGTGGCGACTACGCCGATATAGCCAGGGCTCTTGGGGGATACTCTGAGCGAGTAGAGAGCCCAGCAGAGATTGGGCCAGCCATCCAACGGGCTCGAAGGGCAACCGAGGAGGGGAGAGCCGCCCTGCTGGAGTTCATTACAAACGATGAGGCCTCCTTCTCCTATTCACACGCCCTATAAATCCTTCCCTCTTGTGAGAGCACCTCAGGAGGAACCGTGAGCATCATGGTAGCTCCCAAAGATCCCTCTCGTCCCCAATGGCAGATGACACTGGGAGAGTTCCTGGACGAGGCCACCACCCCCAATCCCCATAATGTCTACCTCTACTTCCAGGATCACCAGGTCACCTATCATGAGCTAAGGGAGCGCTCCTTGAGGGCCGCCAGTCTATTTCGAGAGATGGGTGTGGGCAAAGGCGACCGGGTGTGCCTATTTTCCCCCAACAACGCCGAATGTCTCTACATCTGGATGGGACTGGCCCGGCTGGGAGCCATATGTGTGCCAATTAACACCGCCTTCAAGCATGAGGAGATGGCCTTCATCCTCAACGACGCCCAGCCCAAGGTGCTCGTGAGTCACTCTACCCTGCTGGACGTGGCCGATCGGGCACGTCACGAGTTGACCAGCCTCCAACGGCTGTTGGTCATCGCTGAGGGAGAACAGGATCTTGGGAACTTCCCCGAGTGGTTGAGATTTCAGCCTCTCCTCCAAAGGTCACCGCCATTCTCAGGGGGAGAGAACGTCACGCCCGAGAACCCCAGTATGCTAGTTTACACCTCGGGTACAACAGGGAATCCTAAAGGAGTCATCATAACCCACCAGATGTACGTGGCTGCCGGACAGGGATTCGCCACTTGGACCGAGGCCAGCGACCAGGACCGCTTCTTTACCTGCCTCCCCTTTTATCACGCCAACATCCAGTACTATTCAATCATGGGGTCCCTGGCAGCGCGAGCCAGCGTCAGTATGGTCGAACGCTTCAGCGCTTCTCGATTCTGGGAACAGATACGTCACTTCAAACCAACGGTGGTGAACTTCATAGGAATGATGCTGCCCGTATTGCTGAAGCAACCCAGATCGGAAAGCGATGCTGACAACCCGGTACGACTCTTCTACGGCTCTCCCGCCTTCCCGCCCCCGGTGCTAAGAGAGTTTGAGGAGCGTTTTGGGGTCAAGGTGATCATTGGCTTTGCCCTCACCGAGAGCTGCTACGGCACCATCGAGCGCCTCCCCCAGGAGCGAGAGCGACGCGCTGGATCAGCAGGTGTACCCCGTTGGCACCCCGATCCGCGCTTCAGCAACGAGCTACGCATTGTGGACGACAAAGGCAATACCCTGCCACCGCAAAAGGTGGGTGAGATCACACTCAGAAATCCCACCACTATGCCCGGCTACTGGCAGGACCCCCAACGAACCGCCGAGACGCTACGGGATGGTTGGTTGTACACCGGCGACCTGGGATGGACCGACGAAGATGGCTACCTTTATTTTGTGGACCGCAAGAAGGATGTAATACGGCGTCGGGGCGAGAACATATCATCTCTTGAAATCGAGGAGGTCCTGAAACGCCACCCCGCCATCCTTGACTGCGCCGTCATGGCCGTGCCCTCGGAGCTGGGAGAAGACGAAGTGAAGGCCTACGTGGTCCCTCGCCCTAGCGAGGAGCTAAGCCCCGAGGAGGTGGTCTACTGGTGCGCCGAGCGGCTGGCCTACTTTAAGGTGCCTCGCTATCTGGAGTTTAGGGATGACTTGCCCAGAACCCCCACCCTTCGGGTACGAAAGGACCTGCTGCGCCAGGAATCGGAAGACCTCACCAGCGGCTGCTTCGATCGAGAGCAAGCAGGAATACGCCTCCGATAAACGCTTCATACCCCCATAAATAACAACGACTATTTATCGCGCTGATGGAATAACGGTTAACATGCCACTTTACTTTGGATCGTATTGTCATAGTTGAAATCAAGCACCTCCTGCTCTAAAATAAACCCGCATAGACATTCCCACCTAGGAGCCTATGTGAAAAGGGGAAAGGGAGTATGGCTGATAAAGACATTGCTTTAATGGCTCATCTGATGCGCCGCGCTGGGTTCGGAGAGACGCGGGAGGAGTTGGAGCAACGCGTTTCCGAAGGATATGAAGCCACGGTGGAAGAGCTCCTCCACCCGGAGGATGCTCCTCAATTGGATGAGCACATCATCGCAAGGTTTCTGCCTTTCACCCTGTCCGCCGGCGGCGCGGCCTATGGCGGCGTTTCCAACTGGTTTTACCACATGTTGAATTCGAAACGCCTCTTACAAGAGAAGATGATCCTCTTCTGGCACCAAATATTTGCCACCGGAAACGGAAAGGTGGATGCACAACCCGAGATGCTGGAACAGATATTCATGTTCCGGCGCCACTGCATGGGCAACGTTCGCGACCTGCTCATCGAGCTGGCCAAGAACCCTGCCATGATCTTCTGGCTAGACAACAACGAGAACCACAAGTACGCAGTCAATGAGAACTGGGGGCGGGAGCTGCTGGAGCTGTTCTCCTTGGGTGTGGGAAACTACACCGAGGAGGATGTGAGAGACGCTTCCCGGGCCTTCACCGGCTGGACCATAGGGGCCAAGCTGCCCCGGGTGCCCTACGGCATGGACTTCCACTGGAACTTCGAATACAAGGTCGAAGACCATGACGACGGCGAGAAGAGCTTTCTGGGACACGATGGCCGCTTTAACGGGGAAGATATTGTGGACATCATCATCCAGCAGCCAGCCTGTGCCCGCTTCATCGCCCGCCACCTGTACAACTTCTTCGTGGCCGACGAGCCTCAGGTGCCAAGCTGGTCCATCGAGTCTCCTCGTGACCCTGAGGCCATAAACACTCTGGCAACGGCTCTTATCGAGTCCAACTACGATATTCGTCCCGTTCTACACCTCCTGTTCAACTCTGATTTCTTCAAGGAGGCCCGCTTCGCCAAGGTGAAAAGCCCCGCTGAGGTAGTAGTGGGCACCTATAAGCTGGTAGGCAACCATAGCAGGCCAAGGCCCGATTTCGTCCAACTGGCTATGCGACCTGGCTTGATGGGCCAGGACCTTCTCTACCCACCCAGCGTAGAGGGCTGGCACACAGGCCAGGAGTGGATAAATAGTGGCTCTCTAATGGATCGTGTCAACTTTGTTGCCGACCTGGTGGGTGACACCAGCCTGCCGGGTGTCCAGTCCATGATTAACCGGCTCATGACCCAGGCAGAGCTCTCTCCTGAGGCCCTGGTCGATGACTGTCTTGACCTGCTAGGCCCCCTGGAGCTAGAGCCCGAAACCCGACAGAATCTCATCGAGCAGGCCCAAGAGGGAGGTAATCTACGCTGGGACACACAAAGTGAAGATAGCCCCTCTTCTCAGAGGGTCGCCGAGATGATGCAACTTATTGTTGCTACCCGAGAGTACCAGTTCGGGTAGGAGCTAGAAGACAAACGAGCTATAGTGAAGCACCTGAGTGAGCGGGGAAAGGCCTCTCATTAAGAAGGCCGCAACGTCAGCAAGTCAGCACCAGTAGATTAATGCACGGGTACCCTACAGACAGTTACCAAAAGTCAGCAAGCTTAGGGAGAGGGCGATGCTTACGACCATAGCAGCGGGGAGAGTATACAATTTTGGTTACCAGGTAGGACTAAACACCCTCACAGGCCCCGGATTTCACTTCCCAACGGCCTTGGCCCTGGGTCAAGAGGGGATAGCGTATGTGGTTAGCCGAGGCGGAGAGAGGAGACATGGCACTCGGGTCAGCAAGATCACCATCAACCCTGGCGACGACGAAGAATTCATCTGCGAGTTCGGCCTCTATGGCGAGAGCGATGGGGAGTTAGCTTGGCCCACGTCCGTGGCTCTGGATAGGGAAGGAATAGTCTACGTCGCCGACGAGTGGCTTCAGCGCATCTCTCTCTTTGATAAGGATGGCAATTTTCTGGACAAATGGGGCACACCAGGAGATGGCGATGGGGAGTTGAATGGCCCTTCCGGCATGGTCTTTGACCGGGAGGATAACCTCCTCATCGTAGATAGCGGCAACAATCGAATCCAGAAGTTCACTAAAGAGGGCACCTTTTTGGCAACCTTCGGAGAGGAAGGTAGCGGTGAAGGCCAGTTCAACATGCCCTGGGGCATCACCATTGACAACAAGGGCGACTTATACGTCGCGGACTGGAAGAACCACCGAGTTCAGAAGTTCTCCCCCGACGGCACTTTCATCTCTTCCTTCGGAACTTTTGGGACGGGAGCGGGGGAGCTTAACCATCCAGCCGACGTGGCCGTTGACGCTGATGGGGACGTGTACGTGTGCGACTGGGCTAACAATCGTGTCCAGATCTTTGCACCCGATGGGGATATAATAACCTCCCTCATTGGGGATGCCCAGGAGCTCTCCATGTGGGCCCGCCGACAACTGGAAGCCAGCCCGGATATGGTGAAAGGACGACGTAGGGTTAAAAACATAGAAATTGAATGGCGGTTCCATCATCCTATCGCGGTGGCCTTTGATGAGGTAGAGAACCGCATTCTTGTAGTTGAGTGTCAGCGGAAGCGTATCCAGATATACATGAAAGATAACGATTACGTAGACCCCCAGTTTAACCTGTAAGTATCTGGTAACGGACTTAGGCCACCTCAACCATCGGCTGGACAAGTTTGAGGGGCACAGCTCTGGTGGAAGTCTTAAAAACCCGTCTTAGGAGCCAGGCTTGGCAGCTCCATCAGTGGAGAGTATCAATGTACAATCCCCAAAAAGGATTTCTGCATCCAAGAAAATAAGTGTAGGTGGCAATTAGTGAGTCACGGCCCTTTACGTGCTTTCTTTGTTATGCTATAAGGCAAAATGTGAAAGGATTTGGGAGGCCTCCCAATGATGCGTGCTTTTCCTTATCTATTGTCCGGGACAACCGACCAATTGCTCAAGGCCCAGCGGCGGCTTGAAAAGGTCAGTGGGGAACAGTGGAAGTTCGACTGGGAGCACTTCGCTTTCAAATGCTCCCATAACGTTAGTATCACCTTTTGGGATGTGCTGAGTGATCCTTCGACCCTCTTAAGCACTACAATAAATGCTCGACACTATAGAAACCCGGCGTCGAAGGAGTAGCCCAACGATTGGCCATCATCTGTCAGGCGAGGTGATTACTAATACCTTAGTTTCAGGCACCTCCCAAATAGCGGCCATACACTCGAATCCTGCCTCGGACCCACAGACGACCTTCTATACGCATTATCCTGGCTTTTCCGCTATGAACGCCCAGTAACCTAGCTTGCCCTCCTCTACAAGCTGTCGCACACACTTAAGAGCAGTTGCTGTTTGCTTAAGCTCATTCCCGGCCTGCTGGCTCATTGAAGGAGACAAGGGAAGCACCCCTACCAGCGATTCCGCCTTATCCAAAATCTGCACGATCGTTGGCGACCAGTCAATGGCGTCCAGTACTGTTAAGCCCACTCCTTCGATGAGTCTCTGATACTCCTCGGGACCCGTACTGACCGGGATGCACAGTGCCCTAGCCAGTGGTAAGTCAAGGGGTGCCGGGAGGGCATCAGGGCTAAAGGTGACGTCGCTCAAGGCCAGACGCCCCCCTGGGCACAATACCCGAGTCATTTCCGAAAAGGCGTCTCTCCTATCTGAAATGAGGCTTGTAGCGCACTCGATAAGCACGGCATCAAAGCAAGAGGTGGGAAAAGGGAAGACCTTAGCGTCCCCTTGGATAAAGCTGACAAGGCCGTTGAGCCGATAGCGGAAGGAATCTTTGCGGGCCACCTCTAAAGAGCGCGGGTCAGCATCCACTCCACTCACGCGGCACTTATAGACCTGTGCCATCATGATAGCGCTGGCCCCCTGACCACAAGCCACATCCAAAAGATGACCCCTTCCCGTTAGCTTGAGCTCCTTTGCCAGTGCACGCGTCAAGGCCAGTCCGCCGGGATGCCAACTATCTCCCAATAGCATGCGAACAATCGGCAACTGGTAAAGATCAGCGCAGCAGGCGATGTCTACAGCTAAAACGCTACGGGCATCTTCACCCACGGCGAGCCTCCTCTGGACGGCGAGCTAACTGAGCACGAACCTGCTCCCGGTAACCAACGTTGTTGTACGCGCAGAAGGGGATAAGCCTCCCATCGGGCACCAGGACACCTACACAGCATTTCATGACCTGCTTAACGCTAAAGGTGTACGAGTCCATGAAATCCTTGATGGCAATCTGGAATATGTGCCTTTTCAAGTGGCCCAGATCACTGTCGAGATCGATAGCCACACCACAGGCGCAACTAAACTGGCTTGCTGTCTTGGTGGAGCCAGCCACAGCCGAGGCCGACCACAGCCCCTCCAGCGCCTGTTGGACCTCCGGCAAGGAGGGAACCTTCGGCAGGGCCCGGTTTGTAATATAGTCCAGATACTGATCCACAGGGAACACCCTCGGCAATGGTGTAATCTGACTACCATTCACATAGACATAGGTGTTTACCTGGCAGGTAGGGAAACAGCACGGCACTGGTACAAAGTCCTCTTGGCGGAACAGATCGCCGGTCTGTTGGATGATGCCATGTAGGACATCCGGGATTGTCACTCTCTCCAGGGGATTGAAGGGTAAATGCCGCCCAGTATGTGTTACCGGTTGGAACACGATCCCACGAACTGCTGGGTGTTCCATGCCAAACTTGACCAGGACGCCGACCTCATGCTCGTTGATGCCGCGCTCAATTGCCGCTACCAGCGCCACGTCCAGGTCTATCTCCTCCAGGCGATCTAGGCAGCGGAGCTTAATATCTAAAAGCTCTTGGCCACGGATCTTGCGATAAGTCTGTTGCTCCAAACCATCGAACTGAAGATAAATGGTGGGCCGTAGCTCCTCCAGCTCGGCAAGAAAGCGATCGTCCTTGGCAATACGGAGACCGTTAGTATTGATCATCACATGGGGGATGCCCCGAGCTTTGGCCGCCCGCACCATGTCAAGGATTTGGGGATGTATGGTAGGTTCGCCGCCACTGAACAGGATCACCTCCGGCTCCCCCTCGAGTTCAACAAAGCGGTCCAGCATTCGCTCTACCTCTTCCAAGGTAAGAGAGAAACCCTCTCCCGCGTCAGCGAAACAGATGGGGCAACTAAGATTGCAGCCTGTATTCACCTCAATAAGAGCAAGGCAGGTGTGCTGCTTGTGCTCCGGGCAGAGGCCGCAGTCGAGGGGACATCCCTCTTTCCCCTCGGTGCTGAACTGAACAGGCATGGTCCCCGGTTTGTTGAAAGCTGCCGAAGCCACGTACATCTGGGCGTCAGAGCTAACCAACCCTTCGAACCAACCGTGCTCCGGGCAACGCTTTCTCATGTAAACCCTGTTATCTCGTAGGATAACTTGAGCATCAATGACCCGTTTGCATACCGGGCAAATGCTCCGGGTCAGCTCATGGAAAATGAAGTCGCTATCTCTTCTGGCGTGGCCTCCTGCTCCTTCGGGTCTCACGGTCATAATGCCCGCTCCTTTTGGCTCATATGTTGTCTTACACCATGGCGCAACTACTCTACACTAAAATAACACCTTCGCTTAATCGTTCGCCGTAGACAGCAACAAATTGTACTTTCCAGCAAAGGATTATTTAAGTCTAACGTAGACGCTCAGGACAGTCACTGAAAGTATTAGATGACAGAAATGGCGGTAGGGGTACTATAATCACTTTACGCCCCGAGTATCTGGTCCATCCAACACACCGCAGCGCCGATCTCGGGGCCTTTTATGTCCTGCATCCCTAGAGGGTTTCGTACATCAAAAAGGTTAGAGAGGGCTTAGAAGAAGGAACAACAGACTGCCCCTTATGCCACTAAATAGGAGAAGGAATGGAACTCGAGGAGGGGACACGTGGCTAATAATTTCAAAATACCCAGCCAGCAGATGACCGGGACTCAAACGACCGGCAGGCATCGACTGCTTGGGCGATTCCGGATGCGGGGCCTTATGGGGATAATTATGGTAAGTGCGCTCATCGCGGCCGCTTGTGGTGGCGCTTTACGTATATCTGAAGGCCCAGAACCTGCCTCTACGCCGCCCGACGTAACGCCGCCACCTGCGGTGGAATCTCAGACAAACCAGACAACCAACGCTCTCGTGACTAATCTGCCCTTCGACTTCGGCCTGAGTTCTTACCAAGGCGAAGATGTCTTGGGAGGAAGTGAGATCGACTTCTCCAATCTCTTCGGCACAGGACGCCCCGTAGTCTTGAACTTCTGGGCCGCCTTCTGCCCTCCTTGTCGTGCTGAGATGCCGGATATCCAGTCCGTCTACCACCAGTTCCAGCGCAACGTCAACTTCTTCGGGTTGGATATAGGCCCCTTCGTAGGTTTAGGATCCCGGGACGATGGTAAAGAGTTGATCCAAAAGCTCGGGGTCACCTACCCCACTGGCACTACCTTTGACGCCCAGGTGGTCAGGGCCTACCAAGTTCGAGGAATGCCCACTACCCTTTTCCTAACACCAGACGGCGAGGTCTTCAATACCTGGACCGGGGCCCTCAACAGAGAAAAGTTGGAGGAGCTTATAAAGGAGCTCCTCGAAGCATCTGGCGAGAGGATGTAGAAGGGGGAGATTACAAGCATGAGACTAGCATCGGTACAAAGAGCCAACCCACTGAGAGCGCCATTGATTCCCTTTCTGGTGGGAAGCCTTGCCCTGGCCCTAGCCTTTTTCGGGGCCGTTCTCACGGGAGATAGCAGTGGCATCAGTGGACTCAACGGATTTGTTGAGGGCCTGTCAGGCAACTCCAGCTCATTCTTGGGAGGTTTGGGGCTCCTGGCCCCCCTCGGCTTCGCCTTTGGCGCCGGTATGATGTCCACCCTCAACCCTTGCGGATTTGCTATGCTCCCTGCCTACCTGGGCCTGTACCTGGGCTCCAATGAGGAGGATACGACCCATCGCAATCCCTTTCTGCGCCTGACCAGACCATTACTGGTCGGTGGAGTGGTCACCTCCGGGTTCGTCCTGCTGTTTGGCATAGCGGGCTTGGTCATCGGAGCGGGGGCCCAGTCCATCGTCAAAATCATCCCCTGGTTAGGCCTGGGCATCGGAGTTCTGCTAGCTATCGTAGGCTCTTGGCTACTAGGTGGCGGCAAACTATACACGTCACTCGCCGGACGAGCGGCAGCCCGCATGGGAAATCCAGGCCAAGTGGGTGTGCGAGGGTACTTCTTTTTCGGCTTGAGCTACGCCACGGCCTCTTTGAGCTGCACCTTACCCATCTTCCTCGCGGTGGTGGCCACCACCCTAGCGGTTTCGGGAACCCTTGCTGCCGTAGGACAGTTCATTCTCTACGCGCTGGGTATGGGGCTGGTGATCATGATTCTGACCGTAGCGATGGCAGTATTCAAACAGGGTATGGTGAGTGGTTTGCGAAGGGTCCTCCCCTACGTTCAGCCCCTCAGCGCTGGGCTAATGATCGTGGCTGGCTCCTACATCGTCTTCTATTGGCTGACCATCGGAGGACTGCTGTAAAAAAAGCTAGGCAGAGGCTAGGAAAACCTCAATAATTAGTGACTCGCCAATTGATTATAAGAAACCACCCCTAAAGGAACAATAATATGAAACGTCTTTGGATTCTCGGGCTGCTGGCAATTGCTACAATTTTCATCGTCGCCGCTTGCACAAGAGGGGTGACCCCCACCTCTACTCCCACTCCCACAGCTATCTCCACACCGACTTCCACAGCTACTCCAACGGCTGTTCCCAAGCCAACTCCTACTACCTCTTCACCGGGTGCTCCACCTCCCGCCACTGAAGGAACACCCACGCCGACTCAAGAGACTGCTCCTACGCCAACCTCGACCGCAGCCCCTGCCGCGGTAATCGAGCCTGACCCGGACTTCGAGAATGAACTGAGGAGCGCCCGAATTTCCACACGCGGTTGGGAAACCGACTTCAGCCTGCACAGTGTACCTTATAGCGAAATATTTGGCGGTGGTCCTCCCCGCGATGGGATTCCTCCCCTCGATGATCCCAAATTCACAACTCCCTCTGATGCCGACCGGTGGCTTGACAGCAATGAACCCGTCATAGCCTTTGAATTAAACGGAGATGCCCGGGCCTATCCTCTTCAGATCATGACCTGGCACGAGATCGTGAACGACGTGGTTGGGGGTGTGCCGGTATCAGCTACCTTCTGCCCCCTATGCAACTCCGCTATCGTCTTCGACAGAAGGCTGGATGGAGTGGTGTACGACTTTGGGACCTCCGGGAATCTACGCAATAGCGACCTGGTTATGTGGGACCGTCAGACCGAGTCATGGTGGCAGCAGTTCACCGGCGAGGCCATCGTTGGAGAGCTGACTGGGAAAAAGCTTACCTTCCTGCCAGCATCTATCATCTCCTGGCAGGACTTCAAGGATGCCAACCCAGAGGGCAAGGTGCTCTCCCGGGACACCGGGCACTCTCGCCCCTATGGAGGGAACCCCTACGCAGGCTATGACCGCGTCGATAACCCACCCTTCCTGTTCGATGGTGATCTGGATGGGCGTCTGCTGCCCAAGGAGCGAGTAGCGGCAGTAACAATCGGCGATGTCGCCGCCGCCTTTCCCTTCTCCGTCCTTGAGGAGGAAAAGGTGGTCAACTACACAGTCAATGACCAGGACCTCGTGGTTTTCCACGTATCGGGGACACGATCAGCCCTTGACAAGACGCCTATCCGGGAGTCCCGAGACGTGGGAGCTACAGGAGTTTTTGATTCCCATCTGGAGGGCCAAAAGCTCACCTTTCGGGCAGATGGCGACAAAATAGTTGACGAACAGACGGGGACCGCCTGGAATATCCTGGGTCAAGCCATCGAAGGCCCACTTACTGGAAAGAAACTAATACCTATCGTCCACGCCAATCACTTCTGGTTTTCTTGGGCCGCCTTTCAGCCCGACACTCTAATCTACCGGGACTAGTCCTACAGCGTGGCTCGTCGGCGTGAATAATATCTCCGGCAGCAAGTCTAAGTGTGAAACAAGGGGAGATGGTGGCAAGAGACCGGGGTTCACAACCGGTTGCAGGCCTCCATCTCCTCATCGGTAAGGGTTACATCAACCGCCCCCAGATTCGCCTCCAGCTGGCTGGCCGAGGAGGCTCCAACGATTACGGAGGTGATGACAGGGTTAGCAAGGACCCAGGCAATGGCCACGTGGATCATGTCTCGACCGTGCTCGTCGGAAATGTCCTTAAGCTTCTCCACTATGTCGAAGTTTCTGTCGGTTAAATACCGCTTACGGTATCCTGCTCGTGTAAAGCCTTCAGCAAAACGTGTCCCTGGCATTGGCTCTTCGCCTTTCTTGTATTTGCCAGTAAGGAAACCTCCCCCCAGTGGGTTAAAAGGAATCACTCCCACCCCTTCAGCCTCACACAAAGGTAAAAGCTCTTGTTCGATATCTCGCGTTAGAAGATTGTAGCGGGGCTGAACAGAGTCGAACCTGGCCAGATTGTGTACCTCGCTGACCCACATCGACTTGCAAACCTGCCAGGCATCGATGTTGGAGCAGCCAATGTAGCGCACTTTCCCCTGGTGTACGAGGTCGTCAAAGGCTCTCATGGTCTCGTCTATTGGAGTTTCCGGGTCCCAAGCATGCGCCTGATATAGGTCTATATAGTCGGTTTGAAGCCTCCGCAGACTGTTATCCACCGCATCCATAATGTGTTTACGGGATAGTCCTGCATCGTTCGGATGAGGGCTAAGCCTCCTCATAACTTTGGTGGCGAGAATAGTTTCACTTCGTCGCCCCTTGAGAAGCGGCCCCAGAACACTCTCCGAGCGCGTGGTATTGCTAAAGGGATAGGCGTCCGAAGTATCAATAAAATTGACTCCCGCATCCCAGGCCACGTCTAGTATTCGACTAGTCTCCTTCTCGTCGGCTTCGTCACCGAATGTCATCCCCCCTAAGCAAATCTCCGAAACCTTGAGCCCAGTACGTCCAAGCCTCTTGTATTTCATGTTGACCCTCCTTTTTAGAAACGATGAAACCTTTGTGTAGCCGTCGCTTTATAAAGTCGTTCCAGGAGTATACACCAACTTACCGTACTGAGGGTAGATGAGGCGCAGGTACGTGGTGGGGAAGCTGAGAGCTTGACCCAGCCTTCAGTCGTCAGTACAATCCCGTCCGTCAGGAAGAGGAGTCGTACCAGGGTCATAAAGGTAATCGGAAGGCTCAAACTGAAATGAGGATTGCGGTCAAAGGAGCTGGTGCCATTGGTAGTGGCATCGGCGCTTCCTTGCAGATAGCAGGAGAGGATGTGACCCTTATAGGACGTCCAGCTCACGTGGCCGCCATTCAGAAACATGGCTTACTTGTAGAAGGGACCTACGGAGGCTTTGTCGCCCCCGTCAAAGCAGCGGATGAGCTGGACTTCACACCGGACCTTCTCCTGATTACTACCAAGGTCCAGGACTGTCGGGTAGCTTGTGAGCAGGTTAAGCCTTACGCCTTCGGTGTTCCAACAATAACAGTGCAAAACGGTATCAGCGGGGATGAAGTGGCGGCCAGTGTACTAGGCAAGGAGCAGATCATCGGGTGTGTGGTCAGGTTTGCCGTAGCCTTCTGGCAACCAGGGAAAATTCGGCAGGAGGGCCCTGGACACCTGATCATTGGCGAGCCCTTCTTCCCGGGTACCGATCGAGTCGAACGCATTGCCGCTGTCCTACGCGGAGGCATAGAGACCGAGGTCACTGACAACTTGGCTGGTGTCAGATGGGGCAAGCTGCTTACCAATACCCAGATGTCAGTCCAGGCGGCTGTGGGACTGGACACGACGACGTGTAGCGAGCATCCTATCATCATCAGACTTGCGCTAGCACTGGTAAAAGAGACCCTTAGCGTGGTTGATGTGCTAGCCATTCGGCTAGTCTTTCCACAAGATTTTCCCACCAGTGCTTTCGACGCTGTTCGCCAGCTCCACCTGAAGAATAGCTCAGAGGAGATCCCTCCCGAAGCCATGCCAGCTTTAAGCTTTACTGGTCAAAAAATAATAGCAAGCTCTATGATGAGGAGCCGGGGTAAACGCAAGCCCACAGAGGTCGATTTCATTAACGGCGATGTAGTACGTTTCGGCCAGCAAGCAGGCGTCCCCACTCCTCTAAACCAGCGTCTAGTGGAAATCATACACCAACTTGAGGAAACCGATCACTACCTCAGCCCCGAGGAGCTTAGTGGCTTGCTTTTTGTGGAACCATCCACCACTTAGAGCTTCGCACCTCCCAAGCCGGCTGCTGCCATTGTCAATAGTGGTAATAGCTATCGCTGCTCTGGTGATAGCGTCATGTGGAGCCAAGGACGCCACACCTAAAACCACGATCATTAAAGTCATCTATACTCAAGAAGGGTTCACTCCAAAGAGGGTTGAGATCCGCCAGACAGAGGCAATAGAATTCCAAAATAGCTCGCAGCTCACCTTTTGGCCCGCTTCTAACATTCATCCCACCCACCAAATCTACCCGGAGTTCGACCCTGGCGAACCTGTCTCCTCGGCAAAATCTGGACCTTTGTCTTTGATCGCGTTGGCCATTGGCGATACCACAACCACCTTAAGCCTGAGCAAACAGCCTTGGTCATCGTAACTGGTGAAGCAGCGTCACCAGTAGTCAGAAGCATCTCCGCCGAATATGAGGAAGACATTACGTTCAAACCCCTGGGTACGGTATCGCCTAAAGAGATCGCTTTTTTGTTAATGGATGATGAAGCCCTGGTCAGCTTTATGAAAGAGCACGGTCCAGAGGCAGCGGTAAGAGCCCTTTCTGACCATGAGACAGACCAGGGCGTTGATTGCCATCAACGCGCCCACGTACTGGGAAGGTTTGCCTACGAAGAATTCGGTGCTAGGGCATTTTCCCTTATGGGACACGAATGCCACTCTGGAGGGTATCATGGAGCGACCGAGGCTTTCTTCCACACCTATGGCACTACTGATTTGGAAAGCAACATCTCTCTAATCTGCTCCGATTCTCTCAACTCTTTTTTTCGGCACCAATGTGTCCGCGGCATCGGACACGGAATCATGGCCTGGACAAACTACCAATTACACGACGCCCTGGGAGCATGTGATCGGCTAAGCGCAGGGCAAGATCAGGCTTCTTGCTACTCAGGTATCTTTATGGAGAATGTGGTAGGAGGGCTATCTGGCTCCATGGGACATTTTACTGAATACCTGTCCGACGATCCTCACTATCCTTGTAAAATTCTGGAGGACAAATACCTAGGAGCGTGCTACTTTTACCAGACCTCACATATGCTCCAGCTCTTCGAAGGTGACTTTCAAAAGGTAGGCCAAGCCTGCGACACCATACCTCAGCCGATTCAGTACCTATGTTTCAACAGCATGGGCCGAGATGTAGGCAGTGCTTCTCGCGGAGACCCTCAAAGGGCAATAGGACTTTGTTCCAAAGTCAGCGAGGAACAGAACCGCCGCCACTGTCTTTCTGGAGCGGTCCAGGACTGGTTCTGGGATGCCGGTGGCGCTGATGACGCTCTTTCCTTCTGCAAAGCTCTAGATAAAGAGGAAGACAAAATGACGTGTTACACCACCATCATCCGGCGAGCTGAAGAACTTCTCCTCAATCCCTCGGACTTTGGACGGTTTTGTGCCCACATTGAGCAGGGCTACAGGCAAAGCTGTCGTTAGATTGAAACATGCGTGATGTGTGATTGACTTACTCTTAGTGCCTTCAGTATGCTTACGTCCATTGGGACCGAGATTCCCCTAAGGAGCCTCCGACCAGAAGGTGAAAATCCCTAACAATATAACGGCACGCCCCAGACCAGCCGTGATTCTAGGTCTAGTGATATTGGCTGTTGTATTTGGGGCCTGTAACCCCTTTGGAGGGGACGGCGGTCCCACCCCCGCTGGCGCAGTTGTTCGCACCCCTCAGGTAAGGCAACCCATCACCCCTGTCCCCACACCCACACCCACAGCAGCCACCCCCACACCTACCTCAGCGCCCAACCTTACCTCTGCTGACGTTCAGCGTCTGGTCTTTCAGACAGTGAGCCAGTGTGCGGATCAAATATCCCTCGGCGGCGGGACCCCAGTAAAGGTCCAGATCAGCGTCATTTACAACGTGGAGGAAGAGCGGTGGGAGAGCGAGGTCATCGGCGACAACGGGAGCCTGAATTTCAGCTTTGGTCGCTGGCAGGTCCTCGATGACACAAGAGAGGTAACACCCCTGGACTCGGTGGCAGCTGACATCACCATTCCCAATATTTCTTGTGGGAATCCTGTAGCTTTTCTAGGTAGAGGGGCTACACCTCCCCTCTTTCTGGCGCCAACTCTTACGCCAACTCTTACACCAACTCCTACCCCAACGGTCACACCCACTCCCACACCGATACCTACTCCTACATCTCCTATTCCAACGCCCACCTCTACCCCATTCCCACCCCCACTAGTGGGTACAATAGACGAGGCCCAACTCCGTGTGTGGGCAACTGTGTTCGACTGTTTTGGTCACTTTCCGTCATTGGAAAGCTTTGCTGCATATCAGGACACCCCCGAGCGTTGGGTGGTGGAGGGGAAATCAACGATCACCCACTACGGTCTATGGTTGGTGGACGCCTTCACTGGAGAGATCATTCCAGCAGATTCGATAGCCAGAGAGACAACAGAGACCTGTGTAATGCTGGCTAGAGCATCTTCTCAGGCTGTAATCACAGGCCAACAGGCCGCACTTCTCGTCTGGGTTGCTAGCTACGATTGCTTTGAGGATCCTAAGCCGACTACCACTAGCTTCACATCTTTCCAGGACACTCCACAACGCTGGCTCGTGGAGGGTAGGGATAGTATCATCGTAGAGGTGGAGGTGGAGAAAGTTGTGGGCGACACGACAGAGACTTCCATAGAGGAAAGAATAGAGACCGCGTTATACGGCTTGTGGCTGGTGGACACCAATACGGCCGCGATTACTCCGTGGGACCAGCTCGCCAGGTTTACGTCGCTGAGGCCCTGCTACCAGACTTCCTAGAGTGGGGGCAATCCATCCCCCGTATCGATAGTTAAAGAGGGCGGCGTACGTTCATCGACAGCACTTCTCACACATGACTGATACGTCCTTATTGAACCAACATTAAAGCATCTGTTATGCACTCTGGGCTCTTAATCTGCAATCCTCGATAATCTCCTTGGGGATCATTTTTCGCGCTAAGAGCACCAGGGTGGGAATAATAATAATGTCATCGAGATGGCCTATCACAGGAATAAAATCAGGGATAAGATCCACCGGTAGAAAAAAGTAAATAAATGCAGCACCTAGAAGAATCTTTGGCACCCTTGGTGTCCTACTATCCCTGAATACAAGTTGATATGTCTTGAACTCTCGCTTTACTTTCCCCGCTACGATTTTCAGATTGCCGAACAAGTCTCTCCTTTCTTAGCTAACACGCATAAACACCAAATCTGGCAGCAAACCTAAACTCCGAAGATGAAGAAAAGCATTCTTCTGAATTGTTCTGAGTATTATATATCATTCCGAGTAATATATATCGTTCAGTTTGCTGTATATCTATGTAATATATATTTACTCTCCAACTTACACCTTAGCCATACACATCCACGCCAGTTAAGAGCGCTGACAATCTATTGATATAACTGAGGAATATTATACGCCACCGAATCATCCAGTGGCAATAGTTTTAAATCTTTTTTAATAATTTCTCGGAAAGTTGAATCTCGTAAGAATTCTTTGGCAGACTATATTGCTTTTATTCTCGTCCCTTGGAATCAACCTCCGCTGTAATATTCACATACAGCTAAACCATGAGCAATGGCGTTAGGTCCCTTGTCGGAGAAACTGCAAGAGGTGCCAGCACTTCACACCTTTATGCCAGGACAGCGGCTTCCTAGGTTGATCCGCCTCTTCTGGCGTAATCAGGTGCTCCTGGTGAAGTCAATCTTTTCAATCAAGGGTATTGATGCTAAGATTCTACGGGGCTTCAAAAGCTACCTTTCAAAATGAGGGGGTAATACTTATGTCCGTAATGATAACCGGTGGTACGGGACTGGTCGGCTCCCATCTTGCCAGGTATCTGATCCAGGAGAAGGGGGAATCCAGCGTAACCATCTTTGATCCCTCCACCAACTACGCCAATTTTGCCGAAATCCAAGACAATTTAAATATAGTACGCGGAGACGTGCTGCAACTCCCAGAGTTGCTGGACGCCATGCAGAAGTACGATGTGGACCGAGTCGTCCACCTGGCATTTGTGCTGGGAGCGCCTGTCTACGTCAATCCTTATCGTGCCATTCAAATCAACTGCATTGGCACCACCAACGTCTTCGAGGCCGCTCGTCTTCACGGGGTTAAAAGGGTGGCCTATGCTAGCTCAGCCGCAATACATGCCCACCGCCGCACCATAGAGGACGAGGAGCAATCTGAAGATGTAATGCCTAGACCAGGCATCCTATATGGAGCGTGCAAGCTATTCAACGAGCTTGAGGCCGAATTCTACGTGAAACACTATAATCTCGATGTCATCGGTATAAGGCCCCCCATGGTGTTCGGTACTGGGAAAATGTCGAGGGGCATCGGCGCACCCGGAAGTTGGGGCGACGCGCCTGGGATGGTCCTCCAAGGGAGACCGGTGGTGATGCCACCCGACGATCAATTGGGAGACTGGATTTATGGTATGGATGCAGCCGACGTCTGGTATCGCGCCCTGACTGTGGAGAACCCCCCACACCGACTCTATAACATGAAGGCACAGGCAATACGAATGGAGGAGTGGAAAAATACCCTACTAAAGCTTCTCCCAGAGGCTCAGATTACTGTCAGCTCAGAGCCTGTTGAGATAGACCGACTGATGAGCAACAAACGACTACGTACTGATCTGGGTTGGGAACCCCAGTACACAGTTGAGAAAGCAATGGCCGAATATATAGAGAGGGTACGCACAGGCAAGGGCCCGCCCTAGCCTTAGACACCACTTCTCAGATCAGCCACGTCGAACGTATCAGAATGCGGTGAATTTCCTGTCTGTCGAGGGCTGATATATGTGCATCATGGTCAGTTGTTGGCGGACTGGTCAGTTACCGCAAATTGCTGGCCCAAGTAAGGGTGACCGGCATCAGATAAATGGCATATCGGCAAGATTTTGAGCCA
This sequence comes from Dehalococcoidia bacterium, assembly GCA_965248115.1. Classification (GTDB taxonomy): domain Bacteria; phylum Chloroflexota; class Dehalococcoidia; order Lucifugimonadales; family CBDFII01; genus CBDFII01. The sequence continues at coordinate 52,448 of CBDFII010000005.1, forward strand.
ACCGACCGGGAGTTTAATAGTGGCTTAGGGTACCCGATGGGTTCCATACAGGACAAGTGGTGCTGGTAGATAATAAATGGAGTTGACACCATGACAACGAACCACCAGCAATTCATCAGAGAGGCGATAAAAGAGGCTGAGAGGGGAGGGGAGGAAGGAAACATCGCTGTGGGGTCTGTAGTAGTGAGGGATGGAGCCGTGGTCGCACGAGGCCGAAATCTTGTGTCCTCTACCCTTGACCCGACAGCCCATGCCGAAGTTGTCGCCCTGCGCGAGGCAAGCACAGCGCTGAGAGAGGTTGACCTGTCCGGATGTGCCCTTTACACCACCTTTGAGCCGTGCCCTATGTGCTGCGGCGCTATCATGACAAGCGGGATAAATACACTTGTAATGGGTGCTCGCCACAACCCCGCGGAGAGTCGCTGGGGGCCCTACGCAGTGGAGAAACTCCTTGAAATGTCTCGGTGGAGCGACAGAGTCGAGATAGTGACAGGCATCTTACCCCAGGAGTGCGCTGAGGTCCGGCGAAAATGGGATGCTATAAACATGGGCAAAGGGTAGACGGCGAGCAAAGAAGCAGATCAAAAGAACGTTCCATTCCTGTAAAAGGAAGAATGTATGAAATACGACATTATCATAGTCGGAGCAGGTTCTGCCGGCTGTGTCTTGGCTGCCCGCTTGTCAGAGGACCGAAGTCGCTCAGTGTTGCTTCTGGAGGCGGGCCCTGACTATCCTGACTTGGAGCAAACCCCCCAGGAGATAAAGTACGGAATCAACAGCAACTCGGCAGTTGTCTCCGCGCCAACCAACCCTCACAACTGGGCATTTTGGGGCACAGCCACCCCACAGCGACCTGATCCCATGCCTGTCCCCCGGGGTAAGGCAGTAGGGGGTTCCAGCGCCATCAACGGACAAACGTTCCTACGGGGTATTCCCGAAGACTACGACAATTGGGCCTCCTGGGGTAACGACCAGTGGGGCTACCTAAAGGTCTTGCCTTACTTTCGGAGAATGGAAACAGACCTGGACATACATGACGACTTTCACGGCTCCGAGGGCCCAATCCCAGTCCGCCGACCCAAGCGAGAGAATTGGCCACCACTTGTGGAGGCCTTCTATAGAGCCTGCGTCGCTGCAGGTTTTCCCGAGGACCCGGACATGCACAACCCGGATACCCTTGGAGTAGCTCCAATCCCTCTAAACCACCATGATGGCATCCGAATGAGCACCGCCATCACGTACCTGAACCCTTCTCGTCATAGCCTTAACCTTACCATCAGGCCCAACATATTGGTCAGGCGTATCATCTTTACCGGCAATCAAGCTACGGCAGTTGAGGTAGAAAGCGGTAGTGAGAGGTTCATAGTGGAGGGGGAAGAGATCATACTGAGCGCTGGAGCCATCGCTTCACCCCAACTGCTAATGCTTTCCGGTATCGGGCCTGCAGACCACCTGAGTAGCCTGGGAATCCAGCTAGTGCGAGACCTGCCTGGGGTGGGACAGAATCTGAGGGACCATCCCATGGTAACCCTCCGTGTGCGTGTCAAAGAGGGTTTTAGACTGGATCCCGATTCACTGCCTCCTAAAGTGTGCCTCCGCTATACCGCTAGCGGTTCAAACGCCCGTAGCGATCTTCAAATCCAACCCTCCTATTCCCAGGTTCTACCTGGAGGAGACCCTGGTGAGGCCGAGATCGTTCGTTTCTCTTGCACCCTGGAGCAGAGTGTTGGTGCCGGTGAGCTGCTGCTCACCTCTACCGACCCAAAGGTCCAGCCTCACCTCGAATATCGATACCTTGCCAACCCCTGGGATCGGGAGCGCATGCGCGAGAACGTGCGCTTATGCCTCCAGCTATTTGAACAGGAAGCCTTCGGGGGAATCATAGAAGAGAAACTATCCCCCACAGACAAGGATCTGGCCTCGGACCAAGCGCTAGATGCCTGGTTGCTTCGCAACGCCACTACATCCCAGCACTCTTCCGCCACCTGCAAGATGGGGCCACACTCGGACCCTATGGCAGTTGTAGACCAATATTGCTTGGTGCACGGACTTAATGGGCTCCGAGTGGTGGACGCATCAGTTATGCCTGATGTCATTCGCGCCAATACCAACGCCACAACTATCATGATTGCCGAGCGGGTCGCCGATTGGATCAAGTAACCCCTCTTTCATCGCTAAAGGCATGTCAATATTCTCTCTCACCAGCTTATTCCCAGGCTGAACAAGCTTTTGCCCAAAAGTAACAGCCATCGCTGTCGTCGCGACTGATGCCCCTGCCAAGAAGCACCAAACTAAATTGAGGAATCTCCGTATAAGGGGGTTATCATGCCAATAGAAAAGATCTCGCCCGAACTGGACAGCATCGTGTCACCGGACCAAGATATCGAAGAGTTGGGCAGGGGTTACCAATCTGGCGAGGGGCCAGTATGGTATAGGGAAGAGGAGTACCTGCTTTTCAGCGATGGTGGCAATAATCGAAGAATGAAGTGGACAACCCACGAAGGTATTACACTCTTCCAAGAGCCCACTAATTACGTCAGTGGAGTTACCCTAGACCTCCAGGGCAGGTTAGTAGTCTGCGAATGCGGAGGAACAACTTCGCTGGGTGAGAAGGGTCCAGGCCCTGCTGGCCGTCGCTGTGTGTCCCGTTTCGAGGCTGACGGAGGCATTACCGTTGTAGCAAACAACTACCGGGGCACGCCTCTGAACCGCCCCAACGACGTGGTGGTTAAGTCCGACGGGAGCATATACTTCACCGATCCCGGTGCGCCGGACCCAGAGATGGACCTAGACTTTGCCGGAGTGTATCGTGTCACCCCCGACCTTGGCACCATCACTTTGCTAGTTCGCGACTTCATATTGCCCAACGGCTTAGCCTTTTCTGCCGATGAGAGCGTCCTCTACATAGATGACTCCCGAAGGAGACATATAAGGGCCTTCAACATCCAGCCAAATGGTACCCTGGCCCTCGCCACTGACCGTGTGTTCTTCGAGTTTACAGGCGATAGACCTGGCATGCCCGATGGTATGAAGGTGGATGTAGAGGGCAACATATATTGCACAGGGCCTGGGGGACTGTGGATCATAGATGCTTCGGGCAAGCACCTGGGGACTATTTTGACCGGAGCAAACCAGACGACCAATTGTGCTTGGGGTGGTGAAGACTGGAAGACCCTGTTTATCACCACTCTCGAAGCCCTGTACCGTATCCAGCTAAAGATACCGGGCATCCCTGTTCCTCGCTAATCGCCTCAGGCCCATGAATCTTCTGTGTCTGTTGGTTGTCCGATGGGGGTACTGCTAGGGTGATGTTCCGCCGCAATCTCACCCGAAACAGAGATATATCCGGACTGGGACCCACCCTAGGTATCCGGGCCAACCTTCCCCAGTTTTCGGTACTGACCCTACTGGTCTTCTTTGTGGGCATCACCGTGGGGCTGGAGCGCACCGTAGTGCCTGTCCTGGCAGAGGATGAATTTGCCATCGCCTCCACCAGCGTAATCCTCTCTTTCGTAGTGAGTTTTGGAATAGTCAAGGCGCTCCTCAACCTAGTAGGAGGGCTCCTATCCGAATCTTGGGGTAGAAAGCCTGTGCTCGTGGTAGGTTGGCTGGTGGCCGTGCCCATTCCCATGATGATCATATGGGCCACTAGCTGGTGGTGGATCGTGGGTGCCAACATCCTCATGGGTGTGAACCAGGGGCTGGCGTGGAGCATGACAGTGACCTCGAAGATGGACCTGGTAGGCACCCGATGGCGAGGGTTGGCCACCGGTATCAACGAGTCCGCGGGCTATTCAGGAGTTGCCACAGGCGCCCTGGTTACTGGCTATCTGGCATCGGCCTACGGTCTCCGCCCTGTTCCATTCTACTTTGGCCTCGTGGTTATCCTGGCGGCCCTTGGCATTGCCGTGGGTCTGGCCAAAGAGACACGACACCTGGCACAAGCCGAAGCCGATCTATATGATGTGAATCAAACTCCAAGAGGTACTCTAAGCCCACCAACTCCACTCACCAATAGACCACCTTTCCTAGATATCTTCAAGCTCACCACGTGGCAAGACCCTGCAATGTTCGCCGCCAGCCAGGCCGGGCTTGTCCACAAGTTCACCGATGCCCTGGTATGGGTCTCTTTTCCCCTCTTCTTTAAGGCCCAGGGGCTAGGGGTTGGACAGATCGGGCTTATCGTGGGCGTCTACGGCTTCACCTGGGCATTCTTCAGCTGGGCACAGGGCCTATGACAGACAAGGTAGGAAGGAAGTGGCCTATCGTGACGGGCCTGCTTTTGTGTGGCGGAGGCGTTTGGCTCACCGTCACCCTTTCAGGGGTAGCCTCATGGATTGGTACCGCGGCCATCATCGGCGTGGGTATGGCCCTTCTGTACCCCTCATTGCTAGCGGCCATCGCCGATGTCTCTCATCCCCTTTGGCGCGGTACCTCCCTGGGGGTTTATCGTATGTGGCGGGACCTGGGGTACGCTGTGGGCGCCCTGCTTATTGGGGCAATATCGGACCTGCTTGGTTTTAACTACGGCTTCTACTTCACCGCGCTGGCTATGTTTGCCAGCGCTGGTGTGGTTGCCCTTTGGATGTACGAGACAGCGCCAGCCCGTAGGAAGAGACAGCCGAGCTGGACTAGGAGGGCATGATGAAACTCAACCTTGGTGATGCCTCGTTTAGATGTTGCAATAGTAGCTAACGGTCATCACTGAAATGGCTAACTTGTATGTATCCGAACTCTGCCTGAGCTTCCCGCAGACTTGAGAGGCTTTAAGGGGGGACTGGTATCCCCGTAATCTTTAATTGGATGCGGCCCACGGTTTCACGGATGGTGATAAACAAGGTCTTCCAGTCTTCACCACCCCAGCCGCAGTTGGTCGTCTGGTTTGCTCCGGTCAAAATAGTCCCCAGGTGCTTGCCCGATGCATCTATAATCCACACTCCCCCAGGCCCTGTGCAATACACGTTGCCTTCTACATCCACCTTCATACCATCGGGATTACCAGGCCGATCACTCGTGAACTCAAAGAAGAGACGACCATTTGTTAGCGTCCCATCGCTCTGTACATCGAAGGCCTGAATATATTTATCTGGGAGGCTGTTGGTCACGTAAAAGATACTCTCGTCGGGGGAAAATGCCAGGCCGTTTGGCCTCGCCATATCCCGAGTTACCAGGGTGATGGCGCTCAGGTTCGGAGAGACCCGATAGACTCCAGGGAAGTCCAGGTCGAATTCTGGGCCCGGCGCACCAGGGTCGGTGAAATATATGCTCCCATCGGACTTAACTACCACGTCGTTGGGACGATTTAACCTTTTGCCCTCGTAGCGCTCTGCCACGACGGTGATGCTGCCGTCGGCCTCAATGCGGGACACACGACGACTACTGTGCTCACAAGCAATCAGCCTGCCCTGGAGGTCTCGCGTAAGGCCGTTACCTTCATTTGTAGATTCTTGAAACAAGGATACACCTTCCTTTGGAGTCCACTTCATCCTACGGCTATTGCGAATGTCGCTAAACAGGAGATATCCCTCTTCACGATACCATAGGGGCCCTTCGGTAGTGAGATAGCCTCTGCCCAGCTCTTCGATCTCCTGGTCCGCTGACACGATGCGTTCCAACTCTGGAGAGACCTGCTCAATAGGCACGATAATCCTCCATCTCAACTACGATGTTACGATTCAATATCTGAGTTTTCAGCTTTTAGAAGTATTCAAGAACTGGCGGATCGTTTCGGCCACCTGGTCGGTTTTAAGATTTATTACCTGCGCGTCACCACCATCGCCCAAACCTAAGCTGCTCCCCGGAATAAGTGCCTGAACCTCCTGGGATCGCACAGTATACGGGGAAGCACCAATATCTGTTAATCCATTTAACACCAGCGTCAGCGCTTGAACCAGGGACAAGCGGGGCTTAGGGTCATAACCATACACAGCTAGATGCATCCCCTTGTAGCGCTGTCCAGCTTTGAGCGCACCCAAGGTATAGGCCCTGATAAACTCCAGGTCCTGCTCGGAAATATTGCCTTTCCCAGCTCCCTGTTCTCTTCTCGTCACTGCGAATTGCCAAGTCCTGCTGCAATGGGAACCATCCTCCTCGTAGGCCCCTGTATTCCCTGCCTCTTCCCGCTCCAGTCGAGCCTGTCGCTCAGTATCTCGCCAGTATGGCAACCCGGCTAAGACCAACTTCTGGACTCGCTCTGGCCACCCCGCAGCCACTTCCAGGGCCATAGTAGCCCCCGTCCGCTCCCCTGCAAGATTTGTTTTGGTTATGCCCAATGAATCCAGAAAATGCACGACGCTATCGGCGCACTTCTCTATCTCGTACTCCCAGGGAGGGGGATCGGAGTCTCCGAAACCGAGGGTATCCATAGCTATCACCCTATAATTCTGCGCCAGAAGTGGAATTAGCCGAGCGAAAGAGGCCCATGATGTAGGAGTTTCGTGTAGAAGAACAATAGGTTCACCTGAGCCCTCGGTGACATAGTGCACCTGTCCTTCCGGAGTATCTGCATAGGCTCGCTTCATCACATGGCCTCCTCAAATAGGTTGCGCTTTATCGGAGGGTGCTTAGAAACTCTCGAACACGCGCCTCGAACTCAGGGGGGTTATCCCCCATGACGGTATGACCGGCTTTAGAGACGTTTACAACCTTGGTCCCAGAAATGAGCTGCGCCATGCGATCTGCCACCTCTTGGGAAAACACATCCGTTTCGGCTCCTCGGACGATGAGGGTGGGGCAGCGGATGCTTCGGATGTAGCCCCATCTCCTGTCTATTATCTCCTGGGAGTCCCTAATGTCAGCGTTGGCCCCGGCCTCCAGCAGACGACGCCGGTCCGTCTTCCAAGTCCACTTTCCGTTGCCCATTTGCCGTAGGTTATTAAGGAGGCTGCGCCTGAGCATCTCCCGGGGGCGACGGGGATTATAGACCACTGCCCTTTCCACAAACTCTTCTACTGAGTCCAGCTCGGCAGGTGCTGAGGTGAAGTTGTGGATATTCCGCCTGCCCTCAAGGATTATCTCCGGACCTACATCTACAATTACCAGGCCAGCAATCTTGTTCCAGTACTTAGCGGCGTAGGTATATGAGTTATTTCCCCCCATGGACAACCCGATCATGACAAAGTTGTCCAGCTTCAGTGCATTGACGAAGCCCTCTATGTCTCTCTGATGTGCCGCCTCCGAATAATCAGATCCGGGTGACCACTCACTATCGCCGTGCCCCCGCTGATCCAGTGCATAGACGTGGTATTCATCCCGGAGGCACAGGGAGAAAAAGTCCCAGGAATGGGCCGTCTGGCCTCCACCATGAAGGAGAAGCATAGGACGCTTACCACGACTTCCCCAGTCTAGATAATGAAGACGAAAGCCGTTTACCACTATATGCTTATCCTTGGGAACCGTCTTCCGTCTAAACTTGAGCCCCCGGACTTTGGCGGCTTCGTATAGGTCTACCCCCAGTACCGCCCCTTTTTGTTGAATTGCCATTAAGTTTCCTTCTCTCAATATTGCTTGAAGTCAATAGGAACAGAAAACCACGCCCGATCCTTCAGGCTGACCACCAAACCCCTGTTAGTTACCCGGCACAGGCTGGCGAGTTTCCACTCGCTCCAAGAACTTCAGAAAAATGGGACACGCCCGCTCGGCCCGCACCCGGGCCAGCTCCTCGGGCGGTCCGGCCCACAGTCGATCCCACTCGTCGCGGGGGATGACCGGATCGTGAAACTCCGACTGGGGCAGCAGGCGATGCAGGTTTTGAGCCGCGCTTAGCGTGTGCATCTCGTCGTTGCCTGACACAATCACTGTGGGGACACGAATGGAGGCAAGCTGCTCCTCCGTCGCCCCAATAACGGGTTGTCCCGACGCCTGAGTGAAGAAGGTGCGCCAGCGGCTCATCACCTTGATGAACCCCTGAACATCCATAGATAACAGTCTCTCTCGGTTGGCGGGGTTCTCGGCAATGCGCTCGGTAAAGAACTGGGTCTCGGCCACAGCAGCCATGCCGCCCCTCTCGGCGGCCTCGATGAACTCACCATAATACTGGTAGGCCAACTGCTCTGCGGCTACACTTCCTCCCGTTACCCACCCCAAGAGCAGTCCCTTCACCAGCTTCGGGTTTCGGATGGCCAGCAAAAGGGAGATGCGGCAGCCAGCTGACCATCCACCTACGTAGGCCGGAGCCAGTCCTAGCTGGCGGATTAGCTGAGCGAAGTCATCGGCCCAGATCTCCTGCTCCGAGGCCTCCCCAGCGATGACGATATCTGAAGCACCACAGTTTCTTCGGTCGTAGATAACCACCTGGTACTGGGAGGCCAACCGCTCCGCCACCGGTCGAACAAGAGCCCTGCTGGCTCTTCCTCCTGGGTTGAAAACTATGGGCTGGCCCGATCCCATCACTTCGTAATGGAGCGTGCAGCCGTTGACCAGTATCGTCGCCATTCCCGCCTCCTCATCCTCTGCTGGTCCTCTCAGGTTCAGCATGATTCTACTCCGAGGCCTTAGCAGCGTCAACGAGCACTATATCCACCGATTCGGTAGACCGATGAAAGGAGCGGAAAAACACATCTTGGTCAGCATCTCTCACCCATGCCTGGGTTGAGGACGCACAAAGAGGAGCAGTAATACACCAACACTCGCCAATCCAGCCATCATCCACCAGCCCATATCGTAGGAGCCGGTCCTGTCTACTATGAGGCCGAAAAGAGGTGGCACGCCAAAAGCGCCCAATCTTCTGATGATAGCGACATAGCCGACAACAGTTCCCGCAAGCCTTGGCCCTGCCAGCTCGGGCAGAAGGACTAGGAACACCCCTTGCCACCCCACGGTAACGCTTCCTACGAGAAAGACCAACACCCCAACCACTACTGGAGAGGCGTTCGAAGGTAGCAACGCCATGAAGATCATACCCACCATGGCCAGCAACCCTATGAGGACTAAGACCAGTGCCCGCCGTCCTCGCATTAAATCGCCCATAAAACCCCAGACAACACGTCCTACTGCGCCTCCTGCCCAGGCCATTGCCAGAAAGCCTCCCCCTACCCTCACGGACATGCCTACCTCTTCATTGAGAAATAATATCAGATAGCTCACGAATACAGTCTGCAAGGCCATGAGGGTAACGTTACTGAGAGAGACCAGCCAGATGTCCCGGTTCTTGATCACCTGAGATACACTCGCTATGAAGCCGCTTTTACGTCCCTCCAGGCTGCTGCCAGGCTTGTCTCGGTAGAAGAGGAAAAACACAATAGTAGATACTGCGATGAAGAGGGCTAGGGCCAGCACTACGGTGCGCCAGCTAAAAGTCAGTGCCAGAACGGGGAAAAGGGCAGCAGCTATGATTCCAGCAGCAGGTACATTCGTCTGCATTATTCCCATGGCTAGGCCACGGGTTCGAGGAGTTACCCAATCCATAATAGCTTTAACACTGGCAGGAGCGGTCGCTGACCCAGCGATGGCTAGGAGAAAAGCCAGAAGAATGGCCTGCACTAGGTTTTGGAGCTGGGAGAACAGAATAAACCCGATAAACGTTCCCACCATTGCCACTGTCAGAAGTCTCCGGACACCGATGGCATCGGCCAGCCACCCTATGTAAATGGCAATGACGGTACCACCCAGAAGGAAGCCAGAGGCGATGAGCCCCACCTCAGCTAGGGTGAACCCAAAGTCCTCGCGAATGAAGGGGTACAGCACCGGAATGCCCTGTTTAGCGAAGCCGTCAGCTACGCTTCCAAGCATGACCAGCGCAACAACCACCTGGGCGTAAGGAATCGATGGGAGAGCCCGGATACGAATCACGGCGCTTTAAGCCACCTCCGCTCCGTCGAAATCATGCACGCGGGTAAGTCAAGAGCGGGTAAATTCTTTTGTAGGTCGGTCGAAGTATCCTGTAAAGCTAACTCAAGAAAGGGTGGGGCGCAACTCTTCGCGTGAAAGACAGGATCGTACGGATCAGCTTATTATCACCGGAGCGCGATGATTCCAACTGAACCATTAGTTATTCAAATCCAACCAGCGACACGCTCAGCAATCATGACGGTCGTCGCGTTGGTGTTGGCTCGAATGATATCGGGCATTACCGACGCGTCCACCACTCGGAGTCCTTCCAGTCCATGCACACGGCAATACTGATCAACAACTACCAGAGGGTCCGGCGACGGCCCCATCTTGCAGGTGCCAGAAACATGGAACGAAGTGCCCACGTTTTTCAGCATCCAGTTATCCAGTGTTTCGTCAGAAGCCAGGTCATCATCCGTGGGCGACAGCCGTTCGGAGATGATGCTACTAAAAGACTCATGCTCTGATAGCCGGACGCATAGACGTACAGCCTCACGCAGTCGTTGCCGATCCCAGGAGTCCTCAAGATATCGGTAGTCCATGTGCGGTTGCACATGCGGGTCTATGGAGGTAAGCCTTAGCTCACCGGCGGTAACGGGCAATTGCAATGTACAGACGAATCCAACCCATTCAGCCTCCCTGGGCTCCTCACCCGTCAGGGCAGTGGAAGCGTAGAAAGATGGCGAGACCATCATATCGTTGCGGGTGCTGGAACCTTCGACGGTATAGCGTAGATTAACTTGAGCCCCTGGTGCGTTTGGCTTTGGTCGGACACCCTCTTGGGGGCGCAAGCGTATTACCATATGTGGGTGGTCTTTCATATTCTGCCCGACCCCGGGTAGATCATGTACTACCTCGATTCCCAAACTGCGCAAGTGGTCTTTTGGCCCAACGCCCGAAAGCATTAGTAGCTGGGGCGATGCCACGGCACCCGCGCTGAGTATGATCTCCTCCCCCTCCGCTACGAACCTCTCTCCACTGCTCTCGACTTCTACCCCTGTCGCCTTGCTACCATCGAACAGAATACGGGTGGCCAGCACATTAGCCCTGATGCTCAGGTTGAGCCGATGACGGCTTGGGTTGGCGTAAGTCATTGCCGTGCTCATGCGGATACCATCCATGTTGTTCTCGACCCTTGGACTCACCCCTGTGGACTCCGGGTGATTCATGTCCGGGTGTTCGGGAATACCTGCATCCACACAAGCTTCATAGAAGGCCCTCTGGAAAGGAAGCCACGCCTCCCGATTGGGGCGACGAATGGGAATAGGGCCATCGGAGCCATGAAAGTCGTCTCGTATATCCAGGTCCCTTTCCAGTTTTCGAAAGTATGGCAGGACCTTCAAGTAAGCCCACTCGTCATTGCCCCAGGTGGCCCACATGTCGTAGTCCTCGGGTAGACCTCGCAGGAACAGCATTCCGTTGATGGCGCTAGAGCCGCCTACTGCTTTACCCCGCGGGACAGCCATCGGCTCACTCTGCTGGGAAGTAGCTGTGCCCACGAAAGACCAGTTGTGAGGACCACCCACGGCCATGCCAACTTGGCTATAGCCGAACTTCAGATCATCAGGGAGATGCTCCAAGTCTGGATAGTCAGGGCCTGCCTCCAAAAGCAATACCGAGCGCTTGGGATCTTCCGTCAAACGGGCTGCCAGAGCGCAGCCCGCCGATCCTGCTCCAACGATGATTACGTCGTATCGCATGAACTCTTCTTTCAAACCAGGTGACCTATTCTCAATTACTGACTTAGGAAGTCTATAACCAGCCTGCTCACCTGCTCACGCTGCTCCAGTTGCGGAACGTGAGCGGCTTTTTCGATCAGCTCTACGCGGGCTTTCTTGAGCCGCTGGGCGAACTCCTCAGCGTAGACCGGAGGCACTATGCCGTCCTGCTTGCCCCAGATGAGCAGAGTAGGTGCCGTCACCCTGTGAAGACGCCGACTCAATCCCTTGTCCGGTATAGGCCAGACAAACACGCCTGTGCAAGCCAGCGCCCAAGTACGCTTGATAGTCATGTCCTGTAATCTCTTCAGGAGCCTCTGGCATTGCCATCATCTCCTTGGCCAGAGGCCCCTCGGAATCGTAAAAACTCAGCTTGGCAGCCTCTTCGGGCGGTAAGGCCATCCAATCCCTGACCGGGTGATCGTCCCTCCAAAGGCCGATGGAAGAGAGCAGCACCAGTTTGCTAACACGCTCAGGGTTCGTAGCGGCTACCTCCGCCGCCACCATCCCACCAAAGGAGTAGCCTACTATGGCGGGAGATCTCAACCCCAGCTTGTCAAACAGCTCGTAGTAATAAAGCACCAGCTCCCAAAGGCCTCGAATGTTACGCACGGCATCCGGATCGCCGCCGGTGCCGGGATGAGCTGGAGCATACACCTTAAACCGCCCCGCCAGGTCGTCGAGGAATGGGTCCCAAGTAAGCCCCCCTGCGCCGTGGGAAAAGACCACTGGCGGGCCGCTGCCAGCTATCGTCACCTGCGTTTCCACCACGTCGTTGAACGCGGTCACCGTCTTATCGGTAGTGGTAATCATGGCCGTTTATCCTCCACAACCGTGTCCATTCCCCCACTAAATATGGGAACGCCCCTTAGAGACGCTCACTATTGCACGGAGGACCACGTCTATGAGCCCCGCCGGGTGAGGAGTTGCGTAGCCACCCCTTAGTGAACCGTCACTGGCGAGGTCGGCTGCCGCAGGCGCTCGGGCCACCAGTTGTTGTTCCACCCTTCGTCGTCCCAAATGTGGCTAACGTGCGGCAGGACCTCCTTGGCGAACAGGGCGATATTCTTCTTGGTTAGCTCGTGGGGCATGGAGCCAATTTGCAGCAGCACCATCAAGTTGCCCACACGGAGCTTGCGGACAGCCTCATCAAGTTGGTCCACCACGGAGGCGGGGCTACCACCTATGACGAACTGGTTATCTACGTAATCCTTAAACTTCCAGTCCTTGCGATCGACCAAACGCTGCTGCCAGAGGTTTCCCTGCATCTTGATGGTCCTGACCAAGCTCTTATAGTCCGAGTGCCCTGGCGCAGAAGCGTAGTATGGCGCAATGTGGAGGCATTTGTCATAGAAGTACTTGATGTGGTCGAAATATTCCGCTTCCGCCCTGGCGTCGGTCTCGGACACCACTACAAGCTGTAGAAAGCCTGCCCGGTAGGGGTTCAGTTCCTTGCCCAACTGCTCGATCCGCTCCCAGAAACCGTCCATGATGCGCTTGCCCAGATTGTTGCCGTAGTAGCTCAAGAAGCAGTAACAGTAGTCGTGCTCTGCCGTATAGTACCCAGGTACTGGCGCTGCCACTTCCAGGTACCCAGATGGGTGGACGGGGCTGTTGGATGGGCTTGGGCCAGGTATTGACGTAGCGAAGCTGCGTATACTTGCCGTTGAACGTGAACACCTCTTTGCTGGCCCAGGCCTTAACGATCAGGTCGAGGGCTTCACGCCACCGCTCCCGCTGCTCGAGGGGTGGAACGCCGTAGCAAAAGTTAACATCGCTGGAGCCACCCAGTGGCATCCCTGCCACCAGTCGGCCCCCACTAATGCAGTCCAGCATCGCGTACTCCTCGGCGATGCGCAGCGGCGGATTAGTAGAGGGCAGGGTCGAGCCCATTACAACGATGGCGCTATTTCTGGTGCCCCGGGCAAGCACCGCCCCCATAAGGTTGGGCGAAGGCATGAAGCCGTAGGCATTCTGGTGATGCTCATTGACACACACACCGTCCATCCCCATCTCGTCGGCATATATCAACTCATCTAGGGTCCAGTTGTAGTACTGGCCAACTCGCTCAGCGTCGGCCAGCTCCCACCACGGGACGTCAACCCAAACCGAGGAATACCGTTGCTCGAAGTCGGACGGCAGCTCACGGTGGGGCATCAAATGAAACATGGAGACCTTCATACCGACCTCCTTAGGCTGGCTTGAACAGAAGCGACTTCAGGTCGGTTGCATCCTACCACGCCTCTAACGAAGCGACAAGCAGACTCACTATCGTTGACCGTGAGCCCAGCCTCGATTACACTCAGGTCTGTCTTAGGCGGTACCAGACGTACATTGGAAGATTGGACAAATACTTCTCGAAAAGCTAGCATCCTCTGCATGTAGCATCTAGCGGGAGGTCTTCCGTGGCAACTTCCACAAAGAGAACACAGCACTACGTATCGCGATCTGATGGTAGGGTCTATTACTACAAGGTAGGACATGGTCAGCCGCTGGTGATGCTTCACAACCTGGGATTGAGCGGGTGGGTATGGAGAAATGCTATCGATTATCTAGCTCAGCACTTTACCTGTTACAACATTGATATGCCTGGGTTCGACCACTCAGACATTCCGCCCCGTCAATACGCCATTGGAGACTTTGCCAGCTCTATCGTAGATGTCATGGATAATATAGGCATCGAGCAGGCCAATGTCCTGGGGGTACATGGCGGGGCCCTCGTGGCGTTGGATATGGCAGCGAACTACCCAAAGCGAGTCAATAAGATAGTGCTAGATGGGCTGCCCTATTGGAACAAGGAGAGAGGCCATATCGTATGGGAAAGGTTTTGCCTTCCCCAATTAACCGACACCACCTCCTATAACCTCCCTGTTGTTCCCTTCACTACCTGGGAAGAGGCTGTGCTGCAGAAGCCTTATCTGCATCGTGAACGCTGGGAGAAGAGCGAGGAGATCAAAGGTAATAGCCGTCTGTGGTCACGATTAAGCGACGACTCCATGTACCACTATGATGGGGAGGCAGCTGGATCCAAAGTTAATACCCCAACCCTCTTGGTATATGGGGAGGACGATGTTGTACGACGTGGGGAGCGCCGGGCTAACGAGGGGATCAAGGAGTCCATCGTTGAAATATTCTTGGGTGCTCCTAAGGAAGCCCATGAACATGATCCATTGAAGTTCGCCAGGTTAGTCGTGGATTTCATCATTGGATCCCAAAAGTGAGGCGATTCCATTTGAAACATCTCATTTACACAATGATCCTCTCTGTATGAGGGAAATTCTGATCAAGGTGAGTTCGGCTTTCCCCACAATGAATAACAAAAGGAGGTATTGATCGTTGGAATACAGGAATCTTGGTCGTACCGGCCTGAAAATCTCACGTATCTGCCAGGGTACCGCCATGTTCGGCACCTATGTGGATCAGCAGACATGCACACGTATCCTTGATGCCTGCCTAGAGCACGGTATCAACTTCATCGACACAGCGGATGCTTACGGTGAAGGGAGATCCGAGGAGTCCCTGGGACAAGCGATGAAGGGACGTCGTAGCGAATTCATCCTGGCCACCAAGGTGTATAACCCGGTGGGTCCCAGAGTCAACGATAGGGGCGCCTCGCGCAAACACATCCTCGATGGTGTAGAGGCGAGCCTACGCCGCCTTAACACCGACTACATCGACCTGTATCAGATACACTACTGGGATGCCGAGACCTCTCTGGAGGAGACGCTGCGCACCATGGACAACCTTGTGCGCCAGGGAAAGGTACGCTACATCGGATGCACCAACTTCGCCGCCTGGCAGCTCTGTAAGGCTCTATGGACCAGCGACAAGCTGGGCCTGGAGAGGTTCGAGTCTGTCCAGGTACTATACAATTACAGGAGCAGGGCGATAGAACCGGAGCTTCTGCCTCTCTGTGTGGACCAAAAGATCTCGGTCAACCTCTGGCAGGTCCTGATGGCCGGAATGCTCACTGGAAGCTACGTCAGAAGCAAGGAGCCTGTCGAGGGTACACCTATGGCGTCTCTCCCCGCGGAGGTACCTGGCGGAATCCGAGATCGCTACTGGAAAGAGGAGCACTTCGATCTGGTAGAAGGGCTCAAGGAGCTGGCGAAACAGGTAGGCTACACTCCCTCCCAACTCACTTTGGCCTGGGCCCTATCCCAGCCGGCAATCACCTCCATCCTTGTGGGCGCTACCAGCCCCGAACAAGTAGGACCTAACACCAAGGCTGTGGATATCACCCTATCGTCCCAGGAGCTAGAGGCGCTAAACAAGCTATGAACTGGCTGCTCTGAGTAGAGGTCAGCAGATATAATTTCGCCGTAGTGGCTGCACGGACAGTCATTTGCGGCGGTCACTTCAATGTCAACCGAACATCCTAAGAAGCCATCTGAGGAAACCGAGAGAACTTTCGAGTTGTGCATCAGTTGACTTGGAAAGTCCTAAGCGCTACCCTCCACCCTGAGATGATTTGAACCAGGTTACTTTCATTCAAAGCCTTCCTAACACTCTTGGCCATAGGACTGGCGTTGTTGCTCGCAAGCTGCGCTGGGCCAGCACCTACTCCTACATCAACTCCAACGCCCACGCCAACTCATGAGGCCATGGTGATGGAGGAACCTACGCCCACAGCCACTCCTACAGCAACCCGAGTTCCTGCAGAAGGGGAGTTGGTCTCCGACATCGTGGACTTCGTCCTTCAGGGCCTGACCATTGAGGTGGGCACCAAGGTAATATGGAACAACCGTGATGTTTCGTCTCACACCTCCACCTCTGGACAACCTGACGGCATCACGGGAATATGGGACAGCGGCACCCTCTCTACAGATAAGTCTTTCAGCTTCACTTTCAATCAAACCGGCACCTTCTCCTACTTCTGCAAGATTCATCCATTCATGCAAGCCACCGTAACCGTGGTGGAAAGCCTGCCCGGAGAACCGATAGTCGTCACGCCTATGCCTACGGCGAGACCCACTCCAACGCCTATACAGGAAACGATAGGGGAGAGACCTGCTATCCAGGAAATTGGAATCATAGAGAATTATGCCGCTACCCGATTCTTCCCAGGATGGATCATAGTCGTCAGGAACATCCCGGTAAGGATGTATCTGACCAGGTTGCACAGAGAACATGTGAATAAGTTTGCGATCGAGCCTTTTTACAGCTCTTCGGAAGTGATCCTACCCGGAGAGATCGGCGTGATAGAGTTCCTACCCGAGCAGGTAGGCGAGTTCAAGATCCGAAACGTAGGACACAACTTCGAAGCGACTTTGATTGTGGTAGATAGTGAAGAAGAGGTGCGGCAACGAATCAGTGAGCGGGGAGTACAAATGTACTCTTTCATCCACAGCTTAGATGACTTTCGAATCTTCCCTGACAGTTTGGTAGTTCAGAAAGGCATTCCGGTAAGGATCCACAACATCAGCCTAACTGCAGAGCACCGGGTGTCCTTTGAGCCCTTTCACGTCCCTGAGGATATCAATGTGAAGCCAAAGGAAATTTCCATATTCGAATTCACCCCCGATAGCCCAGGGGAGTTTAAGATTCTCCATGAGATTCATGGGATCACCGGTCAACTGATCGTCAAAGAGGATCAATAGTCCAGGACATTCTCCTCATCGGTCAAGCTAGCCACCTTTGCGCATCTTCCGTCGCATCTCGCGACAATAACCGCGCTAGCTCACCAGTCTTCTCGCACGTCCGGCGTGCAGCTACTACGACGTAGCTTCAGGCCCAATTAGACATCGCGCTTAATTATGTTACCCCGCATAAGAGTTGATTGGGGTCATGATCCATCTTTAGTCCCTTGACATCCTCCAAGGATATGGCACCATGCACTTATCCAGTGAAATTCCGAATAGAGGAGATTAGTCATGGGTGTAGTTTTGGCGCCGGTCCTGGAAGGCAAGCTCGTCACCTGGAAAGCATGGTGCCAGGAGTTGAATGGACCCCGAGCGCAGGAGCTGAAAGAATTCAACCGACGGCATAATTTAACGAGACATGCCGCTTGGCTGGCACAAACTCCATCCGGTCCGGCGGTCATAGCGCTACATGAGGGGCCTGGGAGTGATGATTTCATGAAAACTCTGGGTTCTTCGAACCACGAATTCGATGGGTGGTCCAGGGAAAAGATCAAAGAGATCCACGGTTTCGACCTTACTCAGCCCCCTCCTGGACCTCTGCCGGAGATCTATCTGGATAGTGGATCCTGAATCTGCTAGGGTTTTAACGCCCAGCAGCCTAGTTCAAGTATCGATCCTGCACTTTCTTGGCCGTGCTGTCATCCCCACACGCACCTCGTGCAGGCACTACGGTGCACCTTTGCGCGCTGACCCGCCAGATCGTTCAATTGCATTCCGCACGCACACGAGTCCATAGTCACCACAAACATGAGAATCTTCTAGCGCTTGAAAACATACAAGAACGAGCGTATGTTACAAGAACTATCCCTTAGCACCCCAGGCAGATGCCGTAGGTATGATATGGGAATTTTCGGATAAGAGGGCATAAATGGCAACTAACAAAATCAGAGTAGGTGTTATTGGCACCGGCTTCGGCCTCACCACCCATATACCAGCTTTCCAGTTCACCCCAGAGACAGAGGTCGTAGCTGTGTGCAGCAGACGAAAGGAGAGAGCTGAGGCAGCAGCACACCAATTCGAGATACCTTATGCCCTCACCGACTACCAGCAGTTGCTCGCTATGAAGGAGATAGACCTGGTAAGCATAACCACCCCTGTCTCCTTGCACTTCCCCATGGCCATCGAAGCCCTGGATGCTGGGAAGCACGTCCTCTGTGAGAAGCCCCTGGCCTTGGACCTGGAAGAGGCCAAAAAGATGTACCTAAAAGCCAGCAGCGTCAACCTGACAGCCATGGTAGATCATGAAATGCGTTATATTCCAGCCTGGACCAAGATGAAGGAGCTAGCGGACCAGGGTTATCTAGGGGAATTAAGGCATCTCATCTATAACCGGGTATTGGGTGTACAAAAGGACCCGGCAGAAGCCCTTCCCTGGAACTGGAAAATGGATGAGGCGCAAGGAGGAGGAGCCTTAGGAGGTTGGCAGTCCCATTGCAGCGACGCCATCCGATGGTGGTTCGGGGAGTTCACCGGCATCTTTGGTCAGATAGAGACCTATATCAAAGAACGCAAGGACCAGGAGACGGGAGAATGGCGTACTGCCACCGGGGATGATACCCATGCTTTCGTTTTCCGTATGGCCAATGGAGCTTTGGGTAGCGCCTATGCCACAGCCTTTACCAGTCTTGACTTAAAATCCGGCAGTGGCTGTTATGTAGAGGCTTACGGCACTGAAGGAAATCTGATTATCGAGAACGAAAATCACCTCAAAGGTGGTCGAATAGGAGACAGTACCTTAAAGGAAATCCCCTTGCCTACGCTACCGCAAGTTAACCACAGCAACTCCTACCGCATAGGTACGTTAATGCTCCTCATAAATGACATGATTAAAGGGATAAGGGAGGGTACCAGTCCCTCCCCCCACTTTTATGACGGTCTTAAACACATGGAGTTGCTAGAAGCGCTGCAACTCTCCCAGTCTCAGGGGCGCTGGGTCACACTGCCGCTATTGCCAGAGGACTTCCTTAAATAAACACCTCTTTCACTAATAAAAGTTCCAGGACTATATACTTGACACGGACTCATAGCTATGATATGCTATTCATGTGAAGACTCAGAATTGTTATTGTTCTCAGATTCCTCGCCCTCGTGAGCTATCTTATCCAGCTTTTTCTTTAGCTTCTTGCCGAACATCTTCTCAGCCAATTCTTGAGTCGTCATTTCAGTAGGCTTTCTCTTATCTTTAGACATAGGAGACCTCCAATGCCAAGTCGAACCAAAGACATGAACATGATGAAATTGATAGACCTCTTCCCTGATGATAAAGCCTGCCGGGGAATTCTGGAAGCGTTGCGGTGGCCTGACGGTCTAGCGTGCCTTCGTTGCGGAAGTATGCACATCCGACGCTCGTACACCCGTGACCAATATGATTGTGGCTCATGTGGCTACCAGTTCTCCGTAATCTCTGGCACGATGCTCCATGACACCCACCTTCCTCTCAGAAAGTGGATGGTTACTACATACCTGATTGTTGAATCCAAAAAGGGAATCTCTGCCAATCAAATGAAGCGCACCATCGGGGTGTCTTACAAGACGGCATGGTATCTCTGCCATCGTATAAGAGCAGCCATGACCGAGGCTAGTCCCAAGCTTTTGTCGGGTACCGTAGAGGTTGACGAGACTTGGGTCGGTGGCAAGCAAAGAGGTGTTGGTAGTGGCAATAGAGGCAGCAAGACCATCGTGGCAGGAGCTATACAGCGAGACGGAGAACTCAGAATGGGTATCGTGAAGGACCGAAGCAGGCAAAGCCTCCATAGCTTCATCAGAGAGCATGTTGACCCTGCTCCCGAGCGCATCATCACGGACGACTGGCATCCTTATTGGGGCATCGGCGACCACGATACGCTCCATGAACGGGTTAACCATTTGCTTAAGGAGTATGTGCGAGGCGATATACATACAAACACCGTCGAGAACGTTTGGAGCCTTCTTAAACGCTCGATTATCGGCTCTTTCCATCATGTCTCTGCAAAGCATCTGGATGCCTACCTTGATGAACTTGAGTGGCGGTTCAACAATCGTGAGAATCCTTGGTTATTTAGGGACACGCTAGTCAAACTCCTTACTGCTCAAAGTCTCACATATGAAGCGTTAATCACTTCTCAAGCTGAGTAATCTGTCCGATTTCGATAGCGTCATCATGTTCATTGATAGTGAACCGAAATTTAGTTGGTATAGAACTACTGCGAGAAGACCCCACTTCGACGATTACTCGATATGAACCGTGTCTATCCAAGGTTTTATTCGTGCTGATACCAATTGGCACTTGGAAATGGTCTGGGTCTCGTGGGTCAAATACCGCCAAGACAAGAGTTGCGCCCGACATTGAAGTAATCGTTACAGTCTCTCGTGCCCTTTCTGTAATTCCCCACGTTAACCTAGCACCCTGTTCCACAAATCCCTTCGATGGCCCATCTAAACCCACAAAATCGATTATCTTCGCATAAACACCGTGAAATATCTGAGGCACACCATTTTCAATACGGACTGTGTAGTAAGTCGTGCCTGCCACACGAGAATCATTCACTCCAATATCGGGGACAAATGGTTGTATTGGTTTCAATGCCGAATATAGGAGCGCCCCAACCGCTACCATCGCAAGCGTCGGCAGAATCAAGACCAGCACCTGGCCCACTGTTATGCCCCCCTTGTCCAGTTTGTCGATGAGGAAAGGCACCATAGGCTCCTGGAAAAACAGCCCCCACCAAGCCTCAGCCATAGGCCCAGCGATGAGCGCCCACGCAACGAGTACACTTCGCCGAGTCCCGAACCTTCGAATGATGTCAAGAATATTTGGCACGTTCTCATCATACCACACTCATCCGCTTCAAGTAGATAACCCTGAAAAGTTCATTCTATTCCCAGCCTATAAACACCCCTTTCACCCAGGATTCTGAAAAACCCAGGCTCAAAGATATTATTGCTAACCCACTTGTTGACACATGGTAAGATAGGAGAGCATCATATAAAGGTAAGGAACATGGTCTCGGGCAGTTTCAGTTCTATTCCCTCCTTTTACGCCCCTATAGGAGGCATCCTCTGAAGGTTACGGTACGGTTTTTCGCCCTCTACCGCGAGCGAGCGGGCTGCAGCCAGCTCGCCCTGGATCTGCCCTCGGCTGCCACTGTGGGTGCCCTGGTACAAGAGATTCGAAGGCTTTACCCAGGTTTGGCCCCTCAAGAGGCAAATATCGTCGCAGCAATAAATACCGAGTACGCCCGTCCAGACCAGGAATTGGCCGATGGGGACGAGATAGCACTCATTCCCCCCGTCAGTGGAGGTGAAGGAATGATAGAGATCACCGAAGGGCCTTTGGACCCTGAAGCGATCACTGCCAAGGTCAAGCGTGATACCAACGGCGCCGTGGTAACCTTCTTGGGTAACACCCGGCGATTCTCCGAGGGTCGCAGGGTCCTCTACCTGGAGTATGAGGCATACACCGAGATGGTACTCAAGAAACTGGAGGAGATACGCCAGGAGATGTGCCGTCAGTGGGGGATTGACGATGTGGCCATCTCCCATCGCATCGGCAGACTGGAGATCGAGGAGACCAGCCTGGTGGTGGCGGTGGCATCCCCCCATCGCAAAGAGGCCTTCATGGCCTGTCACCAAGTGGTGGATCGCATCAAGGAGATAGTGCCCATCTGGAAAAAAGAGGTCTTCGAGGACGGCTCTGCCTGGGTAGGATGCGCAGAACACGAAGTAGCCGTAGTCCCAAGAGTATCTTAGGGTCGATTACATCTAAATGAGACCCCTTGCTTAAATGCGAGAAATATCCAATAATAGATGTTGTAGGAGGGCTTCTTGGTGGTAAGAGCGAGGTGGACCCACCCGTTCCCATCCCGAACACGGAAGTGAAACGCCTCAGCGCCGACGATACTGCTTTGGTAACGGAGTGGGAAAATAGGCCACTGCCAGGGAGTTTGAGAGGGTTGCTTCGGCGCAAGTCAGAGTGGCCCTCTTCTCTTTTTCCACTCGGTGTGATAGAGTATCCACCAAGTGTGATTTTGTTAAAATATTCACACACGCTATAAATTGGTGCTCAAATGGCCACTCAGACCTTTACAGCGTATAGCTAGAGGCGTATAATACTAGTGACGGAAGTATTTTGGGGTTGTAGCTCCAGAGCCCACAGCAATAGGGATGCCCTTTCCCTAGACCTAATAAAGAGCTGAGCAAATGGAGCAACCCCCATGAAGAGTCTAGCCAAAGTATCAGGTGGTCAATAATCAAAGGGTTGAGACCCCTGACAGGTATCTGAACTCCCACCAACCTACTACAGGGGAGAGTGGTATGGGCAGTAGATTTGAAAAGTTCTCTGAACGGGCTCGTCACGTCCTTTCCCTAGCACAAGAAGAGGCGCAACGCTTCAACCACAACTACATAGGCACCGAGCACCTCCTGTTGGGTCTCGTGCGGGAGAGTGAGGGCGTAGCTGCTCGTGTCCTGGCCAGCCTTGGCGTAGACCTGAATAAGGTGCGCTCGTCAGTGGAGTTCATCATCGGCAAGGGCGACAAGCCCACTCAAGGAGAGATAGGTCTCACCCCTCGCGCCAAAAAGGTGATCGAGCTTGCAGTGGATGAAGCGCGGCGCATGCACCAGAGCTACATCGGCACCGAGCACCTCCTCATTGGTCTTCTTCGAGAAGGAGAAGGCGTGGCAGCGGGGGTCCTGGATAGCATGGGAATCACGCTGGACAAAGTACGGGGAGAGACTCAGAGCCTTCTAAGCAAGAGCCGCAGTGGTTCCGGGTCAGGGAGCCGTACTGCAAGCCGCACCCCTACCCTGGACCAGCTTGGCATAGACCTGACTCAGGCGGCCAGGAGCGATAAGCTGGATCCCGTTATAGGACGAAGTAAAGAGATTCAGCGAGTTATCCAGATTCTCAGCAGGCGTACCAAGAACAACCCGGTGCTCATCGGTGAGCCCGGAGTAGGCAAGACAGCTATCGTGGAGGCATTGGCCCAGCGTATAGCAGGGAGCGACATCGCCGAAACCCTCCAGGGCAAGCGTTTGGTCACTCTCGACATGGGTGCCCTGGTGGCTGGCACCAAGTACCGTGGCGAGTTCGAGGAGCGTCTTAAGAAGGTCATTGAGGAGATAAAGACCTCGGGCAACTGTGTCCTCTTCATTGACGAGATGCATACCATGGTGGGGGCCGGGGCTGCCGAAGGAGCAGTTGACGCCGCCAACATCCTCAAACCATCCCTCGCCAGAGGTGAGCTCCAGTGCATTGGAGCAACCACCCTCGACGACTACCGAAAGTACGTGGAGCGAGACCCCGCCCTAGAGCGTCGCTTTCAGCCTGTGACGGTGGACGAGCCCACCGTAGAAGAGACAGTCGACATTCTTATGGGCATCAAGGGACGCTACGAGGAACACCACAAGGTGGTAATTAGTGAGGAGGCTGTAAGGACGGCAGCACACCTGGCGTCCCGGTTTGTTCCCGACCGATTCCTCCCCGACAAGGCCATCGACCTGATGGATGAAGCGGGCTCCCGAGTACGCCTGAGCAGCCATACCACTCCTCCCTCGGTAAAAGAGGCGACCAAGGTCCTTGAAAGCGTACGTAAAGAGAAGGACGATGCCATCGCCGGACAACAGTACGAGTACGCGTCCGAGCTGAGGGACCGGGAACAGAAGCTAACGGAAAAGCTGGACACGGCCGAGCGTGAGTGGAAGGAGGACAAAGACAAGGAGCGCCCAGTAGTTACCGACGAGGAGATCGCCGAGGTAGTCAGCATGTGGACCGGCATTCCGGTGACACGCCTGGCCATGGAAGAGACCGAGAGGTTGCTCCACATGGAAGAGGAGATGCACAATCGCATCGTAGGTCAGGACGATGCCCTAATGAACGTCGCCAAGGCGGTGCGCCGCGCAAGAGCAGGGCTGAAGGACCCTCGCCGACCCATCGGCGTGTTCCTCTTCATGGGCCCCACAGGTGTGGGGAAGACAGAGGTGGTGAGAGCCCTCTCCGAGTTCATGTTCGGCAGCGAAGAAGCCATGATACGGCTGGACATGTCCGAGTTTCAAGAGCGCCACACCGTTGCCCGACTCATCGGTGCCCCTCCTGGCTACGTGGGATACGACGACGGTGGCCAGCTTACCGAGGGGGTACGGCGCAAGTCTTACACCTGCATTCTCCTCGATGAGATCGAGAAGGCCCACCCCGAAGTATTCAACATCCTTCTCCAAATATTCGATGACGGTCACCTGAGCGATGCCAAAGGTCGCAGGGTTGACTTCCGCAACTGCATCATCGTGATGACCAGCAACCTGGGCTCCGATCTCATCACTAGGGAGACCTCATTAGGATTCGCTACTAAAAGCGATGAGGCCAAGACCGACGAGCAAGCCTATGAACGGATGAAGGACAAGGTGCTAGACGAGGTAAAGCGCTTCTTCCGACCCGAATTCATCAACCGTATCGACTCCACCATCGTGTTCCACGGCCTCAGCAGAGAGCACATCCTTGCCATCGTTGACCTGATGATAGATCAGGTACGAAAACAGCTCTCCGAGAAAGGCATCGAGCTAGAGCTAACTCAGGAGGCCAAAGAGTATCTAGCCGAGAAAGGTTACGACCCTACCTTCGGTGCCCGTCCTTTACGCCGTCTGATCCAGAACGCGGTGGAGGACAAGCTATCTGAGGATCTGCTGGTCGGCAAACTCCATAGTGGAGATGTGGCGGTAGTTGATGTCGAGGGAGGGGAAACAGTGGTCCGTGCCCGTACCAAAGTGGCCCTTCCCTCGGGCTAGGACCTCACCTTTTGTAAGATTGTGCAATAAGAGACCCCGACATATCGGGGTCTCTTATTGTTACAATAGCAACCATTCCAAAGACGGCAAAGCCTTGAATCGCAATAGGAACAGAAGCCTCTTCTTCTGCACCCAGTGCGGCCACGAAAGCCCCAAGTGGATGGGCTTTTGCCCCTCCTGTGGGGAGCGTAGCCCCCTGGTAGAGGCACCCCGTAGCGCCGCCCGGATCCCATCTCGAGGGTGGCTTGCACCCCCGGCCTCGGAGACTCAGGAGCTATCGGAAGTCGCCGAAAAAGAACAGCCTCGGTTGCCTTTGGCCTTCGGAGAGCTAAACCGGGTGCTAGGTGGCGGTATTGTCCCTGGTTCCCTGATACTCATGGCGGGAGAGCCAGGCATCGGCAAGTCCACTCTGCTGGTCCAGGTGGCAGGCCATCTGGCTAATGCGGGGAACCGGGTACTATACGTAAGCGGGGAGGAGTCAGCTCAACAGATCAAGCTGCGGTCTCAGCGTCTAGGGGTGCCAGGCCAGGGTATCCATCTACTCCTGGAGACCGACGTAGACCGGATAGTGGAGCAAGTGGATCGGCCCAGGCCCACCCTGGTGATGGTGGACTCCATCCAGTCCCTTTACAGCCAGGAGGTGCCCTCTGGTCCAGGGAGCGTGGCCCAGGTGCGGGAGTGCACTCTCCGCCTGATGCGGTGGGCTAAAGGAACAGGGGTTCCTATGGTTATCACAGGCCACGTCATCAAGGACGGCAGCCTGGCCGGCCCCCGGGTGCTGGAGCACATCGTGGATGTAGTGCTCTATTTAGAGGGAGAGGAGCTCAGCTCCTACCGCCTGCTACGCAGCGTCAAGAACCGATTTGGCTCCACCGACGAGGTCGGCATATTTCAGATGGGCAGCGATGGTCTGGAGGAGGTCGCCGACCCATCCCAGAACCTCCTCTCTCAGCGGGTCCAGAAGAGCGTGGGGGCGGCTGTCGTGCCTGTACTGGAGGGGAGTCGACCGTTGCTCGTGGAGGTGCAAGCCCTCACCTCCCCCTCCTTTCTGCCCACGCCTAGACGCATTGCCAACGGTGTAGACTACAACCGACTGCTGATGCTCTCGGCGGTGTTATCCAGACGGGTAGGTCTGAATCTGTCCAACCAGGATATTATAGTAAGTGTGGCCGGAGGAATTAGGGTAAGGGAGCCCGCCGCCGACGCTGCCATCGTCCTGGCCATCGCCTCCAGCTATCACAATGTACCTCTGCCCCAGGACCTGGTGGCTCTGGGAGAAGTGGGGCTAAGTGGGGAGCTGAGGGGCGCCCCCCAACTAGAGCGGCGTCTCGCCGAGGCCACCCGCCTGGGCTTCGCCCGCTGCCTGTTGCCCGCCTCGGCGCAGAGGAGTTTCAGTGGGTTGCAGGGTATGGAGGAGATCTATGCCTCCACCGTGGCCGCTGCACTGTCCCGCTGCTTACCCCGTAAGAAGGGTAGCGTGAGATCACAGGACGATCCCTTGATAACAAACAAAAAGGATTAGGAGACCAACGGATGGATTTCCATATCCTGGTGCTGCCTGGCGACGGCATCGGTCCCGAAGTAGTAGCCGAGGGAGTGAAACTACTAAAAGCGGTAGGTACCCACTACGGCCACGACTTCACCCTCTCTTACGACGACGTAGGAGGTGCTGCTATCGACCGTTACGGCACCCCCCTCCGCCTAGAGACCCTGGCCATGGCGCGCCGATGCGACGCTGTCCTTTTCGGGGCGGTAGGAGGCCCCAAGTGGGATGACCCCCGCGCCAAGGTGAGACCCGAGGACGGTCTTTTGACCATACGCAAGGAGCTGGGTCTTTTCGCTAACCTGCGTCCGGTCAAGGTGTACCCCTACTTGGTGGACTCTAGCGTCCTCAAACCCGCAGTTCTCCAGGGGGTGGACATAGTAGTGGTCAGAGAGCTAACCGGAGGCCTGTACTACGCAAAGCCCAAGGGTCGACGTCAGACCAGACGGGGCTGGACGGGAGTGGACACCCTGCGTTACACCCAACAAGAGGTGGAAAGGGTAGTGCGGGTGGGATTCGAGCTGGCCAAGAGACGCAGGAAACGGCTAACTTCGGTGGACAAAGCCAACGTTCTAGAGACCTCCCGCCTGTGGCGTCAGATAGCCACTGACCTTTCCCCCCAGTATCCCGACGTAGAGCTAGAGCACATGCTGGTGGACTCCTGCGCCATGCAACTGATGCAGCAACCCTCTCACTTCGACGTTATTGTGGCTGAGAACACCTTTGGCGACATCCTCACCGACGAGGCTGCGGTGCTGGCCGCCTCCATGGGCTTATTGCCTTCGGCTAGCCTTGCCCAAGTGCCCGTGCCAGGTAGCAAAGCCTTTGGGTTTTATGAGCCTATCCATGGCTCTGCCCCCGGCATCGCAGGCAAGGGCATCGCCAACCCCATCGCCACTATTCTCAGCGTTGCACTTCTGCTTCGCTACTCTTTGGGTCTCAGCCAGGAGGCGCTTGCGATAGAAAATGCTGTGGACCAGGTGTTACAGAAGGGCTACCGCACCGCCGACACTGCAACTCCAGGCACAAAAGAATTGAGTACATCGGATATGGGAGACACGGTGGTGCAGTACATCTCCTCCAACTCTTGATGCGGCCTCCTTGGGAACAGCCCCTGCCGAATGTGCTATTCTCGACCTTGGAGACATCCTCATGGGAACTCTTCTTTCTCCCCTTGATTTTGGCGTAGAACGAGATTTGCTAATATGAGCGGCGAGCTAGCCCCAGTTATCCTGCTCTTTTTAGGTAGCGCAGCTCTGGTCATCTTCGGCGGCGTGTATCTGGCGCGGTACGGCGACGCTCTGTCAGGCCTGACGGGCTGGGGACGCCTCTGGGTGGGCACCGTCCTGGTGGCAGCGGCTACCTCCTTGCCCGAGCTGGTGGCCAACATCTCCGCCGTCCGTATCGACGCCCCAGAGCTGGCCATAGCCAACATCTTTGGGGCCAATATGGTCAACATGTTCACCCTGGCTATGGTCGCCCTCATATTCGGCACTCGGTACTTCTTTAGCAGCGTGGCTCCTGAGCAAGGGGTCCTGGCCTCAATAGCCATCACCTTAACTGGGCTGGCTCTGTTTATGGGCCTTCTTTCTCCTGGGGTGGCCCTTCTCAATGTGGGCTTGGGCTCCTTTCTAGTGTTGGCCGCCTACCTGGCTGGCATGCGCCTGGTGTATATAAATCGGCCCAGCGAGTTGACCAATGACACCGAGACCGCAGTATTGGGACAGATCACCCTGAGGAAAGCCTGGGCCCTCTTTGGCTTGGCGGCTCTGGCAGTGGTGGTGGCTGCCTTCTTTTTGGCCTACACCGCCGACCGCATTGCTGAGATAACAGGCCTTTCGGGTAGCTTCCTCGGGGTGGTGTCAGTGGCGCTTGTAACCACAATGCCCGAGGCCACTGTCACAGTGGCGGCCATGAGGGCGAGAGCGGTGGATCTGGGAGTAGGCAACCTTTTTGGAAGTTGTGCCTTCAACGTGCTGGTACTGGCTCTTGCCGATCCCTTTTATACTAGCGGCCCTCTGTTGAACACTCTGGATAACGCTCACCTAGCCACTGCGTTGGTAGCCATTCTTCTTATGACCCTGGTGCTGGGCCAGATATTGCTGAAGGGCCAGCACCGTTGGGCTCCCGTGGTGCCCAGCATGGTCGCCGTAGGGCTTATCTACCTGGGAGGCGTCTACACTGTGTTTCTACTCTCATGAGACCTGAGGCTGGGCTAACCCTGGGTTTGATTTACTGCGAGCACGAGCAAGGGAGCAATCTGTACTTTACCTGGTTCGCATCACCGCCTCAATAACGCCCCTTAGACGGTTCCGATTCCCCTCATCCTCCAGGGTAGCTACCGCCCCAAACAACGTCGCTCGGTAAGCCTCAAGAAAATCCGAAGGCGCCTCCCCTTCCGCTATGCGCCCCATATAAACCTCCACCACACGACCCATCTGGGCCTCAAGCCAGGCGGCACCCCGTTCATCCAGCAGCCTCTCCAGAAAACGGCCGTCCTTGGCCAGAGAGATGGGAAGACTCGGTACGGCATCCAGACGGGGAGCGTCGTAAGCGATGTGAGCTAAAATCTCCACCACCAGCTCCCCCTCCCCCTCCGAAGCCAGGCTTCCCACCAGACGAGCAGCAAACTCAGGGTCGGCATAAATAAGGAGATACACCAGCCTAGCAGGAGGCAACAGCACTGGATCGCTCGTCTTCACCAGCTCAGTGGCCACCGCCAAGTCACTTGACAGCACGATCACCGCATCTTTGGGATAAAGCCTTATAAAATCACCCAGAGGGAAAGGTGAGTCTCGTATTATATGGAGAGTATCCAAAGGGTCGCGTCGTGCCCTTTCTGCCATCACCTTATACAGCTCCTCCCGGAAGGGCTTATCAATGCGGAAGTTTCCCGAGGGGTTGCCGATCAGGTCCCCAATGCCAGAGACTACATCTTGCTTGGTCTCAGTAGCCGTAATGTCCAGGACCTCTAGTAATCTAGACGGCTTCAGCAGAAGGCGGAGGTGAGCTGGTGTGAGCTTTAGCAAGCGTCGTAGAAGAGGATTTTCGAGGGCTGCTATCACCATTTTGGCTGTGTCTTTGTCCGAGTCCGCTAGAAGGTCGAAGAAGAACTTCAAATCCTCCTTTTCCTTATTGAAGTCCCGTCCCTCCAGGAAACGTGTAAGCTCCTCGGCCCCAGCTTCGGCGCTGAGCCTGCCCCGATCCAAGACTGTGTCAGCGGGTAGGCTGAACCTTTTAAGCCTCTCTACAAAATCGGCGGTACCCTTGAGGGTGCCTCCCGGAGGAAGGAGCTCGCCCGATGTGAATAGCTCCAATAGGGTACGATTATTCAGCACCGGCAGAAAGTGCACCACAAAGGACTCGCTCTTAAGTTGTCTCCCCACAAGGCGAGCCTTTTCCTCGGACGACTGGTTATCCAGGGTCTGAAGAAAGTTGAGAGCCTGGGCGATCTGAGAGGCTTCTGGATCTGGCAGCTTCCTTAGAAAGCGGGGATACCTCTTATACAGCTCCAGCTTGTCCCGAAGATACCTACGCCAGAACTTAAAGTCCTCTTCGTACTCTGGTGAGCCCAGCAGAAGGTCGAACTGCTCAACAAAGTCCCCAAGGCGCTGCTCATCTTCCTCAGACAGTACCTTTTCAACTCCGAGGTCCGCCTGAAAAGGTTTAGAAGGATGAAGGTCCCTATACTTATCAAAATCGAAATGCTCGATGCCCAGGTATTTATTAGCCAGGTGCCTCTCATCATCAGAAATGGCCTGATACCAGGCAGCGGCATCGTACCAGTTGTAAAAGGGACCCGGCTGAAGAAACTTATCCCAATATTTACGCAGGATAGGAGGGACTAGCTCCAGATCCCCAGCTACAGTGTAGACGAGATCAGCCTCCACCGTGTGAAAGAGAGGGTTTAAATTCTCTGAAGAGAGCTCGGGCAGGTTGCGCAGGCGCTCCCTTAGGGGCTCGTAATGATCTGGCGGCTGCCCCATAAACGCCAACACGTCGCTGTGGTAGCGCTGCATCGCCGCAGAGACCCTACCCGGCGGGGCATCCCAACTTAGTTGAGAAGATCCCGAGATGGGGAAGGCTCCCCAATAGGCATGACTCAGCTCGTGGATGACCTGAATGGGCTTTGCCTCTCCTAAACCTGTCCAGCCCTTATAGCCGTAGCTCCCGAAAAAGCCGGGCTCTCCCCGCATCTGCCTCACATCCAGGCCTAAAAGAGCCTCTTTACCCTCTTCGGTGATGCGATAGAGAGAGACCACCGCCAGCACGCGCTGCTCTTCCCACCCCTTTCCGCCCTGTGTAGGAGTGGCATCGGGAGAGATGGCCCTTGTGCAGCCCGCTATCCCCAAACTAATGAGCAGTACCGCAAGCAAATGAGCCAAAGGCGATAGGTGTGCAACTCTACGCCATGCCACTATTGGTCTCAGAAGTGTAGGGGCTTTGGCCAAATCCCTCTATTCCCCGATCAGAAACCTCAGTCCCAACAAACGCAGCCAAATCACAACCAAGGGAGCCTAAGGCTTTCCTATATCACCTCCACCGGCTCCTCGGAGATGGCCCCCTCCACAATTCGGAAGGCACGAATAACGGGGTGCTGCTTATCCACGAGAGAAATAATTATGTAGTAGGCTTCAGGCCAGCCTGCCAGCCTTACGTCGGTCTGCGACGGATAAGCCTCGCTATGGGTGTGGGAGTGATAGACTGCCCGGTGCTCCCACTCGTTGTCCTCCATCTCCCTCCATACCTTAAACAGCTCTTTAGGGTCCCAACTGAAGCTATAGGGGCTGTTTTGCACATTGGTCATTCGATATAGCTTATGAAAATTTTCATTAGTACCCGCCAGAACACCGCAGCACTCATTTGGGTCTTCCTCTAGGGCATGAACGATTATCTCATCGGCAAACCTTTTTTCTAACTGAAGCAAGGCAATGCCTCCACGAAAAGCTGTCTATAACTTACCCCCTGGACACATTTCTGGCAACAGCCCAACGAGACCTAAGCGATTCCTGTGCAGTGGCAATATTCAGACCACATACTCGGCCCTAAATCATCCACCTTGACCAAGGCATCTTCCTTTCTTCAACAACGCTATGCCCCGTAGGTTATACTTGTTACAAGTGATGTTTTAAGGCATCAAACCATTAGAACCCCTGTGCAGCGGCCTTTCCCCCCTTTAAGTTCGTATGAATTAGTCCCAGAGAACAAAACGCTGTGGTCACAATAGTTCTTCAAAAAGTATCCCCAGCTCTTCTGATATGGCGAATAGTAGCGCTCCTGGTCACTCTCACGCTCCTCTTTGCCGGTGTGTATCCCTCGGCCATAACAACCACTCACGCCACAGACCATGGTATTCGGGTTACTTCCGATCTGGTGCAGGTAAACTTCCCTCATGAGGTGATGTTCACTCTAGAGGCAGAGGCCCAGACCGAGATCGAGAAGGTCACCCTTTTCTACAAGGGGGCACCCTCTGATATCTGGAACTACAGCTATCCCACCTTCACTCCTGGACGCCAGGTAGAGGTCACCTTCAGTCTGAATATCTCAGGCGGCCAGTATTTGCCATCAGGTGCAGATATGGTCTACTTCTATGCCATCAAAGACTCCCAAGGCCGCGTTACTGAAACGGAGGAGAGGCTCTTTACTTACCTGGATAACAGGTTTGAATGGCAAACCACCAAGGTGGGTCCCCTCACCATCCTGTGGCACGACCTGTCGGAAGGGCGAGTGAATAGGGTAGCTCAACAGGTTGCCTCATCCTTAAACCGAATAAGGGATCTACTGGGCAACGACTCGGAGGCGCCCATAAAGGGCGTCATCTACAACACCATGTCCGAAGCCCGGCTGGTTTTCCCAAATCAGAGCCAGACCACCACCCGGGAGGGGGTGTTTCAAGGCTATGCCTTCCCCCAATGGGGAGTATTCCTTGGCGTAGGATTTCAGACCAACCTCATTACCCACGAGGCTGCACATCTTTTATTGAGTCAGGTCACCGGCTCACCAGGCGCCTTCGTCCCCGCCTGGGTGGACGAAGGATTTGCCAGCTACGTGGCGGCCGGTGCCCGGGTACCAAGGTATAATAGAGGGTTCCCCCAGATATCAGAGCGTCGCTCTATGCCCCTACGCACCATGTCCACCATCCCAGGGAAGGTGAGAGACATCCGTACTTTCTATAGCAAGGCAGAGAGCATGGTGGGATTCATGGTGGAGGAGCTGGGAGCGGACAAATTCCGCTCCTTCCTGCACCACCTCGACCAGATGAAAACGACCGACGACGCTCTTCGGGCCGCCTACGGCTTCAATATCAACGACCTTGACAATCTATGGGCTGCCGCATCAGGGGTCGCTGGCACAGCACCCGATGGCCGATCATTCCCCTACTGGGCCTTGAACAGTATCATCCTTGGGAGCCTGGTGTTGCTAGTGAGCACCCTCATAGTGGTGCGGGCAGCCTTCAAGCGTCTGCGCAAGTCGCCAGAACCTTTGGAAGATGGTGGCGACGAATTTCCTGAATGAGTGAGCCACTCTTCGCCCCTGCTCCGTGCCTCACGGCGAGCGAGCCTCGTGCCCGTTCATCCGACTCTAAACCATATCTATGCCCTTGAAGCTAGCACCTCTGAGCTATAGAATGCCCATGCCCGTACCAGCAAGAGGGGCATTGCCATGCAAGAGCGCGTCGCCATCGTAGGGGTGGGTTACACCCCCTTTCGGCCCATATCGCCAGAGATCTCTTTTAGGGAGATGATCTTCGAGGCGGCGGTGAAGGCGTACGCCGACGCCGGCATCGAACCCAAGCAGGTGGACACTTTCGTTTCCATCAGCGAAGACTACCTGGAAGGCACCGCCATCGCCGATGAATACGTCCCCGACCAGCTTGGGGCCGTCCTCAAGCCCGTCCACACCGTTGGCGCCGACGGCATCACCGCCATCGCCTCGGCCCTCATGCAACTGCAGACCGGGGAGTTCGAGATCGCCGTGGTAGAGGGTCGCAGCAAGGCCTCTAACATACTCTATCCGGCCCACATCGAGGCTTTCGCCCTGGACCCTGTGTACGTCCGGCCCCTCTCCCTACACCCCAAGTTCGTCGCCGGGCTGGAGATGAGGGCCTTCCTGGAGTCCACAGCAACCACCGAGGAGCAGGCGGCCCTTGTGGTGGCAAAGAACCGCCGCAACGCCCTCCGTAACCCCCTTGCGGCCTACCCAGCCATGGTAACAGCCGAGGACATACTGGCCTCTAAGCCAGTGTCCGAGCCCCTCAAGGAGGGAGAGATTGCCAGCTACGCCGACGGCGCCATAGTAATGGTCCTGGCCAGGGAATCGGCCTTATCACGCCTGAAAGGGACGCCCGTGTTCATCAGGGGTATCGGCTGGGCCCAGCACACTCCAAACCTGGAGGAGCGTGAATGGAACCGGGCCGTGTACGCCGAGAAGGCCGCGCAGATGGCCTACCGCATGTCCAGTATAGAGAACCCCGCGGAAGAGATAGACCTGGCCGAGGTGGACGACACCTATGCTTACAAAGAGCTACAGCACCTGGAAGCACTTGGGCTGGCCCCATCGGGCCAATCAGGCAAGCAATTGGAGGAGGGAACCTTCGACTCCAAGGGCCGGCTTCCCGTGAACGTGTCCGGCGGAAGCCTGGGCTGCGGCTACACCTACGACCTGTCAGCTCTACGAAGCGTGCTGGAGGTGGCGCTCCAGCTTCGGGGCACCGCCGGCGAGCGCCAGCTACATGGCATCAAGACGGGCCTGGCCCAGTCGTGGCGGGGCGTGCCCACGGCAAGCGGTGGGGTGATAATCTTGACCAATGAGTGACATATTTCCAAAAAAGGCTCAGATGAACCAGGTCTCTCAAACAACAATAGCGCAAGCGGGGATCCAGGGGGCTCCGCCCCTGCCGGGGTCTAGGGTGTCCCCAGAAAAGCTATCTTCTTCCCCTCTCCCTTGGCAAGGGAGAGGGGGACCAAGGGGGTGAGGGTTTGGGGATAGGGGGTGGGCAAGCGCTCCGCACCCGCAGAGCGGATGCTGTCAACAAAGCCATAATAGTACTGAAGATGTAGGTGGACGTATAAGATGCCCTATAAGCATAAAGTAGCCGTTCTTGGGGCAGGGTTGACCCGCTTCATGCGTCGCGCCCTGGAAACCCCCAAGGAGCTGGCCTTCGAGGCAGCCAAGGCGGCTCTGGATGATGCTGGCCTCACCATCCAGGACATCGACTGCGTGGTAGGTGTCACGGCCCCCGACGCCTTCGACGGCGTCCACATGAACGGGGAGTACTTGGCCGACGGCGCTGGCGCTCGTGGCAAGCCCTACATGCGCAGCTACGTGGGTGGCGGCACTGGGGTTATGTCAATCATCACCGGCTGGTACCACATCGCCAGCGGCCACTTCCGCACCTGCCTGGTGGTGGCCGAGGAGAAGATGTCCTCGGCCCTACCCCACGCCCAGGGTGCCTTCAACGCCATCTATGATCAGTTCTTAGAACGGCCCTTGGGGGTGAACCTGCTGTGGATATTCGCCCTGGAGATGAACCGCTACATGCAGACCTACGGAATTCCCATGGAGACCTTCGCCCGGGTGGCCCAGAAGAACAAGCACAACGGCCTGGATCACCCCTCAGCCCAGGAGGGCATCGCCGCCGACTTGACCATCGAGCAGATCATGAGCTCCGAGGTTATGGCCTGGCCGGTACAGCGCCTCATGGTCTCCCCTGTGAGCGACGGCGCCGGGGCCATGGTCCTCGCCTCCGAAGACTTCGTCCGCCAAAGAAGCCCTGACCCAATATGGATCGAGGGCGTGGGGTGGTGCCTTGACACCTCCTACTGGACCAACCGCGACCTCTCCTACCCGCGATACCTGGAAAAGGCGGCAAGAATGGCATATAGAATGGCAGAAATTACCCACCCTCGTAAAGACATACACGTGGTGGAGCCCTACGACCCCTTCGCCTACAAGGAGCTGCACCACTTGGAGGGGTTACAACTGGCCGACAAGGGCATGGCCCCCCACCTCTTAGAGGAGGGCTTCTGGGACAGAGATACCGAGAAGGGCATTCCCGCCAGCCCCTCTGGGGGCCTGTTGGGAGTGGGCAACCCCATCGCCGCTGCGGGGATGATGAAGGTGGCAGAAATATTCTGGCAGCTTCAGGGCCGGGCAGGGAAGAGGCAGGTGAGACGTGAGGTTCGCCGTGGCCTGGCCCAGGCCTGGGGCGACCTGATGCAGGTAGGCACCGTAGTCATTTTAGGAAAGTAGATGGAGATGAAGAAGAAGCTCGCTGGAACCTCACTAACCGACCATGCCCTTACCCAGGGGGAGGTATTACTGACTCATTGGAGGGTTAAGTCGGAGTACCAGTGGGACACGGGCGTGGCGGTGGGTAGGTTCCTTTCAGGCCTAAAGGAAGGTAAAATTCTAGGTACCAACTGCCCTAGCTGCGAACGCACTTTGGTGCCTCCCAGGGTATTCTGCGAGGTATGTTTCAGACCCCTCCATCGTTGGGTAGAGCTAAACGACCGAGGTACAGTCAACACCTTCTCTGTCTCCTTCGTCAACTGGGATGCCACCCGGCGTCAAGTCCCCGAGGTACCCGCCGTCATCGAGATAGAGGGAGCCAGCCCAGGCATGGGTATCCTCCACCTGATTGGGGAAGTAGGTGAGACCCTGGAAGAGATCCTGCAACGGGTAAAGATAAGTATGAGGGTACGTGCAATGTGGAAGCCACCCCAAGAGCGGGAGGGCTCAATCACCGACATCCGCTACTTTAAGCCTGAGGACTAATTAAGGAAAGGAACCTTAAGAGCAGCCGTGTGGGATAAAGTCAATCAAGCTCATCAGGCTCGCCAGTGGCGGGGTAACATCCCCATTCACCACCAATACACTGTGGGCATTGCCGGCCAAAGATTCTTCACAGCTATACGCGATGAAAAACAACTTCTGGCCTCTCGCTGCTCCAAGTGCGGTGAAGCCTTCCTCCCTCCCAAAATCTATTGCGAGCTCTGCTTCGAGGAGACCACCGACTGGGTGCCGGTGCAGGGCCCAGGCCACCTTAAAACCTTCACAATCCTCCATCTCTCTCTTGATGAAGAGCCTCTGCAAGAGCCCATTGTGGTCGCCTTCATCGGGTGGCAGGGGATACGTGGTGGCCTCATCCACAGGTTGGCAGGCATCGAACCCGGTGCCGTAAAAACGGGGATGGAGGTGGAGCCTGTGTGGGCCGAAGAGCGTACCGGCTCCATAAACGACATCCTTTATTTCAGTCCCCCAGTCGGCTGATAGATAGCCTCGCCACTAGTGCTTATCCACCAGCTTCATCTCCATCCTTGACCTGGGCGACACCTGTAGGATATACATTAGCTGCTCTTCTGTCAGGAACTAGGCCTGCCAAGATCAAAAAGAACATAGAAGATTATCAAAGAGGAGGTCGTCGTCATGGCTCTAGATCGTATCAACCCCAAGGATGTCCACCCCCCAATGGGATACAGTCATGTGGTCAGAGCTGGCAAACTCGTATATATCGCCGGCCAAGTGCCTCTGGACGAGAGTGGGAACCTGGTAGGAAAGGGGGACATCGGTGCCCAGATGGAGCTGGTTTGCCTGAACATACAAAAATGTCTGGCGTCTGCCGACGCCAGCTTTGCCGACGTGGTCAAGATAACCACCTACATGACCCATCGCGAAGACATAGAGGCCATGCGTCCAATTCGTATCAAATACTTCGGCAACGCGCTACCCTCCAGTACCCTTGTACTGATTTCGGGCCTGGCCAACCCTGACTTTCGCGTAGAGATCGAGGCCATTGCCGTCCTACCCTAAAACCTGATTCCTACCCGCCGGAGCCCTATTTACGCATTGACTGATGAAGCCAGTGAATACGGCCACCATCTCAGCAGCAATTGGCCACGGGTTGGCAATCGCTGCCTTTCTGTGGCTTCTCCTCTGGCCAGGCTTCTATCAGGGAGTGTCGGTCACGGCTCAAGCAGTGCCAGAAGAAGGCCAATCTGCCTTAACAACGGTACCCACTACCGAGGTGACGGAAGAAAAGTTTTCTTCTTCCCTCATCCAGGAAAATGGCTGGGAAATCCTTCCATTTCTGCTGGCTCCAGTGATATTGACCGGCCTCGCTCTCCTTCCTTTACTCTGGGCAGGCATGTCGAGTGTTATGCTCAAGTGGTGGCTCAGGGCCACCGCCCTTCTCCTCCTGGCCTTTTGCCTCGTTGCCATCTGGTCCATCGGGTTGTTCTTCGCACCCGCGGCCATAGCCGTGATATTAGCCGCTATTATAGCGCCAGGACGAAAATCTCACAGTCCCGCAACGAACACCCTATAATATCCAGAGAAAACACACCCATGTCCACACCAGATATTCATTTCGGGGCTGCATTAGGGTTGGGGGTAGAAACTACAGCTGCGGAGGCCCGCCTGCTGGAAGAGCTGGGCTACGAATACGTGGCCTCAGGGGAACATTTCATGCGGGGTAATCCACCCGGGCCTTCCACTGCTTGCCTTCCAGTACTGTCGGTGGCGGCGGGAGCTACCACCAATATACGCCTCCTCTCCTCTATCCTTCTGCTGCCCTTTTACCACCCTACTATGCTGGCTAAGCTCACCTCCAGCCTGGACATCGCCGGCCAGGGTCGCTTAACCCTGGGCGTAGGCATAGGAGGAGAGTTCCCTGTGGAGTTCGAGGCGACAGGCATTCCTGTGACCCAAAGAGGTAGTAGGGCCAACGAATGCCTAGAGATGCTCAAGAGGCTGTGGACGCAGGAGCACGTATCCTACCAGGGCCGCTACTACAATCTTAATGATGTTACTCTTGTACCTCCACCCACGCAGAAACCCCACCCACCGATCTGGGTAGCAGGGCGCCGGGAGGCTGCAATGCGCCGCGCCGTCCGTTATGGCGACGGTTGGCTCCCCTACTTCTACAGCCCTGAGCGCTACAAGGACAGCATGCAGAAGATCATCGGATACGCTGCCGACACGGGACGCGATCTCTCCAACTTCACCTGGGCCTTATTTCCCTACATAGCCATTTACGATACCAGGGAGGAGGCGGCCCGAATAGCCGCTCACGACCTTGGCAGCCAGTTCGCCTATTCAGGCAACTTTATTAACATCGTGGGCTCCTACTGCATCCTTGGGCCGGTAAAGGAGTGCATAAAGCGCATCCAGGAGTACGTGGAGGCGGGAGCCAGGAACTTCATCTTTAATTGGAGATGCCCCATGGAGGACCGACCCCGCCACATAGAGACAGTGGCCCGAGAGATCATCCCCTATTTCAAAGGCTAAATCCTGGCTAGTCCGAGGCTCGGTATGGCCTCTTACAAGAGGATGGCCTATAATAGATACAACGATTATGACAACGAGGCTTTACCATGGACCTGACCTTTGACCGCGGCGACCAACAGAGACCCAAAGGCCACGCCCTGGTCTACTTCCCTGTAGTTTCGGAGCCGGACAAGGTCTATGCCACCTATGTGGTTGTGCTACCCATAGAAATAGACTTCGCCAAATACGTTCCTCCCTTTCTGGCCTCCCATCTAGGCACCATGCCGCTAAAGGACATCTCTGCCTTCTCTCTACCCCCAGTGCCCGAGGAAATGGAAAGCTACGAGCAGCTTCAGCACCTTGCGGAGATGCGAGACGACGACCTGATCCGCGTGTTCAGCACATCCTCCTTCGACCTGCCGGAGATGATGCAGTTGGTCAGCGATGTGGTGCAACAATACGCCCAGCTTTGGTCCGATTCCCTTAAAGCCACACCTTCTCCTGCCCTCGAGAAGGCAGGAGACTCCCTCCAGGTCAATGAGGTTCTGTACAGCCTCATGAGCGGCAAGGACAAGGTGGAGGAGCTGGCCAAGATGATAAGCAAGCTCCGCTTCGCCACCGAGGGCAATGACCAGCCGATGATCACCGAGGTGGAAGAGGAGATCCGCCTCCTGGGCAAATACCTGCCCCAGGAGTACCAGGTAAACGACCTGCTTCAGGCC
Organism: Dehalococcoidia bacterium; assembly: GCA_965248115.1. Taxonomy (GTDB): domain Bacteria; phylum Chloroflexota; class Dehalococcoidia; order Lucifugimonadales; family CBDFII01; genus CBDFII01. The sequence continues at coordinate 91,926 of CBDFII010000005.1, forward strand.
GCCGGAGACTCCTCCACCAGCAGCTCCCAGCTAGCTCACCTTTACCTGGAGCGCTGCTACAAGCTATCCAACGGGGATAGCGACGGTGCCCGCGACCTAGAACATCAGATAGAGAGCCTCAAGACCTCCTCCTAACAATCCAGCCTGTACGAGGGTCCCACTCTTTTGGCCCATCGTCCTTCGATCATAGACATGGGACAACTCTGGCCTAAGGTGCCATTCATCTCCCCAAAAGCCGCTGATACAATAGGGGCATTGACTCTGAACTCCAAGTCTACCCCGGAGGCTCTTTGTATATATCCCGCCTAGGTCTCACCAACTTTCGAAACTTCCGCCACCTGGATCTTGAGCTGCCCCAGGGCCCGGTTGTCCTCTTTGGCAGCAATGCCCAGGGTAAGACCAGCCTCTTAGAGGCCATATACCTCCTGGCCATCGCCAAGTCCTTCCGCGCCGATAACGAACGGGAGGTGGTGAACTGGTGCGCTGCCATCGAGGAGGGACAGGCTGTAGTGAGCGTCACCGTGGCGAAACAAGACACAACCCTCAGGGTCATCATAGGCTACCAGTGCATACCCACCGCCGCTGCATCCCAAGAGTCCACCTCTGGCAAGAACATCACCACCCCTCCCGCTGGTTTAGCATCCAGACCCATAGGGAAACCTCCCTTCGTGGTACGGAAGGAGATTCGAGTTAGCAGGGCAAAGAGAAGCGCCCTTGAGCTGGTAGGCCTGGTCAACGCCGTCCTCTTCTCTGCGGAAGACCTTCAGCTTATCTATGGCCCCCCATCTCTACGACGCCGATATCTGGACATTCTCCTCTCCCAGATAAGCTCCGCCTACCTGAAGGGCTTGCAACACTACCAGCGGGTGCTCTACCAGCGAAACCAACTGCTAAAGCTCCTACAAGCCAAAAGGGCCAGCGAAAAGGAGCTAGACTTCTGGAACGAAGAGCTGATCTCAGAGGGCTCTCGCATTGTGTGGCAGCGCCATCAGGCCATGAGTGCCCTCTCCTCCCTGGCCCAGGAGCGCCACGCTGAGCTAACAGGTCAGGGGAACAAGCTCCTGCTTGAGTATAGGCCCACCATCCCCTCGGATTCGTCACTAGAGGAGGTAGAGCATCATTTCAGGAAGGCCCTGGAGCTGGTCAGAGAGCGCGAGCTGCACCTGGGAGCTACAGTTGTGGGGCCTCATCGGGACGACTTCAAGCTGCTGGATGGGGACGTTGACATGGGCATCTTCGCTTCCAGGGGCCAGGCCCGAACCCTGGCCCTCACCCTTCGACTTGCGGAGGCAGCTTATTTGGCTTCCACCCAAGGAGAGGAGCCCATCTTGCTGCTGGACGACGTGCTCTCGGAACTGGACATCTCCAGGAGATCACGAGTTCTGGATGCGGCCCTCAAATACCATCAGGCCATCATCACCACCACCGACCTGGATCCCTTCACCAAAAGCTTCCTCGCCAACGCCACAAGCTTTCGAGTAGAAGGCGGGAAAGTAGCCCTGGCTGAAGTAGCGGCGCTGTGATGCTCAGCCAGGTCCCGGACCTTCACCACCTTCACCGGCATCCTCGCCCACATCCACTGATATATGACGCACCTCGGAAGGTATACGTGCCTGACGTAACAACTCTTCCGGACCCTCCTCTTTGGGGAATTGGATGGTTCGCACCGGGTAATTGATCACGATTCCCTCTTCCTTGAACCGCTGGTGCAGCCGTTGGATCAAGGAAGTTCTTAGGCCAAAGCTAGACCATCGGTCTTTGGCCTGGACAAAAAGCCAGAAATCAACGTTGGAGTCGCCGAAACTGTCGAACCCAAACCACCCTCCGTACTTCTTAACGGCGTTGGGGTCAGCTTCTAGAACCTCGTCCATGACTTCCCGGCAGACCTGTTCTACCCGGTGTAGGTCGCTGTCGTAGCTGACCCCACAGTTCACTATTACATTTATAGCAGGGCTCGGCCTTTGATAGTTGGTTATGATGGTCTCGGCAAACCTGGAGTTGGGTACCACTACCATGTTATTGTGCCAGGTGCGGATGCGGGTGCTTCGCCAACCCACGTCCATCACGTAGCCGGCAATACCGTTTTCCAGCTCGATGTAATCCCCCACGGAGATGACTCCCTCCGTCATCACATAGGTCCCCGCAAAGAGGTTGGCCAGTGTGGGCTGAATAGCCAGTGCTACCGCCAGGCCACCCAGCCCAAGTCCCGCAATTAGAGGGCTGATGTTGATATTCAGTTGGTCCAGCATCAACAACGCCCCCACCCCATAGACCGATACCATTGCAATTCTTCGGAATAGAGGGAGGAGTCGCGCCGCAACGGTGTGCCGGGTGCGCAGGGCTACGTTCTCTATGTACCAGTCGAAAACGTTGGAAATAATCGATGCCACACCAAAAACGCCCAAGATGATACCCAGCAAGCCCGCCACCCTGTCTGCGGCGTCCCTTTGTCCTTCGCTCAAGTCCAGGGGGAAGGTTAGAGCCAAATAACCCCCAAGGACGACGATCCCCAGAGTGAGGGGCAGGCGAATTCCTCGCATGATTCTGGAATCGAGGTCGCTGGGAGTCCATTGAGTAAATCGGAGAACCACGGGGAACAGGAGTTTGTTGAACAATACGGCCAGAAGCAACGAAATCAGAAATATAGACGCCGCAATTGTGGCATCTATCCACAGTGTGTCTTGCAGTCCAAAAATTGTTAGATGATATTTCACGGGTTAAAGCTACTCCAGTCAGCAATACTTTAGGCTGATGCCTCTCATTTTAACTCTGTATCTACTAGATTGGATACCACTGCTTACAAAACAGGTTGAATCCATCTAACTAGTCGAGTTAATATTACCAGCTATGGAAGATAGTAACCAGTTTTGGAATCGGTAGCTCAGGCGATGTTGTGCATTGGTCTATGCAGCTATGAAGGCCGCCACACAGCGTTGGTCTTTTAGTGTCTGGTTGTGGCATATCCGTTTTAACTAATAGGTCGCCATTTGGGTCTTAACGCCGGAACCGATACGTTGACCGTCCCCTGAGGTGAGGATATAATCGCTGTGGTGAGCACGAAAGCTGGTACTTTTCACTTGGGGGACCTCCAGGACCGACCCAAAGAGGAGTGCGGGGTGGTAGGCGTGTACTCACCCAACGGTGAAGCACCCCCTATCGTCTACTTCGGACTCTTTTCCCTTCAGCACCGGGGCCAGGAGAGCGCCGGTATTGCCGTCTCCGATGGCAATACCGTACAGGCTCATGCTGACATGGGCTTGGTGGCTCAGGTGTTTCACGATGAGACCCTCCAACGCCTCACTGGAAAGCTGGCCATAGGCCACACCCGCTACTCCACCACCGGCTCAAGCCTAGCTTGCAACGCCCAGCCCTTCCTGGTCAACGGCGTGCATGGGGAGCTGGCTCTGGGACACAACGGCAACATCATCAACGCTCTGGAGCTGCGCAAGCAGCTTCAGGACCAGTGGAACTGCCAGTTCACTTCCACCACCGATTCGGAGGTGATGGCCTATCTTCTTGCCAATGCCCCCGGCAAAAGCTGGGAGGAGCGGGTTTTCTACTGCATGCGCACCCTTAAAGGGGCCTTCTCCGCCGTCGCCCTCAGCCGAGATACCTTGATAGGCTTCCGCGACCCCCTGGCCGTGAGGCCCCTCTGTATTGGAGAATTGGACGGAGGCTGGGTAATCGCCTCTGAAAGCTGCGTGCTCGACCAGCTCGGTGGTAAACTGCTAAGAGAGCTAGAACCGGCGGAGACGGTGATCATCGATTCCACTGGTCTCCGCTCCCTCATCTGGCCCGGTGTGGATGGCCGCAAGGCCCACTGCGTCTTCGAGCTGATCTACTTCGCCCGCCCCGACACTCTCCTGAACAACAAGCTGGTTTATAGCGTACGCAAAGCTATGGGGGCCCGCCTGGCCCGAGAGTACCCCACCGACGCCGATGTGGTCATAGGCATACCCGACTCGGCCACCGCTGCAGCTGTGGGTTTCGCTCAGGAGTCGGGCATCCCTTACAGCGATGGCCTAGTGAAGAACCGCTACGTGGGCCGTACCTTCATCGAGCCCAACCAGCGACTGCGAGACCTTGGAGTGAACATGAAATTCAACCCTCTACCAGAGGTCATCAGCGGCGAGAGAGTGGTAGTAGTGGACGATAGCATCGTCAGGGGCACCACCACCCCCCACGTAGTTAGCCTCCTGCGCAGGGCTGGGGCTGTAGAGGTGCACATGCGAGTGTGCGCCCCTCCCATCCGCTGGCCCTGTCACCTGGGGGTCGATATGGCTTCCCGCGGCGAGCTTATCGCCGCCAACAAGAGCATTGAAGAGATTCGCCAGTTCATCGGCGCCGACTCTTTGGGATACCTGAGCATACCTGGCCTGATGGAGACCGTGGGCGGCTCGGAAGGCGGATTCTGCAACGCCTGCTTCACCGGTAACTACCCCATCCCCGTCCAGCTGGAGTTGGACAAGCTGGTGCTGGAGCGGGGATAACCCCCTCGGGCATACATCCCATCCTGATTGGGTTATGCCCCCCAATAACCACCCCCTGAGGAGGATAAACATTGCCCGGCGAGAGCTACCTTTCGGCAGGCGTGGACGTGGAGGCAGCCCAAGAAATCAAGGAGAGAATCAAAGCCTTCTCACGCTTTACTCAGGGCCCCCAGGTAATGAATGAAGGTGGCGATTTCGCCGGCCTTTACCGCCTGGAGGGTTACAAAGAGCCGGTTCTGGTGGCCAGCGCCGACGGTGTTGGCACCAAGCTTAAGGTGGCGGCTTATTTGGGGCACTACGAGTCCCTGGGCATCGACCTTGTAAACCTCAACATCAACGACATCTTTACCCGTGGGGCCAGGCCTCTGTTCTTCCTGGATTACATATCAATGGACAAGCTGGAGGCCCCGGTGGTGGATCTGCTGGTGCGGGGCATGGCCTGGGCCTGCCGGGAGTCTAGCTGCGCCCTCATCGGCGGAGAGACAGCTCAGATGCCCGGCCACTACCAAGAAGGTAGCTTCGATCTAGCGGGCTTTGTGGTAGGAGTGGTGGAGCGCTCGGTGTTGCTGGACAGCTCCTATGTTACCAAGGGTGACCTTTTGGTAGGGCTACCCTCCAGCGGCCTCCACACCAACGGCTTCTCCCTGGTCCGTCGGGTGTTCAAGCTGGAGGAGGATCACTCCGCCCTCTACCGCCATTACCCGGAGCTAGGCCACACCCTGGGCGAGGAGCTGATAACTCCCCACCGGTGCTACTACCCGCTCCTGGAACCTGTGCTTCCCCTTCTCAAGACTATGGCCCACATCACAGGCGGAGGGCTGGTAGGAAACCTACCCCGTATCCTGCCTGAGGGCCTGGCAGCGCACCTAAAGACTAGTGCCTGGGAGACACCCGCCATCTTTCGACTAGTACAAAAGCAGGGCAGGATCGAAAGGGATGAGATGTACCGGGTGTTCAACATGGGGTTGGGCATGGTGCTGGTGTGCCCCCCGGATAAGCTAGCAGAGGTTGAACAAACACTTCCTGAGGCACGTGTAGTGGGGGAGGTAATAGCACAAGAGGATGAGAAGAGAGTAGTAATTGAAGAGACGTGAGAACTTAATGGCTACCCTTTTACATAAATGCCATCTTGCTAGTAGGTAGGAGACACCTATCGTGAGAGCACTATTAAGCGTTTACGACAAGGCCGGCATAGTGGATTTCGCTAAGGCTCTCCACGAAGCTGGAATCGAACTGATAAGCACCGGCGGCACTCACCACACCCTCACCCAGGAGGCCCGGCTTCCCGTTCAGCAGGTATCGGAGCTCACGGGATTTCCCGAAATCCTAGAAGGTCGAGTCAAGACCCTTCACCCCCTTATCCATGGTGGCCTTCTAGCGCGCCGCGACCGCCCTGAACAAATGGAGGAGCTGGACAGGCAGGGCATCGTCCCTATAGACCTGGTGGTAGTGAACCTTTACCCCTTCGTGGAAACGGTCAGCCGTCCCCAGGTGACCTTAGAGGAGGCCCTGGAGAATATAGACATCGGGGGTCCCACTCTGCTTAGGGCAGCAGCCAAAAACTTCCCCTTTGTAGTAGTGGTGGTTGACCCTGCCGACTATCCCCAGGTGGCCGAGCGCTTGGTCGGTGAAGGGGTGAGCCAGGAAGAACGACGACGCCTGGCCTACAAAGCTTTCCACCACGTCTCCCGCTATGACACCGCTGTAGCCCACTACCTTTCAAACGAAGCCGAGGAGAGGGAGATGCCTCAAACCCTTAGCCTCACCTTTGACAAGCTCTTCGACCTGCGCTATGGAGAGAACCCCCATCAAAAGGGCGCCCTCTACTCTACAGTGGTAAAGGCAGGTGGAGTAGCAAGGGCGGAGCAGCTACATGGCCGGGAGCTCTCTTATAACAATCTGATGGATGCCCACGCCGCATGGCAAGTAGTGCAGGAGTTCACTGAGCCCACAGTTGCCGTCATTAAACATACCAACCCCTGTGGCCTGGCCTGCCACCCCGATGTGGCCGAAGCTTATCGCCGCGCCTACTCGGGGGACCCTGTATCGGCCTTTGGCGGCATCCTGGGCTTCAACCGCATCGTCAGCGCCGAAGCAGCTACGGTAGTCAGCGAGATATTCTACGAGGTAGTGGTGGCCCCCGACTACGATGAGAGCGCCCTGGAGATTCTACGCAAGAAGCGTAACCTCCGCCTCCTGAGGGTGCCTCTCTCCAGTAACCACAGCTCTGCCTACGACCTGCGACCCATCAGCGGGGGCCTTCTGGTTCAGACCCCGGACGCCGTAGAAGAGGATCCTGGATCGTGGAAGGTGGTAAGCAGCCGCAGCCCCACTCAGGAAGAGCTAGCCGACCTGGCCTTCGCCTGGAAGGCGGTGAAGCACGTCAAGTCCAACGCCATTGTCTTGGCCAATGACCGGACCCTGACCGGCATGGGGGCCGGCCAGCCCAACCGGGTCACCAGCGTCCATCTGGCTCTGCGGGCTGCGGACCATCGAGCTCAGGGAAGCGTTCTGGCCTCCGATGCTTTCTTCCCTTTCCCTGACAGTATCGACCTGGCCGCCGAAGGTGGAGTGACAGCCGTAGTCCAGCCCGGTGGGTCTATTAAGGACAACGATGCCATCGAAGCGGCCAACAAACACAACATCGCCATGGTGTTCACCGGCACACGCCATTTTAGACACTAACATGGATTTGCCTCTTCCCTATATGTGCTGATAATATAAGGTGGGTGGATGAGGTTGAGGGCTACCGTAGATATAGTTATTCCCGTGTACAACGAAGAGAGGCAGCTCCCTCGCAGTCTCCTCATCCTCAGCCAGTTCCTCAAAGAGGGTCTGCCCAATCCCTGGCGCATCGTCATCGTGGACAACGGCTCCACCGACCAGACCCTGTCGGTGGCGGAGATGCTTTCCCAGAAATACTCGGGAGTCACTTTCGTACACATACCCCAGAAGGGAAGGGGAAGAGCCCTGCGCCACGCCTGGCTAGAGAGCACTGCCGACATCGTCAGCTATATGGATGTTGACCTCTCCAGCAACCTGAGCCAATTCCCCAAACTGGTGCAGGCCATCGAAGAGGGCTCCCCCATCGCCGTAGGAAGTCGACTTAGCAAGGGTGCCCACGTCAAGCGCTCTCTCAGCAGAGAGTTGGTCTCCCGTGTCTACAATCTTCTAATCCGCAGCATCTTCTTCACGCCTTTCCACGACGCCCAGTGCGGATTTAAGGCCCTCACCCGTGCCACCGCTCACGCCCTCGTGCCCTTGATACGGGACAACAACTGGTTCTTTGACTCGGAGCTTTTGATCATCGCTTCCAAAAGAGGCTTCAAGATAAAGGAAATACCCGTAGAATGGGTAGAGGACCCAGACACCCGGGTGCGAGTGATGAGTACCGCATGGGAGGACTTAAAGGGACTCCTACGCCTACGTTTCGGCGGCATTCCCACTGTGGCATCCACCGCGGCGGAAAGCGGAGAGCAGGCCTAAGAGCTTTCGCCCTTCTCCAGGCGAACGCGCTTTCCATCTACGGTTACCTTTATGTCGATGCCCGTCTGGTTGGAGAAGGTAAAGGAGGCAGCGGGAAGTATCGGGGCTGGGCTTAGCTTTACGGCCTTACTCTCGTCGGACTTAATCGTTACTGTTTGCATAGCTATACAACCTCCCAAGGGATCGAGTCTTACCACTCTACACTATACCACCCCCCTTACCGACGATAAAGGCCCTTGATTTGCCTCCTCTTCAGGCATAAATTAGATTAGTAAGAGTGAACACGGAGGTAGTTCCATGTCTAACGTGGTGCTGGTGGTGGACATGCTTAGGGGCTTTCTTGAGCCGGGGCACACCCTTTACTGCGGCGACGATGCTCGAAAGATAATCCCTAATGTTGACACCCTACTCGAGCGAGAGCGCAAAGTCGGCTCCACCATTCTCTTCATCTGCGACAATCACACCCCTGACGATCTGGAGTTCCAGATGTTCCCCATCCATTGCCTCAAGGGCACCGAGGAGGCCGACGTGGTGCCCGAGCTGCAAAGGTTTGTCAAACGAGCTGGCATCATCTCCAAAAACCGCTATAGCGGCTTCTTCAACACCAACCTGGACCAACGACTGGAGCGCCTGGCTCCCGACAAAGTGATCGTGTGTGGCGTCTGCACCGACATCTGTGTCCTCCACACCGCCTCCGACGCCCGTAACCGGGACTACCCAGTAGAGGTGCCCACCGACTGCGTGGCTACCTTCGACCCCGATGCCCACAAGTGGGCCCTCAACCACATGGAGCACATATTGGGGGCCAAGCTTGTGACCTCTGTCGCTGCCCAGGTATAATCCAGCTTGATGAAGGCCTTATGGGTCTTACCTGGCTCTGGAGGGCCACATATAGAGCCGAGAGATGCTCTCGGGAAGGTGCCTTGTTAGTGTGCAGATAATTTAATAAAGGAGGGAATCATGGCAAGGATCAAACATATCGCGCTGGCGACCAAAGACCCGGCTAAGACGGCCGCTTTCTACAAGGAGGCCCTTGGCCTCACAGAGCTGAATAGGAGACCCGCCGATTCCGGAGCCGAAGGGGTGTGGCTCAGCGATGGTCATATCTTTTTCGCTATCCTCAAGCTCAGCAGCGACGAGGATGCCGATATGGGCGAGGGAGGGAAAGACTTTGTTGGCGTCCACCACATCGGCTTTCATGTAGATGACCTTGAGGAGAGTTCCAATGCCTTGGAGCAGGCAAATGCCCTGCGTCTCGAAGGTGGTGGCAAAGTCGTGAAAAAGTACAAGGGACCCGACGGCGTTATCATCGACATCAACGCCCGCGGCTGGAATGACCAAATTAAGGCAAAAATGCAGCTACTTCACTGATCCTCCCTGCCTCCCGATTAGCCCCGCGGGTTGACCGTGGGCCAATTCATCTAGGGAGCGTGCCCTATACCCAGGGCTCGAATCATCTTGAGCGCCTCTACTACGCCGTTGTAACTAGGCATTAGATGTCCTAATGTGAGACCTTGCCGACCAAGAAGTAGCAATACATCCCGTGCACAGCTTATTGGAGCCTCTATCTTGATAACGGGAGGCAACAGATTGGATTGAGACGCAGACTCAGACCAAAAGCCCTGTCTTCCCTCCCAATAATCCGCACTCTCGCATATAACATCTTCTATTGGAGGACACGAGCCTTTGTTCCATGCTTTGCTAGCACCGGTATCCAGAAGGAAAAGCCCGTGCTGAGCATGGAGAAAGCGATTTGGGGCTCTCGGTACGGTTACTTCACGAATTCTCTTCGCTGCAGAAGACGGGCGTTGCCAAACACGTCTGATAAATCGCAGATCCACGGTCCAGATTGCCAAGTGCGCATCCGGCGACGCCTCATTACCTTCATTTGTGGATTCCAAGTGTTGCAGTGCGTCCCAAGCAGCAAAAAACGCGCCTATGAAAGGTTCCCAAGTAAAATCCAGAAGCCTCGTAGGCACTCCATGATGTTGGGCGATAGCAAGGGTTTTCAGAACATCGGACGGGGGCCAAGTATCCTGCCAGAAGAAGTCCTCCAGCAAGTCCCTCTGATCTTCAGCTCCTCGGAATAGTTGACTATCTCCAGGTATAGGAAGGCCCACTGTGTCGGCAAGTTTCAAGAACTCGAATACCGCGAGGTATTCTAAGCGGGATTGCTCTGATATATCTGGATGTTGGCCGTGGATAGTATTTTCTCCATATCCAAGGCGCACTTGTGGCCTAAACGCACTAGGTACGAGGGACCAATTAGCATCCCGTTGACCTCGGAATGCAATATCACCATAACGAGCTTCCCTTTTGTCAGTGGTTGATCTTAGGTTGCTCAGAAGATCTTCAGCGTTAGTGCACTTAATCCTCGACACATCCATTCCAATTTTGTCCGTATGCGATCGTTTAATGATGTCTCAATTTAGATTTAGAAGTAATCCCCAGTAAGTTAAAGTTGATCAATGGTTTGTAACTAGGATTCTAAACTGCTGACGAAACTTTTTGTACATCTTGTCATTCTTACCCCTGACCATACCCAAAAAAGCGATCTTCCCCCTGACCACTGCACGGAATTGTGGCTTCCCCTTGGATGGCTTTCGATGCTTGTGGTCGTACTTAGCTGAAAACTCCATTTCTGCTGGCCCCAAATCCCACTTCTCCCACGCATGTAACATAGCTCGTATTTGCTTTACATATTTCCGTTTTACGTTTGGCCGTTCGTTAACGGTTAATCCGGTTACCTGTTGGCGAAAGTGCCGTGTTTGGAGCCTCACTTTTTCTTCGTTTATCTCAAATCCATTAGTTCCGATAATCTGTTTAACTCCTGGCCCGAGCACTATTTGTTCTTTTGCATCAATAGTTCGGGTTGTGGCTAAATCTGGGGGGAAATCGGGGACAGAAGTAGAGAATGTTAGATCGTCAGCATACCGAGAGTAAACACATCTATTGTCTTTTGCTAATCGCTGAAACTCGCTATCCATTTTCGCACAGATCATATTAGAAATGATCGGCGAGCTTGGCGCTCCTTGGGGAAGTTGATTCTCGTGACAACAGATTTGTGCTAGTACAGTTGCTACTGTTGGGGGAAGTTTGTATGGCGGTGCCATGAACAAACCCCTAACTCTACCGAAGTTGATTTGAGGGAAGAAATCTTTCAAGTCCACATTAAGGACATATTTCTTTCCCATGTGTTTTCTCGCATTGGTTACGATATCCCGTTTTTAGACGAATCCATGCACTGAAGGCTTTAGCTGGTATACGTTTTGTAGCACATTGTTCAGTTTCTTCTGTATGAGCTTTAATGCCGTAGCAGGTGCCACTATTCTGCGGGTGCCTCCAGATTTCTTTGGTATCTCAAAAGTTGCATATCGCCTGGGGATCGGTGATTTATAGATATGCCAAACCAGCCTGTTATAAGGCACATCAAGAAGCTGGACCAGATCCCTGGGAGTTTTCAGATTGAAGAACCTCTCACGGATATCCACTGGACTTCCTTCTGGTATCGTACTCAAGGCGGTCTCCGACAATATGTTAGGCACCTGCGGGCTTATTCTAACTTTCTGCGCTGCGCAGCAAGCCAGCTTGCCACAGTGACAACTAAATGTCACATGCGCATAAGGCTTCCCATTGGTCTCACCTGCCGCCGGATACAACGGCATGCATCAATAAATACCCGCAGGTACCCATATTAAGTGTAACTACTCAATACTAGCCTTGGCAAGCAGTGTGTACCACATGGAGTTAGCTCCAAAGAAGGTGGGGTCAGCCCGAATTTGATCGGGCCACGGCTAGTTGGGGTCTGTATTATCAGTTACAATTGGATCAAATCGTCCTTGAAATCATTCACCACACAGTCAGGAGGTCCTAGTGCTCGAACAGTTCAAAGTTAAAGAGGAGGATGCCATTCGGGTCCAGGCCGAGCACCTCCGCACCACCGTTGCCTCTATCTTTGAGAAACTGAACGTTCCCCCCGAGGATGCTCGCCTGGCCGCCGATGTTCTGGTAACCGCCGACCTCCGAGGTGTAGATACCCATGGCGTGTCCTTTATGCTAAGTACCTACATAGCGGGCTACAACAAAGGGGAGATTAACCCCAGACCCAAATGGAGAATAGTGCGAGAGACTCCGGCCACCGCCAACGTCGACTCTGATGCCGGTCTAGGCATAATCATAACCCCCAAGGCCATGGAGATTGCCATCGAGAAAGCCCGAAATACCGGTGTAGGCATGGTCACCATATCCAATGGGCGCCACCTGGGGATGACCTCCTATCACACCATGATGGCCCTTCAGCACGACATGATTGGCATGTGCATGACCAGTTGTCCACCTAGGATGCTGCCCACCTTCGGAGCAGAGCCCAGGATGGGCACAAACCCCATCGCCCTGGCAGCCCCTGCTAAGGAAGAGCCCCCCTTTGTCTTTGACGCAGCCACCAGCGTAGTAGCCCTCAACAAGATTCGCCTTGCCCAACGTCAGGGCACAAAGATACCCGCTGGTTGGGTCGCCGATGAAGAGGGCACCCCTATTTTGGAACCCGCCGATGCGCCAACATCCTACCAACTCCTCCCCCTGGGTAGCACCCGTGAGTCTGGCTCCCATAAGGGCTACGGGCTTGCCTGTATCGTGGACATACTCAGTGGCATATTGTCAGGAACTGCCTATGGAATGGCCCCTGGTCGCCCCAATTTTAGCCATATGGTCGCCGCCTATAGCATCGAAGCCTTTACCGAGGTAGCCCAATTCAAGGAGCTAATGGACGACTTCTTGCGCATGCTCAAATCCACCCCTCCGGCTCCTGGTCACGACCGAGTTTTAGTACCGGGCCAGCCCGAGTGGGAGGTAGAGCAGGAGCGGAAGGTACACGGTATTCCCCTCCATCGAGATGTAATCCAGTGGTTTGAAGATACGTGCAAGGAACTGGACATCCCCTACGCCCTGTAGCTATGTATAACCGTTGCTCTGGTTCGGAATCATCTATAGGCCCTAGCCCTAGGGAAAATGCCCGAGTCTTCGTGAAGTTACATCGCAGGGATTAGAGAGTGCATTCGCCAACTCATCTACCAGAACAACCAACCTTCGCCTGAGCCCCAAGATGCCTCCTCAAGAAGGGCGGACACCACCGTTGAATCCCCACCCTGACACTTGTGGTAAACTGACGCAGCTAAGGTGGCTTTCTGGCATCGAATCAAAGGAGGTTCTTAGTGGAAGACAAGGCTGTCGCCAATGGCACCGAGATAGCCCATAAACTCATCGACAACGTTAATCAGGTGATACTAGGCAAGACCTCGGTGATAGAGCTGGGTCTGACGGCCCTCATCGCAATGGGACATGCGCTGGTGGAGGACGTGCCCGGAGTAGGCAAGACCATGCTGGCTAAGAGCATAGCCATCTCCACTGGGTGCTCCTTTAAACGCATCCAGTTCACCCCAGACCTCCTACCCAGCGACGTTACCGGCGTCTCGGTATACAACCAGAAAACAGGGGAGTTCCATTTTCGCCACGGGCCTATTATGGCCCAGGTGGTGCTGGCCGACGAGATTAATAGAGCCACCCCCAAGACCCAGTCAGCACTGCTAGAGGCTATGGAGGAACAGCAAGTGTCAGTGGATGGGGTTACCCATCCTACCCCCCGTCCCTTCTACGTCATCGCCACCCAGAATCCCATCGAGTATGAGGGCACCTTTCCCCTTCCAGAAGCCCAGTTGGACCGCTTCCTCCTACGAATAAGCCTGGGCTACCCTACATTCACTGAAGAGCTGAGCATCATTGAGCATCAAGAGGTAGTGCATCCCATCGAGGACCTTAAACCAGTGATCTCCACCGAGGAGGTGATGGCGCTGCAGGATGCAGCCAAACAGATCTATGTAGACCCCCTGGTGCGCGAGTACATGGTTTCCCTGGTGGAGGCCACACGGCAGCACCCAGAGGTGGCGCTGGGTGCGTCCCCACGTGCCTCAATAGGCCTGTTCAAGGTAACAAGGGCCCTCGCTCTCATCAGAGGAAGGGAATATGTAATCCCCGACGACGTAAAGGATGTTGCGGTAGAGGTGCTGGCCCACCGGGTGATCGTATCCTCCGCCACCAGGATGCGCGGCATCGACGGGAAGCAGGTTGTGGCTGATGTGCTGAACAGCGTACCTGTACCAGGAACACAATCGAAATCTGGTTCTTCCCGAAAAGACACCTAACCCAGCATGATAAATAAAATTCGTTACAAGAAATAAGCAACCCAATGCTGTGTTATGACCTTTTTCCTAGTGCCCTCGGATGGGTGGGCGTAGTAGCATCGCCGTCGGGAGTGCGTCGGCTAGCTTTCAGGCCCTCGCCAGAGGAGGCCCTCGAGGAGCTGGATCTCAATGTCCAGGCGGTTGCCCACGACGTCACAGCAATGGCAAATGTTCGCAAGTGCCTTCAGGATTTCTTGGGGAGCCGGCATCCTGGAGATGGAACCCTTGAGGAGGTGCCTCTCGATCTACCGGAAGCGCCACCCTTCTTCGCTGCGGCGTGGCGAGCGTGTCGCCGCATCCCGCCAGGGGAGACACGAAGCTACCGCTGGCTCGCTCAAGAAGCAGGCAGTCCCAAGGCGGTTAGGGCGGCTGGACAGGCGATGGCACGCAATCCGGTGCCTATCCTAATACCTTGCCATCGGGTTATCGGCAGCGACGGGAGCCTTCACGGCTATGGTGGCGGTCTGGACTTAAAGGCCCGGTTGCTGAACCTGGAACGTGCACCTATAGCTCGATCCCCAAAGTCTCACTGAGGATTCTCTCCCCCTCCTCCTTTTTCTCCTCTTGTACCAACAGGCGACACGGCAGGAGGATAGTACCTAAAAATGAGGCCACGTCGCCGGGCCGAATCATTGCAGGTACTCCGTTCTGAATCAAAAGCTCCCGCCACATCTCGGCGACGGACTGATCAGGGGCGGTGGTCAGATAAACCCACTTCATGTCCCTCTATTCTACTCGTACACGGTTGCTTCCCAGTAGCTCCTCCAGCCGCTGACGCAACTGGTCGCAATAGCCGGTGGTGACCACCACGGGCAGCTCAAGTCTAATCACCTTCCCGTCAGTGGCTATCTCCAGGTTTACCCTGTCGGGTCCCGGATATTCCAAGAGGATGCGCATGGCATCTTGAAGCTGTTGGGTGTCCTCTGCCGAATCCCCCGATTCTACCAGGCTTATGAGCACAACACTGGAAGGCTCTGCAGAAGCAGCCCCGTTTTGCCGAGGTACGGAGCTTTCGTGGTTACCTCGTTCCTCAGTGTTAAGCATATTCGACGTGTAAAGGGTAGCCTGGTCGCAGTGGATGGATATTTCGTCCCCTCTCAGTCGTGCGCGACCCGAGACCCTCACCAGTTCCCCCTCCTGCCAGATATCTCGACTCTTTTCCAGAACATCTGGCCACGCCACAACCTCTATACTACCCCCCAATAGCTCTAAGGTGGCAATGATGTAGGGGCGGTGATCACGGGTGTAGCGTTCTGAAACACCCCCCACCTGTCCCAGAAGGGTCAGCCGCTTCCCCGCCATGTTGAGGTCAAGTTGGTCCTTTGAGGCGATGGCCCCGGTGGAGTTACGTAGCGTCACCTCAGCCAGGGGGGTTTCCGAGAGGGCCACCCCTAAAAGCTCTCGCTCCCAAGCCACCTTCTCTCGGGTCAATGTGTCCTCGTCGTCGCTGGCTATCCCAGCCAAAGGGCTGGGTGCAGCGTCCCCTAAAAGTTTGAACATACTGGATTGCCCAGTACGCTGCGAGCGGGCCTCTCTTTGGGACAGGGACAAAATGTTATCAGCGGCGAGCAGCATGGCGCTCCGGCTACCTAAGGAGTCAAAGGCACCCACCTTCACAAGGCTCTCCATGGCTCTACGGTTTAGCTCCGATAAATCCACACGCTGGCAAAAGTCCTCGAGGGAGCCAAAAGGACCACCCTTTTCCCTGGCCTCAATAATGGGCCGTACCGCCTCCTCGCCCACGTTCTTCACTGTGGAGAGGCCGAAGCGCACGGCAGCCACACCTTCGGTGTCCTTATCAAGGGTAAAAGTAACATTGCTACAGTTCACATCAGGACGCAGAACGGGTATGCCCATGCGAAAGCACTCGTTCAGGGCGGCAGTAGCCTTATCTGCCTGATTCTGGCGGCAGTTGAGAACCGACGCCATATATTCCAACGGATAGTTCGCCTTAAAGTAGGCCGTCCAATAGGCGATAAGGGCATAGCTTATGCTGTGGGCCTTGTTGAAAGCATAACCGGCGAAGGGCTCGATGAGATTGAAAACCTCCGTGGCCAGCTCCTGAGCGAAGCCTCTCTCCATGGCCCCCTGGATGAACTGCTGACGCTCCTGCTGCATAAGCTCAGGGATCTTCTTTCCCATGGCTTTTCGTACCGTGTCCGCCTCCCCAAGGCTATAGCCGGCGAAAGC
The DNA here is from genome assembly GCA_965248115.1 of Dehalococcoidia bacterium. Lineage (GTDB taxonomy): Bacteria > Chloroflexota > Dehalococcoidia > Lucifugimonadales > CBDFII01 > CBDFII01. The sequence continues at coordinate 108,328 of CBDFII010000005.1, forward strand.
CTGGAGGATGAGGAGCACCTGGTCCTGGTAGACTATGACGCCATATGTCTCCTCCAGAATTTCCTTGAGGCTGGAGTGAGGGTAGCGGATAGGGGCACGGCCATGCTTGGCATTGATGAAGGTGTCAATGTGCTCCATTGGCCCCGGTCGATAGAGGGCGATCATTGCGGAGATATCCCCCAGAGAGGTGGGTTTGAGCTGCTGAATGTAGCGCTGCATCCCTGGGCTTTCCAGCTGGAACACATCGGTGGTCTTGCCCGATGAGAGAAGCTCGAAGGTCTTCTGGTCGTCTAGCGTGAGACCATAGAGATCTATCTTTACCTCGCATGTGGTCTCCACCATCTTCACGGCGAGGTCGAGGATGGTGAGGTTGGTGAGGCCGAGGAAGTCCATCTTCAGGAGACCGAGCATGGCGATCGGCTCCATGGCGTACTGGCTCATGGCGATTTGGCTGCTGTCATCCCCCCGCACTGGACGCTGAAGGGGAATATATTGGGTAAGGGGCTCACCGGATATCACCACCCCGGCGGCATGGGTGCTGACATGATGAGCAATGCCCCCTAAAGCTTTGGCGGTGTCTAGCAAATTACGCAGCGTGTCGTCGGAGCTGTACATCTCCTGAAGCTCAGGGCTGGCATCGATGGCATCTTGAAGGGTGCGTGACTTAAAGGGCACCGCCCGGGCAACCGTGTCCACCTCGGCATAGCTCATCCCCAGGCTACGCCCCACATCTCGAATGGAGGCCTTGGCCCCCAGGGTGCCAAAGGTGACTATCTGGGCCACTCGATCCTTACCATAGCGGTTTGTTACATATTTCAGCACCTCATCTCGACGGTCGTCCTGAAAGTCCATATCTATGTCGGGCATCTCCTTACGTTCCAGGTTAAGGAAACGCTCAAACACCAGACGGTACTCCAGAGGGTCCACCTCGGTAACACCCAAACAGTAGAGAGCTAGGCTGGCGGCGGCGCTACCTCGTACTCCAAACAGAATTTGGTTGCTCCGAGTGAAGGAGGCAATGTCCCACACCACCAAGAAGTAGTTGGCGAACTTGGTCTGCTTGATAACCTCCAACTCGTAGGCCAGCCGCTCCTCGGCCTGTGGTGGCGGCTGAGGGTAAAGGCGCTTAAACCCTTCCCAGCACAGCTGGGAGAGATAGCTATCGGGGTCGGCATTGTTGGGGGTGGGGTACTGCGGCAGGTGGAGCTGGCCAAACCCCAACTCTACGTGGCACATTTCAGCGATACGCTGCGTGTTCTCCAAGGCCTCGGGAAAGTCACTGAAAAGCTCTGTCATTTCCTGGGAGCTCTTCAGGTAGTAAGAATTGTCCTCCATGCGAAGGCGTTTTTCGTCGTGGATGGTGGTGCCTGTGTGAATGCAAATGAGCACATCCTGCAAAGAAGCCTCATCTTGATGCAAGTAGTGGCTGTCGTTGGTGGCCACCAGAGGTATCTCCAGCTCTTGTCCTAGATTCACCAACTCCTCGTTGATATAGGGTAGCTCCTCTACATGGTCGTGACGCTGAAGCTCCAAGAAGAAGCGTTCCCCAAGGAGCTCCTTGTACCACAGGGCTACCTGCCGAGCCTCCTCCTGGCGGCGTTCCTTTATCAACCGGGGGATCTCCGCAGTGGGGCACCCCGAGAGGACTACCAGCCCCTCCTGGTGCTCCTGGAGCAGCTCCTTATCGATACGGGCCCGGTAGTAAAAACCCTCCAGATTCGCCTTGGTGACCAATTGAATCAGATTGCTGTACCCCTGGTTGTCTTTGGCCAGCACAGTGAGATGGAAGGGACTCTTCTCCGAGGGGGACTTTTGGTGGCGGCTACTCTGGGCCATGTACAGCTCGCACCCGATGATGGGCTTGATCCCCACCTCCAGGCACTGGGAGTAAAAGTCCACTACCCCATAAAGAGAGCCGTGGTCGGTGATGGCCAGGGCCTCCATGCCCAGCTCGTGGGCTCGACGCGCCAGCAGCCGAATGCGACTAAGGCCGTCTAGGAGGCTGTATTCTGTGTGTACGTGGAGGTGGGTGAACATGGCGCAGGGTGTAGGGCTAAGATATTATAAGCGATGCCTGCGGTCAAGGAGGCGGGACAGAGATTTTCAGGGGCTCAGGCCCCCCTTATCTTCTAATAATTCATGCGTTCGTTGACACCCCTTAGCCCCTCTGTTAGGCTGCATCTAGCTGTATCGCTGGGGGCTGGATGACGGTATTCGTGACGGGTGCCGCGGGCTTTGTGGGGCGAAGGGTGGTAGAGGCTTTTCGCACCCGCGGTGTAGAGGTTCGTTGCCTAATTCACAACCCCGGCAAAGAGAGTGTACTCCCCCAGGAGGGGGTAGACGTCCACTACGGCAGTGTGACCGATCTCGACGCCCTCAAGGCAGCCCTCTACAACGTAGATGCGGTGGTTCATCTGGTGGCCATTATTCGGGAGCAGGGTAGTACCACCTTCGAGGACATAAACCACGTCGGCACCCGTAACGTGGCGTATGCTGCCAAGGAGGCAGGCGTAAAGCGCTTTGTACAAATGAGCGCCATCGGCGCAGAGGAGGAGCCCAGCTATCGCTATTTGTATAGCAAATGGTTGGGAGAACAGGCCGTTATCCATAGCGGCATACCCTACACCATCTTTCGAGCCTCAATCCAGTTTGGCGAGAAGGATGAATTCATCAACACCCTAGCCGGTCTGGTGCGCTCCTTCCCTATAGTGCCTATCGCTGGCTCTGGCAAGAACAGCTTTCAGCCCATCTCTGTAGAAGACGTTGCAAGGTGTATAGTGGACTCGGTGGAGCGGGAAGACCTGATAGATAAAACTCTGGAAATAGGGGGCCCTGATCACCTTACCTACAACCAGATCATAGATGTCGTCGTTAGAACCCTGGGAGTGAAAAGGCTTAGGCTCCACATTCCACTACTTTTGATGCGTCCTGTCGTAAGACTCATGGAGCTGGTGCTGTCGCGACCTCCCGCTACTACCGAGCAGCTTCGAATGCTGCCCGTTCCCAACGTAGCCCAACTAGACATGGTACAGAAGAGTTTTGGCTTCGATCCAAAGCCATTGGAAGGAAACATAGACTACATCAAAAAGATAAGCCTGTGGGATGGGTTGAAGATCGCCTTCGGTGCCATGCCCGCTCACATCAGGCCCCGGTGAAGGAAGCTCCCTTGGATTACAGACTAGCCCTCGCACAAATCCTCCAATTAGTCGATTACGAGCGGATTTCTACCCCTGCAGGAATGCTTGCTCGCTACGACCTGAGCCGGATGGAGGCGTTGTTGACCCAGTTGAGGGAGCCCCATAAGGCCATTCCGACCATCCACATCGCGGGCACTAAGGGCAAGGGGAGTACTGCGGCCATTTGCACTTCGGTCTTGGCCTGCCAGGGCTACTCCACCGGGCTTTACACCTCCCCACACCTCCACACCTTTCGAGAGCGCATCCGGCTGAATGGCGTTCCTGTGAGCGAAGACGAATTTGCGACTCTGGTGGAGGAGGTATGGCCCGTTATGGAGAAGGTCAGTGGAGGGGGGGAGACGAATCGGGTCACCCTCTTCGAGTTCCTTACCGCCATGGCCTTCGTGCACTTTAGGAACGTGGGCGCATCCTTCCAGGTGGTGGAGGTGGGCCTAGGGGGCCGACTGGATGCTACTAACCTGGTCACCCCCCAGGTGTGTGCCATTACCTCCCTGAGTCTCGATCACACCGCCATCCTGGGAGATACCCTTGGGCGCATCGCCGCTGAAAAGGCAGGTATAATTAAGCCGGGCTCGGTAGTGGTTTGCGCCCCCCAAAAGCCCGAGGCCATGGATGTAATCAGAGAGGCTTGTCGGGATCGGGAGGCCGAGATCGTTGAGGTAGATCGGGAGATGAAATGGACTAGGGAAGACTCTACTCTTAAGGGCCAAGCATTCAAAGTGGAGGGTCGGCTGGGAAGCTACCGACTATGGACTCCTCTTCTTGGAGAACACCAACTTGAGAACGCCGCCACTGCCATCGGCATTCTAGAGGCGCTGATAGTGCAGGGATACTCCATCTCCCCTGAGGCCATCCAGCGAGGCTTTGAGCATGTTTCGTGGCCCTGCCGCATGGAGGTGCTGAGGCAAAGTCCGCTGGTGGTGGCTGACGGGGCCCACAACCCTGACTCCGCCGCCAGGCTTCGTAACACTCTCCATAGCTACTTCACCTTCCAGGATGTGGTGCTGTTGGTGGGTGTATCCCGAGATAAGAACATCGAGGGCATCGTGGAGGAGCTGGCTCAACTATCGCCCAAAGTTATCGCCACTCGCTCCAGACATCCTAGGGCAGCTTCAACCACGGAAGTGGCCCATGCCTTCGCCTCCCTTGGAATTTCATCTTTAGAGGTAGAACCCACTGACAGGGCTCTTGCTGCTGCACTGGTAATCGCTGGCGAAGATGACCTGGTGCTGGCCACCGGCTCTCTCTTCCTTGCAGCCGAGATTAGGGAGGCAATCAAGGGGATAACCCCGGAGCTTTACTGGGAGCCCTCCGCTCCTACTGCCAAGGCCATGCCATAGAGGAGGGCAGTCTTATCGATGAACAGACGTAGAGTGGTCATCACTGGCATGGGTGGGGTAACCCCCTTAGGTCTCACCGTACAGGAGTTCTGGGAAAATCTCAAAGAGGGAAGGTCCGGAGTGCGGCCCATGACCCTCTGTGACCCTTCCCCATTTCCGTGCCGCATCGCTGGGGAGGTAGTGAATTTCGACCCTGTGCAGTTCATAAATGCCAAAGAGGCCAAGCGCATGGCCCGCTTCTCGCAGCTTGCCGTAGCCGCCGCCCACATGGCAGTAGAGGATGCACAGCTTAACCCCCCTTCCATGAACCTCACCAGGCTTGGCGTTGTTCTGGGCAATGGCAATGGGGGATTCCCCACCACCGAGGAGGGCTGCCGAGTGCTGGTGGAGAGAGGTGGAATGAAGATGTCTCCCTTCTTCTTCCCCATGACGCTTCCAAACATGGCGGCAGCAAACGTAAGTCGTATTCTAGGGGCAAAGGGGTACAACTCCACGGCAATAACCGCCTGCGCCGCCTCCAATCAGGCCATGGGTGAGGCTTTGGAAGTCATTCGGCGGGATGCTGCTGACGTGATGCTCACAGGCGGTACCGAGGCAGGAATATCCCAATTGGGCCTGGGCGGCTTCTGCGCTATGAGGGCCCTCACTACCCAAAACGAGGAGCCAGAGAAGGCCAGCCGCCCCTTCGACGCCAAACGCGACGGCTTTGTCCCCGCCGAGGGAGCAGTGGTGCTGGTGCTGGAGGGTCTGGAGCACGCACTAAAGCGCAATGCCACCATCCTTTGCGAGTTGGCAGGGGCCGGCTCCTCTTCGGACGCCTACCACCCAGTGCAGCCCGACGAGTCGGGGGAGGGGGCCGTACGCGCCATGCGATGGGCACTGGAAGATGCCCATGTGAAGCCTCAAGACGTGGACTACATAAATGCCCACGGCACTTCTACCCCTCTAAACGACGCCGTGGAGACTCTGGCCATCAAACGCCTCTTTGAGGATGCCGCCTACCAGATACCGGTCAGCTCTACCAAGTCCATGATCGGCCACTCTCTCGGAGCGGCCGGGGCACTGGAATCTGTACCCTGTATCAAGGCCATAACCGATGGTGTGATCCACCCCACAATAAACTACGAATTCCCTGACCCCCAGTGCGATCTGGACTATGTGCCCAATGTGGCCCGTGAGAAAGAAGTGCGTGTGGTGCTGTCCAACGCCTTTGGGTTTGGTGGACAGAACGCCTGCCTGGTCTTCAAGAAGTTCGAAGTATGAATCGTAGGAGGTGAGCGATGGCACACTACCTGATACTTGGGTCATACACCAGCGAGGGCCTCGCCAACCTGGTAAGGTCGCCGCAGGACCGCGCCGAAGCGATCCGCCCCGTCATCGAAAGAATGGGTGGCAAGCTGGAGGCCTTCTATTTCGCCTTCGGCGACTACGACGTGGTCGCCCTGGTGGATATGCCTGACAATGTGAGCATGGTCGCCCTTTCCATGGCCGCCTCGGCGGCGGGAGCGGTACGCATCAAGACCACACCCCTCATGACCATGGAGGAGGCGATGGACGCCCTTAGAAAAGCTAGCGGGACGGGATATCGGCCTCCTGCGGGGTAGAATCCTCCGCGCTGGGTGGCCTGGGTACCATACCCTCCAGCATGCGTTCAAGGGCCATCGTGTGGCTGCAAAACTCCCTCGATGCGAAGAACGGACAGGAGCACCTCCATCTTCCCTCCTCGCAGGTCACCTCGTAGATATTGTGGTCGCCGCGGAAGGTGGCCTTAAGGTTGGTGATGCTGACCCGCTCCCTCTCCTGGGCGTAACGCGCTGCTTTCTCTACCTTCGCGATGTGGCTCGAGTACATATCTTCCCCTAATAATTATACCTCTGGGATTGTACCCGACGGCGTTTTGACGGTCAACGGGCATGACCCTAATTGACTCTCCCTTCTCACTTAACCTACAATCCAACCTGAGTCATATGTAGCGTGAGATAGGCCCCAGTAGAGGTAACCAAGGTGGACGGCGATAGCATCCGCACAGAGTTCCTTAAGTTCTTCGAGAGCAAGGGCCACCTAGTCATGCCCAGCTCCTCCCTGGTGCCCGCTGGTGACCCCACCCTCCTCTTTACCAGCGCCGGCATGGTCCCGTTCAAGCCCTACTTCATGGGCGAGGCCACACCTCCCTCCCACCGCCTCACCTCCTGCCAGAAGAGCTTTCGCACCACCGACATCGACGAGGTAGGTGACCACAAGCACCTCACCTTCTTCGAGATGCTTGGCAACTTCAGCATCGGCGACTACTTCAAAAAAGAGGCCATCGAGTACGCCTGGGAGTTCGTAACCCAGAGCTTCAGTCTGCCGCCGGAGCGCCTCTACGTCACCATATTTCAGGACGACGACGAGGCATTTCGCCTCTGGAACCAGGAAATCGGCGTGCCTGTAGAGCGAATCTACAGATATGACGAGAAGGACAACTGGTGGGGCCCGGCGGGCAAGGAGGGCCCATGCGGCCCCTGTAGCGAGATCCACTACGACGGTGGCGTTGAACGCGGTTGCGGTACCCCGGACTGCCACCCCAACCACGACTGCCAGCGCTTCGTGGAGCTGTGGAACTTAGTATTCATGCAGTTCTACCAGAACCTGGAGGGAAAGCGCACCCCCCTACCCGCTCCCAGCGTGGACACAGGCATGGGCCTGGAGCGTGCCGCCGCCATCCTCCAGGGCAAGGACACCATTTACGAGACGGACCTCTTCTTGCCCATCCTAGAGAGTGTATGCGACATCACCGGTAAGACCTACGGCACCGACCATGAGACCGACTACGCCCTGCGGGTAGTGGCGGAGCACAGCCGGGCCGCCGCCTTTCTCATCGCCGACGGGGTGGTGCCAGGCAATGAGGGCCGAAGCTCCGTACTACGCCGCATCATCAGACGGGCCATCCGCTACGGACGTCAACTAGGGCTAAAGCAGGCTTTCTTGAGCCAGGTGGCAGAAGCCTCCATCCAGCGCTTTGAGAATGCCTACCCTGAACTTGCTACTCAGCGAGACTTCATCCTGCGGGTGGTGGGTCTGGAGGAAAAGAAATTTTCTGCCACTTTGGAGCAAGGACTATCTATTTTAGATCAAGTTAAGGAATTATCTCGCCACCTTTGGGAAGGGCTGCAAAAAGCGAATGATCTCGTAAAGCCTGCTGTGCACTCTCTCGATAACCTTGCTGATAAACCTCTCACGATAGTCCAGAATATGCTAAGACCCGTTTTTGAGAACTTGAGCCCTATTCTAGTTAATCAGTTCGGACCACCAATGTCTCTCGCTCTAATGCAAGGGTTCAAGCACCCATTGGAAGCATCGGAGCGAGGCGTGTTGCAACTCCAAGATAAATATGTGCGAACTCTACTAGAGAAATGGATACATAAGTTTGAGAAAAACGAAATAAGTTACACAATATCCGAATTGAAAGCGCTATACAGAGATGTTCAACAAACAGAGCGTAGAATACGTACCTTGTGTGGGCAATTGACATTCAAACTTTATGCTACCTACGGCTTTCCTCCCGAATTAACTCAGGAAATCGCTCATGAATTCAGGCTTCTCGAGGGCACTACTCTCGAAGATGAGCCGTGGAAACAAGGCCTCGACGTAGACATTGATGACTTCCAACGCGAGATGAAGGCCCATAGTCAAGAGTCTCAGGCGGCCCACGCCTTCACCGGTGGCATGGAGATGCTTTCTACCTACGAGAACCTGGGCGCTGGAGAGGTCCAGTTTGTAGGCTACGAAGGCATCTCCCAGGAGTCGGTTGTGGCAGCCCTCCTCGTGGACAACGAGCCCACTGGCCTCGCCAGCCAGGGTCAGCGGGTGGAGGTTGTCCTTAAAGAGACACCCTTCTACCCCGAGGGCGGCGGCCAGGTGGGCGACTCAGGGACCATCACCGGCCCCGACGGTCGGGTAAAGGTGGAGGATACCCATGCCCCTATCGCCGGCCTCATCGTCCATCGCGGTGTTGTGGAGGAGGGGCACATCTCCCTGGGCGACACCGTCCAAGCGCAGGTAGAAGCCCTTCGCCGCGCCGACACCGCCCGCAACCACAGCGGCACACATCTGCTTCACGCCGCCCTGCGCCAGGTGCTGGGAACCCACGTGCGCCAGGCCGGCTCCCTGGTGGCACCCGACCGCCTCCGCTTCGACTTCAGCCACATCGTGGGCATGTCTCCCGACGAGCTGGCGGAGACTCAAAGCCTGGTGAACCAGAAGGTACGAAGCAATCTAACGGTGAACGTCAAGGAAAGCACCTTCAGCCAGGCGGTCCAGGAGGGCGCCTTGGCCTTCTTTGGCGACAAGTACGGCGACGCCGTGCGTGTGGTTGAGATGTCCGATGGAGAGCCTTCTTCGACAGGCTCAGGAGAGCCCTTTAGCAAGGAGGTGTGCGGTGGCACCCACGTCAACGCCACCGGCCAAGTGGGCGCCCTATTCCTCCTAGGTGAGTCCAGCATCGGGGGTGGGATGCGCCGCATCGAGGCCGTCACCGGCCGGGCCGCCGAGCGCCTCTTCACAGAACGCACCTCGCTTCTTGACTCCCTCGCCCGTCGCCTCCAGACGCCCCTTTCCGACCTGGAGGCACGCCTGGACAGCTTCATGGAGGAGGTGGACCAGCTCAGAAAGCAGACAGCCACCCTGGAGCGAGAGCACCTGCGCACTGAGGCCCAGGAGCTCCTGACCAATGTGCAGGACGTGAACGGTATGAAGGTCGTTACCGGCCACACATCGGCTACCAATGTCCAGGCTCTGCGAGAGATGGGTGACTGGCTCAAAGCCAAGCTGTCCAGTGGAGTTGTCGTGCTGGCCCTAGTACAGGATGGCAACCCCACCCTGGTGGCTATGGTTACACCAGACCTCACTAAAAAGGGCCTCCACGCCGGCACCATCGCCCGAGAAGCCGCCCAGGTGATGGGGGGAGGAGGCGGCGGCCAGCCAGAGATCGCCCAGGCAGGGGGCAAGAGGGCCGACAAGCTGGACGAGGCCCTACGTAAGGTTCCTGAGGTGGTGCGTAGAGAGGCGCACTCCGGTTAACATCCATGAGGGTCTTGGGGCTTGATATAGGAGATCGGCGCATAGGACTGGCCCTCAGCGATCCTACCGGCTTGTTAGCCTCTCCCCTGGGGTTTATCAAGCGAAGTGACCTACAGAAAGACCTTTCGAAGATCTGTGAGATTGCTGTCCAGCAGGGGGCACAAACCATAGTAGCGGGTCTCCCTTACTCCCTAAGCGGCAAAAAAGGGCCCCAGGCGATATCAGTAGAGGATTTTCTGGAGGAGCTCCGTCGACAAACCTCAATCCCGGTGGATACCTGGGATGAGCGCTACTCAACAGCGGAGGCGGAGAGGCTACTGCGCCAGGCAGGACGTAAACCCTCCCGAGAACGGGGACGTGTGGACGCAGCGGCAGCGGCAATCATTCTTCAGGGATACCTGGACAGTATTAGAACTCCATGACCCTAAACCTCGGCATAATCGGCTACCCCATCGGTCACTCCATCTCCCCTATATTTCAGCAGGCGGCCCTGGACCACTATTCCCTAGATTCCCGCTACCAGGCCTGGGAGGTGCCCCCCCACACCTTACCCCAGTTCATCGAGGGCCTCCGCTCACCCGACACCCTGGGCTGCAACGTCACCGTTCCCCATAAGGAAGCCGTAATGGAGTGGTTGGACGATGTAGACCAGTGGGCTACTCAGGTGAGAGCGGTAAATACCATCGTCACCCAAAAAGGGAAGCTCAAAGGGTACAACACCGACAGCTATGGCTTCCTTCGCGCTCTAAAAGAGCAGGGAAACTTCACCCACGAGGGACGTACGGTGCTGATCCTGGGGGCCGGTGGGGCTGCCAAGGGGGTGGCTATGGTCCTGGCACGTGAAGGTGCCGCCTCCATAACCATCGCCAACCGTACTCTCCGCCGCGCCGAGAGGCTGGCCCAATCGCTAGAAGAGCAGGGCACCAAAGCCATCGCCCTACCATTAGATGACGAAGCGCTCGATCACCTTGTTACCGAGTGCGATCTCATAGTCAACTGCACTACTCTGGGTATGAAGCATGGCTCCAATGAAGGACGAACCCCTCTGGTAGCCGCTCAGATCCAACCCCATATTCTGGTATACGACCTGGTGTATAATCCACCTATGACACCCTTGCTTCGAGAAGCCAAAAAGGCTGGCGCTGCCACCCTAGCTGGCCTGCCCATGCTGGTCTACCAGGGGGCTGCCTCCTTCGAGCTATGGACGGGGAGGGAAGCGCCTGTAGACGTGATGATGAAGGCAGCCAGAGAAGCCTTAGAGGGAATGCAGGAGGCCTGAAGCTATGATCCGCTTCCTCACCGCCGGGGAGTCCCACGGCGAGGGCCTGGCCATCGTAGTGGAGGGCATGCCCGCCGGCCTGTCTCTGGACGAAGAGTACATTGCCACCCAGCTGGCCCGCCGTCAACGAGGCCATGGTCGTGGGGGCCGCATGCTCATAGAGCAGGACCATGCCCATCTAATGTCTGGCGTGCGCCACGGCCTCACCCTGGGAAGCCCCATCGCCATGACCATCGAAAACAAGGACTGGGTCAATTGGCAGGAGTCCATGAGCGTCTCCCCTATAGACAAAGAAACAACCCGGATTACCCGTCTGCGCCCGGGTCACGCCGACCTCCCCGGTACCATGAAGTACGGCTTCGACGACGTGCGCAATGTGCTGGAGCGGGCCAGCGCCAGGGAGACCGCCGCCCGAGTTGCCGCAGGCTCTGTAACGCGACGGCTGCTGGAGGAGTTCGGTTTACGGCTTTACAGCCACGTCACCTGCATCGGGGGCGTATGGGCCAACAACGACGGCCCTATAAACTGGGAAGAGGTGGAGGAGTCGCCGGTTCGCTGTGCCGACCCTGACGCCGGACAACGCATGATGGCCGTCATCGACGAGGCCAAGGAGGCAGGGGACACGGTTGGAGGTGTGGTGGAGGTGGTCGCCACAGGGGTGCCCATAGGCCTGGGCTCCCACGTCCAGTGGGACCGCAGGCTGGACAGCCGCATCGCCCAAGCCCTCATGTCAATCAACGCCGTCAAGGCCACCTCCATCGGAGACGGGTGGGAGTCCGTCAACCTGCGGGGCTCTCAAGTGCACGACGTCATCGAGCCCGTCACCGACCCCAGCCACCCGTGGCAGCGGCATACAAACCGCTCCGGCGGCACCGAGGGAGGTATGACCACCGGCATGCCCCTTGTGGCACGATTCGCCATCAAGCCCATCTCCACCTTGGCCAATCCCCTGCCCTCGGTCGACCTGGACACGGGGGAGCTGGTGCAGGCCCACTATGAGCGCTCCGACGTCTGCCAGGTGCCCCCGGCGGGGGTAATCGGAGAGGCAATGGTGGCCCTTGTGGTGGCCGACGCCTTCATGGAGAAGTTTGGCGGCGACCACGTAAAGGAGACCCGCCATAACTACGAGAGCTACTTGAAGACGATGGGGCCACGGAGGGGAAAGAGTTAACCGCGTTTCCTATGAGTGTGACTCGATAAAAGTCTAATCCGGCGTGCCATCCTCACGCTAGATAACAATCAGAAGAGGAGCGCACAATTGCCCGCTTCGCAGAAAGCCATCTACCAACAATTTGAAGTGTCGGCCAAGCCTGCCTGGTGGTTACGGAGGTGGACGAGGTTTCCGCTGTTTTTTCAGGCTACGCATCCACGGTTCTATCTGATAGTCAAAAGAATTTCGGATGGCGAACCTAATGGCAAGACGTTAGATTTTTATATACAATTTGCAGACGGAGCGAGGGTTGATTTTCCAGTGGATGTTTCCCAGCTACAGACTGGGAAATCGCTTAAATGTAAGACCAAGAAAATTCTACTTTCTCACACTGGCGACACCCGAATTTGTCTAGATAGAACACGAAAATTCGCAGCCCCAGCCAGTAGCTTTGATACCCTCTATGCCTTTGTCGTCAATGCTGAGGCAACGCTTGTCTTCTTGTTATTGAATCTTGTGCTGGGAGGCATACTCGCGCTACTTCTAAGGTTAAACGCATCTTGACGGAAGCCAAAATCAAACGGAACAAGTTGAGAATGCAGATACATGATACCAGGGGATAGTCACAATAGATTTTAAGTACGATATAGACATATCCAGTCGTATAAAGAAATTAAACAGTGATGTATAACCTCATCCTCACCGGCTTCATGGGTACGGGCAAGACCCGTGTGGGGCAGCGCGTCGCCCAGATTCTGAGATTGCCCTTCGTCGACCTCGACCATGAGATAGAAGGTCGGGCTGGTAAGCCCGTCCATCGCATCTTCAAAGAAGACGGGGAAGACGCCTTCCGCCGCATGGAGAGCGAACTTTTAAAAGAGGCCTGCAACGGCGCAGAGAGGGTAGTGGCTACCGGGGGTGGCGCCATGGTAGACCTCAAAAACCGGAAGCTCATGCTCCGCAGCGGCGTTGTCATCTGCCTGGAGGCCCTCCCCGGAACCATCTACCGCCGTCTGGACTCCCAGCTTAACAACCCAAGTGAAGAAGTACGCCCCCTCCTTGCGGGTACCGACCCGTTGAAGCGAATAAAAGAGCTCAAGGAAAGCCGCCAGCCTCTTTATGCCCAGGCCCACTGGACGTTGCAGACAGACTACCTCACCGAAGAGCAGGTAGCCCAGGAGGTGGTGCGGGCTTGGCAGCTCCTCAGAGGCAAGATCTCTCCGGAAGTAAGTCTTGCGGGCCCAGGTGATGGCCTGGGTGCCGGCAATAGTGAGCTGGCCGCAATAGTCACCCACTCCTCTGGAAGCTATCCCATCCTGGTGGGCTCGGGCCTGCTGGATGGATTGGGAGAGCGCCTTCTCGCCATGGGGCTAAAAGGCCCAGCGTACATCGTCAGCGATGATCGAGTTTTCCCCACTTACGGCCGCCAGGCCCAGCTCTCCCTTCACCGCAGCCAAATCGAGGCCCACTGCTTTATAGTGCCACCCGGCGAGCAGAGCAAGAGCCTGGAGCTGGCAGAGGCCATCTATCAGTGGCTGGTGGAACGGCGTGCCGAGCGGGGACATGTGATAGTAGCTGTCGGAGGCGGGGTAGTGGGTGATCTGGCAGGCTTTGTGGCCTCCACCTTCCTGCGAGGGATACCCTTCGTTCAGGTGCCTACCAGCATGGCCGCCATGGTAGACGCCTCTATCGGGGGCAAGGTAGCCGTGAACCTGAAGGAGGGGAAAAATCTGGTGGGCGCCTTTTACCACCCCGCCATGGTCCTAGCTGACGTGAATGCCCTGGAGACTCTGGGCAGGCGGGAGCTAGCCGAGGGGTGGGCCGAAGCCGTAAAGCACGGCCTAATCCTGGATGCAGAGCTGTTCCAGACCTTTGAAGAGCACGCCGATGATTTGATGGCCCTTGACAACAATCTCACTGTGGAGGTAGTCCGACGCAGCATGGCCATAAAGGCCCAGATTGTCAGCGAGGACGAGCGAGAGACCCTGGGCAATCGTACCCTCCTTAACTATGGCCATACCATAGGCCACGCCCTGGAGGCCGCTACGGAATACGGACGCTTCCTCCATGGCGAAGCCGTCTCGGTGGGTATGATGGGCGCTGCCCACATCAGCCACGCCATGGGGCTGATTGGAGAGGAGGTAGTAGAAAGGCAGCGACGGCTCTTGGAGCAGTTCGACCTGCCGACCGGTGCTCCTGGAGTGGACCTCGAAGGGGTGGTTAAGGCCATGTCTCTTGACAAAAAGATGCAGGAGGGCTCTATAAGTTGGGTTCTCCTAGAGGATATCGGTAAAGCAGCAGTACACAGGCATGTGCCCAACTCACTGGTGCAAGAGACGTTAGCGAATCTGCTCCATTAGCTATTTTTAGCCCTAGAGGCTGGAAATTGCGCTTGCCATAGCCGCTACAGAGGCAACGGTCACTATAACGATGACCATTCGACGGAAGAGGCGAGGTTCTATTAAGCGGGGTATCCTCGACGCTATAATAGCCCCCACGATAACAGAAGGGAGAAGCAGCATCAGTGGAGTTAAGGTACTGAGCCCCAACACCCTATAGGACGCCAGGGAGATGATGGCCAGCATGTGGACTATGGCAGAGAAAGCGGAGATTAGGTGCCGGAATGGCTCCCTCTCCACCCCCAAGTTCACCAGAAAGAGGGCCATAGGAGGTCCTACTACACCGGTACTGGTAGCCAACCCCCCACTGAATAAACCCGCCAGTCCCCCTGCCAGGCGCTGGCGGGAGATGTTTATAGTAAAACCCAGTAATAAATAGATACTGAACGCAATTATGACTGAAGCGATAAATATCTTGAGCACCGTTGGGTCTGCTACCAGCAGAATGTAGGTGCCCAAACTGACGCCTATGCCTCCACCTACCACGAGAGGAAGTACCATCTTTAGGTCTAGGTGCTCCCTGGTCTGAAACACCACCAACAGGTCCAAAAGAAGAGTAAGGGGTATAACCAGGGGTACTACCAGCTTAGGCTCGAACATTAACAGCAAGAAAGGAGTTGCCGTCAGGCCGAATCCGAACCCCGCTACCACCTTTACCATTGAGGCAGCCAGCACCACAAAGGCCGCCACCATCAGCCAAAGCCAGTATATATCTGTTTCTAACATAGGGATCGGGTAGACCCTCTAAAGACAACCCATCGGTTGCTTTTAGGCGGCCCAAAGGGCCACATCAATATATCACATACGACCTTACGAGACAGAACGACGGGAATCATACCTTTGACCCCAGTCTATCCATGAACACTGACTTCTTTGGATCAAATCAAAAGCTATTGAATTGCTGTGACATCTTCGCTTCAATTTGACGTTCACGCTACTTCGGCGGCAGCGCGGGCGGGCCTTCTTCGCACGCCCCACGGTGAGGTCCCCACCCCTGCTTTCATGCCCGTGGCCACCCAGGGAAGTGTCAAAGCCCTCGCCCCTTACGATGTGGATGAGGTGGGTACGCACATCCTTTTGGCCAACGCCTACCACCTCTACTTGCGGCCTGGGGTAGATGTGGTGAGGGAGCTGGGAGGCCTCCACTCTTTTATGGGGTGGCCTGGCCCCATCCTAACCGACAGCGGCGGTTTTCAGGCCTTCAGCTTAGGGACCCTCAAAAAGGTGACCGACGAAGGTGTCCTCTTCAAATCTCACATAGACGGCAGCCAGCACCTCTTCACTCCCGAGGCTGCCGTCGCTCACCAGCAAGCCCTCGGGGCCGACATCATCATGTGCCTTGACCAGTGCATCGCCAATAGCGAGGGTGAGGAGGCAGTGCACCTGGCCATGCTCCGAACCCACCGCTGGGCCGCAAAGTGCCGAGAGGCTCACGTAGACAACTCCCAACAGGCCCTATTCGGAATCGTCCAAGGGGGTGTATACCCTAACCTGCGTGAGGAGTCGGTTCGGGCCATCACCTCCCTCGAGTTCGACGGCTATGCCATCGGAGGTCTGGCGGTTGGAGAGCCAAAGGCAGTCATGTACCAACTGACTAGCCAGGTGGCTGACCTCCTCCCCCACCAGAAGCCCCGCTACCTGATGGGAGTAGGGTCTCCCGAGGACCTGGTTGAGTGTGTGGCCCGTGGCGTGGACATCTTCGACTGCGCCCTTCCTACGAGGGTAGCCCGCAATGGGGCCCTATTCACCCACACAGGCCGTGTGGACATCACCGCCGCCAAATTTAGGCAGATGACATCTCCCGTGGAAGAGGACTGCGATTGCTCAACATGTCGCAGCTATTCGACAGCTTACTTGCACCATCTGTTTAGGGCCGGAGAGTTACTGGGATTGCGCCTGGCCAGCATCCATAACCTGCGTTTTGTCCTTCGCCTCATGGAGGAGATGCGCCACGCCATCCTTGATGGGACCTTTCCCCTGTACAGAGAGCGGTTCCTGGCGGAATACAAGCCCACCGATGAGGCAGCCAGGCTATCCCAGAAACAGCGATGGATTAAGCAGCGGGGACAGTGAGATTAAAGAATTTCTTCATGAACCATGGCATCGCTAGCTTGCCGTAACTGCTGGCCGCCCCGCTCATGGTTGTTTAAGATCAGCATACCATCTAGCTTTCCGCACAATGCTGCGGAGCTTTGCAGGTATGAAGGCCCCAAGTGTTATGTCGAGACCCCTGAGCGCGATAGGGTGAAGCATCAACTTTTCTGAGGAGGTATTCAGTTCCGTTTCCAAGAAGTCCGTCAAGGCATTCAGCAAAGAGCGGAGCTGTATATCAACTCTTGTAATCATGATATTTACAGAGAGTCCTTGTGATTGACAGAGTGTACGCGCGTTACTTAGGACGTCTAATACCGAGGAGGAGAGGATGCCAGCAATAAACTTATCTGAAGAAACCTACAAGCTGGTGGCAGCTTTCAAACCAGTTGTTGAAGCTGTCATTGAGGAGGAGGTAAGCGTACAAGTTTGTGCCGAATTGATATTAGGGCAAGGGATCAACTCCATGTTAAGTGATATCGTCGGGGAAGTTGATCAGCCAACTATGCTCCGTTCCTTCCGGCAACTCGGAGAGCGATATCCTGAGCAGGTCTATGGATACGTGGCAGAGACGCTTAAAGCCGGCGCAGCTGGTTCTGACCATCGACATAAGGGAACGTTTGACTTGCTAGCCTAGTGGCAAACCCAGAAATAATGCAAATATTGTCTAGCTTCGTGTTCGACAGGCTTACTCAGAGCGGTAAGAAAAGCCGCCAGGCCTAGCCGCCTGCCACCGCGGGAACGATATTTATCTCGTCGCCCGATTGGGTTGCAGTCTCGATGCCCTCAAGGAAGCGCACATCCTCGCCGTTCAAGTAGATGATGACAAAGCGGTGCAGCTCTCCCGTCTTATCCAATAGCTGGGTGTTGATGCCAGGGAAGCTCTCCACCAGCTTGTTGATACAATCCCCTATGCTGGTGCACTCCACCTCCACACGGTTCATGCCGTTGGTCATGCGGCGCAGGGGAGTGGGTATTCGTACAACCACTGCCATATCCTGTGATCCCTAAGCCCCACCGGCCACGGCAGGCACGATGCTGATTTCATCCCCAGACTTGGTGGCGGTGCCCAGCTCCTGAAGGAAACGTACATCCTCTCCGTTGAGGAAGATGTTTACAAAGTGACGTAGCTCCCCAGACTCTTCGACTAGGCGCTCCTTAAGCCCGGGGAACAGGTTATCTAACTCGCCAATGAGGTCGCCGAGGGGAGCGGCCTCCATTTCCACCTTGTCCTGGCCGTTGGTCATTCGGCGTAAGGGGGTAGGTATTCTAACCAAAACACTCATCCTATTTGGACCTCCTTACCGCTCAGCCTCACTAATATACTAAGTACACTCTCTAAGAATATCGCTGATTGTAGTTTATCACATACTATGGGGGCTTACCTTGTTTCCATTCTCCCTAACCCTCGATGACATCACCGCTTACGGGGTCAACCCTCACCCCTAGAGAGCCGACCCACTCGATACCCCTATCTATCTCATCCTCTTCACCTTCCAGCTCCAGCACCACCCAACCCACGTTCTCGCGCACATCGGCACGCCGTATGTTAGTCACCACCTGATACTTATGGCTGAGCTCGTATATGATGGGCTGGGTTATAAGGTCTGTAGGGAAGGTGAATTTGACTCGTTGCTTTCCCACGCTTTCCACCTCCTGGTCTCGCTATCCAACTGCCACACCGCTTCCCTTAATTCCATTGAGCGCCTGCTCGAAGGAGCTCATGGTGGGCATGACCATCAGGGGATGGACCACGTCCTCCACCGCCTCCTGAGTCTTCAGGCCATTTCCCGTGATGAAGACCACTGTCACCTCGTCCCTTTTTATGATGCCCTTCTGCGCAAGATGCTTGAGTCCCGAAATCACCACTCCACCCGCCGTTTCCGTGAAAATGCCCTCGTTCTCCGCTAGAAGCTTTATCCCCTCCACCACCTCCTCCTCCGGCACAGCGTAGGCGCTACCCTTGGACCGCCCCAGTGTCCTTATGGCGTAAATACCGTCGGCGGGATTACCGATGGCCAAAGATTTGGCAATGGTATCAGCCACCACTGGCCTCACATGGGTCCTTCCGTTCTTGATGGCTTCCACGATGGGGGCACATCCCGCTGCCTGGGTCAAATGCATCCGGGTATGAACAGGGCCCTCCACCAGCTCCAGGGATACCAGCTCATCAAATCCCTTCCATATCTTGGTAAAGAGAGCGCCAGAGGCCACAGGTACCACAGCATGGTCAGGAAGTTTCCAACCCAGCTGCTCGGCCACTTCGTAGGCGAGGGTCTTGCTCCCCTCAGTGTAGTAAGGGCGCATGTTAATGTTCACGAATGCCCATGGGTAGTTGTCGGCCACCTCGCTACATAGGCGGTTTACCTCGTCATAGCTGCCCTTCACCGCCACCAGAGTGGGTGAGTATATGGCGGCACCGATCACCTTGCCGTGCTCCAAGTCGGCGGGAATAAAGACCACCGACCGAATCCCAGCCCGTGCGGCATGAGCGGCCACGCTGCAGGCCAGGTTGCCGGTAGAGGCGCACGCCAGCGTATCGAAGCCGAACTCCAGAGCCTTGGTGGCTGCCACCGATACCACCCGATCCTTGAAGGAGAAAGAGGGGTTGACGCTATCGTTCTTTATGTAAAGATTGTCCAGTCCCAGCAGCTTGCCCAGACCTTTCGCCTTCACCAGAGGGGTAAAACCCGCATTGATGTCCACAGCATCCTTGGCGTCCACTGGGAGGAGGTCCTCGTAGCGCCACATGCTCAGGGGCCCATTAGCGATGCGCTCACGGCTTATCACCCGCCCGATGGCATCGTAATCGTAGACCACCTCAAGCGGGCCAAAGCAGAAATCGCACACGTTAAGGGGCTCCAAAGGATACCCTTTGCCACACTCCCTACAACTGAGACCTGTAACCCAAGCCATACCATCTACGCCTTTAAGAACAGAAGAGCTCTTTCCTGATAGCCTCGCCGCTGGGATGGTATCAAAGCCCCTATCTAGTGTCAAGAAACGTGATTGATGACCAACACGGGCACGACACGCTTCTGATCTATTCCTGGGGCAGGGTGCCTTCTACACCTCTCCCGTACCAAGGGCTATAGTAACCTTGCGGCTGTCGCCGAAGCCGGAGCTTTGAGTGCTTACCTGGGGATGGTCCGCCAGGGCCAGGTGGATAACCCGTCGCTCTGCGGCAGTCATGGGCTCAAGAGATACGGATCGGCCTGTGGCGACCACCCTGGTGGCTACCCTCAGAGCCATTTCATGCAAAGTCGCCTCACGCCGCGCACGATACTGCTCCACATCCATAAGCACCCGAACCCTCTCGGTAGAGTCACGGTTTACTACCAGATTCACCAGGAATTGCAGCGCCCGCAGGGTCTCACCCTTCCGTCCAATGAGTAGCCCCGAATCCTCGCCTTCGATGTCGATGACCGGACCACCAGTCTCAGGGTCGTGGGCGATGCGCAAGGTGGCCAACGTACGAGTGCCCATGGATGTCTGGATGTGGTTGAGCACCTCCATGGCTAACGCGGCCTTACTGGCTGAGGCGGGAATCTTGCTCACACGAACCCGGGCAGGCTCTGAGCCCAGGCCCAGAAAGCCGCCGGGCTTACCTTGGCTTATGATATTTACCTCTACCTCTCCTCGCCTTGCGTCTAGCTCTTTCAACGCCACCTCGATGGCCTCTTCGACGGTCTTCGCCGACACCTCTTTCATCGCTTCCATCTCTTCCATCTCTTCCCTCGCTTCCATCGCTCTTCGTCTCCTCGTCCGGCTTGCTCTCCTTCTCCTGCACAGGCAGCGCCGCGGGCTGTGCTTTGGCGAAGAGAGGAGCCCAGCCAGTATTGAAGTACTGAATCAATATACGGATAGTAGTGGTGGTCACCCAATAGAGAGCAAGACCACTGGGGAAGCTATCGGTTATAAAGGCGAGAAAAATAGGCATCATCCACAGCATCATCTTAGCTGTGGAAGCCTGCTTCGGATCAGCGGAGACTGGCGAGGTCATCTTCTGCTGAACCCACGTGGTTACGCCAACCAGCAAAGGCAGAATAAGGCGGGCAGCGCTACGGTCCGGAATTGACAGGTCCAGCCAGAGGAATGAGCTGTCCAAGGGCACCGCTGTGTGCACTATAGATAGCCAGGAGTACAGCTTCTGAGAAAGCCCCACTAGAGCATCAGGGTTAGTGGGAAGGGTCCTGAAGAGGGCTTGATAAAGACCAATGAACACCAGCATCTGAATTGCTAGTGGACCCAAGCAGCCCAGAGGATTTACTCCCATCTGGCGATAGAGGCGCATAGTCTCCTGAGAACGGCGCTGTCGGTCGTCGCCGTACCGCTGCTGAACCTCACGAAGCTTGGGTTGTATCTCGCTCATCTGCTTTATCTGGCGCGTCTGCTTGAGGGTGAGGGGCATGATGATTAGGTTGACTATCAAGGTGAACACCATAATGGACAATCCGAAGCTGTTGAAAAACAGGACATACAGCACCACAAGGCCGTTAATCATCGGCCCCATGATGATGGTATTCCACAGAAGGCTTATTATTTCCAAGGGGCTTCTACCTCGTGGTGGAAATACTCCACTCTTCTCGTTTGCCACCGGTGGTGTTGACCCGCCGCACCCCACCATTCATATCCCCTACATACACCGCCGCACCTTCGCCGCTGATTGGAGCCCTTACGGCGGCACCCACGTCATAGAACCATATCTCCTGCTCTCCCCGTGCCTTCGGATGGAGCAGGTGCAAAAAGCCCCCTTCCGAGGCCACGGCCAACCCATCCTCAAGCAAAATAGGTGTGGAGACGATGGGGCTTTCGCCATCAAAAACCCAATTCAAGTCTCCCGACTTGGGGTTCAGGGCATAAACCATCCCATCCATGGAGGCGGCGAAGATGCTCACCCCGTCGGAGACGGGGCTGGCCCAAAACCAGTTGTCAGCGGGGAAGGTCCAAATAGGCTCTCCGCTGCGCCCATCCAGGGCGTAGAGCGTGCGATCAAAGGAGCCCACGATGACCTTTCCCCCCAGCAGTAGGGGGCTTGAGGCCACTGCGCCCCCGGTCGGGTACTCCCAGGCTAGCCCTCCATCAGACAGAGAAAGAGCGTACACATTGTGATCCATAGAGCCAAAGTAGACCCTGGTCTCGCTCACTGCAGGGGTGGACCATATTTTGCCGTCGGTGGTGAAGGTCCAGCGTACCTCTCCGCTGGAGGCGTCGAAAGCGTAGAGCTTGCCGTCCTCGGAGCCCACCAGCACCTTGTCACCAGCTAGCACAGGCCCTCCCACGATGGGTCCCTGGGTACTGCTCTCCCACACCAATTCTCCTGCTCCACTACTGTCCCCACTTCTAATAGCGTAAAGGATGCCGTCGTGGGTCCCTACGTATACCAACCCCTCTCCGACAGCGGGAGGATTAAACACTCCACCAATACCTACACCACCACTCTCGGGATAGCTCCACAGCGTCTGCCCGTCCTCCTTATCTAGAGCAAGGAGTTGACCTCCCATTGTCCTCACATAGACCACACCGTCCCTTTCCACCGTTGCCGACCACCCCTGCGACCCACCCGTTAGGTCGCGCACACACCCCGTCAACACGGGAATCATTGCCAATGCGATAAGTAAGAGCCAAACTTTGCGTGCTTTACGTGTGTTTGAAGGAAATAGCTCCTGGAACGGAGCAGGGTCACGATAGACGCTCTTCTGCCATCCCGAGATATTCAAAAGCATGGTACGAAAAGGGGGGAGCATTGCACTATGGTATAGGGTCGTAGCCTCTACCTCCCAAGGGACGGCACCTGGCCAAGCGCTTAAGGCTAAGCCGAGACCCTTTAAACAGGCCATATTTCTCGATGGCGTCTCGGGAGTATTGGGAGCACGTGGGTGTGTAATAGCACGTGGACAGCACGTAAGGGGAGATCGCCTGATGGTAAATATTCAGCAGAAATACGATAACTGGTCTCATAAGTTATCCTCACTGATAGACGACGAGCTTTTTAGAAGACTGGCGCGCCTAAAAAGACTCTCTGTGGCTTGCTTTAACTGTTGGAACTCTGTATCCACAGCCCTCTTCCTGGCGATAATGGCGACATCCCAACCGGGCTTGACCGGAGTTAGCCGTACCGTTTCCCTCAAACGGCGTCGAATTCTATTACGAACAACAGCCTTACCCAATCTCTTGCCTGCCAGGAAGGCAAACCGGCTCCTATCTAGACCGTTGGGTAACATTCTCAGAACCAGCAAGGGATGAGCCAAGGAAATACCCTCTTGAAAGATCAAGGAGAAGCGCTTACTACCAGTAAGACGCAGCTCTCGGCGCATTGGTATCAGGCGTTTCGTTACACCGTCAGGCGGTGGCGTCCCTTAAACCGGCGGCGCTCCAAAACAGCCCTGCCACCTCGGGTGCTCATTCGTTCACGGAAGCCATGACTCCGCTGACGCCGCCGCTTCTTTGGCTGATAAGTACGCTTGGGCATAATAACCTTTCGGAAAGAAGATTATAATTGATGCTAGAAGAAGGTGTCAATTTGAGCAGGACTTATCCATGCCACAAAAAGTAGAAAAACAGCGAGTTGACCTGCTGCTGGCCCAAAGGGGCCTAGCCGAGAGTCGCCAGCAGGCCCAGGCCCTCATTATGGAGGGTGTAGTATATACCGAGGGACAGCAGGTGCTCAAGCCTGGCGAACGAGTTGATTCTAACGCCCCACTGGAGGTCCGTAGTGGCCTTCCCTATGTAAGCCGGGGTGGGGTAAAGCTGGCTCATGCCCTCGAACACTTCGCCCTGGACCTGTCCGGCCAGGTGGCACTGGATGTTGGAGCCTCTACCGGCGGGTTCACCGATTGTATGCTCCAGCGAGGTGTGCAGCGAGTCTACGCTGTGGATGTAGGCCGCGGCCAGCTTGCCCACCGCCTTCGCCTCGACCCACGCGTGGTAGTGATGGAGCGGTTGAACGCTCGCTACAACTACCCCCTGCCCGAGGAGGTAGACCTGGCCACTGTGGACGTCTCCTTTATCTCAGCCACCAAAGTTATACCTCCAGCGGCCAAACATGTTCGTGAGGGGGGCTTAATCGTACTTCTCGTGAAGCCCCAGTTCGAGGCACAACGTCATGAAGTAGCTCGAGGAGGAGTAGTAAAAGACCCTAGCTTGCACGCCCGAGTGCTGGGCCAAACGATCGTATGGGCCGTCAATGCAGGATTTAGAGTACGGGACCTGGTCCCTTCCCCCATACTGGGCAACGCTGGGAACCGAGAGTTCTTTCTCCTTCTACGGCGAGAAGTCACTTCCTAACCATGAGAAGCCACAAAGAGAAATTTCTACTGAGAGGAATGGCCACTTAACTATCCTTGACAGCCCTGCAGCCTTTCGGTAGGCTGTTCAACCTGAGCCTCTCTGAAAGGTGAGTCGTGTTCAAGCCGGTATCCAGCAAAATAAACTTCCCCGAGCTAGAGAGAGACATCCTCCAGTGGTGGAAGGATGAGGATATATTCCATCGCACCGAGAGGGAACGCGAGGGGGGTCCTCTCTTCATGCTCTTCGAAGGCCCTCCCACTGCCAACGGTAGCCCAGGTATCCATCACGTGCTGGCACGGGTATTCAAGGACATCATCTGCCGTTACAAGACCATGAAGGGCTTCCGCTGTCTACGCAAGGGGGGTTGGGACACCCATGGTCTGCCCGTAGAGCTAGAGATAGAGAGAGAGTTGGGGCTCACCACTAAACGGGACATCGAAGCCTACGGCGTCGAGAAGTTCAACCAGAGCTGTCGCGATAGTGTGTTCCGCTACGTCAAGGAATGGGAGTCGATGACCGATCGCATCGCCTTCTGGGTAGACATGGAGCACCCCTACATCACCCTGGAAAACTCCTACATCGAGACAGGGTGGTGGATTATCAAAGAGCTGTGGGACAAGGGGCTAGTCTACCAAGGGATGAAAGGTACCCCCCACTGCCCCCGCTGCGTCACCAGCCTCAGCTCCCACGAGGTGGCCCTGGGCTACCAGGAGAACACACCTGATCCCTCGGTTTACGTAAAGTTCCGTCTAGCCGAATCGGATCGAACACGCAGCACTTCCCTTGCCTACAATGCATTGGCTAGGCACGGCGAACCTATCTATTTCCTGGCCTGGACCACCACCCCTTGGACCCTCCCAGGGAACACTGCACTTGCAGTGAATCCGTCAGCGGAATACAGCCTTGCCGAGGTGGATGGCCCTGAGGGAAGAGAGAAACTTCTGCTGGCCTCCGCCCTGGTAGATAAGATCATCCAGGAACCTCATACTGTCGTGGAAACTTTCCCTGGCCGTGACCTGGTATCACTGAGCTATGAGCAGCTATACGACCCCACAGAGTACGGCGTCCCTATCCACCAGTTCCACCAAAGGGAGGAGTTGGCCACCAGCGATATCCCCGGTATGCAGGAGGTAGATAACTTTACACCCCAGGTCATCGGCACCGACTTCGTCTCCCTTGAGGAGGGAACGGGGATAGTGCACATCGCTCCCGCCTTTGGCGACGAGGACCTAGACGCAGGGAGGGAGCACGGACTGGCCTTCGTTCAGCCTGTTGACCTCCAGGGGACGGTCACTGGCACTTACCCCTTCGCTGGCAAGTTCGTTAAGGAGGCCGACGAGGAGATCATGGCCGATCTAAAGGAGCGGGGGCTCCTCTACCGTAAAGAGGTCTATAACCACACCTACCCCTTCTGCTGGCGCTGCGAGGCCCCCCTTCTCTACTATGCCAAAAGCTCGTGGTACATCCGCACCACCGCCATGAAGGAGCGCCTCGTCAGCGGCAACGGCGAGATCAACTGGTACCCCGACTACATCAAGGAGGGTCGTTTCGGCGAGTGGCTTCGTAACAACGTGGACTGGGCCATCTCTCGGGAGCGCTACTGGGGCACACCCTTACCCATCTGGCAGTGCGACTCTTGCCACGAGTACCACTGCGTCGGCAGCGTGGCCGAACTGAAGGAGAGGGCCCTGGAAGAGTATAAGTCCCAGGTAGATGATCTGGACCTACACCGACCTTACTTAGACGCCATACTTATTCAGTGCCCCCACTGTGGCGACACCATGACACGCATCCCAGAGGTGATGGACGCCTGGTTTGACTCCGGGGCCATGCCCTATGCCCAGTGGCATTATCCCTTCGAGAACCAGGACATGCTCAAGGACGGGCGCTTCCCAGCCGACTACATCTGCGAGGCAGTAGACCAGACCCGGGGATGGTTCTACAGCCTCCACGCCCTCTCCATCCTCCTCATGAACCAGCCCTGCTATCGTAACGTTATCTGCCTGGGCCTTATCCTGGACGAAAAGGGCCAGAAGATGAGCAAGAGCCATGGGAACGTGGTAGAGCCCAAGACGGTCCTTGACCAGCAGGGCGCCGACGCCACACGCTGGTACCTCTTTACTGCCTCTCAGCCAGGAGAGTCGCGACGTTTCTCCCAGAACTTGGTCAATGAGGTAGTACGCCGCTTTCTGCTGACCCTGTGGAACGTGTATTCCTTCTTCATCACCTACGCGCGCCTGGACAACTTCCAACCTAACCACATTCCCCGAGACTGGCGGCCCACCTCGGAGCTGGACCGTTGGTTGCTATCGGAGCTTAACAACCTTGTGTCCCAAGTGAACCAATACATGGAAGCTTATGACCCCACCAACGCCGGGCGGCGTATCCAGGAGCTCGTAGATCGGCTGTCCAACTGGTACGTGCGCCGCAGCCGGCGCCGCTTCTGGAAGAGCGAGAATGATGAGGACAAGCTATCGGCCTACACAACCCTCTACACTTGCCTAGTCACCCTCAGCAAACTGCTGGCCCCTTTTACCCCCTATTTGGCCGAGGAGATGTACCGCAGCCTAGTGGCCTCCATTGACCCCAAGGCGCCCGAAAGCGTTCACCTCGCCCAGTTCCCCCAAGCCGACGAGGCGCTGATCGCACCTCCTCTAATGGAGGCCACCCGCCTGGCCATGCGAATCTCCAGCCTAGGCCGCGCCGCCCGCTCCAGGGCCGGTATAAAGGTGCGACAGCCCTTACCAGCGGTGCGAATAAAGCTGCGACAGCCCGAGGAGGAGCAGGCCATCCACAAGGTGGCTGAGCAGGTGATGGACGAGCTTAACGTCAAGGAGCTAGACCTCCTCCCCTCTGACCACTCTCTGTATCAACAGGCTCTAAAGTCAGCGGAGGGAAAGGGTGAAGCAATCTTGCGAGTGGGTGACCACTGGGTTGCCATGGAAGGGGGCTACTTGGCTGCCCTAGACATCAATATCAGCCCCGAGCTTGCCGACGAGGGATTGGCCAGGGAGCTGGTGCACCGCATCCAGAGCATGCGTCGTTCGGCCCAATTTGAGCTAACGGACCGCATCACCACCTACTACCAGGGTCTCTCCCGGATCCGTCAGGTCATGGAGAGCTACGGCAACTACATCCAGCAGGAAACCCTATCCGAGGGGCTGGTGGAGGGAACAGCCGTCGAGGGTTCTTATATCGAGACGCAGAAGGTGGAGGGGATGGAGGTAACCCTGGGCGTGTCGAGGGTTTGAACTACTGAGGCGGCCTCTCCCCCAGGGTAACGTCCAGGGTAAGGCGTTCCTGCTGCCGAATCACCTCCACTTTTACCCTCTCCCCCGCCCTGTAATTGAAGCGCAACAACTTTACCAGTTCCTTGACTGTCGTTATCTCCTCCCCACCAAAGGTAATGATGACATCACCAGCACGGACACCTGCCTCCCAGGCGGGTCCCCCTCGCTGCACCCCCGTCACCACAACCCCCTCTCCCACCTCCAGTTTCGCTTGAGCTGCCCTCTCCGGGATTAGATCATCCAAACCCACGCCCAAGAAGGCCCACTGGACCCTACCCTTCTCTACGAGCTCACCGTAAACGAGGATAGCAGTATCCACACTCACGGCGAAGCCTATTCCCTCCACCTGGGCACTACGAATACCGGCGGTGTTGAGCCCCACAACCTCACCTTCAAGATTCAGCAGTGGCCCACCGCTGTTGCCGGGGTTAATAACAGCGTCTGTTTGTATCAGGTCATAAAGTGCGATACCGGGTTGCACCTCGATAGTACGGCCTAAGGCGCTCACCACACCCACGGTGACCGTGGGGCCACCTTCGAGGGCTAAAGCGTTGCCAATGGCAATCACCCATTCGCCCACTCGTAGGTCTGATGCCTCGGCCAGGGGTGCAGAGGGGAACTCATCACCATCTATCTTGAGGACTGCTAGGTCAGTAAAAAGATCACCACCCACCACTTCGGCATCAATCTGCCTACCGTCGTCTAACGTGACGGTAACTTTGTTTGCTCCTTGGATCACATGATTGTTGGTGAGGATGTAGCCGCTGGATTCAAAGATCACGCCCGAGCCACTGGCAAAACGAGGAATAGTCCTACCGAAATTGTCCCGCTCCAGCACCTGTGACACCACCGATACCACTGCCGGCCGTACCGATGCGACCACGCTGGCGATGTCCGGTAGCTGTAAAATCGTTGGAGCCGGAGGTGGTGGTGTCGGGGTTGGGCTGGGCGTGGCCGTGGGCGTAGGGGTGAAGGTGGGGATGGGCGTAGGGGTGAAGGTGGGGATGGGCGTAGGGGTGAAGGTGGGGATGGGCGTAGGGGTGAAGGTGGGGATGGGCGTAGGGGTGAAGGTGGGGATGGGCGTAGGGGTGAAGGTGGGGATGGGCGTAACGGTGGGAGTGGGTTCAGGAGCAGATTCCTTCAGGGGAGTGAGCGCTACCGCAGTAGGAGTAGGTGAAGTGCGCTCCGTAGTACCTATGCATCCTCCCGCCACCGCGAGGGCCACCATCGCCACCGCTAAGAGTGCCCAATGATGGAAGACCCTAGTCATGTCCCCCAGACCGGACGAGGCGTAACTTTCTGAAACTGGCCAGCAGGTGCTGAACCCTCCCTTCGACGCTCCTCGATAGAAATGCCGAGTACCGAGAAGTCACTAAGGCTCCAACAAGAAGGATGAAGGCAGATACATACGCCCAGGTCAGCAAGGCCAGCAGTGTGCCGATGGGACCGTAAACAATGTTGTATACCGGAAAGGCCCGGGTATACCAGAAGAAAACCCCCTTGGATATCTCAAACGCCACAGTAGCCATCAGAGCCCCGGGCCACACCTCACGGAAGGTGGTCTTGGTATTGGGCAAGTAGCGGTACAAGAACATAAAAACGATGAAGCTCAGGATCGGCGCTACATAGTTCAGCAGCTCGTTTGCCAGCTCGTCGCCGTTGGCCCGGCCTCGAAAGAGGGTGGAGAAAAAATCACCCAGCACGCCCGACGCAGCGATGTAAGTCATAAGGGACATCAACACCACGCCAGCCCCCGCTGTAAAGGCCAGGTCGATCAACCGCTCGTGGAGAAAGCGTCGAGGAGTGCTTATGCCCCACACCGTATTGACCCCTTTTCGGATGACCCCGAAGACCGTGGTCGACACCCATAGAAGACCGACAACACCCACAACACCAGCTACGGCCCGGGTCCGCACCATCACCTGGATGTTCTCAGTTATGGTCTCTCTGGATACGGGGACAAGGGTATTGACGGCGAGCACCAGCCGAGATTCCAGTGCTTCCGAACTTCCCAAGAAAAATCCCGAAAGGGCTACCAGGGCCACCGTAAGGGGGATGAGGGAGAACAATGCCCAATACGTGATGGCGGCAGCCAGGTAGGGGCCGTTCTTAGCCAAGAAATCATTGGTCAGATCCGCGCATATTAGGATGAATTTCCAGAAGAGCCTTAACATGGCTTTCAATGCGCCTTATAGTAAACCTGCATTATGCTAAGAGACACTTACTACGGATGTCAAGGTGGTCTCCCTAAAGTTGAGATAGCTTCCTTTTGCGCCTCGAAGAGATAGGACATCCCCTCTCCCGCTAGGGTGATGAGTCGCTCAAAGATGTCGCGAGAGAAAGGGGAGCCCTCCGTAGCTGCCTGAACCTCCACCAGCTCCCCCTTATCGGTAATAGCTATGTTTAAGTCTACCTGGGCCCGAACATCCTCCTGATAGCAGAGGTCAAGCAGTGGCTCCCCGTCCACCAACCCCACACTGATGGCAGCCACGACACCATTTAAAGGCATTTCGGAAACAACACCGGCATCCACAAGAACATGGAGGGACTGATGAAGGGCCACATAGGCCCCAGTAACGGCGGCGGTACGAGTGCCTCCATCGGCTTGAAGTACGTCGCAGTCAATCACCACCGTGCGCTCCCCCAGGGCCGTAAGGTTCGTAGCTGCCCTGAGACACCGTCCTATTAGGCGCTGAATCTCCATAGAACGACCGCGTGCACCCTCCCCACCTCTTTCTCGGGGTGTGCGGACCAATGCGGCCCGGGGCAGCATGGCGTACTCGGCAGTAACCCACCCCTTCCCCTCACCTCGAAGAAAAGGAGGCACTCGCTCCTCTATGGTAGCGGCACAGAGCACCTTGGTACGTCCCATCGTTATGAGGGCCGACCCCTCAGCAAACTCTTGGTAGCCGGGTATGATTACCGTCTTTCGGGGTTCATCCCAGCGCCGTCCGTCTACTCTAGCCATCATACGTCTCTATAAAAGCTCAGCCCAAATAAATCTGCCGAAGCAATTCCCGCGCAGTATATCACTGATGGACTAGTAAATACCTCTTGGAAGACATGACCAAAGGGTGAGAAGGGGTCCATAACCTATCAACCCCCTCCATCACCGTTCAAGCTTCACCCACAGGCGAGTACCGTCGGTGATAAACTCCACCGCACCATGATCCGCGGTTATATATACTTGCTCTTGGCCCACCACCTCCGACAGCCTATCTACTACCTCTCGGTGGGGGTGACCGAACCGGCTGTTGCCTCCAACAGAGATTACAGCGGCATTGGGACTCACGGCGCCAAGAAATGGACTGGTGGTGGAGGACCTGTTCCCGTGATGGGGCACTTTAAGTACGGTACTGTTTAGCAATGCGCCACTCCTCCTGATTTCCCTCTCAGCCTCGGCCTCGATGTCCGCTGTCAATAAGAAGCTCACCTCTCCATAAACCAGCCTCAATACAACGCTGTTGTTATTCAGGTCCGAGGTCATCAGCCCGCCATCCAGGGATGATGGGTTCAGCACATCAAGCCAGACATCTCTGTCCACCACGATACGCTGGCCCCGTTGCACTCCTACCGGCTCCAACCCCGCTTTGATCAGTGCCTTGCGCCACAGTGCAAAGGAAGTAATCTCCGATCGAGTCCCGCTCTCCAGCAAAGTACCTACTCGATAGCGCTCCAGCACCCGAGGCAACCCCGCTAGATGGTCTTCGTCGGGATGAGTAAGTACCACCACATCCAGGCTCCGGTCCCAGAAGGGCAGATGCCGCCCTAGCGCCCTCACTCCACTTACCTCGTCGGGACCGCCATCTATCAGCATTTGCCGGCCATGGGGCGTAACGATAAGGATACTGTCCCCTTGGCCCACGTCCAGTACCAACAGGTGAAGCCTGCCATCACCGGCAGCGGCCACGTTGGCCCAAATCACACCAACGACCACACCAAGGCCCACTACCATCGCCACGTACCCCATCCTGGTGAGGGGTCTTTGTCTGCTAGAGAGCCCCCTTAAAGCGTCACCCATCCTCCAGGGTATCTTCCGCAACCCGACAAAACCGCTCGGCACCAGGAGAATGAGAGTGAAAAGAGCGTAATATATCCCCACCAGAAGGCCGCTGAATGCTGGCACTGAAACCGTGCTACCAGGAACCAGTGAGAAAAGATGCACGAGAGAAACAAGGTACCAAAGGGGGACCCAGGCCACCCAGCCCGCTACCTGTCCCATTACCGGATGTACCAGCTCGGCCACGGCGGCTAGAGCAGAAGCGGCCAGCATCGGCGGTAGGGCAGGTAGGGAGAGGATAGTGGCAGGGATACCCAGGGTGGGGATGCGGTGGAAGTTAAAAGCCACCAGAGGTAGGGTAGCCAGGGTAGCTGCTAAACTTACAACCACAGCCAGGGAGAGCCCACGAAGGACAGAAGACCACCATCTGTTTCTCTGCCGAGGAGGGTCTATAAGCCAGCCCGCCCAGGGCGAGGACGGCGTCATCACCAAGGCTATACCAGCCACGGCAGTAAAGCTGAGCTGGAAGGATGCGTCCATCAGCGCCAGTGGATTGAGGCCAGCCATCAACCCCGCCGCCAGAGCCAGAGCTGGCAAAACGCTCCTCGGCCTGCCCAGGGCCAAAGCTGCAAGATACACACTGACCATGATGGCCGCTCTCTCTACCGAGGGAGACAGGCCGCTGAGAAGGGCATAACCCCACACCCCAACCAGGGGCAGGAGCAGGTACGTCCGCCCTCTGCGCCCCAGGAGCCACACCCCAAAACCCATGAGTAGGACCATCACTACTCCCACATGCAGCCCAGATATGGCCAGCAGGTGAGATGTGCCTGTAGCCCTAAAATCTTCAGTAATCTCCTGAGGAAGCTGGCCCCGCCGCCCCAGTAACAACGCCTGGGCCAGGGAAGCCTGGGGCTCGGGAAGGGAGCGTTCCAGAGCGCTGGCCAGCCGATCTCTCACCCAGAAGACGCCCTTAAGTAGAGGATTGCCACCCCCTTCACCCAGAAGCTCTACCTCCGGATGGCGCATCACCAAGGGGATGCCCTGGCGAGATAGATAGGCACGGTAGTCGAAACCCTCAAATCTGGGTGGCTCCTCCAGCCTCCCTCGTAATTCGAGAGCATCGCCGTATCGAAAGTAGGGCTCCTCTCTGATAGAAATCAGTTCTAAAGAGGGCCTCGCCGTCACCATGACCTTGGTTTCCGTTTCCTCCCACCCCATTCCCCTGTCAACGGTACCTGTCGCGAGGACAAACTGCACACCATTACTTCGAGGCTCCGGATCACTGGCCACCTCACCTCGAAGAGCCACCAAGCCCTGACCATCAGAGAGTCCTAAGGAGAGCGACTCCTGGGGAGCCTCCACACGGATCAGACCCAGTAATAGCACGACACCCAGAAAGGCCAACCAGGGGTACTTTTGCTGCCGATGGCAAGCATCATCAGGGTAATGGCAGCCACAAGAAAGAGGGTAAGGGGCAAAAGAGACACATCGGCCCACGTGCCAATGAGAAGTCCCCCTATCCAGGCAGCCACCAGGGTGAGGAGCTTCATGGCATAGTTTTCCTCAAATCGAGCGTACGAAGTTGTGGGAACAGGGTATTACCCGCCTGGGCGTCTGTGGGTTTAGCCACCCTACTCACTAAGGCGAGGTCCCCTGTCCAACAAATATAAGCTCCCGTATCGCCTCGAAGGTAGCGTCGCCGATGCCCCTAACCTCCATCACTTCCTGGACAATCTTAAAGGGGCCATTCTTCTCCCTGTAATCAATGATCGCCCTAGCCCTAACAGGCCCTATGCCCGGAAGGATTTCTAACTCCTGGGCGCTGGCAGTATTGATATTCAGCCGTCCGCTCTGATCTGTCGTCGCTGGGGCAAACACGCCCTGTTCGGCCTCTCCTACCTTGAGAACGTGGAATTGGTCCTGATCCTTCACTCGAAGGGCCAGATTAACCCGGGAAAGGTCGGCATCCTCGGTAGCGCCCCCCGCCGCCGCCAAAGCCTCCTCCAACCTGTCACCCTCCCGCAAAGTGTAGACGCCTGGGCGAACCACCTCACCACTCATGTACACCTTCAATTCTAGGCTGGGAGTAGACGTGGGCAGGAGTATTTCTATGCCTGGTGCGGAGTTCTGCCGCACCAGCAGCACTATCCTTCCCACCAGGGCCGCAAGGAAAAGCACCCCCAGGGCGCCCAGATAGAGCGCTCTTGCTGTTGGCACTCTGCTCACCGTACCCCTTCCCACATCAGCCTAGCTGGGTTATATTACCAAGGACGCTGTGCCAATCTCAACTAAGGGGGAAAACATGGCAGCAAAGCTTCCTACCGAGGAGGAGGTCCTCGGATATATGGAGTCGCTGAGCAACTGGGGCCGCTGGGGACCCGAGGATCAGTTGGGCACCCTCAACCTGATAACGCCAGAGAAACGCAGACAGGCGGCTCAATTGGTACAGGACGGAGTGGCAGTTTCTTGCTCACGACCCATTACCACCGAAATGGCGCCTGACGTAGCGCACCAGGTGATGAGGTTCATGGTGAACAGCGGCGAAGGGCTTGACACCGAACCACCTGAACGGCAGGCCCAAAGACGGGGAACCGCCGAGTTCATCGGCATGGTGTTCCACAGCCAGACCATCACCCACATAGACAGCCTGGCCCACTACACATGGCAAGGCAAGATGTACAACGGTAGCCCCGCCAATCTAGTTACCTCCAAGGAGGGCGCCCAAGTCTACTCCATTGATGTAACCCACCAGGGAATCGTTACCCGGGGTGTGTTGCTGGATGCGGCCCGCGTCAGGGGTAAGGACTGGTACGGCCCAGGAGAAGGGGTGATGCCCGAGGACCTGGAAGCCGCCGAGGAGGCCTGTGGAGTGCGAGTAGAATCGGGGGACGTGCTTCTGGTACGCACCGGTAACTACCGGCGTCGCCTGGAAGAGGGTCCCATTGACCATATAGCAAAGGGCGCCCCCGCCTGCCAGGTGGCCTGCGTGCCCTGGTTCCATCAGCGCGGCATCGCCATGCTGGGCACGGACACCTTCAACGACGTTCGTCCCAGCGGCTACTCCAAAATCGACGGCCCCCTCCACACTGTATCCCTGGTGGCCATGGGGCTTTGGCTTATCGACAACTGCAACCTGGAAGAGCTAGCAAGGGCCTGTGAAGAGCGTAACCGTTGGGAGTTTATGCTCACCATCGGGCCTCTCCGGCTGCAGAACGTCACCGGGTCACCAGTCAATCCCATAGCCATCTTCTAAATAGCCAGCACCCACCAAGGCACCTTTTGGGCCAACGAGGCATGGGCCTCGTTGAGGGGATTCTCACACTAAAACCACCCCTTACCCTCTTGGGGCCCTCGCTGGCCAATGTGTAGACTTAGGCCAGTGAGGTGTAGATGATCTGGCTACGGCGAATACTGGCCGTCTTTCTTGGGTTGTTATTAGTCCTCCTTTTCTTCTTATCTCTCGTCATTCTTCGTATCAATGACACCCTCCTCAGCCCCAAACTCTATAAAGATGATCTCCAAAAAGAGAATATTTATGCCTTTCTGATAGACGATGTAACACCCGTCATCATAGATGAGAACTGGAAGGATGTTCCCCAGCCCCCACTGGGAGTGACCCTTGATCCCCAAAAGGTCACAGAGGCGGTACAACGAGTGGCTACCCCTGAGTGGCTACAAGCACAGACTGAGCAGGTCCTCGACGAAATGGTACCCTACCTGACAGGTCAGACGGACTCCTTTAGCATCACCATCCCACTACTCGACCGGGTTGAGGCGGCTGTCCCCGAAGTCAAGACCCTGCTGGCCGATTCCAACCTTTACAATGCTCTCTCTAGCCAGGAGTTCACGGACGCATTAGACCGCCCGATTAAGAAGATGAAGGGGCTACCTTTTGGTCTCACCATCTCCTCCCAGGACCTGGTTTCGGCGATTAACCACGTCTCACCCCCAGATTGGCTTCAGCAGCAAGCAGAGCAGGCCATTGATGAAATCGTACCCTACCTGGTGGGAACGAGGGAATCCTTTAACCTCATCATTCCCCTGAGCGATCGAGTCCAGCTCGCCGTCCCTGAAGCCAAAACTCTGCTGGTGGACTCCAACCTCTATAACACCCTCTCCGACCAAGACTTCGTGGACACAGTAGACCGCCAGATTGAAGCGATAGGAGGACTCCCTTTGGGTCTCACCATCTCCTCTCAGGAGCTGGTTTCGGCGATAAACCAGGTGGCACCCTCCCATTGGCTACAGCTCCAGACTGAACAGGCCATCGATGATGTGATGCCATATCTAACAGGTGAAACGGATCACTTCGAGGTCGGGATACCCCTGGAAGACCGGGTGGATGCGGCGGTGCCGGTGTTAAAGGACCTCCTCCGCTCCATCGATGTGTACAACCTGGTGTTTGACCAGGCTGTTGTCACCATCATACAGAAGAATGTTGGAGAGCTAGTGGAACTGCCTTTCGGCGTGACCATTACACAAGAGGAGATGAAAACCGCAGCGAGAGACGTGCTCCATCCTGAGTGGATCAGAGATCAGGTGGAGCGAATGATCGACGAGCTAGCTCCTTATATCACGGGGGAACGAGACAGCCTCCGCTTAGAAGTGCCGCTGCAAGAGAGGGTGGATGCCACTTTCCAGGTGGTGGAAGCTCTAGTCGAAGATAAGCTTATGGCACTTTTAACAGCCCGCCCCCCGTGTACCCAAGAGCAAGTCATCAGCCTGACATCTGAGGGATTCACCCTCTCTCTCCCACCGTGCATTCCTTTCGGTGCCACCGTAGAGCAAGTCGCTCAACAGTTGCTTCCCGACCTGACCAGTAGTGCACAACAAAGTATACGAAAGTCCCTGCCCAACACCTTCATTTTCACTGATGCCGATCTCCGCTCCAGCCTGGGAGCGAAGCAGGAGACGCTTCTGGACGACATCCTCGATGTGACTCGCAACGGCTTTCGGTACTCAGACACTGATCTGCGCTCGGATCTGAAAAAGGAGCAAGAGAGGCTTCTGGATGACATTCTGGATTCAGTCCGCAACGGTTTTCAGTACTCTGAAGCCGATCTCCGGCGCGATCTCGCCGCCCAAAGTAATAGCAGTGTGCTGGACGACTTGGACGAAGTTCGGGAGAACTTAAGCCAAGGTGTCACCTTTACAGATGCCGACTTACGTGAATTCCTCGACCAGGAGGCGCAAACTCTCGATTCGCTGAGAGATTACATAGGTACTGCCCGAGGGCTTACCTTTATTTTGTATGTGGTTCCCCTTGTGCTGGTTATTGGCATAGGATTTCTGGGTGGCCGCCAGTGGGCGAGTAGAATCGCCTGGGGCGCGGCTTTCCCCGCCATTGCCGCCCTCATCGTCACTATTGTCTTCGGTCCGGTTTATAACCGAATCAGCCAGCCTATATTTGAAGACGCTCTCACTCGAGCCCAGGATATAGTGGGCAAGGCGGAGATGATGATTAATTCCAAGGCCGTCGAGTTGGCTCAGACAGCAGCCGACGATTTTGTCTCCGGCATGTCCAACCAGGGGTTCATCGCTCTCGCTATCTCTCTGGTGGTGCTCGTCCTGTCCATCTCTTGGCCGTGGCTCACCCGGCTCCTTCGATGGAGGTAACAACGGATTCCCATAGCTCTGAGAGCCTTATCGCCATGTCAAGAAGGCAGTCTGGCTAACTGGTCTCCACCTCGACGAGGGACAGAGAAGGACAGACTCTGAATCTTCGTCCGTTGAACACTACTCCAGGGTGGCGGTCACAGTAGTAGCCTCCTCCCCGTTGAGAAGGAACACGAAGTCGATGGGGACGCCTTGAGTTAGCATAGTCCGGTCCACAGACACGATATGCAAAGGTGCCGCCAGATAGGGGGCCTCCCGGCCTGGGACTTCCTCCAGATCCATATTTACCCGTACCTCAGTTCCCCCCCCTAGTGTCACACCCAGCAAGGACAAGGGAAAGCCCTTAAGCGGGAGCCACACATAGTAAGCCGCCAGAACCACCACCTGACCATAGTCAGCGTTTGAAAGAGATTCGAAGTTACCGCGGGTGCGGAAGAGGCGAAAGCTCTCCAGGAACTTATCAAGCTGCTCCTCATTGGAGATAACGAAGGCTTTTAGCTCCTTGGTAAAAGGGCCCGCCGATTCCCCATGAGGTATCACCCAACCCCCTACCAGAAACCGGCTCTGAAGCCCCTCGGCCCCCGAGCCCCGCGTTCGAGCCGTCCCCCTTGTAGACGGCGTGCACGCCAACACTACCAAAGCCACTAAGGCGAAAAAAAGCAATAAATACGTGATTCTTCGCCACTGAAGCCTGGTGCCAGGCTCTGGTGTATTATCGGCGCACATGGTAAGAATGTGATCAGGACGCTTCACTACTTTTACTAATGCCTTCCGGTAAATGGGATTAGGCAACAAAATGAACGTGCTCTATCAAAATACCCTGAATATATCTACAGGGTACACATGAGTCGAGGCTAGTCCTCCATCAGGAGTATTTCAAGAGAAGCTCGGCTACCTCCTTGGGACGCTCTGTGGTCACCTGATGGCAGGAGTTGAGCTCCACCACCTCCACCTTGCCCAGCCTCTCAGCCATAGTTCTCTGTAGCTCAGGAGAGAGCAAACGGTCCCTCCAGAGGACAACGTACGTGATTGGACAGAGGCCAGTTGTATTGCCCAGGGATACTGGGGAGCGTAACAATCTCACCGGTAAGGAGTTGAACCAGCCCACTATCTGTATCACATCGAAGGGGTCCATGCTGTTACACAGGTAGTGGTTTATGAAAGGCTGGGGCAACATCACTTCCTTTCGCAGCATACCATTGATTAAGGTCGAGAACTTGAAGCCCAGTCGGATGGATAGGGGGAATACGCTTAGAGGGCTCTTTCCCTCCTTGGGAACAACTCCTCCAAACAGCACAACTCTCTTGGGAGGCGTCTCTAACTGAGCCGCCGCCTGGAGTACAACAGGCGCTGCGACGCCGTGACCCACTAGCACCAAATCCCTCAGCTCACGGGAGCCCACGGCATCCACCACCGCCGATACCCACTCATCGAGGCCCCCGGAGGAGGTAGCTTCCTGGCCCCCTAGGTCCAAGGCCTCCACCTGGCTGGCAGCAGTTGCCACTGCCAATCTAGGCGGGTGTTCCACCGGCGAGGTGAGGTAGCCCCACACC
This sequence comes from Dehalococcoidia bacterium, assembly GCA_965248115.1. Classification (GTDB taxonomy): domain Bacteria; phylum Chloroflexota; class Dehalococcoidia; order Lucifugimonadales; family CBDFII01; genus CBDFII01. The sequence continues at coordinate 146,594 of CBDFII010000005.1, forward strand.
CTACCCCAGGTCCACGCCCCCTGAACTGCGTCGTGAACTAGAAGAAAGTCAGTCATCTTTCCACCTCTGAAGCCTCACTCTCCCCAGGAGTGGGAGGAGCCTCGGCATACCCTAAAAGGATTTCGTCCACCTGCTGAGGATGGGTTAGAGGAGCTTCGTGTCCCGCATCCAACTCTATAACCTCCGGCGGTCCTGCAATTGTGGTAATGATCTGAAGGCTTTGGCGTTGCAACTTAGGAGTTATTGCCCGGTCTTGGGTCAGCAATACATAGGTTACTCTCGGACCATCCCTGTAACCCTGGTAGGAGATGGGCGTCTGCCAGGGCATAAATGGGTCGGGCACAAGCTGAGAAAGTAGCTCATCCCCCAAGGTACCGTTCATGCTGTTGCATAACATCCGCTTGAAGAGGAAATCGGGGTAACGAACACCCTTCTCTTGAGGCTTGAAAACCCTCACCATCAGCCGATGCGATAGAGGGAGGGCCTTGTAAACGGTGGTCCCCTCTGGCGGCAGTAGCCCAGAAATAAGCACCACCCTTTTGACCCTATCTCCCAGCTCCTCCACCACTCGCCCAAGGTATGTGGCAGCGAAGCCGTGGCCCACCAGCACCACCCCCTCCAGACGGTCCACCTGCACAGGAGTGGTCACCGCATCAAGATAATGATCCAGGGTAATACGCCGGATCTCTCGGTCAGAGAGACGGCCATGTCCAGGAAGGTCGGGCGCCACGAGCTTCCCCACAGGATGGGTCCCTCGGGCTGCCTCCAGAAGTTCGATGACCATCCTCCAGCACCAGGCTCCGTGCCATGCCCCATGCACCATTACGAAATTGCTCACTCCTTATCCTTCCCTACCTATCTGTTTGTGCAGAAGACTGGCCTACATACCCTAAAGGAATGTCTCTTCCGTGCAACCACTGACCAACAGCTCAGCCCACCGGTGCAAGAGCTCCCTCCACCACCCGAAGCAGTTCCTCGTCCTCTTCGGGAAGCACGGTGCGGGGGTCTAAAACCACCTGGTCGTCCTCGATGCGCCCAATGACCGGCGTGCTCCAACCTCTTAGCCTCCCCATCACACCATCCACCCCACCAGGCAGATTATCGCCCTTTAGGGCCACCACCCAGGTGGCTAAGGTTTCCCCAGGAAGGCTACCCCCTCCAATGGTGGAAAGCGATTTGATGAGGGCCGCCCTCTCGCCTATGTGCGAGCACCAGAGGGATGCCCTCTTCTCCAGCTCGTCAAGGCCGGTCGCTATCATCCGCCAGACAGGTACCCTCTCCCGGACCTCGTCCCTTAGGTAGTGAAGGAGGGTTGCCGCCAGCCCCGCCAGGCTAACCTTGTCTATCCGCACCGCACGGGCCAGAGGGTGCCGCTCCAGTTGTCGAACCAGATCCCCCTTGCCCACCACAATGCCCGCTTGAGGTCCGCCCAGGAGCTTATCACCGGAGAAAAGAACGAGCCCTACGTCTGCACCGATGCTGTCCTGAGGAGTGGGCTCGTGGGCCATGCCAAACTCCTCGGTATTCATCAGACAACCACTGCCGATGTCATGGATAACGGGGATTCCCTGCCGCTCCCCCAGAGCAACCAATTCTGCCGGGTCCGCAGAATGTACAAAGCCAGTGACTCGAAAGTTGCTGGCATGTACCTTAAGAAGAACCGCAGTGCTCTCGGTGATGGCATTCTCATAGTCGGATACATAGGTACGGTTGGTGGTGCCCACCTCCACCAGCGTGGCGCCACTCTGCCTCATTACGTCGGGTATTCGGAAGCCGCCCCCAATCTCCACAGCCTCGCCCCTGGAGACTATGACCTCCTTGCCGCTCGCCAGCGCCGAGAGAGCAAGAAGAACAGCCGAGGCATTGTTGTTTACCACCAGGGCAGCCTCAGCGCCCGTAAGCTGACGGAGAAGGGCCTGGATGTGGTCCTGTCGGGAGCCCCGTCGGCCCTCTCTCAGCTCCAACTCCAGATTGCTATATCCCCTGGCCACATGAACCATCGCCTCGATGGCCTCCTGGCTCAAAGGAGCACGTCCCAAGTTTGTGTGAACAATGACTCCCGTGGCGTTGATAACAGGTCGGGGAGATAGGTGAGCCATACTCTCGGCCCTGGCCACCACCGAAGCCACAATCTCCTCTACATTGGGAGCCGGCTTGCCGGTGCGAACCACCCCTCGATACATCTCTAGCTGCTGGCGTACCAGATCCACAACCCACTGGCGCTGGTAGCACTCCACTAGTCGTTTTATAGGGCTCCTGCCAAGAACCCGCTCGACGCTGGGCAGGTCTCTTAACTGCATCCTTCTCTCACCCTTGGGGAAATCCCCCCGCCCCACTCCTCAATTAGGTAGCGTATCATGATACAGATTCATGGGATTAAATGCACTCCGCCATGTCAGGAACACAGACCCTTCCGTAGCGGTCTATAATTGTATCACAAGGGCGGATACTGATAGGAGAACTGGAAGTATGAGAGGTACTCCTTTACTGCAGCCTCTGCGTCGTCTGGCACGCTTTTTGTTCCTGGTATCTCTGTTGCTGGGCATAGCAGGATTCACTATTGCAGCACTAGGCCTGCAGCCAGAGCCTCCGCTTGCAGGGCGCGCCCAGGCCGGCCCTTCCGAGGAGGCATTCTTCATAGAGGTAGATGGCATCATTCATCCCGTTGTCCAGCGGTTCCTTAGCCGCTCCATAAAAAAGGCAGAAGAGGAGGACGCCAGGCTGGTCATTATCCAGTTGGACACTCCGGGAGGCCTACTCGACTCCACGAGAAAGATCGTAGAGGAACTGCTAACAGCCTCGGTACCTACGGTTGTCTATGTGGCTCCCCAGGGCGCTCGAGCGGCGTCGGCAGGTACCTTCATCGCCGCTGCCGCCAACTTCGCCGTCATGGCACCGGGCACCAACATCGGTGCCGCCTCCCCCGTGGGCTCTGGCGTCGAGGACCTGCCGGACACCTTGGAAAGCAAGGTCACCAATGATGCTGCAGCACTCATGCGAAGCATAGCCAAGAACCGTAACCGCAATGTAGAGAAGCTGGAGGCCACTGTCCTAAAGGCCGCCTCCTACGATGCCGAAGAAGCGGTGGAGCTGAGAGTGGTGGACTTCATCGCTCGGGACTTGGCGGACCTGCTGGCCAAGCTTGACGGTAAGACGGTCACAACCGCCTCGGGGTCCCAAACTCTTAAGACTACTGATCTGTCCATCCGTGACGTGAGCATGGGCATGATAGACCGCTTCTTCTCTATTCTGGCCGACCCTAACATCGCCTTCCTCCTCTTCAGCATCGGCGGGCTGGGCATCGTCGTCGAGTTCTTTAATCCAGGACTGATCTTTCCGGGAGTCATTGGGGCCATCCTTCTGATACTATCCTTCTTTAGCTTCGGCAATCTGCCCGTCAACTGGGCGGCAGCGGCCTTTATGGTTCTAGCCATCGCCCTCTTTGTAGCTGAGTACTACGTCTCGGGTTTCGGGATGCTGGGCGTAGGGGGCATCGTCAGCTTCACCCTTGGCGCCCTTCTGCTCTTCTCCCACTTCGGCGCACCCTCGCCTACCTTGCCACCCCTCGCGGTGAGCCTGTGGATTTTAGTGCCTGTGGCGGGAGGCATTACGGCCCTTGGCGCCTACACATACTTCACCATCCTGCAATCTCGCCGCGCCAGGCCGGAGCTGGCAATCTCCCCCCTCATCGGCATGGAGGGAGTGGCCACCACCGACCTGGCCCCCCAGGGCACGGTGCGCCTTCAAAACGAGTTGTGGACAGCTGTGGCGGAAGGCCCTGACACCATTGCCACAGGAGATAGGGTGGAGGTGCTGCGTGTGGAGGGACTCATCCTCACCGTGGCCAGACCCACGGAGGAGCCTCAACCGATGGGTGAGCTGTCGTAGCCGGCGTAGGCCAAGGTGGCCCGTGAGACAGCTTGTGGACAGCGTAAACCATAGATGGTAAGGTTATGGAAAGCATTAATGAGGGGCTTGTATTCAAAAAGTGAGCTTTGCGCCCTTAACTCGTAGACAGTGGGCAAGGCGGTTATAGCTTACAGTGAACTGAGGAGGTAGCCATGTCAACAGGCATCGTTATAGTCAAGGAATGGCAGAGATTGATAGTGTTAAAGTGGGGCGTGTATGTTGGGAACAGACCCAGGGGGTTTCACTTTCTCATACCAGTCGTTTACACCGGTCGCATCGTGGACACACGGGAGCAGGTGGAGCGGGTGCCCACTCAGAAGTACATCACCAAGGACAACGTGGTGATAGATATGGATTTCGTTCTCTACTACCGTGTCCTGCCAGAACAGGCGGAGAGGTCCGTAATCGGGGTGACGGACCACCGCATGGCGGTCCGGAATCAGTCGGTAGCAGACCTGAGATCCATCATTGGAACCATCACCCTGGCCGAGGCGCTGGCGGAGCGGGAAAGCATACAGAACCGGCTCCAGAATGCGCTGGACGAAAATACAGGGCGCTGGGGGGTCAAGGTCGAGGGAGTCGCCATCAACGAGATCGATCCGCCAGCCGGGGTTAAACAGGCTATGGAGCGCGAGAAGTCGGCGGCAGCCATCAAGACGGCGGACATCACCGAGTCCGAGGGAAAGCGCCAGGCAGAGATCAACCTGGCCGAGGGACTGAAGCAGGCGGCCATCCTCGGGGCCGAGGGCGAGAGGCAGAAGGAGATCCTGGAGGCCGAGGGAGACCGTCAGGCTGCCATTCTGAGGGCCGAAGGCTTTAGCGATGCCCTTAATAAAATCTACCAGGTGGCTTCCACAGTGGATGTCAAGACCATGAGCCTCCAGTATTTTGACACCCTTAAACAGCTAGGCAACAGCCCTGCCACCAAGTTCATCTTCCCTATGGAGTTTACCTCCATGCTGAAGCCATTCCTGGGCCTGGGGGACGCTGGGAAACAGCAAAATAGTGAGTCGTAGTAAGTAAGAAGGGGCGGACCTGCTGTCCTTGAGCCCTGGTGCCCGCTAGAGGGGCTCAGGCAGTATAAGTCCGTAGTCGCCATCTCGGCGCAGATATAGGACGCTGTACTGCTCTGTCTCACTGTTTAAGAATAGATAGAAGCTGTGCCCCAACAACTCCATCTGGGAGGCCGCTTCATCTACTGTCATGGGCTTTACGGGGAACCGCTTTACCCGCACCACCTTGGACATGTCACCGGCTACCTGATCCTCGTCGGACTGCTCCTCCTCAGAAACGGCGGACCTCTGAAGGGTGCTTCTGGAGACCTTCCTGACCAACTTTTTGGCCTGCTTGCTCTTGTATACTTTACCCTTGTAACGCTCCACTCGTTGATCCATTACATCTACAACCGAGTCCAGGGCAGCCATAACGTTGGAGCCTCGCTCCTCCCCTCTCAGTATGGTGCCTTTAACATCCAGAGTAACTTGTGCAACGGCCCTTGACTCCCGGAACCGGGTCCTCTCCAGGGCCAGCTCCACCGTGGCAGTGGTTATACTCGGTAGATGACGGCCTATACGGTTGACTTTACGGGTGACGTAGGTGCGAATCCTGTCGTCTAGCTCCAGATTCCTTGCATGTATGTGTAGCTCCATCCTTTTGAACCTCATCGATGTGTCTGATCTGTAGGCCTCTTTCGTTGCCCCCTATGGTAATCATAGGGGGGAATGGAAAATGCCTCGGCCCAGGTATCTCGTTTAGAGGTGGCTCTTAGGACCACACCAGGATACTTGCCCTACCATGTTTGTACAGAGTGATGGCATCGGCAACTACTAGCAATCTCGCGATTGCCCTAGTAGGCCAGTAGCTAACTAGAGGATTTAAGAGTGCAACTTGGGGATGACAATATAGCCTTCTTCGGCTAGGCCCAAACTGTCGGTACCCTCCTCAAAATGGCAGTGGGCAGTGTACGCCGCGAGAAGGGCGTCACAACGGTCATGGTTAAGTCCATCGACAATCGGATCGAGACCCCATATCAACTCTCTCAACTTTTCCTTCACAAATGCCATTCCCTGGCGACTCGCCTTCCGGGGGATCTTGTCCCCAAAAAGAACCACCTTGGTTGCGTAGGGATAGACCTCGATTACCTGATGGCCTCTTGTAGTGAGGGCTCGATAAAACTCCACGCCACGGTATACCAATCCCTTAATGATCGAGCGTTTGGAGGTATAAAAGCACCCGATACCCATGTGAGCCAGCTCCACCTCGGCGGTGCGACCCTTCTGTTTTAGAGATGGCTCGCAGGGACAGCTTTCCTCCAGGCAATCAAGGCCTAGAGGGAGGGTAAGTGGAGCATCTATGGCGATGATGTTTGGCTTATGGCCATCCAACACCTCAAGTAGCTCCTCATAGGTGTGAAAGGCGCCCATCTCAGAGAGCTCTTGATGCCCATTGAGCACGGCATAAGCGCTGGGCCGTTTGGAGGATGCAGCAAGATCTATTCCAAGCAATGACATAAAGACCTCTCCTTCGTCAAAATGGGTCTACTACCTTGCCCCTCGTAACAGCCGAATTTACCAGGCGTTTTAAGACAACTGCCTACTGGGGCACTACCTAGGGTTTTGCCACGTCTATTCAGCGAGAGGGGGTGAGTCCGATGGGAAGGGATATATCCTCTTCCAGAACCTTTAAGGCCGCAACATAGGGCTCCAGGACACCCCTCTCTACCTCGTCCAGGATGGCGCTCAACCTTCCATCGTCTCTTATGAGATTCTTGACCCGAAGGTTGAGCTCCTCCTCGATACTCTCCAAGAACTCTTTAGCTCTCCGCTTCTCCCGCCGCTGCCGCAAACCCGCGGTTCCATCAAGAAAGCTACGGTGCCGTCCAATTTGCTCATACAATCCAGGAACACCCTTCCCCATATGGGCTTCGGTAGCCACCACAGGAGGAGTCCATTCCTTCTCTACAGATCCCATTTTGAGCATAGAAGTCACGGCAGTCACCATATGTTGGGCGCCCTCTCTATCGGCCTTGTTCACCACGTAGATATCGGCGATCTCCATCAGGCCAGCCTTCAGAGTCTGGATGACATCTCCCCCCTCGGGCACCAAGGTGACGATTACGGTATCGGCCACTCCCATGATACTCAGCTCCGTCTGTCCCACTCCCACCGTTTCCACTATAACCACGTCTTTGCCCGAAGCGTCCAGCACCCGTACCACTCCCTTGATGATTCTCGGAAGGCCACCGTGACCATTTCGGGTGGCCATGCTACGAATGAAGACCTCTGAATCCAAGTAGTGCCGCTGCATCCTTATCCTGTCGCCCAAGAGGGCCCCACCACTGTAGGGGCTAGTAGGGTCGACAGCGATAATACCCACTGAGAGACCCTCACCACGCATTAACTGGGTGAGACGGTCAACCAGAGTGCTCTTGCCACTGCCCGACGGACCCGTAACTCCGATGCAGTAGGCCTTACCCGTATGCTTGTAGAGGGCTTCCATCGCCGGGGCCACCTGGGAATCTCGCTTCTCCAAAAGGGATATAAGGCGAGAGAGGGCACGCTGATCCCCCTTTAACACCAGGTCTACGATATCGCTCATGGGGGCAGGTCTCCGGTTAGTGGGGCTGGCTCCGACTCTACCACCCCTCTGGGACGGCAGTCAAGACACAATCACTAGCTGACAAGCTGAGGGGAAATTGAAATTTCACCGGGATAAACAGGCGGTCTTGAGGACGTAACCTCGCCGCTCGGCGGGGAAGCGCTGCCCCAGGCGGAACGTCTTGCCCGTCTGGAGGGAGGTGAAGCCATGCCGGTGACGAACTTGGTCGATGGCAGCTGACAGACTCTCCCAACGCTGCTCGGGCCTTACAAGAAGGGTTAGCTGCTCAGTATGGGGCACCAGGTCAGCCACGCCGATCCCGATAAGCCGCACCCTCTCCTTGCGCTCCTTGAGAGCCTTAAGGAACAGGGCAACCCCCGCGTCGAAGATGGCCTCGTCGTGGCAGACGGGCAGCTCCAGGGTACGGTGCCGGGTCACAGTCTGGAAATCAGCGTAGCGCACCTTGACCACTACGCATCTGGCCCGCTTACCCTCCTGCCTCAACTCCGCCCCCACTCGCTCTGCTAGGTAGCGTAGTGTACCCAGCAAAAAGGGACGGTCGGCCATGTCCTCCAGAAAGGTGGTCTCCCGGCTGATGGACTTCGGGGCCTTAGGTGCGGTAACGGGAGAGTGGTCCAGTCCGTTAGACCAAAGGTAAAGCAGGTCACCCCATGCCCCGAAATTTCGATGTAGCACTGGGGCGGAGAGCTGAGCCAGCTCCCCCACGGTCCCGATGCCCAGCGTCCCCCGCAGCGTTCGGGCCGTTTTCTCACCTACGCCAGGGAGCTGCTCTACAGGCAAGGGAGCGAGAAAACGAGCGTCTTCGCCCGGGGCTATCTCTACCAGTCCATCAGGCTTTCCGTAGTCCGAGGCCACCTTGGCCGCCACTTTAGACGATGCGATACCCACCGAGGCGATTACCTCAAGCTCACGCCGGACTCTATCCTTGATCTCCCTGGCAACATTGATGGGAGGCCCGTATAGGGACTCGAATCCCGTCATGTCCACGAAGGCCTCGTCCAGTCCCAGGGGCTCCAGAAAGGGACTGAAAGAGCCAAGGATATCCTTGAATTGAGCTGCTACCCTCTCGTAGTGCTCGTATCGCCCCACCAGGAAGATGGCATGAGGGCATAGACGATAGGCCTGGGACAGGGGCATGCCCGCCTTAAGACCGTACACCCGGGCCTCGTAAGAGGCGCATGCCACCACCCCCCGACTCCCCGGCTCACCTCCCACCGCCACCGGCTTACCGATGAGGGAGGGGTTAAGCGCCCGCTCCACCGCCACAAAAAAGGCGTCCATGTCTATGTGAAAGATGCGCTCCATAGAACTATTGTTCCATTTTAGTGACCCTTTTGGCCAGTTGTCAAGGGTCCTCCACAACCTACGTGATCCACGCCGTCGAAATGGAACGCATGTGAGAGTAAGCTGCCAAAATAGTTGCCACCGACAGAGTTGACACCTGTTTATCATCCATGCTAGGATTCAATTACCAGAAGTTGGAATCTCAACTAGGTCCTTTGTGAAGAAAAGAAAGGAAGAGGGTATGCTTGAGGTAACTCCCATAGCTGAGGAAAGACTGAAGGAAGTGCTGAAAGAGCAGAACGACAAGGAGGCCTGGCTTCGGGTCATCGCCGTTCCCGCAGGCGAAGGCGCCCAGTATATGTTGACCCTCGAGAAGGAGACCCAGGAGGACGATACCGAACTGAAACTGGACGGTTTGAGGTTTCTGATGGACTCCGATAGCCTCCCCTTCCTGGAAGATGCTACCATCGATTTCGTGGAAGACCTGACTCGAACGGGCTTTGTCATCAGCAACCCCAATTTCGCCTCGGGCGGGTGCGGCTCGGGCGGGTGCGCCTGCGGTGGCCAGGGCTGCGGTTGTGGGGCTCACTAGGCGGCGGGCGTTCCCGACTAACTAGACCAACGGAAAAGAGAGCAAGAGGGTAGCTGTTAAGCTACCCTCTTATTTTTGTCTCTCATTACGCAGCTACAAGGATCCTCTAACCGCAAATAAACCTTCCGGCCATACATAAGCAATAACAAAGGCGCGCCGCTCCCGCAACGAGTCCGAGATTATTTGGGGGGCGCTGGGTTCCATCCTCTCCCCATCTCCACCAGGAACATGCTTACTCCTGGCGCTCAGGGGGTTCGATGGATTGACTGTGCATGTCAGGCTTTCAAACGATCGTGCGCGTCTCGGCTGCCCGAGCGTGGCACAGCTAGTCCTGGCAAGAGGCAAAGATCGGAGTGCTATCTCAACGAGGGGTCACTGTCGCACCCCAGAATCTCATCGAGATGAGATCCACGCCGAGGCTCTCGTGCAGCTCCTCTTTAAGAGGATCTATAACCGTGTCTACGAAAATGTCACCTAACCGGAAATCCGCGTAAATAGATACATCGTACGGCTGTTCAAGCGTGGCAGCATCAAACCTTGCTCCAACAAGAAATGTTGCTCGCTCCTGTGCATATGAAACAAAACTGGGGTAGTCCAGGGCATTCAGAGCAGCATCCAATGCTGGTTTGACGAGAGATTCACCATCGCGCGCTACATCAAAGTAGCTGTCTCCCTTATCGAACCTGATATACACGTCGACTTCGTCTGCATTCACCGCGTATTTACTTGTGACGACTTGATAGTCCTTCAGTTGGACCACTATATGCCTCCTGAACCTATGTGCCTGCTCGACAAATGGCAACTTGATCGCTACGCGATCCCCGCGTTGGACGCGGACCACTACCTCGTCTCGTGTGATTATCAAGATGTCACGGTCGCTCCCGACGAGGACGGATTGACTCGCGATGAAACCTGCAACTGATAGCCCAACGCTCGCGGCAATCACCTGGGCCAATTGCTTCTTCCTCGACTGTCGGCGAACGCGGCGTGAAGGGCGTACCACGAGCAATGCGATTGCTGCGCCCAGAACATCCCCGGCTGCCGGTGCCGAAAGACGCGCGCGGGTTGCGATGACTGCCCCAATGATCCCTCCGGTTAGCCCTCCGATCAGTAAGCCCAGGGCGCCGATCAATAATATCCCATAGCCGTAGGCGTCCTGGCCCTGAAGTCCCCGGTCAACCAGGTATCCGACCGCCATCCCGACGAGCGTACCTGCCCCGGCGCCCAGAGCTGTAATGAGGAGGAACGTCAGAACTCTGGCGAGGCATTGCCCCATACGTCCTGCAACGCTTTCTGCAGCAGGCCGCGGCGCATTCGTGCTGCGGCTGGAAGTGACTCCGAGGGCAGGCAAGCCCACGGCAAGCACCAGGGCGTAGCCCGAGAATACCTATCGGAGTCCAGAGCGAATAGAAGAAGAATTCCAATGCCATGATTGCGAGGAACATCGGTATGGCTCCAGTCGCTGTGAGAGCGCGTGACAGTCGAGGGGACCTCCCGCGCAATACGACACCTCCCAAGACAAGGGCCGCCGCCAATACGCCAAGTACTGGGGTGCCCCACCTACCGCCCAAGACCCAGCCAATATAGTAGAGGCCCAGCAATACTCCCAGTATCTCAGCGTGCCTTTGTGTCACCGCTCTGATGATTGCTGCCATATCGCACCTCGATAGACGGGTGGATTATGAAACCAACGAGCGAAGTGTACCACTGACTCTCTCCGCTGTTTCATAGGGCGAACAAGCTAGGGTTAGCAGTACGGATTGGCCCTGGGTCCCTGCCCATCAGGGCATGCACCCGGACTTGTCCTGAGGCGGACTATCGCCGCGCGTCGGGTGTTTCGCAAGGCTATGTGCTAAGCGCCATCAGAGGAGGGCTTTCGGAACGCCGGCATCACCTCCTGGGCAAAGAGACGTAGCTGCTCCAGCACCACTGCCTTGGGCTCCCCCATTGCTGTGGAGAGTAAAATCTGCTCCAGGCCAGGGTACCTGCTCTCCACCTCTTTCAGGTAGCCGATCAGCTCCTCTGGCGGGCCACACAGCCAGTCGCGCCGCTCGACTAGGCTCTCGAAGGAGGTTCCTAGAGCGAGGCCCAGGCCCAAGGGGGCGGAGAACTTCTGGTTCTCTTCAAAGTAGGGCGTCGCCGCCTTTATGGCCTTCTCCCGAGTCTCGTCTACGTACCAACGAAAGCCCTGGATGATGTTCTCCCCCAATTGGAGCTCCTGCCCACTGCGGGCAGCGGCATCTTGGTACACGTGAATGGAGCGGTCGGCAGACTCCTCGCCAGTACCCGATATGACCCCCTTGATGCCGTTTTTGACCATGAAGTCGATGCCGCGGTCGCTGCCGGTCACGATAGGCTGCCACACTTCCACAGGTCGATTCACCGGACGTGGCACCAGGGTTATCTGCTCAAGCTCATATCCTCGATAGGGCACCCGAGGAGGGATGGTGTAGTGCTTGCCATGGTGGGAGAAGGAATCTTCGTTGAAAGCCTTGAAGATTATCTCCACCTGCTCCTCGAACAGCTCTCGGTTGGCATCTGCATCAAGCATAGGAGCACCGAAGCTCTCTACCTCTCGGGTATGGTAGCCACGACCCACACCGAAGATGACCCTCCCGTTGGTGAGGATGTCAGCCGTGGCGAAGTCCTCGGCCAATCGTAGAGGATGCCACATAGGGACGATGTTAAAGCCGCAGCCGAACTTGATCCGTTCAGTATGCTGAGCCAGATAGGTGCTGAGCATGAGAAGGTTAGGTGTGCACTCGTAGCCCTCGACTTGAAAGTGGTGCTCGGCCAGCCACAAACTATGGTAACCCAACTCCTCCATGATATGGGCCATCTCCAAGCAAGTGTCAAAGGCCTCGATCAGCCTTTCGTTCGGGTACCTGCGGTCGTTTGTCGGGGTACCTTCAATACCCAGGTTCTCCATGTCTATGTGGCCTGAGTAGAGAACGGAGAACTTCGTAATCAACGCCTCACCTCCATCGTTCTGTAGAACATATGCCTATCAGAAATGCTCAGGTTCATCCCACTGGCGGAACCTAAACCCGCAATTTATAACTCGCTCGATAGCTCCTATACACAGTTGCACTATCCTATTTCAAGGCACTTGCGAAGGCAAGCTTTGTACCTTGGACTGGCCTGTGGGGCACATCTCCAGAAGGCAGCACCCCTCACAAAGGGGCTCCTTTTTGCAGGTCTCCTTGGCGTGCCTATCCAGTAGCGCATGATACTCGTTGTAGAGAGAAGACTCAGGAGGCAGGGCCCCATGGAAGACCTCCTGGTAAGCACCGTAACTCCCCTCCTTTGGAGATAGCCCCAGCCTTTGGAGGATACGGCGGGTGTAAGCGTCTATTACAAAAGAAGGCTGCTCGGCAGCATAAAGAACAATGTCATCGGCAGTCTCCTCTCCGATGCCGTAGATGGAAAGCAGCTCCTGCCGGAGTTCGTTGCCCTCTTTCGCCAGCAGCATGTCCAGCTCCCCTTCGTACTCCTCCCACAGGTGGTTTATGAATGCCTTGAGTTTCCTCGCCTTGGCGTTGAAATAGCCCGAAGGTCGCAGGAGGATAGCCAGCTCTTCTTCAGAGACCTCCAAAAGGGTTTTGGATGAGAAACAGTCGGCGGTCTTGAGGTTATTCAAGGCCCGCTCCACGTTGGCCCAGGCGGTGCCCTGGGTAAGGATTGCCCCAATCACAATCTCAAATGGGCTCTCCCCAGGCCACCAGTGCTGGGGCCCATACCATTGGAAGAGGCGATGATATATCTCGATTAAGGGCTCAAAGCTCTCGGTTGGTGCCCTGCTGTCTTCCTTTGTTGCCGGCCTTCTCGCCATGGAACTTTTCCTTGATGACAGCCTCACAGATAGCCTTTCTGTCAGCCTTATCTCCTCTGTGGAGACCTTGCAGCGATAAGCGTACACCTCCACCCCTTGACCCACTGCGTAGCGAAGAGCACCTCCAAAGTCAGGGTCAGCCTCATCGTTGGGTGCGAAGGCCGTGGCATCCTCCCGCTGAACGACGAAGACCACCGCCGCGCGATAGCCCTCGCTTATCGCCTTACACAGGCTGTAGAGATGCTTCACACCCCGTGTAGTAGGCGCATCGGGAAAGAGGGCCACGCCATCAACCACCAGGGTAACGGACTTGGTCTCCACGAAGCACTTGCCAACAGGCCCCTCCAGGATCATGTCCAGACGGCTCTCCCCGAAGGTGACCTCCCTCCGAACACTAGTATAGCCGGACAAAGGCGGGATACCTTCCTTTCCCAGCGCCTCGTGAACCAGCACGTTGGGCAGGCGGGCGTCGGCTGAGCTAAGGTTGTGCCCTAGGTCCACCAATGCCAGGTCAAAAGATGTCTTGCGCCCATTCCTCGCAGCAGGCCGCAGCAACACCCGATTCCCCTCTACCAATAGCTCCCGCATTCGGCCCGAGTTGGCCACGTGCACTTCGGTCTCCACACCCTCTAGCTCTACTACGGCAGCAAAGCGGTTGAGCCGCCGGATAAAGCGGGCCTCGACCAGGTTACTGTCCAGCCTCAAGGGGATTTGACCTCCTCTAGCTTAGCTAAAATCATACCCATTATACCCCCTGAGTCCTTTGCACACCTCTTCCTAAGCGAATCATGTATACTTTGCAGGGGAGTGACATGGCTACCTTCCTAGAACGATTAAACAGGGCGTGCCAGACGTATCGAAGTCTCCTTTGCGTGGGATTGGATCCCGATCCCTCCCTAATGCCAGTACAGGATGTGCTCCAGTTTAACCGCGCCATCATCGACGCCACCTCTGACCTGGTGTGCGCCTACAAGCCTAATCTGGCCTTCTACGAGGCCCAGGGCCTCGAGGGACTGAGTGCCCTGAAGCAAACGGTTGTGTACATCAAGCGGGTGGCCCCTGAGGTGCTGGTGATCGGCGATGGCAAGCGGGGCGACATCGACTCCAGCAGCCGCGCCTACGCTCGGGCCATGTTCCAGGTGTGGGGATTCGATGCCGTGACGGTGAATCCATATCTGGGCGGCGATTCTCTACAACCTTTCCTTGACTATACTGAGAAGGGAGTCTTTCTCCTCTGCCGTACCTCCAACCTCGGCGCCGTCGATCTTCAGGACCTCAAGGCTCCCGGTGGGGCAGGGGAGCTCCCGGTATACCAACACGTAGCCATGCGGGCCCAGGAGTGGAACACACATGGCAACGTAGGGCTGGTAGTGGGGGCCACCTATAGCGACGACCTCCGTCAGGTGCGTAAGCTCTGTCCCCAAATGCCCATCCTTGTGCCTGGCGTTGGCGCTCAGGGAGGCGATCTGGAGGCAGCGATACGTTATGGCACCGACGAAGAGGGCCGCCTGGCCATCATCAGCGCCTCACGCCAGATCACCTACGCTTCCAAAGGAGAGGACTTTCCCCAAGCGGCCCGCCGCGAAGCCACTAGGCTAAAAGAGGAGATCAACCGAATCCTGGAGGCAGAGGGGAAGGGATGGTCTTAGAGCTACGACTTGGCGATGTGCTCCGGCTAAAAAAGACCCACCCGTGCGGCAACAACCTGTGGGAGGTAGTCCGTCTGGGGGCCGATATCGGCGTGCGTTGCCGAAAATGCCAGCGGCGGGTTATGCTCCAGCGCTCCTATCTGGAGCGGCGCGTCAAGGGGGTGCTCCACCAAGAGGGTGAATTGGGCGGGGCCAGTAGCGACTAGACTAAGGTTTTCGTTGACACTCTCGTCACTCACAGCTAGACTCCAACTGTAAGCAGTTCATCAAGCTTACCAGCATTATTCTCCCACAAACGGTGTCCCTGTTGGCATCTAAAGACAACATGAATAAGCCCAATGCAGAGGAGAAGAAGTGGCGGGAAGCTAACCGCTCCGCTCCACGCCGCAAGTCCGACTACCGAACCCTTTCTGACATCCCCATAGACGACCTATACACCTCAGAGCATCTTGAGGGGACGGACTACCTCCAGGACATCGGCTTCCCCGGTGAGTACCCCTTCCTCCGGGGCGTACACGCCTCCGGTTACCGAGGGCGTCTGTGGACTATGCGTATGTTCGCAGGCTACGGCACCGCTGAGGAGACCAACGCCCGCTTCAAATACCTCCTGGAGAACGGGCAAACGGGCCTCAGCGTGGCCTTCGACCTGCCCACCCTCTACGGCTACGACACAGACGATCCTTGGGCCGCTGGCGAGTTCGGCCGGTGCGGGGTAGCCATCTCCTCCTTGGCAGATATGGAGGTGCTCTTTGACGGCATTCCCCTCGATCAGATAACCACCTCCATGACCATCAACAGCCCCGCAGCCATCATCTGGGCGATGTATATTGTAGTGGCCCAAAAGCAGGGTGTTGCCCTGGACAGAATAAGCGGCACCCTCCAGAACGACATCCTAAAGGAGTACATCGCCCAGAACGAGTACATCTTCCCCCTGGAACCCTCTCTGCGGCTGGTAGTGGACACCATCCAGCACGCCTCTGCATCCATGCCTCGCTGGAATCCCATCAGCATCAGTGGGTATCACATACGGGAGGCGGGCTCCACCGCGGTACAGGAGCTGGCCTTCACCCTGGCCGACGGCTTTGAATACGTAAAGCGATGCCTGGATGGAGGCCTTGACGTCGATGAGTTCGCCCCCAGGTTGAGCTTCTTCTTCAACGCTCACAACGACTTTTTTGAGGAGATCGCCAAGTACCGAGCGGCACGGCGAATCTGGGCCCGAGAGATACGAGAGAGGTTTGGTGCCAAAGACCCCCTATCCTGGCGACTTCGCTTCCATGCCCAAACGGCAGGCTCCGCTCTCACTGCCCAGCAGCCCGAGAACAACACGGTAAGGGTATCCTTACAGGCCCTGGCTGCCATTCTAGGAGGGTGCCAGTCCCTCCACACCAACGCCATGGACGAAGCCTTCGCCCTCCCCTCAGAGCAGGCCGCTCTGCTAGCTCTGCGTACCCAGCAGGTCATCGCCCACGAGATGGGTGTGACCGACGTGGTAGACCCCGTGGGGGGAAGCTACTACCTGGAGAGCTTGACCAATCAGGTAGAAGAGCAGGCATACGATTACCTACGTCGGGTGGAGGATATGGGGGGTGTGGTGCCGGCCATCGAGGCGGGCTTTTTTCAAAGAGAGATCGCAGAAGCAGCCTATACCTACCAGCAGCAGATGGACCGCAACGAGCAGATCACCGTAGGAGTCAATGCCTACGCCTCCGAGCTACCTGTCGAGATACCAATTTTGAAGGTGGATAAAACGGGGGAGAAGCACCAGATAAAGCGCCTCAACCAGATACGCCGCCAGCGGGACAATCGGGCATTAACCAGAACTTTGAGGGAACTGGAGCTGGCAGCCAGGGGCAGTGTCAACCTGATGCCGCCGATAATAGCAGCGGTACAGGCCTATGCCACCCTGGGCGAGATAATGGGTGTGCTGCGCCAGGTGTTTGGCGAATACCAGCCTTCCTGGGGTTACTAGTATGCCAGTAAAATTGACATGTCCTCCCGCCCCTGGTAGACTTAACGGCGTCATAGTTCTTTCCCTTCACATCGTTTACACAATCACACACCACAACCTGCAATCGTGCAAGCAATATTGCAGAGCCACACTTTGACTCGTAGAGAAAACTAAAGGAGGTTGCTATGAAAATCACCATGTCCATTCTAAAAGCCGACGTTGGCTCCATTGGGGGCCACACCAAGCCATCACAGCAGATGATGGATTCCGTCAAAGAGGATGTTCAGAAAGCCATAGACAAGGATCTAGTCCTGGATGGCTTCGTATCCCACACTGGTGACGACATCGCTATTCTTGTCTCTCACGAAAGAGGTGCCGATAACACGGACATCCATCAGTTTGCCTGGAACACCTTCCTCAAGGCCACGTCCATAGCCCAGCAGTATGGACTTTACGGTGCTGGCCAAGACCTGTTGGTGGACGCCCCGTCGGGCAACATACGTGGCGCTGGCCCAGCCGTAGCTGAGGTGGAATTCAACCACGACCCTGCCAAGACCAATAAGGTACGCCCCGCCGAGTCATTCTTGATGCTGGCGGCCGACAAGTGCGGACCCGGCGCCTACAATCTGCCTATGTTCTTGGGGTTCGCTGATCCGATGTATTGTGCCGGCCTAATGCTCCCCAATATGATGAAGGGCTTCACCTTCCACATCATCGACATGGATAACACAGGGGGAGACAGCATAATCGAGCTCAACGCCCCCGAGGACTACTATCACATCTCTGCTTTGCTGCGGGATAACGAGCGCTTCGGCATCGATGGTATCTACTCCCGCACCCATGGCGAGCGGGCGGTAGCAGTGTCGGCCCAGCGACTACACAACATCGCGGGAACGTACACGGGCAAGGACGACCCCGTAGCCCTGGTGCGCAACCAGGGCATATTCCCCGCCCCTGAAGAGCTCTGCTCTCCTTACGCCAAGGCTCACTACGTCGGTGGCGATGCCAGAGGGTCCCACGTTATGCCTCTGATGCCCGTCCCTCTCAATACACCGGTGACGGGAATGTACTGTCTACCTCTAGTCTCCTGCGTGGGATTCTCCCTGGATGCTCGAGGCCACTTCTCCAGCTCCTATATTGATTTCTTCGACAATCCCGCCTGGGACGTGGTACGTGAGAAGGCCCAGAACAAGGCCATCGAGATGCGCAGCCAAGGCTGGTCGGGGGCTGCTATGCTTCCTTACTCCGAGCTGGAGTACAGCGGCTTCCGCAACACCGTCACCAACCTGGTAGATCGTTTCGCCTTCCGCGATGGGCACAATGGGAAGGAGCCCACCCCCGTGCCAGAAAAGACCGCCACCTCCTAGGTGATTAGCTACTTCACAACGGTGCTCGACCAAGGGTACTATTGAAGGGTGGATACCCCACCTCTTCCAAAGTTGCTCCTGGCTACCAGGAACTCTGGAAAGGTACGAGAGTACCGAGAGCTCCTTAAGGACATCCCCTTTCAAATAGCTTCTCTGGAAATGGAAGCCATCAAGGAAGATATCCCCGAAACGGGAGACTCCTTCTACGAAAATGCCTGCCTGAAAGCCCGTGGATTCGCCTCCCTAAGCCGCCTCCTAACCTTGGCCGACGACTCAGGACTTGAAGTGGACGCTCTGGGTGGAGAGCCTGGAGTTAAGTCGGCACGTTACGGCAGCGATCCCTCCTATACTGATGAGGATAGGTTGCGCTTGTTGCTCCACAACCTGGAGCACATACCCTGGGAGCAGAGGGGGGCACGTTTCCAGTGCGTCATTGCCATCGCCTGGCCCTCTGGAGAGGTGAAGACGGTAGCGGGAACCGTAGAAGGTGTTATACAATACGAACCAAAGGGCGCTTACGGCTTCGGGTACGACCCCGTCTTCTACCTTCCCGAAATGGGGATGACCACGGCCCAGCTCCCACCCGAGGAGAAGAACAGGCTTAGTCACAGAGGCCAGGCAGCGAGAAAGGCCGTAGCTCTACTGAAAAGGCTAGCACAGGACGCCAATGCTTAAAACTCAGATCAACGTAACAGACACCATGGGCCGGCCGCTACGGGACCTCCGCATCTCGGTCACCGATCGATGCAATTTCCGATGCCCCTACTGTATGCCCGCTGAGGTCTATGGAGCCAGGTACAAGTTCCTTCCCAAGCCTGAATTGCTCACCTTCGAGGAGATTATCCGCCTCACAAAGCTGCTAGTTGAGCTGGGCATCAACAAGGTAAGGCTGACTGGGGGCGAGCCCCTGGTAAGAAACAACCTCGAAGAGCTGGTTGCGATGCTCTCCCAAATTAAGGGAATCAAGGACCTCACTTTAACAACCAACGGCTATCTCCTGGCCCAAAAGGCTCAGGTTCTCAAGGATGCCGGGCTTCAGCGGATAACGGTAAGCCTGGACTCGCTGGACGAAGAGGTATTCAAGCAGATGAACGGCCGGGGCTACGGAACTCGAAGAGTATTGGAGGGGATTCGCAGGGCGGAAGAGATGGGCCTTAGCCCCATAAAGATAAATGCGGTAGTGCAGCGAGGAGTCAACGACCACACCATCGTAGATCTCGCCCGGCACTTCAAGGGTTCGGGACACATCGTTCGTTTCATCGAGTACATGGATGTGGGTAACCTAAATGACTGGAATCTGGATCAGGTGGTCAGCGCCGACGACATCGCGGCCCGCATCAATGCCGAGCTCCCCATCGAGCCCATTGAGGCCAACTACAGGGGAGAGGTAGCCCTGCGCTATCGCTACAAGGACGGTGGCGGGGAGATCGGCATCATCGCCTCCGTCACCAAGCCATTCTGTGGCGACTGTACTCGCATAAGGCTTTCCACCGACGGGAAGATATACACCTGCCTTTTCGCCAGCGTAGGGACTGACCTGCGAGGCCCTATGAGATCGGAGGCCTCCGACGATGAGCTCAGGGACATAATAACGCGCACCTGGGTACGCCGAACCGACCGATACTCGGAGGAGCGAGCCTCCATGACAGGGCCCCAGCCAAGAAAGGTCGAGATGTACCAGATTGGCGGCTAGAAAGAAGGTAAAGGCTCCGTAGCGGGCGTGGCTACGTCCGCTTTTATTTTTAGCCAGGAGCACCTATTAGCTATGATCAACATCTACACTGATGGATCCTGCAAGGGAAACCCAGGCCCCGGCGGCTGGGCAGCCATCATCGAAGAGGATGGCACCAAGCGCAGCCTGGCCGGTCGAGAGGACGCTACCACCAATAACCGCATGGAGATGCTCGCGACTATTAAGGGGCTGGAGGCGATACCCGACCAGTCTGAGGTAACGGTCATCAGCGATAGCCGGTACGTGGTTAACACTATGACTCGAAACTGGAAACGGAAGGCGAACCAGGACCTTTGGGCAAGGCTGGACTCAGTGGTTAAGAGACGTCGTGTTCATTGGGAGTGGGTTCGAGGCCATTCCGGCCATCCCGGTAACGAGGAAGCCGATGCCCTAGCTAACAGGCAGATAGGGCCGCCACCCAAGAGCCAGAGGAGCCAGCCTAAACCAAGGGGAAACGACATCAGAGGCCAGACTACCGAAAGCCTCCACCACCTGGACACCCAGGGACGTGCCCAGATGGTGGACGTAGGCGGCAAGCCCGATACGGTGCGAGAGGCGGTGGCCCGCGGCTTTGTATTCATGAGCGCAGGCACCTTAAGACTTATCGTTGAGGGCAACATCGAGAAGGGGGACGTGCTCACCGTGGCCAGGCTCGCCGGGATTATGGGGGCCAAGCAGACTCCCCACCTTATTCCCCTGTGCCACCCCATCCCCCTCAACCGCGTCACTGTGGAGCTGGAGCCCGATGATGAAAGAAGCGGCATCCGTATAACCGCCACTGCCACCACCGAAGCCAAGACGGGAGTGGAGATGGAGGCCCTCACCGCCGTCACCGTGGCAGCCCTCACCATCTACGACATGTGCAAGTCCCACGACCGGGCCATGCGCATCGAGGCGGTACGCCTGGTGAGTAAGCGCGGTGGCAAGAGTGGCGACATCATCTTGGAGGAGTAGCTTTGGAAGTTGTGGCCGGTGTCCACAAGGTAGACGGGACTATCGGGAGTAACGTTTACATCCTGATGGATGAGCGCTCCCTGGCCCTGGTGGACACGGGCCTCCAAGGCAACGCGGGCAAGATAGAAAGATACATAGAAGGCCTTGGCAGGAAGGTATCAGACCTTCGATGGATCATCCTCACCCACGGCCACCCAGACCACACCGGCACTATCACGGCACTTCGCCGCCACAGCGACTTCCAAGTCCTGGTCCACCACAACGACGTTAAGTGGGATAAGGTCGGCAAGCCGAGAGTCCATTACGTAAGCCAACCCCTGGCGCTGGAATGGGAGGTGCCCCTCTTCCAGAAAATCCTCGCCGACGAACTGGTGGACGAGGGCTACACTTTGCCCATCCTGGGCGGTCTTCAGGTGCTCCACACGCCAGGCCACACCGCAGGAAGCATAAGTCCCTATCTACCCAGTTTGAAGTTGCTGTTCACTGGCGACACCCTCCTCAGCGATGGCAGACTGTTTACAAGGCCATTCCCCTTCCCCGGCACCGATAGCAAGCTTTACCGGCGCTCGGTGGAGCGGCTAGCGACCCTCAACTTTGAGGTGGCCTGCGTAGGCCACGGCCGTCCTCTGGTAGGAGGGGCTTCAGAAAAGCTGCAAGACATGATTCGCAACTATTTCTGGTCTGGCACCGGCTGGAACCTGGTGCGCCGTCTATCCTCCTCCCTGTTCGCTGGCCAGCGCGAGCGGTAAGCTGATTGACAGTCCGATGGCTTGAAATTATATTGACTGTAATGGAAGTGCGCCTGGCGACTGGCCGGTGCCTTCTTGGGTGCCAAGGTAGCTCAGCGGCAGAGCGGGCGCTTCATAAGCGCTAGGTCATAGGTTCGAATCCTATCCTTGGCACCATCGTTCATAGGTGGATCACTCTGTATACTGTTAACACTATTAGCTTGACCGTTAACAAAAGTGTTAACAAGATAGACGTACCGCTGGTACAAGTCCGGTCTCCAGCGCCTTTTTCCGTTCACCATGTAGCTCAGGTATGCGGGTGTGATTCCTAGTTCTTTAGCGATCTTTCTGAGTGACATTCTGATCCCCTTTCTCTCGTTCCAACTTCTCCTTTATCGCTTCCTCTAGCCACTTTCCAACCGTCATTCCGCTGGCCTTAGCTTGCTTTTTAGCCATGTGTAGGGCGTTTGGCTCCATTCGTATGGACAGAGTTGGCTTGTGGCCTGTAGCTGGACGACCAGTACGTGCCATATGGATATTCTACTAAATGTACGACATAAAGTCAAGTGTTCACTGACATTCGAGGTTATGGCTTTCTTCCAATTAGATGATCCAAATCAGTACCAGACCAACTACGGCCAATACTATGGCAGCAGTTCCCCATCCATTGGCGTGAACATCGTCACCCCACCATTTGGGTCTTTGGGCAACGGGAATCGCCGCCAGTAGTGGAGAAAGCCACAAGAACCTATATAGTAAAGCCACGACGCCAATAACTGCATAAACGACAGCTAGTACAGCTGATGCAGGAAGGGAAATGCCATTGAAGACGATGAAAACGAACATGGCGGCTATAATGAAACTAAGGGAAGTGGCACCAACTGTTCTACCTAAGTGAACCTTCACCTCCATATCTGAAGCATTACATGGGAGCATAGTGAGAATCCATCTGAAGAACCGCCACTCCCGACAAGCAGAAGCCAAAATTATTAGGAGTAGAGTCCCAGGAAGTGGTGTAATAAGAGGGAGAGGGTCTGGAGAAAGAGAGACCACCGCGTCATCCTTAGCGAGCAAAGAAGAAAGCTCGAGAAAGGAGGACAACAGTGGTCAAGGAGAGGATGGACCTGCTGGAGCTATTGCGCAAGAGGGGAGTCGACGGTGACGTGGACTTTCTACGCGAGGCACTGAGAGTGCTGGTCGAGGAGATCATGGAGGCTGATGTGTCATCGAGGACCGGTGCTGGGTATGGAGAACGCAACCCTGAGCGGGTGACCCAGCGCAACGGGTACCGGTCTCGAGCATGGGACACTCGCGTAGGGACCATGGAGTTGCAGATACCCAAGCTGAGGGAGGGGAGCTACTTTCCGATCCTGCTGGAGCCACGGCGTCGCAGCGAGCGAGCTCTGCTGGCGGTGATCCAGCAGGCGTATGTGGAGGGTGTATCGACGAGGCGAGTGGATGATCTGGTCAAGGCTCTTGGGTGCGAGGGTATCTCAAAGAGCCAAGTGTCGCGTATCTGCCAGGAGCTGGACGGGGTGGTGGAGAGCTTCCTGGGTCGGCCGCTAGATGGGGGACCCTACCCCTATCTGTGGCTGGACGCACTAACCCAGAAGGTCAGAGAGGCCGGTAGGATAGTCAACGTCAGCGTGGTGGTGGCGACGGCGGTCAATAGCGAGGGCAAGCGTGAGATCGTTGGGATGGACGTGGGTACCAGTGAAGACGGTGCATTCTGGCTGGCCTTCCTGCGCTCACTGTCGGCCAGAGGCCTCGGCGGGGTGGAGCTGGTGGTATCGGACGCTCATCAGGGACTCCGAGGCGCCATCGCCGCAGTCTTCGGCGGAGCCAGCTGGCAACGGTGCCGCACCCACTTCATGACCAACCTGCTCACTCGGGTCCCCAGGCGCGCCCAGCCATGGGTAGCCACCATGGTGCGCACCATCTACCAGCAACCCTCCCCCGATGAGGTACACGCCCAGTTCGACAGGGTGACCGATCAACTCCAGAACCGGTTCCCTCAGGTCGCCTCTCTACTGGACGAGGCTGGACCCGACGTCCTGGCCTTCTCCAGCTTCCCCGTCGCCCACTGGAAGAAGATCTGGTTCAACAACCCCCTGGAGCGTCTCAACAAGGAGATACGGCGCCGCACCGATGTGGTGGGCATCTTCCCTAACCGCCCAGCTGTCCGTCGCCTGGTCGGCGCCGTCCTAGCTGAGCAGCACGACGAGTGGGCCGTCGGCCGTCGATACATCACACAGGAGGTAACCACCTCCAACGAAGCTCTACCCAGAGCCGAACTCGCAGAGGCAGCGGCCTAGACGATATCAACAGGATGACGTACTCTTACACCACTCTATGGGACGTGACCTTATTAGGACTGATATAGCAACTAGTATTGAACCTACTATGATACCCCACATACCTACCTCCTTGGCTCCAGCTGTATAGTCCGAAGATTAAACAAGTGAACTTGACAGGTCAATTCTGTAAGAAAAGCGTTCCCACTTTCCGACCCTTTCAGGAATGGGACGGTACTACCCGCCATATTTATGCTTGTATGGAGCTTTACTACTTAGCGTGCAAGAGCACGAGGTTATTGCACTTGTCGCACACTTCTTTGGGCACAAGCCGCCATCGCATTAGATATCCAAACACAAAGCATCCCGTACAGAATCCAACGAAGGCTTCCAGGCTGGCAAAGAAGATCAGAATCCCTAGAACACTCTTGGCTGCCAATCCGAGGCCAAACCCGTAGTGAAGCACGAGGGCTGTAGTCGAGAACAGTAGTCCTACTGTCTGGGCGAATCGTTTGGGAGGGCCAGCGGCCTGCTTGTATAGATTAAGCCTAGGAGCGAGAACCCGTGTGGCTACAAGGCCCATGGGGCTTAGGGTTGGCCCCGTTAGAACCCGTGCTAAGAAGCCATAGCCCAATATGATCATTAGCCACGGCACGTCCAGCAGGATGATCACCAGAGTCAGTGCAACAACCATCGCCGCCACCATACGGGCTGCCATCTCGTTGACTGGGTGAGGGAAGCTGAAGACTTCCTTAAATGTACGGTAGGCGATTATCGATAACCTATTACTATTGTTCCCCGAACTCATCCCAACTTCTCATTGAGCGACACATACAGAAGTGTAGTGCCAGCAAGTATACTCTCCTGCATTGCTCAGCGGGATCGCTGTTCCACTGATAGAAACGTGGGGATTTGCGAGCCTCCCTATTAGTATTATACTAGGCAAACTCGCAATTGAACCGTAGAGGATCGGCATTTGTCATGAGTAGAATCACCAATCGGGACAGGATTGCCTTCGCGCTGATTGCCTTTGCTATAACAGTGCTCTTGTTGATTTTTCACGCCCGTGGTAATGGAAGCACTCGAAGAATGCCCATTAGTAGAAGGGAGATACTATGGTTGGCAGTCGGGGGTAAGCCCGTGTAACCTAGAGCTTCTCCTGGGCCGAGTTTTTATAACGCTCACAGGATTAGCAATCGTCTTTGTGTTTATAGGAATCCTAGTCTTCCGGGGAATTAATAAGCACATAGGGGCGGGTATTTTCGCTGGGCTACCAGTAGGTTATATCGGCGGACTTATCAGCATGAGCATAGTTACTATCTGACGCCTGTTCAACGGTGGTCGGCTGAACAAAACCGTTCCCACTCGCACCGTTGGTTCAATGAACATAGGTACTGTGCCCGACCTTTGATCCCTGTACAACTACGAACTGAACGACCAATGCAAATGAAGCGAGGGAACAGAGAGACGAACGCTATGCCCCTTCATTCACCTCGACGATGTCTTCTGCTACCAGACCGTGCGCCTCACAATGGACGGCAATAGCCGCCCCTTTACTGGGGGCGTCGACCAAACAGAACACCGTCCCGTCAGCCTCGTTGAACCAGTACTTCAAATAGTTCACGCCATAGTTGCCCTGAACCTCAAGGTCTCTCTGGTGTGCTCCTGCGACTGCCTCCGCAGTCAAGTCCTTTACATGCTTGTGAGTGTCCATGTACAGAGGCATCTGAGCGTCCTCCTCTGATCAATGATCGGCGAGTATACTGGTCGCTTTAACCGTCGTCAACCTGGACAGGTTATCCCGCCACACCGCTGATCCACTGAACATACACATGTCCAGGGCTATCGGCTGCTTATTACGACCGTAAACGCAGTCCTGGCCTTATTCAGGAAAGCGCCTCAACTCCCTGCCAGGGCGACGAACCTAGAGCACCCCCTTTGAAAGGGCCAATTGTGAGTATATCGAACCCCTTCTGCTTATGGACAAATGGTTGACCTACGAGTATTACTTGAGACTGTGAGCCTGTTTTCTCCAACCTAACAAGCCTTCCCACTGGTTTGTGGCACTTGCATGGTACGCAACATACTAGGTAAGCTTCACCTTGTAAATCGAGCGGAAGTAATGTCAGAGATACACCAACGCCCCCAGGCAGGAACGTGAAGAGGGCCTGGAGTCTTCCAGGTGCTCTTGTTGTTCTCGCGGTCCTGGCGACAGGCTGCACAGGATCTACTGCGACTCCCACTCCCACCGCTACGGCAACTCCCACTGCGACCCCTGCGCCCGCGGCAACACCGAATGCGACGTCTGTGCTAATACTGAGACCCACGCCCACACCCACGCCCACACCCACGCCCACCCCCTTTCCAACTCCTACCCGAACCGCCACACCAACACCTATACCTTCACCGACTCCAACCACTACTCAGACGCCAGCCCCCAACGCTACGCATAGCCCGACACCGACACATACCTCGACACCTGGGGTGACTCCCACCGCTACGCCAACACCTACGCCAACTTCCATTCCGACACCCACACCCGCTTCTACATCAACACCTACTCCAACTTCCACCCCGACATCCACACCCGCTCCTACGTCAACACCTACGCCAACTTCCATCCCAACATCCACACCCTCTCCTACTCCAACACCCCCACCAACCAACACACCAACACCGACAACGCCTCCAACTGCCACGCCAGAGGCTGCACCAACCCCAAAAGCTATTGATGAAACAGGATTTCAGCTAACCCTGCCGGATGGGTTCCGCATATCACCTTTCACCCCAAACTCTCTAGGCCCTGTACGCTTTATGGCCTTTTCACCCGATGGGATTTTATTTGTTAGCATGCCAAGTGCCACAGGACTCTATTCTGCAGACCTTAGAGGAGGCAAGATTATAGCACTCCCAGACCTTGACCAAGACGGTAAAGCAGATGAGGCGCGGGCCGTACTTACAGGATTCAATAATCTTCCTCACGGTATTGGGTTTTACAACGGTTATTTATACGTGGCAGAGGAACATAGAATCTCACGATATCCATATCTAATGGATGGCAATGTGGGTGAACAGGAGGTTATCGTAGAAAATCTACCGACGGAGCCCGGTCGGGACGACCATGTTTCTCGTACCATAGGATTTAGCTCTGCCGGGAATATGTATGTATCGGTTGGTTCTTCCTGCAATGCGTGTGTAGAGCAAGACCGACGCCGTGCTGCAATTCTAGAGTTCAATTCCGATGGATCGAATTACCGCCTTTTTGCAGAGGGAATTCGTAACGCAGTTGGCTTTGTCTTCCACCCTGTAACAGGAGAGATATGGGCCACTGAGAATGGTCGCGATTACCTAGGCGAAGATCTGCCGCCTGATGAGATTAATATCCTCCAAGAAGGGAATCATTACGGCTGGCCCTATTGTTATGCGGAGCAGATTCCTGATCCTGAGTTTAACAACGCCAGTTTTTGTGCCACAACCAAACCCGGCGTTCATGACATCCAAGCACACTCCGCGCCATTAGGCCTTCGGTTTATTCAGAGCACCCAGTTCCCCGAAGAGTGGGATGGCGATCTATTAGTCGCATATCACGGCTCGTGGAACAGAAAAGAACCCACTGGGTATAAAATAGTCCGACTTGACGTTGAAGGTGATGAGATTATAGGAGAGGAAGACTTTATCTCTGGCTGGCTTAAGCGAGATGGGTCAGTATTAGGTCGACCTGTTGATCTCATATTTGATTCTGATGGTGCACTGTACATTTCAGATGACAAGTCCGGATTAATTTACCGGGTAGCGAAAATACAAGTTAATTTCCCAGAGACGTAGCACGCGGTTGAAAATCGTCACTTCGTATACTAGAGTCGGAAGCTTCCTACCGCTCTTCCTGTTCAACCAGTTTGGGGACTCCGAACTTGTATTTTAGTTGAAGTTCGACTGTCCACCTTCAAAGCCACGTATCGTAAGACTGAATTCGCGGATGATTCTCCAAGGTGATATCCTAGGCACTGTCGGGACGATCTCCAGCTTTCTGTGAAAGAGTAATTATGAAGATCCACTTGATTGATGGAACCTATGAGCTGTTCAGGGCCTACTATGCCATGCCTTCAATCTACGCACCGGATGGTCGCCCGGTTGGGGCGGTAAGAGGCCTCATTCAGACGATATTGTCTCTACTGCGGCAAGAAGACGTCAGCCACTTGGGATGTGCCTTCGATCATGTCATTGAGTGCTTCAGAAACAAATTGTTTGCCGGATATAAGACCGGGGCGGGAATTCCAGCCGACCTGTTAGTCCAGTTTGATATGGCGGAGCGGGCGATTTTGTCTCTGGGCGTAGTCGTGTGGCCAATGGTGGAATATGAAGCTGATGATGCTATCGCCACCGCCGCCTTCAGGTGGCAGGATAATCCACAGGTGGACCAGGTCGTTATATGTTCTCCGGATAAAGACCTTACTCAGATGGTGCGGGGACAACACGTGGTGTGTCTGGACCGTAGAAAAAACGTGACTTATGACGAGGCTGGTGTACGGGAAAAGTTCGGAGTTTCGCCAGAGTCCATAACCGACTACCTTGGGTTGGTCGGGGATTCGGCCGACGGGATTCCCGGTATCCCAAGATGGGGGGCTAAGACCACTGCCAGTATATTGAGCCGCTACAACCACATCGAGGCCATTCCCTATGACCCATCTGAGTGGCAAGTGAAGTTGCGGGGCGCTGAAGAGATAGCATCCAGCCTAGCTGCACACCGTGAGGAAGCTCTGTTATATCGAGAGTTGGCGACCCTAAGGGTGGATGTGGAGTTGCCCGAGACGTTAGATAAGCTGAAATGGAATGGAGTCAGACGAAACGACTTTCAGGAGTTGTGCGTTGAGTTTGGTTTTTCGACGCTATCCGTACGCCCTCACGAGTGGAGCGTCGATTCTTGAACTGGTCGATTTACATTAGCTAGCAACTCTGCTGTGCCCTTGGTCCTGATTCTATCCCAGGACGCCACTATCAGAATAGCCAGCCCGTGTTTCACGTGTAGATCAACTCTCCCCTGTCTCTACAGTTCGGAAGTAACAACGTTTGCCTGTCGGGGCTTAGCTTGGTCAGCCTGGGGAGTATTCCTTATCGTTCGGGTTGGTTAGCCTGGGGGCATCACTCATACCCTTGACCGTGACGCTAAATGCGCGTCGGTCATGCCCTCAGATTATAGAAGCGCAGAGCGTTGTCGTGAAGCCACTTCCGCTTGGTGCTCTCCGAGAGGTCTTCCCGTGCCTGGATCGTACTGACGGTGCGGGGCCAGTCAGCATCCCAGTGGGGGTAGTCGCTGGCAAATAGGAGACAATCGTCGCCGGTGGTGCGGATAGCGTCGGACACAGTCTTTTCCCCGCATTCCGCCCCGAAGTAGCACCGTCCACTCAGTATGTATTCGCTGGGTTTGGCCTTGAGCCATGGTGCCTCCTGGTCACCCCGCTTTTCAATCTCCTCGTCCAGCCGATCCATCATGTACGGCACCCAGCCGATGCCGGACTCTAGGAATGCGAGGCGTAACCGAGGAAAGCGCTCCAGCACCCCGCCGACTACGGCACTGCACACCGATATCATCTGCTCCAAGGGATGATCGATAGTGTGAATGTTGATGAAGTTGTCAAAACGCGCATTTCCAACTGAGAACGGACCCGTAGTGGCGTGGTAGCTCAGTCCTACATCGAGGGCCTGAGCCTCCCCATAGATGGGATCGTAGTAGGAATTGCTCCAGTCGGGCCGCTGGGGGATGTAACTGGGCAGCATCGCCCCCACCGCTCCCAGTTCGGTCACCGCCCGCTTAAGCTCTCCCGCTGCCCCATCCACGTCCTGGGGTGCAATCAACGCCACGAACTTCAGGCGTTCGGGGTTGGGCTGGCAAAAGTTGTGTAGCCAGCTATTATAAGCCCCGGTCAGAGCAGTGGCGAATTCTGTTTCGCGGACCCCCCCAATCCTCAAGTAGTTGGTGGGATACATCACCATCACCTCTATCCCATCTTGATCCATGGCCGCCAATTGGTCCTGGGGACCTTCCGGATTCTGCCCCAGCCTTCCCCCCAGATTACGATCCCAAAAATCGTATTCGGCCAACCTTCGCTGCTGCCAGCGTGGCTCCAGGTATTTTCGGATGCCCTCCAAGGATTCCAAAACATGTCCATCGGCATCGATGACGGAGTAATCAGCCATTGTCGGAGCCTCCTTTTACACTCGGAAATTATCTTCAGGATACTTCAACATCAGAGTGCCTCAACCAAGACCGCTACCATATGGAGTGGGGCCCACGATTCCGACAGCTTGAGGAGAGGACTAGGGGTGTCTACGCTTTGTTCAATACGAACTACGGTAATCAGGGACCAATAAACGTCACTTACTCCTGGGCCTCTTGGGATGATTAGCGACAGCGTTGGTCAACATTAGTTATGTTCGCCTGAGTGCGACGCCTCCTGGGCTCATGATCTCACCAGTAAGATGATTGGATGCTGCCGATACCAGGAAGAGGGCGATGGGTACATACCGCTCTGGCTCAACCCTACCCCCGGTGACAGGAGGCCAGTTCGGTTTAGCAGGCGGGGAATCGGGCAAGTCCCGGCCCTTGCTGCGCTGGAGCGCCCACCGTAGTTCAGAGCCAGGGGTCCTCATGCCACTTACTGCCATGCAGTTCACCCATATTCCTCTATCTCCCCACTCTATCGCTAACGTCCTAGTTAAAATGTGTAACGCCGATTTAGCCACATTGTAGGGTACGATGCCCGCGTTAGGGTGAAAACCAGAACCAGAGCTTATGTTGAGAATCTTGCCTTTCCCTTGCTCCAGCATGACCTTGGCGACGGCCTGGCTGCACAGGAATGTGCTTTTCAAATTCGCGTTGATACTACGGTCCCACTCATCCTCAGGCCACTCCTCCGCCGGATAAAAATTGTCCGACGCCCCGACATTGTTCACCAGGATATCGATCTTTCCAAACTCATCGGAGGCCTTTTGTACCGCTGCATCCACCTGTCCCTTGACGGTGACATCACACTGGATAGGAAGGCATCGCCTTCCCTGCTCTCGGACTAGCGCAGCAGTCTCTTCCAACTTGTCAATCGATCGAGCCACGGTAACGATATCTGCCCCCGCCTCGGCGAACCCTACACAGATTGCCCGGCCAAGACCTTGCCCTCCTCCTGTAACAAACGCCACTTGGTCAGTCAAAGCGAACAGGTCAAATATGCCGCTTTTGGCCATTTATACCTCCCGGGATCAAAGCTGCAGTTGACGGCTAACTAGGAGTTGGTGTTTTCAGTTTACATGAATCCCTACGCCCATTCCAGGCTCGATTTAGGCCCTGAAGTCCTTCGTAGAATCGATTCGAGGAGTACTTTATGGGCGTTCGCTGATTGTAGATGAAATTATCAAGGAGCACCAGTACTATAATAGGCGGTGCTTGTTGATGAAGAACTTAAAACACTATGGAGGGGAAAGTGAGTATTTCAGAGGACTTAGCGACTATAGCCGACTTCGAGGCCCACGCCAGGCAGGAGTCCCTGCCTATGGTGCTCTTCGACCGTCTGTTTGGCAGCTACGGCGATACTGGATGGGTTACCAATACCACCAACTTGACGGCATTCGAGGCTATAAAGCTCCGGCCCCGCGTCATGGTGGATGTAAGCCACCGGGACCTGTCAACGGAGGTACTGGGACACAAGATCAGCTTCCCCGTAATTTGCTCCCCCGCCGGGCCTCAGCAACGGGCTCACCCTGACGGTGAGCTGGCGACTGCCCGAGCTGCAGGGGCTACTGGGACCATCATGGGGATCAGCACCCTCTCCAGCTACAGCATCGAAGAGGTATCCCAGGTGGCCTCAGGGCCTATCTGGTTCCAGCTCTACTTCCTTAAGGACCAAGAATTAACAAAAAATCTGGTACAGCGCGCTGAGAAAGCTGGATATGCCGCTCTTGTGCTCACTGTGGACACTAAGCTGGAGGCCGGCCTTCCCGGGAGGGCTGGTTCAAAGGATCAAAAGTATCGCTATGACTACGCCCTTGAACCCGGCAGGAATGTGAAGAATTTCGACGGCATCGACCTACCCAACATCCCTACCATAGACAACTTCATGGAGAGCCGAGAGCCAGCCTTGAACTGGTCCCATCTGGAGTGGTTGAGATCCATCACGTCCATGCCATTAATCATCAAAGGGATCCAGACGGCTGAGGACGCATTGCTGTGCGTCGAGCATGGTGTAGACGGCCTCGTTGTCTCTAACCATGGCGGCTTTGCCCTTCAAGGCACTTTGGGCACCATCGACATGCTACCGGAGGTAGTGAATGTGGTAGAAGAGCGTTTAGAGGTATACCTGGACGGTGGCATTCGAAGAGGCAGTGATGTGCTAAAGGCGCTGGCCCTCGGAGCAAAAGCAGTTCTAATAGGTAGGGCCGTCTTCTGGGGGCTGGCAGTGGAGGGTGAAGTAGGAGTAACGAGGGTGCTGGATATATTGCGCGATGAACTGAAGGTGGCCATGGGCCTATGCGGCGTGCCAGGGGTGAGAGATGCTAGTCGGAGCTTGGTGACATTACCCAATGACAGAAGGCGCACAGGCGATGTGGTAAGCGAATTAGAGAGACTGGCCGGGCTCGTGGAAAGGGGTTATTTGACTCGAGAGGAATTTGAAACCCTGAAGTTAAATCTGCTAACGCCGTAGCGAAGTTTCGACCCTGCTACTTTACCAGGGAAGATCCACCGCTAGAGCGCCTGTTCCTTGCCCTTGATCCCCGCCAAGACCTTCTCCGCCGAGATAGGTAGGTCGGTGATTCGTACGCCCGCAGCATCGGCCACCGCGTTGGCGATGGCTGCGGCTACCGGGCAGTTGCTGATCTCGCCGATGCCCTTGCCCTGGTAGGGTGTTGGGCCAGCAGGCTCCTCCAGAAGAACAACGGTCAGCTCGGGGATGTCCACCACAGTCGGAATTTTGTAGTCCCCAAAGTGGCTTGTGGTCACCTGGCCCTCCTCCACCTTCATCTCCTCCATTAGAGTAAAGCCCAGGCCATGTGCTATTCCACCTTCGATTTGACCACGGTGGGTCAACGGGTTGAGAACCGCACCCACATCGTGGACAGACACGAATCGTCGTACAACTACTTGTCCTGTCTCCGGGTCCACCTCCACTTCGGCGACCTGGGCGCAAAAGGATGTAATCTCCGTGGGCCCTTCAGGGATGTATATCACTTGGGCCGAAGCAGGGTTCCCGGACTTTGCTGCTGCGGTGGCTACCTCAGAGAGAAGGAGGCTTCTCCTACTCTCTCTAGTGTCGGTGAATCGTCCGTTCTCAAGTCGGATCAACTCCGATGGAGTGCCCAGGAGCTCCGCTGCCACATCTATGAGAAGCTGGCGCATCTGCTGAGAGGCTTGCAATGTAGCCTGACCTGCGGCATGCGTTATCCGGCTCGCGGCGACTCCATAGTCGAAGGGGCCAGAGTCGGTGTCAGTGATGGTCACGTTGATGGCACTCAAAGGCAAAGTGAGTTCCTCGGCAATGATCTGCCGCAGAACGGTATGGGTTCCGGTACCTACGTCGAAGGTAGTACTGCGCAAGGTCACAGTTCCATCGGACTGAGCTATGACAGTTGCACTGCTCTCGCGACCCCCCGTGGGCCGGTCATACAAGGCTATGCCCCTGCCCACCCATTTCTCTTGCTTAGGGCTGCCCCAACCTATTGTCTTGGCAGCGGCATCCAAGGTCTCCAGAGCCCGCACCTTGCTAAGCGTCTCCCCCGCTGCCGTTGTATCGCCCTCCTGCAGGGCATTGCGTCGCCGCAATTCCAGGGGATCAATGCCCAACTCCTGGGCAATCATGTCCATGTGGGATTCCACAGCAAATACCGCCTGGGCCGCTCCCGGGCCTCGCATGTAGCCGCATGGAATAGTATTTGTGTAAACGATGTCAGCTTCGATATGTACATGAGGAATACGGTAAGACCCTTCCAAGCGGGAGGTCCCTGGCAAGTTCACATCCGGACTTGGTTTAAAGGCCCCATAGGCACCACTGTTGAACATTGCCCTTGCTTCCCAGGCCACGATCGTTCCATCCCTCTTAACACCTGATCGGATGGTGATCACACCGGGATGACGTGGGTTTCCCGCTATGAGCTCTTCCGAATAGGTCATAACCATTTTCACTGGGCGCCCCGTAGTCTTGGCAAGGAAATAAGCTAGCGGCACATCCATGGAGTCTCCCTTGCCACCAAAGTCACCGCCTATGTAGCTGGCATTGATACATATCTGGTCTGGGTCTAGACCGACGACGGCGGCAGTCTGATTTCTCAGGGGAAAGGGGGCCTTGCTATTCACCCAAACCTGTACACGGCCCACATCGTCGATCTGGACCAAGCAGGCATGGGGCTCCAGGTAGGCTTGGTGAGACCGTGGAGTAGTGAAGGTGTGCTCAAACACCAGGTCGGCCTCGGCAAATCCTTGCTGCACGTCTCCCTTGGTCCAGATATTGTGAATGAAACGGTTGGTAGGTTCCACGACGGGCTCTGGGAGACCCTGGTAACTGTTGATATTGTCATGGAGTATAGGAGCACCCGGCTGCATCGCCTCTAGGGGATCAAATACGGCGGGGATCTCTTCGTACTCCACTTCGATAAACGTCAAGGCCTCCTCTGCGACGTCTTGGTCCTCGGCAGTCACAGCGGCCACCCTCTCACCGATGAACCTGACCTTGTCCCGGGCCAGGACGGGCATATCGAACAACCGACGTCCCACTCGCCGGTCGGGCAGGTCATCACCAGTTAGGACAGCATGCACCCCTGGCATGCGCCGTGCTCGAGAAGCGTCAATACGTGTGATTCGAGCGTGGGGTAAGGGACTTCTCAGGGCCTTCCCCCAAAGTGTTCCGGGAATCAGCACGTCCGCCGGGTAACGAGCCTGGCCAGACACCTTTAAGGGACCATCAGCCAGCGGGACGGGCTTTCCAATGGTCTTGTAATTGCTCAAAGATAGCTCCCGTTCAGCGCCCAGGGGATGCAGCCTGTTGACTAGTGCTCTAATTTGAGGATGAAGAAGCGGCACCCAAAAGGAAAGAACCTAACCCAAGTAAATCTCACGGTAGCAGCTTAAGTTGCAGTCCCATCGGTGTCAATTGCATACTGGTCGCGCTCTTTCTAACGTGCTGTAACCAATTTCGCTTTCGCCCTTAGCAGGACCGTTGACCTGATTGCTCTTCGACGATAGGCCAACTTCATAATATTAATCAGGCTAAAGACCGAGCGAATAGGATAAGGATGGTGCAGCTCCATCTCAGGCTGTTGCATGGTAGTTGTCGGATTCTTGCTTGAGGTGTATCGGCGTCTAAATCGATTACATCACCTACTTTCGTTTCAGTCGTACCATTGGTACAATCCTGATGTCCTGAAAAGGTAACTATTACCAGGCTGATTTGTTAGATCCTTTTGCTCAGCATAAAGGAGAGGTCATGAGGCCGCGCCTAATTCTCGGACTGCTGGCGCTACTAGCTGCTATTGGTATAGCCTGTACCCAGTCTAACGCTACTCCTACATTGACATCCTCAGCAGCTTCCACTCAAGAGGTGGAAGAAAATACATTAGCTAATTTCGAAGATATCCTGGTTCGCGCATGGACCGGCACTTCCAAGAGCCACTCTGCCAGTCTTGTCGTAGAGACCAAGACCAGTGTTGTTTGTACGTGGGCCTATGAACCCACAATGGACTACGGCCACGTAACCACTCACACAGATGCAACCATGTCTATGCCCCATATGATCCACAGCGTGGAGCTGACAGGTCTAAAGCCGGACACCCTTTACCATTACAGGTTTTTTGCCGTAGGCGAGAACGGGAGTCTCTTCCGTAGTGGGGACTTCACCTTTCGGACATTACTTGAGTGAAGAGACCATCGCACGGGAAACGGAATTCCATCACCTATAGTTTCAGATAGAGATTGCCCAAATCCGCTCCCTCAAGTTCGATCGTATCAAATCCCCATCTCCAACGTCGAGGGGGCATTCGGTAGGTTACTTAAACCAACCCCCCGAACTAAGTCGGGGGGTTGATACATTCGCGAATGTGTGCTGGGAATTACTCTACTTCATCGCCTGAATCTCTCTGCGAGTGATCAAGACACCCATTGCCAGGGCCCAGAGGCTGGTCAACCCCGCCGGGACAGCGAAAACAATCTCGCGGGCCTGGGTTGGATCCGTGAAGAACCTGGGGATCCCAATGCCAACGAGAGCAACACCGAGGACTAGAATCACCCAGCCTAGCCATTTGGGATAGACGTCGCTGAGCACTATGCCAATGCCCAAAAGTATAAAAGCCAGCCAATTAACGACAATTACGACATCGAACATCTTGGCCCCAATTGCATAGAGGGAAGCGGCGATGGTGTACTGAACTGAGCCTATTACGGAGCCTGCTGCTACCCAGTCTACAGCCACGTCTGTCGTTGCCAGCAGAGCCGCCAAGCTAACTGTAGCAACTGTGGTGCCCACAACGACACCGTAGAAGCCCACTCTCGCCCAGGCGGCTGCCGCACCTGTCGACAGGGAGCGGTACACTCCAACCGCACCCGCCATTATGGCCCAGAAGCCGAGGAGGGCACCCAAGGAAGCGATTAGCGTCCGTGTCTCGTTCCCGCCGAACTTGGTCAATACCTCGGCTACATTACTCGGATCGTCGGTGCGAGGGAATAGAGAATTGGCGACCAACGTAGCGATGGCCCCAATCAATAATGAATGCAATTCCCGCAATCTTTAGAAGAGCGTTACCTTTCGTGACTCCCTGTTCCATAATTCCTCCTGATCAAAGAAAAAAGAATAAAACGCCATTAGTCTAATCAGGTGTCAAAGGGAACATCAACAAGTTTGAGTACGATTTAATGTGTCTTTGGTGTGGGTGCTTCGCTAGAAATTAGCCCTTCGCGCCGCAGGTCGTCCCAGTATTCCGGAGGAATGGGATACTGCATCAAGCGGATGTTCTCTTTAGCCTCTCGCACTGAGCGAGCTCCCGGGATGGTCGAGGCTACAGCCGGGTGGGCGCAGACAAACTGGAGTGCAGCTGCCCCAACGGGGACCCGGTATCGGTCACATACAGCCCAGATACGGCGTACTCGCTCCTCAGTCCCAGGTGGTGGAGGACTGCTATCCGGTGATACATGATCGGGACCCAACAAGTAGCCACCAGTAAAGGGTGTGCCTATAACGATGCTTACATCTTTCTCCAGACACAGTGGAAGTACCTCTGAAAGGGCCGACTGGTCCAGCAGGGTGTACTTATAGGGTATTAGAAAACAGTCGAAGTCCCCCTCTCTGATAAACCTTGCAATCAATTTCAGATCGCTCATACCTGCACCGATGGCTTTCACCACCCCCTGAGAGCGCAGCTCTGCCAGGGTGGGGTAGGCCTCCTCTATCGCCTGCCGGTAGTGCTCTTCTGGAACGACATGAAGATATAGGATTTCCACCTTATCAAGACGTAGACGCTGGAGACTCTGCTCAAAGCAACGCAGCACGCCGTCCCGACTGAAATCAAAGTACCGTGTAACCTCAGGCAGGTTTCTCAGAGGGATGCGCCCCAAATCTATATTGCCTGTGGCTCTTAGCGGATAGCCGACTTTGGTAGATATGACGTAGGAATCCCTAGGAACGCTTGCCAGAGCCGACCCCAAGCGAAGCTCGCTGCGGAGATTACCATAGCCAGGGGATGTGTCCACATACCCTATCCCTAGGGCCAAGGCGCGGCGCACAGTGGCCACCGCCTGTCGGTCAGTAGCCCGCTCGATCAAGCCCAAGGGACCGCCTCCAAGGCCTAGCCGTGTAACCTTCAGCCCTGTTTTGCCTATCTCCAACTTTTGGAAGGGGTCCATTTTCTCCTCCATCAGTTCGCTATGTTTGTAGAGGGCAGGAAGATGAGGATGCTCTCTAACTCTTATGGGAGAGCTAAACCATCTTAGCACAGGGTACTCACCTGTCCTACTGGATGTCTATCTCAAAGTATTTGACATCAAGGTCCAACTCAGTTATGTTCCCTACGCAAAGCAAGGGAACGCAGCTAGAATGAGGAGAGAAATGCCCCCACAATCAGAGCGATGGCTGGAGATTTTCGAGCCTGTGGTAGCGTATCAGGACACCAGGGCCGTCCAGATATCCCCATCGCCTAGGCCCACCAACCTGGAAGGCAAGCGGGTAGTCTTTATTGCCAACTTTAAGCCCCGATCGCTGCCCTTCATGGAGGTAGTGGCTACAACGGCATCTCAGCAGATCCATCTGGGAGAGGCTGTCACTAAACAACCCACCTGGCCCTTCACCCACGCAGACCGCCTAAAGGAGATCGAGCCCCAGGTGGAGGTGCTGGCTAAAACGTGCGACGCAATGGTGACCGGGATAGGGGACTGAGGGGCCTGCACGCTGTGGAGTGTCCACGCAGCGACCAGCTTCGAGAGGCATGGCATCCCTTCGGTGATAATCGCCAC
Source organism: Dehalococcoidia bacterium (assembly GCA_965248115.1). GTDB lineage: Bacteria > Chloroflexota > Dehalococcoidia > Lucifugimonadales > CBDFII01 > CBDFII01. Next base: position 184,980 of record CBDFII010000005.1, read on the forward strand.
CGACCTGTTCTTGGCTCACGCCCGCCGTCTGCTGGCCAGTCTTGGTTGCGCCCACACCCCCGTAGTGGTGACTCCCAACCCCATCGTGTACTTAAATGCGAAGGAAGTTCAGCAACGTGCCGAGGCCCTTGTTCCTGAGATATCTCGGAGTATCACCACCCAGGGAAGACAGGTCGGAAGCTAGTAACCAAAGGGCGATACACAGGAGGGTTATGGTCAATAGAATCAAGATACAGGTGGACTCGGAAGAGGACGCCTCCGCCGATTTCTTTGACACCGCCTGTGATCGGGGCTGGACCGATGGTCTGCCAGTGATCCCGCCAACCCCCGAACGGGTGGAGGGCATGCTAGCCACAGTAGAGCGAGACCCCCAAGAGGTGGTCGCCATTCTGCCGCCTCGACAGGGTCCCGCCACTGTCGAAAGCCTGGCCGTTAATGCGGTGATGGCGGGTTGCCGACCCGAGTACTTCCCGGTGGTGGTGGCGGCAGTGGAGGCCATAGGTGACCCTCGGTTCCCTCGACGCACGCTATCTGGCCACACCCTTGAGACCCCATTCCTGCTCATCAATGGCCCCATCAGAAGAGAGATCAACATCAACTGTGAGACAGCATGTCTGGGACCCGGACGGCGGGCCAACGCTACCATCGGTCGAGCCCTTCAGCTTATCATGATCAACGTAGGAGGAGGCATACCTGATGGGGTGATCAGCACCAATATGTCCTCGCCTCTCCATTACACCTTTTGCGCAGGGGAAAACGAGGAAGAAAGCCCCTGGGAACCCTTCCATATGGAGCATGGTTACAAGAAAGAGCAGAGCGTGGTCACCGCCTTTCGGGCCACCTCCTACATCGCCCTACTTGCCCCTTTGGACTATTGGGACGAATCAGTAGAAGGCATCCTAAGCCATACCGCCGGTTCCATGGTCTCCCCTGATCAAACCGCATTGTATGGGGGAAACCTGTGCGCCTTGTTGCTGGTAACCCCCGAACGGGCCCAGTTCTTTGCCCAGGAGGGACTATCTAAAGCGGACGTCAAGGCGAGGCTTTGCGAGAAAGCATCGCTACCTCTCTCTGTTTTTCGCCCGGGAGTGAGGCAGACTTTGGAGGAACTGGGGCGGGTAAAGAGCGATAAAGTTACGATGTTTGACAGACCCGATGAGATTCATATCGTTGTCATGGGCGGGCCAGGGATCTACTCCATCTTCATCCCTGGCTTCTCTCACGAGGTAGTCCCCACTGCCCCAGTAGGCAAGCTAATCTCCACAGGGATGTAGTAGTATAGTAAAATACTTGGCAGATTAGACAGCACCGACAACATACTCAATACGTTCGGTGTCATGCTCGGCCGGTTCCGGGCGATCTGTATTTCATGTTCTTAGACTATATGACGTAGAAAGGAGCTTTATGTATCTCGTTAGACGAGTGTGGAAAGTGAAGCCAGGGACTGCACGCAAGGCAGCGACAATAATAGCCCAGATAGGGAAGGTGTACGAGGAAGCGGGGCAGCGCTCCCCAACAAGGGTCTATACGAGCGGTGGTAGTGTTCCAGGGCCAGCCAACACCGTCTATATGGACTGGACTGAGGAGGAGTTGCGATCCCCTTATCGCTCTGGAAACAAATCACCCAATGAGACTTCGGCACTTGCGGCGCAGCTTAGCGAATTCCAGGAGGAGAATTACATCGAGTTCTACGAGCTGTTTACTCCTGCCTGACCACCTAAGGATGTCCCCCAAAAAGCCGTTTAGAGCAAACGAACTAGGTCCTCCATCGCAAAAACCGGGCCAACCGACAGGCTGATCTCGGGCCGTGCGTATAGTTCAGGAGGCACGCCAATATCGGCGAGGTAAAGTTCGCCCACGTGAGGCATAGCGGTCGGTGTCCGGAGCCCCGTCTTAGGCAGAGCTAAGGATAAGGTAGCTGTCGCCATAATAGCGAGTTGTTGGACGGCTCCAGTGGTTGCGTCTACACCACTAGGCACATCGAGGGAAAGGATCGGGGAGGCATGGTCGTTGGCAACACGAATGAGTTCGGCAGCAGCACCTTTGGGAGGGCCTTTCAAGCTATATCCGATGATCGCATCTACAATAAGATCGGCGGCAGGTACCTCGATACCACCTAAACCATGGCTGACGGAGATGTCCAGTCGCTGCACGATACCTAGCTGCTCTGAGGGCACCCCGTGGAATACTGAGGGAGGTGCTGTGGTAATAATCTGCACCTTTGCACCCCAGTTGTGAAGGTGCCTTGCGCAGACCAGACCGCCACCTCCATTGCCACCTGTCCCAGCCAGCACCAGAACCTGACGTTTACGCGGATCACCACTTAGAAATCGAGAGCGAGCCAGGTGGGCTAAGTTACGGCCTGCGTTTTCCATCATCTGAACGAGCAGTATGCCGTACTGTTGCTCCATAACCCGGTCCACCTCACGCATCTGATCAGCGGTAACGAAGGGGACATTTAACTTGCTAATACCTGATGGCATAGGTAAAACTCCGTCTGTGTGGTCATCCGAAACTACTGCAGGAATTTTATATCTCAAGATCAGTTATGTGGCAGCAGCCAAGGCAGAGTAGCCCGTCCATATGACGTGGCCGGCTTACTGTCGCTCCTAACCCATGCCAGACTCCCTGGCGGCCAGGATATGCCCAATGTGAGTAAACGCCTGGGGAAAGTTGCCCAAGGCGGCTCCTGTTCGGGGATCAAACATCTCTGAAAAGAGTCCCAGGTGATTAGCACAGCCCAGAAGCTCTTGGAATAGTCGCCGCGCCTCTTCCACCTCTCCCATGCGGGCCAGAACCTGGACCAGCCAGAAGCTGCATAGAGTGAAGGCCCCTTCGCCCCCAGTTATCCCGTCGTCCGACTCCTCGGTGAGGTAGCGTTGCAAAAAGGGCCCATACCCCAGCTCTTCTCGGATGCGCTTTACCGTAGAGACTATCCGTGGATCGTCGAAGGGAAGAAACCCCATCAGCGGTAGGAGCAGATTGCTGGCATCCATAGCGTCGGTGTCATAATGCTGGACGAAGGCCTGTTTCCTCTGGCTCCACCCCCGTTTTAGCACCTCCTCCTTGATGGTCTGGACTGTACGCTCCCACTCCTCGCTCTCGGATCCAGTACGGCCTGTATGCCTGGCTAGAGCCACTGCCCGGTCGAGGGCAACCCAACACATGACCTTGGAGTAAACAAAGTGGTATGGGCCGCTACGGACCTCCCATATACCGCTATCGGGCTCCTGCCAGCGGGCTCGGCTTGATTGGCTAACTCTCGCAAAAGCTCCCATTGAGTGTCGTTGATAGATTCACCGCTGGTGGCGAGTAGGTGCGCGCTGGCCAGCACCTCGCCGTAGACGTCGTGTTGTACCTGGTCAGAGGCGTCGTTGCCGATACGAACGGGCTCAGAGCGGCAGTACCCTTCCAGATGAGAAAGAGTCTCCTCTGCCATGTCCGTGCTACCGTCCACTCTGGAGACGATTTGGATGTGGTCTTGTCCTATACACTCTGTACATACCTCGTCAAGCCACCGGAAGAAAGATAAGGCCTCATCTCGGTGGCCCAACGTCAGCAAAGCCTGGATGGTGAAAGCAGCATCCCTCAACCAGGTATATCTATAGTCCCAGTTTCGCACTCCTCCAATCTTCTCTGGTAAGGAGGTAGTAGGAGCGGCTACAATTCCCCCAGTGGATCGGTACGTTAGCAGGTGGAGGACCAGATATGAACGAACCACGTGGGTGCGCAACGGACCCTCACAGTCCACCTCTTCCGCCTTTCTCCCCCAATAATCGTGGGTGCGCTCTAACCGCTCCTGAGGGGTTAGCCCATCCTTCTCCTCAGGGGTTGTAGCATCTCTATAAGAGAGGACGAACACCACCCCCTCCCCTTCTCGAAGGGTGAACACTCCTTGGGCCTCGTCGCCCACGACCTCCAGGGGCACGGGAGAACGTAATATCATAGATCTTTCCTGATCCGACCAAATGACAGCGTCCCCCTGATTTGACAGATTAGCCGAGACACGAGCGTAATCTGGCCGCGGAGTGTAGATTATTTGGAAGGCCACTGTCCCTTTCTGACATTGGATGTAACGGATGATCTGGTGAAGCTCCACAAGGGTGCCATCTTGTTTCTCATACAGAGGCATGCAATCGGTAACGGTCGCGACACCATCGGCCATAACGAACTCCGTCTCTAGGACATTGGTATCGCCTACATAGCGCTGAGTAGATGTATACTCCTCCCGGGGCGTGATGGAGAACTGGCCTCCCTTTTTAGCGTCCAAGATAGCAGCGAATACACTTGGTGAGTCGAAGCGAGGGAAGCAGCACCAGTCGATAGAACCATCAATACCAACCAGGGCCGCCGAACGACGGTTGCCGATGAGCCCGTAGTCGCTGATGGGCTTGTAAGCCGCCTTTTGCCGGCTGGAACTCACACGCCTACACCTTCAATCCGGGCTGCTACCGCTTTGGTGAGGAACCAGTGAACGTTCTCCGACACTGGACACACCAGTGCAGCGGGAGGCAGCGGGTTACCGGATGGGGAGTGAAGAACCTTTTTTAGTGCATCTGCCTTGGACCCATCGGTCGCAAGGAAAGCAACGGCGCGGGCTGCGTTGATCAATGGCAGCGTAAAGGTCACCCGAAAAGCGTGAAGGTGGGGTATCCAGTTGGCCACTATCAGCCGTTGCCTTTCATAAAGAGCATCTGTCCCTGGAAACAGGGAGGCGGTGTGGCCATCCTCACCCATACCCAATAAGATCAGGTCAAAGATAGGAGTGTCAGTCAAGAATCCTCGACGCAACTCCCGCTCGTATTCCTCCGAGGCGTCTTGGGGATTGGTTTCGCCACGTATGCGATGTATTTGATCCGAGGGGATCTGCACCCCGTCCAAGAAAGCCTCTTTAGCCATACGATAATTGCTGTCCTTATGGTATGGGGGAACGCAACGCTCATCGCCCCAGAAGAGATGCCACCGCTCCCAAGCAATACGTTTTTTATAGGCCGGCGAGGCGAGCACCTGGTACAGTCTCCGAGGAGTGGAGCCTCCTGCAAGGGCTATAGTGAATCGGCCTTGAGTATGGCCCTGTTTTTCGGCGAGGGATGCGACAAACTCAGCAGCGGCCTGGACAGTCGCCTCAGGCGTGGGTAGGATATGAAGTTCAGGCATGGTCCTCGTCATGGCCACCACACACATTTAGCCATCCACGCCCGTCCCCAGCAAGAAGGGCATCAGCAGCATCGGGCCCCCACGAGCCCGCCTCATAGATGTGTATCGGGTAGGCCTTCTCAAGTTCATCTCCTTGCAGCAGCAGATCAACAATGCGCCAGGCCTCCTCGATATGGTCGCTGCGCATAAAGAGAGAGGAGTCTCCCTCCAGGGCATCCTCTAGCAGACGCTCGTACGCTTCAGGGATCACGTGGCTCCCAAAAGCGGTGTCATAGTGGAACTCCATGTCAACTGACCTCATGCTCATTCCTTGATCAGGGACCTTGGCCTGGAACTTCAGGTGCGCTCCTTCGTCGGGCTGGAGACAAATGGACAGAATGTTGGGGGTTAGGTCCTGGCCGGGTCCCAGCGAGAACATCAGGTGAGGTGGACATTGAAACTGGATAACTATCTCCGAGGCCTTCCGTACCATGGACTTGCCTGTGCGCAGGTAAAAGGGCACTCCCTGCCAGCGCCAGTTGTCCACGTACAGGCGTAGAGCTGCGAAGGTAGCAGTTGTGGACTCGTGAGAGACACCCTTTTCCCCCAGGTAACCCCGATATTGGCCCAATAAGACATTCTTAGCAACATCTTCGGGGGTCCACCGCCGAATAGCCTTGAGCACATCTACTTTTCTATTCCGCAGGGAGTCGGAGTCCATGGCGCTGGGCGGCTCCATAGCGACCATAGTGAGCAACTGAAGCAGATGATTCTGCACCATGTCTCGAATCACGCCCGAGTGATCGTAATAACCCGCCCGATCACCTACTCCGACATCCTCGGCCACGGTGATTTGCACATTATCCACGTAGTTACGATTCCACACTGGCTCGAATATTGCGTTGGCGAAGCGGAACACCAGGAGGTTCTGCACTGTCTCCTTGCCAAGGTAGTGGTCGATGCGGTAGACCTGGGTCTCGTCGAAGTACCGGTGTATAAGCTGATTCAGAGACTGGGCTGACCCGACATCGCTCCCGAAGGGCTTCTCTATGACAATTCGGCGCCAGCCCGAATCCTCCTTCGCCAGACTAGAGGCTCCCAGGTTTTGAATCGCCTTTTCATATAGGTTGGGGGCAATCGAGAGGTAGAACAGCCGATTGGCAGGGCGTCTCTCACCTTCCAAACTCTTCAATTGTTCCTCCAGGCGAGCGAGGTGATCCAGTTCCCCCAGGTCTCCGACAACGTAGTGAATGTCCTGAGCAAACAGCTCCCACTCTTCTCTGGGCACCGCCAGCTCACCGAACTCCTGCACACCCTTCCACATAACCTCCCGGAACTGATCGTCCGAGTGGTCGGAACGGGCAAAACCGACGATTTGCAGACCTTCTGGGAGCCGCCCCTTGCACCGCAAGTTGAAAAGCGCTGGTACCAGCTTCCGCCGAGTCAGGTCACCGGTGGCACCCAGTATAACGATGGTTGTGATGCCGTCTGACATTACTCAACCTTTTTGACGGCATGGCCGCCAAACTGATTTCGCATGGCCGCCAGTACTTTGCCACCGAATGGCTGGTCCTGGCGGGAGCGGAAGCGCGCCTGAAGGGACTGAGTGATCACTGGCGCTGGCACCGCTAGCTCGATGGACTCCTGTACCGTCCAGCGGCCTTCGCCAGAGTCTTCAACATACGACTGTAGGCTTTCTAGCTCGGGGTCTTCATGAAGGGCTGAGGCCGTCAGGTCCAGCAGCCAGGATCGCACTACGCTCCCATATCGCCAGATTTCGGCAATCTGGGCCAGATCCAGACCAAACTCCCCCTTCGCCTGCATCAACTCAAATCCCTCTGCGTAGGCCTCCATTAGGCCATACTCGATGCCGTTGTGTATCATCTTAACGAAGTGGCCTGCCCCGGCAGGGCCAACGTGGCCGTACCCCTTATCTGGCCCAGGGGCCAACGTCTGTAATATGGGCTCTACTCGGCGGAATGCTTCCAGGTCGCCCCCCACCATGAGGCTGTAGCCCTCTTTAAGGCCCCACACACCACCGCTAGTACCGGCATCCAGAAAGAAGAGGCCATGCTCCTTGAGGGCCGTCGCTCGACGTATGCTATCCTTGTAGTAGGAGTTACCACCATCGATGATGGTGTCACCTGAAGATAGCGCCCCGGCCAGGGTGTCGATAGTGCTCTCCGTTGGCTCGCCCGATGGCACCATTACCCACACCGCTCGCGGGGAGGCAAGCTGTACTACCAGGTCGGCAATGGCAGAGGCGCTTACAGCTCCTTGCTGGACAAGGACTTGAACCGCTTCCGCACTTGGATCGTAGACCACCACCCGGTGTCCTCCGTGGAGTAAGCGCTGGGTCATATTACCCCCCATACGGCCCAGACCTATCATTCCTATTTCCACGATACACTCCTCTCCAACAAGCTATCTTCCGTGAGACGGGTTTGAGCGGGTCTCGGTCTCAACCTAGACGGCCTTCGCTCCTGATCGTGCCTTTGTAAACAGCTTGTAGAATCCATGATATCCACTGGCCACCCAGTTTACGGCTTCATCACGGGAGATTTTACCCTCCTTGTGGTTTACCAAGGGTTGCCAGAACACCGTTCGCCCTACGGCAAAACCGATGACCCCTTCTGTCTGTGCACCAATGGTGAGCCATGTGCCAACTCGTTGCTCATCCTCTCCCCTTCCCAGAACAATAATTCCTACATCTTTCCTTCCATCGGCACGAGCCTGCGCCACCAGGTCGCGGGCTGCCTTGCCATCGTCTGTTCCCTCCAGTTTCCAGACATCTGGCTCAACCCCGGCTGCTTGCAACTCAGCCATAGCCTGCACAGTGAAGCCAGGTCTTAGACGCAGGTCATAGACCCCCGAGTCCTGCCCCACCGATTCCAGTTGAGCCGTGGTTGCCGGTACCAGCATCTCGAACATGAACTTGTACCCCACTGAGTGAACGTGGTCGGAAAGCACCTTCAGTCGCCGCCGCTGGTTCCCATTTACCTGAGCGTCGGCATCTGGATTGTAGCGGACTAGCACTTTAGCGAATGTTGGATTCGCTTCCGCAAATACCCTTCCGAAGTCTTCACCGTACTCAAAGTCGAACTCTGCCTGACCGCTTTTTCCCACAGGCACACAGGTTATAATGCCCCGCTTAGCTGCGTCATCAAGAATCTCCCGCCCATAGGTCTGATCAACCAAGATGGCAGCAGTCTCTTGGGGAACGCCCTGCTTCAGGGCCAGTAAGAACCCATCGTAGACGATGCGCTTGAACCCTGCTAGGTTTTCCTTTTCATGGGCCTCGGGCTCTCTGCCGCGGATCCCCAGGAGTCCCGCTTCGAAGGATGACCGATGATCGAAGGGTAGCACAAAAAGCTCTTTTCTAAACCCTAGCTGTACGGCGTTCATTTCTTGGCTCTCCCTCCCATCCCTCGTTGTCGAGTTTTGCGCCATTCAGTGGGCCATCCGGTTGTGTTCTTGTATTCGTCACTGTACAACATCCAGTAAATCGTGCTGGTCATGGACAATCCAGGCATGTTCCAACACCTGGTTGGTGTGAAGGCCCATTGTGGTAAATGGCGTCGCTAGGCCAATGACGTTAGCACCAGCGGCAACTCCTGCACGGACGCCGGCGATAGAGTCTTCCAGAACCAGGCAGTCCTCCGGAGCCACCTTCAGTTTTTTTGCTGCCAGCAGATATATCTCCGGGTCAGGCTTAGGTTTCTCCACATCTTCACGTGTCAGCACCACGTCGAGAGACTGTTCTATATCTAGAGCATGCAGAACGTGCAACGCCTCTTGGCGATAAGACATGGTTGCCAGGGCCGTCCGGCAAAGGGTCTCTTTGGCGAGGCGTAGCAGGCCAATGGTGTGGGGCCACTGGTTGTTTCGGAGCACCTGGGGATCGGCCACCATCTCGTCGTATATGACCTTCCTCATAGCGGAGAGCACTCCCACAGGCTCCGACGCCTCATACTCGGACAATAGTGGTCGAAGGTGTTCCTCCAGTCCGAGGCTTTTCATGATATGACGGGAGGCCGCTTCTCTGGATGCACCCACTATCTCCCGGTAAGCTTCAATGGCTCGTGAATCAGGCTCTGGGAGTCCCTGTATGCGCTGGGCAGCGATGGCATAGGAGAGAGCCTTCAGCTTCTCCGTCTCCACCAGGGTACCGTCCAGATCGAACATGATGGCTTGTATCACGATTATCCTCGACTGCTTGATCTCATCAGCAACCCTCTGGCTATCAACCTTGAAGCGCCCCAAAGGCCCGCTGGACTACCTCTGGGAGGGCTGGATGCACGTAGATGGACTGGCTTATCGCATCGGTAGTTAGGCCCATTCGCATGGCGTTTACCGCCTCCTGGATGAGTATGGAGGCATCGGTGCCAATGATGTGGCAACCGAGGATCTCTCCGGTCTCAGAGTGGGCCAGCACCTTGACAAAGCCGTCTCGGTCCTCAATGGAGGATCCATAGGCGGTGTTGTAGTAGTCGTAGGTGCCCGCAATGTAAGGAATGGCGTCATCCTTTGCGGTTTGCTCGGTTATTCCTACACTGGCAACCTGGGGCGAAGCAAAAATGGCATGGGGCATAGCACGGTAGTTCACCGCTACCTTGTGCTCCTGGTTGAAGATATTGTTGGCCACATAGGCTGCCTCCAGGTTGGCGCTGTGCTTTAGCAGGTACTTCCCGACGATGTCTCCCAGAGCCCAGATGCCCGGCACCCTAGTCTCCAGGTACTCATCGGTCTTGATGAACCCTTGCTGATCAGTCTCGACTCCGCTTCTAGCTACCTCCAACAGGTCCGTGTTGGGGACCCGACCGGTAGCAATAAGAAGAGCATCGGCAGCGACGGTCGCTGTGTTCCCATCTACCGACACATCCACCGTAATCTCATCCCCGTGGCGAGAGACGGAGGCGACATGAGAGTTCAGGAGAAGATTGAGCTTACGCTGGTACACCTCGGTAAAACGACGAGCGATATCTTCATCTTCGTTTCGAAGCAGGATGGATCGCCGGTGCACTATGGTAACCTCTGTGTCCAAAGAGCTGAAGAAATGGGCCATCTCGGCAGCGATGTATCCCCCACCAACAATGACGAGTCGCTTGGGCTGCTCCGGTAGTCGCAATGCCTCGTCGGAGGTAATATATAGGGTATCCCCCAGGCCTGGTATCTCCGGAATCGAAGGGCGGGTGCCCGCCGCAATAACTACGGTCTCGGCGCTGATGTGCTCTCCATTGACTTCCAGGGTCTTTCCCTCCACAAATCGGCCGATGCCCTTATAGACCGTGGTGTTGGGAGCTTCTCGGTTACCCTTCTCGATGGCCTGGGCGTCGCCGTCGATTTCGTCAAATGCGCGCCGGATGATGAAGGACCAGTCCACCCCTTCTACCTTGGCCTTGATGCCGAAAAGCTCTGCCCTATGGATGGTCTCCATCACATCGGCACAATGGATTAGCATTTTGGAAGGGATGCAACCCCGGTTCAGGCAAGTCCCGCCAAAGGGCCCTTGCTCCACCACAGCCACCGACAGCCCTCGAGCTGCAGCTTCTGAAGAGACCTCTAATCCTGAGCCCGAACCAATCACGATTAGGTCGAAGCTCCTCACGAGACCTCTCTTGTAGGGAGAAGTTCAAAGTGCATAGTTATCCTTCCCATTAGGGCAGGTTCCTGGCCAACTGCCCGATCTCTGACTCGCCATCCCGTGCCACGTGGATTTTTGCAGTGGGTCGGCCTAGATCCTGCAAAGTTCGCAGGTCTCCCAGGGCCTGAGCCTCGGCCAGCATGCCGAAGGTATACGGCTCTCCAGGGATGCGTAGGTCCGTCTCATGGTTCCCAGTTACCTGAAGGAACAGGCCTGTGGCTGGGCCTCCTTTGTGAAGCTGGCCTGTAGAGTGTAGAAATCGTGGACCGTAACCCAAAGTGGTGGCGATATGGTACCGCTGCATGACCTTCTCCCGGAGATCTGCTAGAGCTCGGTCTACACCTGCCGTTTGCGGTAGGTATGTCATAATGGCCAGGTAATCGCCACGCCTAGCTTCAGACAGCAGGTCCTGAAGGGAGTCCTTGGTCGTCATCTCCGGAAGCCGACCGGATGTTTGGTATTCCTGCAACATCCTCGCCGTCAGGTCTTTGGCATGTTGCACGTTGGGCTGGTCAAAGGGGTGAATACCTAGAATAGCCCCCGCTACTGCGGTTGCCAACTCCCAGCGGAAGAACTCAGCGCCAAGGTCGTACAGGTCTCGCAAGTCCAGACGCACCACAGGCTGCCCGGAAGCTTCCATGCTCTCAATGGTGGCGTCGGTATCGACATTATCGTCGCCCTCAAGTCTCAAATAGACAAACAGCCGGTCAGCGCCGCAGTATGATGGGTCTATTAAGGGCTCACCCACAACAGGTATGATGCCCTTTCCATCCTTTCCGGTGCTCTCGGCGATGAGCTGCTCCACCCAGAGCCCAAAGGAGCCAATAGATGGCGAAGAGACCAGGGTGAGCTTGTCAAGGCCTCTTAGAGCAAGTGAGCCCATGGCTGCTCCAAGCCAAGCACCAGGGTTTTCATTGAGGGGCACGCAAGAGGTGCAGCCTTCACGCATACAGTCTGCACGGTTGAGCAACTCTGCGATGTCTATTCCAGTGAGGACCGCAGGGACCAGTCCGAAATAGGAGAGTACTGAGTAGCGCCCTCCAATATCAGGGGGGGTCAGAAAGAGACGACGGAACCCGTGTTCCTGTGCCAGCCTTTCGAGAGATGTTCCAGGGTCAGTGATAGCCACGAAGTTCCTGCCGACCTCTGCATTTCTAACTACCCCTTTTACTAACGCTCTGAAGTGCTGGTAAAGGGACAAAGTCTCGATAGTGCCGCCTGACTTGGAGGAGACGAGGAACAGGGTCTTCGTTGGGTCAATGCTCGCCGTCACAGCATGCACCGCTTCAGGCACTGTGGAGTCTAGGACGATGAGCTCAGGATACCCAGCGCTGTTTCCGAATGCCTGTCGAAGTACCTCTGGCCCAAGGCTACTCCCACCCATGCCCAGCAACACAACATAGCGATAGCCATCTTCCCTCACCTCCTGAGCGAAAGCTTCTAAAGCGGGGACCTTCTCGCACATCAGATCGGTAACAGTAAGCCACCCCAAGCGGTTGGTGATTTCCGTAGGATCAGATTTCCAGACAGTGTGGTCTTTACGCCAGATACGACCCACCACATCCCGTTTTTGTAAGTCGGCGACAGTTGTCTCCACATCTTGTAGCATTTTGCCCAGGCTGACACCAAAGGGACCACGCTCTCGCGCCAACAGCCGCCCCTTCTTCTCCTCGATATTGGCCATCAGTTTGTCGAAGGAGTCGGCAAAGCTCTTCACTCCATCGGACAGAAGCTTCGTCGTGACCTCGTCCATGCTTATACCTGTTGCTGCGAGGGACTCCGTCGTCTGGTGGGCTTCTGTCACGTCCTGCTCCAGGGTCGCCTCCACGCAGCCGTGCTCCAAAAAGGCCGTGAGCGTGGGGGGTGGCACCGTATTTACGGTGTCCGGACCAACCAGCGACTCCACGTACAGCAAGTCACTATAGGCGGGGTTCTTCGTGCCGGTGCTGGCCCAAAGGGGACGCTGCACTCGAGCGCCTTTATCCCGTAGGACTGCGAAACGCTCGTCGGCAAAGGTGTCCGTGAAGGCCTCATAGGCCAATTTGGCGTTGGCAATGGCAGCCTTGCCCATGAGAGTTGTAAGCTCTTTCTCTCCCTGACGGATACGCTCCTCCAGTAGACCATCCACAACTGCATCCACTCGGCTTACGAAGAAAGACGCTACCGACGCCACTCCGCCTAAGTCTCGGCCAGACTGGGCCAGATCCTCCAGCCCACTAATATAGGCCTCCATCACCTGACTATATACATCTAAGGAAAAAATGAGAGTGACATTAACATTGATGCCTTCACCTATGAGGGAACGGATAGCGGGGATACCCTCGGGAGTAGCTGGCACCTTGACCATTACGTTGGGTCGGTCCAGGGTAGTGAACAGGCGCCTGGCATCGCTGATGGTGCCCTCCGTGTCATGGGCCAGTGCCGGACTCACCTCCAGGCAGGCATAGCCGTCGGCTCCATCTGTACGGTTATAGACGGTTCTCAGTAGGTCTGCAGCATCACGAATGTCTGCTACCACCAGCGCCTCATATATTTCTTCGGTGCTCTTGCCCGATTGAGCCAAGGATATGAGCACCTCATCGTAGTCGGTGCTTCCGGCAATGGCCTTTTCAAAGATGGTTGGATTGGAGGTCACGCCAGATACCCCCTGCTCTATGAGCCGATTAAGCTCCCCGGAGGTAAGCAGCCCTCGACGCATATTGTCATACCAGATAGCCTGGCCTAGGCGCTGGGCCTCCTGGATAGCATCGGCCCTGACATTACTTCTCGTACTCATTATGACCCCCCTTGAACAGCCTTGTGCTCGATGGCCTGCACCTTTTGAAGGCGACGGCAATGTCGCTCCTCTCCGCTAAAACGGGCATGGAGAAAGGCTATTATCAGCTCCTTGGCCAAATCCATCCCAACGACTCGGGTCCCCAGGCAGAGGATGTTCATATCGTCGTGCTCCACTCCCTGGCGGGCCGAATAGGTGTCATGACATAGGCCAGCCCGAGCACCGTTCACCTTGTTAGCAGCGATGGAGGCACCTACACCGCTGCCACACAGCACTATGCCACGCTGTGCTTCATCTGAAACCACTACTTGAGCCACCGCTTCCGCAAAATCTGGATAGTCGTCAGAGGGATCCAGGGAGTGGGCACCCAGGTTTAACACCTGGTATCCCTGATCTTGCAGCCACGATAGCAGATCGGCCTTCAATGGAAAGCCCCAATGGTCAGCGCCCAGGGCAACGAGCAGCCTCATACCCTTGCCTCTTGTAACAGTCCCATGGCCTCATCTATGACCCGCTGCGCTGTCAGGCCCAACTGCTGGTAGAGCACTTCGCCTGGGGCTGACGCGCCAAAGCGGGACAGTCCCACGACTACGCCGTCCAGTCCCACATACCGCTCCCAACCTAGAGAGCTGGCCGCTTCTATAGAGACCCTTGCCCGTACCTCCGTGGGCAAAACGCTGTTACGATACTCTTCTGGCTGGCTATCGAACAGCTCCCAGGAGGGCAGTGAGACAACGCGGGCGGAGATTCCCCTCTCCTGAAGACCCTTTCCCGCCTCAAGGGCGATGTGAACCTCGGAGCCGGTAGCAATGAGAATGATATCAAAGTGTGTCGCAGCTTCCCATAGCACATATCCGCCCCGTCGCAAGCCCCTAGTAGAAGCCACATCCGTCCGCTCTAGTACAGGCAAGTTCTGACGGCTAAGCACAAGGACAGTTGGGCCGTGTGTCCGCTCCAGTGCTACTCTCCACGCCTCAACTGTCTCAGTCGCATCTGCGGGTCGGATTACTACCAGGTTTGGTACAGCTCTAAGACCCATGAGTTGCTCTATAGGCTGATGGGTGGAACCATCCTCACCGAGACCGATGGAGTCGTGAGTGAAGACATAAATAACACGCAACTTCATGAGAGCCGCCAGGCGCATGGGAGGGCGCATATAGTCGGAAAAGATGAAAAAAGTGGCAGTATAAGGGATGATACCTCCATGAAGCGCCATACCATTGGCAATGGCACCCATGGCGTGCTCCCGAACCCCAAAGTGCATGTTGTGGCCGCAATACTCCTCAAACCCGTAATGCCCGTGGTCTTTGAGGGTGGTCTTGGTAGAGGGCGACAAATCGGCTGAGCCTCCAGTGAAGGCATGAACTCTATTAGCGATATCGTTCATCACCTGACCTGAGGCCTCCCTGGTGGAGATGGACTTGTCCACCCCTCTAAACTGGTCCTCAAGATCACGGTCCCAGCCGTTAGGCAGCTCTCCGCGCAGGGCCTCTTCTAGCTGCTGGGCCTCTTCCGAGTAGGCCTGACGGTAAGCCTCTAACCTGACCAGCCACTCCTCCTGGTAGAGCTTGCCCCGCTCCTGAGCCTGACGAAAGTAGTCTAGAGCCTCAGGGGGCACGCTGAAAGGCTCTTGGTAGGACCACCCCAGGCGCTCTTTGGCAAGACCTACTTCCGCTTCTCCTAGAGGCTCGCCATGGGCAGCCGCAGTGCCTGCCAGGTTAGGACTTCCATAGCCTATTATAGTGCGGCAGATGATGAGGCTAGGGCGGGTGGTCTCTTGCTGGGCCATACGGATGGCCGAGTCCACAGAAGCGATATCCATTCCGTCTACAGGGCCGATTACATGCCAGCCGTAGGCCTGGAATCGCTGGGCTACGTTCTCTGCAAAGGCGATGTCGGTATTGCCCTCAATGGAGATGTCGTTGTCGTCGTATAAGTAGATGAGCTTGCCGAGACGCAACGTACCTGCCAGCGAGGCCGCTTCAGAGGCGACACCTTCCTGGAGGTCACCATCGGAGACGATGGCGTAGGTGTAGTGGTTGACTATCTCGTGATCCGGCCGGTTGTAATGCTCTGCCAGCCACCTCTCCGCTATGGCCATACCCACACCATGGGCGAATCCCTGGCCGAGAGGGCCCGTGGTCATCTCCACACCGGGAGTAAGCCCATATTCTGGGTGGCCTGGCGTCTTGCTTCCCCACTGCCGAAAACGTTTCAACTCCTCCAGTGGCAGGTCGTACCCGGTGAGATAAAGAAGGGCGTATAGCATACCTGAGGCATGACCTGGCGAGAGGATAAAGCGATCCCTGTCTGGCCACGTCGTGTGGTTGGGGCTATGTTTGAGGAAGCGGTCCCACAATACAAAGGCCATCGGAGCCGCACCCATGGGAGTACCTGGGTGGCCAGAGTTCGCCCGCTGCACGGCATCTACAGCTAAAAACCGGATGGTGTTAATGCACAGTTGCTCAAGCCCAGGGTCGGCCATTGGTGCCTCCTTGCGTAGTCTGCCACGCCCGTTGGCCACTATGAGCGCAATAGTCATTAAGGGCGCCGTAGGGATGGCGTTGCCTCTCTATTACCTTTTGATGCGCTGAATCCCCCTTAAGGTTTGCCTCATTTGCTTCCACACGCTCTTTTACTCTAATCATTTCCGCCCCTGCAGTCCAGGGAAGTCTTGTCCCGCGCTCTAAACCATTCTTCACTCCCAAAATACCGTTTCATAGCAGCATTAATCGCTTCCATTCGCTCTACGAGCACCGCAGAGTCCATTGAACCTATGGCTTGCTTTGAGGATGCTCCTTAGTCAAGAAGCTTCATGTGAATCATCCATTATCTCCTTCTATGTGCCTACCAACTATGCTCTGCGTCGCGAAGTGGCACAATGTGTCAAGAGGGAAGTAAAGTACTAGAGGTATAATGGGAGAAATTGTTACACAGACTCGTGGGAATAGCGTGGGCCGTGCCAAAGAGCCCACGCTATTTCTGATGAAGAAGATCTCTACTGTCCGCTTGTATGGCAAGGCACATGTCCTCTGAGGAACTAAAACCTAAGCGCTCAGCACTAGTCGCCTGGATCATCTACGACGTAGGCAACACCCTATTCTTTACGGGGATAGTGGGTCTTTTCTTTCCTCTTTGGATAACTCGCGAGATGTCAGGAGACGATGCCACCTTAGGGTACACCCTCTCGGCAGCCATGGCCCTAATGCTACTGGTGGCGCCTATCGTTGGTGCCTTCTCTGATCAGACCCGAAGAAGGATGCCCTTCCTGGTCGTAACCACACTAACTTGCTCCTCAGCAACCCTTCTGTTAGGAGGCGACAACCTAACTTTGGCCTTGAGCCTCTTCGCCCTAGCGGTCGTTGCTTTGAATATGGCAGACATCTTTTACAATGCCATGCTAGCCGAAGTCAGCACGGAGAATACAAGGGGCACTATTGGAGGCTTGGGTGTTGGCATAGGCTATTTAGGTGCCATCACGGCGGTGGCTATAGGCCTAATCTTTGTCGAGTCTCGGGGCTACGTATTCGGCTTTCGAGCCGTGGGTATCCTGTTTCTCCTGCTTTCACTACCCCTTCTTGTACTGCTGAAGGAACATCCTCGGCCTACCCTGAACCTAACGGTGGCCGAGAGAACAGGGAAAACCTTGACCCAGCTAAAGACGACACTGACCAATATTCAACGTTTCCCAGGCCTGCTTCAATTTCTAATAGCCCGTTTCTGGTACACCTGGGCAGTCAACACCGCCTCCACTTTTGGCGTACTCTACGCCACAGGTAGTGTGGGTCTGGATGAGCGCGAGGTACAACTAGTGCTCCTGGTAGGTATTCTCGTGGCCATACCCAGCGGGATTCTTTGGGGCATCGGTGTGGACCGAGTTGGGCCAAATCGAGCCCTTAGAATCGTTCTCTTGGGCTGGATTTTAGTCCTTTTACTGGCGGTGGGAATTCCTTGGCTGGGGCTGCCTTCCCATTTATGGTGGGCAGTGGGGGTTATCAGCGGAGTACTGATAGCGGGGATTTGGGCAACTGATCGGCCTTACATGCTTAGGCTGACATCGCCCAGGTACTTGGGAGAATTCTTTGGCCTTCGCAACATGACGGGTAGGTTATCAGCCATCGCTGGCCCTTTTACATGGGGTTATTTGTCAGTGACCCTGAACCTGGGACAGACGGCCGCCGTGTTGAGCCTCGTAGCCTGTGTAGTCATCTCCTATGTGCTGATCCAGGGAGTCAGCGACAAGGTTCACACGTGGTCAAATGAGCTTGGTGACTATTAGAGATTTGAATGCATCGACACGGGCCATCCTGTGAGATCGGTGCATCTTGGGCTGCGCCTCTGTCCGCTGAGGTCAGAAGGAGACTTGCAAACCTTACAGGTTAAACTGGGGGTCGACGTAATCCTGATCTTTGATGTAGACCTGTAGTCGACCCCGCTGACAATCAGCTACTATAATTCGGCTCTCAGCCTCGTCAAAGGCCACGGCGGCGGGATAGTAGAACCGCCATTCCGGTTCCAGACTCTTGACCCTACGCCGCGCCTTAATCATATCCGGATTGGCTTCCAGCCGTAGCCGAGCCCACTTGGAGATCTCCTGGGCATCTCCAATGAGTGAGGTGATAACATCTCCATCGGGCCCAAAGATCTGGATACGATTGTTAGCCCAATCGCACACGTATATGTCACCTTCTCCGTCAACGGCCACGTCGGAAGGATGGTTTAGCTCTCCTGCTCCTGTCCCAAAGGTGCCAAATATAGCCAAAAAAGTGCCGTCGGGGGAGAACTTCTGCACCCGATGGTTTTTCCAATCGGCAACGTAAATGTCCCCTTGATTGTCGATGGTGATGCCCCAAGGGAAGTTGAACTGGCCCTCACCGGTGCCCCCTTCCCCAAATTTGGCTAAAAAGGTGCCGTCCTTGGTGAACTTCTGGACGCGATTGTTGGCGCTATCGACGACGTAGAGGTTATCCTCCCTGTCAAAGACCATACCTGAAGGGCGATTAAATTCCCCGTCCCTTTGCCCCGGCATACCCCATGTGTCCAGGAAATTGCCATCTTTATCGAATATGGAGATACTATGTGGCCACTCGTCGGAGACGTAGACGTTGCCTTCCCTGTCCAGGGCCACAGAGGTGGGCCACGTAGTTTGCCCATCTCTCTCGCCGTACTGGCCAAACTCACATATGAATTCTTCCTCTCCAGGTCCTCCGATGGTGATCTTGCTCACTCGAGTAAAAAAGGCGGTTTCGCTGCCCCGGCTAACCACATACACCACTCCACCTTGACCTATTGCCAAAGCCGTTGGCACGTGAAATCCGTTGCCCGTGCCCCTGACTGTTCCCACCACATGGCTAAAGTTATACACTCGCCCTGATGCTATGGTCGTGAGCATCTTGCGCTCCCCATTTGTGAAGTCTAGACAGGCGAAAATAGTGGCTGATAGCCACGTTTGTATCGCTTTGAAAGCGGGCCCCCAGTGTTCTCAGGAACAGTACAACGCCGGAGCGAGCTCTCTTCAGCGGAGGTATTACCTACCCGATCTCCAGGGAGCCTTAACTCTCTTATAGAAGGGGCCCTTACCCCTTGCCCATCAGCAGTTGCAGCACCTGGGGCAGTGCCTGACGGGCCCGATCCCACAACTGCTCTTCGGTTAGGGCGGTGATGGGGTGGGGCAGCACAACATAGGGGTAATCGGGTATGCCCTGGATCTGCGCCGTCATGTTGGCAGTTGGAATAAAGGGCTCGGTGCAGATGACCGCTGCGGGTTTACCCTGCTTCTCGATGGTGATGCCGTCGTGCACACTGCACGAACTGCAGGACCCTCAATCCCCTGTGGCAGTCACCACCATGTCACACTGGCTTAGCAGCTCTTGAAGAAGATCATCGGGGCAGGGACGGCTGGCGTTGCCCTTGTCGCGGGCAACGACCCCCTGTATCTGGTAGTGCTCCGCTATAAGGACACTTACATAGTCCAACAGCTTGTCGGCATTTCGTTTGCCATTGGAAAGTAGGCCCACAGTCTTGCCGTTAAGGGATTCGGGCCTTGGCGCCATGTCTCCATGGGCTGGCATGGGCGGTACGGTGGGATTCAAAACGGTAAACTTGTCAGTTTGAACTACCATGCGTTACCTCCTTACCTACTTTATGGGATTGTCAAATTTGACTTGTATCGATCTCCATAATAACGGAGCGTGACCCAATGCCGCCACCCCATAAGGGGATAACAGAGGCGAAGGCTCCAGCCTCTCCACCGGCGGTTATGAGGGTGATAGATTCGGGACTGAGGCAAATGGGAACCTTCTCCTTCTCCTTGGCAGGATCCGCTAAAGGCTCGGACCTGCTTGCCCGGGCCAGATCTCCGGCGGTACGTTGGGCGTCCTCAAAGAGGAACTGCCTCACTTGGGCCTTGGTCCACCCAGCCTCCTTGATAGGGATCGTTAGCTCAGGAGAGATCACGACGATGATCTCGCCCTGGCCTGGGCCAGCAGCCCGGATAATATCGCTTATGCTGACCAGAATCCCCTCGGGGGTGTTGCCAACAACATTGGTTACCTGCCAGGGTGCAAGGGAAGCAAAGACAGTAACAGCACTTCGCTCTCGTGAGATTCCTCGTTCCACATGCAGGGGCTCCCAGGGGCTAGACTCCTCGTATTCGGCGAAGCAGAAGGAATATTTGCCAGGATGGCCCAGGGTGGACTTATCCAGTACCCCGGGGATGGTACCGCACACGTTCATCAAGACCAAGCGCATGGCCCGGCCTACTGTGGCATTGGCCCGCCAGCCGGAGCCGAGGGCGTTAACGCCGCTGTTGAATCCCAGTTGATACCGTACAGGGCCGTTGACTACTACAAGTACAGTGGAGCCCTGGGTGCTAAGGGCACAGCTGTGGAGGTTAAAAGGGTCTTGGCAGATTGCACGGACGGCAGCGGCTACCACTGGCATATATTCGGGCAGGCATCCGGCCATAACAGCGTTGATGGCCACCTTTTCAGCAGTGACCACACGTCCGCGGCCCGGCACCACGCCCAGAACATCGGAAGGAGCTAAGCCAGCCCTTTCCAGCGCCGCCACGACCTTAGCCTCAGTAGGTGGAACCACGGGCAACCCATCAGTCCAGCCCTGACTATAATAGAGCTCTATAGCTTCTTCTTGATCGGCAACCTGGATACGCTCGGAAATAACAGGCGACGTGCTCATGGTGATCCCTCCGAGAAAGAACCTCATTATACGTACCACTGTGGTAAGAATCAACCAATCAATGAGGAGAGGAGCTTCCATAAGTTAGCCACTGGGGGTGGTAATCATATCCCGTAAGACGATTGACATAGAAACCTAAGTCGGTTATGTTGCCCTGGGTAGGGACTAAATCGCCAGTCATCTCCTCGAAATTACTCCTTGAACCCGCACTTCAGATAGAGTTTTGTGCTTAAATACAGTAGTGGAGGAGGGCATCTACAATGAAGCGAGCCTATGCTGATACGCCCGAGGGGCAGGTACACTACGTCACCGAAGGGTCTGGGGAACCCCTGCTTCTCCTCCACGAGACTCCCCGGTCCTGGGCTTCCTACGCCAAAGTGATCCCGCTTCTGGCGAAGACCCATCGAGTGATAGCTATCGACACTCCCGGATTTGGAAACTCCGACCCCCCTCCACGGCCATTTGAGATAGAGGATTATGCCGCTAGCGTCACCCAGTTCCTTGATTCCTTGGGCATCTCCAAAACCAATGTCATGGGCGACCATACAGGGTCGTGTATAGCAGTAGAACTGGCGGTCAGGTGGCCAGAGCGGGTTCTACGACTGATATTAGCGGGTTTGCCATTTTGGCATAGTACAGAAGAACGCCTAACACGACTAAAACAGGTAGAGGAGGGAACCGCCGGAGCAGAAGAGGTAGACGGTTCCCATTGCACCAGCATTTGGCAATCCATCCTGGAGGCGATACCGGGAAGCGACAAAGGTGAGATTCCCCAAGAGGACTTAGAGTATGTGGCTCGATACACTCTGGAGACTCTCAACGCCGGGCGGCAATTCAAGGAGTTGCACATGGCCGTGTTTCGCTACGACCCAGAGCCCCGTTTGCCGCTAATTCAGGCACCAACTCTGTCTGTAGGTATAAAAAACGACAGTCCTCCTAGATACACCGATCGTCCCCATGAGGTGAAGGCACTTATCCCGCGGAGCAGCGTTGCTGTATTCGAGAATGCCGATACACGGTATAAAATCCTCAAGGCAGAAGAAGTCGCCGAAAGGATTCTTCGCTTTTTGGAAACCCCCATACCCTGAAATCGCGGGCTTTCGGTTATAGTACGTGCAATCGCAATGCTGCCATTGTCGTTGACCTGTTACTCGCTAGACTATATACTTTGGATTGTTGTCTAAAGGGGAGGTAAGGATGCTTAAGATAGGCCATTATGTTGAACGCCCCGGGTTGAAGCCAAAGGATGCTCCTGTAACCATCCCTGTAGCCGAAGAGCTTGAGAGCGTCCCAGGAATCCCCCAAAACCCTGCGGACGTCGACTGGTACAGCCGGGAGTATCCCGAAGAGACTCAGCAGGTGGAATACACCGCCGACCGGGAATGGGCCAACACGGTGCTTACACCTGAGGCCAAGGAGTTCAAGGAATTACACGAAAAGGTAATGGAACCTATCTACAAGCGCATCAGGGTCTCGGGGGATATCGAGCCCACAGCCCAGCCCACCGGCGAGGACGTGACGGAGAAGATCAAGGCCAAGGCCCAAGAGTTGGGCTACCGTGAGGTGGGCATCGTCAAGTACGACCACCGTTATACATATAAGAGCGTGAAGCACTTCGTAAAGTACGAGCACGCCATCTGCCTGATGATGGAGCAAGATTACGAGCAGACCCAATCGGCTCCTAGCATGGATGCCGAGCACGGCCACTTCGGCACCTACGAGATGCAAGGAATCGCTGGGCAGCGTCTCGCCGACTACGTCCGCTCCTTGGGCTACCATGCCCAAATACACGGCCCCAGCAACCACAACGCCGTAACCATCCCCATGTTTGTTGAGGCAGGGCTGGGCCAATTGGGGGCTAACGGTCAGCTTCTCTCACCCCACTTCGGCTCCCGTGGCAGGCTCCAGCTCATTACCACCGACGCCAAGGTAACCTACGACAAGCCGGTGGACTACGGGATCCACCGCTTTTGCCAGGTCTGCCAGGTGTGTGTCAATCGCTGTCCTGGGCGGGCCCTTCAGCGGGAGAAGGTGTGGTGGCGAGGCGTAGAGAAGAACAAGCTGACATACAAGCGCTGTGCCCCCGTGATGTTCCGCTATGAGGGGTGTGCCGTGTGCATGAGGGTGTGCCCCATTCAGAAGTACGGAATGAAGGCCGTGATGGAGCACTACGTGGACACTGGGGAGGTGCTGGGCAAGGGCACCCACGAGCTGGAGGGCTACGAGATGCGGGGCAAGGGATATTTCGGCCCCGGCCAGCTTCCCACCTTTGACAACCAGTTCTTCCAGATCCCCCATGGCCGCACCGAGGACATGCTCTTTGAGGATTTCAAAGCTGAGCTCATCGACGGCGAGCTTCCCTCGGGCTCAGATGGGATCCGCATACTGGAGGAGTTCAAGGCCAATGTTAAGCACGCCTTGGACGAAGCCGCCCGGGCCACCAACCCTATGGACTAGGGGGTCTTCCATCTCCCAAAGGCCTCGCTCAGAAGTTTCCACGGGAAAGTTGGTTCGATATCAACCAAGAAGCGTAAATAGAGGAAGTCGGCTGCACAGTGCAGTGAAGGGTATAGCAATGGTCCACATTTCAATTGACGCTCTGCCCTTAAGCCTGGAGAACCCAAGTGGTCTTTATCTCAATCAAAGAGGAGGTAAGAGATGCTTAAGATAGGTCATTACGTTGAACGTCCCGGTAGAAAGGCAAAGGACCCATCTGTCAACATCCCTGTAGCCGAAGAACTGGAAACGATCCCAGGCATCCCCATCCATCATCAGGACGTGGAGTTCTACTCCCGTGAGTATCCCCTGGAGTTCATCAACATTGTCGAGCGTGCGCCTCAGGACTGGGCCAACCAGCTTGAAGACTCCAATCCAGACACTCGGGAGATCCATAACGAGCACAGACGCCTTAACAAGCCACTAATCGAGGCGGCCCGTCGCACCGGGGATATAGAGCCTACGGATATGCCCACGGGCGAAGACGTCACTGATAAGATCAAGGCCAAGGCTCGCCAGCTAGGCTTCGGCGAGGTGGGGATCACCAAGTACGATCATCACTATACTTACGAGAGCAAAAAGAGCTGGGTCAAGAAGTACCCCCATGCCATCTGTCTGGCTTACGAGCAATCCTACGAGTCCACCCAGTCAATCCCTAGCGTGGCAGCGGAGATTGTCCACTCCAGTACCTACAGAACCGAGGGTGCTGTCAGCCTAGACCTGGCTGATTACATTCGCACTCTGGGGTATCACGCCCAGGTACACAACCCCAACGACAACACCGGTGCTTACATACCCGTGTTCGTGCAGGCTGGGCTAGGCCAATTGGGAGCCAACGGTCAGCTTCTCTCCCCCCACTTTGGCTCCCGGTCCAGGATAATGCTCATCACTACCGATGCTAAGGTGACACACGACCAGCCTGTGGACTATGGCATCCATCGCTTCTGCCAGATATGCCAGGTGTGCGTCAACCGCTGTCCCGGGCGGGCACTGATGCGGGAAAAGATATGGTGGCGGGGCGCAGAGAAGAACAAGCTGATCTATAAGCGCTGCCGCCCGGTAATGGCCCGCTACCTTGGCTGCGGTGTCTGCATCAAGGTGTGCCCTGTCCAGAAGTATGGTATGAAGGCCGTGATGGACCATTACGTGGCCACGGGGCAGGTGTTGGGCAAGGGCACACACGAGTTGGAGGCATATTCCATGGAGGGCAAGGGCTATTTCGGACCCGGTCAGCTTCCGTCATTCGACGCCGAGTTCTTCAATATGCCCCACGGCACTGCTGAGAATCACGTGCTGGAGCAGTTCAAGGAAAAGTTCCAGGAGGTCGACGATATTGACTCATCTGAGGGTGAAGCCCTGTTCGAGCAGTTCAAAACCACCCTGGTAACGGCTTTTGGGCTAAGCCCCAACTACGACCCCCAAGAGCAGGAGGATACCCCAAACTTCTAAGAGCCTCCACCCACTTAGGCATCGCACAAATTTGCCGCCCGTACCGTACAAAAGGAGAAGAGCCAATAGGGGGCTGAAGCTCTCACCATAGGTGGGAGTATCGGCCCCCTCGATGTGCCAACCGCCGTCTGACAACGTTGACATCGCAGTCCTTCGTGTTATCAGGCTGCTTCTTACGCTTTGACTTGAAGAAGAACGAAGTAAGGGTCTCGATTGGTCAGCCATACCCTCGCAGCGGGGTGGTGATATAATCCTGGAGCTTCAGCCCTTTCATAGAAGCACTTCTCCATAGGGCAAGCAGTCCAAAACTACCGAAATCCATCCGTCTCTCCCATCCATCGACAGGAGGAACAGCAATGAAGCTGGGCTTTATTGGCATGGGTAACATGGGCAACCCCATGGCCTCCAATCTGATCAAGGCAGGCCACCAACTCACCATCCACGACTTACGCAGTGAAACAGCCGCCAATCTTCTGGAGATGGGGGCCATCTGGGCCAACTCCCCCAAGGCGGCCACCGAGGGCAACGAAGTGGTGTTCACCTCCCTTCCTGGGCCGAGAGAGGTGGAAGCAGTGGCCCTGGGTGAGCAGGGAATAGGGGAGGGGGTAAGCCCAGGCTCTATTTATGTGGACCTCTCCACTAACTCTCCCACTGTTATCCGGCGTATCCATCAGCGCCTCCAAGAGCAGGGGGCAATGGTGCTAGACGCGCCCGTCAGTGGGGGTCCATACGGAGCGGTTGCCGGCACTTTGGCCATTATGGTAGGAGGTGACGAGGCAATATATCGAAGGATAAAGCCTGTGCTTGAGGCTATCGGCCCAAACGTGCTCTACTGCGGCCCCATAGGAAATGGCATGGCGTGTAAGATATGCAACAATCTGCTGAGCATGGGCATCGCCATCCTGCTGGCCGAATCTCTGACTTTGGGCATTAAATCGGGGGTTGATCTGAAGGTACTGGCGGACGTTATCGGCAAAAGCTCAGGCAGCAGCCGTCGCCTCGAGGAGCGCTTCCCACGCTTCCTGTTTAAGGGCAATTTTCAGCCAGGTTTCGCTACAGCCCTGGCCGCCAAGGACGTTCGGCTAGCTACGGACCTGGGCAGGGAGTTTGGATTCCCCATGGAATTGTCCAACCTCGTCGACCAGATATATTTAGAGGCGCTGTCCCGAGGCTGGGGAGACAAGGACATGGACATCATCGCCGCCCTTCAGGAGGAGAAGACGGGCATCCAGCTACGCATTCCCGAGGACTGAGACACTATCCTCTGTTTCCTTTAGTACCATCCCGGTGTGTGGATAGCTCCGATTTGCTGCATCATTCCAAGCTATTCCACCTCCTGCCACATCTCTGCAATTTTCTATCCGACAGCCACTCTTTACACCTTTTAGGTGGCTTTCTATAGTGCATCCGTTACCACGCAGATTAGGCGATCCCTAAGGAGGTCAAGCATGGCAGACCCTAAAGTCAAAGTGGGCAACGTGGAGATAATCTCTATATCCGATGCCGACAAGAAGTTCCCCAACAACTTTGGGTGCTTCGCCGTCCGCGAGTCGAACCACGGTGCGGATGGTATCATGCAGAGAGACGAAGGGCGATCTCAAAAGTTCTTGCTTCTGTACGGTATGGCCCACCAGTGCTAACATTTGCGAAAGTCTTGCGAGCAGCGCTTAGATTTTAAGACCCCCGGGTAGTACAGTGGCGTCAGGTCAACAGAGGACAGCCGAACCTTCGAAGTGAATGAATACTAATGAAAGCGATTGTATACACAAAATACGGACCACCGGATGTTCTTCAGCTCAAAGAGGTAGAAAAACCTACTCCCAAGAACAATGAAGTACTCATAAAAATACATGCTACAACAGTAAATCGAACAGACTGCGGCTTCAGAAAGCCTAACCCGTTTTTTATAAGATTTTTTAGTGGCCTCGTGAGACCAAAAAGAACGATACTAGGGAGTGAGCTAGCCGGGGAGATTGAAGCAGTCGGCAAAGATGTCAAATTATTCGAAAAAGGTGACCAAGTTTTTGGATTGAGTGGCGACAGTTTTGGTGCCTATGCCGAGTACATATGCCTGCCCGAAGAAGGGTCGGTGACAACAAAACCGGCCAATATGACCTATGAGGAAGCTGCCGTTGTCTGCGACGGGGCAATGCTCGCATTGTCTTGCCTTAGAAAAGTAAATATTCAGAAGCGAAAAATAATCCTTATCAATGGTGCCTCTGGATCCATAGGTACTGCAGCGGTACAGCTTGCCAAGTATTACGGAGCAAAAATTACAGCGGTTTGTAATACCAAAAATATAGAAATAGTGAAGTCTCTGGGAGCAGATGAAGTAATTGATTACACCAAAGATGATTTTACTAAGAACGGCCAAACTTATGACATTGTTTTTGACGCGGTCGGCAAGAGTTCATTTTCATATTGTAAAAGCTCCCTAAAGCAAGGCGGACTCTATATTGCAACTGATTTGGGTTTTTTATACCAGAACGTATTTTATGCGTTGTGGACTGCAAAATTTGGCAGCAAAAAATGTATCTTTGCAATTCCAAAACACAGTAAAGAAGATATAGTCTTTTTCAAAGAGCTTATCGAGGCGGGAAAGTTAACACCGGTCATAGATAGACGCTATCCGTTGGAACAAATTCCCGAGGCTCACAGGTATGTCGAAAAAGGGCAAAAAACGGGAAATGTAGTCATAACTGTGCGAGGTGAAGTCTAAAGGGAAAGGGTGCAAAAGGCTCCGGCTACTGTACGGTCGAGCCGGGTTCGAACCGGCTGTGTGGTGAACAGAGGCAACGCGGTCTCAAACGTTAAGTGGACCAAGAGGAGGACATCATGGCAACCGATTCCACTTACCCTGTCTCAGTCGAAGGAGAGCTGGATCCCGCACTGGGCCGGTGGCTCTGGCTGGTCAAGTGGCTCCTGGTCATTCCGCACCTGATCATCCTGCTTTTTCTCTGGGTTGCCTTCGTCGTTTTGACCGTGGTAGCCCTGTTCGCTATCATTTTCAAGGGCAAGTATCCCAGGGGGATCTTTGACTTCAATGTGGGCGTGCTGAGGTGGACCTGGCGAGTTGGCTACTACAGTTTCAGCGCTTTTGCCACCGACCGATACCCGCCCTTTAGCCTCTACAGCAGAGACTACCCGGCGAATCTGGAAGTCGAGTACCCCGAGCGGCTTTCACGAGGTCTGGTGCTGATCAAGTGGTGGCTCCTGGCCATTCCGCACTACCTGGGTGGTCAGCCTTCTTGAAGGGGGCGGAGGTGAGCCTGTACCTGGTCTGGTCACCCTGCTGGCCCTGTTCGGGGCCGTAGGGCTGCTTTTCAATAGGCGGTACCCCAGGGACATTTTCGAGCTTGTGATGGGATTCAATAGATGGAATCTCAGAGTTGTGGCGTACGCTGCTCTAATGACCGACGAATACCCGCCGTTCCGGCTCGCGCCGTAGTGCGGCAAGGGCCAAATCGAACCACATGGCAGTACATAGCCAGCACGTTCAGTTGGAGATGCAACACAGACCCCAGGACGTAACGTCGTTCCAAAGATTATGTGCATTGTTCCCAGTGCTCCACTTCTGTAACGTGCTATACGGTTAGTGAGAGCCTCAGCTCAAATGGGGGCAGATTTTTCCGTATTGTCCACGAGGGTCCAGCCGACGAGATTCGAACACTTCAGCCGCCTAGAAATAATGCAGAGCATGTCTTTCGACAAGCTCTCCAAGCGGAACAAGGAGGCATCGCGCCCCGGTGGCGGGCGCGTCTATGCTGACATAGGGAAATTACGCCGCACTACCTTACTGCACCTTCTGTTGCCCCTGGTCGCCGCTTTTCGCCCTCTTTTTGTAGAAGAGATGGAGAAGGTTCCTGCGGTGGGCCCAGTTGTGGGCCCGCTTTAACACAGGGATGGGTATTTCTTGCCCCTTGTTGGTTATCTTTACCGTCTCATAGCTCTGCCCTACCGGTGTAGGCCCTGCGGCAATGTGCAGAACCTCGCAGCCCTGGGATGTCAGGAACAGCTTTAGGGCCTCATAGCCCCTAATCTTGCTATTAGGGTGTCTGTAAATGGAGAACTCGGAGCTGCCTATCAGGTCTTCAAAGTGCTCGCTGGCCCCACCGCCAGCACCCTCTCGTATCTCCCTTCGGGTGAATCCGTACTTTTTTACATCCATATCATGCTCCAAGTGCTCAACCTCATGGTTCGACATGCTCGCCATGAGCGTAGTATCAATTCACCGCTGACGTCGAGACATGCCTAAAGGTGAACAGCCCTTTTTAACGAAATGCATCTTACTTGAGGGCATCTTGTAGCACCTCCACTAGGTGGAGGGCCTTTTTGCCCGTGCCATGCTCTATCTGCTCGCGGCAGGAAACACCCATCACAGCTACCTCCCAGGCTCCATCCTTAGCCTCCACCGCTGGGAAGAGGCGCTGCTCCCCGATGGCCATAGATACGTCGTAGTGCTCCCGCTCGTAGCCGAAGGCTCCCGCCATGCCGCAACAACCTGCATCCACCTCCTCCACCTCAAAGCCGGGGGGCAGCCTCAGCACCTCCAAGGCGTGTCTCGTGCCCACCAGGGCCTTCTGGTGGCAGTGGCCATGGAAGAGCACTTTTTTGGCAATCCCGCTCCATTCCAAGTCCAGCTCGCCCCTGTGGTGGAGTCTGGCAAGGAACTCGTCTATCAAGTAGCTATTGGCCGCCACGTTTCTGGCTTTGTCGTCCCCTAGAAGGTCGGGGTATTCGTCGCGCAGGGTGAGGAGACAGCTAGGTTCACACCCTACGATGGGGAATCCCTGCTCAACATAGGGGTAGAGAAGGTCCACGTTGTATCGGGCATGCTCTTTGGCCCTCTCAAGAAGGCCCTTGGATATCATAGGCCGAGCACAGCATTTGGCATTGGCCAGCACCACTTCAAATCCAGCCCTTTCCAGAAGCTCAACAGCGGCAGTGCCCACCGAGGGATAGTTGTAGTTCATGAAAGTATCGTTGAAGAGCACCACCGTTCCTTTAGGAGTGGACCTGGTCTTCTTGCGACGGCTAAACCGGGAGGGGAACGGTACACGCTCCAGGAGGGGCAACTTTCGCTTCCTATGGATGCCCAGAAAATGGTGGAGCATGAACCTGACGAGAGGGTTCCGCACACTCCAGTTGGCGAGAGGTGCTATATGGCAGCCCAACCTGCTCAGTGGGTTAATGTGCGCGAAGATTCGGGCTCGGAGAGGCACGCCATGAGCCTGGTGGAAACGCTCCAGGAACTCGTACTTCAGCTTGGCCATGTCCACTCCGGAGGGGCACTCCGACTTGCAGGCCTTGCACTCCAGGCAGAGGTCCAGGGCCTGATATAGGCGGCTGCTGGTCATGGCGTGATGAGGCAGAGTCCCCGAAAGAACAGCCCGCAAGAGGTTGGCCCGGCCGCGGGTAGAGTGCTCCTCCTCCCTGGTGACCAAGCAGGAGGGCACCATGTGTCCCTCCTGCTTGGGACATGCTCCCAAACCATTACACATCTCCACGGCGCCGTCGTAGCCGTGGTCGGTGGTGAAGTCCAAGTAAGTGTCCAGTGAAGGGGTGCGGTAGTTAGGGCCGTAGCGAAGGTTTTCGGTCAATGGGGGGCAGTCGATGATCTTGCCCGGATTCATGATGCCCTTAGGGTCGAAGGCCTTCTTCACATCTCTAAAGGCCTGGTAGAGCTTGGTGCCAAACATCTTCTCCGTCCACACTCCCCTCACTATGCCGTCTCCATGCTCGCCGCTGAGGGAGCCGCCGAACTCTGCCACCAAGTCAGCAATTTCTGAGGCAATGGCTACCATCCTGTCGATGCCATCGCTACCCTTGAGATTCACCAAAGGACGGATGTGGAGGCAGCCTACGCTGGCGTGGCCGTAGTAGGCCGCATGGGTGCCGTGGTTCCGAACGATCTCGTCAAAGCGCTTCACGTATGCTGCCAGTTGGGAGGGGTCTACCGCTGTATCTTCCACAAAAGGAATGGGTTTGGCGTCGCCACGTATGCTCATCGCCAGACCCAGAGCGGCCTTTCGCACCGCCCATACGTTGTCCTGAGCCTGCGGGTCCGTTAGAGTCACGCAGTGGTACCCCAGGCCTTTTCTCTCCATGTCGGCCTTTAGGGACCTTATTCTACTCTCCACCTCCTCTTCCGACTCGCCGTACACCTCCACCAGAAGCAGGGCGCCTGGGTCGCCCTCCAGAAAGGTCATGCGGGAAGCGAAGCCTAAGGAGCTTCGGCATCGGTCTAGAAGCATCTTGTCCACCAGTTCCACCGCTGTCGGGTCGTGTTTCAGCACTTCCCAGGTAGCCTCGCAGGCCTCAACCAGGTGGCGGAAGTGAAGGACAGCAAGGCCCTTGAAACTGGCTCGGGGAACCAGATTAACCTTGGCTTCAGTAACAACGCATAACGTACCCTCGGAGCCCACCACCATGCGGGCCAGATTAAAGGGCCCTTCAGTAACAAACTCGTCCAGGTTGTAGCCGCTGACCCGACGCATGAT
Source organism: Dehalococcoidia bacterium (assembly GCA_965248115.1). Lineage (GTDB taxonomy): Bacteria > Chloroflexota > Dehalococcoidia > Lucifugimonadales > CBDFII01 > CBDFII01. The sequence goes on from CBDFII010000005.1 coordinate 216,178, forward strand.
CTTGGGATAGCGTCGCTCTATTTCATCCCGATGCTCCCTCGAGACGCATCTCACCTGCCGGTATATCTCTGACTCCAAGGTGTCGGCGGCCAGCTTGACCTCTAGCTCCCGGTCGGCCAAGGGACCGAAGTGGGCCTGGCTGGCGTCGGACAGAACCGCATCCAGCTCCAGCACATGGTCGAGAGTTTTACCATAGATGACCGAGTGTGAGCCACAGCTGTTGTTGCCAATGGACCCTCCGACACAAGATCGGTTGGAGGTGGTGGGATCAGGAGCGTATTGGAGGCCGTATGAAGCCAAGCTCTTATTGAGCTGGTCCAGCACCATCCCCGGCTCCACTCTTGCCCAGCGCTCCTCGGGGTTCACCTCCAGCAGGCGATCCATGTACTTGCTAAAGTCGATGACGATGGCGTGGTTGACCACCTGACCAGCTAGGCTGGTACCACCGCAGCGGGGGAGCACGGGGACACCGTGTCGAGCGGCCATCTCCACCACCGCCACTACGTCATCCCTGTCCCTGGGGATAACCACTCCCACAGGCTCCATCTGGTAGATGCTGGCATCGGTGCTGTAGAGAGCCTTGGAAAAATCGTCGAAGCGCACCTCTCCGCGCACCACTTTCCCCAGCTCATGGGCTAATTCTTCGCTCTCCCTAACGACGCTTCTGATGCCTGCTGCCGTAGCCATTTACCTGTCCAAATCCTCCATCGCAGAGGCTACTTTAACCTATAAAGAGCGACGGATTCAACAAAGCTGTCCTTTGGACACACCCCAGAGCATTGATGTGCATCCAACACATCACCATGGTATCCTAAAAAGGCTATGATTAAGGAAGCCAAGTTCTGCCCCCAATGTGCTGCGTCCCTGCATATAAAAGAGGTGGATGGTAGGAAGCGACCAATATGCACCCACTGCGGCCACATTGTCTACTACGACCCCAAGCTAGCGGCCATCTTGGTGATACATCGGGACGGCCAAGTTCTAATGGTTCGCCACGCCTTGGAGCCAGGCCGATGGAGATGGAGTCTGCCAGGGGGATACGTGGACCAAGGCGAGGTGGTAGAGGGAGCGGCGATGCGAGAGGCACTGGAGGAGACAGGGTTGGAGGTGAAAATTACCGGTTTAGTCGGTCTCTTCTCCGAGCCAGGACACCCAGTAGTAGTAGCAGTATTCGACAGCCAAACGATGGGGGGTGAGTTGGCCCCTGGGCCAGAGGTGTTAGACGTAGGCTTCTTCTCCCTAGACAGCTTACCCCCGCTGGCCTTTCCCCGGGACAGCCAGATCCTAGAGAGATGGCAAAGGTCGAAAAGCGAGTTGGGCCAGGACGTTAAACCCCTGTAAATTACCTTACTTGAGTAGTGGCCTCCCTCGTGGGAAGCTCCCAAGTCACCTACTCTCCACATCTGTTTTCAATTGAACTTTTCGGTAATGTGCTGGAGGGGAAAATGGCTCCCCAAATCGGCTTTATCGGACTGGGCATTATGGGTAAGCCTATGGCCAGAAATCTGCTCAAGGCCGGCTATCCCCTCACGGTCCACAGCCGGAGTCCGGGGCCGGTAGAGGAGCTGCTCAGCGATGGGGCCACCATGGCCTCCTCTTCCAGAGAGGTAGCCGAGAGGACTGAGATAATTATCACCATGCTGCCCGACTCCGCTGACTCGGAGCTGGTGATACTAGGTACAGATGGGGTCTTGAACGGGACCCGCCCCGGATCCGTCATCATCGACATGAGCTCTATAGCCCCCTTGGTGTCTATGAGGATAGCCGCCGAGGCTGCCCAGAATGGGGTGGAGATGCTGGACGCTCCCGTAAGCGGGGGAGAGACCGCAGCCATTGCTGGCACTCTCGCCATCATGGTAGGGGGCAAGAGAGAGGTCTTCGACCGGTGCCAGGACGTCCTTAAGGCGATGGGCAAGAGCGTGGTGTTGGTGGGAGACCTCGGTGCCGGGGGTATAACCAAGCTAGCCAATCAGATCATCGTGGCGGCCAACATAGAGGCCATCGGTGAAGCCTTTGTGCTGGCTCAAAAGGCGGGAATGGACCCAGAGCTAGTGTACCAAGCTATTCGGAGTGGTCTGGCCGGAAGCAACGCCCTGGAGGCCAAGATTCCTATGATCACGGATCGCAACTTTAAGCCTGGCTTTCGCATCCGGCTGCACCAGAAGGACCTGCACAACGCCCTTCTTACGGGCAAAGAGTTGGGGGTGCCACTACCTGTCACCAGCCTGGTGCAGCAGATGCTAGGGGCCCTAATCAACGAAGGCAAAGGGGACAGCGACCACTCGGCAATCGTCACCTTCATCGAAAACCTGGCAAAGACAGAAGTTAGGAGAGGTAGCTAAGGCCTCTTTTACTTGTATGGCTATAGCGGGAATGTTATGCTGAAAGTAAGGTGCCCCTGTAGCTCAGCGGATAGAGCGCTGGCCTCCGGAGCCAGATGCGTGGGTTCGAGTCCCGCCAGGGGTACCATTTAATGGAGCAGTTTGTAGAAGGTCGGGGCGTAGCGCAGCGGTAGCGCGCCTGGTTTGGGACCAGGAGGTCGCCAGTTCGATCCTGGCCGCCCCGACCAGATGTATATTAGCTACAAGTAATGCTGTCAAGGTTCACCCCAAAATCAGGTGTTGACAGCAACCGCACCCGTAACTAGGTTAGCTGAAGAGGTTTGATGCCTCCAACACTCATTGGGGGAGGGGGGTATATGTATACCCTCTAATACCACTGCAACAGTGCAACACCCACAACCGGGAAGTCGTACACATACATCTCACTTCCCGACGCTGGTGGTGTTGGCAATTTGGTCGGCAATATTCATAGCTGGCTGAGATACAAAACGGTCGGGCTTGGCTCTACTAACAGGACAACTTGACCATAAGCTGGTAAATCCTGTCCGTGGTGTTTGCACGGAACAGCGTATGTGGGATGCTGCGACGGGGGGGCCGGTTGATAAAGGGGACCATCTGTAACAGCTACCCTCTCTCGTTCGCATAAACAACCTGGAATCCTCGCGTTCGAGGTGGACAAAAATTAAGAGGAAATAGTAACATCACATTGTTGGGTAAGCCAGTCGTCTTTTTGGCATTTAGGGGCGCCGACACTACTATCCGGGCAAGATGGCATGACACTCCATTTCCACCAAGGAGAGAATAATGATCAAGCGACGTAACCTTTTTGTGCAGGTCCTTCTGTTTATCATCACTTTCAGTATTTACGGGATCTACTGGTTCTACGTAACGTGCCAGGAGATGGTGGAGTACAAGAAGCTGGAGGGCAGTCCCGGCCTGTGGACGATTTTATTCTTTGTTCCCTTTGCTGCCATCTATTCCTATTACAAGCAAGGCGCAGCGTTGGAGGCCCTGACTGATGGAGCCGTTAACAAGTGGATCATATTCATCCTGTGGTTTGTCTTCAGTCCTGCAGTCTGGTTCATTGTCCAGACTGAGCTTAACAAGCGGGCCACTGCGCAGACCGCATAGTGATGCTAGAGGTTATTCCAAAAGAAAAAAGAACCGCCCACTGCCAATCCAGAAGGTAGCCACAATCCTGACATACTATCGAGCCAGGCGGACGCGGCTACTCGAAAGCCTTAAAGCAGTCTTCGAGTCCACTTATTGAGGTTCATCAGATGGGAAGCCCGGGTCGAAGAGGTACGCTTCTCCTACACCGTCCGGCAATTCGCTGATTAGGCGATGCGCGAGGTTTTCAGTGCTCGGTTCCCTCAAGCTTGATCAAAACTGCCAGCAACACGATGGCCACGCCCAGGGTTCTTAACCTTTCCTAAGGAATATGTAGTAGGTCTCATAGCCGATTCCCATACGCTGTCCCTGATGGTCCCCAGGGTGTGATTCCTTGTCCGGCGCCTTTCCAAGGTTCGTCTTGACACGCAGCACGTAGGTGTACATTAGCCCGTGCTGGCTTTCACCGTCGTACTGCAGCTCTACACAAAGCCAGTCCACATCCTTGGGCCCACCTCCGGGAATGGGTGAGGCCTGTTCCGCAATAACCCGCCCATCACCAAACTCCCATGCTGGTGCCTTGAGATGCATGTAGTGGGTGCCGATCTTCTCGGAAAGAGGGGCGCCCTGCTCATCCAAGTTGTACAGGTCGGCCAGCGGTCCCGCATACTTCCAGTCGCTACCGTTCCACAAATAGACCTGGACTCCCCTGGCGAAGACTTTGCGAACGACTGTGTGGCCCTCTGGCATAAACTTTCTGATTATCTCATCCAGACTTATATCTTGACTGCTCATAAGTCCTCCTTTGTTCTACGACCGTGGGCAATCTGCCTTCGCCCAAGGCAAACACGATCCTTATCAAGGGCGATAGTAGTAGTACCTCCGAAGGCAGTCAAGCGCCGACCACACTCCTAGGACCATAAATCAGCATGTATCCAAGCCAACTTTAAGAATTTCTTTGTTGCTGAGGAGTAATATGACCAAACAGACCAGCTTTGGCTGGAGGGTCTGGATCAGGCAAAAAATATGGGACTCCAAGTTATGTAGCACGAGGGGTACGTCAAAACACTACCCACTCGTTAAACGTCCTCGTCAGTTTCAGAAATGGCCCTGAACCTACACTGATTTGGTGTTTAATAGTCACAACAATGTCAACCACTCGGCGCGGAACCTTGTACGGTCCCATTGGCCCATCCACAGCGAGTGATAGGGCCTACTTTAGACTCTCAGGAGGTCTTCCTCGGAGGGTTCAACTGCATTCTCATCTAGGACATGTAAAGAGCCGATCTTGTCGGCGAATGAGTCATCGCGTTGCAGATAATTGTTAAATTCCCTTTGCTCTCCGCAGAGAAGGCAAACTCCACGACTGACAGGTTCCTTTGGAGGGTCGATAATCCAATGGTGGCGACAGGAGGACTGATAACCCTCTGGGCGTTTGGCTTCTTTAATGACTAGTCTGGTATCCACTCTGCACCTCCTTCGGGTCTGTACTGCCTGGACACCAAGTCCTCATTGTTTGCTAACCAACCTGTGCCTATGGCATAGGCAGTATGACCCCCTGAATGTGGCGAATACATCCTGCATTTGATGGATTATAGTGTGACCCATCCATCCTCCTTATCAACTAGTCACCGCCGCCCATACCTAAAATGAGGTTCGTATAGTTAACCTGAACTTCGCCATGGGCTGGCGTACACCCAAGCAGATGTCCGAGGGCAACTGGATCTCAGCCATCTACATTGACGAACGGGCCACGGCGACGCAGCGGGAGGACTTGCGGATTAACGCTTCTGGTGAGGCGGGTGGTTCCTTCTCCCACTACAAAGCTCTCAGTAGAAAGAGCCTCGGCCTCAAGTACGTGTCTATCACCTTTGAGATTGCTTCTCGGCGCCGTCGGGTAAGAACCCCTAACACATTGGAGATAGAGGTAGAAGCGGTGAAAGGCTCTCGCCTGGACGAGGAGGTCAGGCTAGTGAAAGACCCTGGCGCAAGCCAACGGGGCTTCACGCCGTACACCGTTGCTAAGGCCGTCGCCCAAGGTTTAGCGATTATGGTTTGGACTGGGACAACACCGGTAAGAACAGCTACTGTGCTTAGGTAGAGATGACGGGCCCTTAGGAACTCTTAGGACCACCCCCCCCGCGGCCCAGGGGTCCTAGTAAACTCTACTCTCTCGCTTTAGGAGTCGTTTTACTCTTTGCCGAGTTCGCCCGAGGAAGGAGGGCTTCACTCGTTGACGGCTATGGGAGCCATCTCCATCAGTTGCAGGCTCCTTATTATTGCTCCTTGAATGATAGTATTGGTAGTAATATCGATAGTTGTAACGTCCGTATCCGAACCTGGGCGTTTTAACCTTGTTCATTATGTAACCAAGTATCGGTACTCCCGCTTTTTGAATCTGCTGCACAGCATCGTAAAAGGCATCTGTCCGGGTAACCCCTGTGTTTACCACCATCACTACCCCATCTACCTTTGAGGCTAAGATCGCCGGGTCCGCTGAGGCTATTATCGGCGGAGAGTCCAGCAGAAGAATGTCGCATTCGGCTTTGAGGTCGTCGATGATCTCCTGCATCCTGGAGGAGCCAAGGAGGTCCGCTGGACTGGCAAGGGTGGGCCCACTGGGGAGAAGGCGAAGGCCAGGTACCGAAGTTCCTAATAGTAACGACTGGGGACCATGGGTGTTGGCTAGAAGAGTGCTCACTCCTCCTGTGGGGCTAGCAAATCCGAAGATGCGATGAAGAGTGGGACGGTGTAGCTCACTGTCTACCAATATTACTCTGCCCCCCCTGGGCGATGACTGCGCCCAGATTGGCCAGGACTGTGGTCTTTCCCTCGGCTGGGGCCATGCTTGTTAGCAGATAAACTTTGCCGGGATTGCTCGTCAGCGAGTACTGGAACCCCGTGCGAATCTGCCTGAACATCTCCGCATAGATGGAAGAAGGCCGGTCTACGACCGGTAGCTGTCCTAAGCCAACCTCATTGCGTTTCCACTTTAACATGGCACCTATCATTGAAGAGGTCACGTTAGAAGCGCTGAATGCTTTATCTACCTCGTCCGGCGAAGTGATGGTGCGGTTGAAGTATTCGAGCAAGAACACTATCACCAGCCCTATTAAGAGACCAAGGAATATAAAAAGGACGGTCGTTCGACTTACTCGCGGCTGGAAGGGGGAGCCAGGGGCAATGGCTGGCTCAACTATGGTGAGGCTTCCCAAAGTACTGAGCTGGGCCTGAAATACCTCCTCGCCACCAACAGCTCCTTGGGCGGCCGCCAGGGCCTGCAGACGAGCGATCTCTGCCAGACGGTTACTTAGAGTTTCCTGGATGAACACCTGGGCCAGAGCATTCGCGATGGTCGCAGCGAGCTGAGGGTCCTCGTTTGTGCCTTCTATGCGCAGCAATTGGGTATTAGCTACCACAGATGCCCTTACCATCCCCCTCAACGTGCCAACACCGTAGGGTAGGCCCTCCTGGTCGATCACATTCTGCAGTATTGGACTAGTAGTGAGTAGCTCTTGCTAGGTCCTGGCCAAATGCTGGCTGGTCTGAATATCAGATAGAGTAGGAACTATACTTTGAGACTGCTGCACCAAGACAGTGGCCCCTGCCCGGTAGAGGGGCGTCTGGCCGCTGCTGCTCAAGTAACCTGCCACGCCTGTGACTGTGGCTGCCAGAAACATGACCCACCACCAGCGGTAGAATATTTGGAAATATCGACGAAGATCCAGGCCTTGATCTTCCTGAACTTCCATCTAAGACCTCACCGACCCTCTGTTACAACGCATACAACCGTGCGGCTCAGACATGTTACACTATTTCGAGCATAGATTCCAATGTCAGCATGACTGTCTTGAGCTACATGATATCTTGTTAGTTTAGCGGCTTTTTGTCTTAATACATCACTAAAAATGATGAATTCAAGCAGGCAACAGGTGTGAATTTTGAATGAGTCGCCCTGTTATGGCCGGCTCCAACGGACAAGTGATATGAAGCAAAGGAGCATCAGATTAACAAGCTGGAGAGACAACAGGAGCCAGCATATTCTCGTCATCGGCATGTTGATGGCAACTGTAACATGGATGGCACTGATAATGGTGATTATGGCCTGGCCCAACCTGCGGGCACCGTCTCTAGGGCCCGAGGAGGTACAAAGTGGGTCGAACGCCATTCTGGTACACATTCTACTGTTCAGTGTCCTTGGCGTGCTTATCTCCTCCACCTTCTATGTGGGACGAGGAGCAAGGCAAAAGGCTCTGGGGGTGTTGGCCGCGGCAATGATCGGGTTGGCGTGGGGGATAGCTACCGAATGGTACCAACTGTACGTTCCAGGTAGGTATGCCTCTCTCCAGGATATGTCGTGGAATATGGTAGGGAGTGCCATTGGGGGTCTTTTGACCCTTCGTGTAATGCTCTGGCGAACTGCAGCCAAGCATCGGGATAACTGACCCTGCGCATTAACCGGGGTCGCTCAGATATGTCCCACTAAAGATCTTTCTGTACGCACGGACTGCTTCAGGGCGGGTGATCATGACTCTTCTACCAAAGGCGTGTCGTAGGTGAGCATCACCTGGGCCACCTCCGGACGGATGAGCCCGGAGTCGGGGGATCCTTGGGAAGTGAGTATACTGCGAAGGAAGGTGCCGCTGAGCTCCACTTGATCCTCTTCGCCATGGGGACACACCTTCTCGTTTGTCACGGCATCGCACCGCTTGCAGTAGAAAAATGCAGGGAAGAGCATGGGAGTAATGCCCAGATCGGGGAACTGCTGAAAGATGGTCTGGGCGGCGTCGGGAGCATAATAACTACCCACGCCGGCGTGATCCCGTCCGACGATGAAGTGGGTACACCCATAGTTTTTACGCACAATGGCGTGGAATACGGCCTCCCGGGGCCCCGCGTAGCGCATCTCCGTGGGCAGGATGGCCATGCAGACCCGCTCCCGGGGAAAGTAATTTTGAAGCAGCACCTCATAAGTGCGAATAATCACCTCATCCTTAAAGTCCCCCGTCTTCTTCCTTCCTATAACGGGATTGATGAACAGACCATCTAACAGAGTGAGGGCGCTCTTCTGGGTGTACTCATGGCCAAGATGGGGAACATTACGGGTTTGAAACCCCACTACCGAGGCCCAACCCTTCGCCTGAAATAGAGAGCGTGAATCAGCGGGCCTCATATAGTACCCAGGGAAAGGCAGGGGCGGTAAGCTAATCAGCCTGACCTTTCCCGCTACCAGGTTGGCTTTAAGGGCCAGAGTGTTGGCCACACCTGGGTGCTTTGGGTCAGTGGTGCCAAACACTTCCCTGGTCAGGCGCTCTGGGTCAAAGGTGTAGACCTCCTCCAAGTTCAGGATGGCCAAGGGCGAAGTCTTATAGGTCAGGCATAGCCTATCCGTAACGTCGGAAAGCTCTTCGGTGAAGACATCCAAAAGAATAGGGATAGTCCAGGGCACTCCTGAAGGGAGCCTCATCTCGCCAAGGACAGATTTGAGCGCCGCCGAGCCCAAGAACCCTTCGAGAGGACTAAATAGGCCGACGGCGATGTTTACCGTATCGTAGGCCTGCTCTGGCGAAAGCTCCAGGCGTGGGAGACTCTTTGCCTCCTCTAACGCCTCCTCCCTTCTGGCATCTGTCAAGACCCTGTCCACTAGTACGCCGCCATGGGGTGGCGGGAGCATAAATCGCCTCCTCAACAACTTTTGGCGTCAAGCTGCTTTTTTGCTCTTAGGGCCTACAGTTTTCGCTTTAGGGTTCCTGCAGACCTCCAGGGCCTTCAGCCATACGGTGCCACTGCTTTAAGAGGCCAACATCTGCATCAATAGCGCCATCCTTATGTAGAGGCCGTTCTCAGCCTGCCGGTAGTAGGCCAGGCGCGGTTCCTGGGACTCGATGATGAAGTCGCCCGTCCGTTGCATAGGGTCCAAAATGATACAGTGCTCTTTAAGCCGTGCCACAAAATCCTCGTCGATCTTCACATTCAGGAGGTTGCGGGACCTAAGTAGCTCGGCGTGGGCTTCTGTCTGTGGGGTATTCAAATATATAGCGTCTACCTGCTCCAGAGCCATAAGCTCTCTCTCCTGCCTGAAGGCCATACCCTTTGCCTGACAATGGGCCACAACCTCTTGGTCCGCCTGACCACTGAGAGGGATAAGTATCGCTTCGACATCTTGAAATAAGGAGAGGCCGGTAAGAAGAGCGTTGACATTACGGTGCTCCAACCTTCCCACTATCCCTATGGTGATGCCATCCACCCTGCCCAGCTCTCGCTGCAAGGTGTAAATATCCAGGAGGGCCTGGGTTGGGTGATCGGCGGCGCTGCCACCATTGATGATTGGCACCACCTCGGCAGCGGCTGCCCGCTCGACAATGCCAGCCTCTCCACTACGGAGGACGATGACATCGAATTGAAGGCTGGCCAGTAGTTGCACAGTGTTCTCGATGTAAGTGGGGGTTCGGACGGGAAAGAACTGGGAGGCATCCTCGGTATGGTGCTCTCGGCCCCCCAGCAGCCCGATGGCCCTCTCGAAGGATGTTCGAGTCAGCAGGCTCGGTTCGTAAAAAAGGCAATAGAGGGTACGTCCCTTGAGGGGTTCATCAAAGCCATCCTCGTGACGAAGGCGGTCGCAAAGAGGAAAAAGCTCCCTCTCCATCCAGTCCCTGGTCATATCCCTAGTGTGAACCAGGTGCAACAAAGGCTTCATTCTCTCCTTCGTAGGAGTCTGGGGGACATCTTCGCGGGTAGGTAGCAACCATTATACATAGTCATCAAGGGTTGGGGGCTATCTAAGCCTCTTGCGGCGGATTGCGTTCATCCTCATCAGCCTGGCCGCCCTAGGTCCCAGGTGCCGTGAAGCGGCCTTGATTCCAGTGGACTCAAGAAGGTGCGTCCATAGGTAAAGTAAGCATAGGACGGTGGCCACTAGAGCCATTGCCTCAAGCCATATCAGCCACGCCCAGCGGGCGAAATAGATAGTGTCCCCTTGCTGGGTACCGCTAAAGGTAGGCATCATCCCCAGGTTCATTAACGTCGGCGGGCGACCATCGGCCCTCCAGTGGTGGTTGGTGGTGCCATAGCGGCTTACGAAAATGGTGTAACTTTGGGAGGACTCAGTAAGGTTATAGCGTGCCCGATTATTTCGCTTAGTAGTCAGGAGGTGAGGGACGTCATTCCCGATGGCGGGGATGGTGCTCGGAACAGTTCCTTCACCGACGAGGTACACATCTTCCATAATATCCTGGTGGCGGCTTAGCTCAAGGAGGTCCTCAAGGGAGCTCATGACCACCACGCCAGTAGCCGAGTAAGCGCGGCTGGTGGGATGCCGGTTGCGATAAAGGGTAGTGACATCCCCTTCAAAGAAAATTTCGATATCCTTCTGCTTGCCAAGAAAGTCATAGGTCTCATAGTCGCTCTCCTTGGCCAGAAAGACATAGCGTACGTTCAATGGCGCTAATAGCTCACCCAAGTTATCGACCTCTTCAGCATGGGAGAGGAGGAACTCCACATACTGGCTTACGGGATTCACGCTCTGGGTGGGAATGCCGAACTCGATATTGTCCCCGGCAATAACGTTGGAGCCGAAAAAGTAAGAGGCGGGATTGGCCAGGTTATTATCCCGGTTTGGAAGCCAGCTATAGGACATATACATATGCCAGGGGAGGAATAGGACGTTGTAATCATCTTCGTCGTCGTGCAACATCTCTCGTACATGGTACCACTCGTCGGGAAAGTCGGTGGGACGTACCTGCCCCGCTAACCCCACCATGGGAAAAGTGTAGAGCAAAGGAAGAAGAGGTGCAGCCAACAGCAGCACTCTCCACCCCTCCCCCTTCCAGAAGATGAGTCGACGCACGGGAAGCCGGACCATCTCCTGTAGCCCTAAGCCACCCAAAAAAGCATAACTCAGGGCCAGAAGAGCCGTAAATTTGTGGGAGTCGCGGAAGACCTGCGCACCCGGTAGCTTCGACCAGAGGGTGCTCACAAAAAGTCCATTACCAGGTGTGGCAACTCCCAGGGCCAGGATAAAGGAGAGGAGACCAAGCACGCCAAGGGCAAGCACTAGCCATCCTATCGCCCGTGACCTGACATGAGCCACAAATCCGTACACCGCCAAGAAGAACATTAGCAAAAAAGGGACCCACCACAATGACAGAAAGTTCCGGGAATACAGGTACCAAGTCCGCCAGAAACCGTGTAGGGAGGCCACATCGAAAGAAAGGCCTAAAGAGGAGATTGCACGGGTTCCATAGAGGGTTGATTCACCCTCGCTAAGGCTTTTCACCACTGTCTCCTGGGCCCCCAGGTCCATCATGGTGGGTACCAGCCAGTAGAGGTTGACGATGAGGAAGATGCCTAATGCAACTCCCAGGCTCACGGAGAGAGGCCAGTATTCTACCGAGCCTTTGCGTCTTACCAACCATACTATGAAAAAGACCAGAGAGGCCAGGGCCAGGAGAAGGAGGGCATGGACCTGATTTATTCCGACTAAGGTGGTCAGCAGAGCTAATCGCACGCCATTTCTGGGAGTAGGTCGCTCCAGAAGCTCGATGAAGGCCTTAAGGGCGAAGGGGGTAAGGGCGTATCCCAGAAGGAGTCCCCACTGACCGGTAAGAAGGCGCACGTAGCTGTAAGGGTTAAGGACGTAGAAGAGACCGGCGTAATACCTTCCTATACCCGTTAAAAAGGGGAGTCGGGCGGCACCTACCCCAGCCAGGAAGAGAATTAGGAGAAGTATTACCTTCTGTACTATCCACGGTGGAACAACTATCTCAGCAAGGCCCATGAGGAGGGCCAAGGGTGCAGAGTTGTCAGTGGCCGCCAAGACGCTGGTAGGAAGGCTGGTAAGTCCCATAATGTGGGCAATTGGGTCCTAGTTGAAGGCGATGGGAGAGTCCAGAGTCAAGATGTGGCCGGGGCCAAGAATAGCCAGGGCAAGAAGAGCGAAGAACAACGACAACCGCCACCGATACAGAAGGCTCACCACAGTCATTTCACTTTTCTTCATTTCTGCAGCCTTGTGCATCAAGCTGGCCTATTGAAGGTTAACCGTCAGGCTCGATCTAGGCAAGGGTCAACGACTATGACAAAGGCGAGAGGTCACCAAAGCCCCAGGTTGCACTTTCACCACGCTTTTGCTAATATAAGCCCCGATATATTATGTTGTCCGGCGGAGCCGTAACGTCGGATTCTTTAGCCTCTTGCTGGTGAGCACTCCCCTCGGGGAATTGTTACCATCAAGGCAAGATTCAGTGCTTATAACTTTAAGGGGTCATCATCTCAGCATAAGGAGGTCTAATATGCCGTCATACTGGGAGGGAGTAAGAGTTGAAGGTCAGGACATGCAGTGCTACGTGAGCCAGCCCGAAGCAGTAGGGACGTACCCTGCAGTGATAGTTGTCATGGAGGCCTTCGGTGTGAACAAACATATTCAGAACGTGGCCGATCGGCTAGCCAAAGAGGGGTATGTGGCCATCGCACCTGCCTTCTTTCATCGAGAAGGCCTTGAGGAGGGTGTTCGGGAGGGTTCTAACCCTATCTTTAGCTATGGTGGCACCGAGGACGCCGACCCACGCTCCAAGGCTATGGCCAACCTGCGGGACGATGATATCGTCGCGGACGTCGATGCCACTATAGCCTATTTGAAGACCCTTCCTCGGGTAGATGGGGACAACATAGGTATCACAGGATTCTGCGTCGGTGGCCGTATCTCCTACCTGGCTGCCACGAGTTGCCCTGGCCTGAAGGCGGCCTCCGTCTTTTATGGTGGCCGGATTACGGCACCCTTCGGCGATGGCCCTGCTCCCATCGAGCTCACCCAAAACATCGAGTGCGCCGTCATGGGAAACTTCGGAGAGCAGGACCAGAACCCCACGCCAGCAGAGGTGGCCACCATTGAGGCCGAACTGAAGAAACACGGGAAGGTCTCCGACTTTAAAGTATACCCAGGTGCTGGACATGGCTTCTTCTGCGAAGAACGGGACAGCTACCACGAGGCCTCGGCCAAGGACGCCTGGGAGCGCACCGTTGCCTGGTTTAAGAAGCACCTCAAGGCATCAGTGGGCGCTGCTAGATAAGTGCCTTTAGGCTGTCGACTCCTGAAAAGAGAACCTGTTTACGATGAGGCCGAGGGGATGGTCTCCCCTCGGCCTATATTATTCTCCCGTATTTACTGGCGCTTTATCTGCCCGTTGCGTCCTCATGAGGATTTCAACCACGCCCTTAAGGCGCTCTTGGTCATAGACTAGAATCTCCTGGGGTTAAAAGGAGGTTGCTCATGCCCTTCTGCTCCAGCTGTGGCGCGGAGAACCCTACAGAAGCCCGGTTCTGTACCAACTGCGGTTCTCGTGTGGCGGCCTTTCTCACTGAAGAAGCCCTCATACCTCCCTTCCCCCTCAATCTAGGCGGACTAATTAGCGAAACCTTTGGGTTATACGGGAGGAATTTTTGGCCCTTTGTCATCATTGTTTTACTGGCCCAGATCCCAAACCTGGTGGGCTTAATAATTGCCGCCGCGGGAACTCTTTTTATTCTGTTGACATTGGGAAGCGTATTGCTTGGGATTTTAGCTTACGCCGCAACAATTTATGGGGTTGCTTCACTCTATTTAGGCCATAGAGTTAACGTCGGACAGTGTTATGGGCGGGCGTTGGGAAGTGTAGCGTCTTTGACCGTAGCCTTTATCCTATTCGGTGTCACTCTGCTCTTTACAGGTTTTCTCAGCCTCTTCATCATCGGCATTCCCTTGTTTTTCTACATCCTCGTGATTTGGTTCTTCTTTCCCCAAGCCATAATGTTTGAACGGAAGAATGTAATTGCGGCCTTTGGACGGAGTCGTGAGTTGGTGAGGGGTAGTTGGTGGCGAGCCTTTGGCATAGGCGTGGTCTTCGTCCTGGTAATGATAGCAATTAGCATAGCCGCCAGCATTCCAGGAGTGGCTGCAGACCGTTTTAGCGAAACCTTGGGAATCATCCTGGGTATTGTAGCTGGCATAATTGTAACTCCCATCGGTTACATCGGAGGTACCCTGGTGTATCTGGACCTGCGGGTCAGGAAAGAGAGGTACACTCTGGATGCCATGGCTTCCGAGCTGAGCTTGACAATAGAAATGCCCCTTGAGATGAGAGGACAGAGCTATAGGAGGCTACCGAAGGCAAGGGCACGTAGGCGAAACTTTAGGGTGCAGGAGGTTCTTCAGTAGGTTCGTCCTCAACCTGCTGTTCAGGGTAGGAGCCCTTGTAGCTGCCCAGGGCCTCGGTCAGCTTGGCTTCGAATAGCTGCGGGTCACGCGGTTGAAGGACCACTGGCCTTTGTCGATGGAGCCATACCCGCACTCTCTCGCCAATGGCCAGGGTCAAGAGCTCCGCTTTCTCGATACCCTGAAAGGGAATAACCTTTATGCGGGGCTGCCCGTACATGATTACAAGCCGGTCATCAAAAACCGTATAGCTTTTGGGAGTAGTCAGCCAGCTAAAGGCCGCCACTGCTAGTCCTACGAAGAGAAGGAATCCACTAGGGTCTCCAATGACCCCAAAGCCTAGGAATGCCACCACAAGCGCCATTATAAGGGTCAGGTTCATGGGCATCCTGTGCCTGTCCCTATGGTAAGGTGTCTGCTGCTCCATGGGGGCTATTCTAACACAAGGAGCCCGTTCTATGAACCCCTTCCTGTGGTGGAGGAATGTAGCTAAAATGGGAGCAGACATCCAATGATCTCCGATGGATGCGTCTCTATAAACAATCTTGGGAGGTGAAACGTGGTCGATATGGTAGCCGAGGAGCTTTACGTAACTCTTCAGGAGGGCAAGGTTTTCTATCTGAAGCAGGGCCAGGGCCAGCCCTTGGTAATGCTTCACTCCGCCGATTTCGGCTCTTGGACCTGGAACAAGGTGATTGGCCCTCTGGCCAAAGATTTCCAGTGTTACGCCTTGGACATGCCAGGGTATGACCGGTCAGACATGCCGCCCGAAAAGTACTCCATCAAGCGGTTCGTCCAGACCATATTGGAGTTTATGGACAATGTGGGAATCTCCAAGACTCACCTGATGGGCAATCGGACTGGGGCGATCATCGCCTTTGAGCTAGCGACTTCTCATCCTCAGCGGGTCAACAAGCTGGTTCTTGAGGGTTGTCCCGCGTGGAACCTAGAAGAGGGACGCATCGTCTGGGAGCGGTGGATGATACCGAACATGAATGAGTACGGAGGAATAGGCTCTCTTACTTATGAGGAGGCTGTAAAGAGCGAACCCCGAGTGGACAGAGCTTGGGTAGAGAAGGTAGCGGAGAGTTCACGAAAATACGGGCGATGGGTCACCCTCACGCACGAGTCCGCCGTAAACTACGATATGACGGAAAAGGCCGGACAGCTCAACATTCCGACGCTGCTCCTTTATGCGGAAGAGGACATGATGCGGAAAAAAGAGCGTCTCAATGCTAGCATCAGAGGTTCGATAATGAAGTTAATACCGGAGTGTGCAACTCCCCACTATGAGAGCTCCAAGACCTTCGTGAAAGAGGTGACCTCTTTCCTGTTGTCCTAAGCGATAAGAAGGTGGGCCCTACCTTTTCAGGGTGTTGGTATTTCTAAAAAGCGGAGGACTGTTTCGGCCACCTCGTCCGCCCTGGCATGCATAAGCCGCATATCGCCACCCTCGATAATTGCTACGCTGCCCCGAGAGATAAGCGCCTTCACCTCCTGAGCCCTCTTGGTGTACGCTGGAGGACCCTCGCCTGTCACCCCAAGCACGAGGGTTGGGGCCTGAACGAGGGGCAGGCGTGCCTCGGGATCGTATCGAAACACGGCCATATGAGTCTCTCTGGTACGTGGCCCAGCTTTGAGCCAGTCCAAAGTGGAGCTGGCTATATATTCCAGGTCCTTTTCGGAAACCCCGTCTTTCCCACCTCCCGGTACCCTGGTCGTGAGCAATAGCTGCCAAATCTCACTACAGTGGGAACCATCCACCGCCTGAGCTCCCAGGGTGCCCATCCTTTCCCGCTCCAGGCGGGCCAGGCGCTCCTCAGTGCTATTCCAAAAGGGCAACCCAGTTAAGATCAGCCGTCGGACCCGCTCTGGCCACCTGACGGCGACTTCGAGAGCAATGCAAGCCCCAGTACGCTCGCCCATAATATCGATCTTTGTTATTCCCAAAGAATCCAAGAAATGAGCGACGCTCTCAGCGAAATCTCCTATTTCGAAGACCCCTAAAGGTGGGTCCGAGTCTCCAAAGCCAAGGGTATCCATCGCGATAACACGATAGCTCTTAGCCAGCAGGGGAATCACATCGCTGTAGGCCATCCAGGAGCGGGGAGTCTCGTGAAGAAGAAGAACAGGCTCACCCGTACCCTCGGTAACATAGTGAACCTGTCCCTCTAAGATGTCGGCGAAGGCTCGTTTCATCTAGGCGGGGCCTTCTCCCCTCAACTACTGTGCGAACTCAAGCAGCTCGTACCGGAGAGTCTGCGGATGCGTCGGTACCTTCCAATTTAAGCTGGGATCCATCACGTGAAGCTCCGGGGTTGTGTAGAGCGGCACTGTTGCGTAGACGTCATAGAGGTGTTGTAACGTTTCCGCCGCCAGGGGATTATACACCTTCGGGTCGTTGATGTAGGCATCATCCAAGCTCTCGAACCTATCCAACATGAATTGGTCCGTGTAGTTGCTGCGCCCTTTGAGGGGCGAGTACCACCCCCACTCCCGAATCGGGGTGGCGAACGACGTTACAGACATAGCAAAAATTCTGCCCGCGAGAGCTTCTGGGCTTTCTCCCGCTGTGCTCCAGAGCTTTCCGAAGATCGACCACTCGCCGATGGTGCCTTTCACATTCAGGCCAAGGTTCTCCAGGGACAGGACAAGGGCGTTGTGCTCGTTGGGTACTCGTTGTGCTCCTCGGATGGTTATCATCGGCACCTCAACATCGAACCCGTTGGGGTACCCGGCCTCGGCCAGCAACCGCTTCGCTTCCGCAAGGTCGTATGGGTACGGCTTAAGGTCTATGACTTTCGTTTGCCACTGGCCCCCCAGAGGCACTGCAAAGCCACCCCATATTTCGTCTATCATGGCCTGCTTGTCAATTGACAAGGCGATTGCCTTACGCACCCTGGGGTCGGCCCACGGATCGTCGCTGGGCGGTACGCTCTGCTGTCCTCCGAAAACGATCCGCACATTAAACACTCCCGGGAACGAGTATATCCTAAAGCCCTCCTTCTGGGCTTCTAACGCATCCTCTAATTCGACTTTGTCGGTCATGTTAGCCGCTTTGGTCAACGCCATGGCTACCCGTGTCAAGCTCTCGGGGACCTGGACAAACTCAAGCTGGTCCATGATCGGTTGGATCCCACGCCAGTGATTGGGCACCGTCTCATAGACCTGGAGCCCGGGCGCCCACTTGACGTGGCGGAAGGGCCCCGTCCCTATGGGGTTATTGGCAACGCCATCCTCGCCCTCGGCCTCAACGTGCTTCTTAACCAAGGGTGTGACCCACCTTACCTCATGCCATAAGATCTCCGTTATAGGGACGTTCTGTCCGTCGCCTCTAAACATCTCGAACTCGTAGGGTCCCGTCTGTTCCGTTCTTATGTCCCACCTCTCCCAATTACGGAAGGGATTCCATTGTTTGAACTGCATATAGTAGTCATGTAGCCAAACCGCGTCCTCCGCGTTCCATTCGCCGTATCCTCCCTGGGCCTGTACTCCTTCAGCTAACTTGAACTTGATGCGTTTGCCTCCATCAAGAACCGTCCATTCGCGCATTAGTCCTGGATCAAAGCGCTCGATCGCCCCTGTTTTCTGATCTCGAACGACTATAACATTGGGGTCGTACATCTGTCCCAGCTGGGAGAGCCCCACGGGCGCGTTCAAGAGTGTAACCCGGTAGTTGAACGTCCCATAGGCCACCCGTAACACAGATAAACGCGCCGGTGCTGTTGGTGCAGGTGGCGTTGGCGTAGGGGTAGCCACCACTACCTTTTCAATAAGCACCTCTTTTATGACCTCAACCTCTTTTATAATCTCTTTTTCTATCGGTACCTCTTTTATAACCTCAACCTCTTTTATAACCTCTACTGGTACCTCTTTGATCACCTCTTTTTCGATGACAATGGGTGTAGGCGTAGCTGCGGCTCCACATGCCATGGCCACCAAGGCAGTTACCGCTACCAGTAAGACAAATATTTTAAAAGCTTTGTTGGAAATCATTTCGCACACTCCTGCCCTTTGGAAATTGAGTCTGGCTGAGCCGAAAGATAACATGCTGCATCGTAGGTGTCAAGTAAAGGCAACTAGCCAACTCGAAGGGAGGGCAACGATGCTACAGATCTGGGCGTCGGAGGTGCCACTCGGTGGCGGACTCGAAGGCAAATGCTGCCCTAAGGACTGTCTCCTCATCAAAGGGCCTACCACCAATCTGGAGACCGATGGGCATGCCCGTCGATGTGAATCCACAGGGAAGAGTGAGGGCCGGGAGAGAGGCAAGGCTGTAGGGTGTCGGAAATGCACGAGCCCCAAAGTGTAGCTTAATAAACTCTTCCTTGCTCCTGTATATTGGATTCTCCTCCCCGAACTTGGGGGGTGGCCCGCCCGACATAGGGGAGAGGAGAGCATCGACACGACGGAACGCAGTCATAATCTGGTTACGTAGCAGAACCCTTGCCCGCTGGGCCTTGTTGTAAATACCGGCAGAAACGAGGGATGCAGACAAAAGTCGAGTCCTGGTAGCTGAGTCGTAGTCATGTGCCCTCGTTCTCAGAAGATCGTAGTGGACGTGTGCCCCATCGGTATCGCATATGGCAGAGAAGATTGGGACTGCCAAGCTAATGAGTGGAATGGAAACCTCCTCCACCGAGGCGCCCAACTCCTCAAAAACCGTTACACTACGGTGTAATGCATGGCGAATGTCGGGATTTGCGGACTCTCCTGGGAAGAGCTCCTTTATAATACCCAGACGCACTCCTTGTATCCCATCCTTCAGATTATGCCTATAGTCTGGCACCGGCAGCCTGCTGGACATCCCGTCCTTAGGGTCGTATCCCGCAATGGCTTGCAGTATCACGGCGCAGTCTTCCACAGATTTGGTCATAGGGGACGCCGTGTCCATAGACCAGCAGACCGGGAAAGCACCATACCTACTAATCCTGCCATATGTAGGACGGAGTGCTACTAAGCCGCAGGCTGCCGCAGGATTTCTACCCGACCCTCCAGTGTCCTCCCCCACTGCGGCGGCACAGAGAGAGGCAGATACTGCGACTCCAGAACCGCTGCTGGAGTGGCCTGGTATCCTGTCCAGGTCCCAAGGGTTTCGCGGGTCGCCATAAGGGTGCTTCCTGGTTCCACCCATAGCGAACTCCGCCAGATTATGCTTTCCCAAAAAGATTGCCCCTGCCTCTTTTAGGCGGGTCACAACCGTTGCATCCTCTTTGGGAACCCAATCGGCGTAAATCTTAGATCCGACGGTGGTTCGAATCCCCTTTGTGAAGAACTGGTCTTTGATTCCTATAGGTATGCCATGGAGAGGCCCACGGTACTCGCCGCGTAAAATCTCCGACTCCGCGGTTCGTGCAGCAGCCAATGCCTCGTCGCCACACACGGTGATATAGGCGTGAAGCTGATGGTCAAGGTTTTTAATGCGTTCGAGATAGGCCTTTGTTAGCTCTACTGGGGATACCTCTTTTTGGCTAATTAGCGGAGCCAGATGGCTTACCGTCTCAAAAATCAACTCTTGGTCAGCCATCAGACCTCCCTCTCCTCAGTTGGGAAGATGGGCAACGGATCGACTGACCCTAAGTCCGTTTGGTCCAGTCTGTTGAGCTCCAACATTAGGGCGGTAAATCGGTGTGTTACCTCTTCAAGCTCTTCATCTTCAATAGTAAGTCCTAGAGCCTGAGCGAGGCTCTTTACGTCCTCCTTGGATAAATTAGACGGCAACTCTGCAAAGGCTGACATACCCGTCACACTAGTACCCCCTGAAAAAAGTCTTGCGACCTTCGGTTCCGTGATTATACAGCCACTGTGTGGGATTGGCGACTGGCTCAATAGACTCGAGGAAGGAACCTTAGTAACCATGCCCAAGGGGTTGAAAGTATAGAGTGACGGCCATATGCTATCGGTAACTGAGATTAGTGCAGACGAAATCTCCTGTCGGTCTTATGTAAGAGACTCCCGGTTTAGAGGGGGATACATTAGAGATGGGTGGCCCGCTAGAGGGTATCAACGTCCTGGACTTAGGCACGGCTGGAGTAGGGCCTTGGGCAGCCACTGTTCTTGGATTCCTGGGCGCCAACGTTATCAAGGTGGAACGCCCAGGAGGAGACCGCCTTCATAACATGGCCCCGCTTCAGCGTGAGTTATCTACAACCTACACGGTCTGCAATCTAAACAAGCGAAATATCTTCCTGGACCTCAAGGACCCTCAAGGTAAGAAGCACATGGAGAGACTGGTGCAAGAGGCCGACGTGGTGATGGAGAACCTTAGGCCTGGTGCGCTGGAAAAGCTGGGCTTTGGATATGAAGAGCTGTGGCGGATAAACCCACAAATCGTATACGTCTCCTGCCCCGGTTGGGGCTTTCAGGGACCTATGCAGAACCTTCCTGCATTAGACCCCCTTGTTCAGGCCTTTAGCGGCTTCGCCGGACTAAATGGAACAGACCCAAGTAAGCCTAAGCCAGTGCAGTACCCCCATCTGGATTTCAATGCATCTTGCTTCTTCGCCGCCACTGTGCTACTGGCCCTCCTTGCAAGAGGCCAAAACGGGGAGAGTCAGAGGGCTACCTGTACCCAGTTGGGCAGCACCATTACCTTGCAGATTAGTCGCATCGCCGAGCACTTTGCCACCGGTGCAAACCCCATCCCCAGGGGAAGCGCCTGCGCCAGCACTGTTCCTCATCAGGCCTTCCTATGCCAGGACCAAAAATAC
Source organism: Dehalococcoidia bacterium (assembly GCA_965248115.1). Lineage (GTDB taxonomy): Bacteria > Chloroflexota > Dehalococcoidia > Lucifugimonadales > CBDFII01 > CBDFII01. Next base: position 237,528 of record CBDFII010000005.1, read on the forward strand.
CTGGCCGTGGGGGTAGAACGGGATGACCAGTGGAGGGGGCTTTGCCGTGCCCTAGAGGTGGAGGAGCTGGAGCAGGACTCCCGCTTCTCTACCAACGTGGGAAGGGTGGAGCACAGAGAGGAACTCATCCCAAAGCTGGAGGAGCTCTTCCTGAGCAAGCCTACCCGATGGTGGGACATCAAACTCTCCAGGGAGAGGGTCCCTCACGGATACTTTAATGATTTCGAGACCCTCCGCAATCACAGGCATATCCTGGAGAACGAATACCTGGTGGAGCTGAATATCCCCCATCAGGGCCCTTTGTACGTCGGAGGCCTCCCCTGGAGATTCAGCAAGACCCCCGCATCCCTGGTACCGGCCGCCTCGCCAGGCCAGCACCTGGAGGAGGTGCTTCAGGGGGGATTTAATGGAGAGAAGGAGGCAAGGCCCAAGCCTACCCCTCAGGGGAGGGAGGAGGCCGTGCTTCCCCTGGCAGGAAAACGGGTGGTGGATGTGACCCAAGGTATGTGCGGCCCCTTCGCCTCCTTGCTGTTGGCCGAGGCAGGGGCCGAGGTGATAAAGGTGGAGCCACCCCAGGGTGACTATGCCAGAGGCTTCGCCCCCCAATATCCCAGCGGAGAGAGCGCCCTTTTCATCCAGTTGAACCGCAGTAAGAAGGTAGTAACCCTGGACATAGCCCAGGAAGACGGGAAGAGGGCCCTCCAGGAGATGATCCAGAAGGCCGATATCTTCTTGGAGGACTGGGGGCCCGGAGGCGCCGAGGCTCTGGGGCTTAACTATGAGACCCTCGAGCAGCGCAATCCTCGACTGATCTTCTGCCATCTCACTCCCTTTGGAGATAAGGGCCCTATGGCCCACCTGCCGGGAAGCGAGTTAGTTCTTCAGGCCATGTCAGAGTACTGGGCCACCGTGACAACCCCTGCAGAATCCCCCGGGCGCATAGGGGCAGACATCGCCAGCCTCAACACCGGCTGTATGGCTTTCATAGGCATCTTGGCCGCCCTGCTCCACCGGGAGAGCAGCGGCAGCGGCCAGCGTGTGGATGTCTCTATGCTGGGGACCCTCATGTGCCTTCGAGGTGCCATGTGGGCCGCTATCTCCAGCCCCGACGAATGGTACGGCCTGTACTGCGACAGCTATGCCAATCCTGCCAGAATAAGCTATCAAACCAAGGACCGCCCCGTCTACCTCAATTTTAACAACAACAGCGAAGAGGACTACGTAAGCCTTCTGGCGGAGTTGGATATGGTGGAGGTTCTGGCGGACCCCCGATTCCAGGAAGGGGGACGGGATGCTATCGGTACGGGCCGGTACGCCAAGCAGCTTGCTCCTACTTGGAACCACTATCTCCAGTCCAGGTCTGCCCAGGAGGTGATTGACCTTTTCCTCAAATACAATGGCATGGGCTGCTGGTACAACAGCCTGGAAGAGGCTTTAGAAAGTGAGCAGGTCCAGGGGCTAACAATTGTATCGGAAATGGACCACCCGACGCTGGGCAAACTCAGATTCATAAGGCCACCCTGGAAGGGGCCCTGGGGAGAAATTTCTTTAGAAGAGTCAAGTCTATATCAAGTAGGAGCACCTTCATCAAGAAGCGGGTAAGAAGCGTATGCCAAATGCAACGTATTAATATCCCAGGCCAGCGAGTCCCACTTTAGCCCTTGAAGAGGGTTGTGGCCTTTAGAGACGGCTTTCTGGGCAAAAGAACTCACATCTATGAGGCCAACTTCTGCCCTATCGCCTTTTTAGCAAAATCGGTTCGGACGATACGCTCATAAGACTGGCGCGACTTGGTAAGACCGGCCTCCATCAATATCTTTTGCAAGGTATTAAATCCACTCTCCCGTAGCAGGGGGTCCTTGGCCCAAGTATCCTGCTTTTTATAGCGCGCCACTGCTCTTTCTATTATGGTTTTTCCTACGTTGGGAAAGAAAGAGGAAACGGCCTCGGCCACCTCGCGGGCCTCTTTTTCTGCCAGCCATCGCTGGGCATTGTAGAATCCTTGCGTGAACCTGTGTAATACCTCGGTCTTAGAGTCAATGAAAACTTGATTGACAGCAAATGAGCTGTAGGCAATGTGGCCGGTGACTGGACCTATTGCGGCGGCCAGGTCTCCTGCGCCCTCGTGAACCAACTGCTCCATAGAGGGCTGTGGAACATGGATGAAATCACCCTCTCCACCTCGGAATGCGTCCATAGCTTCTTGGAGAGATAAGCCATCTATTAGTCGAACCTCCGCCAACTCTACCCCTTTTTCCTTCAGAGCATACTTGAGGGAGGCCTTGGGCATGGGGGAGAACCCCACCGGAATCAGAGTCGCGCCTTTTAACGAAGCCCACTGGAACTGCTCTTGGGGTGTGCGGCCCACAAGGAAGAAGCCATCACGGCTATTGATCTCGATTATATTTACAGGCACAACCTCTGCCCCAGAGTCTGCGGCGATAATGCTGCGCATGGGGCCTGTCTGGACAATGTCGGCCAACCCTCCCTCCAGAGCGGTCAATCCATGATAGCCCGGCGGGCAGGTGGAGAACTCCACGTCGAGACCTTCCTTCTGAAAAAAGCCCACGGAAATAGCCACATATATAGGCGTATAGAACAGAGAGTGGAATGTTTCCATGAGCCTTAAGGGCTCTCTCCTACTAGAAGCGCTCAATATTTCATTCCCTCCCTACATCCTAGAGTTGGAACCACATCAAATTGTTGGAGTTCCTACAATCACAGGAAGCTTGGTTCTCCGATGACCACTTAACTATGGCTTGTTATAGCGACTTTCATCGGTTATCTCAATACCTCTGTCTGGGGAGGCTGCTGTACCAAGAGTACATGACCAGTGGGCCAAATCCAATCAGGCTGGCTAATCCACCGAAGGATTGTTGAGAGCCACGAGGAGAGTAGACGATCAAAGAGCGGATCTGGTTTTCTTCTGGCACCATTGTGTGTTGGTTGACGGTATTGGAAAGCGTTGCTACTCTCTTTCTCATGGGCACTCTTAAGAGGAAGAGGTCAATTGGATGAGTTCCGAGACCCACGCTATCGGTCGGGAATATGGGGCCAATATCAAGAGACCATCTGGGGAACGGTACTTCCCACCTGGCATGATCAAAGTGATATGCTTAGTCAAGCTGGCTTTGCAACCATCGAATGCTTCTCTGTGAAAGGGATGTCCCAAGGCATGCAGTATTTGGTTGTGGCCCGCAAATTTTAACCTGCCTAGTGCCCTCAGAGCGGTAGGCTGGGCAGGAGCCGGGTTTATCAGTACAACTCTACGACAAGGATAGCGCAAGATGCTTACGACCATAGCGGCAGGCCGAGTGTATAACTTTAGTCATGTGGTGGGTCGCAATGCCTTCGCGGGCCCCGGTTTTCATCAACCTTCAGCGCTTGCCTTAGGCCAGGACGGAGTGGCCTACGTGATCAGCCGGGGCAACGAAATCAGCTTCGGCACACGCGTAAGTAAGATTACCATCTGGCCTCCTGGGGATGAAGAATTGCTGGGAGAGTTCGGCCATTATGGTGAGAAGGATGAGCAGTTGATGTGGCCAACTTCTATTGCCCTGGACAGGGATGGTAATGTGTACGTCGCCGACGAATGGATGCAGCGAATCTCCATCTTTGATGAGAATGGCCACTTCCTAGACAAGTGGGGCACACCGGGAGCTGGTGATGGAGAATTAAACTGGCCTTCGAGTATGGCTTTTGACCAAGAGGAAAACCTCTTCATCGTTGATACTTTCAATAATCGTGTTCAGAAGTTCACCAAAGATGGTACTTTTCTGACCAAGTTTGGCAAAGAGGGTAGCGGTGAGGGCCAGTTCAACATGCCTTGGGGTATCACCATCGATAGCCAGGGAGACATATACGTGGCCGATTGGAAGAATCACCGCATACAGAAGTTCTCCCCGGATGGCGCCTTTCTGGCCTCCTTCGGAAATTTCGGGACAGGAGTTGGGCAGCTAAACCACCCGACGGATGTGGCCGTTGATGGTGAGGGGGACGTATACGCCTGCGACTGGGATAACCACCGTATCCAGATCTTTTCGCCTGATGGAGATATCATCACCTCACTGATTGGGGATGCCCAGGTGCTCTCCAAGTGGGGTCAGGACAAGTTAGTAGCTAATCCAGATATGATAAAAGCACGGCGCAGGGTCAAAAGCCTGGAACCTGACTGGCGGTTCTTTTATCCCACGGCGGTGGCCTTCGACGTCGCTAAGTGCCGCCTCGTTGTCGCCGACTGTCAGCGCGCACGACTCCAGATTTACATCAAAGACAAGGACTACGTAGACCCACAGTTTAACCTCTAGCTGTCAAGGGCAGTCCTTGAGAGTGGCCTTACATGGTGTTGGGATGAACTATGTAGCTAAAGTCTACAATTCCCCCGCTAAGAACCGGACGCAAAGTCCTTAGCCCTACCCAAATCAAGTAAGATACCCTACATGCTCCAGGAAGGCTACTACTTCATCAGTGAATCCTACCGGATCTCGAGATGAGAATTGGCCATTAGGGCTCTCGATTATCCGTCCTTCAGCATGGCGCGTCAGTGCCACGGCCTGCTCGTTTTTGTCCCTCAGCGGGTCACCCTGGGTGACCAGGAAAAGGGTAGGGCAAGCTACCTTGGGCAGTAGACGATCCAGCTCAAACTGAAAGGCCGCCCGGTAGCCCCAATCGTACCGAGACATGGTGCGGAATAGCTCGGTGGTGAGAAGGTGGAGCAATTCCAAGGGGATATCAGGGCCGAGGGCGCGCTGATAGCGAGACCATATGGAGCGCAAGTGCTCTCCATCGGGGGATAGGGTAAACGTCTTTAGATACCTCTGTAGCAGATGCTGACGCTCCTTCTCGTCGAAGAGAGGGCAGCCGAGCACTATAAGCGCTGGCACCCGTTCTGGCATGTCCACCGCCAGTTGGATAGCGATGGCCCCACCTGTGTGGCTGCCGACCAGGGGAACCTGCTCCAGTCCTAGGGCATCCATGAAAAGGGCCAGCCTTTCGGCATAGCCATCGATGGAGAGGGGGCCTGGGGGCGGAGGAGAGGCGCCGTACCCTGGGGTGTCCGGGGCAATGGCCCGAACACGACGGCCCAGTGCTGGGAGGGCAGCCTCGAATACTGCTCCCGAGAAAGGGCTTTCATGGAACAGGACAACTGGTGGGCCGGAGCCCGCTTCACGGTAGTGGACCTGACCGAGGCGAGTATCGGCATATCCGAAGCGAACTTCTGATCCCATTCCCTCCTCCTTCCTCGGGATACTAACATTTGAACCATACTTTGCCTAGCCCACTGTAGAGTTGCAACCCCACTCTCATCAGCAAGCTGAGGTTGGTTAGGGTGCACTCCTTCCCGTGCTGGTAACAGTAGAGCTCACCAACACCTTGGTTGGTATCTGATGAAGGACATCATTACCATTGCATAGGGCGGCTTAACTTCAGAATCTGGGGATCATATGCTGCGGCGCGAAATTTTGGTACCATTGGACTTGCCGTCGGCATAGTAGTGTAAACTCGTCCTAAGAAGATCGACTAGTTCCAGCTATATAGAAAAAGACTAGTCTGCAAATTTAACCTTCTCAGTTATAAGGAGATATTAGCGTTGGAATACAGGAATATCGGTCGCACCGGCCTCAAGGTCTCTCGAATATGCCTGGGCACTAACAACTTCGGCGACTATGTGGACCAGGAAACCTGTACCCGCCTACTCGACGCCTCCTTGGAGCACGGTATCAATTTCATCGATACGGCGGACGTATACATTGAGCAGAGGTCCGAGACGTTCCTGGGTAAGGCTATGAAGGGAAGGCGTCACGAATTTATCGTGATGACCAAGGTGCATAATCCCACTGGCCCTGGAGTCAACGATCGCGGCTCCTCTCGCAAGCACATTCTGGAGGGTGTGGAGGCGAGCCTGCGTCGCCTGGACTCCGACTACATCGACATATACCTGCTGCACCAGTGGGATGATGAGACGCCTCTGGAGGAGTCCCTTCGCACCATGGATGACCTAGTCCGCCAGGGAAAGGTGCGCTACATCGGCTGCTCCAACTTCGATGCCTGGCAGGTCTGCAAGGCTTTATGGGTCAGCGACAAGCTGGGCCTGGAACGTTTCGAGCTAGTCCAGCCCCTGTACAATCTGGCGGTGCGATTGCCCTCCTATAAGTGGCAACGAATCCATGGTTTAAAATATGGGAGCAGGGCTATAGAAGCGGAGCTGCTGCCCTTCTGCGCCGACCAGGATCTCGCAGTTGTCCCCTATCATGTCTTGATGAGCGGGATGTTCTCAGGCACCTACGGCAGAGGTAAAGAGCCGCCCAAAGGCTCACACATAGCATCTTCCTACAACGGACCTCCCCGGGCCAGCTACTGGACTGAAGAGAACCTTGACCTGATAGACCAGCTCAAGGAGCAGGCTGGCCAGGTAGGATGCAGCCCACCTCAGCTGGCTTTGGCCTGGGCCCTTTCCAACCCAGTGATAACCGCCGTTATTGCGGGTGCCAGCAAGCCCGAACACGTGGCCCAGAATACCAAAGCCGTGGATCTCCAACTAATGCCCGAGCAGCTAGAGATGGTCAACAATCTGTAACTGGCCATCTCTAAGAAATAGTCCGGAGTGCCTCAACGTTTGAGGAACTCCAATATTATTGGGTTCACCTCTTGAGGCTTCTCCAGATGTAGGAAGTGGCCGGTCCCCTGGACCACTACTTTCTCAAGCCCCCCAGTGAAAAAGCGATCCATCCTTTGAAAAGCCTCCAGCCTTCTGGGACGGTCACTGGTACCGTGCAGTGCCAGTGTGCTGACTGGTATAAGGGAGGTGTCTACCCGTTCTTGGATATCTTTTAGGGCCGGATCACGTAGAGCGGGGTTATAGCTGTGTCGATAGTAGTTGAGTGCTGCCTCTACTACTCCGGGTTTGCGAAAGGTCTCCTTGACGCTCTCAAGCACCTCTTTTGGTATGTCCCACTCCGGCGAAGCATCTCTCCACCAGTCCTCAAGGAAAGCGTAGTCGTTATGGGCCATCGCGTGCTCAGCATTGGGCGATTGGAAATAGTAGACGTGCCACGTACCCTTCAGGTAATGGTAGTTGGTAACCTCGGCCGCCTGGCGGTGGGCTGAGGCCAAGATCACCACTTTGGTGACCCGCTCCCGATCCAGGACAGCCGCACCTGAAACAGCTAGTGCTCCCCAGTCGTGCCCCACCAGGGCGGCCCGCTCAGCGCCCAGGGCAGCTATCAAGGTCAGCACATCTTTGCTTAACAGTGCTGTCTGGTAGAGGCCGTCTTTCGGAGCCTCGGTGGGAGCGTATCCGCGTGTAAATGGGGCTACTGCTCGAAAGCCGGCCTGGGCGAGGTTGGGAAGCAGATGACGAAAGGTATAGGCGTGGTCAGGGAAGCCGTGTATGCACAGCACCAGAGGGCCCTCCCCCATCTCCAGGAAGTGAAAGTTGATTCCGTTTGCTCTAACCGTGCCACTCTTAAATTCAGCCATGATCCCTCCTATAACGGGCGCTGCACAGCCACCTGACGGCCCTCGTCCGACGACTTTTTGATGACATCCAGGAGCGTGTGCAACTCCACAGCGGTGTCGAAGTCGGGCTTGTAACTTTTGCCAGAGCGGATACCCTGGGCAAAAAGATAATACATCTGACCTACGTTGAATGGCTCTCCCTGAGGCATCCCCTCTTGCACGTGGATGTAATGTGCCGGTATTTGTAGGTCTTGGAGGAGACCATCACTAGCTTTAGCCCCCTGGACATAGACCTCCCTTATTTGGGGAGACTCAACGGAAGAAGCTATTAACGTGCCTTCCCGTCCATAGATTTCCATTCTATACCTGCTACCAGCCCAGGGGATGTAGGCCACGTGTACCGATGCAACTCCGCTGTTGACCAACCGCCCGCTGACCAGGATATTATCTGGGGCAGTCACGTCCACTAACTGCTGAGTATCCATCTCCAGCCATTGCCGGGCCTGAGTAGTGACCACCGACGATACTTGGCTGAAATCTCCTACGACGAATCGCAGTGCGTCGATGGTGTGCCCACAGGCAATGGTTAGGGGTGTGGCGCCTAGACTATCGTCCCGCTGCCACGTACGGTCTGAGTTGTGTTGCAGTACTCCATCCCGAATCAGGCTTACGTGGCAAGACATGACTTCACCAACGTAGCCCGTGTCGACCAGCTCCTTCAAGTACAGCAAAGCCGGTGCCGCCCGCGCCTGCAGTCCCACCATAGTCTGTAAACCTTTGGCACGGGCAAGCTCGGCCAGCTCCTGAGCCTCGGTCAGATTCTTTCCCAGCGGCCATTCGGTGAAGGTGTGTTTGCCTGCGTTTAGGGCATCCCGAGTCAACTGGTAGTGGTATGGCACCCGCACAACAACTGCTACGGCGTCTATGTCCGGGCAGGCCAGCATTTCCTGGTGGTTGTGGAATGCCAATCGAGCCCCGTACTGTCGAGCCGACTCTTCCGCGCTCTCCTGACGTGTAGTGCAGACTGCCGTTAACTCAAAATCCGGGCTGGATAGAATGGCAGGCAAATGAGACCGACACGCCCATCCCTTCCTGACGTTGGCGCCGATAACACCCAAGCGTATCTTGTCCGATGCCATAAGGCTACTCTCCTGGTAGAAACTGTCTCAATAATAAAGCAGTTTTCTCACCGAGTCGAATTGGGGGGAGATAGGTCAAGGAGTGGGTCCAGCACTAAAGAGGCTGCAGACCTTCTGGTACCTCTCTCACTGTATACATCCGGTCAAATACCGCGTCTTCAGCCAATAATATCCTTGTATGGATGTAAATTGTCTTTAGTTATTTTATACTGTGGCTGTGCATGGCACTTTTATGCAGAAGTAACAGGAGGAGGTAATGAAGTTACCTAGTATCAAGCGTATGGCACTGTGGACAATGATAGCCGGTGCCATCAGTCCCGCAGTCGGCATGACCTTAGCCATATTCGGCTTACCTTTGACCATCTTCCTAGGCATAGGGATGTTTCTCGTACCGATTTGGATACTATGGGGGGCACTGGCTAAGTTGGCCGAGAGAACGAAGAATCATCTCTAACGACATTTAACAGATTGGAGTTTGTCCTTTATTTATGCGTTCTAAGTTCTATTATGTACGCTGGACTCTCTCATAGCAGGCCGACTGCAGGAGCCGCCTCGACCCCCAATTTTTATTAAGGATCGTGTTTTGCCTGGCCGAGAAGTAACCGTTGACAGTACCTAGCGTCCCGATTACACTCGCCTTTGCCTGAGACGGTACCTAGTTAGAATGTCTATATGTAGAAATGAGGAATTCGGACACTAAAATTGGGAGGTAGCCATGTCTGTAGTGCTCTATGAAAAACGCGATCAGATTGCTTATATAACCCTCAATCGTCCAGAAGTTCTAAACGCTGTCAGTGCCGAATTAAACGAGTCGCTAGCCGAAGCTTGGACCGACTATCGTGATGATCCCTCTCTCTTGGTGGCCATCGTCACCGGGGCAGGTCGTGCCTTCTCTGCGGGAGCCGACCTGAAGGAGATGGCGGCCCGTGGTATGGCCGCTGGTACAAGGCCCCTGAATACACCTGTAAGAATGGAAGTGTGGAAACCAATCATTGCTGCCATAGACGGCTACGCCTTGGCGGGAGGCTTTGGTCTAGCCCTAAGCTGCGACATCCGGATAGCTACGGAGCGATCCCGGCTGGGAGATATAGAGACGCGTGTTAGCTCCTGGGGTAACCTGCACGTCCTAAATGCGGTCCCTCTGGGGGAGGTTCTCTACCTTCTCCTCACAGGAAACCATATCAGCGCCGAAGAAGCCTTCCGTGTGGGACTGATTCACAAGGTCCTACCTGATAGGGACGCCTTGATGCAAGAGGCCCAGGCCATCGCAGAGGATATTAAGCTTTGTGCACCTTTGGCGGTACAGGCTATAAAGCGCATCGCTTACATGAGCAAAACACGGCCTTGGGAAGAGATGGAGGCGTTTGCCCAATCCCTGAGGCAAGACATATCCAAGACCGAAGATGCCATGGAGGGACCCCGATCCTTCGCCGAGAAGCGCAAACCCGTGTGGAAGATGCGCTAGGGGGAGACACTCTCGTTCGGGTAACGGGCCTCCATGCATACATAATCGTTGCCAGTGAGTAAATCGACTATCTCCCAGGGCTGATACCATGACTCAAGGCACTCCCATACCGCCATCGTAGGGACAGATCGACAGCCAATTGGGCGAGGCACCAGTTTACGAGCCGCATTAAGGGCACGACCAGGAGGTTGAAGCCAATGCCGGGACCCTTACAAGGTGTTCGAGTCTTTGATTTGACTCACCATGGGGTAGGTCCGTGGGCCACCATGATCCTGGCTAGCATGGGCGCTAACGTCATCAAGATTGAACACCCCGAAGGCGACGGTATACGCGTGAATGACCCCAAGACCAAGGACCTTTCCATCATTTACCTCCACTGCAACCTGGGCAAGAGGGGTATTTTCCTGGACTTGAAGACTCCTGAGGGGCAAGAGGTCGCCAAGAGGCTAATAGGCGATGCCGATGTCTTTGTCGAGAGCATGAAGTACGGTACTGTCGAGCGTTTGGGATTGGGCTATGAGAAGGTCTCCCAGCTCAACCCTCGTATCGTCTACGGCAGCTACCCTGGATACGGTAGCTCAGGCCCCCTTAGAGATCAGGGCACCCAGGATACCACCTCCCAGGCCTTCAGCGGCGCTGTCAGCATTACGGGAAGGAGAGATGGTGAGGGCGAGTTCAACCGTTACCAGGCATTCCACGACCTGAATGCCGGTGCGTACCATACTGCCTCTATCCTCCTGGGCCTCCTTAGCAGGGAGCGGAGCGGTAAGGGCATCAAAATCGAGAGCTCCCAGGTAGGCGCTTCCGTCGCCGTCCAGACCAGCCGCATCGCCGAATTCCTCACCACCGGAGAGGACGTGCCTCGCATGGGAAGTGCCTGTACCACTACCGTCCCCCACAGGGCCTTCCTGTGCCAGGACAACCGTTGGTTGGCTGTGGGAGTGATTACCGATGCCCAGTGGAGGGGCTTGTGCAAGGCTATTAAAAGCCCAGACCTCCTTCAGGACTCCAGGTTTGCTGCAAATTCAGGGCGCCTGCTACACAGGGATGAGCTGGAGGCGAAGCTGCAGGCTATCTTCTCCACCAAGCCCGCTCGGTGGTGGACCATCCAGCTTGGGAAACACAAGGTGCCCGTAAGCCTCTTTTACGATTACGAGACCATTCCAAATCTGCCCCAGGTGAAGGCCAACAGGTACATCGTGCCCATCAAGTACCCCCACGTTGGCACCCTCCCCTTTGGAAATGTGCCCTTCCAGTGCTCCAAGACCCCCATCGCTTTGAGGCCAGGCCCCTGGCCTGGCCAGGATACCGAACAGGTCCTCAGGGAGGGCTTTGGCCAGGATGACGTTACCGCATCCAAGGGCTATTTCGGACCCCAAGGCCCTATGAGAAAGGGTGTCCTCGATGGCGTTACGGTCATCGACATGACCCAGGGCCTGTGTGGCCCCTACGCCTCCCTGGTCCTGGCCGACGCCGGGGCCAGGGTCATCAAGGTGGAGCCTCCAGAGGGGGACTACACCCGCCAGTGGGGCCCAGCCTCAATAGACAACGAAAGCCCAGCCTTCTTCCACCTGAACCGCAACAAGGAGGGCCTACGATTAGACATCGGAAAGGAACAGGATAGGCATAAACTCATTGAGCTGCTCAAAACCGCCGACGTGTTCATTGAGGAGGAGCCTCTTCGCCTGGGTCGGCTACGGCTGAGCTACCAACACCTGGAGAAGATCAACCCCCGACTAGTCCACTGCACCATAACCCCCTTCGGCACTAGAGGGCCACTGCGAAACCAGCCCGCCTCAGAGCTGGTCCTCCAGGCCATGTCCGACGGCCTCAACACTCTAGGTGTCCCCGGAGAGGAGCCGGTCCGTATAGGACCTGATTTGGCTAGTCTGGGGAGCGCCATCTATGTCAGCCACGGTATCTTGGGCGCCCTGTACCACCAGTGGCGCACCGGCGAGGGCCAGCACGTGACGGTGAGTATGCTTGGCACCCTCCTTCATCTCAAGGGGACCACATGGACCACCATGGTGAATCCCGATGAGTGGTCTGGCTTCTACTGCGAGGGCTACGCCAAACCGCCCAACCACGGGTACAAGACCGCCGACCAGCATATCCTCCTGGCCCCGGTGCGTAGGCCAGAGCTGTTCGCCGAGTTCCTTACGGCCCTGGGAATGGAGGAGTATTTGGATGATCCCCTATTCCAGAGCTCCCCTAGAGATATCATGGGCTGGCAGGGAGCCGGGGACCTCCCCCTCCGGGCCAAGCCTATCTGGGAGAGGGTATTCGAGAAGTGGAAGGCCGACGAGCTAGTGAGCCTGCTTCAAAACTATAACAGCAACTCTTCCGTCATTTACAACTACGGACAGCTGTTCTCTCTTCCACAAATGGAGGCTCTCGGTATAGTCAGGGAGGTAGCTGTCCCTAATGTGGGTAAGGTCAAGGTCCTGGTGCCACCGTGGAAGTTTCAAGGCATCCCCAGTGTGACGCCTGAGGCATACTGCGACGTCTCGGATAAGAAAACAATCCCTACAAGTTAAACTGGGGATCTATGTAATCTGTCTCTTTGACGTAGACCTGGAAGCGCCTTCTCCCCTGATCGGCGACCATGATTCGGTTGTTTTCGTGGTCGATGCCTATTCCTATGGGCCTCTTAAACCGCCACGCTATTTCAGGGTGCTTGGCCCGGCGGATCGCCTTGATGGCATCGAGGTTTCCGTCAACCTGCGCCTGGGCCCACTTGCTATATTGCCTCGCATCGCCCCAAAGGGAAGTGATGAACTCTCCCTCAGCCGTGTACACCTGGACGCGGTCGTTGGCCCAGTCTGAGACGTAGATATCGCCATCCTTATCTACCGCCACATTGGCGGGATGATTGAGTTCACCACTGTCGGCCCCCTCTAGTCTGTAGAGATGGGAAAAGTCCAGGTGTCTGGGATATTTCTCAGGATAGTTGAGTTCACCAGCCCCCGGCGCCGGACGACCAATTTGGAGAAGAAAGGTCCCATCTGTGGTGAACTTCTGAACCCGATGGTTTTTCCAGTCAACTACATATACATGGTCGTTGTGGTCAACGGTGATCCCCCAGGGGGTATTGAATTCGCCCTCTCCGCTACCGAAGCTGCCCCATCCTCCCAGGTACACACCTTCTTTGGTGAACTTCTGTACCCGCTGGTTAAGAGCATCTACCTCGTAAAGGGTTTCATTTGAATCAAAGGCAATACCTGAGGGGCCATTAAGCTCGCCAGGACCATTCCCTGGAGTACCCCACTTGCCAAGGAACTTTCCATCCTTGTCGAAGATGGATATGCGGTGAAGTTGCTCATCGGAGACGTAGATGTTCTCATCTTTGTCCAGGGCAATGGCAGAGACCAATCGGAATTCACCATCCCCATCGCCTTGAGCACCAATTTGCATGAGGTACTTCTCTTCTAACGGACCTCCTATACGTACTTTATTAACACGGGGTTCAAAGAAACCCGCAACAAAAGCTGTCTCTGGGTCCAGCACATACACAACACCGTCCTTGCCCACCGCAATTCCGTTAGGCTTTGAGAAGCCAGGTGCCCCATCACCAAATTGGTCCTGACCAGAAGACCTGCCGCCTACTTGGTGGCTCCAGGCGAAAACGCGGCCACGGGCAATGGTCGTTAATGGCATCGGTTCCCTCCTACATTTACGCTTTTAATAGCCAAAAAAGCATTACCAAGGATACATCAAAATGGTTGCATTGTCACCAGGCCCCGATTATAGGCCATTTCGCCTAACGGGGGAAGGCCTCCCGTACTCCGGCATCTACCGGGATCATTGCACCGGTGGTCTTAGAGGAGCGCGAAGAGGCGAGGAACAACACCGCCTCGGCCACATCTTCCGCCAGGACGGGCGCTTTTAGTAGGTTCCTCTGCTGGTAGAAGGCCTCCAGTTGGTCTACGGGCACGCCGTGGGCGGCGGCTCGTTGCAGCCGGACTTCCTCAGACCAGAGCCGTGAGCCCTGGAATACGGCATCAGGGTTGACCACGTTGGAGCGGATCCCGAACTGACCATTTTCCAGTGCTATCACTCGGGCCAACTGAACCTCCGCAGCCTTGGAAACACTATAAGCGCCAAAGTCAGCGCCGGGTGCAAGTACGTTTTTAGTGCCGATAAATACCAGGCTGCCCCCGGTGGCCTGCTCCTTCATCAACCTTACCGCTTCAGAGGCCACCAGGAAATGGCCAGTGCTGTTGATGTCCAGGGAGCGTTGCCAATCACCCAACGATAGCCTATCGATGGCGCCCACCGGGGCGATACCGGCGTTAGAGACCAGGATGTCCAACCCCCCGTAGCTTAGACGTAGATCCTGAAACGCTCGGGCGACCTGGGTCTCGTCGGCCACGTTCATCTGGAGTGCCACGGCACGCCCCTCGCCTTCGGTGCGATTGATCTCTTCTGCTACGCTCTGGGCGCTCTCGGTGTCGATGTCCGTGATAGCGATGTGTGCTCCCTCGGCGGCTAGTCGATAGGAGATGGCCTTGCCGATTCCATTGGCAGCTCCGGTGATCAGGGCCACCTGACGAGCCAGCTCCTTTTCTGGTGGGCCTAATGTCAGCTTATAAAGCTCAAGGGGCCAGTATTCGGCTTCGTAGGCGTCCTGGGCCGGCAGAGAGGTGTATTCGCCTACAGATTGGGCGGATCGAATCACGCTGATAGTGTGGTGGTAGATGTCAGCCGTTATCAGTGCGGCTCGCGCGTCCCGCCCGGTAGTCCACATACCCACGCCGGGCAGTAGAACCACCCGTGGATAGGAATCCAGCATGGAATCCTGGCCGGACGTATGCTCTCTATACCACTGGGCATACTCGTTAGCGTAGGCATCCACGCTGCGAGGCAATGCTTCAATGATGCTTGAAGAATCAGTGGGGTCCTCTACATCGACCCAAAGGGGATTGCGCTTGGTTTGGATCAGGTGGTCAGGTGTAGCGGGCCCTATGCCGCTCAACCGGCGACCGTCCGCAGAGCCTACGAACTCCATCACGTCCGGCGAGTCGTTGTATCGCAAAACTACCTTTTGTCGTTGGCTTATCAGGCCCCGCAGGGTTGGTGAGATGGCGGCGGCCACCCGATGCCGCTCCTCAGCGATGAGTGGCTTCCTCGCCCAGCCACCGAAAACGGGCTTTGACCCCGCCTTAGAATATTCCTCGGCCCTGGTCACCAGCTCGATATGTTGATCGTAAGCGGCTTTTGGGCTGTCGCCCCAGGTAAAGAGGCCGTGGTTCATTAACACAACGCCTTTAATGTGGGGGTTCTCCTTAACCGCCAGGCCCACCAGTTTGGACAAGCGAAAGCCGGGCCGAATATATTCCACAACCGCCACATCGTCACCATAGACACTTTCCAGGATTTCCTCAGTATCACCATTATTGGTCAAGGCAACTACTGCGTCAGCGTGGGAGTGGGCTACGCACATAAAGGGTAAGAAAGCGTGGAGAAGGGTCTCGATGGAAGGCCGAGGCGAGTTCGGATCCATTACACAACAGTCCAGATAAGCTACCATCTCATCATCGGACATGGCATCGCGTTCAAACAGAGGTAGCACGTTGTCTAATAAGAGGCGTGGGAAATGGCGGCGCTCGATGGACTTCATGTCTGACCCGGAGCCTTTGATTCGCATTACTTGGATGTCTCGGCCCATGAAGTCCTTCTCGTTGACTTTGATAGATGTGTTACCACCTCCCCAGACCACCAGTGACGGGTCCGCGCCGATGAGGCGACTCATGTAAACCAGCTTATCCAGCTCGTGCATGGTATGAGTGTCTTTATCAGACCAGAGGTTGCGCATGATATGTGGTTCTCCTTAAGGGATTGGGAGGCGGTGGTGATCAGCACCTCAGATAGCTAGGTTTGACGACAGATTACGAGGATTTAGGGTTTTCATTGTTTCTCTCTCCCCACCACCTTCGAACCCGCTCGGCGATCTCCTTCTCATGGCCCTCCTCCGAGGGCTCGTAGTAGCGGTGCTCCTTTAGCGATGGGGGCAGAAAATCCTGGAGGACGAAGTGGCCGGGGAACTCATGAGCATTCTTGTATTCCTTGCCGTAGCCCATCCCCCTCGTCAGGCCCGTCACCGCATTACGCAGGTGCAGGGGTACAGGCTCATTGCGGCTACGGCGGACATCCTCCATGGCTCGGTTGAGGGCAGCGTATGCCGAGTTACTCTTGGGAGCGGTTGCCAAATAAACCGTCGCCTCGGCCAGGGGGATGGCTCCCTCGGGCATTCCGATGAAGTGAACCGCCTGCTGGGCGGCCATGGCTATGGGCAGCGCCATGGGCTCTGCCAGGCCAATGTCCTCCGCCGCAAGGATAACCAGGCGTCGGGCCATGAACAAGGGGTCCTCTCCTGCCTCGATCATTCGCCCTAGCCAATAGAGAGCTGCATCCGGTGAGGATCCCCGTACCGACTTGATGAAGGCAGAGATAGTATCGTAGTGTTGATCCCCTGCCTTGTCGTAGAGAAGGGCCCTTTGCTGAAGGGCCTCCTCGATAGTGGCTAAGGGAATACTCCTGGAATCCTTCTCAGCATCGATTGTGGCGTAGGCAGCCATCTCCATAGCGTTTAGAGCTACCCTGGCATCTCCGTTGGCCATGTTAACCAAGTGGTCCAGGGCGTCTTCCTCAAGCTCTAGTCCCAGCTCACCTATGCCCTGCTCCTTATCGGCGATGGCTCCAAGGACGATGCTCTTCACCTCTTCATTGGTGAGCTGGTAGAGGGTGAAAACCCGGCAGCGGGAGAGAAGGGGAGCTATCACCTCAAAGGAAGGGTTCTCGGTGGTGGCACCAATAAAGGTTACGGTCCCATTCTCCACATGAGGTAAAATAGTATCCTGCTGTGCCTTGTTGAACCGGTGGATCTCATCTATGAATATGATAGTGCGCTGGACATACAGGTTATAGCGCTCCCTGGCCTGGTCTACAATGCGACGCAGATCGGCTACCCCGGCGGTGACGGCGCTCATGGCCTCAAACTGGGAGCGAGTCAGGTGGGCGATAAGGAATGCCAGGGTGGTCTTGCCACTTCCTGGGGGTCCCCATAGGATGAGGGAGGGAGTCTGGTCTGCCTCTATGGCCCTTCGTAGAATCCGACCGGGGTCCACGATGTGCTCCTGACCCACAAACTCGGCAAAGCTATGGGGTCTCATTCGGGCTGCTAAGGGAGTATTCCCCTTCCTCTCAGCTCCTCTTCCATGCTCAAACAGGTCCAAATCGCCACCCCTTCTACGGTTGTAGTTTACACTACGATGGCGGACAGTTGCCACACAGCTATAGCGATGCTATCCTGTATCGTTGTTACTGACCTCTCTTGCGTGGGCCGTGGCCTAGGTAGAAAAGCAACCAGATGAGCCTGTCTCAGACAGTCTCCTGCCAGGATTTTGGGTGGAGGCAGTCCTACGGTTAGCGATCACGACCACCCTGATAGAGTATGAAATACTGCAAAATAAGCCGTCATTCCCGCTTTCGCGGGAATCCAGAAAGATAGCATACTGGAACTCTCAGCTTTATGAGACAGGCTCAGATGGATAGAATCGCCAATACCTTCTCCCAGATAAGCACCCGAGGAAGGCCTGGGCTATTCCCATTCCTCACCGTTGGCTTTCCCGATCCAGAGGCCACCCTGGAGCTGGTGCCAGCCCTGGTGGAAGCTGGAGCCGACGCCATTGAGCTGGGGGTACCCTTTAGCGACCCCCTTGCCGAGGGCACCACCATCCAGGCTTCGAGCTTTCATGCTCTGCAGCAAGGAGTAACCTTGCATTCATGCCTAGAGATGGTAAGCCAGCTGCGGCATAAAGTGCCTCAAACGCCCCTCATTCTCATGGGATATTACAACCCCATACTCAGCTATGGAATTAAGCGTTTCGCCGCCAGGGCCCAGGAGGTGGGAGTTGATGGAGTCATCGTGCCCGACCTGCCTCTCGACGAGTCGGGCCCTATGCTCGAGGAGTGTAGGCCCAGAGGTATTCACCTCATATACCTTCTGGCTCCCACCAGCACCGACGCCCGCATCGAAAGGGCCTGCAGTTCGGCCTCAGGATTCATATACTGCGTCAGCCTGACGGGCGTTACTGGCGAACGGGAGCAATTGCCTGCCAGTGCGATAGACATACTACAAAGAGTGCGGCGCTATACGACGCTACCCCTGGCCTTAGGATTCGGAGTATCCCAGAGGGAGCATGTGGAGGAAATTGCTAGCTACGCCGATGCAGCTTTAGTAGGAAGCGCCTTAATCCGTTTGCTGATGAAGTCGCCCCGACACCAGATGATAGCGGAAGCGCAGCGGTTCGTTGGGGAGCTTAGTCGCCTCCTCCCCACCCCCCAAGGAGGCCCACTATGACCCTGGCCTGCCGCGGAATCCGTGGGGCGACCACCGCCACCTCTAATACTAAAGAGGCCATCCTTAGCGCCACTAAAGAGCTTCTAGAGCAAATCATAGATGCTAACAACATCGAACAGTCCCAGGTGGCGTCCGTCTTCTTCACTACTACTCCCGATCTCAATGCTGAGTTTCCTGCTGCCGCTGCACGACAAATGGGGTGGAGCGACATCGCTCTTCTGTGTGGTCATGAAATGGCGGTGCCAGATAGCTTGCCTAGATGCATTCGTATCCTTATACTGGTAAACACAGATAAAGAGCCCCACGAGCTGATGCATGTATATCTGAAGGAAGCCACTTCTCTCAGATCGAACAAAGAGGAAGTATAACGGTTGGCTTTGGGGGCACTGGGCTGACCTCGGGGTGATCTTAAAAAAGCGAAGGCAGACATGATCGTTGTAATGCAGAAAGATAGCACAGATGACGACCTTAAGGAGGTCGAGCGCCGGATAGAGTCCCACGGCCTTCAGGCCCACCTATCCAGTGGAGTGGAGCGTACAGTGGTAGGGGTATTGGGTCAAATCTTCCCGGATTTGAAAGACGAGCTGGAGCTTCTTCCCGGCGTTATGGAGGTAGTGCCTATCTCCAAGCCCTACAAACTCTCCAGCCGCGAGTTTAAGAAAGAGAACAGCACCGTCAAGGTAGGTGATGTGGTTATAGGGGGCGACGAGCTGGTGGTGATGGCTGGGCCTTGCTCAGTCGAGGACGAGAAGCAGATGGTCTCTACCGCCATAGCAGTAAAGGCTGCGGGTGCCCACATGTTACGGGGTGGCGCCTTCAAGCCTCGCACCTCGCCCTACAGCTTCCGGGGCATGGGAGTCCAGGGGCTCAAGCTGCTGGCCAAGGCCCGTGAGGAGACAGGCCTACCCATCATTACCGAGGTAATGACCTCCGAGGACGTGGACACGGTCTCCCAATATGCCGATATCCTCCAATTGGGTGCTCGAAATATGCAGAACTTCAACCTGCTGGATGCCGTGGGCAAAGCTAAGAAGCCGGTCCTCCTCAAGCGTGGGCTAGCCGCCTCCTATGAGGAGTGGCTGCTGGCCGCTGAGTATATCCTCTCGGGAGGGAATAGCCAGCTTATCTTGTGCGAGCGAGGCATTCGCACCTTTGAACACCAAACCCGCTTCACAATAGATTTGGCCGCTATCCCCGTCATCCAGCGACTCAGTCATCTACCCATCATTGCCGACCCCAGCCATAGCACCGGCAAGTGGTACCTGGTGCCCCCCATCGCCCTGGCAGCGGTGGCCGCTGGCGCCCACGGCCTCCTTGTGGAGGTCCATCCCAACCCCGATCTGGCCAAGTGCGATGGGCCCCAGTCCCTTACCTTCGAGAACTTCGCCAAGCTAATGGAGCAGATAAGGAGCGTGGCCCAGTCGATAGGGAAGGTGCCAGCCCCCACCCACTCCTAGAATGGCCCTTTCAGTTAACTCCGCCTGCGGGGCAAGGCAGTGGCGCGGTTACCTTCAATCAAGTTTTGGCTGATACTTCTCTCCAGGCCATGAGAACCTTAATTTTGAGGCTTGAAGCTCGGCACCTGAGTTTGAGGGAACACAAGTTGACGCTTCTATTGGGCTATGCTAACATCCCAACTGCAACGGCCTTGCCTAAGGTTCTAAGGCTCCAAAAGGGTGCACGCTTCACGGTAAGTGAACAGGGACCGAGGTGACCACGACGATCCAAGAGGAGTTGTCCTCGGCAGCGCCTCCCCAACCGACGGTACTTACCATAGGAACCTTCGATGGGGTACACCTTGGCCACCAGCACCTCCTTGGGAGTCTTAAGAAGGAAGCGAGCCGCACCGGTTGCATGGCAACGGTGATCACCTTTCGTAACCACCCACGCACTGTGTTGCGCCCCAGCCAAGAAGTCAGCTATATTACTAGTCTGGAAGAGCGCATCACTCTTTTGCACAGAGCAGGAGCGGATCTGGTGATCCCTGTGGATTTCACTCGCCAGCTCTCTCTAATGGGAGCAAGGGAGTTTGTGAGCCTCCTGGTCGAAACCCTCGCGGTGCGTGGCCTGGTTATAGGCCCCGACTTTGCCCTCGGCCGCGAAAGGGAAGGAAACGTCCAAACCGTTAAGGCCCTCGGTCAAGAGTTGGATTTCGAGGTGAAAGTGGTTGAGCCCTTTGCTATGGGAGAGGTCATCGTCAAGAGCAGCCAGATACGTGCTGGCTTGGGACAGGGCGACGTGAAGAGGGCCAGCCAGATGTTGGGCCGCCTCTACTCCCTCTCTGGACTGGTGGTGAAGGGCGAGGAGCGGGGGAAAAGCCTCGGCTTTCCTACTGCCAATCTCTCCCTGGAACCCGATCTGGTCATTCCCGCCGACGGCATATATGCTACCTGGACTGTTTTAGACGGGCAGCGCTATCTTTCAGCCACCAGTGTGGGGGTACGGCCCACCTTCGGGACAGGCCAAAGGCTGGTGGAGAGTTTCCTCCTGGACTTTGAGGGCGACCTGTACGGCAAAGCCTTGACCCTGGAGTTCGACTGTCGTCTTAGGGACGAGATCGCCTTCCCTACAGTGGAGGCCTTAGTGGAGCAGATTAAGCAGGATGTGGCCCAGACCCGGGCTATCCTCGCCAGTTAGGACGGGCCCTAAGGTGTTGGACGAAAATACCCTTCACAGGATAACCCGACGGGGAGTAACGGAGATAATCGTTGAGGAAGAGCTGGTAAAGATTCTCCAGGGAGGTCAGTCCCTTCGACTAAAGATGGGATTTGATCCCAGCAGACCCGACATACATCTGGGCCATGTGGTAGGCTTGCGCAAGCTACGACAGTTCCAGGAGCTAGGCCACCAGGTGATCCTTATCGTAGGCGACTGGACGGCCCAGATCGGCGACCCCAGCGGTCAATCGGCCACGCGCCCCATGCTGACCCATCAGGAGGTGAAGGATAACGCTGAGTCCTATCTACGCCAGTTCTTCAAAGTGGTCGACAGAGAGAGGACACAGGTGGCGTGGCAGAGCGAGTGGTTCGGCAAGTTCGACTTAGGCGATGTGTTGCGCCTCACTAGCCGCTTCACCGTGGCCCAGTTCTTGGATCGGGATGACTTCGCCAAACGTTTCGAGGCCCATAGGCCCATAGCTATAACCGAGCTTCTCTATCCACTGCTCCAGGCCTATGACTCGGTGGCTATAAACTCCGATGTGGAGTTTGGGGGCACCGACCAGAAGTTTAATCTCCTTGTAGGACGAGAGCTTCAGGAGATGATGGGCCAACAGCCTCAGCAGTGTTTCCTCATGCCCATGCTGGCGGGCACCGACGGAGTCCAGAAGATGAGCAAGAGCCTAGACAACTACATCGCCGTTGAAGAGCCACCCAACGATATGTACGGCAAGATGATGTCCATACCTGACACACTTGTTATGGACTATTTTGAATACCTAACCGACGTGCCCGACGAGGAGCTTTCTGAGATGAGCCACTCTCTGGAGGCCCAGTTGGTGAACCCCTTGGAGCTCAAAAAGCGGCTTGCCCACGAGCTGACTACCCAGTTCCACGGCCCCCAAGAGGCCGGCAGGGCCCAGAAACATTTCGAGCGCGTGGTTCAAAGACGGGATCTGCCTGAAACAATACCCGAATTTCAGCTACCAAGTATTTCGCAGGCTGGGCACTTTGACGTTGAGGAACGCCGGATGAGTAAGCTTCTGGTAGCTGCCAAGCTAGCCGCCAGCAATACCGAAGCCAAACGTTTGCTAAACCAGGGGGCGGTAGAGATAATCAAGCCCTCCGGCGAGGCGCAAACCCTGGTGGGAGATTACCTGGCTTCGGACCTGAGGCCCGGCGACGTGATCAAGGTGGGTAAGCGACGTTATGTCACTATAACTGGTGACGACCAGCAAAACTAATTAGCTATTATGAACCAAGGAGGTGTTGTGAAGCTTGCCGTACAGAACCTGAGGACGCCCGGCCCCACTCCGGTCCCGCCCCAAGTGGTAGAGGCAGCCAGTGGGCCTATGATCAATCATCGGGGCCCTGAGTTCAAGGAGCTCATCTTGGACCTTACGGAGAAGCTGAAGCGAATCTGTATGACGGAACATGACCTCCTTATCCTCACAGCCTCAGGTACCGGTTGCATGGAGGCCGCCATAGTTAACAGCCTGTCGCCCGATGACAAGGTTCTGGCGGTGACCATTGGGGCCTTTGGAGACCGATTTGCTGATATGGCCCAGGTCTATGGAGCACAAGTGAGAAGGCTGGAGTTCCCGTGGGGCAGCCCAGCCGACGTGGATGAGATACGCATCGCCCTGAATGAGGACACAGCGATAAAGGCGGTGCTAGTAACCCACAACGAGACCTCCACTGGAGTAACCAACGATCTGGAGGCCATTTCCCAGGTGGTAAAAGGAGAGTTTGATAAGCTATTGGTGGTGGACGCCGTCAGCAGTTTGGGGTGCATCCCCCTTCCAGTGGACCAATGGCACTGCGACATGGTGGGCAGCGCCTCCCAAAAGGGGCTGATGACGCCTCCTGGACTGGCGTTTATATGTGTCAGTCCCAGGGCCTGGGAGGCTCACAAAGAGGCCAAGATGCCCCGCTTTTATTTCGACCTGGCGGCGGCCAAGCGCTACCTGGATCGGGGCCAGACCCCCTGGACCCCCAACCTCCCCCTATACCACGGGCTGAGGGCAGCTCTGGATATGCTTTTGGAGGAGGGAATGGAGCAGGTTTTCGAACGTCACCGCCACATCGCAAGAATCACCCGGGAGGGACTGAAAGACCTGGGGCTTGAGCTGCTGGTAGATGGCCCTCACGCTTCCGACACGGTAACTGCTGTGAAAATGCCTGAGGAAGTAGATGGCAAACGGTTGCTTGAGCTTTTGCGTTCCGAGAGTAACGTGGTGCTGGCAGGGGGTCAAAGCCGGCTACAAGGCAAGATCTTCCGCATCGGTCACATGGGGTACGTCAAGGAGGAGGACATCCAAGAGGTGCTCAACGCCCTCGCGTGGGCGCTGCCTAAAGTAGGATTCAAACTGGCCCCCACCGCTAGAAGATAGAGAACATGCCTCGCATACTGGTTGCCGAATCCATAGCCCCTCAAGGGGTGGAGCTGCTCAAAAGCCAGGCCCAGGTGGATGTCCTCAAGGGTCTTAGCCACGAGAAGCTAATGCAAGTTATAGACCAGTACGAAGCCCTAGTGCTCCGCAGCGAGACCAAGGTCACTGCCGAGGTCATTCAGGAGGCAAAGGCGCTTCAAGTCATCGGGCGTGCGGGCATAGGGGTGGACAACATCGACTTGGAGGCCGCCACTAGCAGCGGCATCGCTGTTGTAAACGCACCTACTGGCAACACCGTGGCCGCGGCAGAGCACACCATAGCCCTCCTTCTGGCCCTGGCCCGCAATGTACCACAGGCCCACCACTCCCTAAAGGAGGGCAAGTGGGATCGCGGTGTGTTTATGGGAATCGAGGTGCGTAATAAGACCCTCGGCATAATCGGCCTGGGAAGGGTAGGCTCCCAAGTAGCCCGACGAGTACAGGGCTTTGGAATGCACCTATTGGCCTACGACCCCTTTGTCGCCCCCGACTATGCCCGAGTGTTGGGTGTTGAACTGGTTCCTCTGGCCCAGTTGCTATCGGAGTCCGATTTCATAACACTCCATACCGCCCTCACTGAGGCTACCAACCACCTCATTGGGGCCCCTGAGTTGACTAAAATGAAACCAGGCTCCTACCTGATTAACGTGGCCAGGGGTGAACTAGTGGACGAGGAGGCACTACTTCACGCCCTAGAGGAGAATAGGCTAGCCGGTGTGGCCCTGGACGTCTTCTCTCATGAACCTCCGGGGGACTCAGCCCTGGTACGACATCCCAGGGTGGTGGTAACGCCCCATCTGGGCGCTTCCACCCAGGAGGCTCAAACCGAGGTATCCATAGAGGTGGCGGAGCAGGTGCTGGCTGTGCTGCGGGGCGAGCCCGCCTCCAACACGGTCAATGCCCCCTTCCTCCCCCGGGAGGTCCAAGCTGTGGTGACCCCATACTTACCCGTGGCCTCCCTGGTAGGCAAACTCCTCACCCAGTTGGCCGACGGCCAGTTTGTTAGCGTGGACATCCGGTACGAAGGAGACATAGCTCAACATGACACCGCGCTCTTACAATCGGCGGTGCTAGCAGGGCTGCTAGATCCGGTGAGCGCCGAGCGTGTCAATTTGATTAACGCTCCCGTCATGGCGTCACGCCGGGGCCTGAAAGTAACAGAGCAGAAAGAGTCGATGGCCTCCCAGTACAGCAACCTTATAACGGCCACCCTTAATACCGCCACAGCCGCTACCACCATCGGAGGCACAGCCATGCGGGATGAGACCCATATAGTTAGGGTCAACCACTACTGGCTGGATATCGTTCCCACGGTGCCCTACCTGCTTTTTATCGAACACCGCGACCAGCCGGGCCTCATCGGTGCGGTGGGCACTATTACTGGACGCAACGACGTCAATATTAGCTTCATGGAGGTGGGCCGTCTTACCGCCAGAGGTGAGGCGATGATGATCCTGGGCCTTGATGATCCTATGCCCGACCCAGTACTGGATGAGATTCGAACTATACCTCACATCGAGTCGGCACGAATAGTGAAACTCTAGCCTGCCTTTGGAGAAGGCTCAAATAATGCCTGAGCTACGCCATACAATCGCTCAGACATTTTAGAGCCAGCGGAAGAAAAGACCTCTGCGCAGATACACCCCTGTCGGAGATTACTGCTGGTTGCATCAAGTGTGATAGGTGGACAATAACCACACACAGCCAGAGGCTACCTGGTTAGAGCATTCCATCTAAAGGATTTATTACTACCCCTGCGGGAAGTTTGGGATAGAAGAAGGTAGACTTGGGAGGCAGCAGCTCCCCTCGGCTAACAACGGTCTCAAACAGCTCTATAGGAAGGGGCTTAAGGAGTAGGGCCATCTGCTGCTCCCCTGTTCTGACTTTTTCGATCGCTTCAGCAGCATCGTGAATCCAGGTTAAGTGCTGCGATGAGGAATCTCCCAGAATAGGCTTGAACACAATCTCCTCGAGAATCCAGCCCTCGAAGGAGGCTATGGGGCCCCATTCGTTTAGGTTCACCCTATCCCTAAGAGTGAGGAGGTAGGGTCCTTCACCACCAGGACCCAGAAGACCCACGACCTCCCTCTCCCGACCCCTCTCTTTTATCTCCGCAAGCAGGGCATCAATATCCCAGTCAGCGACCCTCGAGAAGGGGCGCATGTCAAATAGCTCGGTAAGTCTGTCCCAGACCCTAGCAGCGAGAGGAGACTCAAGTCCCCCAACCACTCTATGATAGGGCAGCACTATCAGCCCAGGGTCCTCCATCTCGATTAGAGCCATCATCACGAAATTGACTGCATCGTCGGGGTGGGGTGATACCTCTGCTCCGGATTTGACCATGTCCCGATACCTCAATGCTGTCTCGTACCGGTGATGACCATCGGCCAGGTACAAGCTCTTGTCAGCCAACTCCTCCCTGATCTGGTCTATCTGAGGCGGGTTTTCTATCTTCCACAGAGATAATTCATAGTCCTGGGAGGAGAACGCCATCAGAGGAGGCCCTGACATTATCCGCTCAAAAACAGACGCCAGCTTGCCCTCCCTATCACGATAGAGGGACATCACATGGCTAAAATTAGCGTTGCAAGCCTCCATCAGGGCAAGGCGGTCACTGATTGCCTCTGCCCTAGTACGTTCATGCGGGAGTATTATTCCGCTCTCAAACTCCTCCAATTGAACACAGGCGAAGAGTCCAAGCTGGGCTGCCTCCTTCCCCTCAAACCTGAAGCCGTAGCGAACCAGGTAAAAGGCAGGCCCTACCTCTCTAATAAGAGCTCCCTCCTGCAGCCAAGCGTGGTATAGGACGGCGGCACGGCTGTATACGTTGTCCAAAGCCGTGTCCGAAGGCAGGCTCTCCCCTGCCTCTAGCCTTACCATGTTATGGGGACTACGTTGGTAGAGGGCGCTTTGGATCTCGGGCGTGATGATATCGTAGGGAGGGCAAATGATATCGGCCAGCGCACCCACCACCTGGGGATTGTATCTTAAAGCCCTGAAGGGGCGAACATCGGCCATAAGGGGAAACTCCCATAGATAAGTATAATCTTCCCTGTGTGACAAATCTATCGGACGGCCATTGGCCTTCTTGCCAATGTTGGTTAATTGGCAACGCGAACCAAAGGGTACCCCTGCGCTGCAGGGATGACACAAGTAGCGGGAGCCACATCACAATTTCCATAAGACATGATATTATACTTTTAGAGATGAGCTGGATAGGAAAAAACGAGTGACAGTCGATGGTGAGCTAGCCAAAACACAGTGGAGATTGTCGCTATTAACAAATCCATAAGGGCATCAAGGCTATGGTGGACACCCAAGAATTAGAACGGCTTGAGCAGCTTAGGAATGAGCTTACCTTTCACAACTATCGCTACTACGCTCTCGATGATCCCCTAATAAGCGACGCCGAGTACGATCGGATGATGGTGGAGTTGAAGGATCTGGAGGCCAAATATCCTGAGCTAATCACCCCCGAGTCGCCCACCCAGCGGGTTGGAGCAGCCCCAGCAGAGGGCTTCAATGAAGTGGAGCACTCAACACCTATGCTCAGTCTGCGCAACGCTTTTGACTTCCAGGAGCTTCAGACATGGTACCGCCAGGTTAAGAACCTCCTGGACAACGCCGACTTTGAGATGGTATGCGAGCTGAAGATAGATGGCCTTGCGGTGTCTCTTCTTTACCAGGATGGACACCTGATCCAGGGTGCCACTCGGGGCGATGGCTATCGTGGCGAGGAGGTGACCCAGAACCTGAGAACTGTGAAAAGCATCCCCCTGATGCTGCAAGCCAATCCCCCTCGGCGGGTGGAGGTGAGGGGAGAGGTGCATATGCCTTTTGAGAGCTTCAAGCGACTTAACGAGGAGCGCGTAGCACGCGGCGACCCTCCCTTCGCCAACCCCCGAAACTCCGGTGCCGGCTCCATCCGCCAGCTAGACCCCCGCATGACCGCCTCCCGCGATCTGGCCATATTCGTATACTCCCTGGTTTCCAAGGAAGATGGCACCTTTCCCGAGAACCACTGGGACAGCCTCCAGGAACTCAAGGAACTGGGCTTCAGGCTCAACCCTCACAACACTCTCTGCAATACCCTGGAAGAGGTGGAAGATTATTACCGCCGTTGGCTGGAGGAGCGCCACCAGCTGTCCTATCAGACGGATGGTGTGGTGGTCAAGGTGAACCCCTTGCAGCTGCAGCAGACCCTTGGCTTCGTGGGCCGGGAGCCTCGCTGGGCCATCGCCTACAAGTTCCCCGCTGAACAGGCCATCACCCGACTGATAGACATAGGCATTAACGTGGGCCGTACCGGCAGCCTCAACCCATTTGCCATCCTGGAACCCGTCAATGTCAGTCAAGCCACCGTCAAGATGGCTACCCTCCACAACGAGGAGGACATCCATCGTAAGGACATCCGGATCGGAGACTGGGTGACAGTGGAGCGGGCAGGGGAGGTTATTCCTCAAGTAGTTGGTCCCGTGGTACCGAGGCGCACCGGGGAAGAGCGTGTCTTTCATATGCCTGATAGGTGCCCTGTGTGCCATACCCCGGTGGTCAAGTCGGCAGAGGAGGCCATGCACCGGTGCCCCAACACCGCCTGCCCTGCCCAGTTCTTCGAGCTTTTGAAGCATTTCGTCGGCCGGGGTGCCATGAACATTGAGGGGTTGGGAGAGCAATGGTGCCGCCTCCTGATAGATACGAGGCTGACCAAGAGCGTGGCCGATCTCTACTACTTGAAAAAGGAGCAGCTCCTAGAGCTGGAGCGCATGGGAGAGAAGCTGGCCACCAAGATCATGTCTAATATCGAAGAGAGTAAAGGCCGCCCCCTGGCCCGCATAATTATCGCCTTGGGCATCCTCCACGTAGGCTCAGAGATGGCAGAGCTGCTGACCAAGCACTTTCAAAGCATTGAGGAGTTGGCTCAAGCCACCGAGGAGCAGCTTACATCCATACCTGGTGTGGGGCCAAAGATCGCAGCCAGCGTTGTGGCCTACTTCCAGGTGCAGGAGACCCGCAAGACCATCGAGCGACTGAGGACTGCGGGGGTGAAGCTGGCTCAAGAGCCTCCTGCAGCGGAAGAGAGGGAGCTACCCTTGGCAGGTCTCACCTTCTGTCTTACTGGTACTCTATCCTCTGTGAGCCGAGCGCGCGCCGAGGCCCGCATCAAAGAGCTGGGAGGAACGGCCAGTTCCAGCGTGACTCGCAGGACCAGCTACCTGGTGGCGGGTGAGGGGCCAGGTTCGAAGCTGGATGACGCCAAGCGACTAGGTACCAATATTCTCGACGAAAAACAGCTTCTGCAGATGCTTGAAGAGGGAGATAAGAGCACTTCATGACCACCGCCCACCAATGGACGCCCCTGGCCCATCTCTATCCTCCAGGGGAATCCCAACCCTTTACCCTCAGCTACCGAGGGTTACAGTACGAGGGTGAAGTCCTCTTTGCAGAGGAATGGAATCCGCTCTGGGGAGACGCCCTGGAGGGCGACATATACTTTCGTATCGTCTTCCTCAGGTCCCGCCGTGCTGTGCCTCTGGATACCCTCAATGACTCTCGCATCGCCGTCTGCATCCCTAGAAGGCGAAACCCTTCGCAGCGGGATGCTCTCAACCGGGATCTCACCGCTGTTCGTGAGACCATGGCTACCTATCGTACCCAGAGAGACGCCCAAAGTGCCCTTATCCTCGATTCCCTGGACCGTCAGCGTGGAACACTGTCAGAGCAGCTTATGGAGGAGGGAGGCCGGTATGCTTCGGGCCTTATATACACCCAGGCCACCCTTACCGAGAGTCCTTCGGAGATATTTTCTGGTGGTGACGCGGCGGCCTGGTTCCGGCGGTTGGCCCACTCTCTGTTGGACTGGAGCTACAGCTCCCTCCCCTTGAGACCCTCGCGGCTGCCTCGGCCCCTCTCTCCCACAGACGCCCGTAAGATCTACGAAGCCATCTTCACCTCCACCGACCAGGAGAGGGAGCCTCTAGTCGCCCTTGGGCCGGCCCTGGGGCTCTCCCAACCCCACAAACCCGGCACCTTTGACCCCACGAGGAGCACCCCTATCAAGTGGATCCGCCAGGTACTGAAGCGCAATAAGGGAGTGCTACCCTGGAAGGAGGCTCAGACCTCCTTGGCCCACGGCTACGGCTTAACTCACCCTTTTGCCATTCTCTATTTATTGGCCTTTGTATACCATGGTCAGCCTGAGGTGGAGATTACTCTGCAGCCGGACCATGGTCTGCATCTCAGTCGTGGAATTGAGATCCCAGGTCGAAGGGTCACTAGAGATATGATTCTTCTCCTACCATGGCAAGATGATCTGGCGACCAGAGTCACCAGCCTACGCCTTATCCAGGAGGTCACATGGAACGACGCCCTAATGTACACCTCTCTTCTCTGCCCTGGGCTTGAGGTGCTCAAAGAGGTTACGGAGCCCTTACCTCAGGAGAAGGTGCTCTTGACTAGGCTCGGCAGCATCGCGAGAGACATGGCACGGGCTCGGGGAGCTCTGGCCTCTCTCAGAAGCCACCCACCTCACACAGATGAGGAGGTGGTGGTGGAGGAGTCCACCCTGGACAGGCTGAACGGTGTATGTGGCAATAAGAGCTTTCAAGAGGTGTATAAAACGTGTCGCCATTACTACTCCGATCCGTTTGGACTGTCCAGAGACCTAGAAATGCTGGGTTTCATGCTTTCACTGGGGGAGTGTACTAACGAGATAATTGAGGCGACGCGTTACCTGGCCGGAGCAGATGTCCCCGCAAGCTATCCGCACCTCTCTCTTGAACGGATGGCAGTAGAAGGTCAGCTATCCCTCTCTGTTCTTCTTGCCGACTCCCAGGCATGGCCCAGGATCAAATCCCAGTTTCTAAATTTCAAAGAGCACTACACCCAGGCCTACCTGGCTAATCACCGGCAGTACTGCGAGCAAGCCTTATCACTAAACGCTGCTTTTGAGGAATCCCGGCTGAAGGTGCAAGCGCTGAAGAGACTTAATTCCATTACCCAACTGGGCCGGAAGCTATCTCTCAAACTGGACAAGGGGCTTCAATCCTTTGAGACACCCATTAAACGCTGCGACCTGAATCTCCAGCCCCCTGTTTTAGACGCGAAGCCCACCTGTGAAAGCTGTGGACTGGTGCTGGGAGAAGAACTTCCAAACAGGGAAGTTGAGCAGCTCCTTCAGGAGCTGGACCGGGCTCTAGCACGTCAGACCAGACGGCTGGGCCGGCTGCTGGTGGGACGTATTCTCCACGGTCCTGCTGACCAAAGGCTGGAAGACTTCCTCAAGATCGTCCTTGCCAGCGATCTCACAGCCTTGTCCAACACCCTTGACGACGAGCTGGCAGACTTCATACGAGCGCTGCTTCGATAACCATGCTTCTCATTGTGGGCCTGGGCAACCCCGGCCGTGAGTACGCCCGTAGCCGCCACAACGTGGGCTTCATGTGTGTAGACTTCATGGCCCGCCGATGGGGTATACGGCTATCCCAGCGGCGACATCTGGTTGTGCTGGGTCTGGGGGAAGTGGAGGGTCAGGAGGTAGTGCTGGCCAAGCCCAGGACATATGTGAACCGTAGTGGCGATGCCGTCCGCTATCTCTTTTCTCGGTTCAGCGCCGACAATGACAACCTCTTGGTCATCTACGATGATATGGACCTTCCACCAGGCAGGATTCGCATTCGCCCCCAGGGCGGGGCGGCGGGCCACAACGGAGTCAAGTCTATAATAGCCGAGTTGGGCAGCCAGCAATTTGCACGGGTGAGAGTCGGCATCGGCAGACCTGCCAACCCTCAGAACGATGTTAGCTACGTGCTGGGGCACTTCTCCAAGGAGCAGAGAGAAGTTTTAAAGGTGGCACTGGACAGGGTGGCTGACGCCCTTGTGATCCTCCTCACTGAAGGCATGGATCAGGCCATGAACCGTTTCAACCAGGAAGCAGTCCCGTAAATGAGTGCTCGCCCTTCGACAGACTCAAGACGAGCAGGCAAACACGCTCATTGTGAGCCCGTTAACCACAGGCCGCTTCACACATATTTCATCCTCGATGTGAAACGCAACGGCTCATGAGCACTTTGTCCATAGAGAGCAGTGATCCTACTGGGGTATACTGGTATGTGTGAAGTCCATTACAGCTCTTGACAGCCTTAAGGTCAGTAGACGACTCCGTTCATCCGTCGGTTCAAAGGGGATGCTCCTCGCTCTGATCCTCCTGCTCATCACAGGCGCTGCCTGCATACCCACCCGAACGCCCACTATAGAGCCCACCGCTGGTAAGATAGAAATATCTACGGCTACACCAACTCCCTCGCCCTCTCTTTCGCCTAGCCCCAGCCCTTCGGGTACTACCTCGCCTGAAGCAGAAGCAACACCGAGCCCTCCTCTCACTACCCAGGAGGAACCCTCCACTGAGAGAAAAATAGCAGCACCGATCCCGCATGATGTCTCTATCGAGCCGCCCCAGCGCGACCTTTACGAACTCGCCCGCTCCTTGGTTATCAAGAGCGACGAACCCATAACCCGAATTGTGAACCCTGAGCCCGTGAGCTACGAGGAGGGACACACAGACACCTTCTGGC
This sequence comes from Dehalococcoidia bacterium, assembly GCA_965248115.1. Lineage (GTDB taxonomy): Bacteria > Chloroflexota > Dehalococcoidia > Lucifugimonadales > CBDFII01 > CBDFII01. The sequence goes on from CBDFII010000005.1 coordinate 269,611, forward strand.
TTACCGATATCACCAACGTTCGCTCCTACACCACTACGGCCATCCTGAGGCTGATCTCTCCTCACGCTTATTGGTACGTGGAGGAAGGGCTTAAGGTGAGCCAAAAAGACCTGGAGCGAAGTGCCCGCATCTTCGAGGAGCGCATCTATCCAAGGGTAACTACCGTCTTCGGGACCGAGTGGACTCCTGGGGTAGACAATGATCCCCACCTTACTATCCTCCACGCCCGCCTAAAGGGAGTAGCAGGCTACTACAGCTCAGTGGACGAGTACCCTGTCAGCGTCCATCAATACAGCAACCAGCGGGAGATCATCTACATCAACGCCGGGGCTCTCAGGGTGGGCTCACTTCAATACTTGGCCACGCTGTCCCACGAGTTACAGCACGCCATCCACTGGAACCATGACCCCACCGAGGAGACCTGGGTTAACGAAGGCCTCTCGGAGGTGGCGGTGAAAGTAGCTGCATACAGCCCCATCGGCCCTGGGACTTTCGCCGTATTCCCCAGCATCTCTTTGGCCCACTGGCCCGACGACTCTTCGGCTACGTCGCCCCACTATAGCGGCTCGTTTATCTTCTTTGAGTACCTGGCAGCCCACTACGGCCCAAGGGAGCGGCTGGGGGATTTGGTCAAGGAGCAGGCTGATGGCATCAACGGAATCAACGACTACCTGGGGCAGAGAGGGTTCGATGTTACTTTTCGCGACGTGTTTCGCAACTGGGTGGTGGCCAATCTGCTTGACTTGGACGGCGACGGTCCCTACAGCTATCCCACCGACGAGGTGAAGGTCAGGGTCTCTAACTTTGTCGACAGTTACAGCCAGAGTGAGTTCACCGTTCCGCAGTATGCAGCCCACTACACCGAGCTGGACTTTCCAAAGGGCAACTTAAGGGTCACCTTCCAGGGCCTGAGAGAGACTCCCCTCCTACCCGTAGCCCTGGAGGGCCAAGGCTGCTGGTGGAGTAATCGGGGCGATTCCATCAGCTCATCTCTTACCCGGGCAGTAGACCTCACCCAGGTGATGAGAGCCACCCTCTCTTTCCACCTTTGGTTCGAGGCAGAGGAGGACTGGGACTATGGATACGTGCAGCTCTCCACCAACGGAGGCACTACCTGGGATATTATCAACACTCCCAGCTCCTCTCCTCGCAACCCCGTTGGTAATAGCTTTGGCCCCGGCTACACGGGGAGCAGCGGCGGTTGGATCGAGGAAAAAGTGGACCTTACTCCCTATGCTGGACAAAAAATATTGCTGCGTTTTCAATACGTCACCGACGAGGCCATCAACGCCACTGGGCTTTGCATTGATCGTATCGCCATACCCGAGATTGGCTTCTTCGACGAGGATACAGGCAACTCGGGATGGGACGCTGAAGGCTTTGTACGCACCAACAACCTGGTGCCCCAGGAGTACATCGTCCAGGTGGTGGAGCAAGGCGACGGGGTGCGTGTGCGGCAGATAGCTCTCGATCAGCGCAACCGCGGAGAGATGCTCGTTCAGAGGATGGAGAGCTTCGACCGCGTCATCGTAGTCGTGGCTGGCCTGGCCCCCAAGACATCCCAGCATGCCACCTTCAACCTCACCGTAGAGCCAGCCAGCTAGAGGTGTGCCTTGAGCCGTCTAGGCTCCTCTGTTAGACTGGCTCCATCTGAGCACAGAGGTTACCCTATGCCCCTAAGCCGAGAAGAGGTCCAGCACATCGCCACCCTGTGCCGCATCGGCCTGGGCGAAGAGGAGCTGGAGCAGTTCCGCCAGCAGCTCTCCCACATCCTCGAGCAGTTCGAGATCCTCCAGCAGATAGACACCGCTGACGTACCTCCCACAGAACATTCGGTGGCCCTAGAGACGGTGATGCGGGAGGACGAGACTCGCCCCTCCTTTCTTAAAGATGATACCCTTGCCAATGCTCCCCAACGAGAAGGTGACACCTTCCGGGTGAAGGCAGTTTTGGAGTAGTGAGGCTGGACGGCCCTTCCTTGACTCGAAGTCCCCTTTTACTATGACGGTGCCGCTATGGACGAAGCGCTCTTTAAGCTAACCCTAAATCAGGCGCAAGAGCTGCTAGGTAAGAGGGACATCAGCTCCGTGGAGCTGACCCAAGCCTGCCTCGCTCGCATAGAAGATATAGAGCCCCAGGTCAAGGCCTTCGTCACTATCACCCCAGAGCTGGCGCTGGAGCAGGCCCGCCTGGCCGACCAGCGCATCGCCTCGGGCGACTCCACTCTCCTCACAGGCATACCCGCACAGATAAAGGACGTGATGTGTACTAAGGGCACTCGCACAACTTGCTCATCCCGAATGCTGGAGAGCTTCATCCCAACCTACAACGCCACCGTCGTAGAGCGCCTTTACGACCGAGGTGCAGTGGTGCTGGGTAAGGGCAACATGGACGAGTTCGCTATGGGCTCCTCCACCGAGAACTCCGCCTTCTTTGCCACCCACAATCCCTGGGACTTGGGGCGCGTGCCTGGGGGAAGTAGCGGGGGAAGTGCCGCTGCGGTGGCAGCGGGAGAGGCTATATACTCCCTGGGATCTGACACTGGTGGTAGCATCCGCCAGCCTGCGGCTCTTTGCGGCATCGTCGGACTTAAGCCGACCTACGGCCTAGTAAGCCGATTCGGACTGGTGGCCTATGCCTCCTCTTTGGACCAGATTGGCCCTATCACCCGTGACGTCACCGACTGCGCCCTGGTGCTCAATGCTATAGCAGGCCACGACCCCCACGACTCCACCTCCATCCCATACGAGGTGCCCGACTACACTAGTACTTTCACCGGCGACATTAAGGGCCTCAGGATCGGGATAGCTAAGGAGTACTTCGGAGAGGGCATTCAGGAGGAGGTGAAGGAAGCAGTGTTGAATGCCGTCAGCGTACTGGAGAGCTTGGGTGCTTCCTTAGAGGAGTTCTCCTTGCCCAACAGCCGCTATGCCCTGGCCTGCTACTACATCATCGCCCCTTCTGAGTGCTCTGCCAACCTGGCCCGCTACGACGGGGTGAAGTATGGCTTCTCCTACCAGGATGCCGACACCATGTGGGAAGCCCTGGAGCGTACTAGGCAGTACGGCTTCGGGCCCGAGGTGAAGCGACGCATCATGCTGGGCACTTATGCCCTTTCTGCGGGTTATTACGATGCCTACTACCTTAAGGCCCAACAGGTCCGCACCCTGATTCGTCGGGAGTTTGACGAGGCCTTCAAGCGCTTCGATGCCCTGGTCACACCTACCTCTCCCACGGTGGCATTCCGACTGGGCGAGAAGACCGACGACCCGGTGCAGATGTACCTCAGCGACCTCTACACTATCCCAGCCAATATCGCCGGAATCCCAGGCATATCCATTCCATGTGGCTTTGCAGAGGGCCTACCCGTGGGCCTCCAGCTCATGGGTCCCCACCTATCAGAGGAGACGCTGCTGCGCATCGCCCACGCCTACGAGCAGGCCACCGACTGGCACAAAGCGTCGCCGCCGTTGTAGGGGAATGTGATGAGCTCCGGCACGCCCGCCTCGGCGCTACCCCTCCTGACTAGCCCAGGCCCATCTTGGCCATTACTTGGGCGATGGTCTCCTGAGCGATTACCCTCGCCTTTTTAGCACCCTCGGACAGCACTTCATTCACCAAACCTGGCTTTGCCTCAAACTCCGCCCGGCGCTCTCTAAAGGGCTGCAAGTAGCGGTTGATTCCGTCGGCCAGGTGGTGTTTACACTCCACGCACCCCCTGGTGGCGGTGGTACACTCCTGATACACCGTATCTACATCAGAGGGGTTAAAGAGCTTATGAAGGGTGTAGACGTTGCACACCGAAGGCCTGCCGGGAATATTGCGATGGGTACGTTGAGGGTCGGTAAAGGCGGTAAGGACTCGCTGACGGGTCTCCTCGGGGGTGGCGGCCAGGTCGATGTGGTTGTCCAGGCTTTTGCTCATCTTCTGCTGACCTTCTAGACCAAGTATTAGAGGGGCCTCTGTGAGCTTGGCCTTGGGCTCCGGGAAAGTCGGGCCAAAGAGGTTATTGAAGCGGCGCACAATCTCCCGCGCCAGCTCCAGGTGTGGTAGCTGGTCCTCACCCACAGGCACCGTGTCGGCCTTGTAGAGGATGATGTCCGCAGTTTGAAGGACCGGATAGCCCACAAGGCCGTAGTTCACGCTCTCCTCGCTCTGCTCCATCTGGCGTACCTTCTCCTTGAAAGTGGGGACGCGGAGCAGCCAGCCCATGGGCGTTACCATGCTGAGGAGGGTGTGGAGAGTCATCACCTCGGGTACGTGGGACTGGATAAAGATGATGCTGCGCTCCGGGTCGAGGCTTGCCGCCAGCCAATCCAGCACCATTTCTCGGATGTTAGGGCGTATCTCTTGAGTTTCGTCGACGGAGGTGATGGTGGTAAGAGCGTGGACGTCAACGGCGCAGTAGATGCAATGGTACTCGTCCTGGAGCTCCACCCAGTTTTTCAGCGCTCCCAAATAGTTGCCGATGTGGAGCCGCCCCGTAGGGCGCATTCCCGAAAAGATGGTGCCCTTATGCTCCATACTAAGCCTCTCGATCGCCTGGGAAGTCTAGCACAAGGGGAATAGAGGGACAAGGCAAGTAAGAATTCCTACATCCGCTCCGGGGCGGACATGCCCATCAGACCTAGCGTCCTGGAGAGGGCGATGCGGGAGGCCTCCACCAACTTGAGCCTGGCCAGGGTGAGCGGAAGGTCGGCAGGGTCGCTGGAAAGAACGCGGCAGTTCTCGTAGAACCAGTGGAAGGCGGTGGCCAGCTCCAGGGCGTAGTGGGGCAGATGGTGGGGCTCCAGAGTTCGAGCCATGCTCTCTACCAGCTCAGGTAAAATGATGATCTTACGAATAAGGGCCAGCTCGTTGGGGTCCATCAGCAGGGAGACGTCTCCATCCCCCCACTCAATTTCCTGATCCTGGGCCTTGGATAAGATGCTGCAGATGCGTGCGTGGGCGTATTGGACGTAGTAGACCGGGTTTTCTGAAGACTCTCTTTTGGCTAGCTCAAGGTCGAAGTCCATCTGGGTAGAGGGGGCACGGGCCAGGAAGAAGTAACGGCAGGCGTCGACGCCCACCTCCTCCACCAGCTCCCGAAGGGTTACAAACTCGCCTGTGCGCTTGGAGGCACGCACTATCTCCTTACCTCGCTTCAGGGTTACCAGCTGGCAGATAATGATTTTGAGGCACTGGGGGTCGACGCCAAGAGCATCCACGGCAGCAGTCATGCGGCCAACGTGTCCCTGGTGATCAGCGCCCCAGATGTTTATAACCTGCTGGTACCCCCGACCCACGAACTTATCGTAGTGGTAAGCGATGTCAGAGGCGAAATAGGTAGGAGCTCCAGAGGAACGGACCAGCACATTGTCCCGGTCCTCCCCCAGGGCTGTAGAGTCGAACCAGAGGGCCCCCTCTCGCTCCGAAAGGTGGTTTCCCTGGCGGAGCAAGTTCATGGCGGTGTCATACTGCCCCTCGCCATAGAGCGTTTGCTCGCTGAACCAGTTGTCGAACTCCACCCTGATGAGCTGGAGATCCTCTCGAATAAGCGACACCATCCTCTCCCGACCAACGGCCCCTAGCTCCTGTAAAGCATCCTCTTCAGATACGGCAAGGAATCGTTCACCATGCTCTTCGGCTATCTCTCTCGCAACGTCCACGAGATAATCGCCAACGTATCCCCCAGGGGGAAGCTCGGCGTTATGGCCCAGAGCCTGTTTGTAGCGGGCGTATAGTGAGCGGTAGAAAGCCTCCATCTGGCTCCCGGCATCGTTGACGTAATACTCACGAGTGATCTGGTAACCCGCCGCAGCTAGGACAGAAGCCAGAGTGCTGCCAAGTACAGCACCCCTGGTGTGGCCCACGTGGACTGGGCCGGTAGGGTTCACGCTGACGAACTCTACCATCACCCGTTGGCCCTTGCCGATCTGGAGGGAGCCGTAGTCCTCGCCCGCCTGGCACACGGGCTCCACCTGCCTCCGTAGCCACTCGTCCCGTAGCTGGAAGTTGATGAACCCGGGAGGTTCCACCCAGATGCGGTCGATTTCCTCTGATGCAGGTAAGTAGGCTACAAGGCGTTCGGCTATGACCATAGGGTTCATGTGGGCGGTTCGGGCCAGTCTCAGGGGAAGACCGGTCGCGAAATCCCCGTGTTGGGGGTTGGCAGGATGCTCCACAGCGATTTCAGGCGATGAAGCCAAAGACACCACCCCCTCCTCACGTGCCTGCTCTACAGCCAGTCGGATCTTCTCGACGATCAGGTCTCTAACGATGGGCACCACGGGGCTGTTGGCTACTCTCTGAAGTCTCTGATCACTCATGTGGGGCTTAGCGAACCTACTTGGGGTCTTCGGCGAGCTGGAACAAGATGCCAAGCGAATCTTTGATGTCGATGTTGGCAGTGTAGTAACCATGTGGGCTCTGAGTGACGCCGTCCTCTCCCCGCAGAGTGTTACCCTTGGCCATCAGCTCCTGGGCTACCTCGTGGATGTTCTCCACACCCCAAGCTACATGGTAGACGCTGGGCCCGTTCTTTTGGAGAAATTCGCCGATGCCGCTGTCGGGCTTGGTGGGCTCGGTGAACTCGATGAGGGTCTGGCCTACACGGTAAAGGGCGTTCTTGGTCCCCAGGTTCTCGGCATGCTCCAGCTTATGGGGCTTCATCCCGAAGTTCCTATCCATGTAGGCTACCATCTCGTCCCGATCCCTCACGATGTAGTGGACATGATGGACGAATTCGAACACGGCTCCTCCTTTCTCAACTAGAGCTGCTTTAATAGTATATTTAAATGTGCCGCATCGCTGACGGCCAAATTCTATCCCAGGCCCAGATAGAGAGTCAACGTCTTTAGCTCACTTCGCCGCTCACCTGGTCGACGAAACGGGCTACCTCAATCGCGAGCCCTTTATGGGTAGGGTCTTGGAGGTGGGGATCGCTTTTAAGCAGTTCCTCAGCCTCCTCACGGGCCATCTTCAGCAGGTCCCGGTCCGAAAGGCGGGCCATTCTCAAAGTGGGTAGACCACTCTGGCGGGTGCCAAAGAAGTCCCCAGGCCCTCGGAGTCGCAGGTCCTCCTCGGCCAGTTGAAAGCCGTCGCGGATCTGCTCCACTGCACGAAGCCGTTCTCTTGCCTCCGGTGACGGGTCATCGGCCAAGAGAAAAGAGTAGCTCTTGTGGTCCCCTCGCCCCACCCGGCCTCGGAACTGGTGCAGTTGAGCCAATCCAAAGCGGTCGGCCCCCTCGACCACCATCACGGTGGCGTTGGGAACATCTATCCCCACTTCCACCACAGGAGTAGACACCAGCACGTCCAGTTCACCGTCTCGGAACCGCCGCATTACCGCCTCCTTGTCTCGCGATGCCATCCTGCCATGCAGCAGGGCTAGCCGCAGGTCGGGAAAAACCTCAACGGAGAGACGCTGATACTCTTCGGTGGCCGCCCTGGTCTCCACCTTTTCAGACTCTTCTATCAGAGGGCAGACTACGAAAGCTTGGCGGCCCTGGTTCACCTGCTGCCGCACAAAGTCGTAAGCCTTTCCTCTCTGCGCCGGCGAGACCCACCGAGTAACCACCTGCTGACGCCCGGGGGGAAGCTCGTCTATGGTGGAGATGTCCAGGTCGCCGTAAAGGGTGAGGGCCAGAGTGCGAGGTATGGGGGTAGCCGACATCACTAGCACGTGGGGGGAAAGCTCCGTCTTCTGCCTGAGGGAAGCCCGCTGAAGCACCCCGAATCGCTGCTGCTCATCCACCACTGCTAGAGCTAGATTAGGAATCTCTACGTCTTCCTGAATGAGGGCATGGGTACCTACGACGATATCTAGCGTCCCCTCTGAGGTCCATTGTAAAAGCTCCCGTCTCACCGTAGCCCTGGTGCTGCCAGTGAGAAGCCCCACCGATATGGGTCGGGGATGAGGGGGTAAGTACGCCGTAATCACTCCCTCCTTCTGGACAGGGCGGGCAAGGCCAGATAGAAGGCTGGCAATGGTAGCGAAATGCTGCTCCGCCAGGAGTTCGGTGGGGGCCATCATGGCACCCTGCTGCTCTCCAGCGGCTACTACCAGCAACGCCGCCAGAGCCACCACCGTCTTGCCACTTCCCACCTCGCCCTGGAGCAGTCGATTCATTGGCGGGGTGCCTCGTTCGAGGTTTCCCAAAACCTCCCTTAGGCACCGCTTCTGAGCCTTGGTAAGGGTGAAGGGCAGTGACTTAACGAAGTTGCGCACCACTGTAGGCTGGCCTTTAATGGCCAGCCCCTGCTCCCCATCCTCCCACTGCTGGCGACGCATGAGCACCGCCGATTGGAGAAGGAACAGCTCATCGAAGGCCAGGCGCCAGCGTGCGGCCTCCCAGGCATTTTGGTCGTCAGGATAGTGGGCCTGTATGATAGCCTCGGGTAGGGGAATCAACCCTGCTCTTTCCACCACGCCTTGGGGCAGGAAGTCCTCTATTAAGGGAAGCCAACGCTCCAGGGCCTGCCAAGCGATTCGCCGCATGGTGCGGGAGGGTATTCCCTCGGTTAGGGGGTATACGGGCACCAGTCTCCCCGTGTGTAAGGAGCTATGTTGCCTGTCCAGCAGTTCGTACTCCGGTGACTGGAACACCTTTTGGCTCTTGAACAGCTCCACCTTTCCGCTGACAGCGATTCTAGAATTGGTTCGAAGGTTGCGCGCCAGGTAGGGCTGACCAAACCACATGACTCGCACGTTGCCCGTCTCGTCGCTCAACACAGCCTCGGTGGACTTGAGGCGTTTTTTACCTACAATAGTCTCGTGAGCCTCCCACACGGTGGCGATGATTGTCTGCTCTAGCTCGGGCACCAACTGGGCGATCTTAACCACCTTGGAGTAGTCGATATGTCGTCGAGGGAAGAGGTATAGGAGATCGCGGACGCTCTTCACCCCAAGGCGCTCCAGACGAGAGGCGAGGCGTGAGTTTACACCCGCTATTCGGTCAGCGGGGGAGTCCAGGGAGAGACCCTGGGGGGGTAGGATACGTTCAGTTACAAGTCTTTTCGATGTCGGTGCCGCCTTCTGCTGCCCTCCATCATCTTCTTCCTTGGATGCTGAGGATGTGGAAGTCTCTTCCCAAGCCGCGGTGAGAGGGCTATCCAGCAGAGCCGGCCATCTGGTCGCCCACTCCTCCCGCTCGCTTGGAGTCATACTGGAGTAGCTCTTCTCAAGCAGCTCAGTGGCCAAGACCGAGTCTTTCACGCCCTGACTGATTTCTGTCGTCCACCGCTGAAGGAGGCGATCCAATCCTCCCACGACGGCAGAATCTATGTAACCGCGCTCCTGTTCCAGCCTCAAAATCTTCTTTAATGTGTCGAGACTGAAGGAGGTAGTGGTTGTTCTGGAAGGCATTTCAGGGAAAAGTTTAGCACGAACCAGGGAGCAAAAGTTAGTGGCCCGCTATGACTGCCATTCCCACAGCCCCTGGCCCCAGGTAGGTCCCTAACACCGGGCCAAAGCGACATACCATGATCTCATCTCTGGGCACCAGTTCGCCCAGATGCTGGCAGAGGGCCTCGGCATCCTCGGGACTAGTGCTGTATGCAACGCAAAGCTCCTTTATTGACGCAAATTCCCTCGCCATCTGCTCCATCTTGGCCAGGCCCTGGGATCTTGTTCGAACTCGCCCCAACGGGTGAGCCTCTCCCTCCCTGACGGTAATAATGGGCTTTATCCGCAGAAGCGAGCCCAGAAAGGCCTGCGCCTTGCCAATGCGCCCACCCTTTTGAAGGTACTCCAGAGTATCCAGGAGACAGAAGCAGTGAGTATGGGGTAGGGAGCGTTCCACCCCCTCCACCACCTCTTGGCAGGAGGCGCCACCCTGGACCATCTGAGCAGCTTCTTTGGCCACCAGTCCCAGCGCTATGGCAGCTTGCTGAGTGTCGATGATGTGAATGCGTCCCCCATCCCCAAGTGCCTCCCGTGCCTGGATCGCTGAGTTGAAAGTGCCGCTCAGCTTGGCCGAAATGTGTACAGAAACTATCTCGTCCCCTGCCTCAGCTAGCTCTCGATACACCTGGAGAAAATCGCCTACCGAGGGTTGGGAGGTAGTAGGCAGCTTAGGGGTGGAGACCAGGCGTTGGTAGAAATCGTCCGGAGTGATGTCGATACCATCTTTGTACACTTGGTCTTCAAAGTGAACGTTCAGAGGGACCACGGTTATATCCAATTCCCGGGCCATGTCTGGAGGCAGGTCCGAGGTACTGTCGGTCACAACCTTTACCGCCATGCTAAATCCTCCTCACACCTCTGAGTCTGGCTACTCCAAGGAAGCGATGTAATGATATAAAGGCTGCCCTCCCTCAACCACCTCGACCTCTAGCCCAGGGATGCGCTTTTGGAGCTGGGAGACAGATTGACGGATCTCTTTTTCTTGCACTTCGTTTCCCCAATACAAGGTTAATAGATTGCCAGCTGAGGCTTCCGCCTTTCGCAGGGTCTCCACCAGCACTCGGTGGAGGGACTCGCCAACCGCCACCACCTCTCCCTCTAATAGTCCCATTAATTGCCCTTTCTTGATACTTAGCCCGGCCACCCTGGCTGCCCTGACAGCTCGAGTGACCTCAATGCTCTTCAGCGTGCCCAAGGCCCTCTGCATAGCCTCCAAGTTATGCTCTATAGTCTCCTCCGGGTTAAAGGCCAGGAGGGCGGCGATCCCTTGGGGTAGAGAAGTAGAGGGAACTACGTGCACCTTCAATTCGGTCATAGAGGCCACCTGACGGGCCGCTGGGAGGATGTTGGAGTTGTTAGGCAACATTATGACATTGGAAGCCCCGGTGGCATTAGCGGCGTCCAGAAGCTCCTTGGTGCTGGGGTTCATGGTCTGGCCACCAGCTACCAGTCCTTTGCACCCTAGCTCCTCAAACAGATGAGCAAAGCCCTCCCCCCACACCACTCCGACCATCGCCACCTCGTGGGCTGCCCGCTGGCTGCGGTGGATGGATACGAACTCCTGGTGCTGATCATCGATGTTGTCAATTTTTACCTGGCTTATGGTGCCCAGGGAGACGGCATAGCTGATCAGGGATCCCGGGTCGAAGGTGTGGATGTGGACCTTCACCAGACGATCGTCGCCCACGGCCACCGTGGAGTCGGCCATGGTAGAGAGCTTCGGGCGTATCTCGTCCAACAGCAGGCCCTGGCCCTGGATGAGAAACTGAACACAGTAGCCGTAAAGCTGCTCCTCTGTGGCGGCCAGGTATTCTTCCTGGACTTGAGGCATAGTTATAGGCTGACCCTGGGAGGGTGAGCACAGCTCAATCTGGGCCTCCTCCACATCCTTACCCATAAGCTCGCAAAGGGCACCCTCTAATAGAATAGCCACCCCTTGCCCTCCGGCGTCCACTACCCCCGCCTCTCGCAATACGGGGAGCTGGAGGGGGGTGCGGGATACAGTCTCCTTGCTCGCCTTGACCACCACCTGCATCAAGGTACCCAGATCATCGCAACCTGCATTGAGACACTCCTGAGCGGCCATTGAGAGCTCGCGAATGACGGTGAGCATGGTGCCCTCCACAGGCCTGCCCACCGCCTTGTATGTCGCCGACGAAGCTAGTTGTAAGCCCTTTCCTAAATCTTGAGCGCTTAGCTCAGTTTTCCCCTCAAATCCTTTAGCTAGGCCGTCAAGGAACTGGGAAAGGATGACACCGCTGTTGCCCCGGGCCCCCAGAAGGGCTCCGTAGGCCATGGCAGCCATGACCACCTCCGCCGAGGAGTCTGTCACCTTAGCGGCGTCTTCGTTGACGGAGCGCATGGTCAGGAGCATATTGGTCCCCGTGTCGCCATCTGGCACAGGGAAGACGTTCAGGGCGTTGACTGCATCTCGATGTCGCTCCAAGCAGCGGGTACCGGCAGCGAACATCCGCTTCAGATCGTCGCCGTTCAGGGAAGTTATCTTGGCTAAGTCCTGGCCAGGGAGCATGTCATTCCTTGCCAACACTCAAGAGGTATGATATGGTAGCTAGACAGGATTCTACAAGAAGTGGGAAAGCCAGTCAAACGAGGCGATCAAACGCCTCGATGTTGTAAATAGGGGTTACACTTCCTACATCGATCCAGGGCACCTTGGGTGGAGTTACAAGATGAAGTGCCAGGTCTGCGGCAAGGTTGGAATGTCAGGCAACAACGTGAGCCACTCTAAGCGGCGAACCAAGACTCGATTCCTGGGTAACACCCATAAGATGACACTTCAGGTGAACGGTCAAGCTGCAAGAGTCAAGATATGCACCCGTTGCCTCAGGACATTACACAAGCCCCCTCGGCGCTAAGAGAAACCAAAGTTAGGCGAAGCTGTCCCTCAGGTGCTTAAGGGCCTGTTCCAGAGTCTCTCCCTGATCGAATATTGCCGAGCCTGCTACCAGTACAGTGGCCCCTGCCTTTACCGCTGCTGGAGCAGTTTCGCTATTAATGCCTCCATCCACCTGTAACTCTATGCCATAGCCCTTCTCGTCTAGCATGCCTCGAAGACGGGCAACTTTTTGTAGTGCTTCGGAGATAAGCTTTTGGCCTCCAAATCCGGGGTTAACGGTGGACACCAGCACAATGTCTACGTAGGGCAACAGCTCCTCCACGGCGGCAATGGGCGTTGCCGGATTAATGGCGATACCGGCCTTAAGCCCCTCCTTCTTTATCTGGTCAATTAACCGGTGCAGATGGAGTGAGGCCTCGCTATGGACAATGAGGTGACTGGCCCCCGCTCTAACGAAATCGGTGAGGAGTCGCTCAGGCTCTACGATCTGAAGGTGGACATCAAGGGGCAGTTGAGTGGAGGAGCGGATGCTTTCGATGACAATAGGGCCAAAGCTGAGGTTGGGGACAAACTTCCCATCCATCACATCAATGTGGATGTAGTCTGCCCCGCCGCGGGTCAGCTCTTCCACCTGCTCCCCAAGCCGGCGGAAGTCTGCTGAGAGGATGGAAGGGGCGATCTTGACCCGCCTTTTAGAGGTCGTCTCACCCCGACTCGTTAAGGTCATTCCCTACCTCCAAATTGGTCCTGGCCTTCGTGAGAGCTTCTCTAACCTGAGAGGGGGCCGTTCCTCCCTTCACATTGCGGGCAGCCACCGAGCTAGATGGTGTTAGCTGGTACACCTCATCGCCAAAGAGAGGGGAGTGCCGGCGGTACTCCTCCAGAGTAAGCTGGCTGAACTCCTTGCCCTGTGAGATGGCGTATCGACAGAGCTTTCCCACAATACTGTGGGCTTCGCGGAAGGGTACCCCCTTCCCAACCAGGCAGTCGGCTAGATCAGTCGCCAGCATGTAGCCCAGGCCGGCGGCATTCTCCACTCGGTCAACGTTCACCTCCATGGTAGCTACCATCCCAGCCATCACCTCTAGGGTGTCGAGGAGGGTATCTACCGTGTCGAAGAAACCCTCCTTGTCCTCCTGAAGGTCCCGGTTGTAGGCAAGGGGCAATCCCTTGAGCGTAGTGAGGATGCCCAGCAGGTGGCCGTAAACTCGGCCCGTTTTACCTCGGGAAAGTTCGGCGAAGTCGGGGTTTCGCTTTTGGGGCATGATACTGCTGCCGGTGACGAACTCCTCCGCCAGCCTCACGAAGCCGAACTCTTGCGATGACCACAGTACCAGCTCTTCGGAAAGGCGGGAGAGGTGCATCATGTAGATGGCAGCGGCAGATTGGTAGTCCACCAGGAAGTCTCGATCTGAGACGGCATCCATGCTGTTGGTGCTTATTAAGGCAAACCCCAGCTCTTTGGCTAAAAACTCCCTATCAATGGGGTACGGTACACCAGCGAGGGCCCCGCTGCCCAGGGGAAGCACGTCGGCGCTGCTGTAGCTGTGGCGAAAGCGCTCGACATCCCGCTCCAGCATCTCAAAGTAGGCCAGCATATGGTGGGCGAAGAGCACCGGCTGGGCCCGTTGCAGGTGGGTGTAACCGGGCATCACTACCTTCTCATAGGCTTCCGCCCGATCCAAAAGGGCTTTTTGAAGCTCCCGAATACCCGCTATAGTCTTGTTAATTACATCTTTGGCGTACATCCGCATGTCTAGAGCCACCTGGTCGTTGCGAGAGCGCCCCGTGTGCAGTTTGCCCGCTGTGGGGCCGATCCGCTCCTGGAGGCGTGCCTCGATATTCATATGGATGTCCTCCAGCTCGTCGTGCCAGGGGAAGTCGCCCTTTCCTATCTCCTCAAGGATGGAGACCAGGCCCATAATGATGACCTCTGCATCTTTGTCGGTGATGATGCCCTGGTGGGCCAGCATGCGGGTGTGAGCTATAGAACCGGCGATGTCCTGTCGATATAGCCGCCGGTCGTAGTGGAGGGAAACGGTGTACTTATTCATGACGAGAACCCTTACCTACCGGCCCGTCTCCTCCTCATGCTGCGCCTGGGCTTGAGTGCGAACGGGAAGGCCGTAGAGCGATATGAAGCCCTCGGCTGAGCGGTGGTCGAACCGGTCTTTTCGATCATAGGTAGCAAGCTCATGTTTATAAAGAGCGTAGGGAGAGCTCCTTCCTACTACGGTGCAGCTCCCTCGGTGGAGACGCAGACGCACGGTGCCGCTAACGAACCTTTGGGTGCTCTGTACATAGGCGTCCAGGTCACGGCGGTGGGCGGTGAACCAGAGGCCGTTGTAGACCACGTCGGCGTACTCCTGGGCTATGCGCATTTTCGTGCGTACCTGCTCCTTGCCCAGGGTTATGGTCTCCAAAGCCTTGTGAGCAGAGTGAAGCACAACCGCCGCCGGGGCCTCGTACACCTCCCTGGACTTGATGCCCACCAGACGGTTTTCTACGTGGTCTATCCGGCCTACGCCGTGCTCACCTGCTACCCGGTTTAGATGCAGAATAAGGTCCACCTCATTCATAGATTCGCCGTCCAGGGCTACCGGCAGCCCCCCCTCGAAGGCAACCTCCAGGTACAGAGGCTCCTGGGGTGTTGAAGCTATGCTTTGGGTCCAGGCATAGGCCTCCTCTGGAGGCTCCAGCCAGGGGTCTTCTAGATCTCCTGCCTCAACACTCCTTCCCCACAGATTCTCGTCTACCGAGTAGCGGCTGTCTCTCATCTGTAGGGGGATATTGCGGGCTCGGGCGTATTCTATTTCCTCTTCGCGGCTCATGCCCCACTCTCTAATGGGAGCGATGACCTTGAGGTCTGGGGCAAGAGCGGCCACGGAGACCTCGAAGCGCACCTGGTCGTTTCCCTTGCCGGTGCAGCCGTGAGCTACGGCGTCGGCCCCCTCTTTACGGGCCACCTCCACCAGCTGGCGGGCAATGAGGGGCCGGCCCAATGCGGTAGCCAGGGGGTACTGATCCTCGTAGACAGCATCGGCCTGAAGGGCGGGAAAGACGAACTCGCGGACAAATTCATCCTTCCCATCGACAGCCACCGCCTTTTGGGCACCAATGTTAAGGGCCCTCTGTCGGCTCCCCTCTAGGTCAGAGCCGCCCAAATCCGCCGTGAGGGTTATTATCTGGGCATTGAAGCGCTCTTGAAGCCAGGGAATAGCTACCGAGGTATCCAGGCCACCGCTATAGGCGAGAACGATCCTCTCCACCGTCTGTCTGTCCCTTTATGTCTGGTCAGATTGAGTCATTCTTGGTTGCGATTCTAAAGTCGCTTGAGCGCCGCCTCTAGGAGGCCTACTCCCTCGTCCACCTCATCGGCGGTGATGGTTAGGGGAGGCATGAACCGAAGGGCGTTGGGCTTGAGTCCGTTCAACAGCAGCCCTTCCTCGTTGCAGATGGACACCACTTTCCCCGAGATATCGTCGCTAAAATCCAGGGCCAGCAGTAGCCCATTGCCCCTAACCTCGGTTATGGAGGGGAACTGGGATTTTAAGTCCTCAAGGCCCTTCATTAACCGATGGCCCATGGCCACGGCGTTAGCCGGAACGTCATTATCGATAAGGTACTTGGCGGCAGCGTAAGACGCTGCGCAGGTGAGGGCATTGCCACCAAAAGTGGAACCGTGATCACCCGGCTCCAGCGCCATACATCCATCCTTGGACAGGAAGGCCCCAATAGGCACGCCACCTCCCAGACCTTTAGCCAGGGTTATGACATCGGGCTCTACTTCGTATTGCTGGTACCCAAAGAGGGTTCCGAGTCGCCCCATCCCCGTCTGCACCTCATCCAGGATGAGGAGTAGCCCCTGGGCATCGCACCACGCCCTCACCTGTCTCAGGTAGTCATCGGAGGGGATGTTCACTCCACCCTCACCCTGCACCGGCTCCAGCATTACCGCTACGGTGCTCTCACTAGTGGCGGAGACGATGGCTTCCACATCATTGTAATCCACATGAACGAATCCCGGCACGAGGGGCTTAAACGCTTCTTGGTAGTGAGGCTGGCCCGTGGCGGCCACCATCCCCATGGTGCGCCCGTGGAAGGAGTTATAGGCGGTTATGATTTTATAGGCCCCGTTTTTGTGCATTCTGCCATACTTGCGGGCCAGCTTTACGGCTCCCTCGTTGGCTTCGGCGCCACTGTTGGCGAAGAACACCTTGTCTAGGCAGCTATTCTCTACCAGCAACTGGGCCAGTAAAAGCTGGGGAATGGTGTAGAACTGGTTGGAGGTCTGCATCAGGGTGGAAGCCTGCTCCACGATGCCCTGTGTGACCGCGGGATGGCAATGGCCAAGGTTGTTTACCGCCCAGCCAGCGGTGAAATCCAGATAGACCTTTCCGTTCACGTCCCACACCCTGCTCCCCTCACCACGTACAATAACCACAGGCTGCCGCCGCACTGTAAACATGTAGTAGCGTTTTTCCATCTCCATCCAGTCGGTGCTCATTGTGAATTGCCTCTAAGGGTGCTTTCCAGTCTGCTCAGAGCCTCCTCCAGGGCTGCAATAGCATCCTTTACGCTCGTAATGGCCCCTTTTATTCCCTGGATCTCTTTCTCTGTTTCACTACGGGGGACCTCAGACTTCTCCTCTGGCGCAGTGATAGTGGGCGCAGTGGTCAAGGCCAGCTTCTCACCAACCAGCAGTTCCAGCCCTTCGGATAGAGTGTCGGCCATTATCACTTTAGTGGAGTCGGCTACGATGACCTTTTTGAGTTCGGGGAAATCCAGTGCCTGGGGCGAAATGAAGAGGGGCTCCACATAGAGGATGGAGTTGCCGATGGGGATCACCAGCAGATTGCCTCTGATGCACAGCTTACCTTCGGGACAAAGGAGGGTTAACTCCCGGCCCAACGTCTCGTCGCTGGTGATGCGTGCTTCTACCTGTTCGGACCCATCCACCTGGGTGCCCCTAGGGAAGGTGAAGGTGAGGAGCTTGCCATAATTTTCGTCGTCGTTACGTGCCGCCATCCAGGACACCATCTTCTCCCCTACCAGAGGAGTGAAAGGGAGGATGAGCACGAACTCCTCCTCAGTCTCTCCGGGCAGAGTCATGATAACGTAGTAAGGCTTAACTGGCTGAGTCTGATCGAAGTCGTTCCCGAAGACCTCTTCTCCTACCTCCCACTGATCCTGCTTGTTAAAGAACACGTTGGGGTCCTTCATATGGTATTTGAGATTTATTTCTGCCTGGATACTAAAGAGGTCTTCGGGATAGCGGATGTGGGCCTTTAGCGAATCGGGCATGTCGTCGTAGGACTTAAAAAGGATGGTGAATGCCTTCTGATACATCTGAATCAGGGGATCCTCGGGCTCGATGACGAAGAAGTCTACGCTTCCGTTGTAGGCATCTATCACGATCTTAACGCTGTTCCGAATATAGTTGATCTTCTCTTCAAAGATGTCCTCGCCGGACCGAGTGGAATAGGCGTAGCGGTCGGTTACGGTGTAGCCATCTATCATCCACCATAACTTGTCATCGACGATAACTAAATAGGGGTCTCGGTCCAGATTCAGGAAGGGCGCGATCGTATCCACTCGCTCCCGAATCTCGCGCCGGTAGAGTATCCGGCTCTGCGGAGTTATCTGTCCACTTATGAGGATGTTAAGGTCGGTGAACTCCCAGAAATAGGCTATGCGCCGAAGAAGGGAGCTCAGTTGGACGTCGCCCTTGCCCTCGTAGTTCTTGTAGACTGGATCGCCGTCAGGTGGCTGGTGATCAAACTCTGTCGTTTTGGAGTTAACAATGACGAAATCGGTGGTGTTTTCGCCGTAGTATACCTCGGGTCTTGCAAGTCCCAATTCCCCTTTGGGGGGAATATCATTCAAAAGAAAGAGGGGCCTTCCCTCGGTGGTGAAGTCGGTCACAGGGCTCGCGGCAGCTCCGAAGCCGTGGGTGTACTGGAGCTTTTGGTTGACCCAGTTCTGGTCTTCAGGATCCAGGTTTCTGGGGAAGAGCTCGCGGGCCGACAACATCACCTGGCGCTTCTCGCCGTCAAGCGTGTAACGGTCCACGTCGGCGTCGACGAAGTTGTAGTATAGCTCGAAGAACTGTATCTGGTTGTAGACGGCCCTCAAAGGAGCGGGATCCCACAAACGCACATTCTTTATAGTTTGGGGGTTGTTTTGTACATCTTCGATGGTGAGGCGAGGCTGGTAATCGAATATCCTCTCTTCGATAGAGTCAATGTTGTAGGCCTCCAGGGTACTCTGGATGTTACGGCTTATGTACTCTGTCTCCGCCGTGAACTCGTTGGGGTTCACTCTAACCCGCTGGTATGCCTCGGGGAAGAAAAGTCCCGACGCCAACGCCAGCACCACCCACAGGCTAAAAGCGCCGACCATTAAACGCAGATGGCCAATGAAGATACTCACCCCAAAGCCCACTGCCGATAGAAAAGCGATTGTGGTAAGGAGATACAGGATGGGGATGCGGGCATTCACATCGGCGGCGGCGGCCCCAGGCGCCGCTCCCTTTTCGGAGAACACCAGCTCGAAGATGTCCAGATAATGAGCCAGGGAAATGGTAAGCATGAGAAACAGCCCCAGAATGGCAAAGTGGCCCAGTATCCTGGGAGTTAGGGTGAAACTAAGGCCCCTCAGAGCGTACCTCGCGCCGTATAAGACAGCCGTAGCCACCACAAGGGCCATCACAGCTCCCTGAAGCCATCCTTGAATGAAGTGGAGCACAGGAAGTGTGGCCACGTAAAAGGAGATGTCCCTGCCAAACTGAGGGTCAGCCACGTTGAAAGGTACCTTGTTGAAAAAGAGAATAAAGGTCTCCCACTTACTGGCCACCACCACTCCAAACACCACGCTCGTGATCAAGGCCGCTAACACAGCCGCTGCCACGGTGCCCCTTTGCATCAGCCTGTATACATCCGCAGGGACGGGCAGGGTAGATTCGCCTCGCGATGAGCGGAATGCCATGTAGAGGGTGATGGTGATGAGAATGGCAAATAAGCTGAATCCTGCAAAAAAGAGCCAGATTCGTAGGCTTAAAATGGTCGTGAAGACGTTAAGGTAACCAAGCTGGTCGAACCAAAGCCAATCTGTGTAAATACTCCTCGCCACCCAGAGGACGATGAAGACCAGCACCAGGGCAAAGATAACGACACCCCATCTGACCAGCAGGCGGATGTTAATGGGGATGGGTTCTCGGGCTATACCCTCTGGTGGTCCGCCTTCACCATTGTTGCCGCCGCCGAATGAGCTCATCAGACTGCCCTCACCTTCGTAATCTTCACGTTAGCTCCGCTCCGCTGCCATGATACGGGTGCCGCTACCCCTATCGCAGAGACAGTCCAAAAGAGCTGCCGGGCGTCGCCCATCTACAATCTCTGCCACAGGTACTCGTTCCAGCGCCTTTAGAGAAGCTTCCAGCTTAGGGATCATTCCACCCTTCACCACTCCTGAGTCGAGAAGGAGTCTGACATTCCGGGGTGTCAGACTCTGAATGAGCCTTCCTTCCGCATCCAGCACTCCCTCTACATCGGTAAGAAATATGAGCCTATCGGCCTCAATGGCGTAGGCCATCTCCCCCGCCACCGTGTCGCCGTTGATGTTGAGCATGCTCCCGGCATGGGGAGAGCCGTCGTTGCAATGGATGCCTACAGGGGCCACCAATGGCATATAGCCTGCCTCCATAGTTTTCAACAAAAGGTCAGGGTTGACCTGGGTGATCTCCCCCACAAAGCCCAGTTGGGGGTCAGCCATCCTGGCCTGGAGTAGACCGCCATCAACCCCGCTGAAACCTATCACTCTATTCCCCTTGGCCGACAGTGCAGCCACCAGTTGTTTGTTCACAAGGCCCGTAAGGACGGCCACCACTATCTCTAAACTCTCGGCGTCAGTGACTCGCAGCCCTCTCACGAACCGAGGTGTTGCTCCCTGGCGCTGCATCCATTGAGATATAAGTTCGCCACCGCCGTGGACTACTGCGAGCTTTACACCGTCTCGCTGAAGGGTGCCCAGGTCTTGAAGAGCGGTGTCGTGGCTACCCAGGGTGGAACCTCCTATCTTGACTACTACAGGTCGCTGTGCCACCTCAGCCTCCATAGCACCCGCCAGTCTTGAAAGAGTGCGCCTGAAGGTTCCATCGCATCCCTGAGCCTAAGTAGAATAGGCGCTGTTGATAGTTATGTACTCTTCGCTGAGATCACAGCCCCAAGCGGTGGCCCTCCCATCACCTATGTTTAGGTGTAGCTTAAATGACACCTCATCCCTCTTCATGATGACTACCACTGCATCGCGGTGGAAGGGAATAGGCTTGCCTCCCTCCATGATACATATGTCGTTGACGTATAAAGCGAGCTTCTCCTCTTCTATTTCTGCGCCGCTGCGTCCCAGAGCGGCGATAATGCGTCCCCAGTTTGGGTCGCCACCGTGGACCGCTGACTTCACCAAGTTGGAGGCTACCACAGTCCTGGCGGCTTGACGAGCGTCCTCCTGGCTAGCAGCACCCTCTACTGTCACCTCTATTAATCGCGTGGCTCCCTCTCCGTCGCTAGCCAGATCCCTGGTAAGATGGACGCACAGTTGGGTGAGGGCTTCCTGAAAGAGGTGATGCTCAGACGAGCCCCCTTCTATAGGAAATGCTTCGGCTCCACCATTGGCTAGCAACAGGACAGTGTCGTTGGTGCTGGTGTCACCGTCGATGGATAGCATGTTAAAGGAGCTATCCACAACTTCCTTCAAGCTCTTACGAAGAAGATCCTCCCTTATCTCGGCATCGGTGGTGATAAAGCAGAGGAGGGTAGCCATGCTGGGATGGATCATGCCAGATCCCTTGGCGATACCGCCCACTGTGACGGTGGTACCACCTATATCGAAGGCCACCGCCGATTCCTTGGGATGGCTATCGGTTGTAAGGATGGCCCTCGCCAAATAGTGACCTCCATCCTCTTGAGGCTGTATCTGGCCGACGCTTGTCCTAAGCAAAGCCATGGGTAGCTCACGACCGATGAGGCCGGTGCTGCACATCAGCACTGCTTCATGCTTCAGCCCCAGATGGTGGGCAGCCAGGGCTACCACCTCTTGGGCGTCTATAAGGCCCTGCTCGCCTACACCTACATTGGCGACACCGCTGTTAACCACGATGGCCCTTACCTCGCCCTTGGCCAGGTTCTTCTGAGTGACCAGAATCGAAGGAGATTTAATCGCATTGGTGGTGAAGACCCCAGCGGCAGAACATGGCCGGTGAGAAAGCAATATGCCCAAGTCTAACTTGTCTTCGGTGTAGGTTTTTAGGCCAGCGAAGGTGGCTCCGGCGACGAAACCCTTGGGGCTGGTCACCGTACCTTGCTCTACAAACCGTATCTCCCCCGCCATACAACCTGCCCTGTCTATACCATTAAAGCTGGAAAAGTAGGTTGGAGTATATCATAACCCCAAGCTAAATAGAAGGAACACCCTTAATGGGTAGTGGTTTAATTTCCTAGGGAACCCAATATCGCCCCCGCCTGACATGAACGAGGATGCCGTGATAGGCCATATCATTAGCGACACCCGTCACTGTGTTGTAAAAGTGAAGGCAACCTTGATTCGTTCGTAAAAACCCCTCGCCAAGCTGGGGCAAGGCAGGGATAATGTGGGGAAGCGGCGAGGTGCTGCACCTGGGCGGGGGAGGTGAGCATGTTCCGAGAGCGAGACCCACAGGTGAGCCTGTGGCAGTCCGAGTTCCTGGTTCCGCCGAAGAAGGCTAGGCGCTTGGAGCGGAGTTGGGCCGAGGTTTTCCGGAACGAGGCGCTCCCCCTGATTGACGAGGAGCGCTTTGCTCCGATGTACTGCGCGGACAACGGCCGTCCCAACCGAGCGGTGCAGACCGTCCTCGGGGTCCACCTTCTCAAAGAGATGTTCAACCTCACCGATGATGAAGCCCTAGAACAGCTGGAGTTCAATCTGCTCTGGCACCACGCCCTGCGGCTGGATATGGAGGAGACCCACCTCCCCCAGAAGACGCTACACAACTTCCGAGTTCGCCTGATGCAGCACGACGGTGGCCGGCTGGCTTTCCAGGAGACCACGGAGCGGATCATCCAGGCGCTGGGTATACGCACCGGAAAGCAGCGGCTGGACTCCACCCACATCATGAGCAACATCGCCACCCTCACCCGCCTCGGCCTGTTCTGTGAGACGATGCGGTTGTTCCTTTGGGCCGTGAGCCAAGAGCACCCAGAGCTTCGCCGTGTGGTCCCAGAGGGCCTTGTGAGGCGCTACTTGAAGGAAGAAGCAGAAGCGACCGACTACGAGGACGCCCGCTCGGGGGAGGGTCGCCGAAGGCTTGGCGTGTGTGCCCGGGACCTCTACCGGCTGGTGGACGGCTTCCGTGGCACGGCTGCCGCCCAACTGGAGGAGTACCGGCTGCTGGAGAGGCTGCTGCGGGAGCAGTGTGTGGTGGGCAACAAGAGGGACGGGCGCCCCGGAGAGGGCGATGACGACGCAGGGGAAGGGGCGGTGCCCATCACCCTCAGGGACCCGAAGGAGGTGCGGTCCGATTCCCTGCAATCGCCCCACGACCCGGAGGCCACCTACAGCGGGCACAAAGGCAAGGGGTACGAGGTACAGGTGGCGGAGACCTGCCATGCGGAGAACGCCACCCAGTTGATCACTCATGTAGAGGTGACCCCATCCAGCGGGAGCGACACCGACGTGACTGTGCCGCTGGTTGACGGGCTTGCGGAGCGGAAGGTCCGACCGGACGAGCTCTTCGCGGACACGGCGTATGGGTCGGGCCGCAACGCCTTCGAGGCCTCGCGCCGGGGGACGGAACTGGTGAGCCCGGTGGCGGGGTCGGCGCCGGGGAACTCCCACGAAGGAGAGGGAGACGGACCGCCGCCGCTCACTGGGGCGGACTTCCAGATCGACGTCACCGGGGAGCAGGCCACGGTGTGCCCCGCCGGGCACCGGTCCGTCGAGGAGTACGAGCTGGAGGATGCGCCGGAGCGGGTAGAGGTCCACTTTGCCAGGGCAACATGCGAGCCCTGCCCCTTGCGGTTCCGTTGCCCGGTGAAGCTGGACCGGCGTGCGGGGGCCTACGTCCTCAAGGCGGACCTGGTGAAGGTGAACATCGAGGGGCGGCGGCGGGCCGAGGCCACCGAGGAGTGGCGCAAGCGGTATGCCATAAGGGCCGGGATAGAGGGGACAAACTCCGAGCTGAAGCGCGCCCACGGGCTTGGGCGCTTGCGGGTGCGAGGGGGCCGTCGGGTGCGGCTTGCCGTCTACCTCAAGGCGTTGGCGTGCAACTTCAAGCGGATGGTCCATGCACGCCTGGTGGAGATGGAAAACACGGCTCAGCCGGAGGCCGGGACGGTACCTGCGGTCGCAGCCGCGTGAGGGCCCCGCTCCATAACTTCCATCGGGCGCCCTGAGCCACGGAAGGGGTACTGCACGGGATACTGCTTGTCCTGAGCGCAGCCCCAAGGGCGGTGAGGTCAGCAGCCGACAGCCCGTGGCGCCTCCCTGCCAGACACCCTCGCACTCCAGGGTCCATCTCTAACAGGCCTTTCTACGAAGGAATCAACCTTGATGTCGGCTTTCGGATAACTCTCTGGCGGTCAAATTCACGTGGGATGCGACCTAACTGTATACGTCAATGGTATCTGCCTCACCACCAAGGGAATGAAGCGCCGTTGTAATAGTCTCTCGCCAGAATCCTTTGTAGCGCATATTCAAGACCCTCGCTGTTCCTGAACGATAGCAGCCCTCACAGGGCGCCACAGGTAATAAAGAACCCTAAGACCCTTTCGGCTACCTCCTGCTTTCGCCACCAGGGTACGAAAGCCCAGACGTGGAATAAATCACACCGAGCTTTACTTTACCACCACGTTCATCAGCCGCCCCGGTACGTACACCAACCGCACCACCCTCCTGTTGTTGACGTGGGCCTGCACCCGTGGGCTCTCCATGGCCAGCTGCTTGGCCTCCTCCTCTGTAATGCTTACAGGCACCAGGAGCCGCTCCCGCAACCGGCCGTTGACCTGCACCACCAGAGTTATCTCCTCCTCGGCAGCTAGCTGCTGGTCCCACTGGGGAAAGGATTGATTGTGGATACTGTAGGGGTGGCCAGTGCGCTCCCAAAGCTCCTCGGCAATGTGAGGGGCCAGGGGGGCCAGCATGAGCAGGAACTTTTCGACACACTCGTTCCACAGTTTGGGGTCCACGCCATCAGTTGGTTCCGGCGGATTGCTCCAGTCCTCCCATACCTTTGCAAGGTGGTTGGAGAACTCCATCAGGGTGGCCACAGCCGTGTTGAACTTGAATCTATCGATGTCATGGTAGACCTTTTGGATGGTCTGGTGCAGTTTTCGCCTTGTGGTTCTATCCCATGAATCCCAATATCTCACTACCTCAGGATCTTCAGTAGGTTGCCTTGGCCGGTTGGCTGGGTCCCGCTGGAAGAGCTGCCAAACCCTATCCAGCCATCGAGCCACCCCGTTGATTCCTGCATCGCTCCACATCCCACCCTGCTCCCAGGGGCCAATGAACATGAGGTATGTGCGCACCACGTCGGCCCCCAGCCGTTGGACGTACTCGTCGGGGTTGACCACATTGCCCCGGCTCTTGCTCATCTTCTCGTGGTCCTCTCCCAGGATGATGCCCTGGTTGAAAAGGCGGAGAAAGGGCTCGTCGAAGTCCACCAATCCCATGTCCCGCAGCGCCTTGATGAAGAATCGAGAGTAGAGCAGGTGCATTACAGCGTGCTCAGCCCCACCAGTGTACTGATCCACTGGCATCCACTGCTTGAGGGCCTGGGGATCGAAGGGCCCCTGGTCGTACTTGGGGCTGGTGTAGCGCAGCATGTACCAGGAGGAATCCACGAAGGTATCCATGGTGTCAGTCTCTCTCTTGGCGGGCCGACGGCAGCGAGGGCATGTGGTGTCGACGAACCCCTGATGACGAGCCAAGGGTGACTCTCCTGTTAGCTTAAAGTCGGCATCAGAGGGCAACAGCACCGGCAACTCCCGTTCAGGCACGGGCACGATACCGCACTCGGGACAGTAGATAATGGGTATAGGTGTTCCCCAGTAGCGCTGTCGCGACACCAGCCAGTCCCGTAGCCGGTAGGATACAGTCCTCCTGCCCCATCCCTGACTCTCCACGAAGTCAGCGATGGCCTCCATTCCTTGGGGGCTAGGTAAGTCATTGAACTGGCCGGAGTTGACCATAGTGCCCTCTTCCAAATAGGCCATCTCCAGCTCCTGGCTTTGCCATCCCAGCGGAGCAACCACCACCTTGATTGGAAGGTCGGACCGTTTGGCGAAGTCGAAGTCACGCTGGTCGTGAGCGGGCACCCCCATCACGGCGCCGGTGCCGTAGGTCATCAGGGCATAGTCGGCGATTAAGATGGGGACTCTCTCCCCGTTTAGACGATTGATGGCGTAAGCCCCCAGTGGCACTCCCCTCTTCTCTTTCTCTATTGAGAGGCGCTCTATCTCTGTGGTTCTACGGGCCTCCTCTACGTAGGCCTCTACCTGACCGCGTTGCTCAGGAGTGGTGAGCTCGGGTACGAGGGGATGTTCTGGCGCTAGCACCAAAAATGTGACCCCGAAGATGGTATCGATGCGGGTGGTGAACGTGAGTATCTCTCTTTCCTCGAGGCCATAGTGAGATATATCGAAGGTGATCTCCACCCCCTCGCTGCGGCCGATCCAGTTACGCTGCATGATAAGGATCTTATCGGGCCAGTCGATGAGACCACTGAAGTCCAAAAGCTCGTCGGCGTAGTTAGTGATGCGCAAGAACCACTGCTCCAGGTCGCGGCGAGTGATGGGGGTGTCGCAACGCTCACAGCGGCCATTGAGCACCTGCTCGTTGGCCAGCACCGTCTGGCAAGAGGGGCACCACACGGCGGGTGCCTTGGCCCGATAAGCCAGGCCATTCTCGTAGAGCTTGAGGAAGAACCACTGGTTCCACCTGTAGAACTCGGGGAGACAGCACACTATCTCACGGTCCCAGTCGTAGATGATCCCTATTGAGCGTAGTTGTTTACGCATGTTGTCGATGTTGGCCATTGTCCAGGTGAAGGGATGGATACCCCGTTGTATGGCGGCATTCTCGGCGGGGAGACCGAAGGCATCGAAACCCATGGGGTGGAGCACGTTGTACCCTTGCATCCGTCGGAAGCGAGCGTGGCAGTCGGAAGGACCCATGGGGTACCAGTGGCCGATGTGCAGGTCTCCCGAGGAATATGGATACATGGTCATCTCGTACCACTTGGGGCGTGGATCGTCGTCGCGCACACGGTAGATGTGGGTTTCCTCCCAACGCCGCTGCCACTTGCGGTCCAACTCCTCGGGGTTGTAGTGCAGTTGAACTTGTCGAGTGGTCATCAACGGCCTCCCATGCACAAAACGGCTTCGAACTCATATCCAGTGTAATACTCGAAGCGTCTAAATCAAAGTGGACGTAGCAATAACACCGCAGTTTTTATTCTGCAAGTTTGTCATGCCAATGGGCTGGAGTCATAGGCAAAGGAAGATAACACCCAACCAGTCGATGGTGAGAGTGTCGAACCATGAGCGGACAAGATGATGCACTCCCTACACCTTTCGACAGGCTTAGGGTGAGGGGCGGTTTCTGAGAAGCGGGCGAAAAGAGAGGGGGCTGGCTTGAGCCAGCCCCCTCTTGGTTTTGACCGATGTATTTTTCAGACCTATTTAATCAACCGTAAAGTCGGCGTGGCAAGTAGCCGAAGCCGCTAGGCGCACTTCGGAGAATTGGAGTTGGGCGGACAGGCACCCCCCCCCCCCACCGGCTTCAATGGTCACCGTGATTTCCTGAGAGTCAGCGAGGCCACCGTCGTCTAAACTGTGGGACCCCGTCACTGTGTAGTCGTCCGGCGTGGTTTCGCTGCTGGTGGTCCAGGTAAACCCGAAGTCCCTGGTTGCGCCCGAAGCCAGGGCCACGTCATTGTAGGACACGCTGCCAACGTCGCTCACAGTCAGCGTTACTACAAAGCCGCTCGCGTCGTTGCTCCCGTGGTTCGCCACGGTCACCGTAATGTCCACCACATCACCCTGCGTGGCCGGATTGGGCGAGGCAGTGACCTCGGTTACCGTCACGTCATTCTCCGGAGTAGCCGGTGGAGCGTCACAGTCAACGCTGTCCGTGTCGGGAATTTCCGGTCCGACAACGGGGTCATCAACCAGCGCCCAACGCTGCGCTGCCAGCACCCCATTTATGTCGCAGATCGAGATGTCAGTGACACCACCGACGAAGCGGTCCATCAGGTCATCGACAGTGGCGTGGCCGACGCCGAGGGCATGACCCGTCTCATGCCGAGCGACCTCAGCAAGGATCTCTTGGCCAACCTCTTCGCCAAGGAACTTGCCCGAGATGCTCAAGTCCACGAACTTGATAAAGTCCCCGTCGAAGCGCCTTTTCGCCGTCCCGGCGATAGGGCCGCCGCCTCCCCTCAACCTGACCTTGATGTCGGGACTCGTGCCCTCAGGCGCCGGAGTCAATAAAAGCCCTCCGACATCCTCCCAATCGTTTATGGCAGCATCAACGGTGGCCTGAGATAAAGCGTTTCCACCGGAGATCGTATAGGTGAGCTCGCCATCCGTCAGGCTGCTGTCCCAGGCGCAACAGACGTCCAGGTGGTTGTGGGTGGCCTGGGAAACCCCTATCGAAGCTATCAGACCCAGCAACGCCGCTAAGACAACAATTATCAGGTTTCTTCTAATCATGCCGTACCTTTCCAGTGGTTAGTGGTTGCGCTTTTGGGTGTAGGTGCCGGCCTAATAGGATGGCGGTCGGGTACTATATGGGCCGCCGTAACACTGGAGGGGATAGTAGTAGGAGTTGTCCTCGCCAGCCGACTCACCGAGCAGGAGTCCCTCTCTTCTCCAATTTCATAGATAGCGAGAACGGCGCCCGTATAGCCAGCATTATCGCCGTCTTCGCTGTCATTATGATCGGAACGGCTTTGGCCATTCGCCTTATGCGCACCGTGCTCCGCGGGTTGCTGCTGGGATGGGTGGACACCGCCGCTGGCCTCGCCCTAAGGGTACTGGTGATGGGGGCTATTCTGTCTGCCGTATTTGCCGCCATTCAGAGCTTTCCCGTTCTTGGCCTTCATGACACCATCGAACATTCAGTATTGGGGCCCTTTTTAGCAGACAATTTCGACGTGCTTTTGAGGGTCCTTAAGTTGGTTCGCAGCGACTTCCGAATCTGACACCAATGGACTATCCCGCTAGCACATTTGCCATCCCTCGTATATAATCGTAGCAATATGCTGAGCTTGCCAGTATTGGTACTTAACCTTAACTACGAGCCCATAAACGTCTGTAACGTCAGGCGGGCAGTGGTATTGGTGGGGAAGGGCAAGGCCGAGCCCCTGGAAAACGGTCGTGGGGAGATCCACACCACCACCACAGTGGTAGAGATACCTTCGGTGATTCGCTTGGTGTACCCGGTGAAGCGTCCCTTCGCCAGCCGTAAGCTATCCAAGAGGGAGGTGTTCCTCCGGGACCGCTATACTTGCCAGTACTGTGGTAAGCAGACCAGAGAGCTGACCCTGGACCACGTGATACCTCGGCGTCAGAACGGAAGCCACTCGTGGGACAACGTGATTAGCGCCTGCATCCCCTGCAATCGCCGCAAGGCAGGCAGCACCCCAGCAGAAGCGCATATGACCTTGCTTCGCCAGCCCAAGGCCCCCTACCCCAACCCCTACTACGTGCTCCGCCACCGAACCATCCTGGAGGAGTGGCGCCAGTATATCCCCTGGGAGACGGCTTAGACCGCTCCTCAGGTACTCAGCAAGGATGCCACCTTCAGACCTTAGCCTGCAGGCGGCTTCGGCTGGGGAGGTTCAGCATTAAAACTTCCAACGCCAGGCGAGGATTGGCGTTTTGGTCTAGAGCTTCGAGAGTTTCCTGTATGCTTTCGATGACCCGTAGCGGCTGAAGCGCGGTCAACGTCCCCACCTGTTCTTGGAGAGTCTCAAGCCAGTTCATGTTATGGACATATTCCGTGGTTCCTTGGCTCAGCAATAGCAGGTCCCTCCACCACCCCAGCCAGAGGTATAGGATCGCGCGCACCTCATCGCGGTCTCTAAAATACAGGGAAGCCAGCTCCGAGGCGTAATCAAAGCGCTCTTCAAGGGTGGCAGCCGTAAGGGAAGATATGCGCTCCAATCGCTGGCGCCGTGTTTCCAGCACGCTAGGGTCGCTTAGAGTAGACAGGGCCCAGCCGAGACATCCTTGGGAGAGACGAGCCAGTTCCTCTGTCTCTTGCTGGGGAACGTCATGGTTGTGCAACAGTTCGCGGATAACCTCCTCCTTGGGCAAGTGGCGCAGCTCCAATCGCTGGCAGCGAGAGCGAATGGTAGGAAGGAGGGACTCCTCCCATGAGGTGAGAAGGAGTATCAGAACCTGAGGAGGAGGCTCCTCCAGGGTTTTCAAAAGGGCGTTGGCCGCCTCCTCGCTCAAATGCTCTGCGCCGTCGAAGATAAACACCCGGTAGCTGCCCTCATAAGGTTTGAGACTAGCCTGATGCTGTACCTCCCGCACCGTGTCGATGCCGATCTCTTTGCGAGTGGAAGACCCCTGCTCCTGGCGGAGACCGATGATCCGCACGTCGGCGTGACGGGAAGCGCTGATACGCAGGCACTGCTGACACTCACCGCAGGACCCTTCTAGGGGGTTGAGACAGTTGACTGCCCGAGCCAAGTCTAGTGCGAGGGTACCCTTACCCACATGGGGTGGGCCCACGAGAAGGTAGGCATGGGAGAGGCGTTCTAGCCTGAGGCTCGCCTCCAGTGCGTGCACCAAGTGTTGTTGGCCCCTAATTTGCCACACAGAAGTTACACCACATCGCAAGCCATCATGTCCTGGAAGCTCTCGCGCCTTCGAATAAGCCTCGCACGACCCTCACTAACCAGTACAATGGCGGGCCTGCCATAAAGGTTGTAGTTGCTGGCCATGGCGGGACAGTAAGCACCGGAAGCGGGAATTGCAATAAGGTCATCGGGCTGTATGGGTGGAAACTGAACGTCCCTCACCAGCACATCCCCCGACTCGCAGTATTTGCCGGCAATGGTAATCAGCTCCGCAGGCTGCTGGTCCATCTTATTGGCGGCCACCGCCTCATAGGCAGCGTCGTACAGAGCGGGGCGGATATTGTCCCCCATACCACCATCCACAGCTATGTATTTACGAACACCGGGTATCTCCTTTACCGCCCCCACCCGGTAAAGGGCTATACCAGCGGGGCCGGCAATGGATCTCCCGGGCTCGATGATAAGCCTGGGGGGGTCCAATCCGAGTCTGCTGCAAGTGGTCAGCATGGAGGAGACCACCACCTCGGCAAAGTCGCCAATAGAGGGTGGGTACTGGTCCCGAGTGTAGGCAATACCCAAGCCCCCACCAGGGCTGATCTGCTGGAGAGCAAAACCCTCCTCACGGAAAGAGACCGCAAATTGTACTACCGTCTCCATAGCTATGCGATAAGGCTCCAGCTCGAAGAGAGAGGACCCCAGATGGAAGTGGAGGCCCACGAGCTGCAGAGTGGAAGACCTTATGGCAAAGCGGATGGCTTCGGCCGCCTGTCCCGTTTCCATAGGGAAGCCAAACTTGCTGTCTAGGATGCCGGTGGTGAGGTGGCTGTGGGTGTGAGGGTCCACCCCCGGGGAGACCCTAAGCAGGATATCTTGCGTCTTTCCAGCCTCTCCCGCTAAGCGTTCCAGAAGGGCCAGCTCTTGGAAGTTGTCCACCACCACATACGCCACCCCCATGGTCAGGGCCTGCTCCAGCTCCTCCTGGCTCTTGTTATTGCCGTGAAAGTAGATTTTGCTCCCTGGAAACTCCGCTCTGGCTGCCACCGCCAACTCGCCACCGGAGACCACGTCCAGTCCCAACTCCTCCTCTACAAAAATACGGGCCAGCGCAGGATTGATGTAGGCCTTGCATGCGTAAATAATGGAGGTGTCCTGATGGCGACTCTGGAATTCGGAGCAGAACTGGCGGCATCGCGCACGCAGGGTCTCCTCGTCGTATATGTAAAGGGGAGTGCCGAATCTCTGGGCCATCTCTGTAGTGTCGCAACCCCCAACGACAAGATGGCCCTGCTCGTTGACCCCCGCCGTATCGGGGAAGACTCTATAAGGGAACAACTTGTTCTCCCTGTCTGGACTGGCCCTCATGTTATGGTGGGTGCCCTAGAGTGTCAAGGCGAAGCCTCAGGCCTGAATTCTTGGCTACGAAATCTATCGCATACCTTGGTCTTGAGGGACAGTTCTGTTAATATTGTTTTTACCACTTATCATCATGGAGAATTGAGATGCCCCTGCATTACGACGGTGAGGTGAGCCTGGTCAAGGTAAACATGGGGCCTTACAACAACAACGGCTATATTCTGAGCTGCCCAACGACTCACGAGTGCATCATCATAGATACGCCTGCCGAACCAGAAAAGCTACTCAATGAACTTGGAGGAGGTACCGTAAAGTCCATCCTCATCACCCACGGCCACCAGGACCACCTCCTGGGCTTCGCACAGATTAAGGAAAAGACTGGCGCCCCTGTGGGAGTGCACTCGGACGACGCCTCCATGCTACCCCAGCCTCACGACTTCCTTCTTAAAAACGGTGATGTAATACAGATAGGGACAGTAGCGTTAACGGTACTGCACACCCCTGGCCATACGCCTGGTGCGGTGTGCCTTCTCACAGGACGCCACCTCTTCACGGGTGACACCCTTTTCCCTGGCGGTCCAGGGAAGACCCATTCTCCAGAAGCCCTTCGCCAGGTGATTGAAAGCATCACCCAGAAGCTGCTAGTGCTACCGGAGGAGGTAGCTGTCTATCCAGGCCACGGCGCCGATACTACTATCAGCAAAGCCAAAGAGGAATACCAGATATTCGCCTCAAAGCCCCATCCTGAGGACCTTTGTGGGGATGTAGAATGGCTAAAGAACTAACCGAGATATCGATGTATCAACGAACGGTACTGGAAAACGGACTACGAATTCTAACGTGCAACATCCCCCACAACCGCTCCGTTTCTATGGCAGTGCTCGTCGGTGCAGGCTCTCGCTACGAGCCAGACGAGGTGGCGGGTGTCTCTCACTTTCTTGAGCATCTTTTGTTCAAAGGTACTCGCTACTGGCCTACCGCCAAAGCCGTGAGCGAGGAAGTGGAGGGAGTGGGAGGCATCATCAACGCCAGCACCGATCGAGAGATGACTGTATTTTGGTGCAAGGTGGCCAGCCCCCACTTTCAGCGAAATCTCTCCCTCCTGGCCGATATGGTGCTTCACCCTCTTCTGGACCCTGGGGAGCTAGAGAAGGAGCGGCAGGTGGTGCTGGAAGAGATTAACATGACCAATGATTATCCCAGCTACAGAGCAGACATGCTAATAGACCAGGCCCTCTGGCCCAACCAGCCAATGGGTAGAGACGTAGCGGGAACCCGAGAGTCGATTCTGGCCTTTACCCGGCAGCAGGTGGTGGACTATCGGGACCGACAATATACACCAGGTAACACGGTGGTGGCAGTGGCGGGCAACATCTCCCACCAGGAGGCGTTGAGCTTCCTAGAGGAACAGTTCGGGGAGTGGGTGCCGGGAGAGCCTCTAGCCATGAGGCCTGTGGAAATCCACAACGACGGCCCCCTGGTTCTAATGGAACAACGCAAAAGCGAACAGGCCCATGTGTGCATCGGCCTACCTGGCTTTCCCCTCAGTCACCCCCATAGATACGCCCTAAACCTATTGAGTGTCATCCTAGGCGAAGGGATGAGCAGTCGCCTGCATCTGGAGCTAAGGGAGAACCAGGGCCTGGCCTACGATGTTCACAGTACCGTAGCCAGCTTCAGTGACTGTGGTGCTTTGGTGGTCTACTGTGGAGTGGAACCCAAAAACTGCCAGAGGGCCATAGGAGCCATCCTGAAGGAGTTAAACGGATTGCGGGATGGGGTTCCCCAGGAGGAACTAACCAAGGCCAAAGAGCTGTCAAAAGGCAGGCTTCTTCTGCGCATGGAGGATAGTAGAAGCGTAGCTATGTGGATGGGAGGTCAGGAGATACTGTTGGGCGAGGTGCGCACCCCCGATGAGGTGGTGGAGATAGTC
The DNA here is from genome assembly GCA_965248115.1 of Dehalococcoidia bacterium. Taxonomy (GTDB): domain Bacteria; phylum Chloroflexota; class Dehalococcoidia; order Lucifugimonadales; family CBDFII01; genus CBDFII01. The sequence goes on from CBDFII010000005.1 coordinate 302,984, forward strand.
GACGCCATCACCCCTGAAGAGGTGAAGCAGGTCGCCCAGGAGGTGATCCGGGAGGAAAAGCTGAACCTGGTGATAGTGGGCCCCTACCGGAGCGAGGCCCGCTTCCGCAAGCTGCTCAAGTTTTAAGGCCCCTCCTCATCTATGAGGAAGGAACTGGTAATTTGCGCCCGGGCACCGATGGTGGCCCCTACAGAGCAGTACTTGTTTTCCGATAGCTCTATGGCCCTCTTTACTGCCCCCTCTCTTAGAGCATAACCCCTAACGACATATTCCACATGGATCTCTTCGTAGGCCCACGGCTCGTGGGGCTGTTGGGTGCCTGTAACTCTGATCTCCAGGCCCGTAACCTTTTGGCGCTGCTTCTTTAATATATCTATCACGTCGATGCCGGTGCATCCAGCCAGGGAGGCCAGAAGCAAGTACGCAGGCATGAAGCCCTCAAAGGGATCATCCTTGCCGACCGGAGCGTCCGTCACTAGCTCATGGTCGTGGCCATCTCGGCTGGTGAACTTCATCCCACCCTGCCACTGGGCACTAATAGTTATTGTGGGTTTGTCGGCCATCTCTCTCTCACTTTCCCCTACTGCGACCCCTGTAGTCCAGGTGTCTAGGTTGAAACAATAGATACAAATCGCTTCATTCGTCTTGGTAAGGGGGGGCGGCAACATCATAGGTTGGCATAGCTGGGGTGTCAATAGGAAAGCCCCGATAGTGGGACACGGGTCTGTCGTTGCCTACCGATACCGTTTCTGTGATAATGGAGCGCGTGCCTAGAGCCTAGGATACCTATTCCCAGAGCATAACAGAAATCTATGAAAGTTCACGAGTACCAGGCAAAGGCCATATTCGCACGCTACAACGTGCCCGTGCCAAAGGGAGAGGTGGCTACAACCCCCGATGAAGCGGGAGATGCGGCCCAGCGACTGGGGGGACGGGTAGTGGTGAAAGCACAGGTACATGCAGGAGGGCGTGGTAAGGCAGGGGGAATACGGGTAGTGCAATCTGCTGAGGAGGCCCGGCGGGCGGCAGCCGCCTTGCTTGGTAATAACCTGGTCACCCACCAGACGGGTCCTTCCGGAGTGTCGGTGCTCAAGGTGCTGGTGGAGGAACCGGCGGAGGTGGTGACGGAACTCTATCTGGGACTTACCGTTGACGGTGCTCTTCGTGGGCCGGTGATGATCGCCAGCGCAGCCGGGGGAGTGGACATCGAGGAGATATCGGCCACCGATCCCGATCGTATTCTGAGGGAGCACATAGACCCCTTAGTAGGCTTTATGCCCTTTCAAGGGCGCCGTCTTGCTGCCGGGTTGAAGGTGGAGACCAACGTGGTGAGGCCCATGGCTCAGATCATGGAGAATATGTACAAGGTATTTGTGGACCTGGACTGCTCCCTTGTGGAGATAAACCCTCTCGCAGTGACTGGCAAGGGATCGGTGGTCGCCCTTGACGCTAAAGTGAACTTCGACGATTCAGCGCTGTTCCGTCACCCTGATCTCCAGGAGTTGAGAGACCCGGAGCAGGACGATCCTCTGGAGAGAGAGGCCTCTCGTTTGGATATTTCCTACGTGAGGCTGGAGGGAGACGTGGGTTGCCTGGTCAACGGAGCTGGGCTGGCTATGGCTACTATGGACGTCATCCGCAGCACAGGGGCAAACCCTGCCAACTTCCTGGATGTGGGCGGAGGAGCCAGTGAGGAGAAGGTGGCGCAAGCGGTGGGTATCATGCTCTCGGACCCCGGGGTGAAGAGGGTCCTGGTGAACATCTTCGGAGGCATCCTGCGCTGTGACGTAGCGGCACGAGGTATAGTTCGGGCCTTTAAAGAGCAGGGTGCCTCTCTGCCCATCGTGGCAAGGATGTTGGGAACCAATGTGGAAGAAGGAAAAGCCATCCTTGAGGATTCTGGGCTCGGCGTGACCTTCTCCCAGTCATTGGCTGAGGTGGCCGATAGGATAAAGCCCACTGATTAGGTACGTAAAGCGTTGCTCTGCCTCTGCGCCAAAGTACACTGAAAAAGTGCCTAATTCATGAGCATTCTGATAAACACTGATACCCGCGTTATAGTCCAGGGCATCACTGGCAGGGAGGGGAGCTTCCACGCCCGCCGCTGTCTCGACTATGGGACCAAGGTAGTAGCGGGGGTAACTCCTGGAAGGGGAGGCCAACTATTCGATGAACGTGTGCCTGTTTTCGACTCAATAGAGGAGGCTGTTAGAGAGACAGGGGCCAACACCTCACTTATATTCGTGCCCGCCCCCTTCGTCAGCGACACCATCATCGAGGCGGCTACCTCCGGAGTAGAGCTGGTGGTGTGCATAACCGAAGGGGTGCCTGTTTTGGACACTATGAGGGTGGTCCACTATATGGATAATAAGCCCACCAGGCTTATCGGCCCTAACTGCCCTGGCATTATATCCCCAGGAGCGCACTGCAAGGTGGGCATTATGCCCGGAGCTATACACCTCCCGGGACCGGTTGGGGTGGTCTCCCGCAGCGGCACTCTCACCTATGAGGCCGTCTCCCAGCTCAGTGATCTGGGCATAGGCCAGACCACCTGCGTTGGCGTAGGGGGAGACCCATTGGTGGGCACAGGCTTTGTGGAGGTTCTACGCATGTTTGACCAGGACCCCGAGACAAAGCTGGTGGTGCTCATCGGCGAGATCGGCGGCACCATGGAGCAGGAGGCAGCTTCCTATATAGAGCGGGAGTTTTCCAAGCCTGTGGTGGCCCTGGTGGTGGGGGCCAACGCTCCTCCCGGTAAACGCATGGGTCACGCTGGAGCTATCGTTACCGGTGAGGCAGCCCGCGCCGACGCCAAGGCGGAGGCGCTCCGACAGGCGGGCGTTACCATTGTCTCCTCTCCTGCCGAGATAGGCGCAACTGTAAAGACGGTCATGGAACGTTTGAAGTGAAGCCTCCGCTTGACTTGCCTAGAATATTCGCTACACTATATCCCAAGTCCTAGGTTCGAAATAGAGGAGGCAGGATATGGAAGGTAAGGTCCACATAGAGATTACCTATTGCGTACCTTGACAGCATCATGCCACCGCCACGTGGATGGCGAATGAGTTCTTTCGAGCTTACGGAGCCGATGCCGCTATAACTCTCACCCCTAAAGGCGGAGGCATCATGGAGGTCTTCGTCGACGGCGAGAAGCTCTTCGATAGGAAGGGCGAAGGAAATATCTTCCCCGACCTAACTCGGGTCAGAGAAATGAAGAAGATCATCCAGGAGAAGCTGGACTCCATCCCTGTCGGCGCCGACTGAAGTAGAGCTAAAGCGTCTTTCTAAGGAGGCAGGATATGGAAGGTAAGGTCCACATAGAGATTACCTATTGCGTACCTTGACAGCATCATGCCACCGCCACGTGGATGGCGAATGAGTTCTTTCGAGCTTACGGAGCCGATGCCGCTATAACTCTCACCCCTAAAGGCGGAGGCATCATGGAGGTCTTCGTCGACGGCGAGAAGCTCTTCGATAGGAAGGGCGAAGGAAATATCTTCCCCGACCTAACTCGGGTCAGAGAAATGAAGAAGATCATCCAGGAGAAGCTGGACTCCATCCCTGTCGGCGCCGACTGAAGTAGAGCTAAAGCGTCTTTCTAAGGAGGCAGGATATGGAAGGTAAGGTCCACATAGAGATTACCTATTGCGTACCTTGACAGCATCATGCCACCGCCACGTGGATGGCGAATGAGTTCTTTCGAGCTTACGGAGCCGATGCCGCTATAACTCTCACCCCTAAAGGCGGAGGCATCATGGAGGTCTTCGTCGACGGCGAGAAGCTCTTCGATAGGAAGGGCGAAGGAAATATCTTCCCCGACCTAACTCGGGTCAGAGAAATGAAGAAGATCATCCAGGAGAAGCTGGACTCCATCCCTGTCGGCGCCGACTGAAGTAGAGCTAAAGCGTCTTTCTAAGGAGGCAGGATATGGAAGGTAAGGTCCACATAGAGATTACCTATTGCGTACCTTGACAGCATCATGCCACCGCCACGTGGATGGCGAATGAGTTCTTTCGAGCTTACGGAGCCGATGCCGCTATAACTCTCACCCCTAAAGGCGGAGGCATCATGGAGGTCTTCGTCGACGGCGAGAAGCTCTTCGATAGGAAGGGCGAAGGAAATATCTTCCCCGACCTAACTCGGGTCAGAGAAATGAAGAAGATCATCCAGGAGAAGCTGGACTCCATCCCTGTCGGCGCCGACTGAAGTAGAGCTAAAGCGTCTTTCTAAGGAGGCAGGATATGGAAGGTAAGGTCCACATAGAGATTACCTATTGCGTACCTTGACAGCATCATGCCACCGCCACGTGGATGGCGAATGAGTTCTTTCGAGCTTACGGAGCCGATGCTGCTATAACTCTCACCCCTAAAGGCGGAGGCATCATGGAGGTCTTCGTCGACGGCGAGAAGCTCTTCGATAGGAAGGGCGAAGGAAATATCTTCCCCGACCTAACTCGGGTCAGAGAAATGAAGAAGATCATCCAGGAGAAGCTGGACTCCATCCCTGTCGGCGCCGACTGAAGTAGAGCTAAAGCGTCTTTCTAAGGAGGCAGGATATGGAAGGTAAGGTCCACATAGAGATTACCTATTGCGTACCTTGACAGCATCATGCCACCGCCACGTGGATGGCGAATGAGTTCTTTCGAGCTTACGGAGCCGATGCCGCTATAACTCTCACCCCTAAAGGCGGAGGCATCATGGAGGTCTTCGTCGACGGCGAGAAGCTCTTCGATGGGAAGGGCGAAGGAAATATCTTCCCCGACCTAACTCGGGTCAGAGAAATGAAGAAGATCATCCAGGAGAAGCTGGACTCCATCCCTGTCGGCGCCGACTGAAGTAGAGCTAAAGCGTCTTTCTAAGGAGGCAGGATATGGAAGGTAAGGTCCATCTTGAGATAGTTTACTGCGTTACTTGACAGTACCATGCTACCGCCACGTGGATGGCGAACGAGTTTTTCAGGGCTTATGGGCCCGATGCAGCCATAACCATCACTCCCACAGGTGGCGGCATCCTGGAGGTGTTTGTCGACGGTGAGAAGATTTACGACAGGATAGGCGAGGGAAATCGCTACCCCGATCTGACTCGGGTTCAGGAGATGAAGAAGGTCATCCAGGAGAAGCTGGACTTAGCTACCGTAAGCGCCGACTGAAGCAGCGATAAAACAGCTTTCTCTACCGTCAATAACGTGCTGGTTTAGCCCCTTCTCTCTAGGAGGGGCTGAACTTTCCCCCAAACCTGGGCCGACAGCGCCCGCACAGGTAAAGAGGCGTCCACCACAAGCCATCGTTCTCGGTTAGCGGCAGCAAGGGCGAGATAGCCTTGCTGAACTCTGCTGTGGAAATCCAAAGCCTGGGCCTCAAAGAGATCTGGACTGCTGCCTTTTTTGCGAGCCAGCCCGACTTCGGGGGCTATAGTAAGCAATATGGTTAGCTCTGCCTCAAGCCCTCCTGTGGCGGCCTTATTTACTCGCTCTATCAGCTCCAGCGACAGCCCTCTCCCATAACCCTGGTAGGCCACCGTAGAGGCGGTGTAACGGTCGCATATGACGATCCGGTTCCGGCTCAGGGCTGGTGTGATAACCTCCTGCACCATCTGGGCCCTGGAAGCAGCAAACAGGAAAAGCTCTGCAACAGGGGTGAGGTGGTTATAGCCCTTCAACTGGCGCCTAAGAACTCTTCCGAGAGAAGTGCCCCCGGGTTCGCGGGTATGGATGGCACTGTAGCCGTGGTTAATGAGGCGCCGAAATAAGGCCCTCGCTTGAGTGCTCTTTCCCGCCCCATCGCCACCCTCAAAGACGATGAAGGTTCCCATTGCAGGGCTCCTAAGGCTTGTACAGGGTGACGCGCCGATGAGGCTCCGATCCCTTGCTAGTGGATGCGAGGTTATATTTCTGGGCCAGGAGATGCTGGAGTCTGCGTATGTACGCTCGCTGGGGACTCAGCTCCGTCTCGTCACCGGTCTCAAGCACTTGCTGGGCCGCCTGGTGGGCCTCAGTAAGGGCCACGTTGAAGGCCTCCTGACCATCACTGCCATTAGCCACGGCCTTAAGGAACTGCTGTACTTGGGGAAGGGAATTGCGCCGCATCACGTAAACTGGCTTACCCATATCTTCGGCCGCCCGTACCAGCTGGGTACCTCTTCTGTAGTGACTCTTCGTGGTAAGAACAATGTCGGCGCCCCTAAGCTCGTTAACCAGGTTCGCCGCAAGGCCAATACCTTTCGCCGCCTCCTGCACCTTCTCTCGACCCACTCCAAAGAGGAATACCTTGGGCTCTCGTATCCTCTCATCGTCGCCAAAGCTACTCCTGCCAATAGATGTTAGAGAAGCATTAGAAGATGAGGCCACCTCTCTGACCCTCTGAACCTGCCTCGCCTCGTCCAGCCATCGGGTCTCGGGGGCAATAGGGTAGCCCCGAAGCCACGTATCCACCACATCGGCTACCTCTTGGTGGATGGCAACCTTTTCCCAGCTTTGGATCTCCACCACAATGTCAAAGGTTGGCGGTGCCTTGCGCTCCAGAATGCTCTTCTGAGTTCCCCTCCTACGCGCCTCCTCATCCCCCAGAGTAACTGTCTGGACGCCGCCCACCAGATCCGAGAGGGTGGGGTTGAGGATAAGGTTGTCCAGGGTCGTGCCATGAGCGGTACCGATAAGCTGTACTCCCCGTTCGGCGATGGTGCGAGCGGCCTCTGCCTCCAACGCAGTACCCATCTCGTCGATGATTATGACCTCAGGCATGTGGTTTTCCACCGCCTCGATCATCACCGCGTGTTGGAGGGTAGGGGTAGCCACCTGCATACGACGGGCGTGACCTATAGCTGGGTGAGGTATGTCTCCATCTCCCGCTATCTCGTTAGAGGTATCTACTATCATCGCCCTCTTGTGACCGTCGTCGGCCAACACCCGTGCCACCTCTCGCAGCATGGTAGTCTTGCCTACGCCGGGTCTCCCTAAAAGGAGAATGCTCTTGCCTGACAGCACCAGGTCTTCGATGATGCGGATGGTGCCGAAAACGGCCCTACCCACCCGGCAGGTGATGCCTACGATCTTACCTTTTCGGTTCCTGATGGCAGAGATTCGGTGGAGAGTGCGAGGTATGCCTGCTCGGTTATCATCGCCGAACTGACTCACACGGGTCACTACAAAGTCCAGGTCCTCTTCGGACACCTCCCGACTATCCAGAACCACGTCGCGAGAGGGGAAACGACCCTCTGGAGGGCGTCCCAGATCTAGCACCACCTCCAGTAGGTCGTGTAGCTCCTCCCTGGTCTTGAGGGGCTCGCTAATTCTGAGAGGCAAGACGTCCAGAAGGGCGTCGAGGTCGTCTTGAATCCACTTACCGACCCCGTTCAAGAAGACACCTCCAAAGTGACGGAAGCGGGCTTGCTGACCCTTGCCGCCACCCACTTTACGAATTGAAGATAGATACCCACCTGATGAAAGCCCTTATGGATTAGGAACTGTCGTGCCAGCTCTTGGTGCTCCGGTAGCAACCACGACTGAAACTGACGGCAGGCTAGAGCACGCTGCACCAGGCTTGACAGCACCTCCCCCTCACCTGCGCAAACCATAAGGTCTACGTAGCTAGCATTTCGGTGAGGGTGGAGGCTCAGCCAGCCAGTTATGTTACCATCCTTGGCGTAAACCCACTCAGCGGTACCATCAACGGACCATTCTCGGGCGTTCCTCCACTGGTCGAAGGTGATGCCCAGAGCGGAACGCACCGAGACCGGCGTAGAGGCGCAATATAGCTGAAAGAGCGCGAATTCCTCGTGGGGTTGTCGGGGGCGAAGGGAGTCCGGCTCCCTCAAAGGGGAGTATTCAAAACGAGATCCACCTGCATTCCCCTGAATCAAGTGCTCGCAGAGATAGGGAGCGAATCCTGCTAGGCGTGCTGGCTCAATCAGTGGACTACCTTTAGGCATGCTAAGAAAGATTCGCTCTGCCCCTCTCTGGCCGACGTACTGGCTAAGACGTTCCAGAAGCTCCACTGCCACCCCATCGTTATCATCATCACCGATGTGTATTCTCTCTATTTCCCATACCCCGGGATCGGAGCGGACTCTCACCAAGCCAAGGGTCTGCACTTGTAAACCTTTCCAGCGGATCAAGGTGCAATGGCGTCCTTGCTGGGGCAAAAAGGACTCTTTGAGCATACCGATCTTTGTTGCCAGGGAATGGTTGCCGATCACCAGAGGGTTCTTGCTGAATGCCAGATTGGGAGACTTGGGCGAGTTGAGAAGAAGGCACCTAAGGGCGTCGTCGGTGCGTAGGGGCCGCATTTTTTCCTCTAGTCTGAGCCTTCTATGAGATTGAGAAAGTAGCGGTGAAATCGGGTGTCCTGGGTGAGTTCGGGATGGAAAGAGGTGGCCAACAGGTTGCCTTGCCGTACCGCCACCGGACGTCCGTCTTCCAAACGTGCCAGCACCTCTACATTTTCCCCCACCCTGGAAATGACAGGGGCACGTATAAACACGGCATGGAATAGGGAAGTGCCAAGGGAAGGGATGTTAAGATCGGCCTCGAAGCTGTCCACCTGGCGACCAAAGGCATTGCGACTAACCTCGATGTCCATCAGACCTAACGGAGTGGGGATAGAGTCTGTCAACTCCTGGGCCATGATGATCATGCCAGCGCAGGTACCCCACATCGGCGTCCCCTGGCGGGCCATCTGGGCAATGGGTTCGCTAAGTCCGTAAATGTCCATCAGTCGGCGAAAGGTGGTGCTTTCTCCCCCGGGCATTATAAGCCCATCGAGCCCATCCAGATGCACAGCTACCCGTACCTCCTGAGCCTCCAAACCCAGGGTCTTCAGCACCGACACATGCTCGGCGAAATCCCCCTGTACCGCCAGAACTCCGACCTTCACTACCTTTTGCTATCTCGCTTAGGACCTCCTGGTGAGCTTCTTAGAGACCACGGGGGGCAAGGAGCTCCTCCTCCTTGAGGGTCCGGACACCGATACCCCTCATAGGCTCACCCAATTCAGCGGACACTTCCGCGATGATCTTCGGGTCTTTATAATTGGTCACTGCCTCGACGATGGCCCTGGCCTGCTTGGGGGGATCGGTGGACTTATATACACCCGATCCTACAAAGACGCCGTCGGCGCCCAGCTGCATCATCAATGCGGCATCGGCCGGGGTGGCCACACCGCCGGCGGCAAAGTTCACCACGGGCAATCGTCCCAGCTTGCGGGTCTCAATAAGCAGGTCCAGATCCGCGCCCAAGGTTTTGGCCTCGGCCACTAGCTCGTCCTCGGGCATATTCTGGAGCCGCCGAATAGTGTCCATAACGGCGCGCATGTGGCGGACTGCCTCCACAATGTCTCCTGTACCCGCCTCACCTTTAGTGCGAATCATGGCAGCGCCTTCTGCAATACGGCGCAGCGCCTCTCCAAGGTCCCGGGCTCCGCACACGAAAGGAACCTTAAAGTCGTGCTTCCAGATGTGATGGGCCTCATCAGCAGGGGTCAGCACCTCTGATTCGTCGATGTAGTCTATACCGTGGCCGCCGTCGCTGGCCTGCAACGCCTCGAGAACCTGGGCCTCCACAAAGTGGCCGATGCGGCACTTGGCCATCACTGGGATGGTAACCGTGTCCATAATGGAAATGATCCGGGCAGGGTCAGCCATACGTGCCACTCCCCCAGCGGCTCGAATATCGGCCGGGACCCGCTCCAGAGCCATAACAGATACGGCGCCCGCTTCCTCGGCAATCTGAGCCTGCTCTGCATTGACCACATCCATGATGACGCCACCCTTGAGCATCTGGGCCAGCCCCGCTTTCACCCTCCATGTCCCTTTGTCCATCGCGCTCCTCCAAGGGTATGACGTCACGTTCCTAACTTGATATTATACACGATTCCTCAGTTATTTTGGGGTAGAAGCTTTCCCTGTCCAGCAGAGTGGCAGTTTCATCAAGGGTGCATTACAGCCCATAGAGAACATTTTAGTGTGGTAACGGACGTTCTTCCGCCTAATCGGACTTTCAACGGGAAGATATTTCGGAGAAGGGACCAGTTTGAATCATCGGCATCACCGGAAAGGAGGAGCAGGGCATGTGGCCCTACGGCTGGGATTTTAGGATTACGCCCGCTATCACGGGGCCTTCGGGCTGCGCCAAGCCTTTCCTCGATTCCAGGGTGATTTGCACTGCATCCATATCTTCCATTGTGTCAGGGATAATCAGCCACTTGCCCGAGTCCAAAGTCCACAAGTTGCCCGCACTGCTGGCAACACCCTCCTTGACGGTCCATCCCTGATAAAAGTTTCCCTCAGCTTGAGGAAGGCCCCACAGTACCAAGCACGATGCTGAGAGCTGTTTCGAACGGGCGAGGGCACCTGTTACATTGGGGCCGTCCTCGGCACCTGTAAAGTTCCACCACTTATCGGCCTGTGCCAGGATAGTAATTGCCTGGAACGACCTTGCTAGGCTTTTGGGGTCGGTCTCCATGGTGCTCTCAAGACGATTGTTTGTGTTCTGAATGCGGACATTCCAGACAGCCAATACAGCTACAGCAAGGATAAGCAGTGTCATGGAAAACGCCGCTATTGCTTTATTTGTCCACAGTTGTCTTAGCTTGCCGAGGAAGAAAGGCTGTCGCAGCTCTTCGGCTCTTGGAGATGCAGCCCTCTCGGCCTGGGCAACGGTCAAGATCCGCTCCTTTAGTTGTGGCGACGGACTCTTCTCCTCCACTCCAAGGGACAGTAGCTGAGCGATGGCCATTATCTCAGCGACCCTCTGGGTGCACTGGGTACAGGTTGTCAGGTGTTCTTCAAAGGCCTGACGTTCCTCTGGATCCAGGGCTCTGAGAACGTAACCGGGTGCTAGCGCCTCTAGCTCATTGTGACTCTGCATCACTCTTCGCCAATCCCTCGTCTTTTAGTAAACCTCGTAGCTTTTCGATGCCCATGCGAAGCCGCCCTTTAACGGTGCCCAATTTAAGATTGATCAAATCGGCTATCTCGCGGTGGGTGTAGCCACCAAAATAGGCTAATTCAATTACCTTCCGCTGTCCCTCTGGAATTTGGGCAAGCGCCCTCTGGATGACCTGACTATCCAACGAACTGGCGACGGTATGCCAAACGTCTTCGGCTTCCGTGGCAAGATTATTGAAATTTGAAGGCTCAGCCAATAGTGGCTGTCCTCGGCGACGGCGCACGATGTCAATGGACCGATGGTGTACCATCGACAACAGCCAGGTGCGCACACTCCCCCGCTTGATGTCGAAGGACCAAACCTTGCGCCAGACATTTAGGAAGACTTCCTGCACGGCGTCTTCCGCATCAGTTCCATCTCCCAGAATTCGGTAGGAGAGGGAGTAGGCTAATGTTCCATAGCGGTCATAAAAAAGTGCAAAGGCCTCCTCGTCCCTTGATACGATGCGCTGCAATAATATCTCGTCTGTAACTGATTCCATCACTTAGTACGGCTTACTCGTGATATTAGATCATTACCATAATCATATTAAATCATAAGCGGCCGCCACAGATCATGCAACGACCACTCCAAAGTCTGCTGCTATTCTCTCACAGATGGCTGTTTTGGGAATATGCTCCTCGCTATGTTGCCTCACTTTTCCTCTCTTGGGATACCACAATATGATGATCCCATTCTGGAGAACTTTTAGGGAAATCGGTTCGCCAGTGGGCACCCCTGCTCTCCTGGCGCATCAGTGCTGTCTCTACCATCAATCTCCCCACCAGCACCAGATTCCTTAGCTCGTAAGAGGGGCGGTCTGAGGGCTCGGGCAACTGACACTCCCAATAGGCTAGGCGGTGTGCTACCTCTTGGAGACCATCATCATTTCGCATAATCCCCGCATTCTCCCACAGCACTTCCTGAAGGGCAGATAGACTTGCCGTAGGTGCTTCTTCCCATTCCGACCCTTGATACGTGGATAGTCTGGTGTGGACCTCCCTCCAGTCCAAGGCTTCCGATTCACCTGCTCCCTGAGTTCTTTGGACTACCAGCTTACCGAAGACCACGGTCTCCAGGAGGGAGTTGCTGGCAAGGCGATTGGCACCGTGGACACCCACGCAGGCTACCTCGCCGCAGGCATACAAACCTGGGATAGAGGTTTCCCCCCATAGGGTGGTCTGAATACCGCCCATCATGTAGTGGGCCGCCGGGGCCACAGGAATGGGGGTAGTGGTCATGTCCAGTCCATGATCTAGGCAGAAGCGATAGATGCTGGGAAAGCGGGCAGCCACCTGCTGAGAAGGCAGATGGGAGATGTCCAGGAGAACGTGCTCGGCCCCAGTTCGGCGCATCTCCACCAGAATGGCACGAGCAACCACATCGCGAGGCGCCAGCTCCCGCTGGGGGTGATAGGCCTCCATAAAGGTCTCGCCACAGATATTGCGCAACACAGCTCCTTCCCCTCGCACCGCCTCAGAGATCAAGAAAGGAGTTGCACCTGCCAAACGAAGGGCAGTAGGGTGGAACTGATAGAACTCCATGTCAGCAATACGGGCCCCGGCTCGAAAGGCCAGCGCTACACCGTCTCCTGTGGCCACCTCAGAGTTGGTAGTGTACTTGAAAAGCCTCCCTGCCCCTCCACTGGCCAGGATAATGAAGCGCCCATAGACATTCTGATAAACGCCCGTCCGAGTGTCTAGGGTTCGGACACCGATGGCCCGGCCACCCTCTGTAAGGATGTCGGTGGCCATGTAATACTCCCGTACCTGGACTGCCGACTGACTAATACTCTCCGCTAGGGTCAGCTCCGTGTATTTTCCAGTGGCATCACCACCAGCGTGGAGTACGCGAGGCACGCTATGGGCCCCCTCTCTCCCCAAAGCCACCTCCCCATGAGTAGTATCGAAGAGAACACCTATACGTATGAGGTCAGCGATACGGTCAGAGGCCTCCGAGGTGAGGATGTGCACCGCTTCTTTCTCACACAGTCCTGCGCCCGCTTTGATAGTATCCTCCATATGCAGTTCGGGCGAGTCTCCCACTCCCACAGGGGCGGCGATACCACCCTGGGCGTGGAGAGTGTTACAGTCCTCAACGCTTCCTTTAGTGATAATGAGAACGCTTCCGTATTCTTGGGCCAGGAGTGCGGGGTATAGCCCTGCGATTCCACTACCGATGATTATGTAATCGTATTGCGGGTGTTGAGACATTTAATTTCCTGTCAGAGTCCAGGGGTGTAACGAGAAGAATCTAAACACCAGTCAAGTAGAGAACGTGCCAGCCGGAATCTTGCACCTCTTGGCAGGATAACTCAGATGCGCAGGGTGGCGCCCCCGTCCACGGGCACGATGGCCCCAGCGTTGTTCACCAGGATGTCTACCCTGCCAAAACGGCTTACCGTCTCCTTCACCAGGGTGCTCACCCCCTCTACAGAGTTCAGACCTGCGGCCACCTGCAAAACCTCCACGCCGGTTTTTTCATTACGGAATGTCTTAGTTTACGGTAGTTGACAAACCCCAAAAGATATGCTACCATATATCTATCCTAGATTGTGGTAGGTGCCATGAACATCGTTTCGATCTATCGCCAATGGCCTACTGAGGGTGATTGCGTGGCCCATTTGGAGCAAGTCCGTTGGGGTTCCAAGCCAACATGCCCATATTGCCAAGCTGGACAGTCCACGCCAATTCCCAATGAGCGCCGCCATCACTGTAACGCCTGCAACACTACCTTTAGCGTAACAGTCCGCACAATCTTTCACCAGTCCCATACCCCACTGCAAAAGTGGTTTCTGGCAGTCGCCATTGTCCTGAACGCCAAGAAAGGCATTGCTGCCCGCCAGCTTGCTCGTGACCTTGAGGTGAATAAGAATACTGCCTGGCGAATGGCGATGAAGATTCGAGATGCCATGAATGAGTCTGACCAGCGCATTATCTTGAGCGGGCTTGTCGAAATGGATGAGACTTTTATTGGAGGCAAACCCCGCCCCGGAAGTGGGGGAGAATCGCCAAAGCGTGGACGTGGCACTAAAAAAACCCCCGTAGTTGGCATGGTAGAGCGTGGTGGCCGTGTAAAGGCTGGTATAGCAAAGAAAGATTCCTTGACTGCTCCCAAACTCTCTGCCTTGGTGCGAAGGAACGTTGACATCGCCAACTCAATCCTCATCACAGATGAATACAAAGGCTACCTTGGAATCAAGTCATTTATGACCCATGAGACGGTTGTCCACTCGGACTGGTACGTTGACGGCTTCCGGCACACGAATAATGTTGAATCCTTCTGGGCATTGCTCAAGAGGGGCATCATTGGCCAGTACCACAAGGTCAGTCTCCGCTATCTGCCGAGGTACATTGACGAGTTCTGCTATCGCCATAACCATCGCAAGGCTGAGGATTTGTTCGGACTAACACTGGACCGGAGCGCCGGAATCAACTCTACAAAGCTGTAAGAGGTGTGACATGACAGAGCCAGTACCAAAGGCAACGCATCGTGGGATTCTCCGGATCGGCGAGATGGAGATTCCCTGCTTCGTACTGGAAAATGGTACAAGAGTCATCTCCGGCCGTGGCATGACAAAGGCAATCGGGATGAGAGGACGTGGCCAAGGCGTTGAACGTGTAGCCACGCATCCCGCCCTCAAACCGTATCTAGGCGACAAACTTTCAGTGGCCATCAGAGACCCTATTCGTTTCGTGGGAACAACCTCTCGAAAAAGCAACCCGACGTCTGGTTACGAAGCGACAATCCTTCAAGAATTGTGTGATGCCATTCTGACTGCGGACGAGGCTGGCGTTCTGAAAACTGAGCAAGAACGGCGCTATGCTAAGTTTAGCTATGTCCTCATTCGTGCTCTCGCACGAGTCGGTATCATTGCCCTTGTCGATGAAGCGACGGGCTACCAGGAGGTACGGTCACGTCGTGCCCTTGAGGAAATCCTGGAACGGTATATCTCAAATGAACTCCTAGCATGGGCAAAGACCTTCCCAGACGCCTTCTACAAAGAGATGTTCAGGCTTCGGCATTGGAGGTACACTCCTTTCAGCGTGGCTCGACCTAGCTATGTCGGCACCTTAACCAACGATGTCGTGTATGCTCGTCTAGCACCTGGAGTCCTCGAGGAACTTCGTCGCATCACACCGAAAGACTCAAAAGGCCGACGAAAGCACAAATTCCATCAGCGCCTCACCGAAGATGTAGGCCATCCACGACTTAGGGAACACCTTGAGGCCACTACCGCTTTGATGAGGGCCTCGAATGACTGGAATGGATTCAATCGGCTTCTCCAACGGGCATACCCAAAGGTCAATACCAATCTTGAACTACCACTTGAGGAATAGCTAAGGAGTAAAATGCAAGCTACTGAGCAGAACTGGCCCGACTGGTTTAGCGATGTTATTAAGGACGCCGACGGACTGCTACGCACTTTTTTCGAGATAATGGCTCCACGTTACCAGCGCACCATCATGTTAATTCTAGAGCCAGAGCAGAAAGCAGGAGCGTCTCATCAAAGCCTTGTAGCTCGGTTCAATGAAAAGGTCCAAAAATATAAGGATGCGGGCATTTGGAGTGAATGAAAGATAGCTACCGTAAACTAAGGCATTCCGTTTCATTAATGCCCACCGCCACCTGCTCCAGCAGCTCTTGGATTTCTACCGCAGAGGCCGGAAAAAGGCGCGTATATCCTCGACAAGTAGCTCGGGCTCTTCCAGAGCGGGAAAGTGGCCCCCTCTGGGCATCTCCGTCCAGCGTTGCACGTTGTAGGAGCGCTCGGCCCACTCCCGGGGTGGGAAGCTACTCTCTTGTGGAAAGAGGGCCACAGCACAGGGTACCCGAATCCGTTCCCCATCATTAAAGCTCCAAGGGCTGTGGAAGTGCTCGTAGTAGACGTAGAAGGAAGAGTAGATGGTCTGGGTTACCCAGTAGATGGTAACGTTGGTGAGAAGCTCATCCTTAGTGAAGCGCCGTTCCACATCGCCATGACAGTCGCTCCAGGTGCGAAACTTCTCAACAATCCATGCCGCCAGACCTGCCGGTGAGTCGTTTAGGCCATAGGAGAGTGTCTGGGGCTTGCTCCCCTGGATATGGGTGTATCCACCTTCGGCCTGCTGCCAGCCCTCCCGATCCGCAAGCATAGCCTGCTCCGTTTTCGATAGATCACGAGCCCCCGCGCCCAAGTAAGGGGAGGCCCCAGAAGCCGAGGTCACGTGAACACCCACCATTTGGTCGGGGTAAGCGAAACCGAGACGTGCGCTGATAACAGCCCCCCAGTCGCTGCCATGGGCGCCAAAGCGCTGGTAGCCCAGTCCTTCCGTCATTAGCTGTGCCCATAGATCCGCTGTCCTGGAGATGCCCACTCCCTGCTGTGTAGGCCTGTCCGAAAACCCGTACCCTGGCATAGAGGGTACAACCACGTCGAAAGAGTCCGCCGGGTCTCCACCGTGGCTTGCAGGGTCGGTAAGGAGAGGTATGATCTTTAGCATCTCCGAAAAGGAGCTGGGCCATCCGTGGGTGACGATCAGTGGCAGGGCGTTGGAACCCCTCCCACGTTCGTGGATAAAATGGATGCCAAGTCCATCTATGTTGGCGCGAAAGTTGGCGAAGGAGTTGATAGCCTCCTCCTGAGCCCGCCATTCAAACTGTGTCCGCCAGTAATCTACCAGCTCCTTGATATATGCCAGGTTGGAGCCATAGTCCCAGCCTGAATCTAGAATCTCATCGGGCCAGCGGGTGCGGGCCAGGCGGTCTTTCAGGTCTTGGAGGGTCGCTTCTGGGATTTGCACTTTGAAGGGTTTTACATCCATTGTGATCTTCTCTTCCTACGATGTGTCTTGCTGTCAGTGGCAGTAGTATAGCACAGCATATTGTCCTAAGGAGAATCCTTCCAGTGGCAACGTCCTCTGGAGAGCCTCGCTTACGCGATTACCGTAATTACCGAAGAGAACTTCTCTAATCCGGGTGTTATCCAAACCTGTATAGGGAAATGCTACCTTAAACGAGAGAGTCTCGCCTGGCCCAGAGGCTTGACACAGGAGATTAGTAAAGATAGGCTGCCCACATCTGATTGCCGCTTTTATTCCCTGGGGACCTATTACAAACGCAGCCAGGTCAGACTAAAAAGAAGGGGCTTTTTCAGCGGCGAATACGGTTTGGAGAGGAGCAACCGTGTTTTTGGTCATAAGTCAATCGAAGCTCAAGCCGAACACATGGGGAAAATTCCGCGAAATTAACACTGAAAAGTTGACGATGGCTATGAAAGATGTGAAGGGTTTGATTAGCCGCCACATAGCGAGGGGGACAGAGAACTCCAGTGAGGTTGTTACTCTCTCCTTCTGGGATTCGAAGGAGTCCTGGCTAGAGTGGTTTGGAAGTGAACTTCGAGAAGAGGCTATTAGACCCGCGGATGATCTTTTAACAGGGGATCTATGGCTCAGATACTATGACGTAGAGTTTTCCTCGCCTTAGGCGTCAGCAGCGCTCACCCAATCAGATCACTTAACTCATCTCTTTTCTTGATGATCTCTCACAACTACTACAGATGAGAGGGATCTAATGGGCACATTTCAGTTCGATTCTAAGACCAATCTATCCTGAAAATGTCTGGAAGCCGTGGAAAATGTTGCGGCTTGATGGGCTGAAAAATCCCGAAACAATCTGTGACTTCGCTGCTGTGATGTCTAAGAAGCTTAAGAAGGTAGCTCCGTGAAGCGTGCCTCGAGGGATGTCAGCAAGTTGCACTCGTTAGGAGTCAGAACTCGAGCCATCCAGTCTATTATCCAGCGAGGGTCTTCAGAATCCTCGTCTATTAGCAGACGCTTGGCAAATTGCACCTGTTCCAGTTCGGTCATCCGCTCACGGACCAGGGGTAGGACAAACGCCTCCTCCTCTTCCAGATGATCGTTTTGGGCGATGCGCAACATAATTGTATTTCCGGTCAGGTGACGTTTGGTTCGATAAACCAGGGAGGTTCTCCCAATCTCCTCATTCAGGCACGTCAAGACTGCTTCCAGCCTCTCCTCCAACCTTCTGTGCCCCTCCTCATTGTCCCTAGCTTCCTTGAAATCTGCCAGAGAGGGTGTCATGTAGTTGTCTTCCTGTTCGGCATGGTAGGCTAGGACCGATGCCCAGAAGTCGAAGGCTGCCCTAAAGGGCTGGAAGCTGCCGCCTATCTCCAACTGCTCGGATATCTCTACTACCCGGACTGCCTCGGTCCTAAAAGCCTTGTGAATCAGGTACATGACGTCTATTGGACTGTCAAATTTAGTGGACTCCGACCAAATATCGCTGGAGCGCAACGGAAACCTCCTTGCCTACCGACATACCGTATGACACAGCTAGGCAACTCTGCCATCCGGCGACATATCCAGCTTAGAGTGTACCTTGAGAAGCAGCGGACGTCAAGAATATCAGGAACAGGGCTTTACAGTAAAGCTTTGGATCGCCAAAGGTACGTATCGTGGCGTACTGGGGAACCCTTAATTGCGCCGTAGCAAAACCTGGAACTCCAGCCATCCGATGTTTCTCTCCTGGCGGATGCAGACTACGGCATACTCCACGGCCATGCGGGCGAATCCGGGGTATTTAAGAACCCCAGATCCTAATGTCACCCAAGGTACGGGGCCGGACAGCTCAACGGCAAGTTGGGATTCCTCTGTCTGGCTGATATCGAGCTGGATATCCTTCCCGGTCAGCCGCTCGATCTTTTCCCTTATGCGGTACTGAAACTCTTGATCGTCCATGACAGGTGTCCCGAAGGAATTTTTCTCGCTCTAACCATCCTCGGCCGTTCCTGTTTACCCCACTCCCTCATACCATTTGTACTTGGCATCGCCTGTGCCCGGCTGGGAGAGCTCGGCGCCTACAGTATGCGGGAAATGTTCTCGAAGATCTTCGAATGACCAACCATCGGGCCTGAACGCCAATCGCCACTCCGGCTGATGCATGAGCGCCAAGGTATCGCCAGACAGAAATATAACCTGGCCGGTGATCCAGCGGCTCTCATCACTGGCCAGATAGACCACTAGCGGCGCAACCGTCTCTCCCCTGGGTGCCCCGCTGCTGGCCTGCTGTTTGCTGGTTTCCTCCATGGTGCCTGGCTGCGGGGAGCCCGCCATTGTAGGCTCTTTACGCCACTCAATACGCATGGTGGGCTTGGTGAGGTCGGGGTCCTCGCGAGAATCCAGGGCACGGGGGCTGAGGCAGTTCACTCGTACGCCGTAATCCGCCAGCTCCAGCGCCCAAGTCCAGGTAGCCCCCACAATTCCGGCCTTCACAGCAGCATAGGGAGACATACCCGGATGCCCCTGGAAGGCACGAGATGTAATGGTGATTATACTGCCACTGCGTTGTTTTACCATGCGCTGAGCCGCATGGTGAGTCACGGCAAAGTGCCCTTTGAGATGCACCGCAGCGGTCACGTCCAGCCCCTCCTCCGTCATCTCCCAAATAGGAAGTCGTCGGAACTGCTGGGCCCCGTTCACCAAGCAATCTATACGCCCAAAAGCGTCGCAGCAGGCATCGACGATGCGGCCGGCACTGCCCCACTCCGCCACACTGTCGGTGTTACCTATTGCCTCTCCCCCCGCTGCCTTTATCTCCGCCACCACTCGGTCCACTCCTTGGGCGTTAATGTCGCTGACCAGCACACGGGCCCCCTCTTTGGCCAGCGCCTTGGCGAAGGCCGAGCTCAAAGGGCCAGCGGCGCCGATTACCACAGTGGCTTTGCCTTCAAGTACTCCCATAAAAGCCTCCCTGTGTGATGGAATTCTTGCCCAAGAGGAAAAGTCGCTCCCTCGAAGAGGAGCATTATCGGGAAATTCTCACATTAGGCCACGGCAGGTGTCGCGGGACTAATTTTTGCAAAGACAGCCTATGCTTGCCAATATGCCCTGTCAAGGCCCCAAGAAACGGGCAGAACAAGTTGTATTCATTTACAGTGGCAGCGAAACAGCCCGGCCAGTCTCGGCGCTGCGAGCGACGGCCTCAGTGAACTCCATGTATTGGACTCCAACCTCAAAGGGAGTCAGGGTCACCTGCTCCTTCCCCCGTATGGCGTTGATGAACTCCTCCTCCACCCGCCAGGCCCCTTGCTTGTCTGACGGAATAAGTATCTCCGTCAGGTTCTTTTCACCTCTTCTGGCCCTATGAAGGGTCATCGCGGTCGCATCCAGTCGTAGAGTACCCTGGTCACCAAAGAGCCACACCTCATTATCGGGGGCCATACCTGCGACAGCACTAAAGCGCAAGTGGGCCCGGGCACCACAGGCCATCTCGCAAAGGATGTCCGCATGGTCGGGTACCGTTACTGACCGAAAGCTACCACTAGCATCGCGTCGCTTCGGCACCCACACTTTAGTCATGGCCAGAACCCTAGTGGCGGAGCCCACCCATCGCATCAGCGATTCGTACCAGATCCCCATTGTGAGGGTATTGTACCCGCTTAACTCTTGGTCCTGTCGCCAATTGAGGGGACCCTCGTAATCTACAAACTCCTTCCCAGTGGCTCGCAGCTCAATAACCAGCAAACCACCGAGGTAACCTTCGGCAATAAGCTGCTGAATAGTGCTGTCCACCTTGAAAGTGAAGGGCGAAGGAACTAGCTGGGCCACCAGATGGGGTCGGCTGCGAGCGGCCTCCAGCATGACGTGGGCCTCTTTGGCGTTGAGAGCCATTCGAGCCTCGCATAGCACGTGTTTATCGTTCTCCAACGCGGCCAAGGTAACAGGGCAGTGCATATAAGGCCAGGTTCCGATGCAGATGGCATCGGTGTCATTTGCCTTGACCAGCTCCAGCCAGTTGTCGTACACCTTTGGGATGTTGAACTCGTCGGCCACTCGCAGGCTGGACTCGCGGCTACGATTGCAGACGCTGATTATCTCCACCCCATCGTTGGCCCTTAGTCCAGGGATATGGCGCAGTCGGGTGTTGTTGCCCGCGCCGACTATGCCCACTCGAATGGTCCCCTCGCTCATTATTCTCCCTTCTAGCAAGCCCCATTTCGACATTAATGCAGGAGCACACGATCAGCTCAGTGCCAGAAACGCGGTTTCGATTATAGGCTGGGCTCAGAGGCCAGTCCAGATGTGCTTGCGTGGGAGAAGGTCAGAACTCAGCGGATCTCCAACTCGGTTTAGTTCTGTGACCACAACGGCATAACATTGAGCTGCTTGATACTTAACGGCTGACCACTCACTCCTTTTGTCCATTTGGAGTGTACCAGGAAAGGAGCCCGTTTGTAGGATGTGGTGCCCTATCCACCCCGCATCAGGCACCAGAGCACCACGGTTATATCGGTGGTGGTGGGAAGAAAACCGGAGGTGGTGCTCACCACCACCTCTAAGAGATCTCCTTCCGCCAGATCCAGGATCCCCTGAAAGTATTTACCCTCCCGTCGGAAGTTGTTAGCGGAGTCCAGGACAACCTGGGGGAAGGCCTTGATTTCGCCGTTGAGCACAACCTTGAAGGTTGCGTTACCCGCAGGTATCCCCTCAGAAGCGGATACCTGCATCAGCACGATGTCGCTGGGCCAGGGAACGATGTACTCATCGGCACCGCCGGCAGAGGAGAGAAAGGAGTTGACCAGGCTTGCTGCCAGGTCGGTGCGGGTATACACCAGCGAATAGAGTCGAGTAGCCATATTTATCCTTCCTATCCTGAACCGTTAAAAGGATCAACGGGCACTGTTATGGCCCTACTACCTCTGTCTGGCTATGGCTGCCTCGGGCCGATGTATATAACCTTCTCGCCCTTAGAGAGCCGCGGCGGCTCAGTTTGGCCAGCCGCCCGTGGAAGTAGGAGAGTCTCTCCTGGCCCCAAGTTAGATAGCCCTGCCAGGTATCCTCTCCTCCTACGTTGACTCGATTGGTGGCGAAGCTAGACCACTCCAGAGACGCGTAGCCCTCCCCTCCCGCGGCCACCAGATCCTCCAGGTGGGAGGGGACAGTGGAGGTGGTGGCATCCAGGGTGTGAAGGGTTCCGTGGTACACCTTGACCTGCTCCCCTCCCCCGGGCGCCTGATCCACAAGCAAGGCTAGGGTGCTCTCCCACACGCTGAAAGGCACATAGGCGGGTGGATATTTGCCGGTGGGGTGCTCTACTGCCTCTACGTGTACTAGGTCAGTGATGGTGGAAAGGGAGAGGTCTCTGCTGCCCGCAGTGGTAGTGAGAGTGGTGGTCTGCTGTCGAGATACCGCCATACTCAGCTCTCTCACGGCGTGGTCTATGTGGCGGTCCAGCTCAGCGTCGCTCCACCGCAAATTGGCAGTGTCCTCGTCATGGAGGTCACGCCGCACTCGAGTACGCATTTGACTAAGGTCCAACGTCATCCCTCTCCGAACTTAATGAAGCTCTTTTCATCTTTTGTGGTTCGCCATCGCTAAGTGGGAGGTCTTCACTGTTCCCATTGGGCGATGCTGCTCTTGTTATCCTTCCAGTATGGATGTCCAAGGACGCCTCTTGTCCCAGCAGGTTGTATAGACGCTCCAGCTCCAGAACTATCTCCTTCAGGTTCTGCTGTGCCAGCTCTGCCCGCAACTGGGCCCTCTGGGCTACACAGGTGGCTCGCCTGAGTCGGTAAAGGTCTTTGGGGGAGAGCTGCTTGATCTGGTCGAGAGGAACTCCCATGGCGGAATCTCCTTCTTGTCCTAAGTGGATCAGATTCCCCTTTCCGTTCTTACCCGAGTGTCCATCAGAGAGGCAAGGGCAGATACGCCCTGTCTCTGAGAAGAGGACCCCATGGTGCTGAAGTCCACTCCATCAAGCTGGAGCATCTCCTGTTTCTGCACCGCACCCAGGCTGTCCAGAACATCCACGAGGAGAGTGACGGTCGTGATGTTGCTCCGCTCATCCCAGTTGACAATCATCTGACGCTTGCGTGTGGAAATTAGAGATATAGGCATTTCTCCTCCTTAAGGCACGTCGCCCCAAGCCGTGCCGTCAAAGACTTGGACGCTGTTGGTGGTGGTGTTGTAGATCATTAGGCCAGCAGGAGGGCTGGCAATAGCATCTCGTTGGGTTGTGGTCATTCTTGGCGGTAGAAACCCTTTGGTAGTAGAGACAACATCCAACTCGGCAGCAGCGTTAGGAGCCGCACTAGAACCCACCATAAGTTCATTGACTATAATTGACTATAGATGTAGGAGGATTGGTCTGATTAGGCCACAGGATGACAGATGCGCCACCTCGACGAAGCTGTAATCCTTTGTCCGAATCCAGGTAATTGCTTCCTCCTGTAGCTCCATATTTCAGAATACCCTGACCGCTACGCTCAAACCTCACCGGCTCCAGTGATGTGGAGAGAACCTGAAAAGCAACAGTCGGGACAACACCTATGCCGACATTTCGTGCTTCTGGAAAGACGATATGGCTATTGTCCAGGGCATAAAGAATGCTGGTGCCACCGTCCTGGAAGTCGAAGATGCGGCCCGTGCCCTGCTGGTTCACCTTTAGCCCGGGGCTACTGTCGTTGGCCTTGATGTCCCTCAGCCAGCCATCGTAGTCCAGGCCTTGCACAATGCTGAACTCTTCTCCTGCCAGTCTTAACGCCATGGTTGTCTCCTCTACGAAAGAAGATAGTCAACATCCAGGGAAAAGGAGGTGCCCGAGAAGGCCGTTACCTTCAGGAAGATAATCGCTCCCTGGGCATCTACCACAAGAGCGTGGTTGCCGGTAGCCACCAGCTGCCTTGACGCTCCCCCGTGCCACTGATTGAGTCGGGAGTTATAGAAGATGACCTGCACATCCAGGGATTGAAAGCCCGTGCCGCTCAAAGTAATGTCGAAGCGGCACTCCTTGTATCCGGTGCAGTCTACCGCCCCCGAGGTGTCCGCTGGGTTCGAGGTATCCACCGCAGTGACACTGCTCCTATGGGCTGCAGGGGCTGTGGGTTCATACACAAAGCCTTTGGGCAGGCCGTTGGCGTCTATTCTTACGTTTGCCATGGTTCACTCCTTATTAGGAAGCCTCACTTGCGTCCTTGCTGAGCACCATAGGGTTACCCCGCCTAGTCCCTGACGCCGGTGAGCTTAGCGAGCTTGAGGGAGTTGAACACAGCTATAGCCACGTACCACTTCACCCGTACCCGGCTAGCGTCCTTTACCTCCAGGCTGCCTACACGCTCAGCCTGGAGACCCCCAGGGGCGGTGAGACCCTCCACTGCCCCCTCTCCCCACTGGAGGGCGTAGATGGTGGAGCAGTCGGTGCTGCTGCCCACAGTCTTGGCATCAGAGATATAGTCGTTGAAACCGATTGGTGTACCGTCGTAGAAGTCCACCATGCCACCGAACTCGTTGCGCTCCGATACGATAAGCCCGCTCCCCGTGGCCCCGGAGAGGGAAGAGAGCTTTCGACGGCTGCGGCGGCTCATCAAGAGCATATGGGGCTTGCCCGCTTTGACCTTATCTATCACCTCGTCCAGCTTTTCCAAGGTGAGGGTGCCTCCGTTGGCACCCATAGATACCGTCTGGCCCGAGGTGGCCAGCTTGTCGATACCATCGAAAGCGTTGGCATCGACGGCGGTGTCACCCGTGATGAAGGTGTCATCGAACTTTTGTTGAACCGCCTTGGCCTTCAGCTCCACCACAGTGGCCTCCAGGTCCTGAAGGTTGGAGCGAGTGGACTTGAGGAAGTTGTCCACGTCGGCATCGCCGCCCAGGATCTTCAGATTGGCAGTAACCTGGGTGAAGGTGGGAGTGGACTCGGTCCAGGTGTCACCCACGGCGAAAAAGGCGGCGGAGGGCAGTGTATTCTCCTGGTTATAGGTGAGGCCGTTGCCTACTACCTCGATGAAGGGCATCGTTTGCAAAACCGGGCTCTCCTTGATTATGGTCTCGATGACACCTGTGAGAAGTATATCCTGAGAGAGCTTGGAAGCCTCGGCTAGGGTTAGAGCCATTTGATTGTCCTCCTTTAGTTTTGATTATTTGCCGGCGTTTTTTCGTTGGTGCTAATTGGATGGGTGGCCAAAATGTAGGCGATAAGAGGATTGTTTTTGTCGGGGGAGGAATGGAGGATATCCAGAATGGTCTGGCGGGCGATCCGGGCGGCCTGGCGCTCCTAACGGAGCTGGCGACGGCGGACCTCGTTGAGGAATTTGCGGAGCTCGGGGACGCGGGCCAGGGAGGTAAAGATGTGCTTGAGGCGAGGGGAATGGCGGCCAGACTTGAGGGCGTTGAGGTTGCCCTTTGGAGCACCAGCACCGGGCCTTTTGCCGCCACGGGACATTTTGACCTCCTGGATCAGTATGCAAAGAGAGTGCAGAACATATGTACTGTTACACACAAGGGGGAGATGGCGGTTTTGGGGATTGGCGCTTTCTTGGGTCTATCCGCCGGGGACTTCTGGGGTAGCACCAAGGCCGCCCGCGACAGCGCCGCGGCGGGGTCAACTCTGCTCGTCACAGGTGGCAGAGTAGCGGCAGTCTCCGCATGGCTGGAGCCCTTCAAGTTCGTGGGTCTAGCCCTCTTTTTCGCCGGCATCGGCGTGGCCCTTTCGGCCATCATCCCACGGATTGAACTGCGGGCCCAGGCCATGGCCACGGTGATTCCACTACTGAAACAGCGTACTCAGGGATAACAATGTGTATCCCTTTAGCAACCAAGAAGGAGGAACAATCATGGCAGCAGTAACAGGTGCAGGAGCGGCAGCCGGCAGGGTCACAAGTACCTCGGATATGACGGGTATGCAACGCATGGCCTCCAAGATGTGGGCGCCATGGGTCATCATGGGGCTGATGATAGTGGCTATCTCTTTCATCATCTCCCTGTTTGTCCAGAACGCCGAGGCCGATTGGTGGAGCTTCCCCAAGGCGGTCCGGGACGTGGCTCCCACAGGCAGCGACATAGTCAATGATAGGCAATTTGCTGAGACCACCAAAGCTTGGCTCCCCGGGTTCAAGTTCTTCGGCCTTGGCATGATGCTAGGCGGCATTAGCTTTTTGCTAGCCACTATCCTCGGCAACCTTCGCGCCGGTGGCGCAGCGGTCCAGCGCTCTCTGGGCTTTACTGTTCAGTTCCCCAAGCCGCCTATGACTGCCATGCTCTTCCCCATGCTCATGATGATGGGGATGATAGTCCTCATAGCCGCCCTGGTGATCAGCATTATCCTTGGGTTCCAGGCCAACGACCTCTGGAGCAATTCCATCGCCACCATTGACGGCGCCCCTGCGGGCTCTGAGATACTGCCCCAACTCGGGCGTATCGCCGCCATCAAAGCGTGGTTGGTGCCCTTCAAGTTCGTGGGCATGGCCATCCTCTTCTCCAGCATCGCCCTTGCCCTGGTAACCATAGTGTCAGTCCTCCGGTGGCAGAGTCGCCGGCTGGTGGAACTGGTGGAGAGCAAGTAGCCACCTCGCTAGCGGTTTTGTGGCACAGAACGCACACCGCCCGCAGAGGTCCTGAACCCTTACCAGGAATCCTGCGGGCGGTGATGTCTTAGGGACAGGGGAAGACGTTAACTTAAAGGGCCTTGCCCTGGTCTCTTCTCTGTCCAGAGGCTACAATAGAGGCAGCAGGTTTCTTCAGAGGGATCATGGCAGATCAAGAGACATCGCTGGCACAAAAGCTACGTGACTATGTGGACACCGTGCGCAGTACAGACACCCTCGATAAGCTACGAGTCCACTGCATGGATCTACTGCTCTCCCTTCCGGACATGCAGCTAGCCGACTTTAAGGTGGAGAAGGATGTGTACGAGGGCCGGGTATATACCCTACTGGGGAACCTGGTGTTCGATTTTGAGCGGAACCTCCACTGGCAACTGAAAGACATGGAGATTCATATCAAGCACTACATCAACGATCTCCAAACCCGCAGGCCCCTGACCAGCTATGTCGTTATAGCTACTGACGGCCTGAGCTTCCACGTTTATATGCCACAATACGATGAGAGCGGTAAGGTGATGGAGTTGGAGAAAATCCACGGCCTGAACTTGGCCAGCCCTATGATGACCCCAGAACGGGCCATGGATGAACTGGGCATGGTCTTCCTCAAATTGCACCGCCCGGCCCCTTAGGGTGAGGCCTGAGAGCCTCTGAGGATGAGTGGTTGGCGCTATCTTTCGTGGCTCATCGCCAGGGCACCCCAGGAGGCCACCAGGAAGGGCACCAGGTAGGTCAAGGGGACCTTCCATAGTAACGTCGCCGTCAATGACCCCGAGAACAGCACGTCTCCCTGGTTAAGCAGGGTGAGCACGGTACCCACTACCAGGCATGCCATTAGTGAGCGACGCAGCATGGGCCGGTGGCGAAGGGCGCAAGTCAAGCACTTAACCACCTCCAACCCTCCCCCCCTGAAACGAAATCTTCGCACCTGATCCAAGGCCTGGTTGCAGCTTTGACAGCGCTCGTTGCTCGCCATTACACATCCAGTCAAAGAGGCTTCTTCAGGGACCCTCGTGGCGCGGTCCGATGAAGCGTTCGAGGGAGAAGGGAGATATGTCGATTTGAGTGTGGCCCTGGGTAACCAACTCCGCAGCGGCCTGACCCATTAGGGGACTCACAAGGATCCCCTTGCGTCCACCACCGGTAGCCAGGAAGACGCCCTCCCACCCTGGCACCTGGCTAATGACGGGTAGCCTATCAGGGGAGATAGGTCGAAGGCAAGCCGTCTGCAGCACCAGCTTGGCATCAGCTATCGTGGGCATAATCTTTACCGCATCCTTCATAATAGCCTGCCGGGCCTCCAGAGTTGGCTCACAGTCAAATCCTACCTCCTCCTCGGTGGTGCCTGCCCAGATAAGTCCGTCGGGTTTGGAGGCTACGTAGCTGCCGTGGTGGTACACCACGTGCTTCAGTGGCGGCCCGGGTAACTCCATGCGCAATATTTGCCCCTTTAGAGGGCCGATGGGCACCGGCACCCCCAGCCACCGCTCTGCCTCTCCGCTCCATGGCCCCATGGCAATTACCACCTTGTCACAAGCTATCTCGCCGCTCTTTAGTACAACGCCAGACACCCGACCGTTATCTCCTATAAGCCCTTCGACCTCACCATGGTGCAACGTAGCTCCGTAATGCTCGGCGGCCTTTTGTAGTGCCAGAGTATACCGATAGCTGTCCAGAGCCCCGATTCCTGAGAGATAGAGGGCGTTGGTGACCTGGGGCGAAACCCTTGGCTCCAGAGACATCACCTCCTCCCCCGTAAGCCAACGTATGGAGAACTGCTCGACAAACCCCGGCACCTGCTGGCATGATTGATAAAGGTGGCGAAGCTCCGCCACATCCTCCTCATCGAAGGCTACCCGTAGCAGGTGGAGCTGCCGGCCATGGAAGTCGATTCCCGACTCCTCCTTGAGCTGGTCCCACAAGTTTATATGCGTCCTAAGCCCCTCCAGGGCCCAAGGCCCTAAGGGGCCGGGCATGCCATCGCTTTCTAGAGGGTGCAGAGTACCGGCAGCGAAACCGGAGGCCTGGCTGGCCACATTCACTTTTTCGATGATGGTGGGTTTTACCCCTTGCTTGGCCAGAAAATAGGCGGTGGCGCACCCTGCCGCTCCAGCCCCAACTATTACAACATCGCTACTCTTGTCCAAAGGCACCCCCGTGTAGACACGTCATCGTAATGTTAGCGCATCAGAAGGCAAACTTAAACGCCCAGCACCTTAGGGGCGCCTCTCTACTAGAATTGTAAGGCCCATTGCCATTCACCACCGGCTCTGGTAAAAAGGAGCGACATCAAAGAAGTGGAGTAAGAGATGAACGTCGCCAGAAGGATGCTGAACCTGGGCACCGAGACCGCCTTCGAGATGCTGGCCAAGGCTAGAGTACTGGAGGCCCAGGGTAGGGAGGTTGTTCACCTAGAGATAGGCGAGCCTGACTTCGATACCCCTTCCCATATTGTGGAAGCAGGGGTGGAGGCGCTGCGTCAGGGCTACACTCACTATGGCCCCACTGCAGGGTTGCCCGAACTCCGGGAGGCCATCGCCCGTAACGTGGGCAAGACTCGGGGAATCGCCGTGAACTCCGATCAGGTGGTGGTGACCCCAGGAGCCAAGCCCATCATGTTCTTTACTATCCTTGCCCTGGCCCAGCGAGGCAGGGAGGTCATATATCCCAACCCTGGGTTCCCCATCTTCGAGTCCATGATCCGCTACTGCGGTGCAAAGCCGGTGCCCATGCCCCTTCTGGAAGAGCGAGGCTATCACCCCGACCTCGAGGACTTGGCGCTGAAGATCAACCGGCGCACCAGCCTCGTGATTCTCAACTCGCCCCACAACCCCACAGGCTCGTTGCTCTCCCATGCTGAGCTGGAGGCCATAGCAGATATGCTTAAAGGACGGGAGGACCTGTACGTTCTCTCCGACGAGATCTACAAGGATATCATCTACCCACCGCAGGGATCAGGTCAGGTCAAGGGAAAGCATCACAGCATAGCATCCCTACCTGGAATGGCTGAAAAGACCATCATCCTCGACGGTTTCTCCAAGAGCTACGCTATGACGGGATGGCGCTTGGGCTATGGGGTATTCCCCCAGTTGCTAGTGCCCTACATAATCAAGCTGGCCGTCAACAGCGTCTCCTGCGCCGCCTCTTTTACCCAGAGAGCCGCCCTCGAAGCTATAGAGGGGCCTCAGGACAGCGTGAGAGAGATGGTGGAGGAGCTACGTCGTCGCCGCGACCTTATCACGGAAGGGCTAAAAAGCATACCAGGCATAAACTGCCCCTGGCCCGAGGGTGCTTTCTATGCTTTCCCTAGCGTCAGAGAGACAGGAATCGGCAGTCGGGATTTCCAAGAGCGGGCACTTACCGAGGCTGGGGTTGCCCTGCTGGATGGCCAGTCCTTCGGCCGCTTTGGGAGGGGCTACGTGCGAATCTCCTACGCCAACTCCCAAGAGAACCTGGCCAAGGCCGTGGACCGGTTGGCTTCCTTCGTGGCTAAGGCCTCCAAGAAAAGAGTTTACCGGCGCGCAAGGGCGTAAGCAATCTTCTCCCGGGCCGACAGGGTCGAGAGGGCGGCGGAGCCCCTGGTGGGTGCACCGGTGGGTACCCGATCCTGGGACTTTTGAGCCTCCAGTTGATTCCTCACTCGCTCCACCATCTGTTTTGCACTAGCAAAGGACTCATCCACCTCAGATAGCGTCTCGCCCTGTACAAGCTCCTCGGGGACCTCTGGAGCAGAGGATAAAAGAAGGCTGCGGTACTGGTTGACGGCCTGTGCCACTTCCTGCCGAAGAGCCTCTGCCTCCTCCTCCCGCTGCGCCAGGCTGGTCTCAAGCTGTTGGTTAATACCCTCCAGCTCGCTAACGCGCTGGGACTGGAGGATCATGGCGACCTCCATCTCCTCGATACGAGCCTCCCCCTGGGCCTGAGCCTCCTCCACAAGGGAGGGCACCTCGGCCTCAGGGGCCTCCTCGGGAGCTTCGGATTCCTGGGAGGACTCTTCATCGCCGCTGTTGTGTTCCTCTTCCACAGTCTCCATCTCTTTTACATCCATAAAGTCATCCTCTCTTTCAAGGTCTTTTTATCAGCTGGCTCCATTAGTACTTAAAGGTCTGGCACTAATCTGCCCCTCTTCGCCAATTCTCCCAAGCTCCATCTCGGGGTCCTCGATGCCCAGGTTATCCATGGCCCGCCGGCGGCTGTGGAGCCCCATCTCCACCAGAGTCCGCTCCTGCTGTACCAGACGGCTGACGTCCTGGGGCAGGATTGGGCCCCAGATGATGCGGATGCGCAGGGGGCCGTAGCTCACCCCTGTCCGCTGCTCCAAGATGCGCAAAATCATCTTGATGCGGTCACGGTAAACCCGGGAACGGGTCCGCCGCTTTCTCTGTATCCGCTGGAGCAGGGGGTGCATCTCCATCTCTAGAGCCACCCCTGAGAGACTGCGAGGGTTGTCTCCAAAGCTAATCTTGGGCGCCTCAGAGAGGTCGTGGATGATCTTAGCGAGGATATTAATGTAGTCGGTGTGCAGCTTCACCCCGCCACCCTGGAGCAGGTCTAAAAGATAAGCGCGAGCCTTTTCAGGAAGCTCCCACACTGCTCCAGGTTCTACAGCTATATCCCGTGCCTCCTCCACTCCCTCCAGAACGGCAATGGGGTTCCCCGAAAGCTCCAGGATGGTGGAGAGTTGAGAGATGGCCCGGTTTAGCTCCCGGCTGGGCTCAATCAATATGGGAATATCACTGGTGCCCCAGAACTTTTTGGGCTCCCGCAGGTTGGGAAAGATGATGAAAGGTATAAATCCGTAAGGATTAAGCCTCTCATCCAGCAACACATCGTCGGCCCATAGCTGGAAGAGCTGCCGGCGTCCAGCCCTCTACTACCGTGACCTCTTGTCGGGGATGGGCTGGGTTAATACCGTAGAGGGTCTCAGCCGCTTCTGCCGAAAGGACGTACCGGCTGGCCACCCGCCACACCTGCGACGGATCGTCGCCCACCCACCAGGCGTAGATGCCCTGAACATCGGGAGAGGTAATCCGCACCCTCTCTTCTTGGGGGTCCCAGGTCAGCTTGTAACAGCCATCTCCCAGGATGGCCGTATCCAGCTCAGTCTCGAAATCCAACTCCTCAAGACCATTGGCCTCGTATACTTGGCGAACAGCCCTTTCTGATTCCCGCGCTCTCTCCTCCCGGGACCCTCCATCTAATGGGTCCAGGGGCTCGATGGAGAAGGATGTGCCAGAGACCAGGTAAGAGGTGAGCTTCTCCACCAATAGCTTGGCGTAGTTGAATGTGAGACGCCTTTCCCCTCTACGTGGCGTCCCCTGCCACTGGACTCCGCCATAAAATTCCAGGTTCTCTCGGTAGGCTCTCTGTCTATCCAGGTCCAGGCGGGTGAGCTGTTGGGGAAGACTCAGGGTATCGGTAGAGGGAATGTTGAGAGTGGTCATGCCGCTGCCCTCCGGAGGATGCGGAAGATAGTACGCTGGCTCAGTGCGAAGCGCGCAGCCAATTGGGGCACGGGCAATCCCTCGGTCTGCTGCACCTTTAGCACCTCCTGATCCCTTCGGCTGCGTATCTCTCGCTGGTACCAGGATGGGTCGTCATACTTGCATTGGGGTAAGGGGCATTTGAGACAGGAAGGGGACACTTCGCATCCGTCATCGCGAAAGTGGTAGTACTCCGGGTAGGTATCCAGCATCACGCTTCCCCTCTGTCTTACCATAGTCTCCTCTCCACCCATTGTTCTGCCGAGTATAGAACATATATTCTAATAGAGTCAAGGCAATGATGACATTCCTAATCCTTCACTACCCTCTATCACATTTGACGCCCCAGAGGCCCGCTGCTATATTTTGAATAGACGTACCCTCACAATGCCACGGCATATCCAACAAGGGAAAGAACGAAGAGGCTGAGGATGCCGGCTAATCTGCCTGCCCAGTACTACGTAATCGAGGAGAGGTACAGGCGGGAGAAGAGCGTCCCCGCCAAAGTGGCCGCCCTTCAAGAGATGCTGGCCGTCATGCCCAAACACAAGGGCACCGACCACCTCAAGGCCGACCTTCGAGCTAAGATCGCTCGCCTTCTCGAGGAACTGGAACGCCCCAAGACTACAAGCAGTGGCCCCCAACCCTTCGCCCTTCGGCGGGAAGGTATAGGCCAGGCGGTGCTCGTGGGCCTGGCTAACTCCGGCAAGTCTCAGCTAATAGCCAGCTTTACCAGCGCCCCTACCAAGGTGGGCGACTACCCCTTTACTACCCAGGTGCCCCAGCCCGGTATGATCTCCTTCGAAAACGTACAGATTCAGCTAGTGGATACTCCCGCCATCAACGACCGGGAGATGCAGACCCGCCTCTTCAGCCTACTGAGGCAAGCCGACCTTCTGGTCATCGTCATAGACCTCTCTCAGGAACCTCTTGCCCAGGCCAAGGAGGTCTTTGATGAGCTGGAGCGGTGGGGCTATATTTTGCTGGGTAAGGACGAAGGACCTAATCCAGAGGAGCCACGGGTTCAAAAGAGCGTTATCATGGTGGGCACCAAGGCTGACGAAGAGGGCGCTCTGCAAGGTTTCAAGCAGCTGGAGGCCGCCTACAGCCACCAATTCCTCGCCGTGATGATTTCTCCCCTTGAGGAGTTGGGCGAGGAAGAGCTCAAATGCGCCATCTTCCAGGCCCTGAAACGAGTGCGGGTGTACACTAAGGCCCCTGGTGGCCAGCCCGACTTCCATGAGCCCATCGTTCTACCCCAGGGAAGCAAGCTCGTGGATGCCGCACAGTCCCTTCATAAGGAGTGGCGCTCAAGACTGAAGTATGCCCTTCTGTGGGGATCAGCAAGGTTCGACGGCCAGCGGGTTGGGCGTGACTACGTCCTCTCTGACGGCGACGTAATCGAGTTCCGCGGCTGACAAGCCGGCTGGTGCCCCAGATAAAGAGCTGAACCTGCATTGACACCACATGGAGAGCAAAGTGCCCAAGGTAGAAGCCGACACTCACATTCCCCTTCCTCCCGACCAACTCTGGGAGTTGATGCGCGACCTAACACTCAGACCACGTTGGGACCTGACCGTACGAGAGGTGGTGCGCGACGATGGAGCTGTGCCTGGCACCACGACCCGCCTGTACTACGTAGCGCCCCTCCCTCTGCGTCTCCGGTGGAGATGGGAGGGAGAGTACGTCTCCTTTCAGGCACCGCATACAACCTCAGTCAGGATGGTCCGCGGTTCCCTTTTTAGGCCATTCAGGAGTTTGGTGGGCACATGGCTGCTTCGCTCCGAGGGGGACGGGACCCTGTTGAAAATGGTGGTGAGTTTTGAACCAAGGTTCACCTTCCCTTTCTTGGGGCCATTGATGATTCGATCCGTGAGGATGCTTCTGCACAAGAGTCTTTACCGTCTTCGCTTGTTGGCCGTTCAGTGGGCGGAGAACGGGCACGCTGACCAAAAGGGAGAGTCCGATGTGTAGCTTGACTGGATCCATTGATTCTCTGGAGGAGCTAAACAGTGAGATCATTGCCTGTACTAGGTGCCCTCGTCTGGTGGAGCACAGGCAAAAGGTGGCTTCCATCAAACGACGGATGTATATGGACTGGGAGTACTGGGGGCGACCTATTACCGGCTTCGGCGACCCCAAAGCTCGGGTGCTAGTGGTCGGTCTAGCCCCAGCGGCCCATGGTGGAAACCGCACGGGGCGCATCTTCACAGGAGACCGCAGCGGCCAGTGGCTCTACGAAACCCTATATAAGTTTGGCTTTGCCAACAGCCCCCACTCTCTTCATCGAGATGACGGCCTAGCCCTTCACGACGTTTACATCACCGCCGCCCTCCGTTGCGCCCCGCCGGCCAACAAGCCTCTGCCCACAGAGCGGGCCAACTGCCGCCCCTACATGTTAAGAGAGCTAGCTTTGCTTAAATGTATGCGGGTAGTAGTAGCTTTGGGAAAGATCGCCTTCGATACCTATCTCACCTGTCGGAGGGAGCGTGGAGAGGCTGTTCCCTCCCCTCGGCCTAAGTTCGGCCACCGGGCATCTTGCATGCTACCTGAAGGAGTTACGTTGCTGGCTTCCTACCACCCCAGCCAGCAGAACACCCTCACCGGGAGGCTCACACGTGAGATGTTCGAGGGGGTATTTGCCGACGTGCGCCGTGTTCTGGAAGCAAGCGACAGAGAGTGAGAGGCCGAAAGGTACACGGAGAGGATGCCGTAAATATAGCCAGCTATTTCCCCGTTATAACCTTAATCACCTCATTGGCTGTGGTTATCGTGGCATACCTTGGGAAGATGCGCTCCAGTAGGAAGTCGTGTACTCCCAGCTCAGGCTCAACGCAGCAGTCTTCCACCAACACCACATGATAGTCGGCGTCGGCCCCGTAGCGGACGATAGAGAGCACACAACCACTAGTGGATGTGCCAGCTAGCACCAGGGCCTCAATGCCGTTGGCTCTCAGTATCATATCCAGATCGGTGCCAATAAAGGGGTTCACTCTGTGCTTTCCTATTACAACTTCTCCAGGCCCGGGCGCCATAGAGGGATGAATGCGTTCGGCCGGATTGCTGACCACCATCTGGCCTGAGGATTTGATCCGGCTGAAAATCCTGTTATTCGGACTGACCTCTGGGAATCCCTCTCTAAAGACGGTTGCACAGTATAGCACCGGTATACCCACCCCTCGTGCCGCCTCCCGTAGCGCCTGGGCATTCTTTAACACGTTCCTTTCGGTAGCATGGGGAACATCGAAGGCGTGAGCGTAGTAGTCGGCGAATAGCAACGCCGTCTTCTGGGGGTGTAATGTAAAATCGGCCATCGGCTTTTCCTCCCTAGAATCTGCCATCCTTCTACAGCGCCGACAAGGATAAGCTCTGAAGGCATTGGTGGTCAAGGAAGACAAAATGTGTGTACCTAATGACTCAGGTGTATAATGGGGCAACATTTTACCAAGGAGTAGCGAATGAAAGCCGTGAGAATCCACTCGTTCGGTGGCCTGGAGGTTTTGCAGTACGAAGATATACCTCGCCCAACGCCTGGAGAAGGGGAGGTGTTGGTCAAGGTGGCTTCTGCCGGGGTCAACTTTGCTGACACGATGAAACGTCAGGGCAACTATGGTAGCAAGGATCTGCCTTCCACCCTGGGGCTGGAGGGGGCGGGCACCATCGAGGAGATCGGCAGACGTGTATTGGGTTTCTCCCCAGGCCAACGGGTCGTAGTACGCACCCCTAGTGCCGGTGGCCAGGCAGAGTACGCTGCCGTGGATTCCTCTTACGTCTATCCCTGCCCCGATGCCATCGACTCGTTGGAAGCCGGTGGTATGAGCGTCACCTTCTTGACCGCCTACCACCTGCTTAAGTCCAAGGCAAATATCCAGGCTGGGGAGACGGTGCTGGTGCAAGCGGGTGCTTCAGGGGTGGGCACTGTCGCCATTCAGCTTGCCAAGCTGTGGGGCGCCAAAGTTATCGCTACCGCTTCTACCGAGGACAAGCTCGATCTAACCAAGTCCCTCGGTGCCGACATCACCATTAACTACCTAACTCACGACTTTGAAGAGGAGATTAAAGGCCTGACCGATGGCGGAGGGGTGCAGGTGGTTCTGGAGTGTGTCGGTGGCGAGGTACGGGAGAAAAGCCTTCGCACCCTAGCGCCTCATGGCCGAATGGTAACCTTTGGTAACGCCAGCGGTAAGCCCTCCTCCCTGCCGGCGCCGGAGGACCTCCCAGACAACCGCACTATCATCGGCTTCAGCCTGAGCGGCTCACCTCAGGGGGTTCTAGACCATAAGGCCGCCATGGCCGATCTCTTGGCCCTTGTAGAGGTAGGGAAGCTTCGGCTGGTGGTGGACCGCATTATGCCCATGGCTCAGGTGGCCGAGGCCCACAAGCACCTTGAGGGCCGGGGCACCCGTGGCAAAGTTATTCTTACGCCATGATGACCCTCTGGCTAAAGGAAACGAGCACTTATATAAGGTGTGGCCCGATAGGGAATTACACGTATCCAGGCCATAGAGCCTTGCAGCTTGACTCAAGATACCCAAAGTAATAGAGTTGCAGCGCTCGACGTGAGTGTCTATGCCGGTTCAGTTGGGCGTATTTAAAAAATTCCCGCCAGGAGGCTTAACGCAATGACAGCACGAGACGTTGGCCCTCACGTAATGGAAGATTTTGTCTCCCTTCCCTATGGAAAGGTACATTATTACACCTGTGGTAGCGGGTTCCCCCTCGTGCTCATCCATGGGCTTAACTGGGGGGCATGGACCTGGGAAAAGGTAGTAGAGCCGTTGGCTAAGGAGTATCACGTCTACTCCTTTGACCTCCCTGGAAGTCAAACTTCGGACCGACCTCACTCCTGGAATAAAGTCCAGGATTTTTCCGAAGGAATAGTGACATTCATGGACGCCCTTAAGATAGATCAAGCTCATTTGGTTGGTAGAGCAGCAGGAGCGATCTTCGCCATAGACATCGCTGGCAATCATCCAAAGCGGGTTAGCAAGTTAGTTCTGAACAGCTCCCCCGGCTGGAATCTGGAAGAGGGCCAGAAGCACTTTCTGGTACGTCATGGGCAAACCCCAGATCGATCAGCCGAACCTCAAACCCTGGAGCAGGTCCGCAAGCTCATTCCTGAGGCTGACCAGCGAATACTAGAGCTGTATAACAATGGCAGAGATAGCTTGGAATGGATAAAGAGCTGCCACCGTACGACCACCTTATACGATATTCCGGCTCATCTGTCTGGAGTGCTAGCCCCCACCTTGCTCCTGGAGGGTGAAGGCGACGACACCCATGGCCCTCATATCCGAGCCAGTCGAAAGGCCCTAAGGTCTGGCATTCAAAATGTTCAGATAGCGACTATACCTGGCTCTGCCTATGTACCCCCCTTCGAGCAACCGGAAGAGTTTTGCCGAGTGGTGCTCGACTTTTTACGCGATGACAATTAACGAATGTGAGCGATGGGAGCATGCAACTAATGCCAAACCCATATTGCAAGTCACCAAGCGTCTATTGTCCTCGTGGCCCATAATTCCCTAGTGTTTCTACATAAAGCGCCACATTGACAATAGGAAACACAAATTTGTAAAATCAAACTGTAATTCTAGGACTAGGTAAGAAAAGGCTCTACTCATAAAGAAGGAGTGGAAAGATGGCAGACAACGATCTGGCCCTTATGGCCCACCTTATGAGGAGAGCGGGATATGGGGCACCCCGAGACGAGTTGGAAGCCCGTTTGGCCAGAGGGTATGAAGCCACCATTGAAGAGTTGCTTCACCGAGAGAATTTCTCCATGGCTGACGAATACCTCCTTGGCCGCTACCACTCATCTTGTTTGCAGCCTGGGTCAGATTACCCCGAAGGGCCTAGTTGGTGGATTTATCATATGGTCAATACTCAGCGCCCGCTAGAAGAGAAGATGACCCTCTTCTGGCATCAGCTGTTCGCGACCGGTATGGCTAAGATAGGGAATTATGATGAAATGGAGGCGCAAATAACCCTATTTCGCCACCATGCGCTTGGTAATTACCGAGAGCTGTTGCACGAGGTGGCCAAAAACCCTCAGATGATCTACTGGCTGGACCAGCAGGAAAATCACGAGTACGCCGTCAACGAGAACTGGGGCCGGGAACTCCTGGAGCTGTTCAGCATGGGCGTGGGCAATTACACCGAGGGAGACGTGAGGGAGGCCTCGCGCGCCTTTACAGGCTGGTCTATAGGCGCCAAGTTTCCTCTATATACCCATGGACGCTTCCTCTGGGATTTCGAGTTCAAGGCCTATGCCCACGACATGGAGGAAAAGAGCTTCCTAGGCCACACCGGTCGGTTCAACGGCGAGGACATCATTGACATTATCGTAGAGCAGCCCTCTTGTGCTCGTTTTATCGCCCGTCACATGTACAGCTTCTTCGTAGCCGATGAGCCCCCAGTACCGAGCTGGTCTACTACTCCCCCCAGGGATGAGGCCGCTATTCAATATTTGGCCAAAGCGTTTAGTGATTCTAAATACGATATCCGCTCGGTGTTGCGGGCCCTGTTCAACTCCGATTTCTTCAAGAACGCCAGGTTCACCCGGGTGAAGAGTCCGGCAGAGCTGGTGGCCAGTACATTACGACTGGTAGGAGCCCTTAAATTCCCCGAACCGTTTGACTACGTTATTGCTATGGAGCCCACGTATATGGGACAAGACCTGATGAGGCCACCCAGTGTTGAGGGGTGGCACACAGGCACGGAGTGGCTCACCAGCGGCTCTATAGTAAAGCGGGTTAACTTTGCGGCAAAGCAGGTGAGCGATCTAAAGTGGCCCGGGGTCCAGGACATTGTTGCCAGGGTACGAGCCAAGGGCACGCTTTCTCCACAAGAGTTGGTGGACCAGTGCCTCGACCTGATAGGACCGGTGGAGGTAGGCGAGCAGACGTATGAGGAGTTGGTGGAGCACGCCCGGGAAGAAGGTGACATGCTGCGCTGGGGCACAGAGGAAGAAACCAGCGCCTCTGCCCAAAGGGTAGCGAACATGTTACGACTCATTGTGGCTGCCCCCGAGTACCAGCTCAACTAATTGGAAACCGGATCGCTAAAGCCTTTCGACATCTTGGCACGCCGATAAAGTAGGCTACGGCTGCGTTATACAAGCAGACTCGATCTTCTACGATAAGAGGAGTCTGTGATTTTCTGCCTGGTGACAACATATCCCGTCTAGTGTATCCTGTATTTATTGGCAGAAAGAACGTAATCCAGGGAGGGGACCAATGGCGCTAACAACCATCGTGCGCGGCCGAGTATTCAACTTCAGCCACGAAGTTGGCCGGTCACAGGACTCGGAACCTGGCTTCTCGAAGGCCAACGACGTTAAGGCAGGTAAGGACGGGGTAGTGTATGTACTGAATCGATCGAAGGAAGGTTCCAGCATTTCCTATTATCCCCGTGTAGCTAAAGTATGGATAGGAGCACCTCTCGAAGAGGAGTATCTCCTTTCGATGGGTAAGGCAGGCACAGGGGATGGTGAATTCATATGGCCTACCTCCCTTGCCCTGGACAAAGATGAGAACGTCTTTGTCTCCGACGAGCACCTGCAACGCATCACCGTATTCGATAAGGATGCCAACCTGCTCAACACGTGGGGTACCCCAGGTACCGGCCCTGGCGAGCTCAACGGCCCCTCAGGCCTGAGCCTTGATAGCGAGGATAACCTCTATGAGGTGGACTCTCGTAGCCATCGTGTACAGAAGTTCACCAAAGATGGCGTCTTCCTCAGTGAGTGGGGCCATTTCGGCAGTGGAGAGGGTGAGTTTAACATGCCCTGGGGCATCACCGTTGACCAACACGATAATGTGTACGTAGCAGACTGGAAGAATCACCGAATACAGAAGTTTAGCCCGGACGGGGACTTTCTCCTCCAGATCGGCCGACCGGCGCCGGGGGCTGGTGTGCTTGAGTATCCCAAATCCTATCCCAGGAACAACGCCTTTTCACACCTTTATCGGCGAGATGGGGCCGACAGAGGCGAGCTCAACCACCCCTCCCATGTGGCCGTTGATAGCGATGGCGATATCTATGTTTGCGACTGGGGCAATGACCGGGTCCAGATTTATACCCCGGAAGGACAGTTCATTATCTCTCTTTATGGGGATGCACGAGAGTTAAGTAAGTGGGTCCTAGAGCAGCATAAGGCGAACCCCGACGTCCCTAAAGCTTGCCGCCGGGCAAAACACCCAGAACAGATGTGGAAGCTCAAGATGCCCACGGGCATAGACTTCGACCCCGAAACCAATCGCATCTACATAGTCGATCACATGCGAAGGCGCCTCCAGATTTACGTTAAAGAGAAGAATTACCTTGAGCCCGAGTTCAACTTGTAGCAGAGTCTGCCCTAGCAGCTTGGAGTCTCACATGGCTTCAAGGGGCGTCCTGGCTAGTCGATGTACTCCAAGTTAGAGGCCACCGATAGCAGTGGTCTCTAACTTTATTCCGCAGCACTGGCCCCGGCAATTCTACCGAAGACGGAGCCGGCCATCAGGCCAGAGCCTCCTGGATAGTTGTGGTAGAAGAGACCTCCCACCAGCTCCCCTGCAGCATAGAGTCCTGTTATAGGGCCTCCCTGGTCTAGAACCTGGGCCCGGTTGTTTATTCGTAAGCCGCCAAAGGTAAAAGTTATCCCACAGGTAACGGCGTACCCCAGGTATGGTGGCGTATCGATAGGAAGAGCCCAGTTGGACTTGGGTGGCTCTA
The DNA here is from genome assembly GCA_965248115.1 of Dehalococcoidia bacterium. Lineage (GTDB taxonomy): Bacteria > Chloroflexota > Dehalococcoidia > Lucifugimonadales > CBDFII01 > CBDFII01. The sequence goes on from CBDFII010000005.1 coordinate 343,478, forward strand.
TGCCTACAGTCCCCTTTCCATCGAGGATAGTGGGGTCGAACTCACCCTGTTGGGCGGCTGCATTGAACTGACGTACTGTTTCGACGAGTCCTTCTTGATCTATGCTCAAGCTCTCGGCAAGCTCCTCTATTGTTCCCGCAGTTGCCATGGTGCACTGAGGGATACGGTACTCGTCCCGTAGCAGATGTTTTACCTTATCGTCGAAAATCTGGAAGGCCGCCCTCTGGGGCTGGAATAAGATCTCTCGGCCATATTTAGCATAAGTATAGTTGCGTAGGTCCGCCCCCTCATCGACGAAACGCCTCCCTTTCACATTTACAACGATGCCGAAGGGATATGAATGCTTCTGATACAAATCCGTAATAGTTCGGTCTCCAGAAGGGGGAGCGTTAAGGTCCCAAGCCACGGCGTGGCAGCCGCTCCAATGTCCATAGGACTGGGCACCTATCTCCAGTGCCATGTTAATGCCGTCTCCGGTGTTGTAAGGGACACCACGAACTTTGACTAAATCCCACCCCGGCCCCAAGTACCGGGCGCGCATCTCAGCATTGGCCTCGAATCCTCCACAAGCCAGCACTACAGCCTTGGTAGGCACATCCTCTAAGCCCTCCGGGCCAAAGACGGTAATGCCAGAAACACCTCCCTTTTGGTCCAAGAGCAACCTTACCCCCTTGCTCTCATACTGTATTGTGATTCCCCTTTGCCCGGCGATATCAAAGAGCTGGTCTGATAGGCCCTTGCCTCCACCCACCACCTCCACCACCAGGCCACCCCAGAAGCGAAACTTGTCTCCCACTTTGAATGCCTGGCGACCGTAAAGGAGGACAAAACGGAGGCCAAGACCGTGTAGCCAGCGCAGAGCAGGATATGACTCGCTTACCAGGATCTGTGCCAGCTCCGGGTCCGCCATGCCCTCGGTCACTCGCATGAGGTCCGAGTAGAATTCGGATTGTGTGTATGTCCCGACGTCAGTGGAGGCCTCCTCCGCAGGGGACATATCAGGTACAAGAGCCTTTATATCCTCCAGACCGTTGAAGGCAAAGCGAAGGGCACCACCGGTGAAATAGGTGTTGCCACCCCGGAAATACTCTGGGGCCTTTTCTAGCACCAGCACCGAGGCTCCACGCTCCCGTGCCGAGAGTGCCGCACATAACGCAGCATTGCCCGCGCCTACCACTACCACATCGTATCCGCTGTCCATACGCACCTAAGTTCCGCTATGCAAGAATCCAAATGACATAGCTCTATACTCCGTAGAAAAATCGCCAGGGGTATCGGCCGGAACTAGCTGGTAATACACTGAAAAGCGCTCTAGCTCATCTAAAATAGGTATCCGGCTTGTCATGTTAGCCGCCGGTGGGTTAGATCGACTGTGCCAGCCGTGCGACCAGCTTCAGAGTGCGTTGAAGTGACGCTTCCCGATCTTCTCCTACTAGGATCGGAGTCACCATGAGCTCTGTGGCTCCAAAAGAAAGCCACTCCCGAAGGCGCTCCTCGACCGCCACTTCGTTCCCAGAGGTCACCACCGCCTCCACCATGGCATCGCTCCACGTCCCTTCCGCCACCTCAGGGAACCCCGCATCTGTAAACATCTGGGCATAGAAGGTAGTACGTGGATAGGTGCCCATTTGCTCACGAACAGCAGCATTCACCTCATCCTTATTTTCGTGGACGCATACGGGCGCATGGGCGATGAGAGGTGGTACTGGCCGTTGAGCACCCTGAGCACCAGATCCCATGGCAGGTAACGCCACGTCGCGCAAATAGACCCCTGGGCAAACCCAGGATATAGCCCCGTCTGTATCGGCGCCGCAGAACTCGAAGGAGCCTCTACGCAGAGCCGATGCCATGATGGGCATGTCCACTGGGGATGCCAGACGGGTACGGGCATGGTAATAGCGGCCGTCATAGTCTATTGCGCCTTCATGAAGCAGCGTCTTGAGGATATGTAGGTACTCTCGCAGGTGGACTAGCGGTCGGTGGAATTCGACGCCATAGGTACGCTCCATGGTAGCCTTATGACTAGGGCCTACTCCCAGCCGAAAACGCCCGGGTGCCAACTGGGCCATTACCTGGGCCTGTTGGGCCATAACTATGGGATGACGGGTCCAGGAAGGAATGATCGCAGTGCCCAGCAGGATGTTCTCTGTCTGTGTGGCGGCGCTGGCAAAAACGGTGAGGGGGTCTAAACCACCAGCTCCACCCATGGTCATCCATGCCGCTGGGATGCCCATGCGTTCCACCTCTTGAATCCGCTTCAGAGCGTTGTCAGCGTTGCGCTCTGCAATAGCCACACCTATACGCTTTGTAGCTATCACACACCCCCTTAAATATAGGTTGTCGCGGCAAATATACTACACCCTCTGGGCATTATTCAATGTTCAGACATAGAAGGCTTCAGACACAAGGGGGATGAGACAGAGAATCCTATCCCCGTTCTTGACATCGAGAATCTCAAGGGCTAGATTGATCTTGGGTAAGTTCATTCGCATCAGGGGACCTTGGTAAAAGAGGAAAGAGGATGACTGATAAGAAATTAGCGTTAATGGCTCACTTGATGCGCCGAGCCGGCTTTGGAGCGACTCGGGAAGAGCTGGAGGAGCGCTTACTCAAAGGCTACCAGGAAACGGTGGAGGAATTGTTGCATCCCGAGGAGGCTCCTGAGGCGGACGAACATATTCTATTGAGGTACCAGGCGTACGCTCTGATTCCCGGCGCCGACTCTCTCGCTGGCCAGGTTAACTGGATGTTTCACATGCTAAACACGGAGCGCCTTCTGCAGGAGAAGATGTCCCTCTTTTGGCATCAGGTGTTCGCTACCGGAAACGCTAAGGTGGACAACGGCGACCAGTTGCTCTTGCAGATCGACATGTTCCGTCAACGGGGCATGGGCAACTTTCGTGACCTGTTGCTTGAAATCGCTAGAAATCCCGCCATGATCTTCTGGCTGGACAACAACGAGAACCATAGATACTCGGTAAACGAGAATTGGGGCCGGGAGCTGCTGGAGCTGTTCTCCATGGGGGTCGGCAACTACACCGAGGATGATGTGAGGGAGGTCTCCAGGGCCTTCACCGGCTGGACTATGGCTGCCAAGCTACCCAGGTACCCCTATGGCCGACTCCCTTGGAGCTTCGAATACAAGCCCGAGGACCACGATGGTGGCGATAAGAGCTTTTTGGGGCATACGGGCCCCCTCAACGGTGAGGATATTATCGACATTATCGTGCAGCAGCCCGCCTGTGCTCGCTTCATTGCTCGCCACCTCTACAACTTCTTCGTGGCCGACGAGCCCCAGGTGCCTAGCTGGCTCACTGAGCCTCCCAGGGACCCTGAGGCCATAAACACCCTGGCTACAGCGTTTACCGAGTCCAACTACGAGATGCGACCCGTATTACGTACCCTGTTCAACTCCCAATTCTTCAAAGAGGCTCGCTTCGCCAAGGTGAAGAGCCCTGCCGAGGTAGCCATGGGTACATACAAGCTAGTGGGCGGCCAAAATTTCCCCAGGCCTGGCTATAGCGAACTGGCTATGCAGCCCACCTTGATGGGCCAAGAGCTCCTAAATCCACCCAGTGTGGAAGGCTGGCACACGGGCTCCGAGTGGATCAACAGCGGCTCCCTCATGAGCCGAGTCAACTTCGTCGCTGACCTCGTGGGTGACACCAGCCTGCCCGGGATCCAGTCAATCATCAACAGGCTCAGGGCCCAAGGAGAGCTGTCCCCCGAGGCGCTGGTGGATGGCTGTTTGGATCTGCTGGGCCCGATGGAGGTGGAGGCTAAGACCCGCCAGCACCTGATCCAGCAAGCTCAAGAGGGTGGTGTGCTGCAATGGGACACTAAAGATGGAGATAGCGCTCCCTCACAAAGAGTGGCCCAGATGCTGCAACTGATAGTTGCCACCCGAGAGTACCAGTTCCAGTAGGAGCCCTCTACTCAAATTCCTCGGAAAGAGAGTTAGGATCGGAGCCCCTTCCCATTGTTGGAGACACCTGAGAGGGGTTAACCTTCTTCTAATGGCCCATTAGGACACAAAGGGATAACACAAGATGCTTACAACCGTAGCAGCAGGTCGAGTGTACAGCTTTAGCCATGCGGTAGGGGAAGCCGCAACCACAGGGCGAGGTTTTCATTACCCAACGGCGGTGACATTAGGGCAGGGCGGCGTGGTGTACGTACTAAACCGGAGCACCGAACAAAACTTCACTCCCCACATTAGCAAGCTCACTATCGGAGCCCCAGGAGAAGAAGAACTGCTCTGCGATTTCGGCGAATATGGCGAGAAAGATGGGCAGTTCCTATGGCCTACCTCTGTCACCCTGGACCGTGAAGAGAACGTCTATGTCGCCGACGAGTGGCTTCAGCGCATCTCCATATTTGATAAGAATGGAAAGTTCCTGGACAAATGGGGCACACCAGGAAATGGCGACGGAGAACTAAACCACCCCTCCGGTATGGTCTTTGATCAGGAAGATAGCCTTAACATCGTTGATAGTTTCAACGATCGCGTCCAGAAATTCACCAAAGACGGCACCTTTTTGTCCAAATTCGGCAAAAAGGGTAGTGGCGAGGGAGAGCTCAACTTTCCCTGGGTCATCACCATCGACATCCAGGGCAACGTATACTTGGCAGATTGGGAAAACCACCGGGTGCAGAAGTTTTCCCCCGACGGCGATTTCTTGGCTACTTTCGGTACTTTCGGGACGGGATCAGGGGATATGAAGATACGACGTAGAGTGAAAACTCTTGAACCAGAATGGCGCTTCTATTATCCTACGGCGGTAGCCTTTGACCACGCGGCTAGTCGCATCATTGTGGTCGACTGTCAGCGGTACCGACTCCAGATCTACAACAAAGATAAGGACTACGTAGACCCTCAGTTTAACCTATAAATCTGGGAGAGCTCCTTGGGCAACTCAACAAATGAAAATACAACCCTTGTTAAACCCGTAAGGCCAGGCTACAAGGAAGTGCTCTCCCTTTTCAAACTCTAGTTTTCTTTGGTTGACGTACTACCCAGGAGATTATAGAATCGACTCTGTATTTATCCCAACCAAAGGGGAGGTCATCGATGCTGAAGGTTGGTCATTACGTAGAACGTCCCGGTAGAAAGGCAAAGGACCCATCTGTTACGATTCCGGTAGCCGAGGAGCTAGAAACGATCCCAGGCGCTCCTATCCACCATGAGGATGTCGAGTTCTACTCCCGTGAGTATCCCCTAGAGACCCTTGTCGTCACCGAGCGAGCGGCCGTCGACTGGAACCTTCGCATTCGGGACTCCAATCCAGATATGAGAGAGATTAACAGAGAGCACGACCGCCTCAACAAGCCTCTAATTCAGGCCGCCCGTGACTCTGGCGAGATAAAGTCCACGTCTAGGCCCACAGGCGAGGACGTCACCGAAAAGATCAAGGCCAAGTCTCGCGAGCTAGGCTTCGGCGAGGTGGGGATTACCAAGCACGACCTCCACTACACCTTCCAGAGCAAGAAAAGCTGGGTGAAGTACCCCCATGCCATCTGCTTGGCTTACGAGCAGGCCTACGAGCCAACCCAGACTATCCCCAGCATAGCAGCAGAGATAGTCCATTCCAGCACTTACAGGATCGAGGGCGCTGTGGCCCTGGACCTGGCGGACTACATCCGCTCCCTGGGCTACCTCGCTCAGATACATAGCCCCAACGATAATAGCGCCCCTTACATCCCCATGTTCGTACAGGCAGGGCTGGGACAGCTAGGAGCCAACGGTCAGCTTCTCTCCCCTCACTTCGGCTCCCGGTCCAGGATAATGCTTATCACTACCGATGCTAGGGTGACCTACGATCAGCCGATAGACTATGGCATCCACCGCTTCTGCCAGATATGCCAGGTGTGTGTCAACCGCTGTCCAGGCCGTGCTCTCATGCGGGAGAAGGTGTGGTGGCGGGGTGTGGAGAAAAACAAGCTCATCTACAAGCGATGCCGACCGGTAATGGCCCGTTACATGGACTGTGGTGTGTGCATGAAGGTGTGCCCTGTTCAGAAGTACGGCATGAAGGCAGTGATGGACCATTACGTGGCCACGGGGCAGGTGCTGGGCAAGGGCACCTACGAGCTAGAGGGCTACGAGATGCCGGACAAGGGCTACTTCGGCCCCGGCGAGCTTCCCACCTTCGACGCCGATTTCTTCCACATGCCTGTAGGCACCGCCGATCAGCACGTTCTGGAGCAGTTCAAGAGCAAGTTCACGCAGGTAGACAGTATCGACACGCCCGAGGGTGAAGTCCTATTCGAAGAGTTCAAGAACAAGCTGGTGACTGCTCTGGGCATCGATCCTGATTTCATACTTGCTGACGAATACAAGACCGACTACGTCTAAGACATCACCACTGCACACTTTTCCCTGTTAGCAACGTAGCCACAAGAAGGCCCCCACGGGTGTGGGGGCCTTCTCTTTCCACAGGCTACGGTTTTATCAGGAATCGAGAAGAAAGGGCAATGCCAGCTTGGCGAACTCCTCCGGCTGATATTCATGGGATTGCCCTGGAGAGTTTGGAATCACCCTATGAATAGAGCCTTTGATCGCCTTCTTTGCGCCCTCCTCATCGAAGTTCCGATCCCCATCGCCGTTGATTATTAGAGTAGCCACCTTTACCCTGGGTGCGATGGCCTCTATATCGAAGCTGGTAAACGTCTCCAAACTTAACCTTGACCAGTGGCGACTCTTACGCTTAATCTCCTCTCTTTTCTCAAATAGCTCCCTATTCAGGTTAGGGTTGCTCTTGACGGCCTCCTCCCACGAAAGAATAGGATCAACAGGTATATCATAAGATGTCATATCAGTAAATCGGGGCTCGATCTTGCTCGCAAAATAAGCCTCTCCCCTCTCAGTATTCCAGAATGGAAGCCCATCCAGCACCAACTTCTGGACCCGCTCAGGGTAGGTGGCTGCCATGTTCACTGCCACCATAGCCCCAGTATGGGCCGCTACCATGTTGACCTCCTTGATGCCCGCACTATCCATCAAGTCCAGAATGGCCTTAGTGTAGTCATCAACGGAGTATTTTCTCGGCGGAATGTCTGAATGGTCAAAACCAGGTGCATCTATGTTGTAGCAGGTAAAATGCTCGGCAAACTTGTCGATAAGATTTCTCCAGCTCCATCCGCTCGATCCTGTACCGTGGAGAAAGATCAGAGGCTCCCCACTGCCCGCCTTGTAATAATAGACTCGCCCGTCTGGCCGGGATACGTAATGCTCTGTCCCCTTTATTGGAGTCATCGTAAAGAAACCTCCTACAAAGTCTTATTAAAATCCCTAAGACCTCAAAAGTGTTCCCGTACCCCCTGGATCGCCTTTCTCCCTTGCCCCTTTCCTTTTTCAGGAAGGATTTCCCATAGCGAAAGGCTGGGAAAGGGGGTAATTCTATATTTCTGAAGTGGTGCCGAGGGCGGGATTCGAACCCACACACCTGTTAGGGTAGCGGATTTTAAGTCCGCCGCGTCTACCATTCCGCCACCTCGGCATCGATTTATGGACAAAAATTAAAGAGCAGGAAGGGCACACCTCAGGGTGGGCCACTTCCTGCATCCGACTCAAGTTGTTGGAGGCGACGGGCGGATTCGAACCGCCGAATAGAGGTTTTGCAGACCCCCGCCTTAGACCACTTGGCTACGTCGCCCCACATTAACTATCGATGGTGCCGAGGGCGGGACTTGAACCCACACGGGCCTTAGCCCACGGCCCCCTCAAGACCGCGTGTCTACCATTTCCACCACCTCGGCCTGTCCCAAACCCTCGTCAAAACTTTTCGCGCCCCATGACCAGTACCAGTAAGACTCTAACTCCCAATCACCGATATTAAAGCCCAACTGTGCTTGTGCCCTTCGATTCCACAAGGTGTGAGTTTGGAACCACCTGCTTGCCGCTAGGGCCCATTACCTTAGCTTACAATACTGCCCTGTGATACCTCTGTCAAGGACAGCACAGATATAAGACACACCTTTGGGCTATCTAGCATCATGCCGCCGTGGCTCCATTCAGGCACGCGATCGAGGGCATCTTAGCGGCTTATGTACGCGTCCTAAATCTCACGAGGAATACTCTCTCTGCTTGCTAGAGGGATTCGTGGCATGGCGCACTCCTTGCTTACAGGATTTCCTCATCAGAACCCGTATCCCAAGTGTGTGCATCTATCCGTCATTTTGGCAAAGTTAGCAACGGGCCCATTAGTTGTCAATGGCGTAACTAAAGTGTGCCTGGACTGTAAAAAATCGGCTGAAAATCCTTCTATTCTCACCTTTTCAGAGGATTAAGCATGAAGGGAATGGCACTATACTTTATTGACCCTGGTTTTAAAGAGGTATGACAGGCATCAGTGGAAATGATAGGCGGAGACGAGGGATAAACTGACACGTGCGGTCCAATACTACTACCGACCTCGCTTAAGTCGAGCCAGTAAGGGTGGAAGTGGATTGTATCTATTTTTCACTCTATGGGAAAACCTAAAGGCCTTGATTGAAACTCTGGATATGGTGGTCAGCGACAAGGATGTCGACTAGAGCACGCTTTCTAACACCAGAACTTCACTCAGTGAGCCTGGTCCTTATGGAAGTTTGCTGGCTGGTGGCTCTGATTGCTGTACCCCTGCTGGTAAACCCATATGGTGGATTCGCCTTCAGTATTTACAAGGCCGCCTTCCTTCGTATTTTAGTCGGTTTGATGGTAGCCCTTTGGATCCTCAAGACGGGGCTATCCCTCGTCTACTCCCAAGACTCCTTTCACCAACAGGGCCAAACTCTTCAAGCACGGACGAGGGATTTCCTGAAGGGCCCGTTGATGGGGCCTGTTGTCGCATTGATCCTGATCTATGTTCTCGCAACCATGCTCTCCATTTCTCCTTCCACCAGCCTTTGGGGGGAAGCCTCCAGGATGGACGGAAGTTACACGACCTTCGCATTGCTGGCCTATTTTCTAATAGTAGCCTGGGAGCTACGTACCGCTGCCCAGGTCCATCGGATCGTTTGGGCCATTATTGTGGGCAGCAGTTTGGTCTCCCTATTAGGTATCGCTGAGTGGCTAGGGTGGTCCCCGTGGTTAGTGCAGGAATCCGGCGCCTTGCGCCTTGGCGCCGACATTGGCGAGCGCATTGTCGGCACCGCTGGAAATGCTACGGCAACAGGTGCTTATCTGGTCTTAACCACAGCGCTGCTAGTAGGAAAGTGGCTCCATCTCTGGGCCAGACGGGTGGAACAGCCTTCTCAGCAGCTCTCTCTGTGGCTAGTGGGGCTAGGACTACTCTTGTTGGCGCATTTGGCAGCCCTGCTCTTCACCCTCTCAAGAGGGCCCTGGGTTGGGTTGGTAGTAATGATGGCAGTATTAGTGGCTATCCTATTGGTCAAGAACCGTCGTTGGCGCATGCTTGGCCTGGCTGGGTTGATATTGGTTTTGGGGTTCCTCTTTCAGATCGGGTTGAGCCAACCAAGTTCCCCCATTCACAGCCTCAGTGACCTACCCCACCTATCTCGTGTGGAGGCGATAACGGACCTAGGACGCCCAAGGGCGCTGACCTGGGATGCTACGAAGAACCTGATCGTCAACCATCCCTCCGTGACATCAACAGGGGACGCCTGGAACTGGGCAAGACCTTTGGTGGGTTACGGCCCCGAAACTCTACGGATGGCCTTTGAGAGGGTGTTCCCCGCAGAGCTGCGACACCTGTCCCCAAACGTAAGAGTAGATCGGGCCCACAACATCGTGCTGGACCTTATGGCTACCGTGGGTCTCCTGGGGCTACTAGCCTTCGGTTGGGTCGTTGGTACCTTCTTCTTCTATGCAGGTCGGCTGTTGAAACGTACACAGCGATGGGAGGATCAGCCCCTCCTGGCGGCTTTGGCCGCTGCCGTTGCCGGCTATCTGGTGACTCAACTTGTTGGCATAAGTGCTCAAGCTGACCAGCTAGTCTTTTGGACCCTACTTGCGGTCATGGTGGCGTTGATCCGCGGGATCCCGCTGGTTCAGGCCACCCAGCCATCCTCTCTGGGTGCGGCCTCTAAGGACGAGAAGCTCCTTGTTTCCAAAAGACGATGGCTGGTGCCAGGGGTTACGGTCCTGGCCCTGATGTCTGGCATTCTCTTCTTCAGCCTTTACATTAACGTCAATCTGATGTGGGACGATATACAGACGCGAAAAGGTGCAGACCTTTTCAAGGAGGGCAGGTGGACGGAAGCCACCTTCTACTTCGAACGAGCTCCTCACTCAGCTCCCTTGGTTGCTTTAAACAAGTGGCACCTGGCGCGAGCCTACTCCCTTCAGGCGCTGGAAGTCACCGATCCAGATGCGAAGGGGGGATTGCTGGAGCTGGCCGGCGACAGCATCGACCAGGCACGTGCCCTGCAACCCGCCGAGGCGGGGTATCACCAAAGAGCCGGGCTTATCTACAGCTACTGGACTTTGACCAAAGACCCTTCCAAATATGACCAAGCTGTGAATGCCTTTAGTGAGGCCGCCGCCGTGAGTCCAACCCGGGTTAATATCTACAATCAGTGGGCAGACCTAGAGATTCATAGACGTAACTACGAAAGGGCGCTTGAGTTGCTGCATCACTCCCTGGATATAGATCCCAAATGGGCGCCAACCCACTTTCAATTGGGAAAGGTTCATGCAATGTTGGGGCAGAACAAAAAGGCGGCAGCTGCATACCAGCGTTCTGTTGAACTTTTCCCCACCATGCTGCAAATATATTCGGACGCTACTCATCCTGATCTACTAGCAAGCTTTGGGAATCCCGCAGACTCTAAAGCGTACGCAGAGCTATATGTGGAATCTCAGCCGACACAGTGGGAGGGCCGATTGTTTCTTGCAACTGTATATCGAAACCTTGGAATGACCAGGGTTGCTTGGGAACAGGCAAAGATTTCTTTGTCTTTGGCTCCCGCATCATCTCAGGGGCAGATTCGGCAGCTCATGGATTCTCTGCGATGAAACAGGGCTTCGACAAAAGCAAGCTATCTTCTCTGGTGCGGATTGCCCGGTCATGAAAATCCACTGATCAAAAGTCCCACATCAGAATTGATAACTATAAACCGTCGCTATAGCTGTTGACTCCTTGCCCAGAGGACAGCATGTTTCATGCAGTCCACCCTTGTTTAGGTGGAATGTACCACTGACGTAACTACTCTGGCCAACTGGTAGGTTGATGGTGGCCTCCATGACCGGAATACCCGCTATTCTGTCCCTAAAATTGGGAGTATCATCGTATAGAAAAGGGAAGAGTGATGCCAAGGAGGATTAGGTGGCGATGCGCCTTATGCGTATCTTGACTTCTCCCCAGCGCTTGTGGAGCAAACTACCTCGTTTTCACCTCCCACAGCTACCTTTCATGCCTCGACTACCTCGGCTATTTATTGGCCGACGTCGCACTCTTTTCTTGGGCGGGATAGGGACAGCAGCTATCGTACTACTGCTGGGATTTTTCGTCGTGGACGGTGTTTTCGCCGCTAGAGAGACTCGCCATGCCTTCAAGGCTCTGGAAGCGGAACTAACCCATCTCACAGCAGTGGATTTCCTTCAGGTAGGAACCCACTCCTCTTTAAAGGGACTCTTCCGTGAGGCCGAGGAGGCTGCGGGGCGGCTACGCTCCCGTATACGTCCGCTAACACTCCTTCAGTGGTTACCAGTAGTGGGAGACTCCATCGAGAGGGGAATGCTTTTAGTAGATGCGGGCTTCTTCGGGGCGAGGGCAGGGAGTAAGCTTTCTGACGCCTTCCAGGCGGCGTTGGAGTCGACTATTGCGGAAGACATAGAGGGAGAGAAGTTAGCGAACCAAGTGGCCAAATCCCTCCGCGACTCTGCGACCCAGTTGAGCCAGACTCAGGAGGACTTGCAACGCGTTGCTCAGCTTCGGGAAAGGATGCGTAACCTGAGCGTCGCTGGTCGGTATGTGTCCCTGATGGACAGCTACCTCCCTGCCATTGACACTCTGGTGTACTTGAGCCGGACCAGCCCGGAGCTGATAGGTAGTAGCTACGTTATCACCAGAGAGGTGTCCAATCTAGGGAAACGAGCCGTTGACCCCCTTGAGGTGATTTCAAACCCTGGGGATATGAGGCAGGCTTTAGACCGCATCAAAAAGCAGGCCCTAGCCTTGGAATCTTCTCTGGTAGTAGTCAGGCAGGCGGTCGAGGGAGAGGGAGACGCGGAGAGCATACGTGCCACTGTCAAAGCTATGGAACGGGGAGTAAGGCTATTGCGCCATCTTACCAATGGTATTCAGGGCCTCGTTATTACGGCAGAGGCGGGGGCATCGGCGGGCTTTCTATCGGAGGAATTTGGCTCGACTGCTGGCGTTGAGCTGGAGAGAGCAGTACAGGAGCTAGAGCTTGCAAGGCAACAGGCTGTGTCACTTCAATCGCTCCGCCTAGGTGAAGATGAAGCGGCGTTGGCGTCCCTACTGCCTGTGACTATATTTGATGAACAGCCGGGGATTCCCGTCGGAACGGTGAAGAGATTGGAACTACTGCTGGATCAGGTAATCGACGCCACTGCTTTTCTACGTACCTTCCTTGGCTTTGAAGGACCAAGGACTTATCTGCTATTAGGACAAAACCAGAACGAGATCCGAGCCACTGGGGGATTCATTGGCGTAGCCGTGGAGATGAAACTGGACGAAGGCCGGTTGGTCGACCTCATCTATCACGACAGCACAACCGTGGATCCCCAACCATACAGCCTCAATCCCTCACCCCCCGACGGCCTCTACTGGTATCTATGGCATGACCGCATGCTCTTCCGAGACGCCAACTGGAATCCTCACTTTCCGGCTGCAGCGGCCAAGCTCGCCCAAATCTTTCAATTGGGGCAGGGTGTCAAGGTGGATGGCGTGATCACGGGCTCAAAGGGGCTCACGCTGGACATGGTGGAGCTCCTCGGAGACGTCAAGGTGCCAGAGGTGGAAGAGGTCCTTAGCAGGGATAGGGCAGAAGGCCTTCGGCGTAAGCGTCTGCCCTATCCCTACCTCCCTAGGCACACGTCCACTCGTGACAAGCGGTGCTTTGATGAGGACCTGTTCTTTCAGCTTAAGGAACGCCTTACAGCGAGCACTCCTCCCCTCGTAAGGCGGCAACTGGTAGAGCTTTTGCGAAGTCATATAGAGCGCAAGAACATATTCATCCACGTTTTCGATCCCGAGGAAGGGAGCTTCTTGTGGGAGAGAGGCTGGAACGGAGCGATCACCCCCGTCGACCACGATTACCTAATGGTGATAGACAGCTCACTACCGGGCCACGCTGTGGCCCAAGTAGAGCGTAATTTAGAGTACAGCGTTTCCCTCAATACTGACCAGCCCCTAGAGGCACGTCTTCGCCTCCGCTACAGTCATGGAGTAGAGCCCCGACAGAATGTGTGCCGCCAGTCGGAGGCAGGTGGACTGGAAAATTGCTACTGGAACTTCTTTCGAGTGTACGTCTCCTCTATGGCAACGGAGATCTACATGCCCAAGGTGCCTCTTCACCCAGGAGCGGAAAAGCTTATCTGGGGATACCCTGACGCCGACTCCGCCTCGATAGTGCGTAACGCTGATATCGGTCCAGCAGCTCTTACCGAGCTGAGCGGCTACATGGTGGCAGAGCCGGGGAGCACCACAACAATACCCATCCAGTACCAGCTTCCATCAGGAATCCTTCGCTCCATCGGCACCAACCTCTACGAGTACCGCCTATTGATCCAGAAACAACCAGGCATGGATAGCGACGGGATAAGTGTGGCCGTGGAGCTTCCACCCAACGTGCAACTGCAACGGGCGTCTCCAAGTTCCTTCTTGCAACAGGGAAGATGGTTAGTGTTCGACTTTATCTTGGAGTCCGATACTCTGGTGACGGTCTTATTCCGGACTGGCGGATAGGGATAGATGTGGGAGGCTGAGTAACTCAGTGTTAGTGGTGTGAACCATTAGCCGACTCCTCTACGGACCGGCACTGGTTGGATGGTGGTATTGAGCAAGGGGCGCCGCACAAACAATCATCAGAAATACCAACATAAAGGGCGCGCTGCATACGATGCTAATAAACCCTGTTGGGAGACCCGTCCCAATGTTGGGACAGCGCTTCTCGTGCTACTTCATAAGCCGAGTAACCAAGAATTATCTCGCCCACTCTATTCCAACAGGCTACCACCCAAGGTTGGTTAACCGAAGAGCTTCCTCCGCATTGACCACACCATCGCCATTTACGATCAACCCGTACCATCAACGCGAACTTCCCCCCATTCAGAGGGCTCCATGCTCCAGCTCCCTTTTAACTGTCCGCCTGAATCAAGCTAAAGGCTTGTAACGGCAAGGCCAATGGAATGCAATTTTGAATGTTCGTACAGCAATGTCTTATGATGAGTCTTCCTATGCTGTCAGCAAAAAGGGGAGCTACTCCTTCTTGGCCTCGTCAATCGCTGACTGAATCCTAATCTTCAATCCACCCAGCAAGTTCTCCATAGGTCGATTAATACGCATGTAATCGTCCACTACCTGGAGTGCACCATCGAAATCTCCCTCCAACAGCTTCTGGTTTGCCACTAATTGATGTACCCAGGCGTGCTGGGGCCCAAATTTCTGAGCTTCTGTTACGTACCCCCGTGCTACCTCGACATAAGCGGGATCAAGCTGAGCAGCGAGCTGGTAGATTTTTGCCAGATCAGTATATAGTTTGGGGTTTTTGGGCTCACTTTGAATGGCCCTCTCACCCTCCTTAATGGCTAGATCTTGAGCACCGATCTTTTCCTCCCTGGTAAGGCTTTCCCAAAGGATCCCTGTGTTTGAGAGTGTCAACCTTCTGGGGAAGGTGGCTAGAGGTGGAAAGGTATCGATGGCTTCTTTGCTGTGAGCTAAAAGGCTGTCTAGGCTTTCCGCTCGCGTTGCAAGGGATTTAACGCCCTCGCCGGCGCGAAAGGCCCTATAATTCAAGAAATAGAGACTGAGTACCATCAATACCAAAAGAATCGTAGAAGCAAGAGCGATGAACACCTCCGTTTGGGTGGATGTCCTCTGAGCACCTGGGAACAGTTTCCAAACTGCAGCTCTTAGCTTCCGCCACAAAAAGGAAGCGAAGGGTTCGACAGCAGGCTCCTCACGCGCCCTAGGTCGAGAGGCTTGTATATAACCGCGCTCCTCAATAGATCTTGCCGCAGGTGTTGCCGCTCCTAAGACTTGGTGGCTCCCCTCAGCAGATAAGCCTGCCTCCCCAGGGTCCCGCTCCAAACTTATGACCCATCCCATCAAGAGGACGAGAACTAACATGGTAACCTGGGTATCGAACCAGAAAAGGTTGGCAGCAAAGTATCCTACAAGGCCACCTCCGATAAAGAGCGCCATCAGCTGGTCTTGCTCACCCTGTCTCACTCTACGGAAGATCACCCAGAAGATGGCCCCCCACAGAAGGAGATAACTGATAAGGCCCAATAGCCCCTTGGTAGTCAATTCCTCCACCACTTTGTTGTGGGCCTGGTCAAAATCTACAATGCGCCAGGGTACATCCTGGGGCCGGACGTATCGATGGTACACCACGGTGTAATTCTCCGGCCCCCAGCCTAAGATGGGGCGTACGCTAAATCCCTCGACACCAGGACGGGCCACCGTAAACCGTTTGCCTATGGCCTCACTAAATGTAATGCCGCTCAACTTACCTATCAATGGATTTGAGGTAGCCAGTCCCTTTAGGGCTCCTTTTTCGGTGGCCAGCGACAGAGCTACCGTCACCACAAGCACAGCTGCCGCAAGTCCACCTGCAGCAAGCCTCAGGTCTCTCCTCTTGCCCCATAGGACATATCCCACCGCTATCACAAGAAGACCAGCAACTAGGCCCACCAGAGCGGCTCTGGTCGCAGAAAGGATAATTATCCAAAAGTCAAGAGCGGCGCAAAAAATCCAGAACGTCCGCCACCACCAGGTCCAGCTTAGTTCGCGGCGCATCTCACGCCTCAGATCCCGATATCTCCGTCCCGTCAACACCGTATATGTGCGGAAAGAGTGACTGAGAAGGGCAAGGGCAAGCAGGAAGTTGACCAGCATGTAGATGCCAACATAGCCCGGATTGCCTATGGTGATCTCTAAACGGTCCGAGGGTTGCGTATTGAAGAAGATCGGAATGTTGTAGCGCTGGGCCAACCTCGTTAGTTCATCCAGAAAGCCGAGCCCTATCTGATAATGCTGGGCCAACCCCAGCAGGCCCACTAGAACACTCACTACCAGGGCCCCATTAAACACCAGCCGCCAGTGGAACTGGCTTCTAAACACCGCGCTCAGCACTACAGCCAGAGCGAACCAGTGGGCCAGATCGAATATGCCTTGCATCCGTTCGTAGTTGGACCACATGCTGCGCTGAAAGCTAACTCCAAACAGGCCAGCCAGTAAAACCACCGCCATATAGATTGCGAAAGCCGACAGAATCACAGAGCGAGAAGGGCGGTATTGAGGGTACCTCAGAGCCAGGATCAGCCACAAAGTGAAAACAACCTCGATAATCCCCCGTAAATAGAGCGCCTTCCCCACCACAAAGGGGAAAACGGTGCTGGGAGTGACGATCAGGGGCATTAGCAGTAGCAGTAAAATGCCCCCACGAATTGCTATCAGCAGACCTGCCTGCATGGACATAGTTTACTCCGGCCCGGAGCCCGAGGGTACCCCTTTGTGCCGGTTTCTAGTATGAGGTTATTGGTCGTCCTATGGTGGATGCTAAGATGCCCTTTTAGATCAGGCGGATAGAAGGTTTTGTTCAATCTGCAAATGCCAATGGCGTAATGCCAAGCGTCAAGCTCCATTTTTACAGCTAAATTCACCCATATGCAGGTTGTGCTCACGTCCTCTTAGAGCCCAGAATTAGTCCAGAGAGGCGAGTTGGTTTGAAGAGGACGAGCTTATGTCGAAAGGGATACAGTCTGGGCCTCGGCCAAAAGCGCTCAGGATAATATTGCCGAGTCTTGCCGACCAGAGCGCAAGGCTAGAATTCGTCCCTCAAGTGAACGGGTATGCTCTTCAGTTCATTTGAATTCATCTTAGGCTTCCTCCCAATTACGTTAGTCGTTTTCTATTTTGCCAGGCGGTTTGGGGGAGCGCGTCTCGCATTGGGGTGGCTAACAGCGGCATCGCTTTTCTTTTACGGGTGGTGGAACCCGGTGTACCTAGTCCTATTAGGGGGATCGATTGGATTTAACTACATCTTTGGGTATTTGCTTTCTAGGTCTGGTTCGAGCCGCCTACTACTTGCGGTGGGAGTTGGCGCAAACCTCGCACTACTGGGATATTTCAAGTACGCTGGCTTCCTAACAGGAAGCTTGGAGGCCGCATTCGAAGGTGTCCCAAGAGTAGAGGGAATCGTGTTACCTCTTGCGATCTCCTTTTTCACATTTCAGCAAATTGCCTTCCTAATAGATGCATACAAAGACCGAATCGTAGTAACAGACCCCCTCCGCTACTGCCTGTTTGTGAGCTTTTTCCCCCAGCTTATAGCCGGTCCAATTGTATACCACAAAGAAGTGCTCCCACAGTACATGTCAAACAGGCTGGGCAACCTGACGGCGCAAAATATAGCCGTTGGTGGAACAATCTTCATCCTGGGTCTAGGGAAGAAGGTTCTTCTAGCCGATCATTTAGGCAACTCTGCCGACCTAGTGTTCTTTGCTGCTGCCAGTGGTGAAGCGCTCACCATTCTGGAGGCCTGGGGTGGTGTGCTTTCATACACATTCCAGATATATTTCGACTTCTCGGCCTACTCAGATATGGCAATTGGCCTAGCTGCCATGTTAGGTATTAGGCTCCCTATCAACTTTAACTCACCCTACAAAGCGGGCAGCATTATAGAATTCTGGCGTCGGTGGCACATGACTCTCTCTCGATTTCTACGGAATTATCTTTACATCTCATTAGGTGGCAATCGGAAGGGAGAGGCAAGGCGATACATGAATTTGATGGTCGTAATGCTATTGGGAGGGCTGTGGCATGGCGCAGGCTGGACCTTCGTCGCCTGGGGTGGCCTGCATGGCATCTTCCTGGTTACCAATCACATGTGGGTCAAATTACGTAAACGATACAGGAACTACCTAGCCTTGTCTCCCTTTACAGCTCACATTCTCACCCTATTCGTAGTGATGGTGGACTGGGTATTCTTCCGGGCGGACAGCTTCAATTCGGCATTTTATGTATTAGCGAGCATGAGCGGCTTGAATGGTACAGTTCTGCCCTTTCACTTACGTCCAGAGGGCGTACATTATGTCCCAATGCCATTCTTTGAGCTATGGTATAGTGTTCCGCTGCTGGGGCTAGCAGCATTTATTGCGCTTGTGCTACCCAACGTTCAAGAGATTATGGGACGGTTATCCCCTTCGATTGAGAGGCTGCCCCCCTACAAAGGCTGGCTAGCAACGTCGTTGTTATGGCGCCCAAACCTCCGTTGGTCTATGGCTACTACATTGATCACTGCGGCTGCGCTTTTCATCATATTCAACAAAGTCGGACGACATGAGTTCATTTACTTCCAGTTTTAGGGGTTACACACTAACAGTCCTTCTGGGTGTGGCACTACTGTCGATATCGTTCTTAGCATCAACCGAGTTACTGATCCGCACCAAGATAATTCCGAAGGATGCTTTCAGTTGGCACTTAGATCTATTTCACTCGGGCAATTCCACGAACGTGGTTTTCGGTGATTCGGAGAGTTCCCTGGGAGTTCACGGCTTACCGGGTTTCCTAAACCTTTCATACCCAAGTGATACCCTTCCCATAATTGAAGTGAAAGTGCGTCGCTATTTTGCCGACAAGAAGCCCGGCAAAGTTGTTCTAGCGACTGGTCCCCACCAGTTCGCGCCCTACAGAGACGACCACCCCCGGCTCAATACTGCTAGGCTATTTGCCTCCAATAGGGCGCCTTACTTGTGGATGTTTACAGAAATGCATAGGGGAAATGTTATCAACTATTGGAAGCTATTCTTCCAAAGGGCCCCCATTCAGAGTAAATACACATTCCAGAAGGACGGAGCACTCACCCAGGAGGATGGTTGGATGGCACTATCCGAGGGGCAACGGCTCCATATGGCTAAGAAGCGGGTTGTAGTCCAAAAGCCTAAACAGGTGCCCTCGGCGACGAGAAGCGCAGGCTCTTATAAAAGTGCCCTCGCATTTCTCACAGCAGAGGGAGCAGACGTGTGCGTGGTGAGTATGCCGATTTCATCACTATATCGAAGCTTAACCGCACGCCTTCCGGAGCTGGAGGAGGCTAGAGCCTTCTTCCAGTCACTTGCCTTCGAGTATGGAGTCAATTACGTGGATATGTCCACCGTAATTAAAGACGATGCTCTTTTCTTGGACGCGGACCACCTAAACGAGCGTGGTGCTTTGGAGTTCGCCCCCTTATTAGAATCAGCCTGTTTTGGCCCTTGACCCAGATGATGTAGCGACAGTCAGGATGGCGACCTTCCCAAATCGCCCTTTGCTCCTTCAGGAAATCGGACGAATGTGCTGGCCCGAACCTAAAGAGCAGGTCGCCTGTTCTTTAAGCAGCTACTTCAAGGGGTACATGTACCCCCACCCAAGCTCGTTCGATTCTACCTTGAAGCCGCATTAGCTTGCCAGTCTGAGCCTGTTAAATGGTCTCTCTACCGACAGCTTTATTCACAAGAAACCTGGGTCTATCCCTTGACACTTGGAAGTTGCGGCATTAGAATTTTGGGTATGCGTTCAAGGAATGAACATAAAGACAGTCTCGATGGCGCCTCCTACCGGGAACTGCATCTTCTCTCTGAGGTGCAGAACCGCCCCGAGACGAGCCAAAGGGACCTGGCGCGACGGTTGGGCATCGCTTTGGGGATGACGAATCTGTTGCTGCACAACCTGGCGCAGAAGGGGTACGTGCGTATCACCCGGGCAGGCTGGCGGCGTTGGTTATACGCCCTGACTCCTAGGGGATTGTCACGGAAAATTCATCTGACAGTGGCTTACATCCAGCGCTTCCTCGACCACTATCAGAAAGCACGCCAGACGCTGCGCGGGGAATTGGAACTAGTATCATTGAACGCTGAGTCCCGTGTAGCCATCTACGGAACGGGTGAGTTCGCAGAGTTAGTATATCTGGGTCTCAAAGAGTTAGGAATTGATGAGATAGACGTCTTCGCCCCAGGGAACCCCGACGGTAGCCGATTTCTGGGCATGCCAGTACGGGAGGTGACTGCATTCCAGAAAGAGCAGTATGACCGCGTGGTCGTCGCCTACCTCGGGGATGCTGAAGCGCGATCCGGAGAGCTCCTAGGCCTCGGCGTGCCTCCAGAGAAGCTGGTCACCTTCTTTACCGAGTTGAAAACCCCCTTAGTCAAATGAACCTGGCATTACGAAAGATAACGCGGGAGGATGGGAGAAACCTTTGGAAGCATATCATCCCCTAAGAGGCAGTCTGGTCATCCATGATGATGCATCTCCTTGGAATCCTGTCATTGTCCTGCCCCACAGGACAAAGTATACGATGGCTGCTCAATTGCCCTTGGAAGGGGTTTTGCATGTTTAAGGTTAAATCTCTGGTAAGCGGAGGTAACATTACTTAATGACCCGCCGGTGGTATGCCGCCCGCACCAAGCCTCTAAAGGAATACACCTCCAAGGACCGGCTAGAGGGGGAGGGCTTTGAGGTCTTCTTGCCCTGCGTTAAGACCCTCCGCCCACGACGAGGACGTCGAGATATTCCCCTGTTCTCCAGCTATCTCTTCCTGCGCTGCGACCTGGAGGGGCAGGACGGGGGCCCGATGCGCGGGCTTCCCGATTTTGTACGATTAGTGGGGTTCGGGGGGATAGTGCCTCCAGTGCCCGATGAGGTAATCGGAGAGCTGACGCGGCGTGTAGAGGCAGTCAATGGAGCTGGTGGTCTATGGACCCGATTCCGACCCGGTGATACAGTTAGGGTGGCTTTGGGCCCAATCGATAGCTTAGGCGAGGTTGTTGCGGAGTCAAAGTCACGGCGTGCTCGCGTGCGAGTGCTCCTAGACTTCCTGGGCCGCCAGGTGTATGCCGAGGTTCCTAGGCCAGGCCTGCAAGCGATGCCAGACAGTGGGCTGCAGGGAAACAGCTCCCACCGATTTTCTCGTCGAACAAGAGGAAGAGGACGGTGGATTCGGGGCTATCACTCTCAAAATCCGAATAGTTCCTCCCGCCCCTCCCCATGATCTACAAATAGGGCCTCCTTCGTCGTAGCCGCTGCTCCGAGGATGTCCTGAATAACGCTTGTCCACGCCCAGCTATGTCTGGGAAGGCGAAGCTATAAGTCTTTCTAACCTGTACCTTGCAGAGTGCGGGCTCCCTAATATGTTTAGAGGTTTTCCTGCATTTGCACTCTATAATCGTCAAGCCAATGCCAACATTCATCATCTGAGGTGCTTCTTGCGACCAAGATCACATCTTGCTCTCTCCACCGCTGCCGGTGGCGGCTTATGGGCTGCCACGGGGGAGCCTTGGGCTCTCCCCGTGACGGTGGCGGCGGGTGTTCTGGTGGATGTGGACCATGCGCCAGACCTATGGTGGACCCTTGCTTTAGGCCGCAAACCCGTTGCCACCTTCCTTCTCCACGGCTGGGAGTGGGTGGTGGGGTTGGTAGCCTTGGGCATGTGGACGGGTTTTCCGTGGTGGCACCTAGCGGTAGTTGTAGGATACAGCCTGCACGTGACAACAGACCACCTGGCCAACCGAGGAGGAATGTGGAGTTACTCCCTGATCTACCGCGCCCGTCATGGATTCCAGGTAGCAAAGCTAGCGCCTCACTGGGACTTTGACCACGCCTATGATATGTTGAGGAGAGAAGTCCCTCCCGCGGCCATGCTAATAAAGTGGTGGAAAGACAGGGCTTTTACTCGAAGCAGGATTAAGCCATAGGGATGAAACTATATGTCAAAAGGAAATACAATTAAGATAGGAGTTTTCGGGCTTGGTCATGTAGGGTTACCTACTGCTCTGGGATTGGCCGAGTTGGGCTGGCAGGTGATAGGGGTAGATGACGATAACACAAAGGTCCAGCAGCTCCTTCGAGGGGAGTCGCTCTTTTATGAGCCGGGCCTTGAGGAACTGCTTAAGAAGCATCTTCATTCAGGGCGTTTTCGGGTAGCTTCTGATGTATCGGAAGCTGTGTACCAGAGTGAGGTACTCTTTGTATGCGTGGGCACTCCATTAAGGTCGGATGGCCAGCCGGATCTCTCTCAGGTTGAGGACGTGGCCCAGACCATTGCTCGCAACCTGAACGGCTACAAGCTGATCGTGGAGAAGAGCACCACACCTGTCCAAACGGCGGAACAGCTCAAGCGCACCATCGCCCGCTATTCCAACGGAGACCACGAGTTTGACGTAGCAGTGAATCCTGAGTTCTTGAGAGAAGGAACCGCTCTTTACGACTTTTTAAATCCTGAGCGACTGGTGCTGGGGGTGGCATCCGAACGGGCCCGTGCAATCTTGCTGAAGGTATATCAACCCCTCCTTGAGCGCTCGCCATCAAGTTCCACAACCCAACCTTCTAGCTCCAACTCCCGACTCCTCATCACGGATGTCAACACCGCCGAACTTATCAAGCACGCGGCTAACGCCTTCCTGGCAATGAAGATCTCCTTCATCAACTTGGTGGCCGACCTATGTGAGGCCACTGAAGCCGATGTGACAGAGGTGGCTACAGGGCTGGGGATGGACCCCCGGATTGGCGCTGCCTTCCTGCAGGCCGGCATTGGATACGGGGGATACTGTCTGCCCAAAGACCTCCGGGCATTCATCCGCATCGGAGAGCAGTATGGAGTGGATGTCGCCCTTCTCGACGCTGTGGATCGGATCAATGAGGGGCGCATCGACAGATTGCTCCAGAAGATACGACAAGCCCTGTGGGTGATTCGAGGGAAAACGATTGGCATCCTTGGGCTGGCCTTCAAGCCAGGGACGGACGACGTACGAGAGGCTCCCAGCCTGAAGGTGATCTCCAGGCTCCTGGAAGAGGGAGCGCTGGTGCAGCTCCACGATCCTCGAGCCGGGGACAACGTGAGGAGTATCTTCCCTGAGGCAAAAGGGCAGGTGCAATTCTCAGCCTCCCCTTACGACGCAGCCAGAGGCGCCCACGCTCTGCTACTGCTGACCGAATGGGAGGAATACAAGGCTCTTGATCTCGAGGAGATCCACCGCGCGATGGAGGTGCCTATTCTCCTGGATGGCCGGAACCTCTTTGACCCTAAAGCAATGCGGACGTTGGGGTTTGAGTACCATGGGACGGGCAGATAAAGGAGTTGTTCGACAGTCAGAACGCTGGAATCACAATGGATGTGAGATGGATCTTCCGAGGATCACGCACCAAATTAGCAAGAGCGTCTTTGCCAAGTAGAGGTAGAGGCTGACCGTTACGAAGCATGAATATCAATTGGTCTACTATAGATCATCGTTCGCTTTTAGGGAAATTACTAAGGCTTCCGCTCCGTGCGCTCCCTAAGCAAATGGTGGTGAAAATTCGCCGGGGTCCGTGCAAAGGGATGAAGTGGATTGTTGGGAGTTCCAATCACGGTTGTTGGCTTGGGACTTACGAACTTGACAAACAGCTTGCCCTGCAGCGTTTTGTCAAGAGAGGCATGGTCGTGTACGACATTGGTGCCCAAGCGGGTTTCTACAGCCTCTGCTTTTCGCACCTGGTTGGTGAGGGAAAAGTCTATGCGTTCGAACCGTTTGCTGAGAACGTCCGGCATCTGCTCTCACATATCCGTATGAACACTTGCCGAAATGTCAAAGTCGTTCAGATTGCCTTGGCCGACCGTGCAGGCCTCGCCGATTTTACTGTAGACCGAGGCAAACTACAAAACCGATTAGAGGAGACTGCTGATGCTACACTTCGGGTTCCCGTTCTGAGCATTGATGAGATGGTAGGAGACCATCTCATCACCCCACCAGACCTCATCAAGATGGATATAGAAGGTGCCGAGTTTATGGTGCTTCAAGGTGCAGCGCACACTATTGAGCATTATCGGCCGATCCTATTCATAGCACTCCACGGGAGGGAACAAATGTGCTCCTGCCGCAGCTTCCTTGATGCGAACGGGTACACAATCTACAGCCTAGATGGTACGCCCTCTTGGGAATCACCAGGAAATGACGAAATTTACGCTTTGCCTCACCGGGACAAAATGGCATCCAAAAAGACTACGTAATGTGCGCGGCTTAGAAAACAGCTAAGCGAGAGTGTCGATATCTCCACTATCGAACATCCTTCCGATCACCTATTTCCGAGGTTGAACCCTTCCTGCGTTCTAGTCACCGGCGGTGCGGGATTCTTAGGCTCTCATCTTTGCGAGCGCTTAATAAACGAGGGGTACGAGGTTCTATGCTTGGACAATCTCCTAACAGGAAGGATAGAGAACCTTCGGCATCTCATGGAGCAGCCTCGCTTCACCTTTTTACAGGCCAACGTGACCAACCCCATCGAGATCGAGGGGCCCATAGACTCCATCATCCATTTGGCGAGCCCGGCCAGTCCCAAGGATTACGGAAAGCACCCTATCCATACCCTGAAGGTGGGGGCTTTGGGAACCTACCACGAACTAGGCCTGGCCAAAGCAAAAGGCGCTTCATTTCTCCTGGCCTCTTCTTCGGAGGTGTATGGTGACCCGGAGGTCAGCCCCCAGGAAGAAAGCTATTGGGGTCATGTGAACCCGGTGGGGCTCAGAAGCGTGTACGATGAAGCCAAGCGCTATGCCGAGGCCATCACTATGGCCTACCACAGAGAGCATGGCATGGACGTGCGGATCGCCCGAATATTCAACACATATGGGCCCCGGATGCGGATAGATGACGGTCGAGCTATGCCCACCTTTATAGTTCAGGCATTGAAGAACGAGCGACTAACGGTGTACGGCGACGGCTCTCAGACCCGATCTCTGTGCTACGTAGACGACTTGGTAGAAGGCCTCTACCGCCTCCTAACCTACTCCACGCCGTCATCTAGAGACCCGCAACCGAATACCAATCGCCAGCCTCTTATCTTCAATCTGGGGAGCCCTGAGGAGGTGAGGATTGTTGATCTTGCTCGGGAGATAATCGAGGAGACGGAAAGCGAAAGTGCGATTGATTTCCACCCTTTGCCTGAGGATGATCCTCAGAAGCGCCGGCCCGATATCACCAAAGCCAAAGCCCTCCTGGGATGGGAGCCCCAAATCACTCGCTCTGAGGGGTTAAGGCGGTTGGTGCCCTATTTCAAGAAAGCTTTGAACCACCCATGATCCTCGTGACCGGCTGTGCCGACTTTATCAGTAGGAGGGAGATCTAGCTTTCCGTCCCAGGGGGTGGACATCTACGCAAGAACACAACTCGGTGAGTTGTTACATGTAAAGCCAGCATCGCCCAGCAACCTCCCCATCCTGGCGACGTTTTCGCCACCAGGGCCGATATCTCAAAGGCAATGACCCTTCTATACTGGGCACCTGAGATCACTTTTGAAGAGGCCCTACAAACCGAGGTGGAATGGTTTGAACTCAATCGTACCTATGTCAACGAGAGCTAATTGATATCAACCAAGGGTTGCCTTCTCACGAATCAAGATTCCCAGCAGGTACTAATCCCACAGTTTTGTTTGAGTTCAGCCTCACATAGTGTGATTCGTAGGACTCGATTGTGCGGAAGCCCCAAACAGAGGATTTCTGACTCCGCTATGAAAGAGGGTAACATTGTCCGTTAAAAACAACCCAACAGGGCGACCGAGCAGGGTAGGGGAAGCTACGCTACCAACAATGGTCATAAAGCCGGCCTCGGGGCTAGCTTGGCCTGACCCTTTGGAGCTGTGGCGTTACCGAGAGCTTATCTATTTCCTCTCGCTACGTGACGTGATGGTACGTTACAAGCAGACGGCGGTGGGGATAGGGTGGGCCCTCATACAACCCGTAGGCATGATGTTGGTCTTTACCCTGTTTTTTGGCAGACTGGCTAAGTTACCATCCGAGGGCGTGCCCTACTCGATTTTTGTGTTCGCAGGCTTGCTCCCCTGGCAGACGTTCTCCCGAGGGATAAACGAGGGAGCCAACAGCCTGGTGGCAGACCAGCGACTAATTAGCCGTATTTACTTCCCGAGACTTATCGTACCGCTGTCAATTGTTCTTGCAAGTCTGGCAGACTTTATTGTGGCTTTTTTGGTCTACCTAGGCCTTATGGTGTATTTCGGAGTCTTTCCCACTTTAGTAGTTTGGACCCTTCCTTTGTTTGTGATGCTCATGGTAATCACGAGCGTGGCTGTCAGTCTGTGGTTTTCTGCTCTGAACATAGAATACAGAGATGTACGATACCTTATGGTTTTTCTGGCTCAGTTGTGGCTGTTTGTGACACCAGTGATATATCCCAGTAGTTTTATCCCCCAAAAGTGGCATTTAATATATGGATTGAATCCTATGGCTGGTGTGGTGGAGGGCTTTCGCTGGGCCCTTCTCGGAGTAGGGCCGGGCCCGGGCCCACTAATCTGGGTCTCGGTGGTAGTGGCTATGCTAATGTTCGTGACAGGCTGGATATTCTTCAAATCAAGGGAAAGAATATTCGCCGACATTGTAGGCTCCGGTGGAAGATAGGGAGAATAAGAATAAACTTCGACTGACATCGTTTAGGGCCATATGATGGGCGATTTTGACCGTGCGGTTTGAAGCTCATGATCATGGCAGTTAGCTGGCGGAAATTGTTGCTACAGTTGCGATATGAAAATCAAGAATAGTAGACAAAGAGACCCTAACTTTTCATCCGGCCGAGTATATTTTTCGGCCTTCATTTTGGAGGATCACTCGGTCATAGGGAGTTCTATGACAGTTGGCTCCCAGGAGGGACTTCAATGACTGAGGTAGCCATACGTGCCGAGGGTTTGGGCAAGCGGTATAAAATAGGCGAGATGCAACGATACAAAGCTCTGCGTGATACTCTAACAAAGCTTGTGTCTGGGCATCTGCCACGGCTGTTCTTCTTTCACCGCAATACGTCAAGGGACGGGTACAAAAATGAGCGCCACATCTGGGCGCTTAAAGACGTTTCTTTTGAAGTCCGTAGAGCAGAAGTAATAGGTATCATTGGCCGCAACGGAGCGGGGAAAACCACCCTCTTAAAAATCCTCTCAAACATTGTCCACCCTACGGAGGGCCGTGCCGTAGTACACGGACAAGTGGGTTCGCTCCTCGAAGTGGGCACTGGTTTCCATCCGGAGCTGACGGGGCGGGAGAACGTTTACCTCAATGGCGCTATGCTGGGAATGCCAAAGGCTGAAATAAAGCGCAAGTTCGACGAAATAGTCGACTTTGCCGACGTGGAGAAATTCATCGACACTCCGGTGAAACGGTACTCCAGTGGGATGTATATCCGTCTGGCCTTTGCCGTTGCTGCACATCTTGAACCCGACATCATGCTGGTTGACGAGGTATTAGCGGTAGGAGATGCTCGTTTCCAGCGGAAATGCCTGAACAAAATGCAAGACGTAAGCTCGGAGGGTCGGACCGTTCTGTTTGTTTCTCATAATATCCCAGCGGTTACCCGCTTGTGTCCCCGAGTTATTCTCTTAGACGAAGGAAGGGTAGTACAAGATGGCCCTTCTCATCAGGTAGTCGGCGCTTACCTACGCTCTGGTTTGGGTACTACCGCGGCCCGGGAGTGGCCGGACCCAAACAGAGCACCTGGCAACGATGTTGTGCGGCTATGCGCTGTGCGGGTACGGGCCGAAGACGGCTCAGTGATGGAGGCGGTGGACATACGAAAGCCGGTGGGCATTGAAATGGAATATGATGTCCTTCAGCCAGATCATGTGTTGGTGCCATTCCTGCGATTAGCCAACGAAGAGGGCATATACGCGTTTACTTCAATCAATTTGGACCCCGATTGGATGAACAAAAAGCGGCCAGTTGGCCATTACCGTAGTACCGCTTGGATACCTGGGAATCTGCTCACAGAGGGAACACTCTCAGTGAATACCGCTGTCATCACCGCGAACCCTCACATTATTCATTTCTCTGAGCACGATGCGGTCGCCTTCCAGGTGATCGATACTATAGACGGAGACTCCGCGCGTGGCGACTTCGCCGGAGTTCTGGCGGGGGTGGTAAGGCCGCTTTTGCGTTGGGAAACCTGTTTTGATCCCAACGCCGAGTCGCCTCAGAGTCGCGTCCGGGCCAATGACTGAGGTTGGGAGTCGGTGCCTGTCCTAGCATATCGTGTACCACACTGAACCTTATGGGCTAGGAGAATTTTCCCATTTGCCGGGGTTACAAACGTCGTTGGATCAACAGCTGATGAAGGATTTGTCAGAACCAGAGGCTCCCTGTTCCGAACAAACTCGGATACCGAGGTGCTTCTCCACTTATGTGTCGAATGGGGAGAGGACTGTCTAGATAAGTTTAATGGTATGTTGGCGTTCGTTATTTACTATGCTTCAAAACGTGAGCTTTGGGGGGCAAGAGATATCTAAGGGGAACATGCATCTCTACCTGTGCCAGGTAATCAAACAGAGAGGTCGAGAGACCTGATCTGCGTACAGAAGCATGACCGCGGTTGCTGCCAACCTGCATCGTTTTGTTACCAGGACATTTGGATTCCTGTTGGCGTGGATCTCCGGCGAGTTGGCCCAGTGCAGACCACAGCTTTCTGTTACCTCCAACCGTTGGCAATGAGGGGGTATAATTGATGGTCAAGGTGTCAGTCGTTGGCCTGGGAAAGCTGGGAGCCTGTATGGCTGCATCTATCGCCCATAAGGGGTTTGAAGTAGTCGGAGTGGACGTGAGCCCGCGGGCGGTGGAGGCTGTCAATGCGGGCGAGGCACCCGTTCAAGAGCCAGGCCTGGCTGAGTTGATGGCCAGAAACCAGCAACATCTGCGGGCCACACAGGACTACACAGAGGCTATACGGGAGTCGGACATCAGCTTCATCGTAGTACCTACACCATCGGAAGATCATGGTGGCTTCTCCCTTAGGCACGTCAGAGATAGTGCTGCATCTATTGGCCGGGCTCTGAGGAGTAAAAAAGGCTACCATCTGGTTGTGCTGACTAGCACAGTGCTTCCAGGCTCCACAGACTATTGTGTCAAAACCCTTCTAGAAGAGGAATCGGGTAAGAGCTGTGGGAGGGATTTTGGCCTTTGCTACAACCCGGAGTTCATCGCCCTGGGCGCAGTAATAGAAGGGTTCCTTAACCCAGATTTCGTACTCATAGGTGAGTCAGATGAGCGAGCTGGAGATGTATTGACTGAACTTCATAAGACAGTTTGCGACAACGATCCGCCGGTGGCAAGGATGAACTTCGTCAACGCCGAACTGACCAAGATCGCAGTCAATACCTTCGTTACTACCAAGATCACTTTCGCCAACATGCTAGCTGAAATGTGCGAGCAGATGCCAGAAAGCAACGTGGATGTAGTTACCTCCGCCTTGGGCTTGGACTCACGCATAGGCAGACGCTATCTAAAGGGCGGCCTTGGGTATGGAGGTCCGTGTTTCCCTCGGGACAATAGGGCAATGGTCTTTCTTGGAAGCAGATTAGGGGTCCGCGCTACATTAGCCGAGAGCACTGACCAAATGAACCGTGGGATGGCTGATAGGCTGCTGGCAAGAGTACAGCTATACGCGAAGCCGGAAACAACGATCACCGTACTTGGGCTATCATACAAACCAGATTCTAACGTGGTGGAGGAGTCTCCAGGCATTTACTTAGCTAAAGGATTGGCCAATATGGGAATTAGGGTAGTTGTGCATGATCCCCTGGCAACGGAGAACTCTCAAAGTGTGCTGGGAGAAAGCGTGACTTACGCCTATACCTTGCAAGAAGCTGTGGCCAATGCTGATGTAGTTGTAGTAGCGAACCCGGATCCTACCTTTTTATCCCTTCGCTACGCCCATTTTGGCCAGCGCGATGACCCAGTAGTGCTGATTGACTGCTGGCGCATTCTCTCAGGCGTATTCTCCAATGAGGGCAGGCTGAGGTACGTGCCCCTGGGGATAGGAGACGATCGTAATGACCTTAACGCCCGATTGGCGGATATATGGTTGTAGAAGGCCGTTGAGTTACTAAGAGGTCCGACCGTCATGAGCATATTGAGCCCAGCTCGTGTAGCGACAAGACGAATTAAAAGGGCTGTTTCAGGGCGTTTAGGTGCCCTGATGTTTCAAGCTATTAGCCCGACCTTTCGAAAGACGTCGTGGCACTACACGCTTAGGAGGAAGGCATATTTAGATCCGGCTACCTGCCTCCAAGATTTGGTAGTCAGTGACAACATTACTGCAGAAACCATCCAGCACTATTTTCAAGAGTTGGCTCAGTCTAAGTTGCTGAGGGAAACGGTCGATAAATACAGTAAAGTCACGGGAAAGGGGTTCGAGGCTCAGCTTTCTGGAGTGGCAGTTGCAGGCAACCTATTCTGCTACGTGATGACTCGCATTGTCAAGCCAAACGTCATAGTTGAAACCGGCTGTGCAGCTGGTGGGACAACCTCGCTGTTTCTGCTTGCGCTGCACCACAATGAGAAAGGCCACCTCTATAGTATCGATTTACCCCCGGTTGCCGGTGAATTGAGCATGAACTGGTCGATGCCGGAGGACATGCAACCAGGTTACCTCGTTCCAGACGAGCTCCGTGGCCGATGGACATTGATTCGCGGAAATGCTCGAACCGAACTCATACCCCTGCTCGAACGAGTTAAACCTGTAGACCTATTTTGTCATGACTCGGACCATACCTACGAACATATGATGTGGGAGTACGCCTCCGCCTGGCCATATCTGTCCGAGCGCGGTGTGCTGTTATCCGATGACATTGGCTGGAACACCGCCTTCTGGGACTTCTCCGCGGCTATGAGGAAGAGGTTTGTGGTGCACAAGAGTAACCCTAATTTTGGCGCCCTTTCTCGAGACTCCACCTGATTTCACGAATTCCAAGTTAGGCTATTCAAGCGAAACAGGTCATTTGATGCGTGTTGCATTTGTTTACAATGAGATCCCCAACCGAGAGCACAGCACGGACTCATACTGTTCTTTCCTCCTGGTTAAAACCATGGTAGAGGCCGGCCTCGACGTGGATGCCGTACTTCTTCTTTCCGAGCGTAGTTTGGGTGATCCCGCCACCCGGCAGCGGTGGCTAAGGGAGTTCGAAGGCCTGGGAGCTCAAGTGAACATCATGCCAGGAGATGTGCCACGGCGAACTTACCGTATTCCGGGAGGTCGGTTCGTAAACGCGGCCCGCAGGTTACTGTCCCCAGACATATCCGATTATTTTGCGCACACGGCTTTGTCGGAGGACCTCGCTCCGGTCCTCCAGAATCTGTCTCCTGACGTCATCTTTATCTGGGGCAATTGGCCAGCATTAGCCGCTACTTGGGGAATGGACATAGCGCCTATATTCGCGTTCATGGGAGATCCACCACACGTGGTCGGTTTCTATCGCACCCGACCCCCCTTTGTTTCAAAAAGGGACATGTTGTCACTAAGGACATGGTATGTGAAACTTTCCCTAGTACACGTTCGCAGATTCACCCTTCTCCTGCTTTCACAGTGCAATGCCGTTGCCGCTACATCAGCTCATCACGCAGAGTGGTACCGCCAGAATGGCTTACCGGACTGTAAGTACCTGCCGAACATCGTTCCTGATTGGGGCGGCCCAGATTGGCAAGAACGCCGGAGCAAGCAGGGGTCCAACGTCAAGTTAAAGATCATGTTACTTGGAAATCTGGCAGGTACAGTTAATTATTCAGGCTGCCACTTATTTGTAAACGAGACCCTTCCTGGCTTGGAACGAGAACTGGGTGACTCATTTGAGGTACACATTTATGGTAACGATGCGGTCGCAGACACTATACCGGAAAGTCTCCTGCGTAAACTTGGCAGGCCTTCTGTTCACCTGCGTGGTTTTGTTCCGGACATCGTTTCCGAGCTATTTAGCTCTGACGTTTTAGTTGTTCCTACTCCCATCCCCTTAGGAATTCGCGTCCGTATCCCATATGCCTGGTCCACTGGGTGCTGCGTGATAGCCCATAACGCCAACGCCTCAGGCTTGCCTGAGCTGGTGCATGATCAAAACGCACTCCTCGCTCCAACAGGAGAGGCGTTGGCGTTCGAAATTATTAAGATCGCTCATGACAAAGAGCTCCGCCAGCGTCTCGGAGTGGGTGGGAGGCAGACCTACGACTCGAGTTTTGCCTACAACGTGACCAGCCGTAAATTTCTTAGCGAACTCGAGTCTGTGGCAAGAAAAGGTTAACGCTGGGAATATGACCAGAGGCATGAGCGGATGAACTCCTCTTTTAAGCGCATCATTGTCACTGGGGGATGCGGCTTTGTCGGTACCGCGCTAGTCCCTCTGCTATCTGAAAAGGGCTACCATGTGGTAGTGGCCGATGACATGAGCAATCCCCAGAGCCAGGTGAGGGAGGGGTACGAGTTCTTACATATAGACGTGGGGGACCTAAATGCGGTGCGTAAAGCCTTCCAAGACGCAGATGCTTGCATCGCTCTGGCATCCCGGCGCGGCGCGATCGGATATGTCCATCGCAATCCTACGGATATCATGACGGGCAATCATCGTATCTATAATGGTACATTTTCCGCCGCTGCGGAGGCTGGAATTCAGCGTTTAGTTTTCATCTCTTCCTCTATGGTTTTTGAAAATAGTTTCAGCTTCCCCACACGGGAGTCTGATCTACCCACCCTTCCCGCTCCCAAATCCATTTTTGGCTTCTCGAAACTGTCGGGAGAATGGTATTGCCAGGCCTTCTGGCGGGAGTTCGGTCTGCCATACACAATCATACGGCCGTCCAACGTCTATGGCATCAACGAGGTAGCTGGGGACGAGGTTGGGGATACGCATGTAATCCCAGAGCTATTCAAGAAAATGGCGTCTGGACAACATCCGGTGGAACTTCTGGGTGATGGGCAGCAGACTCGCTCCTTCATCCACTCTACAGATCTTGCGCGGGGAGTCATCGCGGCGTTGGAGAGCGATGACGCAGTCAATGAAGAGTTCAACATGGGTGGAATGGAGGAAATCCGAATACTGGACTTGGCCAAATTGATCTGGGACCTTTGCGGGATGAATGGGAAATTTCAAGCAACTTATAAGCCTGGCTTCCATAACGATGTTACCCGCCAATTCCTGGATATATCCAAGGCTAGGAAGCTGCTTGGCTGGCATCCTCAGGTGAGTTTAGAAGTCGGATTGAAGGAAGTGGTGGAGTGGCTGCGGGAACAATCAAGCGAGAGGGTTGACTTTACCTAGGAAAAGACTGTAGGTGGTGGTAAGGGTTCGACAAGCCCGTTACGGTTTTGGCATACGCTCTGCTCTAACTCTAGGTAACCGAAGCCTCCTCACTTGTTAGACAATGACCAGAATCTTTCCAGATAGGTGCTAGCAAGGCAGCATTATGGTGACACCCTGGAGATAAGAGCGATGCGCAGACATCCGCTTTGCCCGAACAATTCTAGGAACGAAGCTAACGATAGTCTCTGAAGTTGGAAATAGAGCACATGACGTCAGCTACAAAGGCACACCATGGTTAGGCCTATTCTTCTACGCAAGGCGAGCAGTGGGGTTTGGAGGTTGGAAACTTGGACTGGTAGGGCTTTGGCATCTGTCCTTCCCAAAGCTACTCTTAGCAGCTTCGTGCAAAAGGTCAGTGAGAAAGATCTACAACCGCTTATAGAGGCGCTCGGACCACGTCTCAACCGAAAGCCTGACTTGGACACCATGCCTTTTGACCTTCCAATAGATGGAAATTTGTGTTTTGAACACCTGGTGGGCCTTTTCGCCAGCACGCCTCTGGATCATGCAGTCATAACCATGAGTGTGCGCCAGTCCGCCTATATGTTTGATCTTATCAAGCGCATAAAGGCGCGCAAGATCGTTGAGATAGGCCGTTATAAAGGAGGCTCCACGCTCCTTCTGGCAGCAGCCATGGAAGGTGAAGGAAAAGTGTGGTCGATAGATATAGGCGAGAAGGAATCGCGTCTCTACAAAGCAAAGAGCCATCGTGAATTCGATGACCAACTGAGATATGCGTGCCAGCAGCTAGGACTCAACAATGTTGAATTAATCGTTGGAGACTCTCGAAGCGTAGAGATTGAAACGGGAGAGGTAGACCTGGTTTTAATTGATGGGGATCACTCGTTCGAGACTGCGAAACAGGACTTTGATAAGTTTGGTAGACGCGTGCGACTCGGCGGCGCTGTTTTGATGGACGATGCCTTTGACGATGGAATGTTTAGGAGTCATCCCGACACCGTGGGTAGGATCGTACGAGAGGCAGTAGAAGATGGCGAATTCGAATTGGCTAGAGTCGTAAACCATATGGCCCATCTGAAGAGAGTATCTGGGTAGAGGTGTAAGGACTACTTTGCTTACTACCATTCTGCCGGCTCTATGTTTAACCGACGATTCCTAGGCCTCATTGGGGAACCGAGAGACCCACGCCAGAACCACGACAATAGTAGCCGGATGGATTCCACAACATCACTAATACTCTCGCTTGTAGCAGCACTCCTCCTGGGATCGACCCTTGGCATTCTACTGCAGCGCTATACAAGAGTTCCAGCAAGGGTAAAAGCAGCTATGGCGTTAGCGCTCCTGATTCTCCCTACTCGCCGTAACCGCAGCGCCACGACTTTCCCGGGTCTAATAAAGCTGACGCGAAAGAAATACATGGGAGCGACCCCATTAACTGACGGAGAAACCAACGACCAGGAATTGCTGGACCAGTTTCTAAGCAACACGTTCGTGGAATACAGGTCGCACCAGCTACAGACGCGCTGGAACTACCAGCTCGATAGCGTTGATTCTTACCTCAGGTCTGTGGACGAGAACAGGTCCCGTCTTTTGGGCTATTTGGGGCGGTTTCACAAGGACCGAAGGGCAACTATTGCGGCAGAGGAGACGGTCCAAGTACCGCCAAATGAGCATGTTGGGGACATATCCATCACTCGCGCCGTTATAGAGTCAAGAGTGCCTAACCTGTCTTTCGACGCCTATATCGTGAAGCCAACGATAGAGAACGAACTGAACGCGATCGGGGTGGTGGCCCTTCATGGCCACGCCAGCAGCGCTGAAAAGCTGGTGGGATTTGGGCGGGAGGACTACGGGAGGCGCCTGGCCTTGCGACTGGCCAGAAAAGGGTTTACCGTGATCGCACCTAATGTGACCAGTTCCACGCTCCATAATAACGCCATTAGCGCCCATGCTGCCATGTACGGATACACCTTGTATGGGATAATGGCCCAGTTTATTCAATCCAGCATCGACATTCTGGAAATCAGGAAAGGAGTCGAGCAGTCAGGGTGTTACGGGATATCAAACGGAGGATTGATTGGACTGTTTGCTGGAGCAATCGACGACAGGATACGTTTCGTAGTAGTCGCTGGAATGCTGTCCCCTTTCTATGAAAACTTCCTAAGAAACAGGACCGAGGGACATCTGAGAGAATACTTGTATTACTTTAACGGATCTTTCTGGAGCGAGTTTGACATGGCCCAACTTGCCTCTCTTTCTATACCCAACGTTCTGATTTTCTCTATAGGGAAACACGATGGTGTCACCCGTGGCTGGGAGTCTGAATATGCTGAGATTCTGGGTATTTACGATAGACTGGGGATACAGGATCGGATTGGGCTTGTTCATTTTGATGGAGGCCATGAAATTCCCGAGGATCTGGCCACTGACCTCCTAGTTGAAAAGTTGACGCTTGCTAAGGGCCAATCTATAAGATGAGTGATACGGCTATACAAGCTGAGGATATATTCAAGCAGGAGTTTAGGCTCTCAGGCTTGATAAACTACTAAGGGTGTTCGCCAAGGTAGAATTGTTTGATCCAGTCTAGGTATAGGAGATATCAAGTTCGTGGCCCAGGCGATAAAGAACTGGGTTAGGGTTTAGGTTCTGCCGGATTAACCTGCACTATCATTCCACTACGAACACAGTCACTCCCGTGAGCGAGGACTATAGGTGACTCTAGAACTGGATCATGTCCTAAGGCATTACAGCTCCATTATATTGTATCTCCAACACCGCTTTCAGCGCTTAAGGGAATGGTCAGACACTACTGGTTTGGAGGATGGCGCCGGTTGACTTCGCCCATCAGGGAGCCTATCAAAATGTTGAATCTGAGTAGTCGTCCAGACCAAATCGGAAACCAACGGCAACATCAAGAGAAGCATGCTAGGCATGAAGAGCCTTTCTGGATGGGGAATTTAGCTAGAGGGAGCTTGGCACGGCTATGGCAGCGGTCTTAGGCGTTGTTCCCGCCCGAGGAGGCTCCAAGTCCATTCACAAGAAGAATATAGCGCCGTTACTGGGGCATCCTCTCATCTACTACACCATAAGTGAAGCCAGGAAATCCCGCTACATAGAACGTCTGGTGGTTTCCACTGATGATGAGGAGATAGCCCAAGTGTCACAGGGATTCGGTGCTGAGGTGCTCATGCGGCCATCCGAGTATGCTACAGATAACGCCCGCACAGAGTTGGCTTTAATCCACGTCTTAAATACATTGAAGGAACTAGAAGGTTACGAGCCTGACATCGTCTTGACTCTGGAACCCACCTCACCACTGAGAAGTGTTCGACTCATCGACAGTTGCGTGGAGGTCTTCAGCGAAACCGATGCTGACGCTGTTATTTCTGTGGCCGAGAATAGTGCCCTAGTGGGAAGGGTTCTGCCAGATGGCCATTTTCAATACCTCATCCCGAATCAGGCCAGAAGGCGTCAGGACAGGCAACCCCTCTACCGGGAAAGCAGCACACTTTACGCCACCAGAACCGAGGCTCTGATGAAAACAGGCTCCGTCTTGGGGGAGAGGCTTTATGCTGTCATTGCTGAACCTCACGAAGCCATCGACATCAACAGTCCTATAGATATGGTCATCGCCGAAGCGGTTATGAGATGGCTGAAGGGAAAGGAGAGTTCATGACTAACCCTGTGAAAATTGGCAACCGGCTAGTAGGGCCAGGGCAAAATCCTTTCATCGTTGCCGAGGCGGCCATAAACCACCAGGGGCAATACGAGATAGCGGAAAAGATGGTTTATGTAGCGCATGCCCTCGGCGCTGATGCTATTAAGTTCCAGTTTCATGTCCTGGAGAATGAGATGCTCCGAGAAACACCCCAGTCGGATAACTTTGATGAACCTCTCTACGACACGCTGGCTAAGACGAATCTAACTCTAGAGGAGCACAAGCAGCTGAAGGCGCTTTGCGAACAGATAGGGATTGTATACTTGTGCACCCCTTTTAGCAGGGCCGCGGCAGACATCCTTGAGAATCTGGACATAGTGGCCTTCAAGGTAGGGTCAGGGGAGCTTACCAATCTTCCTCTTCAGGAGCACATTGCCCGCAAAGGACGACCTATGATCATATCTACTGGCATGAGTGCTGTGGAGGAGATAGCCGAGACTGTGGAACTAGTTAAGAGCATCGGTACTCCCTTTATACTGACCCACTGCGTATCCGCTTATCCAGCTCCATACCATATCGTCAACCTGAGGATGATACCCAAGTATGTGGAGATGTTCCAAGTGCCTGTGGGGCTCTCAGATCACACTAGGGGCATATACACTGCTCTGGGAGCCGTGGCTTTGGAGGCCTGCCTTGTTGAAAAACATTTTACCTTGGACAAGCTCCAGATCGGGCCTGACCATGTCTCCTCTATAGAGCCTCTTGAACTTGGGGAGTTAGTGAAGGGAGCCCAGGCGATTTACCAGGCCCTGGGAGGAGAAAAGCGCATCTTCCCAGAGGAAGAGTCCATAGTAGCCTGGGCCCGAGAGAGCGTGGTAACGGAGACCGCCATCCCCAAGGGTACTACTATTACCTCTGATATGGTGTGGGTGAAGCGGCCCGCTCCAGGCGCTGGGGTTGCCCCGGCTAAAGACTTGAAGAAGGTAATCGGCAGACTAGCCAAGGTGGACATACCTCAGGGAGTCCAAGTCATGTGGGAGTATCTGGATTGAGCCAGAGAAAGGTTGCCGTAATCACCGCTACCAGAGCCACGTACGGTTATAACCGCCGCATTATGAAGCTGGTTCACCAGTCTAATCAGCTGGAACTTGCAGTGATCGTGACCGGTATGCATCTTCTTAAAGAATACGGTCTCACCGTGCAAGAGGTTGAGGGGGATGGCCTTCCTATTGTTGCTCGGGTGGATATGGTGGTGGGGGGCGACACTCCAACAGCTTGGGCCAAGTCCCTCGGAGTTTGCATCCAGGGCATGGCTCAAGTATACGACATGATCAAGCCCGATATCGTTCTCGTGAGCGGGGATAGGGGGGAGATGCTAGCGGCTACCGTTACCGCCGTTTACATGAACATGCCAGTTGCTCATCTCCAGTCTGGGGATCGATCAGGTCATATAGATGGCTCCGCTCGCCACTCTATAACCAAGTTGTGTCATATACATTTCCCCTCGTGCGAGGACTCGGCCAAGAGAGTGGAAAGGATGGGAGAGGAGCCCTGGCGCATCTTCAACGTGGGTGCGCCACAGCTTGACGAAGTGGTTAACGGTCCTGGACTGGACTCTCTAGCTCTCGCTCATAAGCTGGGGCTAAACCTTGAGGAGCCCACTATCATAGTCCTTCAGCATCCCATCCTGGTAGAACTAGGCCAGACTAGAGAGCAGATGGTGGAGACTATGGAAGCGATAAAGGAAGTGGGCTTGCAGACGGCAGTAATCTACCCAAATGTGGATGCGGCGGGTCAGGAGATCATAAATGTCATCAGGGAGTATGAATATCTTCCCTTTATCAAGACCTTTCACAATCTCAAGCGCCAGGACTTTATCGGCCTTATGAGTCTAGCTTCTTTAATGGTAGGAAATTCCAGCTGCGGCGTTCTAGAAGCTCCTTCTTTCAAGCTTGCAGCGGTGAATATAGGTAACCGCCAGAGAGACAGGCTACAGGCCAGCAACGTCATAGATGTGTCCCATGACCGGCATGAGATCGGCACAGCCATCCACAAAGCCCTCCACGACGAGGCCTTTAAGGAGCAGGTGAGTGATTGTGTCAACCCATATGGTGATGGCCATAGTTCCGAGCGAGTGGTCGAGATACTCTCCAAGATACCCTTGGATCAGAGGCTTCTAGATAAGAAAATGGTTTATTAAAGCACGGTTGCTGCCATGAGCATTGATTCTGTAATAGTTACCGGCGGGGCCGGCTGCATAGGCTTAGAGGTATGCAAACAACTCAGCCAAAGGGGCGTTGAGGTTCGTTTGTTTGACCTGCCTGAGCAGATCCTGAGGGTTAAGCACGTAATTCCTTCAGCCGTCAAAATATCATACGGCTCTATACTGGACCCATCCTCCCTGCGAGATGCCATGGAGGGATGCGATGCAGTCATTCACCTAGCAGCCATGCTAGGGGTCCGGCGAACGGAACTCAATAAGCTCAGGTGCCTGGACATCAACGTTGAGGGTACCAAGGAGATACTGGAATACGCCGTTACCCATCGTCTAAAGAAGATCGTTTTCGCCTCTTCCTCAGAAGTCTACGGGGAACCTCTACAGAATCCGGTAAACGAACAAGCACCCACCCTGGGTAGCAGCGTTTACGCTATATCTAAACTTATGGGCGAAGCCCTTTGCAAAGCCTACGCGCAACGATACCCACGGTTGTCCTATGTTATTCTCCGTTACTTCAACACCTATGGGCCCTTTCAAACCGCTCAGTTCGTTATTCCCAAGTTTGTGGCAGGGGTTCTCAAAGATCAGCCTCCTACTATCTACGGGAATGGAAGTCAGAAGCGTTCCTATTCTCACGTAAATGATGTTGCTCGGGCAACTGTGGAGGCACTTCTCAGAGAAGAGGCTGATTCCCACATCTTTAACATTGGGAACGGGGAGAGACCTATTGATCTCTGGGAACTTGCTCATCTGGTCATATCCGTGGCAGGCAAGCCTAATAAACTTGTACCTCTCCATCAACCTGACTATAACTTCACCGACCGAACGGCTGACAGAGAGATATCGCACCGTGTCTGCGATACCAGCAAAGCCCGAGAGGTTCTCGAGGTCAAGCCCCATGTACCACTGGAGGAGGGTCTACGGTTGCTCCTAGAATCAGGCAACATCTTCGAGCGCTGGGAGACTACTGAGTTGCCCTACCTCCAGGATGATGGCGTATGAAGCTGCCAACCGCTGTCTTATCTCAGTCGCTGCCTTGCGTTTTAGAGATGCTAAAAGCGCACTGGTCGTTCCCAAAGCAGTCTCACGGTGGAACTGAGTTCGGGCTGTGTGATTCAAGTGTGATGAGACTCCCCCCTATAGAATGTTACAACGCCGGTCTGTTTAACATCAAAGGATTGTCATAATGTCGGGCGATACCATAGACAGTATATTCGAAGGGCTGGAAAGGATTAGAAAGCGGGTGGCGGAGAAGGACCCGCAGGGACGCCATTGGGACCTCAGGATAACATGTGCCTGGCGGATTTTCCGCGCCTTCGATGTTCCGCGTTTCCGACTCGAGCCTGCCGATCTTCAAAAGGTGCTTGCAGACCTGCTTGAGCTGCAAGACTATATTGAGCAGTCCGCTGGAGTCAACGGTAACTCGCTTCCTCTGCATGGGAGCGGAACACTACAGAACCCTCCCCAGGATGCCAGCAAGACAATGTGGTCTCTGTATGGCCTGGCTTGGGCGGCGCTTTCCCGAGAGCAATACTACGAGGCAACTGAGCTTTTAGCCAGCAGGTTGCGCAACAGCAATATGGACGTTTCGTTTATAAAGGGTGCGGAGTGTCTGGACCTTGGTACAGGAATAGCTCGCTACGCGTTATCAATGATTCAATTGGGTGCTCGGCATGTAATCGGAGTGGACTTCAGTTTGGAATGCCTTGACGAGGCAAGACGAAGATTGGAAGGTTCCAAAGAGAGTCAATATATCGAACTGATCCATGATGACCTATATAAACTGCCTAAAGAGATGGATGATGCTTTTGATTTTGTTTGTGCCAATGGGGTGATTCATCACCTGCCTGACCCGGTTAAAGGATTGGAAGTTGTCTTCCGTTGCACGAGGAAGGGGGGTAGGGCCTTTGTGTTTGTTTTTTCAAAGAGTGATTCTCCCTGGTGGCCGTCAATAGAGCTTATGCGGGAATTGGCGGCGCCAGTACCTATCCAATACGCACATAGCATACTTAAGTTCTACGAAGTACCTGGGACCAAGCTCTTCAATACCCTAGATTATTCCTATACCCCAATCCAGCACAAATTCGACCGTGAGTGGTTTGAAGAGACGTTGCGAAATATTGGGTTTCGAGAGATCCAGCTCCTAAAAGGCGGAGTCATTCATGATTCGGTCCTCCGCTGCAATCTCTTTAATACAGACAGCCAACTGTATGGCATCACTGAGATCCGTTATCTACTACGGAAGTAGGTTTCGATGCAGACCCGCCATAAAGAAAAATATACAGCAGCGGTCATCGGTGTCGGTCGCATCGGGATGATGCACGAGTTTGACCCAAAGCGTCTGAAACCCGCCACCCATTTTGGAATGTGGGCAAGCCACCCGCGGGTCAACCTTGTGGCGGTGTGCGACAATGACCCGAAGAAGGTTGAGGATGCCAAGTCGCTTATACCGACGGTGAGGAGCTATCTGTCTGCTGAAGAGATGCTTCGGGAGGAGCATCCTGATATGATCTCCATCGCCACATGGAAGGACACTCATTACGACATGATGAGATTGGCACTCCAACACGGCGTATCGGCGATTGTGTGCGAAAAACCCATCGCGGAAAAGTACGAGCATGCCAAGGAGATTGTGGATGAGATACAAAAGAGAGGGGTGCATCTCTTCATAAATCACCGGAGGCGTTTTGATCCTCTGCTATACCCGTTGCGTGAGGAGATGAAAAACGGGATCATTGGTGAAATTCTGCAGGTGAGTAGCTATTATGTCTACGGTCTTGTTACCACAGGGACACACGTAATTGATACCTTGCGATTTTTCCTAAAGGATATCGCCGGGGAAGTACGGTGGGTAGCAGCATTCCCCAACACATTTCCACACTACTATCCAGAAGGGGATCCTTGCATAGACGGGTTCATCGGGTTTCAGAATGGGCTAAAAGCAAGCATGCAATCCCTTAATATACAGGATTACGATATTTTTGATTTTTTCTTCTA
The DNA here is from genome assembly GCA_965248115.1 of Dehalococcoidia bacterium. Taxonomy (GTDB): domain Bacteria; phylum Chloroflexota; class Dehalococcoidia; order Lucifugimonadales; family CBDFII01; genus CBDFII01. The sequence continues at coordinate 385,569 of CBDFII010000005.1, forward strand.
CGGAAGGAAAGGGCGGATTGTTTTCAAGAACATCGGACGAGATGTGGAAATCTTTAGTGTTAAAGATTCGCCGGAACACCAGGGCTTTACAGAGCTGGGTGATGAATCTGTAGACCGGCGCGGCGGTGTGCAACGCAACCAATTTGGTTTTCTTGCCGACAACGTTATAGATTCCCTGGAAGGGAGGGCGACGTCCCTAAGCACCGGCGAGGACAGCCTGAAGGCGTTGCAAATCCTGCTGGCAATGCAAAAGAGTGCGGCAGCGGGTGGTAAAAAGGTAGAGGTTGTGTAGGTAGAATTCCAATGTGCGGCATCGTTGGTATATTTGATCGGAAGTTCACTCAAGTGGCCCCTGAAACCCTCAGGGGGATGTTGCACTCCATTCAGCACAGGGGGCCTGACGACGAAGGAGTTTATGGTGCCCCGGGGATTGGGCTGGGATCATGCAGGCTGAGCATTCTGGACCTGTCGCCTGCTGGTCATCAGCCGATGATAGACGAAGAGACAGGCAATTGCATCGCGTACAATGGTGAAGTCTACAACTACAAAGAATTGAAAGGGTCCCTTGGGCTTACCGGCTTTAAAAGCCAGACGGATACGGAGGTTATTCTCAAGGCCTACACCAAGTACGGTCCAGACTGTGTTCACTACCTCAATGGCATATTCGCCTTCTTTATCTGGGACCCCAGGAACAAGCGGCTATTTTGTGCTAGAGACAGGTTAGGTGTTAAGCCATTCTTCTACGCCGTTCGCCAGGATGTCTTCTACTTTGGCTCCGAGATTAAGGCCCTGTTTACTTGTGGGATCCCACAGAAGCCCAACTATAAGATCATCCACGACTATCTGGCGTATGGGGTTTACGACCACTCCGAGGAGACCTTCTTCCAGGGTATAAAGCAGTTACCCCCAGGATATACATTGACAGTTGAACCTGACCGATTTGAGTTAGCCAAATATTGGGACATCGGCCCCCAGTTAGAAGCCTCGGATGAATCTGACCGGTTTGACTCCGATAGGTGTAAGGCAGCACAAGAAGAGTTCATGACAATTCTGACTGACTCTATTCGCCTGCAGCTTCGTAGCGACGTACCGATAGCTATCCACGTCAGCGGAGGGTTGGACTCCACCTTGATGTTAGCCACCATCAACAAGATAAACGGAGGGCAAGGTGCACTAAAGGCCTTCTCTTATTACTACGGTGAAGAGAGATACGATGAAAAACCCTTTGTGGAAGAACTTGTTAAAAACCTTGGTTGGGAAGTTGAATATCACCAGCTTTCCCCAAAAGAGGTTCCAGAGCTGGCCCAAGAGGCTATGTGGCACCAGGAACAACCCTATCCTGGAATCATCACATTGGCAAAGCACAAACTGATTAAAGCCAGCCAAGGATTTGGTGCCAAGGTCATCCTGGAGGGCCAGGGGGGTGATGAGATCGGCGCGGGATATCAATATTACCTCGGGCCTTATATCCTTGATCTGATCCAAGCTGGCCGACCCGAATTAGCTCTGAGAGAGGTCGACGCATTCGCACAGCAGAACAGCATGACTCCAGACCGTTCCTTTGCCATGGTCGCCAACGGACTGGCCGCATATTACAAGATGGGCTTCTCAGCAGATGGGACCAGCTTCGTCAAAACGCATTGTTTGGCGTCTGATTTCCTTGGGGAATATGGACATGAGCCTACCTTCCCCAACCCCTTTAGGTCAAATCTTCTGAACATGCAGTATCGGGATATTCTGCACACAAAGCTCCCCCGCATTCTTCGGTCCTGCGATAGGGCATCTATGGCATACGGCCGGGAACTGAGAGTTCCTTTTCTGGACCACAGACTGGTGGAGTTCACGTTTGCTCTGCCAGGGGCTTTGAAGATCAAAGATGGAGTCCAGAGATTTTTCGTACGGCAGGCTCTAAGGTCCTTTTTCCCTGGGCGGCTTGCCGATATACCCAAGAGGGCCTTGGTGGACCCTCAAAGGGAGTGGCTAAAAGGTAGTCTAGGGGAGTGGGTCCAAGAGATCTTCTCCTCCCGCTCTTTCAAGGAGCGAGGGATTTTCAATCAGAAACAGGTACAAAAAGAGTACCTGCAATACAGGTCCATGAGCACCAATATGAACTCCTTCTTCCTCTGGCAGTGGTTGAGCGTGGAGCTCTGGTTCAGGACGTTCATTGATTAAGGGCGAGAGACCTTTGAGAGACGTGCTGGAAGGCTGTCGCCTTCTAAACTGGGCGAAATGTTTCGCCCTATGAAGAAGACTTCCTTCTAACATACTTACATCCTATGCTTAATTGCGGACTATACTCTGTCCTACGCACTACGCCATAAAAGAGTCGGGCACGCACAGTGTCGCAGTGCAGACGAAAGAAGTCGTTCTGTTTCCAGTAGTTTATAATTTGCGACGCTTAAAAGGGCTTCACGTAAGGGCCTGAGTAAGCTAACGTGTTGGGCGAAGCCTGGCCCCCCGCTAGCGTCGCTCAACCATCTCCGATTCCGCTATCTGAGGTGGTGGCTGTTGGTGGTTCAAGTCCCACATAATTCCAGAACGAGACTTGGAGATATTTGTGGATTTGGGGGCTGTTTTTGAGCGCTGGGAGACCACCGAACTGTCCTATCTTCAGGACGAGCCGGTGTGAAAATATGGAGATCGTTCACATAACCTAGGATCGGCTGGCAAAATTCACTTGTTTTCAGGACGCTTTGCATGAATTCGAACATCCCGGCACGATTAGCAGTTGTGGGGCTGGGCGTTGTTGGCTTGCAGATTGCCAGAGCCTTTGCCCGCTGGTGCCAAACCATAGGTTTCGACATAGACTCTCAGCGGATTCGAGAGCTTAAAGAGGGCTTTAACCGTAAGGGAGATGTACCTGAAGGGGCGCTGAAAGCTCCTCTTTTGACGTTCACAGACGACCCTGCGGAGTTGGAGAAAGCAAATTTTGTTATCGTGACTGTACCTACCCCGGTAGACCAAGCCAGGAGGCCCGATCTCTCCTTTTTGGAAAAGGCTAGCAGTCTCATCGCCATGTCACTAAAAAACGGCTGCGAAGGCGAGCGGGAAGGAGAGTCTCCAGTCATCATTGTTTACGAGTCAACCGTCTATCCCGGATGTATAGAGGAGATGTGCATACCAATTTTAGAAAAGGAGTCTGGACTCAAGGTAGGTGAGGACTTCAAGGTGGGATACTCCCCGGAACGGATAAATCCCGGGGATCCGGAACACAGCTTGGAAAACGTGGTGAAGTTGGTGTCGGCCCAGGACGCCGACACCCTCGAATACATCGCTCAAGTCTATAGTCTGGTTGTCAAGGCCGGGGTGTACAAAGTGAAGGACATCCGCACAGCGGAAGCCACAAAACTGGTTGAAAACATTCAGCGAGACGTTAATATCGCTCTAATGAACGAGCTGGCCATGCTTTTCCATCCAATGGGCCTTAACACCCAGGAAGTCCTGAAGGTTGCAAAAACTAAGTGGAACTTCCTGCCCTTTGAACCAGGCCTAGTTGGAGGTGATTGCCTTTCAGCCAATTCCTATTATCTTGGATCCAAAGCGCAGAAGGTTGGCTACTATCCCGACCTCATCCTGACTGGAAGGCGAGTCAACGAGTCGATGGGCCCTTACATTGCTTTTCAGGCCGTAAAACTCCTTAATCAGGTCGGAAAGCCCGTAAGAGGTGCTAGGGCTCTGGTGCTAGGTGTGACCTTTAAAGAGAACGTAAAGGACACCAGGAAAAGTCAGACTCTGGAATTAATCCGTGAGCTCACAGAAAGTGGGGTAGATGTCTTTGTGTATGACCCTGTGGTGGGCCGGGATGAGTTGGCTCAGCTGGGTCTTAATCTCTGCTTAGAGCTTTTTGAGGGAACCCAGTTTACATCCAAGCACAAACATTTTCAAACTGACAGTCCCGCATATGACATTCTTATATTTACCGTAGCACATCAAGCTTTCAAACAGCAGCCCATTGAGCGATATCTTGAGCTCCTGGGGGACGGTCCTGGCGTGGTCCTAGACGTAAAGGGCATTTGGCCACAGCAACCCATTGAAAAGGCAGGCCATGTATATTGGGTTTTGTAGCAATGTTCCCCCAGAAACAAGAATTTTGAATATATATCCGCAGTAGAAGGCTCTATACAGTCATGGATGGATTGAATAATCTTGTTCGAAGGACGAGGAAACGCCTTAGTGGGTTGGCCATCGTCCGCTGGGCATGGGCCACTGTAAATTCTAGTTTCCGTGGTCGGGAGCGAACCCTCCGTCAGGCCTATGAGTCCTTCCACAAGAAGAATGGAAGGGCACTCGGCTATAACATACTTCCAGGGGGCTTAAACGAGAAGAGGGTTCTAATTGCGGGTTGTGGGTTCCTGAACGTCATAGGCATGGAACTTGGCCTAATAAAGGGACTAGAAGCGGCCGGTTTCAGCCCTATTCTCCTTCTTCATCGGAACCCCTGGTTCATTAGGTTCTACCGACTTGCCGGGGTAAGACACTTCTTGTTTTGGGATGATTTCATTAGGCCTGTTTCACTTAGGAAGGCTAGCGAGGCCTTGGAAAGAGTACGCTTTATAGCAGACCTGCTCAGCATTGAGCATGCTGGCGTAAGAGTCGGGCGCTTTACAGCAGCTACAGCTTTGAGGCAACTCAGGGCAGGTAGCCTGGACTTCTCTTCGTACCACTCCAGCGAGCAGGTGAGGTTATGTTTGAGCAAGAGCATGGAATACGCTCAGGCAGCTGGAAGGATTATCGCCAAAGTAAAACCAGACTCTGCCTTGTTTGTAGACAGGGGCTATACTCCCCAAGGGGAACTATTCGATGTCTGTTTGGCGAATGGGGTTGACAGCATCACCTGGAATGCGGGCCATAAGAGCAACACGTTAATGCTAAAGCGTTATCGCATGGATAACAGAGACGAACATCCATTCTCCCTTTCCGAAGACACTTGGCGAAGGCTTCGCGATCTGGCATGGACTGAAACCCATCGTCTGCGCCTGTACCAGGAACTGTATAACAGCTATGCCAGTGGTGACTGGTATAGCGAAGAGGGTACTCAATTCCACAAGCTAATGTTGCAATCGGATGAAGTTAGACAACGAGTTAAACTTGATCCAGAGAAGAAAACAGCGATTATATTCCCGCCCATCTTGTGGGATGGCTCGTTCTTCTGGGGACAAGATCTTTTCGCAGGTTACGAAGATTGGCTGATTGAAACTATTAAAATAGCCTATATGAATAGCAATGTAAACTGGATTATTAAGGTGCACCCATCCAACCTGATCAAAGATGCGCGGGACGGTGTCCTGGGGGAACCGGCGGAGATGAGGGTTATGCACGAGCATTTTGGTGAGCTGCCGCCTCACATTTTCGTCATCCCGGCAGACACCGACATCAGCACCTTTTCTCTTTTTGGGTTGGCGGACTATTGCGTGACAGTACGCGGTACTGTAGGTATCGAGGCCGCAACCTTTGGCATTCCGGTTTTCACCGCTGGTACTGGTCGGTACGATCACAAGGGCTTCACTGTGGACTCGGAGTCTAGGGAAGAATATCTGACTAGGCTAAATCGCATCCATGAGCAGCCTGCTCTCTCCCCAGAGCAACAGGAACTAGCCGAGCGATATGCCTATGGTGTTTTTGTGATGCGCCCCCTCCCCTTGACAACGGTGACGTTAGAATTTGAGCAGGACAAGATAGCCACGGGCAGGACTCAAATCAATGTCAGGACAAAGGAAGATTGGCTTAAGGCGACAGACGTCAGCGCCATTGCCCGATGGGTATGTGATAGGGGAAAGGAAGACTTTCTGGCAGATCTGTTGATAGAGAGCCATGCGAAGGAGAACCTTCGATACATCGGTGCGTGATCACCGAAGCAACTTGAGAAGTTAATATGTAGGTTTGCTATCCATCCCTCACTGCGCAATCAACGGAGATGTGTTTCCTTCGAAGTTTAATATGGCTCGGAATTCTATGGTACTGAACGTTCTTCACGTTAGTCCTCCCAATGACGGGGGATCCGGACGGGCTACTTTTAGATTGCACTCTGGTCTGACGCGACTCGGGGTTCGGTCACGTGTGTTGGTGGGATCAAAGCGGGACGATACTGAGGATGTTCGCCAGATCTGGAGCAACAATCTAGTGTGGTTGTTGGATCGAATCGGGGGGAAGATTACGAAACGGCTGAGCCTTCGGAACCTATTCTATGCTTCGTCTTTTAGTTTGCCTTTTCGGCGGTGGTTCCGGGAGGCAAACATTTTGCAACTATGCAACATCCCTGGGATATTTAGTCATACAGCTCTGGCATATTTGAGTAGGCTACGTCCTGTTGTCTGGAGACTCGATGATATGTGGAGCTTCACAGGTGAGTGCTCCTACTCTTATGAATGTCAGCGCTGGTTGAATGGCTGCGGGTCATGTCCTCTATGGGTTGGTAGGAACAATGGCCTCCCCAAATCTAGTGAGTATGTGAATTTACCCAGGGATTCGACAGCCATGTTATGGCACATTAAGAATTGGACATATAAACACTCACGATTGCTCATTGTTACTCCGTCCCAGTGGATGGCCAATCTCGCTCAGGCGAGTCCTCTACTGCAGCGGTTCCCAATTCATGTCATCCCTTATGGGCTCGACATAAGTATCTTTCGCCCTATTCCGAAAGCAGAGGCCCGGGAGAAGTTAGGAATAGACCCTGCCTTGAAGCTGATTTTGTTTAGTTCTCATGTGACAGACTCGCCACGTAAAGGGAGCACTTTCTTAAGGAAGGCTCTGGATGAGCTCTCATATTCAGGTCCGTCGAACATCGCACTTCTTGTCGTCGGGTTAAATGCGGACCAGTGGGACTTGCCCTTAGAATATCCCACGAAATGTGTAGGGCTAGTGGATACCGAGGAGATGATGGCTGTCATATATTCAGCTGCCGATCTTTTTGTGTTGCCCACGCTTGCTGACAACCTGCCTTTGAGCATCATGGAGAGTATGGCATGCGGCACACCAGTGATCTCCTTCGATGTGGGAGGAGTTCCTGAAATGGTTCGTCATATGGAAACGGGCTACTTGGCGAGGTACAAGGATAGCCATGACCTGGCCGCTGGTATTCGGCTTTTGCTGAACGACGATGACCTGCGTGGGCAGATGGGGCAGAGATGCCGGGCGATTGCAGAGTCCGAGTATCCTCTGGTTTTGCAGGCCAGGCGGTATTTAGATTTATACAATGACGCAATAGAGAAACACAGGTCAAAGATACCGGAGTTTGGCAAGAAGGAGCAGTGAGGAGCTTTCATAAAATCCAGAAAATGCAAGGGAATTCTGGTGAGTGGTCAAGTGCAGCACTCAATACCCTTTACTAAGAGGTTTTTGAAAAACAGAACTTGCCGCCAAACTGAGAGTTAGAACGTGTTCCTGGAGAAAGGTCTTTCCTGAAGTAGAATGTCGGTGGGGAGGCGCAGGCAAGTCGAATGGCGTGGCCGATGTGAGAGACATAGGAATTAAAGAAACGTTGAATGATTTGGGAGTTCACCCTTCAGTCTTTCATTTGAAGAGGACCGATATCCTACCCGATACTCCAGTCCCCCCCGGAGAGTCTGAGGGGCGGCCTCTGAAACTAGTGGTCGTGGTTCCGGTTCATAATCGGAAGGCTATAACCTTGCAGTGTCTACGCAGTCTGTATGACACGGACCATGCAGGCCTGAACTTGCACGTCATCGTAGTGGACGACGGCTCAACCGACGGCACAGGTGACGCTATTAGACGGCAGTTCCCACAAGTGGAGATTCTAACTGGGGACGGCAATTTACGCTACACCAAGGGTACCAACCTTGGACTACACGCAGCACTACGAGGGAAAGCCGACTACATTCTAACTATTAACGACGACTCAATCTTCCACCAACGGTCCCTGGTTTATATGGTGAGGTGTGCACAGACTTATTCACGTTCTGTGGTTGGTGCGCTACTACTGCGCTGGGACATACCAGAGAAGCCCTACCAGAATGACCCTAAGTGGAACACTTGGTACGCTGGGTGGAGATGGCCCCAGCATGTAAGAATTCAGGATGTCCCCGATATCGCCTGGCCCGTGGAATTCATACCAGGCAATTGCATCCTGCTTCCGAGGCAAGCCGTTGAAGAAGTCGGCCTGATGAACGAGCGTGCCTTTCCCTATGGCTGGGGAGATGCAGAATATACTCCGCGCGTCCGTATGGCCGGCTGGCAGTTGATTCTTGAGCCCAAGGCGCGGGTTTGGATTCAGCCAAACTCGTTTTCGCCCTCGTTGCGGAAACTACCCAAAGTGAAAGCCATGCGCGAGCTGTGGCTAGATCGGCGTAGTTATCGGAATTTGTTACAGACATTTCTTCGGTGCTGGTACGGCGCTCCGTCTCGGAGGCAGGGCCTCTTGGCTTTCGCCATCTTTTTGGCGCGTAGTGGTCTCAAGGCGGTGGGATTGGGGAGGTCATGGCGGAACCGGCCAGTTCCAGAGCCTAAGAACTAGTCCTCCTATGCTCGTCCCGCTGCATCATGAACGAAAAGTAAGGATCGTCCAAGCTTACCATGGCCACACTTCAAGTTTTAGCCAAGCCATGGGCTCTTTCTCCTTTAAGGACAATTATCAGGCAATGTATGATGCAACAGGCAAAGGCACGGTAACACCCAAGCCCTTTACTATAAGAATGCTTCCATGAATGATAGTCAAAGGTAGCTAGGCCACCAAAATGCTCTTATGTCATGAGACGTTTCACAGCAGATGTATAGGAGACATTAGGTGCTTCTAGGCGCGTTAGTTTCCGTCCTCGCTGCCGGGCTGGTAGGGTTTGCGATTGTTCGATTCGAGTACGCGTTGATTCTGGTACTCTTGATTTTAGGGGTATGCCTATTTCTCCTAATATCACCTATCCGTGGCAGCGTCTCTTCTAAAAAGACCCATCGGCGGAATACATCCGGCAGCTTCCTAGTGATATCCCTAGGACTTTTACTCCTGCTGAATCTGTTGGCTTTCACTAAAGGACAGTTCCTGCAGCAGGCACTTGCTACCGCCGTGGTGCTGCTGGCCATCTATCCTACGTGGCGATATCTAAAAGATAGGGAGAGAAATGTGCCAATATTCCCCTTTGTGGCCCTTGCTTTCGGGCTACATTACGGTGTGGTCTTTCTCCTCCCAATTGAAGTCGATCCCGTCTTCGGGAACGTTAGTGAGGAATCCATCACCAAGGCGCTGATACTCTCTACTCTCGGGCTCAGTACTTTATTGCTTACGTTCTATATATGGCGGTTGAACTTCTTGGCTCCACTGATACCGCGTATCCCGGACGCATGGGCTGAAAAAGGGGCTCCAGCCTTCGGAGTGCTCTTAGGAATAATTGGCCTCCTCACGAATGCCAGTCGCCACCTCCTCATCCTACCTATCTCGCCTGATATACCAGAGTCAGTATTCAACTTTGGGATCTTTGTGGGGTATGCCGGGATTTCTGTTTTGTTCCTGCTGCTTCTGAGGGGACGCTTATCAGTAGAATACAAGGTTTTTCTCTGGCTGATTATACTTTTAAACGTTCCCTTCTTGCTTGGCTTTGGCGGTGCGGCTGGTGCTTTCTTATTTGGCTCAATACTGTTCTTCTTGTATGTGGCGGAGACACGGAAGATACCATGGGCGGCTCTCGGAGTGGGTGTGGCTGTAGTGAGCCTCTTAGTGGCAACAAGGGCGGAAATACGTTCCACAATAGACACGGCCCCAAGTAGACTGGGGCGCGTACAAACGTCTATTGCCCACCTGCAACTGGCAGCGTCGGTCCTCACGGAACAAAACCTACAACGGCTCGGCGAAAGGTTCCAGGGTGTCGGGCAACGGGTAGATTTCCTCACACGCTTTGCCTACGTCGTTGAGCTAACACCCAGTGATATCCCTTACTGGCAAGGAGAAACGTACAAAAACCTGCTTTGGAAGTTTATCCCGAGAATCGTATACCCGAGTAAGCCAGAGGATGTTGTGGCTCAAGAATTTCCGTTACGATATCGGCTCTTTGGTGGGGGGGTGCCCGACAAAACAGTGCCACTTCCCCTGTTGTTAGAGTTATATGCCAACTTTGGCCCCCTTTTCGTGGTGGTGGGGATGTTCTTGCTGGGCTTAGTAATACGAGTGCTATACCACGTTACAAACTACACGGGTGTGCGGGGATGGGCTTTGATTTGTGCCGTAGTTATCGGAGCAAGCCTCTTTGATTTGGGGGCAAATTTTTCCATTCTCTTCGGGGGTTTGTTTCTTAAGCTCCTCGCCCTTGCGTTGGTGGGGGTCTTTGTAAGGGTACCTCGCATTCGTACATTACCTCAGGCCGGCAGAGTACGCACCTCACAATAGAGCTTGCCCCCTAAAGTCACAATTGTTAAATCCATGGTACCACTGAGGTTTTTTGTGGGACGTTTTCAGGTATTGTTCACAGGAGAGACAGAGTTTCCGACGGTCTTAGTGAATACCGACTCTCCTTGAAATGCTGCGTTCATTCTTCGACTGTGCACCTCCCCTCCTGCGTTAATCTTCACAAAGAAGTTTTCTTCTCATCGGAAGTGTACCGATCTTGCCACACAGTTTTACAATGTTATCCTTAAACCCCGACCTTTCTGGATAGTTGCCAATGATTTTAAGCACTATTTCTGTGACCCTCTTGCTCTGGCGTCTGTTCGCGAATCCCCATATGTACCGGATCCCGGTAAGTACACCTTTGTTTGCGATTAAGAAGGGCTTGAGGTAATGGGCATGGCCAAGGGGCGACAATACAAGCTTGCGGTATTGGCCCCGCATCCCATCCAGTACCAGGCACCCCTGTTTCGCGATCTTGCTACGCACCCTGAGATAGACCTCCACGTTTACTTTTGTTCCAGATGGGGCCTAAACTCGTACCGGGACCCTGGCTTTGGGTTGAGCTTCTCTTGGGATACTCCTCTGCTGGAAGGATACAACTATACCTTCCTGCGCAATCTGAGTCCTCGGCCTGGTCCGGGCCGGTTCTCCGGGTGTATGAATCCAGGAATATTGCGGATGATTCTTCAAGGCGGGTACGACGCCCTCTGGGTCAATGGTTGGGCCCAAGCAAACACCTGGCTAGCGTGGACCGGCGCGGCCTTACGAGGTGTTCCAATTCTGCTGAGGGGAGAGACCAACGGCCTCGGCGAACCTAACGGCCTAAAGGGAGCAATAAAACGGGTGGTAGTGAGAGCCTTTTTCAGTCGGATCTCTGGCTTCCTTGCTGTTGGATCTAACAACGCCAATTTTTACAGCTCCTACGGCGTTCCTGCTGAGCGTATCTTCTTGACACCTTATGCTGTAGACAACGCCTTTTTCGTGAAGGAGGCCCGCCAGCTCGAAGGGCAAAAGCGCACTCTGCGTGAAAAATCAGGAATCCCTTCTGATCGGCCGGTTATCCTCTTCTGTGGCAAATTCCAGGAGAAGAAAAGGCCCCTGGATGTGCTGCAGGCATTTGCAAGGCTCAACAGCAGGCTCCAAGCCTCTCTTGTGTTTGTAGGGGACGGCCCGCTGCGGCCTACCATGGAGCACTTTATCGCCGAGCATGGCCTATCCAATGTGTGCATGCTGGGCTTTCACAATCAGAAGGAGATGCCCATATATTATGCGCTAGCTGATGTGCTAGTTCTTCCGTCTATCTTTGAGCCCTGGGGATTGGTGGTAAACGAGGCGATGTGTTTCGGCCTTCCTGTCATCGCTTCTGACAAGTCGGGCGCGGCTGCCGACCTGGTGAAGTCAGGGATCAACGGGTTTACCTACAGCGCTGGCGATGAACAAGCCCTCGCTAACGCTCTGATGATGGTGCTTGAAAACGAGGAGGGACGCCGAAGCATGGGTCACGCGTCGTATGACATCATATCCCATTGGGGTTTCGAGGAGGACGTTGGGGGAATCCTCCAGGCGCTTGAACACGTTACAAACCTGAAAAAGTGAGTCTGGCCCTAAATAGACTAACCCCCAAAGATTGATCGCCTCTAGTAGCGCCGGGCATCCGTTCTAGGGAAAGACCAATCCGCTAAGGGCCTCATGATTTCGCCTCAGTTACGTTTATCGAGTTCTGAGAGAGGAGCATAAGCACCAATGAGAAGCATTCCCGCTTTCCGATATTATTTCCCGAAAGAGGAGATCGAGCGAGTTGTATCTCAGTACAAAGAGATCCTGGAAACCAACGGCTTTCTCACCATGGGTCGGTACGGAGAGGAGTTTGAGCAGGCCTTCGGCGAATATACGGGGGCCAAGTATGCGGTTTCTGTTGCTAGCGGAACCGCGGCTCTGGAGCTCATCTTTCGGCACCTGGGAGTTGAGGGCAAAGAGGTAATCGTACCCACCAACACCTTCGCGGCGACTGCCTTTGCTGTTATCCATGCAGGGGGCATTCCTGTTTTTGCCGATTGTCTGGAGGATATGACCGTTGACCCCACAGATGTGAAAAAGCGAATCACCACCCGGACTGCCGCCATTGTTACAGTCCATATAGGCGGCTTGGTTTCTCCGGCCACCTACGAGCTGGTGGACCTGGCTAGCCAGAAAGGCATACCTCTGGTGGAAGATGCTGCCCATGCCCATGGCAGCAGGCTTGACGGCAAACACGCCGGTACCTTTGGTATCGCAGGAGCATTTTCTTTCTTCTCCACAAAAGTGATGACTACGGGAGAGGGAGGAATGATAGTCACTAGCGACCCTGGGATCTACCAAAAGGCATTACTCCTACGGGATCAAGCCAAGGTGGACGGCCAGAATCTCCATGAAGAAGTTGGTCACAACTGGAGAATGGGCGAGTTCCAGGCGATCCTAGGGTTATCGCAGCTCAGAAGCCTGGAGGATTCCATTCAACGTCGCAGCAGGATCGCCAGGATTTACGACGAAGGTTTCGCCGAAGTGTCCTTGTTGACACGTTTGCCCGTGCCGACAAACGTTCGGCACAATTACTACAAATACATTCTCCTCTTGAACGAAGGGGATCGAGAGCAGTTCAGAGTAGAGCTCAGAAAAGAATATGGAGTCCCCCTAGGAGGCTATGTGTTCGATCTGCCCTGCCATCTCCAGGCGGTCTTTAGACCCTATAGCACCATCTCCCTCGCGGTGTCAGAAGACCTCTGCAGCCGACATATTTGTCCGCCGATCTATCCCACAGTCACCGATGAGGAGGCGCAGTACGTAGTGAATTCCCTCCGGAGGGTTCTCAAATGAAGATCGTAGTCACAGGGGGTGCTGGCTTCATAGGCAGCCGTTTGGTGCGAAAGCTCTCGCAACTGGGACACGAAGTCACGGCGTGGGACCTGCGTCCCCTGGGTTCAGAGGAGATGGCCTCCAGCGTGATTGTAGACGTTAGGAATCTGTCGGAGGTGGAAAAGGAGCTTGCCGAGGTAGAGGCTGTTTATCATCTAGCGGGCCCTGTTGTGGAATCCTCCCGCAAGAACCCCTACGAAAGCTGCATGTTGCAACACTCGGGGACGCTGGCTGTTCTTGAGGCTTGCCACAGGCGTAACGTGCCGAAGGTTCTGCTCGCCAGCTCCTTTTACGTGTACGATCGAATTGACGAAAAAATGATCGTGAACGAAGAAACGCCCCTGGACCTTTTCCAAATGGAGTTGCTCGGGGTGGCGAAGCTAGCGGCGGAGCGGGTAGTTAAGGATTTTGCTGCTAAGTATGGAATGGAGTACGTGATCTTCCGGTTCGGATCGGCTTATGGATACGGCGATTGCAGTAACGTGGTGAAGACCTTCCTGGAGATGGGGTTTCGCGGAGAGACTATTGAAATCTGGGGAAAGGGGCTCCGTCGGAATCAATACACCTATGTCGATGACATTATTGATGGGTGTGTCCTTGCTCTGACTGAGAAGAACGAGACGTATAACCTGATTTCCCCAGAGGAGACAAGCACCAGTAAGCTGGCTCAAATGATCAGAGAGAGCTACGGCTTTGATATCGTCTTCAACGAGGTCGCTAAGGAAGGCCCCAGCATGTCTTACATGTCTTCGATGAAGGCTATCAAGAGATTGGGTTGGAAGCCAATGGGCCTGGCTGACGGCATCACGAAGATGGTCGCTGAGATGAAGCCAGACCTTCCCAAAACGTAAGGGATTAAGGGGATGAAAGGCCAGGTATCGGGTAAACCTCCTGAAGAGTACGAACCCAAAAGGTTCTGGACACGACGGGTCCGACGGTATGTGGGAATTGATGATCTCGGCACAGTGACCTCTACCGGTTCCCCAGCTTTCTTTAACCGGTTTATTCACTGGCTCGAGGGGAGAACCCTGAAGCAAATACTCCTGCATTTGCCCAACCGAGGCCTCTTGTTGGACCTCGGATGTGGATATGGACGGTGGTTTGGACTGTATCAGAGCAAAGGCGTCGGGGTAGTAGGGGTCGATATCGTATGGGATCTGGTGAAGCGAGGGATGAGTCTACATCCTGAGGTGCCCTTTATTCTGGGTGATGCACGAGGTTTACCCTTCGCCTCAGGCGTGTTTGATGGTGCCATCACTGTTAAGGTGCTCCAGTTTGTTCCATCAGAACAGCAGGAATCTAGCCTTCACGAACTGGGACGGGTAGTCAAGAGCGGGGGAACAATGGTGATGCTCGAGTTGACTGAAGGGAAGGCCCACGGGCATATTCATCCCAATACCCCTTCGGAGTGGATCGGCCTCGCCAGGGACGCCGGGTTCGCCCTTGTGGACTGGAGGGGAAGCCACTTTGTGCCTGTGGACCGAATGCTTGACCGGGCACGAGTCGGCATTGCCAGGATGCTGAGACGCATTGGCAATGGGAAGGGAAAGGCTGTGTCGTCACTGAGTGACGTCCCAGACTTAGCACCTGCAGAGGCCGAGCCTTGGAGGAGCCGACACTCGACCTTTGGCGCAGGCTACCACTCTCTCAGGCATCTAAGCACCAGGATCTCCAAAGCTCTGGAACCTCTTGTCGAGAGGACATCCCCCCGAGGATGGGCCAGCCATGGGCTGTTTGTTTTTCGCAAAGAGGGGAAGCCCTGATGCGATTGCTAGTAGTGACCCATAACTTTCCCCCCTTTGAAGGAGGCATTACAACCCACGCCCTGGAAGTGACCAAGAACCTGAGTAAACTGGGGCAAGAGCCCGTGGTTTTGGCCCCCAGAGTCGGTGGATGGCAGGCTGTGGACACTTCGCTCCCATTCCGAGTGGTCAGGATGCCTGGGGCGACCTCGAAATATCTGCGCTTTCTCCTCACGGTCTTTTACACCCTGAGCATAACGATCCGATGGCGTCCAAAAGTGATCTATTCCACCCACTGGCGAAACTCCGGCCTTGCAGTGGCTCTTGTTTGCATGTTGACAAGGGTTCCCTTCTTCCAAGCTATTCACGGCAGTGAAGTGTTGTCTCTGGTGGGCGGAAAGGGAAGACGATGGCTCTTTGAATGGGTATCCGGGAGGACTCGCGGCTTTGTGGCTTTGGGAAAGTATCAGGAAACGATCCTTGGCCGTTTGGGTGTTCCCCAGGAGAAGATTTACACCAGCCCGGAAGGGGTAGATCTAGCAAGGTTTGATGGAGATGACTTAGGAACCGTTGATGCGATCAGAACTTTGTATGGGTTGAACGACCACAAGCTGATATTGACAGTAGGGCGGTTGGTGGAAAGAAAGGGGCACGACATGGTGATTGCGGCCCTGCCAGAGGTGCTGAAATCGGTGCCTGATGCGGTATACCTAGTAGTTGGGCGAGGGCCAATGGAAGAGCGGCTGAAACAGATGGCCCAGGGGGACAGTGTCCACAAAAGTATTATATTTGCCGGTTATGTGCCTGAGGAGAAGCTTCCTGCCTTTTATAAGGCATGTGACGTCTTCGTCATGCCCAATAGGGAGGTAGAGAGCGATACTGAAGGATTCGGCATAGTGTTCGTCGAAGCAGGGGCTTGTGGGAAGCCTGTCATTGGTGGGCGGTCTGGAGGTGTTGTGGAGGTGATTAAGGACGGCATAACAGGTTTTCTGGTTGATCCTCTTGATACCGGACAGCTGGCGCAGGCGATTGTTCAGGCCCTGACCGATGAAGGTATGGCAAACAGGATGGGGCTAGCGGCCCGCGCCCGAGTCGTGGAGGAGTACGACTACTATCACGTAACATCGGGGATTCTGTCTTACTTTGTCGCAAGTATCTAAAAGCGCAAAGTAGGTATCAGTAGTCCATTGCCGATGAAGGTACTGCATGTCATTCAATCGATATCGCCTTACTATGGTGGGCCCAGCCAAGCCGTGTTAGAACTGTGCACAGCTTTGCAAGAACTTGGTGTGGAGACGAGCATAGCCACCACAAATGCCAACGGAGATTCGGAAATTGATGCGAAACTGGGCCTGGAGGTGAGCCGGGAGGGGGTAAAGGTTTACCGTTTTCCTCGGCAGTTCCTTCGAAAGCCTATCATGTCGTTTCCATTATTTAGGTGGTTGCGATCCAATATAAAACAATACGACATGCTTCATATTCACGGAGTTTTCTCTATTCCAGCCAGTGCGGCGGCCTTGCAAGCCCGACTTTCTCGCATACCTTATGCTGTCCGGCCATGTGGGACGTTAAGCGGGCCGTCATTGAGAAGAAAGTCCCCTTTGAAAAGGATTCACCTGGCATTGTTGGGACGACGTAACCTCAACGGTGCCGCTGTCCTCCACGTGACCAGTGAAGGCGAGCATCAGGAAGTCCAGAGACTTAAACTCGCCACGCCGGTTGCTGTTCTTCCGCTGGGGATACAACTTCTTACGAACGATAAAGACCCAGAGGGAAGATCATCAAGGCAACAGCCAGGCTGGACTTCAGATAAAAAGGTTATCTTGTTCTTATCTCGTATCGACCCCATCAAGGGTCTTGATTTACTCATCGCTGCAATAGCTAAGCTGCTTTCCCGTCGGCGCGACTTTGTCTTGGTCATAGCTGGCACCGGTCCGAAAAGAGATGTGGCTATGCTCAACCGCTTGATTGCCAAATATGAGGTGGTTGATCATGTCGTTTTGACCGGTTTCGTCCACGGAGATCACAAAGAGAGGCTTCTTCGGGACTCAGACATCTTTGTACTTCCTTCCTATGGGGAGAGTTTTGGAGTAGCTGTTCTGGAGGCCATGGCAAGCAAGCTGCCCGTGGTTATTACGGATAGAGTCAACCTCCATCCCGAAGTAGAGGAGGCGGGTGCGGGCGTTGTCACGCCTTGTGAGGCTGATGCTCTAGCAGAGGCTTTGGACACATTGCTTAATGATGATCTCCTACGCCGGCAAATGGGAGAGAACGGAGCAAATCTTGTGAGCAGATTGTATAGATGGGATACCGTAGCTCTTCAAGTTAAGGGGCTTTATGATACGGTTATTTCAGGAAAGTTCGCCCGTGAATCAGTATGAACATCTGCATGAGCATTTCCCAGCTTTACGCTCCCCAAGGAGGAACGATAGCTGGCGGAAACATCAATGCGATGCTGGCGTTAACAGACGCCCTCGGTCGTCGCGGACACTCTATGACCGTCCTATCGGGTTGGCCCCATCGCCATTCGGCAGAGGAGGTTCGTGCCCAATTCCCCCAGACCCGCCTTGAGCTCCTGCGGTTGCATCGAGCCGGGCCTCTTGTCCGGAACGTGGAATTGCTATTTCAGTTGGCTCGAACCGCATATAAGTGGCGACATAAAGTTCAGTTTGAGATGATTCACGGTCACTCAGGTTATCCTCATTTGTCAGCGATGACGGTGTTGCTTAAGAAAGTACTTGGCGTGCCAGCCGTCCACACCGTGTACTGTCCCATGACCAATCGACTGAATGACCGGAAAGCCCCAATGCTTAGAGCGATGGTACCGGTACGCTCCCTGCTGGGTCGTATGGATCGGATCATTGCTGTCAGCGAAAACGTCCGCCGCTCGTTAGAGGATTTGAATCTCCCAGAAGAGAAGGTCGTGATGATCGGCCCGGCTATTAGAAATTGGCGGAATGTGAGCGATGAGGAGGTGCTTGCTTTTCGTCATAAACTGGGAACATCTCCTGAAGACAGGGTGGTGTTATTCGTGGGTAATTTCACTCGGGCCAAAGGATTTGATCTGGTTATTAAAGCGCTGGCAAAGGTAAAACAGGAGCTGGAACAGGTGAAACTGGTCTATGCAATAGAACGAGGTCCCAAATTTAGCAATGAGCGCGAAAAGGAGGTGCGCTCTCTACTAAGAGACCACACCGATCTGGCCGACACCATTGAGCTGGGTATAGTACCAGACATGCCATTGCTCATGGCCTCCTCGGATGTTTTCGTCTTACCCTTTCGTGAGACAAGCGGTCCAATGGACTACCCCATGACCTTGCTCGAAGCCATGGCTTCGGGCGCTGCGGTGATCGCTGCGCGGGTGGGAGGTATCAGTGAGGTGATTCAAGAGGGAGAGACGGGCATGCTGATAGATCCGGACGACGAAGACTCCCTGGCACGGGCGATGCTCACTTTACTTAGGGATGAAACCCTTCGGCTTAGGCTGGGACAGCGAGCCAAATTGGTGGCACTCGATCGCTTCAATCAAGAG
Organism: Dehalococcoidia bacterium; assembly: GCA_965248115.1. Taxonomy (GTDB): domain Bacteria; phylum Chloroflexota; class Dehalococcoidia; order Lucifugimonadales; family CBDFII01; genus CBDFII01. The sequence goes on from CBDFII010000005.1 coordinate 404,065, forward strand.
AAGGTGGCCCAAAAAACCGAGGAGATTTATGATCAGGTATTGCACCCCATATCGAAGGATGGGGGATGAGCTCCTCGGACAAAGGGTCCCAGCTCGGACATCGCTCTATGAGAGTCGGTCGTTTCTACGAGCGAGAGGCTGAGCACTATGACGAGGTTCGCTGGTCCTCGCCGGGGGGCATTTGGACCGACAAAGTCCAGAAACAGATTATCCGATCCATGTTGGGCAACCCTAACGACGGCCATGTGCTTGAGCTGGCGGTGGGCACAGGTCGCATCGGCATCGATTTGGCGCAAGGTGGATGGCATATCGTAGGGATTGACATTGCCTTAAACATGCTGAGGCGGGCGCAGCAGAGGGCCATCAACGGGGAAGCAATGCCGAATCTCCACTTCATTCAGGGCAGCGCCTTGCAACTGCCGGTAAAATCGGAATCCTTCGACCTCTGCATCTGTGTTAACGCCCTCAGCCTAATGCCAGAGTACAAGGAGGTGCTCAAGGAGATTGCACGTGCGCTCAAGCCCGGGGGTGCCCTTATCTGTAACTTCGCCAATTTGCTGAGCTACTACTTACCCTTTGGGATCGTTGTAAACAGTCGTGGACGGGCCCTTGCCAGAGACGTTTACAGCCGCTGGCATACACCTTTAGGCCTTCGACGACAGTTCCAACACGCAGGATTTAAGGTCAGCGATGTACAGGGACAGGTTCATCTTCCTGGCCACCTAAACGTTGGCCTTGCTCTCCCCCTAGTCAAGGCACTCCACCAAATATCTCGTAATTCGTATCTTCGGTATCTTTGTCCATCCCTTTTCTTCAAGTTGATCCGACTGTGATGATTACCTGCCGTTGGTAACTTAAAGGGAACGCTTTTGTACATCCTGGGTATTAATACATATCATGGGGATTCTGCTGCAGCCATTGTCGTCAACGGCGACTTAGTAGCGGCTGTCGAAGAGGAGCGCTTTACCCGGATAAAGCACACTGCCGGTTTCCCTTGCCAGGCGATCCGTTACTGCTTGGATGCCGCCGGGATCCCGCCCGAGGCGATTGACCATGTGGTCATACCCCGCAAGCGTTCCGCACATCTCCTCCACAAGGCCATGTGGGCCATCCGCCTGCCCCACATGGCCCTCAACCGATCCAGCGCGTGGCGCCAGTTTGGAGATGTGAAGGGGACACTAGCTCACTGCCTGGATATCGCACCCTCTCGACTTCAGGCCCAGTTCCATTTTGTGGAGCACCACGTGGCCCACGCAGCTAGCTCCTTTTATCCCTCCCCCTTTCAAGAAGCGGCTATCCTCTCTCTCGATGGGTTGGGGGACTTCGCCAGCATGCTGTGGGGTAAGGGAAAGGACAAGGACCTGAGTATTGAAGGTTACGTCCTCTTTCCCCACTCCCTTGGATTTTTGTACACCGCCCTTACCCAGTACCTGGGATTCTGGAAGTATGGGGATGAATACAAGGTGATGGGGCTGGGGGCCTACGGCAAACCCCGGTATGGGGAGCTATTCGAAGATATCGTTCGGGTGGGGCGGGACATGGATTTTTCTTTGAACCTTCGGTACTTCACCCACCATCGGCAAGGGCCAGATATGACCTGGGATGCCGGTGAGCCCCAGCAAGGGCAACTATTTTCAGACCATCTGGAAAAGTCCTTGGGGCCGGCACGGACCCCCGGAGCGACTGTGGAGGAGCACCACGAGGATGTGGCCGCAACCTTACAGTGGCGGCTGGAAGAGGTACTACTCACCCTGATGAACCATCTCCACAAAAGGACGCAAATACCAAACCTGTGCTATGCTGGCGGCGTGGCCTTCAATTGTGTGGCCAACGGTAAGATTTTCGACCGCACGCCCTTTCAGGAAGTTTACATTCAACCCGCCGCTGGCGACGCGGGTCTGGCCATCGGGGCGGCTCTCTATCTGTACCACCAGGTGCTGGGCTTCCCTCGCAAGATTAAGATGGACCACGCCTATTGGGGCCCGGAATATCTCCCAGACCAGTTGAAAGCAGATCTCGACCGCTATGGGCTGGGTTATAGGGTACTAGAGCAACCTAACCTGGTGGAGGAGGCAGCGAAGCTGATCGCCGAGGGTAAGGTAGTAGGCTGGTTCCAGGGAAGGGCAGAATGGGGGCCAAGGGCCCTAGGTAATCGGAGCATCGTAGTGGACCCCCGCCGGAGTGAGATGAAGGAGATTCTAAACCAGCGGATCAAGCACCGGGAAACCTTCCGTCCCTTTTCGCCCTCTATCCTTGAGGATCGCACAGGGGAGTGGTTCGAGAGCTCTTATCCATCTCCCTTCATGCTGCTGGCTTACCCAGTGCGACCCGAAAAACGAGAGCAGATCCCTGCCCCAACCCATGTAGACGGCACAGGCCGGCTGCAGACCGTGAGCCACAGCACCAATCCTCTCTACTGGGAGCTTATCCGAGAATTTGAGAAATCAACAGGAGTCCCGGTGCTCCTCAATACCTCCTTTAACGAGAACGAGCCAATGGTAAACACCCCCGAGGAGGCTATTGAATGCTTCCTACGCACCAAAATGGACGCACTGGCTATAGGGCCATTCCTCATCGAAGCACCGTAAAAGAGAGGGGCGATAATTCGCCCTGATGAGTAGCGCTGATATGAAGCTGTCTATTGTCACTCCAGTGTACAATGACCCTCGGGTAGGTCGAGCCCTGGACTCTATACTGTCCCAACAACATAATGAGGAATTAGAGTTGATCGTCATCGATGGGGGCTCAACCGATGACACTCTGGAAGTCCTTGACGCCTATCGCAAGCACGTGAACGTCTTCGTGAGCGAACCCGACGACGGTATCTACGACGGGATGAACAAAGGCATTGCACGAGCCACTGGAGAGGTGATCGGGATCCTGAACGCTGACGACCGATACCAGGACCACCTTGTCCTTCGCGACGTGACTACCGTCTTCCAAGACCCTAAAATAGATGCCTGCTACGGAGACCTGGTTTACGTGGACGGAAAGGAGCGCATCGTCCGTTACTGGAAGAGTGGACCGTATCGTCCGGCAAAATTCTACCTGGGATGGATGCCTCCTCACCCTACTTTCTTTGTACGTAAACAGGTGTATGATCGCTATGGTGCCTTCGACACCCGTTTCCCCATCGCCGCAGATTACGAGCTCGTCCTCCGGCTCATTCTGAAGGATAAGATCGCGGTGAACTATCTAGACCGGGTCCTGGTTCAGATGAGCATCGGCGGGAATAGCAACCGATCTGTTGGTAATATCTTCAGGGCAAACCTAGAGGTATTTCGGGCTTGGCGCTGTAACAATCTTTCCTTCGGATATGTTGCTGCTATCCTGAAGCCGTCTCAAAAGATCTTCCAGTATCTTCGCCGTCCCTGAGGTGGCTGCCAACTGATCAAATAGCAAAGGATTTTGCTATAGGTTGTATTGCATAAGCTGTAGCAAGGAGGACCCACAAATTATGAAAGTCTTGGTCACCGGCGCTGGCGGCTTTATTGGCCACCACCTCGTGAAGCATTTGAAGGCGCAAAATTCCTGGGTTCGCGCCGTGGACATCAAGGATGCTGAATACGAATCGAGCCCTGCGGACGAGTTCGTAATCGCAGACCTGCGATTGTTGGAAAACTGCATGCGGGTTACTAAAGATATTGACTATGTTTATCACCTGGCTGCCGACATGGGTGGCATTGGTTACATCACCGCCAACCACGCCACCTTGACCCGGAATAACATCCTGATAAATAGCCAAATTCTCGAAGCGGCACGACTGGCGGAGGTAGAGCGCTACCTATACACCAGCTCCGCATGTGTCTATCCTAGCTTCCTCCAAGACGAAGAGGATATAACCCCCCTTAAAGAGCAGGACACCATTCCCGCGGATCCGGAGAAAGGGTATGGCTGGGAGAAGCTCTTCGCCGAGCAGCTCACCACATACTATCACGAGGACCACGACCTCAACGCGCGAATCGTGCGATTTCACAATATCTACGGTCCCCTGGGCAGTTACGAGGGTGGCAAGGAGAAGGCACCCGCCGCGATTATGCGCAAGGTCGCCGAGGCGCAGGACGGCTCCAGCATCGAGGTGTGGGGAGACGGTGCCCAAACCCGGAGCTTTTGCCATGTAGACGACTGCATTGAAGGCTTAGTCCGGATCATGGAATCTGGCTACACAAAACCCATCAACCTGGGCACTGATGAGCTTGTCACGGTGAACGAGCTTGTAGATATCGTCTGCGAGGTCGCCAGAAAGCAGCTCACCAAAAAACACGATCTGTCCAAGCCCCAGGGCGTGCGAGGACGGAATTCAGATAACAGCCTTCTGCGTGAGGTCCTTGGTTGGGAGCCTCGGATCACGCTTCGAGAGGGGATCGCCCGCACTTATCCGTGGATATGGGAGCAGCTCAACAAGCAGGGCCGGGCAAATGCCGCGAAATCAGACAAACAGAAATTAATCTCAACAAAATCAGAGGGAGTAGGAGATTCCTAGTCCTGAAGAGAAAGTATCAGGGATAGATTTGTCCGAGGCGAGTAAATCGGACGAGTCATTTGAATCTCTCGGAGTCGTGCCGGAGAATGTGCGCTCGGCATACAAGCGTCCTTTTGACCTTACGATACTGATCTTGGCTCATTTTGTCCTTCTACCCCTATGGTTCTTGCTCTGGACCCTGATTCCCTTGTTTATCTTCCTCGAACATTGGGGACAAGTATTCTACCGACAAAAGCGGGCAGGGAAAGATGGTAAGGTATTCACGGTCTTGAAGTTCGGGACGATGGTTCCAAATGCCGATTCTCTGGGACCACCCTGGACGGATGAGGGAGACCCTCGAATCACCCGAGTGGGGAGGATCCTCAGGCGAACTGCCCTCGACGAATTACCTCAGATTTTGAGCATCTGGAAGGGAGATATGAGTCTTGTGGGACCCCGAGCGCTGGCCGCAGAGGAGCAGAAATTGCTGGAGGCGCAGATCCCGGGCTTTAAGGATAGATTGAAGGTACGACCTGGCCTGACCGGTCTGGCGCAGGTGTATGACCATACTGACGAGGCTTATACCAAACTCCACTACGATTTAGAGTACATCGCGCGCATGAATCCTCTGCTAGACCTGAAGCTTCTGTTCCTGTCGATTTGGAACACTCTTACAGTCCGATGGGACAGAAGACACGGCAAGGGGCAGCAAAACGATAGCACCGGTCTTTAAGGGTTTATCCCGAATAGCTGTTATATTACTCTAGATACCAATAGAAAAAGAATGCGCCTTGACGGCGCATTCTTTTTCGTCATTAATAGGCCATACCCTAGTGACGGTCCAGGAGGAAGTCTAGGGCTAGCTTGGTGAACTCCTCTGGCTTATCACCGTGGGCTCCTGCTCCTGTAGACCCTTCGACCACCACATGAGTGCAGCCCTTGATCGCCTCCTTCGCCCTCTGCTCGCCACGTCGAAGAACGTCACCCTCCCCATAAATCAGGAGGGTGGGCGTCTGCACCTTGGGGCCAATAGCCTCCGCATCGAAATTGCAGTTAGAGTCCTCGGTAAGGCGCATCCAGCGACGACTCTTCCTCTTGATCTCTTCTCGCTTCTCCCATACCCCATGGTCCGTATTAGGGTTCGCCTTGACCGCCTCCTCCCATGGGATCATAGGAAGGACTGGGACATCATAGGAAGTTGTATCGGTGAATCGAGGTATCCACCATTTCTCCCAGATGATCTGGCCCCTTTCCTTATTCCAGTAGGGAAGACCGTCCAGGACTATCTTTCGAACTCGCTGGGGCTGAGTCGCCGCTAAGTTCAAGGAGAGCAGGGCACCCGTGTGGTTTCCTACACAGTTAGTCTGCGTTATGCTTGCACTATCTAGGACGTCCACGATGGCCTGGGTGAAGTCGTCGACGGAGTATTGCCTGGGCGGAATGTCCGAGTGGTCGAACCCGGGCAAATCGATGTTGTAGCAGGTGAAGTGCTCGGCAAACCTATCGATCAGCTTTCCCCAATTCCATCCTCCTGAGCCAGCATCGTGGATAAATACCAGCGGATCTCCCTGGCCAACCTTGTAATAGTAGACTCCGCCATCCTTTCGGGATACGTAATGCTCCGTACCGTTCATAGGACTCACAATATAACTCCTTCTGTTTTATGGGGATACTTGCTCTTTCAGCTCGGCCCAAATCTAAAAGCATACTACTTGAGACAGGTGGGAGTGTAATAGCGGTAGCTTTAAGTGTCAACGCGCTATGCTTTGAGCAGACTCTCCGCTGTGAGTAATAAAGGGACCATATACAAAGAGGGGTATGAAGGCCACAAGTCTAAAGGGCAGCGAGACCTGCCTTGGCTGCATCTTCGTCCTCCTGAGCTGTGCCACCACTGACTCCCACTGCACCGATGACTTCATTCTCTCTGATGATGGGTACAGCTCCTTGGACGAATAGAAGATGGCCCTGGTGCATCTGCATCAAGCTCTGCAAACCTGGAGAAACGCCCACCCTCGCTTCGAAAACTCCACTGGGTTGACCGAAGATGGCCGACACTCTAGCCTTCCCAGAGGCGACATCAGCGGTGAAGTAGCGCACTCCATCCATTCTAGCTAAAGCCACGAGGTCACCTCGTGGGTCCACGACGCTTATAACAACTTTAATACCCGCGGCGTTAGCACTATCTTCAGCGGCCTGAAGGATCTTCTTCGCCTCGTGCAGTGTAATAGCCATTGCTTTACTCCTTGCCTATGAGTTAGAGCAGAACCACCATTGACGATCTCCCGAACGCCGCAGAAAGCCTTTGTCACTCGCCCAATGGCAGATTATAGCTACTCTACAGCTATTTTAGGTGAGTACCGAAAAACTCCATAGTTCTCGACCAGGACGTTTCGGCAGGCCCTTTGCGATACCGTTCCTCGCTCGGCCCCATGAAGCCGTGGCCGGCGTTGGGGTAGGAGAAAAACTGGTGAGTCTTTCCCAGGCGGGTCAGCTCTGCATCGAGCTTGGCCATGTCGGCCGGGGATGGATTCTCATCCTCTTCGCCGAAGTGGCCCATTATGGGGCAGGTTATCTCATTGGCCCGATCGAAGGGCGTTCGGGTAGCTGAGCCCCACGCCTGCATGACATTCCCAGGGTAGAAGGGTACTACGGCCTTAAAATGGCTGCTGGCGGTGGCCATGAGCCATACTATTCGACCCCCCATGCAGAACCCGGTTATGCCCAGCTTTTCCCCATTGATGGAGGGATGGTTTCATAAAAAGTCCACCGTGGCGTTAATATCGTCCTCGATCTGAGGGTCGCTTAAACTTGCCCGGCGCGTTGCGCCGTCGGCACTGGCACTATCTTCCATCCTATGAAAGATATCGGGGACGACGGCAGCGTAACCCTCGCCAGCCAACCTGTCTGAGAAGTCCCGCGCTGGCTTATCAGTCCCAGATCCTTCATAGACGACCACAACTGCCGGGAAAGGTCCTGAGCCGCTGGGCACGCTAATGTACATCTTCATCTCGTCTCCGCCTACTTCAACGTTCTCCCAAAAGAATGCCATCTCTCCTCACCTCCTCAATTTCCGAGACCACAAAGGTCTAAGTTCTCTTGACAGACTCTACCAAAATGATGCCGCTTCGGCAATTACCAGCAACTAGGAGAAGCTAGGCTGTGTAGGCCCGTCGCGATGATCCGATGGCTGATTATTATCGGGGGACAGGTATGCCCGCAATCTTCAGAGGGATACGCGACAATGATTCACGGGTTGTGATAAACAGAGTCTTCCAGTCTTCGCCGCCCCAGGCGCAGTTGGTCGTTTGGTCTAACCCCGTCAAAATAGTTCCCAGCTGCCTGCCTGAGGCATCTATGACCCATACGCCTCCTGGCCCCGTACAATATATGTTGCCCTCCACGTCCACCTTCATACCATCGGGAGAACCAGGCCATTCTCCCTTGAGCTCACAGAAGATACGGCTATTGGCCAGAGTCCCATCGTTGTCTACGTCGAAGGCCCTTATATGACCCTTTTGGGAGTCATCGATGTAGAGGATTGTCTCATCGGGAGAGAAGGCTAGACCGTTGGGAAAGACAACATCCCCTGTTACCAGGGTGATGGTGCTTAAGTCGGAGGAGACCCGATGCACTCCAGAGAAATCCAGGTCTAAATCCTTGGCCATATGAGATATTGGATCGGTAAAGTAAAGGCTCCCATCAGACGTAACCACCACGTCGTTGGGGCGGTTCAACCGATTGCCCTGGTAGTGGTCTGCCACAACGGTGATACTCCCATCGGCTTCCAGGCGCGACACACGACGAGTATTGGTCTCGCAAGCTATCAGCCTGCCTTGGGGGTCCCAGGTAAGTCCGTTGGCGTTATCGGTAGGCTCTTGGAACAAGGATACGCCTTCCTGGGGTGCCCACTTCATTCTCCGACTTTCAAAGATATCGCTGAACAGGAGGTAGCCCCCATCTCTGTACCACACAGGCCCCTCTGCGGTGAGGAAACCCCTGCCCAGCTCCTCAAGCTCCTGATCCGGTGACACGATGCGTTCTAGCTCTGGAGAGAGCTGCTCGATGGGCACTATAACCTCCTTACTGAGCAGACTCTATGATGCGGCCCTTGGGGCGCGTAGGGAGCCCTTAAACATAATCTAGAGTTTCCTCCTCCTCGGCAAGCGAAGAGGTCACGACATCAGGACTGAGATCCAGCGCAGCCATCAGTTTGTCCTTGAGATCTTCAAACAGGGCTTCTCCTTCAGACGAATCGGTATTGCCAACCTGCTTAAACCTACCCTTAAACTGCTCCAGCGCGTGCTCCTCGGCAGTGCCCATAGGTATGTGGAAGAACTCGGCATCGAAGGTGGGAAGCTCCCCTGGACTAAAGTAGCCCTTGCCATCAAGCTGGTAGCCCTCCAGCTCATGGGTGCCCTTGCCCAGGACCTGTCCTCTAGCTACGTAATGCTCCATGACCGCCTTCATGCCGTACTTCTGCACAGGGCACACCTTCATACACACGGCACACCCCATATAGCGGGCCATTACAGGCTGGCACCGCTTGTAGATCAGCTTGTTCTTCTCCACGCCCCGCCACCACACCTTCTCCCTCATCAGGGCCCGCCCAGGACAGCGGTTGACACACACTTGGCATATCTGGCAGAAGCGGTGGATTCCATAGTCTATCGGCTGATTGTAGGTCACCTTGGCGTTGGTGGTGATAATCATCAGCCTGGCCCTGGAGCCGAAGTGGGGTGAGAGAAGCTGGCCGTTGGCTCCCAACTGGCCCAGTCCCGCCTGGACGAACATGGGGATGTAAGGGCCGGTGCTGTCGATGGGGTTGTGCACCTGGGAATGGTAGCCCAGGGAGCGGATGTAGTCGCCCAGCTCCAGGCCCAAAACACCCTTGATCCTGTAGGTGCTGGTGTGGGCCATCTCCGCTGCCACACTCGGGATGGTCTGGGTGGGCTCATAGGCTTGCTCGTAGGCCAGACAAATGGCGTGTGGGTACTTCACCCAGCCTCTTTTGCTCTGGTAGGTGTAGTGATGGTCATACTTGGTGATCTCTACCTCGCCGAACCCCAAGTCGCGGGCCTTGGCCTTGATCTTCTCAGTGACGTCTTTGTCCGTAGGCTCGGCAGTGGGATCCATGTCTCCTGTGAGACGGGAGGCCTGGATTAGAGGCTTGTTGAGCCGCTCGTTCTCTATGCGGATCGCCCGGCTCTCGGGGTTGGAGTCTCGCATGCGGACGGCCCAGTTCTGGCCGGCACGCTCGGTGATTTTTATGTTCACCAAAGGATATTCACGGGAGTAAAACTCTACGTCCTCTTGATTGATGGGTATACCCGGGAGGGTTTCCAACTCCTCGGCTACAGGAATGGTTATGGATGGGGCCCCTGGTCGCCGCCCAGGACGTTCGATGTAATGACCTATCTTCAGCAATAGCCTTGTTCCTTTATTACCGGGGGAAAACGAGCTTTTGCACCGACAGCCTATGCCTGCCGATATACCCTGTCAAGCCCTCAAGGATCGTTAATGTGGACACTGTCTTAGGCATCATACAGTACCTAGGGTATTGACCTAGTTATCGGCGGATCTCTCCTCTCCGAGCTAGCTCGGCTCAGTGAAAAATGTTTCCAATGAAATTCACTCATGCTGTATCATTGCGAAGTGAAAGAGGCACTAAGCTGAATCGGAAATACAGACCAAGGAGAGGGTTGAAATGGTAATTCGTGATCCCAAGCCAGATGTGCAATATGACCTCATGGCGACAGTATCTGGCCCGGTTCGCAGGTGGTACAACGAGGCCAGCGCCGAGGTAGTGCAGGACCAGCTTAAAAGGGGCAGGGCCGGACGATGGGAGATTTTCTGCGATGAGCCGCCCAGCCTTGGAGGACTGGACGTGGCCCCAACACCCCTACAGTACTTCGCCTTATCAGTCCTTTTCTGAGAGATGACCCAGATTGCGCGGTACGCGCAGTTCAATAAGGTGGAGATTAAAAGTGTCAAAGGGTACATAAGGCTGAACCTCACTATGGCCGGCTCGGTGCTTGCAGAGACCATCGAAGCCGGGGCTTCCAGCATCGAGACCAAGTTCGAGATCGAGTCTGACGAGGCCTCGGAGGTGATCAAATCTGTGTTGCGCAACGCCCGCAACGGCTGCTGGGCGCGACAGATGGTTGCGAAGCGCATACATTTCGATGATACCCTCACCCTCAATGGCGAGAGCTTCGACCTTTAGGCAGCCTGAACTCAGCTTCTATCGGTGCTGGGCAGGCTTACCGATAACTGGGGTTGCTGTCGCACAAAGCTCACCATCAACGCACCAAGGCCAGCCAAGCCAGCCATCATCCACCACCCCATATCGTAGGAGCCCGTCACGTCTACAACCAGGCCAAATATAGGCGGGACGAAGGCCCCTATCAGACTGATGATAGCCACAAAGCCAAACCCCGTTGCCGCCAGACCCGGCCCTGCCAGCTCGATGACCAAAGTGCCTACCACTCCTGCCGATCCCAGGGCAGTGGTCCCTACGGCGAAGGCTAGTAACCCTACTACCACCGGGGATGCATCCGAGGGTAGCCAGACCATCAACATCATACCTAGCATGGACAGAATATCTACGAGGATCAAAACTCTTACACGGCGTCCGCCCAGCAAGTCACTTACCACACCCCAGGTAACGCGCCCCACTATGCCTCCAACAAAGGCTATAGCCAAGAAACCCGCTGCCACGGCCGTAGACATGCCCAGGGTCTCCTTGAAGAATAGGATCACATAGCTCACAAAGACGAGGTGCAGGGCCACGTGGATAGGAGTACTGAGGGCGGCAAACCAGAGGTTCCGATTTTTAGCCACTAGAGCTATGCTCCCTAGCAAGCTGCTCCTCCTCTTGAAGCTGCTGCCGGGCCTGTCTCGGTAGAAAACGAAGAAAACCACACCGCATAGTGCGATGATAACCGCCAGGATCACCACGGCACTACGCCAGCTAAAGGTCACCGCCAAGAAGGGTAAGGTAGCCGCGGCCATGATCCCACTAAGGGGTACGCTGGTCTCCTTGAGCCCCATGGACAGGGCGCGGGTCCGAGGCGTCACCCAGTCCATTATGATCTTGGCTGGGGCAGGAGCGGTTGCTGAGCCGGCTGCTCCTATTAGAAGGGCCAGAAGAACGCCTTGAAGTAAGGATTGTATCTGAGAGAACAGGAGGACCCCCGCTGCTACTATCACTAACGCCACGGACAGGATACGCCGCGCGCCCATCATATCGACCAGCCACCCCAACACAACGATGATCCCTGCACCACCCAAAAGCATCCCCGAAGTGATAAGGCCCAGTTGAGCCCGGCTGGCATTGAACTCCTCTTGAATGAAAGGGAATAGCACTGGCAAGCCTTGTCGAGCGAAGCTGGCAGTCAATTCCGACAGGAAAGCCATAAGAACAGCCACCCCTGCATAAGGGATGGCTGGCAAAGCCCAAATTCTTATCACGGTGTTTTACGTCACCTCTACTCGATAGCGTGGAGGCGACCGTCGTCGCTACGGACGAAGAGCTTACCCCCAGCGAAAGAGGGCGCCAGGGATATAGGAGCCCCCAAAGAGAGGTCCCACTTCACATCGCCAGTGCTACGATCCAGGGCGTAAAGAGTGCCGGCCTGAGTGCCGAAGTAGAGGGTTTTACTTATCAACAGCGGAGATGAAACGATCTTCCCATCAGCCTTGAAGGTCCAGATCTCCGAGGCATCCAGGGCCTCCCTTGCGTACAAGTTCCCCCCCGAATCTCCAACGTAGAAAGCCTCCTCCGTCACCACCGGCGCCGACGAAATGGAGTGCTTCCGGTCATCCGGTGAAAACTTCCACTTGAATCCGTGTTGGATTGGAGGACGAGGCCAAAAAGGTCGACCGAAAAACCAAGCGATGCGCCAGTACTTCCCCGCTTGCCACCTCCCAGGTATCTCACGGATCCCAGCTTTAACCGCCAGAATACCCCTGCCTGATGCCGTGTAAACCAGCCCATTGGCCACCACCGGTGTCGAAGAGCTCTCCAGGTCTCTAGAGCGGAACTTCATCCTGGTCTGTCCTGTGCGGTAGTTGACTGAATACAGACTGCTGTCCTCGGAGGTGAAATAGAGAACTCCATTATGCAATGACGGTGGTGTGCTTATCACATCATGGGTTTTAAACTTCCATAGGAGCCTGCCTGTATCGGCGTCCAGGGCATACATAAAACCGTCGCCCGAGCCCATGAAGAGAAATCCATTGGAAATGATAGGGGAACTGGTATTGTAGTTGTCAGTATCAAACAACCAGCGCGGCTCTCCGGTGAAGCGGTCTAGAGCCCAAAACTTGGTATCGGTAGAGCCGAAGTATACGGTATCACCGGCAACGGCTGGCGAAGAGTTCACCAGCCCAGCCATCTTGACCTCCCACCTAACTTCGCCAGTATCGGCATCCAGGGCCAAAAGCTTGAAGGCACTTCCCACGTAGATGGTGGCGTCAACTATGGCTGGAAGCGATTTGCCCTGGAGTAGGTCAGGCTCTGTAGACCACAGAATCTGGCCTCGAGGTAAGGCCGCAGTGTCTTTGATGAAGCGCGTGTGCTGGAGGCTCCCATCGACCATGGGCCAATTCCCGGAGGCCGCCATGGAGGACAGTTCGGTGCTGGGGCGCTTGAAGATGAGAGAGATGGGGCTGGGAATAAGGGCGTAGTTATGCCAGACGAAGGCTCCTCCGAAGACCACCAACAGAGCAATACGAAGCCAGTTGCGGCGGATCATCGATATGAGATTATGCTTGACGGCTATTCGCTCCAGGGCAAAACCTGAAGAACTCTGCTGTGCTGGTGTCAGGCTTGGAAAAACTATTCGCCTCCGCCAATGACCAACTCGGTCCCGGTGACGTAGGACGCCTCATCGGAGGCTAGATAAAGGACACCGTAGGCGATGTCTTCCACAGTCCCCAACCTGCCCAAAGGTACCCGGGTTAGCCGTTCTGCCAGTATCTCGGGAGTCGGCAGAGCCTCACGCATCATTGGGGTGTCAATGGGTCCAGGAAAGACGGTATTGCATCTAATGTTGTCAACGGCATGCTGGTTAGATGTCACTCTGCTGAACATATGAATGGCTGCCTTGCTAGCAGTGTAAGCGGCCTCCTGATCACGGCCTTGGGGCAGAGCCGCAAGGGATGAGATGTTGATGATGGATCCGCCACCTGCTCGTCTCATCACGGGGATCGCATGTTTAGTGCCCAGAAACGCCCCCTTCGCGTTGACCGCCATAATCCGGTCCCATTGCTCCTCACTACAGTCCTCAATTCTTGTCCCCGGTGTATCAATAGCGGCGTTGTTTACCAGGATATTCAGCTTGCCATATTTTTGAACTGCGGTCTCTATGGTCCCACGCCAGTCTGCCTCGCTGGTAACGTCCATATGAACGAAGGTGGCTTCTCCGCCGGACTTGCGAATCTCTTCCTCCACCTTCTTTCCCTCCTCATCCCTCACATCCCCGATAACCACTTTAGCGCCTTCACGCGCAAACAGTTTAGCTTCGGCGGCACCCTGTCCCCGTGCGCCTCCGCTGACAAGTGCCACTTTCCCTTCAAGCCTTCCCATTTTTATCTCCTTTATCAGTAGGAAAAGTCCGCCCACCCACTTCTTCACCCTACTCTAGGATTGGTGCCTAAATCTCCCATACAATGTCCCAACATCCTTGACCACACTCGGAGGAAAGGGTAGGGTTGCTGGCCAAAATTGACGGACGTCCACCCTACGTATACTTAAGAATGCCGCGGGCGCCCTCACCCTTACCCAAAAGATCTAAAGCCGTATTAATCTCATCCAGGGAAAATGTGTGACTAATCAATTCGTCTAACTTCAGCTTGCCGTCCATATAAAGGTCAATAAACTTAGGCATATCGGACCTAGGATGGCAAGAGCCATAGACACAGCCCATTAGCACTCGATCCAAATGCAAGAAATCCGGGTCTATAGTCAGCATGGCTCCTGGTGGTGTGCCCCCTATGATCACCGTGACCCCGGCGCGCCGGGTCGTGTAAAAGGCCTGGTTAATGGTTTCTACAGATCCGAGTGCCTCAAAAGCGTAATCGGCCATCTCTCCATTGGTAATCTCCCGTACACGGCCCTGTAAGTCCTCCGTTGCAGAGTTGATGAGATGGGTTGCATCGAACTGTAGGGCGTACTCCAACTTGGACGCCTTGATGTCCACAGCGATGATAGTTTCTGCCCCTGCCAAGTGTGCTCCCTGCACCACGTTAAGCCCAACCCCTCCCGCACCAACTACCACCACTGTACTACCCGGTTGCACTTTTGCTGTGTTGAATACTGCGCCCAGACCAGTGGTCACACCACAGCCTATAAGGGACACCTTGTCCATAGGAGCGTCTTCACGGATCAGAACCAGGCTATCCTCTGGCACTACCGTATACTCCGCAAAAGTGGACAGGCCCACGAAGTGATGAATCTCCCGATCCCCTTTTTTGAGGCGCTTGGTCCCGTCTAAAAGGTGGCCTCTCAACTTGGATGTCACTTCACAGAGATGGTACTTCCCTCTTGTGCAGTAAGAGCAATGCCCACACGAGGGTATCACGGACAGTACGACGTGGTCGCCGGGCTTCGCATAGGTTACCTCCGGCCCCACCTCCTCCACTATGCCTGCCCCTTCGTGGCCTAACACCACAGGAAGAGGATGCTCGCTTTCGCCATGAAGGTAATGCCAGTCTGTGCGACAGACTCCGCTGGCGGCTAACTTAACTAAAACCTCGTGATGCCGGGGACCATCAAGGGTGAGCTCTTCTACTGAAAGTGGCTTAAATGGCTCGTACAATACTGCTGCTTTAATATGGATTCCTCCTCTGGGATATTGAAATAGAATTGAGTAACACCATTGGGGCAAGCTCAAAGATACCTGCCCTAATTTGTGCTGTCAATCATTCTGTCAGCGATAGGGCAATACAGCCAGGCTCTATTCTCATGTTGTTAGGAGAGGTCCCCCTCATAAAACCGACGGTGCCAGACACACACCCACCTAGACGAGAACCCCTCGTAGCATTCACGACAGCTCTTAATAATCCCATCGAGGGCATTAATCACCTAACTTATACTACCAGAGCCCTCTCCTGCACTAAAGCCTGCCGCAGAAATGCTTTGGCAACGTGCACCGGCACAGCCATCCCGATATCCGGGCCAGACACCAGGGTATTGATACCCACCAGATGGCCTTGGGCGTCCAGGAGGGGGCCACCCGAATGTCCAGGACGCAAAGGGAGATTAGCAACTATCCAATCCTGATGAGACTGCGAGGGTCCCCACTCCTGCGGGCCTGTGCCGATAACTACACCGGCCACCGCTGAGCCAGTTACGCCCCACGGGTGCCCCAGGGCAAGAACCCATTGTCCCGGCTGCAGATCCTTTGAATTCCCTACCTCACTGGTTGGCAAACCAGTGGCGTCCACTGCAAGGGCTGCCAGATCGCGTTTCGTGTCACGAGCCAGGAGATGTGCAGGCAGGGTAGTCCCATCTGCTAGGGTGATGAGTAGTGAGCCCTTGGCCACTACATGGGCATTGGTGACGATGAGCCCCTTGGGGTGCCATATGGTCCCAGCGCCAACACCACGTCCATTACTGCTTATCTGTACAAGGCCACGGCCTGCCCTCTCTATAACGGATGCTATCTCATCGTTCAACTGGCGCAATATTGCTGACATAGTAACCTTCTCTAGGAGCGTTCGCCGATGATAGCCGTCAACTCTTGTAACTGGCCACCGCGCACTGAGCGTATCGTCACTGTGGAACCGATCTGCTCACCACTCAATACGGCAAGCAACTCGTCCGGATATCGTAGCGGTTGCCCATCCAGGGCGACTATGGTGTCACCCAGGAGCAATCCTGCCTGTTCCGCGGGGCTGCCCGGCTCGACTGAAATCACCAGCAAGCCCGTATCTTGTTCAAGTTGCTCCGTCAAGGCCACGGGCAAGCGTGCTGGCTGGATACCTACACCCAAATACCCCCGCTTAATCCGTCCATGAACCAGCAGTGTCTCCACCACCTTGCGTATTGTGGACACGGGTATTGTAAGAGTAATCCCTCGAAGCAGGGCCGTGGTGTTGAGGCCAACGACGTGTCCATCCCCGTTTATCAGGGGGCCGCCTGAAAAACCCGGGTACATCGCTACATCCGCCTGCAAGTATTGATCCACGAGCCCGCCCATGGGCGTACGCCAGGTTTCTCCAAGTGCACTCACAATGCCTAGTGTTGCCTGGACTGTCCGGCCAGGGTGCCCTAAAGCCAACACCAGATGTCCTACTCGCATACTGTCAATCTCGGCCCATGAGGGTTGTGTTAAACCAGTGACTTCGCCACGCAGCACAGCGAGATCCGTAGTTGGATCACGACCAACCAGAGTTGCTGGTATGGAATCTCCGTTGGCCACGCCAATACGAATATCGTCGTCACGTTCGATAACGTGATGCGCTGTGACGATGACGCCTTCGGTCGACCAGACAATGCCGCTGGCGGGCAGTCGGTGCCGGGCCTCCACACGCACCACATTAGAACCAGCTGCTGCAACTGTCGATGCCAGGGCACTGGACAAGTTCAACAAAGTGTCTGTCATGGTCTCACCTCCTAATCACTAAAGGAAAATTTTTGCCGTGTAATTTGAGAATCCTCACGCCTAGCTCTATCCTACTTATGGAAGAGCCCCAATACACCACCCAAATGGCTAGGTTGACACTGTAAGAACGGTCAGGTTAAAGGGGTATCAGTCCAAGGCGGGTGCCCTTAGTGACGGCTTCGGTGCGACTTTGGGCGCCCAGCTTGCCCAAGATGGCGTTGACGTGAAACTTGACGGTGTGCTCGCTGATGTTCAGCTGATCAGCAATAGACTTGTTCGGCAAGCCTTCGGCGAGGAGACGCAACACCTGGAGATCTCGAGGTGTTAGTCCTCCCGTTGGCGGAATTGGTGCCCGGTCTCTGGCAGATACCATAGCGGCAGCCAACTGCGGGTCGAAGACTACAACACCTTGTGCCACAGCCTTGATGACCACTACCAGGCGTGTAGGGTCTGCATCTCTAAGCAAAAGGCCACGTGCTCCTGCAAACCAGCCCTCCACGGCTTGGGTTTCATCACTCAGCAGAACCACCACCGGTGGACCATCGTCTGGCAAGTCTGCTAGGCGTTCCAGGGTCACCGTAGGGTCCCAACCCAGGTCCCATACAAGAACGTCGGGACGATAGACCTCTAGCACTTCAGACATGGCGGCTTCAGCAGCAACTTGACCAACAACTGTACAATCTGCTTGGTCAGATAGTAACGCTGCCAACCCCGCCCGGGTCAGGAGATCATCGGCTACTATGAGTACTCTCTCTGCAGTCACATCTGTTGACCGTTCAATTCCCAAAAACTCTCACTATTGTTGAGTATAACTCAAGATTTTCTGGTTCAGATGTTCCGTACACCTATTATGTGAATAAAGTCTTGGAACTGACGGACTCCTCTGGCAAGGATTGCTTCACCTGGCTGCCCCGAATATACTTGCAGTAGCCATACGTCCGGCCCTTTGTAAAGTCCGATAGCCGAGCAAAGAGAAAGGGTGGTAAAGGTGCAAAGGATATCAGAAGAACTGTTTAATGTGTTGCTGCAGCGGGCAGGGCTTGAGATTCCCCAAGGAGAGAGGGGAAAGCTGAAAGCCTTTTACGATCAGTACATCTTGCAACTTAAAACCCTGCATATGGCGGATGTAGAAGATGAAGAGGTAGCGGGCGTTTTTTCACCTCAGTGGAATATGGAGTAAGGAATGGCTGCCACAAAAGAGCTGCACTACCTGACTATCCGCGAGGCCAGTCGTCTTATTAAAAGCCTGGAGCTATCCCCGGTGGAGCTGACCCGAGCTTTCCTTGAGCGCATTGAGGAGGTGGATAATCGGCTCAAGTCCTATGTCACTCTCCTGGCCGAGTCTGCCTTGGCCGAGGCCTGCACAGCCGAAGCCGAGATTCTCCAGGGAAGCTATCGAGGCCCCCTCCACGGGATTCCTATGGCCCACAAAGACCTGTATGACACTAAGGGGATCCGCACCACCGGGCAGTCCAAGGTGCTAGAGCACCGAGTCCCTTCAGAGGACGCTACTGTCATAGCTCGGCTGCGGTCTGCGGGGGCCATCCTGCTGGGCAAGCTAGCCATGTACGAGTTCGCCATGGGAGGGCCCCAGACCAGCCTCTTTGACCAGGCACGTAATCCCTGGAATCTGGATCATATAACGGGAGGCTCGAGCAGCGGTTCGGGGGCGGCGGTGGCTGCTGGCCTTTGCATGGGCGCCCTTGGGTCTGACACAGGCGGCTCCATTCGAGGGCCAGCCTCCCTGTGCGGAATCGTGGGACTCAAACCAACCTATGGACGGGTCAGCCGTTACGGCGTGATACCCCTTAGCTGGTCCCTTGACCACTGCGGGCCTATGACATGGACGGTGGAGGATACGGCCTTCATACTGCAAGCCATTGCCGGCTATGACCCCAAGGACCCTACCAGCAGCCACGCCCCGGTCCCGGACTACTCGGCTTGCCTGCAGGAGGATGTAAAAGGCATCATTATTGGCGTCCCCAGACACTACTGCTTCGATGCCGACACTGGGGTGGACCAGGAGAGCGTGACTGCAGTAGATAAGGCGCTTACCGAGCTCGAAGGGCTGGGGGCTCGGATTGAAGAGGTAACGATACCCAGCTTGGAATATGCCCCTATCGCCAACAGCGTTATCATGCTAACTGAGGCCTTCGCCTACCACAAAGGGAACCTCAAATCCCAACCCCAGAGCTTCGGTGAACAGGTGCGCCAGAGGCTGTATTTGGGTGCCATGTTTAGTGCCAACGACCTCTTGCAGGCCCTGCGGGCCCGGAGCCGTATAAAGCGGGAGTTTGCCCAGACTCTCCAGCGGGTGGATGTGGTGGCGATGCCCACTGGCCTCGCCCCAGCTCCTCGCTCTGATGAGTACGACCCAGAAGCTGCCATGATGGTACGCAACCTCACTGGCCCTTTTAACGAAACGGGCATGCCGGCCATCTCAGTGCCATGCGGGTTCAATGCTGCCGGATTGCCTATTGGGCTACAGATAGCAGGAAAGCCCTTCGACGAGCCAGCGGTGTTGAGGATAGCCTATACCTATCAGCAACATGCTAGGTGGTACGAAAAGAGGCCTATCCTTTAAGCACTTGGGCTTCCTCTCGATCTTTGAGGCAGTGGCTCGCCCAAGGGCTGCCAGACCAGGGGTGTTAGCATCACCGCTGGTAGAATCAGCAGCAGTCCAGCCAATGCATTGGCTGAAATAGCCCACTGCGTACTGAAAGCCGCCGCCATCCACCCCATCTCCAAGGTCCCCAAGGGAATACCCACGCTGATGAAGAAGCTCAGGAGTCCCATCATTCTGCCTCGAAGCTCTTGGGGAGCCGAGAGCAGGGTGATGGGACTTTGCATTGTGCCAAATCCGGCGTTACCAGTGCCCACCATGACCAGCAGAGCAAAGGTAAGGGCATACCAGGGAGACCACACGAACAGCGATATCACCACCAGCACCACCAGACAGCCCACCACGAATATCCTACCGTGGTATCGGATATTCGATGTTGAGGCCACCATCCCCGCTGAGATTAGGTGGCCCATGCCCCATCCGAAGGCCAGGAGTCCAACCAGTGCAGGTCCTGCCCCCAGGTGGTCCCGTCCAATAGCAGGAATAAACTGCTGAGCAGGAAAGGCCAAAGCATTCATCACCATAGAGATATAAAGTACACCAAGAAGTGTAGGATTATGGATCGCATATCCTATTCCCTCTCTCAACCCTCTCCACACCGACTCTACTGCCCGAGTTCCTCGATACCTCGGAATCTTCAGTCGGATTAGCATTCCCAATGTCACCAGATGTGTCGTAAGGGCAAAACTATAGGCCCCGGTGAATCCCAGGAAAGTCAATAGCACTCCTCCCAAAAGGGGGCCAGACATCCTTCCGGCGTTATTGCTCATATTTTCCACCGATATGGCATTGACCACCCGTTTTTGGCCCACAATATCGAAAATCGCTGTACGTCTTGAGGGTTGTTCGAGAGATTGTGTGATCCCTTGCAGAAAGACGGCGACGAAAACGTGCCAAGGTTGGATCACATCACTTACTAGGAGCAATAGGATACTGGCGGAGACTGCCGTGTTTAAACTCTGGGCCGCTATCAGGATGCCATGTCGACTGAAACGGTCGGCCATTAGGCCAGCGAAGGGAGCAACAAATGGCCTGGGCAGGCTCTGAAAAACCCAAACCAACCCTAATTGAAAAGGCGAATCAGTAGCCTGGAGGATGAGCCAGTTCAGAACCAGCAGCTCATACCATCGCGTATTTTCTCTAAGGACACCTACATATAGGATGGTCCGGAAGGTGCCATCTTGCAGCACCGACATGAGCGGGGATCGGGAGCGCTGTTGAGGTTGCAACTTGTACTATCACCAAGCTTTAACTAGAAAGGAACTAGGACTATTTGTTGTATACGTATATCCGCCAGCGGCAGCCCTCCAACTGGCCTTCAGCCTTACCTACTCAAGTTTGCCCTCTTTAAGCCAGTCGGCGGCGCGCTCCGCAATCATAATGGTCGTGGCATTGGTATTGGCCCGAACAACATCGGGCATCACAGACGCGTCGGCAACCCAGAGCCCTTCCAATCCATGTACCCTACAGTATTGGTCAACCACTGCCTTGGGGTCCGATGATGGCCCCATCTTGCAGGTGCCCGCGAGATGGGATCCTGTGCTGACATTTTGTATCATCCACGTATCCAGCGCTTCGTCCGACGCGATATCCTGGTCTGTAGGCGTGAACCTGTCTTCTACGATATCTCTCAACGGCTCCTGCTCCAGCAGACGAACGCATAAACGCACCGTCTCGCGCAAACGCTCCCGGTCCCACGGATCCAGTAAAAACCGGAAGTTCAGATGTGGTTGCACGTGCGGGTCTGCTGAGGTAAGGGTCAACTCACCAGCGCCAGCAGCCAGCTCCAGCCTACAAGCGAGCCTAGCACCCTCAGTTTGAAGTGAGTCGCCTCCGATGGGGCCAGCGAAACGAGCCGGTATGATTTGCATGTCGCCTCGATCACTGGAACCCTGGGCAGTGTAGCGGAGGCAAATTCGAATATTTTGTGCATTGGGTTCTATTTGAGAACCTTCTTTCAAGTTTAGACCCACAGACACTCCGGGGTGGTCTCTAAGATTCTGCCCTACTCCAGGCAGGTCTTGGACAACCTGTATTCCCAGGCCACTTAGATGGTCTGCCGGCCCCACACCCGAAAGCATCAGCAGCTGGGGCGATAGGATGGTACCGGCGCTTAACACGATCTCATTCCCCTCTACTGCAAACCTCTCGCCGCCGCTTTCTACTTCGACTGCTGTTGCCTTTTTGCCAGAAAAGACGATACTTCTGACCAGCACGTTGGGCCTTATGGTCAGGTTAAGCCTATGGCGATTATGATTCAGATGTGTAATAGCGGTGCTCATGCGAAAACCGTCGTGGTTGTTCATAGGGGCAGGACTCACTCCTCCCGATTCCGGATTGTTCATGTCCTGGTGTTCGGGCAATCCTAAAGCCACGCAGGCTCTATAGAAGGCCTCCAAGAGCGGAGGCCACTCCTCGCGCTTGTATCTACGGATGGGGATGGGACCGTCGGAACCGTGGAAGTCGTCGCTTATGTCTAGGTCTGTTTCCATTTTCCTAAAGTAAGGCAGGACTTTCAGATAGGTCCACTCGGTATTACCCCAAGAGGCCCAGTTGTCAAAATCTTCGGGAAGACCACGAAGGAACATCGTGCCGTTGATAGCGCCGGTGCCGCCGACTACCCTACCGCGCGGCACAGGATTCAGCGTAGACTGCTGAGGAGTAGCCGTGCCCCAAAATGACCAGTTGTGAGGGGCATTGACCTCGGAAGCATCATTTCGGGCGTATCCATACTTCAGTTCTTCGGGGAGCTGCTCGAAGTCAGGGTAGTCAGGTCCCGCCTCCAGAAGCAGCACCGAGCGTCCCGAGTCCTCCGATAACCGCCCAGCCAAGACACAGCCCGCAGAACCTGCTCCGATTACAATTATGTCATACTTCACGCTTGCTCCTTTCGACTGCCGTTCTCAGTTCAATTCGGTATTGATACAAATGGATCGCGTCTCACACGAAGGCTAAGGGCCCTGCTGTCCCCAGCGGTTGTAAAAGGTCACCTCCTCCACCGGTTTTCGCCGGCCTCCGCCGAAGCGCTCTTTAAATCCAGGATAGCCCAGGGGAATTAGGCCAGCCGTAATTACATCGTCGGGGATGCCTAGAACCTCCTTCACCTCCTTCTCGTATAGTCGAATGTTGGAGGTGTAACAGGACCCCAGGCCTAGACCCCGAGCTGCTAGCATGAGGTTTTGTATAGCAGGGAAGATGGAAGCGCCAAGGGCGAAGGAATCCTTGCCTACAGAATCGATGCAAACAAGGATCAACACGGGGGTCTCTTCTATGTGTTGGGCCATGTCCCAGCCGGTCCGGAGAAAGGTGGGATTCTCCTTGAGTAAACCGCGAGCGCGAAGCTCTTCCGTGGCCTTCCAATAGATCTCTCCGATGCGATGTTTCAGTTCTGCATCGCGGATAATCAGGAAGTGCCAGGGCTGGCGATTGCCCGCACTGGGGGCATGGGTAGCTGCGGCAATTATTTTATGGATAGTTTCGTCAGGTACTGGGTCCGACGCGAATCGGCGAATGGCTCGCTGGCTGCTTATGGCCTCGAATAGGGAGATTTCCTCCATAAAGTACCTCCTTGCAGCGCTATGCTGTAAACACTTCCACTTTGACACCTGTGTGCTTGAGGGTGCCCAGAAGACGCTCAGAAGAGAGGGCCTATCCCTCTAATTAAGGGCAGTCTCGGCAAGTATGTCTTGGATGCCAGCCAGGGTATGTCTATGTGGCTTATCTGTTGCGAGCGTAGTAGGCAGCTCGGGCCTTCTCTACGCCCCGGCGCCGATGCTCCTGGAGAATATCTCGCTTTTCGCTGACCCAACGGTTGGAATTGATGATGCCAGTGAGGCTGCCCTGAAACTGGGGCATAACGTAGCGAGCTATCAGCTCGTAGCTGTGGAGGATCTTTTCTCTGGAGGCCCATTCGTCCACCCGTACCAGTAATCCTCCAAAGCCGCCACTCACCTCGTCTAGCTGCCTGATGGCCTCAATAAAGTCGTCAGGAGTACCTACAATCCAGACCTTGTTTTCAATCATATACTCCACTATCTGGTCGTAGGGACAATCGGGAACGGGATTTCCCATGGTATCGCCATAGTATTCGGTAACCAATCGAGCCCCTCCCAAACGAATGTCCTCGATGGCCTCTTTGCGACTCTCCGCCAGATGGACCATCACCACCAGCCGCCAGTCTTCGCGATGGACCTCGTTAGTGTGCTCGTCGGCCGATTCCTCGGCGATGTTCCAAAGGTTCTTTAGAGCCAGTCCACTCTTAGCTTTGGGATCGACACTCATGGAGAGGACCGTGGCTCCGTGCTTCCCCGCCAGTCTAAATCCGGCGGGCGACTGTACGGAGGCTACGGCTATCGGTATGCTGGGTTGCTGGTAGGGCCGAAGCTGAAGCATAGCCTCTCGCAGTTCGAACCAGTCGCTCTTGTACGTGATAGGCTCCGTCTCCTCAAAGAGGCGGATAATAATACCTAGGGCCTCGTTGGCCATCTCCCGCGTTCTTTCGGGGTCAATGCCCAACATATACATGTCGGAGGGTAGAGCACCTGCTCCTACGCCCAGGATGATCCTTCCCCGTGTTAGGTGGTCCAGCAGCACCATTCGGCTGGCTACCATGTAGGGGTGGTGATAGGGCAAGCTAACCACCCCCGTTCCTAGACGTAAGTGCTTTGTTCGCTCAGCCGCGGTTGCCATAAACAACTCTGGTGAGGTGATGGGTTGCCAGCCCCCGCTGTGGTGTTCCCCGATATAAGCCTCGTCAAAGCCCAATAGATCTAGCCATTGCAGGAGCTCTAGATCACGCTCCAAAGCTAAAGTGGGATTCTCCCTTGCCCAGTGAAGAGGTGCCAAAAAGGCACCGAACTTCAATCTATCAGGGAGGGTCATCTTACAAATATCCTTTCAGACCTTACCTTATATCCCTTTACGAACCAAGCTGCTCTTAGGTATGTCCGAGCATCCTCGGCCGCCCAACAGTGTTCTTACATATCTTGAGGGCAGGCTTACCCGTTGAGCCGACGAGGTCTTCTCCCAACACCTACAAGTTAAACTGGGGGTCCACGTAGTCCTTATCTTTTATGTATATCTGGAGGCGAAAGCGCAGGGTGTCGGCGACAATGATGCGGCTCTCGACCTCATCAAAGGCCACTGCCGTAGGGTTGGAGAAGCGCCATTCGGGCTCTAGGCTTTTGACCCTGCGCCGCATTTTCATCACATCGGGATTCGCCTCCACGCTCCACCGACCCCACTTCGAAAGCTCCTGGGCATCTCCAATCAGAGAGGTGATGGCATCTCCATCAGGTGCAAATATCTGGACACGGTCGTTGGCCCAGTCACACACGTATACATCCCCATCTCCGTCGACGGCTACACCACTTGGATTACTCAACTCCCCTGGTCCCGTCCCAAAAGTCCCGAAGGCCGTCAGGAAAGTCCCATCGGCGGAGAATTTCTGTACCCGATGGTTCCTCCAATCGGCCACATAGATGTCACTCTGGTTGTCGATGGTGATGCCCCAAGGTAGGTTAAACTGGCCTTCGCCGCTCCCCTCTTGGCCAAACTTGGCCAGATAGGTACCATCCTTGGTGAACTTCTGGACCCGATGGTTGGCACTATCCACCACAAGAAGGTTCTCTTCTATGTCAAAAACCATACCAGAGGGGCGCTTTAGTTGCCCATCTCCCACTCCCGGTGTGCCCCATTTCTCCAGGAAGTTGCCATCCTCGTCAAAGATGGAGATACGGTGAAGCCATTCATCAGCAACATAAACATTGCCCTCCTTATCCAGGGCCACAGAGGTGGGCCATGTCAGCTTCCCTTCGTCATCTCCGTAGTGACCGAACTCGCAAATGAATTCTTCTTCTCCGGGAGCCCCGATGGTGATCTTGTTCACCCTTGTGCTGACTCTCTCTTCGGCACCCCGATTGGCCACGTATATCATGCCATCCTGCCCAAGGGCCAAAGCTATTGGATGGTTGAAGGCGGCGCCTGACATCAAACCTCGCCCCACGGTGTGGCTAAAATTGTACACGCGTCCTGCAGCTACGGTCGTAAGCATCTTATTTTTGCCTTTGCAGAGTTGCATCCAAAGAAGGTGGCTCACGTCCGGTCCGACGCTCTGTGACAACCATGTACAACGTGCCGTTGCGGCAGCCTGGGCGCGCACGCTACTATCCAAACTGATACTCTCTAGTGGCCACTACCAGTTGCAGCATCTCCGCCACCCTTTGAGCTGAGGTGCCGTCTCCTTCTTCAACCTCCCAGCGTAGCGCACCACCCTCTTCGGCTTGCTCTATCAAATGCTGGCGAGTCTTGGGCTCCATCTCCAGAGGGCCCAGGAGGTCCAGACAGCCGTCCACCAGCGCCTCAGGGGAGAGGTCCCCTCGGGTCTTGAGACGGTTGATAATGGACTGGATGCCGGGTCGACCAGTATCACCCACTTTATCGGCGACGAAGTTTATGCGGCTCATAAGGGAGCCACTGTTAATCCATTCGGAACCTGTGTGCCAGCCTTCCACACTGGGCGGGTTGAGCATCTCCTGACCCATATTACCCGGTTCTTCAGAGAGTTCGGCCATCGTGGGCTGGGGAAACTCGTAGCCCCCCACCAACCTAAGGGTGCCTGTCACCACCTCAACAGGGCTCTTTACCTTGGCGAAACGGGCTTCCTTGAAGAAGTCCGAGTTGAACAGGGTACGCAATACGGGACGAATCTCATACTTGGACTCTGTGAAAACTGTTGCAAGGATGTCTAGGGCTTCAGGATCTCGAGGTGGAGTATCCTGCCACGCCGGCACTTGGGGCTCGTCGGCTACGAAGAAATTGTATAGGTGGCGAGCAATGAATCGAGCACAGGCGGGCTGCTGGATAATGATGTCTATAATATCCTCGCCGTTGAAGTGTCCGTCGTGCCCCAAAAAGCTCTTCTCACCGCCATCGTGGTCCTCAGCCTTATACTCGAAGATCCAAGGGTGACGGCCGTAAGGTATGCTTGGTATCTTAGCGCCCATTGTCCAGCCGGTGAAGGCGCGAGAGGCATCTCTTACATCTTCCTCAGTGTAGTTCCCGACCCCAATGGAAAAGAGCTCCAGTAGCTCCCGGCCCCAGTTTTCGTTTACCGCCTGTTTGTGATTTTCGTTGTTGTCTAACCAAAAGATCATAGTTGGATTCCGGGCAAGCTGAATGAGCAGGTCTCGAAAGTTGCCCATGCCGTGGCGGCGGAACAAGGCGATCTGCGCCAGCATCCGATCGTAGTTGTCCACCTTGGAATTTCCAGTGGCAAATATTTGATGCCAGAAGAGGGTCATCTTCTCTTCCAGCAGTCGCTTCGTATTCAGCAGATGGTACATCCAGTTGAAGGTGCCCATAGGAGGTGTGCTGGGAGGATTTTTTGAGCAGGGCTGATACCGGTGAAGAAACAGCTCATCAGCACCGGAAGAATCCTCCGGTTGCACAAGCTCTTCCACTGTTGCCTCGTAGCCTTTGGCCACACGCTCCTCCAACTCTTCTCGCGTCGCCCCGAAGCCAGCACGACGCATAAGATGGGACATCAAGGCTATTTCGCTGTCGGCCATCTCGTCACCTCCTAGTGACCAAAGGGTAGTTGACAAGATTGATCGTAATTGTAACCAGATTAGCGTTTGCCATATTTGATGTCAAGAAAACTGACTAGAGTCCCGCATATGTAAGTGGGGCCCCTCAGAGGCCATCAGCCCTTGCTAATCAGGTTTCCCTGCTCGTCAAGCTCTAGCCCGGTTTGACGCGCCTGTTCCAAAACCTCAGGAGGCCAGGTGACACGTCCCGCGTCCTTCCCACCTACAATGGCCAGCAGGTAGGCGTCCTCGTTACCGACGTTACGAAAGCCACGCATAACTCCGGGGGGAACAGATATAGTATCCCAGGAACCAAGAACGATTTCGTTCTCCCCCTTGTCCCCCCAGGAGATGGCCCACTCACCAGAAAGGGGGATGAACACCTCTACGGTAGTGTGGATATGGAGACCTGCTCTTTTCCCCGGGCCAGCTTTATTTAGACCAACACTGAAGTCATGGGGAGCGGTGATGGCTGGCCTCGCGGAGGGGTCTTCCGTAACCCCTCGACCTATGATCCGAAGGTTCTCCCGTTCATGTCCAGGAATCAAGCTGTCTACAAAGGGCTGTTTACTGGGCTGTAGCTCTCTGAAACGAGCAACCCGCGTCAGCATCTCTTCCTTGGAGATTTGTGCGCTTAACATAGACCCTTCACCCCCTTTCAAATCTATCGCCCACAATTTTTGGCACAGAACAGCCCAACTTTAGTTGGGGTCCTTCTCAAGTACAGGGAGCCTATATACTCTTGCCATACGTGTCAAGCCTCCGTACATGCTATGGGCTCCTTTCACGTGCAGGCCAACCACAGGTCAGCGGGAGTACTGTTGACGGCCTTAAGAGCAAACCCCTGAGCTCCGTACACAGGGAGGTATGTTACCCTCTACCACGACGGCGACTGGGAAAACTGCTAATATATCCTTCAAAGGTCATGGAGGGCTGTAGGCCGTGGTTCGTAGCAACAATCCTATAGCGGCTGCCACCATTGTAAGGCTATTCTCCTCAGCGGCTGCTGGTTCGCTGGTGGTGGCCTGCTTTATTTTAGCCCTGCGAGCACCAACCTTACACCGCCCCATACCCCAGTTCTTTGTGGCTGGCCTCACCCTTCTAGCTGCGCTCTTGGTTTTATACGGGGGCAGTCTGGCCCTCAAGGGCCGGAGGGGCCGAGGGATCGTCATATTGGGTGGCGTAACTGGGGTACTTATCCTTCTCACGATAATCAGGTTTGTGCCGGGCATTTTTCGAGCCGCCTACCTGATGGACATAGAAGCGCTCTTCCCCCCCCTTTGGGTCTATTGCGCCACTATTCCCCTTCTACTCTTCTTAATATTTGAACTGACGCTGCAGGGACGAGGCGAGGGTGATGTACCTGCCGACGTACCTATTGTTTCCCTGTTTGCGCCTCTTGTGGCGAGTATGGTGGTGCTCTTTATTGGTGCTACCATTGTAGGAATGATGGCCACAGCGCAGTTGAGTGTGCCCATCGTCATCTTCAACGGATTCTTAACGACGCTCGTGCTGGTGGCTCTGACGGGATTGGGGGCCATCTTGCCTCGCAAGGGTATGCAGATGGAGGGGATGGCCCTACTAGTGGTAGTTGGCCTCCTGGTGGAATCTCTTTCCATACTTTTTTATGCTGACATCCCAAAGTTTATTCCCCACTTTATCCCACCGATTGATCCATGGAGGGTGTTTGATGGTCTTCTACCAGTGCTGCCCATGCTGGGAGGCACCCTTCCAGGGGCGGTAATTACCCTGTCGGGACTAGGGTTGCTTTGGAGCACTCTCGCCCAGCAAAGTCTCTCGACCCAGCCAGTAGAACAGGTTCACTCCTGGGATGCCAGGATAGTGCAGGGGGGTCGGAAGCTCTATCGGGCAGTATCTTCAAGGCTTTAGGAATCACCTCTTTCCTCAGGGTTCACTTGGTGAAAGAATCACTTAGAAAAATAGGGGTACAGTGAGAAGGTTTTACGCCTTACTTTTTTTGCTGGTAATGGTCCTCTTCTTGGGGGTGGCCGGTGAGTCTGCACCCGTTGTGTACTATCGGCTGGTCTACCTAATTGTGTCGTTACTAGCGGTCAGCGTCCTGTGGAGTTACCTAAATGTGCGTCGGGTGCAGATCTCAGTAGAGAGGCCCCACGGCTATCTCAAGGTGGGGGATGTGCTGGAGAGCACAATTACCATCCATAACCCAACCCTTCTCCCCAAGCTGATGTTGGAGGTAACGGACCTGACCGAGATACCCGGACACAAGACCTCCACCGTAGTGTCGATCAAACCCTATGGGACGGTCACATGGACATCCAAGGCTATCCTGCGCAAACGGGGCACCTATCCTCTTGGCAATCTTACGGTGACTTCGGTTGACCCCTTCGGAATCTTTCGACGGAACGTGGTGTTCCCCTCCACCGAGGAGGTGATCATCTATCCCACTATCGCCCAACTGTCCGGCTTCTACCTCCCCGAAAAGGAGCTCAGGGGCTCCGTCACCCGACGCCTTCCATCGGCGGAGGTGACGACGGTGTCCACCAGTGTGCGGGAGTACATGCCGGGCGACGTGCTGAAGAACATCCACTGGCCGGCCACGGCCCACAAGGGACACCTTATGTCTCGCCAGTTTGACAGGGAGGTAGAGAACCAGGTGTGGCTGTTACTTGACCTCGAGCGTGACGTTCAGGCCGGGGATGAACTCGACAACACTGAGGAGATGGTTGTGAGCATCGCTGCCTCCTTAGTGGCCCGGTTCCTCCAGGAGGGGTGGTCGGTGGGGCTGGCGGCCCAGGGAGAGGGTTGGTATTACAGCCCTGCCCGTGAGAACACCAAACTGGAGAAGTACCTGGACATTCTAGCTCAGGTGCGGGCCTTGGGCACCATCCCCGTGGAGTTGCTGCTGCAGGACAGCCCGAATTTCCTTCCTCCTGGGGCCTTCGTCCTTGAGGTAATCACCCCCTCCCTGCGACCCCAATGGGTCGACTCCCTGGCGGCTTCAAACAAAAGAGGGACGGTGGTCAACGCCGTTTTCGTCGATGCCACCTCTTACGGGGCTCCCGGCAGCCCAATCGCTGTCCAGGATCGGCTCCAGACCCAAGGAGTAGGTGCCTACATGGTCAGACGAGGAGAGGATCTGTCCTCATCCCTCGACTACAGGGCCCTGGTACCAGAGACAGCTCAACTAGGTGGACGCACATGGACGATACCATAGCTAATATTCCTCAGGGAAGGGTAGCCAAGCATCTCCACCCCTTGCCTATGGCCCGGGATGGGATAAAAGCAGGCTTTTCTTTCCTGGCCAGTAGTCCTCTAGGTCAGAACCTGCTTACTTTACTGTTTGTGCTCACCACTCTACTGGTAGTAGTGCGGTCGGTGGAGTCGGCCCGGTGGGTGGCTACCCCATCTTTGAGCTTGACCCTGGTTATTGGTGTGTTGGCAGGGTTTGGAGTGGCCCACTTTGTCCGACGCCACTTATTGGGACACCTCGTAGCCACCGTATTAGGGGTGATCCTTATCTACTATCAGGGTTCCACCCTAGTGGAGCGAGCCGGTTGGCTAGAGCAATTTTCGAGCCTCAATAGCCGCCTCTGGCTGTGGTGGGAGGCGGTGGTGGGCCAGGATGCCAGCGCCGATCTGCTCCCATTCGCCCTGCTGCTAGCGATGTTGGCATGGACAGTGGGCTATTGGTGCACCTGGTTCCTTTTACGACGCAAGAACGTCTGGTGGGTAATCATACCCTCGGCGGTGTGCCTCATAGCCAACCTTAGTTGGCTGCCCGAGAGCTACTATATCTACTTCTTCGCCTATCTGGCGGCTCTATTGCTACTAGTGGCACATCTCACCGCCCAAGACCGGGAAGTGATTCGGCGGAGTGGAGCGCTAAAAGGGCCATCGGTCTTTCATTTCACCGCCCTCGGCCATGCTGTATGGATCGGCGCCCTAGTGATGACCCTTACTTTGGCTCTCCCCCTTCAAGGATGGACCAACTTACTTGTGAACGAGGCTTCGGAGAAATTCTTCGGTCCGATAGACAAAGCCCGCGCAGAACTGAACCGTTTCTTCAACGTAGGGGCCAAGGTTCCAAGCTCTCTCCGGCACTTCGGCTCGGTGCTCCCTATTCAGCGAGCTGTTCCCGATACGGATGAGCCCATTCTAGTGTCAAGCCACCAGGTTTCGGCCTACTGGCGCCTCAGGTCCTACCCCGAGTACACCTCCACTGCCTGGCGAGTAGAGAATACCGACTATGACTCAATGTCCGACATCGTCATCCCTGGGGAAGATGATCCCACAGATGAAGGAGTGCTGGGCCTGTTGGACCTGCCGTACGTACACGTCCGACTCCTCTCCGATCCTCCTTTCCTTCTCGTGGCGGGCAATCTGCAGGGGCTGGACCTACAACATCTAGATCGGAAGGCCGATGCGCAGGTATATAAACCCAGCTCCTACAACCTTGACATCGAGAACCTCGCCTTCAATAGTGCCCTGCCTCCCGATCTCAGAGCATGGGCCCGGGATCTTTCACTTGCCACCGACCCCTCTTCAGAGCTGGCCAACTTGGTCGAGTCGAACGTCCGCAGCGCGCAGCGCGTTACCAAGGTAACGGTAGACAGAGACGACGGACAGCAGTATTCGGTCTCCTTGGATCCCTCGAAGGGCTCTGACCTGGATGAGATCCAGAACGCCCTGAAAGATGGAGGGCGGTTGAGTACTCTGGAAGTTCAGAGAGGTCCACCTTCTTTTGGGGATATTCTGGCTGTGAGAAGCAAGCCCCGATTGGGGGAGGGCCAGTATTACTCCTTCTCCCCGGACATATTTATTCCATCCGAGGATTCCCTACGTAATGCCGGGGAGGACTACCCTTACTGGATTACCGATAGGTATCTGCAG
Source organism: Dehalococcoidia bacterium (assembly GCA_965248115.1). GTDB lineage: Bacteria > Chloroflexota > Dehalococcoidia > Lucifugimonadales > CBDFII01 > CBDFII01. The sequence goes on from CBDFII010000005.1 coordinate 436,216, forward strand.
CTACCACCATCGTTACCCAAGAGGGTGAAGGAGCTGGCGGAATCCCTAACCGAAGGTATTACGAACCCTTACGACAAGGCAGTAGTCATCGAGGAATATCTGCGAGGCCTCACCTACACCAATAGCCCTCCCCCTTTGACCTTCGACGCCGATGCTGTGGATTATTTTCTCTTTGAGACCCAGAAGGGCCACAGCGACTATTTTGCTTCGGCCATGGCAGTGATGCTGCGCAGCCTGGCCATCCCTGCACGACTGAGCCTGGGATATGTTCCCGGAGTAGAGGACCGGGAGTTGTTCGGATTCTTAGTCAAAGATAAGGACAGTCATACCTGGCCGGAGGTCTATTTCTCAGGCTACGGATGGGTCGAGTTTGAACCTTCACCCATCTACAAGCGACGCCCCCGGGATGTGACCCAGTTCGAGGCCTTTACTTCACCCTTTGAAGAGGATGCAGGGCAGGACAACACAATAGAAGTGAGGCAGGTGACGATAGACAACGCAGGGGAACAAGAACCTCCGGAAGGTGAGGATGGAAGGTTGCCAGGAGGCCGAGGCCTCTATCCTAGACCACTTCTCCACTTCGGCTCGCCCCTAGGCAAAGATGGGTTCCTCTTTGGCTTGATGATGGTGATCATGGCAACGACGGTGTGGATAATCTGGAGAAGATTCTTCTGGGAACTTTACCGGCCCGGAGGGGCTTATCTTAGGCTAAAGAGGCTGGCCGCCTTTCTTGGTTTGCCATCTCCTCCCTCTGAGACCCCCTTTGAACTGGTCAGAAGACTCTCGGCCATCGTACCTCAGGTGGAGCAGGAGCTGCATTACATCTGTGATAGCTATGTGACAGCAACCTATGCCGGTCGCAGAGCCCCGGGGCTGAACCAGATACGGGTTACCAGAGCATGGTACCGTGTCAGACGGGCACTGCTGAAGCAACTCCTTTACGAGCGTAGTTCTCCGCCAAGAGAGTCCGCACCTCAAGGCTATTGGAGGAGGTAGGTTCCTTCGTGTTATGTGGTGAGCACCTTTGGATACAATTAGTGTCAGGGAGATCACCAGGAAGAGCAGTAGACTTATGAAAGTGCTCGGCAGAGAGCTGGTTTCCCCCTTTGATGACTTCTGGAACTGTTTCAGCGAGGAGATCAGTATACCCATTCACCAGATTGAGGAGGGGCATAGCACCATTTTTGGGCAGGAGGGTTATCAGAAGAGTTCAGGCAGCCTGCCACGGTGGATGGAGCTACCTGACGAGGCTTTGAGCTATCATGTCGCTCATGAGTTGACCCACCTGCTGATGAGGCGTCAAGGCTTCCCAGTGAGCGTTCGCGGCCTTCAGTATGGTGAGGACTCCCCCGCGGCTCGCGTGGGTAGCGATCTGATGGAGATGATAAGCCACCCTGCCCTTGAGGAGATTCTGAAACCCTATCCCTTTAACAGAAATCATATCCAAGAGCATCTGTTTAAGGGTGCTCTCCAAGGGATTGAGGGAAGCCCTGTGCCAGAGTTGGGCACACCCTGGTGGGTCACTTGGGCCTGTCGTTTTTGCGAGCTACAGTTTCTACTCCCGACCCAGAAGTGGTATCGGCTGGAAGTAGTCTACGATGGCCGATGCCCTGACATTGCCGACAAGGGCCGAGAGCTTGTAGATATTATGCATCGAGAAAGCTTCCAGACTCCGAACCAGGCCCTGAAGACCGCCATAGAGGCAAGAGGTGCCCTGGGGTTAGAAGATGGGGAGCAGTGCCAGGTGTTAGATCCTCGAGATGGTAAAATCTACTGAATGACGAGAGAATTGGCACTGATAAGGGCTAAAGAGGCCCGAAGCTGAACCACCTCTCCATTCTTCTCCGGCTCCCAAGGCCGGAAGGGGCGTAATCAAATGAGGATACCAGGCAAGAAGCGTAGTTTATTCCCCGACGAAAGTGGCATAAGGGCTGGCAAATTTGCCAGAGCCGTCATGGATCACGACATGCCTACTGCCTGGGAAATGTTATCCAAGGAATCGCAAGGAGTCCGTCAAGGCATCTGGGCAACTCAAAAGGACCTCGATCTTCAATTAGTCTATCAGGCTGCTCATGATGCCCAGAGTCCCATGTTCCAGCAACTGATGGAAGGTTTCAGGGAGGCTGTCCTTAAGCATTGGCCCCTAGAGGACCTGACCGACTTGGGGGTTGCACCTACAAGCTACATCGATGATTATCATGCCTTCGCTTTCCTTCCCTTTGGCATTACAGAGGACAAGCAGGTGATGGAAGAGGGAGGAGTGAAGTCTGGAGTTGTTATCCCCATGCTACTAGAGGATGGGGAATGGGTCGTCGATCTCCCAGGATGGCGTTTTGCATGGCGGTAAGAGCTGTACGCGTGGCTGGACCGTGAGGGGCTAAGGCGCCTTTGGTAGCCATTCGATCGTACTCCCGTTTTGGCTAGGATTCATTGATTGAATTTTCCAGGACTATATACTTGACACGGACGCATAGCTATGATATGCTATTCATGTGAAGACTCAGAATTGTTATTGTTCTCAGATTCCTCGCCCTCGTGAGCTATCTTATCCAGCTTTTTCTTTAGCTTCTTGCCGAACATCTTCTCAGCCAATTCTTGAGTCGTCATTTCAGTAGGCTTTCTCTTATCTTTAGACATAGGAGACCTCCAATGCCAAGTCGAACCAAAGACATGAACATGATGAAATTGATAGACCTCTTCCCTGATGATAAAGCCTGCCGGGGAATTCTGGAAGCGTTGCGGTGGCCTGACGGTCTAGCGTGCCTTCGTTGCGGAAGTATGCACATCCGACGCTCGTACACCCGTGACCAATATGATTGTGGCTCATGTGGCTACCAGTTCTCCGTAATCTCTGGCACGATGCTCCATGACACCCACCTTCCTCTCAGAAAGTGGATGGTTACTACATACCTGATTGTTGAATCCAAAAAGGGAATCTCTGCCAATCAAATGAAGCGCACCATCGGGGTGTCTTACAAGACGGCATGGTATCTCTGCCATCGTATAAGAGCAGCCATGACCGAGGCTAGTCCCAAGCTTTTGTCGGGTACCGTAGAGGTTGACGAGACTTGGGTCGGTGGCAAGCAAAGAGGTGTTGGTAGTGGCAATAGAGGCAGCAAGACCATCGTGGCAGGAGCTATACAGCGAGACGGAGAACTCAGAATGGGTATCGTGAAGGACCGAAGCAGGCAAAGCCTCCATAGCTTCATCAGAGAGCATGTTGACCCTGCTCCCGAGCGCATCATCACGGACGACTGGCATCCTTATTGGGGCATCGGCGACCACGATACGCTCCATGAACGGGTTAACCATTTGCTTAAGGAGTATGTGCGAGGCGATATACATACAAACACCGTCGAGAACGTTTGGAGCCTTCTTAAACGCTCGATTATCGGCTCTTTCCATCATGTCTCTGCAAAGCATCTGGATGCCTACCTTGATGAACTTGAGTGGCGGTTCAACAATCGTGAGAATCCTTGGTTATTTAGGGACACGCTAGTCAAACTCCTTACTGCTCAAAGTCTCACATATGAAGCGTTAATCACTTCTCAAGCTGAGTAATCTGTCCGATTTCGATAGCGTCATCATGTTCATTGATAGTGAACCGAAATTTAGTTGGTATAGAACTACTGCGAGAAGACCCCACTTCGACGATTACTCGATATGAACCGTGTCTATCCAAGGTTTTATTCGTGCTGATACCAATTGGCACTTGGAAATGGTCTGGGTCTCGTGGGTCAAATACCGCCAAGACAAGAGTTGCGCCCGACATTGAAGTAATCGTTACAGTCTCTCGTGCCCTTTCTGTAATTCCCCACGTTAACCTAGCACCCTGTTCCACAAATCCCTTCGATGGCCCATCTAAACCCACAAAATCGATTATCTTCGCATAAACACCGTGAAATATCTGAGGCACACCATTTTCAATACGGACTGTGTAGTAAGTCGTGCCTGCCACACGAGAATCATTCACTCCAATATCGGGGACAAATGGTTGTATTGGTTTCAATGCCGAATATAGGAGCGCCCCAACCGCTACCATCGCAAGCGTCGGCAGAATCAAGACCAGCACCTGGCCCACTGTTATGCCCCCCTTGTCCAGTTTGTCGATGAGGAAAGGCACCATAGGCTCCTGGAAAAACAGCCCCCACCAAGCCTCAGCCATAGGCCCAGCGATGAGCGCCCACGCAACGAGTACACTTCGCCGAGTCCCGAACCTTCGAATGATGTCAAGAATATTTGGCACGTTCTCATCATACCACACTCATCCGCTTCAAGTAGATAACCCTGAAAAGTTCGTCGTTTTGTGTGGCGTTGTATCTGAAATCCTGGAGGAGAGGCCCTAGGGGGTGTTGATTGTCGTGTAAGGGAGGGATGTGCCAGGCAAGCTCCTGGAGGATGCCTCGCACGACTTTGGTGGACTGGCGCTGTCTGCGTTGCTGGCGGCGGTAGTAGGCGGCGAGAATCTCTTGCATGCGAGGGATGGAGAGGAGGGCGTCCAGTTGCTGGGAGTTGCGACCGTGTTTAATAGCGTTGAGGTTGCCTTTCGGGGCACCAGCGCCGGGGCATTTTCCTCCTCTCGGCATAGTGAGTCTCCGTTTACGAAAGAGGCTGCCTCTCTATTGTAGGTGGCGATTGGAGGTAGGGGGAAGGGGCGAGTGGCAGGGTGGTGGAGAAGAAGTGGAACTAACTACTATCCTATAGCTTGACTTATGCGGAACAAGTGTTCTATCATCATGTGTGGTGTTTTGGACTTGTCGTAATTAGCTGTCGGAATGGAGGCGCAATTGTGGGCGACGGAAGCGCCATCGAATGGACAGACGCGACGTGGAACCCGGTTACGGGTTGCACGAAAGTAAGCCCTGGGTGTGCACACTGCTATGCGGAGGCTATTACACTAAGATTCAAGCGAGGCGGGCCGTTCCTACCGGAAAAAACTACTATCCGCCTCCATTGGGAGCGGTTGAAGCAGCCTAAACTTTGGAAAACACCCCGTATGATTTTCGTGAACAGTATGAGCGACCTCTTTCACGAAGAAGTGCCGTTCGAGTTTGTTGATAAGGTCTTTGAAGTGATGGAGTCTTGTAATTGGCACACATACCAGGTGCTAACGAAGCGCCCTTTACGAATGCTGGAGTATGCGCGGTCACGCGCTAGATTTAAGGACTGGCCAATCCATGTTTGGGCTGGAGTATCTGTTGAGAATCAGTATTGGGCCGATCGGAGGATTCCTCTCCTGAGCGAAGTCCCTACGGATGTCCGGTTCCTATCATGCGAACCGCTCTTGAAACCTCTTACGCTTAACCTACAGGGTATCCACTGGGTAATTGTTGGTGGGGAGAGTGGGCACAGAGCACGCCGAATGGATATATCTTGGGCCAGAGATATACGCGATCAGTGTTTGCGGGAAGGAGTGCCATTTTTCTTCAAGCAGTGGGGAGGACGGACAAGCAAAGCGGGAGGTCGGTTACTCGACGGCCAGATATGGAACCAAGTACCAGTAAGAGATACCGGCACGCCGCAGCCTGCTGGTACCACCAGCTCTGTGACACATAGGGGAAACCCTCTCATCATGGCGGTTGCAACCGTGGAGGGAAGACACTCGTAGTTCTCAAGCTTAATAAAAAATGAGCGCCAGTCAATCTACTATCTGGGATCTCACCCCACACACCCAAGCAAAACACGACATTCTAACTTCTTATCTGAAAGCCTGGTTTCCGGTGCAGGCGAAGATCCCACGACGCTTATTGTATATTGACGGATTTGCAGGGCCGGGCGAGTACAGTCGGGGTGAGTTGGGCTCACCAATTCTCGCCCTAAATGTAGTGCTTGAACATCGGCTTAGAGCACTGATAACAAGGCCTGGAATGGATTTGGTGTTCATATTTATAGAGGCGGACAGTGTCAGGTTCGCCAACTTAGAAAGCAAGTTGGGCGGATATACGCTGCCTCCAAATATTCACGTGAATCCTGTTCCCGCAACCTTCGAGGAATAACTTGGAAGTACACTCCAATATTTGGAGGATCAGGATCTGTCTTTAGCCCCCTCGTTGGTATTCATCGATCCGTTCGGTCCAACAGGTTTCCCTATGGCACTTGTTGAGCGTATATCCAGGCACCCCAGATCGGAGGTGCTGATTAACTTTAGCTATCAATCGTTAAATCAGTGGTTTCTGCAAGACCCATCAAAACATGGACGATTAAATGACCTCTTTGGAGACGATAGATGGCGGGGTGTTTTGGGCATCGTTGAACCAAGGCAGAAGGAAGTTTTCCTAGTACAGGAATACCAGAAAGCTCTGGAAGAACATGGGTGGCGTGGGTTGAGCTTTCGAATGGTAAACAAGCACAACCAGACACAATACCATCTTTTGTTTGGCACAAAGCACTACCTGGGGATGTTGTTGATGAAGCGTGCCATGTGGGACGTGGCACCGGATGGCCTTTTTCAATATTCGGACTTTTCTGATCCAAACCAACAGAGGCTATTTGCAGGGGCAATGGACGAAGACTACGCGCGAGAGCTTTCGAAGTTGATCTGGAACAATCGTAGGGGTCGCCGTGTGCGCAAGCAAGCGCTAATTGAGAGCGAGACCGCGTATCATCCAACCTGCCTTAAAAGGCACCTTACTCGTGCACTAGAAATTCTTGAGTACGAGGCCGATCCGCCACGTATTGTTGATGTAACAAAGCCAGACGGTACTCGTCGAAGAGCCAAGACTTACCCTGATAGTTGCACGATTCAGTTTGCCTCATAGGGCGACTATCGATTCTTGCAACCGGTTGTGGCCTACTTGCTTCTGTTCTAGGGTGCTTGTGTCTTCCTCGGGCAGTCCAGCAGCGCTCTACTCGGCGATTAGCAGCAGGGCGGGAGGATTACACCCCCCAACTGCCGGTTTCGGGATCCTATGTCGCCAGTCCGCTCCAGCACCAGTAGATTGAGTAGTGTCTTAGTTTGACAAACAAAAAGGGGGAGGCTGCCCTATCTAGTTAAGACTTCTTGATAAGTTTCTGGAGGCTCCGCATCTCCCGCGGCGGATCCAGTAAGCGGCCCGTTATCGTCCACGACGCCTCTGCCACATATATGTCGCCACGGGAGTCGATGGTGATGCCGTGAGGGGCGATAAACTGTCCTGCCGCTTCTCCTGGACCCACATCGCCTAGCCGGCACAGCACCTCTCCCTTGAGGTCCATAATATTGACCCGAGGGCCGAGGCCCGGTGCTCCCTCATTGGTTGAGATCGCGGCTCCAAGCTCGCCAACGTAGCAGAGCCCCCTGGTCTGGTCAATGTAGAGCCCGCAGGGCCTTGCCATGTTGACCCACTGGGTCTCGAACCGGCCTTTGGAATCGAAAACTTGAATGCGGTGGTTCTCCCGATCAGCCACATAGACGTAGCCGCCCCTGTCTGTGCAGATGTTGTGCACTATGTTGAACTGTCCAGGGTCGGTACCCGGTTCACCCCAAGAAAAAAGCAGATTGCCGTCGGGGGAATACTTGTGGACCCTGGCGTTAGAATAGCCGTCTGACACATAAATCTCGCTGGTATTGGGGTCGAGGGCCACGTGGGTTGATCGATTGAAGGGGCGACCGCTCATAAATGGGCTGGGCTTCCCGCTGGTCCCGAGGGTGAGAAGCACCTGCCCATTAAGGGTACACTTCCGCACCGTGTGGTCTCCGTCATCAGTGCAATAGATGGAATCGTCAGGACCCATGGTGACGCCGTGGGGTCTGGGGAACATGCCTTCTCCCCAGGAACGCAAGAAATTGCCCTCCCGATCGAAGACGATCATAGGGTGTTCACCGCGAGTGAAGACGTACACGTTGTCCCTGGAGTCCACCCCCACACTCGCCACCTCTTTGTAGGACCAGCCCTCAGGAAGGGCGCCCCACCCCTCCGCTACCTCGTAAACGAAACTACCTGTGCCCACTGTTGTAGCCAAGAATATATCCTCCTTTACCGCTGACGGTGCATTCAGAAGCGCACTCCATAAGGAACAGATAAAGGCCGATAGCCGAGATGCACCACAAGCTACAATCGTCTAGGTCCGGGTCAATAGCTCCAGAATATGGCCATCGGGGTCCTGGAAGTAAAACCCTCGCCCTCCACGTCGGGAATTGATCTGCATATCGTCAAGGTTAAAAGGCCCACTCCCATAAGGGATGCCTTCGGCCTTCACCCGATCGAAGATGGTGTCGAATTCCTCGTCGCTCACGTGAAAGGCGTAGTGATGGCTCTCAAAATGGTCGCTGTTGTCAAAGTCCAGAGTTAGGGTATTGTTCACCCGCACTGGTGCAAAGTGCCCCTCAAGTCCCTCGTAGGTGAGGCCAAATAGCCTAGCAAAGAACTCCGCTGAACGCTCCTTGTTATGAGCGGGCACAATGGTGTGATTCAGCGTGATATCCATTAGACACCTCCTCCACGTCATGATTCCGTGCTGGATAGGAGCGGCCCCACGATATGCCACTCCATTGTCGTTAAAGTAAGCATAGTAATCACTCAATGCAAGGTCAACTTCTGGCTTCCGTATGTGCCATGGGCCGGAGGAAGAAATGCCAAATACCATGCCGACTTTCAGCTCCTGATATTAAAGACATCATTACCTCCTACAGAGAAACTAACAGAATGGATGTATGCAAGGGGACTTATATACTTAATGCCACTACAGCCGTTCCTTCTTCATGTAAAGACGGCAGACGGCATCCGGTGCAATCCTGAATTTGGTGCCGTGATTCCGTAGTCCGGGGCTACCCGGCTTGGACTCACGGCAATCGAAATCAATGACTATCTCGCCCCGCAAGACCTCTACAACGAAGTCAATCAGGTTAAACACTTCAAAGGCATCAGCCTTTAGGAACCGCACCTTTGCCCGGTTCGTTCACCCTTCACCATGAGCAGACGCCGGAGCTTGGCCCCAGCCGCCGCCACTAGCTCTTCATGGGACCAGTAGGGAATAGCCCCATTTCCCTTCAAAGGACGGACTACTATCTGGCCGCCGCTATCGTCAACCCTGAACCTATCAGACTTCCCTTTGATGGTATGCCGGAAGCTCAATCTCCCTTCGGCATCTTTCCATCCGTACTTGCGGACCATGTACCGCATGATTGCTTCGGGTCCATCTGCTTCCTTGTGGAATAGGGTAACCAAGTTGGTCTTGCTGGTGTACCACTTAAGCTCCCAGCCTACGGCATCGGGGATATCCATAGCCCCAGCCGTCAATCCAAGCAGATCCTCAAGGAATCGACCAGGCCCACCAGTGCCGCCATAGTGAGAGTCTTGGGGCAGGTCATACCAGCCATAAGCTATCACCGCCCTTACGCGTTCGAATAGCTCCCGTCTGGTTTGCGGTGGTGTGGCGGGGATGGTCACTTTATCAGCCGTTTGGCTGCCAAGATGCGCTCCCTAGCGACCTTGCAGTAATCCTCTGATATGTCTATCCCTATCCAGTCCCGCCGTGCGGCCTCAGCAGCTATGGCGGTCGTACCGCTTCCCATGAAGGGGTCTAGGACAATGCCCGGATTAGCGGACTCAATGCACCGTTGGGCAAGTTCGACTGGAAAGGGTGCTGGGTGTGGGTTGTTAGATTCCTGCGGGACATTCCAGACATCCCCTTGAGCGTTGGCTTTAGGAGCAAGCCGGAAGTCTGGATTGGCTATCAGGTAGATTACTTCGTAGGTAGGAAGAAAGTAACCTGGGTTGAAGTTGATTCCATCCCTACGCTGCCAGATGATGATCTGCCGAACTGGAAAACCTTCAACGATATCCGATCTATCCTGAATCAAGCTCCCTTGGATACGCCATTTGTGGTTGTAGAAGATGGCCCCATCTTGTCTAAGGACCCTCATCATGGACTGTAGGCAGCTCCGTTGCCAAGCTACATATTCATCGTGGGGCATACAGTCATCATGGTCTGAGTAACCCTTGATAAGTTCTGCCTGCGGCCACTTGCCCCCGCTCCCGTTCTTTAGTCCGTTGCCGGTGCTATTCTTGATGTTGTAGGGCGGGCTGGTTACGATCAGGTCGATAGAACCAACCGGCATCTTACCCATAAGCTCTACACAGTCGCCAGCATGAACCTTGCCAAGCCAAGGTGCCATGATGTGCTTGGGAGTACGGGTAACTGCTTCTCTCAGTATCCCGTCAAAGCTCACCGTATAAGCTCCTTATAGGTCAGTCTCAATCCTGATGCAGACCCTAGCAGAGAATCAAGCCGGATGCTTCCGGGAGCTTTACCCATGTTGAAGCGGGCCTCAAACTCTGCAAGGTAACGGTGTAGGTGCTTCCAGCTAAACTGGTGGAATGTTCCGATGTAGCCCCGTTTGAGCAAGGCCCAAAAGCTCTCAATACCGTTGGTGTGGGCCTTGCCCCGGACGTACTCACCTACGCTGTGATTGACCCGCTCGTGGTGGTACTCATACAGACCATGATAGGATTGGTGGTCATCGGTGTAGAGGGTTGAGCCAGTGGCGACGTTGGAACGAACGAAGCGATGTAACTCTATCTTGCTGGTATCCGGAACCATCTTGGCCTTGACTCTGCCAGAACGGGACTTTGCACCGACTACGGGCTGTTTCCCAGCTATGCCTCTACCCAAGTTCAGCCTCTTGGAGTCATGACGGTTCCGTTCCTTACCGCCCAAGTAGGTTTCGTCAGCTTCAACCACGCCATCAATGGGACCGCCGTAGGAATTCATCTGCTCTAGTACCTCGCGCAGTCTGCCAAGCATGAACCAAGCCGTTTTCTGCGTAACACCCACCTCACGGGCCAACTCGGTTGAGGGTATGCCTTTCCGGTGTGAAGTAACCAGCCATGCGGCCATGAACCACTTGCGTAGGGTGAGGCGGCTTTCCTCGAAGATGGTGCCTTTGCGGACGCTGAATTCCTTGATACAATCGGCACACTTGTAGACCCCCCGACTTCGCCGATATATCTTCCGGCTGGCCCCGCACCAAGGGCAGATGATACCTTGGGGCCATCTTAGCATCTTAAGGTGGTCTATACAAGATTCCTCGGTTGGGAAAGCTTGTGAAAGTTGGTATAGGCTGGTGTACTGGTTCATCATGGTACTTACTCCTTACACCACCATGTTACCATGTAGCCCTGGTGGTGTCAAGTATATAAGTCCCTATGCAAGTATCTACTCCCATCGACTGCGGACACTTATGTAGATTCGGATATAAAGCACGCTGCCCCGCCCGTTTGTCTTCCAGGATTGCCTACACTGAGATAACCCTGGTATCATCCCCATTAAAGAGCCTTTTTGTTACAGGAAGACAGGAATATGGCTAACAGAGAAGAGATTGCTTTAATGGCCCACCTGATGCGACGTGCCAGCTTCGGGGCAACACGTGAGGAGCTGGAGGCTCGAATAGTCAAGGGATACGAGGCGACGGTGGAAGAGTTGGTGGATTCTGAGGAGGCTCCTGCTGCGGACGTGAATATGCTCGTGAGGTATCACCCGGAAGTTCTGTACCCCGGCGGCACCGAACCGATGGCTCATGTGAACTGGATGTATCACTTGCTCAATACTGACCGCCTCCTAGAGGAGAAGATGGTCCTCTTCTGGCATCAGGTGTTCGCCACCGGAAACGCCAAGGTGGACAGCTACGCTCATATGTTGAGGCAGATCGCCCTGTTCCGTCGACATGGCATGGGCAACTTCCGCGACTTTCTGGTCGAGTTGGCCAAAAACCCGGCCATGATCTTCTGGCTGGATAACAATGAGAACCACAAGCACGCCGTCAACGAGAACTGGGGCCGAGAGCTGCTGGAGCTGTTCTCCATAGGTGTCGGCAATTACACCGAGGAGGATGTGAGAGAGGACTCCAGGGCCTTCACCGGCTGGACCATGGCCGCCAAGATACCCCGGCTTCCTTACAGTCTCGGCTTCCACTGGAGATTCGAGTACAAACCTGAGGACCACGATGAGGGTGAGAAAAGCTTTTTGGGGCACGACGGACACTTCAACGGCGAGGATATTATAGACATCATTATCCAGCAGCCCGCCTGTGCTCGATTCATTGCTCGCCACCTGTACAGCTTCTTCGTGGCCGACGAGCCCCAGGTACCAAGCTGGTCGATAGAATCCCCTCGGGACCCTGAGGCCATAGACATCCTGGCGACGGCTTTGATCGACTCCAAGTATGAGATGCGGCCTGTACTACGCATCCTGTTCAACTCCCACTTCTTCAAGGAGGCCCTCTTTGCCAAGGTGAAAAGTCCCGCCGAGGTGGTTGTGGGCACGCTCAAGCTGGTGGGCGGCCATGACTTCCCCAGCCCCGGAATTGGCGAACTGTCGATGCAGCCCTCCTACTTGGGCCAGGACCTCCTCAACCCGCCCAGCGTAGAAGGGTGGCACACGGGCTCCGAGTGGATAAACAGCGGCTCTCTTATGAGCCGTATCAACTTCGTGGCCGACTGGAAAAACCACCGAGTGCAGAAGTTCTCTCCCGCCGGCGCTTTCCTGGCTACCTTTGGCACTTTCGGGACAGGAGTAGGCGAGCTGAACCATCCAACCGGTGTGGCTGTTGATGGTGATGGGGACGTGTATGTTTGTGACTGGGCTAACAACCGCGTACACATCTTTGGGCCTGATAGGGATGTTATCACCTCGCTTTTTGGAGACGCACACCAGCTCTCAAAGTGGGCCCAAGAAACCGTAGAGGCCAGTCCAGATGTAATGAAGGGACGACGCAGGGTCAAGAGCCTGGAACCGGAAAGTTCGTTTGACCGTCCATCGGCGGTAGCCTTTGATGAGGCCGAGAGCCGCGTCTTTGTGGCTGACTGTGAGAGGAGCCGTCTCCAGATCTACATAAAAGAAAAGGACTACGCGGATCCCCAGTTTAACCTGTAGGGGTCAAGGACCCCTTTTGTCGGCTTAACGAACGTGGTTCTTTACAGCACGGGGTGGAGACTCCGGAGCCTTGACCTCGCACTTACTCATTAGTAGCAACACCTCGACCTAAGGTATGGAGTTCCATACCTTAGATACGATGGATGGGAGCACCTTCAGCATGGGGATGCTCCAGGAGCTTTTCCCCGTTTCGTAGTCCGCCCGATAGTAAGGGCCATCCTGTCGGGATCACCTCCGATGTTTGCACAGCAAAGGGCAGCGGCATAACCACCGTACTGAGCCTGTCTCAGAAGTCTGATCTGGCAATGGGTATGTCGTCAGGTGTAGCTTCGAAGCGAGATCAATTGGGGGGATACTGATATGCCGCTTCGACCGATGGGCCGAGAGCAGATGTGGATGTTGCCGCCGACGCTTGACGAGTTGTTGCCGTTGGATCATCCGGCGCGGTTCGTCGCCGAGTTCGTCGATGCTCTGGGTCGAGATGCCTGGGCGGAGCTTGGCGTGGACATAGACGGGGAGGTCCTGGGAGCGCCAGCCTACCATCCCCGTGCACTGTTGAGTGTATGGCTGTACGGCTTCATGACCGGTGTGCGCTCCTGCCGGAAGCTGGAGGCGGCCTGCCGCGACCAGATTCCGTACCTGTGGTTGACCGGGTGGCAGCATCCCGATCACAACACTCTGTGGCGGTTCTACAAAGGGCATCGGCACGCCATGAGGAAGCTGTTCGAGCGCTCGGTGCGCACGGCAGTGGCCATGGCGTTGGTGGATCTAGCGGTGCAGGCCGTGGACGGGACGAAGGTGGTAGCCAACGCCTCAGTGAACAGGAGCTATGATGCTGTGGGACTGAGTGGTCTGTTGGAGCGTCTCGAGAAGGCGATAGCCGACCTTGAGGCACAGAACGAAGGGGGAGAGGATGCTCCTGTTGCCCATCTGCCAAAAGAGTTAGCCGACAAGGAGGTCTTGAGGGACCGGGTGAGGCAGGCGATGGCCGACCTCGGGAGTCAGAAGCGCCACAAGCGGATCAACCTGACCGACCCGGAGGCCCGACTGATGAAGGGCAGGCAGGGGATCGTGGCCGGCTACAACGCCCAGGCTATGGTCTCACCCATGGAGATCGATGGAGAAGCGGCCGGCATGGTGGTCACAGCCGTGGACGTGGTTGATGCGGCCAATGACAATGCCCTGCTGGTGCCGATGGTCGAGCAGGCGGAGGAGACGACCGGGCCGAGGGTGCCGATGACATTGGCCGACGCTGGCTACTTCGCCGTGAGCCACCTAGCGGAGTGCGACCGGCGAGGCCAGCAGGTGGTGGTGTCAGAAGCACGGCAGCGGTTCCTCACAGACGCGTATCACAAGGACCGATTCACCTATGACGAGCAAAGCGACAGTTTTACGTGTCCACAGGGACGGAGGCTCAAGTTCCTTCGCATCCAACATACGAATGGAGTTCCGCTGCGTCTGTACCGGGCCTCTGGAGCCGTCTGCCAGGCGTGCCCGGCCTTCGGAGTCTGTACGAGAGCCCGCGAGACCGGCCGCAGTCTGGCGATAGGGCCCCATGACGGAGTGCTACGCCGCCACCGCGCCTGGAGGACCACGTTAGCCGCCAAAGAGGCGTACCGGCTGAGAAAGCAGCTGGTCGAGCCGGTCTTCGGAATCATCAAGGAACAACAGAGGGCACGTAGGTTCCTGCTGCGTGGCCTCGCCAACGTGGCGGCCGAGTGGACCATGTTGGCCACCGCCTTCAACCTGCGCACCCTCTACCGGGTGTGGAGCTCCTCCCTCCATCTTCAACCCTCTACCTGACGGTCTGGAACCTTGTCATGTCTCGTGAGCTGAGGCCATTGACAGCTATCCCTCACCCCATCGTCTGCGTAATACTTCGCGTCGGAGTACGCCTGCCAACGGACGTCATTCTGAGACAGGCTCAACTTGAAACTTTTGGGGCTCGCTCTCCGTCTATATATGTAGAACCGGTTGGACGGAATCACAGGATGGGAGGACCGACATGAACAAGATGAAAGCAGTTGGGCTAGGTGTCGGATTGGCGGCACTGATGGTGGTCGGCCTGGCATGCGGCAACGGGGGAACCCCAGCTAGCCCGCCGCAGGCAGAAGACCAATCAACCGTAGGGCCGTCCGGCGAGCCCGCGGAAGACACTTCCCCAGTCATCCCTGGTGGCACGCCTCTAGCTAGCTTGACTTACGAGGGGGTGGTCTACTACCAAAACCCCTGGGCAGAGAGGCAGCAAAGTTCAACGAGGACGACCTTGAGCTCGTGGGGTCCACCACCGAATCAAACACGCTCTCCTCCAGCGGCGGTGAGAGCCTGACGATTTACATGTTGAAGGGCGACACAGACCACGTCTATACGTTCCAACCAGGCTGGAGCTTTCTCAACGAGGACGGCCGCACGATCACCATCGAAGATGAGTGGGTGCGGTGGAGTGCTTCTAACGAAAACACTCCGGTCTCTTCAGGGATGATGATACCGCGGCCCAATAGCATCGAGGGCCTCGTGGCGCAGTCCCACGTGATCGTGCTGGGCACCATTAGCTCCGTCCTGGAAGAGATGGTGATAGGTGGCTACGGTGAGGACGGAAAGCCGACCCCCGCCGGAGAGGAAGGCGGGTTGCCGTATACGGACTACGAGGTCCGCATCGAGAGCGTTTTGAAAGGTGATGGTGCACTTGAAGACGGCGGCACTCTTGTGCTGCGCATGTTCGGTCACCTGAGCAATGAGAATGCAATTATCACGCCAAACGTCTTCATGCTCCCTAACCCGGGTAACCGCCTGCTGTTCGCTCTGGGAAGAAACCCAGACGGAACGTATGGATCTGGCCCTGAAGGCCTCTTGAACGTCGATGGCGAGAAGGTGATCTATGCAGATGGCGTTCCATTCGGGATCGATATATCACCTGAGCAGCTTATACAGCGGATCCCATCTGCTCATGTTGTCGGCACAGCTAAGCTGGTGGCCGATTGTTGGTACACCGAAGCGGAACCTCTGCCGCTGACATTCGACGTTGCAACCGAGCCGACGCCCACGGGATTCGACGGCAGGAATTCGGCTGGTTGCCGGTTCTCCAAACCGATATCGAAAGTGTCCGTCACCCTCACGAACGAAGACGGCTCAATACATGGCCAGACGTTTCTTATCGAACCGCCTTCAGAAGACATTTCATTCCCATTGTCCAAGGACCTCCCGTCCGAAATGACTCTGGAACTCTTAAGGCCGGGGGAGTACCGAAGAGAGATGGTAGCCATCTCCGAGGATGGCGACGCCTGGGATATCGTCGGGAACGTCGAGGCAGCACTGAAGACTGTTACCGTCGAGCCAAGAGGCTGAGACGGCAGGCCCGGAGAGATGTCCGCCTCGACGACGTACCCGCCGAGGCCGATTACTGCGCAGCTCTTGGATAGCGGGACCAAACTCCAACCAGCGCTCAGATCGATCATTTGCTGAATTTGAACCACACAGACTTGGTTTACCCCCGGAGCCGTTTTGGCCCAGACGCACTCTTCCATAAGTGCGATATCCTCTCCGGTTCCTATCTTCATCATTCTCCTGGATGGTGTTGCGTCCTGTGCCGCCAGGCTGTAGGATGGCGTCCATAGAAGTCTAATAAATTTGCCATGTTGGGGGTGCGGTAATGGTGCAGCTCAATGGAGGTCAGGCCCTTATCAAGTGCCTCGGAGCTCAGGGGGTGGACACTATTTTCGGGATTATCTCCACCCACATGATGGACGTGTACGACGCCCTATTTGATCACCAGGATGCTATCCGTTTTATCAGTGCCCGTCACGAACACGCCGCGGGCTTCATGGCCGACGGATACGCCAGAGTCACCGGCAGACCCGGCATCTGCTTCACCAGTACCGGCCCTGGCGCCGCTAATTCCATGGGCAGCATTGGTGAAGCCTACTTCGGCTCTTCACCTGTGTTGACCATCACCAGCACCGCCGAGGAGGAGCTGTACGGACGAGGCCTCGGAGAGTCCCATGAAACTAAAGACCAGCTTGGCATGTTTACCTCTGTCACCCAGTCGAACCATCATATCAGCCATCCAGAAGAGATCCCCGATCGCATCTACGAGGCCTTTCAGCGATTTCAGACACACAGGCCCCGACCTATCGAAATCGAGGTCCCTGTGGACATACAGGGCCAGGTTGCTGAGATGGAGATTCCACAGCACCACCAGCTCCCGCCCCCTGAGGGCGATGCCGTGCTGGTGGAGAGGGCGGCACAATTACTCCTGTCCGGTAAGCGGGTTGGCATATGGGCCGGCAACGGGGTTCATCGTTCCGGCGCGACACCGGAGCTGATCCAGCTAGCGGAGAGCCTGGGTATCCCGGTGTTCACCACGGCGGCAGGAAAGGGAGCCATACCCGATGATCACTCCCTCGGTCTTGGCGTTTTTAGCGCTTTACCTGGTTGGAGGCCCGGCCCACCAGAGGACCCACTAAGGAGCTTTATTGATAGCCTAGATACAATCCTGGTAGTGGGCTCCAGCCTGCCCTATAACCTGACCAAAAACGCCAGTGTCCAGCTACCAACCAACCTTATCCACGTGGACATCGATTCCGAATCCATAGGCAAGAATTACAAACCCGCTGTGGGTGTGGTTGGCGATGCCAAGGTGGTTTTAGGACAGCTTGATGCAGCAGTTAAAGGCAAGCCTTCGCAGCTTGTAGCAGGGTTCGACAGAGAGATCGGGGAATTAAAGAATAAGATACTCAAACACCATCGGGAAGTGATGCCTAATCAGATTGAGACCATGGAAGCCATACGCAGCGTTACAGCACGCGACGCCATCTTCATCGGAGATGTGACCGTGGCTATCCACTGGGGCTCTATCCCCTGCCTGCCCGTTTACGAACCTCGGACCCACATTATTCCTGCGTGGGGTGGCCTTGGGTTCGGCTTCCCTGCTGCCGCTGGTGCCAAGGCGGGCCTCCCCGATCGGCAGGTTATCTGTCTGACCGGCGATGGAGGTTTTCAATTCAACATCCAGGAGCTGGGCACCTGTGTTGAGTACGGGCTGAACCCCGTAGTGATGGTGTTGAACGACAACGCCTGGGGTGTGCTGAAGAAACGTCAGAGAGACTACTATAATGGCCGTTTTATAGCCACCAATCTGCGAAACCCCGACTTCGTCAAGCTGGCTGAGTCATACGGGGCCAACGGTGTACGAGTGACCTCGGTGAAAGAGCTGGTTCCAGCCCTGGAGTCCGCTCTCAAGTCCAGCACCCTCACCCTCATCGATGTTCAGACACCTAATGGGTTCGAGAACTTCAACTAAAGCCAGGGATCGGGTAGAGGGGGTCGCGTTCATTGTGAGGTAGCTCTGCGCTGACCTCCGGGTACCCACCTTTTTTAATGTTTGTCCCAGAGTTGAGGACTGGACGGGTTACATTTAACTGCTGGCACCACCGTAATATCGCTCTCGGAATGATTCCCGCTCCCGTCGTATATCTAGAAGAGAGCGACCTGAAGCCATTTGGGCGCGTGCATACTCCTCCCACTGCTCCATCTCCTGGCAAAAGGCGAGGGAGTCTCCCGCCTCCTTGGGTGAGGCGACCATGACTCCGTCATCGTCCGCCAGAATCAGGTCTCCAGGAGATACAACAATGCCTCCAACACGCACTGGCAAGTTGACAGCCCCCACCTCCAAGCCCAAGCCAAGGGGGTTGACCAATGTTGCCGATACCCCACTACAAAAGACGGGAAACTTCATCTGCTCGAGCCCTACCGAGTCCGCAACCAACCCATCGGTAACCAAGCCAACAATGCCATGTTCCATCGCCGCTGTCATGCCAAACTCCCCTGTGGTCCCATGACGCATGTCGCCACCCCTGTGTACGACGAGTACATCCCCAGGCTGAGCGACCTCCTGAGCTTTGTGAAGGGCGCTAGTGACATCGGCAGTCGTTAAGACAGTCAGCGCGGGGCCAACCAGCTTCACCGGACGCCAGAGGGCGCGAATCGATGGTCCCATGGCAGACTCCAGGGCATGTCCAAGGGTGGCGGCGGCTATCTTGCGATAGGCCTCGATGAGTTCCTTATCCAAAGCGTTGGAGCGCGGGTTTACTGTGATCATACTAGTTTAGTACCCCGTACAGCTTCCCGGCATTGTCACGGGTTATCTTCCGCCGCACACGCTCATCCAGCCGTCCCAAGTCATCTTCAATAATCTCTCGGGAGTCGGGCCAGACACCATCAATCTCCTGGTCTTTAATGCTTAGCTCTGGGGTGGTGGGGTGAGATGGTCCATTGAAGAAGCCTACCTCAAACATTCGGTCTGTATGCTTCGACACCCCCCGCTCAGGTGGCTGTAGCCTTGCGAGGGAGTAAAAGTACCCCAGGTCCTTCCCCTCAGCGAACCAACTCCTGCCTTCTTTCGTCTCGACCACTTGTGGCACCTTGTCTTTCCACTTGGCCGACACAGTGGATGTAAAAAGGTCGTGAGGAAGCCACCAAAAGTCGATATGGCTATCACCAGAAATAATGTTGTATTCCATGTTCCTCTCCTCCTTTGATTATGTTTACGGCTAGTAGAAAATCACACGAGGCGGAAGAGGGAAAACTCTCCGCCAACACCTACAGGTTAAACTGAGGGTCCATATAGTCCTTGTCTTTAATATAGATCTGTAGTCGAGAACGGTAACAGTCGGCAACCAAGATGCGGCTCTTCGCTTCATCAAAGGCCACTGCCGAAGGATGGTGGAAGCGCCATTCAGGTTCCAGGGTTTGGACCCTGCGTCGAGCTTTAATGACATCTGGATTAGCCGCCACCTTTTGTTGGGCCCACTTGGAGAGCTGCTGAGCATCCCCCAGGAGAGAAGTTATGACGTCGCCATCTGCTGCAAAGATCTGGACACGGTCGTTAGTCCGGTCGCACACGTACACGTCTCCTTCGTCGTCAACAGCCACATCGGAGGGATGGTTCAGCTCCCCTACTCCTGTCCCAAAAGTACCGAAGCTATCCAGGAAGTTACCATCGGCGGAGAACTTTTGTACCCGATGGTTCTTCCAGTCGGCTACATATATGTTGTCTTGGTTATCGATGGTGAGGCCCCAGGGAAGGTTGAACTGGCCTTCGCTGCTTCCCTCTTCGCCGAACTTACCCAGAAAGATGCCATCTTTGGTGAACTTCTGGACACGATTGTTCGCACTGTCGACCAAGTACAGGTTACCGTCTCGGTCAAAGGCCATGGCGGAGGGCCGGTTTAGCTCACCTTCGCCAGCTCCGGGTGTGCCCCATTTGTCCAGAAAATTGCCATCCTGGTCAAAGATAGAGATACGGTTAAGCCACTCGTCGGCGACGTAGACGTACCCATCCCTGTCCAAGGCCACAGAGGTGGGCCACATAAACCGCCCATCGCTATCACCATATGCGCCGAACTCGCCGAGCAATTCTTCCTCCCCGGGAGTTCCGATTGTGAGCTTGGTCACTCGGCAGGGGAATTTATATTCGTGGGCGCGGCTGACTACGTACACTACGCCCTCTTGGCCTATTGCCAACGCCGTCGGAAGCAAAAATCCAGGGCCCGAGACCGTGGCATAACCCACCACGTGACTAAAATTATACGCTCGCCCTGCGACTACAGTTGTGAGCAACTTGCCCTCTCCCTTTGAGAGCTGTAACTGATGAGAGCGGTCTCAGGCTGCCTTGTGGCAACCTCTTATGCGAGCTGGTATTCTCTGGTGGCAACTACGAGCTGCAGCATCTCTGCGACCCTTTTTGCTGAAGCGGTGTCTTCCTCTTCGTTGCCCCAGCGCAGTGTGCCTCCCTCTTCAGCCTGCTCGATTAAGTGCCGGCGGGTTTGGGGCTCCACCATCAGCGGCCCCAGCAGGTCCAAACAGCCATCCACCAGCATCTCTGGGGGGAGGTCTCCTTGGTCTCTCAGCCTGTGAATGATGGACCGGACACCCGGCAGACTGATGTCACCTACCAGGTCGGCAACGAAGTTTACCCGACTCATCAGTGAGCCGCTGTTCATCCACTCCTGGCCTGTGTGCCAGCCCTCTACGCTGGACGGGTTAAGGAGGTCCTGGCCCATGTAGGTAGGCTGCATGGAGAGCTCACCGTAGCCAGGCCTGGGAAAATCGTAGCCACCTACTAACCTGAGAGTGCCAACTGCTACCTCAGCGGGGCTTTTTACCTTGGTGAAGCTGGCCTCCTTGAAAAAGTCCGAGTTGAACAGTATACGTAGTACGGGTCTCATCTCATAGCCGGACTTGGTAAGAGATGCTGCCAGGGTGTTTATGGCCTCAGGGTCTCGAGGAGGCTCGTTGGACCAGCTTGGCACCTGAGGCTCGTCGGCCACGAAGAAGTTATACAGGTGTCGGGCGACAAAGCGGGCACAGGCGGGCTGCTGCACGATTACGCGAATGATATCTTCCCCGTTGAAGCGGCCCTCGTGTCCCAAAAAGTCCTTCTTGCCGTCGTCGTGGTCCTCGGCCTTGTACTTGAAGGTCCAGGAGAAGTCGCCATAGGGATACCTGGGTATCTTGGCGGCGATGGTCCAGCCGGTGAACGCGCGGGAGGCCTCTATTACATCCTCCTCGGTGTAGTTGCCGACCCCCATTGAGAACAGCTCCAGCAACTCCCGGCCCCAGTTCTCGTTGACCGCGTCCCTGTGGTTCTCATTGTTGTCCAGCCAGAAGATCATGGCGGGGTTTTTGGCGAGCTCAATCAGTAAGTCACGAAAGTTGCCCATGCCGTGTCGACGGAACATGGCGATCTGATCCAGCATCGCGGCTTGACAGTCTACCTTGGAGTTACCGGTGGCGAACACCTGATGCCAGAAGAGAACCATCTTCTCCTGTAGAAGGCGTCCCGTATTGAGCATCTGATACATCCAGTTGGCTTTGCCCATGGGACCACCGGCACCAGGACACATACTACCTGGATGATACCTTCCCAGGATCTGTTGGTCTGTCTCAGGAGCCTCCTCGGGGTGTAGAAGCTCTTCTACCGTTGAGTCGTAGCCCTTGGCCACGAACTGCTCCAACTCTTCCCTCGTTGCCCCGAAGCCGGCACGCCGAATCAGGTGAGCCATCAAGGCAATATCCCTATCGGCCATATCCTACCTTCTTCTTCGACCTTGGGTAGTTGCCCCTCCAGAGTCTCTAGAAAAGTTTTCTTTTAGAAAGCGCCTCTTTTACTAGGGTGCGAACTCAAGCAGTTCCAACCGAAGCTTCTGGGAGTTCTGCTGATACAACTCCTGAGACCACTGGAACTCTGGTGCCAACAACTGAAGGGACGGGATCGTGTATAGAGGCACGTCCGCATACATGTCGTAGAGGTATTGTAGCCCTTCCTTCTCCAGGCGTAGGTATTCCTGCGGGTCGTCGATGTATGTTGCAATCATCTTCGGGGTGAGGTCCTCCAGAAATTCATCTGCGAAGTCTACTAAAGCTCCCGACTTGGCACCAAATTGAAAGAATTGCCACTCCCGCTGCGAGGTGGGGAAGGGTGTTACAGACATGGCAAAAATTATCCCGTTAAGCTCATTCTTGCCCCAGCGGGGCCTGAAGGTCGACCAGTCCCCTATGGTGCCTTTCACCTGTAATCCCAGGTTCTCCAAGCCTAATAAAAGGGCACTGTGCTCTTTGGGCACTCGGGGTGTCCCACGGATAGTTACCATGGGCACCTCAACTTCAAACCCATTCGGGTACCCAGCCTCCGCCAGGAGCCGTTTCGCTTCCGCCAGATTGTCCGGATACGGATCAAGCTTTAATGTGCCGGTTTGCCACGGGGACGAGAGGGGAGTTGCTGTTCCATTCCAAATCTCGTCGTTCATGGCCTGCTTGTCTATACCCAAGGCGATAGCCTTACGTACCCTTACGTCGCTCCACGGGTCGTCGCTGTGGTCTGGGGCTTGCAGACCTCCAAATATCACCCGCGCATTGAACTTTCCTGGAAATGACTCTACCTTGACGCCACGACTCTCCGCTTCGATCGCGTCCACTAAATTCACATCGTCACTCATGTGGGCCACTCCAGTGGTCACCATGGCTCCCCGGGTTTGGCTCTCCCGGACGTGAAAAAACTCCAGTCGGTCCATAATAGGCTGTATCCCGCGCCAGTGATCCGGCACCGCCTCAAGGGACATCGTCCCTGGTCCCCACTTGACGAACTGGAAGGGCCCTGTTCCTATGGGGTGCTCCCCAACCCCCTTCTCTCCCACACTCTCAAAGTACTTTTGGCTCATGGGCCAGGCAAAGAGTGCCATACCATATAGAAAGTCGGTCACGGGAACAAGCCCTCCGCCGCCTCTAAAGACGTCGAACTCGTAGCGTCCCGTGGCTTTTACTTTTATGTCCCACTTTTCCCAATCACCACGGGGATTGAATTTCGTCTGTTGCATATAGTAATCGATCAGCCATTCGTAGTCCTGTGCCGTGTATTCGCCCCATCCTTCGTGGGCTTGCACTCCTTCGCCTATCTTTACCTCCAGGCGTGTTCCTCCATCAAGCAGATTCCATTCGCGCATGAGTCCTGGAGCCCAACGAAGGGTCAGTCCTTTGTCATCTTTAATCTGCATAATATTGGGGTCATAAATTTGACCCGCGTTGTTATAGGATGGGGGGCTGTTTGGCGGTACGATTCGATCGCCGAATACCCCCAAAGCAATCCGGAACACAGATACCCTCGCCGGTGCCTCGGGCATTGGAGTAGGGATAGCGACCACAATTTTTTCTACCTCTTTTATGACCTCTACCTCTTTTATGACCTCTACCTGTACCTCTTTAATCACCTCTTTTTCGATCACAAAGGGCGTAGGAGTAGCTGAGGCTCCACACGCCAAGGCCACCAAAGACGTTAGTGCTACTAATATCACCAATAGTTTAGGAATCTTGTTTAGAGTCATACCGCACCTCGCGTTCTCGTAATGTAATTAGTCTGGTAGCCAGACGATGTGCATTGTAGTCGCATTAGATGCGCAGGTCAACAACGTAAACCGAATGTTCTCTATTGCTAGCAATGGGCAGGTGAGACTGTAGCGTGATCTCCTTCCTGACGCCCTCTTCCATGTATCCATGTTTATCATTCCCAGGAGCTTGACACCACATAGTAATAGTTTTAATCTCGCGATAAACACTGATGTGGGAACAACAGTGGCCGTGCAAGAATACATGCTCGATGAGCCGCTTCTGGGTGCTCTACCATTCGGCTAAGGGCATGACCGAGTCCAGGACGAAAGGAACGGAGGGCGACGACGATGACCAAGGACCCAGTGCTGGTAATCCTCCAGCTAACGGGCGGTAACGACTACCTGAACACGGTGATTCCCTATACTGATTCCCTCTACTGGGACAATCGGAAGGCAGTGCGAATCCCCGAAGAGCAGGTGATCCCCCTGGACGAAAGGGTGGGTCTCCACCCCAGCATGGCGCCATTGAAGCGGTTCTGGGATGAGGGGAAGATGGCCATCCTCCATGGTATCGGGTACCCTAACTCTACCAGGTCCCACTTCCGCTCAATGGACATCTGGCACACCTGTGAGCCGGATAGGGTGGGCATAGAGGGGTGGGGCGGCCGGGTGGTGAGAGAGTTGGACCCCAACAAGGAGAACGTGGTGACGGCGGTGAACTTTGGGCAGGGTCTGCCCCGGGCCATGGCCGTGCCTGGTGTGCCGGTGGCCTCGGTGTCTCAGCTGGAGAGCTACGGGGTGCTGACGGGCATCCCCCAGGAGGAGGAGCGGATGCAGGCCCTGGAGCTGTTCGCCCGCATCTACTCACCAGCCATCGGGCGAGGGCCGGTGATGGACTACCTGGGTCAGATGGGCCTGGATGCCTTGAAGGGGGCGGACATCCTGAAGACGGCGCCGCTTCGGTACACCTCCAGCGTGGAGTACGGGGCCACATCGTTGGCCCAGAAGATGCGGGGTATCGCCATGGTGCACACGGCGAACGTCGGGACTCGGGTCTTCTACACACAGCAGGGGAGCTACGACACCCACGGCGTCCAGCTGAAGACCCACGCCGATCTGTGGCAGGAGGCCTCGCAAGCCATCGCTGACTTCCTGGATGACCTCAAAGAGCACGATGAGGCGGACAACGTGATGCTTTTCCTGTTCAGCGAGTTTGGCCGGCGCGTGCGGGACAACGCCTCAGGGACGGACCACGGCGCGGGGGGTGTAGCCTTTGCCATTGGGGACCCGGTGAAGGGAGGCCACTACAGCGAGTACCCATCAATACAACCAGGAGATCTGGAAGAAGGGGACATGGCGCACACCATCGACTTTCGGGGGGTGTACGCCTCTATCATCGAGCAGTACCTGGGACTGGACCCGGTGCCCATCGTTAACGGGACCTTTGAGCAGCTCTCATTCGTGAAATAGGATTTAACGGGCGCGAAATAGGATTTAACGGGCGCTGGCTCTCGGACAAGTAAGGAATTGACATGGGAAAGGCAGGTTGATACGCTCAATTTGAGTTCCGAGAGGGAGTTTCGTTGGTCATTACAACCGCAAGAGAACAACTGGCCTAGTGGCCGCTCAATCCGCAGGAGGGCACATGGCAAAGAGAGATGTAGCGTTAATGGCCCATCTGATGCGCCGGGCTGGTTTTGGTGCTTCGTACGAGGAGCTTGAGGCACGGTCGGCCAAGGGCTATGAGGCAACGGTGGAGGAGTTGCTGGACCCCGACGTGCACGGGATTCCACCAGTGGACGAGATGCTGATGATCCGGTTCTATCCTGGCACCGACAGTCCACGAACAGCCGAGCGAGGCGAAGAGCATTTCATGTATCACATGTTGACCTCACAACGCCCTTTGGAAGAGAAGATAACCCTCTTCTGGCACATGGTGTTCGCCACGGCAGACGCGAAAGTTGATGAGGCCAACGACTTGACGCGACAGATCGACATGTTCCGACGCTATGGCATGGGTAACTTCCGGGATCTGCTGGTCAGACTGGCGCAGGACCCGGCCATGATCTTCTGGCTGGACAACCAATTGAACCACAAGAGCGCCCCCAACGAGAACTGGGGGAGAGAGCTCCTGGAGCTGTTCAGCATGGGGGTGGGCAACTACACGGAGGAGGACGTGAAAACGGCGGCCCGCGCCTTCACCGGCTGGACTATCAAGCCCAAGCCACCGCGGGTTCCCTACAACCGAGAATACTGGGAGTTTGAATACAAGGAAGAGGACCACGACGACAGCGAGAAGGAATTCCTGGGGCACCGGGGCCGGTTCAATGGCGAGGACATCATCGACATTATCGTCCAGCAGCCTGTGTGTCACAGGTTCATTGCTCGGCACCTGTATAACTACTTCGTGGCTGATGAGGTGCAGGTGCCCAGCTGGCTAGATGTGCCGCCTCGGGAACCGGAGGCCATCGAAATACTGGCGCAAGCCTTTATGCAGTCGGGGTACGACATCCGGTTCACGCTCCGTGTGCTGTTCAACTCGGACTTTTTCAAGGATCAGAAGGTGTGGTTTGCCAAGGTGAAGAACCCAGTGGAGATGGTGGCAGGCACTGTCCGTCTGGTGGAGGACCTTCAGTTCCCCAAACCTGGGCTGCTGGAGGTGAGTATGGAGTCCGGGTATCAGGGACAGCGGCTGATCAACCCACCCAGCGTGGAGGGCTGGCACACGGGCCAGGAGTGGATCGAAAGCGGGTCGCTGGTGCGGCGGGTTAACTTTGTGGCTGACCGTATGAGCGATATGGGCATGCCCGGGATACAGTCCATCATAGAGCATCTGGGGCAGTGGGAGAGGATGAGCCCGGAGGAGCTCGTGGATAGATGTCTGGAGCTGATGGGCTGTCTCAGGTTGGAAGACGAGACACGGCAGGAGTTGGTGGAGCACGCGAAACAAAGGGGTGAGATCCGGTGTGGTAAGACTGAGGAGGAGCGCCACATCTTTGGGCAGCGAGTGGCACAGATGCTACGGTTGATTGGAGCGACGCGTGAGTATCAGCTTAGCTAGGGGCGAAAAGCCAGGACAGAACAAGGAAAGAGAGGTCCTTTGAGGGTGACGAGTCCCAGAAGGGTGACGAGTCCCAGAATTGTAGGGGAACCAGAGCAATGCCGGTAACCCAGATTGCTGCTACGACGGGGCAGGCCTTCACTTACCTAGGTTGCATGGGTAGAGGCGGGTTCGGCGCATGGGAAGAGGTCTTCTCCCTGCCAGTGGACGTGGCGCGGGGAGCTGGCGACACCATCTACGTGCTCAACTGGGGCTTGGAATCCTACCCCTGCGCTCACGTTACCAGGTGCACTCTCGACCACGAATGGATAGACAACATCGGTGAGCCTGGCAATGAGGATGGGCAGTTCCTGTGGCCGGGCTCCCTCGCTCTAGATAGCCAAGAGAATATCTACGTGACTGACCAGCAAATACACAAGGTGGTTATGTTCGGCAATGACGGCACCTTCCTGGGCAAGTGGGGTACCTCGGGTTCGGGCGACGGAGAGTTCAATATGCCCTCCGGCATAGCCTTCGATGCCCAGGACAATGCCTACGTTGTTGACACGCGCAACAACCGGGTACAGAAATTTACGAGGGACGGCAGATTCTTGGCTCAGTGGGGTGACGGCGGAGTGGCCGAGGGCCAGTTCAACTTGCCCTGGGGCGTCACTGTGGACAAACAGGGCAACGTGTACGTCGCCGACTGGGGCAATGACCGGGTGCAGAAGTTTGCTCCCGAGGGTAGCTATCTAGCGACCTTTGGTACACCAGGCACGGGGAAAGGGCAGCTCAGCCGGCCCAGCGATGTGGCAGTGGACAAGGACGGCGATGTGTACGTTGTGGACTATGGCAATAACCGCGTTCAGGTATATGGTCCCAACGGAGAGTACCAGGTCACCTTCGTGGGTGACGCCACAGAGCTGTCGCCCTGGGCCAAAAGACACATCGAAGCCCACTCAGATATTCGCAGAGCTCGAGCACGGGCCAATCTGGAGCCAGAGCGACTCCTGTGGAGACCCGTGGGAATTACAGTGGGAGACGACTACCGGATTCTCATTATTGAGTCCGTGCACTCTCGTCTACAGATTTACGTCAAGGACATCGAGTACGCCGACCCTCAGTTCAACCTGTAGGTACTAGCTGCCTTCACCAATAGGGGGAGCGCCGGGTCGTATTACCGATAGGCTCAGTTTTGTGCTAATATGGCACTGTCGCAGGTTCTGGATCCCGTGACGATGTATTCTTTGCTCAGGAAAAGCCCAACCGAGGGAGGGAACCGATGCCATTAACAACCATTGCCCGTGGCCGTGTGTTCGCATGGAGTCACCAAGTTGGCGGTAGGTCTTCTGGCCAAGACCAATTTGGCAAAGGAGCACCCGGGTTCTCAAAGCCTAATGGGATTGCGGTGGCTAAGGACGGGGTGGTGTACGTGTCGGACCGACAGGCCGCATACGTGGCGGGTAATTTTACTCCCCGGGTTCATAAAATACAGACAGGAGGCCCGTTAGAAGAGAAGTACCTCTTTGCGATTGGTGAAGCAGGCACGAAGGACGGTCAATTCATGTGGCCCTCCTCTGTGGCCCTGGACAAGGATGAGAATGTCTACGTCTCCGACGATGCCGTTCACCGCATCTCAGTCTTCGACGAGGATGGGAAGTTTCTCAGCAAATGGGATGCCGTGGGCAGCGGCCCAGGAGAGCTCAACGGCCCCTCAGGTCTTGCCTTTGATTCAAATGATACCCTCTACGAAGTGGATGCTCTCAATCACCGGGTACAGAAGTTCACCAAAGATGGCGTCTACCTGGGAGGATGGGGCAGCTTCGGTAGCGGAGAGGGCGAATTCAATACGCCCTGGGGGATCACCATTGACCACAACGACCATGTTTATGTAGTTGACTGGAAGAATCACCGGGTTCAGAAATTCACCACTGATGGGACCTTTCTCCTCCAGATTGGCCGTCCAGCGCCGGGGGCTGGTGAACTCAACTATCCTGAGTACTACCCAAGGCATCTGGACTTTTCCCATCTCTACAGACTAGAGGGGGCCGACACCGGTGAACTCAACCATCCCGCCTGTGTGGCGGTAGATAAGGATGGCGATATCTACGTCTCGGACTGGGCCAACGATCGAGTCCAGGTGTATACGGCTGAAGGAGAGTTCATCACCACCCTTTGGGGTGATGCGAGGCAATATAGCAAGTGGGCCCAGGCGCAGGTTGACTCGAACCCTGATGCCATCAAATCGATCCGGCGAGCCAAGTATCCGGACCTGGCGTGGAAGTTCAAGAGGCCCATAGGCATAGGCATCGACCACGAAAACAACCGAATTATTGTAGCCGACCAGGGGAGGAGGCGTTTTCAGGTCTATGTCAAAGAGACAGATTACATAGATCCCCAGTTTAACTTGTAGGTGTCGTTACCAATTCTCGTAAGGAAATTGACATCGAGCTTAAAGTCGGCTATGTTGTGTCACAATAAGCGGAACATTCTATGATAGTGAGGATGTGAAATGAGTTCTAACAGCGTTTTTAAAATATTGGTGCTATTGGTAGCTTTAACCGCTCTGGTCGCCATGGCCTGTGGAACCACAGCAACACCCGTTGTCATCGAAAAAGAGGTGCCTGTGGAAGTAGAGATCATAAAAGAGGTACCGGTAGAAGTGGAAAAAGAGGTGATTAGGGAGGTAATCAAAGAGGTACCAGTGGTAACGGAGGTGGTTAAGGAGGTAGTTAGAGAGGTAGAGGTAGAGGTTATTAAAGAGGTACAGGTCGTAAGAGAGGTAGAAGTACCGGTGGTGAAAATTGTAGTAGCCACTCCTACACCAACCCCCCTACCTGTTCCAGCAGCTAAGCTAACTCGTGTACCTGTGTTCCGGGTGGCCTACGGGGTGTTCAGCGAACGGATTGCGCCACCGGAGGAGCCCATCGCGTTTACCCAGGTGGGGCAAGTGTATGATCCAACCGTTATACGAGTTATAGATGAGACAGGGGTGACTGTACGGTTCGATCCAGGCCTTATCCTCGAATGGGATGTGCGTGACGGAGGAAAGACCGTCTGGATGCGGGTAGCGGAGGGTGTGCAGGCCCAGGAGGGATGGGGCGAATGGACGGCCGAGGACGCGACCTGGATGCACTCCTACTTCAGACCCTTCAAGAGGTTCACTGAGGGGCGTAATTGGGATAAATGGGACATACAAGCGAGGCAGACGGGACGCTACGAGTTGGAAGCCTTTAGGGGCGACGGTGGGGTTGTGCCCCTAGTAGACTATCTCTACGCCCACTCAAGGGCTCTCTTGCCCCTGGTTAAGAAGCACGTTGAGAGCGAAGGTAGGGAGGGGATAGCGAATCATCCCATAGGGACAGGCCCGTTCAGTTTCGCCAAGTGGGCACCGGGGCTAATGGCCATGGACACGGTACCAGACCACTGGAGGGGAATACAGCCCGTAATGGATCGCCTGGAGTTTTTCCACGTCCGGGAGAGCTTAACACGGTCAGCCATGGCGATCACAGGAAAGACTCAGATGACTGACTCTGTCCTATTAGAGGACGCGTTGGAAGCAGAGAAGCGTGGCTTGAAAATAATATCATACGGGGGATTTTTCAATGTGCGGATCGTCTTCGGCGGTCTGCAGGCGCTACCGCACAGCGACGACCCGTGGGCTGACGTAAAGGTGCGTAAAGCTATCGCCCTGGCAATTGACAAGCAGGCCATGCTGGACGAGATATGGGGCGGATTCGCAACGCCTTTAGGGACCCAGTTTCTATCGAGCACAATATCCTTAGACCCGTACCCGGACGACCTCGTGGAAGCGAAGCGGCTGCTGGCTGAGGCCGGCTACCCCAACGGGTTTGATGTTGAGGTGCCGATGGTAACCATCCGTGCGACGCCTCGGGTACCCAATGAGCACAACGTCCTTATCACGTCCTTGGAGAACCTTGGGTTAAAGGTGAAAGGCACCGTACGCGATTGGTCAACCTTCAAGCCTCGCTGGGACGCAGCGGATACGGCGGGGATGATATTTGGCTTCTCTGTAACAGCATTTCCCACCCCGAGCCGGGAGTGGGGATGGTATGGGTTCGGTGCGCGCAACAACTACATAGATGAAATAACGGAGGACCTCTCCCTCAAATTAGATGCAGCCTACGTACCCGACCAGGAGGAGTACAAACGTTTGGAGGTGATAGCGCAGAATCACCTCCGCGACGTCTACGCCACAGTGCCACTATACAACACCCCGGAGCTTCACTTGCTTGCACCAGAGTTCAGTTGGCCGTTCAGAACGCATCCGCAGTACGTGCGGTTGGAGCATCTGAAGTACACTCCGTAGGGTAGGGGCGCTGCGTAATAAAGCGAGCAAGTTGCAACGTGTTGACACCTAACGGGAGAAAAGCCCTGCGTTGATCTCGAGCTAAGTCCGGCTGAGTGCCACACCACCTGGGCCGATGACTTCGCCGGTGAGGTGGTTTGATGCCGCCGATACCAGGAAGAGGGCGATAGGAACGTATAGCTCCGGCTCGGCCCTACTCCTGTCTACCGGCGGCCAGTTCGGGTCTGCGGTAGGAAAATCAGGCAAGTCCCAGCCCTTGCTGCGATAGACTGTGTTTTCTCGTTCAGAGCCGGGGGTACGTATGGCACCAGTTGCAATGCAGTTTACCCATATGCCTCTGTCCCCCCACTCCATAGCCAATGTCCTAGTTAAAATATGCAAGGCCGATTTGGCCACACTGTAGGGTGCAATGCCTGGACTAGGGTGGAAACCGGAAGCAGAGCTTATGTTGAGAATCTTGCCCTTCCCTTGCTCCAGCATGATCTTACCTACGGCCTGGCTGCACAGGAAAGCAGCTTTCAAATTCAGGTTGATATTGCTGTCCCACTCATCCTCAGGCCACTCCTCCGCCCGGTAATAGCTTTCCGAACCTCCGGCGTTGTTCACTAGTATATCGATCTTTCCAAACTCACCGAAAGCCTTTTGTACTGCTGCTTCCACCTGGACCTTGACTGTGACATCACACGTGACAGGAAGACATTGGCGCCCCTGCGCTCGAACCAGTTCAGCCGTCTCTTCCAACTTGTCAGCCGAGCGAGCTACAGCAACTATGTCTGCTCCCGCCTCCGCGAATCCTAGACAGATTGCCCGCCCTAAGCCCTGTCCCCCGCCCGTAACAAACGCCACCTGGTCAGTCAGAGCGAACAGGTCAAGAATACTACCTTTGGCCATGTATCCCTATTCCCAAGGCTTCACACATCATCGGATTGACCGAGAAGGGAGCCTCTAAGCCAGAAGTTTCCACATGAGGAATAAGGTAGCTGCGGAGCTAGGAAAGCGTGGTGTCAGGAGCCCTGAGACCGTGTTTCGCCCTACCGCGTGACTAAAATTGTAGACTCGCCCTGCAGCTACGGTAGTAAGCATCTCGATTTCCCCTTTAGCAGAGATCCATGTGATGAATCCGCCTCATATAACTCTCAAAACAGATACCAGCCGTCCTATATGGGTGGCTGGCGCTCGTGCCACGGGGTGCTCTGCTCGTACGCATAGGCGATTTTGAGCACCGTCTCCTCATCAAAGGGCCTTCCCGCTATCTGGAGGCCGATGGGCAGGTCGTCGGAGGTGAAGCCACAGGGCACCGAGAGTGCGGGTACACTGGCCAGGTTAAATGGGGTAGTAAAGCTTCTATGATCAAAGTAGTCATCCTTGACAACTTTCCTGGTGGTGAAGACCGAACCCTGTATGGGTATCTTGGGCGCGGGGTTAGGGGAGGTGGGCTGTACAAGCACATCAACTTTCTCCAGGGCCTCAAGCACCTGCCGGCGAAGGAGTGCTCGCAGCTTTTGCCCCTTGGCACAGGCCTGGGCGGGTATCAGGGAGCCCAGCAGGAGGCGTACCTGGGCGTCGTAGCTATACTCTTCCAGATGTTCCATGATGCCTTGACGGTGCAGATAGGAGGTGTCGGTATTCGATATGACGGTGTTGATGACCCCCGCGTAGCCGCTGAGGGGTAGGGAGACCTCCTCTACTTCAGCCCCCAACTCGCCAAGGACACTCATGGCTTTGATGACGGCGCTCTTGATGTCTGGCTCTACCACGTCGGTGTGGAGCCGCTCCTTAATCACCCCCACTCTCATACCTTTGATGCTCCCATCCAGGCCCTTTTGGTAATGGGGCACGGAGGTGTCCCAGGTGTAGGGGTCTTTGGGGTCATGGCCGGCGATGGCCCAGAGGGTCAGGGCGCAGTCGGCCACCGTTCTGGACATAGGCCCTACAGTGTCCATTGACCAGCAGGAGCCCTGCACCCCGTAGCGGCTGACCCTCCCCCAGGTGGGCCTTAGACCCACCAGCCCGCAAAAGGCCGCCGGGGTGCGAATGGACCCGCCCGTATCCTCTCCCAGAGATGTAGCACACAGGAAGGCAGCTGTAGCCACAGCCGAGCCACTGCTGGAGGTGCCGGGGTTTCGCTCCAAGTCCCAGGGGTTGCGGGGCTGGCCGTAATTGTGGGTGACACTCATAGCGAACTCGCTCAGATTCAGCTTCCCCAGTAGGATGGCTCCCACATCCTTGAGCCTGGCCACCACGGTGGCATCCTCATCGGGCACGAAATTGGCCATGATGGTAGAGCCTAATGTGGTGCGGATGCCCTTGGTCCACATTTGGTCCTTAACGGCCACAGGCACCCCGTGCATGGGGCCCAGATAGTCACCACGAGCAATAGCCTTCTCTGCTATGGCGGCATCCCTCAATGCCTCCTCCCGACAGACGGTGATGTAGGAGTTGAGCTTGGAGTCCACGGCATCTATGCGCTCAAAAAAGGCCTCGGTGGTCTCCAAAGGAGAGACCTCCTTGGTCTCCAGCAGGTGGGAGAGCTGGGTGGCGCTCAAGAAAGGGATGTCCGCTTTGTTCATGTCATCTCCTTCTCTTGAGGAAGAATGATGGGCAGAGGTTCTACGTGTTCCAGTCCTGGTGGATTTATCTCTGCTAGGGCCTTCAGCAGTGTATTGAGGCTATAAGTCAACTGCGCTAAATGAGGTTCTTGAATGTCCAAACCCACGGCGTGGCCCAGGGCCTTGATCTCCTGCTTTGACAGGTCAGCCATTCTAGACCTCCTCCAAAAGATGGTGGGGACAGAGCCATTCTCACCAGAGTGGAAGGCCCTGTCAACAAGGGAGGGAAAGAGGAGAGATAGCAACCTTTATCGTCGTAAATCTCTAGTGGAAAGCCACCTTCTGATGGAGGAAAGGACACTTACCTCCTGCTCATACGTGAGCTTCTCTCAGACGGCGACTATCCTTGAAAAGGAGGAGGTAAATAGCTTCCGAGAGTAATAGGAAGATGCCCGTCTTATTTTGTCTGACGCTGCGAAACCTTTGAAGAGGGCACGCAAGGAAAGTAGGAGGACACTATCTATGTAGCGCTTTCGCCTTCTCTATCTGGACCCATTTTGCCAGTGGGCCCATGTAGTATCTCCACTTGTTAAGCTGACGAGAGCGCTCCCGCAGACCTACAGGTTAAACTGGGGATCCACATAATCCTTGTCTTTTATATATATCTGCAGTCGATAACGCTGACAGTCGGCAATAAAGATGCGGCTCTCCGCATTGTCAAAGGCGACTGCTGTAGGCTGATAAAATCGCCATTCAGGTTCCAGGCTTTTAACCCTGCGTCGAGCTTTAATCACATCTGGATTAGCCGCCACCTTTTGTTGGGCCCACTTGGAGAGCTGCTGGGCATCCCCCATGAGGGAGGTGATGAATTCTCCATCGGGCCCAAAGATCTGGACACGGTTGTTGGCCCGGTCGCATACGTACACGTCCCCGTCACCGTCAACAGCCACATCAGAGGGATGGTTTAGCTCCCCTACTCCTGTTCCAAAAGCACCAAAGCTTGCCAGGAAGGTACCGTCGGCGGAAAACTTCTGTACCCGGTGGTTCTTCCAGTCTGCCACGTATATGTCGCCATGGTTGTCGATGGTGAGGCCCCAAGGAAGGTTGAACTGGCCTTCATCACTCCCCTCCTCACCGAAACTGGCTAAAATGTTTCCATCTTTAGTAAACTTCTGGACGCGATTGTTCGCGCTGTCGACCACGCAAAGGTTACCGTCTTGGTCAAAGGCCATGGCGGAGGGCCGGTTCATTTCCCCCTCTCCCTCTCCGGGTGTGCCCCATTTGTCCAGGAAATTGCCATCCTTATCGAAGATGGAGATGCGGCTAAGCCACTCGTCGGCGACATATACGTTTCCTTCCCAGTCCAGAGCCACAGAGGAGGGCCAGATCAACCGCCCGTCACCCTCTCCATATTCGCCGAACTCGCCAAGCAATTCTTCCTCCCCAGGAGATCCAATGGTTAGCTTGGTCACTCGGGAATAGAAGTTATATTCGGTGCCCCGGCTGATCACGTACACCACGCCGTCCTGGCCTATAGCCAACGCCATTGGAAGGAAAAATCCTGGACCTGCGATCGTGCCATGGCCCACTACGTGACCAAAATTGTACACTCGCCCTGCCGCTATGGTTGTAAGCATCTCAATGCTCTCCCTTTTAGAGTCGTGACTGATGAACGTGGCTCCAGGACACCGCCTAGTAGCTACTTATCCGAACTGATACTCTCTAGTGGCAACGATCAGCTGCAGCATCTGGGCGACCTTTTTTTCGGAAACACAAACTTCATCTTCGGTGTCCCAGCGCAGGATGCTACCCTCCTTAGCCTGCTCAATTAAGTGTTGGCGAGTTCGCGGCTCTACCTCGAGGGGACCCAGCAGGTCCAAACAGCCATCCACCACCCCCTCGGCCGAGAGAGCTCCCTGAGCCTTAAGCCGGCTGATGATCGACTGAACACCAGGCAGGCTGATGTCACCCACCAGGTCGGCAACGAAGTTGACCCGGCTCATCAGTGAGCCGCTGTTTACCCACTCCTGGCCTGTGTGCCAACCCTCTACACTGGGCGGGTTGAGTATGTCCTGGCCCATGTAAGTGGGTTGCATGGACAGTTCACCAAAGCCCGGCCTGGGGAATTCGTGGCCGCCCACCATCCGGAGAGTGCCGACTGCCACTTCGGCGGGACTCCTTACTTTCGCAAAGCGAGCTTCCTTGAAGAAGTCGGAGTTGAACAAGGTACGCAGCACGACTCCTATCTCGTAGTTGGACTCGGTAAAAGCAGTCGCCAGGATGTCTATGGCCTCAGGATCCCGAGGGGCTTCGTTGGACCAGCTTGGCACCTGGGGCTCGTCGGCCACAAAGAAGTTGTAAAGGTGGCGGGCGATAAATCGGACACTCGCCGGCTGCTGGAGGATGATATCAATAATATCTTCACCGTTGAAACGACCATTGTGCCCCAAAAAGCTCTTCTCGCTCTCATCATGGTCGTCGGCTTTATACTCGAACCTCCAGTAGAAGCCGCTACCGTAGGGAAATCGGGGTAGCTTCGCGGCCATAGTCCATCCGGTGAAGCTCCGGGAGGCCTCTCTTACATCCTCCTCGGTGTAGTTGCCCACCCCCATTGAGAACAGCTCCAGTAGCTCCCTGCCCCAGTTCTCGTTGACTGCATGCTTGTGGTTTTCGTTGTTATCCAGCCAGAAGATCATAGAGGGATCCCTGGCCAGCGCCATCAGCAGGTCGCGATAGTTTCCCAAGCCGTGGCGTCGGAACATGGCAATCTGTTCCAGCATCTGGGTTTGGCTGTCCACCTTGGCATTTCCGGTGGCGAACACCTGATGCCAGAAGAGAACCATCTTCTCTTCCAGGACTCGCCCAGTATTGAGCATGTGGTACATCCAGTTGGCTTTCCCCATGGGCCCACCGCCGCCGGGACACATAGTGCCTGGCTGATACCTCAGGAGGACCTGTTCGTCCGCTGGAGGAGCCACCTCTGGATGCAGCAGCCCCTCCAGTGTGGTGTCGTACCCTTTGGCTACTCGCTCCTCCAGCTCTTTCCGACTTGCCCCAAAGCCAGCACGACGCATTAAGTGTGCCATCAAGGCTATATCCTTGTCGGCCATACTCCTGCCTCCCTCTTTCCAGATAACCTTGTACCGACACCGCGGGCACGAGTATTCAATGCCCGAAACTTATATCCCTTAATCGCTTTTGTCAACCATTGGGACATCTATAAAGTGCATACGCCTCTCGCCATTTATTAACATCTCAGGTATTGACCGCGCTATCCGTCGAACTCTCCCGAAGCGCAAATCCAGAATGCCAGGCCTGCCCCTCTATGAAGTCCTGGAGTGTGATACGAGCTCCATCAGTTAATGGCCCACCCGAAGTTGAGCCTCTTAGTCAGGTGGGCCAGATGGACAATGAGTAACAAGACGTTAGGGATACACTCGTACCCTTCCCGCTGAAAGTGGTTAACAGCATCGAAAAGAGGAGGCCTTTGAGACACCGCCAAAAACCTCCCATCAGATACGATTCATGGCAGGAGCGGGAGGATTCGAACCCCCGACCACCGGTTTTGGAGACCGGCGCTCTGGCCAGACTGAGCTACGCTCCTGAATGGTACCCCTGGAGGGACTCGAACCCCCGACGCGCGACTTAGGACGCCGCCGCTCTATCCTGGCTGAGCTACAGGGGCACGATGGTGGAGATAGGGGGGCTCGAACCCCCAACCTCGGCGATGCGAACGCCGCGCTCTCCCAATTGAGCTATATCCCCTCTCCAGCTACATATAGCCGTAATCTAAATCGTATAGTACGAGGTAGGTAGTGTCAACCCAATCGTAGCTGCGGCATAGGGCCGACAACTGGGTTTAGCGCCAGGGTTGGCCTTAGATGAATGCTTATCTATGTTATTATGTGATTGGCGTTGCCGAGTAGCTAGAACACTGTTAGTGGTCATGAAACGCATGTGTCGGTAGGGGGAATATCCGGAGGTTAGTTGGGGAAGCGGGAGTACCATGGCCGAGATAGAGATTGGGGTAGTGACCGAGTTCTTCGCCCGTCCAGTGGTGGCGGGAATCGAGCTTAGTCAGTCAGTCGAGTCGGGAGACCGGATCCACATCCTTGGCCACACCACCGGCATAGAGCTCATCATAGACTCGATGCAGGTTGATAACGTAAATGTAAACGAGGCTGCTGCGGGCCAGGCGATCGGTATCAAGGTCAACGACAGAGTACGGAGAGGAGATAAGGTCTACAAAATAGCGGACTAGCCCCGCTGCAGCTCCTTTAGCTTTCGCATAAGCCGCCCCATTTGAATGGCCGAAAGAGCCGCATCATAGCCTCTGTTTCCCAGCTTTCCCCCGGCACGATTGATGGCCTGCTCGACGTTATCAGTGGTGAGGACTCCGAAGATTATGGGCACCTCTACCTCTAGGGCTACTCGACTGATGCCCGCCGCCGTCTGCTCCGCTACAACTTTGTAGTGGCCAGTCTCTCCTTGTATTACCGCGCCGAGGCACACCACTGCATCGTACTGCCCCGTCTTGGCTAGGGTCTTTGCGGCAAGGGAAAGCTCCAAAGAACCAGGTACCCGGGCTACTACCACATCCTCATCTCCCACCCCGTGCTGTTGTAGTCCCTCCTGGGCTCCCTCGAGAAGGCGACGGGTGACGAAGTCGTTGAAATGGGAGACCACAATAGCTATGTGAAGCCCCTGACCCTGAAGATCGCCCTTTAGCTCCTTGGCCAACGCTATCTTTTACTCCTCAGCTTGGTGGCATCGTCCTGGGTAGACTCTCTCACCCCCACCCCCAGCACCCTCTCTACGAACTGGTCCTCAGGTAGTGCTCCGGTGAACTGAACCACCTGGTTGATCACCGTCTTGGGTACTGTTGTCACGTTGTACATTCGAGCGAGGTTAGGAAACTCACTCACCTCCACCACATCAGCGCTGATTTCGGTATTCTCCAGACATATGGCGTGGGCCATCCTGGCCACGGTGGGGCAATATTGGCAGCTGGGTGTGACAAAGACCTGGATATGCACCGGCTGGTTGACCCGGCGCAGGTTCTTGCGGCTTTGTACGCTGAGGGGACTCACTCCCCTGGAAAGGAGCTTGAGGTCTTCAAGGATTGTCACAAACTCGTAGCCCAGCGGGCTGCCGTAGTACTTCATTCGGGAATCCCCATCGGCACCCATCACGATGGCGGGAATGCGCTCCACACCGTACCTGTCTCGCTCCTCGGGCTGGGAGAAAAAGTCGTTAACCTCCAGGTGTAGCTTGGGAGAGAGGGAGGCGAGCTCTTCTAAAAGCTCCTGGGTCTGAGGGCAGGACTTGCACTCCCTCCCAGGGATAGTAAGCAAAGATGAACGTTGAGTAAAGAGGCGCAACGTCACGTCGCCTTTAAGCTCGCGGCGCAAGCTCCGCTTTAGCTCGTCCTTGTTCCCTTCAGGAATTATGGACATCTTAGTTCCTTGAGGGCATCTGTTTTCTAGGCACTTGAGGTCCTCTGTTAATCTCTAGTGTACAACCAAGTCCCGAATCTATCCACTCCTCAAGTGGTGCCAGATATGAAAGAGGCGGTACATCAGGGTGAAGATGGATAGTCCTGCCACCACTAGTAGAGCACCTTCAATCCATCCCTGGCCCAGCATAAGGCCCAAGGAGAGAACTACAACCCGTTCGGGACGGGTCATCAGGCCCGCTCGAGTGTCTATTCCCAGGGATTCACCGCGAGCTCTCAGGTAGCTTACAGACTGAGAGGCGATAATTGCAAGAAATAGAGCAATCATAAACAGGAGTAGGCCCCCCTGGGTATAGTCGGCCAGGACCGCATACACCCCCAGCCCCACAAAGAGGGCCCCTTCTCCGAGCCGATCCAGGGTAGAGTCCAGGAGAGCGCCAAAAGGGGTTACCTTGCCTTGAAGCCGGGCCAAGGCCCCGTCCATAAGGTCGAACAGGCCACCCACCAGGAAGACGATTCCCCCAGCCAGGAGAAAGCCTCCGCCGACCAAAGTTGCGGCAATCACGGATACCAAGAAGCCCAGCACACTGACCAGATTGGGAGTAAACCCCAGTACTAACAGGAGGCGGGCGCCCGGCATCTCCACGTAGCGAAGCACCAGGCCTCTAATGCGTTCTCTGGCCAGCAGCACCTTTTCTCTCTTCCAACAGATCCTGGTAGTAGTCTAACACCTGTTGGGCCACAGTCTGCCAGCGGAACTCTTCTACCCCTCTCCTGGCTTTAGCGGCCATCTGCTGCCCAAGCTCGGGGTGGCGGATCAGCAGAGCCAGGGCATCGGCCAGGGCAACGCTGTCTCGGGGAGAAACCAACGATCCGTGTTCACCATCGTTCAAAAGAGCTGAGTAGCCCTCGATTCTGGAAGCAACGATGGGAACGCCAGAGGCCATGGCTTCAAGGAGCACAATACCGAAGCTCTCTTTGCCGGTGGCTGGCGAGCAAAAGATGTGGGCTGTATGGTAGTAACGGGGAAGTTCATGGTAGTCCACCACACCCACAAAGAGAACATCTTGTAGATTGCGCTCACTGAGTATCCGATAGCATTCCTTGTCAGGATTTCCGGGGCCAACCACGATGAGCCTCGTGTTGGGAAATTCCCACTTGAGCTGAGCGAAGGCCTCAAGCAGATAGCGCAGACCCTTACGCTTCTCCAGACGGCCTACAAATAAGATGTTGGTCTTGCCGTCTTGTAGCTCGCTGATAGGCTCTACATTGGCGGCAAAGTCCTCAAGGTTTATGCCATTGGGGATGATGCGATACTCTCCCGGGAAAAACTTGCTGACGTATTGGCGGGCGGCATCGGAAACGGCGATACGCCCGTCCAGCTTCTGGTACAAACCTTTAAGCAAGAGGTGGCTGACTCGATAGGCCCGATGGCTGCCGTGGAATGCGTGGAAAGTGCCTACATTGAGGGCCTTGGAGCACTGAAGGACGCACAGGGGAAGGAAGGGGGCTAGGGGTTCGTGCAGGTGCACCACATCGAAAGCCTCTTTGTTTAGCAGAGCCTTGATGCGCCGGTACAGCCAAATAGACAGAGAGATACGGGCGATAGAGCCTCCACTTGGTACGGGGATGGACCTCCCCAACGGAACAAAGTCGCCGTCCATGGGCATGCTTCGAGAGGGGGAATGGGGGGTAAGGATCTTGACCTGGTGACCAATGTCGGTGAACCGGTGGGCTAGCTGAGAGATGTGGTTGGTAACCCCACCGGGCCAGGTAAAGTCGTAGGGGGAGACCAGGGCGATCTTCATAGTCTCTTGCTCACTCCAGTAGGTGAGGAGACAAGATTATTGCTGACTATCCTGTATAAAGGATTCCACCATTTGTCGGGCGACATCGTCGGTATATTGGACGGGAGGTGATTTCATAAAGTAAGCACTAGGGCCCAACAAGGAGCCGCTTATTTTACGATCCAACGCAAGCTTGCAGCACCTTATAGCGTCGATTACCACCCCGGCTGAGTTGGGACTGTCCCATACCTCCAGTTTCAGCTCCAGGTTTATGGGTACGTCACCAAAACTCTGGCCTTCCATGCGTATGTAGCACCATTTGCGGTCGTCCAACCAAGGCACATAATCGCTAGGACCCACATGAATGTTGTGGTCGTCCGGCTCCGTCTGCATCTGGGAAGTTACCGACTTGGTTTTAGAGAGCTTCTTGGAGACGAGCCTCTCCCTTTCCAGCATATTGAGGAAGTCGGTATTGCCCCCGAAGTTAAGCTGGTAGCTGCGGGTGATCTTCACACCTCGATCCTCGAAGAGCCGGGTAAGCACGCGGTGGGTTATGGTGGCACCTACTTGGGACTTTATATCGTCGCCAATGATAGGAAGCCCGTGGTCTTCAAAGCGTTTTTGCCAGTAGCTCTCCTTGGCGATGAACACGGGGATGCAGTTGATGAAGGCGCAACCAGCGGACAGCACCTGCTCCACGTACCACTTGGTAGCCTCCTCGCTGCCGACAGGCAAATAGTTTACCACCACATCACACTGGCGCTCCTTAAGGATCCCTGAGATGTCCGCCGTCTCGCCGGGGATCTTCTTCACAAGGTCTGAAACGTACTTACCGATGCCGTCATGGGTCATCCCCCTATCCACAGGAACTCCCATGTTAGGAACCTCGGCAAACTTAATGGTGTTGTTGGGTGGAGTGAAGATGGCCTCCGACAGGTCCTTGCCAACCTTATTGATGTCTATGTCGAAGGCGGCGACGAACTCAATATCCCCCACCCCATATTCTCCCACCAAGTTGTGCATGATACCGGGAGTGAAGCCGTTCTCCGGTATCTCTCGATATTTGTGAACCCCCTGGACCACCGCAGAGGCGCAGTTACCCACTCCTATTATGGCGGCCCTTATCTTTCCCATGCTTGTATGCTCCTTTTTGACACTTACAGCTTGCTGCAGACGTAGTTCGACCCGGAGTGTGCGCTGTGAGAATGTGCACTGCTACCGGTGATTAAACCGCTCGCCAAGAGGATAACAATGCATCGGAAATCGTCGGTATTTTAGCAGCCATCGGCGTGGTCTGCAAGTCGGAGGCCAGGGGCACGCTCACTCTTCACATGCAGGTCATATCGGAGATTGGCCAATAGACGCACCAGACCCTGCCGATGACGTTGTCTATGGGCACGGGACCCCAGTCCCGGGAATCGTTACTGCCGCGCCTATTATCACCCATTACAAAGTATTCGCCCTCATTAAGGTTGAGACGTCCCATGAGACGAGTGATGTCCAATCCCTCTAAATAAAGCTCTTGCAACAATTTGCCATCTACGTACACTCCCTGCTCCCGGATTTCGACCTGTTCCCCTGGGAGACCAACCACCCGCTTCACGAAGTCCCTCCTGAGATCTATAGGGGCGTGAAAGATAACTACATCGCCGCGCTGAGGGGGATTGAAGAGATGAAACTCTTTTCTTCCGGTGGTCTCCCAAAAGGGCACCAATCGAGAGAGGCGTTGCATGTCCACCTTGAAGTACACCAGCTTATTTACCACCAGGTACTGCCCAGCCTCCAGGGTGGGTTTCATACTCGAGCCCTCCACC
This sequence comes from Dehalococcoidia bacterium, assembly GCA_965248115.1. Taxonomy (GTDB): domain Bacteria; phylum Chloroflexota; class Dehalococcoidia; order Lucifugimonadales; family CBDFII01; genus CBDFII01. Next base: position 478,923 of record CBDFII010000005.1, read on the forward strand.
TTGAAGTTTTGTATACTGAACTGGATAACAACAAGAACAAGTAGGGCCAGGACAATAGCCTCTATCGACTCTTTTATAAGCTTGGACACCGGTGGACCTTACGTTAGCCTTTCTACCCGCCTTCAAGGGGACTATGTACTAGTATTATAGCCTCTCACCTTACCCTTGCAAATTGGTACGAGCCTATTTACAGTGAAGGTCGTAACATTTTGGTGTGTGAAAGTATGAGCAGAATTCTGTTAATGTGAAATGTACCCCAGAAAGTAAGCGACAGGTCTCCATCAGCGTGGGAGAAAGGCAACACACTGGGTAGTAATCGCAAGGAGGTGCAACCATGAGATTGAGCCGACTCCTCATCCCGATGCTGGTCCCTGTAAGCGCCTTGCTGGGCCTCCTGGCCTGCACCACCACCACCCCCACACCCACTCCAGTAGCGACACAGGGTAGTGTCTCTGTTCTTCAAAGTGCCGGGGGCGATGCACTAGCGGAGTCGAAGGTTTCCTCTCTCACAACTGAGTCGACGGGCCCTGCCATCGCCTACGGCGTGAGCCAACAAACTGGTATCTGGGTGGTAGGGAGGGGGGAGGTAACGGCTCCTCCAGATCTGGCCCTCCTTAATGCTGGAGTGGAGGCCATCGCTTTGACCGTAGCGGAAGCTAACAGTCAAGCGTCACGGGCAATGGACCGCATCGTCCAAGCACTCAAGGAACGGCAAGTGCAGGACAGAGACATTCAGACCCGATTCTTCAACATCTCACCGGAGTACAGGTATAACGACAGGCTTAGGCAACAGGAGCTTGTAGGATACAGGGTGAGCAACCAGGTGGCGGTGAAGATTAGAGATTTAGATAACGTAGGCGAACTCATCGATGAAGTGGCTCAGGCCGGAGGAGACCTGGTGCGTATTCAAGGGGTAAACTTTGCTATAGATGACACCGCCGCATTGGAAAGAGAAGCCAGGGAGCGGGCGGTGCAGGACGCCCTAGCCAAGGCCCAGCAGTTCGCCCAGCTTACCGGCGTTGAGGTCGGCCCACTAGTGTATATCAGCGAAGCTGGCGGAGTTGTACCCAGGGTGGAGTCCGTTGGAGTTCGCACCTTCGAGTTAGCAGCAGCTGAGGTCACCACCCCCATAAGTGGGGGAGAGCTCAGGATTACCACCACAGTGCAGGTGGTCTTCGCGATCCAGTGACCGACGACCTTCCTTCCCGTTAGACTCGGAGTTGCGGGGCCTTTTTCTGGCTGCTACAATTCGGTGCTAAAGGGGGTATGGTACCCAGCAATGGTTCTCAGCGACCGCTCGATAAAAGAGGAGCTGGCCAAGGGACGTATTGTTATCGAGCCCTTAGACCCCACCTGTATCCAACCCGCCAGCGTTGATTTGCGTTTGGGCCGGAAAATTCGAGTGTTCCGACGCCACCGCTTTCAGGTCATAGATGTTAAGCAAGAAATGGAGGGTTTAACCGAGCCCCTAGAGATCGATGAGATTAACCCCTTCGTTCTCCATCCCGGCGAATTCGCTTTGGGAATGACCTTGGAGGAGATACACCTACCGGGCGACATTGTTGCACGCTTGGATGGGAAGAGCTCTCTGGGTCGCCTTGGCCTCATAGTCCACTCCACCGCTGGCTTCGTGGACCCCGGCTGGAAGGGGCACTTGACCCTAGAGTTCAGTAACCTTGCCGCTCTGCCTATCAACCTCTACTTTGGGATGAAGGTCTCCCAAATATCCTTCCTACGTCTCACCAAACCGGCTGAGCACCTTTACGGTTCTAAGGCGGTGGGGAGCAAGTACCAAGGCCAGACCGAGCCCACCCCTAGCCGTTCTCATCAGGATTATAAGAAGACCTCGCTATCAAATCTGTCTAGCCTCTCCATTGCAGGTGAACTAAAAGCCTCTCGCAATGGTAATGCTCTAAAGAAATGGCTTAAGCAAAGTGAATTCCGGGGTAGTGTGAAGCGATTTTCCGACGCTCTGGTAGTTCCTCTCAAGACGTTAGAGGACTGGCTCTACCGTGGTGCGGAACCGAGCCTGACAAATCGGGCCAAGCTATTTGCAATTACAAAGTTGCCACAATTCAGGGTTGGTTACACTATGGCTTCCCCAGAGCTCCCTCTCAACCTGGATACAAACTCCTAACTATGGACTATATGGAGCGTGCCTTCTTCCTGGCCCGTCATGCACTGGGTTCGACCAGCCCCAACCCCCCGGTGGGGGCTGTCGTAGTTAAAGAGGGGCGTGTGGTGGGGGAGGGCTATACACTTCCCCCGGGCCAGAGCCATGCCGAGGTCGTTGCTCTGCAACAAGCAGGAGAGCAAGCACGAGGAGCGGGCCTCTATGTGACCCTGGAGCCCTGCTGCTTTTATGGCCGTACTCCACCCTGCACCACCGCTATAATGGAAGCCGGTATCGATGAGGTGCACATTTCTATCACCGACCCCAACCCTAGAGTGAACGGCAGCGGGATAGCAGAGCTGGAGGCATCGGGCATTTCAGTACGCTTGGGTGAAGGGATGGAACGAGCCCAAATCCTCTATGAAGCCTACGCCAAGCATGTTACAACGGGAATGCCCTTTGTCACTGCCAAATTCGCCATGAGCCTAGACGGGAAGATAGCTACTCGCACCGGTAACTCCCAGTGGGTGACAGGGACAGCAGCCCGTCGACACGTACACGAAATCCGCAGTAAGTGTGACGCCATCATGGTAGGTATCAACACTGTACTCCTGGATGACCCTCAGCTTACGGCACGGGACGAAGATGGCCATCCTTTGCTACGACAGCCCTTGCGGGTGGTTGTCGATAGCCAGGCACGTACTCCCCCCACTGCCCGTCTTCTCAAGGAGCCCGGGTGCGCTATCATCGCCGTAGCAGAGGTCAATAAGTCGAAGGCCGCAGCGCTCACGGATGCCGGTGCGGAGGTACTATCATTCCCCGACCCATCCACGGGACAGGTAGAGATGCAGGCCCTGTTGGCCGCCCTGGGACAGAGGGGAGTTTTGAGCCTGTTGGTGGAGGGCGGAGGCACTTTGCTCGGCTCCCTCTTTGACCTCGGCCTGGTAGACAAGCTCCTGGCCTTCATCGCTACACGCATAGTAGGAGGGCAAGAGGCGCCTTCGCCAGTAGAAGGGCATGGCGTCGACACTCTCTCGGAAGCGATAGCACTTAAACGCGTGACAGTGGAGCACGTGGGCGAGGACTTGCTGGTGGTAGGTTATCCTTCAGGGCGTTAATAGTATGTTCACTGGCATAATCGAGGAAATAGGAAGGGTCGAGGAGGTGTCGGACACACATCTCGCGGTAGTCGCTACCAAGGTGATGGAGGACTTGAAGCTGGGGGACAGCATCGCCGTCAACGGCGCCTGCCTCACCGTGGTCGCCCTTGAGGATGGAGTCTTTAGAATGGACCTTGCACCCGAGACCCTCCGTCGCACCAACCTGGGCCGCTTGAGGCCACGCGAGGGCATCAATCTGGAGCGACCCCTAACTGCCAATGGTCGGATGGGGGGACACATAGTGCAGGGTCATGTGGACGCCACAGGCCGGGTTCTCTCTCGCAGAGCCGATGGGGAGAGTCTTCTGATGGTCTTTCGCGCTCCAAAAAGGCTCATGCCCTACATGGTGGAAAAGGGCTTTATAACCATTGACGGCGCCAGCCTCACCGTAGTAAAAAAGGGCGCTTTATCCTTCACCGTATCTGTGATACCATATACCCTCCAAAATACCATTATGGGGGAAGGGCGAGTAGGAGAGCTGGTCAACCTGGAGGTGGATATCCTAGCCAAGTATGTGGCCAACCTCCTGGGCAGTGGTGAGCGATCTCCGACAGTTTTGTAAGGAGGGCTGGAAATGCCCCTAGCCAGCGTGGAAGAGGCCCTGGAGGAACTAAAGCAGGGCAAGTTCCTAATAATCGTGGATGATGCCAATAGGGAGAACGAGGGCGACCTCACCATGGTAGCCGAGAAGGTCACTCCCGAAGCTGTCAACTTCGCCATCAAAAACGCCCGGGGCCTTTTGTGCGCCCCCATTATCAGCGAGCGATTGGACGAACTAAACATCCCCTTGATGGTCAACGGTGCCAACACTGCCATGCACGGCACCGCCTTCACAATCTCTGTTGACTACAAGGGAGGTACTACCACAGGCATCTCCACCTATGACCGAGCGGCAACCATCAGAGCCCTGGCGAATGCCGACTCCCGTCCTGAGGACTTCGCCCGGCCCGGGCACATCTTCCCCCTCCGCTACAATGAGGGAGGTGTGCTTGCTCGCCCCGGCCACACCGAGGCCATCGTGGACCTGACCCGCATGGCCGGCTTCTACCCAGCGGGGATCGTGTGTGAGATATTGAAGCCCGATGGAACCATGGCCCATAGCACCGAGCTAGAGGCCTTCTCCCAGAAGCACAATGTCAAGATGATCTCCATTGCGCAGGTCATTGCCTACCGTCGGCGGCACGAGCCACTCATAGAAAGGGTGGCCGAGGCATCTTTGCCCACCTCCAACGGCACCTTCAACATCATTGCATATAAAAGTGTAGTGGAGCCCGGCGAGCATCTCGCCCTGGTAATGGGCAAGTGGGAGGCCGAGGAGCCAGTCCTAGTGCGGGTTCATAGCGAATGCCTCACTGGGGACGTTTTTGGCAGCCTTCGCTGTGATTGCGGCGAGCAGATTAGAATGGCTTTGAAGATGATCACCGACCAAGGCACGGGGGTCTTTATTTACCTCCGTCAAGAGGGGAGAGGTATCGGCCTGCACAACAAGATACGAGCCTACTCTCTCCAGGACAACGGTCTGGACACGGTGGAAGCCAATGAGAGCTTGGGTTTCGACCCCGATCTGCGCCACTACGACGTGGCCGCTCAGATGCTGATAGACTTGGGTGTGAAACGGCTCAAGCTAGCCACCAATAGCCCCCGCAAGATAGTGGGGTTGGGTGGATACGGGCTGGAGATTGTGGAGCGGGTGCCCCTGGAGACCAGTGTCAACGAGGAGAACCGCCTCTACCTGCGTACCAAGCGCTCACGCATGGGCCACTTCATCCAGTCCTGCTAGTAGGGCCAAACTAAACGTCACTGCGAATTCGGTGTGGCGGGGACGGGGAGATCGAGGGGCATAGCACCCATAATCATCCAGGGCAGCTTGGGGGAGCGCAGTGTAATAGGAGATAGCTTATCGTCTGATTCAGTTGCGCCTCCTCGACAAGTGTATTATGTCATCGCGACAGTGATGGTGTGAAAATGGATCGAGTTAGAGTGTTGATCGTTGACGACAACATTCGGTACCGGTGGGCGGTAATGGAGATCCTTACCATGGACTCTTCCATAGAAGTTGTAGAGGAGGCATCCGACGGATACGAAGCAGTGGAGAAGGTCAGGGCCATTAAGCCTGACGTAGTGCTTATGGACCTATTTATGCCCAACTTCAACGGGCTTGAAGCTACATTGCGGATTCGGGAGGAGATGCCGGACGTAAGAATTCTGATAAATACGATCTCAGACCAGGAGGTGTACTTGCATGCTGCCCTCGAGGCGGGCGCCAGTGGATACTTGTTGAAGAATGACAAGCCCGAACTGTTTGTCCATGCCATTCACCACGTTGCTAATGGAGGGACCATCTTATCTCGTTCCATGGCTGACCAATTGCAGGACGAACTGCGGACGCGCCAGGCCAGTATCGAGGGCGTTCCCAGCAGTTTTCCAGATGAACCCGGCGAGGAGGCCGACGCAACAGATAGAGAGAAGCGACTTGAGGAGCAAACTGGGGCAGACATATCGGAACCGTCCGACGTGGATGCGGAACTAGTGAGTACAGCACCTACAATGGAGCTCGACAATAGATTGACATTTGTCCAGCTTGTCGTTTCGCCTCCTCTGGATACAAGTGTTTTCTTAAACCTGCACCAATTGATAAATGAAATCCCAACGGCAAGTGTAGAGTCGATAAAGGTATCGTTATCTGAAGATACGTTGCTGAACGTCGTTTTCAACTCCCCTTTTCCACTGTTGCGGCGCTTATCCGAGTTACCCTTTGTGGCGAAGATGGAGACAGAGCCATACACTGAGGACATAAGGACACCCCCCCCCACATCAACAGGCTCGAATCAGGTTGGCCTTGAAAACCCCTTAAAGTGATATTAGGATTTCGATGTTTCATCAAACATTTTGTTCGTAAGCAGATCTGGAAAACTGAGGGGCACATTATAGAAGAGGCTTTTCCTCCATAAGTGAACAACACTAGCCCTTTAAAATCGAGTGGCAATTATATAATCGGTGCGGATGCCCCTGGAGACCAGTGTCAACGAGGAGAACCGCCTTTACTTGCGTACCAAGCGCTCACGCATGGGCCACTTCATCCAGTCCTGCTAGGTCCAAACTAAACGTCACTGAACTCATTCTGTAGATGTCGCGACAGTAACGAGCCTTAGCCCTTGGCTGGGCCTTCTCTTGACAAACTGCTTTTATGTCATTAAGGTTTGCTCAACCTATGCGGCTCTTGCCGATCCTACTCGACGGGCAGTCCTTGCCCGTCTGAGAGGTGGGGAGCTACGCGTGACGGAGATTGCGGAGCCTTTTGAGATCTCTCTCAATGCTGTCTCCAAACACCTCAAGGTGCTGGAAAGAGCTGGGTTGATTCAGCGAAACGTCAGAGGTCGTGACCACTATTTTGACCTGAATGCCGAACCTCTTATAGAAGCCTCCAACTGGATTGAGAGGTACCGCGATTTTTGGGAGCAGCGCCTAGATGCTCTGGAGGCCTTCCTCGGCAACGAAAAGAGAAAGTCTTTGTGAGACAAAACCAATGACGAATCCCGGTGAACCAAAGGAAGTGGTGCAGATTCGCCGGCTGCTGCCAGCAACGCCGGAGGTAGTGTTTTCGGCCTGGACCGACCCAGATAGCTTGAGCCATTGGATTTCACCTTATGGGAAAGCCTCGGTGACTCTCGATCTTAGAGTTGGAGGCACATTTGAAATCATCATGAAGGGTAAAGATGAAGAGATAGCCCACACGGGAGAATACCGCGAGATCGACCCTCCAAATCGCCTCGTCTTCACCTGGCAATCGGAGTATACGGGCCCAAACCCAACTTTGGTCACGGTTTCACTGAGGCGCTTAGGTAACCAAACCGAACTGACCTTAATCCACGAGCTCTTACCGCGGGAACGGGTGGAGTCCCATGAAGGCGGGTGGAGTCTGATCATCGAGAGGCTCTATGGACTTCTCAGTAACACCAGTCAACCGGCGGAGGGAGGTTGAGATGGCCATCTACAAGACTGCTGTGTTTCGAGTCCGAGAAGATGGTGTGAGCGAGGCGTTGGGTGACCTGACCCCCAAGAAATAGTCCAGTTGATATGAGAGACTGGGCAAGAAAGGGGGCAGAGAATGCCAAGGAAACAGCGCAGTGTTGAGGAGATCATAGGGAAGCTTCGGGAAGCGGAGGTGGCCTTAGCGCAAGGGGAGACATTAGGTCAGGCTTGCCGGCGCATAGGTGTATCGGACCACACGTTTTATCGTTGGCGGCGGGAGTACGGCGGACTTAAAGTGGACCAGGCGAAGCGATTGCGTGATATGGAAGGGGAGAACGCCCGTCTCAGGAGTGCGGTGGCCGACCTGACGGTAGATAACCAGATCCTGAAGGAGGCAGCACGGGGAAACTTCTGAGCCCGGCCCGCCGAAGGCGATGCGTGGAATTGGTACAGGAGTGGTATGGCATCTCCGAACGGCGCGCCTGCCGGGCGCTTTCGCAACCCCGGGCTACACAGAGGTACTCTGTAACAATAGCCGATGACGAGGAGGCCCTCACGAGGGCGTTGGTGCAGTTGGCCAGCCGGTACGGACGTTATGGGTACCGCCGGGTGAGTGCCCTGCTGCGACGTGATGGGTGGCGAGTGAACCACAAGCGGGTGGAGCGGATCTGGCGGCTGGAAGGGCTCAAGGTCCCGGCCAAGCAGCCCAAGCGGGGACGGCTCTGGTTTACCGACGGCTCCTGTGTGCGCCTCAGGCCACAACGACAGAACCACGTGTGGGCCTACGACTTTGTGGCTCTTCGTACCCGTGATGGCAGACCTGTTCGTCTCCTCACGGTGGTGGATGAGTATACCAGGGAATGTCTGGCCATCGAGGTTGGGCGTTCGTTACGCTCACCCCACATCATTGAGTGCCTGGGAAACCTCATGGTGGAGCACGGTGTGCCGGAGCATCTCCGTTCAGATAACGGCCCTGAGTTCACTGCCAGGGCTGTCCGTTCATGGCTACAGAGAGTGGGGGTTCAGACCCTCTTCATCACACCAGGGAGCCCGTGGGAGAACGGATACGTGGAGAGCTTCAATGGCAAGCTGCGGGATGAGCTCTTGGATCGGGAGGTCTTCGATACTCTCTGGGAGGTGCAGGTCCTCACGGAGCAATGGCGACACGAATACAACCATGTGGTGCGCCCTCACAGCGCCTTGAACTACCGACCACCTGCTCCCGAGGCCGCAAGGCCCACCTTCTCAGTTCCAGGGGCTACCAGTGTCTCATAACCTGTGGTACAACTATCGGGGGCAGGTCAACAGCCGAGTCCAGGTCAGACCGATGTTCGGGAATGTAGCTGGCTTTGTAAACCGAAACATGTTCATGGGCCTATTCGGCAGCGATTTGTTCCTGCGCTTGTCTGAAAGTGATCAGGCCGAGCTTCTTCTGGAGGAGGGCGCTTTCATTTTGGAGCCTATGAAAGGCAGGCCTATGAGAGAGTATGTTGTTATCCCGGAGTCCTGGCGGAAGGAGCCTGATAGAGTTCGGAATTGGGTTAGTCGCTCACTCGCATGGGTTGGGGAGATGCCAGAAAAGAAGGCAAAGAAGAGCAAGAAGCGATAGATGTTACAGCCACATAGTGGAGGCGGGGGATGTCGGACTCTCTCTCTGTAGAGAACATAGCCCATAAACTAAAATAGACTAATACCGGACCTGAAAGGAGCTGAGATCCCCCTGAGCTACGTCCCACACGGTCTCCACCTGGGTTACGTACGCACCTCGCGGGCCTTGATGCAGGTGTGCCAGCAATTGCTCCAATGCAGGATGTGGCCCCTCAGCTACTACCTCTACCGTTTCGCCATCTAAGAGATTCCGAACCCATCCTACCAGTCCCAGTCTTTGGGCGTGCTGCCTGGTAAAGTTCCGGAAATTGACCCCCTGAACCTGGCCCCTTACTAGAGCTCGGAGCCGAGAGTTGCCTTGCGGGGATGTGCTCTCTGGCATGGCCCGACTCTCCTTGAGTCAAGCTTCGTCTAGTTTCCCATTTTTGTAGGGATCATTCCAGTTTTAAAAGAGCCAACGTAACCCGCCAGCTCCACAAAGCCCACGCCGCCGATCGAGGCTCCGTTGCGCTCCCCAAATACTTGTACCTCGCCCTCCCAATAGGATAGGGGTGGCCTCTCCGCCACATAGACCTCTGCGTCGAGTACAACGGGCGTCAGGGTCAGGGAGAGGCCCACGGGCAGAATGTCCACCGTCCAACCTGAGGGATATTCGGTGTTGCTGTGGGGGCTGTGCCATGCGCTGGTGGCACGTACAGTAAACTCCTCCTGGCTCAACGCCACGGCATTGCCCTCGGCATCCACATAAGTTCCAAAGCTTATCACAGGATTCCCTTGCTGGTCCCGCACCTCGGCGAACATTACCTCTGTGTTGTCTTCAAGCTGAAGGCTAAACCAGTCCCAGTTGATGTCTGTGATCTGGAAATCACCCCACTGGTGGTCCATCCATGCCGTGCCCGTCACTATCCTGGTGGTACTGTGGTCAGTGAGGGTGCCAGTAATCTCCAGGCTGGTGTATGAGTAATAGTACGAGTCCCCCGTCACCTGAAACTCCACTACGCCATCGTCATCGTGGAGGACTGCTGGCTTTGCAGCCGACAAATGCAGGTCAATAGCGTAGTCTGCTTGGGACGCCTTTAGATCGAATTCGCCAGCGAAGCCGGACATACCCCAGTCTGACAGCTCAACACGGAAGCCCTCTAGGATTTCGTCCTGGGGGCCAGCGCCAAATCGGAAGTCGTGCGTAAAGGTGCGGCGCTGATGGTCGGTGAGGGCAAACTGGCCTAGCAAGACAAAAAACTGGCTCGTGGGACTCTGGAACTTGAAGAAGACGTAATGAAACCCGTAACGGCTGCTGTCCTCTCCCACCAAATGGCCGTTGTAGTACCACCACTCGGTGTTAGTCTGATGGGGGCCATCGTCGGCAGGGAGGCTGACTCTGGGGGATGGTGATAGAGTTAGGGCAGGTTTTGTTACGGGTGTGGGGGTGTGAGTTGGTGTCGGGGTCGGCGTTGGAACGAGTGTAGGCGTAGTTGTGGGTGTAACTGTGGGTAGCGGAGTCGGTGTAGTTTCAGCTTGGGCGCAGGCAATCACCAGCATTATGGATAGGGCCAAGCTGATAAGCCAAGGTAACACTGCCCGCATGGGGGGACTATAGTAAAATCGGCACTACTGTGCAAGGCAAACTACAACCAAACCATAAGTTGTAGCTAAAGCCCGTCCACCTTCGGGACTCCAAGCCTAAAGCACCCGCCAAATATCAATGATACCTTGATATTCCGGTGGGCCTCGTCGGTGTGAGCCAATAGGGGAGCCAACCGCTGAGTTGCAAGTATGCTTGGGCTCGTGCCAGAGCTGTCTGGGAGCCGGGTAGGCATCCGAAACCACGCATAGGTCACTGAGATCATCGCTCTCTTAGCATCGAAATGAAGATTGACAGTGTATAGAGCCACAGGTATGTTTAAGGTCACATTAAAGAGGATAAATATCAAATGGTACTAATTTGAAATGGGAGATGTCGGCTACAGGGCATCTGAAGCAAGTAAGGTAGAGAGCCAGGGGCCACCGCGGGTGGTGATTCTGGGCGGGGGGTATGGTGGGGTCTATGCCGCTTTAGGTTTGCAGAAAGCGGCTCGACGTGGACAAATTGAGCTTTCCCTGGTGAGCCGGGACAACTTTTTTCTCTTTCAACCCATGCTGGCGGAGGTGGTCTCAGGCAGCATCGAGCCTCCCCACCTCGTGAACCCCATCCGGCGCCTGTGCAAGTTTACCAATTTTCACCAGGCCGAGATAGAGGCCGTGGATGTGGAAAGTCGCAATGTCATCATCTATTACCGTGATCATCCGGACTACCGCTACCTCCCCTTCGATCACCTGATTATTGCTGTCGGCAGCAGCACAGACCTGTCCGGTCTCCCCGGTATGGCAGAGCATGCCTTTCCCTTCAAGACCCTGGGAGATGCCCTCTTCTTGCGAAACCATCTAATAGGTCTTTTAGAGAGAGCTGAGGAGGAGGATGAGATGGAGCAGAGGCGTGAGCTGCTGACCTTCGTAGTTGCGGGCGGCGGCTACACCGGCGTCGAGGTGGCAGCAGAGATAAACGACTTCGTTAGGGAGGCATCAAGGAGCTACCGTCATGTGGACCCGGAAGAGGTCAAGGTCATCCTCCTCCAGGGCGCCAGCCGGATTTTACCAGAGCTTGGTGACGAGTTGGCTGTTTTCAGCCATCGGCTGTTGGAGCGGCGAGGAGTAGAGATTCGGCTCAACACCCTGATTAGGGGCGCCACCGCTCAGAGCGCCATTTTAAGCGATGGGGTCACGATTCCCACTAGAACCCTGGTAGCCGCCATTGGTGCCGCTCCTAACCGGCTGCTCGATACCATTCCTTGTCCCCGAGACCAAAGGGGACGTTTAATAGTGGACGAAACTCTAGCCATCCCGGGCTATGATGGTCTGTGGGCAGCAGGAGACTGCGCCGCCATCCCAGATACTCAGAGGGGTGGAACGTGTCCTCCAACGGCCCAATACGCCCTAAGGGAGGCTAGAAACCTGGCCAGGAACATCTTATCGGTGATTAAAGGGAAAACGGCCCGCCCCTTCTCTTATAAGAATCGAGGGGTCTTTGTACCTCTGGGTAGATCCTCGGCAGCTGCCGAGGTGTTGGGCCTCAAAGTGTCGGGGGCTTTGGCCTGGTGGCTATATCGAACCTATTACCTGTATCAGCTACCACGGCTGGAGCGAAAGATAAAGGTGCTCATTGACTGGAACCTGGCCCTTATCTTCCGGCGCGACATCGTGCAGCAGGACATCGCCAGAAGCGGAGGTAGCTCCCGGGCCCATTACGAGGCGGGACAGATTATCTTCCGTCAGGGGGAGCTGGGGTGGAGCTTCTACATCATTCTTACAGGGAAGGTCGAAGTGTTCCGCCAGCAGGACGGACAGGAAACATCGGTAGCAACTCTGGGGCTAGGCGAGTATTTTGGAGAGATGGCACTATTACAGGGAGGGAAACATACAGCCTCGGTTCGAGCACTCACACCGGTTGACCTCCTGACAATGAATGGGTCCGACTTCACTGCTCTGGCCAAGTCTTCAACCCACTTCGGTGAGCTTTTGGCTGGTGTGATGCGCCAACGGCTGTCCAGTGGTAACGTTCAGGCACCTCTCGACCCACAAGCTGAAGAGGAGAACGCTGAGCCACGCCTTTGATTACAGCTTCTCGCCTAACCCGTTTTCAGAGCTTGTGGACTGGTCAGCACAGAGATAATCGCCACCGAGAGGAGGGTGCCTAGGTCACCCCGATCACATCCCCATCGGTATGGCCACCACAGACGCTTATAGGCTGGCGACCTTAGTTCAGGGGAGCCTTTAACGTCATCAGGTATTCTACCGCTTGCTGAAGACGGTTAAGGCAGCGCTGCCGCCCCAGCACCTCCATGGTCTCGAACAAGGGTGGGGAGGCGGTTCGGCCAGTAAGAGCAACTCGCAGGGCTCCAAAAAGCTGTCGACCCGACAAGTCCAGCTCGGTTGCTAACTCTCGTAGGGCCTTCTCCAGGGAGGGTGCTTCAAAGGTGATCACAGCCTCTAGCACCTCCAATGCAAGACTCAAAGCGTCGCCTGTGGTCTCGTGGTCCATCCCTTTTGGAACTAGGTCTTGCCGTTTGTACGTTAGTTTTTGCTGGAAAAAGTAGGAGGTCATCTCTGCCGACTCGCCCAGTCGTTTGATCCGCTCCTGAACAAGGGGCACGATGCGACCTAGATAATCCATATCCAACGGACGAGGTATCTCTGGAGGCAAAGCCTGCTCCAGGTAGGGAATCATACTTTCTGCCAGTTTGTTGGGGCTCAGCTGGCGGATATAAAGACCATTCATCCATAGCAGCTTCTCATTATCAAATATGGCGCTTGCCTTGCCAATGCGCTCCAGAGAGAAGTTGTCTACAAGGGTATCCATGCTGATGATATCGGTGCGGTCATCCAGGGACCAGCCCAGGAGGGCCATAAAGTTGACCAGGGCTTCAGGAAGAAATCCCGTATCTCTATATTCTAAGATTGAGGTAGCGCCGTGGCGCTTGGAGAGTTTAGAGCGGTCTGGGCCCAATATCAGCGGGAAGTGGCCAAATAGAGGTGGCTGGTAGCCCAGAGCCTGGTACAGTTGCAGATGCCGTGGCGTGCTAGGAAGCCACTCCTCAGCTCGCAGTACGTGGGAAATCTTCATCTCTTGGTCGTCTACTACGCTGCCGAGATGGTAAGTAGGAAAGCCATCCGATTTGAGGATCACAAAGTCGTCAAGAAGCTCGTTCTGCCAAGACACCTCCTCGCGGATGATGTCTCGAAAGCCCGTTTCCCCAGAGAGGGGCATTTTAAAGCGGACCACCGCCTTGTCTCCGCCATCTTGATGCCCCTTGCCTCCCTCTCTCTCTGTCGTTGTGGCCGATGCCTGTAAGCTCGATGTGCTGAGGAAGGGTGGTGGAGGGAGAGAGAGGTCACGACAGCGGCGGTCATAGCTTGACGACTCACCCCTACGCTGCTGCTCGTTCCGCATCTCTTTCAACCGCTCTGGGGAGCAGTAGCAGTAGTAGGCGTATCCCTTGTCCACCAGCTCTTTCGCCGCACTCTGGTAGGTTTCCAAGCGCTCGGATTGGAAGTATGGGCCGTAGGGACCTCCCACCTCGGGACCTTCGTCCCAATGGAGCCCCAACCACCTCAGGGAATCCATGATCACCGAGGTGGCCCCCTCCACGTACCTCTCTCTATCTGTGTCCTCGATGCGCAGTACGAAGCTGCCACCGTGCCTGCGGGCGTATAGCCAGTTGAAAAGGGCGGTACGGATGTTTCCCACGTGAGGCTCTCCGGTGGGGCTGGGGGCGTATCGGACTCGAACCTCATCGACCATGGGCGGCACCTCGGGGCCATTGTATCACAAGGCTATCTGAGGCCTAGGGCTTGACCAATCTGGTGGGAGTTTTCCTATAGGATTGGACTTCAGATAACGGGAACGGTGGTCCCAGCCAGTTGTTCCAGTACCTGCTGAAGGTCAGGAGGTAGCGGGGAGGTGAACTCCCTGTATTCCCCAGTGACTGGATGTTTAAACCCTAGCCGGTGGGCGTGGAGAAAGTGGCGGCGAAGGATAGGGCTCTTCTTGCCGTACAATGCATCACCCACAAGAGGGTGCTTTTGTGAGGCGAAGTGAACCCGTATCTGATGGGTGCGTCCCGTTTTGGGAAGGGCCTCCAGGAGCGCGTGATCCTCAAAGTATTTCAGCACCCTATACTCTGTCTCCGCCTCCCTCCCGTCCTCTACTACGGCCATACGCTTGCGATTACGGGGGTCGCGTCGTATAGGGGCTGTGATTGTCCCTTGAGCTGGCTCCAGTACACCTTTTACCAGCGCCAGATATACCTTAGTTACCTGTCGTGCCTTTAGCTGCCTGGAAAGGTGCTGGTGAGTACGGTCGTTTTTGGCGACCACTATAAGACCCGAGGTATCCTTGTCCAGCCGATGGACGATGCCCGGCCTGAGAACACCTCCGATCCCCTGGAATCCTGGATCGAGAGCCAGGAGGGCATTGACCAACGTCCCTGTGGGATGTCCCGGGCCTGGATGAACCGTCATACCTGCGGGCTTGTCTATCACCAAAAGTTCATCGTCCTGATAAACCACCGTCAGTGGAATAGCCTGTGGTACGAGGTGAACAGGCTCAGGGGGAGGCACAGTGATGAAGATGCGGTCCCCAGCCTTTATGTGCTGGGCGGGCTTTGTGTAATCCCCATTGAGACGGACGTATCCTTCTTCGATTAGCCTGTGTATGCGGGATCGGGTAAGGTCCGATAGCTGCCCCGCAAGAAACAGGTCCAGGCGACCGCGTTCTTCGGCGATGGTAAGCTCCTGAGTAACTCCCCTCGACTCTTCAGCGCTGCCAACGGAGGCCTCCACATCATCCTGAGACGGTGAGGAGGCTACGGAAGCTTCCAACCACTGGGAAGTCCCCTCATCTGTGACTGTTATGGGAGCCTCCTGCGACTCTACCGCGCTGGCGGAAGAGGGCGCTGGTTTGGAGAAGATGAAAAGCCAAGCCAGCATAGTTATGCCTACCACGATGGAGGCGTCAGCCAGGTTAAAAACTGGCCAGAAGCCCAGCGCAATAAAGTCGGTCACATAGCCCAGGTTAATCCGGTCCACCAGGTTTCCCAGGGCGCCTCCCAGTTGTAGGCCCAAGCTGAGTCTAAGAGGGAGGTTTGGGAAAGGGTGGTTCCTGTATAAGCTAAGCAGGATGGCGATGCCCACGAAGGAGGCGAGGATAAGAGGGGTAGTCTGATCCCGGAAGAGGCCAAAGGCGCTGCCGGTGTTGAATGTGTTTGTTATTCGGAAGGTGCCCTCGGTCGGGAACGACTGCCCTAGCGACAGGTTATAGCGCACCAGGATCTTAGAGGCCTGGTCGACAGCGAAGACTGTTGCTATCAAAGGTATCAGCACCCAATCCTGGTACCAGGGCCTGTTTGTACCCCTCGACATTCCTATTTCATGTTGTTTTCCCAAAGGACACTACCTCTGCCTTCGAGCAAAAAACTGGGCTACCTCATGGGCTACCTGTGCTTCATGGCCTCTCCATGAATGGTCAGCCTCTGGTACCAGGGAGTATTCGGTGGGGACGGGTAGGGTGTCGATGGTTTCCTTCAGCGATGGGGCTTCAACAAGCTTGTCCCTGTCGCCCACGATGAACAGCTTGGCTCGTTTCTCCGTGGCCACCCTGGGGCTCTTCACTGCCCTCAAGGGGGGAGATATAAAAGCCAGGGCCTTCACTCCATTATACCTGTCAAGGGCCGAAAGGATGGTAGAGGCACCGAAGGAGTAGCCCGCCAGCCCCAGGCGTCGTCGGTCCACTCCTGGCCAATGGCAGAGGAAGTCCAGGGCACTTCTCACGTCCTCCGGTTCTTTCTCACCCTTGGTGTGGCTCCCATCGCTGTTCCCCACGCCACGAAAGTTGAAGCGCAAAGTGGCGAAGCCTCCCTCCACTAGGGCGCGGCATACCATTAGCACCACCTGGTTGTTCATGTCCCCTCCAAAGAGGGGATGAGGGTGGCACACCACCACGCCAGGATAGGGTGGTGAGAGGTCCTCCGGTGTGGCTACCACGCCCTCAAGGGCGATGTCCTTACTTTTGAAGCTGACCGCACTCTGTCGCATAGACTGGCCTTGTCTCCATCTTAGAAGTGCCTTTGGTGTTTGGCAAGAAGTGTTGTTAGAATAGTGCCCAGACGCCGACTTCGAGGTAAAACATTACAGTAAGAGGAGAGAGTTGATGAAAGTTATCGACCTGCGCAGCGACACCGTGACTCTCCCCACCGATGAGATGCGTAAAGCCATGGCCGCGGCGGAGGTGGGCGACGATGTCTATGGTGAGGACCCCACCGTCAACCGTCTTGAGGCGATGGCGGCAGAGATGTTGGGCATGGAGGCGAGCCTATTCACTGCCAGTGGCTCCATGAGCAACCTGATCGCTGTTCTTACCCACTGCAATCGGGGCGACGAGGTAATCATGGGCAGTGATGCCCATATGTTCTGGAACGAGGTGGCCAGTGCGTCCACTTTGGCTGGAGTACAGGTGAGGCTGGTCCCCAACGATCCTCACGGGAGAATGGAGCCCCACGAGGTAGAGAGAGCCATCCGCCCCAAGGAGAACATCCACTTTCCACCCACAGGCCTGGTATGCGTCGAGAATACCCACAACCGCTGTAGCGGCGCTGTCATGTCGCCCGAGGATACCAAGGGTGTGGCCGCTGTGGCCCACCAGCACAGCATACCCGTTCACCTAGATGGTGCCCGTATCTTCAACGCCGCAGTTTATCTGGAGATAGCTACCAGTGAGCTAGTTAAAGAGGTGGACGACTGCTCCTTTTGCCTCTCCAAAGCCCTCAGTGCTCCAGCAGGTTCCCTTCTATGTGGCTCTCGAGACTTCGTGGATCGGGCCCGCAAGTGGCGCAAGATGGTGGGAGGGGGGATGCGCCAGGTGGGAGTGTTGGCTGCCGCCGGGATCGTAGCCCTCCAGAGCATGATCGATAGGCTGGCTGAGGACCACGCCCATGCAGCCCAGCTAGCTCAGGGCCTGGCCCAAATTCCCGGTATCATTTTTGACCCTGAGCGGGTGCAGACCAACATCGTCATCTTCGAGCTAGACCAGAGCCTCGATTCTCCTCAGCGGTTCATCACGCGGTTGGCCCTGGAGGGAGTCACGGTAACATATCCAGGAGAGCGCAGCATCCGCATGGTAACCCACCGCCATATCAGGTCCCAAGATGTGGACGACGCCCTTGCGCGGGTATCCAGAGTAGTGAAAGAGGTGCAGAGCGAGGTGAGGAGCTAGTAGTAAGAGCCAAGTGTGGTATATAGGTTCTATTTTTCAATGGATATCGGCAATCGTGGTTTACTGCAATATCTTCTTGTAGTGCAGGGGGTAGAATCATGGTAACCCTATTCCAAACGTCTCGGGAGCCAAAGGAGCTGGAACTTGAAAAGGGCGACGATGGTCGCCTTCGCCTGGTCATCACGGTAAGAAAACTGGGGACGATTACGAGCGTTGAGTATTTCTTAGAACCTAATGAGGCACAATTGCTAAGCCAGGCGTTAAGTAGCTGACTTGTATAAAGAGAGCTAAGGATTACTCGGTTAGCGAGGTTGTTAGATGCTATGGAGCTCCGTGTCCATTGCGGGCAATCCCACCATTCTAGTAGTGGATGCGTCACATAATCTGAGGGGATGGGAGTTCGAGGCCTGCGACCACGTCTTCTCCAGTATGAAGCGACGCCGTCTGTTGCTCAAGGGTAGCGAACCGGTCCAGGTTGAATGCCCAGATGATCTGGTTCCACACCTTGAGCCCCTGGATGAATACAACTGTATCCTCCTGTTCAGTCACGGAGAAGGAGAACTTGTAGCGTCGGACTCAAATTTGAGAGGCTACTGGGAATTGCTTAACTCCTATTGCACGACCTCTCCGAAGCTTTTTGCTGCATGCTCGTGGGATAGCTACGATTCTGAAGTGAGCCAAGAAATTCTGGATTCACCCCAAAGCTTCGCACCCCTGGCCCTGGCTCCTCAATCACCTCTGACACCTCGTGAAGGCTTCCTTTTTTCACTGAAGTTCTTTACCGAGTTAAACCTGCACTCGGAGGAAAGTATCACAGGGAAGATGGTTTGGTTTTCCTGCTCCAAGGCAAGGGAGCTTCTGCGAAGGCGTTACCTAAGTGGGAAAGTTGGTCTCCGATGCTAACAAAACGCCTTTTGAACAGGTTAGCCCCTACACGTCACTCTGTGTAACATCCTTGACGGAGGCCGCCGTACTCAAGGAGGTATTCCGGCAAGTGCTGGAGCGTATCGCCGGGCTCCATCCAGCACCAGGGTAGCAAATATCCTTGAGGTCATCAGAGGTAAACAGAGGCAACCAAGGGCGAGGTGCGTGCCTGGGGAAGTTCGAAGGGAGTGAAAACGTAGTTACAGCCACCTCCGCTGCCCATCGAACGCCAGTTCACGACGACGACGGATGGTTTTGTGAGCTTGATGGGAAGGTTGACGGCATTCGTGAGTAATACTACGATGGCTCTCGTCGAGGATGGTGCGTCGCTTGGGTCCGGGCAGCTTGATATGGGGAATTCCAGCTAACTTCAAACGAACTTCGGAGAGGAAGCACTGAGGGGAGAAGCATCATGCCCAATGACCAGGCGCCAGAGCAGGTCAACGCCCAGTCGGTGGGCGACTACCTCGAGGTGATGTGCAAGGCCATCTTCCAGGCGGGCATCTCGTGGCGAGTCGTCGAGTCCAAGTGGCCGGAGCTCCGCGAGGCGTTCCGGGGATTCGACGCTGACACCGTCGCGAACCTGAACGAGGCGGAGCTGGACGAGCTGACGAGCGACCGGCGCGTGATCAGGAATCGACGGAAGATCGAGGCCGTCGTCCAGAACGCCCGCCGAATGCTCGAGCTGGAGAAGAGCCACGGAAGCTTCCAAAACTACCTGCGCTCGCACAACGGTTTCGAGGAGACCGTGAAAGACCTGCGAAAGCAGTTCAAATTCCTTGGCGACACGGGGTGCTACTTCTTCTTGTACGTCGTGGGCGAGGAGGTGCCCTCCCACGAGGAGTGGATGGGGCCTCGCCAGCGCAGCGCGAGCCGTTAGGACAGGTTTGAACTAGATGCTCGTTCTGCACAAACTCTGTGATTTCCATGTCGAACTCGACCCAACGTCCTGACCTTGGGCTATCGCCCGAACCTTCGAGCCAACGACGACAGGGCCTTCAGCCAGCTTCCGTCTCTCTATAACTAGTGGCCATAGCCTACGATCGCTGTTGAACAGCGTGATACATAGAGTGAGCGAACTCTCGGACTTGACTATGAGTTTCTAATCAGCGGAACCGGACTCAGTTCAAGGTTGTATAATTGTGGCGCGGAATTCTTACCGCGGGGTTACTAATTAGGAGGCAAGCCATTGTATTCTCAAGTACTAAGGGTCAACATCCAGCCAGGCAAGATGGACGAAGGAATTGCTATTTTCAAGGACTTTGTAGCGCCAGCCATTCACGGGTGGAGGGGCTTGCAGATTGGCCGTTTGCTAGTAGACCGTGCGGGTAACAAGATTATGGCTATCAGTTTCTGGGACAGTCAGGCAGATGAGGCTAGTCTCACGTCGAGTAGTTCCTACCTGGAGCAGGTTGCCAAATTCGCAGCCCTGTTCGCTGGCCCGCCAGAAGTTGAGGTTCATGAGGAGGCAGTAGAGATCTAGAGCTGTGTGGTTCGCGGAATGCGCGAGTATTAAGAGTCCTGGCCTTCTCTCCAAACCTCCTGGTATGGTTCCCTAGGAGCTGGATGCCTTGATCGCCGCTCCCCACGTAAGTCCTCATGAAATGGTACTTGACTAGGCTCGGGTTACCCGTGCGCCTGACGTAGTCCTCAGTCCGTTCCACATTTGTATAGCCGTAAACTATCGTAGTATTCTCGAAGATAACGACACTTATAACATCCTTGACGAAGGCCGCATTTCACCGTTGAAAGAAAACGACTTGCCCCTCTGGCCCTCAAGAGGTACTCGCCGCAAACTGGATGGCCTTTGGCTGGAGAGGTTAGAGCGTCAGGGAATCCACGCCCTTATCTCAGACGCTGAAGAAAAACCGTGGGAACTGAACAGGGCTATAGGGGAGTTCAATAACAGGTTGTATTGGGAGTGTCACGAGACTCTGGAGCACCTCTGGCTCAGGACGCCTTATCCTCTACGACTCTTCTACCACGCTATTATTAAGGTGGCCGTGGGATTTTACCATGGGTCCCGCCACAACCGCCACGGCACCCGGACTAAGCTTGCCGACGGTATGCGCCTCCTCAGTCTCTTTCAGCCCTCTTTCCTTGGAGTACGCACAGACCTTCTGCACCGGGATGTTTCCGTGTGGCTGACACGGGTGGAAGGTAAGGGGCCCATCGACTGGCGGGGCCTGGATGCACTGCCCACTCCCCATATCCATGTAATGGAGGAGGGCGGCGACGCCAAACCAATAGACGATGCCTAGTTCGCTACGAGTTTTCGGAAAGCTGGCCGTAGAGCGCATCGCTCTTGGCGGCCATGATAAAGTCGTTGCGGTGAAGGTCCTTGATCTTATGGGTCCACCAGGTGATGGTGACCCTGCCCCCCTCGGTCACTAGGCGCGGATGATGGCCTTCAGCTTCGGCCACGTTCCCCACAACATTGGTGAAGGACAACGCTTGAGCGAAGTTTGGCAAGCGAAACACCCGCTCTAGCTTCCTGATCCCATCCTCCTGGATAAGGCTCCAGTCAGACACTTGGGGGTGTAGTTCGGCGATATCCTCGTCGGTGACATGGGGGGAGTCGGAACGGCACGCAACACATGTCTGTTGAGTCAGAGGGGTCATATTAATCCTCACACTTCTAGGATGGCTAAATAAACTAGCTCGGTGGTAGCCTATGTTTACCTTAGTTGAACTGATACTCCTGAGTGGCAGCGATGAGCTGGAGCATCTCGCCCACGCGGCGGGCGAAGATGATGCGCTCATCTTCGGTGGAGTTGCGCAGCTCGCCATCTCTTAGGGCATGCTCTATCAATGTCTTGTGGGTATCCTCGGAGACCTCCAGCGGGCCCATTAGGTCTAAACAGCCCTCCAAGAACCGCTCGGGGGACATTGTTCTCTGGGCAGCCAGCCGGTTGACGATGGCCTTCACACCGGGCAGCTCGGTGTTGCCCACGAGGTCGGCCACAAAATTGATGCGCTCCACAAGGGAGCCGCTGTCGATCCACTCCTTGCCTGTGTGCCAACCCTCCACGCTAGGGGGGTTGAGCAGGTCCTGGCCCATATATCGAGCCTCCATGCCAACAGGGTACAGGCCATACTTGGGGAAGGTGAAGTCCTGGACCAGACGCATGGTGCCTGCTACCACCTCGGCGGGGCTCTTCATCTTGGAGAAGCGGGCCTCCTTGAAGAAGTCAGAGTTGAACAGCACATGCAGCACCGGCCTCATCTGATAGTTACCCTCCACGAAGGCCTTCTCTAGAGTACGGATGGCCTCGGGGTCCTGAGGTGGGGTGTCCTGCCATGCCGGCACCCCAACGTCGTCGGCCACGAAGAAGTTGTACAGATGTCGGGCGATGAAGCGGGCGCAGGCGGGCTGTTTTAGGATGATGTCGATAACGTCCTCACCATTGAATCGACCCTCCTCTCCCAGGAAGCTCTTCTCGCTATCGTCGTGATCTGTGGGATCGTAGATGAAGAGCCTGAGGTAGCGGGTGTAGGGGTACCGAGGTACGAGGTTGCCCAGTGTCCACCCGGTGAAGGCGCGGGCGCAGACCTTAACGTCCTCCTCGGTGTAGTTGGGGTGGCCGTCCATGCCCACGCCCAGGGAGAAGAGCTCCAAGAGCTCCCGGCCGTAGTTCTCGTTGATGGCATCCTTGTGACTCTCACAATTGTCCAGGTAGAAGACCATACCCGGGTGCTTGGATATTTCGATAAGCAGGTCTTTGAAGCTCCCCAAGCCTAAGCGCCGAAACATCTCGACGGTGAGGGACATTTGAGTACCGTTCTCCACCTTGCCATCCCCTGTGCAGAGAATACCATGCCAAAAGAGGGCCATCTTCTCCTCAAGGGGTCGCTTGGTGTTGATCATCCGGTAGACCCATTTGGCCTGGCTTCCCTCAAGGCCAAGGGAGTCCCGGAACGACACATAGTAGCGCTCGCCTATGTCGTCCTCCCAGGGTGGCTGGCTCTCGGGGTGAATAAACTCTTCCACGGTGGCCTCATATCCCTTGGCGCAGTAGGCCTCCAGCTCATCCCGGGTAACACCAAATCCCGCGCGACGAAGCAGATGGGCCATCAATGCAATGTCAGTATGTGCCATATTCTAATCCCCTTTCAACAAGCGGCATCTGCCGCCCCTGCCAAGAACGGTTCGATTATAGAACCCCGAATCTTACAGTGCAACATAGGCCAGGGATTATGGCCTGCACTCACTGGCCAAACCCCCTCCCCTCTAGAGATATGCAGTTGAAGGATTAATCCATCACCCTAGAGGGGAAGAAGTACCTAGGTGCCGAAGCGGACTTCCGCTACCTCGTCCTTATAGGTAACGTTTTTGGTGGCCCAAAAGATTCCGGCCAGCTTGTCAACTCCCTCCACTAGTTGCTTGGCTGCATCCTGGTTCACCTGCTGCTTATTGGTAGAGCACAGCTTGGCCGCTTCCCAATAGGTGGAGTGAAGCTCGGGGTACTTCTCCAGGTGCTCCGGCTTAAAATAGTCGCTCCATAGAATGAGGAGCTCTTTCTTACACAGTTGAGCGTGCTCCTCCTTCACCGTGACATAGCGGCCCAGTGTGTTGACGTAGGTCGCCCGCTGCTCGGTACTGGCGTCGGCGGGGGGTTGCTGTAGCCCCTGGATGCGCATCACCATCTTAAGCACCGTCTGTGCAGCTATCTTGGCAGATATGGGGTCGTAAATCCCACAGGGGATGTCGCAGTGGGCTTCTACCTCGCGAGCAGAAAACAGGTTTATCAGTTTCGCCAATGGATTCTCCATTGTTTCTCCTTTTCCCAATAAGATTTGAGCAGTAAACAAGATTACAGTAGCCTGCGTCTCGTTGCAAGTCCTCAGGTTCTTGGAAAGGCTCATTGCAGCTTCGCCTTCCCGGTTCTAGAATGTGAGTTAAATCCAAGTGCTTCCAGAGCGCCGTTGAGCAGGGGTTTACGTTGTCATATTTGCTGGGTCCTCTTTACGGCGTCATGCAGTTGTTGGCCAGCTACCACTACGTGGTCCGGGGAGAGAGCATGGAGCCTGCCTTCCGGCCTGGAGAGCACCTCCTGGTAAATCGAATAGCTTACCACCACCGAAAACCTGGCAGGGGGGACGTGGTGGTGATGCGTGACCCCCGGGACACTGGCAAGGTATACCTCAAGCGCATTATCGCTCTACCTGGTGAAGAGGTACATATCGCTGATGGCAGTCTGTTCATCGACAACGACCACCTGGAAGAGGCTTACGTTCATGACCAGCCTGCATCGTTGGGATTGGGTGAGTGGACTTGGGCATTGGGCCCTGAAGAGTACTTCGTGATGGGGGACAACCGGGTGCGTAGCACCGATAGTCGCCACTTCGGACCGGTCAACAGAAGGCTCTTGGTGGGCAAAGCCTGGTTACGATACTGGCCCTTACGCCTGTTTGGCGGTGGAATCAGTCCCCAAGAGCCTGCTGAGCCACCCTAAGAGTGACCTCTATATCTTTCTCCGTATGGGCCAGAGAGAGGAAGGCAGCCTCGTACTGGGAGGGTGGCAGGTATATCCCTCTCTCCAACATCCTATGGAAGAAGCGGGCGTACTCTTTAGCATCCGAGGCAAGTGCCCCTTCATAGGTGCGGATGGGGCCGGGGTTGAAGAAGATGGTGAACATAGAGCCCACTCGGTTTATTGTCACCGCTTTTTCCACCTTCCGGCTGACCTCAAGGAGACCATCTACCAGGCTTGAGGTCAGGGATTCCAGCCTCTGGTAATCTTGGGGGTCTTTGAGGCCCCCTAAAGTAGCTAAACCTGCACTGACCGCCAGGGGGTTTCCCGAAAGGGTGCCCGCCTGGTACATAGGCCCCTCAGGTGCCACCACCTCCATAATCTCTCTACGTCCACCGTAGGCTCCCACAGGTAGGCCGCCACCAATTATCTTCCCCAGGCAGGTGATATCGGGGGTAATGCCATATAGGGCCTGGGCTCCCCCATAAGCCACCCGGAAGCCTGTGATAACCTCGTCGAAGATAAGCAGAGCGCCGTGGTCGCGGGTAATTTGGAGTAAGCCATCCAGGAAGCCGGGAGACGGTGGCACTACCCCCATGTTCCCGGCCACAGGTTCTACTATCACCCCGGCGATGTCCTTGGGGACGGCGGCAAAGCATCGCTCCACCGACTCTAGGTCGTTGTACTCCGCCACCAGGGTCTGCTGGGCGTAGGCATCGGGCACGCCGGCACTGGTAGGGACCCCGTGGGTGAGCGCGCCGGAGCCAGCTTTGACCAGGAGGCCGTCGGCGTGACCGTGGTAGCAGCCTGCGAACTTGATGATCTTGTTACGCCCCGTGTAGGCCCTGGCTAGGCGAATGGCGCTCATGCAGGCCTCGGTGCCCGAGTTGACCAGCCTCACCCTCTCTACCGAAGGGAAGGCTTCGCAGATAAGTTGGGCCAGCTTAACCTCCCTCTCGGTGGGGGCACCAAAGCTGGTGCCGGCCTCGGCGGCGGCCTTAACTGCCTCCACGACTGCGGGGTAGGCATGGCCCAGGATGAGGGGCCCCCAGGAGCCCAGGTAGTCCACATACTCGTTGCCGTCAACGTCCCACACGTGGGAGCCCCGGCCCCGAGCGATAAACACGGGCTCCCCCTCCACGGCGCGGAAGGAGCGCGCCGGGCTGTTGACCCCCCCGGGGATGTAGCGGAGGGCCTCTTGGTAAAGGTGGTGGGAGAGGTCGAGGTTCATGGAAGCAACTTTCCTACCCTTACAGATCGTCCATCACATGCAGCAGGCATCTACTCAGGTGTTGTATCCACTAACTCCAGAGGCATTCGAACGTTCACTTGGGACAAATCGCTGAGGGAAAAGCGAGACTTTGCATCAAAAATCTCCAATCCTAACAGAATCTCACCTTCCCCAATTTCTAGGATAACGCCTTCCTGTACCTCTTTGTTCCTCGAAAATTTGCCATCCTGGAACTTGATATACTGGGCGTCTGCCTCCGTATCGAAGGTGATTTGCATTGCTAGCCTTCACCCCTCCCTGAGCCAGCGGGCCACCTCTTTAGCGTGGTAGCTGATGATAATGTCCGCTCCGGCCCGCTTGATGGCGGTGAGCAGCTCCAGGGTGGCCCGCTGCTCGTCCAACCAGCCGTTTCTAGCCGCCGCCTTGACCATGGAGAACTCACCGCTGACGTTGTAGGCGGCCAGAGGATGGTGGAAGCGCTCTCTGGCCCTGGCAATAACGTCCAGGTAGGCCAGGGCAGGCTTCACCATCACAATGTCGGCGCCCTCCTGTATATCCGACTCGATCTCTCGCATCGCCATGCGCCAGTTGGCGGGGTCCATCTGGTAGCTGAGACGGTCGCCGAACTGGGGGACCGATTCCGCCGCCACACGGAAGGGGCCATAGAAGGCGGAGGCGTACTTGGCAGCATAAGCCATGATGGGCAGATTTTTGAACCCGTTATCGTCCAGAATCTGGCGAATGGCCCCCACCTGCCCGTCCATCATGGCAGAGGGGCCTACCATGTCGGCACCGGCCAGGGCGTGAGAGAGGGCCGTTTTCGCCAAAAGCTCCAAAGTCTTATCGTTGTCTACACGGCCGTTCTCCACTACGCCGCAGTGGCCGTGGTCGATGTACTCACACAGGCAGACGTCGGTTACCACCAACAAGTGAGGCACCTCTCTCTTGATGACTCTTATGGCCTGCTGGATGATGCCCGTCTCCTCGTAGGCTCCAGTACCTGAGGGGTCCTTATGAGGAGGAATGCCGAAGAGAAACACCCCTGGGATGCCCAGAGCGGCCACCTCCGCTACCTCTGCAGGAAGGTAGTCCAGAGAAAGGTGGTAGCAGCCCGGCATGGGCTCTATTTCTTCTCTGACTCCCTGGCCGTGGGTCACGAAGAGGGGGTAGATGAAGTCCTTCACCGATAGCTCCGTCTCCCGAGAGAGGGCCCTAAGGGACTCCAGCTCCCTCAGCCGGCGCAGGCGAGCCTTAGGAAAGACCACTGTTAATCAGCCCCTTTGCTGGCGAAGTATTCCTTGAGAGCCTCTACCAGGCCCTCCACAGTGTATTGGCGGGCGATCACGTCCACCCGAAGGCCTATCTCTCGGGCGGTAGCGGCGGTGATGGGCCCGATACAGCAAATAACGGCCTCTTTCAGAGGAGTCGTGTCTCCGTTGAGGAGGGATATAAGGTTGCGAACTGTTGAGGAGCTGGTGAACGTAGCGACATCTATCCTACCATCCTGGAGGAGCTCACGGGCCCGTGACCACGACTCTTGGGGAACCAGGGTGCGGTACGCAGCAACTTGGTCAACTCGGGCACCAAGGCGAATTAGTCCTTCAGACAGGGCCTCTCTTCCAATGTCGGCGCGAGGTAGAAGGACTCGAGCTCCCTCGAGTTCCATTCCCCCCATCTCTTTGACCACCGCCTCGGAGACGTACTCGTCGGGAACGAAGTCCGCGCTTATTCCCCGCCGTGCCAACGCCTGGGCCGTGGCTGGGCCTATGGCTCCTACTTTAGCGCTGGCGAAAGATCGGGTGTCCAAACCCAAGCACTTCATCCGATCGAAGAGGGCCTCGACACCGTTGGCGCTGGTAAAGATGACCCAGTCATAGCTACCAAGGCTTCGGATGGCATCATCCAGGGGTGATGGGTCATCTAAGGGGAAGATCTCAATGGTAGGCAACTCAACAGGATCCGCCCCCTCCCGGGCCAGCATCTCCGACAGCACTGAGGCCTGGGAGCGGGATCGGGTGACCAGCACCCGTTTACCGAAGAGGGGCCTGTTGTCGAACCACCGTATATCGTCACGGAGCCTCACAACGTCACCGATAACCGCCACTACTGGGGGGCTGAGACCTGCCTCTTTGCCCCGCTGCACCACGTTTTCTAGAGTGCCCACTACTGTGCGCTGGTAGGGCTCGGTACCCCAGCGCACCAGAGCCACTGGTGTGGAAGAATCCATACCCCCTTGACGCAGGGACTCCACCACGGAGCCTAGAGACTCCCACCCCATCAGTACCACTATGGTGCCTCCGGTAGCGGCCAGTACACCCCAAGGCACCGAGGAATCTTCCTTGGTGGGGTCCTCGCTGCCGGTGACCACGGTAAAGGATGAGGCCAATTTTCGATGGGTAAGAGGTATACCCGCATAGGCAGGCGCAGCAAGAGCTGAGGTAACACCAGGCACCACCTCAAAGGGGACACCGTTTAGGTCCAGCGCCTGAGCTTCCTCACCGCCGCGACCGAAAACGAAGGGGTCGCCACCTTTGAGGCGCACCACTACTTTCCCCTCCCGAGCCTTATCCACAAGGAGGCGGTTTATCTCCTCCTGCTCCATGGTGGGTTGGCGAGGACTCTTGCCGACAAATACCAGCTCGGCCCCTGAGGGGGCCCGCTCCAGTAGACGGTGGTCGACGAGACGGTCGTAGACCACCATATCGGCCTCTTCTAGACATTGGAGGCCTCGCACGGTGATCAAGCCAGGGTCTCCTGGCCCAGCACCCACCAAATAGACTTTACCTTCCACCTTTTACATCCACGAAAATGTCATCAGCTTTGCTAGATTGGCACACTAGCAGCGCCAAAAGAATCTAGGTGACTACACCCTCAGCAGCACGCCGGCGCCTTTCTCTACCAGTCGCTGATGGGCATCCAGCGCCACTTCGTGAGGGTTGCTGGCCCTTCCCTGAGCCTTTGTGATATATACGTCGCTGCCATCGAGGGAGGAGATGAAGGCCGTAAGAACCAGAGTTTCCCCGTCCACTCTGGCGTAGGCACCCACGGGCATCTGGCACCCACCACCCAGAGATTCAAGAAAGGCCCGCTCGGCTGTGATGGCTCGCCGGGTGGGACCGTGGTCGAGATCACCCAACAACGAGATGATGTCGTAGTCCTCCTCCCGGGCCTCTACCGCCAGGGCTCCTTGTCCTGGTGCAGGCACAAACTGCTCCGGTGCGAGGAACTCTGCTACCTGCTCCTGAAGGCCTAACCGCATTACCCCTGCAGCAGCCAGAATAACCCCATCGTAGTCGGGACCTTTGGCCTTGCGCAGGCGAGTGTCCACGTTGCCGCGTATGGGTAGGGCCTCAAGATCGGGGCGGGTTGCCTTGAGCTGGGCAACACGGCGGGGACTGCTTGTACCTATGCGAGCCCCTGGGGGAAGCTGCTGAAGGGTGTGATTCCATCGGTTGACCAGCACGTCCCGGGCATCAAGGCGGCGGCATACGGCAGCGATGGTAAGGCCCTGGGGCAGGATGGTAGGCAGGTCTTTGAGGCTGTGCACCGCCATATCTATCCCATCCTTCAAGAGGGCCAACTCGATCTCCTTAACGAAGATGCCTCGTCCCAGGGTCGAGAAGGGAGCTTCGGCTGCCACGTCCCCCTGGGTCTTAAGGGTCTCCACTGTGAACTCTCGGTTGGGATGAAGCTGTCTGAGCTGTTGGATCACCTCTTCGGTCTGAAGGAGGGCCAGTCCGCTGCCACGGGTTCCTAATCGAAGAGCCTTGGGTGGGGTCACGAGGTCTCCTCTGGGAGATCGAAGAGCTCCCGGGCCAGTTGAGGGTGGCTGGGGCTGCGTCGCTCTTTAAGAAGGGTGGTAGGATTGTGAAGCAGCTTTTTGACGATGGCACGGCTCATGGCCTCAAGCCGCTCTTCTTCCTCGGGGCTAAGCCGCCCTTTCAGCCTTTTAAGGGTCTTCTTTACCTCTCGGCGCCTTATATCCTCGCCCCATTGTCGGAGGGCGGCTACGGTAGGAACCACGTCCAAGGAGCGCCACCACTTCATGAAGCGCTCCACCTCCTGATCAACGATTACCTGAGCCCGCTGGGCCTCCTTCTGCCGCTCCAGTAGGTTGGCTTCGGAAACCATCTCCAGGTCATCGATGTCGTAGAGAAATACGTCGTTAATCTCCCCCACAGTGGGCTCAATGTCTCTGGGTACGGCGATGTCCATCAAAAATAGGGGACCATTTCGTCGCTGCTCAACGGCCTCTTCGATGTCGCTCTTACTAAGTACATATCCCGGCGACCCAGTGGAGCTGATGACCACGTCCACTTCAGCAAGATAGGCACCCATCTCTTCGAAAGGCACAGCCTCCCCACCCAACTCTGCCGCTAGCTCCTCCGCCCGCCAGTGAGTGCGGTTAGTGACCACCAATTGGCTCACCCCTGAGTCCCGTAACGCTTTGGCCGCCAGATTGCCAGCATCGCCCGCTCCGATGACTAGCACCCGCAGCTGACTTACCTCTCCCAAAATGCGACGGACCAACTCCACGCAGGCACGGCTCACTGAAATTGCGTGGCGTCCTATCTCCGTTTCGCGGCGTGCCCTCTTGCCCACTCGGAACGTCTGGTGGAACAGCCGTGAGATCGGTCCATGTACAGCTCCGTTAGCTGTGGCGGCGGCAAAGGCATTCTTCACCTGCCCCAAGATCTGGGACTCCCCCAGGATCATGGAGTCCAGCCCGGATGCCACCCTAAACAGGTGCTCCACACATGCTTCATCCTGGTGGCTGTACAGGTAGGACTCCACCTCTCCTTCGGCTACACCAAAATAGCTTGTTATAAACGCCTTGACCCTCTCCTCCAGGCCCTCATCTATGCCCAGGGTGTACACCTCGGAGCGGTTGCAGGTAGAAAGGATGACCCCTTGACCTAGATGGCTTTTAAGAGTCCCCAACGCCTTTCCTACCCGGTCCTCGGTGACAGCCAGCAACTCTCTCACTTCCAGGGGAGCGGTGCGGTGATTGAGTCCTACTACCAGGAGTCTCACTTCTGATTCTCCTCTTTGGGGCTATCCTTCGAAAGGTCATCTAACAGACGCTCCAGCGCCTCCTGTGTGCGTCCATCCTTTACCATGACCATCATCTCTCCATCGATGCACTCCTGCCACCGGTCGGGGTGGATCTGGAGTTTACGCCCTTTAACTTCTTTCCTGGCCTGGGAGAGAACTCCGGCCAGGTCGGCGTAGTCCAGCAACTCGCTACTCTCCAACTCCTCCCGCAACTTGCGGGCGAGGGCGGGGCTGGCACCGCCAGTGGAGATGGCCACGACTACGTCGCCTCGTTTAACTATGGATGGCGCTATAAAGTTGCATAGGGGTGTGTTATCCACCACGTTGAGAAGGACCTTCTCTACAGCCGCTTCCCGAGTGATGGCCTCGTTCACCTGAAACTCATCAGTGGCGGCGATGGCAAGGTAGACTCCCTCGAGGTCCCCCTGAGTGTAATGCCTGGCCTTCCACACAAGCCGGCCCTCGTTAGACCACTGTTGGATGGAGGAAGTGACCTGGGGGCTAATGATGGTGACCTGGGCCCCGCATTCGAGCAGGGGGTTAATCTTTCTCTCCGCTACTTGGCCACCGCCGATGATGACACAGAGTCTCCCCTTGAGATCGAGAAAAACGGGATAGTAGGAAGGCATGCCAACCTTTCCTAAACGAAGTACCTTACGCGGGTTTTCTTGTACTCGCGGGTGCTGTAAAGGAGGGTGTAGTCGGTGATGCCCGTCCGCTGAGAGATCTCTTGAGCCACATCCTCGCACTCCTGGCGGGTGGTGGCATGAATCATGGTGAAGTGATTGTAGGGCCAGTCGGGGAAGATGGGGCGTTCATAGCAGTGGGTCACTGCTGGGTGGGAGGCCATCGCCTTGCCCACCTCCTCGGCCCGCTCTTCAGGCACCTTCCACACCACCATAGCGTTATCTTTAAAGCCCGCCCTCCGGTGGTGTAGGATTGCGCTAAAGCGACGCATGACGCCCCGCTCCTGAAACTCCCTGGCGATGGTGAAAAGTTGTTTGGTAGTCACCCCCAGATCCCGGGCCATGGGGTCGAAGGGCCGCGAGGTCATGGAGATGTCCTCCTGAAGGACACGGATCGCCTCGATGTCAAATTCGGTGAGAGACACAGCCTTGTTCCAACCTTGAAGTTTGGGGTCGTTGTAACCGTCGGGGCTATAGTACTTGTATGCTGCTCCCTTCTCTTCCACCATGTCGAAGTTGACTCCTATTTTGAAGAAACGAATGGTGGGCATAAGTCGGGTGGAGAGGGCACCCGTTACCTCGGCCATCTGTTGAATCGTGTCCTCCAGGCTTTCGTTGGAAGGTACAGCCAAGGTAAACCACAGGTTGTAAAAGGAGCCTTCCCTGGCATAGTTGTGGCTCACTCCAGGATGCTTGTTAATTTGCAAAGCACCGCGATGGAGCTTGTCAGGGTCGAAGGCCATGGCCACCAAGGTGGTCTTGTAGCCAAGGCGCCGGGTATCGAAAATGGCGCTGATCTGCCGCACCACGTTAGCCTTGCGCAAGAGGCGGAGGCGCTCCATAACCTCCTCTTCGTCCATGCCCAGCCGTCGCCCTATCTCCGCGTAGGGCTCCTCCACCAGGGGGAAATCTGACTGGATGACGTTGAGGAGCTTCCGGTCCGTAAGGTTCATCTGAGGCATTTTATCTCCTCGCAAAACTTGTAGTAGGTACGGGCCCCATCTGTTTTTCGTAGGCACGGCTAATCCCCAACAGGACCTGGTCTGTTAAGGACGACACTTGCTGGCTCATCTGCCCTTGGGCAGGCTCCACCAGGGAGCTGCGGAAGAAGATGAAGGCCTCTACAGTATCGGTCAGGGGGGTGCCTCGAGTGGCCATCTCCTGGCCGTACTCCTCCCCCAGCAGTCGGGCCTCCTCCAAGAGTTCGTGACGTCTACGGCGTTCGGTTGTGGTGGCCAGGGCCACCAGAGAGAGAAGTCGCCTACCGAAAAGGCGCATCCTGGGCATTCCTGCCTCGTCGATGTTCTGGTGCCAGGGCTGTTGAGCGACACTGCTATTTTGCAGGCGTCTTCGGATACGCTTGAGGGCCAACTCCTCCCACCGATGGGGACTATCCTGCGCAGAGGGGCCCTCTCCTTGCTGGGTAAGGGCCAGGATGTCCTCTCGGTAGAAGCGCCGGTGGCCCCCTGGCGTTCGGAACACTTTCACCAGGCCCTTATCGGCCCACTGGCGGAGGGTGGCTTCATTTACCTGGAGGATGCGGCTGGCCGATCCCAGGGACATCCATCGTCTCTCTGTTACTGGTAATGTCTCGACCATCTCAGCCATAAAACCTCTATAAATCTCTAAATACTACAATATATCTCATTTGGCCCTAAGGTTAACATATGCAATTGTGAAGGTCAACACTAAAGGCAGGACATAAAGCCCTAGCTACTTTAACATATGTGAGTTGTGAGGGAGTCTTGCCACATGATATATTCAATAGTGGGTTGTGGAGTAGGTTAATAGATATGGATACGGAAAAGGCTAAGAAGAAACTGTTCCGTACCCTCCGCCATGAGATAGGCGACGAAAGGGTGCTACAGGCCATGGAGCAGGTGCCCCGGGAGTTGTTCGTTCCTCCCGAGTGCCGCCATATGGCTTATGATGACATCCCGCTCCCCATCGGTGAGGGGCAAACCATCTCCCAGCCTTATGTGGTAGCCATGATGACCAGCACCCTCAACCCCCAGTCCACCGACAAAGTGATGGAGCTGGGAACGGGCAGTGGCTACCAGGCGGCCATTCTATCCCTACTAACAAATCATGGAAAGGTGCTTACACTGGAAAGGGTGCCCAAGCTTGGGTACGCGGCTAGAGCTCTCCTGGAGGAGTTGGAGTACAACAACGTTGAGGTTCGAGTGGCTGGCAACGTTCTCGGTTGTCCAGAGGAGACGCCTTTCGACGCTATCATCGTCACTGCCGCCGTCCCCAAGCTGCCTATGGTCCTACTGAACCAGATGAGGCTAGGTGGGCGGATGGTTATACCCATAGGCACCCTCACCGAGCAGGAGATGGTGAGGGTGCTGCGCACCAGTGAAGGGCCGTCTCTCACTATGTTGGGCCCTTGTCGCTTCGTGCCTCTGATAGGGGAGGATGCCTGGCCAGAAGATAGGGACGCAACGTAACGCTTACGTTGTAAGGCATTAAGAGGGTTGGTATACTGGTTTGGGACACCTTACAACGCCGCCATTGTCTCCGGCAGAGATTTAGGAACAGATGAGGGATACCTTAGTAGAGTACGAGACAATAATTGGCTTGGAGGTGCACGTCCAGCTCCTGACCCGGAGCAAGATGTTCTGCGGCTGCCGTGCCGACTACCAGGCTGCTCCCCCTAATACCGTGGTGTGTCCTGTGTGCCTCGGTATGCCAGGGGTGCTACCCGTCATTAACCAGAAGGCTGTGGAGCTCACCGTTATGACAGGCCTGGCCCTCAACTGCAGCATACCTTCTTTCACCAAGTTCGATCGCAAAAACTATCCTTACCCCGACCTTATGAAGGGGTACCAGATCTCACAGTACGATACACCCATCGCCATCGATGGCTATCTGGAGATCGAATTGGATGACCATACCCGACGGGTTGGCATTACCCGAGTGCACCTGGAGGAGGATGTGGCAAAGCTTCAGCACGTTCGCGACCCCTCGGGTGAAACCTTCAGCCTGGTTGATGTTAACCGCTCTGGTGTGCCCCTCATGGAGGTAGTTAGCGAGCCTGACATCCGCTCCCCCGAAGAGGCGCGCCAGTACCTCACCAGTCTGCGTACCATCCTCCAGTACCTGGGGGTGTCCACGGGTAACATGGAGGAGGGCAGCTTCCGTTGCGACGCCAACGTGAGCGTGCGCCCAAGAGGCACCGAGGGGTATAGTACCCGCACCGAGGTGAAGAATATGAACAGCTTTCATGCGGTGTACAATGCCCTCAGATATGAGGTGCCGCGTCAGATAGAGGTGGTGGAGGAGGGTGGAAGAGTGGTCCAGGAGACGCGGGGGTGGCTAGAGGAGCAGGGTGTGACGGTACCCCAGCGAACCAAGGAGTACGCCCATGACTACCGCTACTTCCCCGAGCCCGACCTACCGCCATTAAGCATCTCCCCCTCATGGGTAGAGGAGGTTCACGCCAGACTACCCGAAATGCCCCAGCAGCGCCGGGAACGTTTCGTGACTCAATACGGCCTGCCTGTCTACGACGCCAACCTGCTAACCTCCTCTAAGAACATGTCTGATTTCTTTGAGGCCTGCATTAAGAGCAAGCCCGTAGCACCCAAGGTAGTGGACAGCCGGGCAAAACCCTTCAGTAACTGGATGCTAGGAGAGGTCAGCCGCTTGCTCAACGCCAGCGGGAAGGAGCTAGCTGATACTCCCCTTACTCCCGACCATCTAGTAGAGCTGGTGGAGCTCATGGATTCAGGAACCCTCAGCAATACTTTAGCTAAGACGGTGCTGGAGGACAGCTTCAATACAGGTAAGGCGCCCACAGAGGTGGTTAAGGAGCACGGCTACGTCCAGATCAGTGATACTTCGGTGGTGGCAGAGGCGGTGGCAGAGGCCATCAAAGCTAATCCGTCGGCGGTGGAAGATTACCTTAAAGGCAAGGAGACGGCAGCTAAGTTCCTGGTGGGCCAGGTAATGAAGCTGACTCGGGGCAAGGCCAACCCCACCATGGTGAACGAGTTGATGAAAGAGAAGCTAGAAAACCTTAAAGAAGAGTAACAGGCCAGCACTGCTAAAGCCTGGAGCTCAGGTGTAAAATCAATACACTCAAAACTATCCGGGGCCCTTAGAGGAAACGCATGCAGACTTACTTAAATATCTCCCAGATACTGGTATCGTCAGTGCTGGTGCTAATCGTCCTGCTCCAGGTGCGGGAGCTGGGTAGCGGCTTGTTTGGTAGTGGCCAGGCCAGCTATCGCACCCGCCGGGGGCTGGAAAAGACCCTATTCCAGTTCACCATTATCCTCGTCATAATTTTCATCGGCATTTCGATCCTTAGCGTCCGATACACGTAAGATTGCCTCTTCATTTGGGCCTTCAACAATGGATGCCCCCATCATAACCCTGACCACCGACTTTGGTATCTCTGATCCTTACGTAGGTGTGATGAAAGGGGTGGTTCTGGGCATAAATCCTCGGGCACGCCTAGTAGACATATCTCACGATATTCAGCCCCAGGGCATCCGTCAGGCTGCCTTCCTTATCGGCACCAGCTACAGCTACTTCCCGCCAGGGACGGTACATTTGGTTGTAGTGGACCCAGGTGTAGGAACGTCGAGAAGGGCCTTGCTGCTAGTCACCCCCTCAGCCCAGTTCGTCGCCCCTGACAATGGCATCCTCAGCTATATTCTGATGGATGGTTTTGGTGACCGAGTACCGGACATAGGGCCGGATTCTCTGGTGGCCCTGCCGGAGAGTTACCGGGCCTATCATCTGACCAACAGAGAGTATTGGCTCCACCCAGTTAGCTCCACCTTTCACGGGCGGGATGTATTTGCACCTGTGGCCGCCCGCATATCGCTGGGAGTGGCACCTCAAGAGCTGGGGGAGGAGGTTGGAGAGGTGATATGGTTACCCGTGCAGCCACCTCGCTGGAAGGGAGACATCCTCGACGGGCAAATAGTCCATGTGGACCGCTTCGGGAACCTGATTACCGACATCGCAGCTAACCTGCTTCCTAGCGATGGTTTGGTGGAGATTCAGGTAAAGGGTCACTGCATCACCGGCATAAGCGCTTCTTACGCTGGGGGCGAGAGGCTTCTGGCCGTGGTAGGTAGCCACGGCAACCTGGAGGTTTCGGTTAGGGATGGCAATGCCGCCGGGGACTTGGGCGGCAAAGTGGGGGACTCATTGAGAGTAGTTCGCCATTAGTAGAAGTGTAGGAAGGGAAAGGCAGTGTCTTAACCTATCTTCCCTACGCAGCCAAGTCAGCCATTACTGGCGCGGTGCATCTGGAATCGCTGGAGCTGGTGGACGGAGCGACTCACACCGTCAAGCCCGCCACTGAGCTACGTCGCCATCTGTCGTCCAAGGGAATTACGCCGGAGAAGGAGGTGCTGGCCCATTGACAGGGGGGCATCCGTTCGGCGAACGGAACATTTATGTTGAAGCTGCTGGCTACCAGAGGGCGCGCAACTACGACGCCTCCTGGAACGACTGGGGCAACCGAGACGACACCGCCATCGAGTCTTAGATAGGGTGCAAGCCTAGCTACCTACTGGTGATGTAGGTAGTCTGAGGGTGAATGTCGTCCCCTGGCCCGGAGCGCTGTCAACGTCGATCTCTCCTCGGTGCTGGCGTACAATGCTGTGTACTGTCGACAGCCCCAACCCTCTGCCTGCTCCAGTGCCCTTTGTAGAGAAAAATGGCTCGAATACACGACGCCTCGTCTCTTCATCCATTCCCGTGCCGGTATCGGAAACCGATAGAAGGACATATCCCTCTTCTTGATCCGACTTGATGGTGATCGTGCCCCCTTCCGGCATAGCATCAACTGAGTTGAAGATCAAGTAATACAACACCTCTCTCAGCCCTGCCGGGTCACCGACCAGCGGAAGCGTTGCGTTTAGCTGGGTCCTCATCTCGATGAGACGGCCCTCCCGCTCTGGGGCATCATGCCAATGCAGGCGTGTGATCTCCACCGTTTCGAGCACCAGGTGGTTGATATTGACAGTGACTTTTGCCGGCAGAGATTGCTGCGCTGAGGTCTGAAACCTTGTGACAATAGCGGCCGCGGATTGAACGGTCTCCTCTATGGCCTTGGCGTCACGGATAACAGCTCCCGAGTCGTTGGAGTCCTTCTCGATACGCTCAGCCCTCAGAAGTATCTCAGTAAGCAGGTTGTTAATACCGTGCGCCACAGAAGCCCTAAGCTCCTTCTCCAAGCGCTTCCGTTCGGTTATGTCGCGAGCAACAGACATAACAACCCCCTCACCTCCCAACTCTATGAGCACTGGCTTTATCTCTACCCAGATTGGGTCGCCGTTCTTCTTCCTCACGCAGAACTCCTCGACCACCTCCTCCCTTTGAGAAGTACGCCTGAAAACATCATTGCATTGGAGCATCTCATCCTGAAAGAGGAGGTCAGACACGCCCATGCCTTCTAATTCCTCGATAGTGTACCCATACATCTTGGCCAACGCTGGGTTGGCGGATATGATCTTTCGAGAGTTTCCATCTACCAGGTATATTCCGTCGTTGGCCTTTTCCACCAAGCCCTTGTATCGATTCTCCCACTCAGCAGTGGGGTTGCCTGTATCTTGCTGCGTTACCATGCCGGCCACTCCTCATCTGGTCTTTCATGTCAGAATCCACTGTCTCCTATATCTTTGATGCTGTTGCAATCCGCCGGGATTCGCCACATCAAAGTGCCCGTGACCACAAGTAGCATCCAGCCATACTTCTAAATGGGATTCCAGACATCAATCTTATTATGCTTCATGACCCGCCAAGAGTAATCAGCCAAGCTATCGATTTCGTTGCAGCCAAAAGGCCGATGGGTTCATCGGCCTTTCTAAGGAAACTCTTATCCCCCCATCGGTACGACCTTGAGCACGGTCCAGTTGTTGAGTGAAGGAATGATGTCTACCTGACCTTATCCAGCTTGAGCTTGGACAAAAGTGAATCTTCCTTCACCAACCGGTTCCGCTCCCGGTCTTTTAGTCAATAGAAATATGACGGCGTTAGTCATGAAGAGCTGTTTGTGATACATTGTCCCCAGTCTCGTTTGGGACGATAAAAGAGCGTTTAATGGGAGGGAAAAGATGCTGGACTACAAGCCAAACATAGTCCTATCCACCCAGGAGTACAAAGTCGTTGGCACTCGACCCATACGCCACGATGGTTACGATAAGGTAACTGGCCATGCACGATATGGCGCCGACATCCACTTGCCTGGGCTCCTTCACGGGAAGATCCTGCGAAGTCCCCACGCTCATGCCCGGATCAGGTCCATAGATGCCAGTCGAGCCCTGGCCCTTCCAGGAGTCGAGGCTGTGGTAACTGGGGCGGATTTGCCGCAACTCTCCAGTAAAGTGGCAGATCTGGGAGAGGGAGCGAATTCGAACTTTAGCTTCCTGAGCAACACCTGCCTGGCCTATGACAAGGTGCTCTACGAAGGTCATGCCGTGGCCGCAGTGGCGGCTACTAGTCCACACATAGCCGAGGAAGCCCTGGAGTTGATTGATGTGGACTACGAAGTCTTGCCTGCTGTGCTCAACTCAGAGGAGGCGATGAAGGATAACGCCCCAATTCTGCATGAAAGGCTGATAACGGTGACTAACCCGCTATTCAGAGTGGGTGGCACACGGTCCGAGGGTGACGACACTAAGGGCACCAATATCGCCAGCCACTTTGAATTCCGCACAGGTGATGTTGAAAAGGGGTTCCACGAGGCCGATGTCATCGTTGAGCGAGAGTACCATACAGCGCCAGTCCACCAGGGATATATCGAACCTCACAGCGCCACCGCCCTATGGGGCAGCGACGGCTACCTCACCATCTGGTGTAGCAGCCAAGGCCAGTTTGCTATTCGGGAGCAGACGGCGACGTTGCTAGATATTCCCATTTCAAAGGTCAAGGTCATCCCCATGGAGATTGGAGGAGGATTTGGCGGGAAGACCAAGGTGTATCTGGAGCCTGTAGTGGCCCTCCTATCTCGCAAGACAGGGCAGCCGGTAAAGATCACGATGAGCCGAACTGAGGTCTTTGAGGGGACCGGCCCTACTGCTGCCACCCATTATTGGATCAAAATGGGGGCCACCAGGGAGGGACACATAACCGCAGCCCAGGTCCGCATGATCTTCGAAGCGGGCGCTTACCCTCCATCGAACATGATCTCTGGTGCGCGGTGCATCTTTGCTCCCTACGACATCCCCAACGTCTATATTGAAGGGTTTGATGTAGTCATAAATAAGCAGATGAACGCGGCCTACCGAGCCCCCGGTTCTCCCACTGCTGCCTATGCCGAGCAGACGGTGATCGATGAGATCTGCGAGAAGCTCTCCACAGACCCCATTGAGTTCCGATTGATGAATGCCGCGAAAGAGGGTACCCGTCAGGCTACGGGCCCTGTCTTCCCTCGGATCGGCTACGTGGAGACCCTGCAGGCAGCCAAGGAGCATCACCATTACTTGACGCCCCTGGACGGGCCCAACCGGGGCAGGGGTGTGGCCAGTGGGTTCTGGTTCAACGGCACAGGTCCCTCCAGCGCCGTGGCCAGCGTCAACCCCGATGGCACGGTGAGCCTAGTGGAAGGTTCGCCCGATATCGGTGGCTCAAGGGTAGCGGTAGCTCAGCAGCTGGCCGAAGTGCTGGGCATCCACGTGGAGGATGTCAAGCCGTCGGTGGGCGACACCGATTCCATAGGCTTCACCTCTACCACAGGAGGAAGTGGTGTGGCTTTCAAGACGGGGTGGGCTTGCTACGAGGCAGCTCAGGACATCAAGGGACAGATGATGGAGCGAGCAGCCAGAATCTGGGACGTTCCCGCGGAGGACATAGAGTACCAGGAGGGCGTCCTACAGCACAAATCGGACCCTGAGCTACGCATCACCTTCAAGGAGATGGCTGCCCGGCTGAACAACACTGGCGGCCCCATCGTTGGTCGTGCCACCGTAGACCCCCGAGGTGTGGGCAACGCCTTTGCCACACACATCGTGGATGTGGAGGTAGACCCGGAAACGGGCAAGGTAGACATCCTGCGCTACACCGCCATCCAGGATGCGGGCAAAGCCATCCATCCCAGCTACGTGGAGGGCCAGATACAGGGAGGCGTAGTCCAAGGCATCGGCTTTGCGTTGAGCGAAGAGTACTTCTTTAACGACCAGGGACACATGATGAACTCCAGCTTCCTGGACTATCGGATGCCCACAAGTCTGGATTTGCCCATGATAGATACGGTGATTGTTGAGGTGCCCAACGCGGGACATCCCTACGGTGCTCGCGGCGTAGCGGAGTTACCGATCGTTCCCCCCATGGGGGCCATCGCCAATGCGATCTACCACGCCATCGGAGTACGGATGAACCGGCTGCCCATGTCGCCAGGACGGGTGCTGGAAGCTATATTGGAGAAGAAGAAGGGTAACAGCAAGTAAATAGCTATTGTGGATTCGTCCAATAGCGGAAGTAAGGGCCTAATACGGGAGAAGGGGAAACCCTAAGCCTAGCAGAGGGAATAATCCTTATTTCCACTACGCATGGAACTAAAGCGCTGCCATGGCGACGCTTTCGGGGTTCTGGGATGGCTACTCAGACGACCCCTTAACCCTGCGCAACCGGATGACAGGGATCTCTCTGCCGGCGACTCGCTGCACCTGCCCGTAGAGTGGCTCGGCAGCCACAAGCCGGTCCCACTGGCCCGCCCGATCTTCTCCTTCGAGGAACTCTGCCCGTGCTTGATACCGTTCCCGGCCAAGCTGAACTTCCGCCTCCGGATGAGCACGCAGGTTAAGTACCCATGACGGGACAGCTGGCTTTGCAAAGTTGCTGCCGACCACGATCACCTCGTCTCCGTGTCGCCGATAACCCACGATTACTGTGCGCGGCTGGCCACTGCGACGCCCTACGGTAGTGATGAGCAAAGCCGATCCGCCGCCGACCAACCGACCGCCCACCAGTCGGTACAGGCGGAGGTAAAGGGGTGTGAACCTCGGCGCAAGCAACTGGATCATCCGCAACAACAGGCCCGGCTTCTCCCGTTGGGGACTCACTTGGCTCATGCTTCACCCTCCATGACTGCAACCGCTTGCTGTCCATCCAGGCGTAGTCTTGCCGAAATCAACTGGCGCAGAGACGAGAGTCAGCTTGCACTCGATCCCCTGGTCCAAGCGTTCGATCAGTCTCGGACGCGATACCAGACTGGGCCGCCACCTAGGGATGTAGAGCTTGGTCTCAAGTAGCGGGCCTGCAGCGACCGTCTATCCTGGCGTAGGGGAATTATATCGCCAAGGTCGCTCAACATGCGACGGAGGAGAGTGCTGTGTACGGCGCGGCCTTGCGATCTAACCCGACAGACCGTTCAATTGCATTCCGCACGGGCAATGATTCAGCGCAGCCACTTTCAAATCATGCCCGAGCTTGCCCGATGAAATTAGGGAAAGACACCACCACCATCTATCCAACTCCGCCATTGGGTGGTATCGCTTGGAACGCGAAGAGAGGGCGTTACGGGGACATTAACCGGTCCCGCTGAAGCGATCACTTGCGTCTTTCATCGCTTCTTCAATAGTGTGTGCCTGAGCCAGCTCAACGGTATTCCCTCGTAGGATGCCTCCGTCAGTAAGGAACCGCTCTGCAGCCTCATAACTAGGGGCGTCCATCACAGTCACTGCCTTGTGAGAGGAGTACATGACGTAAGTACCCAGGACATTTATATTGTGTTTCTTCGCCAGTTCCGGAAACTTAGGCGCGGTGGCGCTCACCGCATCGAAGGCCTCCTTCACAAACCCCGGGCATTGGGCAGGTGAATGTTGTGCAATAGCAACAAAAAGCATTTTCCCCTCCATTCTGTTGGCTTCGTAGATTATATACTATGTAGCCAGGAAGAGCTACGCACGAATGGAATTGAACTGACGTCAGCACTACATGACAACGTGGGATTTACCTTAATGCTGTAAAATGGACCTTGTTACGCCGCAGCACGGCAGCCATTCGTGGGAGTTAGCATTCGAGCCTGGCTAAGGAGATCTTTCAGAGCAAGGACACTAAGGGCACGGTCAGGCTGTGGATTGGACCGCTAGCAGCTCTTGATTGTGCTCGCCACAAGCTGGGGGAGGAACAATTGGTACGTCCGCCCACTGCCCTCGCCAAGGAGCGCGGATATAACTATTACCCTGGCCGTCTTTAGCTAGCAAATTCAGGAGAGCCACCTGGGGATGCTGGAACAGCTCATGGTGCCACAGCATCTCCACCGCTGCACCCCCGTTTTCGTTTATAAGAGCGGCAACCTCCTTAAAAGGCCGCTCCTGGAAGTACTTCTCCCAAATAGGAGTAACCTCAGCGGAGTATTGACCTGCACCTGCCGCATCGCGACCACCATTGCCGAAGCGCTCGTCACCGATGACCTCCTCCAGCATGCCCAGTTCGGTCAGGAGGTGTATGTATTGCTCCTCCGTCGAATTGTTGACATTGAAGTACATGGGCCGGTCCTGGGTCCTGTATCCGTGCCACGGCTCACTTGTATCGTTGTCGAGGTACAGTTTGCTTTGCCAGACGTCCGGCCCCGTGACTGCCGCCCACTGGGCGGTCTTCATGCACATAACCGTCCCCAGCATGCTGACCGCCAGACGCTGCCCCTTTCCCGTTCTCAAACGGTAGTAAGTGGCTGCCAGAATCCCGAGGAAGGCCATAAGACCAGTGCCCAGGGTCACAATGTCAGCACCTACCCTCTGGGGGGGAGCTCCCAAAGTACCTAGGTTCTTCCAGTACTCCCCCCAACCCTGGAGGGTTAGCTCTGTGCTTGGTAGGGAGCTCAGTGGGCCCTTCTCGCCAAAGGAGCTAAGGGCACAGTAAACAAGATTCGGATTCTGAAGTGCCAGCTCCTTGTAGCCAAGGCCACGGGCCTCGGCGACGCCAGGTCCCCAATCCTCAACAATGATTTGAGATGTGGCCGCCAGAGCGCGGAATGCCCGCTGATCGGGCTCGTCGTCCAGGTTCAGCACGATGCTGCGCTTGTTTCGATTGAGGCTGGTGAAAGCTGCGCTGTCACCCGAGTCCAGGGCGGGAGCGAACCCGCGAGCATAGTCGCCGCCCGGCGGTTCCACTTTGATGACTTCAGCCCCCGCTTCGGCTAGCAGTAGTGTAGCAAAGGGTCCACAGTACCCCTGTGAGGCGTCTAACACTCGAATGCCTTCGAGAGGGCTGTGGGGTTCTGCCCCATCACTTAGGGACGCCCTGGGAAGAGCGCCATCATGTCCGAACCCCTCTGCGATTACCCGTTGTGTATCCTGGCCAGGGGCATGGGCCCATTCAATAGCCGCTGGGGATTCGCTAAAGTCCCAGGGAATTCCACCCCAAAAGAGGCGACCCTGGTGAGGAACATCAATCTGAGGCATGTAATCGTTTTCGAGCACCTGCTGGTGGTATCGGAGGCCTTCGAAATCATAGAGATAGCTAAATGGTACACCTGCTCCTTCCAAACGGCAGGCCCACCATCTTGCTGGGTGCCTGGCAAAGGTGCCTTCCAGATCGGCCACCAGCTCATTTCGGTTCTGGACCCGCAAACGATTGGTGGCATACCGGGCATCTTCGGCCAGGCCCGACCTCTCCATAGCCTCACAGAAGGAGCGCCACTGGGCCTCAGTTTCGACGCCGACAAGTAGCCACTGGTTGTCACGACAAAGAAAGGCCTGGTGGGGAACGGTGGCACCGCAGCCGCTGCCCATCGGCTGTGCGGGTTCACCTGTGGCAAAGTATTCCCCAAGCCGGGTCACCTGCAGTGCTATAGCGCTCCCCAGGTGACTCGCCGTTACCCTCTGGCCCTGCCCGGACCGCTCTCGGTATATAAGGCCAAGGACAATGGTGGCTGCCAAGAAGCACGAGGCGTTGTTGTCAAGCTGGGGGTAGCGCACTAGCTCTAGCTCATCGCCCGGGCGGCCATTTAGGCTTGCGTAGCCACTTAGCATCTGCACCTGAAAGTCCAGACCCGGCACCGCTATCATGGGGCCTTCTTCCCCCCACGCCGGCGACGATGCTGAGACTATGTAAGGGTTCAGCTTCTTCATCTCCTCGAAGCCAAAGCCCAAGCGAGCCACGACGCCAGGTCGCAGGTTGTCCATCGCGACGTCCGCCTGGGAGACCAACCTCCTCCTGACCCCCTCCATCGCCGGATCTTTGAGGTTTAGAATTGAGGTAACCTTGTTCAGATTGTTTTTGGTATAGGTTGTGGAGAGCCCCTGCTTCATCGGCGGCTGGTGGAGGCTCCGATCCCCCGCTGGGGACTCCACTTTGACTACATTGGCTCCCAGATACCCGAGAAGAACGGCCGCCCATGGACCAACCCCGCCCGTTCCTAGATCGAGGACGTTAACTCCTCCTAATGGACCTGTCATGTATGCCTCCTATGGCTTCCCAGGGAATCACCGATCAGCTTGGCTGGTTAATATCCCTTAATTGCCGGATTGTTGTTGAACTCCGCTCTTTCTTCCTTTCCACACCTGCCGAACAGCCTCACTCTCTGTGTTCCGCAACAACTGCATGGTAACGAGGCTGCCCATCTCCAGGGCGGCCTCCATGTCCATGTAGCGGCTTCGATTGATGAGCTGCTTGGTCAACCTGAGAGCCTCCTGGGGATGCCCAGCCAGCTTCCTTGCCAGTTCCATAGCGGAGGGCATCAGCTCCTCGTGGGGCACCACTTTACTAACATAGCCCAGACGGTAAGCTTCTTCAGCGCTAACGATGTCGCCTGTGAGATGCCACTCCATCGCCTTGGCAAATCCTATTATCATCGGAAGGAAATAGTAGCCACCATCGGCGGGGACGCCGCCCCTTCGAATAAAAGTCTCGCCCATGGTGGCTCGCTCCGAGGCGATGCGAATGTCACATAAATTGGCCATCTCCATGCCACCGCCCACCGCAGGCCCATTTATGGCTGCGATGTAAGGCTTCTCAAAGTCCGACAAGACCTTGGGGAAGCGTTGAACCGTCAGGCGGAGGTTGT
Source organism: Dehalococcoidia bacterium (assembly GCA_965248115.1). Classification (GTDB taxonomy): domain Bacteria; phylum Chloroflexota; class Dehalococcoidia; order Lucifugimonadales; family CBDFII01; genus CBDFII01. Next base: position 523,921 of record CBDFII010000005.1, read on the forward strand.
GTCTTTGCAACGACTCGGGATCCTCGTGGCCGTAGGGATGCAATCGAGTTCCCGGCTTACCGCTAATGTCCGCCCCGGTGCAGAATCCCCTGCCCGCTCCCGTAACTATTAGCACTCTAAGATCCGGGTCCATCTTCGCCCTGGTAATAACGTCCAGCCACTCGTTGCTCATATTGGAGTGGAAGGCATTTAGCACCTCGGGGCGATTTAGAGTGATTACCCCTATCCCGTCTGCATCCAGCTCAAAAATGATGTCCTTGTACTGGGGGTACTCTTCCATAGCTCCTCCTAAGTTTTCAAACAGGAAGCTCTCGTGCTATTCGATAGTATGCCACGATGCCTTCTAGCGTCAATCCGCAGGCCCTAGTCTAGAACCGGGTGTAACAATCACTTCATAGATATGTCCGAAGGCGGATGGAGAGCATACGCAGATTAGGATGGCATCCACGCCAGGGACCGGATATCGCTGAACTCCTGCTTGATCTTATGCCACAAGTCTCCCCCATCGGCGCTATAGAAAAGCTGACCGAAAAGGGTGCCGGCAAGCACCAGGTTGGGGTCTGAAGGGTGGGTGGCAATAATTGTGATGTAGCTGTTGGGCTCGCCGGGTAGAGGTAGGGTTTCCCACGTCTTCCCTCCGTCCTTGGAGCGTTGAACGGACCCGATGGTTGGCCAATCGGTATTTCCAATGCCGACAAATATCACCTGGGGGTCATCTTCTTTGAGGGCCATAATGCGAACGAAGGAGTAAGGGAACTGCTTCAGTACCTCCAGCCGCTGCCAGCTCTCCCCTACGTCTCTGCTGGCGTAGATTTCATGGTTAGTAGTAACCAGGACTGTCTTGGGTTTCCCTAGACTGACAGCTATATCGTGGGTATCTGGGTTGTCCAACCCACCGTCGATTCTAGTCCAGGTGTCCCCTCCATCCAGGCTTCGGCGCACCCCATCTACCTCGATGCCCGTCCAGATGGTACGGTGGTCCTCCGGATCGATGGCGAGCGCCGTCACTCGGGGGATTCCCACCCCAGGGGACTTTTCGGCCAGCTCCATGGACAGTTTCTCCCACCGCTGGCCCCCGTCCCTGGAGCGGAACACAGCCGATGGTCTGGTCCCTGCAAAGATGGTGTCAGGCTCAACAGGGTCGATAACCAGTGACCAGGTTTGCAAAGAGTTCATGGGCGAGTCCAGCCTTTCCCATTTATCTCCCCGGTCCTCGCTGCGATAGACGCCCGCGTCGGTGCCGGCGTACACGATATGGGGTTCCCTCGGATGAACTACCAGGGCCCTTGTAGCGTCCTCTACGTATCCACTGGGCATAAGGCGAGTCCAGCTATCCCCGCCATCGGAGCTCCGCCAGATACCAAAGGCATTTGTACCCACACATATGGTAAAGTCTTTGCTCATAACAACCCCTCCTTAGAAAGCTGCCTTTTCCTAGACAAGGGGAATTTTAGTGATACCTCCCGACTGCGTCAAACACAATTTCTACCTTAGGGTTGAAAATACCCTCCAACCTCTATATCTTTCTCACTATCAACCCCAGAGTAAGGAGCGGTGCCATCATGATAGATCTGACTGATAAGGTAGCCATCGTTACAGGTGGGGCCAGCGGAATAGGCAGAGGAATCTGCCGTGTGCTGGCGGAGCAGGGTGCCAAGGTCGCTGTGGCCGATGTAAACAGGGAAGGCGCTGAGTCCTGTGCCTCCGAGGTATCCCAGACAGGACGCCAGGCCATTGCCATTGCCATTGCCATTGCCACAGACGTTACCGACAGGGCCTCTGTGGATGACATGGTCGCTCAGGTTCTTGATACACTCCATCAGATAGATATCCTGGTAAACGATGCCGGTCTCATCGGCGCAGCCAACTGGTGGGAGCGAGATGTGCCCAGCAAAGAGGACTGGGACCACGCGCTGGCGGTCAATCTGAGAGGAGTGGTTAATGTCTCCCAAGCCACCGCCCCTCACATGAAGGAACGTCGTTACGGCAAAATCATCAATATCGCCTCCATTGCGGCCCGGCAGGGCAACCCCGAGAGACCTCAATACCACGCATCCAAGGCCGCCGTTGTAAGCTGGACCCAGTCCCATGCACTCGAGCTGGCCTCCTATAACATCAACGTGAACGCCATCTGCCCTGGGCTGTTATGGACCCCAATGTTGCAGCGGATCACTCAAAAAAGGGCCGCTCTAGAAGTCGGCCCCTCCATGATAGAGCGCAGAGCACGGGAGTATTTCGACGAGTTGGCGGAGAGGGTTCCCCTGAAAAGGGAACAAACGCCTGAGGACATCGGCAAGGTTGCCGCATTCCTGGCGTCAGACGACGCTAACAACATTACCGGCCAAGCCATCAACGTAGATGGTGGCGTTCGAATGAACTAGGGCAAAAGATACGAACATTGTGGACAAACTATGGTTGGATTAGAAAATCCTTTCTCTGAAACGATGTTCATAGCGATATTAGAAGCACTGCACTCATTAGATATGTCTCTTGAAAGCCGAGCCTTAAAAATTGACAGCTGATAACGCCCCGTATATTGTTCTAGTCACACTAAGAGGATCGAGATTTGATCCAGCAGGAAGTTGGATGAAGGAGCTTCGCCGCGGGGACGAATCACCGTCACGAGCGGGCCTGGTTGCTGGTTCGATCGCTGCGATTACGGATGCGCTCGTCTCACTTCCGCTGCGGTCGCCGCACGACCTAATATTCAACAGCGCGACGGTGGTACTCGGTGCGCTGCTCGCGGGGGTGACTGTAGGTGTCATCTGGAGAATCCTCGCCAACTACCGAAACCGTCCAATTCGATTCGCCGTGTTGTGGGCAATCGGCTTCGCCCTCGTCGCTGTGTTGTCTGTGGCGGGTGAGACGCTGCTAGACCGGTTCGTTGTTTTCGTCCTGCCGCTGGCGGCAATTGTCTTCGTGCTCACGGGCCTGCTGACCCCGTTGATGGCGCGCTCCTCGATATTGAGGCGGTGGTGGCTGGCCCTAGCAGCTGTTATGTTTGCCTTCGTCGTAGGAATTGGCTTGGCCGGTCAGGGTGACCAGGAGAGCGGCAAGTTGAAGCTACCCCCACGGGCCACCAGTTCAGACGTGCCCTCTGTATTTCCAGAGGAGTCTGTAATAGATAGAATAGTAACGTTACAGGAGGACACATATGTTAACCGTGATAAAGTTGGCGCGTAGTTGGAGCAGACTAGCCTTAGGCTTAACGGTTTTACTCGCCGCCCTGCTGTTGGTTTCGTGTGGAGCAGATCCCACAGCAACCCCCACACAGACAGCCACACCTATTCCTACACCAACTCCAAAACCGACAGCCACACCGACCCCAACCCTAGAGCCGACCTCGACACCTACACCACCTCCGGCCGAGCCAACATCGATGCCGGCTGCTGACGGGCAAACCCAGGAAGGGGAAGCGGTTCGGGTCGGCACGGTCGAGAGCATTGAGGGCAATGTGCTGACTGTGGTGACGGTGGTGACGGTGGAGGGTGTCATCTTAGCGAGGCTCAGTAGCGATACGGTCATCCAACGATTTACCGCCGGCTCATTGGGAGATCTTTCAGTCGGACAGCGGGTCTCAATCGGAGGCCGAGGGGAAATAGGGGAAGAGCTCGCTGCCAGACAAGTTGCCGTCATGCTCGAGGGTACCAGCTTGTACCCGGGAACCCTCATCCGTGAGCGGGAGGGTCAGCGGGGAGGCAATGTTGTCGGGAAGATCGAAGGCATCGAAGGGGAGAGCATCACGGTAGGTACTGAGCAGGGGTCCTTCGTCTTTACGATTAGCTTCGAGCAAACCAATATCCAGGTGCCGTCGGTCGCATCGATCGAAGATCTGTTGCCGGGTCAGATTGTCACAGTGACCGGCACCGGGAGCGAGGAGGGTATCGTCGCGGCAACGTCGATCTTGATCACGCCAGACCTAGGGGACCTCTTCCGAGGATTGCAAGGCCCTCCAGGTTCGGCCCCTCCAGAAGGAGGTGAAACTCAAACTGAAAGACCCCTACGGGCGTTCGACCAGGAGAGGAAGGCGGGAGAGAACGAGGGAATCGGCTTCCTTGTAACCCAGGGCTCTGAGGCTACCTTCACGGTAGAGGAGAGGTTGACGCTACTGCCTCAGTCAAGTCACGCGGTACTGCGAACGACGGCACTGTCAGGGCTGATCCACCTCGACGGGCGACCGTCGGTCATAGATATCGAGCTGCAGCAACTGGCCATTGACCAATCACGGCGCGACATTTACGTGCAAAGAAATTTGTTCCGCGAACACCCGAATGCGGTTTTTACCGTTGGGGACATACGTCCGTTGCCCGGCGGCTTCACTGACGGCAAGGAGGTCACAGGCCAAATCACAGGACAGTTAAACATCCTCGGCATGGAGGTGCCGCTCACCTTTGACATCGAGGCGCGGGACGATGGCGATGTGATCTTCATCCTTGCCCGGACCAGCTTCGTATGGTCAGACTTTGGGATAACCATACAGAGGCCCGGTTTTGTCCTCAGCATAGAAGACGAGGTAGAAGTTGAGATACTCCTCGCCGTCAGGCCGTGGATAGCCTCCCCGAAGTAGCGGCGTTGCTACTTTACTTTCCACCATTCCGTGTGAGGGGGTAAGTCGCCGATTGACACAATATAGAGCCCTGACTATCTTCGAGGTCGCCTGTAACAGGTATAGATTTATAGCAACACCAAGCTAGAATAGAGAAATGTCCCTGGAGACAGTCTCAGGCCCACAAGGTAGCTAGTTTCTGTTGTTGCCATCCTTGTCCCCCAGAACAGTTAGGCCAGAGACCGGGGGATATTAGATTCTAGATCCCCTCAGAAAAGGGGGTACCAATAGATGCTTACGACTGTAGCAGCGGGCCGAGTGTACAATTTTAGCCACGTAGTCGGTCGAAACATGAACGCTGGCACAGGCTTTAGCTATCCTTCGGCGATAGCTGTAGGCCAGGACGGCGTAGTATAAGTGGTCAGTCGTGGACAGGAGGTTAGCTTTAGCTCCAGATTGAGCAAGATAACCATTGGGGCGCCCGGTGATGAAGGATTCCTTGGTGAGTTCGCCAAGAATGGAGAGAGAGATGACCAGTGTCAGAAGGACTCCAGGCCGTCCGAGGCTCGATGTGCCAGTCCAATATATTGTTAACGCCCTTAAGAGAGGACTTACTGTGACCTCGGTAGCCTGGCAGTCTGGGTTGAATCGAACGACCGTATATCGGATCAGGGACAGCATGGTAATTCGTAGAGAAAAACTTTAGCTGGCCCATCTACTTACGATTGTCGGATGACGTTTTGAAAAGAGAGGTCTCCAATGATTCAGTTCTAGAACCATTCCCAATTTTGTGCTTCCTAAAATGCAAATACGCTACCTTCAAGAATACTAAAGGAGGGATTGATGGCGACCCAGGAAAGTATCCAAATGAGCCTGTCTCAGAATGACGTCCGTTGGCAGGCGTACTCCGACGCGAAGTATTACGCAGACGATGGGGTGAGGGATAGCTGTCAATGGCCTCAGCTCACGAGACATGACAAGGTTCCAGACCGTCAGGTAGAGGGTTGAAGATGGAGGGAGGAGCTCCACACCCGGTAGAGGGTGCGCAGGTTGAAGGCGGTGGCCAACATGGTCCACTCGGCCGCCACGTTGGCGAGGCCACGCAGCAGGAACCTACGTGCCCTCTGTTGTTCCTTGATGATTCCGAAGACCGGCTCGACCAGCTGCTTTCTCAGCCGGTACGCCTCTTTGGCGGCTAACGTGGTCCTCCAGGCGCGGTGGCGGCGTAGCACTCCGTCATGGGGCCCTATCGCCAGACTGCGGCCGGTCTCGCGGGCTCTCGTACAGACTCCGAAGGCCGGGCACGCCTGGCAGACGGCTCCAGAGGCCCGGTACAGACGCAGCGGAACTCCATTCGTATGTTGGATGCGAAGGAACTTGAGCCTCCGTCCCTGTGGACACGTAAAACTGTCGCTTTGCTCGTCATAGGTGAATCGGTCCTTGTGATACGCGTCTGTGAGGAACCGCTGCCGTGCTTCTGACACCACCACCTGCTGGCCTCGCCGGTCGCACTCCGCTAGGTGGCTCACGGCGAAGTAGCCAGCGTCGGCCAATGTCATCGGCACCCTCGGCCCGGTCGTCTCCTCCGCCTGCTCGACCATCGGCACCAGCAGGGCATTGTCATTGGCCGCATCAACCACGTCCACGGCTGTGACCACCATGCCGGCCGCTTCTCCATCGATCTCCATGGGTGAGACCATAGCCTGGGCGTTGTAGCCGGCCACGATCCCCTGCCTGCCCTTCATCAGTCGGGCCTCCGGGTCGGTCAGGTTGATCCGCTTGTGGCGCTTCTGACTCCCGAGGTCGGCCATCGCCTGCCTCACCCGGTCCCTCAAGACCTCCTTGTCGGCTAACTCTTTTGGCAGATGGGCAACAGGAGCATCCTCTCCCCCTTCGTTCTGTGCCTCAAGGTCGGCTATCGCCTTCTCGAGACGCTCCAACAGACCACTCAGTCCCACAGCATCATAGCTCCTGTTCACTGAGGCGTTGGCTACCACCTTCGTCCCGTCCACGGCCTGCACCGCTAGATCCACCAACGCCATGGCCACTGCCGTGCGCACCGAGCGCTCGAACAGCTTCCTCATGGCGTGCCGATGCCCTTTGTAGAACCGCCACAGAGTGTTGTGATCGGGATGCTGCCACCCGGTCAACCACAGGTACGGAATCTGGTCGCGGCAGGCCGCCTCCAGCTTCCGGCAGGAGCGCACACCGGTCATGAAGCCGTACAGCCATACACTCAACAGTGCACGGGGATGGTAGGCTGGCGCTCCCAGGACCTCCCCGTCTATGTCCACGCCAAGCTCCGCCCAGGCATCTCGACCCAGAGCATCGACGAACTCGGCGACGAACCGCGCCGGATGATCCAACGGCAACAACTCGTCAAGCGTCGGCGGCAACATCCACATCTGCTCTCGGCCCATCGGTCGAAGCGGCATATCAGTATCCCCCCAATTGATCTCGCTTCGAAGCTACACCTGACGACATACCCATTGCCAGATCAGACTTCTGAGACAGGCTCAGTACAGTATGGCAAAGAGCCCCACATCCAACAGTCGGGCCAAAAGTAGGCCTCGCTTCGAAAAATAAGAAGTCACCAGGGGTGCCCACCTCTGAGTCTCCGGGTCGTAAAGCGCGAGAAGTAGGCGAGTGGGGTGGTTTGAGCCCAGATCTAGTCCCTCTAGAGGAACTTCAAGTAGCCAAGAACGTTCCAAGGAGGGCGATACCCGACTTGCTTGGTCATCAAAGGTGGATAGGTCAAAGGTTCGCAAAAGTTGTTGGTTAGGGCCCGCCTGCGGAGCGTCGTCCAAAGGTACTGGCGCATAGAGTAGCTGTACCGTGCGCTGAAGAGAACCTGCTTCGGAGATGAGACGTATACCATCGGGAGACTCGAAGGTCACATCTTTTAATGGAGGAATCCGGGGCACAGATCCCGCCAAAAGGGGGTGGATGACGGCAGAGGCAGCCCCTGAGACAGTCACAACTGGTACTGGTGTTATCTGGTCAAATGGTATGATCTCGGGAGGAGGAGAACGGGGCGCAGGAGGAGGTGTGGGCCATGCCGGTTGGGAGAATACCAGTGGAGTCGCTAGGAATGCCAATATTCCCAGAAAGAAGACCACTCCCAATACAAGAGATACTACTCTTTCGCGTAAACTTATTCTCATACACTTCACACTGGGGCAACCACACGCAAGCAACCTCTCTCATGCTATGATGTAGCTAAATCTCAGAGTATTATAGATAGCAGCCCAACTTGTAGTCAAGAACCCCAGTGGACACGGTCGTTCTCCATCCCCTGATGATATGGCCCCATGGCATACCCATATTCTAAAATCGCCTTGTCGCTGGTGGAGTCAACTACCTCGTTTCGATATCCCGCGGCGGCCCTAACCCCGAGTCTGCCATAATTTATTGGCGGACATCCTTCGCTCTCTTGGCCGCTCACTCTACGAATACCGCCTTCTAGTCCAAAATCAGCTATGCCCGGACAGGGATTGGGTTAGCGTGGTAGCGGAGCTTCATCTCAACTGGCAACTTCAGCCGGCAAAGCCCTCGCCCTTCTCAAGACCTGGAAAGTGGCTAGCGTTTGACTTTACCCCAGAGTCCGATAATGTGGTGACCATCTGGTCCCGGACTGGCATGCAAGGATATATATTGTGGGTCAGAATCGCTATGTTAGGTTTGGGGATCGTCGCTGGGCTCCTCCCGAGAGGGACCGGGACTCGCAGGTGGTGATGTCACCCCTCTGAGGCCCTGCTGAATGTAGTGAAGCAAGAAAGCCAAGATAGCGCCTAGGACAAGCGCCAGGATGGCGGTGGTAACGACTATTCGGTCTCGGTTAGTCCCCACGGCGACCTGGGGAACCACGGCCGTTTCAACAACCCTGAAAGAGCCTACCTCCTCATCTTTAGCCAGACGGGCCTCTTGGAGCCTTCTGGCGAGTAAATCAACATTGTCCTGGAGCGTCTCGATCTCCCGGTCTAGGAGGCCAGATGAGAGAAACTTAATCTCTCTGGTCTCCTGGTCGAGAAAACCCGATGAGCGAAGCCGGCGTGTCTCGACTGTCTGGTAGATACCACTAGTGAGACGTTGAATCTCACCGATCTTCTTAGACAGCTCCTCGATTGATGTCTTGAACTCGGCGGTTTTCCCCTCGATATAGCTAACTTCCGCTGTGAGAGTTGCTAAAGAGGTGGTTGCTTCAGCGCGGTTCACCTTCAATGAAAGATAGACCGGATTTTCTATCTCTTCCTTCACCTCTAGGTCAGCCACAGCTTGGAGGCTACTTTCATTGGGATTATTTCTCAGAAGGTTGAAAAGCCCTTCGGTGGAAATCCTACGAGTTAACTCAATAGTCTGAGGTTCTCCTGCCAAAGCTGTTTCCAGGCTATCCAAGGTTGCCTGTGTTGCAACCAAGGCTGCTCGCTTGCTTTCAAGCTGAGAACGGAACTCCTCAAACTCGTCTATAACCACTGAAAGCTCACTCACAAGCGGCTGCAATGGACTCTCCCGTAGATAGGCCAGTCGTTCCCGAGTCTTGAGCTCAAGGGCCTGCTTGTTCTCGTTATACTGGAAAAGAATGAACTCGTATGATCGAGCCGTTTCACTGGCAAATAGCTGAGCATTCACCTGAATGAAAAGCTCCGCCCACTTGTTGGCGATCTCTGTGACGAGCTGGGGATCGGTCCCTCGTACGGTGGTCGTCAGCAGAGGCAGTGGAATCTGGGTTGCGCCGCGCTGGCTTACCTCCACCCGCGTCGTGATCATGCCCCGCAGGCTTTCTACGGCCATGATGGAGCGACCTGGATTGGAGGAGGTTAGCTCCTCGATGATGTCGGCCATTAGGTCGTTTGCCGTGGCCAGGGTAGACAAGGTGTCGGCGGATAAACTGGCACCCACCGGATTTATTAACTCTCTTGAGTCAACAGGGGCATCTGAAATCCGTGGTACCAGAAGCTGCTCCGATATCCTGGGCACCATCAATAGCTGGGTTCGGGCCTCGAATTGATCCTGAAGCCCCAGAGAATAGAATACCGCCACCACCGTTGCCACCACCACCGTTGCCGCAACAACCCACCACTTCCGTGCCAGCACCACTAGATAATCGAGTAGCCCTGCTTCTGGCTCCATCCCACCTCCAGGACAAGTAGGTCATTTAGGAGTCCACAGCCTTTATTGTGAGTCCAGCCTTCCACGTCGTCAAGGTGTTCTCTGGGCCAAGACATCAAGATTTATCTCCCCAATCTTTCCCAATAGCTCACCCCCAATCCATGTCCAAAGATAGCCACACAAAGAGCGTCCTCCATATTGACAACATTGACAACATCATCATCCTTGGGCCACACTGGTTCGAGCCAAGTGATTAAGTAAAAAGCATCTCCAATCTAGCATCCTCCCTAGCTCGGGGCTCAGAAAAGCGTGGAGCAAGGCTTAAAGTGTCGTCCAACAAGACTAGAGCCGACAGCTGGGTTCGTGGAGCCCTTTTCCTGCTTAAGCCAGGGCTGGGCCTGAAACGGTGGCTAGCCCTCATCGTGTTAGGGCTGGTGTTTCTAGTGCTTGGCATAGCCTTCACTGCTCAAGTAGCGTTAAGCGATAGGGTGCTGGCGGTGCTGCGCACCATCTCTCTAGCCCAGTTGACACCCCTTATGCGAGGCGCCATCTTTCTGGTGGCCAGCCTGATGGTCATGAGCGTTGCGGGGTGGCGTCTCTACATCTCCCTCTCCCAATTACGAAGGAAGCGTCCCATGGGAACCAACCTACTGGACGAGTTGTACGTGCAGCGAGTCCTGGGAGCGGGCCCCAAGGTAGTGGCCCTGGGGGGAGGTACAGGCCTCTCCACGCTGCTGTCCGGCCTTAAAACCTACACCAACAACTTGTGCGCCATCGTCACCGTATCTGACGACGGCGGCAGCTCCGGTCGATTGCGCCATGAGTTGGGAATTCTGCCACCGGGGGACATACGTAACTGTCTGGTGGCCCTGGCCGACTCGGAAGAGATCATGCAAAGACTCATGGAGCACCGGTTCGAGAGTAATGGCAGCCTAGGGGGACACAGCTTCGGCAATTTGCTTATCGCCGCCCTTGCTAATATCACTGGCAACTTCGAGAGCGGCGTAGCCATGGCAGGCCAGATCCTGGCCATCCGCGGCCAGGTGCTGCCCTCAACCCTCTCCAACGTGATGCTCACCGGCGAGACGGTAAACGGCAGAACCCTGTTGGGCGAGTCGGCGGTGGGTCACGCAGGCGAGGCTCTGCACTCCCTAGCTCTGGTGCCGCCCCCAGTAGAGCCCTTTCCTCCGACGGTAGATGCCATCGCCGATGCAGACCTGATCCTCATCGGCCCTGGAAGCCTATATACCAGCGTGGTCCCCAACCTTCTGGTACCAGGCATCCGGGAAGCCCTCCACCAGGCTCAGGGACTCAAGATTTATATCTGCAACGTGGCTGAACAGCCCGGCGAGACAGATGGATTTACCGTGGACGACTATATCGAGAGCATCTTCCGCTATGGGGGGCCCCAGATAATTGATGTAGTGATAGCCAATAACAACGTCCCCCATGACATAGTCTCAGGCTCAACCTTAATCCCTCCTCGGGCAACGCGAACCGCTTCTCATACGTCCATCCTCTGGGCCGATGTACTAGATACCCAAAAACCGACCCGTCACGAACCCACCAAGCTGGCCAGGTTCCTCCTAGACCTCTATCACAAACATCAGCGCACTCCTCTTACTCAGCGTAGCCGGCATTCCAGAGTTCCCTGAGTACCACCTCTAGTTCTGACCCCATAGAGGACTCTAATGCTCTTACAGACCACTGGGCCCAGAAACGATGCCTAAAGCTAATCTTTGAGCTGAGAGGTGCGCTTTTCGCCAAGTAGATGAAAGAGGCAGAGACGTAGCTGAGAGTACAAAAGTCATTATCCGAGTGTCCCAGGTAAAAGAATGAGGACACCGATATGAATCATATCGGTGTCCCCTTCCCCTGTTTAAAGCCGAGTCAGCGGGGATGGGGACTAGCCCCGGGGCGCTAGTCCCCATCTTAATGCTTTACCGACTTGTCACCTTTACCTTCAGGGACTTGGGCTTGGCCGCCTCCTCCTTGGGGATGGTGATGGTAACAACACCACTGTCGTAGGAAGCTTCGGCTTTATCGCTGCTGAGGCCAAGTGGTAGCGACACTACCCGGCGAGGCGAAAGGTACCGTAGCGACGCTCGTGGTGAAGGAGTTTGTCCTCTTTTACACCCTCCTCTGCCTTAGTCTCACCCTTGATGGTAAGGGCGTTTTCCATGAGGCTGACCTCCACGTCTTCCGGCTTCACGCCTGGAATGGCCGCCTTCACCACCAGAGCATCGTCGGTATGGTAAACGTCGATGTCCACATGACCGTCTTCAGTCCAAAAACGAGGCCACAATCGGTAGGGCCGCATCACCCCCCTCCGCAGCCAGTCTATCTCCCGCCCCATATGGGACAGCTCAGCAAAGGGTTCCCAACGCTTTAGCAACATCTTGCACCTCCTGTGCTATATTTTCAGGTAGAGCTCTTTGGCCCGAACCATACTCTTACCTGTCAAACCTGATTATACAAACATGAGTCTCTATTATCAAGAGTCCTATTAATCTATTGCATTATTAGCGATAATACTATTCATAACTCTTGACATTTATAATCATATTAGTTACAATTGGGCTTGAAGTTTGTGAGGGTAACAGATGGAGGATTACTACGATATACTCGGTGTCTCCCGGAAAGCCTCGGAGAAGGAAATACGCCAGGCCTTCCGCAGGTTGGCAAGACAATACCATCCCGATGTCAATTCGGGGAACAAAGAGTCGGAGGAGAAGTTCAAGCGGGTAAACGAAGCCTACGAGGTCCTGTCGGACACGGAGAAGCGTCCTAAATATGACCGGTATGGCAAGAACTGGAAGCACGCCGACCAGATGCCACCCCATCGGCAAACACAAGACATTGGCGCGGCACAGGCTTGGCAATCGCGATCGAGAGGGGGGCCCTCTGGATCCATTTTCGACCTGGGAGACCTAACCACAGAGGACCTCTTTGGGGATCTTCTCTCCGGCTTTCGAGGCCCCCGCCGCTCCACCCCCACCATCCCGGTAGAGGTAACTTTAGAGGAGGCCTACAGCGGTACCACACGCCTTATTGAGTTGCCTGCCGAAGGTCCTGGTGTCCCTCCCCGCCGCTTGGAGGTAAAGATACCCCCAGGAGTGGACAACGGCTCCAAGGTACACGTCTCTCCAGGGCAGGACAATCTTCGGGAGATAAACCTAAAGATATCTGTGCGGCCTCACCCCGGATTTCAGCGCAAGGGCGCCGACCTCTACATCGAGATAGCGGTTCCCCTGGCCGATGCGGTGTTGGGTGGTGAGGTTCCTGTGCCCACTCTCAAAGGCCACGTTATGCTCACTCTTAAGCCCGAGACCCAAAACCAGCAGCTAATCCGGCTAGCAGGCAAGGGGATGCCATACCTGGGCCGGTCGGGCGTCAAAGGCGACCTGTATGCTAAAGTGGAGGTTACTCTACCCAAAGATATCACCGATAGAGAACTAGAGCTTTTCCAGGAACTGAAAGAGCTTCGTGCACCCAGGAGGTAAACTAGTGGTACTACGAGATTCCCTAGATAACGATCCCTGCTTTGTCATCAGCATCGCCGCAAGGATGGTAGGGGTACATGCCCAGACCCTCCGCTATTACGAGAGGGTAGGACTCTTGTTTCCCTCTCGCACTGAGGGGCGTCGCCGCCTCTATTCGCCCCAGGAGATCGAGCGGTTGCGGAAAATAAAGACCCTCACCGAGGACATGGGTGTCAACCTGGCGGGAGCGGAGGTGGTGCTTAAGCTGATGGACCGCATGGCAGAGATGGAAAATGAGATTAAGCAACTGACCCAGGAAGTCAAATATCTTCGGGCAGCCCCGCGCCAAAAGGGGCAGCCACTTCCCCAATAGGAGGCCGCACCATGATGCTCAGACCTGATAGATTCACTGAACAGGCCCAGCAGGTATTAGCCAATTCCCAAGAGATAGTGCGTCGCTACACTCACAGTCAGTGGGACGTGGAGCATATACTGGTGGCCTTGTTTGAGTTGGAAAGCGGTCTTCCTCAGGACATTCTAGCTGCGCTAGGGGTGCCCATTGACCAACTAAAGACTCGTTTTGAAGAGGCCCTGGAGCGAGTCCCAAAGATGGCCCACGAAGTCACCCAGCTTTACGCCACCCCTAGAGGAGCCCGAATGCTGGACGCCGCCAGAGCTGAGGCCGAGCGCCTCCAAGACGAGTTCATCGGCACGGAGCACCTGCTCATCGCTGCCACCCAGGAGCGTGAGGGCGATTCGGCCCGCCTTCTCAAGGAGTTCGGCATCGACCAGGAGAAGGTCTATCGCGCCCTCATGGATATAAGGGGCAGCCAGCGGGTTACCGACCCACGAGCCGAAAGCAAATACCGCTCCCTGGACCGATATAGCATCGACCTTACTGCCTTGGCCCGCGAGGGTAAGCTGGACCCGGTGGTGGGGAGGGACGAGGAGGTGCGTCGTGTAATGCAGACCCTCACCCGCCGCAAGAAGAACAACCCCGTAATCATCGGCGACGCTGGAGTCGGGAAAACGGCCATCGTGGAGGGCCTGGCCCACCGCATCGTGGCCGGAGACGTGCCCGAGATCCTCAAGAACCGCCGAGTACTGGCCCTGGACATGGGTGCCCTAGTGGCAGGCAGCAAGTTTCGAGGCGAGTTCGAGGAGCGACTTAAAGCTGTCATGGATGAGGTAAAGCTGGCCAAAGGCGAGGTCATCCTCTTCATCGACGAGATTCACACCGTGGTAGGGGCTGGCGGAGCTGAGGGAGCCATCGACGCTAGTAATCTTCTCAAGCCGGCTCTGGCCAGGGGCGAGCTTCAGTGCATCGGCGCCACCACTGTGGATGAGTACCGCAAGTACATCGAGAAGGACACCGCCCTTGAGCGCAGATTCCAGTCCGTGTACCTGGAGGAGCCTACCATCGAAGAGACGGTGGAGATCCTCAAGGCCCTTCGCCCTCGTTACGAGGCCCACCATAAGGTGCCCATAGAAGACGCGGCCCTTGAGGCCGCTGCTCGCCTCAGCCAACGATACATCACCGATCGCCACCTCCCTGACAAGGCAGTGGACCTCATCGACGAGGCGGCCAGCAAGTTGAGAATCGACGCGCAAAGCCTTCCAGCCCATCTTAAAGACATCGAGCGGCGCATGGGAGAGCTTCATAACCAGGAGGAGGCCGCTGCCCAGCGCTCCGATTACGAGACTGCCGCCAAACTCAAGAGCGAGCAGCTACGTCTGGAGCAGGAGTTCATACCGGAGAGAGACCAGTGGATGCAGGAAAAGCGCATAGATATGACTGTGGACGAGCAGGATATCGGTGAGCTAGTGGCTAAGTGGACCGGCATCCCTGCCTCCCGCCTTCTCGAAGGCGAGGCTGAAAAGCTGCTGCGCATGGAGGAGCACCTCCATGAGCGGATTGTGGGCCAGAATGAGGCTATCATAGCGGTAGCCGAGGCAATCCGCCGCGCCCGCTCAGGCCTCAAAGACCCCCGGCGTCCAATCGGCAGCTTCATCTTCCTGGGGCCTACCGGTGTGGGAAAGACAGAGCTAGCCAAGGCCCTGGCCCAGTTCCTCTTCGACGACGAAATCAACATGGTGCGAGTGGACATGTCGGAGTACATGGAGAGCCACTCAGTTGCGAGGCTCATCGGCTCGCCACCAGGCTATGTAGGCTTCGAGGACGGGGGCCAGCTCACCGAGGCGGTGCGCCGTCGCCCCTTCCGGGTCCTCCTCTTCGATGAGGTGGAGAAGGCCCACCACGATGTGTTCAACATCCTCCTCCAGATCCTGGAGGATGGCCGCCTCACCGACGGCCACGGCCGCACCGTGGACTTCCGCAACACGGTGGTAATCATGACCAGCAACCTGGGCACCAGCGAGCTGGGTCGCCAGCCCTTCGGGTTCCGCAGCGAGGGCAGCGACGGCAAGGAGGAGCAGCAGCTTCGGGACTCGGTACAGGACGCCCTTAAGCGCACCTTTCGACCCGAGTTCCTCAACCGCATCGACGAGATAATCATCTTCAAGACCCTTACCCAGGAGGAGATCACGCAGATCGTGGGCTTCATGGCTAAAGAGGTGCAGAACCGCCTCAATGAGCGAGACATAACCTTCGAGCTGACCGATGGTGCCAAAGAGTGGCTAGCCAAGGAGGGCTTCGACCCCTTCTTCGGTGCCAGGCCACTGCGCCGCGCCCTGCAGCGTCACGTAGAGAACGCTTTAGCCAAGGCCATCCTCGCGGGTGAGTTTGTGGAGGGCGACCACGTCTTGGTAGAGTCCGATGGTGCCGGTCTCACATTCCACAAGGCCACTGTCGCCGCCCCCACTTCTGCTTAGTAAGGTTAACATGCGCAGAAGAGGGGAGTTCGTGGATGTCCAGGGCCTAAAGGTGCACTATGTTAAGGAAGGAAGGGGCCCAGCCGTCGTCATGGTGTACGGACTGGGAGCATCCCTGATGGCCTGGGCTGAGAACATCGCACCCATAGCTGCTCACCACACCGTATATGCCCTAGACCTGCCTGGCCACGGCGACTCGGACAAGCCCAGGGATCTGGCCTACGATTCCATCGCCGGCGCCCACTTCCTGGCACAATTTATGCAGACAATGGGGATAGAGAGAGCCTCCCTAGTCGGGAGCTCCGCCGGCGGCCTTATCGCCGTCCAGTGTGCATTCCGTTTTCCCCGGCAGGTGGAAGGCCTGGTGCTGGTAGACAGCGCTGGGCTTGGTCGGGAACTCGCATGGTTTCTGCGCCTGGCCTCCCTCCCTATCATGGGGGAGTTGCTGCAGAACCCCAGTCTCAGGAACACCACCGTACTAATGAAGAGCATATTCTACGATCCCGCGGCCCTGCACGATGGTATGTTCCAGGAGCTAATGCGGGTACGCAACCTTCCCGGGGCAAAACGAGCGGTACTCAAGTCCATCCGCTCCAGCATCAACCTATGGGGCCTCCGAAAACACCTGCTGGTGCTTCGAATCCTAAAGGATCTAAAGATGCCCCACCTCATCATCTGGGGCGAGAATGACCGCATCATTCCCGTGGCCCACGCCCGGGAAGCTGCCCATATGCTGCCTGCAGCCCACGTCCACGTAATTCCCCACTGCGGCCACTGGCCTCAGGCTGAAAAGGCCGCCGAGTTCAACCGCCTGGTGCTGGAGTTTCTCACAGGCACCCTAGGAAGGTCGAATCATAAGTCACTACTATCACGCTGATGAAGCGAGGAGCCCTCCTAACAGACTCGGAATACGTACCAGCGGGCTTTTTTCAGCACAGTTATCTATGATATTCTTATAGTAAACGGGTTGAGATTCCCTAGTGGACGAAGGGCTTTTTTGTCCAAGAGTCAGCTAATACCAAGGGAGTCTTACCCACGAATGGGCAATGGAAGAGGGGTGTTGAAGAAGAGGAGGTCGAGGTGTGGCCTTAAATATAGTCGTTCGTATAATAAGCGCCGCAATATTCGCCATCATCGTGTGGCAAGTATTAGGATCAGTTTCGGGAGTGGCTTCCAGTTGGCAGAGCTTCGTGCCCTGGGGCCTAGCAATCACGTTGGCGGGAGCAGTGCTGGGAGCGGGGGTTGGCCCCTATCTAACCGTACGGCCGATAGCTAAGGCCCTCAACAGAATAAGCCAGGTACCCGCTTCTACCCTCGTAGCGGGAACCCTTGGTCTGGTGGTGGGACTAGTAGCGGCCTCCCTCATCTCTATTCCTCTCTTTAGCCTACAGGGATGGTTAGGCTGGGCCATACCCATTATGGTGAGCTTTACCTTTGGCCTGTTGGGGATATGGCTGGGGGCACAAAGGGCGTGGGAGATGCAGAGGGTCCTTCCAGCCAGCATGAACGCAGGCTCATATAGTGCGCAAAGCAATGGCAAGATCCTGGTGGATACCAGCGCCATCATTGACGGCCGCATGGCCGACCTAAGCCAGACTGGATTTCTCCAGGGCACCCTGGTGGTACCCCGCTTCATACTGGACGAGCTACGACACATCGCCGATTCCAGTGACTCTGTAAAGCGGGTACGAGGCCGCAGGGGGTTTGAGGTGCTGGGCCGGCTACGTCGAGATGGCACGGTGGCAGTACAGGTGCTGGATGTGGACGCTCTCAACGGTGCGGAGGTGGATGGTCAACTAGTAAAGCTGGCCAGGAGCATGAAGGCCTCCATCCTCACCACGGATTTCAACCTGAATCGGGTGGCAGAGCTCCAGGGAGTAAAAGTGCTCAATGTCAACGAGCTGGCCCATGCCCTCAAGCCGGTAGTCCTGCCAGGGGAGGAGATCACTGTAAACGTGGTCCAGGAGGGTAAAGAGGTAGCTCAGGGGGTGGGATATCTGGACGATGGCACAATGGTGGTGGTTGAGGGTGGCAAGCGCTACATCAACTCCCTTTGTGACGTGGCAGTAACCCGAGTTCTCCAGACAGCGGCTGGGCGAATCATCTTCGCTCAGCCCAAGGGGGAATAGTCGGTGATATCGGAGGAGCCCCCCCTGCCAGGCGACGAAGGTCGCCATAGGGTGGGGGCAATTATTGTGGCCGCCGGTGAGGGCCGACGCATGGGTGGAATAGACAAGGTCTTCGCTCCTCTACAGGGCATGCCCCTCATCAGCCACACTATCGAACTGTTTGAACGCTCCCCCCTAGTGCAGGAGGTAGTCCTTGTCCTGGCCCAAGACAAAGTAGAAGAAGGGCTTGCACTGGCGCGAGATCAAGGGTGGCAAAAGTTGACGGCGGTTTGCCCAGGTGGGCAGCGTCGCCAGGACTCGGTGCGGTGCGGCCTAGAGCGTCTCTCTCCATGCACCTGGGTGGTGATCCACGATGGAGCTCGCCCGTGCCTGGATTCGGAGTTGCTCCAGCGAGGCTTAGAGGCAGTTCAGGACACAGGGGCCGCCGTGGCCGCCGTGCCTGCCACGGAAACGGTGAAAGTGGTCTCTTCCGAGCGGTTAGTGGAATCAACCCTCGACCGCAACAGCCTGTGGATAGTGCAGACACCCCAGCTCTTCGACTATAAGTTGCTTCGGCAAACCCACGCGACATGCCACCAGGATGTCACCGACGATGCTGCAATGGTTGAGTCCTTGGGTCATCGTGTCAAGGTGTTTATGGGCTTCTATCACAACGTTAAGGTAACCACACCTCAGGATCTAGCCCTGGCAGAAGTTCTGCTGGAGGCGAAAGTGGACGCCAAGAGGCCGGGGTGACGGTGAGAGTGGGGATGGGGTTCGATGTCCACGCTCTAGCCCAAGGGCGCCCCTTGGTGCTAGGAGGAGTGAATGTCCCCTTTGAACGGGGGCTAGCCGGTCATAGTGATGGCGATGTGCTTGTCCACGCTATCATTGACGCCTTGCTGGGTGCCTCTGGCCTGGGGGATAAAGGCTCCCACTTTCCCTCAAGCAATCCTCAGTACGAAAACATCTCCAGCCTTATTCTTCTCTCGCAGGTGGTCCAACTACTCCACACCCAAGGTTGGCGAGTAGTGAACGTGGATGCTACAATGTTGGCTCAAAGGCCCCGCATAGGGCCTTTTATTGAAAATATGAGGGCAAAAATCAGCGCTGTGTTGGATATAAACCAAGGTGATGTGAGCATTAAAGCCACCACCACAGACCACCTGGGCTTTGTGGGAAGAGAGGAGGGCATGGCTGCCCACGCAGTGGCCCTCTTAGAGGAACGGCAATGAGACTCTACGACACCCTTAGCGGAGAGGCCCGTGAGTTCGGACCCGCTGGCGACACAGTAACTATCTATGTATGCGGCATCACCCCCTATGGCCCCTGCCACGTGGGCCATGCCATGAGCTACGTTTTCTTCGATGTACTACGCCGCTACCTAGAGTTCAAGGGCTATCAGGTTAAGCACGTCCAGAACTTCACCGACGTGGACGACAAGATCATCGAGCGTGCCAAGGGAGATGGCATCTCCCCTGGGGAGCTGGCGGAGCGGTATATTGAGGAGTTCATGGTCAATATGGAGGCTCTTAACGTCCAGCGGGCCCACGCTTACCCGCGCGCTACTCAGGAGATTCTCCGCATTGTGAGCATCATCAAGTCCCTGGTGGAGCAGGGCTACGCCTATGCCTCGGATGGAGATGTCTACTTTCATGTCGATAGGGCGTCCGATTACGGCAAACTTAGCCACCGGAGCTTGGAGAATATGATCGCAGGAGCGAGGGTGGAGGTGGCAGCAGGCAAAGAGTACCCCATGGACTTTGCCCTTTGGAAGGCAGCCAAGAAGGGGGAGCCTGCTTGGGAGAGCCCTTGGGGACCGGGAAGGCCCGGTTGGCACATAGAGTGCACCTCCATGGCCCTCGATTACCTGGGAGAGACCCTGGACATTCATGGTGGGGGCCAGGACCTGCTCTTCCCCCATCACGAGAACGAGATAGCCCAGAGCGAGGCCTACACAGGCAGGGTTCCCTTTGTACGGTACTGGGTTCATAACGGTCTCCTCCATCTGGGGGAGGACAAGATGAGCAAGTCCTTGGGCAATTTGGTCACCCTCCAGGAAGCATTAAAGGTCCACACTCCGGATGCCCTTCGTATTTTCTTTTTGGGCTCTTATTACCGAAGCCCTCTCACCTATAGCCAGGAGAGTTTATACGCAGCAGAAAGAGCCGCTACCCGCTTGAGAAATGCTCTCCGCAAGAGCGCTCGAGATGGCGCCGAGACCGTCACCACCGACCTCTATAGGGAGCGGTTCTGTGAGAGCATGGATGCCGACCTGAACACTCCCCAGGCCCTCTCCGTTCTCTTTGATCTCGCCCGGGAGATCAACAGGCACAAAGAGTCGGGCCAAGCCGCTCTCACACAACAGGAGACCCTGCGAGAGTTGGGAGGGGTGTTGGGGCTCACCTTCGCCCCACTCCCCCTAGAAGAGAAAGTCTCGGCAGATGCTCTTACATCCTTAGAGACGGAGAGCCGCGCAAGACTCCTTGAGAGCGGGCAAGACACCCTGGCCGATAGTCTCGACTCTCAAAACAGGGAATCCACAGCTGCAGAGATAATCCAGCGTCTGGTAGATATACGGAGACAGCTTCGTGCCTCTCGAGAGTACGCCCTCTCTGACCACATCCGACGCCGCCTTCTGGAGATGGGCATTGCCCTAGAAGATACCGCCTCCAGCACCCTATGGGAACTCCAACAATAAGGCGCCACATGAAGAGCGGACTACTTGCCGCTCATGGTGATTCAGTCGAACCATAAGCACTTCAGGAAGCTCACAACAGGCTCCAGTGAATCCTGAGGATGGTGGTGGCAGTTTCATCCTCCAGGTCAATCCAGCACGGTTCTAAACAACTATCCTAAAAAATGCAGTCCCACTTTATCTGGGAGGGGCAATGCTTGGTACCACGCTGGTGGAATCCCTGGCCCAAATTGTTGGACCCAATGACGTCCTCTATCAGACAGATGAATTAGAGCGTTACTCCACCGACGCCCTTACCCCCTTTCGCGCTTTTAGAGCCGCTCCCCGCTTGTACCGCACAGCCGATGCGGTGGTCATCCCACGCTCAGTAGAGCATGTAGTAGCCTTGGTGAAGTGGGCGGTGGAGAATCAGATTCCCCTGGTACCCTATGGTGGGGGCACCGGGATTATGGGTGCCGCCCTCCCAGTGGAGGGAGGGATCGTTGTAGACCTCAAAGGACTCGACCGCATCCTGGAGATAAACCCCACTAACCTGACCGCAACGGTCGAGGCGGGGGTAGTTCTTGAACAACTGGCTACCCGTCTTGAGGAGCAGAGGTTGATGCTGGGCCACGACCCCTACAGCTTGCACATCGCTACAGTGGCAGGGGCCATCTCCACCAACGGTGTAGGCTATCGGGCGGCCCACTACGGTCCCATAGGGGATCAAGTGCTGGGTCTAGAGGTAGTGCTTCCCACGGGCCAGC
The DNA here is from genome assembly GCA_965248115.1 of Dehalococcoidia bacterium. GTDB lineage: Bacteria > Chloroflexota > Dehalococcoidia > Lucifugimonadales > CBDFII01 > CBDFII01. The sequence continues at coordinate 545,442 of CBDFII010000005.1, forward strand.
TTTTAAGCACCTTGTCGGTGCCCAAATACTCCATAGGCCCCAACCTTAACCATCTCTTCATCGGCTCCGAGGGAGGTTTTGGCATTATCACCAAGGCCACCTTGAGAGTCTTTCGCCAGCCGGAGACAAGGGCTTACGCCACCGTGGGCTTCCCCACCTTCGATCAGGGGTTCAAAGCAGTGGTGGAGCTTTTTGGCATTGGTCTCCGTCCTGCCCTGGTAGACCTGTCGGAGGAGCGAGACCGGGGCATCTTCCTTTACATGGTCTACGAGGGCTACAAGGAGGCGGTGGAGGGCCAGTACCAACGCTCCCTAGAACTTTGCCTTACCTTTGGAGGCACCGACCTTGGTCCCTCAGAAACTGTGGACTACTGGAAGAATCGCCACGACTCGGGCTTGCGATACCGAGAGCAGTTCCTCAACCAACCGCGCACCACACGCTGGCAGCAGTTATGGAGCTCCCGCGACGGGCGTGGCTTTGATACCGTGCACGTGGCCCTTCACGTCTCCCAGGTGCTGGAATACAAGCATCGCTGCCAGGAGATCATGGCGAAGTATCAAGTAGGGGTGCTAGAGTACTCCATCTGGGGCCAGCCCAAATTCTTCTCTATGCTGGTACAGCCGGACACTAAGAGGGTAGAAGAGGCCCAGAAGACGCTGGCCCAGGCGGTGGAGGAGGCCCTCACCTTGGCCCAGGACATGGGAGGCGCCATGGAGTACTGCCACGGTGTGGGTGTGAAGCTGAGCCACCTGCTTGCTCGGGAGATGGGAGTAAGCCTCGATGTCATCCACGCCATCAAGGGCGCTCTCGACCCCGCCAACATAATGAATCCGGGCAAGCTGGAGTTGTAGTTTGGAGGGTTGGTGTGGAGTCACCACCTCACCCTGACTGCCTTCTCTGAGAACCTCTTACAAACTAACACAAGAGCTGAGAAACTATTCAGAAACAAGCCTGTTCAGATTGACAGCCACTCTTCTCGGTGATAAAGTGAATAATTAGTAGCAGTCTCCTAGATAGGGGGCCTGCTAAACATGTAGCCACCAGGAGGATCAGGGTGCCCACTTACGACTATGAATGCCTTAGCTGCGGCCACACGTTCGAGCTAAAGCAGAGTTTTCACGAAGATCCCAACGGGACCTGCCCCAAGTGTGAGGGAGAAGCCCGTAGAATGTTTCACGCCGTTCCGGTGATATACAAGGGCTCTGGATTTTACACCACCGACTACGGACGGCGCGGTAGCAGAATTTCTTCCGACGGCAAGGAGAAATCTGAGGAGGAGAGCGCCAAAAAAGAGGAAAAGCCGGAAACCAAGGCAAAATAGAGGTGAGGTGGGGTGCGCGCTCTCGTCCAGCGGGTAGCAGCGGCATCGGTAGAGGTGGAAGGGCAGGAAGTCGGCAGAATAAACAGCGGCTTAGTAGTGCTGCTAGGAGTATCAAGAGATGACAGTCAGGATGATGCCCGATACCTGGTTGAGAGGGTAACAAACCTCCGAATCTTCGCCGACGAGGCTAACCACTTTAATCGCTCTGCCCTGGATGTGGGGGCAGAGCTTCTTATTATCAGCCAGTTTACCCTGTACGCCGACACCCGTCGCGGTCGCCGCCCCGACTTTAGCCAGGCCGCCCCTCCCAATGAGGCCGAAGAGCTGTACCTCCGCACGGTGGAGCTGTTCCGCCAAGCGGGCCTGAGAGTTGAGACGGGCCGCTTTCGGGAGCACATGGTGGTGCACATCCAAAACGACGGCCCAGTGACGTTGATGCTGGATAGCGCCGATCGCCACAGGCCGAGGCGGGGCTAAATGAGCTAAAACTCCAGGTCCAAACTCAGGTCCAGGGCCTTGGGGGAGTGGGTGAGACCCCCGATGGAGATGAGGTCTACGCCCGTTTCCGCCACGGCTCGCACCGTTTCCAGGGTGATGCCGCCAGAGGCCTCGATAACAGCCCTACCGTTGACCAGCTCCACCGCCCGCCGCATTTCCTCCACGAGCATGTTATCCAGCATGATGATGTGGGCCCCACCAGAAAGGGCCTCCTCCACCTCTTCCAGGTTGGTGACCTCCACCTCTACTTTAACGGTATGTGGAGCGCCCTGGACGGCTTGTCGCACCACCTCCTCAAGCGTGAGGCCCTGGGAGCGGAGGGCGGCGATGTGGTTGTCCTTTATAAGGAGGCCGTCGGTCAGATTCATGCGGTGGTTATGGCCACCGCCGACCCTTACGGCATACTTGTCCAGGTAACGCCAGCCAGGGGCCGTCTTGCGGGTGTCCACGATCTTTGTCTTGAGGCCTTCCACTGCCCTCACATAGAGGCAAGTTTCGGTGGCGATGCCGCTCATACGCTGGAGGAAGTTGAGGGACGTGCGTTCCGCCCGAAGGATGCTGGCCACCGAACCCTCTATCCTCGCTACCTCGTCACCGGGCGTGATAGAGGCTCCATCCTCCTTGAGGGACTCACCTCTAAGCTCTGGGTCTACCCGACGAAACACAAATAGAGCCACTTCCACACCCGCCAGGACCCCATGGGCCTTGGGCTTGATTAGGCCAGTGCCCTTCAGTTGAGGGGGAATAAGGGTGGAGGTGGTGGCATCGCTGAAGACCTGATCTTCGGCAAGAGCCTGGTCAACAAGCCTTTCGACCTCGGGGACTACGTAATTCACCTGCTCATCTCTGTTCTAAAAGCACTCGATGATACTTGAGAGCCAGGTGGATCGTGTTCTCTCGCACCGTTCGCAAAGTCTAGGAGGTTGCCGAAGCTTCGGCGGGCTCCTCCTCCAGACTCATGGGGAAATGGCCCCCCCCCACGAGATACCCCTCTCCTCCGACCACTGCTCCTTGGGTATCTCGTAGAACACCTCGGCCTCGTTGCCATCGGGGTCGAGGAAGTACACCCCCAGGGACATGCCGTGGTCCCCAATCCCAACTATCTTCGCCCTCTTTTCCTTGAGACGCTTGTAGATCTCCTTCAGGTCGTCAAAGGTGTCCATCTGCCAGGCCATGTGGGCCAGTCCAACACGCGAGGGCTCGGGCCCAGGTGCATCTTCTCCCAAAGACATAAGAGCCAGCTCGTGGGAGACGTCGTCGTTGGCAACCATAAATACCATGCGGCCTGGTCGCTTCTCGGAGACCTTAAGGCCCAGCACATCGGTGTAGAATCTCTCCGATCTCTCCAGGTTCCGCACCTTGATGACAAGATGACCTAATTGTCTTGGCTTGACCATGACTCCCTCCAAACTGTGGGGGCTTTCCCTGCCTTTGAACCACTGAGAGCGAGGCTGCCGCAAGCCTCTACACCACCTGAAGCATACGCTCCAGGGAGATTCGGGCGTCGTGGGCCGTCTCCTCGTCTACCTTTATCTGGTTCACCACCTGCCCCTCCAGCAGGCCGTCCAGTACCCAGGAGAGATAGGCAGGATGGATGCGGTACATGGTGGAGCAGGGACATACGATGGGATCGAGGCAGAAGACCACCTTGTCGGGGTTCTGCTTGGACAGCCGGTTCACAAGACTGATCTCGGTGCCCACGGCCCATTTGCTGCCCGACGGAGCTTCAGTGATGGTCTTGCGGATGACCTCGGTGGAGCCGTCCATATCAGCGGCCTGCACCACCTCCATAGTACACTCAGGATGGACTATGACGTTGATGTCGGGGTAGCGGGTGCGGGCCGCCTCAATCTGTTTGACGGTGAATCGAGTATGAACGGCACAGTGGCCTTGCCATAGGATCAGCTTAGCATTACGCAGCTTCTCCGGAGTATTCCCTCCCATGGGTTTGAAGGGGTTCCACACCGCCATGTCGTCCAGGTTTAAGCCCATACTAAGTCCGCTGTTCCTCCCCAGGTGCTGGTCCGGTAGGAAGAGGACCCTCTCCGCCCTCTCGAAGGCCCATTTGAGCACCGCCTTGGCGTTGGAGGAGGTGCAGACGATGCCGCCGTGGCGTCCACACAAAGCCTTGAGGCCGGCCACGGAGTTCATGTACGTGACGGGCACGATGCCACCGTGATCGGCCAGGATGTCGTTCAGGTCATCCCAGGCGTCTAACACGTCGTCCATAGGGGCCATATCGGCCATGGAGCACCCAGCGGTGATGTTGGGGAGGATCACCTTCTGATGAGGAGCACACAGGATGCAGGCGGTCTCAGCCATAAAATGGACCCCGCAGAAGACAATGTAGTCCACCTCGGGGTGGGAGGCGGCGTTCTGGGAGAGTTTGAAGGAGTCACCCTGGAAGTCAGCGTACTTGATCACCTCTTCTCGCTGGTAGTGATGGCCTAGAATGGTAAGCCTCTCTCCCAACTGCTGGCGTGCCTCATAGATACGCTTGTCCAGCTCCTCGGCGGTGAAATGTAGGTAATCGCTTGGGATTCGCTGCCAGCGGATGTTTACCTTCATCTCCTCCTGAAGGGGCTTGGCCGGCAGTTCATCCTCATTGCGACAGAAGGCCGAATGCTCCACCTCGGTTATAGGAACGAAGGGCTCTCTAATCGTTACCGCCATCAGATATCACCTCTCTCCACGTAAGAGGATGTTAATTAACCGCCACACCCTGAAGAGACCAGGGACTTGTCCTCTCGATCCTCACGTCCACCAATTGTCCCAACATGTCCCGCTCGTCCTCGATGAATACCAGCCTATCGCTCCTGGTGCGACCTTGCCACTTGCCCTTACGCTGCCCGTCCACCAGGACATCCACCGTCTCCCCCAGGAACCGAGCGTTCTTCAGTGTAAGGGTACGCTCCTGAATCTGCTCCACCTCTTGAAGCCGCCGTTCCTTCTCAGACTGAGAGACATCGTCTGGCATCTTGCGGGAGGCTATGGTCCCCGTCCGAGTTGAGTAGGCTGCGACGTGCACCTTGTCGAATTGGAGCTCTTCCAGAAGATCCACCGTCCGCTGGAACTGCTCTTCGGTCTCCCCGGGAAAGCCAACGATGATGTCGGTGCTCAAGGAGACGCCGGGTATGGTAGTACGAATACGCCCTACTAGGTCGCAGTACTCCTGGCGGGTGTAACGGCGGGACATTCTGGTCAGCACCTCATCGTCGCCCGCTTGCACCGGCAGGTTGATATGCTCACAAACCTTACCCAGTTCCGCCACAGCCTGAATGATGCGCTCGGTCATGAAGATGGGATGAGAGGTGAGAAAGCGGATGCGCTCCAAACCTTCGATCTCGTTTAACTGAAAGAGGAGTTCAGCTAAGTCAGGTTTGTCGGGCAGGTCATATCCGTAGGCATCCACCGTCTGGCCAAGGAGGGTAACCTCCTTGACGTCTCGGTGCACCAGGGCCTGTACCTCCTCTACTACCTCAGTGATAGGACGGCTCACCTGGCGTCCACGGCGGTAGGGGATGATACAAAAGGTGCACATGAGGTCGCAGCCATGAATAATGGGCACGTAGGATGTCACCGAGGGCCTTGGTGGTAGTAGCGTACCCACACACCCCTCCCAATCGAGGCCCAGCCTGTCCCCCATCAGGTCCAGAAGAGGGGAATATTGCTGGGGCCGCATGAACACGTCCACATAGGGGAATCTGGCCCTCAGGTCGCTGACCTTGGGGCCCACCATGCACCCCATGAGAGCGAGGATGCGGTCGGGGCGCTCAAGCTTGAGGGGCTTCATAGCGAATAGGGTATTGGAAACCTTATCCTCGGCGTTCTGGCGGACGACACAAGAGTTGAGGACGATAACGTCGGCATCATTAGGGGCACTGACCGGCTGAAGCCCCAACTGCTCCAAGGCACTGGCCAAGCGCTCCGAGTCTGCCTTGTTCATCTGGCAACCGATGGTCCAGATATAGTAACGCTCCATTGTCTCTCTTTGTGGTCTGGGATCAGTAGTGGCGGAGGGAGCGGGATTCGAACCCGCGAGCCCGAATTCACAGGCTAAGCGCTTAGCAGGCGCCCGCACTAGACCACTATGCGATCCCTCCCCCTTTTAATAAAACTATAGCAGACGGGGCCAGTAAGGACAACAGAGCGTGTTGCATATTTCCGTTTTGCTTCCTGAGTAGCAAGGGAATCACAGCCGTTTAAAACCCCTTGACAAATGATATTATATATATTATCATTTGATTATAGTAACCGAATAATACGGTTATAGTAACCGAAAACTAAGAATAATAGTACCATGATATCTACCAATCCAGAACAGCACGCAATCATTATAGATGAGATCGAGCGTATCCGCTTTAGAGTAAATCGCTTTTTAATAATGCCAAAACATGAGGAGTGGTTACGGAGAGAGGCATTCGTTAGACAGGCCTACTCTTCGACGATGATAGAGAATGCAAGTATCTCTGAGGAAGAAAGAGCGAAGGCAGAGAGCGAACTTACTGTTGAGCGTCCGGATGTAGCAAATTACGCTCGAGCACTAGAATTCGTCGACTTCATGAGTTCTCATACAGGTTTTGTGCTTGACGAACTTTTCATTCGACAGATTCATTGGCTATTAATGCATGGAACACATGACTCCCACTTTCTACCTGGAGAATATCGAAAGGATACCAACTGGATTGAGGACGGCGGCGTCAAAGTATATGAGCCTCCACATCAAGTTGATGTTCCTATCCAAATGCGCACTCTTGTCACCCTGCTGAGGGAAAGCAAATTGCACGACATTCTAGTCGCAGGCATGGCTCATCTTCATTTGGTCGCAATACATCCGTTCGTAGATGGGAATGGGCGTACGGCTCGTCTCCTAGCTACGGCACTATTACAGAGTAGTGGATGGGGATTCAGAAACCTATTATCCTTAGACGCTTATTCTCAGCGGAACCGTGACTCTTATATATTTGCATTGAAAGCAACACTAGGGGCACGTTTCTCAGACGACTACGATGCTACCCCCTGGCTAAAGCATTTTTGTGAATCAGTGCTCGTGGAAGCCCGTCAGCTTGAATCCCGACTAACCGAGTGGCAGATGTTGGTGGACGCAGTTCACCTAGAGCTTCGACCAATCGGTCTCATGGACCGTCAGATTGATGGATACATATATGCCTCACGTAGAAACGAAATAACTCGGCGAGAATATATAGAGGTTACTGGAGTGTCTCCTTTGACAGCTACAAGAGATCTTGCCGTACTCGTAACTAAGGGAATCATGAAGCCAATAGGTAAAGGCCGTGGCAGAATTTACAAGCTCACAGAGGGGGCCATTCCGAAACCACAACCTCAAGACCGTCAGAGTGAGCAACTGGAGCTGCTAACAGACCGCTAAAAAACGAACAACCGTGAGTCCCCCGGAAAGAGTTCTCACGGTGTTCAACCAGGAGGCGCGCACCCCTTGGCTATCCTTAATGATAGCATTCTAGGCGCAACCGTACAAGCGCCACCGATTGGCAAAGAGCTTCAGACCCTCTTTGCCAACCTGGACGATTCTCCCCTTCTTGAAGCTCTGACAGGTTCTACTCGGCGTGGTCCCAAAGGGCACCCCATGCAAGTTCTCTGGCACTGCTTTGTGGCAAAATATTACCTTAGTCTTCCGTCTACAGATGCGTTGATTCGCACATTGGTGAACAACCCCTGGATTGCCCAGGCTTGTGGGATTCCTTGGCCTGACGGCATCCCACATAAGAGCACCTTTAGTCGTTTCTTCGCCAAGCTGACAAAACGCCGATACCTCACACCGCTCAAGTACGTCTTCCGCTCTAAAATACGCCAGCATTACAAGACCATCCCTGGCTTTGGGAGGCGAGTGGCGCTTGACAGCACTACCCTGAAAGCGTGGAGTAATGGCGGCAAGGCTAGGAAATCAGATAAAGAGGCCGGTTGGAGCGTGAAGCAGAACACTCACGGCAAGATGCAGTACACCTATGGCTGGAAACTCCACCTTCTTGTGGACTGCGAGTCCGAGCTTCCTATGGCTGCTATCATCTCACCAGGCAACACTTCTGACGTAACGAAGGCATCCAATGTTCTCCAGCAGGCGAGAGTGATAACCAGCAAGTTCCACCCTAGATACTTTATGGCTGATGCTGGTTACTCCAGTAATGACTTGTTCCGGCTCATCGTCAGGCAGTACCGTGCGGAACCTATCATTCAAGTGAACCCTACTCACAAGAAGCTTATAGCCAAGCATGGCATCTGGGAGAACACCGTGACCTGGAAGGCGCTCTACTCACAAAGACAGGCGGTAGAGCGCTGCTTCTCGCGTCTCAAGGGGCAACGGTCACTGAATCACATCACGGTGCGCGGGCATAAGAAGGTTACTGTTCATTGCTACCTATCAATGATAGTGATGCAGGCACTAATCAAGTTGGGGGATTGTAAACATCCCCCAGGTCGTGTAACCTAACAATGTAAAAGCCCGCCTCCGTGCCAGCGGACGACGGGCGAATGATGCAAAACTGCAACAAGGGTGTGCCTTGTGTAGGAACAAGGTACACTCCTAGCGGCGTTGTGTCAAGAGCCGCCTAGGGGCAAGGAGGCTCGTAATGGAACGGACACGGGTTGAGATTCTTTCCGACACAGCTGTCACCTTAGCGTTCTTCTCAGAAGTAGAATTATATAACACTACTCCTAAGATAGGTGATCGCCTCAAGATGCAGAAGCTTTGCTTTCTGCTAACCCATGAGTTCCTCAAGAACTCTTGGAAGGGACTGAATTACACCTTCTTTCGCTACAAACATGGCCCATTTACCACCGACCTCTACCAGACCGAGACCGATCTGATGGAGAGTGATCTATTGCAAGATAAGTCACGTATATACAGCCTTACTCCAACTGGACGTAGACTTGGGCAGGTGATACTGCATCACTTGTTGAGTGTCGGAGAAAATACTGAATTTGGGAAAGTGGTTATAGCAATTGCGCAGGAGTATGGGCGGTTGCCAAGTGCTACCCTCAAAGATATGGTGTATGGGATGAAGATAAAACCCCCTGGTTGGCAATCCGAGGAGCATATACGGGACATCCCTCTTTATACTGACCTAACACAGATGCTGAACGAGGCTGAATCTAAGCGGATCCTGAAGGTGGACAATAGCTGGATAGAATCGTTCGCTGCGGTTATTGAGGATGTGACACCTGACCGGGAGGCTTTACGACATATCGTTGACAGTTCGCAGGTACAGAAGGATCTAAAGAAAGGACTTCAGGCACTCAAAGACGGGCAGATGGTAGACTGGAAGGAGATCGAGAAAGAGCTTGCCCAGTAGGCAAGTCATAGTCCCCAAATTCGTTAGGGACATCTTCAAAACGTGGAACCCCATCGACCAGGGACGTGTCAGTGGGGTTTTTGCGTTACTTTCGGATGATGACTGGCGGTCACGGAATCAGATCGACCAATCATTTAATGATAAGGATCGAGTTGAGTTAGGTACTACCGACTCGGTGTGGGCAGTTGCTCATGCAGGCGTGACAGTTATGTTCGTCTCCACCCCCAGCGAAGCCGTCGCCGTAGTCTACGTTAATCGCCGTTCGTTAATGCACCCTGGATGGCTTTAGCGGGGTCCTAAATATGCAACACGCTCAACAGAAGTCTGTAGGGGAGCAGGGAGCCTGCTCGCCTCCTATCACCACCTGGGTTGACGTTGGAGCAAGTATGTTAAGCGAGGCAGGTGTACCAAGAGTATCTACCGGGCTACTGTCAGTGTGCCCTTCATTTCGTCGTGCCCGGGGATTGTGCAGACTAACTTGAGAGTTTTGCCGGCGAGAGATGCAGGCACTTCAACCAGCTTTTCAGTTCCTGGTACGAATGAGACATCAATGCCCAACTCCTCAATGGTGAAGGTATGCACCACGAAATCCCTGTTCCTTACCAGGAGTGTGGCAGGCTTACCAGCAGGTATTCTGAGTTGGTCCGGCACAAATTTAGTCTCCTTCATGTCCATAAGGATGGATCCGGCCTTATCTTCGGCGCTCACGCTCTCCAACGACACGATATGGAGAACACCCGACGTTACCATAAGGGCCACCACGACCGCCGTAATCGCAGCAAAGAGGTATTGCTCAATTTCAGTGACTTCGGTACGGGTGCTGCCACGGTGGTGCTGTACATAGGCTACTATTCCCCCAATCACCACCGGAATGAGATACAAAATGATCGGCACCCCTAAGCCGAAGTCGAAGAAGCTGTTGGGGTAGCCTAAAGCGGGGAATATGAAGGGGGCGTTAAAGATTAGATTCAGTAGCGCCCACACCACAGCCACGATCAGGGCCCACTCTCCAAAAGTCCACGCTGCCCAGGCTATGACGAGAGTAATTCCTATGATAGGAAGAATAATTGTTGGAGTATATCTATGGTGATACGAGTCTGTAAACAATTCTGTAAACGATTTAGAGCACATTTCTCATACAGGCGACAGAATCGGGGATCAATCGGAAAGAATGCTTGGTGAATCGGGTGGAGCTTTAGGCCCCACAAACCCAGTGTTTTCGCAGACCCCCTCCAACTCTTGGAAGCAGACTTGCCCCCTTCCGAGGGTTAACGGTGGCGGACTCTATGAAATCTTGCGAGTACTTCTGCGCTATTTCGGCTATATAGTCGTTGGTGATTGGGGGCTCGCCTGTCAAAGTCTCGGAGTTAAATACTCCTGAGCTCACATCACCTCTGCCCAAGGCTGAATAGCAGAGCCTCCGAAGACCGAGGCCTCTTTCCTCTCATCATAGCTACTTAGTTTATGGATTGGTTTGAGTACCATCGGTTTTGTACTGGGTTATGGTGCCATCGGCGGTCGTAGTGTAACAGTAAGATGTCTTGTCGGAGCCCATATAGTTCACCAGGCCAGTGGCAGAGCTATTCGACGTTATGTCGTGGCCGAATAGAAAGTAGCCACCCAAGTCCGAAGCAGTAAAGGCAGTCTCGGTTGCGGGGTCCGTTTTGGCTGTGTTGACAGTATCTTTATCTGGGAAGGCGTCCATCTCTTGAGAGCCTGTGGTGCAGTCGGCACTGTGCCCAGCAACCTCGTTCACAGGGTTGGGTATACTGGTTATGTCGTTGTCCACCATCACGGCCTGGGTGCCTGTTATGACGTTCTGAAACTCGGTGTTCTGGGCCTCCGTCTATCCCCGTCCCAGGAAGCGGCCCACGTTGGGTATGATCACTGCAGCTAGAATGCCCAGGATTGCCACCACAATCAGCAGCTCAATAAGGGTAAATCCCTTCTCACCTCTTCTTAATATTTCCACAATGGTTTTCCCCCTAACAAGTACAGTGCGCACCCACCGCTAAATACACTAAGGATATTGACAGTGCTGCGCAACCTCTTGACATGCGGTTTTGAGTGAGAAAGGCTTCCTAAATTGGCCCAGCCTATTGGGTGATGGGTAGCTCTGAGGCCAGAACCGGGCGTTCTTACGATTGCAAAGAGCACTATCCCCTGACCATCATAGATACAGGATTGCGTATTCGCTTCTCTGAGGCCAGGGACGTTCCTCTGATAGTTGGCCGCCCCGATATCTTAAACTCGAATGGGACTGCCGATGAATAATTGTGTTGCAACGTTGACAAGCAAAGAGATAGCTGAGTCAATAGGCCTCTAAGAGCCACTAGTACCGTGTTTCGACTTTAGGAGAGCCTCGGACGCCCGGCCAGGAAGGGAAGGAGGGTACGAATGAGGCTACGTTATCTGTAGAATGACGACCATCCTTGACACCTTTCGTCTTTTATTTTATCATAAAGGCAAGGAAATCTGGCAAGGAGCGTCGTACTATGGATGAACTTGACACCAAAATAATTCAGCTCTTACAGGCCGATGGGCGTGCCTCCAATGCCCACATAGCCAGAAAGGTAGGGGTTAGCGAAGGCACAGTGCGGCGCAGGCTGCGCCGCCTGGTTCAGGAAGAGATAGTCAAGGTTATAGCCGTCCCCAACCTGGAAAAGATGGGTTACAATACCGCCGCCCTGATAGGCCTCCAGACGAACCCGGGCCAGGTGGATGATGTGGCCGACGCTATAGCCAAGCTGGAGGAGGCCCAATACGTGGCTGTCACCACCGGAGCCTACGACGTATTTACATGGGTGGGCCTGACCTCGGCCACCGAGCTAGGCGCCTTCCTCAGGAGCAAGATTGGCACCATTCCTGGGGTGCGACGCACGGAAACCTTCGTCAACCTGTCCATAAAAAAACGCACCTACGGGCTCGTACTGTAGTAGGAAGAAACCAGTCTCACCCGACTGAAAGAAGTTGGTTAGTAGATAACGTTGAAAAAGGTTCCCCTGGTGGTATAATAGTCCTTCAGCAGATGACCATTTAGAACTCTGATCTACAGCTCATGAAACACGCTGACAAAAGGAGGATTTGCAGTCCATGACCTACATAATCGCTGAGCCTTGTATTGCAGTTAAGGATAGCGCCTGTGTTGATGTTTGCCCGGTGGACTGCATATACACCACCGACGAAGATGATATGTACTACATCAACCCTGAGGAGTGCATCGACTGTGCCGCCTGCGAACCTGTGTGTCCCGTGACAGCCATCTTCGCCGAGGACTCAGTACCAGCCGAATGGCACTCCTACACTCCCATGAACTACGAGTATTTTACCAAGAGGGACCCTACTACGCTAAAGCGAAAGTAGCGCAAAACCTCCAGCGTCATCCGTCAGTCCCAGCCACCACAGGGGACCCCTCTAAAGAGCTGCACATAAATCTTTCGTAAATTGCCCTATGGGGCAATGTTGTCTTAAAGGAGGGTCTTAGGAATGAATATCGTTGATTCCACTCCTCAGATGGTCTCCGGAGTCTATAGCACCATGGAGCGTAACCTGAAGGCTATCCGTAGGAGGCTGGGGCGTCCATTAACGCTAATGGAGAAAATCCTCCTCGGCCACTCGGAAGACCCGGAAATCCAGGAATTGGAGTCCGGCCAGAGCTACCTGACCCTCCGACCTGATCGGGTAGCCCTCCAAGATGTGCTGGGGCAGACGGTGATTCTCCAGCTCATGCAAACGCCACGAAAGAGGGTAGCGGTGCCCACCACCGTTCACTGCGACCACCTCATCCAAGCCCGGGTGGAGGGTAAGTCCGACACCGAGGCCTCCCTTGTGGAGAACCGAGAGGTGTTCGATTTTCTACAATCCGCTTCCGCCAAGTACGGCCTGGGATTCTGGAAGCCTGGAGCAGGGATTATCCACCAGGTGGTATTGGAGAACTATGCCTTCCCAGGGGGTCTAATGATCGGCACCGACTCTCACACTCCCAACGCCGGGGGGCTGGGGATGCTGGCCATAGGAGTGGGCGGCGCTGATGCCGTCGAAGTGATGGCGGGTCTTCCATGGGAGGTCCTCTTCCCCAAACGCATCGGCGTCCATCTGACTGGCGAAATGAAGGGATGGACTGCCTCCAAAGACGTTATCCTTTACTTGGCAGGGATGCTCACCGTTGAAGGAGGCACCAACTCCGTCATCGAGTACTTCGGTCCGGGCACCCGCTCAATAAGCTGCACCGGCAAGGCCACCATAACCAACATGGGGGCCGAGCTGGGGGCTACAACCTCCGTCTTTCCCTACGACGAACGGATGGCTACATACCTCCGGGCGACCCAACGCGGGGAGCTGGCCAACTTAGCCGACAAGAACGCTGATCTACTAAAGGCCGACCCCGAGGTGGAGAGAGACCCGGAGAGTTTCTTCCATCGAATCGTCGAGATCGACCTATCCAAACTAGAGCCCCAGGTGGTGGGCCCCCACACCCCCGACCTGGCTAGGCCCATATCCGAGATGGCCAAAGAGATAGCGGAGAAGGGATACCACGACCAGATCTCCAATGCCCTTATCGGGAGCTGTACCAACTCCTCTTATGAGGACATGACTCGCGCCATGGACATCGCCCGCCAAGCCCAAGCTCACGGCGTCAAGACCAGCGTGCCTCTCATGGTCACCCCTGGATCGGAGCAGGTCCGCGCCACTATCGAGCGAGACGGGCAGATCGAGTCCCTCCAGGCTATAGGGGCTACAGTTCTGGCCAACGCCTGTGGTCCCTGCATCGGCCAGTGGAAGCGCCAAAACGTACCTGACGGGGAGGTGAACACAATAGTCACCTCCTATAACCGGAACTTCCCCCGCCGCAACGATGGCCGAGCGGAGACAATGAACTTCCTTACCAGCCCCGAGATCGTCATCGCTTACAGCCTGGATGGCCGCCTTTCCTTCAACCCCCTGAAGGACACCTTGACAGGGAGCGACGGTAAACCCTTCAAGCTGGAGCCACCCAAGCCCGCACCAGAAGTGCCCGAGAACGGGTTCGCCCAGGGTGCACAGACATATATAGCACCCCCTGAGGATGGCAGCGACATAGAAGTGGCGGTTTCGCCCACCAGCGAGCGGATAGAGCGGCTAACGCCCTTTCTTGCCTGGGATGGCAAGGACTTCATCGAGGTGCCCGTCCTGGTCAAAGTTAAGGGTAAGTGCACAACCGACCATATCTCCCCGGCGGGCCCCTGGCTCAAGTATCGCGGCCATCTCACCAAGTTCAGCGACAACATCTTCATGGGAGCCACAAACGCCTACACCGGCGAGGCGGGCAAGAGCCTAAACCAACTTACGGAAGAGAAAGACCAGCCCATCGCCAAGGTCGCCAAGAGCTACAAGGCGGCAGGATTGCGGTGGGTGGTCATCGGCGATCAGAACTACGGAGAGGGCAGCAGCCGAGAGCACGCCGCCATGTCCCCTCGGTTGCTGGGTGCCTCCGCCATTATCGCCAGAAGCTTTGCCCGCATCCACGAGTCCAACCTGAAAAAGCAGGGACTTCTCCCCCTCACCTTCTCCGACCCCGCAGACTACGAGCGCATCCAGGAGACGGACCGCATCAGCCTGGTGGAACTACAGGAGCTAGCCGCGGGAAAGCCGGTAACCTGCCACTTGCACCACGCCGACGGCACCCAGGAGACCCTTACTCTTAATCACTCCTTCAGCCAGGCCCAGATCGAATGGTTCCGAGCAGGGGCAGCCCTGAACCTGATGCGCTAGGGCGAGGCGTAGCCGCTAAGGTAGGGCTGACACAGCTGTCCAATCTCTTTCGGCCTACCAGTGCCGTACAGTATCTCCGAGAATTAGCGCACAGCGGAATCAACTGCTGTCTACGTTGTTCGCCAGGACGGTGTGATGAAGGAGACGATCTCCAAGAATCTGTTCCTGAACGCCGCCGTCTGTCCAACGTTGGGATGGCGCCTTCGTGCTAACGAGTCGCAGGATGAAGTGGCGCCCACACTCGCCCAGCAATTCAGGATGGAACAGGGGGCAGAAATTGGCTGGAGGGCCCGCAGACTGTTCCCAGAGGGCGTTATCATATCTACGGGTAACCTTGCCGAGGCTGCTGCTGAGACAGCCAAGCTCGTCCGTGCTGGCGGGCCATCAGTCCTGTTTGAGGGCACTTTCGTTGTGGATGAATACGCAGCCAAAGCAGATATTCTGAGGCGAATCGGGGACGGCTGGCACCTTGTCGAGGTGAAGTCCAACGTCAATCTCAAGCAGGAGCTGATTGACGACCTTGCATACACCTTGATGGTGCTAAGTCGGGCCGGGCTAAGGGTATCGAAAGCGTCCCTGCTACTCATCTCGAAAGACTTTAGGCTGGGCATGGAGGACTCCAAACTGTTCGCCGAATATGACTGCACGGAGAATGCACTGGCACACGTAGTGCAGTTCCAATCCTTCTGGGACATCATCCGCGACCGCACCTCCTCTGCGAGCATGCCCGAACCCACCTTGATCCCTGCCTGCAAGAACTGCGAAATATTCTTAGATTGTCTCGGAAAGGGCATAAAGAACCACATCTTCGACATCCCCAGACTCAGCCCAAAGAAGGTGGATACGCTCAAGGATCTTGGCGTGATTCAAATAGAGGAGATTCCGCAGACGTTCGAGCTCACGGCAATACAGGCCAGGACTAGGCAGGCCGTCGTTACGGGACAACCGTGGATCGGCCCCAACCTCAAACAGAGTCTAAACGCTGTCCAATGGCCTGCTCACTACCTTGATTTCGAAACTATGATGACTGCATTGCCGCTATACCCGGAAACCGCTCCTTACACTCAGATTCCCACCCAGTACTCGATCCACAAATGCACCTCAGTCGGCAATGTCGATTCCCATTTGGAGTATCTCTCCGACCCCAAGCGCGACAGCCGCCGAGACCTTGCGGAAAAGTTGATCATCGACTTACAAGGTGAAGGCAGCATCATCAGCTATTCTAACTTCGAGAAGACCACGATCAACGGACTCGCCACGTTGTTCCCCGACCTGGCAGGAAACCTGAGTAGCCTGGTGCAACGAATATTCAATCTGGAGGCCGTGATCAGAGACAATTATTATCACCCGTCTTTTCATGGCAGGACGTCCGTGAAAGCTACCCTTCCTGCACTCGTGCCCGAAATGTCTTATGCCACGCTGAACATCAAGGACGGTGATTCGGCCAGCGCGACATTGGCCTATATGGCCCTAGGGCGGTACACGGATGAGGAGATCGAGAGTCTCAAGAAAGACTTACTCGCATATTGTTGCCAGGACACCTCGGCCATGGTCAAGCTTCATGAACGGCTCAACAAGATGTGATCGGGCAAGGATTTGACTGCCGAAGTCGGCAGAAAGAATAGGCACCAGTTGCGCCATGTTGCAGGTTGGTTCTCGGTTGGCTAGTCGTTCGCGCCTAGACTGCTTACTTGCCCGGGAGACAGAAGTGGAAAAACGATTGCCCATGACCTGCCCCCGATAGTTGTACCACAGGTTATGAGACACTGGTAGCCCCTGGAACTGAGAAGGTGGGCCTTGCGGCCTCGGGAGCAGGTGGTCGGTAGTTCAAGGCGCTGTGAGGGCGCACCACATGGTTGTATTCGTGTCGCCATTGCTCCGTGAGGACCTGCACCTCCCAGAGAGTATCGAAGACCTCCCGATCCAAGAGCTCATCCCGCAGCTTGCCATTGAAGCTCTCCACGTATCCGTTCTCCCACGGGCTCCCTGGTGTGATGAAGAGGGTCTGAACCCCCACTCTCTGTAGCCATGAACGGACAGCCCTGGCAGTGAACTCAGGGCCGTTATCTGAACGGAGATGCTCCGGCACACCGTGCTCCACCATGAGGTTTCCCAGGCACTCAATGATGTGGGGTGAGCGTAACGAACGCCCAACCTCGATGGCCAGACATTCCCTGGTATACTCATCCACCACCGTGAGGAGACGAACAGGTCTGCCATCACGGGTACGAAGAGCCACAAAGTCGTAGGCCCACACGTGGTTCTGTCGTTGTGGCCTGAGGCGCACACAGGAGCCGTCGGTAAACCAGAGCCGTCCCCGCTTGGGCTGCTTGGCCGGGACCTTGAGCCCTTCCAGCCGCCAGATCCGCTCCACCCGCTTGTGGTTCACTCGCCACCCATCACGTCGCAGCAGGGCACTCACCCGGCGGTACCCATAACGTCCGTACCGGCTGGCCAACTGCACCAACGCCCTCGTGAGGGCCTCCTCGTCATCGGCTATTGTTACAGAGTACCTCTGTGTAGCCCGGGGTTGCGAAAGCGCCCGGCAGGCGCGCCGTTCGGAGATGCCATACCACTCCTGTACCAATTCCACGCATCGCCTTCGGCGGGCCGGGCTCAGAAGTTTCCCCGTGCTGCCTCCTTCAGGATCTGGTTATCTACCGTCAGGTCGGCCACCGCACTCCTGAGACGGGCGTTCTCCCCTTCCATATCACGCAATCGCTTCGCCTGGTCCACTTTAAGTCCGCCGTACTCCCGCCGCCAACGATAAAACGTGTGGCCCGATACACCTATCCGCCGGCAAGCCTGACCTAATGTCTCCCCTTGCGCTAAGGCCACCTCCGCTTCCCGAAGCTTCCCTATGATCTCCTCAACACTGCGCTGTTTCCTTGGCATTCTCTGCCCCCTTTCTTGCCCAGTCTCTCATATCAACTGGACTATTTCTTGGGGGTCAGGTCACCCAGCAAACCTGAAGACCCGTAAAAGGTGCTAGCATGCTAGACTGAAGGTCAAGCCGAAAGCTCTTGCTTTTGTACGGTATGGCCCACCATACGGTACAGAAAGTATAACTTTCACGAAGACTTTCGCGTTGACCTGCTAAGCATGCTGAGCAGCCCACGAGACGCCTCAGTGATCTCTTCTACCGCGACGTCGAACGCCTCCTTGTTGATACCAGACGGTACCCTATAGCCGCTGACCTTTCTCACGAACTGCAGCGCTGCCGCCCGAATCTCTTCCTCAGTGGCCAGACCCTCAGGGCGACGCAGTGTTTTGATGCTTCTGCACATTTGCATAATCTCCTAGCCGCCAGCAGGGAGGATAGTCACACCCCACAGCGAAGATTCTGATATTACTGAGGGTGCCTTTACCCCAGATCGTCCAGGCACTCCTGGAGGGGGGCGTTGAGGCAGGTGAAGATAGGGGTGTCCCGCAGGGTGTAGGGGCGGGCCTCAGAGCCCCGTAGCTCCATCACCAGCTCCAGGAAATCGGCAGCGCTATCGGTCTCGAAGCCTAGCACAAACTCCTGATCGTCCAGCCCGAAGGAGTAGGCGGTGGTTATCTTCACAGAGGGATAACGGTGGCCGATGACGAAGTGCTCGTTCATCATCCGCTGACGCTCTTCGGCAGGAAGCTGGTACCACTCGTGGGTCTTAACGAAGGGGTATAGGAAGAGGTACTTACGGCTCAACGCGGTGATGGCCGCGCCTCTGCCCTCTTGCTCGGGGTGAAGGTGACTGTCCACGTAGGGCGATGGGCGAGTCATGGCCAAGAAGGAGTGGGGGGTAGACAGATATTTACCCAGCTCGGTGCCGTTTAGCTGTCGGGCCAACTGCTGGAGCAGCTCCAGGGAGGGGCTTATCTGCCATAGCATGAAGTCGGCGTCTGCCCTGGTACCAACCAGGCTATAGCTGGTAACCTTTACAGAAGTGGCCAGCTCGTCCACAACGGCAACGAACTCGCCCCTGCTAAGCGCCCGCACCTCATCTGAGAGCCTTCGCCAATGAGGGTCCACCTTGAAGAAGGTGTACCGGACGAACTGTCTTTTATCGCCTTGAGCCATAGCCCCTCCGGAGGGATTGGTAATTCATGCCCTATTGTAACAAAGGCAGACTCTCATGTAACATGCGCGTTATGCTGCTGGGAATCGAGGGACCAGAATACGTAAAGGGTATTGACAATTGTTGACCTCGGCGATATACTTTTTGCAAATGCGATTGCCTGACGATCTGTTCTGCTTGTGTACCTGCGCCCCACCATAGGGTGCGTGTAGTAATTCTTTACGCCCAAAAGACTGCGCCCGTTCAGTGTATATCCGAGAACGGGCGCAGTTTATTTTGTCCACGAAGGAGACTCGGTTGAGTAGCAAGGTAGAAGAGACAAAGGTAGTCCCTCAGGAAAAGATACATCAGGAGAGCATGGAGCTTTCCCAGAGCTCCCTAGGGATCATACCCTACATGGAGCGAGAGCTGGTCAGCCTGGAGGACGAGATAAAGGCCTTCCAGTCTGGAGAGAGGGAAGCCAAGGAGTTCATGCCTTTCAGGTTGCGCCAGGGGGTCTACGGCCAGCGCCAGCCCGATTCCCAGATGATCAGAGTAAAGATACCTGGAGGCATCCTCACCCCCGAGGCCCTGGAGACCTTGGGGGAATTGGCGGAGAGGTACACTCCCCTCAAGAAGGGACACATCACCACCCGGGAGAACTTGCAGTTCCACCATGTGAAGCTGGAAGAGTGCCCCGAAGCGATTCGTCTCATCGGCGACGCGGGTCTCAGCACCCGGGAGGCCTGTGGCAACTCCGTGCGCAACGTGGTAGGCTCGCCCACCGCAGGAGTGTGCCCCGATGAGCTCTTCGACCCTACGCCATACCTGGCAGCCTATGTGCGCTTTGCCGTGCGTCACCCCCTTACCCAGAACTTCCCCAGGAAGTTCAAGACCTCCTTTACCGGGTGCGTTGACCACGACGCCGTGGCCTCGAGCATCCACGATCTCTCCTTCATTGCCCAGGTACGCGAGGAGAACGGTGCCGAGGTAAGGGGCTTTAAGGTTATGGTAGGTGGAGCCACCTCCATCATGCCACGCCTGGGCAAAGTACTCTACGAATTTGTCTCTATGGATGACTATCTGAGAGTGCCCGAGGCTATCTGGACGGTGTTCAACAACGCCGAGATGCTCCGCAAGAACCGCATGATGGCCCGTATAAAGGTCCTTATCGACCGAATCGGCTTCGATGCCTTTAAGGAGCTGGTGGACGCGGAGCTGGAGAAGATAGGCCCCATCGACCCCACACCCCTTATGGAGGTGGAGGAGATCGAACGGGAGACGCCTCCTGCCTTGTCCGTGACCGGTTCCAACGGCCGTGACTTGCCGGAGGAGTTCCTTTACTGGAAGATCACCAACGTGGTTGCTCAAAAGCAGGAAGAATACAACGTGGTGTTCATAAAGCTGCCTCTGGGAGACATAGTTGCCCCCCAGTTTCCCGTACTGGCCGATCTTGTGCGCAAATACACGGGCGGAAGGGCACGCACCACCCAGGAGCAGAACCTGGCTCTCCGGTGGGTACCCGAGGCATACCTGTACGATGTATGGAAAATACTTAAGGAGATCGGACTAGCAGAGCCCGACTACAACTCTATCACCAACGTGGTGGCCTGCCCAGGCACCGATAGCTGCAAGCTGGGCATCACCTCCTCCATGGGCATGGCCAGGGCAGTTCGCCAGGAGCTGGCCTCCTGGAACGGCCTGCTGGAGGACCCTCTCGTCAAGGAACTCCACGTAAAGATAAGCGGATGCCCCAACGGGTGCGCCCTCCACCATATCGCCAATATCGGCTTCCACGGGGCGGCAATGAAGGGCCCCACGGGGCAGCAGATTCCCGCTTATGAGCTCTTCCTTGGTGGCAGCTACGGTGGCAAAAATATCGAGGACACCCGCTTCGGTCAGCGGCTACCTGGGGTGAAAGTCCCTGCCAAAAAAGTCCCCGAAATGGTCGGTCGCATCGCCGCCTTCTACAAGGAGAACCGCCAGGAGGAAGAGCGCTTCAACGACTTCATAGACAGGGTTGGAACGGAGCCGGTGGTGGCCATAGCCAACGAGTATAGGGAAGTGGAGCCTCTGGCTGAGGACAACCAGCAACTATACATCGACTGGGAAAAGACGGACATTTACCGAGTAGAACGGGGCGAGGGGGAGTGCGCCGTTTAAGAGTTCTGTACTATTGGGGCTCCGACCACACAGCAAAGCCGCCATAGAGTAACATCACGGCGGCTTCTTCTTGTTCTAGCCCTTTAGCCAGCGTTTGACTCGCTCGACCAAGGGGGTGCGCTCCTCGATCAGGCGGCCTCGCCAACGCTTTGCGTAGCTGGAACTCCTAGGTTGGATGAAGAAGAGGACGTAAGCGATAACGAACATAGCCAGGCCGGTCCACACCAGGGGCGCTACGGTAAAGGGGACGATAGAGTTAAGGATAAGGGCCAGAAGAAGAAGGGCTATTCCCGCGATCATAATGCGGCCTGGCTTGAGGGAGAGAGTACCCAGAGAGAGGGGTTTTAAAGTCTTTCCTTGGCCATCCTTATCCTTCTTGGCTCCCTTAGACGGCTCTTTGGACAGCACCTCTTCGGCCTGCTTCAAGATCTCCTCGATCTCATTCTTGTACTTGTCTGGCATGGCCTCCCCCCCTACAAATCTCCACCCCGATAGTTGATATCGCTAGCGAAACGAAATACTTAGCCTCAGTCGCCTACCTCAGGGATAAAGATTGCTGCCTATCGTCCTTTCACTATCCCGAGGGCGACCGATGGTGTGATTATTATACTCGACGTTCCCCTGTCAGGAAATAGTCAATCCTGAACCGCCCCGTCATCGTTACTCAGATAGAGGTGCAAGGTGGTACACTTACCCCGTCATGGATGGGGACAAGAACAAGTTCGCCATTCATCTCTTCGATGGCATCGCTCCTAAATACGATCGACTGGCCCAAATCCTCTCTCTGTTTCAATACGGGCGCTGGAGGCGTTTTCTCGTTTCTCGACTGTCACCGTCCTTCCCAGACACAGTTCTGGATCTGTGTACTGGCACGGCTGGGGTGGCTGTCGAGGTACGCAGGAGCATGGCCGGTCGGGTGGTGGGTGTGGACCTGAGTCCTCAAATGCTTCAGCACGCCCAGGCCTTTCTACGTCGTACGGGAGCAGCCTCAAGGGTAGCACTGATTTTGGGTCGTGCTGAGAGCCTCCCCTTCCCCGACCGCTGTTTTGATAGAGTGTGTTTCACCTTCCTACTCCGGTACGTAGATGATCCCCAGTCCACTCTCACCGAGGTCGTTCGAGTCCTTAAACCAGGAGGTCGCCTGGTATCCCTTGACTTCGCTGTGCCTCAAAAGGTGGTAGTGCGCGGTCTGTGGTACACCTATACTCGCCTTCTATTGCCATTGGTCTCGCGATGGGTGTCCTCTGGCTGGAGAGAGGTAGGGGCCTTTCTAGGTCCCAGCATCTCTCGCTTCTATCGAACGTACAGCCTGGAAGATCTGGAAGCAATGTGGCGATCAGTGGGAGTGAGGGACGTGGAAAGCAAGACCCTCTCCCTCGGTGGGGCGGTTGTGATGTGGGGCACCAAGACTAAGTAACAAGTCACACGGAACAATCTACCGGGTGTGCCCTCGGATTGGAGGTGGTTACCAATGGTTGTAGTCAAAAGGCCCGCTTTTTACGCCCTGGAGACGGGCAGGTGGAGGGACTATGTCAACCTGCTGCACACGCCCTACCTTCTGTGGCACCTCAGCTATGTGGTCATGGGAGCGGCGGTAGCCCCAACCCTTCACCTCGACCGGCTAGTGGGTACGTTGCTAGCCTTCCTCCTCGCCGTCGGCATTGCCGCCCACGCTCTGGACGAACTCAAGGGCCACCCTCTGAGGACCACGATACCCGACCGCGTGCTGGTGACTCTGGCCTCCTTCTCGTTGGGAGGTGCTGTTGCCCTCGGGGTGATCGGCAGCTTACAGCTCTCGGTGTGGTTGCTTGCCTTCGTGGGATTGGGGGTGTTCATCGTCGTGGCGTATAACCTGGAGTACTGGGGCGGACGGTTCCACTCGGACCTTTGGTTCGCCCTAGCCTGGGGTACGTTCCCTCTTATCACATCCTACTGGATCAACGCTTTAACCCTGGACGCAGTGGCTTTCCTGTGGGCCCTTGTGTGCCTTGCCCTCAGCCTGGCCCAGCGCACCTTGAGCACTCAGGTTCGTACTATACGCCGTAAGGCTCTCCGTATAGAAGGCTTCGTGGCGCTCAACAATGGGGTCACCAACGTGCTAGACGCCCCTACCTTGATCGAAGTACCCGAGCGAGCCTTGAGACTCTTGAGCTTTTCGGTTGTAGCGTTAGCGGTGGCATTGCTCACCTTTCGCCTTATAAATGTGCCCTAGTGGTTAACATCCAGCCGCTTGACCAGTGAATTCAAGATGACTTCACCCTCCTATAAAGATGTCATATAATGAGGAAGGTGAAATTCTGAGGCGCTAAATAGCCGTTGCAAGTTGTAAGGCTCTTTAGGGCTTCAAAAGCACACAAAACAGGGAGGAGACCGTGCCGGAAGATTTTGTGAAGGTAGCCCAGACAGACGAGATCGGTGTTGGACAGCTGAAGCAAGTTACGGTGGGGGACGAAGAGATCATGGTGGCAAATATTGATGGGACATTCTACGCTGCCAGCGACATCTGCACTCACTCCTACGTTTCCCTATCTGAAGGCGACCTGGAAGGCCAGGAGGTGGAGTGCTTCCTCCACGGCAGTAGATTCAACGTGATAACTGGAGAGGTGCTTCTGCCCCCAGCCGACGAATCTCTCACCGTGTACCAGGTACGCCTGGAGGGTAGCGACATTCTAGTTGGGCCACCCAAGACCTAGCTCGCCACCCAATAGGCTCACTTCCTGGGATGAGCCACACTTTGGCTCTAAATAGGAGCAAGAGCTGTGTCGTTAGAGGGGCTGCGCTAGTGGGCCAGTCTGATTCACCGGCCCCGCTTGTCTCCCCACAAAAGAATGTGCATTCGGGTGGTGAACCGGTATCCCTCCTCAACGCAGGCCTGCGCTAGCCACCGCCCACGCTGCCGTACCTCTCTAACAGTCCTACCCTCGGGCATCAGAATGACCCGCTCCCTGGGGATGCCGTACCTCTGCATCAAGTCACGGACCTCCTCCATGTCCTCCAGCTCAGAGATAACGAACTTAAAATAGGCGTTGGGAAGCCGGCTGAAGGTGCTTAGGGCCCGGGGCACCTCCCGGCTGGCCGCTGGGTTGCCCGAGTTAGTAAGCTTGGGAGATACGTTCCACTGGTCTATCGTCTCCTCCAAGACCTCGCCGGGCTGGATGGTGCCGTTGGTCTCCACCTCGAAGGAAAAGCCCCTCTCTTTAAGAGAGCGCACGAGTGGTCCCAGCGCTCGTTTCTGGAGGAGAGGCTCCCCGCCAGTAATGACCATATGATGGCATGGGAACTTGCAAACCTGCTCCTCCACCTGCTGCCGGGTCAGCTCCATCGCCTCTCGATGATAGTCGTAGTGGTCCCAGTCCCAGGTGTATTTGGTATCGCACCAAGTACAAGCCAGGTTGCAAAGCGCCAGTCGAAGAAAGACCGACTGGGTGCCTAGGGAGACTCCCTCTCCTTGGATAGAGAGGAAGATTTCGGGCTGGCCCGTGGACATGCGGCTAACCTTGAGAGTTGGGCCCTCTGCCAGAGGTATCTGAGCTCCCTCCATTGGTAGCTTCTTTAGCCTCCGCCCATGAGCTGTAGTTGTCAATGCGACGGCTTTTCAGACTGCACCAGCAGCGGGTCAGAGTATCCAGCCTCCGCGAACCCTTTGGCGCGTAGGATACAGCTATCGCAGCGGCCACAGGGGGCCTCCCCTCCCTCGTAGCAGCTCCAGGTGTACTCCAGGGGTGCTTCTAGCTTCATCGCCATTCTGACAATGTCGGCCTTGGAGAGGTGAATAATAGGTGTCTCGATCTGCATAGGCACTTGGTACTGGGTCCACAGCTTGCTGCCATACTTGAGGGACTGTCGCATCTGCTCGTAGTACTCAGGACGGCAGTCGGGGTAGCCGCTATAGTCAATTGCGTTAGGTGCCAGGAAGATGTGAGCGGATACCTCGCGCGGGTCGCGACTCTCCACCTCAATGGAGTGGAGGAGATGGCTCTCCAGATAAGCCCCCGCTATCGCCAGGAACAAGGTGTTACGTAGTGGTACGTAGGTGATGGGAATGGCACTGCCCCTCTCCTTCTCCCCACGATCCTTGGGGTTGGGGAAGCGTTGAGAGTTGGTGAGGGAGGAGTACCAGGCTACTTTGGACAGAAAAGGGATGTCTATAAGCTCGTGCTGCACCCCCAGCACCTCTGCCACCTTCCGAGCGCAGTCCACCTCTTTGGCGTGAGTCTGGCCGTAATGAAAGGTGAGTGCGCTGAGGTGGTCCACCCTGGTGCGAGCGTAGACCGTGACCGTGGTAGAGTCTAAGCCTCCCGAAAGGAGGGTTAGACCGGCACTCCACATCACTACTAGCTCCCTTCGGGCGAAGAGACAGGAAGGGGATATTCCACGGTGACGACGGTGTGGATGCCCCCACGAGCCTTGTAGTCCAGGGATACCGTCATGGATCGAGGCTGGACCAGGGCCACCAAATCATTGAGGATGCGGTTGGCCGCGTGCTCTTGGACGATACCTATGTCCCGAAAGGAGAGGAGGTAGTATTTGAGGGACTTTAGCTCTATACAGGCGGAGTCGGGTGTATACGTGATACTCAGAGTGCCGAAGTCGGGTAGTTCAGTCCAAGGGCAGAGAGCGGTGAACTCGTCGGTGTCGATGGAGACCTGGCATGGCTGCTGGGCATACTCGTAATCGAATGCCAGGAGGCAGTCCGAATCGATGGCCTCCTCTCCCTTATAGACGATCTTCCTGTCGAGACCTTCGTACCTCTCTTTAAGCTCCGAGATGGTGGCCACGGAAATCCCTCCTTATACCGTACCTTCCGCCTCAGCCGGATGGTCGGACCTAAACTCCTTCTCTACCTGAACAGCAGCGATCTCAAAGGGGTTGTCATTGTACCCGTATCGCACCTGGTTGTACAGATATGCGGGCACATACAGCGGACCCCAAAACTCCGCCTGACGGGCGTGTTCTAGTTCGTGCATCCAGAGTCCTAGATTAATGGAATGGACGGTGGTAACTACCCGGCCCAGGGTGATGGCGCTAAAGCCACGACGGGTGAGCAACAGGTGGGCCAGACCTCGATCTCCCTCGCACAACAGCATTGCACCCTTTAGACGCGGCATGGCAAGTGAGAAGAGAACCAGCAACAGGCCGAGGATGGTAATGGGGAGACTCCACAAGAATCCCCATGGCGTCAAAGGCCGCTCATAACGTTTAATGTCGATTCTACTCCCGCTGAACCTGTATAAAGCGATTTTAGCACACACTGAAGACTGCTGCCTTCATACCTTCGAGGTTGTGAGCCAATCGGGTCCGTTATCAGCGACAGGCCTAAATCTTTGGCAGGAATAGGCCACCTTACGAAGTGTGACCCTCATCAACTCATGTAGGTTATAATCATAGACATGATGTTTGCCGTAGCGGTGCTTGCAATATGAGGTGTAAGAAGGGCAGGAGTAAGGTATGGAGCAGTTTGTAGAGCAACTCTTAGCCTTTGTCGCCCAGAGCGCTGCTTCCATAGTAGTTCTCCTGCCTGTGGGATTTGCCTTCAGCGCTGGTATGATGGCCACAGTGAACCCGTGTGGCTTTGCCTTGCTGCCAGCCTACATCGCCTTTTATCTGGGTGGCGAAACCGATAGCGTCCAGGAGGTTAGCAGTACGACTCGCGTTGCCAAGGCCCTGCTCATATCTCTAGTGGTGACCCTAGGCTTTGTGGTTCTGTTTGGCAGTGTGGGGCTACTCGCCACAATAGGGGCACGCTTTTTGGGTACTGCACTTCCCTGGGCTGGGTTGTCTATTGGGGTCGCCATGGTCCTATTGGGCATCTGGCTTTTCGCGGGTAAAAAGGCGCTTTATTCAGGGATGGCGGCACGCCTTTCCGCCCGGATAAACCCTGGAGTCACCGGTGGTATAAGGTCATACTTCCTGTTCGGCATCGCCTATGGCATTGCCTCATTAAGCTGTACCTTGCCCATCTTTCTCATCGCAATCGGAAGCTCCATAGCTGGGGGTGTGCTGATTAACGGGCTGGTCTTCGCCCTGGGCATGGGGGTAGTGCTAACGGTGCTTACAGTGGGAACGGCCCTATTTAAAGGTGTGGTGGGAAGCTACATGCGCCGAGCAATTCCATACTTGGAGAAGACCAGCGCTGCGGTGATAGTGCTGGCGGGGGCCTTCGTTATCTTCTACTGGCTCACCATTGGCGGACTGGCTACCTCAGTCTAGCTGCTGCTTTAACGGAGCGCTTTCGGCAGGACAAAGGTGACATCCTCGTCCACACCCTTCATCGTCGTCACGTTGTCGGGCTGCAGGAGCTGGATCACTTCATCCACCAACTCCTCAGGTGTGGAGGCTCCCGAGGTAATGCCCACTCTGGAAATGCCATCAAGCCACGCTTTGTCCAGGTCGTCAGGACCGTTTATCAGATATGCGGGAACACCCTGAGCCGCAGCCACCTCCTGCAAGCGGTTGCAGTTGGAGCTATTCTGGGCACCGATGACTAGAACTAGGTCAACGCTACGTGCCAGCTTCATTGCCGCATCCTGGCGATTGGTGGTGGCATAGCAGATGTCATTGCGTACAATGGTATTAGAGAATTGACCGCGTATCTGCTCCACCGCCTGGGCAGTGTCACCCACCGAGAGAGTGGTCTGAGTGAGCACCACCACTTCAATGTCCTCGCCCCAGTCAGGCAGTTTGGTCTCCTCCCGATCGTTGATCAGCTCCATGGCAGCCTGGCCCATAGTGCCCCGGACCTCCTGATGGTCATAGTGGCCCACTAGCAGGATCTTCTTGCCCTCCCGGGAGTACTTTATAGCCTCGTTATGCACCCGGGTCACAAGAGGACAGGTAGCGTCTATCACCTTGAGGTTACGTGTGTGGGCTTTCTGGAAATCTTCGGGTGGCGAGCCGTGGGCAGAGAAGACTACCACCGACTTGGGAGGTATCTCCTCCACGTCCTCCACTGTTATCGCCCCCTTGCGCTCCAGACTACTAACCACATAGGGATTATGAACGATTTGGTGCTTGACGTAAACCGGAGGTCCAAACTTCTCAAGGCACAGCTCCACCACCTGAATGGCTCTAACTACCCCGGCACAGAACCCCCGGGGTGCGCCAAGTATGACTTCCACTAGGACGCCTCCCTATTTACTCAGGGATCCGAGAATGCTCCCTTCTAGCCCTTCCCATTATAACCGCACCTATATCCTTTGGAAAGAAAGAGATGCAACGAGAGCATTGAACAGTACGATGGTCTCACTGTCACCCCTTCCAGCGACTTGCTGGTCTGCAGTGGCTGGGTATAAGGATACCAACGATGCCGAGAGGCTGGGCCAGGATCGGGCCATGTGGCTCATCTTGCGGTGGCCAGGGCCTGAGAACCTGAAGAGGCTGGTGCGCCACGCCCGGCGGCTGGTGTTCCAGTTGGCCGAGGTGGCCGAGCCGCGGCCGCAGTTCCAGGGGGTGCTGGAACGAATCGACCAGTTATGACCGGCGCCAGCTGAGACAGCGCCGGTGAAGTGGGGAGGCGGGGGCCCCCCTAAGGGGTAGTGTGCCCTGGGACACGAGCCCAGCGCGAAGCTGTTTGGCTAGGATGACGATGAGGCATATTTGCCGGGGTGTTCATGGCAGAAACCGTATCCAACGCAGGAGCGAGAGAGGATTGACAAGCACCAAAGACCAGCGGTAAGCTCCGACCACCTCATTCGTATCCTGCTATAGGGATGGGGCGGCCGAAATGGGGAATTCCGGGCCACGTACAGCTTAAGCCGAAGGATGACGGCATCGAGCGGAGGTATTCAAGATGAATTGGTTAGATATTGTTCTCTTGGTGATCCTTTTGGTGGGGGCTTTCTACGGCCTCAAATCTGGGCTGATTGGCGCCTCCCTCGGTGTCGCTGGAATTGTTGTGGGCGTATTGCTGGCAGGTCAGTTAAGCGATGACGTAGGTGAGTTACTCACCGAATCTATCTCGAATGACACCTTAGTGACCGTTGTTTCCTATGCTATCATCTTCGGGGCGGTGATGGTGGTGACGTGGATAGCTCGGCGGGTAATGCGCACGTTGATCTCCGCGGTATTCCTGGGATGGCTCGACAAGCTGGGAGGCCTAGCTTTTGGCGTATTAGCGGGTGCCGCCATTTCGGGGGCGTTGATCACCGGCATGGCGAGACTAACTTACAATTTTGAAATACCATCAGGAGGGCTCCCTCAACAGGTCGTGGGAGAATTTCTGCCAGTAGCCGATGCGAAAGGATGGTTGGAGGATGCCCTTGCTGGTTCGTCACTGGTTCCGACATTCATTGACCTGACGGAAGCCCTTCCTGCAGATACACTGGGGTTTGTGCCGTCAGACTTTCGAGTCGCTCTTGACATTCTGCAAGAGAAGATTCATCTGCAAGAGAAGATTCATCTGCAAGAGAAGATTCATCTGCAAGAGAAGATTCAGGGGAACGGAGCGGAAGATATAACGGTCTCGGGCGAAGGTGATGAGGCCTCGGACTCGGACCAGCAGCAATCCCAGGTGACCCTCAAAAAGATTACGATCGATAGCGCCACGGAACTCCGGGTAAGTCTGTCGGCAATTGCAGAGGTGGATAACCCGAATGCAACTAGAGGCACACTAAAGCGACTGGACTTCGCAATGACCTTCTTAGATGGAGGGACTCCGTACCCACTGGGATCAGGCACACTGAGCGACATCGTACTGGAGCCCAGTAAGAAGACGGAGGTGGAATTGACACTGGACTTTGTACCTTCTGAAGTGGTGGGAGCCTCCGGAATAATAGAGCGGGTAAGTCAGAACCAAATTGTTCCATTGCTAATTTCCGGTGAGTTAACGGTCGACTTTTCTGGGAATGAGAGCATGAGCGCGTTTATCTTAAGCGCACGAGTCCAGTGACCAAAACGACTTCATTTACCTGTACCCCCCTTGGATTGGTTGACTAGCTGTCTCTCCAGGAGTAGATATAGGATCACCGTCGCAAGAAATAATATAGGCTAACCGATATCATACCTATGCAGGCATCCTAGCCCGATATAGATTTATTGAAAAGTCCCCAGCTACTGTTGACCGAGGGTACAGATGCCCTACATCCAGTCGCGAATGAAGCCCCTTGGAGCACGATAACGGAAAGGAGGCCACGAGCCTATTCTTGTCCAGAATCTCAAGCGCTCCATGCTCGACCTCGGCGTTGATCTGATGGGAGGGCGGGGATTCCTGGTCTCAGCCACTCATGGTGTGCAAGAGATAGACCACACTTTGGCGGCTTCCGAAAAGTCGCTGGAATCCCTGCGCGCTGAGGGTATTGTATAGTTAGCGCGTGGCACCAGAAGTAATAATATGCAAACCAAAGAGTTGAACATACCTTTAAAACACTGCCCAGAGGGAGGATAAGGTGGCGGTCAAGGTGTACATCGAGCGAACCGTCATCGATGGGTTCGAGGAGACGGTGTGGCACATGATTAGGGAGCTGCGCAGCGAGGCCGTAAGGCAACACGGTTACCTCTACGGCGAGACCTGGCATTCTCTAGACGACCCCAGAGAGTTTATGCGGTGGTCAGTGTGTGGAGCAGCCGGGAGCATTGGGAACGGTGGGCCAACGACGAGTTCCGTCAGAAGATGGATGAGCGTATCAACCGGATGCTTGTCACACCCAGTATACTCAAGGTATTCGAGGAGACCATCGGCCCCCCCACCCCACCAGGTGCGCACGATGGAGCCTCCGAAAAGCTAAACCCAGCGACCTTTACGATCCAATACCTCGTAACCTGGCACCCTTCTGATTCTGTCGATCTTTCGTTTTCCTCGCTCCGTCCGCCAATGGTTGTTCATCCTTCCACCATCGGTCTTAACAAAGCTGCGGGGGTTGCCAAAAAGCCTTCAACCTGCAAAGATATAGTCATGAGGATAGGGCCGTTTGAGATTAACGAACCTGTACCTGAGTTTGACGACCTCCACGTCATCGCCATTCTACGGCCGTGGATAGACGTGGGTAGTGTGGGCACTCTGGCACTAACCCGTCTAGAGCGCCACTTGGGTTCTCAGGTTATAGGCAAGCTAGCCAGACCGGGTACCTTTTTCGACTTCACCCGCTACCGGCCCACCATGCGCTACGTGGAAGGACGTCGCGAAGTCACAGTACCCAACACCAACATCAACT
This sequence comes from Dehalococcoidia bacterium, assembly GCA_965248115.1. Taxonomy (GTDB): domain Bacteria; phylum Chloroflexota; class Dehalococcoidia; order Lucifugimonadales; family CBDFII01; genus CBDFII01. Next base: position 576,688 of record CBDFII010000005.1, read on the forward strand.
ACGCTCGGAGACAGGAAGGTCCCGATTTCCTGTTCTTCCACATGCTGGAGCCCCATGCCTTCGGCGAGGATTACTGTGAGGGTATTTTGGAGCTTCTAGAACACTTCGGGGTGAAGGGCTACTGTCGCATCGGTGGCATGTACGACGCCGTGCCCCACACCAGGCCTCTGATTGTGACCGGCTCCGCTTATGACGGCCAGGCAGAGGCAGAGGTAGGAGGCATAGAGCTGAGGCAAAGTACCTACCAGGGTCCTACCTCGATTATTCACCTTATCAACGATGGACTGGTCAAGCTCAACATTAACAATACGAGTTTAATGGTGCACCTACCCCAGTACGTCCAACTGGAGGAGGACTACGCTGGGATGGCCCGGCTTCTTCAGGTTCTCTGCTCTGTTTACAACCTGCCAACGTCCCTGGCGGAGAGCCGCAGGGCCCGACGCCAGTACCGTGAGCTCAGCATGGCCATGGAGAACAATCGGGAAGTGAAGTCCCTTATCGCCCGCCTTGAGACCTACTACGACTCCCAGGAGGGTGCTCCTCCCAAGGACAAGCCCAGTCCCCTCTCACCAGAGGTGGAGAAGTTCCTTCGGGAGATGGGGCAGCGCTTTTCTGACACCTAACAGCTCCCAAACTCGTCTGGACCCACGCACAAAGGTAAAGGTGCGCCGATTGAGTGAACTCGATTCCCTCAGCCTTCGAGCTATAGGGACACAGTAATTTCATCAGGCTAGATTAGCATCTCCCCTGCATGACCGTGTAGAACCCCCCGCAAACACTTAAGGGGGCGTTACTCACTTCCAGTCAGGTCAGCCAAGCGGGGGCCCACCTCTTCGGCAAGTAGCTGAATGGAGCGCAGATGCCAAGAGGGGTCATCCGAGTCGAGGGTAACAGCCATGAGGGTGCCAAAGCCCCCTACCTCTTGGTACAGCCTCCGCAGCTTGTCGGCACACTCCTGAGGATCGCCCACAATCCAGATGTTCTCCATCATGTAGTCTACATCGACCGCCTCGTCGGGCATAGCAGGGTCTATCTTCATCAAGTGGAGGATCCCTGCATCTTTGCGGTTGGGGTAGAGGTGGTCCACATAGGCCTGGCCAAGGACAGCGCGGGCCTCCTCCCGAGCTAATTCAGGGGTCTCTCCCACGTATATATCCCGGGTTACTCGCCACTGTCTGCGGTCGGCCCTCCTGCCGGCACTGACGGCGCCCTCCTCATACACGGCCCACTGTTGCGCCAATTGGTGGGGTAATATTGTGGGGTTACTCATGGGAATCCACCCTCGCTCACCAGCTATACGGAGGGACCCTGAACTGGGGGTAGAGCCAGCTATCCCTATGGGAGGATGGGGATGCTGAAAGGGCTTCATGTATAGGCCCCGCCCAAGCTCAGGGTTTAACTCAGGGGCATCCACCTGGAAGTACTTGCCCTTAAAGGTGAATTTGCCCTCGGCACTCCAGAGGGCCAACACCAGATCTAACGCCTCCCTGGCCCTCTCCCGCACCTCCTGGCCTCCCGGCTGGTCTGTCCTCTCTTTGGGATCGAAGCCGAAAAGCTCAAGGTCAGTAGGGATGGCACGATGGCCAATTCCCCAGTAGAACCTCCCCCGGGCCAGATGATCTAGCATGGCGATGCGATGAGCCAACTGAAGAGGGTCGTGTAGAGCCAAGAGAGTGACGCCTGTGCCCAGTACGATGTTGTGAGTCATCGCCAAAGCCTTGGCAATAAGGAGCTCGGGCGCTGGCGCATTCTCCCATCTTTCGGTGATGTGTTCCCCGATCCATGCTTCGTGATAGCCCAGCCGGTCAGCATGGACGAGAATCTCAAGGTCGCGATCATAGGAATCAGCAACGGACCTGTGCGATGGGTGCAACGGCATCATAAAAAGGCCTAGCTCCATGTCCCCTCCTCTGGTCAGGCAAATTAATACCAGGCTTTAGCCCTAGGAAAAGCGAATGCCCCTGTGGGAAGGATTATAACAACTCGATGGGTATCAACGGAGAAAATAGTAGTACCTCATGGAACTTCCGTCAATTGAACAGAGAGACCCTTGATCGATAGTAAGCTCCCTTGCCATGGTTGTAGTAGAATCAAAAGACAGGAGAAGGCTAAACGGAGTCTCCACCTTTAGAGGTAATGGAGCCGGTACGCCAGGGAGCAACAGGTAAAACCCTATCTTTATGAGTGCACCTCTTGTCGTATATTTGGCTCTGACGGGCCTGGCAGTGGGGAGCTTCCTCAATCTGGCCATAGATCGGCTTCCTCTTAACAAGTCCATCCTATCGCCTCCCTCCCACTGTGACCACTGCCAGCGTCGCATTCTGCCATTGGACCTGGTGCCCCTTTTCAGCTACCTTTGGCTTAGGGGCAAATGCCGCTTTTGCCGGGCCTACATTCCCTGGCGGACAGCGGTAGTCGAGGGAAGTACTGGGATACTGTTCGGGCTGATCGCCTACCTTACAGGACCCACTCTCACTACCCTAGTGACACTCGTGCTCACCTCCGTGTTCATTGTAATTATCTTCATAGACCTGGAGCACCAGCTGATCCTGAACAAGGTAGTCCTGCCCGGAGCTGTGGTGGCCCTCCTAATCTTCCCCTTTGGGCCCGCTGTAGACGGCTTCGGGCTTGGAGAGGCAGTAGTACGCTCCATTGGAGGTGGTTCCCTGGGGTTCATCACAATCTTGGTGATCTACCTACTCTCTCGTGGCGGGATGGGCGAGGGAGACGTGAAATTGGCAGCCCTGGCGGGGTTTGCCACTGGATTTCCCCAGATAATGATCACCTTGCTTATGAGCTTCATCTCTGGGGGCGCCGTGGCTATCCTACTGCTGGCATTGCGACGTAAAGGGTGTAAAGATGTAATGCCCTTTGGGCCATTCTTTGCTGGCAGCGCCATTGCCACCCTGCTGGCAGGGAAGGAGATCCTTGACTGGTATCTTGGAATCCTTCCCTAGCAAAGACACACACAGAGGTTAAACAGCTTAATTAGAAATGCCCCACTTTATAAAGTGGGACGAGTGCCTAGAAGGATTCACAGCAATGAAGGCTGAACGGCTCCTGCAGGGCCGTTCAGTTACGCTGCTGCCAAAGGGTGTAGAAGTTGGGAGACTCCTCCTCCAGGGCTTCCCGCATCTCGTCCCTCTCCATCTTCTTCATAACTGACCTCTCCTGCGTGACGAGACGCGTCAGGTGCTGAACGCACTTAGCGCGGGTGTCTGTATCTGGCTCCCGGCCAAGAAGAGCATGTAAGATGCGATTAATCTCTTTCTCACCAGGAGAGAGGGCAGAGCCGCTGATAACAAACACCGCTACCATGGGCTGCTCGTCGGCGGAACCTGTTTGGCCCAGCTTTTGCAGAATGGCCGTCGTCCCTGCCTCCCGGATAAGCTCTTCCACCCGCATGGAGATGTTCATCATATGGGAGAAAGGGTATTCAGTCTCCTCCCGCAGTATCCTACCAAATTCCCGCTCCACGTATTCAAAAAAGGCACTGTCGAATATGTCGTCAGCATTGACCACCTGCACCAGGGGAGTATCCTCACGTAAGTCAACCACCAGTACCTGCTTGAGGTGGGGGAAAATACACAGGTTAATATCACCCCCTGAAGGCTCGTCTTGTGCTCGCTCAAACAGCTCGTCCATCTAGGTCCTCATCCAATAAAATGGATACCCATTCCAGCTTTTATTCTACCACAGCGGCTAGGGCTGACCCAATGGTGCCACAGGAAGAAGAGTTGGCCAACATCCCCCGGGAGCCCAAGGTGGGAATGAGGGGTCAGACCAGCTCCTTGAGATCCTCCATCTGGCGGTAGAGCCAGTGGCTAATGTCCTCCTGCTCGATGTTTCGGGAGAGGGCGTCAGCGCGCCGATGGCGCTCCTCGGGCTCCATGGTGAGGGCCTGATACATGGCGACAGTGGTTCCCTCAATATCGGCAGCAGAGACGGAGAGACACTCTTCACACAGCTGCTTGTAGGCTCCGCTGCTCTCCGACAGTATGAGCACCCCCGCTTTGGTGTTGACCACCGGGCCCTCCTTGGCCACCAGGTTCATTCCGTCCACCATGGAGTTGACCAGAAGAGCATCGTAGAGTTTCATGCCGGCGATAGCTTGGGTATAGTTGTTTTCGAAGAAGGGTACCACAGGCTGCCATCCATCGTTGCCGAAGGTCGTATTTATCCCCTGAATTATCTGTTGGATCTCATCCATATATCGTTGGTACTGGCGGATGTGGGTACGGGATGGGACGAGGAAGGCCAAGAAGGTCACTCGGCCCCTAAGCTCGGGGTGCTGGGCAAGAAGGACGTTGAAGGCCTTAAAGCCTCGTACCACGTTCTTACTGGGCTCAGCCCTATCTACCCTAACAATTGTCCTCTCGTTACACAGGGGGCGCAACTTGGACTCGTACTCCAGAGCCCGGGGAGAGTTGGCGATACGGCGGATCTCGTCCACGTTGATGGAGAGGGGATAGGCCCGCACTTTGGTACTCCGCCCCGCCCAGTGAACCATGCCACTGGCGTGGTCTACTTCTGTGTCCGGCAGGAACTCTTCGCAGGTATTAAGGAAGTTTCGCACATCGTCATTTGTCTGAAAACCCACCACGTCGGCAGAACAAAGAGATGTGCAGATGCTCAGACGCATCTGGGAAGGGAGAAGTTGCCAGTAGCGGGGAGTGGGCCAGGGAATATGGTTGAAGTGGTGGATGAGCGAGTTGGGCAGGGACTCTCTTACATAACCGGCGGTGAGGTATAGGTGATAGTCGTGAATCATTACGACGGGCTCTTCATGGCTACTCTGGGCCTCCTCCACTACCGCTCCAGCGAAAGCCTTGTTTACCAGCACGTACCCGTCATGCCAAGCATCGTGAATGCTGAGATCCACGTTGGGGTTGTACGGGGGATTCCACATATAATGCTGAAGGAACCACAGAAGAGGATTGCAGAAGATATTGTAATACTTGTGGTAGACGCGGCGGGGGGTTACCACGAATCTCAAATAGACACGATGGCCAGGGAGAGTCGACTTGATACGGCCACCCTCAGCCACCCTGCGATCCCCCTCCCCCATGGCACTGGCCACCCAGGTGAACTCGTGGTTCTGTATGAGGGAGCTAAGAGCGGTGACCACACCGCCGCTTCCCCTTCTAACCTCGGTGCGACCATAGGAGGTAAGCCGGTGCTCCACGGGGCCACGGTTGCTAGCGAGGATGAGCGGCCTGCGAGAAAGGATACTCTCGCAAAGCTCCTGCAACTGAGTCCAGCGCTCTTCCCAGGAACCTGCTTCCATGATTCCCCACACATCCCCAAGGATCAATCGCCTCCGCCCCTCAGGAGAGAAACTTTAAAAGGAACACCCCAGCCAGAACGGGGCACAAAAGTAAAGGTAGCAGCGCTAACGACGGCATGACCTTAGCATTTCCATAATGGAGTGTCAAGCTGGAAGGCAATGAAGGTTTGAGGGAGGATAACCCCTTGACAGAGATTGGACATTTCCATATCATTGAGCATGGATCAGTTTGCACCTTAACAACTGGATAGTGGAAGGAAGGTAAGGTTACTGTAAGAGAGTTTGATCCTGGCTCAGGGTGAACGCTGGCGGCGCGCCTAATGCATGCAAGTCGAGCGCCCCGATTCGTCGGGGAGCGGCAAACGGCTGAGTAACGCGTGAGTAACCTGTCTTCTGGTGGGGGACAACCCCGAGAAATCGGGACTAATACCGCATAAGATTCCCTTGCCCTGGCGAGGGAATGAAAGTCCGCTTGCGGACGCCAAAAGAGGGGCTCGCGTCCTATCAGGTAGTTGGTGGGGTAATG
>CBDFII010000005.1:585000-1070097 GCA_965248115.1 Dehalococcoidia bacterium
GTGCCCAAAGAGTATTTCCAGGCCCCCATTGACCCTCAGGTGGAAGGGGCCGTTCGGGGGGCTATCGACCTTCTGGGCGAGCTCGGAGGCACCGTTACTGAGGTATCGTGGCCCATGTACAGCTATTCACAGCCCATCTCCTCCACCATCGTCATGGCCGAGGCCACTGCCTACCACAACGAACTGCTGAGAACTCGGGCCTCCCAGATGGACCCCACGGTGCGGCTAAGGCTGGAGTCGGGCTTCTTCATCTCCGCCACCGACTACCTGAGGGCTCAGCAAGCCCGTACCCTGTTCAACCGCCAGAGCATGGAGCTTCTTGAACAGGTGGACCTACTGGCAGGCCCAACTGTACCCATTACCGCCTGTAGTATTGGCGAGAGCCGCGTCAGAGTTGGGAGCGAGGAGATGGGGACGATAGCCGCCCTCACTCCATACACCCGTCCCTTCAACATCAACGGCTTTCCCGCCATCACCGTGCCATGCGGTTTCTCCGAAGATAGCCTTCCTATAGGCCTCCAACTAGCGGGACGCCCTTTCGACGAGGAGACGGTGTTGCGGGCGGCCCACGCCTACGAGCAGGCCACCGAGTGGCACAAGCGCAGGCCGCCACTGTGACATCCTATAGCTGCTTATTGGGGGTGGCGGGGCTGCTGCTTTTTACTATGCGGCTTCAAAATGACCAAGGAGGGGTCTAGGAAATCGGGCTGGGAGTCCCACCAGGCACGAATGGTGTCAGCCTCCACCTGAGTCAACTTCCCACGCTCCACTAGCGGACTTAACACCAGGCCGGGTCCCAATCGAGGCTTATAAGTGCGGGCTAACAGAGCTGGGGCCACTCCTTCGGGGCGACCCTGCCACCAAGCCAGTGTATCGTCAGCCTGTTGCTGTGTAATGCCCCGCGCCTCCACGGAAAGAGTCAGCCGCTTGGCTATTGCTTGGTCTACGCGCTGGCGTGTTACCTCACGCCTGGCCTGCTTGAGGGCAGTGGTCAGGTCAAGGACATCTATGTTCAATATCTCTGCTGCTCTTTGAAGTACGGCCCACTTAGGCGAGACATGGGAATCGGGGCTAATATTTAGACCGCTGTCTCGGGCCAACGCTGTGGTCACCCCCAGCGTCATCAGAACCACAGCAATAGCCGCAATCACCACAAAATTGTTCCTCAGGATTCTACGCATATCTCTTACCCTCCAGAAAGTTTTTTGATATATGGGTGCATTCCGCTATACCCAAGCATCGTGCTAATTATGGGGACATAAACATTACGACAGTATTACGGAGCCTCTACGTAGCCCTTTCTCAAAGCCTCAGTATTGGACTAAGGAGAAGACATCATACTTGGAAAGGCGCTGGCGGCCCCCCAGGTCGGTTAGCTCCACCACCAGGGCCATGCTCTCTACTGTGCCCCCTAGATCCTCCACCAGCCGGGCGGTGGCCGCCAGAGTGCCTCCCGTGGCCAGCAGGTCATCTACGATAAGGGCCCGCTGGCCTGGAGACACGGCATCTTTATGCATCTCCACCACAGCAGTGCCGTACTCCAGATCGTACTCCACGTTGATGGACTCGTAGGGCAGCTTTCCCTGCTTGCGTGAGAGGGCCAGAGGAACGTCCATCTTGTGGGCCAGGGACGCCCCAAAGAGAAACCCCCGGGCCTCCACCGCCACGATGACATCGATCCCCCGGCTTACGTAGCGGTCGTGGAAGCGGTCAATGACATATCTGAAGGCGCCTGCGTTTTGTAGCAGGGGTGTTATATCTTTGAACAGTATCCCCGGTTTGGGAAAGTCGGGAACGTTGCGGATATAGGCTTTAAGGTCCATCGAACCTCCCTGAAAGACGGTACGAAGTGTAGTGATGCAGCTAAGCTCAGTCAAGGGAACACAAAACAACGTCTTCAAAGGCTGGACACAGCACGATGATTCCCTGGAGCGTCTACTCCCTGTTAGAATGACCCCGAATCTCTGGGGAGGTAAGAGTATGGCAGAGCGTATCGCACTGGTGGGCGGCGACGAGTTTCGGCCCGGTTGTGAGGAGATGGACCGGCAACTCTTGGCGGAAGCCCCAGAGAAACCGGCCAGAGTGCTCATCGTGCCCACGGCGGCAGCCTCCGAACATGCGGCTCTGGTGGCCGCCGCCAACGGAGTGCGCTACTTTTCCGGCCTTGGCGCCTCGGCCACCCAGCTAATGGTCGTAGAGAGGGAGCACGCCAACGACGAGGCTCTTCTTGCGTCCATTGGCGATGCCTCAGTGATCTACTTCACCGGCGGCAACCCCGAACACCTGCTGGCTACTCTTCGAGGCACCAAGCTGCTGGAAAGGGTCCTTGATGCCCTCAAGGGGGGGAGCATACTAGCAGGCTCCAGCGCCGGCGCTATGGTGCTGGGCTCCGTGATGCGTCGCCCCTCCGGGGGCTGGGGAGAGGGGCTGGGGGTAGTGGAGGGGGTGGCGGTGCTCCCCCACCACGAACGCCAGAACCCCGACCAGGTGGCCGAGGGTCTGGCGACAGAGCCTCTACTGGCAGACCTCCTGGTGCTGGGCATCGACGCAGCCACGTGCTGCTTCGGCGGCCCGGGCAACTGGAGGGTGCTGGGAGGGGGCAGCGTAACCCTGTACCAAAAGGGGGCATATAGAAGCTTTGCCTCCGGCGAGAGGCTTCCCGACGGCCTATAAAAGGGGGTTAAGATGATCGACGGTGTGGTGGGGATCACCATCTGGACCGACAACCTGGAGAGGCTGCTATCTTTCTACCGGGATACTTTGGGGCTAACGCCCCACTCGGTGAGCGCGGACTGGGTGGCCTTCCGCTTTGGAGGAATGCGCCTGAACCTCGGCCTGCACGACGAGGTGAAGGGCCCCACCCGGGAGCCCTACCGCATCATGATCAACCTGGGGGTGGAGGACATCCACCGGGAGCACGCGCGGCTGGTGGAGCAGGGTGTTGAGTTTATCCGGCCACCGGAGCAGGAGCACTGGGGCGGCTGGGTAACTACCTTCAAGGACCCCGACGGGAATGTGTTACAGATTTTGCAGGGAGTGTAGAAATACGAAGGTAAGGCGATACTAAAAAGCAAGCTTAAGAGGACAACCAACGCTATCTGACCCTAGGCACTCTATATAATTCACGCCAGATGCTCGTGGCTCCCCTTTAGGGGGGGATGCTTAGGAACTGACCCCGACACACTCGAAACAGTAAATACTCTTCCACAAACGATGCACTGTATGCGATGTCTAGTCGTTAATCCCCACACTTATGACTTCCCGCCTTCTCGTTCCCATCGCAGTGCGGCGTCACGGGTAGTTCGCAGCCCCACCTGCTTGATATATGGGTCAGGCCATTCTTGCAGATGCTCACTTTCTCGACGTTCCAAGTCGTTGGTAATTCCTCGGTGAACTATTTGATTTCCTATCTTCTGATGGTATTGTAGGTATCCCTTGGTTCCTTGGCCACCTTTCACGCTCCATTATTTCGAGTTACTCGACATTATATCATTCCCCCAATATCTAGTCCAATTACGAGGGTAATCTACCATATAAAGTAGTATTTTGTCGCTTGCGGAACTTCCACAAAATCGGCAACCGATCAGCAGTGTTGCGGCGATGACACGAAAGCTCTACCTCCTCCAGATGTAGTCTGTTTCAAAAGCCTGCCTTACCCACGCGGGGGCAGTGTACGTCTCGCCGTACCGTCTGATTAATATCAATGCCAGAGTGTCATGCAATGCCACTTGAGACGCAATAGCATCGCCTGCCAACCTCCTCACCCTGTCGACGCTAACATCCCAACCAGGCACGCCCTAAGTCCACACGATTCCTGGTCTTATCAAAGCGTATCCGTGTGGGGAGCCACACTTCTTCCTTTTCACGTTCTGGTGTGGGGAAAGCTAGCATATGATGCTTAAGTTTGTTGAATGCACGCACCCAGCCACGGTCTTGCTCTACCCGACTGTTCACAATTCTGCGCCATCCTTCTAGCTTGGGTAGCAGGCTACGGTTTATAACCTCCACTTCCTCATGAGGCATCCCAGAGGCAAGCAACTCGTCGTCATTGGGGATGTGAATTAGTCTTCTGAATCCTTCTTCGTCCAAGCCTGCCAAAAGGGCGGCGGCTCGCTCTTCTGTGTAGTCGCCTTCTTTGCCCTTTTTACCTACCTGAATACGGTCCAAAAGGAGGAGAAGGGAGAACTCAGCCTCTCCAGGCCGCCATTGTTCTAATACAAACATCCAACCGACTAAATCTTCGGTGGATGTCATGAACTCCTGGAACGCCCGCATCACTAAGAAGGCTAACACCCGTCGGTTCACTGCTAAAGGTTCCTGGAGGATTACCTGAGCGGAATACGAGCGCTGGGCCGTGCTGAAATAGACGGCGTTTCGCAAAATGGAAGCGTCCTCAAAGGGACTGCCTGAGTCAGGGTATAACACTGGCATTACCTGATTCCCTAGAGTATAACCATCCCATCCCCAAAGGAATAGAACCTGTATTCACGGGCGATGGCCTCCTGGTAGGCGCGAAGGATGAGGTCGCGGCCAGCGAAGGCGCTCACCAGCATGAGGAGGGTGGAGCGGGGCAGGTGGAAGTTGGTTATCATGGTGTCCACCATCCGAAACTGGTGCCCCGGCAGGATGAACAGCTCCGCCCACCCCTCGGTGGGCGGCATCTCCTTAGACCCTTTGCGCTGGGAGGTGAGGGCCACCTGCTCCAGCACCCGTACGCTGGTGGTGCCCACGGCAATTATCCTCCGCCCCTCCCTGCGGGCGGCGTTCAGCTCCTCGGCGGCGTCCTGGCCAAGCTGAAAGTGCTCGGTGTGGATGCTGTGCTCCCGGGGGTCCTCCACTTTCACGGGGCGGAAGGTATCCAGGCCCACATGGAGAGTCACGTATATCTGCCGAACGTCCTGAGCTGCAAGCTTCTCTAGAAGCTCCGGAGTAAAGTGAAGCCCGGCGGTGGGGGCGGCCACACTTCCCAGGACCCTTGAGTAGACCGTCTTGTACCGCTCGGGGTCTTCTAACCGGGTGTGCACGTAGGGCGGAAGGGGTATCTGCCCTGCTCTCTCAATTACCTCCTCAGAGGATAAGCGTACCGTGCGTACTCCATCCTCCCCTACCTCCAGCACCTCCACCCACAGATCGTCCCCGGTGGTGCCATCGATAGAGAAGCGGATTCCTGGCCGAAGCCGGCGTCCTGGCCGTCCTAGACAACGCCACACCCCAGGCTCCACACGCTGGAGCAAAAGGAACTCGGCTCTACCACCGGTGCCCTCTCGCCTCCCGTACAAACGAGCGGGCACCACGCGGGTGTCGTTGAACACCAGCACGTCGCCCGGGCGAAGGTACTCAGGGAGCTGGTGGAAGCCGCGATGCTCCATGTGGCCGGTGTCGCGGTGGAGCACCAGAAGCCGCGAAGAGTCCCTGGGCTCCACGGGCGTCTGGGCAATGAGGTGGTGGGGCAGATGATAGTCGAAGTCGGAGGTGCGTAGAGAAGTACCAACCATCTCAGCGGAAGAGCCCCAGGATGACGTTGAAGAGGATACTCAGAGCAAGACTAACCAGAATAAGGGTGCCCACTGGGAAGTAGAAGGTGAAGTTACCCCGTTGGAAGATAATGTCGCCTGGTAGGCGTCCCACATATGGAAGACGACCCATGACCACAAACAAAACACCCAGCACCAGAAGGGCACCTCCGAAAATGAGAAGCATCTTTCCTATGGACTCCAGGCCCGGCATTGCCCTTACCTAACCTTCCGGCTCTATACCACAGTCAGCGGTGGTCAAATACACACCCTTTTGGCGAAAAAAGCGGCTAAAGCTCGCCGTGTATGCTGATTTTGGCGGCCTTGAGGGTGTTGACCAGAAGCATGGCCACGGTCATGGGGCCCACGCCCCCAGGCACCGGAGAGATGGCCTCAGCCTTTTGTGACACCGCCTCAAAGTCCACGTCTCCCTCCAACCGATAGCCTCTCTCGCGGGTGGAGTCGGGCACCCGGTTGATGCCCACGTCCACCACCACGGCCCCCTCCTTTACCATCTCGGCGGTGATGGTCCGTGGGCGTCCCATGGCCGCTACTAGTATGTCCGCCCGGCGTGTCACCTCGGCCAGGTTTTTAGTAGCAGTGTGACACACCGTCACCGTGGCGTTGGCTCCGGGCCGCTTCTGCATAAGGAGCATAGCCAAAGGAACGCCCACGATGTTGCTGCGGCCGCAGATGACCACCCCCTTGCCTTCGGGGTCGTAGCCGTTTCGCAACAGAAGCTGCTGGATTCCAGCAGGGGTGCAGGGTACGAATCGTGCGTCCCCACCAGCTAGCCGCCCCATATTTACCGGATGGATGCCGTCGATGTCCTTCTCCGGAGAGAGCGCGGCTATGGTCGATCTCTCGTCCAAGTGTTCGGGCAGAGGCAACTGGAGCAGAATACCGTGGAAGCGGCGGTCTTCGTTAAGGGAGGCAATCAGCTTCAGCAGCTCTTCCTGGGAGATTTCCTGGGACAGGCGGAAGGTTTCGGAATAGATTCCCACCTGGCGACAGGCACGCTCTTTGTTTCGCACGTAGATGGCTGAGGCAGGATTGTCGCCGGTGAGGATGGCCGCCAAGCCTGGGGTTAGTTCGTGCTTCTCACGTATCTCCTGGACGCCTCTCGCCACCTCTTCGCGGACATCTTTGGCCGTAGCTGTGCCATCCAGTATCTTTGCAGTCAAGCTTCACCACCTATGATGGGCTACCGCAATTTGGATGATAGCATAGGGTGTAGGGAGGAACAACGCCACATGGACGCCACCCAAACAAGAGGGCTATAATACCTGCTACTGTGATCGAGAGGTGCCATAGTTGAGCAAGTTCGCCGAAAAGCTGGCCTCAGACGGGTTCCTGATAACCGCAGAGCTTAACCCGCCTAAGAGTGTGGACGTGGGGCAGGTGCTGGAAAAGGGTGAGCAGCTTCGAGAGCTGGTGGACGCCTGCAACGTTACTGACTCTCAAAGCTCCATCATGACCACGGGCCCCGTCGCTCTGGCCCATCTGCTCCTCGACCAAGGCGTGGAGCCCATTATTCAGTTCACTGGCCGAGACCGCAACCGCATCGCCATACAGGCGGAGATGCTGAGCGCCTACGTGCTTGGCATCGAGAACATGCTGTGTCTCACAGGCGATCCTCCTAACGCGGGAGATCACCCGGACGCCAAGGCCGTGTTCGATTTAGATGGAGTGAGCCTGGTCAAAGCGGCCAACTCCTTAATGAAAGGGACTGATCTTGGGGGCAACGAACTCAAAGAGGCCCCCCATTTCTGTATCGGGGCAGCAGTAAACCCTGGAGCCTCGGACCTGGCCAAGGAGATCTATCGAATGGAGCAGAAGTTCGAGGAGGGTGCCGTCTTTTTCCAGAGTCAAGCCATCTTCGACCCAGAGACGTTCCACCAGTTCGTCGTCCGCACCGAGCACATAAAGGCGCCAGTATTAGCGGGCATAATCCTCCTCAAATCGGCCCGCATGGCCAGGTTCATGAACGAAAACCTACCAGGCGTTCACGTTCCCGATGAACTGATCACTGAGATGGAGCAGGCTGAAGACCGTCCCCGAAAGAGCGTCGAGATCGCTGGTCGCATCATCCAGCAGGTGAGGGAAGCCGCCCGGGGAGTACACATAATGGCCATCGGCTGGGAGCGCCACATCCCTCAGGTACTGGAAGAGGCAGGGCTCCTCCGCGACCGCTGACATGCTTACCACCGGGGTGGACATAGTGGAGATCCAGCGCATCCAGAAGCTGGTGGAGCGCTGGGGCCAACGCTTCCTTCATCGCATATTCACTGAGGAAGAGCTGCGCTACTGCAGGGGTAGGGCACCGAGCCTCGCAGCCCGCTTCGCCGCCAAAGAGGCCACCATGAAGGCCCTAGGCACCGGCATCAGGGGTGTGGGATGGCGGGAGATCGAGGTGGTACGTCAGCGGGGTGAGGCCCCCACCATCCACCTCTACGGTGGCGCCCTGCGCCGGGCGGAAAGTATTGGACTTAAGGAGCTAGCACTAGCACTCACCCACTCCAGGGAGTACGCCATCGCCTCCGTAGTGGGTAGAACCGAGACAAGCTAATGAAGATCGTCACCGTTGCGCAGATGCGACGCCTCGAGGAGGCGTGCGCCCACGAGGGCATCTCTACTGATACGCTGATGGAGCGGGCTGGCCTTCAGGTGGCTCGAATGGCTCAAAATACCCTGGGGACCGTGGCAGCCAGGCACATCCTGGTGCTGGTAGGCCCCGGCAACAACGGCGGCGACGGTCTGGTGGCGGCGAGCCACCTTCAAAGATGGGGAGCAAGAGTGACGGCATATCTAGCTACTCGGCGACCGGCAAAAGACCTCAAGCTAGCCCAGGCCCTGAACCGTGGAGTAATAGTGTCCTCGACGGATGAGGACACCAACTTCGCCATACTAGAGGGTGAACTCAACCGCTACGCACTCATAATCGACGCCGTACTGGGGACGGGGCGGGGCAGGCCGTTGGAGGGGTCGCTGAAAGAGGTGCTTCTGCGACTGACCGCCGCCAGAGAGCAACGCTCCTCCCTGGTGGTAATGGCCCTGGACCTGCCCACAGGCCTCAACGCCGACACCGGTGCGGTAGACCCTGCTTGCCCTGGGGCCGACGTCACCGTGGCCCTGGGCTACCCCAAACTGGGCCTCTACCTCTTCCCTGGAGCCTCGATGGTAGGCAGAGTTGAGGTTGTGGACATCGGCATCCCTAGCCACCTGGCCGAGAACATCGATCTTGAGCTTCTTACGCCTCCTTGGGTGGCGTCCACCTTACCAACGAGAGCCATCAACTCCCATAAAGGGGTGTTCGGCCACACCCTAGTGATTGCGGGCTCCCGAAACTATGTGGGAGCAGCTTACCTTGCCTCACAGGGAGCCGCCCGCGTGGGCCCAGGACTGGTGACTCTAGCGTCTCCTCAGGGCATTTACCCTACATTGGCCTCTAAGCTCACCGAGGTGATCCACCTACCCCTGCCTGACGATGAAGCGGGAATGGTCAGTGCCGACGGTGCCTGCCTGATTAAAGACGTCCTAGCTAACTACAGCGCCCTAGCAGTAGGCTGCGGCCTCGGCCAGTCGGAGGGAGTCACGGAATTCTTGCAAAAGTTGCTTCTAGAAGAGCCCCCACCTTCCATCCCTGTGGTTATAGATGCCGATGGACTCAACGGGCTGGCAAAGATCGAGGGCTGGTGGCATGATCTCAGATCCCCCACAGTGCTCACACCCCACCCCGGCGAGTTATCCACTCTAACGGGTATACCCACCCCGGAGATCCAGGCAGACCGTATTTGTGCCGTGCGGCAGTGGGCTGCTGAGTGGAGGCAAGTGGTGGTGCTCAAAGGGGCCCACACCCTAGTCGCTGCGCCTCACGACGGGAGCGTTATATGCAGAGTGAACCCCTTCGCCAACCCAGCACTGGCATCGGGGGGGACGGGCGACGTATTGACAGGAACCATCGCCGGCCTGCTGGCCCAGGGCCTTAATCCCGAGGTTGCTGCCGCATGCGGCGTCTACATCCACAGCGCCGCTGGTGAGAGAGTACGCGAGGAGCTGGGAGACACAGGTACCTTGGCGGGAGACCTGCTGCCCCTGCTACCCAAAGTCATAAAGGGCCTCAGGGGGACCTGAATAGGTAGCCCCTTCCTCAATTTCATCGCTGCTCTCAGAACGGTAGCCGTGGCACTGTGTGATTCTTCTACCCCTTATACCTTGAAGAGCCTTGTCAAAGGGATGTACTGTCTCCTATAAAGTGAAACAGTGCGTCAGGCGTTTGCACGTTTTACGCGCTTAGTGGTAGGGTCGTTTCAGGGCGATGACAGGAGGCTTGATTTGGAAGAGCAACAGCTTAGAGAAAGCACATCTAGTTCGGTACCAGGGCTGGAGCATCTGACTCAGATAGGTGAGGAGATCAGGGCGTTACTAGAACAAGATCTTGTCGAAGAAGCTGTAGCCAGGTTTCTGCGACTCCGTGGCCCGGACCAGGCCCATCTGGTGACCCAACTCACACGAGAAGGACAAGGAAAGCTGCTGCCCCAGCTTACACCAGAAAGCGTAGGAGAAATTTTAGAGGAACTGGAACCTGAGGAAGCCGTTAAGCTTTCCCAGGCCCTGGAGCCGAAACGACTATCCCGGGTGCTAGATATGATCAGTCCAGATGTGGCTGCCGACGTTTTACGGGGTCTGCCCGAAGAGATGGCTACCCAGACCCTACGAGAGATGACAAAGGCCAAAGATGTGTCTCCTCTGCTGGCTTATGAGGATGATGACGCTGGCGGTCTGATGACTCCTGACTTCATCGCACTAAACGATCGGATGACGGTGGCTCAGGCCCTGGCATTTATTCGGCGCTCCTCACAGAACATGGATCCGGAAGACCTGCATTATCTTTTTGTTGTGGATCGCGACGCCGTCCTAATGGGGCGACTAAATCTATCTCAACTTGTGTTAGCCCAGCCCCATCAACAGATCAGTCTTTTTATGGACCCCGAGGTCATCTCCGTATCGACAGAAACGGACCAGGAAGAGTGTGCTCGTTTGATGGAGCGATACCACCTCCCTAACCTGCCCGTTATTGATGAAAACGGGAAGATGGTGGGAGTCATCCACGTGGAAGTTATTATCGACGTGGTAGAGGACGAGGTCACCGAAGACATGTACAGGATGATTGGCGTGGGGGAGCAGGAGCAAATCTTGGGACCCTTCTGGACCTCGATACGTGGTCGTCTCCCGTGGCTCGTAGTAAATCTGGGAACTGTCATGTTTGCCGGGTTTGTGGTCAGTCTGTTCGAATCTACTCTGGCCCGGATGATAGCGCTAGTAGCCTTCCTGCCTGTTATTGCAGGCCAGGGAGGAATAGCGGGAACTCAGACTTTAACAGTCCTTGTCCGCTCTTTGGCCCTAGGTGAAGTGGGCCCAGGAAACACAAAACAATTGCTGATCAAAGAGGCAGGATTGGGACTGGCGCATGGGTTGGCCCTAGGGGTTTTGGTTGGCATTATCACTTTTATCTGGAAGGGCAATGAGTATTTGTCTCTGGTTTTAGCCATCGCCATGATACTGAACCTCGTAGTCGCTGGTATTAGCGGAGTGCTGATCCCTCTAATTTTCAAAGCGCTACGCATTGACCCAGCCCTGTCATCCGCAGTGGCGGTGACAACCCTCACAGACGTACTAGGGTTACTCTTTTACCTGGGTCTTGCAACGCTTACAGTGGAACTAATCACACGAGGCATATAAAAATGATCAGCATTACCATAAGAGCCATGTTTGAGAATAGCCGTTCTGGCTGGTAGTATCTGGCTGTCGGTAATAGGTAGCCAGGATGATATAATTGGAATGGCTTACCCTAAGAAGCGTCCAAGACATCTCAACATCCGAGTTAAGACATTGATACGATGGAGAGACCATGGAGAACTACCTGAAAGAGTTTAGGTCACCCGGTCGAATCCTCTTGGGGCCGGGACCCAGTGAAGTCCATCCAAGAGTGCTCCAGGCCATGACGGCCCCCATTCTCGGGCATCTGGATCCTGATTTTCTTCAGGTGATGAGGGACGTGATGGAAATGCTGCGCCTCCTCTTCCAGACCTCCAATAATCTCACCTTCCCTCTCTCCGGGACAGGCACAGCAGGGATGGAGGCCGCTTTGTGCAACATGCTGGAGCCCCAGGACACGGTGGTCATCGCAATCAACGGTTTCTTTGGCGCCCGCATGGCCGACATCGCTACTCGCTGTGGGGCACAGGTACATATCGTGCCCTTTCCTTGGGGTCGCCCTGTGGAGCTTGACGTATTGGAGAAGGAGCTGCGGCGCCACTCAGAGATTAAGGCAGTCGCTGTAGTCCACGGCGAAACTTCAACGGGTGTCCTCTCACCCTTGCCGGAAATCGCCAACCTGGTCCACAACTACGACGCCGTTCTCATCGCTGATGCAGTTACATCCCTGGGTGGCCACGACGTGGCCCTGGACCAGTGGGATGTGGACGTGTGTTATAGCGCCACACAGAAGTGCCTTGGAGCGCCCCCTGGTCTGGCACCCATCAGCCTAGGGCCTAGGGCGACAGAGGTGCTCCGAAGCCGAAAGTCCAAGGTGCAAAGCTTCTATCTCAATCTGGTGGAGCTGGAGAGCTACTGGCAAACCAACCACATCTATCACCACACAGCTCCCATCTCCATGGTGTACGCCCTGCGAGAGGCGCTGCGACGGCTGGTAGAAGAGGGTCTGGAAAACCGCTTCCAGCGCCATGCCCGTAACGCCGCTGCCTTGCGTGCCGGACTTGAGGCCCTGGGATTGGAAATGTTCGCCGACCCCAAGCACCAGCTAAACCCCCTTACTGCGGTCCTGGTGCCTGAGGGGATAGATGAGGCGCGGGTGAGGAGCCGACTGGTACAGGAGTTCAATATCGATATAGGTGGGGGGCTGGGTGAGCTTGGAGGACGGGTGTGGCGCATAGGCCTCATGGGCGATTCCTGCACCAATACCAACGTCTTCGCTCTGCTGTCGGCCCTGGAGACGATCCTGCCAGGCGAGGGGTTTGAGGTAGCCCAGGGTGGCAGCCTAGCTGCCGCTCAGGTAGCCTTGAACAACTACGTCCCCTAGGCACCTTCGGCTCGGTAAGCCTCGTCCAAGATGTCCACCACGTGGCAAACCTCGCCTGGGATGTCCGCGAGGCGCAGTCCCGCCTCTAGCTGAATCATGCATCCCGGGTTAGCCGTTACTACTGTTTCAGCACCTGTGGCCGCTACCTTCTCTATCTTGCTCTCTAGTATCTGTCGGGAGAGCTGGGTCTGGGCCAGAGAGTAAATACCAGCGGCTCCACAGCACATGGTGGAGTTCTCCATTTCTACCAATTCCACCCCCTGTATCGACCGTAGAATGTCCCTTGGAGGTCGTGTGATACGCTGAGCGTGGGCAAGGTGACATGGGTCCTGGTAGGTGATCCTTCTGGACACCACACCCGTGGGTGGATGGAAGGGAAGACTCACCAGTAACTCGGTTATGTCAACGGTCATGGTGCTCAAGCATTCCGCTTTTTCTCGATAGTGCGAATCTTCACTAAAAAGCTCTCCATACTCCTTCATGGCAGAGCCACACCCAGCCGAGGCAACTACCACCCTCTCGACCCCAGCATCGAGAAAGACGTCTAGATTACGACGGGCCATCTGCCTCGCCATATCGATGTCGCCGCTATGTAGGTTAAGGGCGCCACAGCAGCCCTGTCCCAGAGGTACAGCCACATCGCAGCCGTTGCGGGTCAGCACTCGCACCGAGGCCTCCATGGTAGGAGCCTGCACCAGAGGCATAACACACCCCGAGAGGAGCCCCACCTTTAGCTTGGAGACTCCCACGGCAGGGTACACCCTAGAGGTAGGACCAAAGAAGTAGGAGGGAATGACAGGCAATTGGGACTCTAGCTCTGCTAGCCCGCCTGGGAGCAGCTTCAACAGACGAGAGGCCCGCACCAGCCGCTGCAAGCCCCATCTCTGATAATAGCGAAGTAGCAGGGCGCCCAGCCGCAATCGATTGGCGTGAGGTAGCGCACCCCGCAAGAAAAGGGCCTTGGCTAGCCTTAGGCGCCACGAATCCTTGCCTCTCTTATGAACCTGGGCGCGAGTGAGCTCCATGATGCGGCCGTAGGGCACTCCCGAGGGGCACACAGCTTCGCAGGCGCGGCATTGCAGGCACATCTCCCAGTGAGAGACTACTCGCTCATTGATGCCCAGGCGACCTTCGTTGACCGCCTTCATCAGTGCGATACGACCTCGTGGCGACTCCGTCTCCACCCCCAGAGCCACGTAGGTAGGACACGCGCTGAGACAGAGCCCACAGTGGACACAGCGATATAGGTCCTCATCCCTGGGGGCGTCGGCACCCTCAAAGCCCGGTCCCAAATTAATAGGGGTTGTGGTTAGTGCGTCTATAGCTAAATACCCCCAATAAAGCGCCCAGGATTAAGGATATTAGATGGGTCGAGCTCACCTTTGATTCGCCTCCTTATCTCCAAACCATTCACCGACTCCCCCCATACATCGATACTGGCTTTCACAACGGCAGGGCACCGCTCCACCACCACATGGCCCATGAAGGAGTCCGCCATCTCCCTCAGCTTGGTTACAATCCCTGCCTCCACACTGCCATCCACAGACTGACCCTCGATATTCCACCAGAGGAGCTGCACAAGCCCGAACCCTACGTCGGCTACCACGCTGGGGCTACCAAGAGGAACTACTACTGAGGGGAGTTTCTCCAGCATCTCCCCCACATCGGAGGGTAAAAGGCTCACTTTAAGCATAAGCCAGGGAAGAGGCTCACCACCCCAGCCCAGATCGGTGATAGCCTGGAGCAGGACTCTAGTTTCCGAGACGGGGAGGCCCTCTACGGTTCGGGCATCGGCTTGCTTCATCAACTGGGCCGCTTCATCCACCTGTCTCTCCACCGCAGCCGCCCTGCCGGCGAAGACAGATACCAGGACTATAGCATCCTTTTGTGAAGGACCCACCCAGGGGAACCTTTGAAGAGCTTCCCCTTTGATAAGCTGTAAGGCTTGAGGAATGTCGCTCTTCCCAAGCAGCTCTTTGGCCACTTTGGAGGCAGCAGCAGTGGAGGAAAAGGTTCCCAGAAGTGCTCGGTCGTAGCGAGGAGCAGGAGCCAGCTTGAAGGTGGCCTCCACAATAATGCCCAGGGTGCCTAGTGAGCCGATGTACAGTTTGTTTAAGTCGTAACCGGTAACATTCTTGACCACCTTCCCCCCACTTTTGGTGGTGGTACCGTCGGCGTGAACTATGCGTAGGCCAAGAAGCCAGTCTCGGGCGGTACCGTAGGCTAACCTCAAGGGGCCGCTGGCGTTGGCCGCCAGGATTCCCCCGATAGTGGCCTGGGATAGTCGGGGTGCTTCCAGAGGGAGCACCTGGCCCCGGCCGGCCAGGTGCTCCTGAAGGGCTGATAGCGTCATGCCTGCCTCCACAGTGGCCGTCATGTCGTCGGGCTCGTGGGCGAGAAGGTGGTTCAGCCGAGTTGTGGCCACCACTACATCTACCCCCGCGGGTGGGTTGCCCAAAGCCATCTGAGTACCCCCGCCCCTGGGGACCACCATCCAGCCCTCCTTGGAAGCCAGAGCCATCACCCGCGACACCTCCTCCAAACTCGAAGGAAATACCACAGCTTCGGGGGTGATACTGTCAAGAGTGTAGTCCCTCAGCTTGTCTGAGGTGACAGCTGCCTCACCACTAAGTATGGTAGTCAGGCTGTTTGTCAGCATCGCCACGGTCTAACCGATATCATTTAAGCAGAGTCTTTGTTCTAATCCTAGTTCAAGTGGTTAAGAAGTGCCTATTTCTCCTCGGATGCTAATACTTGCAGTGCGAAGATGATGGAACGGGCAACAGCCATGGACATAGCTAGCTCCTGTGTTCGGACGGTTTTCTCCTCAGAAGCACCTTCTTCGTAGAGCTTGGCAATCTCTGGTTCAGTATTGGCAACCTCTTGCCTAGTCTCGGGAGACTCCATCATCTGAAGACTACTCTCTATATGGTCTAGTTGATCCCGATATTCACGAAGGAAGGCGTCAGCGATCCGCAAGGTCAAGCTTCCTTCGGGGTATAGTTGCCGATTAACAGGTTCTGGCCGATAATGTCTACGCATTGCTACTCTCCTATATCGAGATTTTCGCTAACCTTGCCCATTCCCTGAGGTACCAGCTAAATATAGGAGCCGGGACCTGCGCTGGCCACCGCCTTGCGTTGCATAGCCTGGTCGTAGCCAGGGCCACCGGGGAATATTTTCCCTGGATTAAAGGCGGCAGAGGGTGAGAAAGCCCTTTGAACCTTTTTCATCGTCTCCATGTCCTGAGGGGTGAATACAAGCTCCATATATGCCTTCTTCTCAAGGCCTACCCCATGCTCTCCTGTCAAGGTGCCGCCCGCTTCTACGCACACCTTGAGGATTTCGCCGCCCGCCTCCACCACCCTCTCAATTGCCCCCGGCTGGCGCTCGTCAAAGAGGATGCAGGGGTGTAAGTTGCCATCTCCTGCATGGAACACGTTGGCAATAGGGAAGCCGTACGTTTCGCTGATGTGGGCCACTTGACGAAGCACATCACCTAGGCGCGTCCTGGGGACCACACCGTCGACCAGATAATAATTAGGGGCCAGGTTGCCCAGAGCACCTAAGGCTCCCTTTCGAGCGGCCCACAGCCGCTCCCTCTCCTCGGCCCCTTCGGCCAACCGGACCTCTTTGGCGCCCGAATTCCAGATGGCAGCTTCCACCTCTTGCCCTACCTCCTCCACCTCCTCCTGCAAGCCTTCCACTTCAATGAGGAGCACTGCTCCCGCATCCTCGGGATAACCCGATGGAGTTACCTCCTGCACCGCCTTGATGGTGAGAGCGTCTACCATCTCCATGGCCGCGGGTACGATGCCCTGCCCGATGATGTTAGAGACAGCGGTGCAGGCCGAGTTTACGTCGGAGAATATGCCTAGGAAAGTCTTTACTGCCTCTGGCACGGGCAGCAGGCGGACTACTATCTTAGTGGCTATGCCGAAGGTGCCCTCGGAGCCGATGAACACCCCTCGTAGGTCGTAGCCAGGCACTACACCTGTTTGGCCACCTAGCCACGTCACCGAACCATCCTCCAGGACCACCTCCATACCAAGCACGTGGTTGGTAGTGACACCGTACGCCAGACAGTGGGGGCCGCCTGCGTTCTCGGCCACATTGCCTCCCAGGGTGCACGCCCTCTGGCTGGAGGGATCGGGGGCGTACCTCAGGCCATACTCGCGCGCATGCATGTCCAAATCTAGGTTGATGACCCCCGGCTCCACCACCGCAAGCCGGTTGGCGGTATCCACCTCCAGGATGCGCTTCATCCGTGTCAGGACTATCTGAAGGCCACCCAGTGAAGCGATGGCACCACCGCTTAAGCCCGTCCCCGAGCCCCTCCCCACCACCGGGATGCCCCGTCTATGGGCCAGCGCCACCAGCATGCTCACCTGCTCGGTTGTGGTGGGGAAAACTACCGCCTTGGGAAGGGCCCTGTCTATGGAGCCATCGTACTCGAAGACCATTAGCTCTTCGGGGTGGTGGAATACATATCCCCGTCCAACGATCGACTCCAACTCCTTAATCAAGGGCGGAGCAGCTTTAACCAAGATTCCTCCAAGATAGCGTGCTTTAGCTAAGTTGATAAGAGGATCCCTTAAGGGTTTTAAAGCCAGGCCTTTAGGCCATAGCGTTTAGGTGCTATAGTTTGTCTGAAGGGATGATAGCCCATAGCGCGGCTTCCGTGCAACTGAACCTGACTAGGAGGGGCGTCCTTCTCCTGCCGAAGCTCTTCAGAGGAGCAATTTATGAGCACCCCGGCTAAAAGCCAGGGGACTTTTGCCGATAGCGTAGAAACGAATACAAGACCCATACGAGAGGCCATCCTCAACAGCCCCTTCATAACAGGGATAGGTGACGGCTCCTTGGATGTGGAAAAGTTCAAGTACTACGTGAGGCAGGACTACGTCTACCTAATGGAATACAGCCGTGTACTTGCCTTGGCTTCCGCCCGTGCCACTGACTTGGAGAGCATGAGCTGGTTCGCCCGCTTGCTCCACGAGACGCTAAACACGGAGATGGCGCTGCACCGCAGCTACTGTGCCCAGTTCAGCATTACCACCGAGGAGTTGGAAGCCACTAAGGCTGCTCCCGCCACTCTAGCTTACACCCGCTTCCTATTGACGCTGGCCCACCAGGCCTCATACGCCGAGCTGGTGGCTTCATTGCTGCCCTGCCAGTGGGGATACTGGGAGGTGGGAGACCACCTGGCCCGCCGTGGCGAGCCCAACGAGGCACCCCTCTACTTTCAGTGGATCCAGATGTATTCCTCCCCCGAGTTCAAGGCTTTGGCCGACTGGATTCGCAGCCTGGCCAACCGGCTGGCCCAGGAAGCCGGCCCTACTGAGCTGGCCCGTATGGAGGATGCCTACCTCACCAGCCTGCGCTACGAGTACCTCTTCTGGGAGATGTCCTACAACCTGGAGAGCTGGCCCGTATGAGGACTCTCTAGTTTTGAAGACTCCACGCCAGTTAGGAATGGTGGACAAACGGTAGCAGCGGTAATAGAGTGGTGACGCTGAATGAGGACAAAGTGTCAGATCAGTAAGGAGATCACTATTCATGCCAGTTTTCCCACACCAGTACCTTCACAATGTGGCTTTCCAGATTTTAGTAGCGGAAGGCGTGCCCGAAAATGAAGCCGAAATAGTAGCGACTCACCTGGTGAAGTCCAACCTGGTAGGCCATGACTCTCATGGCATCATTCGAATCCCTTTCTACATGGAGCTCATGCACAAGGGCAACATCGTGCCCGGCGCTCCCATTGAAGTGCTCAAAGAGTCACCTACTACCGCCTGCATCGACGGCAATTGGGGGTTCGGCTTCGTAGTAACGGAGAAAGCCATGCGCCTGGCCATCGCTAAGGCCAGAGCCCACAATGTGGCGGCGGTAACAGTCATCCATCAGAGCCACATTGGCCGCCTGGGGGCCTTCCCCGCCATGGCTGCCAAAGAGGGCATGATAGGCCTCATCACCTCCGCTGGGGGCAGAGGCCCCGTCAAGAAGGTGCTCCCCTTTGGGGGCACGGCCACTCGTTTTAACACCAACCCTTTAAGCATCGCCGTCCCCAGCGACACCGAAGCTACCATCGTGCTGGACATGACCACATCCGCTGTGGCCGGCGGTAAAATAAGCCTGGCCAGTAGCCGCAAGGAGCAGCTACCCAACTCCTGGCTGTTGGACAAGGAGGGCAATCCTACTACTGACCCCAACGACTACTCTCGTGATGGGACCATGCTGCCCCTCGGAGGAGAACAGGGGCACAAAGGCTCGGCCCTAGCCTTCATGGTGGATATGTTCTCAAGTATCCTAACGGGGATGGGCTTCGGCGTGGACACCCAGGCCCACCTACAAAACTGCTGCTTCATCTCGGTTTACAAGGTGGATGCTTTCCGGCCACTCGACCAGTTCAAACAAGACATGAAGGAGTTCACCGAGTACATCAACAGCACGCCCCCGGCCGAGGGGTTTACCGAGGTAATGTTCCCCGGAGAGAGGGGATGGCGCAGCGAGCAGCAGCGCCTTGAGGAGGGTATCTACGTCGAGGATGCCACATGGGAGGAGCTTTGGGGGTTAGTCACGCACCACAAGCTGGAGAGCGTGGTGGCTACCCCCTAGAGCCAAAGGCAAGGCTATGGGCCAGATTCTCATCGGTACCTGCTCCTGGACCGACAAGAGTCTCATCGAGTGCGGCCGCTTTTACCCACCGTGGGTAAGGACTCCCGAGGACTTCGTGTTCCACATTAAGGCCTTCGCCCTGTTTACGGGCCATGCCGCCGAGGTGCGCTCCTTGCCCAGGGAGTTTCAGGATACGCTGTCGGAAAGAGGGCTAGAAAAGCGCCGAGTGTACGTGAAGGACCTCCCTGAGAATCTACAAGAGGAGGTCTGGCAACGCTTCGCCGACGCCCTGCTGCCTCTGCAAGAAGCGGGAAAGCTGGGAGTAGTGCTTTTTCAGTATCCACCTTGGTTCCACCCAGGTGCCGAGAACCGTCAGTACATCCTGAAATGCCGGGAGCATCTTGCCCAGATCCTTTCCTGCCCGCTTGCGGTGGAGTTCCGCAACAGTGGCTGGCTAAATGATAGGAACCAGAACCGTACTTTGAGCTTCCTAGAGAAGAAGGAACTTGTCTTCGTAAGCGTGGACGAGCCCCAGGTCTTCCCCTCCTCAGTGCCCCCCATCGCCAAGGCCACCATCGACATGGCCTACGTGCGCTTCCACGGACGCAACCGGGATACCTGGGAAAAGCGGGGGGCGGTGGCCTCGGAGCGCTTCAACTATTACTACTCCGACGAGGAACTAAAGGAGTGGGTGCTCGAGGTGAAGACTCTTCAGGAAGCGACAAGCACCACCCACGTCCTGTTCAACACCAACTATCAGGATCAAGGGGTGGTCAACGCCCGCAAGCTGGCAATGCTTCTGCGAGAGACCTAGTCTAAACAAATCTTTCACTGCCTAGCTTCTCCGTTGACACCTACAAGGGGGAATGATATAGTCGATTTGCCCCCCCTCTGGGGGTATTAATCTCTTTTGTAAAAGGCGCTCTAAGGAGAATCACTAGTGCCCGAGGGGTTCGCAACCGACTGGACGGCAGTGTTTCTTTCCGCTGTCATCGCGGTAATAGCCATAGGGATTATGTTCGCCGTCTCCTTTCTCATCTCATCGAGGCGACACTCCGACGTCAAACTCACTCCTTATGAATGCGGCATCCCCCCTGCGCCTTTCATGCGCTCTCAGATTCACGTGAGGTACTATATATTCGCCATACTCTTTCTCATCTTCGACGTAGAGGCCGTTTTCCTTTTCCCCTGGGCGGTCATCTTCCTGAACCCTGATACCGTCCTGCCTTTTTATGCAATGATGATATTCCTTGCGGTGCTGTTCTTTGCCATAGTGTACGGCTGGCGGAAGGGGGTACTGGAGTGGTGGAGATAACCACTGGAACGGGGAATCGTCCTGCGCCTAGTTTGCTCAACCGCGCCATGCCCGGGGTTATCACTGCCAAGTCGGAGCAGCTATTCGCCATGGCCCGCAAGTCCTCCCTGTGGGCCCTCACCTTCGGCCTCGCCTGTTGCGCTATAGAGATGATGTCAACATATATGGCCCACCACGACCTGGACCGCTTTGGCGTGGTCACCTGGCCCTCTCCCAGGCAATCAGATGTGATGATAGTGGCAGGCACGGTGGTAAAGAAGATGGCAGAGCCTATAAAGCTTCTTTACGAGCAGATGCCCGAGCCAAAGTGGGTTATAGCCATGGGGAGCTGCGCCACCAACGGAGGCCCCTATTATCGTTCCTACTCGGTGGTAATGGGGGTAGACCACCTGATCCCTGTAGACGTGTACATACCTGGGTGCCCCCCTAGGCCCGAGGCTCTACTGCAAGGTATTCTCAAGCTCCAGGAAAAGATCATGCGGGATGCCAGGTACCGCGGTGGAAAGGACTAGCCGAGAGAAGCAAGGGAGGCCCACGGAACAGGCCATGGGAGAGAAGGAGCAGGCTCTCCAGGAGTTGCTGTCCCAGGTTCTTAAGGATTTTCAGCCTGAAATCGGAGCTTCCCTGGACATCCCCCAGGTCAAAGTCAATCCCCACGATATCGTTGACGTATGCCGCCTCCTCAAAGAGGACCCCAGACTTTCCTTCAAACTCCTGCTTTGTCTCATGGCGGTGGACTACAAGGAGTATCTGCAGGTAGTGTACGTGCTCCTCTCCTTGGAGCACGAGCACAAGCTCATCGTCAAGGCAGATATATCCTATGAGGATGCTCACATACCTACGGTGACTTCCCTCTGGAGGGGCGCCAACTGGTACGAGCGGGAGGCCCACGACCTCTTCGGCGTAATGTTCGATGGCCACCCAAAACTGGAGCCGTTAATCCTATATGAGGGCTTCGAAGGCTACCCTGGAAGAAAAGAATACGCTTTCAATGATTACCAGGAGTTCTAAGATGGTAGATCTGGGCGACGACGTAGAGCAGTACGCCGAGCCTCTGGAGATGCTCATTAACATGGGTCCCCAGCACCCCTCCACCCATGGAGTGTTCCGTATGGTGCTCTGGGTGGACGGAGAGAAGGTCGTGAAGGCAGAGCCCCACATAGGCTATCTCCATCGAGGCTCGGAGAAGTTGTGCGAGGGAGAGCAGTACCACCAGATAGTCACCCTCTTCGACCGGCTGGACTACATCTCCAACTTCAACAACGAGATGGTCTTCTGCCGCGCCGTAGAGAAGCTCATGGGCTTAGAGGTACCCGAGCGGGCGGAGTATATTCGGGTGATTATGTGCGAGCTGAACCGGGTAGCCAGCCATCTCCTTTTCCTAGGCACCTTCGGCCTTGACGCTGGGGCCATGACCCCGGTCATGTTCGCGTTTAGAGGACGGGAGCGTACCCAGGCTCTGTTCGAGTCGGTCAGCGGCGCCCGCATGATGCATAACTACATCCACATCGGGGGAGTCAAAGAGGATCTCCCCGACGACTTCCCCAAGTTCATGGACTCCCTTCTATCTGATCTGCACAACGATGTAGAGGAATGCGATAAGCTCCTCACATTCAACGAGGTGTTTCTGGCCAGAACTAAGGGCATAGGCAGCATCGATGCCGAGATGGCCATCGACTATGGCCTCACCGGCCCTTGTTTGCGGGCTTGCGGCGTGGCCTACGACGTGCGCAAGGCAGAGCCCTACTCGGTGTACAACCGCTTCCACTTCGACATCCCTGCGGGACAGGATGGCGACTGCTGGGACCGCTACTATGTGCGTGTCCAGGAGATGTATCAGTCTCTGCGCATCATCGAGCAAGCCCTGCCCCAAATACCCGAAGGCCCGATATTAGCCCAGGGAAGGCGTCTGGTGCGCCCTCCCAAGGGCGATGTCTATGTGAGGGGGGAGAACCCCAGGGGCGAAATAGGGGTGTACCTGGTGAGCGATGGCACCGACAAGCCCTACAGAGTAAAGGTGAGACCCCCCTCTTTCTGTAACCTCAGCGCACTACAATATCTGCTTAGGGACGCTTACATCGCAGATGCCGTGGTTGTTCTGGGCTCTCTGGATATCGTGCTGGGCGAGGTGGACCGGTGACAGTACTGGACTTCTTTTTGATAGCGGTGTCGCTGCTGGTTCTGTTTACAGTCCTGTCCATTGTGGTGCTATCCCTGGTATGGTTGGAGCGTAAGTTCTTAGGGCGCCTCCAGCGGCGCCTGGGACCCACTAGAACGGGGCCCTTTGGACTGCTCCAGCCAGTGGCCGACGCCGTGAAACTTGTATTAAAGGAGGACCTGATACCCTCTTGGGCGGACAAGGCGGTGTTCTGGGTGGCCCCTCTGATAGTGCTGGTGCCCGCATTTATGATCTGGGTGACAATCCCCGCTGGCAAGGACCTGGTGCTGCGCAACTTGGACCTGGGCCTTTTCTACATCATCGCCTTTGCCGTGGTGGGGATACTGGGGCTTGTGCTGGCGGGGTGGGGTTCGGCCAACAAGTATGGTGCTCTCGGAGGGTTGCGCTCGGCGGCTCAGCTTATCAGCTACGAGATACCCTTGATCATGGTAGTAATAGCTGTGGCCATGCTGGCCCAATCCTTGGACCTTCGGGTCATCTCCATAAGCCAGGTGCCAGTCTCCGATCCAGAGCTGGTCAAAACCGTCTCCCATAACGTGCCCTTCGTACTGTTGCAACCCCTGGGGCTGGCCATCTTCCTCGTCGCAGGACTGGCCGAAGTGGGGCGCACCCCATTTGATATCTACTTTGCAGAATCTGAAATCGTAGGGGGACCTTTTGTAGAATACAGCGGTGCCCATTGGGCCGTTTTCTTCCTAGCGGAGTACATAAACACCTTCGCCATCGCTGCCCTGGCCGTCCTCCTCTTCCTCGGTGGTTGGTACGGGCCCATTAACCCAACTGCTCCCACCTGGCTGGCAGGGTTAGTGGGGCTAATCTGGTTCCTTGCTAAGGTCTACCTGGTAATCCTAGTGATCTTTTGGATACGAGGCACTTTGCCCAGGCTGAGGATCGACCAATTGATGGCCTTCGCCTGGAAGGTGGTGGTGCCCCTCTCCTTCGCCAACATCGTCATTACCGCCATCTATATGTTCTACGGCTGGCCAGCCTGGAGCCTCAGCCTCATGTCCCTGGCGCTGCTGGGGTTGGTGGGCTACGCATTGTACCGAAAAGTGACTTTGCCAACTACCAGATTGGCTCAGTCCTACCTGCGCAAATCCACTGCGGCTGGGGTGACCCTTGGAAGGAAAGCCCTTCCTTAGACTAAGTTGGAAGGTAAAGAATGAGGTGTAACGAGGCACAAATGAGAGAGTCCGTCCAGTGATATCGACTATTAAAGGTATGCTGCTAACCCTGGTGTCCACCTTTAAAAAGCCGGTCACCGACCAGTACCCCAACAAGCCCCGGCCCCTCCAGCCCAGGTACATGGGCTTTCCTGCCCTTACCTGGGACTACGACATAGTGGAACCCTTCTGCACCTCGTGCATGGTGTGCATCCGCGACTGTCCCACCCAGTGCATGAGTGCAACCATGAAGGACAATCCACTGTACAAAGAGGACAAGAGCCCCCGTAAAAAGATCGTTGACACCTTCGAGATCAACTTCAACCGCTGCATCCTCTGTGGTATCTGCGTTGAGGTGTGCAACTTCGATGCCATCGTTATGAGCCACGAACACGAGATGAGTACCTACCAGCGCAACGGCGACCGGGTGGACCTGATCGAGCTTCTGGAGATGGGAAAGCGGTACCAGAAGAAAACGAGCTGGACCCCTCCCTCCAAGCGAGCAAAGCAGCCGAAGGAAGAGGCGAAGGAGGCTACTGTCTAGAATGTCCCTGTTCCTCTTCCTTCTGGTGACCATCCTGACCCTAGGGGGAGCGGTGGGGGTGGTGGCCACCCGTAACGTAGTGCACGCCGCCCTGTTTCTGCTGGTGTCACTGATTGCGGTGGCCGGCACATACCTGGTGCTCTTTGCCGAGTTCCTTGCCTTGGTTCAGGTGCTAATCTACGGTGGTGCCATTACCATCGTGCTGCTCTTCGCTATCATGCTAACTCGGGGACGGGACTATCCCTACATCTCGGACAACCCCCAGTGGCCATTGGGCCTGGTAGGGGGCCTAGCCATCTTTGGGGTGGTGGCAGCCTCGTTTATGACCAGGCCTCCCTCGGGGGAGGGGCCCCAAGGGCCCATTTTCCAAGAGCTGGCTACCTCCCTATTTACCACATGGGCCATCCCCTTCGAGATCGCATCACTGGTACTGCTGGTGGCCCTCATCGGTGCCATAATCATCGCCCGCACTGGGGAGGAACAGTAATGGTGCCCCTCTACTACTTCCAGCTCCTCAGCGCCGCCCTGTTCGCCATCGGATTATATGGAGTGCTGGCTCGGCGCAGCGCCGTCCTTATCCTCATGTGTATCGAGCTTATGCTAAACGCCGTCAACATCAACCTAGTGGCGGCGGCTGCCTACCTTGAAGGGCAAGAGGGCTTCAGCGGCTTCACCGGCCAGATTATCGCCATTTTCATCATCACCATTGCGGCGGCAGAGGTAGGCCTGGCCATGGCCATTATCCTGCGTCTATTCCGAAATCGCTCCACCGTCAACGTGGACGAAGTGGACCTGATGAAGTGGTGATTCGCTCTCAGACGACGCTTCTACCCCTTCCATCCCAGGCAAATGGGAAGGGTCACTAAACATGCCCGGGATGGAGTGGGCGTGGCTTATTCCCGTACTTAGTTTTACCGCTTTTCCTCTTATAGCTCTGTTTCATCGAGTCCTGCCCGGCAGAGGCTCCTTTTTAGCTATTCTGGCTATCGCCGCCGGATTCGCCCTCTTCTGGTTCGTACTACGTGCTTTTCTGGCTGGAGACTCCCAGGGATGCGGCGTGGTACCCGGTGACACCAGTTGCTCCATGACCTGGTTCGAGGCGGGTAATGTAACCCTCACCTGGGGCATGATAATAGATCCCCTAGCGCTGGTGATGCTGGGGCTAGTGACCTTTGTGGCCCTCATGGTACAGGTATACTCCTTGGACTACATGAAGGGGGACGCCCGCTTCGGATTATATTTTGCCTTCCACGCTCTCTTCGCCGCCTCCATGATCACGCTGGTGCTGGCGGACAATTTCCTGCTGTTATATATCGCTTGGGAGCTGGTGGGATTGTGTTCATACCTGCTAATCGGCCACTGGTACGAGCGACGCTCTGCCGCCGAGGCGGCCAAGAAGGCCTTCATCACCACTCGCCTGGGCGATGTGGGGCTGCTCATTGGCATCCTGCTGCTTTTCCACAATGTGGGCACTTTCAGCATGTCGGAGACCTTCCAGGCAGTGGAGGCAGGAGCCATCGGAAGCGGCACCCTTACATTAGCGGCAATCCTCATCTTTCTAGGGGCTATGGGCAAGTCGGCCCAGTTCCCCTTCCATGTTTGGCTCCCCGATGCCATGGAAGGCCCCACCCCCGTCAGTGCACTGATCCATGCCACCACCATGGTGGTGGCAGGAGTTTACCTGGTGGCCCGCACTTTCCCCATCTTCGAGGCCTCTCCGTCGGCCCTCCTTCTGGTGACCACCATTGGCCTCATCACCACCCTCATGGCCTCCACGATGGCCCTAGTGATGACGGACATCAAGCGCATTCTGGCCTATTCCACCATAAGCCACCTGGGACTAATGATGCTCTCTTTGGGGGCCTTCGGGTTCACCGCAGCCATATTTCACCTGCTTGCCCACGGCTTCTCCAAGGCCCTCCTGTTTATGGGGGCAGGCAGCGTGATGCACAGCATGGCCGACGAGACAGATATTCGGAAGATGGGCGGTCTGCGAAGGGTGATGCCCTTCACTGCCCTCACCTTCTCCGTGGGTGCCCTCTCCCTGGCAGGAATACCACTTTTTGCCGGCTTCTGGAGCAAGGACGAGGTGCTGGTGTCCGTGTTGGAGGGGAGGAATCCTGTGTTTTTCGCCCTTACTCTGGTAGCAGTGTTCCTCAGCGCCATGTACATGGCCCGGGCCCTGTTCATGATCTTCTTCGGACAGCTTAAGGATGAGAACCGTCATCTTCACGAGGCGCCACCCACCATGGCGCTGGCCCTGGGAGCCCTCGCCATCCTGTCCCTGGGTTTTGGCTTCATAGCGCTAAACTGGCCCGGCTCCTTTGGTGGCCTGGGAAGCTTCCTCTTCCTCCATGAAATCCATACCTTCACCTGGAATGCGGGCGTGACTGTGGCGTCTATCCTATTGGCAGTGGGGGCCTTTGCCCTCGGCTGGAGGATTTACGTGAGCCGGCGTATCTCCCTGGAGCCCTGGCAATCCCGCTTCGCAGGTGCTCTTAAAGTGGTGAACAACAAGTATTACATGGATAACCTCTACCAATGGGTAGTTGATAGGGTCGTTCTGGCATTTTCCACCTTCATTGCCCTGTTTGACCGCATTGTAGTGAACGACACGGGGGTAAATGGAATCGCTGACTCGGTACGCCGCTCGGGGAATAACCTTCGTTATCACGTGACGGGGCGAGTATATAACTACGCCTTGGGCATGGTGGTGGGGGCAGTTGTCTTGGGCATCCTCTGGTGGGCCCTCTCCTCCAGGCTTTAGAGGACAAAGACCGTGGAAGGTTTCAAGAGTATAGCTCTCTTTATGAGCATCCTCTTCCCTTTCGTGGGTGGGATGATTTTGGTCCTCTTCCCACCCAGCCGATCAAGGGAAGTAAGGTACTTCTCAACGGTGGTCGCTGGTCTCACCCTGGCGTTGAGCATCGCCATCTTCGCCATGTACGACTACGGAGAAGGAGGCTACCAGCTCCTTCAGGAATTCATGTGGCTGGAGGAGCCCGTGAACATCACCTTCAGCTTGGGCATCGACGGCATTAGCGCCCCCATGGTCCTGCTGACGGGGATAGTGATGTTCACAGCGGTATTGGTCTCCCAGAACATCCACCACCGCACCAAGGAGTTCTTCGTGCTGTTCATGTTCCTGGTGTCGGGAGTTTATGGGGTGTTCGTGACCCGCGACCTCTTCTTCCTGTTCTTCTTCTACGAGCTGGCGGTGCTGCCTATGTATCCCTTGATCGGCATATGGGGGAGCAGCACCGACTTCGGCACCTTCCAGCGTACCAAAGAGTACGGTGCGATGAAGCTGGTGCTCTATCTGGTGGCAGGGAGCGTGCTGGTGTGGATCGCCATTCTGGCGGTGTACGTGGTGGCATTTCAGGAAGGCAGTCCCACCTTCTCCCTGGAAACTCTCAGCGAGCTGGCTCAGGCTGGAACCTTTAGTGAGACATTTCAGGTGCTCTTCTTCCCCTTCTTCATGGTGGGGTTCGGCGTGCTGGCGGGGCTGTGGCCCTTCCACACTTGGTCCCCCGATGGCCACGTGGCAGCACCCACGTCCGTGAGTATGATACATGCCGGGGTGCTGATGAAGCTGGGTGCCTATGGCATCATCCGGGTTGGGATGATGGTGCTGCCCGAAGGTGCCCAGGCGTGGATGCCCGTACTTATCGGCCTGGGGACGGTGAACGTGCTATACGGGGCCATCTCAGCCATGGCTCAACGAGACCTGAAATACGTGGTCGGCTACTCCAGCGTTAGCCACATGGGGTACGTGCTAATGGGCATCGCCACCCTTCAC
Organism: Dehalococcoidia bacterium; assembly: GCA_965248115.1. Lineage (GTDB taxonomy): Bacteria > Chloroflexota > Dehalococcoidia > Lucifugimonadales > CBDFII01 > CBDFII01. Next base: position 613,231 of record CBDFII010000005.1, read on the forward strand.
CCCTTGGGAGTTGGTGGTGCTGTCCTCCAGATGTTCTCCCACGGCATAATGACGGCCCTCTTTTTCGCCCTGGTGGGCGTCATCTACGACCGCACCCACCTTCGTGACATCACTGCACTGGAGGGGCTGGCCAAACGTATGGGGGTGACCGCCTCCCTCTTTGCTGTGGCAGGGCTAGCCTCTCTGGGACTTCCTGGCCTGAGCGGCTTTGTGGCTGAGCTTCTTGTCTTTGTGGGCACCTTTAAGACCTATTTGCCTCTGGCGGTGCTGGCGGTCATCGGCGCGGCGCTAACAGCGGTGTACATTTTGCGGCTGCTGGCCAAGGTCTTCTTTGGGCCCATCAGCCCCCAGTGGGAACACCTCAGGGGCGCTACTAGAGTGGAGATGGGGGCGACGGGCATCCTGGCGCTGGTGCTGCTGGTGGTGGGAGTTTGGCCCCTCCCCTTAATGAACGTGATTAACGCCGGAGTGAGCGACCTTCTTACGGGCAGGTTTTAATCACTATGCCCCTTACTGCTAACCTGCATCTGTTACTGCCAGAGTTCCTCCTGGCTACTCTAGCCTTCGGAGTGTTCACTGTTGACCTGTTTCTTCCTCGACGACAAAAGAACCTGCTGGCCTGGATCAGCGTAGTGGGGTTGATAGGGCTGATAGCCCTAGCGTTGGTCACACTTTGGGATAAAGACGTGGCCCTCTACAACGGCCTCTTCAATGCCGATGCTTACTCCCTCTTTTTTAAGACCTTTTTCCTGATCCTGGGTCTCTTCGTCATCCTCAGCTCGGTGGACTATCTAGGAAAGTATTTGAGCCACCCGGGAGAGTACTACGGGATAGTCCTCTTCGCGATCCTCGCTATGAATATTATGGCTTCGGCAGGGGAACTGCTCACAGCCTACATCGCCCTGGAGCTGATGAGCTTTAGCTTCTACACCTTGGTCTCCTTTGCCCGGAACAACCCCAAGTCAAATGAGGCAGGGCTGAAGTACATCCTCATCGGCGCCTTCTCTTCAGCCATCCTCCTCTACGGGATAAGTATGCTCTACAGCACCGTAGGAGTTACCCGCTTCGAAGACATCAGGATTGCGCTTGAAGCGGCCCAGGATGTAAGTCCAGCTCTGTGGGTGGGACTGGCCCTCATCTTGGTTGGCCTGGGCTTTAAGGTAGCGGCAGTGCCCTTTCACATGTGGGCACCCGACACTTACGAGGGGGCGCCCCTGCCCGTGACCGCCTTTCTAGCGGTGGGATCAAAGACGGCGGCTTTCGCCTTGATTCTTCGTCTCTTTGCCGAGGCCTTCATGCCCTCCATAGAACAATGGCAGATAATCGTGGCTATACTGGCTGCCGTAACCATGACAGTAGGAAACCTGGTGGCCCTCGCGCAACACAACATCAAGAGGCTTCTGGCCTACTCCAGTGTCGCTCAGGTTGGGTACTTACTGATGGGTATAGCTGCCCTCTCGACCCTGGCCTCAAACGGGGTGATGCTGCACTTGGTAGGCTACGCCTTCACCAACCTGGCGGTGTTTGTGGGAATCATCGCTTTTTTCAACATGACCGCCAGGGAGGAGATCTCCGACTTTTCTGGCCTGGCCCAGAAACATCCCTTCATAGCTGCAGGTATTGCCATTGGGATGTTCTCACTGGCGGGGATGCCCTTCTTTGCCGGGTTCACCACCAAATTCTACCTGTTCCTCTCCGTGGCCAACGAGGGAATGCTTTGGCTGGCGGGGCTAGCCATCTTCAACAGCCTCATATCACTGTACTACTACCTGGTGGTGATACGGCACATGTATATCCAGCCCACGCCGGTGGCCGAGCCCCAAGGAGAGCTTGTCCCGGCCCACAATCCCTCCGCCAACCCTGAGCATATTTCGTCCAACGATTCCACCAGACCATCGGCCCTGGTGATAGCGGTGCTGGCGGTGGCGGTGCTGGGCGTTATCTTCGTGGGGGTATATCCCTTCCCTCTCTTGGAGGCCATTAGCTCCGCCACAGACGCTATCCTACCAGGGCTGTAGACTTGGACGGCACAGCAGTCACGAGCCTGAACGAGGTCTCTCCCCCTAGTCCAACACCATAACTGAGCTGCTCTTGATGAGCAGAAAGACCTCCTGCTCTTCCTTAAGCTCCAATGCAGAAACGGCCTCAGGGGTGACCTCCACCAGGATAGGCTCCCCCACATCGGCCTCAACCAGCACTATCCCGTCCATCCTATGAAGGCCCCGAATACGTGCTCTCAGAACATTGCGGGCGCTTATGGGGCCCGGAGGCTCCACCGCCACGATGATATCCCCAGCTCTAATAGCCACAAACAGCCTCTCGCCCGCGGCTGCCGTTACCTCGGGTATCCACAGGATGGTGTCTCCCAAACTTGCTTTGGTAATGCCGCTTCCGGGGCGGCGTTCCACCACCTCCACCTCCAGAAGGTTCTCCAGGCTCGCCATCTCCACAAGAGGGTTTACAAAGGGCTCCAGCAGCACCCTTCGAGGGCGGTCCACGGCTAACTGTCTCCCCTGGGAGAGGACCAAGGCAGTGTCGGCGATGGCAAGCACCTCAGATATGGAGTGGGATACATACACCATGGGAATGGATAGGTCACGGTGAAGGTCTTTGAGGTAACGCAGGATACGGCCCCTCAGCCTCATATCCAGGGATCCCAGCGGTTCATCCAGAAGGAGCAGGTCCGGCGAGGTGGCCAGTGCTCGGGCCAGCGCCACCCGCTGCCGCTCCCCACCAGATAGCTTAGCAGGAGATCGCTCCAGCAGTGGCTCCAGCTCCAGGAGCGTTACAAGTTGCTCCGGGTCCACCCTCCGCCTATGGGCAGGGGTTAGGTTGAATCCATACATAAGGTTCTGGCGCACGTTGAGATGAGGGAAAAGGAGCCCCTCTTGGAAGACATAGCCGATGCCTCTCTCCTCAGGAGGCAGGCTGACTCGCCGAGAGGTAGAGAAGAGGGAACGACCGTTGAGGGTGATCTCACCGTCATCGGGCCTTGTTAACCCGGCGATGGAGTTGAGCAGAGTGCTCTTCCCGCTTCCGGAAGGGCCAAAGATGGCGATAACTCCCGAGGGAAAAGAGGCCTCCACCTCCAGCCGAAAGCCGGGGTAGCTCTTGCTAAGGCGAAAGCTCAAGAAGGGTTCGATCATATCCAGGAAACAGTGCGCCGCGCCAGTCGCTGGTGGACTATCAACGCTCCCAGGGCCAGCACTAAGGAGAGCACAATGAGCCGTAGGGCGGCGGTGTCGTCACCAGTTTGGAGACGGGTGAAGATTCCCAGGGGAATGGTTTGTGTCCTTGTGGGGATGTTGCCAGCTACCACCATGGTGGCCCCGAACTCGCCCAGGCCTCGAGCAAAGCCCACCAGTATCGCCGCCAGGATACCCCGATAAGCCAGAGGGATGGTGATGCTAAGGAATGCCCTCAGAGGCCCTGCCCCTAAACTGCGCGCTGCCAGCTCCAGCCTTGGGTCTACCCCAGCCATGGCCACCTCTATAGATCGCACCATCAGAGGGAGGGAAACCAGCCCCGCCGCCAGGGCCGCCGCCACCCATGTGAACACCACGTCCACGCCAAAGAGAGAGTGAAGAGGTCCGCCAATAGGCCCATTACGCCCCAACACTATCAGCAGCAGATAGCCCGTCACAACTGGAGGCAGCACCAGGGGAAAGGAGATCAAGGTATCCAGCAGTGCCTTGCCACGAATGGATGACCTGGCAAGAAGCCACCCCACACCCAGAGCGATAGGTAAACCTAACAACGTCCCTACTAGGGCCACCCGTAAGGATAGGGCCAGAATCTGTAGCTCCGTGGTGGTAAGCACTGGGCTCCTTTCCCTCCCTGCTCAGTTTACCTAGAAGGTGTCTTCTGTGGGATCACCACCCCAAAACCGTGGTGCTCGAACAGCGCCCGCGTTTTCTCCGTCTGAAGGAATTTCAGAAACCTCTCGGCGTCGGCTACAAAGGAGGAAGTTCTTATCACCCCTACAGGGTAGGTTATGGTAGGGTAGCTCTCCAGAGGGAGGGACGCGGTTATACGAATCCCCTGAGTGGCGAGGGCATCGGTGCCATAGACTATGCCGGCATCCACGTTCCCTGACTTCACGTAGCTCAACGCTGTGCGCGCATCGGCAGCGAACACAAGGCGAGGAAGCAGCCTGTCCCAAAGCTCCAGATTCTTCAATGCCTCACTAGCGTAGTAACCCGCTGGCGCCAGCTCGGGATCGGCTACAGCCACCCTGAAACCACCGTCTGCCAGACCTTCCAAGGACTCGAATTCCTCCGAGCCCTTTGACAGTCCCACCAGCACCAGCTCGTTACTGAGTAGATCCAATCGGGTACCTTCTCGAAGGAAACCTCTATCTTCAACAACGTCCATGGGCTGCGAACCTGCGGAGACAAAGAGATCGGCGGGCCCGCCTCGAAGAATCTGACGGGCTAAGGCGTTAGATCCACCGAAATGAAAGGCGACCTTTACTCCTGTCTCTTCGGTGAACTCCTCACCCACTTGCTCTAACACATCGGTGAGACTAGCAGCAGCAAAGACAAGTATCTCCTGCCTCCGCCCTCCACTAGCCATAACAACAAGAAGGCTCAGCAGACCGAGCATCACAACACCTACAGCAACGCTTATAGCAACACGCTCAGCCAGAGTCAACAAGGCTAAAGATCGTTTCATGGGTCAATCTTAAGGGGCATCAAAGATCGCAGCATAACTCCCTACCGAGAGGCGGCTAGAGAAACCTCCTGAACCATCGGCTGCAACACTGTAATCATCCTCGCCAGCTGAGATGAGACCTCCAGCAGGAAGTCCTCCTCTAACGGGCTCAACGGTACACTCTGATGAATTCGTGTCCAGGAGCGAGTCCACTGCTCCGCCTCAACATCGGGCCCAAGGGCCGCCCGTATCTCGACAAAGTGAGCACTTAGCCCCTCTAAGTAGCGGTCATTAGCGTCGGCATTGCCCTCAAAGTGGAGGCCTACCTCTACCAAACTTACCCTTCTCTGCACCCACACCTCGTAGTGGATAGAAGGCTCGCCATAATGGAACTTCATCAGGCTGCCCACGGGGCCTACTGCCTGGAACTCTCGTAATTCTTGGGGTAGCTGGCTGCGCAACAGCTCAGGAATCTGCCTCAGGAAATCCTGGACATTCATCAACGGGGCCAGCTCCTTGTGGGGATGCCCCATTTTAACACTAACGTCGGCCAGGTTATGCAGCACCGATGGCAGCAAGGCATTCTTCACTTCCTGAGTGGACTCATAGCCAGGGCAGGCAAGATGGCCGCTAGAGAGACTCCCATAGCTACCCAGAAAAAGCGGTGAAACAGAGTAAGGCCAGCCTCGGTGAGGCCAGCCGTGTACTCCACGCTGCGTTGCTGAAACGCCTCCGCCGTTTCCCCCAAAACGGGGAGGGGAAGCTCTAGTCCCAGGGTCAGCTCCTGGAACTGACCCATACCCCATGCCGCCAAAGCTGCCAGCCCCAAGGTCATCCCCACCATACGGGAGACGGTCACCAGGGAGGCAGCGGTCCCCCGGTACTCTTCGGTAGAAGCGCTGATGGCGGTTAATATGATGGGAGCGATCACCAGACCAAACCCCAGCCCACCCACCATAAGGTGCAAGGTGTGTCCCGGGTCTTGGATTTCCGAGCCCCATCCTGTCATAAAATAAAAGCCCAGAGCCATAAGGAGCAACCCCATCGTGGTGACGCCTCTCACCCCCACTCGCTCCGCCAGGTATCCTCCAACGATGGCCCCCAGCGGTATAGCCCCGGTCAGCCGCACCAGCCTGAGCCCACCCTGTAGCGGCTCCTGACCCATGACCGTATCAGCCATCAGGGGAATGTTGACCATGGCCATGATTAGCGCCACACCTACTAAAAACTGAGTGAGGTTAGCGGTGATGAAGGAGGCAGAGCGAAAGAGAACAGGGGCCAGCAGAGGTTGCCAGTACCTTCGCTCCCAGAAGACCAATACCAGGAAAACCAGGACACCAGACCCTATGAGGGCATAGGGAAACAACGAGGCTCCAGTGAACACCTCCCTTCGCGAAAGGGCTATGGAGATGGCGGCCAGACCTCCCGCCAGGAGCATTCCCCCCAGATAGTCCACCCTGCCACCCGCACTTCGGCGGCTGGGCAGCAAGGCCAGAGCAGCTACAAGGAGGGCGCTCAGAGGCAGGTTAAGCCAAAAGATCCATCGCCATCCCATCAGGTGGATGATGGCTCCACCATAGAGAGGACCAAGGACAGAACCCGCCTCCGCGGCGGCGCCAATGATGCCCAGAGCCAACCCTCTCCTTCCGGGGGACAGAACGCCGCTAGCGATGGCCATGCCTATGGGCACCGTGGCCCCTCCCCCCACAGCCTGGATAATCCGTGAGGCCACTACCCAGGAGAGAGTGGATGAGAGAGCAACTAGAAGGGAGCCCAGGGCGAAGAGAACCAAGGAAACCTGATATACCCTGGGATGGCCGTACACATCTGAGATACGTCCCATGAGGGGCATGGCCACCGTGTATCCCAGAAGATACCCTGTAATGATCCAAGATACCCGGTCTAGCTCGGTTAGGGGGATGCGAAGGTCCAGCATCACGCTGGGAAGACCCGTCACCACGACCGTCTGATCCAGGGCAGCTACGAAAACCCCCAAGCAGACGATTGTGAGTACCAGAGGGGGTGAAGAGATGGCCTGGATTTTCATATCGGGTGTCTACTGAGGGGCCGATATCTCCACAGGCTCATCGAAGCGATTAAAGGTGAGCAGACGCACTATACTGGGAGAGTCCGTAGAGATTACCCGGCCTTCTATTTGCGCCTTCCTTACCAAAGCTAGATCCTGGTCGATCCAAACCTCCAATATAACCTCAAGGCCAGAGGCTGCGGCGGGGACCAGGGTCCTAAGATCGTCCGAATTCACCGTGCCTCTGATCCGCCATATCCCCACTTCCTCATTAATATCGACGAAGGAGGGATCCTTTATCGTCATGACAATTCCGCTCAAAGTATTGCCCAGGTCAGCGAAGTTGAAGGGAAGGGCATCGGGAGAGACCTGACGCCACTGGCCCGAAAGAGGGTCCGTCATGTAGCCCTCATCGCCAATAACGATAACCTCTATACGGACGAAGGCAGAAAAACTCGTGACCTCCGCGTCCACGGTGAGCTCGAACCTGTCGGGCAGAGCCACTCGGCCATCCACCTTCCTCATCGCCAGGCCCGGTATCAGAGTTGTGACACCTTCCAAGTGTTCAAGGGAAAAGGCCAGAGACTTCAGCGACTCCATTCGCTGCGCTGACTGCTCTAGCACGCTGGACGGCAAAGGGGTGGGTGTAGGGGTAGGAGAAGGAGTCGGCGTGGGCGTAGCGGTAGGGGTATTTTGAGCCTGGGGGCCGCAGCCAGCTAAGAAAAGGAGAAACAAAATGCCAAGTGCCATTGACAGAATGTACTTTCTCACAGGCAAGTCTCCAATGGGACAAGTGCCTATATTCTATCATCGAGGGTTGGTTATTACCGTCGAAAGCATGGGGCGGCGGAGAGAACCTGAGGGGCAAACTTCTGCGATAAGGCCAATGGAGCGACAGCGGCACAGCACTCCGCTAGTTCCACGACCAGAAGGCCAGGTTCCCAGTAGCGATCTCTTTGGGTGTGGAGTCACCATCAACGCTCAGCACATAAACCTTGTCCTCATCGGACGAACCCCCATTTCTGCGGCCTGTTTCACGACTGAGGTTACCGCTGAACACCAGTTGTGTGCTATCGGGGGACCACACCGAGCTTGAATAGGCGTACTGGTCAAAGAACAGGAACATAGTGAACAGCTCCTGGGAAGGCTCGAACTGGGCTAGCGTCTTGGGTGTTCCCCCATCCACTGGCACCACCTTCCAGCTTTGGATGTGGGTGCTGGGATCGACAGCGGCATAGGCGATCTTCTCTCCATTTGGAGACCAGAAAAAGGCAAGGAACGACTCCTCCACAAGAGTCCGCTTTGAGGAGGCTTCGGCGTCTACGATGGTTAGTCGGTCGTACAGCGGCCCCGAGCCTTCCTCTGTCTCCGCCACAGCCAGTTCCTTGCCAACGGGCGACCACAAAAAGGCCACTCTGTTGCCGACCTCTGCGATGGCCTTAGACGAACCATCCTTCTGGGTATCAGCCAAATAGAGGGCGCTTCCATCTGAGGATTGGGAGGAGTATACGATCTCAGCGCTACCGCGGGACCAGGCAGGGGCTTGGAACCCAGCCCCTTTCAGACCTAGCGCCCGTGGTAGCTGCAACAGTCCCTCCTCAGCCACCATCAGCTCCTCTCCCACGTGTAGCAACAGCGAGCGGCTATCACTGGACCAGTGAAAGTAGACAGGTCCTCCACGAACAACGGGAACGGGAGGCTCCTCCCCTTGGGGGTTGCTCACAAAGAGAGTGAGACCCATAGCGGTGGAGGCAATGAAAGCAAGACGGGAGCCGTCAGGGGACCAGTAGCTGTAATGAGGTATCCCCTGGGCTATAAGAGGACTGGCACCTGGCTCGTTATCGTAAACATGGGTCAAACCCCCAGTGGTCACGTCTACCACTTGAAGGGATACGGCGAGGGAGTCCTCCCCGGGGATGACCCGCGACACTGCTATCTTGCTACCGTCGGGAGACCATGTAGGCCAGGTATAAAAGACACCACCTTGAAGCTCACGGGCCTGCAGCACACCACCAGTTCCGGCCTTCAGCTCTCCGGTAAGTCGTCGCGAATCACTACCATCCTTGCGTATAGTGTACAGGTCATCGTCAGCACCAATGTAGGCTATACGGTCTATCACCATCATCCCTTCTTGGGAGGGCTCCTTTGTTGCTATGGACGGCACTCTCGAGGAGCGTGGAGAGGCGCAAGAGCTTAAGATTACCAGCAAAAGGAGCAATACGCAAAAGATGGTCAAAAAGCGAATTTTAATAACCGATAAACGAAGTCCACGGTTCCGCCGCCATACCACCCCGCAACCCCCCTTGACCATCAAAATGAGGCCCTAGACCTAGTTGCTCCCCTGCATCATCTGGAAGAGCTTGCCCTCGGTTTTGATGGCCGGGGCCACCACCATCCGGGCCTTGTGCATGTCTCGAATGGTAAAGGCACCACACATCCCCATAGCAGCTTTGAGGGCCCCAACCAGGTTCTCAGTGCCATCGGTGACCGAAGCAGGGCCAAAGAGGATTTTATTGAGAGGCCCTTTTGTGCCCACTCGGATGCGAGTCCCTCGAGGAAGCTGAGGATCAGGGTTGGCCATGCCCCAGTTGAAACCTCTGCCCGGTGCCTCCTCCGCCTGGGCCAAGGGAGTTCCTAGCATCACCCCATCGGCGCCGGAGGCTATCGCCTTACACAGGTCACCACCTGTCCTGACGCCACCGTCGGTGATGACCGCCACGTATCTGCCGGTACGTTGGAAATACTCCTTCCGAGCCGAGGCGCACTCCAGGGTAGCCGTCACTTGGGGCACCCCTACCCCCACCACCTCCCGAGTCGTGCAGGCCGCTCCCGGCCCTACCCCTACCAGCACGCCATCGATCCCCGTCTCCATCAGCTCCATAGCTACTTTGTAGGTCACACAGTTGCCCACCAGCACTGGAATTTTTACCGTCTTACGCAGATCGGAGAAGATGAGACCTCTGTAGCTTCGTGACATGTGCCTGGCGGTGGTGACGGTGGATTGAACCACCAGAACATCGGCTCCAGCTTCCACTGCAATGGAAGAGAGCCTCTTAGTATTTTGGGGGGTTACCGATACGGCACACACCACCCCATCCTTACTGATCTCCTCAACCCTCCTGCCGATAAGCTCCTCTTTTACGGGCACTGAATACACCTTTTGAAGTAAAGATGTTGCATCCTGTTGAGGCGCTGATACCATTTCCTCCAGGATGGAGTAGGGGTCTTCGTAACGGGTGTAGATACCCTCGAGATTGAGCACCCCTAAGCCACCCGCTTGGTGCATCAACACGGCGAAAGTGGGTGAAACCACTGCGTCCATGGCTGAGGCTAGAATGGGGCTGGTGAACAGGTGGTCTCCAAGGACGAAATCGGTATTCGCCATCTCTGGGTTGACGGTCACATCGCCGGGAACTATCGCAACGTCATCGAAGCCGTAGGCCTGTTGAAGCTTCTTAAAGAGGCGCGCACTCATTAGGAGATCACCTCTTACCCAGGGGATAGACTTGAAAAGACTGTAGCAGAGGGCCTTATCCAAGTCAAGGTTGATCAGATGTTAGATCTCCTTGGCTGCCGATTGGATACACTGGGCTACCATGGAGCCAACTGTGTTCTCTTGACACTCACTGCCACGATGCTATGATGAAACTGCCATCCACCCACTGGGGGGTGAGCACGGTAAGGTCGGATTTGGGCCGCTGGTACCCACGAGGACCAAGCCGGCTGTTTGAGTGCTCTAAACACGCCCCCACGAGGCGGGCGTGTTTTGTATTTGATGATAGAGGAGTAAAGAGAGTTGCCGAAGGATATAACCCAGGTCGAGGGCATTGAGGTGGGTAACTATACCCACCGTGAGGCGTCCACGGGCTGTACCGTGGTTCTCTGCCGAGAGGGTGCAGTAGCAGGGGTAGACGTACGGGGTGGAGGGCCAGGTACCCGGGAGACGAGTCTTCTTGAAACCTCACGGCTGGTTGAACGGGCCCACGCAGTCCTCCTCAGCGGAGGCAGCGCCTACGGTCTCGATGCAGCCTCAGGAGTCATGCGCTACCTGGAGGAGCGGGGAATAGGGTATAAGAAGGGCACGATAGTTGTCCCCATAGTGCCAGCAGCCATCCTGTTCGATCTCAACCTAGTGACCTCCCAAACGCGGCCTGGAGCAAGCGAGGGGTACCAAGCCTGTCTCGCCTGCACTAATGAGCCAGTGGAGGAGGGCAGTGTAGGAGCAGGTACAGGGGCCACTGTGGGCAAGGTCCTTGGCATGGAGCGGGCCATCAAGGGAGGACTGGGTAGTGCCAGCCTCTCGCTGCCCGAGGGATTAGTTGTCGGGGCTCTCGTGGCAGTGAACGCGTACGGCAGCGTGATAGACCCCAAGACAGGAGAGACCATTGCCGGCCCTCGCAAGGATGGCAACTGTGGCTTTCACGATTCAGTGGACACCTTAATGAAGGGCCTCGAAGCTCCTGTAGACCCCGCAACCACCACTACCATAGGCGTAGTAGCAACCAATGCCTCTCTAACTGTCGAGCAAGCCAATTACCTGGCGCGGGTGGCTCATGATGGCCTCGCCCTCACCATCCGGCCATGCCACACTATCCGAGACGGTGATACTCTATTCGCAATGGCTACCGCAAGAGCTTCCTCTCCTCCTAATCTAGTAATGCTGGGTGTAGCGGCGGTAGAGGCGGTTGCCCAAGCCGTGCTTCGTGCCGTGCGCATGGCAGAAGGCTTGGGAGGAGTGCCGTCAATACAGGAGCTGGGCAATAGTTAACCCTCGTATCGGCTTCATCGGGGCTGGGGTGTTGGCGCAAGGCCTGTCCCTGGCTCTGGCTGCCAGTAACAACACCTAAAAGCTCAATAAATTTGACAGGAGACACAAGGAATGACTCGCAGGGCTACTGTCAGGGACATCGCCAACATGAAGACCAGGGGTGAAAAGATACCCATGGTTACCGCTTACGACTACACCTCCGCACGACTGGTTGAGGAGGCAGAGATACCCAGCATCCTGGTGGGGGACAGCCTCGGCATGGTGGTGCTAGGATACGATTCCACCATACCGGTGACCATGGAAGAGATGTTGCATCACATTAAGGCGGTGTGCCGTGGTGCCAAGCGTACCCTCGTAGTGGGTGACCTGCCATTTATGACTTACCACATGGATTCCTCTCAGGCATTAGGCAACGCCGCTCGGTTCATCCAGGAAGGCGGTGCCCAGGCCGTGAAGCTGGAAGGTGGGGAGAGGGTGGCGGAGACTGTGCACCGTATCGTGGAGTGCGGTATACCCGTTATGGGGCACATTGGCTTCACCCCCCAGTCGGTGCACGGTCTGGGTGGCTATAATGTTCAGGGCAAAGGAGCCAAGGAGGCTACCCAGCTGGTAAAGGACGCCGTCGCCCTTGAAAAGGCTGGGGCCTACTCGCTGGTGCTGGAGCTGGTGCCCAGCCCCCTGGCCCGGATCATCACCCAAAAGCTTAGCATCCCTACCATTGGCATCGGCGCTGGCCCCTGGTGCGACGGCCAGGTGCAGGTGTTCCACGACATGCTGGGCCTCTTCACCGATTTCGTCCCCAAACATACAAAAAAGTACGCAACCCTGGCCGAGACCATGACTCAGGCTTTCGCCAAATACATGGCCGAGGTTAAGGACGGCGCATTCCCCACCGACAAGGAGAGCTTCACCATGGACGAGAACCTACTGAAGGATGTGGAGACCACTATGGCCTCCTAAGGACCATGGAGATAGTAAGTAACAAGGCCCAGATGTCCCGGCTCTGTCAGAAGGTGTCTAGACCCCTTGGCCTGGTCCCCACCATGGGCTATCTGCACGAAGGGCACTTGAGCCTGGTGAAACGGGCCCGTAGCGAGAATAAAACCCTGGCGGTATCTATCTTCGTCAATCCCACCCAGTTCGGCCCTCACGAGGACCTCGACACCTACCCACGGGACATGGAGCGCGATCTTGAGCTTTTGGCCAAGGAGGGCACTGACCTGGTCTTCGCCCCTACTGCAGGGGAGATGTACCCACCGGGCTTCGATACGTGGGTTGAAGCGGGAAGGATAGCCCTCAGTCTTGAGGGAGAGCGCCGCCCTGGTCACTTTCGAGGCGTGACCACAGTGGTGACCAAGCTACTCAACATCGTCCGCCCCGACCGGGCCTACTTCGGCCAGAAGGACGGGCAGCAGGCAGCGGTAATCAACCACCTAGCCGCCGACCTGGACATGGGTGTGGAGATCGTAGTGGCACCAACGGTGCGAGAGAGTGACGGCTTGGCCATGAGCAGCCGCAATATGTATCTAACACTAGAGCAACGTCGGGCAGCTCCCGTGATCTATAAGGCCCTCAGCCATGCCAGGGAGCTTTGGCAAAGAGGCGAACGAAGTGGAGAGTGCCTTAGGCAGGAAGTTCGCCTCATTCTGGAGAAGGAACCCCTGATAGAGAACATCGATTACGTCAGCGTGGTCGACGCCGCCACCTTGGAGGAGATAGACCAAGTTGAAATCCCCGCCATGGTCTCGGTAGCGGTGCGCATCGGCAAGGCCCGCCTAATTGACAACGTAATGCTGGGCGAGTAGCGCTCGATCCTCAGCCATTGGTAAACGCCAAGGGGCGGCCCGAACGTCCAGCCGCCGCGCTTCGTTAGGGTTCTCTTTTGACCGGCACCTGGGCCAACATTGTGAAGACTACCGCTACCATACTAAGAGCTGCGAAAGTAACCACAGCCGCAGTGTAACTACCTGTGGTATCAAAGATGATGCCGGCCATCAGAATCCCCACAGCCTGTCCCATTACTTGGAAGGAATGAGCGATCCCCCGAATTGCCCCTAAAGAGGGCCTTCCGAAGTAGTTGGCGTAGGCCAGCGACTGCATCACCAATATCCCTCCAAGGCACACCCCCAGGAGCACCGACACACTCATGGCCATCGGCACAGAGGAGATGAGAAGGAGGAGGACAATGACCCCGGTGAAGCATGTGGACACCACGGTAAAGACTGACTTTGTTGAGAACCGATCTGAGAGATATCCCCACAACAGGGTGCCTATTGCCATACCACCACCCACGATGCTTATGGCCATTGAACCCACGGTGGAGCTCAGGCCCCGGCTTATCAAGTACGCGACCAGATGCAACTGCACTCCACCCAGGCATAGGGAGAGCAGGCTTGTAGCCACCGTTACCAACCAAAAGGTCTGCGTTCGGATCGCTTCCCTTAGAGTCCACTGGGGCTCCTGCGTGGCCCCATAAGGGTTTCGAGATCGTTTGGGGGGTGTGACCGTCGACACCGGTCCACCATCTGGGAGCTGCCCCACGTCTTCGGGACGCCGAATGAGCATGAAATAGGATGGAAGGACGGCAAGGCCCCACACCATTAATCCCAGAGAAACCCAGGCTGTTTTCCATCCCCACTGGACAATGAGAGCCTGGCTAACTAGAGGTAGCACTATAAAGCTAAAAGACGGAGCTATCATGTATATGGACATTGCTCGACCTCGTCGACGAATGAACCAGTTGGCAACTGCGGCAATGGTGGCGACTGAGATTGCCCCGGAGAAGAGTCCTCTTCCCGTTCCCAAGGCCAGATAAAAGGTGAGAGGTCCATTCACTTGAGAAAGGCCTATGGCTGCCAATCCCACTACAGCAGAGCTTGCGGTCAAGACTATCCGTGGCCCGTACCGGTCAACAAACCATCCTGCCAGAGGAGATAAGAGGATGACTGTCACTATTCCGACATTGATGGCCCCGGACAAAACGGTGCGGGACCAACCGAATTCGTCTCCGATAGGCTTGATAAAGACGCTGAGAGTGCCCAAGCCGAAAATGTTGCCACCAAAGTTGTTCAGCCCCGCTACCCCAACAATTACCCAGCCGTAAAAGAAGGGAAACTTACTTACAATCCGAGGTGTTCTTTGCATATGGATGCTGTCTAACTCATAGAAAGCGACTACAAGGGACTGTAAAGCCTTTTCCTCTGGCAGACAAGGTGGTCATACGCTTCGACGGGGGCAAACGCCGTGGACCAATACCCTGTTGCCTCCCACAGCGTTAATTCATTCACCACCACGCAGTTACTGGGAATCCTGGTTCGAGTCCTTGAAATCGAGATTTACCCGCCCTAAAATAGCGAAGCAGGTGTGGTAAGGAGCTAGGAAGATGCTTACGACGGTAGCGGCTGGCCGAGTGTACAATTTTAGTCACGTGGTGGGTCGAGCTATGGAGTCAGGTACCGGATTTAATTTGCCTACAGATCTAGCTGTAAGCAAAGACGGCGTGATCTACGTTCTCAACCGCGGCAACGAAAATAACTTCAGCAGCCGAGTGAGCAAGGTGACCATCGGGGCCCCCGGTGATGAAGAGTTCCTCTGCGAGTTCGGCAAATATGGCGAAAGAGATGGGCAGTTCCTTTCACCCACCTCTGTGGCCCTGGACAGCGTGGGGAACGTGTACGTTGCCGACGAGTCTCTTCATCGCATCTCCATCTTCGATGGGGATGGCACTTTCCTGGACAAATGGGGTACACCGGGAGCTGGCGACGGAGAGCTAAACAGGCCCTCCGGTATGGCCTTCAACCGTCAAGATAGGCTCTACATCGTCGACAGCGCAAACAATCGAGTCCAGAAATTTACCAAAGATGGTGCATTTCTAGCCAAGTTTGGCGAAAGGGGTAGTGGTGAAGGCCAGTTCAATCTCCCGTGGGGCATCACCATCGACAATCAGGGCGATATATACGTAGCCGACTGGAAAAACCATCGAGTACAGAAGTTCTCTCCCGATGGCACCTACCTGGCGACCTTCGGCACATTCGGGACAGGAGTCGGGGAGCTGAACCACCCAACAGGTTTGGTAGTTGACGGTGAGGGGGACATATATGTGTGCGACTGGGCTAATCACCGTATGCAGATATTTGCGCCCGACGGAGACATCATCACCTCGCTCGTTGGGGACGCTGTCGAGCTCTCCAAGTGGGCTCTAATGGGCGTGGAAGCGAATCCAGATATAATGAAGGCACGGCGGAGGGTCAAGAGCTTGGAACTCCAATGGCGGTTTCGCTATCCCACGGCGGTGGCCTTTGACGAGGTCGAGGGCCGCCTCATTGTAGCTGACTGTCAGCGTTACCGACTACAAATATACATAAAAGATAAGGATTACGTGGACCCCCAGTTTAACTTGTAAATGTGACGAACAAGCCTCGGTGGCTTAACGGCGTTACGGTGCTATAGTCTGTGGACTATACCTGGATTAATCTAGCAGAAGTGTGATACACGGCAACCACGAAGGCTCATTAGCGCAGGGCATACTTATCTAACAGCAGGAGGATTGTGCCGGTACCAGTCGATTATCTGCGACCCCGTGGCAGCCCACACCCCCTTCTGTCGCATTAAGTATCCCAGTGCATCGTCCAGGTATCCTATAGAGAAAGGCTGGCCGATAAGCCAAGGGTGAAGGCTCAACACCAGCAATCGTCCGTTTTGTGCTCCGTCATGGTGCATGGTATCGAAGCACTCCTTAATTAACTCCGCATACCTGTCAACGGTGACATGTCTGTACCAGAGAGCATTGATATCCTCCAAGTCCACCTGGAAGGGGAGAGCAAAGAGCTCTCCTTGGGGCGTATTCATAGCGTAGGGCTGCTCGTCGTTGGCCCAGTCACACACATAACGAATGCCAGCCTCCGCCAGCAGCTGGGGAGTCCTTGATGACTCTCCGTACTCCGGTCCCAGCCAGCCAACAGAAGTTGCCCCTGTGGCACGGTTTAGAGTATCCAAGGATGTCTTAATATATTCCCGCTCCCCATCCTCTGACATATTACTGGTTATCATACGACTCACCGATATCCCATGACCGATGATCTCACAGCCACGGTCTTGACAGTAACGGACGAGGTATGGATAGTTCTCAGCGGTGAGGGCGTCCATAGCTACAGTAGCAGCAATTCCGTGCTTGTCCAGCACGTCCAGCACACGGAAAATTCCTACACGGTGCCCGTATTCCCTGTGGGAAAAGCGAACATAATCGGGGAAGGGACGCCCTTCGAAGCCACCAGCAAGATTGGGGGCCCGATAACTTCCCTGCGGAGCGCTCCATTCCATATGTTCCAAGTGAACGACTACGCAGAAAGCAACATGGGCATTCTCCGGCCAGCGTAGCACCCCTCGCTTTACGATAGGCGACCACTCATAGTGATCATGGTCCATTCCTAAACGACGTTGTGCGGGCATATCACCTGTCCTTTCAGTAGGGATTTAAGAGGCCCCTACTTGTTCACCCGCTCGGCGTGGGCAATCGCCTCATCGTAGCAATTGGCTATGTAGTACTCAGCTATCTCATCGGCCGTGGTCTGCCATACCTTATCATGGGACATGATATAGCTCAGAATATCTTCTAGGTGCTTGATCCTGTGGGGCTGACCAATGGCGTAAGGATGAAGGGCGATACACATCACGCGCCCACTTTCTGCACCCTCCTTGTATAGCTGGTCAAACTGTGCCTTACATATGCGTACAAAGTAGTCACCATCGTAGTGGGTTGTGAAGAGTTGGGAATCGTTTAAGTCGATAGAATAGGGCACAGAGACCAGCCTTCCTGACTTCACCTTAATGGGTACCGGCTGGTCGTCGTGGGCCCAGTCGGCATGGTAGATGAGGCCTGCCTCAGCCATAAGGTCGGGGGTACACTCCGTCCCTGAGTGGCCCAGGAACATACCTTTAAGCCGTTTCCCTGTGTGGCGTTTCAGAGTCTCGATACTATCTTTATAGAAATCCCGTTCCTGTTCTTCAGTGTAATTATTTAGGAAGCGGGTGTTGTAAATTCCGTGGCTCATGAAATCCCAGTCACGCTGTATGATAGCGTCGGCGATCTCTGGAAAATGGTCCAGAACGGCCAGATTAAGGGATACACAGCACTTGATGCTGTAGCGATCCAGGACCTCTGTCATACGCCAGAAGCCGATGCGATTGCCGTAGTCATGAGAAGAGTACCCCTTCACGTCAGGATACGGAGTTCGTGGCCACGGATCCCTTACCCCGTCGTAATCAGGTAAATACTCCCAGTGCTCAATGTTGGGGGCTATCCACAGTGCAACACGGGCGTTATTAGGCCACTTGATGATGGGACGGTCAATAATGGGGCTGTAGTCAACTCGATACGGGGGCAACGGCATAGGAAGGCACCTCCTTTTGAGAGTTCAACCGTTGCTGGGCGCACTCTGCTATGGAAGAGGCCAACTACTCCGTCACCTCCTCCACGAAAGCGGTCAGCTCACGGTTGAATTTCTCCGGCTGCTCCCAGAAGAGCATGTGGCCGCAGTTATCGAACACTACCACACGGGCCTTGGGCATCGCCTCGACCATGCTCTGGGCCAGCTCAGAGTTAATCATTCCCTGACTCGCTCTACAGATCAAGGTCGGAACTGTGACATCCCCCCACATGGGACGGAAGTTCGACCTGTAGGAGTCCTCCATGATGGAGATGTATACCTCTGTGGGCGTTTTCATCATATCGCAAGTCATCCAAACAAGGTCCTCCTCTAGCTGGGGAGTGGACAGAAAGGACTCCAGGTGTTGCCGATGAGTGCGAAACTTTTGGGTACGTAACCCAGCGATCCTCTCTTGAAGACCTTCCTCAGTAGTGAAGGGGGCACGCCCCTGGTCTACGTTGACGAATCCAGCAAGACGCTCTACGCCGAACTGTCGTATATAGCTCAAAACCACTGAGGTGCCCAGAGACCAACCTACGACCACAACATCATCCAGCTCTAGCGTCTTCAGCAGATGGGCCAGGTCCTGTCCATACTGGATGAGATTGATGCCCTCATTGGTCTTGCCCGAGTTGCCATGTCCCCGTAGGTCTATAGAGACCATATGGAAACGGCGGGAAAGCTCCGGGATTTGTCTTTTCCAGAACTTAGTGCTTGCAGCGCCGCCGTGAATGAGAAGAATATTCTTTCCCTGGCCTGCCTCTTCGTAGTAAAGAGGAACTTCGTCAGGGGGGAGAACATATGGCACAGCGCCTCCTTTCCCTCATTGGGCAGAACAGTGAACCTAAAGTGAATTGCCCTGATTATAGTTGCGGCTTCCCACTGCATCAAGGACAAACGCCGGTTTCCGCCAAGGAGGACAGAATTCCGTGTATTGGCTCACCATTGTTGACGAAAGGTAAAACTCGGGCCTTCGAAATGACCTTCGCGCTTGTCTACTGAGGCAGGGTTTGTGGACGTTTCTCGGACTTTCTTCGCCTAGACCCTATGATGAGGTTATGGCAACTCTCGACCTAGCCCAACCGCTTGCTCTTCCTCGGTCTGGCCGAGCTTCTTTCAAAGGTCACTGTGCTCGACAGGTCCAGAGGGCTCGGGGCGCGTCGGGTCCATCAGGCCTACAATATTCCCCTTGACAACTGTTGTCCAGGGGATCGAATATTAGTTGTGTGCGGGACTAATTTGGTCTCGCCATCAACCTCGAAGGAGTTGACATGTCCAAATCAAGCAATAGAATCATCGCCGTAGCAGGAGCCACCGGTGCACAAGGGGGAGGACTGGTTCGTGCCCTGCAAGAACACAGTGGCTACATCGTGCGCGCCTTGACCCGAAACCCTTCCAAGGCTGCCGGGCTCGCTGACGAAGTGGTTGAGGCCGACTTCGACCGGCCCGAGACGCTGCGCCAAGCGCTCGAAGGGGTCTACGGCGTGTTTGCCAATACCAACTTGTTTGCCGGCCCCGATACCGACGAGATTGCACAGGCCAAAGCCATGGTCGATGCCGCAAAGGCGGCGGGTGTGACGCATTTCGTCTGGTCGACGCTGCCGAATGTGGAGGAGATCTCCAGCGGCAAGTTCCAGGT
Source organism: Dehalococcoidia bacterium (assembly GCA_965248115.1). Classification (GTDB taxonomy): domain Bacteria; phylum Chloroflexota; class Dehalococcoidia; order Lucifugimonadales; family CBDFII01; genus CBDFII01. Next base: position 632,742 of record CBDFII010000005.1, read on the forward strand.
GCCCCACTTCACCAATAAGGCCCGCGCTGACAGTGCGGTAGAGGCCGCGGGCTTTGACTACTTCACCTTCGTCGAGCCGCCCTTCTACTTTCAAAACCTGATTTCGCCTATGTACCCCAAGCAGCCCGGGCGCGACGGTACACCCAGCTGGCGCCAGCCGATGACGCCGGACTCCCGTGGCATACACATGGGAGACATCAGCGAGCTCGGACACCTTGTGGTCGGCGCCGGGCAGCACCTATCCTTCGCGGGAGACCTGCTCAGCTGGGATGACATCATCACCGTGCTCCGCCGCCAAGGCCACGACATTGCCTTCGAGGAGGTACCAGCCGAGGACTGGGATGCTCAGTCCCCGTGGGCCCCGGGCGTGCGCCAGATGTTCTCCTATTTCGAGGCCCATACCTACTTTGGCCCCGACGCCACCAGCAAAGTGGCCCTCGCCAACGCCATCACCGTGAAGCCGTTCACCAACTTCGAGGTCTGGGCGGCCGCTAACGTGCCGGTCAACGGCTGACCGCGGGACCGGACGCAGCTATACAGGCAAAACTGGTTCAGCCGTATCCGGGGGTAGACCAACCTCAAAGGCGTTGATGTTGAAGGCCAGCAGCGCATAATACCCCATGAGGCTGGTAAGCTCGATGACACCCCGTACGCCGAATTGGGCGACGGCCGCCTCGAAACTGATGGAGCTGACCCGATGAGTGCGAAAGAACTCCCGGCCATAGTCCACTACAGCAGCCTCGTCAGCGGACAATCCCGTTAGCTCCCGCCGGTCACGCAGGCGAGCAACTGTCTCATCTCCTAAGCCCGCCTTGCGTCCCGAGGCCGCGTGGGCGTTCCAGATGTACTGGCAGTCGTGTTCCCGCGCCGTGACCAGCATCGCCAACTCCTGGATTTTGAGTGAGAGAGTGGACTCGCGTCGCAGATAATCCGACAGGTTCGATCCCCGCTTTGCAATCTCTGGGACGTTTATCATTATAGATACCGGCCCGCTAGAGGGCACGCGTCCCAATTGGTGTACGATCTCCTGGAAAGCATCTGTTTGGTCTGATGGGATACTGTCCCGAGTTGCCGTAGGTATACGTGCCATGAGGAACTCCTTTATTGGGCAGTGGATGTCCGCTGATTAGGGCCAGACTCTGTGCGCTCGCCGTTAGAGCCAACGGAGCCAGCCAGTGGGATTATAATAGATTTCGGCCAACTCCACTAGGCAATCGCTGGCGCGAGGGAGGGCCTCCCTGGGGAGGCCCTCCCCAGGGAACACCGTTGCCTGTCAGAGCACTCCCATTCCAGTCTCTGCCAATCTCAGTTATACTGACCTTGGCTCCGTGACCAAAGGTAGCCGACCCCATAACTTCCTGCCAAAAATGTGAGCCGGGAAAAGGACTGAGACAGCTAACGCATTAAATGGGAGGAAAAAGGAGAAAAAAGATGAAGTTCGGTTTATTGTACGAGGTGCAGGGACCCATTAACGACAACAAAGTCGATGAGAACTTGTTGTACAAGGAGACCCTAGAGCAGTGTGCTCTGGCAGATCAAATGGGCTTTGATAGTGTCTGGTTCGTGGAACACCACTTCCTGACGGGTTTCTCAGCCTCGCCTTGCCCTGAGATATTCCTCGGTGCCCTCAGCCAGATTACAAAGCGCATTAGGATCGGATTTGGCGTGGTCATCTTGCCCTTCCATCACCCAGTCCGAGTCGCGGAGCGTGTAGCTTTCGTAGACCAGTTGACCGATGGGCGGGTAGAGTTCGGGACGGGGCGTTCTGATGCCTACGAACAGACTGGCCTGGGGGTGGACCCCAGGAATACCCGAGATATGTGGGAAGAGTCCATCACCATGATCCCCCAAATCTGGCAGTCGGATGAGTTCTCCTGGGAGGGGCGCTTCTGGAATGTTCCGAAGCGGCGAGTGCTCCCCAAACCCTATCAGAAGCCCCATCCACCCATCTGGCTTGCATGCACCCAACCTGCCAGTTACGCTCTGGCGGCGGAAAAAGGCATCGGCGTTTTGCTATCCGTAGCAGCTGTTCCCGATATCCTGGCAGAGCACGTCAAAACCTACCACGAAAACGTAAAAAAGGCCAGTCCGGTGGGTGCCTTTATCAACGACCAATTTGGTGTGCTCATCCACGCCTACTGTGGGGAAGACAATAGTGAGGCGCGGGAGCTGTGCACACGGTCGTTGAAAACCTTCATGGGGCCTGGCAAGCCCTATACCGGTGATCAACAAGAGATCTTTGAGCAACTCCTGAAGGCCTGGGGTGGAGTCCCCGACCACCTAAAGGATCGATTTGCCCGACACATAAAAAGCTCGGGCAAAGAGTACCAGGACTTAGCAGCCGAATCGGGCCTCGACCTTGATAGTGGTCTCGGGGCGGCCCTGGCCGCTATAGACCTGTTAGACGCCGACACTCTGTGTGAACGAGGAGTCATGATAGCCGGAGACCCGGACAGTTGCATCGCGAACATTAAGCAATTCGAAGACATTGGCGTCGATCAGCTGATAATGGTTATGCAAACGGAGACGGTGCCACACGAGAAGGTGATGAAGTCCATAGAGATGTTTGGAAAACACGTGATCCCAGCTTTCGGACAAGCGGAAAAAACGAAAGCTGCAACAGCGACGTAGAGTACTGCTACCTGAGATCAGGGCCTGTGGCTAATGCTGTAGGCCTGACATGCGAAATCTTCCTAAGAAGGCACCAATGGACTCCGACAGAATAAGGGTAGGAGTTATCGGCACCGGCTTTGGCCTAGCCACTCACATACCGGGTTATCAGCTCACCCCTGAGACAGAGGTGGTCGCTGTGTGCAGTAGACGTAAGGAGAGAGCCGAGGCAGCGGCACGCCAATACGAGATACCCCACGTCTTCACCGACTATCGACAGATGCTAGATATGAAGGAGATAGACCTGGTGAGCGTAGTTGCCCCTGATTATCTGCACGTCCCCATGGCGATGGATGCCCTGGATGCAGGTAAGCACGTCCTCTGTGAAAAGCCTTTTGCCATGAACCTGGAAGATGCAAAGAAATTGTATCAAAAGGCCAGCAAATCCAAGCTGACGACGATGGTAACCCACATATTTCGCTATGTTCCGGCATGGGCGAAGGTGAAAGAGCTGGTTGACCAGGGTTATATAGGAGAATTAAGGCATATCCTGCTGTATCGCCTTGCTGGTGCCCATCTGGACCCGGTAGAGATGCAACGTCTTGGAGATGAACATCAGAAGCCGGTAGGAGCCAGACCTTGGACCTGGATTAGGGATAGAGCACAAGGGACTGGTTTCATCAGCTCCTGGGGGTCCCACGCTGTTGACGCTATTCGCTGGTGGTTTGGGGAGTTCGCCGGTGTGTATGGCCAGGTGGAGACCTTTATCAAAGAACGAAAGGACCCAGAGACGGGGGATTTGCGCCAGGTCACCGTCGACGATGCTCACGCTTTTACATTCCGCCTGGCCAATGGAGCTTTGGGCAACGCCTTTGGCAGTATTGATGTGGTATTTGGCACTGGCTGTCGTATGGAGGCTTATGGTAGTGAAGGAACCCTGGTAATCGAGGACGAATCTTATCTCAAAGGCTGCCGAATAGGAGAACAAAAGTTAGAAGAGATCCCACTTCCGGCTGAACCCCCTGTGCCACCCGGCAGCCGAGTTCGCAATGGTGCCTTCCTCCTTCTGGCAAAGGATTTGGTGAAAGGCATAAGAGAGGGGACAACGTCCGGCCCTAACTTTTACGACGCCCTTAAACATATGGAAGTGATAGAAGCCCTGCGTCTATCACATTCCCAGAAGAGCTGGGTCACTCTGCCGCTATTAGAAGATGAGATACCCACACATACAGGTTCCCGGCAGCTTTCTTAACCCTCTGTCTGTGGATGCCGCCTGATACCTTCCAATCGGTGGCAGCGGCATCAAATAATGCAGGCCGGCAGCTTTCTAGCCGGGCTCCACGAAGGTAAGCACCCGTTTGGGGTTCTCCACCGTCATCTTGTTGATCTGCTCGTCTGTCACACCCTGAGTCCGCAGGAATGGCAAGAACTTCTCTAGGATGAATGAATAGCCGGTGCCGCCGTAGCTCTTGAGATGTACCTTGACAGCCACGTCTTGAGACAGCAAGATTCGGTCCTCAAACCCCGCCTCGATGAGCTGGGGAATGGCCTCTCCGACCAGAACGTCTAAAGCGGCTGAAGGGCCTTTAATGTGTCCGGGGCCAGGAACGATGGGCTTACGCGCCACAGGTGTCCCTACGGTGCCAAGGGTATCAAACTGAACATAAACACCAAGTCCAAGCAACTCAAGGAGAAAGGGAACATCTCCAGCATAAGAGTTGCTGTGTCCATAGATGGTGCGGGTCAGATCCCCACCCTCCTCACCAATCATGCTGGCGACCCGGAAACGTTCCCGACCTGTCCCGCCCTCATGAAAGGTAATAGCCGCTCCGGTGGCCCTGCTGGCTCGGGCTGAGGCCCGAATACTTTTCTCCTCATTGGGCGTGACGGGGTCTCCATTGATACCCACCTCGCCGATGATACCGGAACGGATGCCTGTCTGGCCTACTCCCACAGTGATGTCGCGGACAATCTCAGCTGTAAGGTCTTCCACAGTGCGCTGATCCATATCTGCCGGATGAAATGACTTTATGTACCAGCCCGCCCCCATGATGATGTTTAGTCCCGTAGCGTTGGAGAGCCGCCGCAGGGCCAATGGGTCACGTCCCAGGCCAATGCTGGTTACCTCCACGATGGTATTCCCTCCGCGATTTCGATACTCCAATACTTCGTCAACAGCCATCTGATCATCAGCTAGGATAAAGTTGTCCTTGATCGGTTTGAGATCTCTGGCTAAGTGAAGGTTTTCCATCGTCAACTTCTGCTCCCAGAGGGCCGCTTCTGTTGCCGGAAGGTTGTAGGCTGGGGCGAAGTGCTTCCAGAGCTCAATAAAGAGGTGCTCGTGCATAAGAGTTGTGCCTAGCTGGTCAGGCTCCAATGGGCCGTTGACAGTCATAGCCATACCAGCCATGTTAGGCACTTTAGACCCATGAGACATCGTGCTCACAGCCCCTCCTTTTAACTCTTACTGGCGACTCACGTTACTTTGCATAATATTCCCCTGTCAATAGTGAATCCTGGTATGTAGGTTTTCAATACCCAATAAGGAAGACAGAGATGTCCCACCTGAAAACCTCTGATACCTCCAATCCTGCCAAAGCCACAACATGGCGCTACTCTTGACACCAGAGTGTATCTATGCTAGCGTTCCGCTATTCGTTAGGAATCCAGTAGGGGAGGAATTTAGCATGACATCCGGCAAGGCTCTCAAAGCATTGGTCCTGTTAGTAGCATTGACCGCCGTGATAGCTATGGCGTGTGGAGCCGCAGATACTCCAACACCCATCGTAATCGAGAAAGAGGTGATTAAAGAGGTACCGGTAGAGGTCATAAAAGAGGTAGAGGTCATAAAAGAGGTAGAAAAAATTGTGATCGCTACCCCTACTCCAACGCCCGAGGGAGCGATGGCCCCAGCCAGGATGAGCGAGTTTAGGGCAGCCTGGTCTTTCTTCGTGGAAAGTGATCGTCCACCTCGAAATAACACTCCTCTACTACAGGCCTACGACAGAGTTTTCTATGCCCAACGGGATGCGGGAGGACAACCGGAGAAGTATATCCCGGAGTTGTTTACAGAATGGCAGGTGCTAGACGGAGGGAAGCGTATAGTCGCAAAGCTGCGAGAGGGGGTGCAGTTCCACGAAGGGTGGGGTGAATTCACAGCAGAGGATGTTGAATTCATGTTAACCCTGCTCAAAACAGATGAGTCCATCACCCCTCGGTGGAATGCCCTTAGCTCCTGGAGACGTTTCGATATAAATACCAAGGCCACGGGGAAATACGAGGTTGAAGTCACTCGAGGCAACGGTGAGCCTTTACCCATGGTGGACTGGCTATGGGGCATGGATCAATTTTACATGGGCTGGAGTAAAAAGTACTGGGAGGCCGAAGGGCAGAACGGCTATGCGGCCCACCCCATAGGAACCGGACCCTTCCACTTCATCAAGTGGGGGTCAGGAGCACTAACCTATGAGAGGGTCGAAGATCACTGGCGGTCGAACCCCATCATGGATCGAGTAGTTTTTGTGGGTACTTCTGAAGCTCAGACTCGAGCCGCTCTGGTTCAGACTGGAGGGGCTCATATTGCCGACGTCATCCCATTGGAGATGGCACAAGATGCTGAAAAGGCAGGTGCAAATCTGGTCATATTCCCGGGGTTCTTCAATATAAGGGTTCATTTCGGCGGCCATCGCCTAGACCAGTGGAATGACCCGTGGGCAGACCCCAAGGTGCGCAGGGCTATCGCTCTGGCCATTGACGTGGATGCCATGTCGGAGGAGTTCTGGGGTGGGCATGCAATACCTCTCGTCGCTCCCGTGCCTACAACACTGTTTAAGGCCGAACCCTACGGATACGACCCCGTAGAAGCGAAGCGTTTGTTCGCTGAAGCCGGCTACCCCAATGGCTTTGAGGTTGAGGTACCAATGATAACGGTAGGGGGCAACCCAAGGGTACCCCTGGAGCACAATGCCCTTTTAACCTTCCTGGAGAACATTGGGCTAAAGGTGAAGGGCACCGTATACGACTGGACCGGCGGTTGGTCTCAACGCTGGGGCGAAGGGGACACTGGGGGTATGCTCTTCGCCTTCTCGATTACTCGATTTGACTCTCCTCAGCGGGAATGGGACTGGTATGGGCGCACGCCTAGGAGCATTTGGCAAGACCCGACCGTAACGTCCCTCCTTAAGCAAATGGACCAGCCCTACCTCTCAGACCTGGAGGAGTATGACCGTTTACAGGTGGAAGCGTGGCAACACATCTACGACGTCGTTGGTGTAATCCCGCTTTATTCGACTCCAGTCTTTGACCTGCTGTCTGGGGACCTCACAATGCCTAAGGAGGTAATGACTCCCCAGCGCGTACGGCTTGACTTCATCGAATTCGCCAAATAATTCTAGTCAAGTACGATCCGGAAACGAAGGAGGCAGGTTTAACACCTGCCTCCTTCGTATAGTGCGACTAACTGACCGTTAATTATTGATGGGCACGCTTTGTGTCCACATGGTGCTACGCCCTTTCAGTGGCCACCTTGAGCATCGGCTCCCTCTGAATCGGATTTCACGCTGTCTGGATACATTGCCTCATCCCACCAAAGGGTCTGGCCGCCGGAAGAGTAAGCGGATACTATCCCACTACCATCATCCCCTGCACCACGGGGTCAATAGTGCGGGGGAGCTGGGTAGAGGCATCGTACTTGGCGAAGCTAAGATCGGCATCACTCAGGATGGCCATAGTAAGGTCCGCCCCCGTCAGGTCGGCGCCCACCAGTGTGGAATGCATCAGTCGGGCGCGGGTGAGGTCGGCACCTTTCAAGTTAGCCCTGGTCAGGTCGGCGCCGTTGATGACCGCCTCGCGCAAATTGGCCCCTGTAAGATTGACGGCCCGCAGGTCGGCTTCGGTCAGGTTGGCGTGGCTCAGGTCGGCAAGGGCCAGATTGCTCCCCACCAGATAGGACCGTACCGCCCGTACCCAAGTTAAATTAGCCTTTGTCAGATCCGCCTGGGGAAGGTCCGCTCGGAAGAGATTAGCCCCACTAAGATCCGCCTCAGCAAGATTGGCCTCCCCCAACCGCGCCCTGCCCAGCTCAGCCCCAGCGAGACACACCCCTTGCAGATAGGCCTGACCCAGATTTGCCCCTTTGAGCTGTGAGGCGGCCAGGTCCGCTCCACGAAGGTCTAACGGTGTGTTGGGATGCACCTCACGCCATTGGGCAATGGCTTCGGTACCTTCCTTTACTATGAGAATGTGATCCAAATTAGTAACCCACGTCTTAAAAAGTGGCTAGCTCTAAACCAACTCACGCACAGTCTCAGTGAAGCTGGTGAGCACCTCTTTCCAGTCGCCCACCACTCCGAAGCGGGCCTCCTTGAAGATATTGGCCTCGGCATCCTTGTTTATGGCGACGATCACCTTGGCACCGGAGCAGCCAGCCATGTGCTGGCTAGCACCAGAGATGGCAACGGTAATGTACAGGTCAGCGCCGATGGTCTTGCCAGTGAGGCCGATCTGCCAAGCATGCGGCACCCAGCCCGAGTCCACCGCAGCCCGGGAGGCGCCGATACCGGCGCCTAGCAGGTGGGCCAGCTCCTCCAGCTCTTTGAAAGGCTCAGGCCCCCCAAGACCTCTACCACCCGCAACTACAATCCGAGCATCCTCCAGCTTCACCCCTTCGGCCTCCTCCTCGACCACGCTGACCACCCTCATCTTGGCCATAGAGGGCTCCAGGTTCACGTCAAGGGGAACCGCCGTCTTCCCGCGGGCCTGGCCGGCCTCCGAAGCATCCAGAGGCTCGTATGCCTTAGGGCGAATGGCGGCCATCTGGGGTGTCTTGTTACATACTACAGTAGCGATGGCGCTTCCCCCATACACGGGGCGGTTGGCCAAGAGCCTCTTGCTCTGAGGATCTATCTTCACTTCCAGACAGTCTTGAGCCAGGCCAACTCCTAGACGAAAAGCCAGCCGAGGAGCCAACTCCCTTCCTGTAAGAGTACGCCCCACAAGCAGGATGTTGGGAGCAACTTCCTGGCAAAGCTTGCTCAGCGCCTCTACATAGAGGTCCACCTGAAACCGCTGAAGTAGAGGGTGGTCCACAAAGTAGACCTTATCTACGCCATAGTTTAATGCATCAGCAGGGATAGTTTGCAGGTCGCTACCAAGCAAGCCAAGGGCCAACTCCTCTCCCAGATCCTTGGCCAAAGACTGGCCAGCGGCCAAAAGCTCTCTAGTGGTGAGGCTGACACCGTCTTCGGAGACCTCTCCGACAACCAAAACGCCCTGGAACTGTGACATAGACTCTCCCACGCTAGATAAGTTTTGCCTCCCTTAACTTGAGGGCCAGCTTTCGTCCGGCATCGGCGTCGTCCTCGCCCTCGATAACCTCGCACGTCTTTTCTATGGTGGGGACGAACAGATCAACCACCTCGATGTGGCACTTTAGCTGCGAAGTGTCTATACCCAGGTCGACGGCAGCCCAGATAGTAGGCTTTTTTCTAGTGGCCGCCATGATGCCTCTCAGGGTGGGATAACGGGGCTGGCCCAGTTCGTTACTCACCGTGACCAAAGCGGGCAATGAGGCTTCAATCACCTCATAGCCCTCGGGAATGACCCTTTCCACGATAACCTTGCCGTCACCCACCTCTACCTTTTTGCCCAGGGTGATGCAGGGGATCCCCAGGATCTCGGCCAACCCAAGGGGCACCTGGGCGTTGTCCCAATCGGAGGCCTGGCGCCCGCATATGATGAGGTCGTGATCCAGCTTTTTTATAGCGGTGGCTAGAATGTAGGCGGTTAAGAAGCTGTCTGCCACGTTCTCGAAGCTATCGTCCTGGAGGAGCAAAAGCTCGTCGGCACCCATGGATAGCGGCTTCTTCATCACATCCAGGGAAAAGCTCCCACCCATAGATAACACGGTAATTGTGGCCTCCTGCGTCTCCTTGATGCGCAGAGCAGCTTCCACAGCGTTTTCATCGAAGCCGTTGACCACCGGCGGGATGTTAGGTGGAGGGGACACCTGCTTCGCCACTCGGTCTACCTTAAATGCTGAGAGGGGCATTTCAGGGTCTATCACCTGCTTGGCTGTGACTACGATTTGCAACGGCATAGATCCTCTCCAGAGTAAATGGGGGGTTAAGCCAACGTGAAATATATTACTGGCACCACTGGATGTCAAATCAGGCGTCTTAGGTGGTACCCTGAGTGACTTAGGGATGCCAAGAGGTTATTCGACTAACCGCCCGAATCCGTTCTTGAGGTCGAATCCCCAACTGTTAGCACACTGGCAAGACCTGGGCAAAGGCACCAAATACCTAGCTACCATTGATCCATTCTTCGACTGTCAGCGTATTTCAATAGCGTATTTCAATAGTGATGCTGGCACTCTTGACTATACGCTCGTATTCTGATAGTTTCTGAGGGCTTAAAACCTTGCTATAAGCTAGAAAACCACTTATACTTAACCACCAGTTTGTCATTTATTCACAATGCTCTGCAACAAACAGATAATATGATGGTGTCTTGAAGAAGTAAAGGAGGCAATATGGTCTGGTCAAATATGGTCTGGTCATCAAATATGGTCTGGTCAAAGGTAGTTAAGATTCTTCTTATTGGAGCTTTAATCGCTCTCTTTATTCCAATCGCCATGGCCCAGGCCGACGGTCTTGCTGGGGCGACCGTAATAAGAGATTCAGTGGCCAGCTCCGGCCTTTCCGAAGACAACCTAAGCGATAGCATCATAATCCAGATGTCCGGTATACCTCCACCCGCAGCGGGAACGACCTATGAGGGGTGGTTGGTCTCGGATGATGGCTCAGAGAAGCTGAGCCTGGGCATTATCGAGGTGGCTTCGGACGGCAGCGTCGATCACACTTTTGGTCCTCCTCCACCGCCACCTGCTCCCCCAGGGGGAGCTCCATCCCCTCTTCCTGCCGGTGAGAACCTCTTCGCCAAGTACGACAAATTGGTGATTACAATCGAGCCAGATCCCGATCCCGATCCCGGTCCCGGTCCCGGTCCCTCAACAGTAATAATGGGGTTTGACAGCACTCCCGCTGGGGCGATGACGCACATCCGCCACCTGATCTACTCCTGGAAGCCCAACCCCCCTTACTCCGGCGGACTGCATAAAGATACCCCGAAGGGTATTATAGTAGGGCTTCGGCAGCAGACCTTCGATGCCCTTAAACACACCAAGTTCTCCCGCAAATCTGCCCAGGATGGCAGCCTGTCTGGAGCTCAAACCCACGCCGGCCACGTCGTAAACATCATAGAGGGTCTCGAAGGACCCAACTACGACGCGAAGTGGGGGTATGGCGGGGACAAATTTGGTGTGCTCAACTACGCCGCCGATGCCAAACATGCCACCTTCGCCTTAAAGTCCGCTCCGGATGACCCCACCCTCGCTAAATACGCCCCACAGGTCACAGACTCCTCCGCCAACGTGGCCGCCTGGGCTGCGGTGGCCAGGGATCAGGCGTTGAGGGCCAGTCTTGCCAGCAGTGTGCTGGTGGCTGAACTTTCCATGGCCAGCGTCGAGCGGATCCTCACCCGGGCGCTCAATGGATACGACGCTAATGGTGATGGCATTATCGAACCTATCACTGGCGAGGGTGGAGCCGACCAGGCCTACTGGGCAGCCCAGAACATGGGCTCCTACATACCCGCACCTCCCGAAGCGGCAGCCACCGCCGAGGCTCCCAAGGTAGGTGATCCATACGTACCTATGGCCGCCCTGGCCGCCCTGGTGCTGGGTGCTCTGCTGCTGATAGGTGGGACTTACATCTACCGCAGAAGCAGGGTTCGGGCCTAACACTACTCTACCTTTACTTGACTAGTGGCTTAAAAAGATGACCCCCGGCAGTAACCGGGGGTCATCTTTTACTTCCCCAGAGTTCTAAAGCTGAGACGTAAAGGGCCTCTTCTAGCCAGCCTTCACCTGTTCGATAATGTATCGAAGAGTACCCTTAGGCACACTTATCTGGACCTCTTCTCCCTTTGCTTTGTCCAGCAGGGCTCGTCCCACAGGGGAGTCGCTGGATATCTTACCGCTGGCGGGGTCGGCCTCTCGGCTATCCACCAAGGTATAGACCACTTGCCGATTACCCTCCACCTCCCGCAACGTCACTTGATGCCCGACGGCTATAAAATAATCTCCACTTTGAGCCATCGCTCCTTCGGCCACCACGGCGCGACTGAGCACCGCCTCTAAATCTCTGATGGACGCTTCGATGAATCCCTGACGCTCCTTTGCCGCATCCAGTGGAGCGTTCTCCCTGAAGTCCTTGTCGGCCCTGGCCCGCCGAATATCTTCCACTACCGCGGTGCTTTCATTCCTAAGCATCTCAAGCCGTGTCTGTAGCAGGTCATAGCCCTCTTGCGAAAGCCGGCTCCGCTTAGGCAGACGACCACTAGAGATCTGTTTGCTGGCCCTTTTTGCTTTGGTTACCCTCAAATGAGTAGCCAGATTTGTATTGGCCCACCCCTGCTTTTTAAGGTAGGCCAAAAAATCCCTCACCTGGTCCAGTCTCTTCTGGGAATCCGCCCCTCCTGCGCCAGACCATTCGGAGTAGGCGGCGATTTCGGTGGGGGTTATTTCGTGTACCGCCCTTTCTCTGCCACACCACTGGACAAAGCGGATCAGATCTTGCTGTCCCTCCTGTAGCACACCCTCCTTACGAGTAGCGTTATACCTGTTAAAAGCTTCTCCCAACGAAGGAACCTGGCTATCGGCCAACTTTGGGGCCTCCTTTCAACTCCGAGATCACGATGTACTTCTCGGTACTCCTGCCTTCACAGGAACTCCTGCCCAATACACATCTATTTTCTCTCACATTGCCACTTTCCTCAAGGGGCAGCAGAGGCCTTCAATGACTATTAAAAGGAAGCTCTGTTAGGGTAAAATAGTAGCAGAATGCCTTTAATCGCCGTTACGTCCCTTCATCCTCGCCACGCCTTAAGATATCGGGATGCCATAAATAGGGTTGGTGCCAAGGTAAGGACGTTGACACCAGAAAAGGATACCACCGTCCAAGAGATACTGAAAGGAGCCGGTGGACTCCTTCTCACCGGCGGTCCAGACATCGACCCTGCCCACTATGGAGAGGTGCCCGACCCTAACGCTGGACTGGATCTCTCATCTCTCCTTGACCGGTGGGAGGACACCCTTCTTCGGCATGCGTTATCCCTCGACATGCCGGTGTTGGCCATCTGCCGGGGGATGCATCTGCTAAATGTGGCCTTCGGCGGCAAGCTAATACAACACATCCCTGATCACAGTCCCCAGTTGAACAATGGGAAGCCGATATCTTCGTACCATCCCATATATCTATCGCCCGGAAGCAAGCTGGCGGCCATTTTGGGGATGGGGGGCTTCTTCCGCGTCAACAGCCTGCATCACCAGGGCCTGCGAGAGGCCCAGAAGGCCCCGCGACTGCTGGCCTCGGCCTATTCCCTTGAGGACGGGCTGATCGAAGGGCTGGAGAGTCCGGAGCACGACTGGGTAGTGGGGGTACAATGCCACCCCGAAAGGCAGGAGGAAGTGCCCAAAGTCTTCTCCAACCTTTTTTTAGCTTTTGTGGAGAGGGCGGAGGGGTTTGATACCTATATTCACAAGGAGCAATAGATGGTAACCACGGCAGGTAACATACGCCCAGTACAGATCGAAGAGGAGATGCGCAGCTCCTACTTGAGCTATGCCATGAGCGTCATCGTTGCCCGGGCCCTGCCCGACGTGCGCGACGGCCTCAAGCCAGTACACCGGCGCATCCTCTATGCCATGCATGAACTAGGGCTGCGGCCCAACAGCTCCTACAAGAAATGCGCCCGAATCGTGGGAGAGGTGCTAGGCAAATACCATCCCCATGGCGACTCACCTGTGTACGAAGCGCTGGTACGTCTGGCCCAAGACTTCTCCCTTCGCTACCCCTTGATAGACGGCCAGGGTAACTTCGGAAGCGTGGACGATGACCCCCCAGCGGCCATGCGCTATACCGAGGCCCGCCTTGCAACTATCGCAGAAGAGATGCTGGCTGACATCGAGCTGGACACGGTGGACTTCGCCACCAACTTCGACGACTCCCTCCAGGAACCAAAAGTGCTGCCGGGTCGTCTACCTAACATGCTGCTCAATGGCTCCTCGGGCATCGCTGTGGGTATGTCCACCAACATACCTCCCCACAACTTGGGAGAGATATGTACGGCAGTGATTCATCTCATAGACAATCCCGACACGACGGTCGACGATCTGATGGAGCTTGTTCCAGGCCCCGACTTCCCCACCGGGGCCATCATTCAGGGACGGGAGGGCATCGTTAACGCCTACGCCACCGGCCATGGCCGAGTGGTCATGCAGGCCCGCGCCGAGGCAGAAGAGCGTCAAGGCGGCCGCCATCATATCATCATCACCGAGCTGCCCTTCCAGGTGAACAAGGCCACCCTGGTAGAACGGATAGCCCAACTGGCCCGGGACCGTCGCATCGAGGGGATCTCAGATATCAGGGACGAGTCAGGACGGGAAGGGCTGAGGGTAATGGTGGACCTACGCCGAGATGCCCAGCCCCAGGTGGTGCTCAATAACTTGTATAAGCACACCGCTATGCGCACATCCTTCAACGTGATGATGCTGGCGCTGGTGGAGGGACAGCCCCAGATCCTCCCTCTTAAGAGGGCCCTACAGCTCTACATCGAGCACCGCCAGCAGGTCGTTACCCGACGATCGGACCACCTACTCAAAAAAGCCAAAGACAGGTCTCATATAGTGGAGGGCCTGCGCTTGGCTCTGAGCCAGCTCGATCAAGTGGTGACCATCATCCGCAGCGCCATCGACGTCGATGCCGCCCGCACGGCCCTGATGGAGTGGTTAAGCCTCAGCGAAGCCCAGGCCCAAGCTATCCTGGACATGCAGTTGCGACGCCTGGCCGCCTTGGAACAAAAGAAGCTGCAAGACGAGTACCGCGACCTCCAGAAGACCATTAAAGAGCTGGAGGGCCTTCTCGCCGAGCCTGCCAAGGTGCTGGCGGTGGTCCGAGATGAGACCGAGGCGCTAAACAAGCGTTTCTCCACTCCTCGCCGCACCGAGATCAGGGAGGGGGAGGCCATCCATCACACTATGGAGGAGCTGACCCTGCAACAGGACGTGGTAATCACCCTCACCAGCAGAGGTTACATCAAACGCATCCCCTGCTCCACCTATAAGCTCCAGCACCGTGGTGGCAAAGGCGTACGGGGGATGACCACCCGAGACGACGATAGCTTGCAGCATCTGCTGGTGGCCGACACCCACGACCTCCTCCTCTTCCTCACCAATCGAGGCCGGGTATACCAGCTCAAATGCTTCCAAGTGCCAGGAGATACCTCCCGTACCACTCGAGGAGTGCCACTGGTGAACCTGCTGCCCCTCATGCCAGGTGAGAAGGTGAGCGCCTTGGTGGCCATCCCATCCCTTAATGCCGACGATTATCTGATATTAGCCACCAAGAACGGTGGGATAAAGGCCCTCGCCCTCAAACACCTAGCTAACATACGTAGCAGGGGTCTAGCTGCTATGAACCTAAAGCGGGAGGACGAGCTGGTGTCGGCCTGCTTGGCACAGAGTCGCACAGACGTAGTAATGGTCACCAAGCGAGGACAGGCTATCCGCTTCCCCATCGACCATGTTCCAAAGCGCTCGCGGGCCGCAGGAGGCGTCAGGGGTATCCGTCTGGCTCCCAAAGACAGTGTGGTCTCTATGGATATGACTATGCCCAATAACACACTGCTGGTGGCCAGTAAGGGTGGGTACGGTAAGTGCACCGCCCTTTCCCACTACCGGGGACAAGCCAGGGGCGGTGTAGGCCTGCGCACCTTCCGGGTTAGCGCCAAGACAGGCCCTGTAACAGTAGCCATGGTGGTTTCAGACGAGCCCAACCAGGAGATTTTCCTGATATCGGCTCAAGGCCAAGTTATCCGCATCAACCTGGAGGACGTGCGCATCATGGGCCGCAACACCCAGGGGGTCATCATCTGGAGGGACCGGGGCCCCGACGACTATGTAGTATCCTTGGCGTGCCTTATGGACGATGGAACCACCTCAAAAAAGCACGCAAGAGCCACTCAAAGTAACGGCCACCAGGCTGAGTCCACCAACGGTGCCGACGGGGAGCATCCTCTGGAACCCGAGGGGCTAGTAGAGAATTAGGGACCCCTCCGGCAAGCTTCCGAAAGCTCTTTACTCGCCGGCCATTAGGGTATTAAACCGGCTGTCGAAGAAGAGAAGGGGAGCACCCGTTTCGGAGCGGCTCAACTCCTCCACCTCGGCCACGTAAATGGTATGGTCGCCGTGAACGTGGGATCCTACCACTCGGCATCCAAGAAAGGCCAGGGTACCGTCCAGCACAGGACACCCTCCATCGCTGTTGAAGAACGAGCTCTCGACGTCCCCATGCCTGTCCTCGGGCTTACGGGCGTAGTACTCACCGATGGTCTTCTGGTCATCTCGCAGGATGTTGATTCCGAAGCGGCCTCTTAGCTCTACAAAGCCATAGGTATTGGTGTTGTGGGCCACGCATACCAGCACTAAAGGTGGCTCCAGACAAACCGAGGTGACGGCGTTGGCTGTCATCGCATGCACCTGGTCCTCTGCATCAAAGGTGGTGACCACCGTGACTCCGGTGGCGAATCTGGACATAGTCCTTCTGAATTCGCTGCTACTGACCAAATCTCACCTTAACATCTCGTTGGCCCCATTATACGCCAGATAGACGCCTATCTCCAGACCAGAAATAACTCTGACAATGGCCAGGCATTAGATCGTCATGATACCGGATGAACTCGGCTTTACCTATCAGCCCGTCGAAGAGATTGCCATGAGCTCACAGAATGAAGTATATCAGACGCTCACTGAGAACATCTTCGGAAGGCGAAGCGATATTTTCACAGCAGCACTCAGGGCGAAAGCTGCCAACGCGGCAATATACGTCTCAAGATAGCAGGGGCCCACCAGTTCCAATCACCCATAATACGCATCAATGCGGGGACCAGCAGAGCCCTTACCACCGTAGCGTCCAAGAATATGGCGATGGCTGTCCCGACTCCTAGCGCCTTGATCACCAACACGTCGCCGGTAGCAAAAGAAGCCGCCACCAGCACTAGGATGAGGGCAGCACTGGTGATAATGCGCCCCGTCCTCTCCAGGCCCAAGGCCACGCTCTGGGTGTTGTCTCTACCTCGATCATAGTGCTCCTTGATCCTGCTGAGGAGGAAGATCTCGTAGTCCATGCTCAGGCCGAAGATAACGAAAAACATAAGAATTGGAACCGTCGCCTCAGTGAATCCCTCGGCCTCAAAGCCCAGTAATCTCTGAAAGTGGCCCTGCTGGAATATGTAAACCAGGGCACCATAGCTGGCGAAGATGCTCATAGCATTCATCACCACCGCCTTGAGGGGTATGAGCACCGAGCGAAAGAGCACCAGCAGGGCTAGATATATGGTTCCCATGACGAACAAAATACCCTTGGGGAAGTCCCCGTACATGGCGTCAACGGAGTCCACCAGGTCGGCGGTGGCGCCGGTCACCAGCAACTCCAGCTCCCCAATGGGACGCATGGAGCGGATATCTCTTACTAGCTCTTTGGTCTCTGGAGCCACTGGAGAGAAGTGGCTAAACACCTGAAGGACGGTAGTGTCATTGCTTGCGAAGTAGGATATGGCCTCCTGCACCTCGGGACTCCATTTGGATGGGTCGGCGTAGACCGCCTGGTATTGCTCTCGAGTCACGCTCGGTTCCACGGTGAATAGGCTCTGCACACGCTCCACTCGGGGATCTTCCTCCAGAGTTTCAGCCAGATCGTAAAGTGTAGCTATGCTAGCGGGTTGAAGGATTCCTCCCGCAGAGTCGCTCGCATCCTCTTGTGTGCGAGCTACTACGAGGATGGGAGAAAGCTCTCCGGGACCCATCTCTTCAGACACTACCTCCCACCCCTGGCGTGCCTGGGCATCGGGAGGCAGGATTGAGGCCCATGGTGCCCCCACCTTGACCCCCCAAAAGGGCGTTCCCAGGAGCAGTAGAAAGACCAGCAAGGGCACGGCTACCAACAGGGGGTGCCTCATCACCCATAAAGCCAATCGGTGCCATAGCCAGCCCCTCCCTCGGAGCAGTGGGAACAGGGAGAGGGAGTTCACCCGAGACCCCATAACACTTAGGATGGCCGGCAGCAGGGTTAGTGCCACAAGAAGGGATATTGCGATGACTACCATGCCTCCTAACCCAATGGACCTGAGCATCATAAATTTGAAAAACAAAAGCCCCGACAGCCCTATCACCGACGTGATACCCGAAAAAAGTAGGGTACGGCCTGCGACGGCGACGGTGCGAGCGACTGCCTCATCCTTGGGGTGAAGCTCAAGCTCCTCGCGGAAGCGGCTGACCACCAGAAGGGAGTAGTCTACCGCCACGCCAAGGCCTAGGAAGGAAGCGATATTTAAGGCGAATATAGACACATCGGTCACTTGGGCCATGAAGAAAAGGGCGGCCAGAGCTAAGGCAACACTCACAGCACCCATGGCTACTGGCAACCCCGCCGCCACCAGACCCCCGAATACCAGCACCAACGCCACCAGCACCAAAGGGAAGCTTAAAGCCTCTGCCCGTTGCAGGTCTCTCTCCGAGGCCTTGTTCAGGTCGGAGAAGATAGGTACACCTCCAGTGGCCCACACCTCTACTTCATCATCTGACGAGGATGACAGCCCGCCCAGAAGCCGCTCCTCCATATCGGGGTAGAGCTCCATAGCCTCATCGAAGGACACGTTCAGAAAAACGATGGCATAGGTTGTGTGTCCATCACTGGAGACCATAGAGGCCGTGGCGACGTTTTCGAAGGTGTCGATATGGCTCACCTGGGGAATGTCCCGTGCCTGGGCTAGTACGCGATCCACCTCTGTCTGGTATTTTGGGTCTGCCACCGTAAGAGCGTCGCTATGAAAGACCAGAGTGACAGTAGACTCGGTGGAGCCCAGCTCCTCCTGCAATAGCTCTAGTCCTTTTCGGGACTCGGTGTCGGTCTGGCCGAAGCCGCTTTTGAGCTGGGAAACAACCCGGGGAGCGAAGAACAGAGATGCCATCAGCAGCAAGGCCCAGAAAAGAATCACGGCCCACCGGAACTTTACTGCAAACCTGCCTACGCCGTAGAACATACCTACCTGATAATAGAAGCTAATTGCCTGGTCATATTGTGAATACTATCACAATACTCTTGTGGAGAAAAGTAATTTAGCAAATAAGCACCCAGGACTCTACACTCCCTTTGACCCTTTCTACGATCATTGGGAGTTGCTATACTTGGGCCTACGGTTAATACTAGCAGCTATACTTGGGAGGGGATACTTGGAGCTACTGAGAAGCCTCATCTTCGTTCCCGGGAACCGCCGCGACATGCTGGAAAAGGCCCGAGGCTTCGATGCTGACGCGGTTGTGGTGGACCTGGAGGACTCGGTGCCCCCAGATGAGAAAGTTAACGCCAGGGACATAGCGAGGGAGATGACCCCCACCTTGCCAGGACCGGGTCGCAAGGTAATTGTCCGATTAAACTCCCTGGACACTGGCCTCACCAAAGATGAGCTTAGCGCTGTTATTAGTCCTCACCTTTACGGCATCAGCGTGGGCAAGGTAGACTCCCCTTGGGACATCAAGGAGTACGATCACATAGCCACTGTTGCAGAGCGAGAGGCGCAGTTGGTAGAAGGTCAGCTTAAACTGATCCCCTGGCTAGAGAGCGCCAAGGCCATCCTGCGCGCCTATGACATAGCCACTGCCTCTTCTAGAGTGTTGGCAGTGGCCGTTGGTGCCGAGGACTACACCAACGACATGTCTATCCGGCGCACTACCACCGGAGAGGAGGTCTATCTTCCTCGTGCCATGGTGGCGATGGCGGCTCATGCCGCCGAAGTGGTGGCTCTGGACGCCGTCTACGTACGCTTTCGTGACGAAGAGGGTCTGGTCACAGATATAGATATGGCCCTCAAGCTGGGCTACAAGGGCAAGTTTGCCATTCACCCCTCCCAGTTGGAGACCATCAACCGCATGTTCAGCCCCAGCGAGGAAGAGTTAGCATACGCCCGCCGGGTGATGGAGGTGTGGGACGAGGCAGAGACGAAAGGTAAAGGCTCCGCATCCCTGGACGGAGTGATGATAGATGTACCTGTAATGAAGCGAGCTCGCAACCTGCTAACCCTGGCCGATACTATCTCTCAGAGCAGGTAGCCGCGTGGAATAGGCTTCCGTGCGGAATGCGATTGAACATTCTGTGAGGTGCGTCGCAAAGCCATGCCGTAGTAGCTGCACGAGGTGCGTGCGAGGCGGCTGAGTTCTGCTGGTGGAGACGGGAAAGTCGAGATGAGTCGTGATCCGAGGGCGCCCGCAGAAAAGTAAAGGGAACCTGGCCCCCAGCACTATCTGACTCGTGTGGTTCCTTGAATACCTGGAACTGCGGTTTACGGGTGAAGGCCGGTAGCGCGCAGGCTACGCCCCATCCTCAAGTGGATAGTTGAAGACCCACAACCCAACGTAAGGCTGAAGTCCATACCACCTTAGGACGTGGAAGCCAGGTGTCACAAAATCCTCAATTGTACAGTGGACCTCATCCCATGGCTCGAGGGACGTTGGGAGACCGCGACACAGGACGAGAAAGTCATCTAGCAGAAACTCCGTCCTCTGCAAATCTGCAGTGTCGTCGGAGAGGTTAAAAAGCTTCAATTCAACACAGGAAGGCGCGCAAGGGAGAACCTCGAGCCCAACATTGCCGGACAGGTCCGAGGTATCAGGCAGTGTGTATATGCTGATGCACTGGCCAATGCGTTCGCCGTTTGGGGCAGCTTCCAGGGCCGGCCACAGCTCTCCCCGGTTGCCCGCCTTTATCTCCGCGAGCGCTTCAGCTCCGATAAGGTCACTCACACACGTTTCGGAAGCCACAGCCTGAAATGTCCACATATCCGTCGTAAAGCCCAGGACTGCGTCTTTAAACTCCGCCTGAAATATGCCACTTGAGGTTACGGGATTGCGTTGGAACCCTCTGGGAGGATCAACAACGTTCCCAAAACAGTCTGCTTCCATTTCTGGGATGAGGTGCGTGGAGAGATCGACGTTGCCGGTCACGGTCCAGCCTTCCACGCCGCTGACCACAAACCCATAGGCCATATGGTCTCCCATCAGGGTGTTGTTGGTAACGACCGCGCCCCTGCTTTTGAATGTGATTTCCTCCGCTGGGATACAACCCACGTAAGGCCCCATATCAATCTCATGCCTGATGAGTGCGCCCCGAGCATCAATGATGTTGCCGGTCACGTGGGTCCCGGTGAAGTCCCCATCGTAAGGGCCAGTATCTACCATAGGAATGCCGTAGAACATGATCCGGCTCTCGGCTATGATGGTGTTATTGGCCACCAGGGAGCCGGGCGCCTGGAAGATGACGATCCCGCCATCCGTGGCATCAACAATTGTATTGTTCTCCACAATACTGTTTCGGCATGCTAGAGAAATGCCATCCGCCATAATGTATTCTGCACGCCCCGCAGGGCCAAGCTCGTTGTTCCTCGCTACTGCCCCCTGACATACCAAATCGTCACCGTGGCCGATAACCAAGACGGACCAGCCTCGTGGCTCGTAGGCCTTGACCCATTCCACCACGGTGCCCGCACCGTTGCCGCCCGACTCGATCAGCCCGCCAGACGCGATCCCAAGCTCGGGGCGGTTCCCGTCGATGATGACGTGGCTCATCTTCACACCTGCACGGTTGTTCATCGATACTGCGGTCGCCACGTCCTTGTGAACAATTCTTAGAAGAGCCCTGGAATCATCAGTGGGAAAGCCTTGCGTGTAAATCTTCTGGTTATCAGCCGTATAGTAAATCGTTTCGCTCAGCTCAAAGACCGCGTTTCGACACAACATAGCCCTTGATCCGGGTCGGGTAAGAGCACGCTGTATGCTGGCATGATCGCCTGACGGGATACACTGCAGGGTTGCTGAAGTCAGTTCATCGCAAAAACCTTCATGGGTCAGGCTACAGTACTCCACTCGGCCTGCTATCATCGTAGCCACCACTTCAAGATCGATAAGCGAGTCAGGCTCCACTGTAAGGGGGTTGTCGGAGATGACCACCAAATCGGCAAACTTGCCCGGTTTAAGACTGCCGATCTTCTCCTCCATGAAGATCGAGTACGCGGCGTTGATCGTCATGAGGCGGAGAGCCTCCTCGACCGTAATAGCTTCGGCGACCAGCCAGTCCGGGGGGTCACACACCGTCACGCCATCGTCCCTGATTTCTTTGCGCGTGACCATGCTGTATAGATCGTGGACCTGCACCGACCCACGGCAGATCGCTCTGCCAGGCGATACGAAGGCCAGGATTAGCGTGGATAAGGGAGCGTACCGGGTTCGTCCAGGGTTGCACTACCTCTCCGTAAGGATGAGTGATCTCTCCACGGGGGCCGACCTCACCCTGATCCAGTACCCAACAGGTGTAAGACCGTCCCCAGATCGATGGTATGATGCCGAGCTCGCCGTAACGGGGAAGCAGGTCTGGCCTGATCATCCAGTTGTGCTCTATGCGGTGTCGATATGTGTTGGGTTGGCCTGCCAGAACTCTTTCTAATGCGTTCTGGACGGTCTCGATGCCCCGGTCTCCGATGGCGTGGATAGCGACCTGATATCCAGCCTCCTGGGCCTGGGCCACCATGCGGCTCAGCTCCTCTTCGCTGAAGAACAGACCGCCCTGGGGACCTTCGAGCGCACGCCCTTCTGGAAGATCGAAGCTATAGGCCGGCCTGAGGCATGACCCACCGTCGGAGAAGATTTTCACGCCAGGGAAGCGCAGCATCTGATGGGGATCCCGAACTGGCGGGTGGTCCTGGTACCAGTCGCCCCAAACATTGCCGCAATTATCGGTATGGGACAGATATAGGCTGGTCCGTATCCGCAACTTTCCTTCCGCTTCGAATATCTCCATCTGTTCGAGAAACTCGTCGTTTGCAAACATATCTGCTATTGCTGTGATGCCACGTCTTAAAGCAAGGGCCTGCGCCTCTTCGAGCGTTAGCCCCATCAGACCCTCAGCGTCGTTGAAAAGGTGGTTATGAGAGTCGACAAAGCCCGGCAGAAGCGTCTTGCCGCCCAAGTCGAATACCAAGGACTCCGGCCCGCCCAACGCCAGCATATCCTCATTGGTGCCCACTGCTACGATGTTCTCTCCCTGAACGGCCAGCGCCTCCGCCAACGGCATATCGGGCTCCATAGTAACAACCTGGCCATTGAAGAAAATAACATCCGGTACGGGGGTGGGAGTTGGTGGAGGAATGGCCGTCGGAGTGGGAGTAGGAATTTGGGTTGGAGTGGGTGTTGGCGTAGGAGCAGGGGTTGGGACAGGCCTCGCAGTTGAAGTTGGGGTTGGAGTGGGTGTTGGCGTAGGAGCAGGGGTTGGGACAGGCCTCGCAGTTGAAGTTGGGGTTGGAGTCGGTGTTGGCGTAGGAGCGGGGGTTAGGACAGGCCTCGCAGTTGGAGTTGGGGTTGGAGTGGGCGTGAGTAGAGTGGTCGGCGTTAGGGTGGGGGTTGGCGTCGCTGTGGGGGTCGCCTCGGGCTGGACGCAGGCCAAGAGTAGCAGAGTGATTACGCCGTAGATGAAGCCTCTAGTGAAAAGGTTTCGCTTACCGAAAAGTATGGTCCCCACTACAGAACAAGATTGCCTGACCTGTTCCGCACCGGGATTCCAGGGAATTCGTTTGGTATTCATCAGTCAGCACGTGCTCTTAGGGAGCGTCTGTCAAGGTCTCACCCAATGCCAACTTGTGCCGGCCTCCCCAATGGATCAAGCACGGCCACCACTGACTGCTTTTCGCTTGATCCACACAAAGGCTCCGGTTAAAACCGCTACCACTACCGCCGTAGCTCCAACCAGGATTAGATAGCCGGAATCAGCCCGGCCGACCCAGGGTTCGCCCATCTGACCGGCGCACGGGGGAATGGTGACCGAGCCTTTGACAGGTGCCCCGCAAGTTGCCGAGAATTTGTCCTGACGTGTAATGTTACCGCTTGAGTCCCAGCAGTAGAAGCAAGTCGTATTAGTCTCCTGCAGATAGGTCGGATATAGCGGAGCAGTGCCAGTCCCTCCTGGATTCTCGGACCACGCGTTGGTTGAACTGGTGTTTGGTATAACATTGCCGACTTCCTTGTCTACCATCATGGCTATCATGGCCGCCTCTACCCATTCCCTCTCAAACCACCCGGAGATGGTATGATCATGGGGTAGTTCGTACGTTTCTAATTGGAGGATACCGCCCTGCAACATCACTGCGACTCCTAACCCTATCATGACTGCGGGTGTCCTGCGGCGTGCACTCCTAAACAGAGCCTTGATTACCCAGACAATGCCTACCAAGACGGCGAAAAAGCCCAGCAGCATTAGGGAAAATGCAATAGTCTCTTGGAGTGTTGCAGGGTAAAGATCAAAATATGGATCAAGTGAGTGATCGTGGCCAAAAACGTCACTGAGAGAAATGAGGCCCCCAATATTTATTACCGCGACCGCCAGCGTTATGAAAATTGCAGGTGTTTTCCAGCCTCGATGTCCGAGGCGGGTCACGATTACCCAGACAATTCCAATCAGGAAAATTAGGAAGCCGATTGCTATTAAGGTGTCAGGGACAGCCTGCATTCGGACTGCCTCCCATGATACCGGGTGTTTGCCCTTTCAACTCAGTACTACCTAAGCTTGATTGCCCGTCGGACACGGCTAATTTAAGGAGTGCACAGCCGCCGTGGCAGCGGCCGAAGGTGCCAGTCGATCATACGGCGATGCGGTTTAGTGTTCATCCTACTAAAGGGTGATTTTTAAGTAGATTCTTCGACAATCCTTCTGGACACTTGTCTCCATAGAGCCATGTGCGGAGGCAAGGACTCGCCGCGGAGCACCCTGTCATCGAAGCTTGAGAGTCTGTTCCATATCCTTCACGATATCCTTCTGAGAGAGATCATAAGGCCCAAGCCTGATGCAAACGTCTGTCCCGCCTGGATGACATGCGAGCCTCCCAGAGATCGCATTTTTTATTGGTCAAGGTACCCTGATCATCATCAGCAATCAGTATCTTCGTCATATCAATCACTCTCATCCATAACAGAGTCGGGTAACGATGTCCCGTTTTGTGCCTCACTCAGCGTGACCTTGATGGCCAATTGCAGCCTCTCAGGGTCAACGGGCTTCGGTACATAGTGTCTGGCGTCCAGCGCCGTCTAGGATGGGATGCGTTTGGTTCATCATCCTATGACCCTTGGCCGGAAGGGAGTACTGTGACGCTCTAAAGTCATGACACAAATATCTCAGGTCGAACGTACCGTACGGGAGCACGTGTGCGGCACCGGTTCCAATCCGTCCACATGAGCGGCGGCCATATCCCTAATATGGACAGGGAGGAGGAGAGGTGGCAAAATGGACGCCTGGTCCGTCGTCCCAGGTGGCCAATTAAATTGAGCTTTGCTTCAGTGTTTGGGCCTGCCCAGATGCCACTCCAGAGTGGAGCGGAACCGTGTAATTGAGTACATGCCATCAGGACGGGCAGGCACTTTAAGAAACATCACTAACAGAAATGAGGGATTTAAAAATGCCTTCTGACCGTATAATCCTCGAGGAGATGCAGTTTTACGGCTACCACGGCAGCAACGTCGAGGAGCGGGGTATAGGTCAACCCTTCGTGGTAGACCTGGAGGCCGAGTTGGATCTGCGGCGGCCAGGAGGCTCCGACCAGTTGGAGGACACCGTCAGCTACACTCACCTCTACCGCATAGCCAAGGAGGTGTTGGAAGGCCCACCCCGCAACCTAATCGAAGCGGTGGCGGAGAGCATCGCCCAACAGGTGCTGGACTTCCCCAGCGTGGCGGGGGTGCGGGTACGTGTAAAGAAGACTCGTCCCCCCATAAAGGGGGGGATCCTCGCTGGGGCGGCGGTGGAAGTTTACAGGACCTAGGGAATAGCGAGCCTGCAGGCTTTCTCTAGTCTCTCAACCCATATTACGAGAACCCCTGATCAATGCCGCTCCTCGAATTCACCACCTCCATTGCCTTGTGGCAAGTCATCCTTCTCAGCTTCATCTCACTGCTGGTGGGTGTGCTGGGCGGCTTTGTAGGGCTGGCCTTGGGCACCATGCGTCTGCCCGCCATACTCCTTCTGGCACGTAACATGCCCGCTACTGTAGCAGGGGGCACCAACATCCTGGTGAGCACCCTCAGCGCTCTGACAGGCGGTTACAGCCATCTGCGGGAACGCCATATGGACCCGGGTGTTGTTTTGGCTATGGGTCTGCCCTCTCTAGTAGGCGCCTTTATCGGCGGGTTCTTCAGCGATGTGGTCCCGGAGTCCTTGCTGATAGGGCTAGTCGGGGCCTTCGTCCTATGGCAGGGAATTGAGTTTGTGGTGCGTGTAAGGGTTCAGCCCATCACCGATAGCTCCAGCCACACTACCATGCGAACCCAGGTACCCTTCAACGTTAATCGAGTAGCCACCGAGGCAGGAATAGGCTTTGGTGTAGGCCTCCTAGGTGGCGCTGTGGGCCTTATCCTTGGGAGCCTTCGCCTGCCCGCCCTGGTACGCATTCTGAGGATCGAACCTAGAATTGCTGCAGGCACCAACCTGGCCATCGGATTCTTAGTAGGCAGCTTCGGCTTCGCTGGTCATGGAATCAGGGGGCAGGTGGACATCCCGTTGATGGCCGCCATGGGCTCGACAGGCATGGTGGGGACTTACTTCGGCGCCCACCTAACTCGAAGGGTTGGAGTCAACACCATTATCTTCACCACGGGCTGGGTGTTGATTGTGGTGGGGGCATTACTCCTCTGGAACTCCTATGTGAGATGGTAGCCCTAGCTGAAGAGCCCTTGAGTCGCATGGTGGACATCTTTTGCGCTACACTCTGGATATCATCTCGCCATTATGAGGAGGTGACACGATGCTCGACTTTGTGTTCAGGGGCGGCCAGGTAGTTACAGCCTGGGGAGTGGGGAACTGGGATGTGGCGGTGCAGGGAGAGAAGATCGTGGCCGTCAGCGAACCGGGAACCCTAACGGCGGATGTAGGCCGGCTTATAGATGCCTCGGGTAAAGTGGTGGTGCCCGGAGGCATCGAACCCCACGCTCACATAGCAGCACCTATAATGGGCCATCCGGGTATGGAGACTATGCCGCCACCCGACGTGAGCCGCGCCGCCCTCTTTGGCGGAACCACCACCCTCATCGATTTCGCTATCCAGCACCCAGGCATAGATATCTTCCAGGCCATCGAAGAACGAACCTCGCGGTGGCGAGGGCAGTCTTACGCCGATTACTCCCACCATTGCATGCTGCTAGGGAAGATCCCATCCCAAATCCTCCCTCAGATAAAGGAGGCCATCGCCGCAGGGTATCCCAGCTTCAAGATCTTCACCACCAACATCAGGCCCAACATTCCTGCCAGTGACCAAAGGCTAGTGGGTATGGGGCACCTTTCAGCCGTGATGGAGGAGGTAGCGAGCAACGGGGGGATCATGGCCATCCACTCCGAGGACGATGACATCGTCCAGTATATGTACAAGAGGTTAGAGGAGGAGGAGCGCACCGAACACTATAACCTCCACCTGGCCCACAACAACATGTCCGAGGACATATCCTTCCGAAGGGTGCTCAAGCTGGCCGAGTGGACAGGAGCGGCGGTGTACTTTGTCCACGTGAGTGCCAAGGAGGGGGTACAGGCTATTCAGGAGGCTCGGGAAAAGGGTCTTCCCATCTACGGCGAAACCCTACACAACTACGTCAGCTTCACTGCAGAGGATTACAAACGTCCCGACGGTATGAAGTACCACACTTACCCCTCGTTGAAGTCAGAGGATGACCGGTTGGCCCTGTGGGACGGGCTGCTTAAAGAGGGCCTCAACACTATGGCCACCGACGAGTACTGCACCACCTTTAACGTGAAGGTTATGGGCAAGACTCTGTCCGAGGTTACTGGAGGCCACAACGGCGCCGAGACCCGGATGGGCATCACCTACAGCGAGGGTGTTTCCAAACGGGGAATGTCCCTTCAGCGTTACGTAGACATCACTTCCACCAACGCCGCCCGCATCATGGGTCTCTATCCCCGCAAGGGCGCCATTGCTCCAGGAAGCGACGCCGACATCGTTCTCATAGACTCCTCCATCCGTAAGCGCCTAACTATGGAGGACTTCCACATCAGCGACTACAGCATCTGGGAGGGCTGGGAGATCGAGGGATGGCCATCCTTCACCATGCTGCGGGGCAAGGTGAAGATAGAAAATGGACAGTTCCTGGGCAGCCTGGGCGACGGCCAGTTAATTCCCCGCAAGATCTCAAGCGATATCCTCGCCAGGCCTGCTTGTTAAAGCAGGGTAAGCCTTGACGCTCCATATAAGGAGACATACAATATCACGAGCAAATCACCGACCAGCTGGTCGGTTTTTAGTGGGAAATTGATGGGCCACAAAACCCTTACCAGAGAGAAACTTCTGGAAACGGCGGAGACTGTGTTCGCCGAACGAGGCTATCACGACACCGCTGTGGACGAGATCGTCCGCCGTACCGATATCTCCAAGGGTGGCTTCTATTTCCACTTCCCCAGCAAAGAGCGCCTCTTCTTTACCGTCATGGATAACCTGACTGATCGGCTCCTTAGTCGTGTGGAAGAGAATACTGCCCGGCAGAAAAGCGCCCTTGGCCGCGTGGAGGCAGCTCTTGACACCGCCCTGGAGAGCCTGAGCAAGCGCAGACGGCTTGCCAAGCTGTTGTTGGTGCAAGGCTAGAGCATGGGCAACAGTTTCGAGAAGAAGCGAATAGAGATCTTCTCCCGCTTCGCCGAGGCTATAAAGCACAACCTGGACTTGGCGGTGCAGGAGGGCTCAATCCCGCCTACCGACACCTCTATCGTGGCCTATATATGGCTGGGTGCCATCAATGAGGTGATCATTCGGTGGCTGTACACTGGCAAGCCCTCACCGGTTAAGGAGGCCCTACCCGTGCTGCGGCAGGTTCTGCTAAGAGGAGTGGGCGTGAAAGTGAACAGTACCGGCATGTCTGCCGACGTCGGGGAGCCCGTATCCTGAAGAGAAGGACGCAGCAGATGGCCTCAATAGAGGTAGTAGAAGGTATCGCCTTCAGAGACCGACGCCTTATACCCTTGTGGGAAAAGGTGCTGGTGGGGGAGCAGCTTTCCTTCGAAGACGGCTTGCTCCTCTTTCAGACGGAAGACCTGCCGGCCGTGGGACTTATGGCGGACCACCTAAAGAGCAAGCGCTGGGGTGAGCAGGTCTTCTTCGTGCTGAACCGGCACATAAACCCCACCAACATCTGTGTCCTATCCTGCGGATTCTGCGATTTCGCCAAGAAAAAGGGAGACCCCGATGCCTACGAGATGAGCATGGAGGAGATCCTGGAACTCATCGATGAGGAGACCCGAGAGGTTCATATAGTAGGGGGGCACCACCCCGACTGGCCCTTCGAGCACTACGAAGAGATTGTGAGAACCATCCACGACCGTTTCCCCCACACCCAGATCAAGGCCTTCACCGCCGCCGAGATCGATTACTTCTACCGCCGCTGGAAGATTCCCCCCGAGGAGTCACTGGCACGGCTCAAAGCGGCAGGGCTTCGCTCTATGCCCGGTGGCGGCGCCGAGGTATTCTCCAACAGGGTACAACAGCTTCTCTTCCCCGGTAAAGCGGGACCAGATCGCTGGCTGGAGATTCACCGATTGGCCCACAACATGGGTATACCCTCCAACGCCACCCTCTTGTATGGGCACATCGAGACCTTCGAGGAGCGGGTGAACCACCTGCTCCTGCTTCGAGAGCTTCAGGCGGAAACAGAAGGATTCCTAGCCTTCATTCCCTTGGAGTACCAGGTAGGGGACACCCGTCTGGTGCCTCGTCCCGCCTCCCCCATCGATGACCTGAAGACCGTGGCCGCCGCTCGCCTCATGCTGGACAACTTCCCCCACATCAAGGCCTACTGGGTGGATTTGTCGGAGCAGACGGCTTCGGTGGCACTCAACTTTGGCGCCGACGACCTGGACGGCACCATCGGGCGAGAACGCATCGCCCACGCCGCCAAGGCCGCAAGCCCAGCCGGACTGGCCCGAGAGCGTATGGTTCACCTGATTAACGAAGCCGAGAAGGTCCCCGTTGAACGGGACGCACTCTATAACGTTGTGAGGGTCTATGAAAATTAGAGTGGGGCAGATACCCTATCTCAACTGCGAGCCGTTCTATCACGGCTTGAACCGGGAAGATATCGAAGTTTTCCCCCTCGTTCCCACCGCTCTGACCCGTGCGGCAGAGAACGGTGAGATAGACACGGGGCCTGTTCCTCTAGCGGACTGCTTTCGACTGGAAGAAAAGTTTAAGTCGCTGGGGCAGTTCTGCATCGCTACCCTCGACAAGTCTGGGAGCACCTTCCTTTTCTCCAAGGTACCCATAGAAGAGTTGGGAGGGGCCAGGATCGGCATCACCCAAGAGAGCTCCACCTCTCACCAGCTCCTCAAGGTACTGCTGACCCACAAATACCGTGTCGAACCCAGTGAGTACGTGGTCTCCGAACAGCCCCAGGAGGACAACGATGCCTTCTTACTCATAGGAGACAAAGCTCTCAGAAGCCGCCTTGGAGTTCCCTCTTTCCCTCATCTCTACGACCTCGCAACCGAGTGGTACCACTGGACAGAGATGCCTTTCGTCTTCGCCAAGTGGATCATCCGGAACGACCTGGACCCGGAACGGGTCACCTATTTCGAGAACGTGCTCTATGGCTCCCTGGACGGGGGGCTGGATCAAATTCACCGCGTCAGAGAGCCTCGGGAGGACCTGTTAATGAGGCCCCGGGATATGGTGGAGTACATCCGAGGGTTCCGCTACTGGGCCGGCGTCGAGGAGCTGAAGGCAATCGAGAAATTCCGAGAGTACCTCAACACCCCACCCCTCTCATGGTCGTAACCCAGTAAAGGATGCCGACTCAATGTTAGACGCCATACGAAGAAAGGTGCTGGAAGGGGAGCGTCTGTCCCAGAAAGAGGGCCTGTACCTGCTTCAGCACACCAAGCTGCTGGACCTGGCGCCCTTGGCCCAGGAAGTTCGCTACCGTCACAACCCCGAGCAGGTGGTCACCTTCGTGGTGGACACCAACCTCAACTATACCAACGTATGCGACGCTTATTGCACATTTTGCGCCTTCTACCGCACTGAGGGCAGCCCCGAGGCGTACACCTACTCCATTGAGGAGATGATGGGGATGCTGGAAAGGGCCTCGACCCTTGGTGTGACCACGGTCCTCCTTCAGGGAGGCCTCAACCCCAAGCTGCCCCTGGAATACTATGAGGAGCTGGTGCGTGAGACGAGGCGAAACTTTCCCCAAATTCACCCCCACTTCTTCTCCGCCCCAGAGATCATGAAGATGATCCAGGTATCGGCCCTCTCCTTGCCAGAGGTGCTCCAACGTCTCAAAGAGGCTGGGCTTAAGACCATCCCTGGGGGTGGCTCGGAGGTCCTATCAAATACAGTGAAGCGCAAGATAAGCCGTCTCTTCCCCAAGGGCCGGGTATCAGAGTGGACGGAGGTGCATCGAGAGGCCCACAGGCTGGGCTACCGCACCACTGCTACCATGATGTACGGCCACCTGGAAGAGGACGAGGATATCATTGATCACCTGGAGCACATACGCTCCATCCAGGACGAGACGGGTGGCTTTACCGCCTTCATCCCCTGGAGCTTCAAGAGAGAGAACACCGCCCTTGGCAAGCGAGTCAAGGAGGAGGCGGGGCCCAACCGGTACCTGAGGCTAATAGCCGTGTCCCGCATCTACCTGGACAACCTCCAGCACATCCAGGCATCCTGGTTCTCTGAGGGCAAGAAGACGGGCCAGGTGGCCCTCCACTTCGGTGGCGACGACTTCGGAGGCACCCTTTTTGAGGAGAACGTGATGCAGGAAGCAGGCTTCTACAACCGTACCACCGTGGACGAGGTGGTGGACATGATCTCCGAGGCGGGCTTCACCCCCGCCCAGCGCACCACCCTCTACGAGATCCTTCGTCGCTTCGATGGCGCAGTGGAAACAGCGGCAGTGGGTTAGTGGAAAAGGGGCAGGGAATAACAATGATTAGCAAGCTGGGGCACGTAACCATCCTGGTGCGAGACCAGGACGAAGCCCTCAAGTTTTACACCGAGAAGCTGGGCTTGGAGAAGCGGGCCGACGTTCCCTTCGGGCCTGAAATGCGCTGGCTTACGGTAGCTCCCAAGGGCCAGAAGGAGATGGAGATAGTCCTTCAGCAGCCCGGCGGCTACCACGACGAAGAGACTCAGAAGAGCATGCTGGAGCGAGTGGGCCAGAGCACGGCCTGGGTATTTGAGACTGACGACTGCCAGAGCGCCTACGAGACCTTGAATTCTCGGGGCGTGCAGGCCATCTTTAAAGACCTCTACGGCAACCAGTTCGTCCTACTGGAGCCCAAGCCTTACAGCCCATAAAGGAGCTGTACATTTTTCACCCCGGCCCAGCGCACCACGCTGTATGACATTGTGCGACGGTTTGACGGGGCACCTGCTGGGGTGGGGGACGAGGTGACTGAAGAAGTGGGGTAGTGTGCGGTCCCTCTCTGACGTGAGGAT
This sequence comes from Dehalococcoidia bacterium, assembly GCA_965248115.1. Taxonomy (GTDB): domain Bacteria; phylum Chloroflexota; class Dehalococcoidia; order Lucifugimonadales; family CBDFII01; genus CBDFII01. The sequence continues at coordinate 664,992 of CBDFII010000005.1, forward strand.
CTGGTTCGAATCCTCGTCGGGCGGTTTATATTAATAATTTGCAAAGGCTTTGCAAGCACCCGTCTGGGTCAAAAGGTGATGACAAGAATACTATTTCTGCTCATCAGTTTGGCTCTACTGGCTTTGGCTGTTGCTTGTGGCGGGCCTGAGCCGACACCCATACCGACCGCAGCGCCAACACCTACGGTCTCGTCCATAGAATCGGAAGCCGCTGCCACACCAACACCAATCGCGGGAGGAGAGCAAGGGACCTCCTCAGAGCTTGCTTCTTTCTTTGCCGGTGTCTTGAGCCAGTTGGGCATTGAGCAGAGCAGCTTTGCTCTGGGAGACGGGCCTCCGTATTTCGGAGGCCATTGCTATACGGTTGCGAGATCTTGGACGGGATGGAATCCGAGTGCTGGGAAAAGGGGGAGCTGAGCGTGTGGTCTTTGTGCAAGAGGGCTTGGTTGCTGCGATGCTGTTCTTCGCACAAGCACGTTCCCTGGATCAGACAGGTTTCTTGTTTTCATCACGAAAAGGTGGGCATACCACCAAGCAGCGGGCTGACCAGGTGATCAAGAAGGCCGCGCAAGGGGCTCACCTCCAGCGAAATGTTCACGCTCATCTATTCCGTCACGGATATGCTATTAACTTCTTGAATTGCAGTGGCCGATTGGACGCTCTTCAGGAGCAATTAGGTCACGAAGACATCAACACCACTCGAATCTATCTCCGTCTCTCTGATGAGGATGTAAAACGAGAGGTATCTAAGATCCAATTCTAGTTGTCTATTCCTGGCCCTTTGGCAACTTCAGTTTATTACATCCTCATGTTACTTAGGTCTTCTAGGCGTGAGGGAAGTCAGGTGTTTCAGCGTGCGGTAAATGGTGGTGCCTCCGAGAATCTGATCCTTGAGAGCCTGAGTAGCCGCTGTCCCTACGCTGCCTAGATGAGGACGTGGTACATGGGCAAGCATAACTCCTTTGCCCAAGCTAGTCAAGGGGAAGATTCTTAGACTTGATTCAGCATGTTACAATGCGCCTGGGTTCCGGTTACACTGTATTCGTGGCGATGTATCTTTTGTTCGAGAAGAACTCAATCAGGGAAGGGGACCGATGGCACTATTAACCATCGCGCGTGGGCGTGCATACAACTGGAGCCATCAAGTTGGCGGTAGGACTTCTGGCCAAGACCAATATGTCAATCCAGCACCAGGGTTCGCTAGGCCTAATGGAATCGCAGTAGGAAAGAACGGTGTAGTGTACGTATCGGACCGGCGGGCCGCATACGTGGCGGGTGGATTTAATCCCCGGGTTCATAAACTAAAGGTAGGAGGGCCCTCCGAAGAGGAATACTTCATTGCCATTGGTGATGCAGGTGCGAACGATGGTCAATTCATGTGGCCCTCCGCTGTGGCCCTAGACGAGGATGAGAACCTCTACGTCTCCGACGAGTATCTTCATCGTATCTCCATATTTGACAAGGATGGGAAGTTCCTCGGCAAGTGGGGTGCCCCAGGGAGTGGTCTGGGAGAACTCAATGGACCCTCTGGTATAGCCTTTGACCAGAAGGATAACCTTTACGTAGTCGACAGCTGGAACAATCGTGTTCAAAAGTTTACCAAAGAGGGCGGCTACCTCAGTGAGTGGGGCCACTACGGCAGCGGAGAGGGCGAATTTAACTGGCCGTGGGGAATCACCGTTGATCACAACGATGATGTATACGTAGTAGACTGGAAGAACCACCGGGTTCAGAAGTTCAGCCCCGATGGGATCTTTCTTATGCAGATTGGACGGCCTGCACCTGGGGCTGGTGAGCTCAACTATCCCGACTACTATCCCAGACACCTTGATTTTTCACACCTCTATCGCTTAGAGGGAGCAGACACCGGTGAACTCAACCATCCTCCCAATGTGGCTGTAGATAAGGATGGCGATATTTACGTCTCAGACTGGGGCAATGACCGAGTTCAGGTGTATACCCCGAAAGGAGAGTTCATCACTACCCTCTTGGGGGATGCGAGACAATATAGCAAGTGGGCCCAAGAGCAGGTGGATGCGAACCCCGACGTCGCCAAAGCGATCCGCCAGGCCAGGCACCCGGAAATAGCGTGGAGGTTTAAGATGCCTACAGACATAGCTATCGACCACGAAACGAGCCGGGTGATCATCGTCGATCTAGGGAGGTGGCGCCTCCAGATTTACGTCAAAGAAAAGAATTACGTAGACCCTCAGTTCAATTTGTAGGTGTCTGGGATCGTTCTCGCTAGCCTAACGCTCGGAGGTAAAAACGCGGGTGTCCCAGGATAGTACCCCTTATTTTCCCTAGGTGCCCTCGAAGAACATTCACTGTTCCCTGATTGCCTTTGACGCCTCTCGCTCAGGTAGGAAGAGGCTGATAGCAGCCCACAGTCAGTGCCTGTTATTATCGCCTTATCCATGGCGAAGTTCTAGCTAGCTCACCTCTCTAAGTACGAGAATGGGAGCAAACAATAGAGGAGAAAGAATCCGCTGATGATCAGCTTGGATTGGGCGGGTTAGGTGGGCAAACAACTGGACGATCTTAACGGCCTACTTTCCCCAAAGCACGTCAATTGACGTTCGAATCCTGCCCGGTGGCGCATCTCTGCGCCAACCTGAGTGGCCTGGACCGGCTCCACATCATAGCGATCTCGGATCCCCGAGTGCATCCCAAGGCTGAAGGAACACTGGTTGTGCACCAACAGCGCACTCCACCGTGTCGGAAGAGCATGTGGTCCGGTCCAAGACAATTGTTCCCTGCCTTTGCATCAAGTAGGTATAATGACAGTCCGGGCAGATCAAAATGCTAAGTGCATCCAACATCAGCAAGGCCTACGAAGACCGAACTGTGTTCAGTGGCCTCACCTTCAATGTGGCGGCTGGGGACCGCATTGTGCTGATAGGCCCCAACGGTTCGGGCAAGACCACACTCCTGGATATCTTGGCAGGCGGCATCTCTCCGGACACCGGGAGCATATCCAGGCAGCGCAACGTGACGATAGGCTATCTCAAGCAGGAGCCCCTTCCGTTTTCCGGCAAAACCCTGCTCCAAGAGGTGTTGGACGCTTCTTCAGAGGTGACCACTCTTAGGGACAGGATCTCCGCCACCCAGAAGTCCCTGTCGTCGGAGACCAGAGCCAACAACCAGAGTGAGCTGCTACGAAAGCTCAGCCAGCTTGACAAGGCTCTGGAGGCAGCTGGCGGAGGCGACCGGGAGCACGAGGCCAAGGCGATCCTCTCAGGGCTGAGCTTTAAGCAAGACGATTTCCTCCGGCCCCTCGACGAGTTCAGCGGCGGTTGGCTTATGCGGGCCGCCCTGGCTAGGTTGCTATTCAGGAAGCCCGACCTGTTACTCCTGGACGAGCCAACCAACCATCTGGACCTTGATGCAAACTTGTGGTTTGAGAAGTACCTGGCGTCCTTCCGTGGCGCAGTGGTAGTCACCTCTCATGACCGGGCTTTCCTGAATCAGATAGCAACCAGGGTGCTGGCTATTGAGCCCGACGAGGTGGTGCTCCTGAGGGGCGACTATGACGACTACCTCATCGCCCGCGAGCAGTCCCTTCAGGTCAAACAGGCCGCCGCGGCCAGGCAGGGGCGCTATGTCCAGAGGCAGATGCGCTTCGTGGAGCGCTTTCGCTACAAAGCCCGGAAGGCCAGCCAGGTGCAGAGCCGCTTGAAGCAGCTTGAGAAAGTGCAGCTCATCCAGCTGCCCAGGGCGACCAGGAGGGTCCACTATTCCTTCCCAAATCCACCGCGTAGCGGTACCGAGGTCATCTGCCTGACCAAAGTGAGCAAGTTCTACGGCGAAAAAGCCGTTTACCGTGGTTTGAACCTGGTCCTGACACGCGGCGATCGGGTCGCCCTAGTTGGACCCAACGGCGCCGGCAAAACCACCTTGCTGAAGATTCTCGCGGATGTCCTTCCCTTTGAGGACGGTGAGCGAAAGACCAGCCACAACGTGATAACAGCCTACTACGCGCAGCATGTGCTGGAGCTCCTCAACCCCGGCAATACGCTCATCGAGGAGCTGCAGCAAGCGGCGCCCGACGAGTCGGACCAGAACCTGCGGCACACCCTCGGCGGATTCCTGTTCAGCGGCGACGACGTCCGCAAGCCTATATCCGTGCTGTCGGGTGGAGAAAGGGCGCGGGTGGCCCTGGCCAAGCTGCTGCTCCAGCCAAGTAACCTGCTACTAATGGACGAGCCAACCAATCACTTGGACATTGCGTCTAGGGAGATACTCGCGGACGCCCTCAGCGACTATCTAGGCACCATCTGTCTCATTACCCACGACCGCACTCTCATACGGCAGGTCGCCAACAAGATCATTGAGATAGATAACGGCCAACCCACGGTCTTCCCGGGCGACTACGACAGCTACCTGTACCGGAAGGAGATCAAAACCGTGCAAGGTAGCGCCCCTCCTGTTGCCAACGGAGCGGGCAATGACGCCAAGGAGCAAGGCCCTGCTAACAACCGCCCACGCAGGAAACGCTCCGGACGACCGCTGAGCACCCAAGAGGATCTGGGCCGGGCCCTCAGCAGAGAGGCCCGCAGGCTGGTTATGCGGATAAATGAGATAGATGCCAGGCTGGTGGGCCACGAGGCCCGGATCTCGGAGTTGGAGTCTATGTTCTCCAGCCCTGACCAGTTTGACGACGCGGCTCAGCTAGCCGCCTCCGGAAAGCAGTACCGGGCGCTCAAGGAGGAGGCGCAATCTCTCTGGGAGGAGTGGGAGAGGTTGTCGTTGGAAGCGGAGAGGATCGATAGCCAGCTCCAGGGACTCAAGACCGACTAGGTGGGCAACTCCGGGTACATGTGCGTTTAGGACGTACGAGTCCCCCTGGTTCGACTATCTTCTCAGCAGCACTAGCATTTTGGGGAGCACACTTTCCATATCTGGCCCTTTGGCAAGTTAAAGCTCAGCCAAAAGCTCTCCAACTTTCGATCACCTCTGATGGAGACATTGCTAGGTCATGGAGTCCAACTCAGCAAGTCAGCCCATCCATGGCTCCCCCCAATAGGGCCACCTCCTAAGCCTTCGCTCTTTGACATAGAACCCTGGTTCGGCAGTTTGCCACCTTGGATTGCAAGCACTAAAATAAAGGTGATTAAGATTCCTCGCTTCGAAGAAGCTTGTGTGAAAAGGGCTTGGGAGTATGGCCGACAAGGATATAGCGTTGATGGCACACCTGATGCGCCGTGCTGGCTTTGGGGCGACGAGGGAGGAGCTGGAGGACCGGGTAGCCAAGGGCTATGAGGCAACGGTAGAAGAGATACTGAATACCGAGAGCGCTTCCCCCGCGAATCAATGGTTTCTCTTGAGGTATCATCAGCATGCTCTTAATCCTGGTGCCAATTCCCCCTTGGGTCAAGGCAACTGGATGTATCATATGCTCAATACCGGGCGTCCCCTGGAAGAGAAGATGGCCCTCTTCTGGCATCAGGTGTTCGCCACCGGAAACGCCAAGGTGGACAACTACCCTGAGCTACTGGCGCAGATCGCCATGTTCCGGCACCACGGCATGGCAAACTACCGCAGTCTGCTGGTAGAGCTGGCCAGGAATCCCGCTATGATCTTCTGGCTGGATAACAACGAAAACCACAAGCACGCAGTCAATGAGAACTGGGGCCGAGAGCTGCTGGAGCTGTTCTCTATGGGTGTGGGCAACTACACCGAGGATGATGTGAGAGATGCTTCCCGGGCCTTCACCGGCTGGACTATCGCTGCCAAGCTACCCCGGTCTCCTTATGGCCGAGGCCACTCCTGGACCTTCGAATACAAGGCCGAGGACCACGACAATAGCGGGAAGAGCTTTTTGGGGCACACGGGCCGTTTTAATGGTGAGGATATAATCGACATCATCGTTCAGCAACCCGCCTCCGCACGCTTTATCGCCCGCCACCTGTACAACTTCTTTGTGGCCGACGAGCCCCAGGTGCCTAGCTGGTCCACTGAGCCTCCTCGGGACCCTGAGGCCATAAGTATCCTGGAAAGGGTTTTCATTGAGTCGGAGTGCGAACTGCGTCCCGTACTGCGCGTCTTGTTCAACTCCGACTTCTTCATGGAGGCTCGCTTCGCCAAAGTTAAAAGCCCCGCCGAGGTAGTCGTCGGCGCTTGCAAGCTGGTGGGCGGCCAGGAGTTCCCACGAGATGGTTTTACGCATCTAGCTTTGCAGCCCGGCTACATGGGGCAAGACCTCCTCAACCCGCCCAGTGTGGAAGGCTGGCACACGGGTCAGGAGTGGATCAACAGCGGCTCACTCATGAGCCGGGTCAACTTCGTCGCTGACTTGGTGGGCAACACCAGCCTGCCCGGGGTGCAGTCCATAATCAACCGACTTAGGGCCCAGGGAGACCTCACACCAGAGGCACTGGTCGATGGTTGTTTGGACCTGCTGGGCCCCTTGGAGGTAGAACATCAGACTCGTCAGCACTTGATCAAGCAGGCTGAAGAGGGTGGTGCGCTGCACTGGGATACTGAAGACGAGGACGATGCCTCCGCTCAAAGGGTTGCTGACATGCTGCAACTGATAGTTGCCACCAGAGAGTACCAGTTCGCATAACTGCGACACTCTGTGCATGACCGGGGTGTCCCAGTAGTACACACTGTGGGGAGCTGCCACAAGGAGGCGGGCCGGAGTAGGGCGACCTTCAGGAGAAGCAACTCCATAAGGGAGGGAGTCAGAGATGATTACAACCGTAGCGGCAGGGCGAGTGTATAGGTTTAGTCATACGGTTGGGCGGGTGGAGTACACAGGCACCGGGTTTTGGGGGCCAACAGCGATAGACTTAGGCCAGGACGGCTCGGTCTATGTGGTCAACCGCGGCGGGGAACAAAACCCCGGTTCCCGAGTAAATAAGATTGCCATTGGAGCCCCCGGTGATGAAGAATTTCTATGCGAGTTCGCTTTAACTGGTGAAGAGGATGGGCAGGCGATTTGGCCCAGCTCTGTTGCTTTGGACAGAGAAGAAAATGTGTATGTCACAGACGAGTGGCTCCATCGCGTATCCGTCTTTGATAAAGACGGAACTTTCCTGAGTAACTGGGGCACACATGGAACTGTAGAGGGTAAACTAAACCGGCCTTCGGGCATTGCCTTTGACCAGGAAGATTGCCTCTACATCGCTGATAGTCACAACCATCGCATACAGAAGTTCACCAAAAACGGCACCTTCCTAGCTACGTTTGGAGAAGAGGGAAGTGGTGAAGGCCAGTTTAACCTGCCCTGGGGCATCACAATCGACAACCAGGAGGACGTATACGTGGCGGACTGGGGCAATCATCGCGTGCAGAAGTTCTCTTCAGATGGCACCTTCCTGGCTAGCTTCGGCACTTTTGGGTCAGGAGTAGGAGAGCTGAACTATCCAACCGATGTGACTGTTGACGGTGATGGGGACGTATACGTGGCCGATTGGGCTAACCACCGTGTCCAGATTTTTACGTCCGATGGAGATGTCATCACCTCGCTCATTGGGGACGCCCAGCAACTCTCAAAGTGGGCCCAGCAATCCATAGATGCCAATCCAGATATGCAGAAGGCACGGCGTAGGGTTAAAAGCCCGGAGCCTGAATGGCGGTTCCTCTTCCCGACTGCGGTGGCCTTTGATGAGGCCGGGGGCCGACTCTTTGTAGCTGATTGTCAGTATTCTCGCCTCCAGATTTACACCAAAGACAAGGACTACGTGGATCCCCAGTTTAACCTGTAGAACCCGGGGAACAGTCTCGTCGGCTCAACCATTGGATATACTCTGTGGAGGTCCTAGGATGGTGTCTCCCTACTTTGCCTACGCCTCACTATGATTCGACCTATGCGGACACTTTTACGCTTCCAGTTCCTCCTTACACTGAGTGCATTGCTGCTCGCGGCTTGCAACGAGCATATAATGGTTGTGCACCGGGAATTTGGCTATAAGAGGGTAGGAGATAGATGAACCAGTCATGAGTATCGGCCTCGGGATTATCGGACTACCCCAGAGCGGTAAGACCACCGTATTCAACGCGCTCACCCGTCGCCAAGCTGCAACCCCCGGGACTCAGTCACCAGGCAAACCTAATATGGGCATAGCCAAGGTCCCCGACCGGCGACTGGACACCCTGACACAGATGTTTGAGCCGCAGCGGGTATCCCCTGCGGAGGTCCAGTACGTCGATCTCCCGATCTATCCCGAGGGGAAGAGCAAAACTCGAGGCATCGGGGGTCAGATGCTGAATATCCTCCAGCAATCCGATGCTCTGGTCCTGGTCGTCCGAGCCTTTAAGTCGCCATCGGTGCCTCACCCGGAAGGAACAGTAGATCCTTACCGGGACCTGGCGTTAATGCAGTTAGAGCTGTCCCTCTCCGACCTCGTCATTCTAGAGCGCAGACAGCAACGGCTGCAAAAAGAGCTGAAGGCAGCCAAGGCCGGTGATCGGGACAGGATCCGACGAGATTATGTCCTGATATCTCAGCTCAAGGATGGTCTGGACGCTGATATACCCATACGGGAGCAGAGTTTCTCTTCCGATGAGCGACGATCTATAGGCGATTACCAGTTCCTCACGCAGAAGCCTCTTCTCGTCTTGTTCAACATCGGTGAGGAGCAGCTACCCACCGTCGATACCTTAGAAAAGGAAGTGGACACCCGTCTCGGCCGCTCCGGTGTAGAGACGACAGCCATGTGTGGAAAGCTGGAGATGGAGCTGGTTCAGATCGCCCCGGAGGAAGAACGGCAGTTCCGCGAGTCGATGGATGCCGGCGAGTCCGGCGCCGGAAGGATGATACGGCTCTCCCACAACCTCCTGGGCCTGGACTCCTTCTTTACCGTCGGTCCAGATGAAGTGAAGGCTTGGACCGTGACACAAAGCGAACCAGCATCACTGGCGGCAAAGCGTATCCACTCCGACATTGAGCGCGGCTTCATCCGAGCCGAGGTGGTGGCCTACGACGACCTAGCGCGCTGCGGCGGAATCGCCAAGGCACGACGACAGGGTCTCCTCCGCTCGGAGGGCCGAACCTACCCTGTGCAGGACGGCGACGTCATCAATTTCCTGTTTAATGTATAGGTAACCTCGCCTAGTTCTCCTGCTGTCGTGAAGGCTTCTGACATCCAGTGCCAAGGAAAGGGGGTGCTCAAAAGGCTGGGAACTGGTATCATGCCTTCAGTTATACGCATGGTTGAACGGAACAAGCACGGCAGCCAAGCCCTCTCTTGGCTCGGCCTTTTAGCCGGCAAAATCAAGGAGGTTATGCTCAATGCCCTCGTTTGACGTGGTCTCCAAAACAGACCTTATGGAGGTAGATAACGCCATAAACGGAGTAAAACGAGAGACCAAACAGCGCTTCGACCTTAAGGGGACAAAGTGTGATATAGAACGCACCGATAACACCCTAACGATGATCGCTGACGACACCATGAAGTTAACCCAGCTAGAGGACTTGCTTCGCAAGTATCTTGCACGTCGGAATGTGGATCAGGGAGCATTCGATTTCAACGCGCCACAAAATGCAGCCGGAGGAACCATCAGGCGGACAATCTCCATCAGGCAAGGGATTGACGCCGACCTGGGACGCAAAATCACTAAGGCGGTCCGAGCCGCCAAGATCAAAGTCCAGCTTGCTATCCAGGGGAGCGAACTTCGCATGTCCGGCAAGAAACGCGACGATTTGCAAGAGACCATCGCGTTCATAAAAGAGATGGACATTGATCAGCCCCTGCAATACGTGAATTTCCGGGATTGAGTCCAGGTCTCCAGACCTAGCCGTGGTGAATCGAAGACGGGAATAGCCGACAGGATGCTGGACTACGAGTAGTCTTGAAGATACTGATACTCTATTCGGTGGCCGGATCGGCAATCGCAGTTGTTGCAGGGGTGGCTGGCCAGCCTTCGATCAAGAGATACCCGGAGCGGTGAAGCGCTTACCTGATCCCGACGGTCAGCGGACGGAGATCGAGTGCGCCAACTGCGGCGGCCATCTGGGCCACGTATTCATTGGAGAACGCCTTACCGCGACGAACACTCGCCATTGGGTGAACTCCCTCTCGATGAAGTTCGTTGCAGTTGAGCTTCGTACGCCCGGTTTACTAGAATAGAGTCAAACATCCCTAAAACACGAGCTGGCTGTGCTCGACGGCGGCTTGGGAGCCACTCAGCACATCCACTCCTAGCCTTTTAGGCAATTTCAGGGTTCACAGCGCTAGGCCATTTTGCTACCATTCCCACTATGCGAACGGTGCTTCGTTGGCCTATCGTCTTCGGTTTGGGTACACTGCTCACCATAGCGTGTACGACGCCGACCGCATTGCCAACTCCTATCCCCACGCCCACGGCCACTGTGACCCCAAAGCCGCCTCCTACGCCTATTCCCACCGTCCCTCAATACCAGAGCCAGCAGGTGGTGTTTGAGGGAGCCACCTTTGATGTGGAGCTGCCCGTTACGCCAGAGCAGCGTGCCAGGGGCCTGATGGGCAGGGAACACCTGGGCGACAGAGAGGGGATGCTGTTCATCTACGAAGTGGAAGGACTTCACGGCTTCTGGATGAGGGGAATGGTGATTCCTCTGGACATGGTGTGGATAGACGCTGACGGCGTTGTGGCCGGGGTCACCGCCAACGTACTTCCTGCTCCCGAAGGGACGATCCCTGAGATCTACTCCCCGCCTCGGCCGATACTATATGCCCTGGAGATCAACGCCGGTCTGGCGGAGGCAGTGGGAATTCGTTCCGGCAGTCAGGCCAGGTTTGTGCCGAAGTTCGACGATGAGGCGGGCTGATGGTATGTTTGACTCAAGTGGGCGCCCCGAGCTGATAACGTGTACTACGGCGACACGCATTACGGCAATTTTCCTAAAGTGCCCTTTTGGAAAGTTCCGAGTTGACATCAGCCCCGGACACACGCCTCTCCTAAGACTAGATTTAACGGGGGCTTGGCCGGTGTTGAGTCCTTCTTCGGCACTAGCGGCAGTGCCGCCTAGCCCTGGCCGCCGCCGAAGAATCCGGCGAAGTCGTGTGCGAAAGTCTCAACAGAGCGGGCCGGGTGGCCGGTGAGCCGCTCTACATTGTCAGTCGCCTCCTTGGCGAAACCGTCTTTGAAGCCGTCCATGAGCTCGGCGAAGCCCTGCGCCGTCCACTCGGGGAAGCCCATTTCGGTCATCGACTGCACCATGGCCTCGTTGGGTACGTTTATATAGGTCACCGGCTTGCCGAGCGCACCGGACAGGGCATTGGCGACATCGTGGAACGAGACCGCCTCCGGGCCGGTGAGGATATAACTCTCTCCGACGTGGCCATCCGAGGTTAGCACGGCCGCCGCGCACTCGGCTATGTCGCGGATGTCTATCATCGCCAGCTTGGCGTCGTCCATCGCCCAGTAGAGCTGGCCCGCGGATGCCACGGTCTGTGCCCCGGCCAGTGTGTTCTGCATGAAGAACGTGGGCCTCAGGGTCGTCACAGGCAGCCCGGACTTGGCCAGGGCCGCCGCCAGCTGCTCGTGCTGGGTATTGATACGGCTGCGGCTGTCGCCGAACATGCCGTGCCTGACGATGTGGGGTCGGGCCCCGGACTGCTTCACCGCGTCTATGAGGTTGATGCCGTGCTGCGCGCCGTTCGGCCCGTTGTCGATGAGGAGGTAGATTTTGTCCACGTCGGACACCGCTGCGTGCAGGGTCTCGGGTTTCTCCAGGTCGGCCACTACCACCTCGGCCCCCTGGTCCCTCAGCCCCGGGGCCTTGGCCTCCTCGTGCACCAGCGCCCGCACCTGCTGGCCGGACTGGAGCAGCGTCGGTATCAAGATGCTCCCCACGTTCCCCGTTGCGCCCATAACTAGAATCATCCTCTTCCTCCCTCTCCGCCCGGACGGCTTGCCCGTCTTGCGGGATAGTCTCCCGAGATGCTATCCAAGCAGTCTATCTCTGTCAACCTAGAATCGGGGTTATGAGACCCCAAAATTCGTGTACAGTTCAGGCATCGGTCCGGGGGGAGGGGCACTTACGTCCAATCCGTGCATCTCTTTCACCTTACCGGCAAACCATTGGTCGAACGAGTCAGTAGAAGAGCCTAACTTCGCCATGAACGTATCTGCCCCGGGCCCTTCATGTTGCGCGACCACGATCGGCCCCATTGGTGTCTCGGCTAGCCAAGCTGCGTGCCGAGTCAGGCCATACCGCGCATTAAAACTGCTAAACTCTGATTGGCGAGACCCGTTCAGTTCCGCGATCCATGCCTTCCAAGCCTCAAGCTTCCCTTCAACAATTGGCGCAACTACTATCCCCATTGCGTTCCCTCCTGTGTGGTAGATTAGGGGAGCATGTTCCCACATCTAGACTTGCAGCGCAACACCTACCAAGAAACTCTGAGCAGCGCAGATCATTTACCAGATCTGGCCTTTGGACAAGTTCAGCTACCGGCCGTGGCACGTCTGCCAGAGGTGCAGGCCAACTGGATCAAGATGCTTTCAGACATCGGGGATCGGCCTGGAGATGATTTCTTAAAGGTCTATTGGACATCCCGTTGGGGGAGGATTCAGCGCGGAAAATTGTTTGACGAGTGGCGAGAACGCTACGCGTCGATTTCCCCCACTGCAACAGTAGAACTGTCCGCGGATTTGGATCAAGCAGCTGATCGATTCGCAGCACTCGAAGTCCCTGACCATGAGGTTTGGAGTTCTTTCGGGCATCGGTGCAGAAGGCACGTCAAGACCTTGTCAATATTTGGGGCTCGCCAGATGTGGCCTATTATTCTATCTGCGCTCGAACGGTTCAGTACCGACCAGATGGAGCGGCTCCTTGAAAACCAAGTTGCCGTAAATCTTAGATATCAAACTGTAGGTAGAAGGAGAACAGGCCTCCTTGAGATCACAAGTGCTCGGGTTGCTCATAGCATATTCACAGATGAACTGAACACGCCAGCGAAGGTGTGGAGCGCATACCCGTCGATTATACCGAACGATGAAGAGTTCTTAAACGACTTTACGCGTTACGTAGAAACAAGAGCAGTGCGAGCCCGATATATCATGGCTGAGCTGGAAAGGGCAGACTTTCGCCGCCAAGAGGGAAAGGAGCCGGAGGAGGGCCCGTCATGGGAGAACCTTACGCTTGAACATGTATTTCCGCTTCATCCAAGCAACGAATGGTCGAATGAAACAAACGCAGACCCGGATCTTCAAGTTGACTTTGTCAACAGGCTCGGCAACCTCTGTTTGCTGGCCGGCCGTCACAACAAGGAAGCCTCGGGCAAGGGCTTTGAGTTCAAGAAGGCTCAAGAGTACTCTAAGTCAAAGCTAACGCTCACTGCTGAGATCGCAAAGAAATACCCAGCGTGGGACCCGTCAATCGATACAGGTTAGGCAGCGGGAGCTGGCAGAATTGGCGGCGCTTGCTTGGCCACTGCCTTAACTTGGAACTCCTCCATCGATATTGGTAACAAGGAAACCCCTGTGGCACAGTGAAAATCCGGGACTTCCCAGCTACCAACCACAGCCCAAGCTTGTGGCAAGCCTGATGAATAGAACCGGACGATTCTACCTGGATTGACCCCAGAGAGGTCCTAATTGTCGACGGGGAGGATGGCCACGTGGTCGGTGAATCTAAAGACGCCCCTTGGACCTGGACCGAAGAGGATGTCGAGATGATTGTTGCATCTAAGGAGGCGGAAGGCTGGCACTTAGAATATAAGCGTTCTGGTGTGCTAAAGGGGAAGAATCAATGAAACAGATGCAGAGATCGAGCTCGACAGTATGGACCCCCCTAATTTACTGCCGGGGGCTGTGAAACTTCTGCCTCCAATGGGGCGTTCCTATTGGTCGTGGAGAATGCTCCCTTTACCACCGATAAACAGTCTTGGGTTCAATTTGTCAGAACCCTTGAGACAGTTACAATAGAACACCGCGTTCCGGGGGTTACGGTCTATCTGGGTCGTATCTACGAGATAAGACTAGGGTTGGGGGTAGAGGGCTCAAATATGTCCAAAGGGCACTTGCGGCAAGTTCAACGGATTTTGTCAGTTTCGAGTAGGCAGAGGCTGCCCTATTTGCGGAGCGCTTGCCGAGTAAGAGTTGCCCCCACTTCTTCTACTTTTTAACCCCTTTGAAGATGCCTACACGGTTCACGGCAGCGTACAGCGCTTTCCCCAGGGCATCCATAGCCAGGCCGGTGATCGGCTTAGCTGGCACTGACTCCAGCCTTTGCCAGGTATCGCCTCCGTCGGCGCTCCAGAAGAGGCCCACATCAGTTCCAGCGTAAAGGGAGTTAGAGTCCGCCGGATCGATCAGCAGGCTCCGAACCCCCTCGCGAAAGCCGGTAGATGCCCAGGTGCCGCCGTCGTCGGTGGAGCGATACACGCCGGCGCGGGTCCCTGCGTACAGGAGCCCTGGCGTGGCTGGGCTGGCCACAATCTCGTGCACGTCCATGCTGCCCAAGTCCTCGGCGAGGCCGTTGTTTGTAGGCATCCACGTCTCGCCCCCATCAGCGCTCTTGTAGATACCCACTGTGATGGAGGCCTCGTGCCTTGTTGTGGCCACGTATACGACTTTGGGGTCAAAGGGGTCAAAGATGATGTCGTGGGCGTTGGTGTCAACCCCACTGGGAAATCCACTCCCCGCCTCCTCCCAGGAGCGGCCCCACCGTCGGTGCTCCGCAGGATGCGGGCACCGGGGTAGTAGGCCGTCTCACGGTAGTCCCCAACAGTGCCCACGAAGATTAGGTTGGGGTCGTGAGGTGAGATGGCGACGCCGTGGAAGTGCCGCTGCTGCTCGTTCAACGCAGAGTCCCACGTCTCTCCCCCATCATTGCTCCACTCCATACCATCATTGCCCGTCAGCCAGACGATGGAGCCTGCTGCCGTGGCTATCCGCATGGTGTAGTGAGCGGCCCACCTGGGGCCTTTGGAAAGAAAGATCCAAGAAGCGCCTCCATCCTCAGTCCGGTAGACGCCTCGGGAGCATCGGGTACCCGCATAGACCACGTTGGGATTGCTGGGGTCCACCGCCACCTCGACAACGTCTACATCAATGAATTCGCTTCCCTTTCTCACCCACGAGAGGCCCCCGTCAATTGTTTTATAGATCCCCTCCCCTTGTGTTGAATCCAACTGACCGGGTTCACCAGGTTTTCTTAGTAAGGCTGGAGAACTTCCGGCAATAACCGTGTTCTGTTCCCCTGGATGCACGGCTAGGATGCCAACGCTGGGATACTTGATCCCCATGCTGCGATTGACCCAGGTCTCCCCGCCATCGCTGCTATTTAATACCCCCTCAGACGTTCCGGCGTAAACGACATGAGGGCTACTGGGTGCAACCTGCACCGAGTTGGCATGCCGATCCCTGGTACGACGCCAGGTCTCCCCACCGTCGGTGCTCTTGAAGATCCCGCGCCCACCGGCGGCGAACACTAAGTCGGGAGCCCCAGGAGCTATGGCGAGATCCATCCCGCCCTCAGGTAACACCTGCTGCCAGTTCTGGCCACCGTCGGTGGACTTGGACACGCCAGTCCCAGTCCCGACGTATAGGGTATCCGGGTCTCTAGCGTCCACCGCAAGGGACACACCAAAACCCACCTCCAGCCGGCCCACCGCCAACCAGGTGTCCCCGCCATCGGGGCTCTTGAGGATGTTGCCATGTTCATCAACAGCATAGGCGATCCCGGACATTGAGGGGCTGAAGCCTACAGCGAACACGGTTACGGCCTGCTCTGCTTTCTTCTCAGGCGTTGGTGGATATACGATCGTCCACTCAACGCCCCTCTCTGCCACCACGATCTTGATGAGGTTATGGGCATCGGCCACTAGCACTACATTCGGGTTATCGGGGTGCACGACCATATCATGAATATGCGCTGGGCCTCCGCTGCCATAGTCAGCCAAAACCTGCCACCAGGTGTCTCCGGCATCGTCGCTGCGCCAGATGCCCATGGCGTTGGGTTCTGAGGCCAGATAGACCACGTTGGCGCTACTAAGCACAAACGCGATATCCACGATGTCGCCGCCGGGGAGGTCAGCTACTTTCACCAGCTCAGGCAGGACGGCGCCGGGGTGGGGTGTTGTCGTCGGGGTAGGAGTAAGTGTGTGGGGAGGTGTCAGAGTAGGGGTTAATGTAGGCCTAGGTGTGCGAGTAGGAGTGGCGTTTGGGGTAGGCGTCGTCGTTGGCGTGAGAGTAGGGGCTAGTGGCACTGGTGTTGGCGTACGCGTGGGGGTAAATGTGGGAATAACAGGCGCTTTTGCCAAGATGGCCGCAGCTTTATCAAAGACGACCGCGACGCCGAGGTTCGAATTGATGGTGACTATCAGCAGATTTTCCGTGCCGATGACCTCTGCAGCAGGCCCCTCAATCCATTCATGGAAGGAGAACCCAGGATTGGGGACCGCCTCTAGCTTCAGGGTAGTCCCCAGCTTATATCCGCCGTCCTGGTTCGGCGGTAGGGAAACTTCGACACTGCCACCTTCGCTGGGCTCACCTTTGATTTCTAGAAAGTAGGTGGCGGTCGGTGGGGGTTTTAGCTTTGGTGCTGGGGTAGGCGTGGCGGTTGCGGTGGTGGCCAACTCGGGTGTAGGCGTAAGTGTCGGCGTGGCCGTGGAAGTGGGCTTCGCTCCGAGCTGGGTGCAGGCCGCCAGCAGCAACGTCCCCATTGTAAATATAAAGGTCCACCGCACAAGCATCCACATAGGTCTTATTATAATGATAATATTTGGTAGAGGTGGGTGGCTCACTTTCTAGTCGCCGTGTCACTCCAGACGCCCTAAGTGCGAACTACTGGATGGCATTATTGAGAAGCGGAAATTGTCTCTTGATTGCGTCCGGCACGGGCAGTCATTTTTTGCCGGCTTAGTTTGTTGTATTCTCAACGGAACTTGCCAAAGGGCCAGCTTTGGCAACAAGGGCTACTATCCAGTGTTCATTGGAGAACTGGACGCATACCTTTGGGAGGCTGCACACGGAGTCACTGAATGGCCCGCGCATGATCTGTTTAGAGAATGTGCCTCCAAATGAGGCGGGGGCGAGGAAGTCGGGGCCCATGCGGCTGGTTAAAGAGGTCTAGAGAATATCAGTGGCCCCGCTGGATTGCGCAAGGGCGCTCAGGCTGTGCGCTCTACCGTCAGGACGTAGGTGCTGCCCACAGCATTCTTCCACACTTCCACCAGGAGCCAGTACACCCCATCCTGAGGCAGCACCACATCCTTCAACTCTATAATACCGAAACCGCTGCCGACCCCAAATTGGCCTGTCAACCCACTGGCGACTTGCTTACCCTCGGGGTCCAAGAGCCGCAGCCTCACCCTCCCGATTTGGGGTACCTCCAGGGGGTTCAGGAGGATGCGCATGCGGTCCTCCGCACGCCCCTCCAGCAGGTACACGTCCGTCTCCCCCGCCACCTCCAGGCTCCCTTCTAACACCTGACCGTAGCTCATCTCCTTCAGAGGCTGAGAAACAACCAGGTCTACCGATGTTAGAGCCGTGGACTCTTCCAGGGAAACGCTGGATCTGGCGAAGGTCTTGTTTTCGGTGTCCAGCATCAGGAGAGTGCAGGGGGTGTTTTGGGGGATGTTACCTGCGAGCGTGTAGCTGCCGTCAGGCTCGGTATGGGTGCTGATGGTTGTACGGCCGCAGTTCAGCAGCACCTGGCCTTGTACAACGGGGCGGCTCACTTCGGCGAGGGCCTCCTCGAGCAGGGTCTGGGCCTTGTCCACGGCTTCGGCGAGACCTACAAAGGGATTGCCCGCTTCCTGATGAGACTTGATCAACGCCTCCAACTCCAGCCTTAAAACATCGATCTCTTCCAGCTGTTCTTGGGTGGTGTTAAGGTTTCCCCACGCTATTAACTTCCTAGCGTTGTCTTCTATAGCGCGAGCTTGTTCTTGCGCTCTTAGTAGCTTTGGAATGGTGCCTTCTATCAAAACCGCGCTCTGCTCAAGGTTTGCAATGATCGGGTCAATCCTGATTTTCAAGCTAGGATTAGCTCGGACCCTTTCTTTCAACCGCTGTGCGTTACCTCTCATCCTTGCTGCATCGGCCTTGACCACAACTATTGAGGTCCCGATTGCGGTCCAAACCTTATCTGACAGGCTTAAGTACGAGCCCTTGGGCGCATTTACTGCTATTCCTTTAGCAAGTAGGCCGAGGGCGACGTTGAAGCCTATGTCCTGCCTCTCCTTGGCAGTGATGTTCATAAAGCTGAAGGGACCCATTACCTGGGTCTCTCCGATCGTAGTCCCAGCTTTGAATATTTCCCGAGATGTGGCCACGAGGGCCAGGCCAATAAAAGCAGGCCAGGTTGCCGGGAGTACAAGGCCTGCCGCGACGAGACCCAGGTTAAAAGCCAGGTCCTTGAGGGCCTCAACTTCCTCAGGGGTCAAGTCTTCGGGAATGAATCCCGTACCGTCGATGGTGACTACGAAGAAGTGCCAGCTACTTCCTCGTATGCCCCCCTGGATGGTTTCGATGGTCTTGCCATCCGGGCTTACCTTCCCGAGACCCGCCACGAAGAATTTCCCAGTCTCATGATCCAGGGACCAAAGCTTGAGGATGGCGCCCGGGGCGTGTCGGTCGACATTGGGGAGGGTCACCGGCGCTGGAACAGCTAGGTCAACACCTGCCGGTTGAAGAGTGATGAGTATGGAGGGCTTCAGCTTTTCGGGCAGCGACATAGGCGTTCTGCCGACAGGCACCCGCGTGATAGACAATGTCCCAGTGTACGGCTCGCCATTTTGGCGGACCGTGTCCCAAAGAACTTCGACCATAGCCTCCTTGAGCTTGGGGTCTGTGGTATTCATCACCGCCGTGTTAGCATCCGGCTCCACCACCACGGCATTTCTTGAATCGACGAAAGGAAGGTATATGGGGCGTTCAATAATGGTTTCACTGTCCGGCAAGATGTCCAGATGAATGGTAAAGGGCGGGTAGCTACCACTCTCCACCGGAGACGTTGATCCGTCGATGAGGAGTAGCCGGGGACCCTCAGGTAGACCGTACAGAGCGAAAGAACCGCCGGGGTCAGTTTTCGTTTCTATGTCCCCTATCCGCACCGTGATGCCCTGCAACGGTTCTTGATCGGTGTTTTGCACTTGGCCTTGAACGAGGGGCTTCACTGGTACTGGCGTGGGGGTAGGCGTAGTTTCCACCTGTGGAGCCTCGATCTCCACAGGGACGTTAAATCGACTGAACTCTAAGGAGACAGTCTGGAACACCTCCTTAAGATGCCCGGGGATAGAGCCTTCGTATTCGCTGGCTGGGGGGTGTCCCTCCACCCGCATCTGCCGAATCAGGAGATCATCCACACCCACCCAAAGGACTGCAAACTCCGCCTCCGGGTCGTCCGGGACGCTACCTGTCAGAATGTAAACAGGCACGGCGTTCAATGAGTCTACTTCTACCTCCAAGCTTTCCATGCGTAAGCGGCCAGCTGCTGCGTCGATGAACACACCTTCATCCTCAGACAGTGAACTGTCCTCACCTATCTCCCAATCTCCTGTAAAGGGATCCTGTGTATATTCGATACCTTCGATCTTCCTGAGATCAAATTTAAGTGTTCCGGTAAATTCTGGATTGTCTATGGTCATAGTCGCCAACATTTGGCCATCGCCCGCACCCTTGACATCTCCTTCAAAATGCAAAAAGAGCGTGAAAAGTTCGTCCTTAGCGTCCCTACTAGCTTTGGCTACCGTCGTGGCATCCATCTGCAAGCTGGTCAGCGCCGCCATCGCCGCGTTGATACGTTGCAGCAGGATTGGTGGCTCCGGGGTCGGTGTAGGCGTGGGTGGGGTAGGGGTGGGAGTCGGCGTTGGTGTGGGTGTAGCCGTAGGTGTCGGAGTTGGAGTGAGGGTTGGGTCGGCACAGCCCACCAACACCAACAAGCCTAACGCAAAGATAAACGATAAACTCAAGACTCTGAGCATGGCAGCAAGTCTAGCTGGATCAGCATTCCGGCGCAAGGCAAGCCTGGAACCCGCACCGGCGTGGGGCCGCGCACCATTGTTGACGAAAGGCAAAACTTTCTCGAAGACTTTTGCACTGGCTTTTTGATTTGCTGCCGGGCTAACTTTCCGAAACTGGCCAATCGGAAAATCCAGTCCTCCTCCACCTCCTGAGGCGGTACAACCCTTCAGGATGGTGCCAGCTTTAACTCAAACACTGGTACAATCATAGGGGCACGTCACAGCCACGTGACCCCTATGTTACAGCGGCGAGCACCTGAGGCAATGGATGAGGTTTTGGGTAAGGAACTTGTAGCAAGTCGAGAGCTAGTAGCGATACCATAAACCAGACAAGCAAATCGGGTGTAACTGAGAAAAACCGAAACTAATCAGTTGAACTTGATACAGGCACCTAGCCGATTTTCAGTTTGACGGAATGTGTCAAGGGATTCCCAAAGTTAAGGTGTTTCACGCCTACTAAGAATCGCCACCGCACTCACGCCTGATGATCTTGTGTGATCTCTTATCCATTAACACCGAAGGAGGACACCACTGATGACCATATTAGTGGTTGGAGCCACGGGCAAAACAGGGCGGCCCCTAGTGGAACAGTTGCTGGGCAAGAATTACAAAGTTCGCGTTATTGTACGCTCGTCTCACAAACTCCCCGCCGAGGTTTTAGAAAACCAAAACACGACGGTCATAGAGGCTAGTGTTCTCGACTTGACTGATGAGGAGATGGCAGAGCATGTAAAGGACTGTGATGTAGTTGTCTCGTGCCTAGGACATGTCCCGAATTTCAAAGGACTATTTGGAAAGCCGAGAAAGCTATGCACAGACGCGACGCGACGTTTATGTAACGCAATCGAAAAGAATAGACCATCCAAACCTACCAAATTCATTCTTATGAACACGGTTGGGGTCCAGAATCCCGATCTCGGAGAGAAGAGAACCTGGTTTGAACGGGGACTGCTTACCCTCTTGCGTCATACATTGCCTCCGCAAAGGGATAATGAAACTGCGGCTGAGCACCTACATAGTACCGTGGGTAAGGAGAACAAGCACGTCGAATGGTGCAGTGTCCGTCCAGACTCGTTAATCGACGCCGAGGTTTCTCCATACGACATCAAAGAGTCCCCCGTCACGGGTCTCTTTAGTGGCCGTCCTACCACGCGATCTAATGTTGCTCAATTCATGACTGAGCTAATCGAGAATGCAGAGCTTTGGAGTACATGGAAGTTTCGGATGCCTGTCATTATGAACTCCAAATCTCGTAGTTAGTAGCAATCTGGGGCATAGCGATGCTCTGACCTCCGACCGGGAGACCAGTCCACGTAGTAAATCTCACCCCGCCTAGCCATCGCGCAAAACGACCTCGCTGGTCAGGTTCAGTGCCTCCTCGGCCTCCCTTCGGTTATCTTTGCCCATCTCTTTATACCCTTCGGGCCATGAGAGCCTGAATTCGAGCCTGTTCCTCCCTCTCCAGCAGGTTCGCGATCAAACCGCTCCGGGTTGTTGCCCGCTCCTTAGCAAGTCGGTCTGTGAGGACCAGCAGCTCTTGGGGAAGGCTAATGGTATGACTCATAATCATCCTTTATCAGGTACCGTACCACCAAAGCCGAAGACTGACTTTGAATCAATACTCGCCTCGGCCTGGGTGTTTGTTCCCTACTGCGTACCACGCCTCACTCCAGCTCCACCACGTCCAGGGGTGGTGTGGCAGGGATGAGGCCACTCTCGTAGGCTCGCCTGTAGAGGGTCTCAAGGGCCCTCTTCCCCTCCTCCCCCAGGTCCAGGGTATCCCGGTTCACGTACATGCCCACAAAGCGGCGGCAGGTCTCCCAGTCTATCCCACGGCCATATTTCAGAGCGTAGTCCAGGGCATCCTCTTCGTGGGTGAGGGCGTAGTAAACGCTGGCCTTGAGGGCCTGGCCTACCTTCCGCGCCCCCTCCTCCCCCAGCCTGCGGTGCACCACGTCCAGTCCCAGGGGAATGGGCAGCCCCGTGTCGGCGCTCCACTCCTTGCCCAGGTCCAGCACGCTATGCAACCCTTGCTGCTCCCAGGTAATCTGCCCCTCGTGGATGATGACCCCGGCCGCCACTTGGCCATCCTTCACAGCATCGATGATGGCGTCGAAGGGCAGCACAACCGGCTGGAAGGGACGCTGGAGATAGTTACGGAGGAGGAGGTAGGCGGTGGTCTGCTCACCGGGGATGGCTATCCTCTTGCCCTCCAGCTCCGCAGGGGTCATGGGAGAGGTGGAGAGCACCACTGGACCGTAGCCTCTCCCTACCGAGGCCCCACAGGCAAGAATGCGATAATTGTGTGCCACCTCGGGATAAGCGGCGGCAGATATGGCGGTGACCTCCAGCTCCCCATTTATAGCCCGTCGATTGAGGGACTGGATGTCCTCCAGCACCTGTTGAGGACGATAGCCCTCGATGGTCACCTTGCCCATAGCCAGGGCATAGTACATAAAGGCGTCGTCGGGGTCGGGGCTGTGGCCTATTCTGAGGGTCTCCATGCTGGCACCATTCTAGCCTGCCAGCAGCCTCAAATCTACATACAGGGTATTAACGTTCTTTCAGCCGTGCTAAGATTGGGTCAGCGAGGCCTGCCCTTGTGCAAACAGCAACCACATTGGCGCCCTGTAGAGGCCACTATGACCAAAGTGACAGATAGATTGGCTGTGTCCGGCGACCAGATAGTGTTTATCTGTGACTTCTCGCCACCACGAGCCGCCGACGACACCTACTTGGAGCAGGCCAAGCAGCTAGACACCGACTTTATCTGCGTGGACTACAACCCTGGCAAGGCCGTTAGGGTTGACTCGGCCATGCTGGCTTACGCAATAAAAGAGCGGGCCGGTAAGGAGACCATCTTCAACCTGGGCACTCGGGACATGAACAAGCTAGCGCTTCAGACCCACCTGATGGGGGCTCAGGTGCTGGGAGTGGACAACGTCGTTATCGTCCAGGGAGACCGGTTCACCGAGCAAGAGCTGTCCATAGCCAAGGAGGTAGGCGACTACCGGCCCACCGAGCTGATTGAGGCGGTTGCGGCCATGAACGAGGGAGTGGACTTCCGAGGTCGGCGACTCCGAACTTCCACCGACTTCTGCATAGGGGCCTCAATAGACCTGTCTCGTGGGATAGAGGGGGAGGCACGTCTCACGCACCGCAAGGCATCGGCGGGGGCCCAGTTCTTCATCACCCAGCCCATCTTCGACACGGGCGATGTAGCCAGGTTCCAGAGCGCCTATGAGACGGTGGCAGGCCAAAGACTAACTGTGCCAGTCTTCTACGGGCTGCAAATCCTGGAAAAAGACGGAGTCATCTTCAGCAGCGTGCCTCAAGGAGTGAGGGATGAGCTGGAGCAGGGCCGGACGGGCACCGACATCGCCCTGGAGCAGCTCCAAGCTTTCCTGGACGCCGGTATCCGTACTATATACCTGGTAGCTCCCATCTTACGGGGCGGCGCACGCAACTATGTGGCTGCCCAGGAGGTAATAGGGGACGTACGACGGAGAGGGCGCTGATGCCTTCCCATGTAGAGGAGGTGGGCCAGCTTTTACGAGAGAAGGGGCTAACAGTGGCGGTGGCAGAGGCGTGCACTGCGGGTTTAGTAGGCCACCTCTTATGCAGCCCTCCCGGCAGCTCTCGCTACTTCCTGGGAGGCATTATCGTCTACTCTGGAGGCTCTAAGAGCAGGTTGCTGGGGATGCCTCAGGAGATGCTAGCGAAAGAGGGTTCGGTGAGCAAGACCGTAGCCCTGGAGATGGCTCGTCGGGCGAGAGAGCTTCTTGATACTGATTTAGCCCTATCCACTACGGGGGTAGCCGGGCCCACTGGCGGCACACCTGAGAAGCCCGTGGGGCTATTCTACGTAGGCCTGGTATCCAGGGATGGCTACGAAGAGTGCAGTGAGCTTCGCTGGAGTGGTGACAGGTCCTCCAACAAGGAGCAAACCGCCTACGCCGCTCTGGATCTCCTTAAAGAGTACCTATTACAACGGCCATAACTGCGCCACCAGGTTTACCATCTTCCAGCTTCGCGAGGGGTTACTTCCCCTTCTCCTTTAGAGCGAAGAGAACCTTCTCGGCAGTGATCGGGAGGTCCGGGATGCGTCCCCCCGTGGCATCGGCGACAGCGTTGGCGATAGCCGCGGCCACCGGCGACAGGCAGACCTCACCGATGCACTTCCCCCCGTAGGGACCAGAGCCCTCGGGGGATTCCACCAGCACTACCTTTAGCTCGGGGATGTCGAGGGTAGTGGGTATCTTGGCTTCGCCCAGGCTCAGGGTAGAAATACGCCCCTCCTCCGATTCCAGCCCCTCCATGAGAGCATAGCCCAGTCCCTGAATGATCCCTCCTTCAATCTGGCCCTGATGGCCCACGGGATTTACGATGGTACCCGAGTCGTTGGCACTGATGTATCTGTGTAGCTTTATTTGTCCAGTTTCCGGGTCTACCTCTACCTCCGCCACCTGAGCACAGAAAGCAGTCACATCTGTACCCGTAGGCACGTGGGTATACTCAAAGGAGATAGTCCCCCCGAGGGCGGCAACGGTCTTCGATGCCAGATCCTGAAGAGATACGCCTTTATCCTGGTCTCCCTCAACGAATACTCGGCCCTGGCCGAAAACGATGCGCTCTTCCGGCCAGCCGTAGAACTCGGCCGCCATTGTGGTGAGCTTTCGTCGGACTTCCTGAGCAGCTCCTAGGGAAGCGGCTGCCGCATTGCGGCTGGTGCCCGCACCTGCCCCTTTATCAAAGGGAACGTCATCAGTAGACAGTCGGACCACCGTTACCTCATCCGCACGGATGCCCAAGCCCTCAGCAATCATTTGCCGACTAACGGTATGGGCTCCCACGCCCGTTTCGGGGACTGGCGTGTACAGGGTTACATTGGCGTGTTCGTCTATACTCACCCTCGCGACGGTCTTTGCCTCCGCAGCGGCCCGTTGCCCCAGGGACATGCCCCGTCCAAAATAAGGCCCTTTTTTGGGACTATCCCAGTTGCTGGCCTCGGCGACGGTCCTCAAGGTCTCCTCGGCGAGCACGTGGCGGAATTGCTGTCCTGTAGCGGTGATCTGGCCTTCATGGACCACATTCTTAAGACGCAGCTCATAAGGGTCAAGGCCCATCTCTCTGGCGATCATATCCGTGTGAGATTCAACAGCAAACAACGCCTGGGGCTCCCCAGGGGCGCGATAGGACCCACAGGGCAAGTTATTGGTGTACACCATGTAGTTGTCAATATGAAAGTTGGGAATGTAGTAGGGCCCTCCACCAACCTGGCGCCCGCCCGATGTGTTAAGGCTGCCCCTGAAGCCTGCGTAGGCACCACCGTTAAACACAACCCGGCTCTTCCTCGCCCAGAACCGCCCGTCCTTTTTTAGTCCCGTCTTAATTGTAACTACGGCAGGGTGCCGAGGGTTGCCCGCCATAAGCTCCTCGATATAGTCCATAATCATCTTAACGGGCCGACCCGAAAGCGAGGAGAGAGCGTAGGCCACGGGCACATCCATGGGAGCACCCTTACCGCCGAAGTCGCCGCCTATGCCACAGGGATTGATCTTTATTCGCTCCTCGGGGCATCCCAGAGCCTGGCTTATCTGCTTCCTAAGGTAAAAGGGCTGCTTGTTGTTAGACCAAACCTGGATACGATCATCCTCGTCTACGTGTACCACGCAGCTATAGGGCTCGATATACGCCTGGTGTACCCAGGGGGTGGAAAAGTTGTGTTCAAAAATCAGGTCCGATTCGCGGAAGCCCTGCTCCACATCCCCGTGGGACCAAAAGGCATGGTGCACCAGGTTGCCCTGTGGCTGGATAGTCCCTGACTCCTCTACTAGATTGTAGGGGCCTTCGTGAATCAAGGGCGCTCCCGGCTCCATAGCCTCCAAGGGATCGAAGACGGCAGGAAGCTCTTCATACTTCACATCTATCAGCGTGAGGGCCTCATCGGCGATTTCAGGATCCTCTGCGGCTACGGCGGCCACCTTATCTCCCACAAACCGTACCTTATCTTCGGCCAGGAACGGTATGTCGCGAACCATCCTGCCCACCCTCATACCAGCAACGTCCTTTCCAGTTAGCACGGCATGGACTCCAGGCAGGCTCTTAGCGCGGGAGGCGTCAATATGAACGATCTTTGCGTGGGGGAAAGGACTCCTGAGCGCCCTACCCCATATCATCCCCGGCAGCACAATGTCAGCGGGAAATACATATTCCCCTGACACCTTATCAGGACCGTCCTCTCTAGGCACTGATTTCGCTATAACCGAATAGGTAGTCAAATTAATCCCTCCCCTTGCAAAACGTCGTGGCCCAGTATAACATCATGGGCAGATTGTGTCATCAGGAGGTAGAGGGTGCCGGGGGTAAATCAAACCATCCATTTGAAGGTCAACGGAAAAGAACACGAACTTAATATCCCGACCCATCGGTTACTAGTTGACTGTCTTCGATACGACCTAGAGCTGACCGGGACCAAGGAAGGATGCAGCGTAGGGGTTTGCGGTGCTTGCGCCGTCCTGGTGAACGGGAATATGATCGCTTCTTGTCTTACTCTAGCTGTTGGGGTGGATGGCGCTGAAATCATCACCATAGAGGGCCTGGCTGAAGATGGAAAGCTCCACCCAATACAGCAGGCATTTATAGACTACGGGGGCTATCAGTGCGGCATCTGTACTCCAGGCCAGGTGATTGCGGCCAAGGCGCTGCTGGACGAAAACCCCAACCCCACGGAGGAAGAGATTAAGGAGGGTATGATGGGCAACCTGTGCCGCTGCACCGGCTACTACAAGATCCTTGAGAGCGTGGCCCATGCAGCAGGGGCGGTCAAAGGAGCCTAGGGATGAACGAATTTCAATTTCACACCCCTGAAAGGCTTGAGGACGCGCTGTCCCTCCTGGACCAATATGGAGACGATGCTCGCGTCTTCGCCGGTGGCACTGCTCTTCTACTGTTCATGAAACAACGCTTCGCCCAGCCCGACCACTTGGTTAGCTTACAAAAAATCCCAGCCCTCGATGGTATCGACGTAACTGATGGCGAGATACGTCTGGGAGCAATGTTAACTCACCGTACAGTGGAGACATCTCCCCTCCTCCAGGAGACAGTTTCTCTCCTGGGTGAGACCTACCGCCATGTGGCCACCACTCGCATCCGCAATATGGCTACGGTAGGAGGCGGCCTGGTCCACGGCGATCCCAATCTGGACCCTCCGCCCAGCCTTATAGTCCTGGGCGCAAAGGCGGTGCTGGCTTCCTCTTCTGGAGAGCGTACAGTGCCAGTGGAGGAGTTCTTCCTGGACTACTATGAGACCGCTATCCAACCTGGAGAGATAGTCACCCAGGTAATAGTCCCGATCGTTCCTCCCAACACCGGCACCGTCTACATCAAGTTCCTACCCAGAACCGCCGACGACTACGCCACTGTATCTGTGGCGGCCCTTCTGACCCTGGACGATGACAATAGCACTTGCAAGGAAGTAAAAATTGGCCTGGGCTCTTTAGGGACCATACCCATACGAGGTAGACAGGCGGAAGATGTGCTTAGAGGCAAAGCCATTAGCCCAGAGCTTATACGCCAAGCGGCAGAGGCCGCAGAGGAGGAGGTGGACCCGATGGACGATTTTCGGGGCTCCGCCCCATACAAACAAGAGATGGCCAAGGTCTTCACCCGGCGAGCCTTGGAGCAGGCTTTGGCCAAGGCCCAAGGAGTGTCCTCATGAAGATGGAGCAGCGCCTGGTTGTGCCCGCCAGCCGAGATAAGGTGTGGGACCTAATGATGGACGTGGCCCGGGTAGGCCGATGTTTTCCAGGGGTAGAGGAGATGACCGCCCTGGATAACCAGAGCTACGAGGGCGTCATGAAGGTACGGGTGGGCCCAGTAGGCCTAAGCCTGAAGGGGACCGCCACCATTCACGAGCAAGATAGGGACAACTGGCGCATGGCCCTGCGTGTGGAGGGATCGGAACGCAGGGTGGCGGGAGGAGTGCAAGCCGTTATAACTACAACTATGGCGGAGCGTTCCCCTCAAGAGACCGAACTGACCATCAACACAGAGGTGTCCTTCTTGGGAAAGCTTGGCGAGCTGGGCCAGCCTGTCATCCGCAAGAAGGCCGACTCGATAATTAAGGAATTTGCCAGTAACCTGGCCCGAGAAATAGCTTCCTAAGGCGTCCTACCACTCCGACATTGCGGATCACTTGGCCTCAGAGCTTCTGGAAGGCTGCTCTAAAGCTCTGGACAACTTTCAAGAAAGCCGTGTTCAAAAGATGAGGAGCATCTGGCTTTCCAAGGCAACCCTACGCAGGCGAAACCATTCGTAAAGAGTCCGCTGCTCCCCACCTCCATCATTCAACTCTCTGGCCTTCAGCATCTTCAGGGACTCCAGAAGGCATTCCCTCACGCTCCCCTCCCTCCTCCGTCACCGTTTCTCCCATTGCCTCTCCGTCCTTGTCCGATCTCAGGGCTGACCTCATGGCACTTATGGCCACCTCGATCTGCTTATCGTCCGGGTTGCGGGTGGTGAGGCGCTGGAGCAGAAGGCCGGGATAGCTGAGCAGTCGGGTGAGAACGCTACCTTGATGAGCTCCGCTAAAACGGATGATCTCGTAGCTGATGGCTGCGATGACGGGTAACAGAAGGATTCGTGATAGGATGAGGAACTCCATGGATGGCCGACCCAGGAGGGCGAAAAGGATGATGGCTACCACCATGACGGTAAGGAGGAAGGCGGTGCCACACCGTGGATGAGCGGTGGGAAACTGGCGCACATTATCCACCTCCAAGGGCGCTCCCGCCTCGTGGGTGTGGACGGCCATGTGTTCGGCTCCGTGGTAAGCAAAGACCCTCTTGATGTCGGGCAGAAGTCCAATTAAGCCAACGTAAGCCCCCAGCACCAAAATACGGATTAGCCCCTCCACAAGGTTGCTCAGCAGGTCCGAGGATATGTACGGTTCCAGAGGGCGCACCACAAACAGGGGCATAAGAAAGAAAAGGGCCACTCCCAGCGTCATGGAGATAGCCAGGGTTAATCCCAGCACCCAGCGGGGTATCTCCTTCTGCTCGGGGGACTGGTCCTCCATCGCCAGGGCAGCAGAGCGGTTAAGAGCCTTTATCCCCAGCACTAGAGTCTCTACAAGAGCAAGGATACCCCTTATTAGTGGCACACGACGCAGGCGCCCAGCGTAGAAGGGGTTGAGGCGCTCACTGGTAGTATAAACGCTGCCGTCCAGCCGACGTACGGCAAGACTAAAGAAGTGGCGGCCCCTTATCATCACCCCCTCGATGACCGCCTGGCCGCCGTAGAAGAACTGCTGCTGGGCCACTTCTGCCTTCCTTAAAAAGAAAGGGGGCGGGAGTCCCGCCCCCCACCTTCCACTTGATAGTACGTTATTCCTTTATCCCGAATCGGCGACGGAAGCGCTCCACACGCCCCTCCGTGTCTACAATGCGCTGCTCCCCTGTGAAATAGGGGTGACACCTGCTGCACACCTCGACTCGTAGGTTGGCCTTAGTGGCGCCCGTGGTAAAGGTGTTGCCGCAGGAGCATACTACATTAGCGTTGTTGTAAAAGGTGGGATGTATCTCTTTTTTCACGGTTGCCCTACTCTGCCTGTGATTCCGCAGGGTAAACGCTGACCCTACGCTTGTCCTTTGCAGCCCACTCGAACTTCACTCGCCCGTCGACCAGTGCAAAGAGTGTAAAGTCGCGGCCCAAGCCTACATTTCTACCCGGCATTATCCGTGTCCCCCTCTGCCTCACCAGGATGTTCCCGCTTAGAACCAGATGGCCGTCGTAACGCTTTACTCCCAGGCGTTTTGAGTTGCTGTCCCGTCCGTTGTGAACGCTTCCGCCGGCCTTTTTGTGGGCCATGCTCTTCTCCTTCCTCCGCTAGTATCTCTTGAATGGCTAAGCGTGTATAGCTCTGTCGGTGGCCCTTAGTTACCCGGTAGCGGGTCTTGCGCTTGTACTTCAACACCAGTATTTTGCGATCCCTGCCTTGGGAATGAACCTCAGCTACCACTCGGGCCCCCTCAACCATCGGGTGCCCTACCATCACTTGACCCTCTCTAGAAAGCAGCAAAACATCCCTCAGTTCAACCTTCTCGCCCTGCTCCGCGGGAAGTTTCTCCACCTCGATGAGGTCTCCAGGTTTGACCCTGTATTGCTTTCCACCCGTGCTAACAATAGCGTAATTCATACTTATCCTCAGTCTCATTGTAGGCGGTCTAGGTCAGACGTGTCAACGACACCTCCTCCACGAACTCGACGACAACGGGCCTATTCGCGGTTGATTAGATCACACGCCAGATGTAGTATGGATAAGCCGTGTACGATTTCCACACTCACACCTTCCTGAGCGACGGCGTTCTTTCGCCCATCGAGCTCATCAGGCGTGCTCTTACCCACGGCTACCGGGTGATGGCCATAACTGACCACGTAGGCTTGGGCAATCTGGAGTATGTGATAAAAACATTAGTGCGGGACTGCGAGACGGCCTCCTCTCGGTGGGACATCCTGGCACTGCCAGGTGTAGAGATAACTCACGTGCCTAAGGAGGATATAGACCTGGCATCCAAAGAGGCCAAAGCTCTGGGTGCGAGGCTGGTTGTTGTACATGGCGAGACTATAGTAGAGCCGGTGGAGCCGGGAACTAACCATGCAGCAGTTTCCTCCCCTTCGGTAGATATACTAGCGCACCCTGGATTGATCACCCTGGAGGATGCCCGACTGGCCTCTGAGAGGGGGGTGTTTCTGGAGATTTCGGGCCGGCAGGGCCACAGTCTCACTAACGGACACGTGGCCCAAGTGGCCCTAGAGGCGGGGTGCGGGATGGTACTGGACTCCGATGCCCACGAACCGTCAGACCTTTTGACACTGGAGTTGGCGGTCAAAATAATACAGGGAGCAGGTTTAAACGAGGAAGAGAGCTACGCCCTGCTAGAAAGTTATCCCAAGAGACTTCTCGCTCGACTAGGTATCAACCCCTAGCTTCAGAGGGTTAGTATCCTATCTAACGGAAATCCATTAGTTCAGGCTGTTAGGCTTTTCCGATGCGGTACACCTTGGTTCCGCACACTTGGCACGTTCCCTGGGTGGCCGGGCGCCCGTTTTTCAATGTTACCGAACGAGCATTGTTAATCTGTCGCTTTGTCCGACACTTAAAACAATATGCCTCCATGACAACCCCCTACTAGAAAATGTGCTAACGAGGTTTCACTATACAGGTTGAACGCCGTTTGTCAAGACTGTTCGCCCTATAAATCGCCAATATACCCCATTCCAAACAAAAGGACTCCCTTATCGAGAAGCAAGGAGCTTTGGGAGAAGGCCCTGTTACACATCTGAGGCATCCCGTGGTGCATAGGGTGATGGGGTACTTAGATTAAAGACTTTGTGAGGCAACCACTGGCTTCTGCCCCTATCTAAACGAAGAATGGCCAGAAATTGTCCCTCCTTGGTGTAGACCCGGTAGCTTTCTAGGTAGCTAGCGTTGAGAAGGTGATTGCGTGATAGGTTCACAGGCTGGCCGTTGCGAACGTACTTCTCCCCGACCTTGCTAAGGGTAGCACTCTTCATATACAGCACTACAAAGTCCACCGGTAACATACGCTCCTGCCACGAATTCTGGCTCACTGCATCTCTGAGGTCATCTAAAGATAGAGCCTCTTCCCTAGTAAATGGTCCGGAACGAAGACGCACAAGGGATCTAAGGTGGCCACCACAACCCAGTGTCTCCCCCAGGTCTTGGGCTAGGGAGCGCAGGTAGACCCCACGGCCACATTCTACATCCAGATCAACATAAGGGGGATCGAACCGAAGAAGCATCAACCGCTCGATGCGAACTTTCCGTGGCTCTCGCTCCACCACCACCCCGGACCGGGCCAGATCGTACAGGCGCCGGCCTTGCATTTTTATGGCGCTGTACATAGGGGGCGTCTGGAAGATGGTGCCTTGGAAGCTCTCAATGGCCTGGCGGATGCTCTCCTCGGTAATTCCCGAGAGGTCGCCCCTATGCACCTCCTGCCCCTCCGCATCGTAAGTGTCGGTGCTTATCCCGAGATGCACCGACATACGATAAGCTTTGACACTCTCCACCAAATACTCCATAAGGCGAGTGGCCTGACCAAGAAAGATAGGCAACACCCCTTCTGCCAAAGGGTCAAGGGTGCCCCCATGTCCTACCCTCTTGTGCTGCCCAGTCAGATGTTTGACTTGTCGCACCAGGTCCATGGAGGTGATACCAGGAGGCTTGTATAGGTTTAGATAGCCGCTGATTTGGATTGGCCCACGCTGACGAGACATGTCAATCGGGTTCGTCAACTACAGGGGAGATACCCTGCGGAAGAGAGGTGGCATCATCGACCAAGCGATCCATCAGCCGGAACATCTTTTGCGCCTGCTCCATCCCCTCGTCAAGCACGAACTTGAGCTCAGGTATGTGCCTAAGGGCCAAGTGCAAGCGCATCTCCTTGCGAATGAACCCGGAGGCGGACCTCAGTCCCCGCAGCGCAGCCTCCTTGGACTCGTCATCTCCCAGTACGCTGACAAAGACTGTGGCATAGCCCAGGTCAGTAGAGGTGTCCACTTGGGTGACACTCAACAGACCCTTGAGCCGAGGATCCTTGATCTCTTGGAAAAGGAGCTGGCTTATCTCTCGACGGAGTAGTTCGTTAACCCGCAGGGTACGCCTGGTCATGTGCAACCCCCCTTTAGCCAGGGGCTGAGGGTAAGTAGGGCAGGATATAATGGGGGAAATAGCGGGATAAGGTCTATCTATTCCCTAAGGCCTAACTCGCTCGACCCGATAAGCCTCCACAACATCCCCCTCCTGAAAATCGCTGAAATCTTCTACGCCCACACCGCATTCGAAACCCGCGGCCATCTCATTTACATCCTGTTTGAAGTGTCGTAGGCTGGAGATACGCCCATCATGTACCACCTGGCCATTGCGCTTTATCCTCACTAACGCAGAACGAGTTATGTTGCCTTCGGTGACAAGGCAACCCGCCACATTATCACCCTTGCCCACACTGAAGACAACCCGCACATCAGCTTTGCCAAGGACAGTCTCCCGCTGGGTGGGTTTGAGGATACCTTTCAAGGCTTTTTCTACATCCTCGATGAGACGGTAGATGATGTCGTAGTGGCGTATCTCGACGCCTTCTCTACCCGCCAGCCTTTCGGCACCGGGCTCAGCGGCGGTGTTGAAGCCCAGAATGATGGCCTTGGAGGCACTCGCCAGCAACACGTCGCTCTCGGTAATGGTACCACTGCCGCCGTGAAGGATTTTTACGCGGGCCTTATCCCCACTCACCCCCTCTAAAGCAGAGTGGATGGCCTCCAGGCTCCCTTGAACATCGGCCTTTAGGACGAGATTCAACTCCTGACTTTCCCCCGATGTGATGCCAGTGTATATCTCCTCCAGAGTGAGTGCCCGGTCACGAGAGCGCTCGCGCTCGTTCTCCTTAAGGCGCTCCTCAGCCAGGTTTCTCGCTGTCTTATCATCGGCAGTCACGAAGAACCGATCGCCTGCCTCCGGTAGAGAGTTGAAGCCCATCACCTCCACTGGTACGG
This sequence comes from Dehalococcoidia bacterium, assembly GCA_965248115.1. GTDB lineage: Bacteria > Chloroflexota > Dehalococcoidia > Lucifugimonadales > CBDFII01 > CBDFII01. The sequence continues at coordinate 698,471 of CBDFII010000005.1, forward strand.
AGGGGCCTGCCTCTTTTACGCGGCGCCCCACTTCGTTGACTAATGCCTTCACCCTGCCCCAGGTAGCTCCAGCCACCACTTGGTCCCCCACCCTGAGGGTGCCATTTTGCACCAGCACAGTGGCCAGAGCACCCCTGTTCCTGTCCAGCTTCGCTTCCACCACCACTCCGACACCTGGACGCTCGGGGTTGGCCTTTAACTCGGAAATCTCGGCCACCACTAGCAGGTTCTCTAGCAGGGAGTCGATGCCCTCCTCAAGCTTGGCGGAGACGGGCACGGCGATAATATCGCCACCCCACTCCTCTACCAGCAGGCTGTGTTCGGTCAACTGCCGCTTAACCACCTCAGGGTCAGCCCCAGGTGTATCTATCTTGTTAATGGCCACTACTATGGGGACCCCAGCGGCGCGGGCGTGGTCGATGGCTTCCACCGTCTGAGCCATGATCCCGTCATCCGCGGCGATGACCATCACAGCAATATCGGTAAGCTGAGCGCCCCTGGCCCTGATGGCTGTGAAGGCCGCGTGGCCTGGGGTATCTAGAAAGGTGATAGTTTGCTCTTTGTAAGACACCTGGTAAGCCCCGATACGCTGGGTAATGCTGCCCACCTCGGAGTCGGCGACATGGCTCTTACGGATGGTATCCAGGAGTGTAGTCTTGCCATGATCCACATGGCCCAGGATGGTCACCACCGGGGGCCTCGGCACCAACTTGGAGGGGTCCTCCTCCTCTTCTGCCACCAGAGGCGCTATGCCTCCGGGGGTAACCTGCTGCTCCAGCTTGGGCCTCATGCCATAAGCGGCAACAATTGGGGCAGCAACATCAAAGTCGATTACCTGGTTCAACGAGACCATCACCCCGTTTCGCATGAGCTGCTTGATGACCTCGATGACGCTGACGTTGAGCAACTCCGATAGCCTCTTGACCGAAAGGATCTGGGGCAACACCAACTGTTTGGCAACTGCTTTGCGTCCCTCTCTTTTCTTGGTAGCTTTAGCAGCGGTTGGGCGTTGCTCTGCTGTTGTAGTAACACCTTCTTTGGGGCTCATATCACTCCCTAGATCGCCTTGGAGCTTAGTTGCTCCCGATAGTAAACCATTAGATTCTCCTTGACTGAGGGGGCCACAGAGGCACGTAACACCTGATCCAGCCGGCTCCGCTTAAGGCTCTGATCCCAGCAACGGCTATCACGGCACAAATAAGCACCCCTACCGCTCCTTTTGCCTGTGGGATCCCCCTCCACCCCCCCCTCGGGGGTTCGGACGATGCGTATAAGCTCCCCTTTGGGCAGTTGCTCTCCGCACGCAATACATCTTCTCAGCGGTATATGCTTGACCTTAGCCACCCATCTACTCCCCGCGTCTAACGACCCCCCAACTCAGTTCTAACGGCGCTCCTCTTCTTATCCTGTCCCCCACTTCGAGAGGCGCCTTTACCCTTGGCGCGACGCTTGCCACGGCCTCGCTCGTCGCCCAGGATGTCTTCTGCAAAACGGATTTTACCCGCATCTGGCGAGAGAGCGGGAGTAGCCCAGATATCCTCTCCCAGCTCTTCAGGGACAACTTCTTCTTCATCCTCTACCTCGCTCTCATCCTCCTCAAAGGCTAGGGCAGCCAGTTCCTCCTCGGGGCTGAGGGTAGGCTTAGCCTCGGCAGCTGCAGGCTCGGTCTGGACCGCCTCCTCATCTTTAATCAGGGCTTCGGCCAGAACCTCCTCCACCGAGGCTGCAATAGCCCCAACCTCCACGGGTTGTGGCACCTCCTCGGCGGCAGGAACCTCCTCTGGTTCTGTAGCCATCACCACCGGCTCCTCCTCTACCACCTCAGCAGGAGCCATAGCCTCCTCCTCAACCTGCTGGGTGACAAGCTGAGCCTTGATAGCACCCCACTCACTCATGCTCTTGATGTCCAGCCGCCAGCCCGTAAGCTTAGCCGCCAAGCGAGCATTCTGTCCCTCTTTGCCGATGGCCAAGGAGAGCTGGCGCTCCGGTACTACCACCGTGGCCGACCCGTCCTGCTCATCCAACTCCACGTGTACCACCTCCGAGGGGCTTAGAGCGTTGGAGATGAGGACCTTGATATCCTTGTCCCATCGCACCACATCGATCTTTTCCCCTTGGAGTTCACTGACGATGCTCTGGATCCGGTTGCCCCGCATGCCAATGCAGGAGCCCACTGGGTCAAGGCCCTGTTGATTGGAGGCCACCGCTACCTTGCTACGGGCGCCAGCCTCCCGTGCGACGGACTTGATCTCCACTATGCCGTTAAACACCTCGGGTACCTCGATTTCGAAGAGGCGCTTAAGCAGGTTCTTATGGCTACGAGACACTACTATCTCAGGCCCTTTGGGGGTACGACTGACCTCTACCACGTACACCTTCAGACGCTGTCCTTTCCGGTACCGCTCGGTGGGCACCTGCTCTTCGAGGGGTAGCACCGCCTGGACGCGGCCCAGCTCTAGCACTATTACCTTGCCAACCTCGAACTGGTCGACCACGCCAGAGACGACCTCGTCGGTACGTTGCTCAAACTCCTGGTAGATTAGCTCTCGCTCCGCCTCCCGCAGCTTCTGAAGAACCACCTGTTTCGCTGTTTGGGCAGCAATACGGCTGGTCTCGTGAGGAGGCGCCTGGAGGGCCACGGTATCTCCGACACCGGAGTCCTTTTTTATCTTCAGGGCTCCCTTAACGGTGATCTCCCGCAGAGGGTCCTCCACCGTCTCCACTACCGTCTTGACGGTATAGATGGCAATCTCACCGGTGCTCGGGTCAAGCTTGACAGAGATGTTCTGTCCTGGGGCAAAGCTGTCTTTCTTGAATGCAGACGCCAGCCCCGCCTCAATCGCCTCCATCACCTGCTCTCTCGGCAGGTGCCTTTCCGACGCCAACTGAGTGACAGCTAAAATAAAGTCACTTTTCATGGTACCCTCCGCCCTATGAGGTTACCCCTGTTTGCTGCCCCTCCATCTAATCAAGAAAGCGGGTTTGGGACCCGCTTTCGAAAGAGGAGAGGCGAAATCAATGTTTACTATATCATCCCTTTAGGGCTTTGGCAACATTTATGACTACCACCAGATCTTCCCTTTTGCCTCCTCCTCGATCTCCAAGTACTCTTTACTCCACAGACCAGTGCTGAGATATTTCCAGCCCCCATCGGCCAGCAAGCAAACTATGTTGCCCCTCTTCATGCGCTGGGCCAGCTTGACGGCAGCGTAGACCACGGAGCCGGAGGAGATGCCGGCAAAGATGCCCTCCTGGTGCAGCAGCAGCTTGGTGGTACGAAAGGCGGATGGGCTATCCACCATAATGCGGGCGTCCAACATGGAGATATCTAGTATAGGAGGGATAAAGCCCTCCTCAAGGCTGCGCAGCCCTTGGATATAGTCCTCGGCCTCGGGAGCTACTGCGACGATCTTAACGTTGGGGTTGTGCTCTTTAAGCCTGCGCCCCACACCCATGAGGGTGCCCCCGGTGCCCAGGCCAGCGACGAAGGTATCTACCTGAGGCTGATCCTGCAGTATTTCGGCCCCAGTCGTCTCGTAGTGGGCCATGGGATTGGCCTCGTTGCCGTATTGATACGGCATAAAGTAGGTGCCGTCGTGGGAGACCATCTCCTCGGCCAACTCAATGGAGCCGTTTGTACCCATCTCGCCCGGCGAGTAAACGACCTCGGAGCCATAGGCCTCCAGCATCTGGGTACGCTCAGGACTCACGTTCTCGGGCATTACCACCTTAACCTTATAGCCCCGGAGACGTCCCACTAATGCCAAGGATATACCAGTATTGCCGCTTGTGGGCTCGAGGATGGTCTTATCAGGGGTGAGCAGGAGGAGCTTCTCACCCCTGTTGATCATGTAGAGGGCAATGCGATCCTTAAGGCTACCCGTGGGGTTTTGGCCTTCCAGCTTTGCAAAGATCCGCACCTCTGGCTTGGGGCTCAGGTTCTGGAGCTCCACAAGGGGGGTATTGCCTATGGCATCCAATATCCCCTTTTTGAACATAGAGGCACTTCACCTTCGGTCGCTGGGAATCAGCATGCTTCGTGAAAGGCCAGGGATGACCTTCGGCCGGGGGAGAAAGGGGTTACCTTCCTATCGGTCGGAGTGGCCGTCGGTGGCCCCGATGCCGCAGAAGATCTCGTAGTCGATAAGCTGAGTCACTGTGGGATTGTCGCCACAGAGAGGACACTTAGGGTCGCGGCGGAGCTTCACCTCCCGAAAATCCATGCTAAGGGCATCGATTAGCAGCAGTCGAGATGCCAAGCTCTCTCCAATACCCAGTAGCAGCTTCAGGGTCTCTACCGCCTGGATGCTGCCTACCAGGCCCGTCAGGGCTCCTAACACACCGGCCTCGGCACAATTGGGCACCAAGCCCGGCGGTGGCGGAGAGGGGAAGAGACAACGGTAGCAGCCCTTGCCTGGTACAAATACGGTAGCCTGGCCATCAAAGATAAGAATGCTGCCGTCTACTAGCGGCTTGCCCAGCAAGTAGCACGCGTCGTTCACCAGATAACGAGAGGCGAAGTTGTCGGCACCGTTGATCACCAAGTCGTACTGAGAGAGTATCTCCATGGCATTCTCCGAGGTCAGTCGGGTTTCATGGAGCACCACGTTGGTGTCGGGGTTATACTCTTGGATCGTCTCCTTGGCCGAGCGCACCTTGGAGCGCCCCACGTCATGAGTGTGATGGAGGATCTGCCGCTGAAGGTTGGAGAGTTCCACAGAGTCGAAGTCCACCACGCCGATAGTCCCCACCCCTGCCAGTGCTAAATACACCGCTGAGGGTGAGCCTAGGCCGCCAGCACCCACGATGGCCACTTTGGACTCCAGCAACTTGCGCTGCCCTTTGCTGCCCACCTGGGACATTATGATGTGCCTGCTGTAACGCTCTACCTGATCCGGTTTCAGGGTCAATACCTGAGCCATACAGTCTTTCCTCCCTTAAGTCGCTTATGGAGTTAGGGGGTTACTATCAAATTCTCTAGGAAAAAGAAACTGCGCCCACCAAGGCGAAGATGCTCAGGGGCGCAGGTCTCAGTTCCAACCAATATTACCCTGCCCCTACATGAGAGAATAGATACAACTGCACAACGGTGAAACGGTCATATCCCTTCCAGTGTATCGCTGCCCAGCTAAAGCTGTCAAGCAGATGTATCCTTTGTCCCAAAGAACCATAAAAGCTTCAGCACAGGGGACAAGCCAAGGACGGGTTACAGGTGGATAGGGAACAGTATTAATGAAAGCTATATGGGGGTGGTCACCGCACCAACCATGTGATACTGACGCTGGGCCAGATCAGCTATGCTGGTGGATCTAAGCACGCGTTGAACCGCTTCCTCTACCTCCCGCCACACATCGCGCTGAGCACACATACCAGAGAGGGTACACTCGTCTGGCCAAAGGAAGCAGTCCAGAGGTGGAGAGGTTCCTTCCAGAGTGGCCATCACGGTGGCTAAGTCTATCTCCCGGGGATCCTTGACCAGGGTGTGCCCTCCCTGAGGGCCTCGTCGACTTCTAGTGATGCCAGCCTTGTGCAAGCTGGTGAGCAATTGGTCCAGGTAGGCTTCAGGGATATGCTGCTTGGCGGCTATCTCTGCCGTCTGCACTGTTCTTTCGCCGTAATGGAGGGCGAGCTCGACTAAGGCCCGTACTCCGTAGTCTACCTTCATCGGAATTCTCATGACACCGCCTCCATCGAGGCTACCTCGTTATTATAGCGACCTTCTGGGCCTCTTGCAAGTGTAGAGAATACAAACCGTCGAGGACTTATGCCAGGTTGAAGGAAAACGCCATTTAGCCCCTTCACCAAAAACGGGCACATCTTAGCGGTTCCCTTTCGTTCCCATCGATGTTATTATTAGCCAAATATCTGACCAAGATTGCGAATATGCCCAAACCGTCCAAACTTAGCTGTATGTGTCCATAAGCAGCTGAGAAGCACCTATGGCTGGGTAGGCCATTGGTGGCACAGCCCAGCCCTTTGAGGAGGCCCATGGCAGAGCGCATAGCTTTGAAGCTGGAACCCAGGTTCATCCTAGGAAAGAGAGTAAAGCGTCTGAGGAGAGAGGGAATCACTCCCGTTCACCTCTACGGCTCGGGGATAGAACCGCGATCCCTCCAATGTGGCACCCCTAACCTGTTGAAGGCACTGGCCGAGGCGGGAGCCAACACCCCGGTCACTCTCTTGGTCGACGGGGAAAAGGGTGAACAACTGGCTTTTGCCAGAGAGATCCAGTGGAATCCCCTACGTGGCACCGTGTTGCACGTGGACTTCTTGGGAGCAGAGCTAACCACCCGGGTAATAGCCGAGGTACCTTTGGTATTGACTGGCTCTTCCGAGGGAGCGCGCCAGGCCGGCGGTACCCTGATGCAGCAGCTTCGCACGGTACAGGTTGAGGCCCTGCCCTTGGAGATGCCTCGTGAACTAGAGGTGGACGTATCTCAACTCACCAGCCCTGACAGAGTATTACGGGTGGAAGACGTGTTATTACCGCCCGGTGTCACCCTTGTGACCGATCCTTCGGAGCCGGTGGCCCGCATCGAAGTCGCCAGAGAAGAGGTAGTGGAAGAAGCGCTCCCCACTGAGGAGGAGGCAGCTGAGGTAGAAGAGAGCGGTGCCGGGGAACAGGCTGAGAACCAACCAGCCAGCTAACGGCATCGCAAGAGCTTCTGACGACCATCATCCTACATACGCAATCAATTTTCATAATCCCGTGACAAGCCTTGGGGTTGCCCTGAAGGAAAAGTGCTATGTATCTGATATATCTGGCCGAATCGGGTAATACCAGTACTAGCTTAAAGGACTCGAATCAACCGCACCAAGTCTGTGTCGGCCTTCTGGTGGAAGGCAAGCAATGGGCGAGACTGGATGAAGGCTTTTCTACCCTCTGCAACAACTTGATCGGCATGCCTCTTGGCCACGACCACGCTCCTAAAGAGCTGAACGCAGGTCACATCCTCCAGGGCAGGGGGTATTTTACCTCCTGGCCCAAAGCAAGACGCATAGATCTCCTTGACCAACTTGTCGGCCTGCTGATACAAGGGGAGAGTCGGCTGCTGGTGGCCTACGTGGACAAGCACCAGTTCACCACCGCACAGCAGCAGACTACGGAAGATCAGCGGCTATGGCGGGATCCCTGGGAGCCAGTCTTTGTTCGCTTTCTGCATATTCTCGACCTGTACCTGGAGGATCTGACCTCCGCCCAGGTGTTTTCTCAGCTGAAACTTCCCGAGGGGATGGACCACGACGAGATGCACCAGGCCTATATTAGAGCCGAGGCTAATACTCCCAAGGAACATGCCCTTATCATCGCCGAAGATAGTCGTGGGGCGGACTCCCAATTCATGAACCACTCCGTCAAAGTCGAGCGAGATCTGCCTACGGGGCAACTGCTGGAGAATGTATACTACACTGGCGCACAGACTTCCCATTGCACCCAGCTGGCCAAGCTGTGCGCCTATTTGGTGCGCCGCCACCTTTCCCAACCCTCCCAACGTAACTCCCATTACAATGCATTGCAGAAGGGTGGCGTCATCGAGGTGATCTACCCAATACAGGTCTAGCCCTGGACGATCCGCCAAAGAAGGAGCGACCGAGCCCTTTCGGGCGGGGTCGCTGAGGGAGCGGCCCAACAATCGGTCGCTGACCATCTATTATCCTGTTACCTGTAATGGCGGTCAACCCTTAGAACGCTTACTAGACCCGTGTAGAACTCGAATATTTGTGCAGCCTAGCAATGGGAACGGCTCAGCGATTTCAGATCTTCTTTAGCTGGGTAGCCTAGAACCAACGAAGTCACGATATCCCTGCAGGAACTCCGAGGATCTCACCCCTCGCTTACCCTCTAGTTGGAGGCTCTTCAGCCCGAGCACCCCTCTACTAGTCACTACACCCACGGGCATGTCGTCCTCTTCTAGCGACACCACCAGACCTGCCCCTTCCGATACCGACCTGTCCAGGGCCCGAGCTTCCAGCACCCGCAGGAGCCTTCCCCTCCATCGGGTGTATAGCCCAGGCCATGGGGTGAAGGCCCTCAACTGTCGCTCCAGCACCAAAGCTGGTTGGTCCCATCTGGCCTCCCCATCCGCTTTATCGATCTTGGTGGTAAATGTAGCCTGGGAGTGGTTCTGGGGGCTTGCTTTAATCTCGCCCCGTACCCATGGAAGAAGGCTCTCCCGTAAAAGCCGCGCTCCCTCCTCAAAAAGCTGGGGAGTAAGGCTGGCCGTTGTATCGTCCGGCCCGATGTTTACCTCCGTCTGGGCGAGGATAGGGCCTGTATCGGCGCCTTCGTCCATGAGCATAAGGGTCACTCCCGTGCGGCTCACCCCTTCTAAGATGGCACTGGCCACAGGAGCGGGCCCCCTGTACTTGGGTAATAGAGAGGGATGGACGTTGAGACAGCCTTGGGACGGGATAGTCAGCATCTCCAGTGGTAGAATCTTGCCGTAAGCGGCCACCACCACCACCTCGGGCTCCAGGTGAGCCAACTGAGCAGCTACCTCCGGGCTGCGCAGGCTTTGGGGCTGAAATACTGGAAGTTTTTGGCCCTGGGCAAAGCTCTTGACGGGCGGCGCCTCAAGGGTAAGACCTCGCCCTTTGGGACGATCGGGCTGAGCGTAAACGGCTCGGAGCTGACAACCCAAGGAAATAAGCTCTTTCATTACCGGGATGGCATAGCTAGGGGTTCCCATAAAAACAACGCGCATTGGTATTCAGGAGTAATTATAGGCGGCTGACAAGGGCTCGGCAACGACCGAAAGGTATTTTCCCACCTAGTGGAATCTTATGATATTTCAAAGCTGTTTCGATAAGCGCCATGGCCCCAACGAGGGGCTTGATCCAAAACCTGCGCCCCTAAATATAACATCGAGACAGAGAGAGTCGTGGTCAAGGGGATGGTATTACGATTTACGTTATTATACGATAATTATGCCGACAAAAACTTAAATTTTATCTAAGCATACTACTATAAACGGCATTGACTTTAATTTGGCAACTCGTATTGCGTACCGCAAATTGTAAATCAGGCTGGTAGACCAGGGCGCTTTGGAAGACGTAGTCACGATTTACGTTGAACTTCATCTAAGCATACTACTATAATCGACGCCAATTTTGGGACGGCTGACCAAAATGATACCATCCCGCCTTGCATTCATCCGCAAGACCTGCTAATTTCCCAAATGTTGAGTGCTTCGGGAGGATTCATGAAGGAGCTGGCACCGGCCGAGGTATGGCGTGCAGTTCTTGGCGACCTTCAGCTACAGTTGACTGCACCCACCTATGATACTTGGCTGAAGGAAACCCAGGGCCTGGCTTTAGATAAGGACATCCTCACAGTGGGGGTGCCCTCTCCATTCGCAGCCGAGTGGCTGGAGCGCCGTATGTACCAGCTCATACAGAAGACGATCCATAGGGTTACCAACCAAAAAATAGAGGTATGTTTTCAGGTGGGCCAGGACGGCCTGTTAGGAAACGTTAACGAAGGTTCCCCTACCTCCGGAAGTCTCCCGATCTATCCTTTTACCCTTAACCAACGCTATACCTTTGACTCCTTCGTCGTCGGGCCATCCAACCGCCTAGCCTACAATGCAGCGAACGAGGTCGTTAAAGCCCCAGGCCAAAGCTATAACCCTCTATTTATCTGTGCCGGGGTTGGATTAGGTAAAACCCACCTCCTCCACGCCGTAGCTCACAATTGTATGGCTCGAGGACTAAGCTTGCTATACGTTACCTCGGAGCAATTCACTCACGACTTTATAAGCTCCCTGCGAAATAGAACCACTGAGGAGTTCCGCTCCCGGTATAGAGGCGTGCAGGTCTTGCTTGTCGACGACATCCACTTTATGGGGGGAAAGGAGCGAACTCTAGAGAGCTTTTTCCATACCTTTAACGATCTACACAACACCAGTTGCCAGATAATCATGACCTCCGACCGTCTGCCACGCTCTCTGGCACTTCTAGGTGACTCTCTTCGTTCCCGCCTCGAATGGGGCCTCATCGCTGATATCCAGCCCCCGGATCTGGACACCCGCAAGGCTATCCTCAGTCAAAAAGCGACCCGATTAGGAGTCACCGTGCCCGATGATGTGGTTCATATGATAGCGGCCAGGTCTCAAAAGAACGTACGCGAGCTTGAGGGGTACCTGAACCGAATAATAGCCTATTCCCAAGCGGTCGGTACTCCCATTACTATGTTACTGGCCTCCCAGGCCTTGGCCGGGGTCACATCATCTCCCAATAAGTCGAATCTGGCTCCGCAGCACGTCCTCGACGAGGTTTCTACATACTTCGCGATGTCGCTTGACACTCTCCTAGGAACTCAGCGTACACGGCAGGCAGTGCGCGCCCGACAAGTAGCGATGTATATTTTGAGAGAGGACCTTCACATGGGGCTTAAGGCTATTGCGAGACTAATGGGCCGAAGCAATCACACTACCGTCATCCACGCTGTAAATAAAGTTAAGAACGAGCTCCCTACTGATTCTACTTTACAGGGTGACATCTCATCTATCTTGGACCGCATTGGTCTCTATATCTCAGCCTCGGCATAGCAGCATTACTCGTTTCTCTTTACACTAATATCCAATTCCTGTTGATAACTCCTTCAGTCACGTGTCAATAACTTGTAACTTGCGCTGAAACTACTGTCACGCATCCCTGTAAAGAGTCATTGTATTCTAGCCTTCCTCATTTACCAACACACTTCCACATTGATTACTCCCACTTTCAAACATACAATAAGAAGAGATCCTCACAAAAGGTCACATGGTATCAACTACGATGAGTCTTTAGGCTCATATATCTGAGCTAGCAGTCTCAACCAAAATGAGAGAGTCAGGTCACTTATAATTATTAGTATTACTACTATCTCTTAAAATATGATCGATTTAGTAAAGATAATTGTAATAGCAGGTAACGGTGGGAACGGATGCGTAAGTTTTCGTCGAGAGAAATTTGTCCCTCTTGGAGGTCCTGATGGTGGTACTGGGGGAGATGGGGGCAATGTACTTTTGGTGGGGGATACTTCGTTAAATACTCTGTTGGCTCTCCAATACGCCAAAGTAGTTCGAGCGCGGAGAGGTAGTCATGGGCAGGGGAAAGGTAAAACTGGGCGCGGGGGCAAAGACAGAACGGTAAGTGTTCCGATAGGAACGTTCGTGTGGATATTAGAGGATGGGGAGAGGCGGTTTTTGGCAGATGTTGTTGAAGAGGAGCCTGTCCTTGTAGCGAGAGGTGGTAAGGGTGGAAGGGGTAATAGCAGCTTTGTGACCTCTACTCAGCAGGAGCCGCTTCTGGCAGAGAGGGGGGGGGAGGGGGAGCGAGGGACACTTCTACTGGAGCTTAAGCTTCTTGCTGACGTTGGCATAGTAGGGAAGCCGAATGCTGGGAAGTCTACTCTACTTGGTTTATGCACCCGGGCAAGGCCGAAGGTAGCTCCTTATCCTTTTACTACCATTGAGCCTCTCATGGGGGTAGTGGGTGGCAGGGAGGACAACTTCGTGATGATGGAGGTACCTGGGCTGGTAGAAGGGGCTCATCAGGGAGTTGGTTTGGGACATCAATTTCTGCGGCACAGTGAGCGATCCCGTATCCTTCTTTACCTTCTAGATGGGCTCTCTTTAGACCCAGCAAATGAGCTGTATCAGATAAAAGAAGAGCTTCGGCAGTTCAACCCAGTTCTCCTAGAGAAGCCGATGCTTGTAGCTGTGAATAAGATAGATATTCCTGAGGTGCAGCAGCGAATAGAGGAGCTGAGGCCTCAGCTGAGCAACACTGGAGAGTCGCCCTTCTTTATATCCGCAGCGACAGGGGAAGGAGTGAAGCCCCTTATTGATAAAATCTCCGAAATTCTAGGAAACGTTCCTAGAACAGTTGTATCTGCTGAGGGTGGTGGCATCCTTCAAGTACAGAGGGCTATTCGGTCGTCTGAGAGGAAGGATCTGAGGATCGAGAGAGAAAGGGATATGTACGTAGTTTACTGCCAAGCAGCAGAGCAGCTTATAGCGATGGCTAATCTAAAGGACTGGCGGGTGATGGTTCAACTGCGGCGGGAGTTAAAGAGGCTAGGAGTGGACAAGGCCCTGGAAAGGCAAGGAATCGAGCCAGGGGATACAGTTAGGATTGGTGACATGGAGATGGAATGGGTCTGAGATGAAGGTAGGCATCATGGGAGGAACCTTCGATCCCATACACTTGGGGCACCTCCTTATCGCCGAGGAGGTACGCATTGATCTGGCTCTGGACGAGGTGCTCTTCATTCCCACCGGGCAACCTTGGATGAAGGAGGGAAGAGCCCTGTCCGATGTTCAACATCGTCTTGAAATGGTCCGCTTGGCGGTCGCCTCCAACCCCTACTTTAGAAGCTGCTCAGTGGAGATCGATCGCTCAGGACCAACTTATACTGTAGATACCCTCACTCATCTGCACCAAGAAGTCTCTCATCAGGGGGAGTATCACCTCATATTAGGTATGGACTCCTTTAGCGACTTCCTCAGGTGGAAAGAGCCACAACGTATCCTGGAGCTTTGTACTCTGGTGGTAGTCGGACGGCCCGGTTATTCTCACCCAGACTCTCTAGACAAGGGTTCACTCTTATCTAAGGGCTTAGACAAGGTAATCTTTCTTAATACTCCTACGTTTGATGTGAGCGGTACCGATATACGCCGCCATGTGGCCCTGGGCCGCTCTATTCGTTATCGGGTGCCTGAGGAGGTAGAGGGGTACATCTCCCGCCACGGCCTCTACCACAACCCTGAGGTGGCTAGTTGAAGGAGTATGTCGGCAGGCTACTTGAACTTGCCCTGGAGCGTGGCGCTCTCAAGTACGGCGAGTTTACTCTCTCTTCGGGCCAGAAGAGCCATTACTACTTCGATGGCCGCCTTTTGAGTTTGGATCCAGAGGGTGCCTATCTCATCGGGAAAGCGCTCTATCCCATCCTCAAGAAGGCCAAAGTCCAGTCGGTGGGGGGACCGACCCTGGGAGCCGATCCCATAGTGGTGGCGGTGGCTCTTGCCAGCTACCTCAAGGGAACACCCATCTCTGCATTTATTGTGAGACCAGAGCCCAAGGTCCACGGCACAGGACAGACAGTGGAAGGATCATTGCGGTCGGGTAGCCCGGTGGCCATCGTGGATGACGTATGCACCACGGGAGCCTCCCTGTTTAGAGCCATTGAGGCGGCGGAGGGACTGGGTTGCAGGGTGGTGAAGGTACTTGTCTTGCTCGATCGGCATCAAGGGGGTAGTGAGGAGCTTCTTCGGCGTGGCTACGACTTCATGGCCCTCTTGGAGGCCACCTCCGAGGGCCAGGTGCGGATAGTGGATCAATCTTAAAAGAGACGTCCTCAGTGTCCAATTCCTCGAAAACTTTAGCGCTTTCCCTGGCCATCGTCCTTGCTATAGGGATGTTGGCAGTTATCGCCTCGGCTTGTACATCTGGTCGAGTACAGCTAGCGAGCCCCGGTGTCACCACGCCTTCTTCTATCCAAGCCTTAGCCACCGAGATCCGAACCCCACAAGCAACACCCCTACCGACGGATACTCCTCTCCCATCCAGCCCCTCTCCCACACTCCTTATATCGAAGAGCCTTGGAGAGATCGCCTTTCAACACATGCGCCATCTGTCGGTGGAGATAGGCCCCCGCCCGTCAGCCACCGAGAAGGAGTTGGAGGCCGCCCTCTATATCCAGCAACAGCTACGTAGCTACGGCTATTCGGTGGAACTCCAGCCCTTTACCATCCTTGCTCTTGCAACAGATCAACCCCTGGTGCGGGTACTTTTGCCCACAGAAGAGGCCCTGGAGGCCAACCCCCTCTTTCGCTCGGGCGAGGGGGTGGTGGAGGCGCTACTTCACCATGTCGGACTTGGAAGGACTCTTGATTTTCCTGATGAGGGTCTCCAGGGGAAGGTAGCTCTGATCCAACGGGGGCTAATGCTGTTTCAGGACAAAGTGAACAACGCCGTGGACGCCGGCGCCTCCGCCGTCATCATCTACAATAACGAGGTGGGTAACTTCCGAGGAACTCTTGCGCTCCCTGCTTCAGTGCCTACTCTGGCTATCTCACAAGAGAAGGGTCTGCAATTGAGAGATCTGATGGAGGAAGGTGAGGTGCGGGTGCGGGTGCGGCTAGTAAGAGAGGAGCGCCCTAGCCGCAATGTTGTAGCCAGTGGGGATAAAGCAGGGCAAGGGTTGGTAGTCTTTGGGGCCCATTATGATACGGTGCCTGAGGGCCCTGGTGCCGTTGACAATGCTACCGGCACAGGGGTTCTTTTAGCGCTGGCCGAACATTTGGCAGGACGTGATTTACCCTTTGACATCCGATTCATCGCCTTTGGCTCCGAGGAGACGGGGCTTGAGGGGAGCCGTTACTATGTCGATCGCCTTCAACAACAGGAACGAGAAGAGCTGATCGCCATGTTCAACTTCGATGCCATTGGGTCTGGGGTGTTGAATGTAACGGGAGACGAAGGGCTAGTGCATAGGGCATTAATTGTAGCTGATGAGCAATTCAGGAAGGTTAGAGCAGTGGGGGAGCGCCGGGGAACTTCCAGCGATCACGCCAGTTTTCGCGCCGCAGGTATCCCTGTGATCTTCTTTGCGGGCTCCGACTTCTCCTTTATCCATACCCCTTCGGATCAGGTGGAGCTGGTCGACGAGGCACTGTTGGAAGACGCCCTCCAGGTTGCCCTCGGTGTGGTGGACTCCCTGGCCAGTGAAGCCGTCCAGTAGCGCTTTGTCTGAGCTTGAGGATGAGTGTGAGGATCCTAGGGCTCACTCCGGTTCCAGCCGGGTACCAGCCAGTAGCCCTCGCCCTCTTGCGGTAGCTCTACGCTGGAGCTTAGGCCCTGAGCCCGCCTTAGCCTCTGGATGTTGTACACGTGGGTAATGTCTTCGTAGTACATATGACGAAAGGCGGCCTCTAGGGTCATGTGGAACCTGGTAGGGTCCTGAGGATCCAAGCGCCAGCCACGGGGGTGGGCTGGTGCCGTTAGCTGCCAGCCGGACCCATAGTCAGTTACCACCTCTTTGCTCCTGAAAGAGCCCACCGTCTCTCTCGCCAGCACCGCCTGTACTAGGTCTATCGCCTGGAGCAGCTTGTCTAACAGCACCTCTATCTCCCAGTATTTGCTCTCATCCAGCCGCCGATCGTTGGAATCGGAGACAAGGTCCTCCAAGTCCTCTATGGGAGGGAAACCCTCTGGAAAGATGTGCTCTCCTAGGCGATTGATCATCCAGCGGAACTGAAGGGAAGCCATATGGCTCACCTGGCGTCGAATGCTCCACTTACTCCACTCCCAGCGGTCGGACTCGAAGTCTAGCTGCTGGGGAGTCAAGCCCTCCACCTCTGTGGCTACCATGTCGTAAACGCTGGCGAACCGTGGGAATAAGGCGGTAGCGGGAGCGCTGTCGGGAAGCTCTTCGAGCTTCAAAATCTCCACTTCAAGAACCCTACGCGTCTATCTCCGCGACGGTGCGAGCATGATGAGTTATGAAACTCTTTCTAGGAGCTACCTCTTCTCCCATAAGGGCGGTAAAGGTCTCCTCGGCACTCATCTGTCCATCGACGTCTGTGGCGTCCTCAAGGGTTACCTGAAGAAGGGTGCGGGTTTCGGGGTTCATCGTAGTCTCCCAGAGCTGCTCTGGGTTCATCTCTCCCAGTCCTTTATAGCGTTGGATCTGGATGTTTCGCTTGCCGTCTAACCGAGCGAGGACTCGCTCCTTTTCGGATTCGCTGAATACGTAGTTGACATTCTTGGCCACCTGGATTCGGTAGAGGGGGGGCTGGGCGATGTAAAGGTACCCCTCTTCAATGAGAGGCTTCATACGGCGGTAGAACAAGGTCAGCAGAAGGGTGCGAATATGGGAACCGTCCACATCGGCATCGGTCATGATGATAACCCTGTGATACCGTAGCTTGTTAGGGGTGAAGTCCTCTCCCTCTCCTGCCCCCAAGGCAATCACCAGAGTGCGGATCTCCTCGTGGCCCAGAATCTTTTCCGGCTGGCGCGCCCAGACCCGCTCCACGTTGAGGATCTTTCCCTTAAGGGGGAGGATAGCCTGAAAGTGGCGGTCCCGGCCCATCTTGGCTGAGCCACCGGCGGACTCGCCCTCCACGATGTATATCTCCGAGAGAGCCGGGTTGCGCTCGGAGCAGTCGGCCAGCTTCCCCGGGAGGGAAGAGCCGTCCAAAGCGTTCTTGCGAATGACCAGGTCTCGTGCTTTGCGAGCTGCGTCACGGGCCTTCTGGGCCACTAGACACTTCTCCACAATACGTCGGCCCTCGTTTGGGTGCTCCTCTAGGTACTGACCCAGAGCCTCACCCACTATCGATTCCACGATACCCCGAACCTCGGCGTTGCCCAGCTTGGTTTTGGTCTGCCCTTCGAACTGGGGATCGGCGAGCTTTACACTAATGACAGCGCATAGACCCTCTCTCACGTCCTCTCCCGAGAGGTTGGCCTGATCGTCCTTGAGGATCTTCTGCTTTCGGGCGTAGTCGTTGATGGCGCGAGTGAGGGCGGAGCGGAAACCGGTGAGATGGGTGCCTCCCTCCTCGGTGTTGATACAGTTGGCGAAGGCGTAAACTGCTTCGTTATAGCCGCCGTTGTACTGGATTGCTGCCTCTACGATGGTGCTGTCCATCGTCTTAAGCACGTAAAAGGGACTTGGCTGAAGCACCGCCTTCTCTCGATTGACATTACGAACGAAGCTGGCTACGCCGCCGTCGAAGAAGTAACAACGGCTGTCATCACCATTGCGTGCCGCCGTGTGCCACTTGCTAACAAAGCGCACCTCAAGCCCTTTGTTGAGATAGGCCATCTCCTTGAAGCGCTGGCTTATGGCGCCAAAGTCATACTCTATCAGGGGGAAAATAGTAGGATCGGGTGTAAACCAGATTATGGTGCCCCGCTCCTCGCTGGCCTCCCCCTCCTTCAGGGGAGACACAACCTTGCCCTCGCTGAACTCCTGACTGTAGCTGTGTCCGTCACGATGCACCTCCACCTCCAGGTGAGAGGAGAGTCCGTTGACTACCGAGGCGCCCACGCCGTGAAGGCCTCCTGAGACCCGGTAGGTGCTACCGTCGAACTTGGCTCCTGAGTGGAGGGTAGTCATCACAGTCTCCAGGGCCGTTTTGCCGGTGCTAGGGTGGATGTCCACTGGTATGCCCCGCCCATTGTCCGACACCTTCACCGATCCATTCTCCTCAATGATTATCTCGACCCTGGTGCAGTAGCCGGCCATGGCCTCGTCCACGCTGTTGTCTACGATCTCGTAGATGAGATGACGGAGGCCTCGCGGATCGGTGCTGCCTATGTACATGCCTGGCCGACGGCGCACCGCCTCCAGACCCTCAAGCACCTGGATATCCTTGGCGGTGTATTTGTTCATGTCCTCACTGCTCATTGGATCTATCCTTTTCAGGTTTACTTTGAGCTGGCACTGCTATGCCCAGCTGATCTCGCTTACTCCAATAGTATAGCATTACTGCGGCCGATAACCCCGTTCCGATGAAAGCATTTCCCACCACTCCTATCACCACCCCCAAGCTGTTTGAGGGGAAGAACCCCCAGACTATGTTGGTCCCTTGGATGATTATGTTTACAAGAAAGAAGATGCCCATGACCGGCCAGAAGTTACGACGAACGATTATGAAGCTCTCTCTTATGGCTTGTAGGGGCCCCACCCCCGCCACGAAGATGGCTTCTTCTGCCAGAAAGAGATGAACCAGCACCAGCAGCAAGAGGCCTGCCGAAAGCCCTACTCCGATGGCCACACCAGCCGGGCCACCTAGGGAGAAGAGGGATAGTACCATTAGTATAAGCAGGGCTAGGGCTAACCCAAAAAGGATGATGGCGCTCAGGAAGAGGGCGAACCGGTACCACAGCTTCCCTAGGTTGGTCAGGAATTCGGGTAGATTAAGATTGTTGTGGCGCACTAGCAGGCCTATGGGGCCCATAAACAGGCAGCCCAGCAAGGTAGCTAGCCCTGCCAACGAGAAAAGGAGGGGCAGAAGGGTGTACCATGATCCCACCAGAGCTAGCGACTGAGGGGATACATTGGTGGCCCCCAGGCCCAGGAGGTTGGGGACCTGCCAGGCCACTATGGCCAGGAGGTTGAGGCCTGCCAGCATCTCTTCTACCGGGGTCATCTGCTGGTTTAGCTGGACTAGATTCCCGGGAGAGATAGCTCCTCTCAGCAGTCTGTCAACGATCTGGTTAAGGGTGGAGACTACAAGGGGGCTCGCCGAGATGCCTTTGGTCACCCATAGAAGACCGTCCAACAACATAGGCACCGCGATCAAGTAGGGGCGCCGAGCTACTAGTACAAAACCGTCGCTAATGGATTCGATGATTCCTCGTGGAACAGGGCGATTCACGGTCATATTTTAAGACTTTTTTAGGAAAAAGAAAACTATGTTTATATTTGTGTGCTCCTGACAGGAAGCTTCATGTAGAGCATAGAAGCACTATCTGGCGGGTGTATAATTTTTTGCGAGTTTGGTCTAAGGTCTCTTTAAAATAGGGCCAGGTTAACTCAGCTTACTAGCCTGCCCTTGGAGGGCTTTTATTCAACAGGAAGAAACGTCATGAACCCTACGGACTGGGTTCGTAAATATCGCCAGCTCTACTACGGCTGGAAGGTGCTGCCGGCAGCCTGGGGGATGCTCATTTTGGCAGGGGGTATCCACCAGCATGGGTTTAACATCTTCATCCTCCCCATCAAGGAAGGCTTGGCTCTTACCAGCGCCCAAGCGGCGCTGGTCTTCTCTTTAGCCCGTGCTGAAGGAGGGGCAGAGGGGCCTATAGCTGGCTGGCTGATAGATCGTTATGGCACGCGGCGGCTTCTAATTGGAGGCATCCTCTTATCTGCTGCAGGGTACTATCTCCTCTCCTTCGTGAACAGCTTCCTGGGCTTTACTCTGGTCTACCTGGGGCTGGTCACTTTGGGGAGTAGTGTGGCTTTTCAGCATGCCCTTCTGGCAAACCTAAACATGTGGTTCATCCGTTACCGTGCCACAGTGATATCTGTCGCCACCTCGGGTTTGTCCTTTGGAGGTGCGATCCTAGTGCCTCTGATGACTCTCATCGTACTCCGCACCGACTGGAAGGTAGGGGCCATCATAGCGGGCACCTTGTACATGACCATGATGTTACCCCTGAGCCTGGTAATTCGCCCCTCTCCTGAGAGCATGGGGCTTTTGCCCGATGGGGATTCGAGCCCAGGGCAGGCAGCTAGATCTCCTGGTGGAGTGGCTGCGAAAAGAAGGGGCACGTCCTCCTCGGTCGCAGCGGGAGAGGTGGAGTATAGGGTGAAAGAGGCGCTGCAGACTCGCGCCTTCTGGCTCCTCCTCCTGGGAGGCGCTTTTAGGCAGACAGGGAGGGCGGCCATCATGGTGAATTTGGTGCCTATCTTCTTCTCACGCGTGCCCGACCAGCAGCTAGCCGCCAACCTAGTGGGTCTGCTGTTGGTGGCAAGTATAGTGGGCAGGCTCCCTGTGGGCGTGATAGCTGATAGGATGTCCAAGGAGGCCGTCCTCATCGTGGCCATGGCACTGGAGGCTGGTGCCTTTGTCTTCCTCCTAGTGGGCGAGTCTACCTCCTTCCTGTACGCGTACGTAATTATGTCAGGGCTGGGTGAAGGCGCCTGGGTAATTAGCTGGGTTCTTCTCGGAGACTACTTTGGACGACGAAACTTCGCCAGCCTGCGGGGAATAATCACCTTCTCCTATAGCGGGGGAATCGTGGCTGCTCCTGCCTTCGCTGGATGGATTTTCGACAACACCGGAAGTTGGGATATACCCCTCATCTTTGGCATGGCCTTGCTCGTAATGTCTACCCTGACCTTCGCTATGATGCGTAGGCCTCTTCTTGTTGCTCCAGTCCCCGCAAACCCATACCCTGCCGAGCCTCTTGAAGGTGGCAAATAGAGGACGTATCATCGGGTGGTGTTGGGCAGTTAGAAAGGAGGTATCGTCATGGGAGAGAAGTCCTTTACAGGGACGTATGAGGCGTCTGATTTCCCCCATGGAATAGAGTGGCTCAACTGCGACAGGCCCCTGAGCCTTGCCGACCTTAGAGGCAAGATAGTGATCCTGGACTTCTGGACCTATTGTTGAATCAACTGTATGCACGTCTTTCCACAGTTGCGGAAGCTGGAGCATAAGTACATGTGGGAACTCAGGTGGGTGTGTAACCTGGAAAGTGAAACGAGGGTACTGTGCCCGAAGCACCGGACCTGGAGGTCATAAAGGACTTCCTCAACCAGCAGGTTAGGGGTGAACGGGTCGCATCTGCCAGGGTTGTTCGGCCAACGGTGCTTCGCTCCTTAGCGGGGGACTTCACTGCTGACGTAACTGGCCGGGTCGTGAAGGAATTCAAGCGTCGCGGCAAGTTCCTCATTATGGAGCTTTCCGGTGACTGCTTGCTGGCGACAAACCCGATGCTCACGGGTGCCTTTCAGCTATGCAAACCCGCCAGCACAGTTTACAAAAGGACCTGCTTTATCCTATCCCTATCCAATGACCAAGAGCTACGCTACCTAGACGACAAGCAGATGGGGAGGGTTTACTACATTGCCGGTGCGCAAGTTGATCAAGTGCCTGGCTTTCAAGAGCAGGGGCCCGACGTGCTGGATGGCATCTCCCTCGACGAGTTCCGGAGCCGGCTGCGGCCCTTTAGGGGGGAGATTAAAGGAATACTCACTAGGGGAAGGTTCATCGCTGGCATCGGCAACGCCTATGCCGACGAGAGCCTCTTTGCCGCTGGTGTTTCCCCTTTCCGGAAGGTCAGAAGCCTGCAGGAGGGGGAACTCCGTCGCCTGTACGAGAAGTGCCACCATGTGGTGACCGACGCTATGGGCGTTTTGAGGCAACGAATGGGGGCAGATATCCACGTCAAGATACGGGACTTTCTTAAAGTGCACAACAAGGGTGGCTCGCCCTGCCCTCACTGTAGCCGCCTCATCAGCCAGCTAACCGCCAATCAGCGGATCACCAGCTACTGCCGCCACTGCCAGCCGGAGATGCTATTAAAAAATTAAGCACTTGCCATTTTTGCTGCGCATCTTTTCATATGAGCACCACGACTCCCAAATTACTTTGTAGCCCCTATTAATACTCTAGGTGATCTACCTGCCAAACGAGCCGATGGATTTGGGAAACTGCTCCTTGACACCTCTCTTAGTTTCTGCTACTTTATCACTTAGCTGCCTCTACTGAGGCGATTAATTACTATTGCTTTTTAGACTTTAAGAGGAGAGGGAAAGAAAGATGGGCGAGAATGGACTAGAGTTGATGGCGCATCTGATGAGGAGAGCGGGCTTTGGGGCCCCCCGGGAGGAGCTAGAATCTCGTTTGACCAAGGGGTACGAAGCGACGGTAGAAGAGATGTTGCACCCCGAGGAATATCATCTAGCGGATGAATACCTACTGGCCCGGTACCGTCCATCGGCGCTACAGCCTGGGGAGCTATACCCCGACGGGTCGGTATGGTGGATGTACCACATGGTGAACACGGAGCGACCGCTGGAAGAGAAGATGTCGCTATTTTGGCACCAGGTGTTTGCCACCAGCATGGCGAAGGTAGGGAACTTCAATGAGCTACAGGCCCAGGTAACACTATTTCGCCACCATGCGCTGGGGAGCTTTCGGGACAAGCTGGTGGAGGTGGCCAAGAACCCGGCGATGATCTACTGGCTAGACCAGCAGGAGAACCACTCCTACGCCGTCAACGAGAACTGGGGGAGGGAGCTACTGGAGCTCTTCAGCATGGGAGTGGGCAACTACACCGAGGGGGACGTGAGGGAGGCATCCCGGGCATTCACCGGGTGGTCCATAGCGCCCAAGCTACCCCTGTATCCCCAGCAGCGCTACCTGTGGGAGTACGAGTACAAGGCCCAAGAGCACGACGCTGGGGAGAAGAACTTTCTGGGCCACGAGGGGAAGTTCAACGGAGAGGACATCATCGACATCATAGTAGAGCAGCCCTCCTGTGCTCGCTTCATCGCCCGGCATCTGTACAGCTTCTTTGTGGCCGACGAGCCACCGGTACCCAGCTGGACCACCACACCACCCAGGGATGAGGGAGCCATTCAGTATCTCTCCAAGGTATTTAGAGAGTCCAAGTACGACATGAAGACGGTAATGAGGGCCCTGTTCAACGCGGACTTCTTCAAGGATGCCCGGTTCACCCGGGTGAAGAGTCCGGCAGAGCTGGTGGCGGGAGTGCTGAGGCTGGTGGGGGGATGGAACTTCCCCACGCCGGCGTACCCCGAGGTGGCGATGCAGCCCACCTTTATGGGACAGGACCTGATGAAGCCCCCCAGTGTAGAGGGGTGGCACACGGGGAAGGAGTGGCTCAACAGCGGGTCGGTGATGAACCGTGTGAACTTTGCCTCCAAGCAGGTGGGGGACCTGAGCAGACCTGGGGTCCAGGCCATAGTAGAGAGGGTACAGGCCCGGGGCGTGCTGAGTCCCGAGGAGCTGGTGGAGGAGTGCCTGGAGCTGATAGGGCCCCTGGAGGTAGGGGAGCAGACCCATCAGCAGCTGGTGGAGCATGCACAAGAGGGAGATACGGTAAGGTGGGAGAGCGAGGAGGAGGCCCTGGCCTCTGCCCGACGGGTGGCGGCCATGCTGCAGCTCATTGTGTCCTCCCCTGAATACCAGCTAAACTAAAGAGAAAGCAGCTTGCCTAAGGCGAAGGAGGGAGAGAGAAGATGACGACTAAAGAGAAGGCTCCGGTGCTGGTGGTACTACAGCTAACGGGGGGGAACGACTACCTGAACACGTTGATCCCCTACACCGATCCCAAATATAGGGACTATCGTCCTGGGGTGGGGATAGCCGAGGACAAGGTGCTACCTTTGGATGACAAAATAGGGGTACACCCCAGCATGGCGCCGATAAAGGAGATGTACGATCAGGGGAATGTAGCTGTCATCCACGGGGTGGGGTATGCCAACTCGGTGCGCTCCCACTTTAGGTCCATGGACATCTGGCACACGGCGGAGCCGATCCAGGTAGCCACCGAGGGGTGGCTGGGGCGAGCCACCAGGGAGATGGACCCCAACAAGGAGAACGTGGTGACGACGGTGAGCTTTGGCCACATACTGCCCCGTGCTCTGGCTATGCCTGGGGTGCCGGTGGCCTGTGTCACCGATCTGGACACCTACGGGCTGCTGCCAGGGATCACCGATGTAGAGCAGCGCGCCAAGATTCTGGACCGGTACCGGCGGATCTACTCTCCGGCGGTAGGGACGGGACCCACCATGGAGTATCTGACCCAGACGGGGTTGGATGCGGCCAAGGGAGCGGACATTCTGAAGGTAGCGCCAGAGCGCTACAGCTCCACGGTGGAGTATGCCAAGAATCAGATAGCCACTGAGCTACGGGACATTGCCCGGGTACACCTGGCGGGCCTAGGTACGAGGATCTTCTACTGTGACCACGCTAGCTTCGACACCCACGCCACCCAGTTGCCCGTTCATGCCCAGCTGTGGGACGAGATCTCCCAGGGCGTCACCGACTTCTTCGATGACCTGAGGGAGCACGATGCGGCGGACAACGTGATTCTGTTCATGTTCTCCGAGTTTGGGCGCAGGACCCAGGACAACGGCTCGGGCACCGATCACGGCTCAGCGGGGCCTTGCTTCGTAATTGGCGATAAGGTGAAGGGAGGGATGTATAGCGAGTACCCCTCCTTGGCCCCTGAGAAGCTGGAGCAAGGGGACCTGGTGCCGAACATGGAGTTCCAGGGTCTGTATGGCACCATCCTGGAGAAGTGGTTTGGGCTGGACGCCACACCCATATTGAACGGCACCTTCGAGCAGCCCAACTTCCTCTAAGTCAAAACATTTTCTGATCTCTCAAGCCCCTGTGGGAATGGCTAGAAAGAACTGAGCCGATTTGGTCGGCTCAGTTCTTTGCTAATATGAGATATCTTAGGTTCTGGACCTTGTGACAATGTGCCTTCTATTTAGGAAGAACGCTATCCAGCGAGGGTACCCATGGCGCTAATAACCATTGCACAGGGCCGTGTGTACAACTTTAGTCACGTAGTGGGGCGAGCCTTGATGGGGGGCGCAGCCTTTAACCACCCATTGGCGTTAGTCCTGGGTCAAGGTGGTTTGCTGTACGTGGTTAGCCGTGGCCGCATAGTCTATGGATTTAACGGCAGTAGCCGGGTGAGCAAGATCACGATTGGGGGCCCCGGCGATGAAGAATTTCACTGCGAGTTCGGCAGGTATGGGGAGGGCGATGGGCAGACGATTTGGCCCGCCTCCGTAGCCCTGGACAGGGAGGGGAATGTTTGCGTGTCGGACGAGTGGCTTCATCGCATCTCCATCTTCGATGAAGATGGCAACTTTCTAGACAAATGGGGCACACCGGGAGCTGGCAACGGGGAATTGAACCGCCCCTCTGGTGTGCTCTTTGACAGGGAGGATAACCTCCTCATCGTCGATAGCCACAACCATCGTATACAGAAGTTCACCAAAGACGGCAGCTTCCTTGGCAAGTGGGGCTGCTATGGGGGTGAAGAGGGCGAATTTAATATGCCCTGGGGCATAACCATGGACAGCCAGGGTGACATATACGTGGCCGACTGGAAAAACCATAGAGTGCAGAAGTTCTCTCCCGATGGGACCTTTCTAGCTTCCTTCGGTAGTTTCGGAACAGGACTAGTGGGGCTTAACCATCCAACTGATGTGGCCGTTGATGGTGAGGGTGATGTGTATGTGTGTGACTGGTACAACCACCGTGTTCAGATATTTGCATCCGATGGAGAGTTTATCACCTCGCTTCTTGGAGACGCGCATGAGCTCTCGAAATGGGCCAAGTGGAGCGTAGACGCCAATCCAGATGTAATGAAGGCACGGCGTAGGGTTAAAAGCCTGGAACCGGAATGGGGATTCCGCTGTCCTACGGCGGTGGCCTTCGATGAGGCAAAAGGCCACATCATTGTGGCTGATTGTCAGAGGGGCCGACTCCAGGTCTATATAAAAGATAAGAGTTACGTAGACCCTCAGTTTAACTTGTAGCCATTGCTACTTATAGCAGTGCAGCGCACACGGCCTTTCCCTTCACCTGGATGATCCAAACTGACTTTATCTCCATATTAACTAGGTGTTTTGGTGTTCAAAACCGTGGAAGGGTCTTGACTGCTGAGGGTTCCCTCCAGTGGGTGATTAGGCCATGAAAACGGGTACACTAGCCATTCTACAAAGTCGTAGCTGGCGTACTGGAAATCTGACTTAAACCCAAGGGGTTGACATACAGGTTTAACACTGCTATGTTCTCTCACGTGAACTCGATACTATTATAGTAGGGGAGGGTGACTAATGGCATCTAGCAAGGTTCTTAAGGCATTGATACTACTAGTAGCCTTGACCGCCTTGGTGGCCATGGCCTGTGGAACCGCAGCGACACCCGTTGTCATCGAAAAAGAGGTGCCTGTGGAAGTAGAGGTCATAAAAGAGGTACCGGTGGAAGTGGAAAAAGAGGTAATTAGGGAGGTAATCAAAGAGGTACCTGTGATAACAGAGGTGGTTAAGGAGGTGGTGAAAGAGGTACAGGTAGAGGTTATTAAAGAGGTACAGGTTGTAAGAGAGGTAGAAGTACCGGTGGTGAAAGTTGTAGTAGCCACTCCTACACCTACACCCCTACCTGGTCCAGCAGCTAAACTAACCCGTATACCCGTTTTCCGGGTGGCCAGTGGTGTGTTCCGACAGCGAGTACCAATATCCCGTGCAGGCTCGGCCCAAGCCCAGTTGGGGGCAATCTACGGCACCAATGCTATAGAGATTCGGAATACGGACGGCGTAACGTTTCGTTATGAGCCGGGACTCTTCCAGAAGTGGGATGTGATTGACGGTGGAAAGCGCGTCGCGGTAAAGATAGCCGAGGGAGTACAGGCCCACGAGGGGTGGGGTGAATATACCGCAGAGGACGCGGCCTGGGTACATGACTACTTTCGAGATGCGCCCGACTTCACGGGCAAGGGTGAGTGGGAGAAGTGGTCGATACAAGCGGAACAGACGGGGAAATATACCTTTGAGGCCTTTAGAGGCGATGGTGGAATCTTCCCCGTGGCCGACTGGATTTACATCAGTTCAAGATTCGCCTTGCCCGTTGTGAAAAGGTACCATGAGGCCGTAGGCAACGATGGCATGGCCAATAACCCCATAGGCATCGGATCGATGAAGTTTGTCCGGTGGGGAGCGGATTCTCTGCATATGGAGAAGGTCCCCAACCACTACCGGGCAGACCCCGTCTTTGACCGATTGGACTTTATCCACGTTACGGAGAGCGCGACTAGGGCCGCCATGGTGATAACCGGAAAGGCCCACACCACTGACACCGTTGAATTGGCGCATGCATTGGATGCCAAGGATCGTGGCATGCAAATCGACTCGTGGCCGGGACAGTTCAACGTACGGATAACTTTCGGCGGTCTGCAGAATGTAACGCCTGGCCCCGACCCCTGGGCCGATCCGAAAGTGCGTAGAGCGGTTGCTCTGGCCATCGACGCAGATGCCTGGAACGATGAGTTCCGGGGTGGGTTTGCAAAGCCTTTGGGAGCCCCCTGGCAAACCGACTCAATTAAGCTTGAGCCCATAGGATATGACCTGGTGGAGGCCAAGCGGCTTCTGGCTGAGGCCGGGTACCCCGACGGCTTTGAAGTTGAGGTTGGCCAGGTAAACATCCGTGGATCAGCCCGGGTACCCCAAGAGCACGGAGCCCTTCTCACGTCCTTGGAGAACCTTGGACTAAAGGTCAAGGGCACCATTTTGGAGTGGGGGAGCTTCAAGCCCCGGTGGAACGCAACGGAGACCGAGGGACTCATCTTCGCTTTCTCGGTAACCCAGTATGCCACCCCCGAAGGAGAGTGGTCCTGGCACAGGACTGGCCGACGGAGCAACTACGGCGATCAGTTCCTGTCAGACACTCTTGAGAAAATGGATGCAGCCTATGTCGACGACCCAGTGGAGTTCAAGCGTCTAGAGGCCATAGCGCTACAACACATCTATGACCTGACTGGGGTATACTCGCTATACACGACCACCCAGCTCCAGGTTCTGGCGCCCGGATTCTCCTGGCCTGAGCAGTTTACCTTTATGAACCCGCAGGCTGTTCGATACGAAGTGATTCAGTACACGCCACCGTCCTAGTGGAACAGAGGCCACCATCCCAAATAAGTGGACTACGTAGACACCCAGCAGTGGTGGAGATACGTTACGAACCGAGGGCTCACTTGAGCCCTCGGTTCTCTTTTACGAGATACTCTCACGTCTGGTAACATACGAGGTATAATCCTGGACCCGATACTGCTAGGTGAGCAAATGTCCTTTCGTCTAGACCGAGGCTCGACAGCCGCTGCTTGTGAAGCTTTACTATCTTCCGGTGGGCTGGTGCTGGGATGACGGAGCCTGAAAGCGACACTCTTCGCATTCGAGATGCCCGATTAGAGGAGCTGGACCTGGTTGCCCTCGTAATCAGAGCCGCCTATCAAGAGTACGCGCCCCACTTTCCCCGTGATGCATGGGAGTCCTACGTCCGTAACATGATGGACGTGCGAAGTCGCCTTGGAGAGTCGGAGTTGATCGTGGCGGAACAGTACGGCCACATCCTCGGTGCGGTCACCTTATATTCCGACGGTTCATGCTATCGGCAAGAGGGATGGCCGACCGATTGGGCAGCCATCCGATTGCTAGCAGTTGACCCCGATAGTCGGCGTCAAGGTATTGCCGGTGCCCTCATGGAAGAATGCCTCCAAAGGTGCCGCCACAGCGGTATTGCCACGCTGGGACTGCATACCTCGAAGGTGATGGAAGGGGCACGCAAGATGTACGAGAAGATGGGATTCATCCGTGCCGCCGAGTTTGACTCCCATCCTAGTCCAGGCGTCGTCATTATGGCTTATCGCCTCGATCTCTAGGGGATGGTACCAATTTTAAAGCCGAATGTTCAGTATAATAGCTCCGTGTCACATATTTGAAGTGGTCGAACTGAAAGTAAAACACCATGCGTTACGATGTCATCATCATCGGAGCTGGCTCAGCGGGCTGTGTTCTGGCGGGCCGCTTATCGGAAGACCCACAGCGGTCGGTGCTGCTGCTGGAAGCAGGACCTGACTATCCCAATTTCGACCACTTACCTGATGACTTCAAGCAAGGGTCTGTTACCCGACTCGCCCATGAAGGATCTCATACTTGGGGTTATGTGGCTACAGCTAACCAGTATCAGGCAGAGGCGATGCCCGTTCCCCGGGGCAAGGTAACCGGCGGCTCCAGCGCTATCAATGGGCAGATTATCCTGCGGGGGGTCCCGGAAGATTACGACAATTGGGCATCCTGGGGGAATCCTGAGTGGGCCTATACCAAAACACTTCCCTATTTCCTGAAGATGGAAACTGACCAGGATTTCCAAGGGGACTTCCACGGCTCCGATGGCCCTATTCCCGTTCGGCGCTATAAGCGAGAGGAGTGGTTACCCCATGCGGAGGCTTTTTATCGGGCTTGCCTGGCTGAGGGTTTTCCCGACGATCCCGATGAGAACCACCCCGATTCTACAGGAATAGGGCCCAGAGTTTGGAATAACCAGGATGGCATCCGCATTAGCACCGCACTTGCTTACCTGGCCCCGGCTCGCCACCGTCTGAACCTTACCATCAAACCTAACGTCCTGGTGAGGCGAATACTTTTTGATGGAAAGAGGGCGATTGGAGTAGAGGCAGAGAGTGGAGAAGGAATATTCAGAGTAGAGGGAGACCAGATTTTTTTGAGTGGTGGCGTAATCGGTTCCCCTCAAATCCTTCTGCTGTCAGGTATTGGTCCAGAGGAGCCTCTAAGAAGCCTAGGGGTACCTATAAAAACCATTTGCCTGGTGTGGGCGAAAATCTTAGAGACCATGTCGCGCTGCCCATCCTATTTCAAGTCAGAGAGGAACTGAGCGACGTTCAAGGAAATGCTAGCCAGGTGGCCCTTCGCTACACTACACCGGGCTGCGCTACTCGTAACGATATACGTGTCAATCCGATTCTGCATACCGGCGAGCATCCCCAGCTTAGAATGAACGTGGGGTTGCAGAACCCCACTACCGCAGGGCTGCTGAGACTCACCTCCGGCAACATCCACGTCCAACCTGAGTTAAATTACCGCTATCTTTCCGATCCTTGGGATAGAGAGCGAATGCGGATGGCGATTCATAGGATGGTTCAGCTATCTCTTCAACCTTCAATGCAGGAGCTCATCATCGAACGCATCGTGCCCACGGACCAGGGGCTCGCCTCGGATGATGCTCTGGATGCGTGGATATTGGCAAATGCTCGTACTCAACACCATTCCTCAGGCACCTGTAAAATGGGGCCAGCGTCCGACCCTATGGCGGTAGTAGACCAATACTGCCGTGTCCATGGGGTGGAGAGTCTTCGGGTGGTAGACGCATCGGTTATGCCCGATGTGGTTCGGGCCAATACCAACGCCACGACCATTATGATCGCTGAGCGGGTCGCTGATTGGATCAAATGACTACTGGAGGAGAAGATGGACCCCTTTCAAAGGTCAGAGCTAGGTAGAACGGGACTGAAAGTACCCCGGCTGGGTCTAGGGACCAGCCCTTTGGGCCGGCTCGATTCTGACCTCTCGGACCGGCGGGCATTGGCCACCATTCGCCGTGCCTTGGCTCTTGGAATCACCTACATAGATACTGCGCCTGCCTATGGCTTTGGCCGAGCGGAGCTTCGGCTCGGCCACGTTCTGGCGAACGTTCACAGGGACTCTTATATCATATCCACTAAAGTCGGCTATACCCTAAAGGACACGCAGGGGCTGAACTTTAAGAGTACGTCTCTCAGAGAACTTCCCGAGCTTACACGGGACTTTGATTTTAGCCGCGACGGTGTACTACGTTGTTTTGAGGGGAGTCTCCAACGGCTCCGCCTTGATATGGTTGATATTCTCTACATTCACATGGTCCCCCCAGAACACTATCAGCAGGCTATCCGGGAGGCCTTTCCCGCGCTGGCAGAGCTACGCGCTCAGGGTGTGGTGAAAGCCATTGGCGCTGGGATGAACAACTTGCAACTGCTATTACAGTTCATCCGGGAGGGGGATCTTGATTGTTTTCTCCTACCTGATCGGTACCATCTGCTGGACCAGTCGGCCCTATCAGAATTCCTTCCCCTATGTGTGGAAAAGGGAATAAGCATCATCATGGGCACGCCATACGACGGGGGCCGCATTTTGGGCCGCCCAGAATATACCCCCCAGCGAGATCCTACACCCCCGGAGACTTTGCAACGGGTACGCCGTCTCTGGGCTGTTTGTGACCGACACCGCGTCCCCGTTAGGGCTGCCGCACTTCAATTTGTCAGTGCCCACCCAGCCGCGGTCTCGGTGATTCCCGGACCCCGGTCTGTACAAGAGACCAAGGACAACATAAGCATGATGCAGCACCCCATCCCCCCGGAGTTCTGGGATGAGTTACGGCGAGAAGGGCTGATCCCTAAAGAAGCGCCTACCCCAAAATAATAAGACTTCCCCAGGAATCTTAGAGGTAAATCTCAGTAGTCAGACCCATCATCCCAAAAATGTCGGGAGCACTTCCCTTGCCAACGTATTCACAGCCTCTAGCTCCCGATCCATGCCACCTCGGAAGGGGCCCAGCCACAGCTTTCGAACTCCCCCGGCCTCTAGTGCTTTGATCCTCTTGACCCAATCCTCTGGGGTGCCAGCTATAGCAAATCTCTCCAGAAAATAGTCGGTAAGTCCTAGCTGGTCCATCCGTTGGACGTTATGTCCCTGTCCCTCCCCATATGCTCCGAAGTCATACCCCTTTACGTACTCCTCGACCGAGGAGCGAAGATGGGACGGCACGTGCTTTTGGTCCAGACTGTGCAAAAAGGAATGATAGCCAACCCCCGACATGCTCACTTTGATGCTCTCTCTGGCCTCTTTTGCAGTTGGAGCCAGGCCCGGCTGGGCCCTCCACCACAAGTCGATGTCGGACATACTCCGCCCAGCCTCATCCGCACCTGCTTTGATCATCTCCAGAGAGTGTTCCACAACTTCTGGTAGGAAACCGTTCCCCAGCATTACACCATCCCCAATCCTCCCCGCCAGCCGGAGCATTTTAGGTCCTTCCGCAATGATGTATATGGGGATGTGATGTCTTGGAGAGTAGGATGTCCATTTAACACGACTTATTCGGCCATCGAACTTGGCCTCTCCAGTGTTGATGAGGCCCCGTACCGCTTGGACGTATTCTTCTAGGCGGGCCATTGTAGCCGGACGGCGACCGGCTGCGTAGGCGGAGCTGTCTCCCGTGGCTATGACCAGCATCGCCCTTCCCTCCGACATGGCGTCGATACCGGCGATGAAGGCAGCGGTGACCGAGGGCTCCCTTGTGATGGGGTTGCTTGGACAGGGCCCCACCAAAATACGACGAGTGGCCGACGCGGCCAGAGTGACCGCAATATAGCATTCGGCCCTGAGGTACTGGGTATCCCCCAGTCCCATCGCTGTGAAACCACTGGCTTCTATTAGTTGAGCGAGTGCCTGGTACTTCTCCATATCGCTTCTGCCACGGAGTAAGGGCCAGAATTCCGTTGAATAGGCGAATTCTACCGTCAATTTAATCCTCCCTGTTCCGCTTGGGTTGGAGATTTCCCAATGAGGCCGACAGCATTGGGTCCCGGCCTGCTCGATAGTATCGATAGCATAAGGCCGCCTATCTGTTCTTGCAATCCCCTGGGCCTCATTTACCAAAAAGCCACTGGGCTCTCCATTACCGACATCCCTATTCCGTTCTATCTAGAGGCTGACTCTGGTGACGAAACATTGCTAGCGCGAATGTGAGGCGCGGTGACAACCTATCCCTGGGCTGGTGCCGCACAAAGAGCAACAGCAACGTGCCAACGCTCGCTATACCAGCCATCATCCACCAACCCATATCGTAGGACCCAGTTCGGTCTACGACGAGGCCGAAGAAGGGCGGGATAAAAGCCCCCAAACGAGTAATGATTGAGAAAAAGCCCATGCCTGTTCCCGTATTCCCAGGCCCTGACAGCTCAATTACAAGGGCGTTGTACAGTCCTGGCCACCCCAGGGCTGTGGTGCCTACGAAGAAGACCAGTACCGCCACCAGTGCAGGGGAGGCATCCGAGGGCAGCCAGACCATAACGGCCATTGAGATTATCGACAGCGTGCCAACAAGTACCAACACTGCTACCCATCGACCCCCTAGCCAGTCGCTTACCACACCCCAAACAACTCGTCCTGACGCGCTACCTACCCAGGCTATGGCTAGAAAACTGGCTGCAACTGCCTCCGACATGCCCATAACTTCTATCAGGAACAGGATTAGATAGCTAACGAATGCGAGGTGCACGGCCATGAGGGCAGCATAACTGAGGGCGGCTAGCCAGATGTTCCGGTTCTTGGCCACCAGCAGTGTGCTCATTTTCAGGCTACTTTTCCTTTCAGTCCCAGTTGTGCCTGCCTTGTCCCGGTAAAGCGCAAAGAACACGATACTGATCACCACTATTGTGAAAGCCATCGACATCATGGCGGTGCGCCAGCTATACATCAGCGCCAGGAAAGGTAATAGGGCTGCAACGCTAATACCGCTAATAGGTACGCTGGTCTCTTTGAACCCCATAGATAGGCCACGAGTGTGAGCCGGTACCCAGTCCATAATGGCCTTGGCGCTGCCGGGGCTGATCGCCGAGGACGTTACACCTATGAGAAGGGTCAGAAGAACGCCCTGCATAAGGGATTGGATCTGGGAGAATAAAAGGACGCCCCCAGCCATCGCTATTAGAGCTACTGGCACTATCCGCCGCACACCCATTGAGTCCGCCATCCAGCCCATGAGAAGTCCGGTACCGGTACCACCGAGAAGCAGCCCTGCGGGGATAAGACCTAGTTGAGCCCGATTTGCCCCGAATTCCGCCTGAATGAAGGGGAACAGCACTGGCATGCCCTGTAGAGCCAGGTTGTTGGCGATGCTTGCCATCACGGTCAGCAATACAACCATAAGGGCCAAGGGGATGACTGCCAGTACCTGGATACCCATGATAGTGCTTTAAATGCCCTCTAGCAGCTGACTTGTCTAGGAATAAAAAACATACGTTGGACTACAAGTAATAGTTGGTAATTTACGGGTCGATGAAGATTATGCCCCCCGATCCAAAAGCCTCTACGCCATGAAGGCATCACTTTAGGAGGTCTTCTGGTACACCTGGAGGCGGTGGCGATTGCAGTCAGTAACGATTATGTGTTGCTGGTCATCGATTGCAAGGGAAACGGGGTTCCAGAAGCGCCGCTCGGGCTCAAAGTCCCGCACCGTAGCCCGCTGCCTGACCATATCAGGGCTAGATTCCAGGTACTCTTTGCCCCACTTGGAGATCCCCGCATCACCGCTGAATGCTGTGATGAACCTTCCCTCGGGGGTAAAGGCCTGAACCCGGTTGTTGGCCCAGTCGGTAACGTAGAAGTCTCCCTCAATGTCGACGGCTACGTCTGCGGGACGGTTGAACTGCCCCATTTCATCGCCCGATGTGCCGAAGATGGCCAGGAAAGTGCCGTCGGCGGTGAACTTCTGAATCCTGTGGTTACGCCAGTCGGCCAGCCATACGTCTCCCTTCGGGTCTATGGTGATACCCCAGGGGAGATTAAATTCGCCCTCACCATTGCCCTCTCTACCCCACTTGAACAGGAGTTTTCCATCTGTGGTGAACACCTGGATCCGGTTGTTGGCGCTGTCAACTACGTAGAGGTTGTCCTCTTTGTCAAAGGCCAGACCTGAGGGCTTGTTGATTTCTCCGTCGCCGCTACCTTGGGAGCCCCATTGATTGAGAAGCTCCCCATTACTATTGAACACCATAATACGGTGCAAATAGTCATCGGCAACGTAGACATTCTCCCTGCTGTCCAGAGCGATGGCAGAGGGCCAGACAAATTCCCCTTTGCCCCTACCATAACGACCGAACTCTCCCAGATACTCCTCATCGATAGTGCATATGCTAACCCTCGCCGAGTAGGGTTCGTACTCTATTCCCCGACTAAGCACGTACATCTTGCCCCTTTCGGCGAGGGCCAGGTCCACGGGATTCCTAAACCCTATCCCCCGGAAGGAATTGCGCCCCATGGTGTGGCTGTACTTGTAGTGTCTTGTGGTTACGCCAAAGAAATGGGAGCTCATGTCCACCTCACAGCTTTTCTTAATGGACGTCTGTTTATTATCTCTGGTGCGCTGATTAATCTAGGGCTTGCAATCTTCTATGTCAAGACTGCAACTATGATTGCTCGTATCCACCTGCCTGTGGCTAAAGATGGTGATCTTATCGGCGCAAGGCCTTAAGTCGGAATGGTGGTCGGTCGGCGGGAAGGGGAGGACGAGGGCGACGAGATAGGAGAATAAAGGCTGCCCCCACGATCAATATAACAGCCATGATCCGAAAGGCTATCCGGTAACCATTTGGAAGAACATCGGCCATCCACCCAACCCAAATCGGAGCTGCCACGATGGCCGGTAGTTCCACGAATTGGAGCAAGCCTCCAATAGTGCCGAAATTCTTCCTCCCGAAGAAATATCCCGTGAGCACGGGCCGCATGGTAAGGGTGCCTCCATAGGGGAGAGCGAAGATGATGATGTAGAAAGGGACCTGGGCCAGGGTCTGGACCTGGGAGAAGAGGAGCATCCCTATACCTTGCATCACCAGAAGGGAAGCCACCAAAAGCCGGATATTCAGGTAGTCGGCTAGGAGGCCGAAGCCCACCCGCCCTATCACGCTGGTGCCGGCAAAGAAGGACAATGCACCCAGGGCAACTACGAAGTCGAGGCCAAGCTCCTCCGAAAGAAAGGGAGCGATGTGAACGGTGCTAATTCCAGGCATGGATGCCCACGTGGCCCATGTAAGAACAGTCAGCCAGAAAGCCTGGGTTCTGAGAGCCTGCCACACGGTAAGGTCTATCTCGGGGCGAGGGTCCCTCATCCAGAAGTGCCGTAGCTTTATGGGATCGGGCGACGCTGAAGCGATCTCTTTGGGATTCGTCCCTTGAGGCGATGCTGGTGTGCTGCCCCGAGACTTCGAGTCCTCTCCCCCAGCCACCGCAGGAACCCTTGTCGCCGCGGCGACCCTGTCACCGTCGGGAAGAAGTCCCATCTCCTCGGGCTTGTGGCGGATAATCGCAGCCAAAGGGAGGCCTATACTCCATAAAGCGATGCCCGCGAGGATGGCGCCGACTCGCCATCCAAAACTATCTACGATCAGGGCGAAGAGAAATACCGTGCTGCCGCCGATACCGGAGCCCGCTGTCACTAGGCCCAGGGCAATGCCACGGCGCCGGATAAACCAGTTAGCTACGGCCACTTGCACAGCCCGGCCGGTTCCAAAGCTGGCACCAGTGGCCAGAAGACCTAGGAAGACGACATAAAGCATGAGCAGGGAGTTGACCCGGCTCAGAGCAAAGAACCCAAGCCCCATCATGCCCAGGCCCAAGAACATGATACGTCGGGTTCCATATTTATCGATGAACCAACCAGCTACGGGCGCCACCAGTCCTCCCTCCAACCGGGACAAACCCACTACGCCTGACAGGGCTGCTCGGGACCACCCAAAGCTCTGGCGCCAGGGAATGAAAAAGACACTGAAACCATAGTGGTATATAGCAGAGATGAGGACAGCGCCCGCAGCCCCGGCAGCGACAATCCACCAGCCATAGAAGAGAGGCCTGCGTTTCAATCCTTATCTCACCTTTCCCTAGCGGCCCGGGTAATGCGTAAGGGGGAGCTAGGGCTCTACGAACTGATTCATGCCGACGTGGGTCCTACCCGAAGGGGGATAGGAAGAAGAAGTAGGAGGGAGGCCGTCGTAAGACCGGCGGCGTAGAAGAAGACTGATCCCAAGTCAAAGGCGCTGATAAGTGCAACGACAATGAGTGGTGAGAAAGCACCGAGGGCGGCGTTGGTGCCGAAAAGAATGCCGGTGGTGCTAGCTTCGGTACCACGGCTGACATGATCTAGCATCGCGGCCTGGAAGATTTGGCTTATACCATAACTGAACAACCCCATGGCTGCAATCACCAAGGTCAGCCACAGGCCGCTGCCTGCACTAACCACCAAAGCCGAAAGAATAGCACCGAGAGCAAGGGACGGTATCAGGATTAGCTTCCGGTTATATCGGTCCGAGAGGACACCCAGCAGGGGAGTAGAGACCACACCCGTCCCCGCCAATAGGGCCATATGAACACCCATGCTCACGGAACTCTTACCTATCTCATCCGTAAGGTAAAAGGGGGTCCATATAAGAAGGGCATTTAGGGCCATGCCCCTAAGAAGGGATACTGTTATCAATCCAACAACAACGGGCTTGCGCAGAGACCGAGCCGCCTCTCTTAGCTGAACCTTTATGTTTCGCCTCGACTCTGGCCCTTGGTCTCGGCCCAGGTCTTTCAAGAAGAACCACAGGATCAGGGCGAATGTCAGGGCTGGCACCACATAGAGGAACAGAACGCCCCGCCAGGAGAAGATCAGAAGCAAAGCTCCAGCTACGATCGGACCTATAAGGTTGCCTATGTTGGCTCCAAAGCCATGGATGGAAATTGCAAATCCTCGCCAGTCGGGAAATCGCTGGGAAAGGGCCGCTGTGGCTGGAAGGTGCCACAAGGCGCCCGGCACCGATACCAGCACCAACATAACGACCAAGAAAGGATAATTGGGCGAGATGCCCGCTAGGCCGTGGGCTACACCTATCCAGATAAGACAGCCCGTTAGGATCAGGCCCCAATGAACCTTCAGCATATCTACCACAAAGCCGGCCGGCACGTTCATCAGCCCAACGCTTACCTCCTTAGCTGTACCAATGGCTCCCACTTGGAGGTTACTGAGACGCAAGGATGCGGTGATGCTCGGCAAAAGGACGGGGAAACTATGGTCGAACCAGTGGGATATGCCGTGGCCGGCGGATAGCACAGCTAAGATCATGCGCCGGTTGTTTCTCCAAACCGCTATATCTTTAGAGATAACAGCCAATGCCTTGTCTCCTTCTTTGGGTACCAACTGACAAAGGAAGTAACATAACAGTTTTTTCGGCCTGCCGGGAACTGGCGGTCACGTTGGATCTGCTTGGTCTCAGGTATCAACACACTTGAAGCCGCTGAAACGGTGTATCAAGGACACGAGACTACTCCGAGCTAACAGGGTCCTTTACCATATCTGTGTACCGTCGTAGTGTATCACAACCCCCTAGCTTCAGACCTGGAAAATTCCTCTTAGAGGGGGCAGAGCCGCTGGTAGAGCGGCTTGTGGAAGTGGCTTGAGGATACCAAGCCCCAGGAATGAGCCAGAGGCCCGCCTGCTTGAATTGGGGAATTGCCTGCACTACAATAGCCCCGAATAACATCAAATTCATCAGAGTGCCTTTTGGGGAAAGCAGGTGAATATATGGGTGACAAAGATTTGGCCCTGATGGCTCACCTGATGCGTCGTGCCAGCTTTGGGGCGACTCGGGAAGAACTGGAGGAGCGCATGGTCAAGGGGTACGAGGAGACGGTAGAAGAGTTGCTGCACCCCGAGGACGCTTCTGCGGCCAACGAGTACCTCCTTTTGAGGCTCCATCCAGGTGCTTTGCTTCCTGGGGGCACCGGTCCCATGGGCCTCCTCAATTGGATGTACCATATGCTCAATACGGGGCGACCTCTGGAAGAGAAGATGGCCCTCTTCTGGCATCAGGTGTTCGCAACGGCAAACTCTAAGATAGACAACTACGACCGGATGCTGGAGCAGATCGCCATGTTCCGGCGCCACGGCATGGGGAACTTCCGCACCTTGCTGCTCGAGGTGGCCAGGAACCCCGCCATGATCTTCTGGCTGGACAACAACGAGAACCACAAACAGGCGGTCAACGAGAACTGGGGCCGGGAGCTGCTGGAGCTCTTCTCCTTGGGCGTGGGCAACTATACCGAGGAGGATGTAAGAGAGGCCTCCAGAGCCTTCACCGGCTGGACTATAGGTGCCAAAATACCCCGACTACCCTATGGTCGCCATCCCTGGACCTTCGAATATAGGGCTGAGGACCATGATGAGGGCGAGAAGAGCTTCTTGGGGCACCAGGGACGCCTCAACGGTGAGGATATCGTTGACATTATCGTCCAGCAGCCCGCCAGTGCCCGCTTCATCGCCCGCCACCTGTACAACTTCTTCGTGGCCGACGAGCCACAGGTTCCCAGCTGGTCAATAGAGTCTCCTAGGGACCCTGAGGCCATAGACACCCTGGCGAAGGTTTTAACCGACTCCAATTATGAGATGCGTCCCGTGCTACGCACCCTGTTCAACTCCGATTTCTTCAAAGAGGCCCGCTTTGCCAAGGTGAAGAACCCTGCCGAGGTAGTAGTCGGTACGTGCAAGCTGGTGGGCGGTCATGAGTTTCCCAGGCCTGGCTATGGCGAACTGTCTATGCAGCCCACCTACATGGGCCAGGACCTGCTCAATCCACCCAGCGTAGAAGGCTGGCACACGGGTCAGGAGTGGATCAACAGTGGCTCTCTCATGAGCCGTATCAACTTCGTCGCCGACATGGTGGGCAACACCAGCCTGCCCGGGGTCCAGTCTATCATCAATAGGCTCAGGGCCCAGGGAGACCTCTCCCCCGAGGCGCTGGTGGATGGCTGTTTGGCCCTGCTGGGCCCTCTGGAGGTCGAGCCTGAGACCCGCCAGCACCTGGTCCAGCAGGCTGAAGAGGGTGGTATGTTGCACTGGGGCACCCAAGCGGAAGACAGCGCTCCCGCCCAAAGAGTGGCCCAGATGCTGCAACTCATAGTTGCCACCAGAGAGTACCAGTTCGGATAAGATGCTTACGACCGTAGCGGTAGGACGAGTGTATAACTCTAGTCACGTGGTGGCGGCCTTTAATCAAGCGGAGAGCTGCCTTTTGGTGTTTAATCGTCAGCCACCACGCCGCTGATCCTTCTCTCTGTTATCGTGCCCAAAAGAGAGGGGCTCCATCTATCTTGGGGCTATAACTGATCCGGGCTTAATTGAGTGGAGGAGGGGAACATGGATCTGGGACTTTTTATGATGCCGTTGCATCCACCTCACAGGTCCCTCGCTGATTCCTATGATCGTGATCTGGAAACTCTCGTGCACGCCGACCGCCTGGGTTACCACGAAGCATGGATCGGGGAGCACTTGACATCGATGTGGGAGAACGCACCGGCCCCCGACCTTCTCATCGCCAAGGCCCTGGCGATGACTCAAGACATCGTGCTTTGCACCGGTGTTAATCTCTTGGCTCTACACAACCCCTTAGAGGTGGCCCATCGCATAGCTATGCTGGACCATCTGGCCCGGGGACGTTTCTATTGGGGTATCGGCCTTCGTGGCATCCCCACCGACTTGGAGCTTTTCGGCCTGGACCCCAAGGAGGGAGTGGGCCAACCGCAAGGCCAAGACGTGGTGGAGCGGGCCCTGGAGGCCTTGGAGTTGGTGTTAGCCCTTTGGAACTCTAATGGCAAAATCACTTTTAACGGCAAGTACTTCCAGGTAGACGCTCCTGAATTAAAGCCCAATCTGGATCGTGGCCTCTACATGAAACCCTTCCAGCATCCCCATCCTATCATTGGGATAGCTGGATCTACCCCAGGCTCACAGTCTCTCCGCTTGGCAGGAGAGCGTGGCTGGATTCCAATGAGCGGCACCAATTTGTTTCCCCACCAGTTGCGAGACCAGTGGTCCCTGGTGGAAAGCGGGGCCGCCAGCGGCGGCAGAAAGGCCGACCGCAGCCAGTGGCGCATAGTCCGGGATGTATATGTAGGAGAGACCCCTGAGCGGGCGCGGGAGGAGGCCCGCGCTGTCCTTGGCAAGGCCTATGTAGGCCACCTGTACCCCGTCCGCAAGCATGCAGGGGTTCTCCATCAATTTAAAGTGAACCCTGACTTGCCCGACGAGGCTGTCGATGTGGATTACATGATGGAGAACGCTTGGATCGTAGGCGATCCTCAGGAGTGCGCCGACAAGCTACGCAGTTTGTACCAAGAGGTAGGCGGGTTTGGCACCCTGATGGTTATAACTTACGACTCCGAGGACCCTTCCTGGTATCTGCGCTCAATGCGACTATTGGCCGAGGAAGTACTTCCCCAACTCCCTGAGATTACTAAGGGAGGATAAGAACCTGAATGAGTCTGGAAGGGGCTACCCACAGTGGGGGAGAACTGCGTCCCTCTAGCTCAAGTCCGTAGGACAGCTCCAACACCTGCTCCGCCCTTAGGCCCTACTGGGGAAATACGGTTCCAGTAGACATCGTGTTGACGTAGAGCTAAAATGCCTCTACCAGTAGGTTAGCGAGATCTACTCACTGGAAGGAGACGTCAGTGAACATAGGGCTGTTTTTTTCATTTAACCAACGCCCAGGCTACGATCAATCCCATGCTTTTCAGGAGTCCTTCAGTAAGGTCCAGGTGGCAGAGGAGGCGGGACTGGATAGTGTATGGCTAGCAGAGACCCATTTCTCACCTGAGCGCTCGGTGCTGGCGTCTCCCCTGACCATCGCCAGCGCCATCGCCGCCCGGACCAAAAGGATCCGGGTGGGAACCGCCGTTGAGGTGCTACCACTGGGGAATCCCCTCCGTTTGGCGGAAGAGGCAGCCACCGTTGATCACATCAGCCAGGGTCGGTTCGACTTCGGGGTTGGCCGCTCCGGCCAACCGAAAGGCTATGTTGGCTACAACATCCCTTACTCTGAGAGCCGTGCCCGTTTCCTGGAGTCCCTGGAGATTATACTAAAGGCTTGGACCCAGGAGCACTTCTCTTACCAAGGGCAGTTCTACAGCTACGAGGATGTGTGCCTTGTCCCCAAGCCTTACCAGAGTCCCCACCCGCCAATACGCATCGCCGCTAACTCCGCCGACACTTTTACGCTGGTAGCCCAGATGGGCTTCCCTATCTTCGTCACTGCGTTGGGCATTCCCACAGCCTTGAAAGAGCGTGTAGAAAGCTATAAGAAGACCTGGAAGGAGGCGGGACACCAGGGACAGGCAGACATCTCTCTGAGGGTGCCGGTGTACGTGGCGGAGACGTCTGAGAAGGCCTATTCTGAGCCCCAAGACAGCACTATGCACTTCTACCATCAGGCGGCCTCTCTGGCTGCTGGGCCGTTACCCGGTCTGAGCGAAGAGGCCAACAAGGAGAGGGAGGCGCGGGGCCAGCGGATGAAGAACATCACCTATGATGAGGTGTTTCAGAGCGACCTAGTCTATGGCACCCCACAGGCCGTCGTCGAGCGCCTCCAGCAGCACCAGGAAGAGTTTGGGCTCAGTGGAATAGTAGCCGAGATTAACGTGGGGGGTCTTGTGCCCCACGACCGCGTCGTCAACTCCATCCGCTTGCTAGCCGACAAGGTAATGCCCAACTTTAAGTAGCCACCTGGTATCATCCTGGATGAATCATCGGCAATTAGGGATCCTGAGCCCGGACCTCTTAACTTAGGTACATATCGTAGAATCTCATAACGTTTATAGTTTATCGTCTCCATCGAGGAGAAGAAATTTACAGGGATAGTTAATTCCTCGTTGGGGTGAACTTCCGACTCTTTTTGCTAGCAAAGTTGTGGAAAGCTGGCGGCGAAATACGCCAGAGGATAGCGACGAAATCTTCCTAGGTCGAGCTATTACCCAAGGTCTGAGGTTGATCTAAGTCAGAAGGTGGGAGCAAGACATGGCAGAAGTCAAAATAGGCATCAACATGAGCACCTCACCCGAATCCGTGGATGTGGCGATCCTGGCCCAGAAGGTGGAAGAGCTAGGGTTTGAGTCCCTCTGGGTTCCCGAGCACACCCCTGTACCTGTCAAAACCACAACAAGTAATCCTGACTGGCCAGAGCGCCGTATTTCTGAGCATTATTCCCGGATGATGGATCCATTTGTTACACTGGCACGGGCCTCTGGGGTGACCCACACCCTCAAGCTTTGTACTGGGATCTGCTTGGTAATTGAGCACAACCCTCTGCTGTTAGCCAAGGAGGTGGCCACCTTGGACTACGTTTCCGGAGGAAGGTTTATCTTAGGTATCGGTTCTGGGTGGCTTAGAGAGGAAACAGAGCTCATGGGGGGCGACTTTAATCACCGCTGGATCCAGACCAGAGAGGCCATCCTGGCTATGAAGGAGATATGGACGAAGGAAGAGGCGGAGCACCATGGCAAGTATTACGACTTTCCTGCCGTGAGGTCACATCCGAAGCCTGTACAGAAACCGCACCCGCCTGTGATTCTTGGCGGCACAGCTAAGAATGTTTTCAAGCGTGTAGTCGAGTGGGGGGATGGCTGGATTCCAGCACGGCTGTCACCTGAAGAGGTAAAGGCAGGGCGCAAGAGGCTGGACGAGCTGGCCTCTGCCGCCAACCGAGACCCAAAGTCTATAGAGATTACCGCTTCCGCCCAACCACCGGACCCAGAGCTGGTACACAGGTTAGAAGAGGCGGGAGCAAATAGGGTAAATATTTGGCTAACTACTACGGAGGGACAGGAGTCCCTAGATCAGCTGGAGAGGATTGCCGAGGCTGTGCTTAGGTAGAGAGGCACTCGGTTTCAATCCTCCAGTGATTCGCTCTCACAGAAATATGAAGAACGTCTCTGAAATTAACAACAATCCCCTTCACCCTGGCCACTATACTGGCTCCTGGCTCACGAGTAGTGCCTGATCCGTGACGTGGGTGTGGAACTAATCCGCGCCCGCTTGCTGAAATTTAGGATCTGTAGTTACCAAAGCTTTCTGAAGCACCTCGCCCTTAAATTGGGTTAAATTTCGTGATGCGCATTCTACTCTCGACATCTGTTCATTATCCGCAGATGGTTGTTTTCCTGACCCTGCTGGGAAGCATGGCTAATGCCTTCGTCCAGCAGGGTATGCCAGTTTTGTTTCCCTTTATTCAGGATGACTTTGAAGCCACAAGAGCACAGTTGGGCCTTATCGCCGCTGGGCTGGGTCTGGGCGGTGTCATTACTGCCATTCCTATGGGTCGGCTGACCGATGTGGTGGGTGTAAGGATACTCTTGCCAGCGACGCTCATGGTGGTGGCTGCGGAGCTCTTCTTGTTCTCCCAAATCCAATCTCTGATGCAGGCCGTTCTTTTAGCCCTGCTCATAGGAGCAGCCAGCTCGGAGACAGGCCCGGGCACTGCTAAGGCTATCATGGACTGGATACGGCCGCGGGTCCGTGGCGTATCTATGGGAATTAATCAGACAAGTGTACCTATAAGTGGGTTAATTGCCGCCGTGTCCTTTCCCCTTTTGGCAGTAACCTTTGG
The DNA here is from genome assembly GCA_965248115.1 of Dehalococcoidia bacterium. Lineage (GTDB taxonomy): Bacteria > Chloroflexota > Dehalococcoidia > Lucifugimonadales > CBDFII01 > CBDFII01. The sequence continues at coordinate 741,764 of CBDFII010000005.1, forward strand.
CTGGCGTAGCGCGGTGCTTGTCCTGGCAATTTTCACCACCGTTTCGAGTACGGTGTTCTTAGTCGTCTATAGGGACAAGCTCGTTAGTGGCGCGAAGGGACGGAGGAGTATCCTATTAGAGAGTGTTGCTCTTTTGGCCAAGAACCGGGCTATTTGGCTAGCTTCTTTAAGCTATGCTGCCGTTCTAGCGGTACACGTGGTCTTCGTGAGCTATGTGATCCTGTTCTTGATTGAAGAGCAGGGCATGTCTGAGGCGGTGGCGTCGGGTTTTCTTGCCATAGCGTGGACAGGAAGTATAATGGGCCGCGTTTTATGGGGCCTGGTTAGCGACTTGTTAGGTGGACGCCGGGCAGTGGTTGGCATCTTCGTATGCATAATGGCGATGCTTTGCATGGCACTCATGACGTGGCTTCCACTGGAAGCTTCACCAGTGATGATAGGGGTGTTGGTCTTCTTTATAGGGGCCACTGCACTGGCATGGCCAGGCTTATACAATGCTCTGGTTGTCGAACTGTCAGGGCCGAGTCTTGTGGGTATAGGGTTCGGCTATGTCTCCATCATCGCGAGGTTGGGCGCGTTCGTCCCACCTGTCTTCGGCCTGGTGGTGGACCGGACCAACTCCTATGATATGGGTTGGTGGATGATGGCCGGTATAGCGGGCGCTATACTGCTTGCCTTTGTGCGGCAGCGTCCTCAGCCTGTCTGATCCCTAACAGTATCGAGGCGAAAGGGGAAACCTCTCCGCTGACACTTACAGGTTAAACTGAGGGTCCACGTAATCCTTGTCTTTTATGTATATCTGGAGGCGGGCGCGCTGACAATCAGCAACAATTAGGCGGCTTTTCGTGGCATCAAAGGCCACAGCCGTAGGGTAAAGAAAGCGCCATTCCGGTTCCAAGCTTTTGACTCTGCGTCTTGCCTTCTGCATATCGGGATTGGCGTCTACGGATAGCGCGGCCCACTTTGAGAGCTGATGGGCGTCCCCAATGAGCGAGGTGATGGCATCTCCATCGGAGGAATAAATCTGGATACGGTGGTTAGCCCAATCGGCCACGTATACGTCCCCATCACCATCAACAGCCACATCGGTTGGATAGTTCAGTTCCCCTACCCCTGACCCGAAAGTGCCGAAGCTAGATAAGAAGGTGCCATCGGAAGAAAACTTCTGTACTCGATGGTTGCCCCAGTCGGCCACGTATACATTGTCCTGGTTGTCGATGGTTATACCCCAGGGTAGGTTAAGCTGGCCTTCACCACTCCCCTCTTCTCCAAACTTGGCCAGAAAGGTGCCGTTTTTGGTGAACTTCTGTATGCGATGGTTGTGACTATCGGCGATGTAAAGATTATCTTCCTGGTCAAACGCCATGCCCGAAGGCTGGTTAAGTTCACCGTCTCCAGTTCCCTGTGTGCCCCAGTTACTCAGGAAAGTTCCGTCTTTATCAAAGACGGATATGCGATGAAGCCACTCGTCGGCGACGTACACATATTCTTCTCTGTCCAGGGCCACAGAGCTGGGCCAAATCACGTTCCCATCCTTTTCACCAAATCCACCGAACTCGCACAAAAACTCTTCATCCCCAGGGGCTCCAACGACCATCTTGCTTACTCGGGAACCATAGTTTTGTTCGCTGCCGCGGTTAACGATGTAGACCACGCTGTCCTGACCTATGTCTAGCGCTGTTGGCAATTGGAACCCGGTACCCGTGGCCTGGCCTCGCCCTACCGCATGACTAAAGTTGTAGACTCGTCCTGCCACTACGGTTGTAATCATCTTTGGCTCCCCCTTAGCGATCTGTTATTTGGTGAACGCCGCCTCCACAGCCCACATTGTACTAGCTCCGACCCGACTCTGTTACGCAGCAACCTTTCTCATTGCGCATTCTGAGGTGAAAACTCATCAACGCACCTTTGAACCGACCCCCCCCTATCGACTGAGTGTCCTTCGTGCCCCCACAGCATGAATACCAGGCGGACGAGGGGGCCCAACCTTAGTGACGCTATGTCAAGCCCAGGGGTGCCTAGAGGAAAGCCGGCTGTTCGAAGGTGCCACCCACGATGGGTGCTGGGTCCAGAGCCAGCCACCTCTCAAGGATGGTGGAATAGACCCCCCGGAAGTCGGTGTTGGGGTTCAGGTCCCCCTGTACCAGGTCCTCGGCATTTTGGGAGGGATATTCGCCGTGCATCCCACCCTTGATGCCATCACCGATGATAAAGCAGGGACCTGCGGCGCCGTGGTCTGTGCCGGAGCCGTTGTCGTGGACCCGTCGTCCGAACTCGGAGAAGAGGAGCATGATGACGTTGTCAGAAGCATCGTGCTCCCTGAGGTCATCGAAGAAGTCGGCGATGCCCTGGGAGACGTCCTCCCACAGCTTGGCGTGCATAGGGAGCTGGCCGGCATGGGTATCAAAGCCACCGTGGTCGCAGTAGAAGATGCGGGTACCCAGGTTAGCCAGGTGGACCTGGGAGATGCCCTTGAGCTTTTTGGCGATGGGGGTAGCGGCGTACTCCACGGTGGAGGAGTACCTCTCGGGGGCAACGTTGAGGATATCGGCGCCCTTCATGGCGTCCAACCCAGTCTGGCCCAGGTACTCCATGACGGGGCCAGTGCCGATGGCAGGGGAGTAAACACGGGTGAAGGTCTCAAGGGCCCTGGCCCTCTGCTGCTCTCCGGAGATACCGGTGAGGAGGCCGTAGCGGTCCAGGTCGGCCACGCAGGCCACGGGGACCCCAGGGACGGCCATGGCGCGGAACATGGACTGGCCGAAGCTGACGGCGGTGACCACGTTTTCTTTGTTGGGGTCGATATCGCGCACTGCGCGTCCCAGCCAGCCCTCGGTGCCCACCTTATCGGGCTCGCAGGTGTGCCAGATGTCCATGGAGCGGAAGTGAGATCGAGGTGAGTTGGGATATCCGGCCCCGTGGATGATGGCTACCTTACCTTCGTCATACAGCTTCTTAAGGGGTGCCATGGTGGGATGAAGGGCGAGCTCATCATTCAGGGGCAACACCTGGTCTTCGGGGATTCCCACGACGGGGCGGTTGTCCCTGTAAAGGGGGTTGGTGTAGGGGATGACCGAGTTCATATAGTCATTACCCCCCGTGAGCTGTAAGACCACCAGGACAGGATCTTTGCTTGTGGATACCATGCTAGTTCCTCCTTTTCTTTTATGCGAACTGGTACTCTCTGGTGGCAACTATAAGTTGCAGCATCTGGGCCACTCTTTGTGAGGGAGCGCCATCTCCATTTTCAGGATTCCATTTTAGCATACCACCCTCTTCAGCCTGCTGGACCAGGTGCTGGCGGGTCTCAGGCTCGACCTCCAGGGGGCCCAGCAGGTCCAAACAGCCATCCACCAGTGCCTCGGGGGAGAGGTCTCCCTGGGCCCTGAGGCGGCTGATAATAGACTGGACCCCGGGCAGGCTGGTGTTGCCCACCATGTCAGCAGCGAAGTTGATGCGGCTCATGAGGGAGCCGCTGTTGATCCACTCCTGACCCGTGTGCCAGCCTTCCACGCTGGGTGGATTGAGCAGGTCCTGGCCCATGTAGGTAGGCTGCATCGCTAGTTGGGAAAAACCATTTTGTGGAAACTCATGACCGCCCACCAGCTTGCACGTACCGACTACTACCTCGGCAGGGTTCTTCACCTTGGCAAAGCGGGCCTCTTTGAAGAAATCGGAGTTGAACAGGGTGCGTAGCACGGGACGCATCTCATAATTGGAGTCGGTTAAAACCTTCGCCAGGGTGTCTATGGCCTCAGGGTCCCTAGGAGACTCTATTGACCAGCTGGGAACCTGTGGCTCGTCGGCCACGAAGAAGTTGTACAGGTGGCGGGCGATGAAGCGGGCACTGGCGGGCTGCTGGACGATAATGTCAACGATATCCTCACCGTTGAGGCGTCCCTGGTGCCCTAAGAAGCTCTTCTCGCCCTCATCATGATCCTCGGCTTTGTATTCGAAGATCCAGGGATGGCGACCGTAGGGAATGCGGGGTATCTTGGCGGCGATGGTCCAGCCTGTGAAGGCCCTGGAGGCCTCTCTTACATCCTCCTCGGTGTAGTTGCCCACACCCAAGGAGAAGAGTTCCAGCAGCTCCCGGCCCCAGTTCTCGTTGACTGTTTGTTTGTGGTTCTCGTTGTTGTCCAGCCAGAAGATCATGGCGGGGTTCCTGGCCACCTCGAGCAGCAAGGTGCGGAAGTTCCCCATGCCGTGGTGCCGGAACATGGCAATCTGCGCCAAAAGCTGGTCGTAGTTGTCCACCTTGGCGTTTCCGGTGGCGAACACCTGATGCCAGAAGAGGGCCATCTTCTCTTCTAGAGGTCGCTCCGTATTGAGCATATGGTACATCCAGTTGACGTTGCCCATGGGAGGCTGACCACCGGGAAGAAGAGCGGCCGGATGATACCTCAAGAGGAACCATTGATTCGCCGGAGTAGCGCTCTCGGTATCCAGCATCTCTTCTACCGTTGCTTCGTACCCCTCGGCTACCCGCTTCTCTAGCTCTTCCCTCGTAGCCCCGAAACCAACACGGCGCATCAAGTGACCCATCAAAGCTATGTCTTTATCGGCCATTCTCTACCTCCCTCTTGTTGGTTGATAGTTGTCTCTACAGTGTATTTATCCGAGAATACAAAAGACCGAGACTTCGGTGTCAATTTCTACAATCAAACTAGTCCATATTATGGTAAAAGTTGCCGTCACAGACTCGGATATGCGTCATCCGCAGTCTACATACCTCTGTCCCTTGTGTCAACCCCCAGCAACTTTAGTTGTGTGCGAATATCGTCTTTTCACGCTAATCAATTGTCTGATATCGTTATACCAACTCGTCTGCTCCAGGGACTCCCTTTGGAACCATGCATCTCATCTCACCGAGCACAGGGGCAACCGCTACCCACGATAACTGAAATTCGACTGTGCTTAGCTGTAGCCGGGGACGACGATCATGTGCCCAGCGCACAGCCTGACCAAGAAATCGTAGGAGGCTTTGTAGGTTAGGGTTCGGACCTCTGTGGAGTATTCCTCGCGGTTGATGAAAACATGGAAGCTGAGGGGTATAGTTTGTATCCCCCATACCATATAACCTGATGGTCGACGAGACTAGGTGGTGACTGACAATGCCTGAGACGAACAATCGCAATATCAAGATCCTCGGTGCGGCATGGCTCGCCCTGGGAGGCCTCTCCTTTGTCTATGTATTCGTTGACCTCTACTCGCTCGCGTAAGGCAACGCTCCTTCGGCAACTGCAGTTTCAGAGGGGTATTGGGTTTTCTTCCTGGGGGCCCTTGTGATCGGAGCCATTGGGATGGTCAACGGAGTGGCACTCTTGCGTCGCACCCCGATAGCGCGCCCCCTTTTAGCCATTTCGTCGTTAGTCCTGCTAGTCCCGTCCGCCGCCTTATTGGTTCCCCTGTTGGTCGTGGCGCCCAGCCTATGGCTCACCTTGTCAAGAGGTGGCAAGGAGGCGTTTGAGATCTATATAGCAAGAGAGAGTAGCTTTTGAGGTTTGTAGGCTTAAAGAGGGGCAACGGCGGGTCTGTGAAGAAGGAATGAATCTGTTCACCTCGTATACATCATGGAGAATTTGTAGCGAAGGAGGGGAACAGATTGTCACTCAGAAAGATCGCTAAAGAGTTGGGCATCACGCCCGCATACCTAAGCTACATGGTGAACAGTAAGAGACCCTGGAGACCAGACTTGTACAAACGGTACTTCTATCTTGTTAACACTTTTGGTAACAGCACAAACTGCCAGACAAGCAAAGGCACTGAAAATATAGCGTGTGGTGGGCGGTAGAGGACTCGAACCTCTGACCTCTGCCATGTCACGGCAGCACTCTAACCAGCTGAGCTAACCGCCCGCAGCGAAAGTTTAGCGAGGCTCCTGGGAAGCGTCAAGACTACGCTCTCTTTGGGCAGTCCCCCTCAGTTGAGAGAGCTCCCCTATGCCGTGCTCACCCATGTAGGCCCGCAGACCATCGAGTACCTCCAGAGGAGCCCAAAAGTTGGCTAGATTGGCGCTCCCTATCTGCACAGCCCAAGCACCCGCCATGATGAACTCCAGGGCATGGTAGGCTGTGTACACCCCTCCTACCCCAATAATGGGTACGTCGACGACCTGGGCGGCCCGGTGTACCAGGGCCAGGGCAATGGGGCGCAGGGCAGGGCCAGAGAGGCCTCCTGTCACAGCCCCCAGCATCGGTTTTATTCCCTCCACGTCGATGGCCATGGCGGGGATGGTATTTGTAAGAGTGATGGCATCAGCTCCTGCCCCGACCACGGCCTCTGCTATGGGAGCGATGTCCGGTACGTTGGGAGAGAGCTTTGCGAAAAGAGGCAAGGATGTGGATGCCCTCACACGGGCCACTGTTTCGGAGGCTAACGCGGCGTCATGGCTAAACAGGGCGCCACTGTCCACGTTGGGGCAGCTTAGGTTGAGTTCTATGGCGGCTATGCCAAGATTACCTTCGGCCATGGCGGCCATCTGTGCGAACTGGGTTGGTGATTCGCCGGCAATGCTTAGGACGACGGGGACTTTCCAGGTGGCCCATACGGGGGCGTTCTCTTCTAGGGTCGTCTGGATGCCTGGATTGGCCAATCCTACCGAGTTGAGGTAGATGCACTCTCCCGCTTGCCAGGCCCTCGTCCAAGAGTCTGGATGCCAGCGAGGGTAGGGATTGCCCTCCCTGGGAGACATGGTAACAGTCTTGGCAACGATGGCCCCTAGGCGCTGGAAGTCCACACCCTCTGGCAGGTTACCGCCGAATCCGTCACAGCCGAAAGTTCCCGAAGCCACCATAACTGGGTTGGCCAGGCTGAGCCCCTGGTGGTGACGGGGGGCCAGCTCTACAGCCAGGTCAGTTGGCGGGATCCCTGTCAATTTGCCCTCAGACTATTCTAGCGAGTCGTCCGATACCAGCCCATCTTCGGGCTGCGACTCACCATCAGCGGTGGGGGTCTCGGTAATGGGGGTCTCTTCGGCATCGAACCAGGCGGTAGAGAGGAACCCCTCACCTTCCTCCCACGCGGGCTGTTTCACCCCTTCTTGGAACAGTTCAAGACGGGCGGGGATCAATCTGCCGATAATGACATTCTCCTTGAGACCCAAGAGGCGGTCTTTAGCACCGCTAACTGCAGCTTCCGATAGCACTCGTGTGGTCTCCTGGAAGGAGGCGGCAGACAGAAAGCTGTCGGTTAGGAGGGAGGCACGAGTGACGCCCAGCAGCACTGGTTTGGCGGTAGCAGGCTCTCCCCCTTCGGCCAGCACTTTGGCGACCCTCTCCTGGAATTCGGACCGCTCCACTAACTGGCCGGGGATGAAGTCGGTGTCTCCGGTGGTGTCCACCTGAACCCGGCGTAGCATCTGGCGCGTGATGGTCTCGATGTGCTTATCGTGGATGGTCACACCCTGTGAGCGGTACACCTTCTGTACTTCGTCTACCAAGTACCGCTCAACCTCCTCCTTGCCTCGTATTCGTAGGATGTCGTGGGGGTTACGGGGGCCAGCGGTCAGGGAGCCCCCTGCTTTCACCCTATCGCCAGTGGCCACCAGGATGTGGGTAGACAAGGGAACCAGATGCTCCCGAACGTCCAGATCCTCCCAGAGGATAGCCAGGTGCCTATTCCGAATCTCCACCCTACCTGCCATGGTGGCAACCACGTCGGAGTTCTGAGGAGCGAGATCGCTCTTTTTCTTAGCCTTAGAGGTCACTTGGGCCAGTAGGAAACCCGTCTCCACCACCTCTCCATCGCTCACAAGAACCTTGGCACCACGGCGTAGTGGATACTCCTCGCGATACTCCTCCTTACTGATAAGCTTCAATTTGCGTCCGTCTGGGGCATCCTCGATCTCCACCACCCCATCGATGTCAGCAAGGATAGCGGCACCCTTAGGAATCCTGGCTTCGAAGAGCTCCTCTACTCTGGGAAGGCCACTGGTGATGTCCAGACCGGCCACACCACCTGTGTGGAAGGTGCGCATGGTTAGCTGTGTCCCTGGCTCTCCTATACTTTGCGCTGCAATAATACCCACGGCCTCTCCCTGCTGTACCAGCTTCCCCGTAGCGGAGATACGACCGTAGCACATCTGGCATACGCCCCGGTGAGACTCACAGATGAGGGGCGAACGGGCATGTATCTCGCTAATATCCGCATCTATGATGGCCTTTACCCTACCCTCGTCTATCTCCTGGTTGCGCTCCACCAGCACCTCACCGGTCTTGGGGTTCTCTATAGGAGAGGCGGCCATGCGGCCCAGGATGCGCTCCTCCAAAGATGAGAGGAGGGGGTCACTGGAGCGCGCCCTGATCCAGATCCCCTGCGGAGTTCCGCAATCGCTCTCTATCACGATGACTTCCTGGGAGATGTCTATAAGGCGGCGGGTCAGGTAGCCGCTATCGGCTGTCCGTAGAGCGGTGTCGGCCAAACCCTTTCGTGCACCGTGGGTAGAGATGAAGTACTCTAGAGCAGTGAGCCCCTCACGAAAGCTGGATTTGATGGGCAGGTCTATGATGCGGCCTTTGGGGTTGGTCATGAGGCCCCGCATGCCCGCCATCTGCTTTATCTGGGCGATGTTCCCTTTGGCCCCAGAATTGGCCATTAGAGCTATACCGCCGTAGTTTTCCATATCTGCCTTGACGATCTCCTCCATCTGGTTGCTAGCATCGGTCCAGGTATCTACAGCGCGCTGGTAGCGCTCGTCCTCAGTCATCAGCCCCATCATGTACTGCTCTTCGTACTCTGCCACCTGCTGTTCGGCCTCTCCAATGACTTTGGCCTTCTTAGGAGAGACCTGGATGTCGTTTATTGCAATGGTTATCCCTGAGGTAGTGGCGTAATGAAAGCCCAGCCTCTTTATCCTGTCCAAGGTAGCCGCCACCTCTTCGTTGCTCAGCGCCCGATAGCACTCACTGGTGAGGTCCTTGAGGGTGGTCTTGTCCATTAAAAAGTTCTTGAATCTGATCTCTGGGGGCAGTACCTGATTGAAAATGATGCGACCTGCAGTAGTCTTCAGCCAGCCGTCGGGCTGCTTAGGGTCGCGGACCAGGATCTCGGCCTGGAGCTCCACATAGCCGGATTCGTGGGCGATCAGGGTCTCGTTGAAGTCTCCAAAACGCATCCCCTCTCCTCTGGCCTCCAAACGAATGTCAGTGAGGTAGTAACTTCCAAGCACCATATCCAGAGTGGGTGCCGTGAGGGGTTCACCCGAGGCCGGGGAGAGCATGTTGTGGCTGCTGAGCATGAGGGTTTTAGCCTCCATCACGGCACGCTTGGATAAGGGGATGTGTACGGCCATCTGGTCGCCGTCAAAGTCAGCATTGTAGGCTGCGCACACTAGCGGGTGGACCTGGATAGCGCTGCCCTCGATGAGGACGGGCATGAAAGCCTGGATGCCCAGCCGGTGCAGTGTTGGAGCCCGGTTGAGAAAAACGGGCCGGTCCTTGATCACATCCTCCAGGATGTCCCACACCTCGGGGTGCGTGCGTTCCACGACTCGCTTGGCGTTCTTGATGTTGGCGGCGATGCCTCCGGTGACCAATCTATGCATTACGAAGGGCTTGAACAGCTCTAGAGCCATCCGCTTTGGGAGGCCACACTGGTGTAGCTCCAGGTCAGGGCCCACTACGATAACCGATCGACCACTGTAGTCCACTCGCTTGCCCAGGAGGTTCTGGCGGAAGCGCCCCTGTTTGCCCCGGAGAAGGTCGGATAGCGACCTGAGCTTATGGTTGTGGCTACCCTGAATGGGCCGGCCCCGTCGGCCGTTGTCAATGAGGGCGTCGACGGCCTCCTGAAGCATCCGCTTCTCGTTACGTACGATGATCTCTGGAGCTCCCAGCTCCAGAAGCCGTCGCAGACGGTTGTTTCGGTTGATAACCCGCCGGTAGAGGTCGTTGAGGTCGCTGGTGGCGAAGCGACCACCGTCCAGCTGTACCATGGGCCGTAGCTCTGGGGGAAGCACGGGAAGGACGGTGAGGATCATCCATTCCATACGGTTACCGCTTTTTCGAAAGGCCTCCACCACCCGTAACCTTTTTATGGCCTTCTTACGTCGCTGGCCCGAGGTGGAACGCATCTCCTGAAGCAGAGAGTCTCGCAACGCTTCCAGGTAGGTGTCACGGAGAATCTCCAATATAGCCTCAGCACCCATGCCCGCCTTGAACACATGGCCAGCCCATTCTCTTAGCTCCCGATAGCGCCCCTCGGTGACCAGTTGTAGCGGCCTCAGGTCCTGTAGTTCGTCCACTTTAGCCTGAAGCTCCTCGCGGAGCTGAGCTATCTCATTTTCCAAGGTTAGCCTGAGGCTGGCGATCTCCTCCTCGGTTACAACTTGCTCCCCCTCCAGCTCCTCCTCGATGACAACTTGCTCCCCCTCCAGCTCCTCCTTGGTGACGGCTTGCTCCCCCTCCAGCTCCTCCTTGGTGACGGCTTGCTCCCCCTCCAGCTCCTCCTTGGTGACGGCTTGCTCCCCCTCCAGCTCCTCCTCCCCATTGGTACTCACCGACGCCTCGAACTGCTGACGAGGTTGAGTGATGATGGCTTCAACCTGCTGGCGACGTTTCTCTATCTCCTGCTCATACTCGGTCTTCTCCTGCTGGATGGCCTGAGTCCTGGCCTCTTCGTCTACGTGGATGATAATGTGCTGAGCGAAGTAGAGGACTCTTTCCAAGTTGCGAGGGGAGAGGTCCAACAGTAGCCCTAGCCGGCTAGGGATTCCTTTGGAGAACCATATGTGGGCGACGGGCGCTGCCAGGTCGATGTGGCCCATCCGCTCTCGGCGGACCTTGGATCTAGTGACTTCTACACCGCACCGGTCGCAGATCACCCCCCTGTAACGGATGCGCTTGTACTTGCCACAGAAGCACTCCCAGTCCTTCGTGGGCCCAAAAATGCGCTCACAAAAAAGACCATCCTTTTCCGGTCGTAGAGTCCGATAGTTTATGGTCTCCGGCTTGGTAATCTGACCGTGGGACCAGCTACGTATCTGCTCCGGAGAGGCTATGGAGATACGTATAGCGTTAAAATTGGTGGCCTGATATTCTCCTCTATCCGGCATCTTCACCTCTCGTTTCTATCTCTACAGCCTTTGCTTCACCTTCGCCGGCCATCTCTTCTGGAGGCGGGCTAATGGAGGTGGGCTGCTCGTCCCCGTCCAAAAGCTTTACCTCGTCAGAGACCTCTTCGGCTACGGTAGCCTTTGCTTCACCTTCGCTGGCCATCGCTTCCGGTTGGAAGCTAATGGAGGCGGGTTGCTCGTCCCCGTTCAAAAGTTTTACCTCGTCAGAGACCTCTTCGGCTACCGTCATATCTTCCGGTATAGGGCCAGTAGAGGGGCCACGATCGTCTTCTTCCAAAAGCTCCACCGCCAGTCCAAGACTCTGGAGCTCCTTGAGAAGCACGTTGAAGGACTCGGGTACCCCAGGTTGTGCCACATCCTCTCCCTTGACGATGGCCTCGTAGGTTTTGACTCGCCCGGCCATGTCGTCGGACTTTACGGTGAGAACTTCCTGGAGGTTGTAGGCGGCACTGTAAGCCTCCAGGGCCCATACCTCCATCTCGCCGAAGCGCTGGCCACCGAACTGGGCCTTCCCACCCAGGGGTTGTTGGGTGATAAGGGAGTAGGGGCCTGTAGAGCGAGAGTGGATCTTGTCCTCTACCAGGTGGATAAGCTTCATAATATAGATGGATCCCACCGTTACCGGCTGGTCAAATGGCTCCCCTGTGCGCCCATCGCTGAGCATGGTCTTGCCGAAGATGGGGGGCGACAGCCTACGTTCCCGTTGCAATTGTAGGGCCTCGGCCCTCATCTGTTCCATAGACATGTCCGAGGTGTCCATCTTTACCTCTTCCGCCAGCCAGAGCCTGAGGCAGGCCTCTCTCGCCTCGCCCAGGATAGAATCGTCATAAAGGCGCTGGTAATCATAGGCCCTGGCGTCAAGCCAATTCTTTACCTTTTCCACGTCTAGCCCGGGCGAATGGCTATTGGGGGCAGAGGAGACCGCGTTGGACTTCTGGGCGAACCAGACACGGGCGAGGTTGTCCTCGATGCTGACGTCTTGGGCGCTGTCGAAGACAGGTGTGGTGGCCCGGAAGTTGAGGAACTGGGCGGCCCAGCTTAAATGGGTCTCCAGTACCTGGCCCAAGTTCATCCTTGAGGGCACGCCGATGGGGTTTAGGATAATGTCCACTGGGGTGCCGTCGGGCAGGTAGGGCATGTCCTCGGCTGGCAAAATGCGAGCGATGACTCCCTTGTTGCCATGCCTCCCGGCCATCTTGTCTCCCACGGAGATCTTGCGGGTCTGTGCCACCCACACCCTTACCGCCTTATTGACCTCGGGGGGCAGCTCGTCCTTATTCTGGCGACTCATAATCTTGACATCAATAACCTTGCCCCGCTCCCCGTGAGGGACCCGCAGCGAGGTATCTTTCACGTCCCGGGACTTTTCTCCGAAGATGGCACGCAGTAGCTTCTCCTCGGCAGTAAGCTCCGTTTCTCCTTTGGGAGTGACCTTGCCCACCAGGACATCGCCTGGCCCAACCTCGGCGCCGACGCGGATAATGCCCTCTTCGTCCAGGTCTCTTAGGCTCTCCTCTCCCACGTTGGGGATATCTGGGGTTATCTCCTCGGGGCCCAGCTTGGTTTCCCGTGCCTCCACCTCATGCTTTTCAATGTGCACCGAGGTGAAGAAGTCGTGTTTGGGCAGCTCCTCGCTAATGATGACCGCGTCTTCGTAGTTGTAGCCCTCCCAGCTCATAAAGGCTACCACTACGTTCTGCCCCAGGGCCAACTCTCCGTTGTCGGTGGAGCAGCTATCTGCCAATACGTCCCCCTTCTTGACCATCTCACCTTTATGCACGACGGGGCGCTGGTTGAAACAGGTGCCCTGGTTGCTGCGTGCGAATTTCGCCAGGGGATGGGTGTGGGTATTGCCCTCGGTGTCTCTGAGCGTGATCCTGGAACCGGTAACAGAGGTGACCAGCCCGTCTGCCCTGGCCATAACCACTTGGCCGCTGTCGCGAGCCACTCTCGCCTCGATGCCGGTGGCAACCCTAGGTGCCTGGGGGCGCAGCAGTGGCACCGACTGTCGTTGCATGTTGGAGCCCATAAGGGCACGGTTGGCGTCGTCGTGTTCTAAGAAGGGGATGAGGGAGGCAGATACGCTCATGATCTGCATGGGAGATATATCCATGTAGTCCACTGCCTCAGGTGGCTCCTCGGAGTACGTATCCCCGATCCTCACCTCCACCCGTTCGGGCACCAACTGATTCTTTTCATCCAGCGCCACGTTGGCCTGAGCAATGATGTAATTCTCTTCTTTGTCCCCTGAAAGATAGACTATGTCTTCTTGGTTATTAGATACGAAGGGCTTGATCTTGATGTTAGTAGGTGGCAGGGAACTAATTTTGTTCAGCCGGGACGTTGTGAGCGCACTCTTGCTACGAACCAATACCCTCCCCTCCCCGTCCATTACGTTCTCAGTGAGGGTCCGTCCCTGCAGATCGGCGTCCGTGTTGGGTAGCTCCTTGAACACTTTCCGATAGGGAGATTCGATAAATCCCATAGGATTTATTCGGGCATATGTTGCCAAAGAGCTGAGAAGCCCGATATTGGGTCCTTCGGGGGTCTCAATTGGGCATATCCGTCCGTAGTGAGAGAAGTGGACATCCCGCACGTCGAAACCAGCCCTCTCTCGAGAAAGCCCTCCCGGGCCCAAGGCAGAGAGGCGCCTTTTGTGGGTTAGCTCCGCCAGTGGGTTTGTCTGATCCATAAACTGAGACAGCTGCGAGCCGCCGAAGAACTCTCGCACCGCTGCCACTACGGGACGGATGTTTACCAAGGCCTGGGGTGTTGCCAGTTCAGGATCTATGAGGGTCATGCGTTCTTTAACCATCCGCTCCATGCGCAACAGCCCAATCCGGAGCTGGTTTTGCACCAGCTCGCCCACAGCCCTTACGCGGCGGTTGCCCAGGTGGTCGATGTCGTCGGAGCGGCCCTCTCCGTTGTTGGTCTTTATGATGGTGCGGATGAGGGCAATGATGTCCTCCATGGTAAGAGTTCGAACATTGAGGTCACTGCTGACGCCCAAGCGGCTGTTGAGCTTGTACCGGCCCACCTTGCCCAGGTCGTAGCGACGGGGCTCGAAGAAGAGGTTGCGTATGAGATTGCGGGCATTTTCCAGGCTGGGAGGCTCCCCGGGACGTAATCGTCTGTAGAACTCTACCTGGGCCCTGGCGATTATTTTGGCTTTGTTAGGGTCGTATTCATCTTCGGGGCGAAGCCACTGCCACAGGGTTTGGAGGTCGTCGCGGCGAAAATTGGAACCCCCATCATCTGGAGAAGGGTCTCGATCCAGGGTACTCTTTATGTAGCGGTGACTCTCGTTCGTGTCCACCTCTTCAAAGAGGCCCAGCAGCTCTTCATCTGTGGCGATGCCCAGGCTCCTGAGGAAGGTGGTGATGGGAACCTTGCGCTTCCGGTCCACCTTTACCGATATGATGTTCTTGGCACTAGTTTCGAACTCCAGCCAGGCACCCCGATAGGGTATCAGCTTGGCAAAGCAGAACTCCCTGTCGGTGGCAACATCCTTATTCAGAACGAAGTAAGCCCCCGGTGAGCGAACTAACTGGCTCACTACTACTCGCTCGGCGCCGTTTACCACGAAGGTGCCATTGGGGGTCATCATGGGGATGTCCCCCATGAAGATCTCTTGCTCTTTGATCTCCCCCGATTCCTTCATTACCAGCCTTGTCCTCACGTAGAGGGGAGTGGAATAGGTGATCTCCCTGTCCTTGCACTCCTCTGGAGACCACTTGGGCTCGCGGAACTGATGGTGGAGGAAGAAGAGCTGGTACTTGGTACTGCTGAAGTCCTCAATGGGGGACACCTCTTGGAACACATCGGGTATCCCTTCAGTTTTGAACCAGTCAAAGGAGTCCAACTGCACCTGGATCAGATTTGGGATATCAAGGACCTGGGGAATGCGCGCGTACATTTTGGTTTGAAGAGAGCGAACAGAATAATCCTGGGTAGGGGCCAGCGACATGGTATCACGCTCCTTTAGAAAAGAACGGTGTCAGGCTGGGACAAAGGCAAAGAGAGAATAGAAAAGGCAGTTTGAACGAAGGTTAGAAGTGAAGTTCCGTGGAGCATACCTTGGCAAAAGTATAGTCTAACATGCAACAACTATTTGTCAAGGCCTTTCGCTCACTATTTTTGCTTTTTCGGGTACTGCAAGACAACCATCTCTTCACACCTCCCAGGCAGCTCTTGACATGGCCTATCCCAATGGTACAATCGAATTAATACCCACCCCAGGGGGGTAGGGTAAGAATCGGGAATCCTACGGGGGAATTAGATGCTGCCAGGAGTAAAGAGCCAAACGCTTAAACGCCTCAGTTTCATAGAAGGCCACCTGGCCGGAATCAAACGCATGATTGAAGAGGACAAGTATTGCGTAGACGTGCTGAAGCAGACTTTCGCTGTCCGACGCGCCATAGGGAAGGTGGAGGCCATGCTTTTGGAGGGGCATCTTGAGACCTGCGTGGTGGAGGGAGTACGCAACGGCCAGGATAAGGAGGTTTTGGGGGAGCTACTGGAACTTTATAAGCTGGCCGATAAATAGATTTAGTCCGATGTTCACCTGCAACAGCGTGAGGTTATGAGCCACCTCAGAATAGTAGAGGTCTCCCCTGATTTAGGTGTGTGCTTGAGAGTGTCCTAGTGACTATATACTTGGGTTGTAATCAGGAAAATTGGTATGACAAAGACATATAAGACGCTACAGAAGCTAACCCTCCCCGTGGAGGGAATGACCTGCGCCTCCTGCGTATCCCATGTAGAAGGCGCTCTGAGAGAGGTGCGAGGGGTCGTTACTGCCGACGTCAATCTCGCCACCGAGCGGGCCGCCGTGGAGTTAGATCCTCAGCAGGTCTCCCTGGAGGAGATGGTGCGGGCTGTGGATAAGGCGGGCTATGGCATACCGGCTCAGAGAGCAACCCTCAACATCGGGGGAATGACCTGCGCCTCCTGCGTATCCCACGTAGAAGGTGCTCTGAGAGAGGTGCAAGGGGTCCTGACCGCCGACGTGAATCTCGCCACCGAGCGAGCAACGGTCAGCTACATCCCCTCGGTAACCACCGTAGCTGAGATGCGTCACGCTGTGGAGGACGTGGGCTACTCGGTGGAGGGCTCCGCTGGAGAAGAAGGGGGCGATGAGGCGGAGATGGAGCGCCTGAGCCATCGGGAAGAGGTACGTCGCCTGCGTCTCAAGCTCGTCTTCAGTCTGGGGTCCGCAGCCTTCATCATGGTAGCGATGCTTTTTCACGCCTTCGTCCCCCTCCTCAGGGATGTACCTGGCTGGGCGATAAACCTCTTGTTCCTGGCGGTGGCCACGCCTGTACAGTTCTGGGCGGGCTTTCAATTTTACCGGGGTGCCTGGGGGGCGCTAAGGCATAGGACCAGCAACATGAACACCCTCATCGCTGTGGGCACCTCTGCCGCTTATTTATATAGCCTCGTCCTCACCCTCTTCCCGGCACGGGTGTCGGCCCCCATCTTCGGCCACAGTACCGGCACCTTCTTCGACACCTCCACGGCCATCATCGGCCTCATCTTGCTGGGGCGCTTCCTTGAGGCGCGTGCCAAGGGCCGCACCTCCGAGGCCATCCGCAAGCTGATGGAACTCCGACCCCGCACCGCTAGAATCATTCGAGAAGGCAGCGAAGTGGAGGTGCCGATATCAGAGGTGATGCAAGACGATCTGCTGGTGGTCCGACCGGGGGAGAAGGTTCCCGTTGACGGCGTCGTGAACGAAGGCACCTCTTCAGTTGATGAATCAATGCTCACTGGCGAGAGCATGCCCGTGGCCAAGGAGGCAGGGTCACCCGTTTACGGGGCCACCATCAACCAGAGAGGCAGCTTCAAATTCCAGGCCACCAGTGTAGGCCGGGACACGGTTCTTTCCCAGATTATCCGGCTGGTGGAACAGGCACAAGGTTCCAAGGCGCCTATTCAGCGCCTAGCAGATGTGGTGTCCAGCTACTTTGTTCCAACAGTCATCGCCATAGCCCTAGCCACCTTGGTGGTGTGGCTCTTGGTGGGGCCAGACCCGGCCTTCACCTTCGCCATGCTCAACGCGGTGGCCGTGCTCATCATCGCCTGCCCCTGCGCTCTAGGGTTGGCCACCCCTACGGCCATCATGGTAGGAACGGGCAAGGGGGCTGAGAGGGGTATCCTGATCCGAAACGCCGAGGCCCTGGAGAGGGCCCATAAGGTCCGGACAGTGGTGCTGGACAAAACTGGTACTCTAACCCAGGGCAAACCCAAGGTGAGCGACGTGGTCGCCCTGGAGATGGGGGAGGAGGAGCTGCTGCGACTGGCCGCCTCCGCTGAGCAGGGCTCGGAGCACCCATTGGGAGAGGCCATCGTGGCGGAGGCGAGGGAGCGAGGGTTGGGGTTGGAAGAGGCCGAGCATTTTGAGGCCATACCGGGTCTGGGAGTCCAAGCCAGGGTCGACGGCTACAGCTTGCTGCTAGGCAACCTCGCTCTCATGGAGCAATGGGGTCTAGACACGAATGGACTGGGTCCACGGGCTGAGGCACTGTCGTCAGAGGGAAAGACTCCCATGCTCGTTTCAGTGGACCAGCGGGTGGCTGGAATTATCGCGGTGGCCGACACCGTTAAGCCAGAGGCGAAAGAAGCGATTGAGCAATTGCTTCGGTTGGGCCTTGAGGTGGTGATGCTCACAGGAGACAACCATCGCACCGCCCAGGCCATAGCCCGGCAGGTGGGCATCCACCGGGTGACGTCCGAGGTGCTACCCCAGGATAAGGCGGCCCAAGTAGTTGCCCTCCAGGGAGAGGGCAAAGTGGTAGCCATGGTGGGTGACGGCATTAACGACGCCCCCGCTCTGGCTCAGGCAGATGTTGGCATAGCTATGGGCACCGGTACAGACCTGGCTATGGAGACAGCATCCATTACCCTCATGGGAGGCGACCTAAGGGGAGTGGCGGGGGCCATCGCTCTATCTCGGGCCACCATTCGCACCATCAAGCAAAACCTGTTCTGGGCCTTTTTCTATAACACGGCTCTCATCCCCGTGGCTGCTGGGGTGCTCTATCCCGTTTTTCTGGGAGGCGGTGTGCCCCTCCCTTTGCAGCCCCTCTTGGGAGAGGTTGGGTTTCTCAACCCTATCCTGGCGGCGGCTGCCATGGCTATCAGTTCCGTCACTGTAGTTAGCAACTCCCTACGCCTGCGCGGCCCGAAACTCAGGGTCTAGTGTGAATGAGAGTTCCCACAAACTCTGGGGCATCAACAAATAGGGCGTAAGTAGGGTCTCATACAGAGTAGCTATATATCTCAAAGGGAATGGAGGTAGTGTTATGGCCATAGACCCTGTCTGCAAGATGGAAGTAGACGAAAACAACCCGCCGGGAGGTAAGACGGAGCATCGTGGCAATACCTACTTCTTCTGTGCCCCCGGATGCAAACGTGCCTTTGAGCGGGACCCAGAGAAGTACCTGAGACAGGGTTAGCGTTTGAAAAGGGGACTTCGATACTTTACAATAAAATGGCCCTCAAACTGGTCATAGTGGAGGTATATATCTTTGAGTGCTGAGAGCGTCAAGACCAAAATCATCCTCTACACTCACCCAGACTGTAACTACTCGGATGCTGCGAGGGCCGATCTGCAGAAGCTGGAAGTGGAGTTCACCGAGATCGACATCTCCAAACACCCCGAGGCTGAGTCCGAGCTGTTACGCCTCTCTGGGGGCGAGCGCATTACACCGGTGATGGTGTACGGTGACGAGGTGACCGTGGGCTACGGTGGTGTAGGTTGAAGCTTTTGATGCCGGGGCAGTTTGCCCCGCGACCTTAGTGACACCCTCCAACATTGGCTCCAATGTTGACAGGGGCCTTGGCCCATCTTAGAATCGGCTATGGGTATCCCGTTAAGGGATTAAGAGTGGACCCGTGGTGTAGCTGGCCCAACACGCGGCCCTGTCAAGGCCGAGATCGCCGGTTCGAATCCGGTCGGGTCCGCCAGTTCAATACTCTGTTGTACGACAAACTGCTCCTAGTTCAGCTTGAAGAAGGGCCCCTATTACGACCGTGACTTACAGCCAGGATTTTTGTAGGTTGATCGAGACTTTATAAAAAGCGTCCTAACCCCCTTACTTTGCCGTTCCAACCTCGCAGAAGCCCATGCCACTCTATTTCGCCCAGTAAGTAGGCTAGTCGTTTTAGCCCTCACCTATGTGGGTGCAAGTCAAAGGCTGCTCTAGAGGTTACTTTATTAGACGAACACTGCCAAAGCACACTGGTCATGTTGAACCCGTGTAGACCCCCTCTCCCTTGGGTCAATTAATCTGCTCGTAGCGCTGCCAGCTTTTCACTTGCGGAAATTGATCCAATGTCTATAACATATAAAATAGTCAGTAGGACACACCTGCTCCGCTTCCCCAATATGCCTGCCCACTGCGTAGAGCTAGCTTGGTAAGGAAGGGAGTGGTGCACAAGGAGCTTGACACGATGATGGAGCCGAAAGTTGGAGGGCTGGTCTTCACAGAGGCCGACCTAGACTTCGTGGTGGGTGAAGCGGCTCCTGACGCACACAACAAGCAGCGACTTAAACAGCTTGTGCTGGAGGATGAGGTCTTCCGCAAAGCCCTCGTGGGGGACGAGAGGGTCTTTCAACGGGTGATGGCCTATGAAGAAGCCTTTGTCAATATTTCCCCAGTCCTCTATTTTGAGATACTGCTTCTGAAGGCATTCAAGGAGTTGGAGGTGGCTACTCACACAGTGGAGCAGGTCGGGAAGCAAAGCATCCCTGTATTTGACACCCGGGAGGTGGCAGAGGTTCTGGCTCGCTCTGAGGTATTACGTTACCTAGCCCAGATGCTCGCATCCTTCACACGTATCCGAAGCTACGTTATATCGGTCCGCGTGCGTAAGGGTATCCGGCGTCGAGTCCGATACAATGATATGGACATCGATAGCCTCTTGCACTTCTGTGCAACAGTTGATGAGGAGCAACGCTTCGGCATCTACAAGCGCATTGCCGATGTCTGCCTCTTCCTATCCAGCGTCTTTCCTGAACATACCCTCTCTCGTCACCAGTACACCACATCCAGCCAGGTTAGACCTATGCCTGTGGGCAGACTACGGCGGAGCCTGCAGGACTACGAGGAGGAGGGGAGACGGTTCTACGGGTTGGTGGAAGAGCACCCTACAGCCCGCATCCTGAAACTGTCGGAGGTCTTCGGTCTCCTACGCAACCACTTTAATGCCGCCCGGAAGCCCCTCAGCTTCATCGCCTCCCACTACCTTGACTTTCACAAACAGCAACTTCTCGGCGATCGGCCCCATCCAATAGGAGGCCAGTAGAGATCGATTCAAGGACTACAGGTAGCTGAGTCCAGCGCTCTCTGATGAGCCTGTGGGGTAGTGCCTCTAGTCATCGTCCATGGGGGGCAATGGTGGTGGCTTCACCGGTATCTCCGTTATCATAGACTCGGTGGTAAGCACCATGGCGGCCACGCTGGCGGCATTCTGCAAAGCAGAGCGTGTTACCTTAGTCGGATCGATTACACCCCGTTCTATCATCTGAGTAAACTCACCTGCCTCGGCATCGTAGCCGTAGTCATCGGTGTGCTCGCGTACGTCGTTAAGAATTATGGCCCCCTCCTGTCCGGCGTTCTCTGCGATGAGTCGAAGGGGCACCTCCAGGGCTTTCTTGACAATGTTCACACCCACTAGCTCATCGCTGGACAAACCTTTGCCGCTAAGCACCCCTTGAGCCCGCACAAGGGCGACTCCTCCGCCGGCCACGATCCCCTCCTCAACGGCAGCCCGGGTGGCGGAGAGGGCATCCTCCACTCTACTCTTCCTCTCCTTCAGCTCCACCTCGGTGGCAGCACCCACCTTAACCACGGCCACACCGCCCGAGAGCTTGGCCATTCGCTCCTGGAGCTTCTCCCTATCGTAGTCTGAGGTGGTCTCCTCGATCTGGGTCTTTAGCTGGGTTATACGGCCCTTTATAGCCTCCTCTGAGCCCCGGCCCTCCACTATGGTGCACTCGTCCTTCGTGGCAACAATCCGACGTGCTTGTCCCATGTCAGTCAACGCGGCGGAGTCTAGCTTGCGGCCTGTATCCTCGCTAATGACCGTGGTGCCGGTTAGGATGGCAATATCCTCCAAGATGGCCTTGCGTCGGTCCCCGAAGCCCGGGGCCTTAATTGCCAGACAGTTGAGGGTCCCCCGCAGCTTGTTGACCACCAGGGTCGCCAGAGCCTCGCCCTCCAGGTCCTCGGCAATGACCACCACATCCTTCTTCCCTACTTGAAGCACCTTTTCCAGGGCCGGCAGGATGTCGGACACGGCGGAGATCTTCTTGTCACAGATTATCAGATAGGGTTCATCGATGGCGGCTTCCATCCTTTCGGCGTTGCTAATGAAGTAAGGAGAGATATATCCCCGGTCTATCTGCATCCCCTCCACGTACTCGATCTCGTCCTCAAGCCCCTTTGACTCCTCCACCGTGATGACACCGTCCTTACCGACCTTCTCCATGGCGTCGGCGATGTTCTGGCCAATGGAATCTTCATGGGCCGAAAGGGACGCAACCTGAGCGATCTGTTCCCTGGTTTCCACGGACTTAGACATGCTCTTGAGCTCCTCCACCACCATGTCCACAGCCTTCTCGATACCCCGCTTGATGCCCATGGGATTGGCACCGGCGGCCACATTCTTAAAACCCTCGGAGATGATGGCCTGGGCTAGCATCACCGATGTGGTAGTGCCGTCTCCGGCGGCATCGTTAGTCTTGCTGGCGGCCTCTTTGAGGAGCTGGGCTCCCATGTTGGAGAAGGGCTCGGGTATTACGATCTCCTTGGCGATGGTGACACCATCGCTGCACACCTGGGGGCCCCCAAACTGCCTGTCCAGGATCACGTTCCGCCCAGTAGGCCCCAGAGTAACCTTAACTATATTGGCCACAAGGTCCAGGCCCTTTTTCAAAGACTTACGGGCCTCCTCAGAATAGGTCATTTGTTTTGCAGGCATCGATATCCTCCTCTTGTTTAGTCAGTTAATTTTACCTACAGCCGCTCTTCATGACAATGTGAGTAGCTATACTATAGCCATTCTCTGGATCATCGTCCACCCTATTGGGGAGCCTTCCTCTAAGGGGTAAACGGCCCGAATAGAGGAAACGGAGTCACTTGATCCAATCGGCAACTCGCTCTGCGATCATAATAGTTGTCGGATTGGTGTTGACACGGACTACATTAGGCATTACCGACGCATCTACGACCCGCAGTCCTTCGAGGCCGTGTACGTGGCAGTATTGGTCAACCACCGCCATAGGATCCGCCGGCGGACCCATTTTGCAAGTACCGGAGATGTGTTGTGGAGTCTTCGCGTTTTGCTGCAGCCAGGCATCTAACGCATCATCGGAGGCCAGGTCCTGGTCTGTGGGGCTGGTGCGGCGCCCAACGATGTCCTTGAATGCCCTATTCTCCAGCAACTGTATGCACAGCCGGACACCCTCACGCAGGCGCTGCCGGTCCAGTGGGTCCTCAAGGTAGTTATAGTTTAGGTATGGCTGCACATGTGGGTCCATGGAAGTAAGGCGCAACTCTCCAGCTCCAGCGGCCAAGGACAGCATGCAGTTTAAGCGCATATACTCTCCCTCGGCGAACTCGTCACCCATAGGAGAGGAGAAAGCATTGGGCATGAGTTGCATGTCGTTTCGATGGGGGGAGC
Source organism: Dehalococcoidia bacterium (assembly GCA_965248115.1). Classification (GTDB taxonomy): domain Bacteria; phylum Chloroflexota; class Dehalococcoidia; order Lucifugimonadales; family CBDFII01; genus CBDFII01. Next base: position 764,526 of record CBDFII010000005.1, read on the forward strand.
TATCGGCGGTGTAACAAAGTATGGTCTGAGTCCTTGGATCATTGGGGTTCATGGGAAACCCCTCTTTGGCACTCAGCGATATGGGAGCAGTCACATGGTCTCTCAAGTTCTGGCCGACCCCAGGCAGATCATGCACCACATTAATTCCGAGACTGTGGAGATGATCTGCCGGCCCCACTCCCGATAGCATCAGGAGTTGGGGCGATGCGATGGCCCCAGCGCTCAGCACGATCTCCTCTCCCTCCACTACGAACCTCTCCTCACCACTCTCCACCTCCACTCCTGTCGCCCTTTTGCCATCGAAAAAGATGCGGGTTGCCAGCACGTTGTCCCTGATGGTCAGATTGAGCCTGTAACGATTGGGGTTAATATAGGTCAGGGCGGTGCTCATACGGATACCGTCGGGGTTGTTCATAGGGACGGGACCCACTCCCAAGGCTTCAGGATTGTTCATGTCCGGATGCTCTGGGAATCCTGCGTCTATACAGGCCTGGTGGAAAGCCGATTGGAAGGGCACCCATGTCTCCTGCTTGTGACGACGAACGGGAATAGGGCCGTCGGAGCCATGGAAATCGTCCCGTATATCCATGTCCCTTTCCAGCTTCCTGAAATAGGGCAGCACCTTCAAATATGCCCATTCATCGTTGCCCCAGGAAGCCCAGTTATCGAAGTCTTCGGGGGTGCCTCTCAAGAAGACCTGCCCGTTGATGGCGCTGGAGCCACCGACGACTTTGCCTCGCGGTACTTCCATCGGCTTGGCCTGCTGGGGAGTAGCTGTGCCCACGAATGACCAGTTGTGGGGAGCACCATTCCCAGAGGCAGAGTTTAGGTAACCTAGCTTTAGGTCATCGGGGAGATGTGCCAGGTCTGGATAGTCTGGGCCTGCCTCCAGTAGCAGTACCGAGCGCTCTGGGTCCTCCGAGAGCCGTGCCGCTAAAACACAACCCGCGGACCCAGCTCCGATTACAATAAAGTCGTATTTCATGCCACCTCCTTTTGGCGCCACCCCAGTTGATGGTCACTTAAGGCCAATGAGACTGTAATCGGGGGACGCCTCGCTGTCAACGGCTCCTTCTCGGCAAAGCTGGATATGATCTGCGCCTCTGCAAGATCGGTGCTCAACGGCGCCTGGCCTCAGGTCGCATCAGGAGCAAAAGCAACATCGCGAGGCCCGCCACGCCGGCCATCATCCACCAACCGAGGTCATAGGAGTCTGTTTGGTCCACTACGAAGCCGAAGAGAGGTGGAATGAAGAGGTTCACTCGACTGATGATATGGAGAAAGCCGATCCCTGTTCCTGCCAGCTCTGGCCCTGCCATCTCGGCTGCAAAGGTGATATATAAACCTGGCAACCCCAGAGCAATGGCCCCTATGAGCAAAGCCATCACCCCTACCAACAATGGCGAAGCATCCGTTGGCAGCCAGACCATGAAAGTCATGCACAGGATAGATAGAATGTCTAAGAAGACCAAAACGACCACACGGCGTCCTCCCAGCAGGTCGCTGACCAGACCCCAGACAACGCGTCCAGCCGTGCTACCTATCCAGGACAGCGCCAGAAAACCCGCCGCCACCGCCGCTGACATGCCCAGATCGTCTCTCAGGAACAGAATCAGGTAGCTCACAAAGACTATGTGCAAGGCTACCATGAGTCCGTAGCTGATATCGGCCAACCAGGTATCTCGGTTCCTGGCCACCTGAGCTAAGCTCCTTATAAGGTTGCTTCTTTTGCCATCTGCGCGGCTGCTGGGCTTGTCCCGGTAGGCAGCGAAGAACACCATGCTGATTATCACTATCGGGAGAGCTATGAACATCATGGCGGTGCGCCAGCTAAAGGTCACTGCCAGGAAAGGGAGAGTCGCTGCGGCTATAATCCCGCTAAAAGGTACGCTGGTCTCCTTGATCCCTATAGACAGGCTGCGGATTCGGGGCATTACCCAGTCCATGATGGCCTTGACGCTGGTAGGACCCCTCGCTGAGGCGGCTAAACCTATGAAAATGGCCAGGAGAATGCCCTGCATCATGGATTGGATCTGGGAGAACAGCAGTACACCTCCAGCTATCACCATTAACGCCGCCGGCAGCAGCCTCCGCACCCCTATCGTATCGGCCAGCCACCCCATGATCAGTACGGTAGCAGTACCTCCAAGAACCAGCCCGATGGCGACAAAACCCAACTGAGCACGAGTGGTCCCAAACTCATCCTGGATAAGAGGAAACAGAACCGGCAGACCCTGCTGGACGAAGTCGCCAGCCAGGGTTCCCAGCAGGGCCAGGACAACTACCACCTGCCCGTAAGGGATGGTTGAGAAAACCCGCATACGCATCACGGTGCTTTAAGTCCTGGGTTCAGGGCAAGCCCCCTTTGGGGGAGTAGTGACGCTCCTAAATGTGCCTTGGCGCAAGGTGCTGTACGAGAGGGCGCAGTTCATCGCCGTCGTTTCTTGACAAACATAGTGGTTTGACATAACGGCCGGCATGGGCTAATGTCGCACCGTTGCGGTATTTAGATCCCCGTTGGCAGATTAGCGGCGTGAACAGCTTAATGGAAGTCATACTGTCAACAGGCCGTTCCAGTGTAAGGGTGATGCTAGGGGTCTGCAACCAAAGGGTAAGCAGAGCCTAAGTATGCGACCAATATTATTCATTGTCGGCGCAGTGTTCCTGTTGGCGTTAGCCCTGGTGGCCTCACAAGGCGCTGTCCAGGCCCAGACCACCTTCACCGTCACCAAGACCGCCGACACCAACGACGGCCTCTGTGACGCAGACTGCTCGCTGCGTGAGGCCATTGTTGCCGCCAATGCCTTAGCGGGCACCGACACCATCGCCTTCAACATATCCGGCGCTGGACCCCACACCATCCAGCCCACCTCGGCCTTGCCCACCATCACCGACCCGGTCGTAATCGACGGCTACACCCAGCCGGGGGCCAGCGCCAACACCAATAGCCCGGGCTTCGGCCTAAATACTGTGCTGAAGATCGAGCTGGACGGGATCAACGCGGGGGCCAGTGCCAACGGACTCCATATCACAGCCGGGAACAGCACGGTGCGAGGGTTAGTGATTAATAGGTTCGTGCAAGGGGTAAGCGCCACACTCGCTCGCAATGGTATTCTGTTGCAATCAAATGGTGACAACGTTGTCACAGGCAACTTCATAGGAACAGACACTACTGGGTCGATCGATCTTGGCAATGCGGGTAGTGGGGTCTGGATTCATGATTCGCCTAGCAACATAATCGGAGGAACAAATCCAGAGGAACGAAACCTAATCTCTGGGAATGGCTCGGCAGGTGTTGGATTGAGCAGCAATACATCAACGGATAACGGGGTACAGGGAAATCTTATTGGCACGGACATTACCGGTGCCATTGACCTTGGCAACAGCGGGGATGGCATCATCTTCAACTCTGCGACAAACAATGTGATTGGGGGTACATCCTCAGGCGCCCGCAACCTTATTTCGGCCAATGACAGCAACGGAATCCAGATTTTTCGGCTCCAAATACGCGCATCGAAGGGAATCTCATAGGAACCGACATCAGTGGAACTAACGCATTGGGCAATTCGTTTGCAGGTGTCGTCATCAATTCTGCGTCTGGAACGATATTGGGTGGAACTACTGCAGCGGCGAGGAATGTCATCTCTGGGAACAGTAGCAATGGAATTCTGTTGGTGAATCCCGGATCGACGGTCAATATGATTCGGGGAAACTATGTAGGTACCGATCGAGATGGGGTTAGCGCAGTCGGTAATCAAACTGGAATCACCATCTGGGGTTCACCAAATAACACTATCGGGGGAACCGACTTGGGCATGGGGAACCTCATCTCTGGAAATACATCCGATGGCGTCAAGATCACTAATGATCCCCTTGAACCTGGAATAGTTCCCGACGCGTCTGGAAATCTCGTGCATGGCAACTTCATAGGTACCGACGTGAACGGTACCGCCGACCTAGGCAACACTTTCTCTGGTGTGGTGATTCAAAACGGCGCATCAAACAATACTATCGGTGGGACTTCGGCTGGCGCACGTAACATCGTTTCTGGCAATGACTCAGCCGGTCTCTTTATTTCGGGAAGCAGCACAACAGGCAACTTGGTAAGAGGCAACTTCATAGGTACCGATGTCAACGGCACAGCGGACCTAGGGAACTCTTTCGATGGCGTGTTCATAGGCTCCTCTGCAAGCAACAACACCATAGGTGGTACGACAGCCGGGGCTCGCAATATCATCTCAGGTAATGACAGCAATGGCATACGCGTCGACGGACCGGCTCAGGCCAACTTTGTGCAGGGCAACTTCATTGGTACCAACGTGAACGGTACCGCCGACCTGGGGAACACTTCACACGGTGTGCTTATCAATGGCGCGAACAGCAACACTATAGGAGGGACTACCTCGGGGGCTCGCAACTTGATATCGGGCAACGACGTCAATGGCATACGCCTTACCGCGGGGGCGACGACCAACCTGGTGCGGGGCAACTTCATCGGTACGGATGTTACCGGTACTATCGACCTGGGTAACACTTCACACGGTGTGCTTATCAATGGCGCGAACAGCAACACTATAGGAGGGACTACCTCGGGGGCTCGCAACTTGATATCGGGCAACGACGTCAATGGCATACGCCTTACCGCGGGGGCGACGACCAACCTGGTGCGGGGCAACTTCATCGGTACGGATGTTACCGGTACTATCGACCTGGGTAACACTCGTCATGGTGTACTTATCGGCAATGCGCCCAGTAATACCATCGGCGGCACGTCGGCGGGAGCCCGCAACGTCATATCGGGCAACAACATAAGGGGCGTCTATATCACGGGCAGTAGCGCGACGGCGAACCTGGTGCAAGGCAACTTTATAGGCACCGATGCTACCGGAACGGCTGACTTGGGCAATTCATTTGCTGGCGTTGGGATTGCAAACGGTGCATCTAACAACACAATCGGCGGTACCACTGCTGGAGCACGTAACCTCATATCGGGTAACGACGCCAATGGCATTGGCATCGTCGCCAGCAATACCACGGGCAACAAAGTAGAGGGCAACTTCATCGGCACGAAGGCTGATGGCACGACCGCTCTTGGGAATAATGACCACGGCGTGTTCGTGGGCAACCCGATCGATATAGGCGCTGTGGATGATCTCGGCTCTGCAAGTGACAATTTTATTGGCGGAACGGCTAGCGGAGCGGGCAACACTGTCCTGTCTAACTCCATCTTCTCCAACGGGGAGTTGGGCATCGACTTGGGTGCCAATGGAGTGACCCCCAACGACGTAGGTGACGCCGATACAGGGCCTAACAATCTACAAAACTTCCCAGAGGAGCGTGTCTCAGAAGTCGGGGCTGGTGATGGGATGTTGTTAGGTGTACATTCGGGGCGACAACAATTGAGGAGATGTTGAGATGCCGCTTCGAGATATGGACCGAGAGCAGATGTGGATGTTGCCGCCGACGCTTGACGAGTTGTTGCCGCTGGACCATCCGGCGCGATTTGTGGCCGAGTTCGTTGACGCGCTGGGTCGGGATGGCTGGTCGGAGCTTGGCATGGAGATAGGTGGGGACCCACTGGGAGCGCCGGCCTATCACCCTCGTGCGCTATTGAGCGTATGGTTGTACGGCTTCATGACGGGAGTACGTTCGTGCCGGAAGCTGGAGGCGGCCTGCCGGGACCAGATATCGTATCTGTGGCTGACCGGGTGGCAGCATCCTGACCACAACACCTTGTGGCGATTCTACAAAGGACACAGGCAGGCCATGAGGAAGCTGTTTGAGCGGACGGTTCGTACGGCGGTGACGATGAAGCTGGTGGACCTGGCGGTTCAGGCGGTGGATGGCACAAAGGTGGTCGCGAACGCATCAGTGAACAGGAGCTACGATGCCGAGGGACTGAGCGGGCTGTTGGCGCGTCTGGAGAGGGCAATAGCCGACCTTGAGGCTCAGAACGAAGCGGGAGAAGACACTGCTGCTGCCCATCTGCCTGAGGAGTTGGCCGACAAGGAGGTCTTGAGAGAGAAGATGAAGCAGGCAATGGACGATCTTGCGAATCAGGAACGCCACAAGCGCATCAATCTGACCGACAGAGAGGCACGGCTGATGAAGGGCAGGCAGGGCATTGTGGCTGGCTACAACGCCCAGGCAATGGTCTCACCCGTGGAGATGGCTGGGGGAGGGACCGGCATGTTGGTCACCGCCGTGGACGTGGTGGACGAAGCCAATGACAATGCCATGTTGGCACCGATGATGGAACGGGCCGAAGAGACGACCGGGACGAAATCACAGACGACGTTGGCCGACGCCGGATATTTCGCCGGGAGTCACCTGGCAGAGTGCTCCAGTCGCGGTCAGCAGGTGGTGGTGTCAGAGGCAAGACAACGGTTCCTCAAGGACCCGTATCACAAGGACCGATTCACCTATGACGAGCAGAGCGACAGCTTTACGTGCCCACAGGGGCAGACGCTCGCGTTCGTCCGCATACAGCATGCGAACGGAGTCCCATTGCGACTGTACCGGGCCTCTGGTGCCGTCTGCCAGGCGTGTCCAGCCTTCGGAGTGTGTACGAGGGCCAGAGAGATTGGCCGAAGCTTGGCCATAGGGCCGCACGATGCGGTGCTGCGCCGTCATCGCACCTGGATGGCCACCTCAGCAGCTAAAGAGGCGTACAAGCTGAGAAAGCAACTGGTCAAGCCGGTCTTCGGAATCATCAAAGAGCAGCAGGGGGCACGGAGGTTCCTGCTGCGCGGCCTCGTTAACGTGGCAGCCGAGTGGACCGTACTGGCCACAGCTTTCAACCTGCGCACCCTGTGGCGGGCCTGGCGCTGCCGCGCCTTCATCCAGCTACCCCACGGGCCGAATCTCCATCCCGCTTCCTGATCCCAACTGCGCCGCCAATCACCCTTCGCCAATCTATCGCCACCTTCAACTCTCCCTGCAAGAGTCGTTCAGTAAATCCCACCGGCTTAAGCCATCTGCTCCTACCTGCTACCCTCTACACCACTTTTGGGACAGGCTCAGAGATGTTGCACGCGTTCATCAACGTCGATGGGAATCTGATAATCGCTTACCTGATCGATTCCACGACCAGCAACTCGGCGCTACCGACGCGTACTGAGTTTTTCGTCCCCGATTCGGTCGGCGAAGAAGGTAAGACCTTCATAGGCGGCCACGTGAGGAACGATTTCGCCCCCGTGTTTCTTGAGGTCATCCTGGGCAATGCCGCTGCCCTGGGGGTAGTGGGGGGCGACCTCATCGTGGCCACGGCCACCGATGCGGGCAATAACACGTCTGAATTCTCGGCAAGCGTATCGATCACTGTGGCAGCGACGCCGACTCCCACTCCCACTCCGACTCCGATCCCTAGCCTGACTTTGTGGGGCCTCATCGCCATGGCGGTGTTGATGGCCCTAGTGGCCTACCGTGCCCTGCGACGCAGGCAAGGGCAAGCTGCAAGTTAAACTTGCAATGTGAGCACGGATGACAGAAACTTAGGCCTTGGGGCGTTATGGGCGCAACTAACCATAGATATGGCACGGCTCGCATCGTCATGCGGCTGCTCATCATCGTGGTAAGTCTAGCTGCCGCGCTGGTGGTCTACTTTGAGCTCTTCGGGACGCCCTACATGGATGCGGTCTCCCGTTGGACCGCCTCCTCCGCCGGAGCCACGTTGAGCATGCTGGGCACCACCGTCTCCACCAGCGGCACCGTGGTCGGCTCCTCCAGCTTCGCCTACATGGTCGTCGCCGAGTGCACCGCCATTGGGCCTCTGTTGCTTTTCGTAGGTGCCGTTATCGCCTACCCTGGTGGAGCAAGAGCCAAACTGGTGGGGATCGCTTTGGGCTTGGTGCTCCTCCCCTTCTGAACCTGGTACGCCTGGTCAGCCTCTTCTATGTTGGCGCCTACTTTCCCAAGTACCTTCCCATGGCCCACTACCTGGTATGGCAAGCAGCCATCATCATTCTGGCCATTATGATCTGGCTCTTCTGGGCAGAGAGAATTGCTCGTGGCGTACGCGCGTAGCTACATTGTCCTGGCACTCAACGCTCTCGTGGTGGTGGTTATTGCCGCTTCCCTGTGGCCCTACATCGCTGACACCTACAACGACCTGGTGGCTAGTGGGGCCAACATGATAGCCCCAGCCGAGGCTACAGTGTCTGCCGCCTACGGACGTATCCACATGGATATGACGATGGGCAGCAGTACTACTGTTCATGGGTATGTCCTCCACTTTGGACTGATCCTGGTGACTGCCCTTGTGGCAGCGACACCGGGATTAAGCATCACTAGGATAGTAATATTGCTGCCAGCAGCAGTGTCCCTTTTCATCCTGCTCCACATAGCTGGAGTAGCTCTATTTGCGTGGGGAATGTCAACGGCCGTGGTGGATGGCTCCGATGTAATCACCGTGGGGAGAGCATTCACCGCCTTCGCGATATTCTGGGGTCTTGTGCCAGCCCTCATCGCAGGCGCCTGGTGCTACCGGTACTGGCGCCCTATATTCCAAAGAGCGTAAAGCGCAGAGATCATCATTTAAGCTTTTTGGACTAGGGCCAGGCGGGTTGACATACGCGGTTGAGTGATATTAGATTTGGATACTAATCATCATCTCTAACCAGCAGGAGCACTGTATGAAAGAGTACAAAGTAATCTCTTCGGATTCTCACATTATTGAGCCTCCCGACCTTTGGATCAGCAGGGTTGAGTCCAAGTACCGGGAAAGGGCACCCCATATCCGTCATCGAGAAGGTAGCGATAGATGGTACGGCGAGGGCGACGTGGACATGGGCTCTTTCGGTGCCCTAATAGGAGCTGGACTGCGGTATACAGACCCCTCAAAAATAACCTTTGAGGCTACCCTGGAGGAGATTCCTCGAGGTGGCTTTGACCCCGATGAGCACATTCGCGATATGGATCTGGACGGCGTCGATGCCGAGCTGGTTTATCCCTCCATAGGCCTGCGCCTCTTCCGCATCTTCGACACCGAGCTGCTCTACGAATTGTGCCGTACTTATAACGACTGGCTGGCCGAATTTTGCAACGCCCATCCCGACCGCCTCAAGGGCGCAGCCGTCATCAACCTTGATAATGTGGAGGAGGGCGTTCAAGAGCTAAAGAGGGCCAAGAAGCTGGGCCTAGCCGGAGCTATGATCTCTGTCTTTCCCCAGGAGGAGGGCCGCCAGTACAGGAATCCCGATTACGAGCCCCTGTGGGAAACAGCACAAGAGTTGGATATGCCCCTGAGTTTTCACATCGGCACCTCCCGCCCCAGTAGGGCAGCAGGCCGCATGGCCGGGTACATAGAGGCGGGGAAACGGGAGGCAGAGGTGGAGATCGCCAACACAGACCCTCCTGTTCGTATGTCCCTTGCGGCCATGATCTTTTCGGGAGTTTTTGAGCGATATCCGGGTCTAAAGGTGGTAAGCGCAGAGAATGGGCTGGCCTGGGTGCCTTGGTTCGTAAATCAGATGGACTACCTGTACCGGGAGCGGCAGGAGCAGGTTCTTTACCGATTCAAGGGTGACATGATCCCCAGCGACTTTATGCGCCGTAACGTCTTCTTCAGCTTCCAAGATGACGCACTAGGCATTGAATTACGCCATCGCATTGGGGTTGATTCCCTTATCTGGGGCAGCGACTATCCTCACGCCGAGTCTACCTTCCCCAGGTCCCAGGAGGTCCTGGACGAAATCCTGGAAGGAGTTCCTCAGGACGAGAGAGACAAGATCGTCGGTGGCAACGCCGCTCGCCTCTACCACTTCGGTTAGCGTTACTCACACTCGGCAAGTTTAATGGCGTAGGATTGCGGTATTCAGAAACAAAAATGCAGGCCGTTGCAGTAGGCTTGATCTAGGAGGGAATACCATGACTAGCACACCGATAATGAGCCTGTCCAACCAGGAGGCTCTCGAATTGCTCCAAACACTGTTCGGAAAGCCTCCAGAGCCCAAGCTGACCAGGGAGACTACAGCGCTCATGCTCATCGATTTACAGTACGGGACCTGTCACCCAGACTACGGGCTGGGCGCTAGAGCGAAAAATCTAGGAATCTTTGAGGAGACGATGTGGTTTTGGGACAGGCTTAAGACCACGCTCATCCCTAACACTCAGCAGCTTCTGACCACAGCTCGCCGCGTCGGCGTTGAGGTGATCCATGTCCACGTATCTTCCCTGACCAGGGATGGCCGGGGTAGCGGTGCGCCTATACACCAAACCGTGAACATGAGAATTCTAAAAGATACTACGGAGGCCGAGTTCCTCCCTGAAGTAGGGCCGGAAGGGGATGAGGTAGTCCTCACCAAGGTGACCTCCAGCCCCTTCGATACCAGTATCGCTGACAGGGTACTCAGGAATCTGGGTATCCGGAACCTCATCGTTGTGGGTGTGGTGACCGATGGGTGTGTGGAGGCCACGGTTCGTAACGCCGCTGAACGGGACTACGGTGTCATAGTCGTAGAAGACGCCACCGCCTCTCGAGTGCAGCAGCTCCATGAGCACGCCATTCTCAAGCAGGCCTACAGCCTTGCGGTCATCAAGTCCACTGATCAGGTGGTACGGCTACTCGAAGCCCTGGAATAGTGTCTCCCTCACCCCTCTTTATCGAAAGAGAGCACGGCAACGGTTGCTCCAGAGCTCCCCGCCTTAGCAGAACTACCAGCGCCTATACCCTGTACATAGCGAACTGACCATGGGCCAAGGACCTCTTCCCGGACTATTAGCTCCCCCTCGAGGACCAGATGATACTGCCCAAGCTCCTCCGTGCGGGACGGAATCTGAAGGGTTTGGCCAGGGCCAGCCCTAAAAATCTCTGCCCAAGGACCTTCGTCTTCACTTCCCACTAGTAGCTTATATTCAACTTTCTCCTCCGAGCCTGGAAGCGCTATCATCTGATAGAGTACGTCATCGGGAGAGGCGAACTTCTGCCTTCCCTGGGGACGGGGGATAATGTGTCGTGCTTCTGGCATAACAAAGGTTTCGTTGTTAGAAAGCTGGCGACAGTTGAAGAAGGTCAAGCCTTCAGGGCCGGCATCTAGTGGCCCATAGGCAGTATTCTTATCTGTATATTCTACGATGCCGGGCTTGAGCGTCTCGCGACCCAAGAAGCCACTTCCGTCCACTACCACTACGAATTGACTAGCTGGATGAAAATGGGGACTCACCCGGCTCATGGGAGGTCTGCGGGCGATAAAAACTTCCGGTTCCCCTTCCTTGTAAGGTAGGAGCACTTTCCTGCTTGTCCCGACGGTGGTTTCTGTCGATGCTGGTTCGAAATACTCCCACTCAATCTGGTCGCTGGGAACGGCGTAATCGCGTTTCATCAGTAGCCTCCTATTCTTTAATTAGAAGTGGTGGCAATCTCTGTCCAACCGTAGGCCAGACCATCCTCTGTTGTGGCATAGTTCTTGGCAGGCGTTTGTTTAATGGGCTCTCAGCCTTCCTTGTCAAAAGAGAGCACGGCGACCGTTGCTCCAGAGCTCCCCACCTCAGCAGAGATGCTAGCGCCCATACCCTGTACGTAGCGAACAGACCGAGGGCCAAGAACCTCGCCACGGACTATTAGCTCCCCCTCGAGGACAAGATGATACTGCCCAAGTTCCTCAGTACGAGCAGGTACCTGAAGGGTTTGGCCCGGGCCAGCTCTAAAAATTTCCGCCCAGGGCCCCTCCTCTTCATTACCCATTAGGAGCTTGTGTTCAACTGTTGTCCCTGAGCCTGGCATCTGCATAACTTGATAAGGCACGTCATCGGCAATGGCGAACTTCTGCCGTCCCTGAGGATGGGGGATGATGTGTCGAGACTCGGGCATGGGGTATAGCTCTTGGTTCCCAAGCTGTCGGCAGTTAATGAATGTCAGAGCATCGGGACCTATGGATACGGGTCCATAGGCAGTATTCTTATCCGTATATTCAAAGATACCGGGCTTGAGTGGCTCTCTACCCATAGAGCCACTTCCATCCAACACCACAACGAACTGGTGAGTTGGATGATAGTGAGGACGGATGCGGCCCAGGGGGTCCGGGCGAGAGAGAATCACTTGCGGCTCTCCCTCTTGATAGGGCAGGATGAATTTCTTAGATTCCCCTTTGATGTTGTCTGCGGGATTGGCATCATACTGCCAGCTAACATGGTCATACAAACCTACATAATCGCGTTTCACAGCTACTCTCCTACCCGCATCTTGAGTATGGTGACAATCGCTCTCCCTGCCGAAAGTATCCTCTGGCACTTAAATGAAAGCCGATTAATTGTATCACGGGCCATGCAAGGATATGAATACTCTCTACTCACTCACCTCTCTCTGTGACAAAACTAAGCAGGTTTACCTACTTTCAATTGTGGGCTATTCTATTCATAGGTTATCTACCTGTTTACTCAACCGGAGAGAATGCTTTAGAAGACTATCCTGATGGGCCACTAATCGAAGTAGAGGAAGCACTGGAGGTTACAAATTGAAGTATTTCGGGAAAGCTCTATTGCTAACTCTTATAGTCTTTATTGTGGGTATTACCTGCTCCAGTAGTTTCCGAGATTTTATGAACAACGTAGTTGATTAACTGCGTCTGGAGGCCAAGCTTTGTCAAGTATATAATCACGTTTTATTCATAGGGACAGCTTAAAGAGGGAGGTGACGCATGTCACGGTTAATAAAGGCCGCCGATAAAGAAGAGCTCAAGCCTGGTGAGATGAAAGTTGTAGAGCATGGAGAGGAGCGCATCCTTCTGGTGAATGTGAGCGATAGTTTCTATGCTGTCAGTGAGGTTTGTACCCATTCCGATGCGCCCCTCTCTGAGGGTTTTTTAGAAGGTGAGGAGATCGAGTGCCCCTGGCATGTGAGCCGGTTCAACTTGAAAACAGGCGAAGCTACCGAGCCGCCTGCTGTTGAACCCCTCAAGGTGTACACTGTTAAGGTAGAAGGGGAAGATATATTCATAGAGTTGCCTTAAATGGAGGTGCTTTCAATGTCACTGCCTCCCAATCGGGTTGATTACAGCCCCATAATAGACCGCCCTATCCTCAAGTGGCCCAACAACGCCCAAGTAGCCCTATGGATAGCCCCCAACATCGAGCACTACGAGTATTTGCCCGAGTACGATGGAGTCCAGGACCCCTGGCCCCGCACCCCCCACCCCGACGTGCAGCAGTACTCCTACCGTGATTATGGGAATCGAATTGGCTTCTGGCGCATGTTAGAGGTGCTGGACAAGTACAATATCAAGGGCTGCGCATCCCTTAACCTGGCTGTGCTGGAGCATTTTCCGGAGATTGGCGAGGCTATGATACAACGTGAGTGGGACTTCATGAGCCACGGAATCTACAACACTCGCTATATCAACACCTATACCGAGGAGCAGGAGAGAGAGTTCTACCGCGACTGCATCGAGACCCTGAAACGCCACACTGGCAAACAGCTGAAGGGCATGCTATCCCCTCCCTTCTTGGCGACGGAGCGCACTCCCGATCTGATGGCGGAGGCTGGCCTCATCTACTATACCGACTGGAGGCACGACGACCAGCCCGTACCTATTAATGTGAAGTCGGGAAAGCTGGTCTCCGTCCCCTACTCCGTTGAAATAAACGACGGCGAGGTTTTCCGAACCCACTTCGAGGGCGACTACTTTGTTCGAATATGCAAGGGCCAGTTCGACCAGCTCTACAAGGAGGGTGCTAACAGCGGACGGGTCATGTGTATCGCTCTGCATCCCTTCGTCATCGGCCAGCCCCACAGGGTCAAGTACCTGGACGAAATCCTGAGCTACATCATGGCCCACGACCGGGTATGGCAGACTACGGCCGACGAGATAGCCGACTACTATATTGCCAACTACTACGACCAGGCGGTTGCCCACACCGAGAATCTGAACAAATAGGGTAGGCTTCAAGCCTGCTAAAGGGTTGAGGAGGTGAGAAGGTGCCGGCACAGCGTCGTTTCGGTATGGACCATGAGCATTACGATTGGTCGCCTCTTGTGAAGCGAGGAGTTCTTCGGTGGCCTAATAATGCCAGGGTGGCCCTGGGTGCCATCGTCACCTTGGAGCACATGGAATGGAGGCCTCCTGAGGGCAGCTACCATCTTACGACCTTCCTTGGAGGGTTGCGCCCTCTCCGTCTCTCTCACAGGGAGTACGGCCACCGGGTCGGTATCTTCCGAGTGCTGGACGTGCTGGAGAGTCGCGGTATCAAGCCTACGTTGGCCATGGACGCCCTAACAGCCGAAAACTACCCGTATCTTGTGCGCCACTGCTTGGATCGTGGATGTGCGATTATCGCCCACGGCATCTCTGGGACTCGTATGATAACCAGCCGGATGTCGGAAGAGGAGGAGCGAGAATATATCCAGATGTCTCTAGAGGCTATAAGGCACGCCACAGGCACCACCCCCCTTGGCTGGCTAGGACCGGAGTACGGAGAGTCTGCCAGAACTCCCCAGTTGTTGGCCGAGGCAAGTATCCGGTTCGTGTGTGACTGGACCAACGACGAGCAGCCTTATCCTATGAAGACCCCACAGGGCGAGCTCTATGCACTACCGGTGATGCTGGAGCTGGACGATGTCAACGCACTGGTGGAGCGCCGGCTCCCCATCGACCGTTACGCCGAGCTGCTTAAAGAGAGCTTCGATACCCTGTACGACGAGGGGGCACGTAACGGTCGATTACTCCTGTTGAACCTTCATCCCTGGCTCATCGGCCAGCCCTTCCGCATCGGATACCTGGACGATGCTTTGGAGCACATGATTCGCCACCAGGGTGTGTGGGCTGCGACCGCCTCGGAGATAATGGAATGGTATCGCAGCAATCCTCCCTCGGTAAAAGAGTTGAGCGCGAGTAATTGAGCTCTATCGCACTAGCTGTCAGCGCTGTGTCTAGGGAACTCTCTTTGATATGCTGAAGGGGAGACTTACTGCCTTTGGATATCGTGACTATCGCCTGTTCTGGCTAGGGGGTGCCTTCTCTAACCTGGGCATGTGGGCTCTCATCTCCGGCCGCCTGTGGCTTATGCACCAACTCACCGGCTCCGCCTTTATGGCGGGACTGGTAACGTTCTCCGCTCTAGGGCCAGTATTGCCCCTCTCTATGTGGGGTGGTGTATTGGCTGACAGAATAAACCGTATGAAACTGCTTACGTGGACTCGTGCCATGTTTGCTTCCCTTGCTTTCATCACCGGCCTTCTCATTATTACAGATGTTATTCAGCCCTGGCAGCTTATCGCTATCTCGCTGATTTCCGGCATCCTACTCTCCTTCGATATCCCATCACGCCAGGCCCTGCTACCAAACCTGGTACGTAAGGAAGATCTGGCTAGCGCCGTCGCCGTATATTCTTTGCTTTTTGGTGGCGCAGCCATAATCGGGCCCTCCTTCTTTGCTCCGTTGGTTAACCTCTGGGGCTTGGAAGGGCTTTTCTTTGTTATTGGAGTTGCTTATGCACTGACTGTGGTCATGCTTCTCATGATGCGGCCCGTGGAGCGAGTTGCCGAGCCCTTCACAGGAAAACTGTGGCAGGGACTTTTGGAGGGCTTTGCTTACGTGAGGAGTCAACGGGTCATCGTTAGCTTAATAGCAATGGGGGTTGTCGCAGGGGTATTTGGGATGCCTTTTCGGACGCTATTGCCCATTTTCGCTGACCATGTCCTAGAGGGAGGCGTAGCCAGTTACAGCTACCTCCTTCTGAGCGCAGGAGTGGGCGGGCTGGCAGGCACAGTGCTCTTGGCTTTGCTGGTCAGCCCGAGAAATCAGGCGCGCTACTTGTTGGTAAGCGGGATCGGATTTGGTCTAGCGCTGTTGATCTTCTCCCGCACAAGCTGGCTCCCCGCATCTGTCACAGTCCTTGCCCTGGTGGGTGGATTTAGTGCCGTGTTCCAAACGATGGATAATATCCTGGTGCAAAGCGTGGTCGATGAAGAGTTTCGTGGGAGGGTGATGAGTATCCACCAGATAACGTGGGGAACAGCGGCCTTCGGTGGTCTTCTCATGGGGTTTCTGGCACAGACGGTAGATGCCCCTTTTGCTATGACACTGGGCGGGCTGGTGACGGCGACAGCCATTGGCATGATGGCGTTGCAAATTGTAAGATGGCTCTCTGGTACACCCTCCCTGAGCGGCGGTGCACCGGTATGAAGAATTGATGGGCAATGGTCGATATATCAAGTAAGGAGCACCTATAGCTTCCATCGGCGCAAAATTGGCAATCAACATGGGAGGTGTAATCAATGGAAAACCAGCTTCCTAAAATTGGTATATCCCTCGACACTCGCGGCCTGTCGGCGGAGGAGATGCTCGCTCTCTCGCGTGAGGCCGAGGAGGCAGGTCTCTACGCTATTGCGGTAGGAGACGCATTCCACGATACCTTCGCCTTGCTCAGTGCCATGGCCGTAGCCACCCAGCACATCCGTCTGATCAGCGCCGTTGCCACCTGGACACGCACCCCCCTTACCGCAGCCCGGGCCGTCCGCACTGTGGACCTTCTTAGTGGTGGCCGCTACAGCCTGGGTCTCGGCAGCATGCCTCCGAGCTTCAACGAAAACCTCCACGGGATACCCTACAAGGCCCCTCTAAAGCGTATGAGCGAGTATATGGAATTGGTTCGTCTGTTGTGGGAGGCCCAACGAGGCACTTCAGTAGACTACGAAGGAGAGTTCTATCGCGTTTCTGGCTACCGCGCGGTCGAGCCGCCTCCAGACCACCATATCCCTATCCTTATTGGCGCTACCCGCCAGAGGATGATACGAATGACGGGTGAGAGAGCAGATGGAGTAATACTCAACGTCATACATTCCATTCCCTGGCTCCGGGACGTGGCGCTTCCGGCCCTTGCCGAAGGCGCCAAACAGGCTGGCCGGTCCCTCAAGGACCTTGACCGAGGCATCGCCCATTATGTCATCGTCACCGATGACGTTGAGCAGGCACATGCGATCATGCGCCGTACTCTAGCATTTTATATGTCTACACCCTACGGAATGGAGTGGCTGTCAGCCAATGGCTATTCTGAAGAAGCGGAGACTATCTCTGCGGCCCTGTCCGCTGGCGATAGAAAAGGCATGGCTGGAGCAATAAGTGACCGCGTGATAAATGCAGTTGCATCGGTCGGAACAGCCGAGGAGTGCCACCAACGTATAGCCCAATATGGCTCCTTGGTAGACTGGGTGCTCCTTTCTACCCCAGCGGGGTTGCCCCCATCAGAGCAGGTCAATGCCCTTCGTCAGCTGATTAATACCTTTGGAGATGGTTGGCAGGGTTAGGCACGCCTACCTTCAGCCCTTGGGAAAGTCTTAGTCCTGTTTTTCGTCTGGAACCGGTTGACTCACTCCTTTTTCGAGCTTTGGTAATTCTTGGGCAGATGCCGCCTCCAAATGGCCAACAGGAATAGCTGGTAGGGTATTAATGTGTACGCCCGCTTGAACTCCAAATTGGAGAGAGAAGCGAGCAACGGCTTCGTTGTCAGGGGCTTCTACCATATTCACGAAGTCATACGTGCCTAAGACAGCATAAAGGCCCAATGCTTGGATACCGGGGATCGAGATGCCATTCCGAGCCCGCAGAACACTTTCCGGTTCCACAAGTGCCTTGGCACGTCCCTCCGGTGTTAGGGTTAGTAGCTGAATATACAGAGCCATGAGTCTATCCTCCCTGTGCACCTAAATCCACGCCACCGCCTCTCATTGTATACCACAGGAATATTCGAGGTACAAAGAAATCCTGACCAGCCGAATTTGTCCAAAGGCCAGGTCCTACAACTGGAGCCCCTCTTTTGCCACCTGTCCCTCGCATTGTCATTAGGGGGCGCATGTAGATAGAGGCCACGTTAAAGTCCCTGTGGCCTGGCAGTTGCTGTAGCTCATCTAGCCGGGATTACAATAGAGCAAACTCGTTGCATAGCTGTAGGGAGCGTGTGAGGTGTGCGCGTTGTGTAATATTATGAGATAATTCCAGCTACCTTCAAGAGCATGAGAGGCCTCGATGGTTATCCTGAAGGATCGTATGGGACCCTTTGAGGCGGTAAGTTATTTCTTCGAACGCGCCGCAAAGCGACTGCCCATCAACGATGACTGCGTACAGTTACTGCGGCAGCCCTGGCGCGAGCTACGAGGGTTTGTCTGATTCTAAAGTGATTCTGTCTAATCTAACAGTTGCCTTAGCAGAGGTGAACGGCAACCTATTCGAGATGACTGATAGGAGGGTTTGACATGGCTCTGACTGTCGAAAAATTCCTGCAGGGGATGACCCCTCACCAATATGTGGACCAGATGAAGACTAACAGAGAGGCTTTCGCACAAGTCCTGGCCTCTGTGGAGACTCCACCGTGGGAAAAGGCCTATTTTTCTCACCTATCCGAGCCTCTTCGTGTGGCCGTTTTCACCGAGGACTTTTGCGGCGACAGCCTCTCGGGCACCCCGGCTCTATTCCGTTTGGCCGAGGACACGGGCAAGCTAGAGGTACGGGTATTCCTTCGTGACCAGAACCAGGAGTTAGCATACAGCTACTTGCCCAAACACCGCTGGGGAACGGTGCCGGTGTATGTCTTTTTCAATGGAGATATGGAGGAGATTAGTCGCTTTATTGAGTCGGCACCTGAGATGGTCCCCATTGTGGAGGAAATCGGGGCGACTATAGTAAAGAACCATCCTGAGATCCCTGATATTAGCAAGAATCTCAATGAGATGAGTGAAGGCACCCGCGACCTGTTTCGTCAGGAGCGAATAGCGACTCGGATTGCTCATGCCCGGGAGTGGGGACAGATCGTGGTCAACAGCATTCGCCAGGTGGTGGCCGAAGGCCTCACAAAGTCGCCCGACCAGCGTCCCACGGTAGGGGGGACTCACTTCCCACCTCCCTAGAAAGCCAATCCGAATCCTGCGCCGGGAGGCATTCTGTACAACGTAACGACAGTCCAGCACCTCTTGCGACGATGTCACGCGACACGTCAGGTGGGACAACTTAGCGTATTTGAGGTATACTTGAGTCTATAAGGCTCCGGTAACATAAGTACACAGCAGCAGGAAGGTTCAATGGACCTACCAGACGGGATTCGGCGGGTCCGCCTGGAACGGGCGCACCTTGCCGTGAGATTAGAATCGATGCATTTCCCAATCGACTTAGAGGACCTGTCAAATGTGCTCAGGGGGCGCAACTACAAGCTCCTAGGGTTGCCACAATCCAGGGTTCCCCAACTCCCTTCAGGGATCAGGCTCTCAGTCACTGGCCAGCTCGCTGAAAGCGAGGATGGGGAGTGCGTTGTCAGCATGTCCCCGGACAGGGGAATTATTTCATTGAACGGTAGGGAAGTAAGTCGAGTCGTAGACGAATTCCGATCAATTGAAACCGCTATTAAAGACGACCTTGTGCTCGATTGGGACGATAGAGTGAGATTTTACGAAATAATTCTGGATGCCCTTGTTACGGTATCTGCGGACAGAGATCCGGTTGCCGAGATCGGAAGACTACAAAAAGATAGTCATGTTCTAGGGCAAGTATCCACCATTCTGAACTTTCCAGCGACTCTGTTTGGACTACGCATTGTACGAAAAGATCAGTATCCTGGAGATAACACCTGGATAGAATTCAAGATTGAGCCCTCAGTGAGTAAGCCTAGGACTGATTACCTCGTCAACGTGGTTCACCGTGACAAGGACAGAGCCACCGTCTTGGATCGTGCTGATGAACTGTTAGACAAGGCCATCACCGTCGTTAACCACCTTAGAGGCGGAGCGTAAGCAGATGTCTGTCCTGACCATGCCGCGCACTTCTGAAAGAAGGCCCGACACATCCGGCACCAAGGAACCACCGGATGATACGCTCAACCGTGTGTTAGTTCTGCGTGACGATGACCTGGTCAGCCACAACATCGTCACCGATTTCGCAGACACTTTCGGAACTGCAGAGTCCACAGATGCGAATGCCAATGTTGCTACTATTACGACTAGCGTCATGGAGGCTCCAAAGGTCCACAGACTTGTGATGCCTCAAGACCCGGAGAATACTTTGACGCGTGGGCCTTGGTCAGAGTTTTACGATCTGGTATCAGAGTACTTGGGCCGTGTATGGGCTTTACCCTCGCGGCCGGTGCGTCAGGTCGCTCAGCCAACAATTTCCGATCTCGGCGTAGAAGAACGTCCTTTTGTCCATATAGAGGCACCGATTAAGAGAAAATATCGCGTCACGGTTGTTGGCCGAGCCAGAGCTGAATATCGGGCTGGTTATAAGTTCCCGGATGCCTCCAAGTAAAAGGACTGCTCATGACCTCGAACTGGCCGTGGTACGAGTTGGTTAGCTCTGCCACTGATATACAGCAGGGCGATATATTGGAACAGGTAGTAGTGCCCGAGATGAGTCCGGGTTCCACGACTGCGGTTGAGCGTGAACATAACATGATAACTATGACCCAAAGTTGTGACATAGAGGATAACATCCAGCAGATCATATTCTGTCCCATCTGGACTCAGACGGAGATGACCAGCGTTGAACCGTTGTTCAACACGCGAGACTATGAGAACAAACTAAAAAAGGGACACCTAATAGGCTTCCACCCGATCAGTCGGTCAACGATGCCAGGATTGGAGCGTCCATGGAGGATCGTAGAATTTCTGAGGATTATAGAGATCAAACGAGATGACGTCCTCGCTCAAGTTGCCTCAATGGGACCCAGGCTGCGTCTTCTGCCTCCGTATCGTGAGCATTTAGCACAGCAATTTGCTCGTTTCTTTATGCGGGTAGGATTGCCGGTCCCGGTTGACATGTCCTGACTGCCTTCTGCTCTCGCTTTCCTAACTCTGCGGCAGGTGCTCAACAAATTGTGTTCGTTAAAGTTAGCTTGAAAGTTCTTCTCGTTGTCCAGCCTGGTGAGCCAGCTTCTGTGGCATTGATAACCTGGGTCGTTTCTTAATATAGAGCAAGAGTTGCGATGCTGGTGTGGGCATATAAGCCTATTGTCACTATCTATAAAATCCCGTTGACAGCCCTTTTGTGGGCGTCTATCATCTTGGTACAGCGGGTGTAACTCAGTGGTAGAGTGTGTGCTTCCCAGGCAATGACACCGACAATGCAACGATGTCTCAGCTATAAAAGAGGGGCAAACGGCCCCTTTCCCTAATTCTTGGGGTGGACCAGCCCCGGCGCGCGCCCGGTGTTCCAAAAAACCTTCTTTTCCATTTTCCGTGAGCTGCGTCGGTCATTGACAACGGCGATGTGGAACTCTACTGTGTTCCGCATGGTATCTCCACTCGCAAATCCCGAGGACGCCCAAAAGCTACGGGAGCTGAGTTGTACCCTCTGTTTCGAGGGAGCGCCGCCTATCGACCTAATGTGCTGGCAATGCTCCTTTGTCTTTCACACACACGCTCAGGTGATCTCTCACGTCCCGTTGAAGGCGCTCCTTGAGATACGATGCCCCGGTCCGAAGTGTCACGCGACCAATATCTTTATGCAGATCGGCCCCCCTGAGTATCTTGTAGGCCCCAACAACTACGCGGACCAGCCAACGGCCTGGTGGGGTTATGTGTAATGCGAATGGTCAAATGTCCCCGGTGTAAAAAGCCCCTCATGACACGGTTTAGCCGCTTTCGCCATTGCAAGAGGCTTTTTGACACCGAGAAGTATCTACTGGACGACAGCCAGCAGCCCACCCCGCGCAAGAGCGTAAGCCGCAGCCGGTCCGATTTGCACACTTTGGAGGTGAGCTGGTGAGAGAGCCGCGAATCTTAAACGACGACGAAGAGGAAGAAATCACAGCTCCACCTACGTCGGAAGAGGTAACAACCGAAGAGGTCCCCAGCCGCGCGACTGACCTGGGGCTGGGGGGCCTGGCGAGTAAGGTCGAATGGAACGCAAACACCGCTCTTGAGACTGGGAAGATTGTTGACACCGGGTTAAAATTCCTCAAATGGTGGTGGGAGCATCGAAACTCAGCCGGGGACGCTGGACCTGCACCTGGGTCCACACCCCAGCCAGCGACCAACGGAACGGGAAAGGTGGTGGAAGTGGTCCGACCTCAGTTTGACATGGAAAGGCTCATGGTCCTGGTGGAAGAGAACATCGGGTTTATCGTCAGCATCAAGGGGGATGAGCCGTTAAAGAATCTGCCCCCCCTGGTCCAGCAAAACCGGGAAATGATAAAGGCAAGGGCGCAGGAGATTCTAGCCGAGTGCATCACGGCGGCGCAGCCCCAGGCCACCCAAGAGGCACCAAAAGAGGGGGAACAGGCCGTACTTCTAGGGGAGAACGAGAGCCTACCGTGAACATCATCGCGGACCTCACCGCTAAAGGGACCGTAGTCGCTGGGCTACGGGGTTCTGGCAAGACAAATTTCGCCCGTTTGATAGCCAACGTGGACCAGGACGCGGTCCTGGTGTACGATCCGCTTGGTCAGTACCCGGAGTTTGACAGGATAGAGCCGAAGCAACGGTCATTCCCCCAGGCGGCAGAAGAGTTTGCCCGGATCATCAAGAAGTACCAGCTCCGGGATGCCAGCAAACACAACTACCGGCTACTGATAATTGACGAAGCGCAACGACTGGCCCCTGTCGCAAAGGCGCTGAATCGGGATATTGCACTCCTAAACTCTGAGCATCGACACATCCCGCTAGGGATCGTTTGGATCGCGCGGCGGCCTAGAGAGCTACACGCCGAGATAATCAACCTGGCGGACCATATGATGATCTTTCGGCTACCTGGCGCGACTGATTTCAAGTTCCTAGAGGATACGGCCAAGGGGCTGGGGGAGAAGGTCCGAAATCTTACGCAGTATCAATTTACCTACGTGGACCAGGACCGTCGCTATTGGAACATGGAAAAGATAACTGAGCAAACAGCCGCCGGGGGACTTGACAAGGCTTAGTGTAACAGTTTAGGTTGGATTCTAACGCGGGGCGGCGCACAAAGAGGCCGCCCCGCTTTCTTTGTGGCGCTGCCCCCGCCTAGAAAATCAGGAGGTGGCTAGTGTTACGAGCGATACGGTGGACAGCGTTTCTCTTTCTGGTCTTGGTAATATTGCCGGTAGCGTTTCTCCGAGTGACTCTGGTAAAGCTGCCCCAGTTCCTCTTTCGTGAAGGGAGGAATACATATTACCGTGGCTTGCTTCGACTTCATGGTATCCCCTCCATTGGTGGAGGTGAGTCAGCAGTAAAAACAAGGCCGGTCCCCAGCATGAATAGGCTGCGGGACACATTTAACCACTTCTGGCCGGGACTGGCCGCCGGACTGCTAACCAGCTTGGGAGCCGCGATCTTGGGGGCTGGGGTAGGTACTGCGGCGGGTGGCTTTCTCGCCGCCTCAATACTGGGCGGCGATGCGGGTAAGACCGTAGCTACCTTGACCGGCATGGAAGCGGCCCAATTGCTGTTTATCAACGGCGCGGACAACTAGGGCCGCCAAGCTCAACAAATCTCAGGAGGATTCATATGCTGCAACGACTACTTGGAAACGTTTCCAGGGGTACAGCCCTAGGGACCATCAGGAACCCAGCCCGAGGGGACAAACCCGCGACCACGGAATACCGGCGCACGATGGCTATAGGTGGCACAGGGGTTACGTTTAGGGACGCCATATCCCTGGTCAACGGTGACTTCGCGCTGGTGGCCTACTACACGGTCCAGGCTCAGGAAGAGGCAACCTTCGGCTGGGGGGACGAAAATCACCCGGATAACCAGGGGTATATCTACTTCCAAGCCCAAACGTCCGTACCCGGCGCGATCGACGGACCTACCCGGTTCATTCTGGAAGATGCACACGGCGCGGCCATCGCTGGCGGCCTGGTGCTTCAAGAGGAATCCACCCGCATGGATGCGTCCGCTACGGACCGGCGGCTACAGCTCCCCCTCCCGAAGTGGCCGCTTTACGCTACGGAAGATAGCCGTCTAGCCATTCGGATGGACCCATCGGCTACGGCGGCCGTGAGCCAATCGGACTCTACGGTCCAGGTCCCCATCACGCTACGGCGTGTTGGTAGATAGATACCCAGTAAAGGGGGCTGCGTTGGCAAGGCCGGGGGTTTATTACTCCTTCCCCCCGCCGGACCTGGTGCGGCCCCCAGCTTAAAAAGGGAGCGATATGGAGCTTGACCAGGTAGTCCAGATCGGGAATATATGTGGCAAGTGCGGTAGTCCGATGGTGTCCGCTACCCACAAGGTAAACGCGGTTTCTCCCAAGGTAAGGATCAGGACGTGTCAGATTTGCCACGATCCCGAAGTTACCAACCACAACGCTGGCCCGGACTCCGATCCGGCGCGGGATGGTGAGTAGCCAATGCCCGGAGAAACAGCTTATGAAACCCGGCGGCGGCGGGTGGAAATCGAAGGCTCACCTACCTTTGACTTCGATAACCCGGCCATAGCCGCCAACGCTAGCTGGATCATACGGCTTGCGGACAACACGACCTTTAACCAACAGGTCGCTAAATATCTTCCCCTGGACTGGGTAGAGCTGGTGAACGACCAGGCCGAGGACTTGGACCTGGTCCTGAACGATGTCAACTCTTTTTTGGTCCTGGGAGATACCACACGTCAAGTCCCTAGCAATAAGTTTGCATCTATCAGGATTACGAATCGTTCAGCCAACGCTATTTCAGCCAACACAATCCGTGTGACGTGTCAAAGGCTACCCCTGGACGCGGACAAAGCCGCGAGGATTACTGCTAGGAATCGGCTACTGTGAGCAAGCTGGCGCTGGCCCTTTTGGGCTTCTTGGGGGGCTATATACTTGTTACCACCAGGAACGCGGGTGACAACGGGTACGATCCGCTCAGGCAAAGCGGCTCCCGGCTCCCTAACGTCAACCTGTCATTTCTGAATCCCGCGCCGGTTTCGTCGGCCAGCCCCCCTACCGTGATTCAGCTCCTAACCCCGCTCCCGGCGGCTGGGATAGACACGGCGAAGGCCCCAGCTCAGGGCCTACCGGCAGTTATAGGGCACCAGCTCGCGCCTATCCGGGCGGCCCTTGATAATTTGTCGGAAAAGGTAGCTGGGATTGCGGCCAGCCCTGTAACCCCAGCCAAAGACCCCGCCGCAACGGTCGCGGAAGTGGTCAAGGAAGTAGCCGAGCTGGTGACGGCCCCCGTAGTCGCTGTACCTGCCTATGTTTTCAAAAACCTTGGGACCATCGAAGACCCAGAGCTGGATTTCGTCGAACAGGCAAAGGTAGTTGTACAGAAGATCACAACACCCCTTCGGGTGGACCTCTTGCAACAGAATTTCGATGTAGTGGGGAAAGCCGGTGAGCTGGTGGACCAGGTCCAGCGTCGGCTTCAACTCGACCTGCTAACGCAGAATTTCGATGTGGTGGGCAAGGCTGGTGAGCTGGTGGACCAGGTCCAGCGTCGGCTTCAACTCGACCTGCTAACGCAAGAGCTGGACGTTGTGGGGCAAGCCGAGGAAGTCGTTGACCAGGTCACGGCGAGAGCTAAAGAGGCCGCTAGTCGGCTTGCATCCCTTGACATTATCAGCGACCTACAGGACCGGGGAATCGAGGGTGTAACAGAGGTGGTCAGGGAGAGAGTACAGGGCCTAACCGAAGCCGTTGACCTACAAGCCCTGGACGTGCTTAACGGGGACGTTGCGGGTAGGGTTAGGGAAGCCGTCACCCAAGTAGGGGAGAAAGCCCAGGAGTACCGGGAAGCGGTAGTCGAAAATCTAAAGCCGGGTGGGATCGTCGGCTTTGGGCTGGATGCCATTAGCGCGTTCCGAACATTCCGGCGCTGGGATGTCAGGATCGGGAGCTGGGTTAGCCCTTTTAGGTAACCATGAGAAATCACGCAACGTTAGGATGGAATCCAAAGGCATTTCTGGTTGCAAAGGCAAATGCTGGTGGTGAGCTGGGGGGGCTCAATGAGGCCCCTACTGTCGATGCTACCCATAGCGGCTCAGCTCACCGGGCTGACGCGGAGCAGTTCCACTTGGAGGGCAGCAACCTAGTAGAAGTAACGACCACCAGCGCCACCCCAGTGGACCTTTTGAGTGTGACCGGGCTAAACATTCCGGCGGCTACGCCGATAATGGTCATTGCCGTGATACGGAAATCGGCTGGAGCTGCCGCTAATGCGAACATCGGATTGAAGCTGAATACTACATTATTCTTCCAAGAAGGGAATTTTACTCTCAGCACCGATGCGGTCGGAAGCGGTCTTTTGCAGGCTTGGATCGGCGGCAGGGTAGCAAACTATCTCAGACCTGGCCATATGGTTGTCAGTGGAACGGGAATCGGCCCTTTATTGTTCAGGGCAGACAACGACGTTCCGACCGTTGCTATCACGGACGTTGTCGTTACTGGCTTTGTTTCTACTGCTTCAATCAGCGTGGGGGTTGACGAACTCCGAGTTTATGCGCTCCCCACTACTTAGGAGGTGACTATGCACAGATTCTACTATCAGATTTCAACTAAGAAGTGGCTTTTTCGTATCGACGGTAACAGCCCCTTAACCCTTGCGAAAGCGACCGCGTCGGCGGCTGAGAGCTTCGGTATTCCTCTTGACGACATACAGGTAGTGGACACGGAACGGCTAACGGAGATCGACGCTACGGCGCTCAGGTTAGCAAAGGACTGGACCGGCGAGCCTCCAGGCCCACCCGCCCCCAGCCGAGTTGTAACCGACAAGCGAATTGCTCCCCCCCTCCCGGTCCCTACCAGGAGAGCCGTTTTAGAGCGAATAATAAGCTCCGAATCCGCTACCCTCCAAGAGCTGCAAGAGTTTATCAAAATGGACCGGGGACTATGAAATCGCCCCCAGCTCCCATAGTCGCGATGCTGTGCATCACCCTACTGATGGCAATAGCTCTTCTCATGGGGCAAAACGGTACTTTGCTAACGACGGTAGTAGCGGTCCTGGCGGCGGGTGGGGGCTTTGCTGGGGGCATCGTGAAAAGGCTCAGGGGTTAATATGGTAGGGGCTTTAATCGGTGAGGCTCTAAAAAGCCCGGCGGCGCGCAAGGCTATATTAGCGGTCGCGGCTGCGGCGGTAGCGCGAGCCACCAAGAAGAAGAAGAAGGCCAAGAAGAAGCGCAAGGCCGGGATCAAAAAGGGCGGACGGTAAATGCTCTCATTGACGAGCTGCCCGGACCCGCGGTCCCCCCCACCAATGCTCTCATAAAAAAGCTGCAGCTCGAGGACCTCGCGCTCCTTATGCTCTCATAAATCCGTCCCGGGACGAGGAGCTGGTCCCTTTATTGCATATGCCCGCCGCCGTTACTTCGGTTAGCGATCCGTCGTGCTGGCAAAGGACCTTCGGCGGGTAGGTGGGCGTCAATCGGTGACTCATATCGGGGCTGTTCATAAGGGGATCAAGCAAGACGTGGTTAAGGTCACATATCCAACCTTTTGCCACATAGGACCGCGAAGATTCCCGGACATAGAGCCGACGCATGAGCTGGGGATGGTAGGTACCTAACTGGTCCATCGCGACGGTCCCATTGCTCCCCCGGTAGCGCCGCGTCACCTCTTCGAGGCTAAGACATACCTGGCATCTTGGGGTTTCTATCCGCGCCATTTTCCTCTACTCCTTTCAACGGTTGTGCGAATGGGCAACTAGCGAAATGTGAAATGTGGCCTCCCAACACCGCGCCTACTGGCGTTACGATGGTGACGCTGGGGGGATCAACGGGCATCCAGCGTTTGCCCAATGTCCTTAGCCAAACGATAGATGCGCCGCATTTACGACACTCTCTTAGGGGCTGTTTGCATGGCATCGTTTCTACTCCTTTTCAACAGTCGGGATACTCTCATGTGGCTGACGATGATTCCCTCTTCGCCGAGCTGGTCGGCGATTTTCCTAACCCCCAGTCCTTCCCTCTTCAGCTCCATGATCCGCGCCAGTAGGCCCCAGTCGCGAGTCGGACCATGAGCTGGTCCATGTTCGAGGGGCGGGTGTAACACCTCCCCAGGTTTAGGCGGCCAGGGCGGAGAGTACGGCGCTGGGGTGTTACACCCCGTGTCCTGTAACCATTGGCGGCTCATGGTGAGCGTTTGGGGTGGGGGCTGGACCGATGACCAGTCTTTGCCCAACAAGATTTCCCACAACAGGACTCCGGGGGACCAGCTCACGGTAATGCCATCATCGGCCAGGTCGCGGCTCAGATCCTGCCAGGGCTGCTTGTTAGCGTTGCCCCCCGGTAGGACCACCACCCCGGGCCCGCTCTCTCTCACCGCTTCTAACGCCTGGTGGACCGTTACAGGGGTGGGAGCGTTAGGTGCATAGGAGCGATAACCCTGGTCAGGCAGGCTCATATGCGCTACCCTCAACTGAGGCAGTCATGCTCTATCTCCGAAGATTACTATTGCACTAGGAAACGGTGCTGGCCCGGCATCGTTGAAGTGTAGTCTGCCTCGAATAAAGCGTATCTGCGACGCTTCCATTACATAATCATGCCACCATGCCGTATCTGTTCTTGAAGGCAACAGGCAGACCACAAATGCTCCGGCCTCACCCGCCTCCCACGCCTTGCGTACCCATTGCCCTATGACCCTACCGTAGGGTGGGTTCATCCAGACTCTGCCTCGCCAAGGTAGAGCAAGCCCAGACCACACCTCATCTCCATAGTACCTTTCTGCCTTGGCATTTTGGGCGGTGGCACATACATCGAGATCGAATGGCCCAAATTCTGCGTTTAAGAGGTTATAGAGCCATTGAGGAGTAGCCCATTCGCAACTCTGCGAGGTGAACAGGCCAAGGTGTAGCTCCTTGATTTGACGCGGGGACGCGAGATTATTCGAGGTTAGCTGTTGGGCTGCGTGGCAAGGGGTACTCTGCACCATCACTCACCACCCTTCCCATCCCCGAAGTCCATGGGTAAGGCCGCTTGGCGCATGTCCTCCGGTAGGAAGTTGTAGGCGCTGGCTTCGATGATCTTCTTCTTTGTAGAAGCGCTGTGACGGTGGAGGTACCCCGCCGTAGTCTCGATGTCGGCATGGCCCAAAAGGGCCTGGACCAGGGAGAGATCGCCAGTTTGTTCCAGCAGCGCCGTTGCTCCACTATGGCGGAAGGCGTGAGGCCCCATTTTCCCCCAGGATACACCCGCCGCCAGGAAACACCGGCGCACCCTTTGGTAGACACCGGTGCTATCCATAGGTTGGCCCTTAGTATTCTTAAAGATTTGGCCTGGCCCCATGAGCTTGAGAAGGCGGCACACCTCTGGTGGGCATGGAACGTCCTCTTCCTCTTTATCGGGGTTTTTGGGCTTAATCGTGACGTAGTCGTCGTGAACCTTATCTGTGGTGAGTGTTCTTAGACCTTGGGAACGTATTAGTGTTGCCCACAGCAAGAAGAGCATCATGCGGTCTTGATTGCTCTGGGCGGCCCTAATGACACGAACGATCTCTTCTGGGCTGTACGCTGTAGCAGGCTTGAAATGCTTTGATGGGGTATCAACTTCCCCTATCACGTTAGGGATGCGTAGATGCCTGTTAAGCCTTCCATCCAGAGATTTGCGGCTTTTAGGCGGTGTCCCACTGATCCAGAGGTAGAAAGTTTGCAAGGCCCTGTAATGGTGAAAGCGAGTGGGCCCTTCCTCCGGCATCTTGGCAAAGAAGGCCCATAGCGGCTCAGGCTCAGTAGGGACGTAAGTGAACGCCTTCAGGAAAGGGGCAAGGAAGCGCAGATACCATGCCCTGGTGGGGGGTTTCCAGGCGAAATGGGCATCATAGAATCGCTGGACCAGGTCCGCCGTTTTGTGCTTAGAGCGCTTCGCCGCAGAAGGGGCAGAATCGGATTCTAGGGTGTGACCGTTTGCTCCCTGAGCATGCGCCGACGGCTCCTGATTGGTGTCGTGGGAGCCGTTGGCCCCTTGCTCCCTGAGCATGCGCCGACGGCTCCTGATTGGTGTCGTGGGAGCCGTTGGCCCCTTGCTCCCTGAGCAAAAGTGTTCTATTTTTGGGGCGGTGTGGCTTGTAGGTTTTTAACCTATCTCTTAGACTCGTCTCAACAATTAGCATCTTCTGGCCCCGCCGGTCGGGGTAGGTGAACGGCTCCACTTCACCAGTAGCTACCCACTTGGCGATGGTGGGATGTGGAAGGCCGTATTTTCTCGCCGCCTCCCGGACTCCGATCACCTCAACGCTGTCAACTACGTCGGTCATGGTGTATACTCCTTTAAGAAATGGTGAAAATGGAAAGTGTTTACAATTTACTGGAAAGCGGTCAAAGAGTCAAGGGAAAAGGAACGGAATGTACACCAATTGTAAACACTTTCCGCACCGAAATAAAAAGTATCCACCCCGAAATATTCCCCTGGCCATGGGCTTTTCCTAGCTAGATGAGCGGGTGTAACTCAGTGGTAGAGTGTGTGCTTCCCAGGCACAAAGTCGTGGGTTCGAATCCCATCACCCGCTCCAGTTTACCCCCCATTGCTAAAATAGCTAGCGAGAGATCTAAATAAAGCGCCTAAAAGCCAAGTGCCAAAATAAGTCCATTAACGTCTTGACGCGGTGAGGGCAGAAGAATATAATTACTTTCCCCTGAAGAGGGACATTGTAAGTATGCAGGTAATCTGAGTAAAATATCTCATTGGGATTCCTGAGCGGCGGCTTGGGCTGACCCAGCCGCCCTTTTTGTACCTTAAAAACAGAATAGTGTTGTTTGTAGTTCTTAGCGTGAGTCAAGCTACTAAGAGCCCATGGTGGATGCCTTGGGGCCAAGGGCCGATGAAGGGCGCGGCAAGGCTGCGAAAAGCCTCGGTGAGCCGTCTAGCGGGCATAGCCGAGGATTCCCGAATGGGGAAACCCGTCTCGGTGTTGAGCCGGGACATCCCCCCAGACTAGTGGGGGGAGGGTAAGCGGGGGAACTGAAACATCTAAGTACCCTGAGGACAAGAAATCAAAAGAGATTCCCCTAGTAGTGGCGAACGAACGGGGAAGAGCCTAAACCTCTATGACTTAACGGCCCGAGGGCCTATGTCATAGAGGGGTTATAGGAAACATCTGCCCCAACCTCGGCATGGGGCAAGGAGTTACAAAGCCCATTCCTAGCTAAAGGCACCTGGAAAGGACCGCCGTAGAGGGTGATAGCCCCGTAGGCGAAAGGAATGGGTCTCCCGATGTTTTCCTGA
The DNA here is from genome assembly GCA_965248115.1 of Dehalococcoidia bacterium. Classification (GTDB taxonomy): domain Bacteria; phylum Chloroflexota; class Dehalococcoidia; order Lucifugimonadales; family CBDFII01; genus CBDFII01. The sequence goes on from CBDFII010000005.1 coordinate 795,547, forward strand.
GTACCACGGGACACGAGAAATCTTGTGGGAAGTCGGGGGGACCACCCTCCAAGGCTAAATACTCTTGGCCACCGATAGTGTACCAGTACCGTGAGGGAAAGGTGAAAAGAACCCCGGGAGGGGAGTGAAATAGATCTGAAACCATGGGCTTACAGAAGGTCGGAGCCTCGATTTATCGGGGTGACGGCATGCCTTTTGAAGAATGATCCGGGGAGTTACTCCGGGGGGCAAGGTTAAGGAACTGGAGTTCCGGAGCCGTAGCGAAAGCGAGTCCGAATAGGGCGTTTAGTCCTTTAGAGTAGACACGAAACCGGGTGAGCTACCCATGGCCAGGGTGAAGCTTCATTAAAACGGAGTGGAGGCCCGAACCGGTTGCTGTTGCAAAAGCATCGGATGAGCTGTGGGTAGAGGTGAAATGCCAATCGAACCCGGAAATAGCTTGTTCTCCCCGAAATGCATTTAGGTGCAGCCTCGGGACAGGTGAGTGGAGGTAGGGCTCTGGATGGGCTAGGGGGCGTGAGCTTACCAAACTCAACCAAACCACCAATGCCACTCAGCCGATTCCCGGGAGTGAGACTATCGGAGATAAGTTCGATGGTCGAGAGGGAAACAGCCCAGACCACCGGCTAAGGCCCCCAAGAGCGGGCTAAGTGGGAAAGGAAGTAGGGTCTCTCAGACAGCCAGGAGGTTGGCTTAGAAGCAGCCACCCTTTGAAGAGTGCGTAATAGCTCACTGGTCGAGAGGTCCCGCGCCGAAAATGTAACGGGGCTTAAGCCCGTCGCCGAAGCCGTGGACTCCGAGCACTTCGGAGTGGTAGGGGAGCGTTCCTCGGGCAGTGAAGGTGGACTGCGAGGTCTGCTGGAGCGCGGGGAAGTGAGAATCCCGGAATGAGTAGCGTTAACTAGGGTGAAAATCCCTGGCGCCGAAAGCCCAAGGTTTCCTACGCAACGTTCATCGGCGTAGGGTTAGTCGGTCCTAAGCCGTAGGCAATGGCCGAAGGCGATGGACAGCAGGTTAATATTCCTGCACCACCACCACCTCGCTTTAAAGCCGAGGGGGGGCGCGGGAGGGTAGGCGAAGCGTACCACTGGATATGGTACGTCCTTCTCTGTAGGCCATGCCGGGGTAGGCAAATCCGCTCCGGCGCTACGAGCTGAGGGGGAAGGGAATCCAGACCTTCGGGTCTGGAAACTCCGCTGAACCCATGCCGACAAGAAAAGCCTCGCGGTTATGGGGTAGTGGTGTCCGTACCGCAAACCGACACTGGTGGGCGGGGATAAAAGTCCCAAGGCGTTCGGGCGAACCTCCGCTAAGGAACTAGGCAAAAGGGCCCCGTAACTTCGGGAGAAGGGGCACCCTGGAGAGCGATACCCCTTGCGGGTAAAGTCCTCTGGGGTCGCAGAGAAGAAGGCCAAGCGACTGTTTAACAAAAACATAGGTCTCTGCTAAGGGGAAACCCTAGGTATAGGGGCTGAAGCCTGCCCAGTGCCGGAAGGTTAAGGGGAGGGGTTCGCTCCTCGATTCGTCGAGGAGCAAAGCTCCGAACTGAAGCCCCGGTGAACGGCGGCCGTAACTCTAACGGTCCTAAGGTAGCGAAGTCCCTTGTCGGGTAAGTTCCGACCTGCATGAAAGGCTCAACGACTTGGCCGCTGTCTCGGCGGAGGGCCCGGTGAAATTGCAGTGCCCGTGAAGATGCGGGCGACCTGCGGCAGGACAAAAAGACCCCGTGGAGCTTTACTGCAACCTGGTATTGGGTTGGGAGCAACGATGTGTAGGATAGGTGGGAGGCTAAGAAGCCCTCACGCCAGTGGGGGTGGAGCCGTCCTTGAAATACCACTCTTCGTTGGTTTTGGTTCTAACCTTGAGAAATTCGAGGGACAGTGCCTGGTGGGCAGTTTAACTGGGGCGGTTGCCTCCTAAAAGGTAACGGAGGCGTCCAAAGGTCCCCTCAGGGCGGATGGAAATCGCCTAAGGAGTGCATTGGTATAAGGGGGCTTGACTGCGAGACCTACAAGTCGAGCAGGGACGAAAGTCGGGCAAAGTGATCCTACGGTTCCGTGTGGAAGGGCCGTGGCTTATCGGATAAAAGCTACCCCGGGGATAACAGGCTTATCTCGCCCAAGAGTTCACATCGACGGCGAGGTTTGGCACCTCGATGTCGGCTCGTCCCATCCTGGGGCTGAAGAAGGTCCCAAGGGTTCGGCTGTTCGCCGGTTAAAGGGGCACGTGAGTTGGGTTCAGAACGTCGTGAGACAGTTCGGTCTCTATCCGCCGCGGGCGCAGGAGGCTTGAGGGAATCTCTCCCTAGTACGAGAGGACCGGGAGGGACGGACCTATGGTGTGCCGGTTGTTCCGCCAGGAGCATCGCCGGGTAGCCACGTCCGGTGTCGATAAGCGCTGAAGGCATCTAAGTGCGAAGCGCTCCCCAAGATTAGGCCTCCCATCCCCAATTTATTGGGGAGTAAGGCCGCAAGGAGACTACTTGCTAGATAGGCCGGAGGTGTAAGAGGGGTAACTCTTTTAGCTTACCGGTACTAATCAGCCGAGGGCTTGACTCACGCTAAGAGCTTCAAACAACACTATTCTGTGGCCGCCAATACCGCGGGGTGGAGCAGTGGCAGCTCGTCGGGCTCATAACCCGAAGGTCGTTGGTTCGAGTCCAACCCCCGCTACCAAGAATCGTAGCTAAAAGAGGGCCGTTTGGCCCTCTTTTTATGTCCTATGACGCCGCGCTATAAACGTTTTGCAAACTTTCCGACTAAACTGTCAATTTACTTTCTCTGTCTTCAGGAGCAGTCTCTGGTCGACCCATCCCTACATCAAAGCGCAGGGCGGCGGCCTTCTGAAGGCTGGGCGTAACATGCGAGTAGGTATCCAGGGTTACCTGGATGCTGGAGTGCCCTAACCGCTCCTGTACGATTTTCGGATGTACGCCCTGTTCAAGCATCAAGCTGGCATGGGTATGCCTAAGGTCATAGAACCGCAGCCCACCAATGCCTGTCCGCCGGGCTAGCTTGATAAAAGCATGAGTGCCAGAGTCTGGTAGCAGAGGACGCCCATCTGGTTGAGCAAACACCAGGTCGCCAGGAGAAACCAATGTTTCCAGCATCGCTCACTGGCTCTGTACCTGCTCCTTCCATTGGCGAAGGACTATTGCCGCTGAGGGCGGTAGGTCTATCAACCGCCGTGCTTTTTGGCTCTTTGGCTCTCTGAATACCACAGCACCGCTTCGCAGGCGGTGCATCTCCTGAACTACGGAGATCGTCGCCATGTCCAGATCCACGTGGCGCCAACGAAGCCCTAGCAACTCCGACCGCCTCATTCCAGTGAACACAGCCAGGTGAAACAGTGGGAAATACGGGGTGCCACGAGCTTCCTCTAGAAGAGTGTGAACGCCTCCAGAATCAAGGGTCCTCATCTCATGTGCCTTGAACCTTGGCGCGTCAACAGCCTGAGCAACGTTGGGGGCAACCATGCCTTATATGATGGCGTGCTGGAGGGCGTCGTGGAGAGTCCTATGATGGTGGCGCACCGTCCTGGCCGATAGCCCACCTTTGCCATCACGTCGGCCTCTTGATAGCTTATTTGAGTAGTACGCCTGTACGTGCTGAGGGTTCAACTGAGTGAGAGGAACGGCCTCAAGGCTCGAAGTCAGGTGTTGGTGGATTATATGTTCATATCCCTCAGCGGTTCGAGGAGCCAGGTTGGTCCCAGGCCATGACCTGCCCTCAATGCTGAATAGTATCATAGACCAGCAGTAGCAAATGGCGTTGGCTCAAAGTTCCACTGGATTTCCTACAAAGGGTGGAAGCAGGAGTCAGAGCATAAGCGTCTATACTGGCAAAACAGGTTCAGTCGTCTCCGAGGGTAGCTCTACCTCAAAAGCATTGATGTTGAAGGCCACTAGGGCTTCGCATCCCATAAGGTTAGTAAGCTCGATAACACCCCGTACGCCGAATTGGGCGAGGGCCGCCTCGAAGCTGGCGGAACTCACCCGGTGAGTGCGAAAGAGCTCCTGGCCAAAGTCCACTACAGCGGCCTCGTCAGGGGCCAAGTCCGTTAGCTCCTGCCGGTCACGCAGGTGGTCAACTGTCTCATCCCGTAAGCCCTCCCTGCGCCCCCGGGCCGCGTGGGCGTTCCAGATGTACTCGCAGTCGAGTTCCCGCGCCGTGACCAGCATCGCCAACACCTGGATTTTGAGTGAGAGGCTGGACTCGCGTCGCAGGTAATCCATCAGGTGCGACCCCCGCTTCTCAATCTCCGGTACGTTTATCATTACAGAGAACGGCCCGCTAAAGGGCGGGCCTCCGTGTTGGTCTACGATCTCCTGGAAGGTAGCCGTTTGGTCTGCTGGGACACTGTCCCGAGTTGCGGTAGGTATACGGCTCATACGGTACTTCTTTTTCGGGCGGTGGATGGCCACAAAAGAGGCCACGATACTGTAGGCTCGCCGCACAGAGCTAACGGAGCCAGCGTATGAGATTATAATGGATGTCAGCCAACTCCACCACGCAATCTCTTAGAAGTCGCGATCCACGTGCATAAGTGAATCAGGATCTTTTCAGTGCTCTTGCGAAACGCCGTGGTCTGGGTCCACGTATTGTCCAGAAAAGGCTAAGTCGAAGGCGTCACTAATTGCATTGGCCAAGTTGAGGAGGCCTTTAATCCGCGGATCTCCTGGTTGCCACCAATATTGAGCCTGTCTCAGAAGTCTGATCTGGCAATGGGTATGTCGTCAGGTGTAGCTTCGAAGCGAGATCAATTGGGGGGATACTGATATGCCGCTTCGACCGATGGGCCGAGAGCAGATGTGGATGTTGCCGCCGACGCTTGACGAGTTGTTGCCGTTGGATCATCCGGCGCGGTTCGTCGCCGAGTTCGTCGATGCTCTGGGTCGAGATGCCTGGGCGGAGCTTGGCGTGGACATAGACGGGGAGGTCCTGGGAGCGCCAGCCTACCATCCCCGTGCACTGTTGAGTGTATGGCTGTACGGCTTCATGACCGGTGTGCGCTCCTGCCGGAAGCTGGAGGCGGCCTGCCGCGACCAGATTCCGTACCTGTGGTTGACCGGGTGGCAGCATCCCGATCACAACACTCTGTGGCGGTTCTACAAAGGGCATCGGCACGCCATGAGGAAGCTGTTCGAGCGCTCGGTGCGCACGGCAGTGGCCATGGCGTTGGTGGATCTAGCGGTGCAGGCCGTGGACGGGACGAAGGTGGTAGCCAACGCCTCAGTGAACAGGAGCTATGATGCTGTGGGACTGAGTGGTCTGTTGGAGCGTCTCGAGAAGGCGATAGCCGACCTTGAGGCACAGAACGAAGGGGGAGAGGATGCTCCTGTTGCCCATCTGCCAAAAGAGTTAGCCGACAAGGAGGTCTTGAGGGACCGGGTGAGGCAGGCGATGGCCGACCTCGGGAGTCAGAAGCGCCACAAGCGGATCAACCTGACCGACCCGGAGGCCCGACTGATGAAGGGCAGGCAGGGGATCGTGGCCGGCTACAACGCCCAGGCTATGGTCTCACCCATGGAGATCGATGGAGAAGCGGCCGGCATGGTGGTCACAGCCGTGGACGTGGTTGATGCGGCCAATGACAATGCCCTGCTGGTGCCGATGGTCGAGCAGGCGGAGGAGACGACCGGGCCGAGGGTGCCGATGACATTGGCCGACGCTGGCTACTTCGCCGTGAGCCACCTAGCGGAGTGCGACCGGCGAGGCCAGCAGGTGGTGGTGTCAGAAGCACGGCAGCGGTTCCTCACAGACGCGTATCACAAGGACCGATTCACCTATGACGAGCAAAGCGACAGTTTTACGTGTCCACAGGGACGGAGGCTCAAGTTCCTTCGCATCCAACATACGAATGGAGTTCCGCTGCGTCTGTACCGGGCCTCTGGAGCCGTCTGCCAGGCGTGCCCGGCCTTCGGAGTCTGTACGAGAGCCCGCGAGACCGGCCGCAGTCTGGCGATAGGGCCCCATGACGGAGTGCTACGCCGCCACCGCGCCTGGAGGACCACGTTAGCCGCCAAAGAGGCGTACCGGCTGAGAAAGCAGCTGGTCGAGCCGGTCTTCGGAATCATCAAGGAACAACAGAGGGCACGTAGGTTCCTGCTGCGTGGCCTCGCCAACGTGGCGGCCGAGTGGACCATGTTGGCCACCGCCTTCAACCTGCGCACCCTCTACCGGGTGTGGAGCTCCTCCCTCCATCTTCAACCCTCTACCTGACGGTCTGGAACCTTGTCATGTCTCGTGAGCTGAGGCCATTGACAGCTATCCCTCACCCCATCGTCTGCGTAATACTTCGCGTCGGAGTACGCCTGCCAACGGACGTCATTCTGAGACAGGCTCAACTGTGAGCCCTTCTCTATTGAGCCAGCCTTGTCCACCCCGTCATTCTGGAGTCGAGCTTTGGCTGCTGAATGCAGTCAAGGCTGCAGCGCCGGGGGCAGTGCGTGATGAGTGTTAGTTCCGTTAGCTTGCTTAGAAGGCTCCAATTAGTAGGGGGCCGTAGGTGGATATACTACCCTATAGCGGTTCTGGGAGCTTTCTCCTTGCTGGCATTGGTGTTGGTGTGGCCTATTTTGGGCCCCGATTTTCCTCCGGGGGTGGATACCCCAACCTTTTTGCACCTGAGCTGGGTTACCAAAATGGCGGCCTCGGGTAAGTTGGCAAATCCCTTCCAGGACCCCTACTGGTACGGAGGGTTCCCTTATCTCATCGCCTATCCCCCCTTGGGATATGGTCTGGTGGGAATATCCAGCATCATCACAGGAGTCCATTTCATCACCGTTTACAAGGTGGTGTTGGTGATAGCTTATGGAGGAATAGCCACTGCCAGCTACTGGCTGGCCAGGGAGATGGGGCTGAGATGGTGGTCGGCAGCATTGGCAGGAGTCCTTACGGCTCTGGCGTATCCTGTGATGGCAGCCCTCTTTCTCTGGGGATGGTTCACCTCGGTGCTGGCTTTGCCCTTGGCTTTAGCTGCCTACACCCTGCTGGAGAAGGCTATAAGAACTCAAAAACCGCGACTAGCGGTGTTGGCAGGGGTGATCATGTCTCTAGCAGCTCTGGTCCATCACATGACCGCCTTCTCCCTGGCAGTGGGCCTGGTCGGCTGGTTCGTGTACTGCCTTATTTTTAAGCGATACGAAAGAAATCAGTTGGTCCCCCTTTTTGGCCTTTTCGCTGGAGTTGCAGCTCTAGTGATAGCGCCTTGGGGGATCCCGTTTCTTGTCCATCTCTTTGATGTAGGCTTCCGGCGGGATGTCCCCGGCATCTGGCTTACTGACATCGGTACCTTTAGCTCCCACATTGTGAACTCTGGGCTGATAGGTACTTATGTGTATCCTGTGTATTTGGGGATGGTGCTTACGGCTCTGGCCATTGCGGGAAGTGTTCATGCCCTGATGGAGCGAGGACGCCTGGGTGGCGTGGTGCTGATGCTGCTGGTGGTCACCTGGTTCGGGATGGGCGCCGACCTTAACCCCCTGATCAGGGTGTACCCTTTTAGCGGCCTTGATACCAGTCGCTTTCAGCTTTACATGGTGCCTTTTATGGCGCTGCTGGCGGCAGCCTTCGTGGAGCGGGTGGTTCAATTCATCAGCGAGTGGTGGCCTGGGCTAGCTCCTCCTTTCTGGAGGGTAGTGGTAGTGGGGGTTATCGCCCTGGTTCTGGTTTTACCAGTGAAGGAGGCATGGCAGGCGCGGCGATCCATGCAACCTTACCGGGTAGCAGCCCCAGTCCAGCAGGCGCTCGACTGGTTGACCACCCGCTCCTTATTGGAGGATGGTGGTATGGGTAGGGTCTATTCCATCGGATTCTGGAACTGGGATACTTTCCTTTTGCCCTATGTGGCCAATCGATCCCTGGCGCATGGGTGGCGGGACGAGGCCGCTTCTAATCTGAGAATCGTCAAGGAACTCAGGCAGATGGCCCGCACAGGCGAGGTGGATGGTCAAGATGTCCACAGACTTCTGAGGAAGATGGATGTGAGGTATGTGCTGGTGTATGTGGCCTTCTCCCCTGGAGAAGCCGCGGAGGTTTTTATGGATGAACTGGAAGACCACCCTCAATTGTTCCTAAAGCGAGAGCAATGGGGCGATCTGGCCGCTTTTCAGGTGCTTAAGCCTTTATCGGACATGGAGGGATTACCATTCAGCTAGAGCATCTGTGGTCCCTCAAAAAACAACAAAGTCCTCTTTGACTCTTGCTCTAGTGAGACCCTGGGACTAGACTAATCGGGTATTAGTTTGTAGACATCCCTATGTCAGTCCTTGAGGAGAGTGTGTAATAAGTGCTCACTATTAGAACGATGTGGGGAATCCAAATAGCGGGAAGAGTTACACCAAGAATCCTGTGGCTCTCTGAATAAATGCACCGTCGAATACCAATAAGGCTTGGCCGACCACGGCTGCCCCATAGACTTCGATTGCATCTAATATTCCTTAAGCTTCGTCTTCAACGGATACTCCTCGGTCTACATCTTCCATGGATATTTCTAAAGCTTCGTTTAAAACTAGTAATGTTTAGACTTCGCGTACCACATCTACTGCAGAGGCTTCACTTGCAGAGGCTTCACTTACCACGTCTACCTCTAAGGGTTTGGCGACCACATCTCTCCGTTAGGTTTCCTCTACCGCATCTATCCCTGGGACTTCGTTTACAACGTCTAGTTATAAGCCTGCGTCTTCCCCATTTACCCCTCAGACTCCGCTTTCCCCTTGTAGCATTTAGGTTCCGCGTTCAATGGATTTTGCCCTTAGTCCTGGTGGGTATTCTAGGATTCGGGATCTGGTTGGTGCTCGGTTCGGGAAGGCAACTAGCACGGCCGTCCATCCTGGAGGTTCCCACGGTGGAGGCTACCGCAGTAGCTGACATTTTCATAGAAGAGCAGGCGGTGTCCGAGTTCTTTCAGGTGATTCCCGTTCCTCATCAGATTGCTCTCTTCCCCGGTGAGACTACCCGATTTTCCGCCTTCCTCTACGACCAACATGGAAGGGAGATAGAGGGTGCTCCCTTGACCTGGCAGGTGGTAGACCCCCGAGTCGGCACCATCACCAGTAGGGGCGTTTTCCGCACAGGGTTCACCACGGGCATCTTCCCCAATTCGATAGTAGTCACCGCTGGGGTACCGGCAGGAAGCCAGGGGGGCGTCGTCCGGGGTGAAGCCAGCATCATCATTATTGAACCTACAGACCGACTAATTCCCGCCAGCATCCGCGCCCTTCCCCAGCCCGTGGTAGTGGAGCCGGGGGAGAGTGTCCAAATCGTCGCCTTGGCGGTAGATATCAACGGTGCCCTCATAGGAGGGGTGGAGTTGCAATGGGTCATGACCGAACCTCAGGCAGGCACCATTTCCGAGACGGGACTTTTCACCGCTAAAGAAGCCAAGGGCACCTACTCAGATGCTATCTTGGTAATTGTGCGTCCTAAGGAGGGGATCGAGTTGCCTCCAGTAAGAACCACCATCGAGGTACGAATTGTGGGCCCCGCCGAGATGGTCGACCAGATTACGACGATGATACTACCGCAGGCCATCAGCCTAAGACCAGAGGAGGACGTATAGTTCAGCGTATTGGCCTTGGATAGGCTAGGCAACCCTTTAACTGTTTCAGATGTCGTCTGGGAGGCGTTGGAGCCCGCTTCGGGAGCCATCGCCCAAGATGGGCGTTTTACCGCCTCTGATAATGTGGGTGTCTATCGATCGGCTGTTGAGGTGTCCTTACGGATACCTATCCTGGGTAAAGAGGCTCTATTTTCGCGGACAGCCTCCGTAGCCATAGTTGAGGCACCGGTGTTTACCGAGGAGCCCGGGGAGGTGAGGCAAGTGTCCATTTTCCCCGGCAGGGTGGTGCTGGCTTCGGGGAAGTCTTCTCGGGTTTCGGTGGTGAGTCTAGATAGTCGTGGTTTTAGACAGCGGGATGTGACAGTTCGCTGGTCGTTGGCAGAGGAGGTGGGAAGAATTACCCAGTTCGGCAAAGTCATCGCTGGTGATACCCCTGGAATCTACCGAGAGGCCATACGTGCCGATGTTAGTCAGGAGACCGAGGTTGGCACCCTAACTCATACTAAAACTGCCACCTTGGTTATCCTTGGACCATTGGAAAGGGTGGACATTACACCCAAGGTAGCCACGGTGGCTGCTGGAGGACGGATACAGTTCCGTGCTGTAGGCTTCGATTTGAACGAGCAGCCCCTACCTGACGTTAATTTTCGCTGGAGCGTAGCAGTCGATGATGCAGGGACCATCGACCGTAACGGGCGCTTCTCCGCCTCGAAGAATCCTGGTGAGTATTTGAGCGCTGTGATGGTGCGGGCTATACAGCGCCTGACCAGGTGATGGCCATACTAGTGCTAGGTTATTTAGCTTTTAAGAATGGGGTCTCCATTAGCCATTCTTGGGATGCTGTCAGGCGAAACATCACAACCTGAAAAGAAGGAGGGAGCCATGAGCAATCCTAGAGCGGACTACGACCCTATTTTTAATCGAAAGTCCCTCAAACTCCCTGGTGAGGCCAAGGTAGTGGTATTTACCATCATCAACGTGGAGGAGTGGGACATTAACGCCCCCATGGCCCGCACCCTTTTACCCTCGCCCCAGGGGGTAACGGTGATCCCCGACATCGCCAACTATAGCTGGTACGACTATGGGCTGAGGGTAGGGTTCTGGCGTCTTAAGGAGGTGCTGGATAGGCATCAGATAAAGGCTACTCTCAGCTTGAATGCCTCCATATGTAACAGCTACCCTGTAATCGTGGAGGAGAGTCTTAAAAGTGGCTGGGAGATACTGGGGCACGGCTTTATTCAGCGCACGATGAACGTGGTGGAAGACGAAAGGGAGGTGGTGCGCCGCACCATACAGCTTATTCGGGAGCGTACAGGTAGGGCACCCCGGGGATGGATGGGTCCCGGCCTCGCTGAGACCTTCGACACCCCCGACATCCTCGCCGAGGAGGGGATCGAGTACGTGTGCGACTGGGTCAACGACGACCAGCCCTATCCTATGAATGTGAAAACGGGGACCCTGTTCTCTATCCCATACACCCTGGAGATCAACGATATCCCCATGTACCTGATCCAGAACCACTGCTCGCCTGAGATCTTCGAACGGGCGCGAGATCATTTCGATACCCTGTACAAAGAGGGTGCAAAGAGCGCAAAGATAATGGCCATTTCCACTCACCCCTACATAACCGGGGTCCCCCACCGCATCAAGTACTACGACCAGGTCTTCCAGTACATCAAACAACACGAGGGTGTGCTGTTCATGACAGGCAGTGAGATTCTGGACTGGTACAAGGCAGAAGCGGGAATCTCCTGAAATTAAGCTTTATCTCAAAAGGATCGAACCATACGAGGCCTTCGTCACTTGCCCCAGCAGGATGTCCCGCCCTTCAGAGTGGGTTACCCATGTGATAGAATCGTATGACCTCAAAACCAAGGGGGGGAATACTATGCCGCTATACATGGACACACACAAGAACGTACAAGACTTGACTGCAGAAGCGGTGGCAGGAGCGCACCAGAGGGATCTCGAAGTTCAGTAGAAAGGAGGCAAGTCAAATGGTTACCGACTTTACTGCCCTAGGAGAAGAAAAGGTCCAAGAGTTCCAGGCGACTCTCCGCCCGGTGGTGGTGGAGGGCTCAGCCTCCCCCGGCGAGCTCATCCGGCCCGGCGATGAGGGTTTCGATGCTGCCCGCAAGGTCTGGAACGGCATGATCGACAGGAAGCCGGCTCTCATCGTGCGCTGCGCCGGTGTGGCCGACGTCATCAGCGCCGTCGAGTTTGCCCGCGCCAACGATCTCCTGGTGGCCGTGCGCGGCGGCGTCCACAACGTCGCCGGTAGCGCGGTCTGCGACGGAGGCATCGTCATCGACCTGTCGCGGATGAAGGGCATCCGAGTCGATCCCGCCGCGCGCACGGCTCACGCCCAGGCCGGCCTCACCTGGGGCGAGTTCGACCGTGAGACGCAGGCCTTCGGCCTGGCCACCACCGACGGCATCATCTCCACCACGGGCATCGCGGGTCTCACCCTCGGCGACGGCGTGGGCTGGAAATGCGGCCTTTCCATCGACAACCTCCTCTCCGTCGATGTGGTCACCGCCGACGGCCGGTTTCTGACGGCCAGCGCCAATGAGAACGCGGACCTCTTCTGGGGCATCCGGGGGGGCGGAGGGAACTTTGGCATAGTCACGTCGTTCGAGTTCCGGCTCCACCCGGTCGGTCCCATAATAGTGGGGGGCTTGGTGGCCCATCCCCTGGCAAAGGCGAAAGAGGTCCTGCGGTTCTATCGCGAATTCACCAGATCGGCTCCCGATGACCTGACGACCTACGCCATCCCCACCACGGCCCCCGACGGCAGCACCCCCATAATCGCCATCGCCGTGTGCTACCCCGGCCCCGTGGAGGAGGGGGAGCGGATCGTGAAGCCTATCAAGGAGTTCGGCCCGCCGGTGATAGACCAAATCGGCCCCATGCCCTACACGGCGCATCAGAGCATGTTCGACGCCGGAACTCCTCCTGGGTTCCGGAGCTACTGGAAAATGAACTTCCTGAAGGGTCTCCCCGACGACGCTATCGACACCATTGTGGCCCACTGCGGTGCGGCCCTTCCATCTCCACTGAGCGCCTTGTTTATCGAGCATACACATGGCGCCGTGAGCCGTGTGGGGCGGGACGAGACGAGACGGCGTTCAGCCACCGAGATGGGCCGTACAACAACGTCATCTTTTCGTTGTGGCCCGACGCCTCGGACGACGAGAGGAACATCCGGTGGACCCGCGAGTTCGAGGAGGCGATGAGGCCGTTCTATACCGGTGGGGTTGCCGTTGCCTTCCTGGGGGAAGAGGGCGAAGACCGGGTCAAGGCGGCCTACGGAGGCCCAACCTACGAACGGCTGGTCGCCCTGAAGAACAAGTACGACCCCACCAACTTCTTCCGGGTGAACCAGAACATCAAGCCGTCAGGGAAATAGTCGGTTAAAGGAGCTGACCAAGCCGGGCAACAATGACGTGGCAGACGTGAGTTGTGTGCTGAGCCGAGGGGCTCTCATAGCTAAAAGATTATTACTAATAAGATACTGGTTCAACGAAGGCGACGGCACCGTATATTGTCTGGTCGAGGCTCCGAGCAAGGAGGCTGCTGAAGCAGTGCACCGCGAGGCACACGGTCTTGTTGCTGAGGAGATCATCGAGGTGAAGGAAGGCTCTTAGCTTAAGCGCTAAAGTCCCGGAAGTTACAGCTCAGCCGGGACGTTTTTTCTGACGTAAAAGAAGCGGACGGCAACAGGCCGAATTGGCCTCTTTTGTGCACTGGCAGCAAGAGATGGTGGTTTTTACCTCGCTAGGAGGTGGTGAGTGGAGCCCGACCGATTCGACTACTCTCCCATTATAGACCGACCGGTGCTTAGGTGGCCCAATGGTGCTCGAGTGGCTCTATGGGTCTCTCCCAATGTGGAGCATTACGAATATACCCCTCCTACTGGGCAACAGCGCAATCCGTGGCCCAGAACTCCCCACCCAGATGTGCTCAACTACGCCAATCGCGACTACGGCAACCGGGTTGGCTTTTGGCGGCTGGTAGAGGTTCTGGACAAGCACCAAGTCCCGTGTACCGTTTCCCTCAACGTGGCTATCCTGGAGCACTTTCCCGAAGTTCGAGAGGCCATGGTGGCCCGCAACTGGGCCTTCATGTCCCACGGCATCTACAACACCCGCTACCTCTACGGCATGCCCGAAGAGGAGGAGAGGGCCTTCTACCAAGATACTATTGAGACGGTGATGAGGTACACAGGAAAGCAGATCAAAGGGATGCTGGGGCCAGCTGTTTCCAACTCAGTGAACACCCCTGACCTGATGGCCGAGGCGGGCCTCCTTTATCACGCCGACTGGCTTCACGACGACCAGCCCTTCCCTCTGAAGGTGAAGCAAGGCCGTCTCATCTCTATGCCCTACTCCATCGAGATCAATGACGCCATCATGGTTTACGAGGGCTTTGAGGCCGATTATCTATGCCAGATAATCAAGGCCCAGTTTGACGTCCTTTACCGGGAGGGTGAGAAGGATGGTCGTGTCATGTGTATCGCTCTCCACCCTTATCTGATAGGCCAGCCCCACCGCTTAAAGTACTTGGACGAGGCTCTCTCCTATGTCCTGGCCCACGATGGGGTGTGGTTGACCACTGCTGACGACATCGCCGAATACTACATGGCCAACTACTACGATTCGATACTAGCTTATCTCGAGGAGCCAAAGGGCTAAGAGCTGGGCGTCTAATCCAACGTCGAACAGGGGGCCATTTATGCCCGCACAGCGAAGGCCAGGAACAGATCACGACTACTACGACTGGTCTCCCATCAGTGCCAGACCCGCCCTCCAGTGGCCCGACAACTCCCGGGTGGCACTGTGCGTCATAGTGAGCCTGGAGCACTATGAGTGGAGTCCTCCTCCTGGCTCCTATCAGGCGCCGCCCTTAGCAGCTATAGAGCGGCGGGGCTCCCCCGACGTAACCACCTTCTCCCGCCGCGAGTACGGCAATAGGGTGGGCATATTCAGGCTGATGGAGATGCTGGACCGCTACGGTATCCGGGCCACCGTGGCAATGGACGCCACCGTGGCCCAAAATTACCCCTTCATCATAGAAGAGTGCAAGAGGCGCGGGTGGGAGCTCATCGGCCACGGTGTAACCGTTACCCAGATGATAACCAGCAATATGGCTGAGGAGGAGGAGCGCCGTTACATCCGTGAGTCTTTAGAGGCCCTTGAGCAGGCTACAGGCCGTAAACCCGTTGGGTGGCTTGGGCCTGATTACGGAGAGTCTACCCGTACCCCCAACCTGCTGGCGATGGAGGGTATCCGCTATGTGTGTGACTGGCCCAACGATGATCAGCCTTACCGTATGAAGGTCCCCCATGGAGAGGTTGTTTCTTTGCCCATAACCCTCGAGGCAGACGACATATTGAGCCACTGGGGCCCGCGACTGTCCATCACCCTGTACAGCCAGATGGTTCGAGAGTGCTTCGACGCCCTTTACAAGGAGGGTGCCCACAGCGGCAGGACCTTTGTGTTCAACCTGCATCCATGGCTTTCGGGGCAGCCCTTCCGAAGCAAGTACCTAGAAGAGACAATGGCCCACATCTGTAGCTATGCAGGGGTGTGGAAAGCCACGGGAGAAGAGATCGTAGACTGGTACCTTCGACAGCGCTCAGAGGGATAGGAGAAGGAAGGTAGATGATACGGGAACGGTCACCTTCCGTCTCCAAGCCTTGCCTCATCTCTTTCAGACTGAACACCCTTCGACTTGCGTTCTTGTAATCGGTATTTGCCTGCACTAGAATAAACCCAGCTAGGATCGCTCTCATCTAAGAACTTAGGTCTGAAAAGGAACTAGAAATATGAGCGGCAGCAGGGATGATCTAGCCTTGATGGCTCACCTGATGCGCCGAGCTAGCTTCGGGACAACCAGGGAAGAGCTAGAGGAGCGTGTGGCCAATGGGTATGAGGCAACGGTGGAGGAGCTTCTGTATCCCGAGGACGCTCCTGCAGCTGATGAATACGTCCTCCTGAGGTATCATCCGGGCGTTCTGGTCCCCGGGGGCACTGGACCCATGGCAACTGTCAACTGGATGTACCACTTGCTGAATAGTGGGCGTCCCTTGGAAGAGAAGATGGCCCTCTTCTGGCATCAGGTGTTCGCCACGGGAGAGGCCAAGGTGGACAACTACGACGAGATGCTCAAGCAGATTGCCATGTTCCGGCACCACGGCATGGGCAACTTCCGAGACTTGCTGATCGAGCTGGCCATGAACCCTGCTATGGTCTTCTGGCTGGATAACAACGAGAACCACAAGTACGCGGTCAATGAGAACTGGGGCCGAGAGCTGCTGGAGCTCTTCTCCATGGGTGTAGGCAACTACACTGAGGATGATGTTAGGGAGGCATCCCGGGCCTTCACCGGCTGGACTATAGCTGCCAAACTACCACGGCAACCCTACGGTCGCCATCCCTGGACCTTCGAATACAAGCTCGAGGACCACGATGGTGGTGAGAAGAGCTTTTTGGGGCACCAGGGACGCTTCAACGGCGAGGACATTATAGATATCACCGTCCAGCAGCCTGCCTGTGCTCGATTCATTGCCCGACACCTGTACAACTTTTTCGTGGCCGATGAGCCCCAGGTACCAAGCTGGTCTATCGAGCCTCCACGGAATCCTGAGGCGATAGACACCCTGGTGACGACATTTATCGAGTCCAAGTACGAGATGAGGCCTGTGCTACGCACCTTATTTAATTCCGACTTCTTCAAGGAGGCTCTATTCTCCAAGGTGAAGAGCCCCGCCGAGGTGGTGGTGGGCACCCTCAAGCTGGTGGGCGGTCATAGCTTCCCGAGGCCCGGCGTTAGTCGGATAAGTATGCAACCTAACTATTTGGGCCAAGACCTTATGAATCCGCCCAGCGTAGAAGGCTGGCACACGGGCCAGGAGTGGATCAACAGCGGCTCTCTGATGAGCCGAGTCAATTTCGTTGCCGACCTGGTAGGTGACACCAGACTGCCTGGGGTACAGTCCATCATCACCCGTCTTAGGACTCAGGGAGACATGTCCCCTAAGGGGCTGGTGGATAGCTGTTTGGACCTGCTGGGCCCCCTGGAGGTGGAGCCTCAGACTCGTCAACACCTGATCGAGGAGGCGGAAGAGGGTGGCATAGTGGGCTGGGGCACCGACGGGGAAGACAGCTCCTCCATTCAAAGAGTTGCCCAGATGCTACAACTGATAGTTGCCACCAGAGAGTACCAGTTCGGATAGGTGCACTCTACTCAATTCCCTGGGGGGAAGTGGTAGGGGTGGGAGCCTGTACCCGTTGTTGTCGGCACATTCGAATGGTTAGCTCTCCTTTAATGTTCCACCAGGCTAAAGGCAGAAGAGCAATATGATCACTACCATAGCAGCAGGGCGAGTGTACACCTTTAGCCACGTGGTGGGGCGTCAGTCCACCTCGGGCGTCGGATTTCACTTGCCTACGGCGCTGGCAATAGGTCGGAACGGCGTAGTGTACGTGGTCAGCAGGGGCAGCGAAAACAGCTTTACTACGCGAGTCAGCAAGGTCACCATTGGAGCACCCGGGGAGGAAGAGTTTATCTGCGAGTTCGGCAAATACGGCGAAGGGGATGGTCAGTTGCTTTGGCCCACCTCTGTGGCACTGGACCGAGAGGAAAACGTCTACGTGGCCGACGAGTGGCTTCAGCACATCTCCATATTTGATAAGGGTGGGACTTTCCTGGACAAATGGGGTATAGCAGGGGCTAGTCATGAGGAGCCAATCCGTCCCTCAGGTATGGCCTTCGACCTGGAGGATAACCTTTACGTGGTGGATAGTGTGAACAATCGATTACAGAAGTTCACCAAAGACGGTGCCCTTCTGGCCACGTTCGGTGAATGGGGAAGGGGCGAAGGCCAGTTCAACTTTCCCTGGGGCCTTACCATTGACAACCAGGGTGATATATACGTGGCGGATTGGAAAAACCATCGGGTGCAGAAATTCTCCCCCGACGGAATTTTCCTGTCTACCTTTGGCGCTTTCAGGACAGGGATGGGGGAGCTAAACCATCCAACCAGTGTCGCAGTTGATAGAGACGGGGACGTGTACGTGTGTGATTGGGCTAACCACCGGATTCAGATTTTCGAGCCTAATGGGGATGTCATCGCCTCCCTTATTGGGGACGCCCAAGAGGTTTCCAAGTGGGGCAAGCCGGTTTTACAGTCCAATCCAGATATGATTAAAGCTCGGCGCAGAGTCAAGAGTCGCGAACCAGAATGGCGATTCCTCTATCCTACGGCGGTGGCATTTGACCAAGCAGAGAGCCGTGTCGTTGTAGCTGACTGTCAGCGGAGCCGCCTCCAAATCTACATCAAAGATAAGGATTACGTGGATCCCCAGTTTAACCTGTAGCTGTTGGTGCGCGGCCTCGGCTGATAATATAGGGCTAGCCTGCCCAAGGGGAGGCTAGCCTTTTTCCTAATGACACATCTTCCATAGGAGGATTGACATGGCGGATATTACGCCGGCACGGGTAGCAAGCATCATTGAAGCTGGCACAGATGAATCCCTTCGCCGCTTTGGTGAAGCGTTGGTTAGGGGCAGTCTTGCCGATTACGAACGGAGAAGGTTCTTGAGGGATTTGGGAAGGGCCATAGCTCAGGCAATTAACGAAGCAAAGAAGGTTGAACAGGCCTAAGTTGAACAGGCCTAAGAGGATGTAGAAATGACATCATTACCCATCATAGGAGCCCTAGTATAAGCAACAAACCTGCCTTCCTTATCTGAGCAGTGCAACAGTGTTCGTCCTTACCTATTTAGATTTGCCCTCCTTGATCCACTCTGCGACGCGCTCCGCAATCATAATGGTCGTGGCATTGGTATTGGCTCGAACGACATCGGGCATCACAGAGGCATCCCCGACCCAGAGCCCTTCCAATCCACGCACCTGGCAGTGCTGGTCAACCACTGCCATGGGGTCTGATGACGGCCCCATCTTGCAGGTGCCCCCGAAGTGAGCCCCGGCAGTGACGTTTTGCATCAACCAGGTATCTAGCACCTCGTCCGAGGCTATATCTTGATCGGTAGGCGACACGATCTCTTCGATCATGTCTTTTATACCTTCCTGCTTTAGCAGCTGGACACATATACGCACCGCCTCACGAAAACGCTCCCGGTCCCAGGGGTTCTCTAAAAACTTGAAGTCGAGATATGGTTGCACGTGGGGGTCTGTGGAGGTGAGGCGCACCTGGCCAGCACTGGTGGCCAAGTACAGTCTGCATACTATCCGAACCTCTCCAATCTTAAGAGCGTCCACATCGAAGGGACCGGCTAAGCGGGCTGGCACGATTTGCATGTCGCCCCGATCTGTAGAACCCTGGGCAGTGTAGCGGAGGACAATTCGAGCGTTGGGTGCGTTGGGGTCTACTCGAAACTCCTCCTTTACGTTTAGGCCTATAAATACCCCCGGATGGTCTCTCAGGTTCTGGCCGACTCCAGGGAGATCGTGGACCAGTGGTATGCCAAAACTACGCAGATGGTCGGCTGGCCCCACGCCAGATAGCATCAGCAGCTTGGGCGATGCGGTGGCGCCAGCGCTAAGTACGATCTCATTGCCCTCCACCGTGAAGGTCTCGCCACCACTCTCCACTTCCACTGCCGATGCCTCTTTACCCGAAAACAGGATACGTTTCACCAGCACGTTGGGCTTTATTGTGAGGTTAAGTCGATGGCGGCCAGAGTTCAGATATGCGATGGCGGTGCTCATCCGAACATCATCGCGGTTGTTCATGGGACAGGGACTTACTCCCAAGGCTTCGGGATGGTTCAAGTCGGGAGTGTCGGGAAATCCCAGGCTCAGACAAGCTTTATAGAAAGCATCGAGGAAAGGAGGCCACACCTCCCGCGCGTATCGGCGCACTGGGATGGGGCCATCAGAACCATGGAAATCATCGTGTATATCCAAGTCTGTTTCTATTTTGCGAAAGTAGGGTAGTACGTTCAGGTAGCCCCACTCGGTGTTACCCCAAGAGGCCCAGTTGTCATAGTCTTCGGGGAGGCCTCGGACGAACATTTGGCCATTAATGGCACTGCTACCTCCCACTACTCTACCCTGTGGCACAGGATTTGGCGTAGGCTGCTGAGGAGTAGCGGTACCCCAAAGTGACCAGTTGTGAGGGGCATCGACCACTAAGGCAGAGTTGAGGGCGAATCCGTACTTTAGCTCATCTGGGATCTGTTCGAAGTCGGGATAGTCGGGGCCTGCCTCCAGAAGCAACACCGAGCGGCTTGAGTCCTCCGATAATCGTTCCGCCAAGGTACAACCGCCAGAACCTGCTCCGATTATAATCACGTCATATTTCATGTCATCTCCTTTCGACAGAACTCTCCCGGTTCAGTTTAGGATCATTCCATCGGTACCTGCTTGACCGAATTATGCAAACCAGTTAGCCGGGTGTCAACTTTGATACTTGGTAATATCTGATTGTGGCTACTGGCCACCTGGCAAGTTAAACTGCGGCAACATACACTGCCGACTTTTAGCCCTTCCGCTTGGTGATATTTCTTTCTCCCTCAATGAAAGGCGCACGACTGGAGTATGCTACTTAATTTGTGTCCAACCAGGATGGCACCTGTTGAGGGACAAGGTTGTTGATATAGATACACCTGGTCCGTACCCTTGCTATCTAAAATTACAAGCACTAAAATAATCCCGATTAATATCATGCATAGCTGAGGAGTTCCAACCGGCACGAGGGGGGAGATGGTCAGCGACGATGTAGCTTTAGTGGAACACTTACAGCCGCGAGCTGGCTTTGGGGCCACCCAGGAGCATCAGTTCCGCTGAATGAGCCTTCGGTCAAGAACAGACTTATGGTGAAATTATTATGAGTACACATGCTGCAGCCACTCGAATGTTCAAATATAGCCATACCATCGGGCAACTCGGGCCTTCGGGGCCCAGTTTTGACCATCCAGTGGCCTTGGCTCGCGGCAAAGAAGATTTGATCTACGTGGTGAACCGCGCCTACGATGCGATGCCCGAGCACGTGAGGGTAACCATCTGCACTGTGGGAGAGGACTACATAGGCCAGTTTGGCACTGGCGGTACCGATGACGGACAGTTTACCTGGCCCACCTCCCTTGCTATCGACAAGGATGAGAATGTCTACGTGGCTGATGAAGAGCTTCAGCGCATCTCTATGTTTACTAAGGAGGGAGAATGGCTTGGCAAGTGGGGTGTCGAAGGTGACGGTGACGGCCAGTTCAATCGCCCTTCGGGTCTAGCTTTTGATGCCGACAATAATCTGTTCCTTGTGGACAGTGTTAACAACCGCATCCAAAAGTTTACTGGAGAGGGACGATTCCTGGCCAAGTGGGGACGGGCCGGCAGCGGCGACGGCGAGTTCAACCTTCCTTGGGGTATCACCATAGACCATGAGGGCTACATCTACGTCGCCGACTGGCGCAACAACCGCATTCAGAAGTTCACCCCCGAAGGCGAGTTTCTTATGAAGATTGGCACTCCCGGCAAGGGGGATGGCCAATTCAATCGCCCCAGTGGGGTGGCTGTCGATAGGGAGGGCTATATCTATGCGGCTGACTGGTACAACGATCGGGTGCAGGTCTTCGCTCCCAATGGCACCTTCATCGCCAAATTCAGTGGTGACTCCACCTTGTCCAAGTGGGCCAAAGCCAAGCTGGACTCTAACAGTTTTATGTGGCAAGAACGGGAAGAGGCTTATAAACTAGAGCGAGAGAAGCCGTTCTGGTCGCCGGTGGCCATAGATGTGGACGAGGACAACCGCATATTCGTTGTAGATTACTGTCGCTGGCGTATACAAGTGTACCAGAAACATTTCTAGCCCTCTCACCTGAGCTGAAGGTCGGCCAATGCACAAGTGAGCTGTACGAATGACCACCACCGAATCCACTCGGTCCCCCGACTTTATCCGGGATATTGCCGCCGATGACCTTAAGACGAACAAGAATAACGGACGGCTGGTAACGCGATTTCCTCCGGAGCCAAACGGCTACCTGCACATCGGACATGCCAAATCCGCCTGCCTCAATTTCGGTATCGCAGCCGAGAACGGGGGTGTTTGTCACTTGCGGTTTGATGATACCAATCCAACCAGGGAGGAAGTGGAATACGTCGAATCGATCCAGGAAGACCTACGTTGGCTGGGATTCCATTGGGCGAGTCACCTGTACTACTCATCGGACTACTTTGACAAGCTGTACGAGTACGCTGTCCAGTTAATCACAGCAGGTAAGGCTTACGTATGTGACTTGAGTCAAGACGAGATCAGAGAATACCGCGGTACCTTGACAGAACCTGGTAAGGACAGTCCATACCGCAACCGTTCTGTCGAGGAGAATCTGGAGCTGTTCGAGCGCATGCGAGCCGGCGAATTAGACGAAGGCTCGCGGGTTCTTCGCGCCAAGATTAACATGGCATCCGGCAATCTAAACATGCGAGACCCAGTCGTCTATCGCATTATGAAGGTGCCCCATCACCGAACAGGCGACAAGTGGTGCATTTACCCCACCTACGACTTTGCCCACGGCCAATCAGATTCAATCGAAGGTGTTACCCATTCAATCTGCACCATGGAGTTTGAAGATCATCGCCCACTGTACGACTGGCTTCTCGACGAATTGCAAATCTATCATCCTCAACAGATCGAGTTCGCCCGCTTAAATCTCAGTCACACCGTGCTGAGCAAGCGAAAGCTCCTTGAGTTGGTGGTACAAGGGCATGTGAGTGGATGGGACGATCCTCGGATGCCGACATTGCGGGGGATGCGGAGACGTGGATACACACCCGAGTCGATCAGAGACTTTTGTGAACGCATCGGAGTGGCCAAGAGGGAAAATACAGTCGAGATTGCTCTGCTTGAGCACTGTGTTCGCGAAGATTTGAACAAGCGTGCTCCCCGCGTTATGGGAGTCCTGCGTCCACTTCGAGTGGTCATCGATAACTATCCGGAAGATCAGGTGGAGGAGTTGGACGCCGTCAACAGTCCAGAGGACCCCTCGATGGGTACGAGGAAAGTTCCCTTTTCACGCGATCTGTATATTGAACAAGAGGATTTTCGCGAGGACCCGCCCAAGAAGTTCTTTCGGATGGCCCCGGGACGTGAGGTACGGCTGCGATACGGGTATTTCATCACTTGTGTGGGTATTGTGAAGAATGAACACACGGGGGATGTCGTCGAGTTACATTGTACCTATGATCCGGAAACACGCGGTGGTCAGGCTCCTGATGGACGCAAGGTCAGAGGGACCATACACTGGGTCTCGGCTGCTCACTCGCTCGAAGCTGAGGTGCGACTATACGGTCATCTGTTCACAACAGAAAAACCTGACGATGCACGGGATGGTTCTGATTACAGGAGATATCTGAATCCGGACTCGTTGGAGACGTTGACGTCCTGCCGAGTTGAACCAAATCTGGTCAGCGCTAAACCAGGAAGTCAATACCAATTCGAGAGACAGGGTTATTTCTGCGTAGATTCCGTCGATTCTTCCCCTGGAGCGCTAGTTTTCAATCGGACTGCATCATTGCGAGACTCATGGGCCAGGATCGAGGATGGCGCTGGCAGATAGGCACTGGGCCTTTTCCCTCTCTCCCTGCCATTTCGAATTACTGTTTGCGGGAGAGGCTGACTCCGCCTTGTGGATATTGAGTCTCCAGTCCTGGTAACTGTGTAGGTAGTGGCGTGTCTAAAGAAGCCTTGATGCCGCGTTTGTGCTGTTTCAAGCCCGCAGGCATGGTTGCCGTGACAATTTACCCCTCTTAAAGTATCCTTTGCAGGAAGAAGGTAATCCAGGGAGGGCCCGATGGCATTAATAACCATCGCTCGTGGGCGTGTGTACAACTGGAGCCACCAAGTTGGCGGTAGGGCCTCTGGTCAATCGCAAGAAGGCAAAGGGGCACCCGGGTTCAGTAGGCCCCACGGGGTTGCGGTGGCTAGGGACGATGTATTTTACGTCTTGGACCGAGCGGCTTTGCAGCCAGCGCGTGTTCATAAAATAACGGTAGGAGGTCCGTTCGAGGAGCAGTATCTCCTTACGATCGGTTCCGAAGGCACCGGGGATGGTCAATTTATTTGGCCGACCTGTGTGGCCCTGGACAAGGATGAGAACGTCTACGTCTCCGATGACTATCTTCACCGTATCTCCATATTCGACAAGGATGGCAATTTTCTCAGTAAGTGGGGTACTCCGGGAAATGGCTCTGGAGAACTCAATGGCCCGTCAGGCCTTGTCTTTGATTCAAATGATACCCTCTACGAAGTGGATGCCCTTAACCACAGGGTGCAGAAGTTCACCAAAGACGGCGTCTTCCTCGGTGGGTGGGGAGGGTACGGCAGTAGGGAGGGCGAATTCAACATACCCTGGGGGATCACGGTTGATGGCGAGGGTGATGTATATGTAGCTGACTGGAAGAATCACCGGGTGCAGAAGTTCAGCCCCGATGGGATCTTCCTCGCCCAATTTGGACGGCCAGCGCCTGGGGCTGGTGATCTCAACTATCCTGAGCACTATCCCAGACACATAGATTTTTCACATATGTTGCGGCTGGAGGGGGCCGACACCGGTGAACTCAACCACCCCTCCGCTGTGGCCGTGGATAAGGATGGCGATGTCTACATAGCGGACTGGGCCAATAACCGTGTCCAGATTTACACGCCGGACGGAGAGTTCATCACTTCCCTTTATGGGGATGCACAGCAGTTTAGCAAGTGGGCCCAAGAGCAGGTGAATGCGAACCCCGACATAATCAAAGCCATCCGCCGGGCGAGGGATCCGGAACTGGCGTGGGGGTTGAAGCTGCCCACACACATAGCTATCGATCACGAGAAGAACTGGATAATCATCGTCGATCTAGGGAGGAGACGCCTCCAGATTTACGTCAAGGAAAAGGATTACGTCGACCCCCAGTTCAACCTATAGGAGGCGATGGGTAACCAACATTCTGGCCAGGTTCTCAGGTGCTTGACCGTCTGCAAAGCTGTGTCTGATAATGTTGGCATTCTACTCGAGGAGGCGCACCATGTCGGAGGCTAACAAGGCCCTCATTAGGCAAAACTTAAAGGCAATCAGTAACAAAGACCTGGACAGTTTCACAGGGAGCTACGCCGCTGACGTCGCTTACCACGGTGCAGGTGGGTTGGAAGTTAAGGGGGCCAAAGAGCTCACCGAGTTCCTGAATACGTTCCTCGTCGCCTTCCCCGACCTCGCTATTAATGTTGACGACATTATCGCCGAAGGAGACAAAGTCGTAGTCAGGGCGACAGCAGGCGGGACTCACACGGGCGACCTCCAGGGGATTCCCCCGACAGGCAAGAGTGTGCCGATGTTGGCAATGATCATATATCGCATGAGTGGCGGCAAGATCGCCGAGCAGTGGGAGATCGACGACCAGATGGGGATGATGCAGCAGCTCGGGGTCATCCCTGCGCCCGGCGAATCCGGCTAGCCCTTCGGTCACATGCTGATACTGCTCCAGCCGGATGCTCGACAGCGTGTGCCACTCTAATTACGAGCCCCAATCTCTGCTTGCAGGAACTCCTTCACTCCAGGGCCTCCTGGAAGATTGAGCCAGACAGCCAGGAGGTTGAGGGCCCTCACCAATAGCACAAACTCGGCTTGGGTGTTGGCCAAGTAACTATCCCTTTCTGTTCTATCTGCCCTCGTTAACCCAGTCCGCTATGCGCTCTCCGATCATGATGGTAGTGGCATTGGTATTGGCGCGAATACAGTCCGGCATTATTGATGCGTCGGCTACCCGCAGACTTTCCAGCCCGTGCACCCATCCGAACTGATCGACCACCGCCATGGTATCCGATGATGGCCCCATTTTGCAGGTGCATGATACGTGATGAGAGGTGCCTGTATATCGCATCAGCCAGTCGTCCAGAGTATCATCTGAGGCCAGATCGGCATCGGTAGGCGAGACCCGCTCCATGAGGATGTCTTTGAACGCGGGGTGCTCCGCTAGACGTATAGCAATCCGTATAGCCTTGCGCATTCGCTCTCGATCAAAGGGATCGGTGAGATACCGGTAGTCCAGAAACGGCTGGACGTTGGGATCGGGAGAGGTGAGTCTCAACTCGCCCGCGCTGAGAGCAAGCTGCAGACTCGTGCTAAACCCGATGTAGTTGCCATCATCGGTGATATCAATCTGGACAGGGCGATGCTCGCTGTTCAGAAGCGTAGGGCTCATTTGCATGTCATTGCGCAGATGGAACCCTTCCACAGTGTAACGAAGTCCTACCTGGACGACTGGTGCTTGAACATCTGGCCGCTCGCCGCTGGCACGGAACAGAACTGCTGCATTGGGATGGTCTCTAAGGTTCTTACCTACACCTGGTAGGTCGTGGACCACGTTTACTCCCACGCTCCCTAGCTGCTCCGCCGGGCCAACACCAGAAAGGAGCAGAAGATGGGGCGAACCGATGGCACCGCCGCTCAATACGATCTGCTCACCCTCGATTGTGAACCGTTCCCCGCCGCTTTCCACTTCCAGCCCCACAGCCCGGTTATCGGCAAACACAATGCGCCGGGCTGTTACATTCGCCCTGATAGTGAGATTAAGACGGTGGCGGGCAGGATCAAGATAAGCCAGGGCGGTGCTGATGCGAACGCCATCAACGGTATTGCGTGCCCTGGGAGAGACGCCTGTAGACTCTGGGTCGTTCTGGTCGGCATCGTCGCGGAACCCTTCCTCCAGGCACGCCTGATGGAACGCTACGGCATGGGGTAGCCACTCCTCCTTGGGGTACCGCCGTACCGGGATGGGGCCATCGTTGCCGTGGAAGTCTCCGCCAGGGAAGTCATGGTCATTCTCCATCTTCCGAAAATAGGGCAGGACTTTGGTGAAGCCCCATTCTTGGTTGCCTCATTCCGCCCAGCGGTCATAGTCTTCCGGGATGCCACGATAGAGGACCTGACCATTGATGGCGCTGGAGCCACCAGTAACCTTGCCACGGGGAATAGTAAGACTAGGCTGCTGCGGAGTAACCTGGGCCTCATACCCCCAGGTGTGTGGCCCGTAGGCAGACATCCACACATCGTTGCCCAGCTTGAGGTCATCGGGAAGGTCCTGGAAA
Source organism: Dehalococcoidia bacterium (assembly GCA_965248115.1). Classification (GTDB taxonomy): domain Bacteria; phylum Chloroflexota; class Dehalococcoidia; order Lucifugimonadales; family CBDFII01; genus CBDFII01. The sequence continues at coordinate 822,197 of CBDFII010000005.1, forward strand.
TCCGGATAGTCCTGTCCTGCCTCCAGTAACAGTACAGACCGGTTCGGGTCCTCCGAAATGCGGGCAGCAATGGTTGCACCGGCAGAACCTGCTCCTACAACAATCACGTCGTACCTCATACTGCTCCTCCAGCCAGTGAATGTGCAGCCAGTTTACCAAATTTCTTCTGATCCGGCTTAATATGGGAAGTCGCTCGTCGTCCATTCTGGAGGCGTCCAGCTTGGATTGGCTCTCCGTGGTATAAACGCCCTTTCTCGGGCGTCAGAACGGCGGCTAGTCCCACCCCTTCCGAGCCATCGATAATCGTGTCTACGTCTCCCGAGCGTCGCAGGGCCACTTCAGTGCTTCGCCGGGATGCGAGACCCTAAATTGCCGGGAGCATTACGATGCTATGGGTCAGCTATGCCAACCGTCAATGTGGCATGCCAGAGGCTAGCCTCCAAGACTTGTTACCAGCACCCACTGGGGCCTCTTGCCCACGGAATAAGTCTCCAAGGGCGTAAGCTGACCCGTATTACGGTTGATTCGGTATGAGGCGAGACGGCCCGACTCTGCGCCAGCGGCGAAGAGGAAATTGTCCTCCGGGTCCAGGCTGAAGGCAGCGGGCACAGCTTCGGTTGACACATTCCCGATGGCCGTCAACCGCCCAGTGGAGGCGTCTACAGTGAAGCCCGCTATGCTGTCGTGCCCTCGGTTGGGAACGTACAGGAATTTCCCCGAAGAGGAGATTTGAATCTGAGAGCAGGTGTTCTTTTCGGTGTAACCAGCGGGCAGGGTCGTTATAGTTTGAAAAGCCGACAGCGTTCCCGTCGAAGTGTCTAGACGATAGCCGGTTACACTACAACCCTGCTCGTTGGAAAAGTAGAGGATGTCTTGGGTTGGATGAAAGCAATAGTGGCGTGGGCCAAGGGGTTCTTCCGGCTCGACCCTTGGAGGAGAGTTGGGGGTAATATGGCCGGTGTTTTCGTCGAACCTGAACTGATAAATCGCGTTGGGGCCGTTCCCGGCAATGTGAGGCACGAAGGCATACCTGTTGGACGGGTCGGTCTGCATCGCGTGAGCGCCGGTGGCCGTTTCGAGCCATTCGGTGGGTGGGTCACCCACCGCTCCGTTATCTCCGACAGGATGTACCGCCGCATGAGCGCCTTGATAATAGGCGGACAGCACAAACCTGCCTTTGCGGTCTGTGGACAGAAATGTGGGTGCGGCCTCCAGCGTCACCTTCCCGCTCTGGGTCAGCCCTCCGGTGTCCTGGTCTATCAGGAAGCTGGATATCTCTGAGCTGCGATGCCCCACGTAAAGAACTTTCCGGTCCGGGCTTATCGTTAGCGGGGACGGCCCACCCGATACAGGCACTTCGGCCTTTGGCGTGAGCTTGCCGGTCCCTGCATCCATGGTGAAAACCAAAATCTTGTCATCGTCTTGAACGGAAATGTACATGTAGTATGGCATCCTTTGCCCTCCTTATCATGTTATCGCTAGGCTCCGAATTGATCCTACTATAAAACCTCGGACGTCTTTGTAGCAAGCCAGAGGGATGGAGGTCATAATAAACGAAGGTGGGAAGAGAGAGAACGAGGACGTAAAGAACCAGCACGGTCAAGTCCAGGGGTACTGTAACCCCAGACCTTTAAGTTAGAATTCATAGGTGCGTCCCTCCGAAGATTACCTTAGCCCGAATCGACCGAAGGACGGCCTTGGGGACAGCCCTTGAAGAAGCGAGCGGGTGCTCCTCTGAATCTGGGATAATGGTTTTGGAACAGAAACCCGCCCGGAAACAAGGAGCACCCAATAGATGCTGCCACAGAACAAACCCGACCGTATCCGCATCCTCTTTGACGACCATCGCCTGGTGGCCAATGCCGGCCTGCTCCTGCCGGCCACCCTAGCCCGGCACCTGGGCCTGCGGGAACTCGTCGACCATCACCTTGACCTCGGCGGAGCGCCGGGACGGGCGAACACTGGGGACAAGATGCTGACGCTGGTCGCTTCCGCGCTGGCAGGCGGCGACTGCATCGACGACGCCGATGCGCTGCGCGCTGGTGGGACGGTCGGTGTTCTAGGCTGCGTGGTCAAGGCGCCATCCACCCTGGGGACCTTCCTGCGCAGCTTCCGGTGGGGGCATGTCCGTCAACTCGACCGCGTGAGCCGCCAGTTGTTGGCCCGGGCCTGGGCCGCTGGGGCCGGACCCGGCGACTCGCCCCTGACCATCGACCTGGACTCGACCATCTGTGAGACCTATGGACTGGCCAAGGAGGGAGCGCGCCACCACGGCTATACCGGCGCCCGCGGCTATCACCCGCTGCTGGCCATTGCCGCCGGCACCGGCGAGGTGCTGATGTCCCGGCTGCGCGAGGGCCGGGCCAACACCGCCCGTGGCGCCGCCCACTTCCTGCGTGAGACGGTGGGGCGGGTGCGCTACGGCGGGGCCAGGGGACAACTCACGGTGCGGGCCGACAGCGGCTTCTACGCCCACACTGTCGTTGCCGCCTGCCGGGAAATGGATGTCCGCTTCTCTATCACCATCCGCCAGCGCGCCAGCCTGCGGGACCTGATCGAGGCGATACCAGAGGAGGACTGGACTCCCATTCCCTACTGGATGGACGGCGCCGCCGATGTCGCCGAGACGACTTACACCCCGTTCCAGGCCAAGCCGGAAGCCGCGCCGGTGCGGCTCATTGTCCGGCGGGTGAAGCCGACGCCCGGTTCCCAGCTCGCCCTCTTCGCCAGATACAGCTATCACGCCTTCATCACCGACCGCGATGGGGAGACGCTGGAACTGGAGGCCGATCATCGCCGCCACGCCGAGGTCGAGAACGCCATACGCGACCTCAAGTACGGCGCGGATTGGTCTGGGCGAGCGGACCGTGATCACCAAGACCCTCAGGCGGCGGGTCTTCGCTCTGGTGGGACGGATCACCCGCTCGGCGCGCCGCCTCACTTTGCATCTCCCCCGGCGCTGGCTTTGGGAAACCCAGTTCAGTCGCGCCTTGGCCCGGCTGCAAGCCATTCCGTTCCCGGCCTGACGGCCAACCTGCAACTGACCCAACGTCCCCGCAATCTCGCGCCACCCCGGTCGCGAGAGTCCCCTGCTGCGTATCCTCTCGCCATCCCGCGCATCGCAACTCCCGCATAGGGCCTTAGGGGCCCTGTGCGGCGACTCAAGACCGTCCGCCGGCCTCCCATCTACCCCAAGACCACAGCCATCTCCCCTGTAGCTCCCTCACCCACCCCCTTCCGCTGTCCTCACGCCGTCCATCGGTGTCCTTCGGTGGATTCGGGCTTAGCAAGTACCTCATGCCTTCCCCTCTTATAGGGCTACCATGAGCTCTTTCTAAATAGAGAGTGTGCTTTTATAGTGGAGGAGTTATCTTGAACAGGAGGTAGATATGCTGGCTTTTCTGGGAGGTACAGGCCCCGAAGGACGAGGCCTGGCTCTACGATACGCTCTGGCCGGGGAGGACGTCATCATTGGCTCGCGTGACGAGAATCGAGCACGCCAGGCCGCCCAGGAGCTACTCGCTCTTGCCCCCTCCAAAACCATCTTGGGGCTGGAGAACTCGGCAGCAGCCAATGAGGGCGAGACGGTGTTCATCACCGTCCCCTACGAGGGCCAGAGGCCCCTTTTGGAGGGATTGGAAGGCACTCTTACGGGCAAGATAGTAGTGGACGTGGTGTCACCTCTGACAGTAAGCAAGGGAAAGGCAAGGGCGATATCCGTTGAGGAGGGTTCGGCAGCCATGCAGGCCCAGAAGTTGTTGCCCCATTCTCAGGTGGTGGCGGCTTTCCAGAACGTTAGCGCCGTTGACCTGCTAATTCCCGATAGGGTGATGGAAGGTGACGTAGTGGTGTGCTCCGACCACCAGGAGGCCAAGGAGCAGGTAATGGAGTTGGTGAAAAAAATCAACGCTTTACGTCCAGTGGATGGCAACGGGTTAGAGAACTCTCGCTATGTGGAAGAGTTTACTGCCCTCCTCCTCAACATCAACCGCATCTACAAGTGCCACTCGATGATAAAGATCGTAGGGGTGTAGAAGTTATTCAGCTCTATTGACTTTATAGGAGGGTACAGGGAACCTGGGTTCCCTGCCGGGGTCTGGGATGTCCCCAGAAGATAACTCTTTTCCCCTTAGGACACTACCCCCTTGGTGCAGTCGTTGACATCCACCTTCCTAGAAAATAGAATGGAATTGAAAAGCCGAATACAGTAGGCCGTGGGGGAGCTCGGTAGAGCCGGGCTGAGAGGGCGACCCCTAATGTCGCTGACCCTTGCGAACCTGATCTGGGTAATGCCAGCGGAGGGAATTGGCGTGCATTTGTTGGAGAATACTTCAGGCCGCCAGGGTAGTCTGGCGGCCTGAAGTATTTTTAAGCCAATGGAAACGGCGAGAGTAAAGATACGTCTTCGGGGCCTGAGCAGGTCCTTCACTGTTGATGATCGGCAAATACCGGTGCTGGAAGGAGTGGACTTTTACGCCGAAAGCGGAGAGTTCGTGAGCATCATAGGCCCCAGCGGGTGCGGCAAGAGCACTTTACTCAACACCATCGCCGGGTTGGAACAGCCTGACCTGGGGTCGGTGGAGCTCGATGGCGCCCCTATTAGCCGCCGCCTGGGGCTGGTAGGCTACATGCAGCAAAAAGACCTGCTTATGCCCTGGCGTACCGTACTGGACAACGCCATCCTGGGGCTGGAGCTACGTGGAATCTCTCGCCGCGACGCCAGAAACCGGGCCCTGGAGCTTTTGGATACCTTCGGTCTGAGAGGCTTCGAGCAGCAATACCCCTTCGCCCTATCGGGGGGGATGCGCCAACGGGCTGCTTTCCTGCGCACTGTCTTGGTCGGCCAGGACGTAATGCTGCTGGACGAGCCCTTTGGCGCCCTGGACGCCCTCACCAGGGCCCAGATGCAGGATTGGCTCCTTGAGCTGTGGGAGTCCCTGGGGAAGACCATCGTTCTAGTGACCCATGACGTGGACGAGGCCCTCATCCTTTCCGACCGGGTATACGTCCTGACGGTCCGCCCTGGGAGGGTCAGGATGGTTATGGACGTCGACCTCCCCAGGCCACGCCGATCCGACATGGTTACCCAGGACTCCTTCGTTGTGCTTAAGGGACAGCTTCTCGCGGTTCTAAGGGAAGAGAGCCGTCGCGCTCAGGAAGACGCCTGGCGATGAGGGAAGAGGGACAAGCAACTGTGCTGGTTGAGAGGCTCGTTCGGAGGAAACGAATTACGAGAGCACTCACGCGCCACCTTCAGGCAGGAGGGAGGTGGCTTCCACCTCTAGCGATCATTCTGGCTTTCTTTGGGGTGTGGGAGGGTCTGGTTCGCCTCTTTGACGTACAGCGGTGGCTGCTACCTGCCCCCTCGGTCATCGGTGGGGAGATGGTGTCCAGTAGGGGAATTCTGCTTAGCCACTCTTGGGTTACTTTAGAGGAGGTGCTGCTGGGTTTCGCCCTGGCCTTGGGTTTAGGGGTGATCCTAGCTACCGCCATCGCCTACTCACGTATCTTGGAGCGTTCCATTTATCCCTTCGTTATCGCTTCCCAGACCATCCCCATCATCGCCATTGCGCCCCTGCTTCTAGTGTGGATAGGCTACGGTATGTCCCCCAAGATTATCGTGGTGGCCCTCATCGCCTTTTTCCCCATCGTGGTGAACACGGTGGACGGCCTCAAATCCGTGGATCCGGACATGATCAACCTTATGCGCACCCTCGGGGCCGGCCGGCGGCAAGTATTTATGAAGCTCCAGGTACCCACCTGCCTGCCCTTCCTCTTCTCCGGGGTCAAGGTGGCCATCTCTGTCAGCGTCATCGGCGCTGTTATCGGAGAGTGGGTAGGCTCCAGCGAGGGGCTGGGCTATCTGATGATCCGCTCCAAGCCCCAGTTCCTTACCGAGAGGGTGTTCGCCGCCATCTTCCTCCTTTCCTTCATGGGGATCGGATTGTTCCTAGTGGTGCAGTCGGTGGAGCGATACCTGCTGCCCTGGTATCACAATCAGCGACGCCAGCGGGCCTTGGGTGATGAGTAAGGCCGAGGCAGAGCCCTAGAGATATAAATTTTGGGACAGACCTTCGGGAGTCAATAAAGGGAGGAACACATAGTGGTGAAGAGAGCGTGGTTACTGGTGGTTCTATCTATTGCAGCCCTCGCCCTGGTAGCGGTAGCGTGCGGCGGCGAGAAGGAGCAGGTACAGGTGAAGCTGGCCCTAGACTGGTATCCCAACGCCAACCATGTGGGCCTCTTCATCGCCCAGCAGAAGGGATACTTTGATGAGGAGGGGCTGGATGTCACCCTTTACACGCCCGTAGACCCTTCCACGGTGCTCCAGACCGTGGGGGCCGGTTCCGATGACTTCGGCATCAGCTACCAGCCCGACGTTCTACTGGCCCGGAATCAGAAGGTGCCCGTAGTCTCGGTGCTTGGCCTGGTACAACACCCCCTCAACTCGGTGATGGTGCTCAAAGATTCGGGCATCACCCGCCCTAGGGACCTGGTGGGGAAAAAGGTGGGCTACCCCGGCATCCCCACCAACGAGCCTCTCCTGGACACCATGCTCAAGACGGACGGTGCTCGTGGGCTGGAGGACGTGGAGCTGGTGAACGTGGGGTTCGACCTGGTGCCTGCCCTCATAGGCAAGCGGGTGGATGCCATTGTGGGGGCCTACTGGACCCACGAGTCCATTCTGGCGGAGAATGAGGGCTACCCAGTTCACGTTATGCGCATGGAGGAGTGGGGGGTACCCGACTACTATGAGCTGGTCCTGGTGACCAGCGAGGAGATGGTAGCCAAGCGGCCCGATGTGATACAACGTTTCCTGCGCGCGCTGGTCCGGGGTTACAAGGACGCCATCCCCAATCCCCAGGGTGCGGTAGACATCTTGCTGGAGGAGTCCAAGGGGGAGGTGGACGAGGCCATCGAGCGCCCAGGGGTAGACCTGCTGGCACCCTTGTGGACCGAGGGGGCGCCCGATTTCGGCTGGCAGGAGGCAGTGCGGTGGGAGAAGTTCACCCGCTGGATGCAGGAGAACGGCCTGCTGGAGGAAGGGTTGGAACCCTCTGAGGCTTTCACTAACAGTTTTGTGGAGGAGCTGACAAGGTAATACTGGTGGCGTGGGATAACAGTAAATAGCTCAGGGTAGGGGTGTGGTAATGAGCTTGAGCGATGAGCTGCGAAAGGGAGTAGAACCCCTCTGGGAGCGGATCGTCACCCATCCATTTGTCATGGAGCTGGGCGATGGCACCCTGCCCCCGGAAAAGTTCCAAGTATACTTCCAGCAGGACTATCTCTTTTTGAAGGACTGGATAGCCCTCATGTGCGGTGGGGTGAGCAAGGCCCCCGACTTTGCTCTGGCCCGCCCCTCGGCTGCCTTCGTGCACACCGCCCTTCAGGGAGAGGAGGGGCTCTTTCAGCGGTACTTTCGCGAGGTGGGTGTCTCTCAGGAAGAGGTTCGCAATCTGCAATACCTGCCCACCAGCATGGCCTACAGCGGCTTTCTCCGTGGGATCGCTCGCGACGGCACCTTCCTGGAGATCATCACCACTCTCCTGGGCATCGAGTGGCCTTATCTTGACTGGGCTCAGAGGTTAACATCGGCAGGCAACCGCCCCCCCAACAGCTACTACCAGACCTGGATCGACATCCACGCCGGCAAGGAGCTGGAGGACTTCGTTGGCTGGTTGCGGAGGGTGCTGGATGAGACAACGGTGCCCGACAGAGCCAGGCTTCAGGAGCACTTCCTCACTACCATGCGTTACGAGTACCTCTTCTGGGAGATGGCGTACAAAGGGGAGCAGTGGCCCGACTAGAAAGAATACCCCGAGCTATGACCATCGCAGGCTCCGACTCCGGCGGAGGGGCCGGAATTCAGGCCGACCTTAAGACCTTTGCCGCTTTGGGGGTGTACGGCACCTCGGTACTCACTGCCATCACTGCCCAAAACACGGTGGGGGTCACTGGAATCCACGAGATTCCGGTGGATATGATCGAGGCCCAGATAGAAGCGATAACCTCCGACATCGAGGTTGACGCCGTTAAGACGGGTATGCTTTCCAGTATCGCCATCATCGAGACAGTGGTCTCCAGGCTGCAGCACCACAGGGTGGACCGTCTGGTGGTGGACCCAGTGATGGTAGCCAAGAGCGGGGATCGCCTCCTGAAAGAGGATGCGGTGGAGGCGCTACGAACCAAGCTACTGCCCCTGGCTACAGTGGTAACGCCCAACATCCCCGAGGCCGAGACCCTGGCCGATATGAGGATAGAGAATGCCGAAGACGCTCGTGAGGCCGCTCGGCGCCTAGTGGCAATGGGCCCCCGCGCTGTAGTAGTGAAGGGGGGCCATCTGCCGGGGCCGCCGGTAGACCTGCTCTACGACGGCAAACAGTTCCGTGAGTTCGACGCACCCCGCATAGAGACCACGAGCACCCATGGGACCGGATGCACCTTCGCCTCGGCCATCGCCGCAGGACTGGCCAAGGGCATGGGAGTCGCCGATGCTGTGGCGGCATCCAAAGAGTACGTGACCGAGGCTATCCGACGTGCCTTCCCGCTTGGCAGGGGCCACGGCCCCCTGAACCATTTTTATCGGCTGTGGAGCTAGACTCGCTAAAACATCGCTATGGGATTGACTGGGGAGCCAGTGCCGTAGCGGATTCGCAGAGGCGCTATAGTCAGCAGAAACTCCCATCGCCCCCGCTGGACGCAGGCTGTAGCCAGCTCCTCCAGGTTACAGTTATCCAAAAGCCATAGCCCCATATGCACAATGCCAATCTGGTGAACAGGCACTTTAAGGCTGGGGTATCCGCTGGGAATTACATCGTTGATCGCGTCGCCGCCCATCATGGCAACGCCCCGCTCTCGGAGCCAGGGAAGACAACCAGCGTGAAGCCCAGGTCTTCCGTCAGACAAAGATGATGGCCCTACTTCATTTCGGCGCCTAAGGTGGCCTGTGCGGACCAAGAGAATGTCTCCTTGCTCCACCCTGACCCCCTGGGCACTCTCCATCGCATCCAACTCCTCGGCAGAAACGGGATCCCCAGGCTCTATCCAATCAACTCCTCGAAGGCTAGGTACATCCAACAGCACCCCTCGACTAACAACCCCGTCCTGAAGAACCTCTACTGACTCCGACGTGGCTCCCTGGCTCGTAGTCACCAGAGCGGAGGAGCGCCCATTGTACATCTGCCCGTTCCAGAAGACGTGGCACAAGGCATCCAGGTGCGTGATTGAGGCCCCATGAAATGCCATGCCGATGAAATCGGTGACAGTCTGATGCTCCCCTGGGTAGCTCCATTCCTTTGCAGCGTAGCCCTCTCCCGCGTCCTTCATATAGTGGAGAGCTGGGGAGAGATCGTCCGGCGCCGGCTCGGCTACGATTGGCCTGGCACAGGACACCGTCACTCCCTCCTTCACCAGTGCAACCGCTTGCCTGCGCTTCTCAGGATCGATCATATTCACTGTCCCCAGCTCATCCTCAGCACCCCATCTTCCCCAGTTGCTGAGAGTTCGCACATACTCAAATACCTCAGCCTCTGTAGGCATAGATTTATGTACCATCTATCTCTCCTTCTGACATGGCTGTCAGCCGTGACTCTCCAACTCAACACCGAATATTTTGGCCCCTGATTTAAATGCCTCTAGGCATTACGACCAGGGGCCCTATGTGACCTCTTTTTCCATTGGGCAACGGGGGCAGCTTGCAGGCCTACAGGTTAAACTGAGGGTCCACGTACCCTTTGTCTTTAACGTATATCTGCAGTCGGCCCCTCTGGGAATCAGCTACAATAATGCGGCTCTCAGCCTCGTCAAAGGCCACCGCTGCGGGATAGCACAACCGCCATTCCCGTTCCAGGCTTTTCACCCTACGCCGTGCCTTGATCATATCTGGATTGGCCTCCACCGTCCACAGAGCCCACTTGGATAGCTCCACGGCATCCCCTATAAGCGAGGTGATAGCATCTCCATCGGGTGCGAATACTTGCACACGGTGGTTAGCCCAGTCGGCAACGTAAATGTCTCCTTCACAATCAACGGCCACACCCGATGGATGATTAAGCTCCCCTACCCCCTCGCCGAAAGTTCCAAAGGAAGCCAGAAAAATGCCGTCGGGGGAGAATTTCTGCACACGGTGATTTTTCCAGCCGGCCACGTACACATCACCCCGGTTGTCTGTGGTAATGCCCCAGGGCATATTGAACTGGCCCTCACCACTCCCCTCTTCGCCGAACTTGGCCAGGTAGGTGCCCTCTTTGGTGAACTTCTGAACACGGTTATTGGCACTGTCTACAATGTTAAGGTTTTCCTCCCGGTCAAAGGCCAAGCCAGCTGGACGGTTTAGCTCTCCATCGCCAGCTCCCGGTATACCCCATTTGCCGAGGAACTTACCATCCGCATCAAAGATGGAGATGCGGTTAAGCCACTCATCGGCAACATAGACCCTCCCCACCCTATCGAGGGCCACGGAGGTGGGCCAGGTCAGATTCCCATCTCCCTCGCCATAATGGCCGAACTCGCAAATGAACTCTTCATCACCGGCAACTCCAATGGAAATCTTGCTTACTCGAGTGGCAAACAATATTTCGGTGCTTCGGCTGATCACGTACGCAACGTTGCTTTGCCCTAGAGCCAGGGCTATAGGATGTACAAAGCCCGGACCAGAATCCAAGTCTCTACCTACAGCGTGACTAAAACTGTACACACGCCCTGCTGCTACCGTCGTAAGCATCCTGAGTTTCCTCTTCTTGGTGTCCTTTTTAGCATCTTAACCGACATTAAATGTAGCTCTCTGCTGCGAAAGATGCGTCGCCAACGAACCATACGCCCGTCACGACTCCGGTAGCCACCTCAATCCCGGAAGTTGATACACCCCTCCAGGGCAATGTGGCCCACGAAGGGCTCCGCCGTGCTAACTCAGCGCCGCTATGACTTCATCCAGATTGGAGATGGTCGAGAGGAAGGGCAGCGTGGTGTTCAAGGCAGCATTGTGAGTATCTTGGGACGCCGAGGCACAGCAGTCTCCCACGATCACAACGTTGTATCCCCGGTCGGCCGCCTCCCGGGCAGTGCCTTCAACCACGAAGTTGGTGGCTACGCCGGACAGCAGCTGGGTGTCGATGCCTCCAGTGGCAAGCAAGGCGGCAAGGTCTGACCCGTAGAAGGCACTGACCCCGCGCCTGGTCACCACCGGCTCTCCGTCTTGGGGGGCCACGGCTTCGTGTATCTCCGCACCCCATGTACCCTCCACGATAGCGTTGGCCTGGATCGTACCCTCAAAGAGACCACTGTTAGCAGGGCGTTCCGGGTAGCCTGGGCGGTACTTGATGACGGCGTAGATCACTTTCATGCCCGAGCGGCGGGCTGCGTCCAACAATCGTGCTGACTTGGCCAACACGTCGTTCTGCTTGACCATCGCAGCGAAGCCGAAGTCCTTGAACGCTCCGTTTTCGTGGACTATGTCGTTTTGAAAGTCCATTGCTAGGAGCGCCGTGTGCCCCTTGTCTATACTTAGAGCCATACCTAACCTCCTTGTTTCTGGTTGGACCTGAAAAGATCCGCGTACGAATAGAACAAGAATCTCGCCCTGAAATCGCCGGAATCAGGTGAAGGACACCAAAGGTCACTTACCGGAACAACTAGGCCGAGATTTCACATATCAAATAGTGGGCACCCTAGTTGATGGTGCATCGGCGGCAGGCTGAACATTAACACCGTCTCCTGATACAGTCAATGTCCCTAACTCCTCGAAATCCGCCCATCACTCGCTATATCAGCCCCACATTGCCTGGAATCGTGCGTATGCTGGCAATTTCATTCAGGTATCCCCTCTTGAGGCGCGCTTAGCCCCCTTGGCTACCCCTCATCACCTCCGATGACCTCAAGGATATTCGCTACCCTGCTGCTACGGTCGTAAGCATCCTGAGTTTCCTCTTCTTGGTGTCCTATTAGCATCTTAAGTGTGTATCACTTCATATCGATGCCCTTTATGAAAGACCTCAAAGATACCTTCCACCCTATGTTCTGTCAATCCTCAGCTAGCCCCCAAACAAATTGATGCAACGCCATGTGTAATAGGGTGAGTTATGTGGTAGCTTGCATGAGATTGACAGTCGTGGCAAACTCATTAAGTCATAAGCACCCGCAAAAAAGATCATCCAAAGGAGGTCACCTTGAACAGGTTCCGCCGCGTTTGTGTAGTAGGGACCGGCGTCATGGGGTCCGGCATCGTTCAGAACTGCGCCCAGGCAGGGTACCCAACTGTGATGCTGGGAAGACGAGTCGAGTCCATCAACCGGGCCATGACCGCTATAAATAAGGGTTTGAGCAGACTGGTGGAGCGAGAAAGAATTACAGAGCAGGCCAAGAACGACGCCCTGGGCCAGATAGAGACTACCCTGGACTTCGATGCAGTTCGGGATTGCGACATAGTAATCGAAGCCATCGTGGAAGACATGGAAGTGAAGAGCGATCTGTTCAGACGGCTAGACACTCTCTGCCCTCCAGAAACTATCCTGGCCTCCGACACCGCCACTTTGCCCATACTGGAACTGGCCAGGGCCACCGAACGGCCCGATAAGGTAGTGGGGCTGCACATCCTCAGCCCCGCCCCCAGCAGCAAGGTCGTGGAGGTGATACGCAGTGAGATGTGCAGCGAGGAGACCATTGAAAAAGCCAAAGCCTTCTGCGAGTCCTTGGGCAAAGCGGTGGTTGTGGTAAGAGACTCGCCCGGGTTCATCATCAACAGACTACTGGCACCCTACCTGCTGGAGGCGGTGAGACTGGTGGAACAAGGCGTGGCGTCAAAAGAGGACATCGACACCTGCATGAAGATGGGATGCAGCCACCCGGTGGGCCCCCTGACCCTACTCGACCTCGTGGGCCTGGACGAGTTCCACGACCTGGCAAGCTCGCTTCACAAGCTCATTGACGACCCCAAATACCAGCCTCCCCGTCTGCTGGGAGATATGGTCGAGAAGGGACTGCTTGGGCGGAAAAGCGGCGAGGGATTCTATTCCTGGCGCTGACAACGGTACCTTGATCCACACTCATATCCACCTAGCTGACTACCTGCTACTAAGATGCTATACTGGGGCTACCTAGTGCGGCCTCACTATTTCGGTTCTCAACCCTGGTCCTTAAACATCCTGACAGGGGGAGTAGATGGCCCTGTTCCTCAACGAAAGAGATGTGTCGGAGCTTCTATCGGTGGCGGAGTGTATCGAGGTGCTGGAGAGGGCCTTCAAAGAGGAGGGGCAGGGCCTCGCTGAAAACACTCCCAGGAGTCGTATCCGCCTGCCTAAAGGGTTCCTTCACTTCATGCCGGCGGCCTGGATAGGCTCCAGCGTGTTTGGTTATAAGGCGTACACCTCTTTCCCCAGCGGAGGGAAGTCCATCGTTATGCTATACGATGGCGATACCGGAGAGCTGCTATGCCTGTTAGAAGCTAACATTCTCGGTCGCATTCGGACGGGAGCCGCCACGGGGCTGGCCACCAAACACATGGCGCGTCACGACTCCACTGTTGTGGGGATTATTGGCTCAGGTAGCCAGGCCCAAACTCAGCTAGAGGCGGTATGCGCCATTCGAGAGATCAAAGGGGTTCGAGTGTACAGCCGCACCTTCGAAAAGAGGGATGCCTTCGCCACACAAATGAGGGAGCGACTTCGCATCGCGGTCACCCCCGTAGAGAGCGGTGAGGAGTGCATCCGAGGGGCGGACATCGCCATCACCATCACCGATGCCCGGGAGCCGGTGCTTAAGGGCGAGTGGCTGATGGAAGGGACCCACATCAACGCTGCAGGAGGCAACCACTGGATGCGGCGTGAGATTGACGGCCGAGCTGTGGAGCTGGCCGGTCCCATCGTGGTGGACGACCTGGAGCAGGCTAAGGTGGAGTGTGGCGACCTCATCTGGCCTAGCCAGCGAGGTTCCTTTAGATGGAGCCAGGCCCACGAGCTGCGCGACGTCCTGGCGGGTCTAGTCAATGGCAGACCCAACGACACAGCCATTACCCTCTTTGAATCCCAGGGGGTGGACTTGGAAGACATCGCCGCCGCTCACCACATCTACCAAAAGGCCAAAGAGCAGGGCTTGGGGGTGGAGCTGCCTTTTTAAGGAGGAATCCCGGGCCTGAGCAGCAACAGGTTCTTCACCAGGAAATATCCCGATATCTGCTCCCAAGGGAGTCCAGAGGGGGCATTGCCGCCTCTGGTGGGGGGAGTCCCCCAGATTATCGTATCTCCCCCTCTCCCTTGCGAGAGGGTTAGGAGATGAGGGTGACCAGTGTGAGCGGGAATAAACGCTCTTGGCAAAGCGGGGGTCTGGGGGTGTCCCCCAAATTATCTTATCTCCGCCTCTCCCTTGAGGGAGAGGCGGTCAAGGGGTGAAGGTTACCAGGCTCTTGAAGCCCTATCTCCCAATACCGCGAGTCGCGGCTCATCACTAGCACAGGAGGTATCTACAATGGTGACCGACCCTAAAACAAAGCTGAAGCATCGCAGCTGGGAGATCACCGAGGGGCCTGCGCAAGCCCCCGCCCGTGCCATGCTGAGGAGTATGGGCCTCACCGACAAGGACCTGAACAGCCCCTTCATCGGCGTGGCCAACACCGCCAGCGATGTTACCCCCTGCAACGTTCACCTGGACCGTCTGGCGGCCAAGGTTAAGGAGGGGGTGCGAGCCGCAGGGGGCACACCCTTCAAGTTCGGGACCATTACCATTAGCGATGGCATCTCCATGGGCACCCAGGGTATGAAAGCCTCCCTAGTCAGCCGAGAGGTCATCGCCGATTCCATCGAGCTGGTGGCCTTTGGGCAGCGCTTTGACGGCCTCGTGACACTGGCAGGATGCGACAAAAATCTGCCCGGCACCCTCATGGCCGCCACCCGCCTAAACATACCCTCGGTCTTCATCTATGGTGGCACCATCATGCCGGGCAACTACCAGGGCCGAGACGTAAACATCCAAGACATGTTCGAGGCGGTGGGCGCCCACTCCAAGGGCACCATCACCCTCCAGGAGCTTCGAGAGCTGGAACGATGTGCCTGCCCAGCCGAAGGCTCCTGCGCCGGACTTTTCACCGCCAACACCATGGCCGCCGCCATCGAGGCTCTGGGTATGTCCCTGCCCGGCGCCGCCTCTATCCCAGCAGTGGATGAACGCCGCCTGACCACCTCCTACCAGGCCGGTGAGCTAGTGCTGCACCTTCTGGAGCAGGACATCAAACCAAGGGACATCTTAACTCGAGAGGCCTTCGAGAACGCCATCACTGTGGTGGTAGCCATGGGCGGCTCCACCAACGCGGTGCTCCACCTGCTGGCCATCGCCCATGAGGCGGGAGTCTCCCTAGCCCTGGACGACTTCGATCGCATCAGCCAGATAACCCCTTACATCGCCGACATGCGCCCCGGCGGTAAGTACGTCATGGCCGATCTGGACAGAGTGGGAGGCGTGCCCCTGGTGATGAAACGGCTGCTTGAGGCAAGTCTCCTCCACGGTGATGCTCTCACAGTGACCGGCCGAACCCTGCGAGAGAACTTAGAAGAGATCTCCGTGGTAGAGAACCAAAAGGTGGTCTACCCCGTTGGCTCCCCTCTCGGCTCCTCGGGCGGGCTGGTAATTCTCAAGGGCAACCTGGCCCCTGAGGGGGGCGTAGTGAAGGTGGCGGGCAAACAACGCCTCTACCATCAAGGCCCAGCCCGGCTCTTTGACCGAGAGGAAGACGCCTTTGCTGCCATCGATCGTCAGGAGATAAAGGCCGGCGACGTGATAGTCATCCGCTACGAAGGGCCCAAAGGGGGCCCGGGAATGCGGGAGATGTTGGCAGTTACGGCGGCCCTGGTCGGTCAGGGATTGGGAGATCAGGTGGCCCTCCTCACCGACGGCCGCTTCTCCGGCGCCACCCACGGCCTAATGGTAGGCCATGTAGCCCCTGAGGCTGCTGTGGGTGGGCCCATCGCCGCACTACTAGATGGGGATACCATTACCGTGGACGTCCCCAACCGGCTCCTTGAAGTGGAGCTATCCGACGAGGAGATAAAGAACCGCCTGCGGGACAGGAAGGCCCCCGAACCTGTATACACCTCTGGAGCGCTAGCTAAGTACGCCAAGCTGGTCTCCTCAGCGGCAAAGGGGGCCATAACCGGGTAGGAGCAAGTCAAGCCTCGTCTAGGCACATAAATTCTTGCAAGAGAGGGGCTTTGTTGAAAATGTCCTCCTTGGGAGAGTCCAAAGAAGGCGAAGCCCCCTCTGTCGGGGGTCTGGGGGTGTCCCCCAGATAATAAATTCCCCCTCTCCCTTGAGGTAGAAGAACGTCAGGAGGTGAGGAAAGAAATGCCACAACACATCACTGTAGAGCTGCTGGAAAAGGTACGCCCCAACATGCGCACCCTGGTGACAGAAAGGGCTAAGCGCCTTCCCGGTCTTCGCTATTGCGACGTGCGGGTGCAGGTTAGCGAGGAGAAGGGAGCCGTTTCCGAAAACGGCACCGAAAAAGCCAGCGCCGAAGACCAGAGCTTCGACTTTGGCGTCCGAGTCATCGCTGGAGGAAAGATGGCAGCACCGGGTTATTACGGCACTGTCCTTGGCGCTAGGGACATCGACCACCTCGATGAGCTGGTGTGGGACGGTATCCAGCAGGCCCACCAGCGAGCCCGGGCCAACGCTCGCATGAAGAGTTCGGCGCGTCGCCGTCTGGGGGCCCTGGGAGAGAGCCTCTACGACTCCTATCTGGCTCCCGTGAGAGTCTGTCAGGACACGGTGCCCGCCACCTACCAAGTCGATCCTCGCTCCGTGCCCTTAACGGATGTGATGAAGATGGCCGTGGATGGATGCAAGGCAGCCCAGGGAGCGGGCCAACAGGTGGTGTTCACTGCCGCCTCCGCCAGCACCTTCATCATGCGAGAGCTCTTCTGCAGCTCCGAAGGTGCTGACATACAGCAAGACCTCGTCCAGTCCGAGGGCTTCGTCCTCGTTATCAGCAACGGCAAGCACGGCACCCTTGAGGTTTACGATTTCACCGGCCATCAGCGAGGCTGGGAGTTGCTCGCCGAGGGCTACGACAACGGCACCATCGTGCTTCCCGATTTCGCCGCCTTCTGTAAGCAACTGGGCTCCGACGCCGTGGAGGTCTCCAACGCCCCACCCCTCAAACCCCCGGACAAGGAGGTCGTGGTCGTCACCGACCCCCAATACAACACCCTTCTGGTACACGAGGTGGTGGGCCATCCCTCCGAGCTGGATAGAGCCCTTAAGTACGAGACCTCCTACGCTGGAAGAAGCTGGTTCTTCAAAGACCTTACTGAGAACCAGGTGGGAAAGCAGATAGCCTCACCTATGGTAAACGCCTACTCCGACCCCACTATCGAAGGCTTTGGCTCATTCAAGTACGACCACGACGGGACACCCGCCCGCCGCGCCTACCACATCAGGGACGGCCTCTTCGAGGAGTTCCTCAACAACCGCCAGACGGCGGCCATCCTGGGAGCAGAGCCCAACGGCTCGGCCCGGGCCACCCAAGCCTACCTGGTTCCCCTCATCCGCATGACCAACACCGTCTTCAGCCCTGGCGATCAGGACCCCAAGGAGATTATTAGTGAGGTGGAAGAGGGCTATTACGTGTCGGGACACCGAGTCCCCTCGGTGGCCGAATCTCGCGAGAACTTCCGTATTACCGCGGTCAAGGTGTACGAGATAAAGAACGGCCAGTTGGGGCAGCTTTACCGCGACGGCGGCATCACATCCGACTCCCGGGACTACTTCACCCGCATCGATGCCGTGGGCAACGACTTCCGTATGTACCCCATACCCAACTGCGGCAAGGGCCAGCCCATGCAGGCCAAGCGCATGAGCAACGGTGGCCCCACCATGCGCGGCATCGCCCGGCTTACAGGAGGAACAAGGTAAGGTGAGTGAGAGAGATCCCCTCTTTGGAGGGTGCAGGGGGATTGCCCCCTGCTGGGGGTCTGGGGGTGCCCCCCAGATATCTCCTTTTCCCCCTCTCCCTTGAGGATGACCAGTAGGAGAAGGCATGCAGGCCAAGCGCATGAGCAACGGCGGCCCCACCATGCGCGGCATCGCCCAGCTTACAGGAGGAACTAGGTGAGGTCAGTGAGAGAGAGATCCTCTTTGGAGGGTGCAGGGGGATTGCCTCCTGCTGGGGGTCTGGGGGTGAGGGTGACCAGTATAAGAAGGCAAGCAAGTCAAGCGCATGAGCAACGGCAGCCCCACCATGCGCGGCATCGCCCGGCTTACGGGCGCTGAACGCTAAGTTTGGAGAGAGAACATGAAGCCTTCATCTCGTCGCAAGGGGGCAATGAGACGTTCGGACATCCCTCCTGACGTTCTAAAAGCTCTGAACGAGGGTCGGGAGGAGACAATCACCCTGGCCGAGTGGCTCGCCGTAGACATGCCTACCCTGTTGCGATCCGTACTTCCGGGCGTCGGGCTGGGGGAAGAGTGCGAAGAGCTTGGCAAGGTAGCCAATTCCCTGGCCAGCGAGGGAGTGACCAAGCGCCTCAAAGGGATAGGCAAGGCCCTTTTCTTGCCTACGCGAAACCGTACTAACCGCGAAGAGATCTACGAAGCCCTGGCCAGCCACACATCGGATATGGTGCGTGTGTGGGCGTCCTTCATGATTGCGGCTGACGCAGATATGCCCCTTAATCACCGCTTGGACGTCACCCGACGATTCGCAGCGGATCCCAGCGTTGCGGTACGAGAATGTGCCTGGGATTCCTTCCGCCCCTACATCGTCGCCGATCTCACCCTAGGCCTCTCTCTACTACAAAGCTGGGTACGAGACCCAGACCCCAACATCCGCCGGTGTGCCATCGAAGCTACCCGGCCCAGAGGAGTATGGACTAGCCACTTCGAGGCCCTCAAGGACGATCCTGAGCTAGGTCTAGCTCTCCTCGAACTGGTCCGCTCCGACCCTAGCCCCTACGTCCAACGCTCCGTCGCTAACTGGCTAAACGATGCCAGCAAAACCCGCCCAGACTGGGTTCGCAACCTGTGCGCTCACTGGACCAAAGAGTCCCCCACCAAGGAGACGGCTTGGATCGTCAATCGGGCGCTGCGGACCCTTCGTAAAGGCGTAGGAACAAAATGAGTTCGCGAGATAGTTATCAAACTAAAGCGAAACCCTATCAAATCCGGCAGCTCCTCCGGTTAGTTGAGCGATATAATCTCCAGTTAGAGGACGAGAAATGAGCGACTATCATATCAACATATTTTTCAGCGAAGAGGATAGTGGCTACATTGCCGATATCCCAGATTTGGAGTCCTGCTCCGCCTTTGGGGCTACACAAGAGGAGGCTCTTGCCGAGGTAGCGCGTGCGAAAGCCGCTTGGTTGGAAGCGGCACGCGAATCGGGCAAACCAATACCACCACCAAGGTATCGGCCTGCTATCTACCAAGCTACTCTCTAGGTCTATGCCAGTGGGGCGAATCTTGGCTGGGCAGCAAACTGTATGCAAGACAGAACTAAGGAGCCTAGTAAAAGTGACTGCCGTTGATGAAATCTGCCAGGAGCCACGCCGGTATCTAGACGCGTTCCCACGAGATAAGTGGAGTGGACCAAGCATCTATTTTCACAAGAAGACCCTCGGTCGCCTCAAGGTACTACAATGGCGACCATCTGCGGCTGCGCGTGACGCCCGGTACCTCGAATATCTTTATGCAACCCTCACTGCATGGGGGCTTCATCGGATGGGCGCAATAAGCGGGCGATTAGTAGACTTCGACCAGTTTAGCCAGAAGGTCGCTGAGGTTGGGCCGACACTGGATCAACTCCGCGACCGAGCGATAGACACGTTGAGGTCCGAAGACCAGGTAGAGATCACAAGCCGCTTAAGTGAAATCGTGAACCACCTCAGGCTCAGACCCACAAACAAGCCGTCGGTAGTGGTGGCAACCAAGACACTTCACCATCTACTCCCCTATCTTGTCGTACCCATAGATGGTAAGCACACGTTCGAGTTCTTTGGACGCTCTCGGGCATCAATAGAAAAGAACCCTGGCAAATTCTTCATTGAGTCGTATGCTGACTTCATCCGCATAGCGAATTGCATCAAACCATTCGCGTCCTTCTATTTAGAGAAAGAGTTTCATACTAATCTTGCGAAGATGGTGGACAACGCTATCGTCGCCTATGAAGTGCTCAAAGGTGGCTCAAATAAGCCCAATGAAGTTCCTGGCACTGAATCAAGCCTCATTCGAGACCTGTCCGCGAGAGACGCTTATGGGACGAACGCTGCCCACAGCGCGCGTCAACCTGACAAGAAGGACTTCATCCAAGCCCTTTCAAACAAGCTGAATCACGCGCAACTTGAAGGAAAGTCTTTCATAGACATCCGGGCAGGGGACTTGCACAAAGAGGTTGACGGGTCGAATAGGATGCCCACATGCTGCTCTGCCATGGAGGAGCTCAAGCAGGAAGAGGACGAGTATTTGTATCGGCCTCCAATGGGCAGGGGGGCAAATCTCCGAATACGATACCATTTACCTAGGTAGGGCCAGACAAAGCGCAAAAGTTATTGATTCTGTACGGGCCGGGCAGCCAACACTTCTATGAAAATCAGAGATGTGCTAAAGTTGCTCGAGGAAGATGGTTGGTATCTGGTTCGTCAGCGTGGTAGCCATCGTCAGTACAAGCATTCAAGTAAGCTTGGGCGTGTTACCTTGGCAGGACATCCTAGAGACGATGTTCCCCCAGGCACGTTGAACAACATTTTGCGGCAGGCAGGCCTGCGACGGGGAAGGCAGTGAAGTGAAATACATGGTCGTCCTGGAAAAGGCTGAAAAGAACTGGGCAGCCTACAGCCCTGACGTGCCTGGATGCATTGCGACAGGCCGTACGCCCGAAGAAACGATGAAGAGATACGAGAAGTCACTCCGAATGCATCTCCAGGGTCTTCATGAAGACGGCCTGCCATCACCGAAGCCCACCGCCAGAGCAGTGACAGTGGAATTATAGGACAAGGCCCTCACTTGCCTTGGGTTAAAGGCGAAACCCCAGTTCCAAACTTCTTGATTCTATACTGGCCCGGCAGCCCTAGCCTCCCCCCAGCCCCATCCTGCCACTTCCCCCTACCTCAAACACCCTACACTCTGCTATCATGTACCCACCGGGAAAACTACTCTTCGGGAGAGTCCAGAGAGGGCTTCGCCCTCTTTGGCGGGGGCCTGGGGTGTCCCCCAGACTACAACAAAACAATCAACTCCCTATAGCTAAACCATTTTCAACTTTTCAAAGATATCCAAAGCTAAAAATCCCCACAATTTCTTAAAATATCAATCATCCCCACAGCAACACAATCAGCTAGACAATCAATGAGGCAACTATGATCCCATTACGTGACCTATCCAAAGCTACCAGGGAGGCCCTGGCCTACCTCAAGGCCCAGCCCGACATCGCCGAGGCCGAGGTATTCGCCGCCTGGAACGGCAACCTCACCGTGCGCCTCAACTACACCTCCCACATCTCCAGCAACGGCGTGGAGGAGCCCAAGTCAGTAGACTCCTACGGCCTGGGCATCCGGGCCGCCTTTAACACCCCCGAGGGCCTCAAGACCGGCTTCGGCAGCGAGCCCACCGACCTCTCCATCGAAGGCGTCAAGCGCGCCCTGGACAAGGCACGCCACGGCGCTGTCCAAGATCCCGAGTACGTATCCCTTCCCAAGCCGATGGGTGGACAGCCCAGCCTTCACGCCTACCACGACCCGGCCATAATGCGGCTCTCCAACAGCGGCCTGGTTCGAGAAGGGTGGAGGCCTGTGGAGCGCGCCCTGGAAGTCTTTGGCACTTCCGAGGAGCTGCTCAACATAGCTGGCTCCCCACAAGGAGTCAAAGAGCTGGGCCTCATACTAGGTGGCGATGTGGCCTTCCTCCAGGAGCGTATAGCCATCGCTTCCTCTCATCTGCCCAAGGTCCAGACCGACCAGTCCACCCTCCTCATGTGCTTCGTCACCGGGATGGTAGAAGAGCAACAGGCCAAAGGAACCGGCTGGTCCGTAGGTAACCAGCTATCCGATTTCACGGGAGAGCCGGGCGCAGAAGCAGCCCGAAATGCCATAAACGCCATAGGAGGCCAGCGGGTAGAGAGCGGTACCTACCGGGTTATTTTAGGGCCCCAGGCATTGACAGAGATTCTTGAGTGGATACTGCTACCTAGCTTGCATCTGGACATGTTCTACGCCGGAGCCTCCACCTTCATGGGCAAGATGGGGAAGCAGGTGGCATCGGACATCCTCTATCTGTATGATGATGGATCTATCCCAGGTATGGCCGCCAGCAAAGCCATCACCGACGAGGGTCTTCCTACGAGCCGCGCAGAGCTAATCAAAGATGGCGCCCTGGTGGGCCTGCTCTCCAACTACTACGAGTACCAAAGGATGTTCCACGACCCCAAGGCCCGGGAGAAGCTAGGTGCAGACCCCAGGGATTGGGCCGAGGGTATCGCACCCAGGAATGGCTTCCGAACTGGGCGCGGAGGAGGTAGGAATTTCGACGCTCCGCCATCCGTCACGCCTACCAACCTGGTCGTCGAGGGTAGTGAGACAATGACCCAACAGGAGTTGCTACGGCTGGTGGGTGACGGCCTTTACATAGGCCGCATCTGGTACACCTATCCCATCAACGGCATCACCGCCGGCGACTTCAGCGGCACCGTAGTCGGTGACTCCTACATAATCAAAGATGGCCGGATCGTAGCTCCTCTCAAGCCCAACACTATCCGCCTCAACGACAACATCCACAACGTGCTCAACCACATCCTGGGCATCGGGGATCAGCGAAAGGGCACGGTCCGCTGGGCCTCAGACCAGGTCACCTGGGCCCCCGAGATGGCCGTTGAGGGTCTCCAGGTGACCGAGATCGGCGGCTACATGGAGGGCGTTTACCGTTAATATCCCTAGAGCGCTTGCCCGACGATAGTCAGCCTCCCTTGGTGGCATCAGTTCGGCTGTATCAATACAACCTCGCGCTGAAGAGGTGTGGTGGCATATGGACCCGTCTCTGACATATACACGTCGATCTCGGAACGGACACCGAACTGGGGCAAGTATATTCCTGGCTCCACGCTGAAGCCGATGCCAGGAATAATAGTACGGGTATCGTGGGTCTCAAAGCTATCCAGGTTTACCGCCTCCCCGTGCACCTGCTGACCGATACTGTGGCCAAGGCGATGGGTGAAGAAATCCCCGTACCCCCGTTTGCTGATGTACTCCCTGGCCACCTGGTCCACCTGCCATCCCTGAGGGATAATTCCCTGTTTGGGCGCATCTACAAGATGCTGGAGCGCCTTGTCTCGGGCATCTCTCACCACCTCGAAAACCTCCTGATACTTTGAAGGCACCGTCTCCCCTACAAAACCTACCCAGGTAATATCGGCGTAAACGGCATCCTCAGCGTCCTCTTTAGCCCACAGGTCAATAAGCACCCAATCCCCCGCTGTGATAGGGCTGCTCCCCTCAGGGGCAGGCTCGTAGTGAGGGTCACTAGAGTGCTGGTTCACTGCCACCACCGGCCCATCCGGAGAGGTTAGCCTCTCCTCATCGAAGCGCTTCCTGATGAACTGAGCCACACTGTACTCGCTTATCCTGCTCTTCACATTATCGCCGACATACTGGAAGGCCTCCAGCACGATATGTCCCAGCTTATCGGCGGCCCGCCTGTGGGACTCTAGCTGAGATGGGCTCCAGCGCTGACTAGCGTACTGAACCACGTCTGCTGAGGGAACAACTTCCACTCCCAGTCCACGAACCAACTCCACCACGCCAGCATCTACTTTAGAGACTCGAGGCAAGTTTCCCAAAGGTGAGTACTCCATGGCAACGGAGCTCCCCTTGGGTAAAAGTGTGCGTAGCGAAGCCACCATCTCATCACGACTTCGGTACACCTTCAAAGGGATCCCCACGTGCTGGAACTTGCCTGAGTCCACATGTTGCACCAACAGAGTAAATTCCCCACTAGCTGGTATGAAGAGGAAAGTAGGGCGAGTCACCATACCCACAGGGCCGATCAAGTCCCACAATACAGGGTTGGAGTGCTGGTAATCGTATATCAGCCACCCAGTGACCTGGTGTCGCTGCATGTACTCCTGGGCCCTCTCTAGGTTATCTCTCCACGTTGTGGAGTCCACCTTCAAATCACCTCCTCCTCTTTCAGCCTCTCGATCTCCTGCTGAGAGAAACCCATCTCCGAAAGCACCTCTCGAGTGTGCTCTCCCAGCAAAGGAGGATGGCGCTCTATGGAGCCTTTAGTATCGGAGAACTTGATGGGGATTCCTGTCTGCGATACCTTCCCCAATGTAGGATGAGCCACCTCCACCAACATCTCTCGAGCCTTTATCTGGGGGTTGGCAAAAACGTCTGCTACGTTATTTAACGGACCACAGGGTACCCCCTCCCTCTCCAGCACCTCGATCCAGTAAGCAGCTGGCTTTTTGAAAAACTCCTCCTGCAACAGGGGTACCAAGGTGTCCCTGTTCTTCACTCGTTGGCTGTTGGTGGCGTACTCGGGCCTGTTCATCAGGTCCTCCCTTTTTGTAGCTTTACAGAAGCGCTCCCACAGCCGCTCCGAGCCCACGGCCACGTTGACGGCTTTACCATCCTGGCCTTTGAAGAGCTGATAAGGGACTTGGGTGGGATGGGCAGTGCCTACCCTTCCAGGCGGTCTGCCTGTGGCGAAGTAGCTGCCCGCCTGATAGGAAAGCCACGAAACTTGAAGGTCCAGCATAGAGATGTCGATGTACTGTCCAGTACCGTTACGTTCACGATAGAACAGGGCTGACATGATAGCAAAAGCGGCAAGCATTCCCGCTCCTATGTCCGTCAAGGCCACCCCCATCTTGACCGGTTGACCATCGGTCTCCCCGGTGAGGCTCATGATGCCTCCGATGCCCTGCATGATCTGGTCATAGGCCGATCTCGTCCTATAAGGGCCAGTCTGTCCGAAGCCAGAGATAGAGCAGTACACGACGGGCGGGTTGAGGGCCTTCACCGCCTCATAGTCGATGCCAAGGCGAGACACTACCCCAGGAGTGAAGTTCTCCAGAACTACATCGGCGCCCTTGGCCATCTCCAAAAGAATTTCCCTTCCCTTGGAGTGCTTCAGGTTGAGGGTCATGCTGCGCTTATTGCGATTGATAGATAGATAGTACGCACTCTCCTCTCCTATGAAGGGAGGTGCCCAATGACGGGTATCATCGCCTGTGCCGGGCATCTCTATCTTTAGCACGTCGGCACCGTAATCGCCCAGCATCATGGTGCAATAAGGCCCCGCCAGAGCTCGGCTCAGGTCCAACACACGCACCCCTTCAAGGGCTTTCACCACTGCCTCCTTCGAGTGGGTCTCTCAGCGTCCCTATGGTATCACAGAGCAGTCAGCTTAAAACTATAGAACCTCCACAGCAGGATGACGATGGAAAGCGATCAACTAGCCTTACGGCAACAACGGGAAGGGTAAATAGAGTAGGATGGGGCTCGACCGACTTATTTACCGGCTAGTGGGAAGCTAAAAGCTCCAGCGCACGCTGATACTCTTCTGGCGTGTTCAGGTCCAGCAGCACCTCAGGGGTGTTCATCTCAAAACGGTGGGTGTAGGCACTGTGGCGACGCGCCACCTCCTTAAGCCCCTGAGTCTCCTCAGATATATCCAACATCTCTTCCCAGAGAGGGGCGGAGAAGATGATGGGGTGCCCCCCCTTGCCACTATAGACGGGTATGGTAATGAGGGCCGCCGAGGTTAGGTGGGCATCTGTTATACGACGAAGGGTGGAGGTGGAGCGGGGCTGGTCTACATTTAGGACTAGCAGGGCGCTCTCTATGGGTGTTCCAGCCCTGGATGCTCTTTTATCAGGAGATTTTCTTTTGCCACGGATCCCCCCTTGGTTCTTCGGGCCAATAAAAACTCTCAGGCCAGCCTTCATTGAGGAAGTCTTGCCCTTACGGTAATCGGCGTTATAGGCACAGTAAACGCCGGGGCGATCCTTAAGGAGAGTTTCAACGGCTTCGGCACGGTGGCCTACCACTACCACGGTGCGTGATATACCCGCTGCTGCTAGGGAGCTTACTTGATGCTCTAGAAGAGTGGTCCCCTCCCAAGGCAGCAACGCCTTCATCTCCCCCATGCGGGTGGATTCTCCCGCCGCCAGGAGGAGGGCAGCGATGGCTACCACGGTATACCTACCCGGAGGCACCCACAGTAGAGAGGGCCTTACCAACAGCTCGGTTGAAGTACTTCTCGTCCATGGTCATGGGGCCCCCCGTCCCGCCGTGGCGGTGCATGATGATCTCACTCATGATACTCACCGCCAACTCCTCCGGGGTAAGGGCGCCGATGTCCAAACCTAACGGGGCACGCACCTCCTGCAGACGCTGTACTGGAGTGCCCTGCTGTACCAACCGCTGATAAATGAGGATGGTCTTACGGCGGCTTCCCAGCAATCCCACATATTTAGCGGGGGTCTTCACCGCCCCTTCCAGGGCCAGATCGTCGTAGCGGTGCCCTCGGGTGGCCACCACGATATAGGTGTTGGCGTTGATGGGCACATGATTAAGGCCCTCTGTGTAGTCGGCCACTATGGTCTCTTCGGCCTCAGGGAAGCGCTCCTTGTTGGCGAACTCAGGTCGATCGTCAATTACATAGATTCGATATCCCAGTAAGCTGGCTAGAGTAGCGGTAGCCTTACCTACGTGACCCCCTCCCATGAGCACCAGAGTGGGCGGAGTGGTGAAACCCTCTACGAAGAGCTCGGTGCCGTCGGCGCTCACTATATGCTCGTTCCTCCCCAGGGGTGCCATGCGCTGTGCCGACTCTACAGCCAGCTGGTCCAGCTCCTCATCGCCTAAAGAGCCTTGTGTAGAACCATTCTCCCTCAGGAGGATCTTTGCACCCAAATTGCTCCTGCCCGAAGGAGTCTTGACCACCGTCGCCACGCCTATGGGATCGCCTCCTTCATAGGAGTTCATCACCTCCCGGCCGAAAGGCAAGAACTTCTGCGGATCCCACAGCGGCTCGATAAAGAAATACATAGTGCCGCCACATACCAGCCCATCCCGGGCGGCGATATCCTCGTTGAGAAAATAGTCGCGGTACTCGGCCCCCCCTTGGCGCCTCATGATCTCCTTGGCGGCAAACCAGATGTCCCCCTCCACACAGCCACCCCCCAGGGTCCCCACACCGCTGCCGTCCTGACGCACCAGCAGCTTGGCCCCCGGCTTTTGTGGGGTAGAGCCCTTGGTCTTCACCACAGTAGCCAACACACAGGGCTTACCCTCATCCAGAAGCTTAACTGCTTCCTCGATAACTTCCTTCATAGCTCCTCACCTGCCTTTGTTTCTCTCTTATAGAATACCAAAGTCACCCAAACTAAGCAATCTAGCAGGCTAGCATATTGCTATCTAGTTTATGAATACAATGCCTGCTGACGCAGCAATGGGCCAGGGAAACCTATACTCCGTTTTCAGGAGCTATTTTGCCTCTGTTTGAGCAACCGAGAGGATTGCTCTTACTATCTTATCGTACCCGGTGCACCTGCAAAGATTACCTGCAATGGCAACACGCAGCTCCATCTCAGAAGGATTAGGATTTTGGTTGAGCAAGGCCACGGCGGACATGATAAACCCAGGAGTACAAAAGCCACATTGCAAAGCGCCATAGTCGATGAAGGCCTGCTGAACAGGATGGAGGTTGCCCTGCTGGGCCAGCCCCTCAACGGTTACTATCTCATGGCCCTCAGCTTCCACCCCAATTGCGAGGCAGGAGTCAATGGCCCTACCATCGAGGAGGATAGTACAAGCGCCACAGTTACCGTTGCTACAGCCCTCTTTCGTCCCAGTAAGCTGCAATTCATCCCGAATCACTTCTAGGAGGGTCTGCCACGGCTTGACCAGAACCTCCACCTCCTCCCCGTTGATGCGGAAGGATATGGGTACCTTTCGTATCCTCTGCTCCAAGCTCCTTCCTCCTTATAGGGGATCAGACACCCAGATCAGCCAGGCAATGCTCCAAGGTGCGGCGGGTGAGCACCTGGCACAATTCCTTTCGGTATTCGGCAGAGCCACGCACGTCACTGATGGGGCTAGTGGCTCGTGGTGTCAGCTCGGCCGCCTCCCTCACCAGGTCTAGGGTGAGCACCTGCCCTTCCAGCGCCTCCTCGGCCTCTGTGGCCCGTACTGGCGTGGGAGCCACCGAAGCCAGTGCGATGCGCGCCTGTCGACACTGCCCCGTAGTGGAATCTACCGACACCATGCTGGCTGCCCCAGCCACGGCTATGTCCATCTCCTCCCTTGGTATGAACCGCAGGTAGTGACCGCTGCTGTTCGGCGGAGGTGGAGGCACCACGATCTCCACCACCAACTCTTCGGGCTTTAAGACACTCATGCCAGGTCCCACGAAGAACTCCTCCAACAGCACCTCCCGCCTCCCCTTGGGCCCAGCAATGATGGCTCTGGCACCATAGGTAAGCAATGGGGGAACCGCGTCAGCGGAGGGAGCGGCGTTGCACACGTTGCCAGCAATGCTAGCCCGGTTCTGTATCTGCAAAGACCCGATGAGCTGACAGACTTCCTTGATAGAGGGATAGTGTTCGCCCACCGGCGGGTAAAGAGCAGTGTCAGTGCAGGAGACCCCCGCACCCACATGGAGGCCATCTCCGGGAACGTATTCCAGCCTCCGCATCTCGGGTATGTTCTTTATGTCAACAACAATCCCGGGAGTCCTACGACCTACTCTAATCTGATCTATAAGGTCGGAGCCACCGACCAGGGCTCGAGCATTGCCCTGTGCCATGGCCTGGATGGCCTCGTCCAGAGTATGAGGGGCCACGAAGTTAAAAGGTCGCACCACACCTCACTTGCTTAAGGAAAAGCGAAGCTCATTATACGGGCATGGCCTGTCCTTGGCAATCGCACATTATTTCTTGAAAGCCTTTACTTCACCTTGCCACTGGGTCAGTGAGAAAGGTATTATAGCCAGAAGCATCTTTCTTTTGGGATCAGAGGTAAGGCCACCGAACAGGGAGTCATTTGACAACGACTTCTTGAGAGGCGACGAGTTTTGACCCTGTTGGGGACGAGAGGGGTTATGGCTTTCACCAAATTCAGGTATTCCCAGTGGGACGGTACTCAGGAAATCTTCGGTATTGATGCCGAGGAGTTGATGGACCAGCTCTCCAAAGACCTCCTCTCCCATGGCGATGTGAATAAGGCTCTCCGGGAGCTCCTTCGCAGGGGAATGGAAAATCGCTCTGGACAGCATCAGCCCGGTCTTAGGGATCTGATGGAGCAACTAAGGGAGCGGCGACAGCAACAGCTCCAGCAGTACAACATGGACTCGGTTCTAGAGGATCTTAAGCAGCGCCTGCAAGACATTCTCCAGACAGAGCGCCAGGGCATCAAAAAGCGCCTAGAGCAGGCCCAAGAGCATCTAGAGAAAGCCGAGGGAGACGAACGGGCACATCAGGAGGACTTGTTCAAGCTGCTGGAACGCAGAGCGGAGAAGAACCTGGAGAAGCTAGACCAGCTTCCTTCCAGTATCGGCGGTGCCATCCAGAAGCTGATGGACTATGACTTTATAGACTCCCAGGCTCAAAGGATGTTTCAGGAGCTTTTGGACATGCTGAAGGGTCGGATGGCAGAGAACTTCTCTCAAGAGTTAAAGCAGCAACTCCAAGGGATGAGCCCCCAGGAGATGTCCGGCCTGAGAGATATGCTGCGGCAGCTAAACCAGATGCTCCGAGACAGGCTGGAGGGCCACGAACCCGACTTTGACGGTTTCATGCAGCAGTATGGGCCCCTCTTCGAACCTAACCCTCCCCAGAGTTTGGATGAACTATTGGAGCACATACAGCACCAGGTGGCTCAAATGCAGTCCTTACTGGAAAGCATGTCCCCAGAGGCACGGCAGGAGTTGCAAGAACTGTTGGACTCCGTATTTGATTCGGAGACCCAGCAGGAGATAGCCAGGTTCGCCGCCTTGATGGAGCACCTTCAGCCCATGGACCAGCTACGTCGTGAATATCCCTTCATCGGCGATGAAGACATCTCCCTGGACGAGGCCATGCGTCTGATGGGCAACCTGCAGCAAATGGACGATCTGGAGCGTACCCTTCGGGAGGCGACTCGCACCGGCAACCTGGAAGAGCTGGACCCCGACAAGCTGGCAGAGCTTCTTGGGGAGGAGGCCCGTCGCACCTGGGAGCAGCTACAGCAGCTCCGTAAGATGCTGGAAGAGGCGGGCTACATCAAGGGCGACGACAGGCTAGAGCTCACCCCAAGAGGCATACGAAAGATCGGCCAGAAAGCTCTCAAAGAGGTATTCTTTCATCTGAAGAAAGACCGAATAGGCAGCCACCAGCTAGAGATACGTGGTGCAGGGGGCGACCTGCTGGCAGACACCAAGCCCTACGAGTTCGGTGATCCTCTTCAGTTGGACCTTGATGCCACGGTCAAGAACGCTCTCCTCCGGGCAGGGCCACAGATTCCCGTAGATCTCAGAACCCAGGACTTCGAAATCTATCGTAACGAGCAGATGACCCAGGCTGCCACGGTAGTGCTTCTGGACCAGAGCCGCTCCATGGGCCTCTTTGGTAGCTTCCAAGCGGCAAAAAAGGTGGCCATTGCTCTTCACGCTCTCATTCATAGCCATTTCCCCAGAGACAGCTTATATGTAATCGGATTCTCCGACTATGCTCGAGAGATAAAGGAGGACGAGCTGCCACAGCTCAACTGGAACGCCTGGGTCTCGGGCACCAACATCCACCATGCTCTGATGCTCTCCCGAAAGCTACTGTCTAAAGAAAAGGGCAGTAATCGCCAGATTTTGCTCATTACCGATGGTGAGCCCACCGCTCATCTGGAGGGAGACCGCTCATATTTCAGCTACCCTCCCAACTACGCACCATCGTAGAGACGCTCAAGGAGGCCCGCCGCTGCACCCAGCAGGGTATCCTTATCAACACATTCATGCTGGAGAATAGCTACCAGCTCATGAACTTCGTGGACAAGCTGACCCGCATCAACCGGGGTCGGGCCTTTTACAGCAGCCCCAACCGTCTGGGAGAGTACGTCCTGGTGGACTACGTCACCAACCGAAAGAAGAGGGTAACTGCTTAACGGGCAGCGGGGCCACGCTGTGCTTATGTACTTGGCTATTCCTCTTTCCTAAGCTCCCGACCATCCTCAGCAGCAATCGTTTGTAATAGGAGGCACATGGAAGCCATTTTCTCAATCCTCGCTGTATTAGTCGTCTTTGGCGTAATAGCCTTAATCGTGGCTGGGCTTATCTATCTGTTCACCCGGCTGAGAGCGGGCGAGCAAATTCGCATCCCAATGCGGCTGATCATTCGAGTATACATTCACGTCGTCATCGTGGCTGGACTGGTGCTATTGACTCTGGGAGGACTCTCCAACCTGCTTCAGGCCGGCTTTGGCGCCGCCTTCGGCAAGGAGTTCAGCTACCGTCCTGTCTCCGTTGGGCCACACCCGGTTCCGGTAAGGGTGGTGGATCGAGAGGTCGAGAGGGACGGTGTAATCACAGTCATCGAGCGCGATGGGATTACCCGTGAAGTTCAAGTTACCCCAGAGGAGTTTAAAGAGCTGGAGGCGGAACGAAAACTGGAACAAGAAGAGAAGAGGGTGAAGGGACTTGATCGAGCAATGAAGGAGGGGCTCATCAACGGGGTGAGCCTCACACTCATCGGTGCCCTTATCTGGGGAATCCACATGGCGGGACGAAGAATGCTAGAGAGCACCGAAGAGCAAGAAGGGCCTCTCAACCGTATCTATCTTTTCGTGATAGTCGTAATATTTGGCATCATAACCATCGCTTCCCTGGCCCAAGGCGTGCCCGAAACAGTCCGATATGCCCTGTTGGAACCTTTAGACGAGTTTGGTCGCAGCAAAGACACCCCGGGGGAACCGCTGGCTGTAGCCATCGTGGCTCTGCCAATCTGGATCACTTACCTCATGGGTACCATCCGTGCCGCCAGAAGGTCTTGATACCCTTGCCTCTCCCCCCTTTTTCTTGTAACATATTTTTACAACTTAATAGTCGATTTCCGAGGGCCCACAGGATCACTCCAAAGCATCAATAACTTGGGGTGAGCCTTTAAAGACAGTCCCGTGAGGCTGGCAAGGTTTGGAAGCTCTTCCACAAGATCGAGCCCTGAGTCATAATAGGAACGGCTTAAAGCCCCTTGCCAGCTAGCGGCGAGGGGCTTTTTACACATGGCAAAAGTACGGGTGGGAACATGGAAAAACAGATAATGACTCCCGACGACATCCGCCGCGCCCTCACTCGCATCGCCCACGAGATCCTTGAACACCACAAGGGTGTGGATGGGCTGGTGTTCGCTGGAATGCACACCAGAGGTGTTCCTCTGGCGCACCGTATAGCCGAAAATATTCACGAGTTCGAGGCCACCGAGGTGCCCGTGGCGACCCTCGACATCGGCCTCTATAGGGACGATGTCCCCTTCAGACCAAGGCCCGTGATAAAGCGTACCAGCCTCCCCGTTGGTATCGAGGGGATGCGGGTGGTGCTGGTGGACGATGTGCTGTTCACCGGTCGCACCATCCGTGCGGCCCTTGACGCCCTCACCGACTTGGGCCGGCCTCAGCAGGTACAGCTGGCCGTACTGGTGGACCGCGGACACAGGGATCTCCCTATCAGGGCCGACTACGTTGGGAAAAACATCCCTACCTCCCTGGACGAGGAGGTACAGGTAAGACTGGTGGAGACCGATGGTGTGGATGAGGTGACACTAATAAGGCGGGAGGATTAGGCTATGAGCGTTTCCCGTTCCTTCGAGGCATCTAAAGTTCTGGAACGTCCCATACCTGGCCCAGCAAAGGCAAAAGGGACTCCAATGCCACGGCGCCATCTGCTGGATCTGGACGATTTCTCCAAAGAGGACATTGAGGAGGTGCTGGAGACCGCCGCCGCCATGAAGGATGTGCTCCGCCGAGACATCAAGAAGGTGCCCACCCTCCGCGGCAGGATGATGGTCACCCTCTTCTACGAAACCAGCACCCGTACCCGGATATCCTTCGAGGAGGCGGGAAAGGTCCTCAGCGCCGAAGTGATAAACATGGACGCCTCCCGGAGCAGCGTAGAGAAGGGGGAATCTCTATTGAACACAGCCCTCACCCTTCAGGCCATGGGGACCGATATGTTGGTGATAAGGCACCCCCACTCGGGAGCGGCTTACTTTGTGGCCCGCCACCTTGACTCGATCAGCGTCATAAACGCGGGCGATGGCTGGCACGCCCACCCTTCCCAGGCGCTACTAGACCTCTACACCATAAAGGAGCGGCTGGGCCAGATAGAGGGCCTCAAGGTAGTAATAGTAGGCGACGTGCTCCATAGCCGGGTAGCCCGCTCAAATCTGTGGGGCCTCACCATCATGGGCGCCCAGGTCACCCTTTGTGGTCCTCCTACCCTGTTGCCTAACTACTGGCCCAACAGCGGGGACGGTCACAGCTCCAGCCATACGCTGGCCTCGGTGCAAACGGAGGCAAATCTGGACAGGGCTATAGAAGGGGCAGATGTTGTCATGGCCCTGCGCCTTCAGCTTGAGCGACAGAACGCCGGATTCTTCCCCAGCCTACGAGAGTACACTCGACTGTGGCAGGTAAACGAGGCACGCCTGGAGCAAGCCAGTTCCCAAGTAGTGGTGACCCATCCCGGGCCTATGAACGAGGGCATCGAGCTTAGCCCCCAGGTGGCCCATGGAGTCCGTTCCCTGATCCAAGAACAGGTGACAAACGGAGTGGCGGTTCGGATGGCCCTTCTCTATCTCCTCTCAGCTGGCACTCATAAAGGGGGAAACGTTGAGTTCTGACGCCATTCTTGTACAAGGAGCAAGGATCATCGACCCTTCCCAGAGCCTAGACAGTGAGGGCGATATACTGATCCAAAATGGCCTTATAACGGAGGTACGCCTTTACCCCGACGGTGAAACTCCTGAGCAGTTTCAAGTAATCGATGGTAGGGGTATGGTGGCCTGCCCTGGGTTCATAGACCCTCACTGCCACCTTCGCGAGCCAGGATTCGAGTACAAGGAGACAATTGCCACAGGCACCCAAGCAGCGGCCCGTGGGGGATTCACCTCCATCTGCTGTATGCCCAACACCGAGCCCGCCATCGATAGCGTCGCCGTAGTGGACTTCGTACAGCGCCGGGCCCAAGAGGAGGGCGTCGTGAGGGTGTATCCCATTGGCTGCGTCAGCAAAGGACGTAAGGGAGAGCAACTTTCCGAGATGCGAGAGCTGGCTGAGGCGGGGGTGGTGGCTTTCAGCGACGATGGCAGCCCCGTCTACGATTCCAACCTGATGCGTCTGGCCCTCAGCTACGCCCTGGGGCTAGACATGCCCATCAGCAACCACTGCCAGGAGCTATCCCTATCGGCTGGCGGTGTGATGAACGAGGGGTGGGTCGCATCTCGCCTGGGCCTGCGGGGTATCCCGGCAGCCGCAGAAGAGTCCATGGTAGCCAGGGACATAGCCCTGGCCGAGCTGACAGGTGGAAAGCTGCACATTGCCCACGCCAGCACCTCAGGAACGCTGGACCTGCTGAGACAAGCCAAAAACCGGGGCCTGGACGTGACCGCAGAGGTGTGTCCCCACCACCTCACCCTCACCGAGGAGTGGGTCCTAGGGGGCAGGGGAACCTACACCGATCAAGCCACCACCCTCAGCTATGATACCTCCACCAAAGTGTACCCACCCCTGCGCACCCAGCACGACGTGGACTCCCTCATCCAGGGTCTCAAGGAGGGCGTCATCGACTGCATTGCTACCGACCACGCCCCTCACGACTTTGCCAGCAAGGTGGTCACATACCAGGAAGCAGCCCCGGGTATAAGCGTCCTAGAGACAACTCTGGGTTCACTGTTGAGCCTGTTCCACACTGGCAAACTAAGCCTTGGAACTATCATCGAACGATTGACCCTTGGACCTGCTCGTGTGCTTGGTGGTCAGTTTCTTGACCTAGCCACCCTCAAGCCCGGCACCCCAGCCGATATAGTGCTCTTCGATCCCCAGGCAGAATGGGTTGTGGATACCCAGAAGTTCGCCTCCAAGGGCAAAAACACCCCACTGGAGGGGGTAACCCTGAAAGGCCGGGTAATGGCTACTATGGTGGAAGGGAGGCTGGTCTACCAGGAAGAGCACCAGGTTCTGAGGAGCTAATCATGACGAAGCGGGCATACCTGGTTCTTGAGGATGGCTCGGTATACGAAGGTGAAGCCTTTGGCGCTCCTGTAGCCGCCAATGGAGAGGTGGTGTTTAACACTAGCATGACCGGCTATCAGGAGGTACTCACCGACCCTTCCTACGCTGGCCAGTTGGTGGTACTCACTTATCCCCTGATAGGAAATTATGGAATCAACACCCAGGATGTAGAGTCGCAACGCATCCAGGTAGCCGCTCTGGTGGTGAGAGAGCATTGTACCTACCCCAGCCACGGTCTCAGCAGCAGTACCCTTGACGAATACCTAGCCTCCCAGGGCGTTGCTGGCATAAGTGGTATAGACACCCGCGCCATCACCCGCCGTCTCCGCACCCAGGGTGTGATGATGGGTATCCTTAGCCAGGAGGAACCAGAGAGGCTGGTAGCCCAACTTAAGGAGGCACCCCGCTACGGCGAGCTGGACCTGGTGCGCACTGTCACCACAAACTCCCTTTACCAGTGGAACAGCTCCCATCAGGATGCCCACGAGCCTCGTTACCGTATCCTGGTAAGCGACTGCGGCCTCAAGCTCAACATCCTGCGGCTGCTGGCCAATCGGGGCTGTGAGGTGACGGCCTTGCCCGCTACGGCCAGCACCGAGGAGATTCTGGCTCTTGACCCTTCGGGCATAGTACTTTCCCCAGGGCCGGGCGACCCGGCCCTTCTGGACTACGTGGTAAATACCACCCGCGGCCTCATTGGTAGGGTGCCTATCATGGGTATTTGTTTAGGGCACCAGATACTAGCCCGGGCCCTGGGCGGGAAGACCTTCAAGCTGAAGTTCGGCCATCGAGGAGCCAACCACCCAGTGAAAGATGTATCCACAGGGGAGGTACATATCACGGCGCAGAACCACGGCTACGCCGTTGACCCCGACTCCCTGCCCCCGGGTCTTGAAGTTAGCCAAGTCAGCCTGAACGACGGCACAGTGGAGGGTTTAAGACATCGAGAGCTGCCCATCTTCACCATCCAATACCACTCGGAGGCGGCTCCTGGCCCTAGAGACAACGAGTACATTTTCGACCAGTTCCTGGATATGGTAAAAGACACATCGACGTTATAGAGAGATTAATGTGATGAAGCCTAAAGTGGAGAAAAGCCACGACACCCAATCCTTGAAGCCCCAGCCTTTCAAGAGGAGAATTAGCACGATAGTAGGTCGTGCCCACACTCACCCATACGATCACTACCCAGAAGTGAGTGAGGGGGCAGTTAAGGCTTTCCAGGAGGCAATTTATGTTAGGCGGCTTTCTCTTGGAGCAAGGGATAGAGATGGAGCTTAGGGCTGATTTCAACGAGGTGATTGAGCTACTAGACCAGGAACTGCCCAAATTTCACTGCGACGACGGCGTCTACCAGGTGAGCTCCATGAAGGGGGTCCTGGGCAGCCAGTGGAAGCTCTTGGTGAGAACCCAAGATAGTAGCAACACCTCCAAGGCACCTCCCCCTGTGGGGCACCTTACCATCGAGCGCTCAAGCGACGGCCAAACTATCTTGAAAATTCCTCCTCGCGAGCAGTGGAGTGAGAATATATCTCAGTCTGCCGGTGTCCAGGGTAGGCTCTTCACCAGTGGCACTGAGGAGAGACTCTTTACCGGCTTCATCGTACAGCTCTTGAACCTATTTCAGGAGCGAGGGTTCATCGACCTGCCTCAGAAGCTACCAACAGTGTAAACACCCAATGGCCACATCCTCTAAGCCCACCAAGGTCCTTGTCATCGGTTCAGGGCCCATCATCATCGGGCAGGCGGCAGAGTTCGACTACGCCGGCACCCAGGCATGCAAGGCCCTTCGAGAAGAGGGGGTCAGTACCGTCCTGGTCAACTCCAATCCTGCCACCATAATGACTGACCAGGGGATAGCCGACGCCGTATACATCGAGCCTCTGACCGTTGAAATAGTCGAGGGCATCATCGCTAGGGAGCGCCCCGATGGGCTCCTTGCTACCCTTGGAGGCCAGACGGGGCTGAATCTGGCGGTGGATCTGGCCCAAGCGGGCATACTGGATAAATACAATCTACCTCTGCTGGGCACCTCCATAGAGACCATCCGCAAAGCCGAAGACCGGGAGATGTTCCGCACCTTCCTCAAGGACATCGGCGAGCCGGAACCTCCCAACGTAACCATCTCCAGCGTCCAGGAGGGTCATCAGGTAGCTCAAGAGATGGGGCTACCTCTGGTAGTGCGCCCTGCTTACACCCTTGGGGGCACCGGCGGAGGGCTGGTGCATACTTGGAAGGAGTTTGAGTCTGTAATACAGGACGGCCTGGCCGCCAGCCCCATCCACCAAGTGCTTCTTGAGCGCTCCTTGGAGGGATGGAAGGAGATAGAATACGAGGTAATGCGGGACGGCGCCGACACCTGCATCACTGTGTGCAACATGGAGAACCTGGACGCAATGGGTGTCCACACAGGTGACAGCATCGTGGTGGCTCCAAGCCAGACCCTCACCGACAAAGAATACCAGATGCTCCGGACCGCCAGCCTCAAAATCATCCGCGCTCTGGGAATCGAAGGCGGCTGCAACGTCCAATTCGCTCTGACCCCTCATCCATTGCTTGGTGCCGCCACC
Organism: Dehalococcoidia bacterium; assembly: GCA_965248115.1. Taxonomy (GTDB): domain Bacteria; phylum Chloroflexota; class Dehalococcoidia; order Lucifugimonadales; family CBDFII01; genus CBDFII01. The sequence continues at coordinate 859,995 of CBDFII010000005.1, forward strand.
TTTTCGGGCTGGGAGCCCGATTCCCCCTATTACGTCATCGAGGTAAATCCCCGTGTAAGCCGAAGCTCCGCCCTTGCCAGCAAAGCCACAGGCTATCCCATCGCTCGTGTGGCGGCCAAGATTGCAGTGGGCAAGAGACTGGACGAGATTCCCAACGCCGTTACCCAGAGAACCTTGGCCGCCTTTGAGCCCGCCCTTGACTACTGTGTGGTAAAGATACCCCGCTGGCCCTTCGACAAGTTTCCCGCAGGTGAGCGAAGGGTGACTACCCAGATGAAGTCTACAGGCGAGGTCATGGCCATCGACCGCTCCTTCGACGCCGCCCTGCAAAAGGCCGTGCGATCCCTGGAAATGGAAGGACGCTCACTGCTTTGGGAGGACCCCTCCTGGACCTACGACGGAGATACCCCTGAAGAGAGGTTACCTCTACATCCCAACGACCTCCGCCTATGGGCCATCATGGCGGCTCTAAGGCGAAAACTCTCTCCCGATGAGATAGCTACCCAGACACTGATAGACCCCTGGTTCCTCCACTCCATGGACCGAATCGTGGCCATGGAGCAACAGCTGCTCTCCCAAAACCTGAACCCAGAGCTACTGTGGGAGGCTAAAAGGCTGGGATTTTCTGACCATCAGGTGGGAACCCTGTGCGATATTCTCCCCGAACGCGTTCGGAAGCTGCGACACCAGTGGAATCTTCGGCCTGTATACAAAATGGTGGACACCTGCGCTGCCGAGTTCGAGGCTGCCACTCCCTACTTCTACAGCACCTATGAACTGGAGAATGAAGCCGAGCCGCTGCCAGTGCCCAAAGCAGTAGTGGTGGGCAGCGGCCCCATAAGAATAGGCCAGGGCATCGAGTTCGACTATTGCAGTGTCCATGCCGCCTGGGCCCTCCGTGAGCAGGGAGTTAGCTCCATCCTGGTCAACTCCAACCCCGAGACCGTTTCTACTGACTTCGATACCAGCGACCGGCTTTATTTCGAGCCCCTGGATGAGGAGAGCCTTCGGGACATTATCGAGAACGAGGGTTCAGATGAGGGGTTCCCCCCCGCGGTCGTACAGTTCGGCGGCCAGACAGCCATCGACCTCTCCCAGAGGTTGGACCAGGCGGGCCTGCCAATACTGGGCTCCAGCGCCCGGGCCATCGACACTGCTTCTGACAGGCACAGATTCGAGGAGTTCCTTAGCCGTTTGGGAATACCCCAGCCCCCTGGAGGTGCCGTGTCTTCCCTCGAGGAGGCGCTTCGCACGGCTCAAAACATTGGCTATCCGATAGTGGTCCGTCCCAGCTATGTACTTGGTGGTCGGGCCATGGAGATCGTCCAGAATGCCACCGAACTCATCCACTATCTCACCGCGGCCGCCGAAGTCGGCCAGGGTAGGGCCGTGCTCATTGACAGCTACTTGGAGGGCAAGGAGTGTGAGGTGGACGCCATCTGTGACGGCCATGAGGTGCTCATACCAGGTATCATGGAGCACATCGAGAGGGCTGGGGTACACAGTGGCGACTCCATGGCCATCTATCCTGGGATGAACCTCACAGAAGAGGAAGTAGACACTATCGTCGAGTACACAACCCGCATAGGCCTTGGTTTGGAAGTACGTGGCCTGATGAACGTGCAATTTGTTCTCATGGGCGGCCGAGCCTACAGAAGCCCAAGGCTACCCCAGGACCACGACCAAGACACCGCCGTCTACGTGTTGGAGGTCAACCCCCGAGCCAGCCGCACCGTCCCCTTTATCTCCAAGGTTACCGGCGTTCCCGTGGTCCGACTCGCCACCGGCGTGATGCTGGGGAAGAGCCTGAAAGATATGGGTTACCCAGGAGGTTTGTGGAAGCGACAGAAGGTGGTAGCCATAAAGGCCCCTGTGTTCTCCATGTCCAAGCTCACTGGGGTGGACTGGTACCTAGGGCCGGAGATGAAATCCACAGGAGAGGTAATGGGGATGGACCACCAATTCCAGCCTGCTCTGGGAAAGGCCCTCATCGCTGCCAACATGATCGTGCGGCCCGGCGATGCGGTACTGCTGAGCATCGCCGACAGGGACAAAGCAGAATCCGTATCACTTGTGCGGGACCTTCAGCGGGCCGGCTGCGCCCTCTACGCCACCGAAGGCACAGCGGCAATGGTGCGGGCCCTAGGTATCCCAGTGACCATGATCACCAAAAAGCTAAGAGAGGGGCACCCCAACGTAGTCGACGTAATCAACCAAGACCTGGTAAAGGCGGTAGTAAATACCATATCTGAGGCAACTTCGACATTACGGGACGGCTTCGCTATTCGCAGAGCAGCGGTGGAGCGCCGCATGCCCTGCTTCACCTCTCTAGACACCGCTCGCGCCGCAGTAGAAAGTACCCTTATGGGATTTACCAACTACAGCATCAAGCGCACCGAGCAGTACCTCAACGAACCATAGAATATGTCCCAAAATTTGCCGGAGCGGTTCATGCAAAGTCAACTCTTGAGGAACTGAAAAAATGTGGGGAACGCGCGCTAACCCATCCGTGGGATGGGTCCAGTTACTGCTTTTGGTCGTGCTGACGACCTTTGTGGGGGCCATGTGGGGGCTGGAGCGTACCACGATCCCGCTTATTGCTCAGCAGGATTTTGGTATCACCTCTTCCGCAGTGGCTCTCTCCTTTGTGGTGGGCTTTGGACTCACCAAGACCTTTGCCAACCTCTTCGCGGGGGGCCTCATGGACCGGGTGGGCAGACGGCGGGTGCTGGTGCTCGGGTGGGTGGTGGGGTTGCCCGTGCCTCTTATGATCATCTGGGCTCCTACATGGGAATGGATTGTCGTGGCCAACCTGCTGTTAGGGATCAACCAGGGCCTATGCTGGACAGCCACCATCCTGATGATGCAGGATATCATGGGACCTCAGCACCGGGGCCTCTCCACGGGACTAAACGAATTCGTCGGATACAGTGGAGTTGCCCTTCTCACCCTTGCTACGGGCTTTATCGCCGCTGCTTTTGCTCCTCGACCCCACCCATTCTTTATCGGCATCGCCCTGGCATCCCTGGGTCTGCTCATTTCTACGTTGCTGGTCCGAGAAACGGACCAACACACGCAGAAGGAAGTAGCACCCAGCCAGGGTCAGGAAACGATGCCAACCTTCGGGAGCGCCTTTGTCGCAGCAGTACGGGACAGGACTCTACTAAGCTGTGGCCAGGCGGGCCTGGTCACTAAAATTAACGACGCGACTATGTGGGGACTTCTCCCTCTATTCCTGGCCTCCCAGGATGTGGGAGTGGTCAGGATAGGCATTGTAGCGGCCCTTTACCCTCAAGTCTGGGGGGTATCCCAGCTCGGCACAGGGTTCCTCAGTGACTCTTTGGGGCGTAAGCCCCTCATTGTGCTGGGTATGCTGCTCCAGGCTCTGGGGATATGGCTGCTGGCGTTAGGCGAAGGGCTCCCCCTCTGGATCATGGGTGTAAGCGTGTTGGGGTTAGGAACAGCGGCAGTCTACCCCACTCTCATTGCTGCGGTGGGAGACCAGGCCCATCCCCGTCGACGAGCCTCGGCGATAGGCATCTACCGGTGGTATCGGGACGGCGGGTTTATTGTGGGCGCTCTCGTGGCGGGACTTGTGGCCGACTACCTTGGATTTCGCTCAGCCTTTGTCGTCATCGGAGGCATCAGCCTCCTCTCCGCCATGATCGTGGCCACATGGATGGTAGAGCCCACACGGCGGCTCGGTCCTGTCCGGGGTTTCCCCGACCCACTGTGAACCACCCCCCTCTGGGCCCGTTGGGCCCACATCTCCCCGATGGTGACCTGGCACCAGATATCGTCATCCTGTAAAACTAGCGCTAAGGCCAATCCATCCCCGTTGGGAGCGTGGAAGCTTGTGCTCGTCTAGGCACGCCGCCATCCCATCGAATTCTTGAGGTAACGGGCCTTGAAGAGGTGCCAGGTAGATACCGCCGTAGCTGGCCTTCAGCCTTCGGTAAGGTAACGATAGGCGGAGAGGGCGGCAACGATGCCGTCGCCGACGGCGCTGCCAAGCTGCCGGTCCGAGTTTACCCGGATGTCGCCGCAGGAATATACCCCGGGGATTTCAGTGTGCATAAGGATGTCAGTATAGACGTGGCCCGTTTCATCCATGGGAACCATGCCCTTCATGAAGTCGCTGTTGGAGTGAAAGCCAATATAAATGAACACCGCTGCAGTAGGATATACATATGTATTACCAGTCTTAAGGTCCTTGACCTGTACCCCCTCCACCACGCCGTTGCCTCGAATCTCCTCAACAAGGTGGCTCCAGAGAAACTTGAATTTGGGGTTGTTGAAGGCCCGCTCCTGGAGGACCTTGGTGGCCCTTAGCTGGTCACGGCGGTGCACTAGTGTCACCTGGTCGACGATGCCAGAAAGATAGTGTCCCTCGTCCATAGCGGCGTCGCCACCCCCTACCACAACCACACCCTCTCCCCTGAAGAAGTTGCCGTCGCACACGGCACAGTAGGACACCCCCTTGCCAGCATACTCCTCTTCACCGGGCACCCCCAGCTTGTTGTGGGAGCCGCCGGTGGCGATGATGACAGTCCTGGTGGTATAGGAGCCTTCTGTGGTATGGATCACCTTAACAGGCTTCTCCAGGTCGCTCAGTCCCGTCACCTCCTCGTAGCGAATCTCGGTTCCGAACCTGCGCGCCTGTTGCTCGAACATCTGGGACAGCGGTGGGCCCTCCACCCCCTCGGGAAACCCGGGGTAGTTGTCGATCATGTCGGTAACCAGAATCTGACCACCACAGCCCATCCTCTCCAGTACAAGGCTCTTCAGCATAGCACGACCAGTGTACAGAGCAGCACTTAACCCTGCCGCCCCTCCGCCTAGCACGATAACGTCATAGTCCGTAGACATAAACAAGGCCTCCAAGATATCGGTAACCTACGTTGTCGCATGAACGGCTCGCCGGAAGAACTCTGCGGTCTGGCGCATGCCCTCTTCCAAGCTTACCTTGGGAGTCCATCCCAGGTCTTTGGCCGCCTTGGTGCTTTCAAGACTTATCTTGAACACATCCCCTGGTCTAGGAGGTGCGTAGGCTGCCGCCCATCTATAGTTTAAGATGCCTTTATAGAGCTCAAAGATTCGATTAATGGACGTTCCTTGGCCAGTGCCAATGTTATAGGTCTCACCCTCGCCACGCTCCAGAGCCAGAACGTTGGCCTCTACCACATCGTCAACATATACGAAGTCCCGCTCCTGCTCACCGCTACCGAAGATTTTAGGCTGTTTGCCCTCCAGCATGGTTCTGGCAAAGATAGCCATCACCCCAGCCTCGCCTTGTGGGTCCTGGCGGGGGCCGTAGACGTTGCCGTATCTTAGGCATACAAAGTTTAGCTGAAAGCTCTGTCGGTACAGCGACAGGTACTGCTCTCCTACACGTTTGGACAGTCCATAGGGCGATAGAGGCCTAATGGGATGGTTCTCGTCGCAGGGTAGGTACTGAGGCTCACCGTAAATAGCACCCCCCGTTGAAGCGTAGATGAATCTCTCCACCCCATAACGGTGGCAGGCTTCCAATAATCGCAGTGTACCAAGAACATTTATCTCGGCATCTCTAATGGGTTTAACTACAGATTCGGTAACACTTACCTGGGCCGCATGGTGGTATACAACGTCAGGATGTTCACGTTGGAAGATCTCATCTAGCACCGAGTCGGTGATATTGGTGTGATGGAAGGTGGCGCTCTTGTTGAGATTACGAAGATGGCCGGTGCTCAGATCGTCCACCACTACCACCCTGTAGCCCAGGGAAAGAAGTCGATCCACCAGGTGAGAAGCTATGAAGCCTGCCCCACCGGTAACAAGAACCGTTTTGGATTCTACCATCCGAGTGTCATGCTCCTTAGGCGCTTTACCCTCTCCGTAATAGGAGGATGGGTGGAAAAGAGGCGACTCATGCCTCTTCCGCTTAAAGGATTCACTATAAAGAGATGGGACACAGCCTCGTTCACCTGGAGGGGCCTCGCCTTGGAGCCGGCCTCCAGCTTCTCTAGGGCGGAGGCCAGGGCCTCGGGATTCCCTGAGGTACGAGCCCCTGTGGCATCTGCCTGATACTCCCGGGTTCTGGAAATGGCAAGCCTCACCAATGTGGCCGCAAGGGGCAACACAATAGCCACCACCAGAAGACCCGCGATGCCCGCCACAGCGCCGTAGCCACCGGCTCCTCCTCTGCCTCGTCCACCGAAACCACCAAAGAACATGGCAAATCGAGCAATAATGGCGATCAGGGCGATGGCAGTGGCGAGGGTAGCTACCACCGTCATTATGAGGGTATCCCGGTTGCCCACGTGGGCCAGCTCGTGGGCAATGACCCCACCCAGCTCCTGCCGGCTGAGTAGACTGCGGATCCCGGTAGTGACGGCAATGGCTGCATGTTGGGGATTACGCCCAGTAGCAAAGGCGTTGGGCGAGTCGCTCTCGATGACATACACCCGGGGTTTGGGCACTCCAGCATCTATAGCGTACTGGTCTACGATGCGGTGAAGTTCTGAGTCATCTTCAGGAGAGACCTCCTTCGCATGTGCCATACGGAGGGCCAGCTTGTGGCTAGACCAGTACGTGAAAAAGTTCAGCACCAGCGAGATTATCAGGAAGGCAATAACCCCACGTATGCCAAAGCTAAAGTAGCCCGCCACTAGCAGCAGCCCGGTGAGAAACATCATCAAAACGCCAGTTTTGATCATGCTCATGTTTCAGACCTCCCTGAGACCAAAGGCCTCAACCCCTCCTCCATCTTCTTAATAATTATAGCACCCAGTGACAGGTAAGATTTGCTGGCCGACGTCCCAACCGGTATCACCGTAGAAGGTCAAGTTCAGCTCCTGTAACGAAAGCCCCCTTCAACTTTGTCGCGGTTAAGCCTCCTGTTGAGATGTAGCCCCTCCAGGATGAACTCGGTAGCAGAGGCGATAAGCTCAGGCCGCTTGTCTCCACCCAGGCGTTTGGTAGCCTTAGCCAGCTCCTCCATATTATGCACGGTGTTGACATACTCTTTGGACGGTATTTCGCTGCCCGTTTCCACCGTCGCCCCCTCGTCGAAGTACTGCACCACCGGCTCCAGCTCCTTGGTGTCGAAATATCTGCCAAAGACGTTAAGGCCCGCCCTCTTAGAAAGGTTCTCGATCAGCTTATCCTCTCGGCCCTCCTCGAAAGTCTCTAGCTCAATCTTGCCTGTGGAGGAGGCCAAGATGTATGGAAGATCGCTGATTCGGGGTGCGCTCTTGGCCTCGCCGGTTCGTAATGTCCTCCGGAGGGCATTGCTCATTATGGTCTCGACGTTGGCGATGGACACCCTCACACTCACCCCGGAGCGCTGGTTTATGTCGGGGCTTCGACGGGCCAGGGCCGTGATTTCGGAGATGACCTCCTTCATGAAATGAGGCACCATAATGGCCTTCTCGTTGGGGAAGCGGGAGCGCTCCTGCTCCATTATCTGTATCTCGTCCTCGATGGTTCGAGGGTAGTGGGTTCGTATTTGAGCCCCGTAGCGATCCTTCAAGGGCGTAATTATACGTCCACGATTGGTGTAGTCCTCAGGGTTAGCCGTAGCCACCACGTAAACGTCCAAGGGCATTCTTATACGGTAGCCCTTGACCTGAACATCGCGCTCCTCCATCACGTTGAACATACCCACCTGGATACGCTCCGCCAGGTCGGGTAGCTCGTTGATGGAAAAGATACCTCGGTTAGTACGGGGGATGAGGCCATAATGGATGGTGAGCTCGTCGGAGAGGTAGCGTCCCTCGGCCACCTTTATGGGGTCAACCTCTCCTATGAGGTCAGCTATGGATATGTCAGGAGTGGCCAGCTTTTCCGAGTAGCGATCTTCCCGGGGCAACCAGGCAATTTCTACCCCGGCACCATCCTTCTGTACCAGGTTCTGACAGGCCTTGCAGATCGGGGCAAATGGGTTGTCATTGATCTCGCAGCCTGCGATCACGGGTATCTCATCGTCTAGCAGGCTCACCAGGCTACGTATGAGGCGAGACTTTGCCTGGCCACGCTCCCCAAGGAGGATAATGTCCTGACCGGCCAGGATAGCGTTCTCCAACTGGGGAATGACCGTATCATCGAACCCCACAATGCCGGGAAAGAGGGCCCCTCCCTCCTTTATCTTCTCCATCAGGTTCTTGCGCATCTCCTCCCGGACACTTTGGACCTTATAGCGGCTGCGACGTAGCTGCCCTATGGTTCTAGGCTTGGCTTTCGTGGTCATCTAAAGCCCCTCGAATTCACACAAAAAGGCTCGCTGCACCATGTTAGCATTACCCATAAAAGTGTCAACCAGAGACAGACACATCAAACCTCTGTTGTCCTACCAAAGTCCTCCACTCGTCTGGATGCCCTGCCTACCCAGTTGTGGAGAGGTGGAGGTGACAGGCATAATAACCGAGTGGTCTTCGTAACATTGCGGAGGTGCCCGTGTACGCACTGATTCTGGCTGGGGGCAAGGGGGAGCGACTTAGACCCCTTACCGACTCAGTACCCAAGCCCATGGTGGAGGTGCACGGTAAACCAATCCTGTGGTACCAGGCCCAGTGGCTGCGCAACTACGGCGTGACCCACTTCGTGATGCTGGTGGGCTACCGATGGCAGGTGGTGAAAGAATATTTCGGCGACGGCTCCTCCCTGGGGGTTAACATCGCCTACAGCGTAGAAGATACCCCCCTGGGCAGGGGCGGTGCCTTTCGCCGCGCCCTGTCCCAGTTGCCTCCAGATGAGGAGAGGGTCATCGCCACCAACGGCGACGTCCTATCTGCCCAGGACCTTAATCCAATTATGAATATACACAACGCCAGCGGGTGTCTGGCCACCATCATGCTGGTCCCCCTGATAAGCCCCTTCGGCACCGTGGAGGTTGACAACGGCGGGCTGGTTATCGCCTTCCGGGAGAAGCCTCGCCTACCCCAATGGATCAACGGCGGGGTCTACATCCTGGAAAGGGGAATAGAGGAGTTACTGCCTGAGCTAGGCGACCACGAGGACTCCACCTTCCCCAACCTGGCAGTCGAGCATAAGCTGGGAGCCTTCCGGTCCGAGGCCTTCTGGCGCAGCGTCGACAACTTCAAGGACCTGCGGGAGGCTGAAGAGGCCGTTAAGAGAGGGGCGCTGCTCAATCTCTAGGCACACCGATAACCGCCTTAGCACCTATTCGACATCCACTTGGAGCATAAGTATCCTATTATGTGCATCTGGAAATTAGTGGAGTTAGGTCTTTGAGGGGCGAAGCTGTGCTAGAAGGCAGAAGCCTTACACTCACTTACAAAGATGGGCAAAACATCATTTATGCTGTCCGCGAAGTAAATCTGACCATCAAGGCCCACCAGTTTGTCGGCATCCTTGGGCCTTCAGGGTCCGGCAAGAGCTCTTTGCTGTACCTGCTTTCCGGAATCAAACACCCTTCCGTGGGAGAGGTATTTTTTCAGGGAAAGCCCTTAAATAGCCAGGGTGAAAACGCCCATCGGGTGCGGCGCCAGTACTTTGGATTTGTGTTTCAGCAATTCTTTCTAATTAACTATTTGACCGTATTAGGGAACGTAATGGTGGGAGCATTAACAAAAAGTGGGCCCGCCACAAGTAGGGCCCGGGAGCTGTTGGACGGACTGGAACTGGCAGAATTGTCCCACCGAAAGCCTTATGAACTCTCCCAAGGGCAACGCCAGCGGGTCGCCATTGCCCGGGCCCTGGTCAACGACCCCGAGGTGGTGTTCGTAGACGAACCTACAGCTAACCTGGACCACGCCACTGGTCAAGAGGTAGTGGGACTACTGAAGAACTACACGGCCCAAGGAGCTGTTGTGGTGGTGTCCCACGATGAGACGGTCTTGGAAGAGGCCGATGTAGTCTACCGGATGTGGGATGGCCAGATCAACGTGCTCAGAGAGAAAGGATCATGAGTCCTCTTTCCATTTCCACCTACTTCCTCAACAACAAGAGGAAGGTACTCCCTATAACGGTGATCATCGCTCTCGCTATTCTGGCCATCTCTTCCACCGGTGCTCTTACTGGGTCACTCTTCGAGGGCGAGAAACGGGAGTTGGCTTTCTTCGACCACTATGCTGTCGTCTTTTCCAACCAGCGAAGTGGTCTGAGCGATACAATGCTCCAACAATTGAATGATCACCCCGCAGTGGCAGAGACGGTACACTTGACCTGGCGCTCGACGAGGACGCAAGGCATATTCGGGCCTGAAGGACGCCCTATCTACTTTCTGACAGACGCAGACCAGCAATCCTTCGCCGATCGGTTGGGGTGGCGGTTGGTGGATGGCCGTTGGCCGACCCCCAGCACCAACGAGGTGGTTCTTACCGAAGACATCCTTCATAATCGTGGACTCAGTATCCGAGACCAAATCGGCGAGGCCGTGAACGAAAAGGACTGGCTGGACGGGGAATGGCTGATCGTGGGTGTCTTAGTCGCCACCCAGACCATAGGAGGAATTGGGGACCTGGGATATTTGCGAGAGCACTTTTTGACTGATCCTGACCTGCCCGCTGACCTGGCCAATCGGCCGCATCGCTTGGCCCTCGTGCCAGTAGCGGACAAAGAGGCGGAGCTAGAGGCCTTCCTTGACTCCCTCCCTAACGATGAGGTGGACGTCTTCCATCATACGAAGGCACAGCGCCGCCTAGACGAGGATCTAGCCAATGTCAACATGATTATTTGGATCCTGAACGCGGTGAGTATTATCGTCCTTGCACTGGCCTTGGGGCTCCTCAACATCATCTTCTTCATGCAGCGAGCCAACGAGTTCGGTCTACTAGCCGCTCTCGGCTACACGAAGAGGTTCTTGACAGGGCGCACTCTTTTGGAGGCGACTGTGACGGTGGCAGCGGGGTGGGCGCTAGGTATACTCCTTTCTCAGGCCATCTACTCTTTAGTGAACACACTGCTCTTCACCCCAAAGGGACTAGCGGCCCTCACCATCTTTACACCCAGAATCCTCCTGTTTACTGTGCCCGTACCCATCACAGTCACGGTGTTCAGTGTGGCCATTGTCATCTGGCAGTTGTGGCGGCTGGACCCCGTCACTATAATCGAGCGGCGGGACTAGGCCCTGGCCGCCTCCTTGGCTCTCTTGGCCTCCTCGATGATCCGGGGGGCCAGGTTCTGGGGGACAGGCTCGAAGTGGTCGAACTCCAGAGAGTAGCTGCCACGGCCCTGAGTCATGGAGCGTACCTCGGTGGCGTAGCGCAATAGCTCCGCCTGAGGCACCTCCGCCTCGATGAGTGTCTGCCCCTCTCCGGGCGTTATCCCCAGGATTCGGCCCCGCTTGCCATTCAGGTCTCCCATAACGTCGCCCGTTACAGCATCGGGTACGGTGATAGACAGCTTCACAATAGGCTCCAGCAGCACAGGGTCAGCCTCGGAAACCCCCTTGCGCAGAGCATAGGAGCCGGCGATCTCGAAGGACATCCCCGACGAGTCTACGTCATGGAAGCTGCCATCGTAGAGCACCACCTTCAAGTCCACTATCGGATAGCCCGCCAGCACTCCCTCCTGAAGCGACTTCACCACACCCTTCTCCACCGATGGGATGTACTCTCTGGGCACGGAACCACCTACCACCTCCCTACCGAACTCAAAGCCCATGTCCCGCTCCAGTGGCTCCAGGCGTAGGAGGACGTGGCCGTACTGGCCGTGGCCGCCTGTCTGCTTCTTGTGCTTATACTCGGCACGGGTCACGGTGGTTATGGTCTCCTTGTAAGGGACCTTGGGTAGCTGGAGAACCAGATCGGCACCAAACTTGCGCCGCACCCTCTCCATGGTCACCTCCACCTGGGTGTCCCCTAAGCCCGATATCAGAGTCTCGCCTGTACCGGACTCCCGGGATATGCGAAGGCTGGGGTCTTCCTCAACAATGCGGCCCAAGGAGGTGGACATCTTGTCCAGATCGGCCTTGGCCTTGGGATATACGGCCATGGTATAGTAGCCCGCTGGAAAGGGAATGGGATCAAATGAGACAGGTTTTTCTCTCACGCAGATGGTGTCACCAGTAAGGGAGGCTGTCAGCTTTCCCACCGCACCGATGTCCCCTGCCCCCACCTCCTGGGTTGGCTCCTGGCTCTTTCCCCAAGGAGCAAAAACCTGGCCCACCCGCTCTGCCTGACTACGGTTAGAGTTCCATACCTCGGAGTTGCTGTGGAAGGTGCCCCGGTACACCCGAAAGAGGGAGAGCTTGCCCACAAAGGGATCGGCGGTGGTCTTGAAAACCAGGGCAGCTAGGGGACCCTCGGGATCGGGGGCTATCCCCTCCTCCTCCACAGCATCCTTACCATCAACAGGCGAAGGCATGAAATACACGACAGCGTCCAGCAGCTCCTGCACCCCCAGGTTCGTAGTGGCGGAACCCGCCATGATGGGAACAATGTCGCCCGAAAGCATGGCCCCTCTCAGGCCCTTGATTAACTCTTCCTCGCTAAGGGCTCCCTCTTCCAAGTAGCGGGTAGCCAGGTCGTCGTCACTCTCCGCCACCGCCTCCACCAGACGCTCCCTGGCGGCGCTCACCTCCGGAGGGACAGGGTCAGGTAGATGAAGCAGATCGATAATTCCCTTAAACTCCTGCTCAGCGCCCAGGGGGACCTGCAAGGGCACACACTTCCTACCAAAGTGGGACTGGATGTCGGCCACGCAGCGATCGAAATCGGCGTTCTCTCTATCCATCTTGTTGACAAATAAGAGCCGAGGAAGGCCACCCTCCTCACACATCTCCCAGGAGCGCTCGGCCCCCACCTCCACCCCTGATGGAGCGGGCACCACTATAATCACTCCCTCCACCACCCGTAGGGCACAGATCACCTCGCCGATGAAGTCGTCGTAACCTGGGGTATCTAGAAAGTTCAGCTTGTTCCCCTTCCACGGACAGGGGATCACGCTGGTTTGAATACTGCTTGCCCGTTTCACTTCCTCCGGCTCGTAGTCGGAGACGGTGTTGCCATCGTCTACTTTGCCCAGCCGGGTGGTGACCTTGGCGTTAAAAAGCATGGCCTCACATAGAGAGGTCTTGCCAGACCCACTGTGAGACAAAATTGCGATATTGCGTAGCTTCTCTATTGCAGTTACAGACATAGTTTCTCTCCCTTCGATGCTGGTGCAAGTTGTGCCCTTGTGGAAATTGGGAGGAGTGACACCGCACCCATTATATTCAAAATCACCATCTATTTCCAATAGGGCCCATCCCCAAGTCATTCATGACACCCCAGGCAGATGGTATGCTGAATTTAACCATGCGCGTCATCCGAAAGAGCTTACTTATAGTGGGTCTGGTAGCCCTCCTTTTGCTGGTGGGCAGGGGAGGAACCCACATCTCAGCTATTGATATCGCCGCAGCTCCCTTCAGGTACAATCTGCTCACCTGGGAGGCCACACATCTGCCCTCCAAGTGGTTGCATTGGGTCTGGGAGACCCTCACCAGGAAGGATAAAGATCGCGACGAAAGGCTGGCCCTGACGAAGGAATTCTTTCGCATTGGGGAGGAGTTGGCCCAACTAGAGAAAAGCCTAGATGGCAGGGACAACCCCGACTCTCCTGGAACTTTCAGTGTCAGCACCCAGTCCACAGAGGAGCTGCGCGCCAGGCTACTGGAGCTAAATGCCCAGGTCGAGGAGGCAGTCGAGTCCGAAGTGAGCACTGTCCTGGCTCAGGAGGGCCTGGCTTCACGGCAGGGGCTTATCTTTCCTCCCGTAGATGTGGTCTTCGGTGATACGCCCAAGGTGCTGGCAGTATCACCCAGGGAGAGGATCGAGCTACAAAAGACGATACTACTGCGACCCTCAATAGAGGTTGAGGAGGTGGAGAGGCTGGAGGGAACGGTGTCGGAGGATGAAGAGATATCGGCCTTGGTGGTGGGCATTGGTGGGGTGGGCACCTACCCCAGTCTCGTGTCCGCCCAGAATGGTCTCCTCCACGCCGTCACCACCACAGTCCACGAGTGGCTTCACCACTTCCTCTTCTTCAGACCTCTGGGGCAAAGCTACTGGCGCAGCGACGCGATGGCCACCCTTAATGAGACGGCGGTAACCCTGGCCAGCGAGGAGCTCGGTGACCGAGTCTACCAAGCCATAACCGGAGAAAAGCCCCTCCGACCACCCAAAAAACGGAACGAAGAGAGCGGCTTTAACATCGAGAGGGAGATGCGTAAGACCCGCCTTAGAGTAGAGGATCTGCTGGCCCAGGGGCGCGTGGAGGAGGCGGAGAAGTATATGGAGCAACGTCGTCTGATATTTATAAAGCAGGGTTACTACACCCGCAAGCTCAACCAGGCCTACTTTGCCTTTCAAGGTGTCTACGGCGACGACCCGGCGTCCATAAGCCCCATCCACGACCAGCTGGTGCGCCTCAGGGTCATAAGCCCCTCTGTAGGAGACTTTATCCGGGAGGTAGCCCGATTCCGAAGCTACCAGGATTTCAAGGACCACCTCGAAGGGACTCAAAGGGAAGCAGACGACGCTCAGACAGATAATGGGAGCAAATCTAAAGGTCCCAACGGGTCTGCCAACTCTCCTTGAAGGCGATTAGGGGCTGTGCTATGATTTCCTCACCATAGGGAGTGCATGTCTTCCGCACCGATAGACGTCACCATCGGGGTACCTATCAAAGGCCGTCTCACTAAGAGATGGGTGAGGGAATTGGTCAGCAAGACCCTGGAAGCGGCATTGGCAGAGAAGGACGGTGAGCACAGGCCCTTTCAGGTTAGCGTGATGGTTACCGACGACGAGACGCTTCGCCGCCTTAATAGACACTACCGAGGCAAGGATGAGGTAACCGATGTCCTCTCTTTTTCACCTACCCACGGAGGGCATTGGCTTGGAGAGGATACCAAAGCTCCCCCAAACGAACAGGTAGAGTTTATACTGCCTCCGGATGAGCCCCAACCCCTAGGAGAGGTCATCATCTCTTACCCCCAGGCCACACGACAAGCCCACGCCGGAAGCGGCAAGCCACACCCTGTGAAAGAGGAAATGGCACTCCTCGTCGTCCACGGAGTGTTACACTTGCTAGGCTACGACCATGCCGACCCCAAGGAGACGACGGCAATGCGGGCGAAGGAGCGGGAAGTTTTAGATGCGATGCTGTAGGGAAAGTGTGATATGACATCCCAGGTCTATTACCGTAAATGGAGGCCCCAAACATTTAGGGAACTGGTGGGCCAGGATCATGTGGCCAGTACCTTGCGTCAGGCGGTGAAGGAGTGCAGGGCTGCCCACGCCTACCTCCTGTGTGGCCCAAGGGGAACTGGCAAGACCTCTAGTGCTCGCATCCTGGCCAAGGCACTGAACTGCCTTGATCCCCAGGACGGTGAGCCCTGCAACGCCTGTGGCCCATGCGTGTCCATCAATGAAGTCCGCTTTATGGACCTCATCGAGATGGATGCTGCCAGCAACCGGGGCATAGACGAGATCCGCAACATCCGAGAGAGGGTCAATCTTTCACCGGCAGAGGGCCGCTACAAGGTGTACATCATCGACGAGGCCCACATGTTGACCGAGTACGCCGCCAACGCCTTCCTGAAGACCCTGGAGGAACCTCCGGGCCACGTCATCTTTGTCCTCTGTACCACCGAACCCCACAAGCTCCTCCCCACCATCATCTCTCGGTGCCAGCGCTTTGACTACAGACGACTGACCTCGGAGATCATGGTGAAGCGGCTCGCGAGCATCTGCCAAGAAGAAGGAATAACGGCAGAGGTGGAGGCCCTTCATGCCATCTCCCGGGCTGCGGGGGGAAGCCTCCGGGATGCGGAGAACCTGTTGGAGCAACTGGTGATATCAGGTATGGATTCTACAGTTTCCCTGGAAAATGTGAAGGAACTCTTAGGGCTGGGAGATATCGAGGCAGCAAAGGAACTAATCGGTTATCTTCTAGCAGGCAACACTGCCGCGGCCTTGGCAACCGTAAACCGAGCGTCATGGGAGGGCACTGACCTGCGTCAGCTACTAAAGCAGTCCGTGGAGCTCCTCCGAGGGGTGCTGGTCCTTCAGTGGATAGGTGGTGCCGAGGCTCCGGGCCTGGAATTCTCCCAGGAGACGGTGACGGCACTGAGCACTCTGGCAGCCAAGAGCCCGAAAGAGCGAGTTATCAAGGCCCTTAAGCTCCTCGGAGGCGTCAGCATGAGGCACGACGCCCCCTCCCCCCTACCTCTGGAGCTGGCAGTGGTGGAGGTGTGCGTGGAGGAGAACGTACATCCATCCTCGACAGCCGCACCGAGCTCTTCTTCAGAGGAGCCACTCCCCAGCACCTCCTCTGCAATTGGCGGTCCTACTCCAGAGAGGACAAGTCACCCGCCAGCCGAGGCATTAACCTATGATAAAAAACCTGAAAATATACCCCCAGCTGAACCCACACCAGCCATCCAACACGAGGCTCCCACACCCATGCCCATGTCGTCGTCTAAAGACCACCAAGAGCCTACTCCCGTCAGCTCCCTTCAGAGCACTACATCCAGCATGGAGATAGCAGCCGAGCAATGGGGGACGCTAGTGAGAACCCTAAGTCGCTACAAGGGTAGGCGCTTCAATGTGGGCGCTCTTTTGCGAGATTGCAAGAGCCACTATTTAGACAGCGAAACTCTGGTGCTAGCCTTCTCTCACCGCTCCCACCTGGAGCGAATGCAGCAGGAGCTGGACGACCCCCAGTCTTTAATGAAAATCAAAGAAGCATTGGCCCAGTCCCTCGGGTCATCCTACCAAGTCAGCTTGACAATCGATGGCGACGCTGAATCTACTCCACAGTCCTCTCCAACTGACAGCCCCCTTGTGAGGGCGGCCATGGGAATGGGGGCGAGAATTCTGGAGGAGAAAGAGCTATGAACAGACAGATGAGACGCATGGCTCAGCGAGCCCAGGGAGGACGGCAGGCCCAACAGCCCCTGGAGATGCTCCAACAAATCCAGGAGGAGCTGGAGAACCTCACCGTTGAAGGTAGCGCCGGCGGTGAGGCAGTGAAGGTGGTAATGACGGGAAAGCAGACGGTGCAATCGGTGAAGATCGAGCCCGACGCGCTGGAGGACGTGGAGCTTCTCCAGGAGCTGATAACGGCGGCGATGAACGATGCCCTGAGTCGGGCCCAGGAGCTGGCCAATCAGAAGCTGGGCGCGGTCACGGGAGGCCTCAATATACCCGGTTTGACATAGTCCCTCTGCCCTGGGGATACGTGGTGTCTACGAAAGCCGAAATAACCCTAAAAGAATCGTCATGAGCATGCAACGCGAGACCATACCTGGTGCCTCACCGCCGGTGGCTCGCCTAATCCAGGAGCTTAACAAGCTGCCTGGGGTAGGCCCCAAGAGTGCCCAACGATTGGCCTACCACCTAGTGCGGCTGCCCTCCGAGGAGGCTCAGGCTCTAGCTGAGGCCATTGTAGCAGTCAAGGAGAAGATCCTCTTCTGCTCCGTGTGCCAAAACCTCACCGACACCGACCCCTGCGCTCTCTGTAGCGATCCCCGACGTGACAGGTCCCAGATATGTGTACTAGAAGAGCCTCTGGACATACTGGCCCTGGAGCGCGCCCACTGCTACCGTGGGGTATACCACATACTTCACGGCGTCATCTCCCCCATGAAAGGCATAGGCCCCGAGGAGCTGAAGATTCGTGAGCTACTCCCCCGGTTGCAGGACGGAACCGTCAAGGAGGTGATCATAGCCACCAACCCCACTTTGGAGGGGGAGGCCACTGCCATGTACCTGCGGCGCTTCGTAACCCCCATTGGCGTGAAGGTGACCCACTTGGCCCGAGGTTTGCCAGTGGGAGGCGACCTGGAGTACGCTGATGAGATGACCCTAAGCCGTGCCTTCCAGGGACGACAGGAGCTGTAAATGCTGCGAAAGGGAAGAGCTTACAGGTGCGAAGCTGTGGTGCTAAGCTCCTTGGCACTGGGCGAGGCCGACCTTATAGTAACCCTTTACACCAAAGAGGCAGGAAAGCTACGGGCCACGGCTAGGGGCGTGCGCAAGCTCACCAGCAAGATGGTTGGGCACCTTGAACCCCTTACACGGGTGGAACTGGCCCTGGCACGAGGCAGAAACCTGGACGTGGTGACCCAGGCTCAGGTGCTGGAAAGCTTCTCCGCTCTCAAAGATCACCTGGAGGGTGTGTCCAGTGGGATATATCTTGCCGAGCTGATGGAGGGCTTTGGCGCCGAAGGAAGCGCCAGCCCGGAGCTCTACTCTCTTTTAGTGGAGACTCTTCAATACTTAGCCCACCACCCCGAAGGGGAGCTGGCCCTCCGCTACTTCGAGCTCCACCTGCTCAAGAGGTCTGGCTTTACTCCGGAGCTCTACCGCTGCGTCCAGTGCAGGCGAGAGCTGGTGGCGGGCAAACACCTCTTCAGCCCTGACTTTGGAGGAACCCTCTGTGAGCAATGCATACCTACCGATGTTCTCATCCGCCCCTTATCAGTGCAGGTCCTTAAAGTGCTACGCTTCCTCGACAGGAGTGACCTACCTAACCTCCCCAAGCTTAGAGTCAATAGTCACCAGGCAGAAGAGCTGAAGGGACTCCTTGCCGTGACTATCCGCTACTGGATGGATAGAGAAATTCGTTCAAAAAGCTTCCTGGAATACCTTCAACGTCCACAACGAGTAGGTGTATAAATAGGCTAGCTGCGTCTACCTTAATCGAGGAGCTAGGAGTAATCGAGGATGTTTACTAAAATCCTGATAGCCAATCGTGGGGAGATCGCCTGCCGAATCCTTCGTACCTGTCGGAAGATGGGTATCCAAACGGTAGCGGTTTACTCCGATGTGGACCAAAAGGCCTTGCACGTGCGCATGGCCGACGAAGCCTACTTGCTGGGAGGCCCCTCCCCTGAAGAGAGCTACCTTAACATTCCCAAGATCATAGAGGTGGCTCAACTCTCGGCGGCCGAGGCCATCCATCCCGGATACGGCTTCCTCTCCGAGAACTCCGCCTTCGCCCGGGCCTGCCAGGAGGCAGACATTCGCTTTATCGGCCCATCTCCCGAAGTGATGGAGAAGATGGGAGACAAGCTCCTAGCCCGCAAGCTGGCTAAAAAGGCCGGGTTACCGGTGCTACGCGGCAGCGACAAAGAGGTGTCCGACGCCCAGGCCATGAAGCGAGCTAAGCGGCTAAAGTTTCCGCTAATGGTAAAAGCAGCTGAAGGGGGAGGGGGCATAGGCATAGATGTCGTCCACTCTCCCGATGAGCTTAAGGCCATCATCGAAAAGGACCGCAATCTGGCCGCCCATGCTTTTGGTAGCCGTCGCCTATACTTCGAGCAATACCTGCCCGATGCCTCCCACATTGAGGTCCAGGTTTTGGGAGACGAGAATGGCAACCTTGTCCATCTCTTCGAGCGGGATTGCTCGGTGCAGCGCCGCAATCAGAAGCTGGTAGAGGAGAGCCCCTCTATGAAGCTCGCCCCTAAGCAAAGGAACCGCATAGTCAACTATGCCCTCAAGCTAGCCAAGCACATCGGATACACCAACGCCGGCACCGTGGAGTTCTTGGTCTCTGAGGATGGGGAAATATTCTTCCTGGAGATGAACACTCGCCTTCAGGTGGAGCATGGGGTCACCGAGATGATTACGGGCCTCGACCTAATAGAGCTTCAGTTGCGTGTAGCGGCCGGGGAGCAGTTGCCCATCAAGCAAAAGAGCATCAGGATGCATGGCCACGCCATCGAGGCTCGCATCTACCCCGAGGATCCAGTCACTTTTCTTCCCTGTACCGGCACGGTGCATCAACTCCATGAGCCCACTGGAGAGCACGTGCGCGTGGATAGCGCCCTCTATCCAGGCTACGAGGTGAGTATCCATTACGACCCTCTCATGGCCAAGCTGCTCTGTTGGGGAGAAACCCGCGAAGCGGCCCGTAAAGGGCTTTATAAGTCCTTGCGGGAATTTCACATCGAGGGTGTCCAGTCCAACGTATCCACCCTCAGGAGCATCCTCACCTACCCTATCTTCATCCTGGGTAAGCACAACACTCGCTTCCTCTCCATCGTCTCTGCCTCCCAGGAGGAGGCAGAGATCCCAGTGTCAGGTGAGCGGGAGCAGAAGGAGCTTGCCGCTGCCATCGGGGTATCCTTGCTCCTGTCCACCAATGGCAATGGGTCCCCGTTGAGTACTCATAAGGATCAGAGTATCAGCCCCTGGAAGCTGTACGGCAGGCGAGAGCAGATGCTCTCCCGGGTACAGGGAAGTAGGGGTTGGCGCTAAAACAGGTCCGGGTCAAAGTAGGAGAGCGGTGGTACACCGTAGAGGTGGACGACCTCTCAGTCTCCCCGGTGAGGGTTACGGTGGAGGGCGAAACCTTTCTGGTGGAGGTAGAGTCCCTTCCCTCCACAAGGCCTACAACTAGCCAACCTCTCCCTGCTTCGCCAGCCCAGATCACCCCTCAGCCTGCCAGAGTAGTACCAGCACCTTTCGATGAAAAGTTGGTCCGATCCCCTATGCCAGGTAGAGTAATATCAATCATGGTCAGACCTGGAGACAAGGTATCAGGAGGAACCGAGCTTTGCGTCGTGGAGGCCATGAAGATGGAGCAGAGCATCCGTGCTCCTGCAGATGGGGTGGTTAAGACCGTGCACATCCAACCCCTGCAGCAGGTCAACGCCAACGACCCCCTCGTGGAGCTAGAGTAGCCCTCAATGACCCTCCCATCAATTCGTCTCCGGTGATACAATAAAAGTTAGCCATTTAGAGGGTAAAACACGTGCCTCAAGAGCACATATTTGTCAAGGGAGCCCGCGAGCACAACCTCAAGAACATCGATGTAACCATCCCCCGGGAAAAGCTGGTAGTCATCACCGGCGTCTCCGGCTCGGGCAAAAGCTCCCTCGCTTTCGATACCATCTACGCCGAGGGGCAGCGTCGCTATGTGGAGTCCCTGTCCGCCTACGCCCGCCAGTTCTTGGGGCGCATGGAGAAGCCCGACGTGGACTACATCGAGGGCCTATCCCCCGCCATTTCCATCGACCAGAAGGGCGTCTCCCACAACCCTCGCTCCACCGTGGGCACCGTCACCGAGGTGTACGACTACCTGCGCCTCCTGTTCGCCCGCGTAGGTCACCCTCACTGTCCTCGCTGTGGCCGTCCTGTACAGAGACAAACGGTACAGCAGATCGTGGATGCCATCCTCGCACTACCTCCAGACCAAAGCATCCTGATCCTGGCCCCCAAAGTGCGCCGCCGCAAGGGCGAGCACAAGGAGGTGTTCGAGGAGGCTCGCAAGGCTGGATTCGTCCGGGTGCGTGTCAACGGCACCATCTACCGTCTAGAGGAGATGGGCGACCTGAGCCTGGACAAGAAGCGCTGGCACCACATTGAGTTGGTGGTGGACCGGCTCGTAACCGGTGAGGAGATGGAGTCCACCCGGGTGGCCGACTCAGTGGAAACGGCCCTCAAGCAAGGCGGCGGAGTGGTGCTGGTGACAGTGGAGGGCGGAGAGGAGTTGGTCTTCTCCGAGCTGTTCTCCTGCGTCCGATGTGGGGTAAGCCTGCCCGAGATCGAGCCCCGTACCTTCAGCTTCAACAGCCCCCACGGCGCCTGTTCCGCCTGCACCGGACTGGGATTCAAGCTGGAGGTGGATCCAGAGCTGGTCATGCCCAACAAGGGGCTCTCCCTGGGCCAAGGCGCCGTCACACCCTGGGTACGCGCAGGCTCCTCCAGTCCATGGTACATAAGTCTGTTGGAGTCGGTGGCCAGAGCCAGCGGCTTCTCCTCCAAGGTGCCCGTCAAGGAGCTGCCACAAGAGGCAATAAACATCATCCTCTACGGCACCGAGGGCAAGGCTGTAACCATGCACCATACGACTCAGATGGGTAAGGACTATAGCTGGGAGACCAACTTCGAGGGGGTAATCCGTAACCTGGAGCGGCGCTTCCGCGAGACCGATTCCGACTATATCCGCGGCGAGATTCAGCGATATATGGCGGCCCGCCCCTGTCAAACGTGCAAGGGACAGCGCCTTCGCCCCGAGGCCCTGGCAATGACAGTGTGCGGCAGGGGCATCATGGCAGTGTGCGACATGACCATTACACGATGTCTAGAGTGGGTCCAGGAGGTGGGTGCCGAGGAGACGGAAGGGGATGGAAGGAGCAGCAACAAGGTCCTTTCAGTTCGTGAGATGACCATCGCCCGTCAGGTACTTAAGGAGATCGAGGCGCGCATCCAGTTCCTGGTAAATGTCGGTCTAGGATACCTGACCCTGGGCCGCAGTGCCCAGACCCTCTCCGGAGGAGAGGCCCAGCGGATACGGCTGGCTACCCAGATAGGTTCCGGGCTAACTGGTGTCCTCTACGTGTGCGATGAGCCCACGGTAGGGCTGCACCCTGTAGACGACAATCGCCTCATCGAGACCCTCAAGGGTTTGCAAAGCCTGGGCAACACCATCGTGGTGGTGGAGCACGACGAGGCGGTGATGCGCGCCGCCGACCACATCATCGACCTTGGCCCCGGCGCGGGTGAGCAGGGGGGGCACGTGGTCGTTACAGGTACTATTGATGAGGTGATGGAGTGCCCCCAGTCTATCACCGGCCAGTATCTCAGCGGCGTCAAACAAATACCAGTGCCATCCAAGCGGCGACCCACTAATGACAAGTACCTCACCATCGTGGGCCCTCGGGAGAACAACCTCAAAGGGATGCAGGTAAAAATCCCCCTGGGGATTCTGGTGTGTGTAACGGGAGTCTCTGGCTCGGGCAAGAGCACCCTCATCTATGAAGTCCTATTCAAGAAGCTAGCCCAGACCATCTACCACGCCAAGGACAAGCCGGGCCGCCACGACACCATCCTGGACATCGAGCACATCGACAAGGTGGTTAACATCGACCAGTCCCCCATAGGGCGCACCCCCCGCAGCAACCCCACCACCTACACCGGTGCCTTCACTCCTATCCGGGAGCTCTTCGCCTCCACACCTGAGGCTCGCATGCGGGGATACGCTCCAGGGCGCTTTTCCTTCAACGTCAAAGGTGGTCGCTGCGAGGCCTGCCAAGGTGAAGGCTACATCCAGATAGAGATGCAGTTCCTCCCCGACGTTACTGTTCCCTGTGAGGTGTGCAAGGGCAAGCGATACAACCGAGAGGCCCTCGAGGTTCACTTCAAAGAGAAGAGTATCGCCGACGTGCTGGATATGACGGTGGACCAAGCCCTGGATTTCTTCTGGAACTTCCCCAGGATGCGGGCCAAGTTGGAGACCATGCGAGACGTGGGGTTGGGATACATCCGCCTGGGCCAGCCCGCTACCACTCTATCGGGAGGAGAGGCCCAACGGGTTAAGTTATCTACTGAACTCTCCAAGCGGGCCACCGGCAAGACCCTCTATCTGCTGGACGAGCCCACCACGGGCCTCTCTTTCGAGGACTGTGCCGCTCTACTGAGGGTACTTCACCGGCTGGTGGACGCCGGCAACACAGTAGTGCTAATCGAGCACCACCTGGACATGATCAAGAACGCCGACTGGCTGATCGACCTGGGGCCGGGTGCTGGGGATGCAGGGGGACGTGTCATCGCCACCGGGACCCCCGAGCATGTCATGCGGATGAAGCGTTCCTTTACCGGCCAGTACCTGCGCAAGGTGCTGAGCAATGGAGGACGGCGGTCGAATGTAGAGGCGCAGGCAACTCAACCCCTTTGAACCATGGGTGACAGCTGAGACACAGCCTCGACACGTCGCTAGTTGACGCCCCCTGGTCTAGAAGGTATTATCCCACTGAAGTTCTGATGCCACTCCTCGTACAGCAGGGAATCTGGCTGGGGATTAAAGCATCCAACTCATAAAAGGCGGAGAGGCCGCCACAAAGGAGAGGTACCATGTGTCTAAGTTGCGGTTGCGGCGAGCCCGAGGACAACCACGGTGATTCTGCCCACATCACCCTGTCGATGATGCAGGCAGCAGCCAAGGCGGCGGAGTGCTCCGTGGACGAGGCCGCCCACAATATCGTCAACGCTCTTCACGAAAAGGGGCATGGCTAGGGCCTAATTAATAGGGTTCCCAGGGGCCTAATGAGGCCCTTGGGGAATAGTGCAAGATGACGCTCAAGGAGTTCCTACAGGGGAAACCTCTGGGACATCCTTCGCATCCTCTTTTCGTACACTTCCCCTCAGCTCTCTTCCCTACCAGCCTTCTCTTTGACCTTCTCTCTTGGGGCTTTGACGAGCCAGCGCTGGTGAAGGCGGCCCTCTATGTAATGGGCGTTGGGCTTGCGGGGGCTGCGGTGGCGGTGCTAACGGGCTTTGTCGACTACTTCGGCATGGTTCCCGGCTCCTCCAAGCACCGGGTAGCCACATGGCATTGGGTGCTGACTCTCCCTATGGTGCTCATCTTTGGTCTGAGTCTCGCCCTCCGTGTAGGGCAGACCGATGTCTCCCACACATCGCTGCCTCTAATTGGACTGTCTCTGGTAGGAGTGGGCATGCTGACGGTGGGGAACTACTTCGGCGCCGAGATGGTCTATCGCATGGGGATGAGGGTTAGCACAGGCCCGAGACGGGAGACTCCCTTCGTAGTCAGAGCCGTTGGACTATTGAGACGTTCCTGGCAACGGGAAGAACCTAAGGACTAGCCACCACCCACGGGGCGGACGATCTCCAACACATCCTCATCTTTGAGGAGGATGTTGGGATACTCCTCTTTGTGCAAGACTTCCCCATTGTAGGCCACGGCCACATGCTGGAGGTTGACATCGTGGGCCTCAAGGAACGCTGGCAAAGAGAGGGAACGCGTCAGATCTCTCGCCTCTCCGTTTACAGTCAGCTTAATCACCGGACAGCCTCCCGCCAGAGACCTTGAACCTGACCCAGGCCTCCTCAATGGCACCTTTTAGCTCCTGGGCTGCCCTTCTCGGAGCGTCAGAAGCCACAATAGCGCTTATTACCGCCGCGCCCCACGCACCCGTCCTCATCACCTGGTCCACGTTGGAAGTGTTGATGCCGCCGATGCCGATGAACGGGATACATACTCTCTCCGCAACCTTGGAAAGCAGAGACAGCCCCCCCACTGAGTCGAAAGGATGGGAGCCTGTAGAGAACACCGTACCCACCACTAGAAAGTCAGCCCCCTGAGCCTCGGCAGCCAGCGCACCCTCCAGGCTGTGAACCGAGCGACCTATCAAAAGCCTGGATCCTGCCACCCTTCCCGCCGCTTCCACCGATAGGGCGTCCTCCCCAAGCTGCACCCCGTCGGCACCGCAAGCCATAGCCACGTCCACCCTCTCGTTCACCATCAAAAGGGCTCCTTCTGGGGTAACCTCTCGCAGACGATGGGCAAGCTCAAGGAGTGGTCCACCAGGTAGCTTCTTCTCCCGGAGCTGCATCATGTTAACGCCTCCCACCACCGCCTGAGCCACCGCCTCCTCAAGGGGCACCTGCCGACAGGCTTTCCGGTCGGTCACCAGACAAAGACATGGTTTGGGGAATTGGGCCATCATATTACTACCGGGCTGCAGGGGTGGGCTGGGGTACTCCTTTGGCGGGGCTACTTTCGGTGGCGTAAGGCTTTTGGGCTATGCGCCCAGCCAGGTAGGCCTTGCGTCCCGCCTCTACTCCCTGCCTAAAAGCCTCGGCCATTAGCACCGGGTCTTTCGCCTGGGCGATTGCGGTGTTGACCAGCACGGCATCGGCACCCATCTCCAGGGCCTGAGAGGCGTCGGAAGGTACCCCTATCCCCGCATCTACCACCACAGGGACGTGAGACTGCTCAACGATTATCTGAATCTCTTCGGCGGTGTGGATGCCCTGGCCGGAGCCGATGGCAGAGCCTAGGGGCATAACGGTGGCGCAGCCAATCTCCTCCAGCCTTCGGGCCAGCACGGGGTCAGCATGTATGTAGGGGAGGACGACAAAGTCCTCTTTAATGAGCTGCTCTGCCGCTTTGAGGGTCTCGCTAGGGTCGGGGAGCAGGTAGTCTGGGTAAGGGATAACTTCCAGCTTGACCCAGTTGGAGCTACTCACCTCTCGCCCCAGACGAGCGATGAACACCGCCTCCTCCGTGGTACGGCAGCCTGCAGTATTGGGCAGGATAGTATACTTGCTCCAGTCAAGGTAGTCTAGAATAGTCTTCTCGTTGGGATTGTCCAAGTCCAGCCGTCGTATAGCGACGGTGACCATCTCCGCACCAGAGGCTTCGATGGCGTTAACCATGTCCTCCATGTTACGGAATCGGCCTGTTCCCCCGATCAGACGGGACTTAAATCTCTTCCCTGCGATCTCCAGATAGTCCTCCATGGATCACTCCCCCTCGTTGCGTAAATGACAGAACTAACTTATCTTCGCCCTAACCACTCTTTAGGCTCCCTAAAAATCACACCACCAGGTTAGAACCTGGCGGTGAAACTCTAAATCTCCCAACTCTTGTCCCTCCGCCGGCATTACCCGGATCAGGTCAGACGGTCGGTGACGGTGTCGGTCACCCTCTCAGCCTAGCTTACCCAAGCTCCCGCCATAATTATTTCATTTGCGCTAACTAGCATTATATCACAGAATGTATGCGAGTAAGAATTCAAAGCTGCTTTTGGTGACAATTCTACAATCTATCCGTATAATAAGCTATCTTAAGTGGTCCAGAAAAAACACCCTTCTGAGCTTGTCTCAGAAGTATTTTCTCTGACGAATATCGTACTCTTGAAAGCTCATAATTTGGTAACTGATCTCTCAGTCACAATAATACGTCCAGTTAATCTGCGCTTGCTCCGATTATCGTGAGGAGCTTCGACTTCTGAGACAAGCTCTTCTGGGAGGCACTATGCAAGCAGGAAAGGTGGTTGCCATTCACGTCCGGTCGGGGAGGCGCGAGCCCATGCAATCGTTGGAGGAGACTGTAGCTATCTCCGATCAAGGTCTCCAGGGCGACTACAAGGGCCTACCGGGAAGCCCACGACAAGTGCTGGTGATGGACAAGGAGACCCTGGACGGCCTGGACTTGGCACCAGGCATGATTAGAGAGAACGTCACCCTTCAGGGAATATCTGTGGCTTCGCTCCAGCCCGGGCAGGTTCTCTTCATCGGCGACGAAGTAACTCTGGAGGTAACGGGGCCCTGTGCGCCCTGCTTCCGAATGGATGAGATACGGCTGGGCCTCCAGGAGAGCCTTCAAGGCCGCCGCGGCACCCATACCATGGTGTTAAATGGGGGCCCGTTGAAAGTAGGCGACGAGGTGCGTGTGGAGCCATAGCCCCGACCTGCATCGGCTCTAGCCACCGGGGCCCCTATGAGGAGAAATGGCAGTAGGCGAGGCACCAGCGAACATGCTCGCAATAAAGAGTTTCGAGGTAATAGTGGGAGGTAAGAGTTGAGGGCAATTGCGGCAGTGGGGCGTGGAGTCACTAGTTAGTATATCGCTTCTCTTATCCTGATAGCGGCCGGCGTGTTAGCAGGGTACTTTTTCTTCTTTAACGCCTTCCCGGGCAAACCCCAGGTGGCCATCATTGACATCCCCTTCACCGTCATAACCGACAACTCGGCTTTCTTCATCGGGAAGATGCTGGATCATGCCCGTACAACCGACTCCATAAAGGCGGTTGTAATTAAACTGGATAGCCCTGGGGGATTCGCCGTTGAAAGCGAAGAGCTGTTTCTAAAGACTCTCAACCTCAGGGACAAAAAACCTGTGGTCATCTCAACGGGATTTATTATCGCCAGCGGGGGCTACCTGATGTCCATGGGGTCTAACTTCATCTACACCAAGTCCAGCTCCTATGTAGGCAACGTTGGAGCTCGTGTTGGCCCCATCGGGGAGCCGCGACCACCTGATGAGCGGCAGATCGCCAGCGGGCCAGCCAAGCTCACCGGCTTCTTCTATGAAGACTTTGTTGCCAATACAGAGAGGAGCAAGGAGGCCTTCGTCAAGACGGTGTTCGCCCAGCGGGGAGACAGGTTGAAAATAAGCCCCCAGGAGCTGGCCGAGGCACGTCTCTATCAGGGAATGGACGGAGTGAGGCTGGGGCTGGTAGATGCTATCGGCTCCGAAACCGATGCCATCGAAAAGGCGGCCAGTCTGGCGGGCATCTCCAACTACGAGCTGGTGGATGTGAACGAGAAGGTCTTCCGCGAGTTCATCTTACAGCTAAAAAGAATCTTCGCCTCTGAAGATGGAGAAGTGCCTCAGGAGGTGGACTTGTCAGACATCCAACGCCTGAGAACGATATTCACCACCTCCGGGGAGCAAGAGGGTGAAGACGGTGTACCCCCGGACTTCCCCTTTGATGTGACTCTGCCCAAGATGCAATACTGATGCTACGCTCTCGGAGTAAGGCCTGGCTACTGTTGCTCCTTCCCTTAGCAGCCCTAGTGTTCTCCGTGGGGGCAAACCTCTTCTTCTACCGGGGCAGCTACACCCCTCCACCCACCGCCGAAATTGCCCTGGAAGACATTACAATCCCCTCGTACCCCGTCAGTGGGTTTGCCGAGGCGGCAGTTAAACGTCAGGGGCTACTTGTAGTAGACCTTGCCCATGGCAACAATTTCAGCCAAGAGGAATTGGATGCCATTCTCTCCCGCGTGGACGACCGGGGATATACCGTCGAGTTCATGGAGAGACAAAATTTCCTTGGGAATAAGCTGCGTAAGGCCGATAGCTTGGCCGTTATCATGCCTCGACTGCCCTACTCCGAGGGTGAGATGGCCATCATCAAACGATTCGTAGAAAAGGGCGGGAAGCTCCTTCTTATCGGCGACCCAGGCCGCCCCCCGTATCGATAGCATCAACAGCGTGGCCGAAAGCTTCGGAATGCTCTTCCAAAGAGGCTATCTCTACAACGTTGTGGAGCACAACCTCAACTACCGCAACATCTTCGTCAGGGACTTTCGCCCCGATGAGCTCACCCAGGGTCTGCAGCAGATCTCCCTCTATATGGCAGGCTCCATCAAATCTTCAGGCGTGCCCCTCGCCTTCACCGATCCTAATACCTTTTCCTCAGTGATAGAACGGGTGGAGACCTTCACCCCCCTGGTAAAGAGCGACGATGGACGTGTCCTGGGCATCTCCGACTTTACCTTCCTGCTGCCTCCTCAGAGCACCTCCCTTGACAATAACCGGCTTATCTCCAACATCGCCAACTTTCTAACAACAGGAGAGAGACAGTTCGACCTAAGCGACTTTCCCCACTTCTTTAACGGTGACGTTGATATATTGGTAGGGAGGGCGTCCCTCTTCGAGGTAGGCACAAGGGTCAAGAGCATGCTGGGCGCTTTTGAGATAGACTCACAGGTGCGTGGTGTGGAAAACCTGTCCAGCGACACTATCTTCTTGGGCCTATATAAGGACGCGCCATCGATAGCCCAGTACCTCGGAGTCTCTGGCGTTCAGGTCAATGGCACTCTCCGTACCCCCTTCACCCCCAACATCGACACCCGCGGAACCGCCATAGTGCTGCTCCACCAGGACCGCGAAAGGCAGGTTCTGGTAGTCCTGGCAGATAGCGAGCAGATCCTCCATAGAATGGTGAGCCTATTAGGATCGGGAGGACACATAGAAGGGCTGGTAAGCGATTTTCTCGAGGTCCACCGGGGATAGTAGAACGTTGGGAATGACTGTGTCGATTCATCCTGCCAGTAAACAGTGAAAAAGAACTAGGAGGGCGATGTGCTCAATAGGGTGAGAATGAACTACTTGCTGGCTAGCCTATTTGTGGCCCTCCTGGTGGCCTCTTGTACTGCTGCCGAGCCTACCCCCACTAGCCGCCTTCCCAGCCCCACCCCCACCCCGAACATCGCAGCCACGGTAGAGGCACAGGTGCGAGCCACCATCCAAGCGGAAGCCATACTTACCCCCACCCTCGCCCCCCTGTCCCCCGAGAACAGGGCGGGGATTTTGGCCTTTGCTAATGCCCACGGACAGATCGTCATCAAGTGGGAGCAGTTTCACAGCGACTTCGACCTTTGGCGGGAGGGACTAGTCGCCTGCACCGCCAGTTCAATGCAAGAGGCTCTGCGGGGCTTCGCTAGTCAGGCCGCCGCCGCTACCATCCAGGTGAGGGCCCTGCCTCGACTCTCCCCTGTGAGGCATCTAGCAGACATCCTCATAGAGGCCGCCGAGGCTGAAGAGAGGTCTTTCAGGGAGCTACGAGACACCTGGACGCCGGATTCCCCCTCTACTAAATTCGAAAACGTGGATATGGAGGGGGCTGCAGTCGCCGCCGCCCAGAAAGAGGTGCAGGATAGCCTGGCGGATCTCAAGGAGAGGACATCCACCCTCTCCAGACAGCAGGTCAGCACCTTCTCTCGAACCCTGGATGTGCTCAATACAGAATGGGACCAGTTTCACGAGGGGTATAACCAGTTCCGGGCCCAGGAGGCGGAGCTCACCTCCTCCCAATTGGTACTTCAGCTCAGCCAGCAGGTAGATGGGTTGAGTGAAGTCACAGCACTGGTGCGCAACCTGCCCCGCAATCCCTTGACCGCGCCTATCTCAGACATCCTCCTTATAGCGGCTGAAGAGGAAGCGACCTTCAGGTCCCGAGACCCTATCCTTTTCGAGGTCTTTGGGGCCCAACTGGTGGTGACCAACACCCAGCGAAGCCAGGCCCTGGAGGAGCTGGCCCGCATCGGTAGGGAGGTGTCATCGGATAGCCAGACCGCCGTGGAGCAGTTCGCCAAAGAGTATGGCTCCCTGGCCAAGGCATGGAACACATTTCATGAAGGATACGATGAGTGGCGACGCACCGAGGGTGGTTGTGACCGTTCGGAGGCCGTCGCGAACCTGGGGCAGTTCACCCTAGACTTTGGAGAGCTAACCCGCCAGGTGCGAGAATTACCGGGCGTCACCCTTTTGCGGCCTCTGGGAGAGCTTCTAGTGGAGGCCGCTCAGCGAGAGGAGACGGCCCTAAGGGAGCTTCGTAATAACTGGCGCCCCTTCGACGTCCAAGTCTACCAAGGGTTCGACAGGGAGCGAAACGCGGGGGGCAAGCTGCGCCGCCAGGTAGTGTCTGGACTTAACAACCTACTCTCCCAATATGATATTACCCTGCCAGAGACTTAGCCCCCTTACCGTTTTCATGGGAAGGACTCCATCCTCCCTCGGATGAAATCTGGATGCGTTTGCGCTTACAGTTCGAGAGGCTCACCATGAGCGGAAGGGAACCCGCTCGCCCCGAGCTTATTGAAGAATGAGCGCGACTTTCTGAGCAGCCTCCTCCAAATACTCACTGAACCTGAGTTTCCAGTCCCCTCAGAGGGATGGAGCCCAACCTCTGGTAGATGGCCCCCGCAGGGGTAAGAGTGCTTTGCATTAGGTGCACCTCATCAACTCGCCACGCTACCTCATCCTCTAATGTCACCTTTGACAGGTCCAACCCGTGCCCACCTCGTCCCCAGTTTCCAATCACCCTCCCCAGGGTCAGGTGAGGGCTGAAGGGCTGCCCCTCTTTAGGAAAACCCAGGGATGCCATCTCTTGCTCAACCCGCTGCTGAAGTGACACAAGTGAGTCCAGTTGGCCCTGAAGCCCAACCCAAATCACCCTCGGGGTCTCCGGATTGGGGAAGGCCCCAACTCCTGAGAGGGCCACCTGAAAAGGCCCCATTCCACTGGAGGCTTTTTCAACAGCCTCAAGGATCCCTTTCACCCGATCTGGGTCCACGTCTCCTAGGAACTTAAGGGTCAGGTGGATTCCCTGCGGCCTTCCCCATCGAATTCGGCCCCTCTCCATCTCCTTCAGCCTGCCAATGAGCCATTCAAGGGTGTCTTTGGCTTCAGGAGAAACATCCACTGCAATGAAGGTGCGGATGCCCTCGCTCACCGACCCTTCAGCTCCTCTCGAAGGGCTTTAAGCCTGCGGTACCACTCTACCAGGGTCTCCAAAGAATACTGAGCATTGGCCGGGCTGGGGTTAGGTACTACGAAAACCTGCGAGTTACCTATATTCAGGCTCTGAAGCCCCAGCGCAGGCCGTTCGTTCGGATGGCCACACACTTTAAGGTACCTGCCATAGGCCATTACGCCATGAAAGCAGACAATAAGGGGCTGGAACTCCTCCAGCTTCCCCTTCAGCACCGGTACCCATTGATGAAAGTCTCTCGCTGTAAGCTGCGACCCTTGGGCGGTGGGGCGTTTAACCACGTCGGTGAAGCCGATACCGTGGTTGAGGAGGGTGTGGTCCGTCTTCGGTGACACCTCATGGCCGACCAGCCCGGAGCGGTTTAAAGCGGCCCAGAAGCGGTTGCGAGGGTTGGCAAAATAGTGCCCCACCCGTACAGAGTAGGCAGAAGGATTTAGCCCCACGAAGATGATGTCCAGCCCCTTCTGCAGGTAGTCACGCAGGGTATCCAACTGATACGCTCTCTTCACGGTACTTTATCCTTCGGCGGAAGGGTTGAACCCCATACCCCTAAGGAAAAAGAATCCGAATTCCCTAGTACAAAGACCCATGTTCCCTCGTCACCCATTGGGATGGCTCCTGACGTGAACCGTCCGGATTGAACAATTCCCAGTCTAACCTAAATTAGTGAAACCTAGGGAACCCTTATTGCAGGACTGTCGAAAGGTAATGAAATCTGCTCACGAGCCCTGATCATCGCTTTTCACTAGCCCCACCACATTACCCTCCGGGTCTGAGAAGAGTGCCATAGTCACGATGTCAGGGATCTCCGTGACAGGCATGACCGTCTTGCCCCCTAGCTTCTCAGCCTTGTCCAAATAGGCCTGAAGGTCATCCACCTCCACATAGAAGGTGACACGGTTGGGGCCGCCATTAGTCCCGCCTATGCCGCCGTTGATGCCACCGGCATGGGTATCCACAAACCCATAGCTCATCTCGGGTATAGCCTCAACGTGCCATTCAAATAGCTCTTTGAAGAACGACTGTACCTTTTCGGGCTGATTGGACCGTATCTCAAAGTGCACGACGGGATTGGGCATCTCGCTCCTTTCTACAATTCATCTTGTTCTCGCTCTCGACTCTCTTTACTGGAGATTTTCTATTTAGGTTGTCCAAACCATCAGTGGAACCCGAATGGGATGGCACGAGTATACGACCGACCTTTGGAGCTTCGTCAACCCTTACCAGCCCGGCGTGAAATCCCAGCTCGCTTATATTCCTGGACTCAATCCCAGAACCCTTTCGGCGTTCCTGCCCAGAATGTTCCTTCTATCCTCGTCGGCTATGGGAGCCTCCTCTATCTGCTTTAACAGCCTCCTGTACTCTATCAGCGGGAAGTCGCTCCCGAAGAGGACCTTATGGGAGCCTATCGCCCCCACAACTGTAGGGAAGACACCGGGAGTGTACAACAGAGGCGATACTGCTGTATCAAAGTAGACATTCGCCAGCTCCTCCCCTACCTCAGGCATCAAGGCGTAAAAGGGCAACCCCCCACCCCAGTGGGCGCACACGATGGTGTTTTCGGGAAAATTCTTTACGAAGGCAGAGAGCCTGTCGGGCGTAGTCATCCCCTTACCAGGATAGAGATGTCCCACAGGCTCTGAAGAGTGTACCAGTACTACCAGGCCCTGTTGGGCGGCTGCCTGCATAAGGGGAGCCATCACCTCCTTGCTGGTGATGTCGAATCCCTGACTATCTGCGTGGAGCTCACCAATGCCCGACACCCCCTGGCCGGCACACCTTTCCACCTCCGTGATGGCATCCTCGCCCCAGGCCGGGTTTACTGAGCAGAGTCCCATCAGCCTCCCTGAGAAACGATGGAGGGACTCCACGATGTAGTCGTTAGCCTCCTTTCCCACCTCTCGATCAGTCCATCCGATGCCCATGACCACCGACACGTCCACCTCCGCTTCGTCCATGGCCGCCACCAGCTCCTCGGCGGTGGCCATCCTGGCGCGAGGGTTGGCGAATAGGGCTGCAAATGTTGCATCCCGTCTCGACAGCTCGTCGCGGCGCTGTCGAAAGGAGAAAGGAAAGATGTGAGTATGAAAGTCCACTACCATCGGGCCATTATAATGAATTGCAGGTAAATAGCTAGACACACCTCGTACCCCTTGTTATAATCTGCCTGCACAGTAGTTCCCAAACCGGGAAGGGAGTGCCCTTTGGCCTCCACAACCACGCGCCAGAAAGCCAAAAAGACCTCGGCCCCAACAGCCGCCGAGGTCTTTTTATCCAAAGGCAACCAATTGGATGTCAGCCAGCTTAAAATCATCGCCCAGGAGCTACGCCGCGACATCGTTAAGATGACCTTTATCGCGGGAAGCGGCCACCCAGGAGGCTCACTCTCGGAGATCGACATCCTAACTGCCATGTACCTGCGAGTCCTCCGACACGACCCCCAAAATCCGGCCTGGCCCGACAGGGACCGGTTCATCCTCAGCAAGGGACATGCTTGTCCCGGCCTTTATGCAGTGTTGGCTCGCTGTGGCTACTTCCCATACGAGGAGCTTTGGACCTTTCGCAAGATAAACAGTCGCATTCAGGGCCACGCCCACACCAAGACCCCCGGAGTCGAGATGAACTCGGGCTCCCTGGGGCAGGGACTATCCTTTGGCATCGGCTGTGCTCTGGCGGCGCGACTGGATAAACGGGACTATCGTGTTTATGTGCTCTTGGGAGATGGGGAGTGCGACGAGGGCCAGGTGTGGGAGGCCGCTATGGCGGCGTCCCACTATAAACTGGACAGCATTACCGCCATCGTAGATCGGAACCGAATTCAGAATGACCGCTTTACCAGCGAGGTGATGGAGCTGGAACCCCTTGCCAGCAAGTGGCGTGCCTTTGGCTGGCGGGTCTTGGAGATCGATGGTCATGACCCCGCACAGATTCTACAAGCCATTGGTACTGCCCAAAAGGTCCGGGGCCGCCCCACAGCTATCATCGCCCACACGGTAAAAGGCAAGGGAGTCAGCTTTATGGAGAACAATCCAGTGTTCCACGGCCAGGCCCCCACTAAGGAGGAGTACCAACAGGCCATGCGAGAGCTAGGGGCCGAGTAGATGGTATCCACCTATCCCGTGGCGTCAACTCGGGAGATCTACGGCAAGACCCTCGTGGAGCTGGGAAGAGAAAACCCGGACATAGTCGTGGTTGGCGGCGACCTTAACAAGTCTACATTTACCTATCTTTTCGCTCAGGAGTTCCCCAGCCGTTTCTTCGACCTCGGCCCAGCGGAGCAGAACATCATGGGAGTGGCGGCAGGCCTGGCCTCCTCCGGGAAGATACCCTTCGTGAGCACCTTCACCGTTTTTGGAACATGCCGCCCCTTCGACCAGATACGGATAAGCATCGCTCAACCTCACCTCAACGTTAAGATCGTATGCACCCATGCCGGTGTCATGACAGGAGAGGACGGGATGTCCGCCCACGGCATCGAGGACCTGGCCCTTATGTGCGCCCTCCCCGGCTTTTCCGTGGTCGCCCCTGCCGACTCGGTGGAGACTTTACAGGCCGTACGAGCCGCCGCCACAACGCCGGGACCCTTTTACATCCGCCTTTACCGGCCAGCCACTCCAGTGGTACACCAGAATCATTGCGACTTCAAACTAGGGCTGGCAGAGGAGTTACGCTCAGGTGACGATGTTACCATCATCGCTGCGGGGGCTTTGCTTTCATCGGCGCTACAGGCAGCCGAAGAGCTAAAAGATGAGGGAGTGGAGTGCCGCGTCGTCAACATGCATACTCTGAAGCCTACCGATGAAGAGGCCATCCTTAGAGCAGCGAAGGAGACAGGAGCCATCGTCACCCTGGAGGAGCATTACATCCACGGTGGTCTAGGCAGCATCGTGGCGCAGACACTCGGAAAGGGCTACCCGGTCCCCCTGGAAATGATGGCTCTCACCAGCTACGGTGAATCGGGGAAGTCCGAAGAGTTGCTGGAAAAGTCACACCTCACCCCTAGATACATCGTAGAAGCAGTGAAGAAAGTCCTGGCTAGAAAGGGCACTAGCTAGTCCTGCAGACTTAGGCCTCCTCTGCACCGTTGCCGTTCTCGCCGAAGCCCTGGTCGGTGTAGACCCCTACCTCTCGCCCCTGGTATACATGGACAATGAACTCGTCGCG
Organism: Dehalococcoidia bacterium; assembly: GCA_965248115.1. Classification (GTDB taxonomy): domain Bacteria; phylum Chloroflexota; class Dehalococcoidia; order Lucifugimonadales; family CBDFII01; genus CBDFII01. Next base: position 895,906 of record CBDFII010000005.1, read on the forward strand.
GGACACCCCCACCATATCCACTAACTCCTCGTCGATAGTCTCGATTAGCTCCCGAATCCCTTCGCGGGTGAAGCTCTCCAAGATGCATAAGGTAGCATGTACCGAGGTGGCAGTGTAGTGTAGGTCAATCCTCCCCACAGGGCGCTCCTCGTCGAGAACGGTATAGGACTCGGAGAAGGGCGTTCGACAGTCCCGCTCAAAATAGTAGTCTGCCACGGCTTATCTCCTCACTCTAGGGACGCACTTGCCCATTGCCCATTATGATCCACTTGTAGGAAGTCATCTCCCTCAGGCCCATTGGTCCCCGCGCATGAAACTTCTGGGTGCTTATACCTACCTCGGCCCCCAGGCCAAACTCGGCCCCATCGGTGAAACGGGTGCTGGCGTTGACATATACGGCCGCAGCATCCACCTCATCGAGAAAGCACATGGCCGCAGAGTAATCTTCAGTCAGAATAGCTTCAGAGTGTCCCGACCCGTAGCGCTGGATGTGGGCAAGCGCCTCTTCCAAGGAGTCCACCACTCTGATGGCCGCAACCAGCGAAAGGAACTCCCGTCCCCAGTCCTCCTCGCCAGCGGAGCGCACATCCAACTCTTGGACCGGCCCAAGAATGCTCAGGGCACGGCTGTCACATCGCATCTCCACCCCCGCCGTGGCCCACTCTTTGGCGATTCGTGGAAGGTATTGGGGTGCCACCTCTGAATGCACAAGGAGCGAGTCCAGGGCATTACAAACTGTAGGTCGCTGCACTTTGGCGTTATAAGCGATGGCTACTGCCTTATCCACGTCCGCCGACTGATCCACATAGGTGTGGCAGACGCCGATCCCACCAGTAACCACAGGCATGGTGGCCTTCTCTGCCACGAAGCGAATAAACTCGGCGCCACCTCTGGGCACCAGCAGGTCGATATACTCCTTCATCTGAAGCATCGGCTCCACAAGGGCCCGGTCGGTATTGTCCACAAACTGCACGGCTTCCTCAGGCACCCCTGCATCGGCGAGGGCCTGGTGTATGAGGCGGACCAGGGCGCTGTTGGAGTGAATGGCCTCGCTACCCCCACGAAGTATGCAGGCGTTGCCCGACTTGACACACAATGCAGAGATATCCACCGTAACGTTAGGCCTGCTCTCGTAGATGGCGCCGATGACCCCCAAGGGCACCCGCTTTTTGCCCGCCACCAGCCCGTTGGCCAAAGTGCGCATGTCAAAGACCTCTCCCACCGGGTCAGGTAGGGCAGCCACGCTGCGTATGTCTTGGGCCATCCCTTCCAGCCGCTGGGGGGTAAGGAGGAGCCGGTCCAGCATAGCCTCATTAAGGCCGTTGATTTTCCCCGCCTCGCAGTCGGCCCTATTGGCCTTCAGCACCTCGTCCTGCCGGGTAACGAGGGCCTCCGCCAACTCTAGCAGCGCCCTGTTTTTCACCTCTGTAGTCAGACGGGACAGGGTACGCGAGGCAGTGCGAACCGCCTTACCCTTGGCGATTAGTTCGTTAACGGTCGTTACCAAGTCGCATCTCCTTCATACCCATTAAAACTTACCTTCCCCCGCCTGCTCCCGTAGCCCTATTCGTGCGTTTACTTTCACTAACCCCATCTCGGAAAGCCGTCCCTCACAGCAGCACCATGTTGTTGCGGTGCACCGCCTCTTGGCCGTAATGGTAGCCCAACACCCTCTCGATTCGGTCGGAACGAGAGCCCCTTATCCGATCCATGTCCACCGCCGAATAGTTAGCCATACCACAGGCCACCCGGCTGCCACCGGGCCCCAATATATATACTACATCTCCTCGTTGAAATTCGCCCCTCACCTCCTTCACCCCCGCTGGCAAAAGACTACGATTGTCCTCCCTTAGGGCCAACTCCGCTCCATCATCCACAACGATCTCACCGCGATTAGATAGGATACTGAGCATCCAGCGCTTGCGGCTCTCTATCTTGCTCGATGCAGGCAGAAACAGTGTACCAAGCTTCTCACCGCTGCCCAATCGCAAGAGCACCTCTGGTTCAGCCCCGTTGCAGATAACCATGGTTATCCCCGAGGCGGTGGCCAGCTTGGCCGCCTCCAGCTTGGTTGGCATGCCTCCTCGGGCGCCAGGGTTGAGATGTTTACCGGCTAAAGCCTCGATGGAGCTATCCACCCGCTCCACTCGATGCACCAGTTTCGCTTCAGGATCCAGGTGGGGATCGGCTGTATAAAGGCCATCGGTGTCGGTCAGGATAGCCAGTAGGTCGGCATCCACCAAATTGGCCACCAGGGCTGAAAGTCGATCATTGTCGCCAAAGACCTCATCGATCTCCTCCACGGCCACTACGTCGTTCTCGTTAACCAACGGCACCACTTTCATATCCAGCAATGCCAGCAAAGTGTTGCGCACGTTCAGGTAGCCCTGTCGGTCAAGGAAGTCGTTTCTAGTAAGAAGGGCCTGTGCTACCTTAATGCCGTGAGAGGCGAAGATCTCATCATATATGCGCATCAGGTGGCTTTGGCCCACTGCTGCCAATACCTGCCGGAAAGGTACGTCACGACGTTCCTTAGTAGCTCCAAGAACATGCTTCCCCGCAGCGATGGCCCCCGACGTTACAAGTATTACCTCCGCCCCCTGGCGCTGGAGTTGGGCTATCTGGCCCACCAAGGAGCCTATCATTCCTAGATCTAACTGGTCGTCGCCCCCAGTGAGAAAGCTGGTGCCTGCTTTAACCACGATGCGATGATAGAGGGCCTTCACCTCCTTGACCCCGTCGCCCTCCCTACGAAAACTGCCTCGGTCTTGTTTTGACCTGTCGCCCATTGCCGTATTCCTTTACGAATTGGCCTAATTATAGCAAGGGACCTATAGGCCAACAAGGAAGCTCTCCTACAACCGGATGTCACTCCAGTATAGAGCACCTTGCTAACCCGCTGGCTCACCCCTAAAATGGTGGGTGAGGGCTGGCGACGTTACCAGCCCCTTTAGGCGTTTATGTGGTAGTCAGCACTGAGAAGAAAACTATTGGGTAGCACACAGTGAGTCTTACCGGCCTCTTTGATCTGCTAGAACGTCGAACCGCCTATAAAAGACTACTAGAGGCGCTGAGACAGAGCACCGGCACCCACCAAGTGGGCCTGCTGGCGGGGGCCAAACCCCTTTTGTTGGCTGCCCTGTGGCAACATCTTCAGGCACCTGTGTTGGTCATCACCCCACACCCCGAAGACGCCCGCCGTCTCCACGATCAGTTGTTATCCTACATAGGTGATGATGGCCCAGCCTTTCTCCTCCCCGAGCTGGATGTGCTCTCTTTTGAGCGTCTGGTGGCCGACGACGCCACCAACAATCAGCGACTCCAGGCCCTCTGGACTCTAGCAACGACAACAAAGGACGCTCCGCTTCCTCTGGTGGTGTCCTCGGTAGCGGCAGCCTTGCGGAAGACCCTGTCCCCTCAAGCCATAAGGGAATCTTCATTGACTATCAGGATGAGAGACCGAGTGAGTCTGGGAACAATGCTGGCCCACTGGATACGCCTGGGCTACCGCCGTGAGGAGGGAGTGGAAGTACCCGGCACCTTCGCCCTCCGGGGAGGTATTGTTGACGTCTTCCCACCAAACTCGCCCCTACCAGTCCGTATAGAGCTCTGGAGCGACCGGGTGGAGAGCCTACGCCTCTTCGATTCTCAGACTCAACGGTCTGTGCGAGAGGTGGATAACGTCACCATCATCCCCTCCCGCGAGGTGCTGCCACCCTTGTCCGACCGAGAGCGCACCTCCCACCTAATCGCCCAGTTGAACCTCACCGACTGCCTCCCCTCCGTGCGAGAGCGCATTCAAGAGGAGCTTGCGTCCCTCTTCTCTGACCGGTACGTGGAGGAAACCTCCTTTTACAACGGCATTCTTAACGACCACTGGCTGCTGGACTTCCTGCACCAGGAAGGGCTGCTGGTGCTGGATCGTTACTCCGAGCTTGAGTCGGAGGCAAAGCTGCAGGAGGAGCGCCTCTCGGAGCTGAGGGCTACACGAGAGGGCAGAGGAGAGCTGCCTACCAATTTCCCATCCCCCCAGGTGTCGTGGCACCGACTTCTTGAGGCTGTGGAAACCCGAGGAGGACTCGCCCTAAGGAGCTGGCCCAGCCAGGAGGATGACCTTGGCTTTCGGCCTCCACCTTCATACTACGGGTGCCTGGAACAGTTCACCTCCGACGCCAAGTCCACCATCCGTCAGGGGAGATCTCTGGTTTTGGCAACCTTGCATGCTAGCCGCCTTTCGGAGCTTTTGTCCCAGGAGGAGGTGGGAGCTAACCTTCTTTCAGATGTGACATCACCCCCCCGAGCCAGCATAAGCCTGGTGGCTACATCGCTACGGGAGGGCTGGACCCTTCCAGTGGAAGATGGCGAAGTCACTCTCCTCACTGACGCCGAGCTCTTCGGCACAGCCAAAGAGCGGCGTCGCCGGCCCAGGGCGACGGTACGCAGGGAGAGCTTCCTCTCCGAGCTGGTGCCTGGCTCCCACGTGGTCCACGTGGACCACGGCATCGCCCACTTTGCAGGCACCACCCAGATGGGCTCCGATGACGAGCAGAAGGAGTACCTGGTGCTGGAGTATGCCGAGGGAGACAGGCTTTACGTCCCTTCCGACCATCTGGACAGAGTATCCCCCTATATGGCGCCCAACGACCAGTCGCCCACCCCCACTCGACTGGGAACCCAGGAGTGGAGCCGCGCCAAGGAGCGGGTAAAGCGCTCAGCCCAGGAACTGGCGGGTGAGCTTTTGGAGCTTTACGCTTCGCGCCAGGTGGCCCAAGGTCACAGCTTCTCTCCCGATTCACCCTGGCAGCGCCAGTTGGAGGACTCCTTCCCCTTTCAGGAAACCATGGACCAGGCCGAGACCATCGACGAGGTCAAGAGGAACATGGAGGAGCTTCGACCCATGGATCGTCTGGTGTGCGGCGATGTAGGCTACGGCAAGACCGAGGTAGCGCTGCGGGCCGCCTTCAAAACGGTGATGGACGGTATGCAGGTGGCGGTGCTGGTCCCTACTACCGTACTGGCCCAGCAGCACTATGCCACCTTCAGCGAACGGCTAAGCACCTTCCCGGTGAAGGTTGAGGTGCTTAGCCGTTTTCGCACCAATAAGGAGCAGAAGGAGGTCATCGAAGAGCTTAAAGTCGGCACGGTGGACATGGTGGTCGGCACCCACCGCCTTCTGCAAAAGGACGTGAGCTTTAAAAACCTGGGGCTGGTAGTGGTGGACGAGGAGCAGCGCTTTGGCGTTGCCCATAAGGAGCGGCTAAAGCAGATGCGCACAGCGGTAGACATGCTCACCCTCAGTGCCACCCCCATTCCCCGCACCTTCTACATGGCCCTCTCCGGCATCAGAGACATGAGCACCATGGAGACCCCCCCCGAGGAGCGCTTCCCCGTCGTCACCTTCGTATCGGAGTACAGCGATGACCTGATACGTGAGGCCATCTTGAGGGAGTTGGAACGGGGAGGGCAGGTCTTCTTTCTGCACAACAGGGTCAAGTCCATCAGCCGTGTCGCCGACCATCTACGACAGTTGGTACCCCAGGCACAGGTAGCAGTGGGCCACGGTCGCATGCTGGAGGCGGACCTAGAGCGGGTGATGGCCGAGTTCACCCAGGGGGAGGTGAACGTGCTGGTGTGCACCACCATCATAGAGTCGGGGTTAGATATTCCAAACGCGAACACCCTCATCATCGACCGGGCCGATCGGTTCGGCCTGGCACAACTATACCAGCTCAGAGGTCGAGTGGGGCGAGCCAGTCATAGGGCCTACAGCTATCTGCTCATACCCCGGGGCAGGCGCATCACCGAGGCGGCAGAAAAGCGCCTCAAAGCCATTTTAGAGGCTGCCGAGCTGGGCGCCGGCTTCCGGCTTGCCATGCGCGACTTGGAGATACGAGGTGCAGGGAATGTCCTGGGCCCCGAGCAAAGCGGCCACATTCACGCCGTGGGCTTTGAGCTGTACAACCAGCTCCTCAGCGAGGCGGTAGAAGAGCTGAAGGCAGGCCAGGAAGGTGCCCCCCCTCCCAGCCGGAAGCCCCCGGTGGAAGTCCGCGTCGACCTTCCCATACCTGCCTACATACCCCAGGAATACATTCCCCACCTGCCCACTCGCCTGGCCATCTACCAGCGCCTCACTCGAGTACACGAGCGGGATGAGGTGAAGGAGATGGGGAAAGAGCTTCGCGACCGCTTCGGCCCCCTCCCTCAGTCGATGGAGGACCTGCTGTATCTGGTTGACCTGAAGGCCCTGGCTGCAACCTCCGCAGTGGAATCGCTCTCCCGTCGGGACTCTAGCATCGTCCTCACGCTATTAGAGCCTACCGGCGGGGCAGCCCCAGCCCTGGAGAAGGCCCTGGGGCCAGAGGTGCGGGTAGGCAACCAGCAAATCCGCATCGATGTACATAGTATGGGAAGCGACTGGAAAGAGAAGCTACTGGACATACTTGAGAGCCTAGCAGCCTTCCGGGAGCGAGTTCAGGCGGCCCTAACCCCTTAGGCCTGGGGACAAACCTCCACTGATTCGCCCGCATCCTACATTTGTTACTTCTGGCCCTCTGGGAAGTTTACATATAAAGGTAGTATAGACGGAGGGATCACTAGCCCAACCTCAGCGAGTGCTGGGAGCGGCGCACGGCCAGACTAGGAATCATAGAGAGTCCATTATCCGCAGTAAATCTGCTCCAATGCTAGAGTCTTAAACTGGTCAGGGTCCTTGGACATCGCATTGTCTCATGGCATATTTTTGCTCGCCGACAAAAAGTGGCGTGAAGCGACATAAGCCGCCACGCAGAGTGATAACTTCCACCAGTATGAAACCGGAGTGAGTACGACAAAGGCGCCTAAGCAAAGCAATAGATAAGTTGGTACTATGGATGCAGCCACCCTCGTGCTAGCTCTTACTGGCTGCTTTTCCGCCGCATTAGATACCTTCATTGCCACCAGGGAGAGCGCCATGCATACGGCACCCACTGAAGGGTAGAAGTAGTACACGAAACTTATCCTGTCGGTAATGAGGCTTACTGGTATCCAAATAAGGTACATGCCTGCAAACCAAATCGACGCGAACAGAGCAGCAACATCACCCTTGAAGGCTCGAAAGAACACGAATGCCGTTGCTGGTATGACAAATACCCAGATAGTTGGGCTGATCATCGCTAGGTAATGGGGACTTATCCAATAGGCCAAAATCTCAGGACGTAACAACCAATCCCAGGGACGGCTGAGCATTTCCGGAGCTTGGGCGCCAGCAAAAGTGTAGCTAGCACTAATCTTCAACATTCTTTCGGTCTGTGCGAAGGGATTGAGGAACCTGTGCCAGATAACGAAATCCAACGCGGGCATCAGCATGAAGAACGTCGCGAGTGCGGTGGCGACAAAGGTCAAGAACTCCCGAGGCCGTTTCTCCCTTGTCAACACCCAGTGCAACCCTAGTATCGGGAACGCCGCCAGTGCATTTAACTTGGAGAGAGCCGCCAATCCGGCGAGTACCCCGGCTGCCGCATGGTGGCCCCTGAGCCAAAGCCAGAATGATTCCAGCATGAACGTCAGGCTGAAGACATCCAACATTGCTACGCTGGACTGAACGAAACTCAGGTTTTCAAAGGAAAGCAGAAAAGTGGCTAGATAAGCAATGCGGGTCGTCATCTTGAGCTGGCGACAAACAAGATAGAAGAAGATTATGCCCGCTGAGCCAAAGAGGATGGGGAGCAGCCGCCATCCAAAGGGATTCTCGCCAAACAGCCAGATGCCTGAAGCTATGAACAGCCTGCCTAGAGGAGGATGCTCAGTCCTGACCGTGCCTTGCCCTGCAAACAGACTTGAGGCATCGGGCACATAGTGTTTCTCATCGAAAACCGGCTCAGCAGGCTGCATGACGGTAGAGAAGTGCAGTGCCAGCACAACGAGCACCAAGAGGCAAACACCGGGTATTCCCATTTATCGAGCTTGGTCAGCAGCTCTATGACTTTTCGCACTCCGAGAAAATAGCCCGGTCTTTTCACCGTGTTGGAGGAATCCAAGTCGTATTAGTAAGAGTCGATTCAAGCTTTACCGCTATCTGGATCCTGCACTCCTTTATTGGGAGCACTGCTACTCCTCTTGTATCCGACGTATGCGCTGCGAGTGTACTCGAAGAAGTTCCCATCACACAATCAGAAATACACAACAGCTCCCGCACGGAAATTGCAGGAAACCTCCCGGAACACCGCCGCATACTTTCTTAGTGGACACTCCGTTGAGGTACATAGCCGTGCCCGGCGCGAGCACTTCGGCCCAGGGAGACTCTTAGGGGCGCTGCCTACATCCCGCACTTCTTCTTGGATCTGACCATCTCGCCCTTTTGGAAAGTAGGAGTTCTTTGCTGTACCGCTCTGGATTGGCTCCTCAGAAAGGCTCCACTGCCGTGACAACCTCTTCAGGAGTTACCCAACTTAATTTCAACTCGGCAAAGTAATAAACCGCGTCAGTGGGCTGGCACTCAGGCTCCCAACTTTTCCACATTGCCTGTTCAGGAGACTAAAGGGACAGGGCCTCAGCCGCTCTGCTCCGTCAGCACCCCATCCAGGTCCAGCAGACTCTTTATCTTCACACAGTCCTTGACATCATGGTGCCAGCCATCCCGGTCCAGCAGCACCGGCCTTATACCCACCGCTTGGGCCCCCAGCACGTCGGACTGGTACTGGTCGCCTACATGGAGGGCTTCCGCGGGCTCTACCTCTGCACGGGCCAGGGCGGCCTTGAATATTGGGGGGTGCGGCTTCTCCGCCCCTGCATCCGAAGAGGTCAGAAAGAAATCTAAATAAGAGTCGAGGCCCAGACTGCGACACAGAGAGTCCGTATCCATTCGGAGGTTGGAAAGGACGCCCAAGGCCAGCTTCCTTCCCTTGAGAACCTTAAAAGCGGGTATTACGTCGTCAAACAATACCAGGTCCTTCGGTACCTCGCTGGCTAGATCCCACACCTGGGACGCCAGGCCTAAAGAAACATCAAGCCCCGCTCCCTCGAGGATGAGCTGCTCATATGTAGCAAAGAATCCCTCCCGCTCCTGAGGTGACCGCAGAGAGAGGGAGCTTGCCGCATTCTCCTCGTTGAAAAACTGGTCAGCCTGAAGGTATCCCTGTCGTATGCCTTCTTTAGTGACCAGGAGCCCCAGCTCACGACATGAGGCCTCCTGAATCTCTTCAAGGGGCGGCCAAAAGCGCACCAGGGTGTTATAAAAGTCGAAGAAGATCGCTCTGATCATTAGATGCCGTTCCCAGGCGGGGTCATCTCCTGCCTTCCTCTATCAAAGACCGTTAGACAAGGCACATTCGTAAAGAGAGGGGATGGCGGACTAACCTTAGAAGGATTGTTGCACTTCCTTATTAAGTGTGACATATTTGGCGAGCCAATTCTATCATGGGCCCGAAAAGTTGTGAATCCTGACACACACCTCTCCATCCTTAGCCTCAAAGGCATGGGCCGCAGAATACTCGATTTCCTGCTGCCACCCCGGTGCGCAGGCTGTGACCAAGAGGGCGACCTCCTCTGCACCGCCTGCATGGCCCTGCTCCCCGAGCTAACCCCTCCCATCTGTGCCCTCTGCGCCAATCCCTCTGGTGAAGGAGAGCTCTGCCCTCGGTGTCGTACAGTACCCCTTGAGGTTGATGGCATCCGGTCACCCTTCCGTATGGAGGGAGTAGTCCAGAGAGTGGTACACCTTCTCAAGTACGCCAATATGCGCGCCTTGGCACCAGTGATGGCCGAGTTTATGTCCAGCCATCTAAAGAAGGCACACCCCACTGTCCAAGTGGTGGTGCCCGTGCCCCTCCATCCCAGGAGAGAGCGGAAGCGAGGCTACAATCAGGCCCTCCTTCTGGCCCAAGGAGTTAGTAAGAATTTGGGATTACCATTCGATAGGTCGGGCCTGGCGAGGCTGAAAAACTCACCACCCCAGGCTGCAGCAGCCACTATAGAGGAGCGCCGTACCAACGTGGCCAACGCCTTCCAAGCTACACGCGCCTTCCAGGGTGAAAGTGTCCTCCTGATAGACGACGTTTGTACCACAGGTGCCACCCTAGAGGCCTGCGCCATAGCCCTTCGACAGGCGGGTACCTCCTCAGTTTGGGGACTCACCTTCGCCAAGACAGTCTAGGAAGATGGCCTGCTAATGCTCGGGTCCCTTTCACAGTCGAAACTCCAGCTTTCGGAATACCTCAGCGTACTGGACACCGTAGCTCTCCCCCACTTTCTGGGCGCGCTCCCTTATGAAATCTCCCCTTTCTCTGTCGGGGTGCTCGGCAAACTGACTCTCATGGCACAACAGGGCCTTCACCTTCAAATCGATGCTTTTGGTGATGTCGATGACCGTATCTGGATCTTCGCTCCCCCAAAGAAGAACCATCCCCGTCTTATGCGGTTGCAGCCCCTCCTCCTTCAATAGCTCGTAAAGATGCAGCCGGTCTCTGGCGTAGGGGAACACTGCGTCCAGCGTAACCTGCCCTGTCACACGGTGATCCTTGTGGGAGTGAGTAGTGCGGCGATAAGGGTCGTTGCAAAGCACGATGTCGGGGCGAAAACGCCTTATAGCCCGCACCAGCTCCCTTAGGAACTCCCTGGTCTCCTCTAGCTCCCCGTCGGAGTGCCGCAGCAACACCACCTCCTTCACTCCCAGGGTGGAGGCGGCCTTCAGTTGCTCCTTCTCCCGAATAGCGGCCAGTCGTTCCGGCGTCATCTTCGGGTCGCTAGTACCCCTGCTTCCATCGGTACATAGAACGAAGTTTACTTCGGCGCCATCATTCACCCACTTAGCAACGGTACCACCACATCCCCCCTCACCATCGTCTGGGTGAGGTATCACCACCAGGGCCCGTTCGGGAGTATCGACCATTGCCAACCTCCTGCCTTGTTCACAAAGAGACACTCTGCTACAATCCCCAAAGGGTGTCAAGGGCCTAATAGGACTCCCAAGCGCCGGCTTCTAGTAAAGTCACCACTACTGGGAAAATACCAGCACCAACAGCGGGACTATCGTCTTTCCCCTATTCATCTCGCCTGTACTAAGGGGAGTCACTTATTGACAATACGCAGCTTTACCTGGCGCGACCTTTCAAGCTTGAGCTCCCTAATCAACCTAGTGAGGACCACAGACGGTGACGAACGCACGGTAGACGACTCTCTTCTGCGAGAGTGGCTAGCGCAACCAGGCCTCTCCACTGAAAAGAACTGCTGGCTGGTAGAGGAGGGTCACGAGGTTACAGGTTACGCTATTCTTTATCCGGAGTTACGAATACAAAGGACACTGCTGGAGATGGGGGTTCACCCCTCCTACCGTGGAGGCGATATCGAGATGCAGATTGTGCGGCAAGGAGTGGCCAGAGCTAAGGAGCTAGGAGCCAGGGTCTTGCATCTCTGCTTCTCTCCTGCCTCTTCCCTGAGCGCTGTTTTAAAGGAGGAGGGTTTCTCTTGGGCTCGACGCTACTGGGGAATGAGGTGGCAGGAAGATCATATTCCCTCGCCAAAGCCCCCTCCAGGCTTCTCCATCACCACATTCCAGAACGACGACGCTGAACGATTGACCCAGGTGCAGAATGCCTCCTTTGAGGGAAGCTGGGGCTTTTGCCCCAACACGATAGAGGAGGTGGAGTACCGCGCTCGCTTAAGCATCTCCCGTCCAGAGGGTATCTTCTTTCTGTGCCACGCAGAGGAAACAGCTGGATACTGCTGGACTAACATTCAGGGGACTCCAAAAAGCTCTGTAGGATTCATTGGCATGATCGGGATAACGCCTTCCTACCGCGGACGGGGTTTGGGCAAGCCCATTCTACTGGCAGGCATGGAGTATTTGCACTCCGCTGGAGTGAAGCACATAGAATTGAACGTGGATGGGGAAAATGCGGCCGCCATCGGCCTCTATCAGTCGGTGGGATTCCAGAAGAAGGCGGAGCTTCACTGGTTTGAGGCACCCCTCTCAACCGTCTGAGATTGGGAAAGGCTCTCCGGCTTGAGGGTCCCGGGAGCCAAAACTCCTCCAGAGATGATTATCTTCATGGCCTCTTCCACCCCAAGGTCCGTATAAGTCACCTGATCCTCAGGGACAACAATCATAAAGCCAGAAGTGGGATTGGGGGTGGTCGGCACAAAAACCGTCAGGGAGATGGCCCCATCTTCACCCCTTAGACGCGACGTCACCAAGGCGAAGGAGCGAATGTTGTTCCAGGGGAAGTTCACCAAAACGACGGCACTAAACCTGGTTTCTGGATTGGAGAAGGCCTCGGCCGCCTGCCGGACTACTCCATAGATGCTTTTCACCATAGGTATCATGTCCATAAATCGGTGCCCCAAGTCTATGAGGCGCCGTCCCACAACCACGGTTGCCACCAGGCCCATGAGATAGGTTATCACCACCAGGGAGACTACTCCCATGCCGGGGATCCTCCGGTTGAAGAATGGTTTGAAAATAAGGTCTTGCAGGGGAGGATCCAGCAGGTTGAAAAGCACTTTCACTACCACCACGGTGACGCCGAGGGGGATCAGAACCACAAAGCCCGCGGCCATGCGGTTTTTGATGTGGCGGGCCCCCGTTGATGTAGGTTTTCGTACCCAGGACATATCTCAGTCTCCCCCGGGTATGGGGTCATCGCAGGCAACCAGATCCTCGTACAAGGCCCTTATTTGCTCAGCCACTCGCTCCCAACCCATGCCCTCGGCACGCCGTCTCGCCGCCAGACCCATACTTCGCTGCAGTAGGGCGCTGGAGAGTATAACCTCTAGAGAGTCCGCCAGGGGCTCGGGACAGTGCCACGGCATTAGGTATCCCGTTCTGCCGTGCTGGATCACCGTGGGCAAGCCCCCAACCCGAGATGCCACCACAGGAGTACCACAGGCCATGGCCTCGAGGGCCACCAGCCCAAAACTTTCGTAGTAGGAGGGTACCACGCACACATCGGCGGCGCTGTAATAGATAGGTAGCACATGCTGCTCCACCTTGCCCACGAACTCCATCACCCCTTCCATTCCCATCTCCCTGGTCAGTCCCCGAAGACGTTCGATCTCCGGGTCTCCGGCCAGGTCACCACCCACGATGAGAACCTTGAGGGAATCCTTACCCTCCATCGAAGCCGCAGCATTGAGCAGCAGATCCAGCCCCTTGAGACGCTCTATCCTACCCACATAGAGTATGACTCGCTCCCCGTTGAGGCCCAACCTCATTCGGGCATTATCCACATTTAGAGGACGGAACATCGAGAGGTCTACGCCACAGGGGACCACTTGTATCCTTTCCCGGGGCGCACTATAGAGGCGAACCATGGCCTGCTTCTCGTGGGGGCTTGACGCGATCACCAGATGAGAGGACGCCATGAGCCGCCTCTCTGTCTCAGAACGGAGGGGTGCTTCTCTCTCGCCCACCCTGGCTTGGGACTTTATCTGGGCAAGGGTATGAAAAGTCATTATATGGGGCACCCCCCACTGTAGGGCAGCCTGGGACCCGGCCCATCCCGAAAGCCAATAGTGAGAATGGACTACCTGATAACGGACTCCCTGTTGATGGACATGCTCGTAGAGGGCCTCCAGAAAGTCGGGCAGGTAATCGTAGAGATCGTCTACGTTCGCGGTTAAGGGACCCCCCTCTAGATGAACCACCCGGATTCCACCATTCTGGGAGCTCTTATCCAGGTGGGGCTCAGAATGGCAACGGGTGAAGATATCCACCTCTATTCCCATACGCTCCATATGGCGGGTGAGTTCCTTAACGTAAACGTTCATGCCCCCCGCCTTCCCCTCTCCCAGTACCGCAAGGGGGCAGGTATGGAAGCTCATCAGAGCTACCCGTTTGACCTTCAACTGCGCTTAACCACCATTTCGTATAGCTGCCTGTTGGTGCCCCCCAGGTCGTACTTGTAGGCCTCGGCCCCCCGCAAAAAGTCGAAATACCCCCTCCCCTCCTCGATCGCATCCTTAACACAAAGGGCTTTTAGCAGCAGTCCCACGCTGTAGTAGCTATACTGGGGATTAAAACCGCTGTTATAGAGCATCCTGACAGGGCCGTAATCAAAGCACATAGCCGTAGCCACCCGCTTTTCCTGAACCTCCATAAAGAAGAGACGTAAAATACCCAGGCCCGCCAGCTTTTTTGCAACGTGCCCAAAGAACCGCCGCCGCTCTGGAGTAAGAAAACGAGATTTATCCTCACTGCTATCGGTCATAAGCTCAAAAAAGGTCTCCATCTGTCCTTCCACTTGATCGGGATCCGAGCAGCTGTACCATCGGTACTCACCTGTCGTGGAGAGCCGGCGCAACTTCCGACGCAGCTCATGGCGGTCTTTGCGCGAGAGGCCGGCCAGGTAAGAATCCCAGCTCTCAGGCAGCCGAATACCTGGGGAAACATCCTGCTCTTGCAGCTCCACCTCATATCCCCGTTGACGGGCTAGGGGGGCTAGGTAGGTTAGGGTGGAAGAGTCGTTGGGTAGGGAGAAAAGCTCCAATCGCTCCCAACTCTCACTCTCCAGATGATCCATGAGGGCGCTGTAGAAGGGTCCCTCATATCCCCTGCTCACTGGGAAATCAGCGTAATCACACAGATCTCTGTCTCCAAGAAAAGAGATCACCCCGTTGTTTCGCATAAGGGGAGCTATACCCTTTACCTCTTCCCCCTCTTTGTAGGATAGTAGCAACATCTCCCATTGCTTCCCCAAATCCTGCCACCATGTTTTCTGCCACTGGGGAGTGAGAAATACGGTATCCCCTGGGCAGGAGGATAGCAGAGCCTCCCATTCCCCTGCGATCTCTTGAAAGGAGTTTAGACGGGTTAAAGAAGTCACCTCATTTTCCTTGGACTAGCGCCAAAAGTGCTTCACTGCTAACGGAGGAGTGAGCAAAGGGACCTCGCGTGGCCGCAGTTAGAATGAGACTGCCCGATTTTTTCACCCCCCGCATAGCCAAACACAGATGCTCTGCTTCGATAACAACAGCCACTCCATCAGGTTTAAGGGCAGATTGTATAGCATCAGCCATTTGGGCAGTCATCCTCTCCTGCATCTGAGGCCTGTGACCCACCACCTCCAGGGCACGCACCAGCTTGCTGGCGCCGGCGATCTTACCCTCCGGTATATACCCTATGTGGGCCTGGCCAAAGAAGGGCAGAAGGTGATGCTCGCACACAGAAAAGAAAGGGACCTCCCGCACAATCACCGGGTCCCCGCGAGAGTCCTCCTCCTCGAAGACGGTGGTAATAGCCTGAACGGGGTCCACCCCAACACCGGAAAAGAGCTCGGCATACATACGGGCAACCCGCTGAGGGGTGTCTCTAAGCCCCTGGCGCTGCGGGTCTTCACCTATGGCCCCCAGAATGGAGACCACCGCTTTTTCAATGTCGCTCTCTTGGACCACCCTATCCCCCCTGCTGGAGTGCAGGTATCATTAGCGCCTCCTCCACCGCTTCCAACTCAGCAGTCACTTCCATCATGTTCTCATAGGCGTTACGGGAGGCCACCTCCGGGTCTTTGAGTCCCGTACCCGTTATGATGCAAACCACCCGTTTATGGGCCAGGTCTATTCCTCGGTGGCAAAGGTTGATAAGCCCAGCCAGGGAAGCGGCAGAGGCTGGCTCGCAAAAGATACCCTCCTTCGAGGAAAGGAGCCGATAGGCCGCCAGGATCTCCTCATCGCTCACTGTATCGATGGTCCCGCCCGACTCATCTCTGGCCGCGAGGGCGCTCCCCCAACTGGCGGGATTACCGATACGAATGGCCGAAGCGACGGTGGTAGGGTTTTGTATTCTGTGGCCCTCCGCTATAGGTGCCGCTCCCGCTGCCTCAAATCCCATCATTTTGGGGAGACCGGCAGACATCCCCTTTTCATGGTACTCCACAAAACCCTTCCAGTAGGCAGTTATATTGCCGGCGTTGCCCACAGGTATAAACAGATAGTCGGGGGCATCACCCAATACATCAATTACCTCAAATGCAGCGGTTTTCTGTCCTTCAATGCGATGAGGGTTTACCGAGTTTACCAGGGCGAAGGGATGCTTGCTGGTGAGGGTGCGTACCAGACTGAGAGCATCGTCAAAGGTGCCGTCAATCATAAGTATCTTTGCACCATAAGCTATGGCCTGCACCACCTTCCCTTTAGCCACATCACCCTTGGGGACCAGCACCGTAACGGGGATGCCGCAGTAGGCTCCGTAGGCAGCTGCCGAAGCGCTAGTGTTGCCTGTGGAGGCGCACATAATGGCACGGCTTCCGGCTTCGATCGCCTTGGCTACCGCCACCACCATACCTCTGTCCTTGAAAGAGCCAGTAGGATTACACCCCTCTAGCTTGAAATAAAGCTCTCCACACCCCAGCTCCTTGCCCAGTCTGTTGGACTTGACCAGAGGTGTATCCCCCTCCCCCAGGGTTATAAGGGGAGTGGATCTGGTAACGGGCAGGAACTCCTTATACCTTTTAAGCACTCCTTCACCCATGGCTCTCTTTTCCTTGGTTTAAAATCTCCATGCACATCTCTTTACGAGGTAGGTGACACCTTGGGGATTGGAAGCCAGTCCTCTATCCGTA
The DNA here is from genome assembly GCA_965248115.1 of Dehalococcoidia bacterium. GTDB lineage: Bacteria > Chloroflexota > Dehalococcoidia > Lucifugimonadales > CBDFII01 > CBDFII01. The sequence continues at coordinate 912,435 of CBDFII010000005.1, forward strand.
TCAGATTGTTTATCTCCCGCACCACCTCCACCCCCTTAAGACGGTTGAGCGACTCTTGCACCGACGCCTCCTTAGAGGGATGAGTGGTAATGACGATCTCGGCGGTCTGGTTGATAGGGTCTGAGTCCTTCTGGATCACAGAAGCGATGCTGATACTCAGATCGCCCAGAACCGTGGCTATCTTCGCAAGGACTCCTGCCTGGTCGGCAACATTAAGGCGAAAGTAGTACTTACTCTCCAATTGAGAGATGGGCCTGATGGGTCTATTAATTTGAGGAGGGATAATCTGCGGAGGCTCACCTCCTGAGCCAATCCTGTGGGCTATCTCCACCACATCTCCCAACACGGCGCTGGTAGTAGGGTCACGGCCAGCGCCCTGGCCGTGGAAGACTACCCTTCCCACCAGGTCACCCTCCACCTCCACCGCGTTGTTGACTCCGTCCACCTTGGCCAGCAGGTGTTCCAGGGGTACAAAGGCGGGATGTACCCGCACTTGCAAGCCCCCATCCTCCTCTGTCGCCATGGCCAGCAATTTGATAGCATAACCCAACTCCAGAGCGTGACGAAAGTCCTGGTGCTTTAACCTGGAGATACCCTCAGTGTAGACATCCTGGGGGTCCACTCGGGTATGAAAAGCGAGGGTAGCCAGGATGGCCAGCTTATAAGCGGCATCCACACCCTCCACATCGTCAGTAGGAACAGGTTCGGCGTAGCCCAGTTCCTGTGCCTCCTTAAGGGCCTGCTCAAAGGCCATTCCGTTGGTAGCCATGCGGCTCAGAATATAGTTGGTGGTGCCATTGATGATAGCGTGGATAGAACGAATTTTGTTAGCCAGCAGGTCCTTCATCAAGGGGCCAACCACAGGTATTCCCCCTCCTACGCTGGCTTCGAACAGCAAGTTTACCCCCTCCTCTACCGCCAGAGCCATTAGCTCGAGGCTCCTCTTCGCCATAACCTCTTTGTTGGCAGTCACCACGTGTTTGCCCCTGGAGATGGCCTCACTGATATAGCGATGGGCGGGCTCTTCCCCTCCCATCACCTCTACCACAACTTGTACTTCCGGGTCTTCTAATATCTCCTGAGGATCGGTGGTCAAGAGCTCCCGAGGCGCGATCCAAGAGCGTGGCTTATCCAAGTTCTTAATAAGGATTTTTTTCAGAATAATAGGACAGCCCGCCTTGCCAGACAGGGACTCCCTTTGAAAAATCAGTGCCTTTGCAACACCACCTCCCACCACTCCCATTCCCATGAGACCAATGTTGATCCCCTTTGGTGAGTTCACATCCTTCTACCTTGTTGAGCCCTGGCCGGTTGGAGTAGGGAGAGTGCGTGGAGAGCTGGCCCTCACCTGCTTGATTACCCAGTTCAACAGGTCGCTGCTGAAGTTTATATCCACCCATCCCTGGTCGGCGCCCTTTATATGCTGCTCATCAAGCCAGATCCTGAGAGAGGAATTCTTCACCTGTTCCCGCATTATGTCGGAAATCTCCCGTTCCTCGGACCCTCCCACCACCTTGAGGATATACAAAGCATTTTGTGCAGAAACGATCTCACTCAACTGGTTATTGGGGATGGGCTCTTCTTCGTCGCTGCCAAATAGGGTCTTGTCCAATCCAGGGAAGGCGTTACGGGGCACCCAGCCCACATAGCCATTCTCGTCGGCAAATCGCCTGTCAATGGAAACCTCCCTGGCCACCTGGGAAAAATCCTCCCCATTCTCCAGCCTATCCCGCACCGCAGTGGGATCAATGGAGGGGTCCTGGGGCAGTGCGATCCACTGCACCTCCACCTGCTCGGAGACCGAAGGAATCTGCTTCGCCAACTCCTCCCTCAGCCTGCTACGATACACCCCGGCCTTCACCGACCTCCGGTAGTCCTTATCCGATAGTCGGGTTGTAGTAAGGAAATCACGATAGCTCTCCGTGAACTCCTGTTCTAGCTGATCTGGGCTAGTCTTCTGACCTTCGACCGCTTTAGGGTAGAAGCGGAATCGCAATCTCTCCTCCACATCGGCCTCATCCACGGTTATGCCATAGCTTGGGGCCTCCTGGCGGATTAGCTCGTCCTCCAGCATCCCGAACAGTTCTTGGAAGGGAACGGTGCCCAGATCCAGATTGCGGCCCGAATAGCGATTTAAACCCTGGAGCACACGAATCCTCTTTACAAGGTCGCCCATGGTAAACGTCGTGTCATTCACTCGTACTGCCCATTCACGGGGTGGAGCCACAAAACTGTTGTAGTAACCATAAGCAGGAATGGCCAAGATAGCCAGAACCACCACCACCCCTAAGATAATGGCCAGTCGTTGACGGCGCCGCTCTAGCTGCCGACGTGAACGCTGTCCACGCCGGTCTTGCTGCTGAAAACGGCGGTCAGAGGTGGTCCGCCTAGAAGGCTGACTGGCAGGGGATCGCTTGTTCCAAGGTAAAGCCATGGTATCAGTCCGCTAGACCCTGAACCGTGCCTTCTATGGCCTGGGTCCGGGGTACCGTAATGTTTGCTGCCTGGGCCACGCTAAATTTGGTGACCTCTAACGAGACATAGTGCTGTGAACCGAGCTAAAGGGCAGAAGGGCCAGGTGCCGCGCCCTTTTGATGGCGGTAGAAAGTCGTCGCTGATGCTTGGCACATACACCAGACTTTCTTTTTGGCTCTATCTTGGCCCTGTCTGAGAGATACCGTCTTAGCTTGGAGACCTCTTTGTAATCTATGATCTTCACCCCGTCGACGCAGAAACCACACACCTTTCGCCGAGGAATGTAGCGACGACGTGGACGACCCCGATCATCGCCGGGGCGTGGCCTCCCTTGTGTGCGTCGCATGGTCATAGGAACAAATCACCTCCCAGGTATTGTGGTCTAAAAGGGAAGATCGTCGGGCTCCATCGCGGGTACATCCTCACCTGCGGGTTGGGGCTCTTCACTTGGGGACTGTAACTCACCAGCAGAAGGCTGGCCGAGAAAGCGGACATCTGTTGCGGATATCTCGTTCGAGAAGCGGGTCTGCCCATCTGGGGTCTCGTAGGTTCGGCTTCTCAGCCTCCCTTCCACGTATACCTGGCGACCCTTCGTCAGGAACTGGTTGCATGTCTCGGCCAACCGCCCCCAGGCAGAGACGCGGAACCACTCCGTTTCCTCCCTGCGCTCTCCATCGGCGGTGGTGTAGCGGTGATTGGTAGCCACCGTGAAGTTGGTCACCGCCTGCCCGCTGGGAGTGTAACGCATTTCAGGATCGCGACCCAGATTGCCGATAATTAACAACTTGTTCATGGACATACTCTCACCCACCTATCCCCGATGTTCTTCCGATGGGGATGAAGGAGGCTTGGCCTCCTCATCTTCGGCTACCACCGCCTCTTCCTCTACAGAAGCCACCGGCCCGGCCTCCTCCTCGGCAACAGCCACTTCTTCCTCTACAGATGCCACCGACTCGGTCTCCTCCTCGACAACAGCTATCTCTTCCTCTACAGATGCCACCGACTCGGTCTCCTCCTCGACAACAGTTATCTCTTCCTCCACAGTCGCAACCGGCTCGGTCTCCTCCTCGGCTACAGCTACCTCTTCCTCCACAGACGCAACCGGCTCGGTCTCCTCCTCGGCTACAGCTACCTCTTCCTCCACAGACGCAACCGGCTCGGTCTCCTCCTCGACAACAGCTACCTCTTCCTCCACAGTTGCGACTGGCTCTGCTTCTTCCTTGGTAACAGCTACCTCTTCCTGAACGGGAGGTGGTAGGGGACCCTCCGCCTTCACCAGCAGAAAACGTAACACACTCTCTGACAGCCTCAAAATTCCCTCGACATCCCTGGCATACTGGCTGTCCATGTTGAAGCGAGTGAAGAAATAGTTACCTTCTAAGAACTTTTGGCCCGCCTTACTGATGGGATAGGCCAGTCGTCTCATACCCCAGCGCTCTTCATGGGCAATATCCCCACCTCGCTCAGCAATCGTCCCTTTGACCCGGTCATAAAGGCCTGAAGCCTCATCCTGAGTCAACATAGGCGTCAATACCATCACGAGCTCGTAGTCAATCAAGAACAGCTCCTTCTACAGGCTACAACGGGCAATTATAACATCTCCAGCTTCGCCCCTCAACCTAAAGATCCAGGCCAGGCACAGGAAAACGCCCGACCAGCGTCTCAACCTGCTTTCGCACCTGGGCTACTACGTGCTGGTCACCCTTGCTAGTGAGAACCTTTACGATCATAGTGGACACCTCGTTCATCTCCGGTGGCCCAAATCCTCGGCTAGTCACCGCAGGGGTACCCAGACGAAGGCCGCTTGTCACCCTTGGGGGACGAGGGTCATTGGGGATCGTGTTCTTGTTCACCACGATGTTCACCCGTTCCAAGGACTCCTCCGCCTCCCGGCCTGTGATGCCCAGGAGAGTCAGATCCACCAGCAAGAGATGGTTATCCGTGCCACCGGATACGATGCGAAGTCCACCCTCGGCAAGCTCTCGAGCTAGGGTACGGGCATTCTCCACCACATGGGTTTGGTACTCGACAAACTTGGGCTCCATGGCCTCGCCGAAGCAGACGGCCTTGGCAGCAATAATATGCATCAAAGGCCCTCCCTGGGTGAAGGGAAAAACGGCACGATCCATCTTCTGCCTCAATGCTTCATCACACAATATCAGGCCGCCCCGTGGGCCCCTGAGAGTCTTCTGTGTGGTGGAGGTCACCACTTGGGCGTGAGGGATACAGGAGGGATGTACACCAGTAGCGATGAGGCCAGCGATGTGGGCCATATCCACCAGCAGGATGGCACCCACCTGGTCGGCGATCTCTCGAAAGCGAGGGAAGTCGATAAAACGAGGATAGGCTGTATAACCGGCCACTATAACCTTGGGCCTGTGCTCCTCGGCCAGCCGCTCCACCTCGTCGTAGTCGATGGTCTCTGTCTCGCGGTCGACGCCATAGGCCACAAAGTTATACAACTTGCCAGAGAAGTTCACCGGGCTGCCATGGGTTAAGTGTCCTCCCTGGTCGAGGCGCATACCCATGATAGTGTCCCCTACCTCTAACAAGGCGAAGTAGGCAGCCATATTGGCCTGGGCACCACTGTGAGGCTGGACATTGGCATGCTCAGCGTGGAAGAGGATTTTAGCTCTATCGATGGCTAGTTGCTCCACCACATCCACGTACTGACAGCCTCCGTAGTACCGGCGACCAGGATACCCCTCGGCATATTTGTTGTTCATCAAAGATGCCTGGGCCTCCAGCACCGCCTTACTGGCGTAATTCTCTGACGCTATAAGGACGAGGCTGTTGCGCTGGCGATCATTCTCATTCCTTAGCGTCTCAAAAACCTGGGGGTCCCTCTCACTGAGCCCTACCATTGCTTCTCCTGTCAGTAGTGGCCCTTTGGCCACAATTTAGATATTTCTGGGGCTGGGAACCTTTCCCCTTTTTAGGGGAGCGGTTCTCTATCCTGATACTAGGGGATGCTAAAAGTCCACCGAACAATGAACTACAGGCCGACCTACCCTCCTCCCAAAAGCTCTACACAACACCGATTGCTATAGGGCAGTTCGCAGAGTTAGTTTATCCTCGGTCTTCTTGCCCTGTCAACGACGCCAGGAAAGGCCCTTAATCTTGACACCCCCTAGCTACGATGCTAGTATGGCTCAGCCAAAAGACAGTGTACGCTCCCCTCCAATTTAGTTTCTAACCACCATAGGAGGCCCCCATGGACCTGCGCCTTCCCCCCGAACTCGAGGCACTAAGACAGACTGTGAGCCAGATAGTCCGAGAGGAGTGCATACCTCTCGAGTCTCGCTATCTAGCCAGTCCACCCCAGGAGGGCGTGGACGATGGGGGCCCAAAGGGTATAGCTGAGGCGGTGATGGGGGTAGTAGGCACCCTCTCTAAAGAAGAGTGGGCCCACCTTACCAACCTCTCCAAGGAGACGGGTATATACACCGCCCACGTGCCCGCCGAGTACGGTGGGGGCGGATTGGGTGCCCTTGGCCAGGTGGTCATCGACGAGGAGGCCCACAAGAGCATCGTCCAGCTTCCCACCTCCCCTGTCCCCATGATGCTCATCGGCGCCTGCACCAAAGAGCAGGAGGAGCGCTACTTATACCCCTCTATCCAAGGAGATTTGAACTACGCCTTCGCACAGACCGAGCCCCAGGCCGGCTCTGACCCAGGGGGCATGATGCAGACCCGAGCGGTACGCGACGGCGACGACTGGGTCATCAACGGCACCAAGATGTTCTGCTCTGGCGCTGCCTCCGCCGACTATATTCTGGTACAGGCTGTCACCGATCCTGAAAAGCGCCAGCGCGGTGGTATTACCATGTTCATCGTCGACAATCCCACCCAGGGCATGTCCTTCACCCCCATACGAGTTTGGATAACCCCCACCAAACCTACCCAGTTCTTCATCCACTTGGACAACGTGCGAATACCCCAAACTCAGGTGTTAGGGGAGGTGGGCGAAGGCTTTAACCTGGGCCAGAAATGGCTTGTGCACCACGACCGCCTCCTGCGGGGCTCCATGGCCCTGGGTATCCTCAGCCGTGCCCTGGGCATGGCCATCGACTGGGCTAAGGAGAGAACGACCTTCGGTCGCGCCATTGCAGACAGGCAGGCGATCCAGTGGATGCTTGCCGATATCTACATAGACGTCGTAACCCTTCGCTCCATAACCCGCGAAACCGCCTGGCGCACCGACCAGGGTGAGGACGTGCGAGTGCAGGCCTCTCTGGTGAAGTACTGCGCCTCCGAGTGGGGATGGCGCAGCATCGACAAGGTAATGCAAATCTTCGGGGGACTGGGGGAAACCTTGGATATGCCCATACCCCACTGGTACCACCAGCTTCGCCACATCCGCATTGGCGGAGGCACCTCGGAGATACACAAGTTCGTTATGTCCCGTGCCCTACTCGGTGGAAGGGTGTCCTGGGAATCCTAAAAGGTTTGAAAACCTGCTATGGAAAACCCCTGTGTAACTAACGCGCCTCTTCCGTGGATAGAGTGACCAGTCCTTTACGTAGGGCATGGAGAATGGCCTGAGTCCTGTCATTAACCTGGAGCTTGGAGAAGATGTTGGCGATGTGATTTTTCACCGTCTTCTCACTGATGACCAGCTTTTCAGCGATCTCCTTATTGATAAGCCCGTCGGCGGCCAGTTGAAGTACCTGAAGTTCCCGCTGAGTGAGTTCTTCGTAGGGCAGCCCAGTTTGGTGGCGCTTACCATCTCCACCGAAAATTTGCAGCACCTTTTTAGCGATGATGGGACACAATATGACCTCACCCCGGTTAGCAGCCTCTATAGCCCTCCGCAGCTCTTCAGGCTCGGCCTCTTTGAGTACATAACCCCGGGCCCCCGCTCGCATGCCGGAGAATACCGACTCAGGGTCGTCAAACATAGTCACCAGAATAACCCCAATGTGGGGGTTCTCTTGAAGAATACGTTGGGTGGCGTCCATCCCACTGAGCACGGGCATCTGGATATCCATCAATATCACGTCGGGGACTAATTCCCGGGCCTGCTCCACCACCTCCTGTCCACTAGCCGCCTCTCCCACGACCTCAATATCTTGCATCTGCTCCATTAGCATGCGGATGCCCTTACGGAAGAGAGTGTGGTCATCCGCCAGAAAGATTCGAATGGGCTCCAACTTCCGCCTCCTTTGAGGGAATGTTAAGGACTATTTGGCATCCGCTTCCGGGACTACTTTTCACCGACAGGCTCCCTCCAAGTTCCTCCGCCCTCTCCTGCATGCTCCTGAGGCCCAGACCCAACCAGGTGGGGATGGAGGCAACCGCATGGGGATCAAAACCCTGTCCGCTGTCCTTCACCTTTACCTCCAGGCTCTCGCTCATCACTTGGAGACTTACCTCCATGTGACTGGCATTTGCATGTTTCTGAACGTTGGTCAGACACTCCTGGATCATACGAAACACTGTGACCTCAGCGAGAGGGTTCAAAGCAACGTCGCCCGACACGCTCAAATGAGCCTTATGCCCCATTACGGGTAGGCAAAACGGCCCAGAACAGTAGTGGGCCCCCAGGCCTACAGTTATTGAAGAAAAGAGGGCTGTAGCTAGGCAGCCTCGTTGACCCTAAGGCAACCCGATGCTACAATGCCCGTCGCCCCAACCTTCTAAGGAGGGAAAGCTAATGGTTGAGCATTCTCACGAAGGGCTTCACATCGACAAGCGTGAGCACGAGATGACCTACTATGAAAAGCGAGTCCTTGCCCTTAGCTCCCTGCTCCTCGAAAAGGGCATAATCACCACCGAGGAGCTGCAGGCTCAGCTCCGGGAGATGGACTCCCAGACCCCCGCCATCGGTGCCCGTGTAGTAGCACGAGCCTGGGTAGACTCCAACTTCAAGCAACGCCTGCTGGCCGATGGCAATGCGGCCATGGATGAGATGAATATCCAGCTTAGGCGCATCAAAAAGCTCCAGGTGGTGGAGAACACCGACTCGGTCCATCACGTTACCGTTTGTACCCTTTGTTCCTGCTATCCAATACCGTTGCTCGGCCCCACCCCCGACTGGTTCAAGGATGAGGTCTACAGGTCCTGGGTGGCCGAAGAGCCTCGCGCCGCCTTAAAGGACATGGGGTTCACAGTGGCCGACGATGTGGAGGTCCGGGTTGTGGATAGCACCGCCGAATGCCGTTACCTCGTACTCCCCAAACGACCCCTTGATACTCAAGGGATGAGCGAGGAGGAGCTGGCCAGCCTAGTAACCCGCGACAGTATGATTGGGGTGGGGGAACCTTTGACTCCCACAACTGCCGCCTAGTCCCTAGGTGCTTTCTCCAGACACCTCAGCACCCCTCCCCCGTGTAAACAATGTGACTCAGCACTTTTCTCATTTCCTGCCCGTTTAACCATTCTCCTTACAGGGATAGATGACATTTTTCTTGACACGTACATGGGGGCAGTTTAAAATCCCGCCACAAGTACTTAATGCCAGAAAACCCACGTGTGATCCTAAGGGCATGTAGCCTTTATCCCGTAGAAGGCTCTTAGAAAGGAGGGAGGCCGTGAGCAGGTGGCCCAAGGTCTTATATAAGGAAGAAGGACTGCGGGAGGGTATGCAGATCGAGGACGCTCAAATCTCCGTGGACGACAAAGTGCGGTTGCTGGACGCCCTCAGCGAAACGGGTCTCAAACATATCGTGGTCGGCTCCTTCGTAAGTCCCAAGTGGACCCCACAAATGGCCCGCATCGACGAGATTGTCCAGAAGTTCCACCCCAAACCCGGAGTGACCTACACCGCCCTGGCCCTCAACCAGCAGGGCATAGAGCGGGCCATGCAGTACTCCCCTCCCTTGACCATCGAGAGCGGCTCCCGGCCCAGTCTCTCCTGTCATATGTGCGACGTCTTCGTGCGCCGCAATAGCAACCGATCCCAGATGCAGGAGATGGAACGCTGGCCTCAGATCGTAGCCCAGGCCCAGGAGCGCAACGTTAAGGAGGCGGGTATCGGTACCAATGCCAGCTGGGGCTCCAATTTCCTAGGTGAGTTCCCTGTGGACACTCTAATGACAATGTTGGAAAGGCAGCACCAGCTTTGGGACGAGGCGAGAATCAAGGTGACCAAATGCTCCCTAGGGGATCCCATGAGTTGGTGTATGCCCCACATAGTCGAGGAGAGCATTTACCGAGTTAAGGAGAAGTGGCCCGAGATAAATCATTTCTGGGTTCACCTTCACAACGGCCGCAACATGGCCATGCCATCAGCCTACGCCGCTTTGCGCACTTTGGGCCCCGAAGACACCCTGGAACTGGATGGCACCATCGGTGGCATCGGTGGCTGTCCCTACTGTGGCAATGGGCGGGCCACCGGTCAGCCTCCTACTGAGGACCTGTTTCATATGCTGGAGGGCATGGGCATCGAAACCGGGGTGGACATGGACAAGCTCATCGACTGCGTCTGGATGTGCGAGGAGATTTTGGGGCGTCCCCTCAACGGCCACGTCTCCAAAGCGGGGCCACGTCCCAAGACGGTGGACAAGCTGTACGACATGAACGCTCCCTTCATCGAGACCTTAGAGGAAGCTAAGCACTTTAAGCTGGGACCTCAGGTGTATGAAGGTCAAGTCTATCCTTACAAAGAGCCCATCACCAGCCCTTACCGTGAGAGAGTGGAACGAGGCCTCCCTCCCTTCGACTCCGCCGACGGCGACTTCCCCTGGAAGCAAGACTGGTTTCCGGTTAAAGAGTAGCCAGCTCGAACACTCACCAAGAAAAGAGGCCAGCCCCCAAAAATGTGGGGGCTTTTAACCTTCATTTTTAGTTCGGCCTCATAAAAGAGGGGTTTGTGTAGACAGACATGAAAGCACTCGTTAAAACGAAGCCTGGCCCCGGGATTGAGCTTTGCGACCTCCCCATTCCCAGCCCCGGCCCTGGCGAGGTGCTAGTGGCGGTGAAGGCTTGCGGTATCTGCGGCTCAGACCTAGCCAGGTACGAGTGGGTACCCTCGGTCCAAGAACGATTTGACCGGGGCCTATTGCCTATGCCCCGCGTTCTGGGTCACGAACCTTCTGGTGTGGTCGCAGCCGTGGGAGAGGGAGTCCGAGGGTTGGCAGATGGAGACAGGGTGGCCCTGGACACTGGTGGTGGCTGTGGCACCTGCCCTCAATGTCGGCGAGGACAGTTCAACATCTGCCATGATGTGCCCCATATCGGTTCCATCCGGGACGGCGCCCTGGCAGAATATGTGGTCAACTATGCCCACAGCGTATATCGCATCCCCGATAATATATCCTTTGAGGTTGGGGCGACCCTGGAGGTTCTGGGCGTCTCCCTGCACGCCATAGAGATCTCCTCCCTCAAGCCGGGCGACACCGTGGCTGTAGTGGGACCAGGGCCCATCGGCCTCATGGCAGGCTTGGTGGCACGCATCAATGGGGCCAGTAAGATTCTAGTCTTGGGCCTGGAGCGACATCAGGTAAGGCTGGAGATGGCACGTCAGCTAGGGTTCACTGTGGTACTGCGCGACGACAAAGATGCAGTCCAGCGTATCCTGGATGCCACCAATGGCCAGGGCGTGGACCTCCTCGTGGAGTGTGCGGGATACCTTTCTGGAGTATTCGACCTGGTGCGCAAAGGGGGCGAGGTCATAATCGTAGGCACCCCCAGGGAAGGCCTCTCGGACAGGGATGTGAGAACCGTCCAAGAACGCAACTTGGTCATCAAGACCCAACAGGGACGGCACCCCTCCACCTGGGAACGGGCCATCTACCTGGTAGGGTCGGGTGTCCTGGACGTAACGCCTCTTATCACCCACAGAGTCCCACTCGACAGAGGCCCCGATGCCTTTCAGCTCCTTCTCGGGAAAGAGGCAATAAAGGTCTTGGTCACTATGGGGTAACAGTAGCACAGTAAATTTCCGTGTTGTAAAATAGGTCCTCATCCCAGGTGGATGGAAGCACGCTGAACTCTGCTAGGAGGAGATGACGCCCTTGGGTTACGCTCAAACACAAATGGTAGAGGCAGGGCTGCGCTTTAAGACCAGAAGCAGTCTCATAGTGGAGACCACAGGGAACACCCAACACATCGAGTCCACCGATGTTTTCGTCCATGAGGTGGTTATTGTGGAAGGGCTTGGAGAAGGTAACAAGTACTTCCACAACCTGGATGCCGCCGAGCCCGTCTAAAAGAGCCTGGCAAAGGCAGAAAAGCTACTTAAACAACCCCATAAGCCCGCTTGGCTTCCGGCCCTGAGATAGCTGGCGCATTAGCTTCTGGGTCTGACGGAACTGGTTGACCAGCCGGTTCACATCCTGTGGGAGAGTACCGCTTCCCAAGGCAATGCGTCGCCGTCGGCTACCGTTCAATATGTCCGGGTTTCGCCTCTCTTCAGGTGTCATGGAGCGGATAATGACCTCGATATTAACCAGCTGCCTCTCATCCAAAGCACCCTCAGGAATACGCTTGCTCACCTGAGAGAAGCCTGGGATCATCTCCATCAAGTGAGAAAAGGAGCCCATCTTCCGCACACTCTGAAGCTGCTCTAGGAAGTCCTCAAGGTCGAAGGTGGCGCGGCGAAGCTTGCGCTCCATCTCCTTCGCCTGTTTCTCATCCACCACCTCCTGGGCCTTTTCCACGAGGGAAAGCACGTCGCCCATACCTAAGATGCGGGAAGCCAGTCTGTCAGGATAAAAAGGCTCTAAAGCATCGCTTTTCTCCCCTGTACCCATGTACTTGATGGGGATACCCGTGACCTGGGTAATTGAGAGGGCAGCTCCACCCCGGGCGTCCCCGTCCAGCTTGGTCATGATCAATCCGGTGATTCCTATCCGCTTATGAAACTCCTGGGCGGCTATTACGGCATCCTGGCCCGTCATGGCGTCCACCACCAGCAGAACCTCATGGGGCGATACCCGTGCCCGCATCTGCTCCAACTCACCCATCATCTCGTCGTCGATGTGGAGCCGCCCTCCAGTGTCTAGGATAGCCCAGTTCACGCCCATCTCCCTGGCCTGTTTCACCCCTGCTGATACCACTTTCAGGGCGGTGGAAGAGACCTCCTCCTGGTACACAGGTATATCCACTTGGCTACCAAGCGTAGCCAGCTGCTCCACAGCGGCGGGGCGTCGAAGGTCGGCGGCGATGAGTAGGCACCCCTGTCCCTGGCGGCGAAGATGGAGGGCCAGCTTGGCGGCGGTAGTGGTCTTTCCCGAGCCCTGAAGACCGACCAGCATCACCACTGTGGGCAGACGGCTCGCCTGGGTCAGCCCATGACTATCTCCGCCCAGTATGGAGGTGAGCTCTTCGTGCACCACCTTCACCATCTGCTGGCCAGGATTCACATTTTCCATCACCTGGCTGCCCACCACCCCCTCCCGCACCCGATTAACCAGGTCTCGCGCCACCTTGAAGTTGACATCGGCCTCCAGCAAGGCCATGCGAATCTGCCGAAGGGCCTCATCCACATCGCGCTCAGTAAGACGTCCCTTGCCCGATAGCCTGTTTAGTACCGTAGTCAGCTTTTCCGTCAGCGCCTCAAACACGTATCCCTCCTGGCTCGATTGTAAGGTAGGTCAGAGGGGGGTCAAATCTGAAATTATTATACCTCATATTTCGTGTCAAGCCTTTTAAGTCAAGCTCATAAGTCAGGACGCATTAAGTTAGTGTCATCCGTCGTGTGCTAGAATTTGTGCACAGCCCCTAATGATGGTTACTTCATGATTCCTCTCAAGCTAACCCTTAAAAACTTCCTCTGCTACAGGGACAACCTGCCCACCCTGGACCTGGAGGGCATCCAACTGGCCTGCCTTTGCGGCCAGAACGGCCATGGCAAGTCGGCCCTGCTGGATGCCATCACCTGGGCCCTCTGGGGTAAGGCCCGCGGCAAAAGCCAGGACGACCTTATCCACCACGGCCTCAACGAGATGCAAATAGATCTTGAGTTCCTCGCTCGGGACACTCGCTACAAGGTTGTTCGACGCCATACCCGGTCGGTACGGGGAGGACGCCAGGGCGCCACAGACCTTCAGCTTCAGGTAAGTCACGACGATGGTTTTAGCCCGATCACAGGCAACACGCTGCGTGAGAGTCAGGCCCATATCGAACGTCTCATCGGTATGGACTACGATACCTTCATCAATAGCGCCTTCCTACTCCAAGGTCGGGCCGACGAGTTCACCAACAAGCCTCCCGGGGAGCGCAAGGAGGTGCTAGCCAAGGTCCTAGACCTTGGCTACTACGATGCTCTCCAGGACTTGGCCAAGGAGGAGGCACAAAAGCGAAGTCGTGATGCCGCTGAGATCGTTGGGAGCCTCCAGCTAATGCGCCAAGAGGTTGCTCGTCGAGAAGAGTACCAGGCCGAGCTAGAGCAGGTAACTGCAAGCCTGGCACAAGTCACCGCTAGGCTAGAGACTCAGAGGCAAGAGCTGGATGCCTTAAAAACCCGGGTGGAGGCCATGCGAAGTGAGAGCTCCCATCTTGCAGAGCTCGAGCGGCGAATTCACTCAATGGGCGAGGATAACTCTTACTTTCAGGAAGAACTTAAGAAACGTCACAGCACAATTGAACAGTACCAATGGTTGATTCAGGACAAAGCTGGCACTGCTCCCTCTATACAAGAAAAGTTGGTCCAGTACCGCCAGCGAATGGAAGAGCTGGCCAAGGAAGATCAGGAGATTGCACAGCGCAGAACATCCCTCCAGAAGTTGGCAGAGCGACTGGGCCAGCTTAAAGCTCAGGCTTCGCTGGTCAAAGATGAGGGTCAGGAGCTGCGCTCCAAGCTAGAGTTGCTGGAGAGCTCTCAAGGAGAAGCGCGCTGTCCTTTGTGTAACTCTGAACTGGGACCCGAGGGTTGCCAGCACCTTGCCCAAAACTATACTGTCCAGATCGAAGAGAAACGCCGGCTGTATCTTGAAAACCAGACAGCGCTCCAGACATTGGAAAAGGAGAAAGAAAATCTGGAAAGAGAGCTGTCCAGCAGGGAGGGCGCGTCGCTGACCGCCCGAAAGGAGATTGAAAGAGCTATCGCTAATGGGGAGCGGGAGATGGAGGCTTTCTATAACTCGCAGCAGGAGACCCAAAAACTTTTGCCTCAGGCGCAGGAGGCCCTAGCACGTGCCCAGGAAATGGCCCAGCGCCGACAGGAGGAGCTGGCGCAGGCAAAGGTGACACACCAGCAGATAGGGACTGAGATGACGCAGCTACCCCAATTGGAGCGCACCCTCGAGGCTGCTCAGGCCTCTTTATCCGAAGTGGAACGGCAACGGGAGGGACTGGTATCACGTCAAGGTTATCTAGAGGGCCAACTATCCCGCATGGAGAGGCTATCCCAGGAGATGGCCGTCGAGGAGAAGAAGCTTAAAAGCCTCAACGACGAAGCGGGTATCTACCAGGAGCTGGTGCACGCCTTGGGCAAGCAAGGAGTCCAGGCCATGCTTATCGAGACTGTGCTTCCTCGCCTTGAAGAGGAGGCCAACACTTACCTGGGCCGAATGACCGACAATCGCATGAGCGTCAAGCTGGAGACCCAGCGAGAGCGCAAGAGTCGTCGCGGTGACCCCATCGAGACCCTGGAGATCAAGATAAGCGACGAGCTGGGGCCACGCAACTACGAGATGTTCAGCGGTGGCGAGGCTTTTCGAATAAATCTGGCCCTGAGGATCGCCCTGTCAAAGGTGCTGGCCCATCGACGGGGAGCACCCCTGCCCACCCTGTTCATCGACGAGGGATTCGGAACCCAGGACGCCGCTGGACGGGAGCGAATCATGGACGTCATCAGGGCCATCGAGAGCGACTTTCAGAAGATTATCGTCATAACCCACATGGACGAGCTAAAGGAATACTTCCCAGTACGAATCGAGGTGCAGAAAGAGGAGACTGGTTCCACTTTCTGGATCAGCTAGTAGACTCTCTAAAGCTCCACCTCCTTTAGGTCAGATGCAAGGATAAGACGAGGCTCGGTTAGCTCCTGTACCTCCTCCGGCGTCCATCCGGGGGCCATCTCCTTCAGTAACAGCCCCTCTTTAGTGACCTCGATGACCGCCAGGTCGGTGACCACCAGGCTCACACACCCCCTGCCGGTAAGGGGGTAAATGCACTCTTTGACAATCTTGGGGCGGTTGCTCCGGTTCGTATGCTCCATGGCAACGATGATGCGTTTGGCCCCCACCGCCAGGTCCATGGCTCCGCCAATGTTGCCCACACCCCTCTCGGGGAGCATCCAGTTGGCCAGGTCTCCCCTCTCCGACACCTGTAGAGCCCCTAGCACCGCCACATCGATATGACCGCCGCGAATCATGGCGAAGGCATCGGCGGAGCTGAAGAAGCTCATCCCCGATACCAGCTTGAGGAACTGCCCCCCGGCGTTGATCAGGTCTATGTCCTCCTCACCTTCGTCGGCCAGCGATCCGCAGTTGAGCACACCACTCTCGCTATGGTACAGGACGGTACGCCCTTCCGGCACGTAGTTGGAGACCAGAGTGGGTATGCCAATGCCCAGGTTAACGTAGCCCCCATCGGGCAGCTCCTTGGCCACCCTCATGGCGATGATGTCCCTATTCAGTCGCTCTTTAATCATGCCATCCTACCAGCACGTACTGACCTTTTGGTGAGGGCTAACCCAGGGGTTCGTAAGGAGAAAAGTCCCTTGGCCTCTGCACGACCCGTTGGACGAACACCCCGGGCGTAACGATAGCCTCCGGGTCCAGCTGCCCAGCCTCCACGATCTCGTCCACCTCGGCCACCGTGACCGTGGCGGCAGGAGCCATTACGGCGTTGAAGTTGCGAGAGGTGCCCTGATACACCAGGTTGCCCAGCGTATCGGCCTTGCGGGCCCGTATAAGGGCAAAGTCCGCCTTTATAGCACGCTCCAACACATACTCGCGCCCGTCGATTATGAGAGTCTCCTTCCCCTCGGCGATGGGAGTCCCTACGCCTGTGGGAGTATAGAAAGCAGCGATGCCAAAGCCCCCTGCCCGGATGCGCTCTGCCAAGGTGCCCTGAGGTACCAACTCTAATTCAACCTCGCCACGCTGGAAGGCCAGCTCAAAGGAGGTGGGCCTTGACGGCGAGGGTGAGACTGGGAAGGAGGCCACCGCTTTTTTCACCTGGCCCTTGTCCACCAGTACACTGTGATCAATCACGCTAAAGCCCTTCGGGGTCCCAAAGCTCATCACCCGGGCGATTCCAGCGGTGTTGCTGACCAGAGTGAGCTTTTTGGCGCCCTGGTCCCGTAGAGCCAAAATCAGGTAGTGGGGCATCCCTCCGGGGCCAGCAAAGCCGTCGATCATCACCACAGCGCCATCGGGAATATCGACCACAGCCTCTGCAGCACTAGAGTAAACCTTAGAGGAGATCCCTCCCTGGTGCGAGTCAATCTTCATCTCCTTCAGGTCTGGGGCAACCTTTAATGGGGCCTCCGTAACCGCTCGCACCTCATCCACGCTATAGCCCCGCGCCACCTCCTTCAGGACGAATCCCCCCTCGGCAACCTCTATTACCCCGAGTTCCATGACCACCAGGTCTACGCACCCCTCGCCAGCCATAGGGTAGCTGCATTGGCTTACTAGCCTGGAGCCACCCTCGCGAGTAGTGTGCTCCATCACCGCGATGAGGTATCGGGCTCCAGCCGCCATATCCACCGTCGCCCCTGGACCGGATAGGCTCTTTGATGAGGAAGGCCCGGCCACCAGGTCTCCCGCCTCCGATACCTGAAAGGCTTCCACCACCCCAACGTCCACATGCCCGCCCCGCAGCATACCGAATGAGTCGGCCTGATGGAGCACAGTGCCCCCCTTCATCAGAGAGATGGAAGCCCCATCGTCCCCTGTCATATTCCCTTGAGACCCCCCACCCCTCTCGTATGAGCCGTAGCCCAAGACACCTATGACCGAGTGCAATACTACCCCCAGTGTCCTGGGCACATACCTTGTTACCTGTTGGGGCAACCCCGTGCCCAAGCTGACTACCTGACCAGGTTTGAGCATGGCCGCCGCCCTGCCTGCTATTACCTCCTGCGCGGTCCTCTTCATAGCTGCCTGTCCCCTTTGGGGAGGCTTCCTAGCGGTACGATGCGGTGCACGTAGATACCGGGTGTTATCACTAACTCGGGGTCTAGCTGCCCTACATCCACCAGCTCATCTACCTCTACGATGGTGGTGGCGGAGGCCATAGCCATTATGGGGTTGCAGTTGCGCTGGGAGCCCAAATACACCAGGTTCCCCAGAGGGTCGGCCTTGTGGGCCCGGATGAGAGCGAAGTCAGCTTTGAGGGGTATCTCCAGAATGTACTTCTGGCCGTCGAAGCTGCGTGTCTCTTTCCCCTCGGCGAAGGGCGTACCCAGCCCCGTAGAGATGAAAAATCCCCCCAGGCCCGCTCCCCCCGCCCTTACGCGCTCCAACAGGGTCCCCTGAGGCACCAGCTCCACATCCATACCGCTTTTAGGAGGGGTCTCACCACCGGCTTGGGGCACCGCAAAACTGGTTATGAGCCTGCGTACCATCCCTCTCTCTACCAGGTTGCCTACATCGTAGAGATTAGAATTCTCGTCCTGCACAGCGTTACTGATACAGGTGAGGCCACTGGTACCCCTATCTATCAAAGCCTCTATCAAATGGTGGGGTACTCCCACCAGCCCATGACCCCCCACTAGAACCGAAGCCCGGTCTTGAATGGGGGCCACTGCCTCCTCAACGCTGTAGAAAACCTTGCTGGCCGCCAATGGCAGACCTCCCTGTATGTGAGCGCATTCTAGCAGGTATAGGTGTAGGGATGAAGCCATCCCGTGAGTGTAATACCAAGCAGGATTGCCATAGGGAGGGGTTGACGTGGAAGGATATAAGCTGACAACATATGGCTCATATTGGCCGCCCAGGAAGCTCTGATTATCAGGAACGTACTATAATGCGACACCTCCTTTTCGGTACCCTCTGCCTACTAGCCATAGTTGTAACTGCCTGTGCCCAGGCCACACCTACTCCAACCTCTTCTCCCACACCTACGCCCACTTCCACACCTACGCCCACCCCTACACCAATTCCTACGCCAACGTCAACACCATCTCCGCCGCCCTTTTCAGCACAGAAGATTCTAGAGGTCTCTATCGCTGCCATGGAGGAGGTTAATTCCTTCCACTTTGACATAGATATGAAGATGAAGGCGACTGCGGAAGGCTTCACCATCGAGATACCCATCAACATGGTTGGAGACTTCCAGAACCCGGATCGCGTACGTGCAACCCTGTCCATTCGCTTCTTCGGACTGGGAATCGACATCAAAACCGTGGTCATCGGCGATATCATCTATATCCAGAACTCGGAGACTCAGGAGTGGGAGGTCGCCCCCTCTGAAGAGCAGCTTCCCTTCGCCGATCTGGGTCAAATAACCGGAGTAGATCCATTAGACATTCAAGAACTAACGTTCATACGAGAGGAAACCCTTGATGACATTCGCGTTTATCATCTCAAAGGAAAGGCACGACCGGGAGTCGAAGGGCCATTTGGTAAAGCAGAAGGTGAGCTGCAGGTCGAGTACTGGACTGAAGTGGAGAGTTTCCTCCTAAGGAAGGCTTCTGTAGAAGGGGAGGTAGCCTTTGACTTCGCAGGGGAACTCTTCGCTGGGGCCGACATAGGAGCTACGGTAAAAATGATTATGACTATGTCCTTCTCCGACTTCGACGTGCCCGTAGACATCCAGCCTCCCGAGGCAGCACTACCATCCCAAGCTTCCTCAGAGCCGGCTCCCACTCCGCCACCCACCCTAACAGAAGAATCTGCTCTGGACAGCCTCCTAGACACCGTGCTCCAGAGAGTGTCGGCTATTAGAAACCTTCAGCCTATTTACCAAGTGGTGCCCCAGTTCATAACCAGGGAGGAGCTGGCAGCCCGCCTGGTGGAAGACCTGGAGGAAGAGAGGGAGGAGATAGCCAAAGACCAGGAGCTGCTCATTGTACTAGGCTTGATTCCTCCAGATACAGACCTGTTCCAGCTCTATCTTGACCTCCTCACAGAACAAGTTGCGGGCTTCTTCGATACCGAGACTGAGGAGCTTTACGTAGTTCAGGATGTAGCGGAGATCACGCCCCTCCAAGAGATCACCCTCGCCCACGAGTACGTCCACGCCCTACAACAGCAGCACTTCGACATTCACACCATGATCGAAAAGGTGAAAGAGCATTCCGATGTTGCCAGTGCTCTTGCCGCTCTGATAGAGGGTGGTGCCACAGCAGCGGCGGTCCAATACCTAATTGAGCATCTTGCACTTCAACAGCAACGGCAGGTATTGCAAGGCGCCCAGGAAAACCCTGTTTTGGATGCCTCCCCCTACTTCATCCAGAAAAGCCTTCTCTTCCCCTATGAGAGTGGAGTTGAGTTCATCCTAGCGATCCAGCAGTCAGGACAGTGGGCAGATATAAACAGCGCCTACGACGATCCTCCCGCCTCCACCGAGCAGATTCTGCACCCGAAGAAGTATCTGGCTGGCGAACAACCTATAGCTGTATTCCTTCCCAATGTGGCTGAAACCCTCGGAGAGACATGGTCACAAATCGACACCGACGTTATGGGCGAGTTCGCCCTTAAGACCTATATGGAAACCTTGACCAGTGTCGGTTTCGCTGCCAATGCTGCCGCTGGATGGGGAGGCGACAGATTCACCTTGCTTAAAGGCCCTCAAGAAGAGCGTGCCCTTGCCCTACTAACGATTTGGGACTCTACTAAGGATGCCTTGGAGTTCTTGAACGTCATGAGCTCCTCACCGGATAGCTCAAAGAGGAAGTCCGTCAGTCTGAAGGGAAACCAGGTCCTACTCATCCTGGCACCTTCTGAGCCATTGGTGGCAAGAATAAGGGACCAGTTCAGTGGATTTTGAGTTCCATGCACCTATGAGCAAAAGAGAAGGCCCCGCTATACGGGGCCTTCTCTTTTAGCCACTACCTGAGTGGGCTGCCGCCTAGTAATCCATACCTCCCATTCCTCCAGGGGGCATAGGAGGCATGGACTCCTTCTTCTCCGGTATCTCCGTTATCATAGACTCGGTGGTAAGCACCATGGCGGCTACGCTGGCGGCATTCTGCAAAGCAGAGCGCGTTACCTTGGCCGGGTCCACAATACCTCGCTCCAACATCTGAGCAAATTCACCCACCTCGGCATCGTAGCCGTAGTCATCGGCATGCTCGCGCACGTCGTTAAGAACTACGGCCCCCTCCTGTCCGGAGTTCTCTACGATGAGTCGAAGGGGCACCTCCAGGGCCTTCTTGACAATGTTAAGGCCAACTACTTCATCGCTGGACATACCTTTGTCGCTGAGCACCCTTTGAGCCCGCACAAGGGCTACGCCACCGCCTGCCACGATCCCCTCCTCAACGGCAGCCCGGGTGGCGGAGAGGGCATCCTCCACTCTACTCTTCCTCTCCTTCAGCTCTACCTCGGTGGCGGCACCCACCTTAACCACGGCCACACCGCCCGAGAGCTTGGCCATTCGCTCTTGGAGCTTCTCCCTGTCGAACTCTGAGGTGGTCTCCTCGATCTGGGTCTTTAGCTGGGTTATGCGGCCCTTTATAGCCTCCTCTGAGCCCCGGCCCTCCACTATGGTGCACTCGTCCTTCGTGGCAACAATCCGACGTGCTTGTCCCATGTCAGTCAACGCGGCGGAGTCTAGCTTGCGGCCTGTCTCTTCACTGATGACCGTACCACCGGTTAGGATGGCAATATCCTCCAACATGGCCTTGCGTCGGTCCCCGAAGCCCGGGGCCTTAATTGCCAGACAGTTAAGGGTCCCCCTCAGCTTGTTGACCACCAGAGTAGCCAGAGCCTCGCCTTCCAGGTCCTCGGCAATGACCACCACATCCTTCTTCCCTACCTGAAGCACCTTCTCCAGGGCCGGCAGGATGTCGGACACGGCGGAGATCTTCTTGTCACAGATTATTATGTGCGGATCTTCTATAGAGGTCTCCATCCTATCGGGGTTGGTGATGAAGTAAGGAGAGATGTAGCCGCGGTCTATCTGCATCCCCTCCACGTACTCGATCTCGTCCTTGAGCCCTTTGGACTCCTCCACAGTGATGACACCGTCCTTACCGACCTTCTCCATGGCGTCGGCGATGACCTGGCCGATGGACTCTTCATGGGCTGAAAGGGACGCTACCTGAGCGATCTGCTCCTTGCTATCTACAGAGCGGGACATGCTCTTGAGCTCCTCCACCACCATGTCCACAGCCTTCTCGATGCCCCGCTTTATGACCATAGGATTGGCACCGGCGGCCACGTTCTTAAAGCCCTCGGTGATGATAGCCTGTGCCAATACCACAGATGTGGTAGTGCCGTCGCCAGCGGCATCGTTAGTCTTGCTGGCCGTCTCTTTGAGGAGCTGGGCACCCATGTTCTCGAAGGGCTCGGGCAGCTCGATCTCCTTGGCGATGGTCACACCGTCGCTGCATACCTGGGGGGGGCCGAACTTCTTGTCCAGGATCACGTTGCGTCCCTTAGGCCCCAGGGTGATTTTCACCGTGTCGGCCAACGAATCAATACCCCCCTTTAAGGCCTTGCGGGCCTCCTCAGAAAAGGTCACCTGTTTACCTGGCATTACTTAATCCTCCTGTTACAACTAAATTTTTGCTAGAATGTCGCTCTCTCTTAGGATCAGGTACTCGTCGTCTCCATCCTTGTACTCAGTACCGGCGTACTTGGAGTAGAGCACCTTATCTCCTGATTTCAACTCCATAGGGACTCTCTTGCCATCATCGTTTACCCGACCTGGCCCCACGGCCACCACCTCTCCCTCCTGCGGCTTCTCTTTAGCAGTATCTGGTAGAACTATACCGCTCTTGGTCGTTGCCTCCCTCTCTGTAGGCTTAATGACTACTCGTTCACCCAGTGGTTTGAAGTCCACTGCCATTAGCTCCTCCTTATCTAGGAATTTTAATGTTGATCCGTTGCTTTAGCGCTGGACTAGATTAACTCCAAAGCAATTCAATATCTTATTTTTTTCCCCGGTTCTTGTCAAGAGTCGGCCTTGGCCGTACCATAGGTAGGCTTTCAGCACATCCCTCCATAGGATACTTTCCTTGCGCTTTCGAACCTTGACCTATATCCGCCGCGGCGACGTAGTCTACCTGTCTCTTAACCGCCCCCGCGCCTTTAACCGGGTGAATTTGTCTATGGCCCAGGAGATTCACCATGCCTGCCAGTATTTGCGAGAGGAACAGGGGCTGCGTGTGGTGGTACTTAGCGGCAACGGGGCCCACTTCTCCTCTGGTGGCGACGTCCCCTCCATGGCCCGCAGCCTGAAAGGAGGCTACACCCCCAGGCAATGGTTGGAGCTGCATCGACCTGCGTCGTCCCTAGCTGCTTTACCCTTCCCCCTTGTGGCCGCCATCAATGGGGATGCTCTTGACCATGGTCTGGAGCTGGCCCTGGCCTGCGACCTTCGAATCGCTGCTCAGGGCACACGATTAGGGCTCTCCCAACTGCGCCGTGGCGTGCTCCCCTGGGACGGCGGCACCCAGTGCTTGCCCCGTCTGGTTGGCAGGGCAAGGGCGCTGGATATGCTCCTTACAGGACGAGTGCTGGAGGCCCAGGAGGCCCTTACTTTCGGGCTGGTCAATATGGTAGTTGCACCTGAGGAGCTAATGGACACCGTGGAGGAGCTATGCCGCTCCATCGCTTCCGCCGGACCTATCGCCGCCCGATACACCAAGGAAGCGGTACACAAGGGCATGGATATGACCCTGGAGCAGGGCTTGGGCCTGGAAGCCGACCTGAACATCCTCCTCCAGAGCACAGCCGACCGGGCCGAGGGCATTCGCTCATTCCTGGAGAAACGAGAGCCTCAGTTCAATGGGGAGTGAACACCTCATAGTGAAGACCTCATAAAGTAGATGGTAGGCTAGATATATGAACGGATTTGATACCATTCTCTACCACAAGGCTGGCGGCATCGCCCGAATCTCCCTAAACCGCCCTGAGATCCTTAACGCCTACAACATCCGTATGCGAGACGAGTTTTATCAGGTGCTGGAGGCGCTGCGGGATGACCCGGAAGTGCAGGTGGTCATTATTCGGGGCGAAGGACGGGCCTTCTGTGCTGGCGCCGATCTTACCGAGTTCGGCACCGCCCCCTCCCAGTTAGTCGCACGGCAGGTGCGGTGGGAGCGGGATGTGTGGGGACTCATGCTGGCCATTCCCAAACCCCTCATCGCTGCAATACATAGCTACTGCCTGGGCTCAGGCGTGGAGATAGCTATGCTGTGCGACCTTCGCGTGGCTGCAGATGACACAGTTTTTGGAATGCCCGAGGTAGGGCTAGGCATGCTGCCCGCTGCCGGCGGTACTCAGACCCTCCCCCGGACTCTGGGCGTGCCCCATGCGCTGGAGATTCTTCTTACAGGCCGACGACTCTCTGCCAACGAAGCCCTAGAGAGGGGCCTGGTGAGCCGGGTGGTAGCCAAGGAAACGTTGGAAGAAAACGTACAACAGATAGCCCAAACCCTCCTCTCCCTTCCCCAGGCCACCCTTAGGGCAGCAAAGGAGGCAGTGTGTCGGGGTATTGAGTTACCCGTCCAAGAGGCCCTCGCCTTAGAGGCCCGTCTCGCCCTGGCGACCATCCAGTCTCGTTGAATCCTCACGGGCGGCCGCCACCAGTCGGCGACGCCGCCTCTTACTTATACGTCAGAGCAGTTGAAAGATCGTTATAATAGCCCCGACGAAGGTCCATACCAGAACGGAGGCTTGGCATGAACATCACTGAGCTCTTGACCCTCGCTTGCGCCATAGTGCCAGATAGAACAGCCGTAGTGTTCGAAGGCAATAGCTTTACCTACGGACAGCTTCAAGATCGGGTAAACCGCCTGGCCAACGCCCTGGCCGACATTGGGGTGGGGAGCGGAGACCGGGTGGCAGTGCTCCACGTAAACTGCAATGAAATGATGGAGAGCTACTTCGCCGCTGCCAAACTCGACGCCATCTTTGTTCCCCTTAACTTTCGCAGTAGAGTCGAGGAGCTTACCCAGATGCTAACCAGCGCCGAGCCCTCGGTTCTCTTGGTGGGCAAACGTTACGAGGATCTGGTCAAGTCCACCCTTCCCCACGTCTCTTCCCCTAACCACCTGGTCTCCATCGAGGACCCTGTGGGAGACGGGTGGCTCTTCTACGACGACCTCATCGCCTCTTCGCCACCCGATGAGCTCCACTTCCCCGAGGGGGACGATGAGGATACCACCCTGCTTATGTTCACGGCCGGCACCACCGGTGTTCCTAAGGGTGTCATGCTCTCCCACCAGAGCTTCACATCCTATCTTCTAGCCAATGTCACACCCCCAGACCCCGATGTCGAGGAGCGAAACCTCCTGTCAGTCCCCCTCTACCATATCGCTGGGATGCAGGCGGTTATGGCCGCAGTCTATGGCGGTCGCAGCCTGGTCATCATGCGCCAGTTCGAGCCTCAACAGTGGATGGAGCTGGTACAGACAGAGCGAGTAAACCGGGCCATGGTCGTGCCCACCATGCTAAAGCAAATCATTGAGCACCCCCGGTTCCCAAGCTACGACCTCGCCAGCCTGGATGTAATAACCTACGGCGCCGCCCCAATGCCCCTGGAGGTCATTAAAAGAGCCATTCAACAGTTCCCAGGCACCCGCTTCATCAACGCCTTCGGCCAGACGGAAACGGCCTCCACTATCACCATGCTCCCCCCCGATGACCACGTGCTGGAGGGCACCAAGGCGGAGGTGGAGCGGAAGCTCAAGCACCTCTCCTCCATCGGCAAGCCCCTGGACGACGTAGAGGTAAGTATAGTGGACGAAGATGCCAATCCCGTCCCTGTCGGTGTGGCAGGGGAGATCGTGGCCCGGGGGCCTCGCATAATGAAGGGCTACTGGAAACAAGATGATGCCACTCAGACCACAATACGGGATGGCTGGCTCTACACCGGCGACATGGGCTACCAGGACGAGGACGGCTACATCTATCTCACGGGGCGCTCCAAGGACATCATCAAGCGAGGCGGCGAGATGATATCCCCAGAGGAGGTGGAGCAGGTGCTAATGTCCCACCCCGACGTAGATGAAGCGGCAGTCATCGGAGTGCCCGATGTAGAGGGGGCGAGCGGGTCCGGGCTGTGGTGGTGCGGCGGGATACCAAAGTAAGCGAAGAAGAGATTATCGAACACTGCCACCAGCACCTGGCTACTTTCAAACGCCCCGAGTCGGTAATGTTCGTGAAAGAGCTACCCCGCAACCCCCTCGGCAAAGTCCTCAAGCGCGTCCTGAGAGAGGAGTACGGGAGATAGTAAAGACCCGATGTATGTAGAACCTATTTCTCTTTCGTCCTAACCTCGGCTCTTCTTTCTGCTGCTTTCTTTAATCTGGCGGGCTCAACGTAGATGGCCCGTACTACTGCCGAAACAAATTCGAGCATTTCCTCACAATCTGTCTCGCCCAGAGTCCCAGATGGTACGTTATGGTGGTCAATTTCGTTGGCTAAACGTCGTACCTCGTGTGCTTGGTCTTTCAGGTAGGTTGGCAATAACCCTTTCGATGCTAGTTCATCTATGCCACTCGCACCTTCTTGGTGCCAAATCCTTTCCAAAGTTGTTTTACAGGCCAGCAAACATGCGAGATAGGCCTCGGCATATGCGGCACGGTACGCATTTTCTAACGCCTCATAAATGTCTGGGGGGATATTCTCCTCGTCTAGGAGGGGTGTTGCTGTAGGCCATATACTTTTCCCGCTCGCTAGATGCGTATCAGATGCAATAAAGGCTTTGCTACAATTAGGGCATACACAAATTGCCAGTGTACGGTGCGACTTACGATCTAGATACACCGCTTGTATCGAGACCATGCCTAATACGGTATGATCATCGTCAGATTCATCCAACATGATCCCTCTCCCTTGTATTAATGCGGGTGAAGGATCAACGATCAGATTGCAGTGAGGGCACCGAACACCAGCCATCAAAATCTACCTGTAATGAGTTGATTGAGCGCAGACTAATCACTCTATATTTTCTATTATACTTAAAGATTACCTAAAGAGCCAAAGAGGTGCACCAACGTACAGCCTTACTCACTCCCCCACACTCTCCGCCAGAAGCTCCAGCAGGTCCTTGGCCTCCCTCTTACCCTTCTCCCCCTTGGCCTCGATGCCCTCGGTGAGCATCTGAAGGCAGAAGGGGCACGAGACCCCCACCGTCGGCGCATTTGTCTCCAGGAAGTGGTCGGTGCGCATGTGGTTTATCCGTTCTCCCTTGCCGCTCTCCTCCAGCCACATGTGACCGCCGCCGGCTCCACAACAGAA
This sequence comes from Dehalococcoidia bacterium, assembly GCA_965248115.1. Taxonomy (GTDB): domain Bacteria; phylum Chloroflexota; class Dehalococcoidia; order Lucifugimonadales; family CBDFII01; genus CBDFII01. The sequence continues at coordinate 939,164 of CBDFII010000005.1, forward strand.
CCCCCGCTCCCTGCAGCGAGGCTCCATCTCCACCAGCTCCAGCCCAGGAATGGCCTTGGCGATGCGGCGAGGCTGGTCATAGATCCCGTTGTGGCGGCCCAGGAAGCAGGAGTCGTGATAGGCCACCGAGCCCTCCACCATGCGGATCAGCTTTAATCTCCCCTCCTGCATAAGCTGGTCCACGAACTGAGTGTAGTGCATCACCTCGAAGTCTCCCCCTAACTGGGGGTACTCATTCTTGATGGTGTTGAAGCAGTGAGGGCAGGTAGTCACCACCCTCTTCACATTGTAGCTTTTTAAGGTCTCGATATTTTGCTTTGCCAGGGTCTGATAGAGATACTCGTTGCCCATGCGGCGGGCCGGGTCCCCGGTGCACCGCTCCTCCTCACCCAGAATAGCAAAGTCCACCCCCCCCGCTTTGAGTACCTTGGCCATCGAGCGGGCCACCGCCTGACTACGCTGCTCCAGAGCGGGAGTGCACCCCACCCAATAGAGCACCTCCGCCTCGGGGTGCTCTGCCAGGGTCTTGATATCCAGCCCTTCAGCCCAGTCAGTCCGAGAGAACTGTGTACCCCGCCACGGGTGACCCCGCTGCTCCATGCTCAGCATGGCATCCCTGGCCGTATCGGGAACCTTGGACTCCTCCAGTACCAGGTGGCGCCGCACGTCCATGATGGTGGGCACGTGCTCCACTACCACCGGGCACTCCTCCATGCACGCCCCGCAGGACACGCAGTCCCAGATGGCCTCCTCGCTGATAGCCTCGCCAATAAGGGGGTATTCCTGCGATGGGTCCTGGCCAGCCTTAAGCTGGAGACCCACCTTCAGCAGATACTCCTTCATATTCTCCACGATGTGCATAGGAGAGAGCACCTTGCCACTGATGTTGGCCGGGCAGGCGTCGGTGCAGCGCCCGCACACGGCGCAGGCGTACCCGTCCAGCAGCTCCTTCCAGGTGAAATCCTGAATCCTGCCCGCCCCGAAATGCTCGGCGTTCTCCAGGTCGATGAGCTCCAACCTGCCTCGCGGCTTGAGTGAGTGGAAAAAGGCGTTGACCGGTGCAGCCACCATGTGCATGTGTTTTGAGAACGGGATGTAGATAGAGAAGCCCAGGATTACCAGCAGGTGTACCCACCAAAAGAGCCCCTGAAAGGCATTTGCCGCGTCTACCCCCAGTCCCAGGTCAACGAACCACCACCCCAGGGCGCCTCCAACGATTACCGAGGCTTCTGGCCCATCCCCACCCCTGGCCACGTGAAAAGCCTCGGTGAGGATAGTGCTAATCATCAGAGTGCCGATAAGAGAAACTATCACTACGGCGTCGAAGCTGCGGGTAAGGTCGAAGGTGAGGCGGTGAGGCTTGGCCAGCCACCGGCGAATCAGAGCCCAGCTCAAAGCGCTGAGAATAGCCACCGCCACGATGTCCAGGTAGATGGCAAAAACCTTCACTCCGGCAGAGGTAAGCAACGTTTCCGAGAAGGGGCGCCAGGCCGCATCGCCAAAGATGAATATAGCGTAGCTCAAGAAGAAGGATAAGAACCCCCAGAAGATGACCACGTGTCCCAAGCCAGCCCGGTCCCGTAAGGAAACGCTCTGAAGCACCCGTCGTTGCCCCAGGACCACAACCACCAAGTTCTTGAGCCGCTCCCATAGGTGGTCGAAGCGGTTCTCTCCCCGACCCAGCATCAGTAGTCGTATAACACGGATGTAGAAGATATACCCCGAGAGCCCAAAGGCGACCACCAACGCCAAATACACGCCAGCCCAGATGGGTAACTCACCGAAAATGTTATCCGGAGGTACCATTCCCTTCTCCTCCGAGGATTACCGCTCACCCTTCGACCGGCTCAGGGTGAGCCGCCAGTGTATCATTCTTTAGTCACCTCTATCCAGATATGCTCACTCCTCCATCGATGCTCCACGTCTGCCCGGTAATATAGGCAGCCGCCTCCGAAGCTAAAAAGACGGCCAGATACCCCACCTCCTTAAGCTCACCAAAACGCCCTAGAGGTATTCCCTTGGCCGCCTCTTGTTGTCTTTGTTGGTACACCTCGGCTGACATCTGCTCTGGGTCCGGGAAAGAACCGGGGGCGATAGAGTTGACCCGAACCCCGTAGGGGGCCCATTCCTGCGCGACAGATTCGGTAAATCGCATCACCCCTGCCTTGGCCGCATCGTAGCTGGAACGGTTGGCGGTGCCTCGGAAGGCGGCAATCCCCGAGATATTAATCACACATCCCTGACGCCGCTCCAGCAAGTGAGGGCCGAAGACTCGGCACCCATGAAAAGCCTCTGTCAGATTAACGTCCAAGATAGCGTGCCACTCCTCCTCGGTCATACCTTGGGGACCGCCGTCGGGTAAGGTGACCACAGGCTTAATAATGGCATCGCCCACACAGTTCACTAGAACATCGAGAGGCCCCTGAGCCAACACCTCCTTGGCCAGCCGGTCCATAGGGGCACCTTTGGTCGCGTCAGAAACGTAAGCATTGGACTGATGTCCCATCCCCCGAATCTCCTCCGCTACCCCCTCAACATAGCGAGGAGTAAGCCCCACCACCGAGGTATGGGCCCCCGCCTCGGCGAAGGCCAAAGCGATGCCCTTGCCAATGCCCCGACCGCCTCCTATAACTAAAACCCGCTTTCCCTCTACGTCGAACTGGGGAAGGCTCATGCGCTCCTCCTAGCCGCAACAATCCCATTCCCATAACCCATTTGGCTATTGCACCATAGTTAAGCGAAACCTGTAGTACACTCTGATAGACACTGGCTTTAATGACTTTCGGCTCCGATTCTAGCACGTCTGAGGGATCCTAGACCCTACTCGCCCAGCCCTTATAGGCCAGGGACACGCCACTCCTAACTTAGGCGATTGAACATAGTAGCCACCCTTGACACCTTCTTGAGGCCAAAGTTATTATAAAGCTTTAGCAATAACAAATCTTCTAACTGGTTTTAGCGATTTAGAACTAGGCGGAAAGGATGAGTGAACACAGTGGATATAATCGTGATCATCCTTGCCGTCCTGGCGGCACTAGGAATAGGGAGCACAGTTGGGCTAGTGCTCCGTTCGGTCTGGAGTCGTGGACGAGTAGTAGCCGCCAGCGAGCAGGCAAGGAAAACTATCGAAGAGGCCGAGGAGGTTAAGCGCAAGACCCTGCTGGAGGCTCGAGAAGAGGCTCTACAGGCTCGCTCCTCGGTGGAGAAAGAGGTTCGGGAGCGTCGTCAGGAACTACAGCGCCAGGAGAATCGGCAAACTCAGCGTGAGGAGAATCTGGAGCGCAGGACTGAGACCCTCAATCAGCAGGAGAGCAAGCTGACAACCAAGGAGCAGGAGGTGCTCAAACACCAAGAAGAGCTGGAGCACCTCAAGACCGAGCAGATACGTCAGCTGGAAGAAACTGCTGGGCTTACGGCTACTGAGGCCAAAGACATCCTCTTCAAAAAGGAAGAGGACGAGATCAAGCACGAGCTAGCCCTCCGCTACCGTGAGCTGGAGCACCAGATGATGGAAGAGGCGGACGAGCACGGCCGCCAGGTCATCACCCTAGCCATACACCGCCTGGCCAGCGACGTGGTAGCCCAGAGAACCACCAGCACCGTGCCCCTCCCCAACGATGAGATGAAGGGCCGCCTTATTGGCCGCGAGGGCCGAAACATAAGGGCCCTTGAGAGTCTTACAGGGGTAGACATCATCGTCGACGATACCCCCGAAGTAGTCAGCATATCCTGCTTCGATCCGGTGCGTCGTGAGATAGCCAAGGTAGCCCTGCAGAATCTCATCCAGGACGGCAGGATCCACCCCGCTCGCATAGAAGAGGTAGTAGAGCGGGCTAAAACTGAGATCGATGTAATCATCCAGAAAGAGGGAGAGAGAGCAACCTTCGAGTCGGGAGTGCGGGGCCTACACCCTGATCTGATCAAGCTGCTGGGGCGCCTCAAGTATCGCTACAGCTATGGTGAGAACGTTTTGCAGCACGCCATCGAAGTCTCTCTACTGGCAAACATGATGGCTGCCGAGATCGGGGCCAATATAGAGGTGGCCAAGGCCGGAGGTCTCCTCCACGACATCGGTAAAGCCCTCACCCATGAGGTGGAAGGCCCCCACGCAGAGATCGGTGCCGAGATCGCCCTAAAATACGACATCCATCCTGAGGTACACAGGGCCATCATGGAGCACCACGATGAGGGGCGCGGCTCCGTTGAGGCCTTCCTAGTGGCCGCCGCCGACGCTATCAGCGCTGCCAGGCCAGGGGCAAGAAAAGAGAGCGTTGAGCACTACGTCAAGCGGTTAGAAGCCTTGGAGAGCATTGCCACTGGGTTCGATGGTGTGGAGAAGGCCTTCGCCATTCAGGCCGGCCGGGAGGTACGCATTATGGTCAAGCCCGACCATATAGACGACGTGGGCTCCTCCAACCTAGCCAGAGGCGTAGTCAAGAAGATCGAGTCGGACCTGGTGTTCCCGGGACAGATCAAGGTAACCGTCATCCGGGAGACGCGTGCAGTAGAATACGCCCGATAAGTGTCAAGGGTGGTAGAGGATTACGTCCATCACCCTTCACACCTGCCTCTACGAGGACTGTCTCGCTCTACAGCAGGTGCGAAATGGGACTATCCCTTATTGCGCGGCTGGGACCGCCACGCTTCCCAATGTCAAACTGAGGAACGATAAGCCTTGCGTATCCTGATGATCGGCGACATCGTTGGAGCCCCCGGGCGAAAAGCCCTTGCGCTTTTACTACCCGCAATCCGCCAGGAGCATCAAATAGACCTGGTAGTTGCCAACGGAGAGAACACCGCCGGGGGCTTTGGCCTTACCCTCGATACCGCCCATGAGCTTATGTCCAGCGGAGTTGACGTCATAACCTCAGGCAACCACATCTGGGATCAGAAAGAGATCATCCCCTACATGAACGAAGACCTGCCCCTTATTCGGCCCGCCAACTATCCTTCTGGGGTACCGGGCAGGGGCCATTTAAAGGTAGGACACACCTTGGTACTCAATCTTATGGGTAGGGTGTTCATGAGCCCCCTGGATTGCCCCTTCAGGACCGCCGACCATATTCTGGAGTCGCTGCCTGAAAATGATCCACCCCGCGTTATCATCGTGGACTTCCACGCAGAGGCCACTTCAGAGAAGGCAGCTTTAGGATGGTACCTAGATGGGCGAGTGAGCGCCATTTTCGGCACCCACACCCACGTAGCCACCGCCGATGCCCGTATTCTGCCGGGGCATACTGCCTTCGTCAGCGACGTGGGCATGACCGGCACGATGAACTCCGTCATAGGCAGCGACATCATCGCAGTCACCGAGCGGTTTCTCACCCAGACCCCCCAGCGATTCACCGTCGCCACCGGCGGCCCCTTGCGCCTAAACTCGGTGCTAGTGGACATCGATGAGGAGAGCGGCAAAGCCACTCATATTCAGCGCATCGACAGGACGGTTAGCTAGCATGGCCGTAGTTGACCTTCACCTTCACACAACCAGCTCCGACGGCCGCCTCTCCCCCAGCCAATTGATAAAGCTTCTCGCCCATCGGGAGCTAGAGATCGTGGCCATTACCGACCACGACTCCACCGATGGGCTGGCCGAAGCCCTCGCCACCGCCCAGAGCTTTCCTCAGCTCACCGTCATTCCTGGCATAGAGCTGAGCACCGACGTGCCAGGAAACGAGATCCACGTTCTGGGCTACTTCATTCGCTACGACGATGCACGGTTTCAAGAGGTCCTCGCCAACTTCCGACAGGGAAGAAGGGGCCGCGCCGAAAGGATGGTTGAGAAGCTGGCCGAACTCGGGGTAAAGATTGATTGGGAGCGGGTGCAGGAGCTTGCAGGGGATGGATCTATAGGAAGGCCCCATGTGGCTCAGGCCATGGTGGAGAAGGGCTACATTAAGTATCCCCAGGACGCCTTTGCCACCTACATAGGGCGTAACGGACCCGCCTACGTAGAGAGGGAAAAGCTCACTCCCGAAGATGCCATCGGGCTCATTCAGAATCAGGGTGGGGTGGCGGTACTAGCTCATCCCGCATATATCGACGACCCAGAGAAGATCATCGAGCCTCTGAAGGACACAGGCCTAGTTGGTATGGAGGCCTATTACGCCAAATATTCCAGCGAGACGATTCAGGAGCTGGTAGACATGGCTGCTCGCCATGGCCTTCTGCCCTGTGGGGGCAGCGATTATCACGCCCTGGGCACCCCGGGAGAGCCTCTACCCGGTGATATGGGCCCCCCGCGCCACGTGGCAGAGCGACTCAAACAGCTGGCCCTGGAGAGGAGTCGCCTTCAACAATAGCCCCTCGGTGGGCGGGAGGTGACATATTCCCATGCCCTTGAACCTAGCCGCTCTATACGTCTATTCCTATATAATTGGTTCCATCCCCACCGCCTATATCATCGGTCGGCTAGTGAAGGGGATCGATATACGCCAGTATGGTAGCGGCAACGTGGGGGGCACCAACCTCTTCTACCACGTTAGCAAGGTTTGGGTCTTCCCTCTGGGTTTGTTCGAGATCTTCGCTAAAGGTTGCTCCCCCATCTGGCTGGGCAAGTTCGTCATAGGCCTGGACACCTCTTCTGCCCTCTTAGTAGGTTCCGGGCTGGTGGTGCTTGCAGGAAATAACTGGTCCATCTTCCTTCGCTTCACCGGTGGAAGGGGCATAGCCGTCACCAGCGGCCTTCTCTTCGCCCTAGCCCCTCGTGAGCTGGGCATATTCATCGCCTTAGCCATGGCTGGTTGGTACATCTTCCGGAGCTCCGGCATCTGGGTGTTAATATCCTTGAGCCTCGTGCCTCTCTGGAACTTCCTTCTGCAAGAGCCCCTTGCTGTAACATGGTTCTCCGCTGCTGTGCTTGGTCTTGTGTCCCTAAAGCGCCTAGTATCCAACTGGACACGCTTTCCCCAGGGGATACCTGCCACCAAGGTCTTGGTCAATCGCCTGCTTCGGGACCGTGATACCTCTGAGCGAGACCAATGGATCCTCAACAGGCCCGATCAGGAAGAGGGGAGGTAATAGAGGCTATGGAGCCAACCACCTCAGATTCTCAGCCTGAATATCAGGCCCGCCTCTGCCACAGCTGCGGGGCAGATAGTGCTCCGGAAGCCAGATTCTGTGCTAGCTGTGGCTCCACTTTAGAAGCCCTGGACCAGACCACGCCACCGCCACAGCCCGAATACGAGATCCACTACTGCGCCTTCCATCCCAACGTGGAGACAGGCCTATCCTGCAATCGCTGCGAAAAATACATCTGTCCCCGGTGCATGGTGCAGTCCTCCGTGGGAGCCCGCTGCCGCGAGTGCGCCCAGGTGCGCAGGCTACCTACCTTTGACGTAAAGCCGGTTTATTACCTTCGGGGATCGGTAGTTGGGATATTGGTAGCACTAGTAACCGGTGTCATCTGGGGTTTTCTCAGAGCCTTTTCCTTCGGATATTTCTCCTGGGCCTTATCCATAGGCGCGGGCTACCTGATAGGCGAGGCGGTGAGCCAGGCCGTTAATCGCAAGCGAGGCCCAGGCCTGGCATGGATCGCCGGTATCAGCATGGGAATAGCCTTCGTGGTCAGCGGCTTAGTCTGGGCCGGCCCTCCAGGGCTGCGCTACTTGCTGGGGAGAGACATCTTAGGACTGCTGGTCTTGGGAGTCGCTGTGTTCATAGCCGTCAACCGGGTGCGCTAGCTCCTCCCACACCCGCCTCATGGTCTCCTTTATAGCTGCAGGAGAGAACCCCCGGCGATACAGATACCCTCCAACCCGCTTTCTAAATGATTCGTAGTCCACCTGACCCACTCTGTTCACCGCCTTAATCGCTGCCTTATAAGCCCCCTCCTCCTCGTCCATCCCATCAAGCGCCTCCGCTACAACCTCACGTTCCACTCCGAGGTGGAGAAGCTCGCGGCGAATCATGGCTACCCCCCGTGGCCGATGACGCTCCCGGCTCTCCCTCCAAAAGCGGGCAAAAGCCTGGTCGTCCACCAACCCCTGCTGCCTTAAATGGACAAGAGTGTCCTGCACTTGCCTATTGGAGAAACGTCGAGACAGCCGGCGGCGCAACTCGGCATCGCTGCGGGACCTATAAGCGAGTAGACGAAGGGCAGCATTGAGGCATTGCTGATCCGCTGGAGAGGACATGGCGGTGGCGAGCTAAACTAGCAAACTAGGTTACTTCTACTGCTTCATGAGAGTCTTGGGGCACCGGCTGCTGTAGGACAGCGTTTGTGTCACGGATGAGCCCCTCGATCTCGATGGCCAGATCGGAGTGGTTGGTCAGGTACTCCTTGGCGTTCTCTCGGCCCTGCCCTAAGCGCACCTCCCCATAGGAGTAAAAAGCTCCCGTCTTCTTCACAACATCCAGCCCAACTCCTAGTTCCAAGATGTCCCCCATTTTGCTTATGCCCTTACCGAACATGATGTCGAACTCCGCCGACTTAAAGGGAGGCGCCACCTTGTTCTTCACCACCCTCGCCCTCACTCTGTTACCGATCATATCGGAGTTGACCTTAATGGAATCCACCCGCCTCAGATCGATTCTCACGGAGCTATAGAACTTTAGGGCTCGTCCCCCCGGAGTCACCTCAGGGTTACCAAATACAACCCCAATCTTCTCTCGAAGCTGATTGATAAATACGATAGCGGTCATCGACCGGTGGATGGCCGAGGTGAGTTTACGCAGCGCCTGGGACATAAGGCGAGCCTGAAGGCCCATATGAGAGTCCCCCATTTCCCCTTCTATCTCGGCCTTGGGAACCAGGGCAGCCACGCTGTCAACCACCACCACGTCTACAGCGCCGCTGCGCACCAGGTACTCGGCGATCTCCAGGGCCTGCTCGGCATTGTCGGGCTGAGATATAAGAAGATCGTCCAGATTAACGCCGCAGTTGGAGGCGTAAACCGGGTCCAGGGCGTGCTCTGCATCTATGTAGGCAGCGATACCCCCCGTCTTCTGGGCCTCGGCCATTATGTGTATGGCTAGGGTGGACTTCCCCGAGGCCTCTGCTCCGTAGATCTCAGTCACTCTGCCCCTCGGTATCCCTCCGACACCTATAGCCATATCCAGGGCCAGAGAGCCGGTGGGGATCACCTCTACCAAGAGCCTCTGCTGTTCATCTCCCCCCAGACGCATCACCGCCCCCTTGCCATACTGACGCTCGATTTGGGCAATGGCGATGTCCAGGGCCTTCTGCCGCTCACCACTCATACCGCCTCCCGTGCTCTGTGCATTCTAGGGCATAATATCACGCCCAATTCCATGCAACAAGATCGGCTTGACACAAAAATCTCCAAACCCAACTTCCCGCCTTACCACAAACCTACTATTAAGGGTGTCCAGAGAGCTTTGCCCCTGACGGGGGTCTGGGGGACACCCCCCAGAATTTCTCGTTCCCCCTCTCCCTTGAGAGCGAGACCCGTCTTGAGCTTGCCGATGAAGAGGTAAGGGGTGAGAGTCCTTAGAGGTCTACGGGTAGAGCCCCTGGCGGGGGTCTGGGGGTGTCCCCCAGAAGCATCTTTTATCCCCCTCACTCCCTTGGCAAGGGAGTGAGGAACCAAGGGAGTGAGGGTTGGCAATGAGAAAAAGGGGACGCCCTCTGGTATCGAAGAGCGTGTTATCAATCGAGCCGGACAGCTTCTTGTCTTACAACTCTATATGAATACAATAGCAGAAGCACCCTGCCACCCCTGGCATACCGTTCAGGACAAATCCCATATCAAGGAGGCCACCGATGGAGATAGAGAAGAAGCTAGAAGCCATGGGCCTAAAATTACCAGCTGCTCCCGTACCTATGGCCAACTACATAGGCGCCGTGCGCACCGGCAACCTCCTGTTCCTGGCAGGCCACGTACCCCGCCTGCCCGATGGCACCATCCTCCACCAGGGCAAGCTGGGGCGGGAGGTCACCATCGAGCAAGGCTACGACAGCGCGCGCCAGACCATCCTCAACGCCCTTGCAACCATAAAAAGCTACATCGGCGACCTGGACAATGTAAAGCGGGTGGTCAAGCTGCTGTGCATGGTCAACTGCGTACCCGACTTCGCCGACCCACCCAAGGTCACCAACGGCGCATCTGACCTATTAGTAGAGCTTTACGGCGAGCAGGGCCGACACGCTCGTTCAGCCGTGGGAATGAGCAGCCTCCCCAGCCAGGCCCCCATCGAGATCGAGATGATCGTCGAGGTGGAGGACTAGCCTTCTTACTCACCTTTTTTTGTTCGGTTTAACAGAGTGCGCAGATCATTAACAAAGTGATCAAAACGCTTGACTCGCTGGATTTCTTCCAATTCAGCACCCGTCATTACATATGCACCATCTGTGTCCACCCCAACAATAGCGCGCCCTTTTTTCATCGGCGAACGCTTTGACAGTGTTCCACCTTGGTCACGGGTAAAAAAGAATACTCTTACAGGACTAGTCACGTCATCCGAGCCGAGCTTTAGTTTCCAATAGCCTGTTTGGGTTATACGTTCCCGCAATGCAACTTTGCTAGAAATGATAGCGCTACTTAGAACTGCCGGTAGTGGTTGACGATGGGCAGGCGCCGGTCCTTGCCGAAGGCCCTGGGGGTTATCTTCACACCCGGGGGTGCCTGCCGCCGCTTGTACTCGTTGCGGTCCACCCCAGAGACAACCTGCTTGACCACCTCAGGCTCGTAGCCCATGCCTACAATCTCCGAAAAGCTGCGGTCCTCCTCCACGTAGGCCTTAAGGATTGCGTCCAGTACCTCGTAAGGCGGTAGGCTGTCCTGGTCCCGCTGATCCGGCTTGAGTTCGGCACTGGGGGGCTTTTCAAAGACATCCTGGGGTATCACACCTCCGGGTTCTTCGTTTTCGTTGCGCCATCGCGCCAGCTCGTAGACCACAGTCTTGGGCACATCCTTGATGACAGCGAATCCCCCGGCCATGTCACCGTAGAGGGTGGCATATCCCATGGACATCTCGCTCTTGTTACCCGTTGTGAGCACCAGCCACCCAAACTTGTTGGAGATGGCCATGAGGATGTTACCCCGAATACGAGCCTGGAGGTTCTCCTCGGCGATGTTGGGAGAAATACCCTGAAAGTGAGGCTCCAACATATCCTGGAAGGCAGTGTGGGCCATCTCGATAGGTATTATCCATAGCTCGATGCCCAGACTCTCTGCCATCACCTTGGCATCCGTGATGCTGCCCTCGCTGGAATAGCGGGATGGCATGGACACCCCCAGCACGTTCTCCTTACCCAGGGCATCGACTGCCACGCAGGCGGTTAGGGAGGAGTCAATACCCCCAGAGAGTCCCAGCAGCACCTTGCTAAAACCGTTCTTGCGTACGTAGTCCCCCGTGCCCATCACCAGGGCTCGATATATCTCCCCAAGAGCCTCCAGAGGCTGAGCTTCCTTTCGCAACGCAAGGGGCGGCCGCTCTCTGACCTCGTACTCGGAGACAGGAACAAGTTGCGTATCGCTGATCTCCCGCAGGATGGCCAGATTCTCTTTACGGGGCCGTGGACTCTGAAGGCGGGAGCGAAAGACTCCCTCCACATCCAGGTCGACCACCATCATATCCTCCTCGAACTGGCGACCTCGGGCCACAATCTCCCCGGCCTGATCAAAGATAAGGCTGGCACCGTCGAACACAAGCTCGTCCTGGCCTCCCACCATATTAAGGTAAGCCACGTACAACTCGTTATCCCCGGCCCTGGTGGACACCATACGCTCCCGGTAGGAGGTCTTACCGGCATGATAGGGACTGGCGTTGATGTTGACGATGACTTCGGCGCCGCCCTCCCGCTGCACAGCGATGGGGCCCACGGCATACCAGATGTCCTCACAGATGTTGATGCCCACCTTCACTCCGTTGATGGTGAACACGGGGCAAACCCGCCCCCGTTTGAAATAGCGGTCCTCGTCGAAGACGCCGTAGTTGGGAAGATACATCTTATGGTAGACGCCAGCCAATGCCCCGTCGTAGCCTACGGCGGCAGCATTGTGTATATCCGAGTCAGCGTCAACGAAGCCCACCACCGTGGCAATACCCTGGGAAGCGGCCACCACGCGGTGCATAGCCTCAATATTGTCTCGAATAAAGGAGGGCTTAAAGACCAGGTCTTCGGGCGGATAGCCGGGGATGGCCATCTCGGGGAAAGCAACCAGGTCCGCTTCTACAGAGCGGGCCTGATCAATATACTGGACGATCTTGCGGGTGTTTCCCTCTAGATCACCTACAGTGGCATTTATCTGAGCCAGGGCCAGACGAAAGGTACGCATATTGCTCAATCGCCACCTATCTGAATCTAAGTATAGCACACACTAATAGAACGAGGAGCTTTGCCAACGGAGAGGATAGCAATGGATAGCAAATAGCTACAACAGTCGGGCCTTAGTTGATGACCTTGGGTAATCGGGACTCGCCCATTAGGTATTTATCGATACCGTGTGCGGCGCTTCGCCCCTCGGCGATGGCCCACACCACCAGCGACTGACCACGGCGCATATCTCCAGCAGAAAAGACACCCGGAATGTTGCTCATATAGCTCTCATCAGTAGCCACGTTGCCTCGTGCATCCAGCTTGACGCCTAGCTCGGTCAGCATCCCTTCGTGTTTGGGATGGACAAACCCTAGAGCCAGAAGCACCAGGTCCGTGTCTAGCTCAAAATCACTGCCTGGGATCTCCTCCATCACGGGGCGGCCTGTCTCCTCATCCTTACGCCAGTTGATACGAACGGCGTGAAGCTTCTCAACCCGGCCGTTGCTTCCTGAGAAGCTTTTGGTGAGGACGGAGTAGTCCCGAATTCCTCCCTCTTCATGGGCGGGTGAGGTCCTCAAAATTATGGGCCACTGGGGCCAGGGGTTGTCGGGTGCACGAGTCTCGGGTGGTTCAGCTAGAAGCTCCATCTGGTATATCACTTCGGCTCCCTGGCGGTGAGCGGTGCCCAGGCAGTCGGCGCCAGTGTCGCCGCCGCCCAGGATAACAACGCGCTTGTCATCTGCGGTGATACTCTCCTCCGACGGTATGTGCTGACCGGAGATAACCCTGTTCTGCTGGGTTAGGTAGTCCATTGCCAGGTGGATTCCTTCCAGATCCCTACCCGGGATGGGCAACTCCCGGGCCTGTGTAGAGCCCCCTGTGAGGCAAATAGCATCGAAGTTCTTGAGCAGATCCTCCACGGCGACGTTGACTCCCACGTGGGCATCGCATTTGAACTGGACCCCCTCTTCAGCCATAAGGTCCACTCTTCGCTGAACGATGTCCTTATCCAGCTTGAAGTCGGGTATGCCCAGCCGAAGGAGGCCACCGATGTACTCGTCACGCTCAAATACAGTGACCCAATGGCCTGCGCGGTTGAGCTGCTGGGCACAGGCCAGGCCCGCCGGGCCTGAGCCTACCACTGCTACCGACTTGTCCGTGCGCGTCTCGGGGGGCTCGGGCTTTATCCACCCCTCTTTAAAGCCCCGGTCGGCGATGGCCTTTTCGATATACTCGATGGTCACTGGGTCCTGGTTTATAGAGAGAACACAGGCGGGCTCACAGGGAGCGGGGCAGATACGGCCGGTGAACTCGGGGAAGTTATTGGTCGAATGGAGCACCTCTATAGCCCGTTTCCACTGGCCTTTATAGACCAGATCGTTCCAGTCTGGGATAAGGTTGCCTAGGGGACAGCCCGTGTGGCAAAAGGGCACGGCGCAGTTCATGCAGCGGGCACCCTGATCCCGAGCCTTCTGCTCCGCCCACTGGTGGTAAAACTCGCGAAAGTCCTTTATACGCTCTTTGACCGATCGACGTGGGAGAGGTTCCCGCCCAAACTCCTTAAATCCCGTGGTTTTACCCATCGTGTACCGGTTCCAGCTCTCGATCCCCCTTTTGCTTCAAGGCGTCGAGGATACGCTTATAGTCGTGTGGCATCACCTTGACGAACTTGGGCAGCATCTTGTCCCAGTTTTCCAGCACCGTAAGAGCCGGGGCGCTGCTGGTGTGGTGATAGTGCTCTTCGATGAGGCCCTTCAGGGCATTGATGTCCTCCTCCTCTACTACCGGCTCCAGACCTACCATCTCCAGGTTGCACCGCTGGGGAAATCTGCCGTCCTCGTCCAGCACGAAGACGACACCCCCGCTCATTCCAGCTGCGAAGTTACGTCCCGTAGGGCCCAGCACCGCTACCATTCCATAGGTCATGTACTCACAGCCGTGGTCTCCAACCCCCTCAACCACTGCGTGGGCACCACTGTTGCGTACAGCGAACCGTTCCCCTGCCCTACCACGGATGAACACCCTGCCGCCAGTGGCTCCGTAGAGCACCACGTTGCCCACGATGATATTCTCCTCGGCCACGAAGGTAGAGCCCTTAGAAGGATATACTACGATGCGCCCACCAGATACTCCTTTGGCAAAGTAGTCGTTGGAGTCCCCCTCCAGGGTCAGGGAGATTCCCTTGGCCAAAAAGGCCCCACAACTCTGACCCGCGGAGCCTCGGAAGTAGAGCTGAATGGTGTCCTCAGGTAGGCCCTCCTCACCGTAGCGCTTAGCCACCTCGCCACTTAGCATAGTGCCCACAGTGCGATTGGAGTTGTGGATGGGAAGCTCTATTCTCACCGGCTTCCCATTCTCTAAAGCCTCTTTGGACATGGCTATAAGCTGGTGGTCTAAGGCACGATCCAAGCCGTGGTCCTGGGTCTGCTGACAGTAGGTTGCCACCCACTCCGGCACCTCGGGCTTATGGAGTATATTGCTAAAGTCCAGCCCCCGTGCCTTCCAGTAGTCAATGGCCTTTCGCGTGTCCAACTTATCCACCCGGCCTATCATCTCGTTGACAGTACGAACACCTAGCTGGGCCATGATCTCCCGAAGCTGCTCGGCCACGAAAAAGAAGTAATTGATGATGTACTCGGGCTTGCCATCGAACTTCTTCCGTAGCTCCGGGTCCTGGGTAGCTATGCCCACGGAGCAGGTGTTAAGGTGGCACTTCCGTAGCATAATGCAGCCCAACGTCACCAAGGGGGCGGTGGAAAAGCCGAACTCCTCGGCACCCAGCAAGCAGGCAATGGCCACCTCGCGGCCCGTCTTTAGCTGGCCGTCGGTCTGCACCACAATGCGACCGCGCAGGTCGTTCATCACCAGAACCTGCTGGGTCTCGGCCACTCCCAGCTCCCATGGCAGGCCCGCGTGCTTTATAGAGGACTCAGGGGAGGCACCGGTACCGCCGCTGTCGCCGCTGATGAGGACCACGTCGCCATGGCCCTTGGAGACCCCCGCAGCTATGGTGCCCACCCCTACCTCAGAAACCAGCTTCACGTGGACCCGAGCCTGGGGATTGGCGTTCTTGAGGTCGTGGATAAGTTGGGCCAGGTCTTCGATGGAGTAGATATCGTGGTGAGGGGGCGGTGAAATGAGCTCCACCCCTGGGGTAGAGTTCCGAATCCAGCCGATATACTCGTCCACCTTGTGACCGGGGAGCTGCCCACCCTCACCTGGCTTGGAGCCCTGGGCCATTTTGATCTGAAGGTCGGTGGCGTTGACCAGATAGTTGATGGTAACGCCAAAACGCCCCGAGGCCACCTGCTTCATGCGGCTGCTTCGTGAGTCGCCGTTGGCGTCGGGCTTGAACCTGCGGTAGTCCTCCCCACCTTCCCCAGTGTTGCTCCTGGCACCGATGCGGTTCATAGCGATAGCCAGGGTCTCGTGGGCCTCTCGGCTGATGGACCCCAAAGAAATCGCCCCAGTGGCGAACCGCTTTACTATCTCCTTGGCCGGCTCCACCTCATCCAGAGGTATAGGTTCATCTAAAGTCTTGAACTCCAAAAGGCCGCGAATGGTGGAATGGTTCTTGTTACTGTCGTCGATGAGGTCGCAAAACTCATTGAAGGTTTTGTAGCTGTTTGTTCTGGTGGCGTGCTGCAGCTTGCTGATGCTGTCAGGGTTGTACATGTGATACTCGCCGTTGCGCCGCCACAGGTACTGACCGCCGACGTCCAGGTCCAGTTCAGCGGCGACTTTCATCTTGGGGTAGGCCCGATCGTGGCGCCTTCTAGCCTCCTCCTCCAGTACGTCTATGCCAATACCCCCAATCCGGGATGGAGTCCAGGTGAAGTAGCGATCTACTAGCTCTTGGCCGAGGCCTACGGCCTCAAAGATCTGGGCACCCCGATAGCCCTGCAGGGTGGATATGCCCATCTTGGACATGATCTTTACGATGCCTTTGTTAATGGCCTTTATATAATTCTTCTCCGCCTTTTTGGCGTTTAGGCCATCTCCACCCAGGATGCCCTGGCGCACCAGGTCTCCCAGAGTCTCGAAGGCCAGGTAGGGATTGATGGCGCCGGCACCATAGCCCACCAACAGAGCGAAGTGGGCAACCTCCCGAGGCTCACCTGACTCCACCACCAGTCCCACCTTGGTCCTCAGACCCTCTCGGATTAGGCGGTGGTGCACTGCCGAGGTAGCCAGAAGGCTGGGGATAGGGGCATGGTCGGCGTCCACACCTCGGTCAGAGAGGATGATGATACTTACCCCAGCCTCTACTGACTCTTTGGCCTGATCACATAGCTGCTCCACCGCTCGCTCCAATGACCCCTCTCCCTCCTTCACTGGGAACAGGACGGTAAGGGTGACAGAGCGGATGTCACCTTCGCTAATGCTCCTGATCTTCTCAAGCTCGTCGTTGGTGAGGATGGGCTGTTTTAGTTTCAACTGGTGGCAGTGTTTAGGCGTTTCGTCGAACAGGTTCTGCTCACAACCCACAAAGCTCTCAACGGAGGTGACCAACTCCTCCCGGATAGCGTCCAGGGGTGGGTTGGTCACCTGGGCGAATAGCTGTTTGAAATAGTTAAAGAGAAGCTGAGACCGATCGGACAGCACCGACAGGGGGGTATCGTTACCCATGGAGCCGATGGGCTCGGTTCCCATGGCGGCCATGGGCTGCATAAGCATCTGCAGGTCCTCCACAGAATAGCCGAAGGCCTGCTGGCGCAAAAGCAAAGTAGCGTATTCGTGGTGGTGCACGAAGGATGGCTCGGGAAGCTGCTCCAGATGCACCACGTTCTCCGCTAACCACTGTCCGTAAGGTTGGCGTTGTGCCAGACTTTGCTTCAGCTCCACGTCGTCGATGATGCGACCCTGGGACGGGTCCACCAGGAACATGCGTCCAGGCTCCAATCGGGACTTGAACTTCACATCCTCAGGCGGGATGTCCAGCACCCCCACCTCCGAGGCCATTACCAGAAGGTTGTCTTTGGTGACTACGTATCTGAAGGGGCGCAGGCCATTTCGATCCAGCACCGCCGCTATTCGGGTGCCGTCTGTAAAGGCGATAAGGGCGGGGCCGTCCCAAGGCTCCATCAGGCAGGAATGATACTGGTAGAAGTTGCGCTTCTCTCTGCTCATCTCTATGTGGTCGCCCCAGGCCTCGGGGATGAGCATAAGCATAGCGTGATCCAGAGAACGGCCTCCTAGCACGAGAAGCTCCAGAGTATTGTCGATGCAGGCGGTGTCGCTCTGGCCCGGAGTCATAATGGGGGGCAGCTTTTTCACATCATTTCCGAAAAGGTTCGAGCTGAAGACCTTCTCCCGGGCCGTCATCCAGTTGAGGTTACCCCGAAGGGTATTTATCTCGCCGTTGTGGGCCAACATTCGATAGGGGTGGGCCAGCTTCCAGGAACCCAGGGTATTGGTACTGAAGCGGGAATGGACCATGGCGAAGGAGGTGACCATGGATGGATCGGCCAGGTCCTGGTAGAAGCCTTGGATCTGGGGGGCCATGAGCAGCCCTTTGTAGATGATTCGATTGCAGGACAGGCTTGGAATGTAGAAGGTCTCAGCCTCTTCGATGCCCAACTCGGGTATTGCGTGCTCCACCCGCTTGCGGATGACGTAAAGCTTACGTTCCAAATGGTCGGGATCGGTGATGTCCTGACCATGTCCAATAAATATCTGTCGAATACATGGCTGCACATCTCTAGCGTGCTCCCCTATTTCGCCGTTGTCTACAGGAACATCACGCCATCCCAATAAGTGCTGACCTTCCTCTTGAACCACCCGATCGAAGAGATCCTCGCACTTTCGGCGTTGGGAGGGATCCTGGGGCAGGAAAACCATCCCCACTCCATACTTCCCAGGGCCAGGGAGGGAGATGCCCAGACGGGGGCACTGCTCCTGGAAGAACTGATGAGGCATCTGAAGGAGCAATCCCGCTCCGTCCCCCGTCCGGGGGTCGCTGCCACACGCGCCCCGGTGACCCAGATTAACCAGGACAGTCAGTCCCTTCTCGATAATGTCGTGAGACTTTACACCGCTAATGTTGGCTACTACACCAACGCCACAGCTCTCATGCTCGTACTGGGGGTCGTATAGCCCCTGTTTCGTAAGCCTTGGCAACTTCTCCATTTATTTACTGAACCCCTTGAAAGAAAAGGTATATGTTGCTTATTTCGTAGCGCTTAAGGCTCGATGATTCCCTTAACTCTTCACTAGCAATATTAATGAAAATATTCACAACCGTCAAGTGTATCTCCTACTACTGCCCTTAAATAGCACCCAGTGACGGGAGGGTGAAAATTGAACCATCGTCTATTACATCTAACCTGCGGTAAGCCCTTTACTGGGATTGCGTAGAGCAAGGGGGTGAGATAGCCCGCCTCTGCATTATCTAGCACCCTAAAGGATAGGCCCTAAAGAATAGGAAGGTAGCGTTTTAGCTCGTAGTCGCTTACCTGAGCCCTGTACCTCTCCCACTCGATCTTCTTATTGCGGATAAAGCTGTTGAACACATGCTCTCCTATGGCCTTTCGCACCACTTCAACTCGCTCCGCTAGCGAGATAGCATCCCCGAGACTTTCGGGTAACGTGCCAATGCCCCTTCTTTCCCGCTCCTCGGGGGACATCTCAAAGACATTCTCCTCCACCGGTGGGGGGATCTCATACTCTCCCTCAATGCCTGTCATACCAGCCGTTAGCATGACACTAAAGGCTAGGTAGGGGTTGCAGGCGGGATCGGGGGCGCGGTACTCGATGCGTACCGAATTCTCCCTACCAGGTTTGTAGGCCGGCACCCGAATCAGATCGGAGCGGTTAACCCTTGCCCAAGATATGTACATAGGAGCCTCGTAACCTGGTACCAGTCGCTTGTAGGAGTTGACCCACTGGTTGGTCACTACTGTTATCTCCGCCGCGTGGTGGAGAAGTCCCGCTATGAAGAGCCTCCCCAGGCGGGACAGCTTCCAGGGATCAGAAGGGTCGTAGAAGCTGTTATGCTCTCCTTGGAAGAGGGACTGGTGAAGGTGCATACCTGAGCCGTTGATGCCGTAAAAGGGCTTGGGCATGAAGGTGGCGTACACGCCGTGGTTGAAGGCCACCTCTTTTATCACCAGCTTGGCAGTCATGATGCTGTCAGCCATAGATATGGCGTCGGTGTACTGAAGGTCTATCTCGTGCTGGCTGGCGGAGGCCTCATGATGAGAGTATTTGACAGGGATGCCCATCTCCGCCAGAGTGAGCACCGTCTCCCGCCGCAAATCACTGGCAAGCTCGGGTGAAAGCTGGTCAAAATAGCCACCCTGGTCCAGTGGTTCAGGGTTATTGGGCCCCTTCACGTAAAAGTACTCCATCTCCGGCCCTACGTAATAGGTAAAGCCCATCTCTGCCAGCCGTTGGACGTTGCGCTTCAAGACGTAACGTGGGTCACCAGCGAAGGGCTGTCCATCGGGCGTGAAAATGTCGCAGAACATGCGGGCCACGGCGTTCTCGCGGGGGCGCCAGGGAAGGATGCGAAAGGTAGTAGGGTCAGGCATGGCTAGCATATCGCTCTCGTCAATTCGAGCAAAGCCCTCGATGGCCGAGCCATCAAAGCCGACACCCCGCTCCATGGCCTCTTCCAGCTCCTCCACTGTTATGGCAAACCCCTTTAGGTTGCCCAGGATGTCGGAGAACCATAGCCTAATGAATTTGACGTCGTTCTCGCGCGCCGTCAGTAGAACGAACTGGCGGGCCTCTTCCCTATCACTATCTTTCATTAGGCCCTCCCCATATCATGCGTCCCTTCATTTCTGAAATGAGCTCCTCTATGACTATGTCATACCCTTTACCAGTGGAAGAGAAAAACTAGTCCGAGACCTGTCTTGGGCATTAGGACGATTCATCCCGGGCCAACTAGACGTCCAGATACAGGTAAAATTCGTAGGGATGTGGCCTCAGGCGAACAGGATCATTTTCACGGGTCCTCTTGTACTCCAGGTAGGTCTCAATGAGGTCAGAGGTAAACACTCCACCTCGCTTCAGGAACTCGTGATCCGCCTCTAGAGCATCCAACACCGCTTCCAAGCTGCCTGGCACCTGCTTGACTTTCGCAGCTTCCTCGGGAGAGAGGTCATAAAGGTCTACATCCATGGGCTCTCCCGGGTCTATTTTATTGATAATGCCGTCGAGGCCAGCCATAAGCATGGCTGCGAAGGCCAGGTATGGATTGCAGGCGGGGTCAGGCAGGCGGAACTCGAGACGTTTTGATTCCGGGCTCGAGAAATACATGGGTATCCGCGTGCAGGCACTGCGGTTTCCCTGAGAGTAAACCAGGTTGACGGGGGCCTCGAACCCAGGGACCAGCCGGCGGTAGGAGTTGGTGGTGGGGGCAATGATGGCCAGAAGCGCAGGAGCGTGGTGCATAAGCCCCCCGATGTAGTATCGACACATCTCGCTAGTCTGAGCATAGCCCTCAGCGTCGTAAAAGAGGTTTTGACCATCCTTCCACAGACTTTGGTGGGTGTGCATCCCAGAGCCGTTGTCCTCAAAGAGAGGCTTGGGCATAAAGGTGGCCACCTTACCATAGGCCCTGGCTAGGTTTTTGATGATGTACTTCTGGAGAACTACACTGTCGGCCATACGGGTAAGACTGTCGTAGCGCATGTCTATCTCCGCCTGACCCGCGGTGGACACCTCGTGGTGGTGCTTCTCCACCGTGATTCCGAATTCGGCCAGCTTGAGGGAAACCTCGGAGCGGAAGTCTTGGAAGGTGTCAACAGGTGGCGCTGGGGAATAGCCCTCCTTGTAGCGGGGGCGGTAGGCCAGGTTGGGTCCGCCGTCCAGGCTCTTACGCTTGCCCGAGTTCCACACCCCTTCGTCAGAATCGATGAAGTAGTAGCCGCTATGCTGGTCCTGGCCGAAGCGAGCGGAGTCGAAAACGAAGTGCTCTAACTCGGGACCCCAGTAGCTCACGTCAGCAATGCCACTCTCCTCTCGAAGGTAGACTTCAGCCTTCTGAGCCACCCAACGGGGATCGCGACTGAAAAAGTCTCTAGTAATGGGGTCCAACACATTGCAGAAAACGGTAAGAGTGAGGATCTCATAGAACGGGTCGATGTAAGCGGTGGTTGGATCTGGTATGAGTAGCATGTCGCTTTCGTGAATGGCCCTAAAGCCTCGAATGCTAGAACCGTCGAAGCCGTACCCCTCTACCATGTTCTCTGCCGTAAGCTCACCCAGGGGGATGGAAATGTGCTGGAGAGTACCAGGCACGTCGGTGAACTTCAGGTCCACCATCTTGATGTCCCTATCACGACAGAACTTGACCACCTCATCAGGCGTCATATCGCTCCTCCTTAAAAATTTAAGCTACCTTAACTAAATTAGTGGCCTATCCATCTAGGCCTACCCTCCCCTACAGGGATTAGGCCCTGGATCTTTAGCCCACCCTAGCAGGTGCTCCCAACACGACGCTACTATTAAGTAGTATTTTCTACTAATGTGTTACGCACAGGTTTCCTAGTTGTTACATTATTGTTACATTTTTCACACAGCCCCCCTGTGCAAGAGGATACTTCTGGAATTATCTTTTGCTAATAAGAGAGTGTTACGTGAACCCCTTCCTGTAGCTCAGGCCGCACCCCAAGGCGATTGAGCAATAGGTCGGGGTATGCCACCCCTTGGAAGAAAAGACTCCCTCAACCTATCCGAACCATTTGAGCCATATTACAGGCTCACGACAAAGGGGAAGAGGCATGGGCAGGCACCAGCAATCCTACCCTGTACAACCGGACAGTCTCCCTGAGAGTGCCCAGGTGTCAACGACGGATGAAAATCATTGTACGGAACAGCTCACCATGAGCGGTTCTACTGCTGGGCGGGCAAAGAGGGAAGCACCTAAAGAGCATGTATGTAGCAGACTTCAGAGCTTAACTAAGGCTTTTCGATGGGCGCACCCACCACGCTGCCCCACTCTGTCCACGAACCATCATAGTTGCGCACCTTGGGGTAGCCCAGGAGCTGGCTCAACACTACCCAGGTGTGGGAGGATCGCTCTCCTATACGGCAGTAGGTGATGATCTCCTTGTCGGGGGTGATGCCTTTGCTCTGGTAAAGCTGTATCAGCTCGTCGGCTGACTTAAAGGTACCGTCCTCCCTAACCGCCTGGCCCCACACGATGTTGGTGGCCCCAGGGATGTGGCCGCCTCGCTGAGAGCCCTCCTGGGGCATGTTCTCCGGCGCCAAAAGCTCGCCACTGAACTCCCCTGGAGAGCGTACATCCACCAGCCCGATATTGGCCGAGCGTGTAACCATGGTATGAACGTAATCTCTCAAGGCGCGGATGCTCATGTCGGGTGCCGAGGCGTGGTAGCTCTTCTGCGGATGACTGGGTACCTCGGTCGCCAAGGATCGTCCCTCGGCCACCCATTTAGCCCGGCCACCATTCATAAGGCGGGCATCCTTGTGGCCGTAGTGCTTGAGCTGCCAGAAGGCCCAGGCAGCAAACCAGTTGTTATTGTCCCCGTAAAGGACTACCGTGGTGTTGTTATCGATGCCCGACTGTCCCAGCAGCCTCTCGAGAGCTACCTGGTTTACCAGGTCTCGGGTGATGGTCTCCTGCAACTGACCCTTCCAGTTCCAGCCGACAGCTCCTGGGACATGTCCCTGTTCGTAAGCAGTAGTGTCTACATCTACCTCAACGTAGCGGATATCGGGGTCCTCCAGGTGTTGCTCCACCCAGTCTGTCTCAACTAGAATCTCGGGATGAGCGTATTGGGCCATGACTTATACCTCCCTTCGTTATATCGGATAAAAATAGACTGCTACCATTTAAGGAGAAAACTTTGAAGGGGCGCAGGTCTCAAGCGTGAGGGAGTGTATCTGCTCCCCCGCAAGTGTCAACACCGCTCCAACACGACTAAGATATGGACCCCACCCCGCGCTCAACGGGGTATCCTCGCTTCTCCCAAAGAGGCGCGCCGTCCTCTACCATCACCACATGATCTCGCCCCGCACGCTGGAGGATACTGGCCGCAGTAGACGAGCGGACTCCTGCAGCACTCATGGTGGCCACAGGCAAGTCTAAGGGCAAACCCTCCAGATGCTCTTGTAATGCCCCTAGCTCAATGTTGAGTGCTCCTGGGAGTCGAACAGTTTCCCATTCGCTTCTCTGGCGTACATCTAGAAGAAGGGGAACTTCGCCCTTAGTCCAGAGATCATGGAAATCGTCAAGGGCCAGCCGTGTAAGGGTCTCAGTGGGATATCCTCTTTCCTGCCAGGCAGCAATTCCACCTTCAAGAAAGCCCTCCAACTCATCATATCCAATGCGAATCAGGTGTCGGACCATATCTTGGTGGCTTTGCTCGTCATCAGAAACGATAACCAGAGGCGCTTCCCAGGGAACCACCCACCCGACCCAGGTGGCAAAATTGGAACCAAATGAAATGGAGTAGGACCCCGGGAGATGGGCCTCGGAGAAGCTCACCGGGGTCCTAGCGTCTATTGTCTCTACCCCTCGGGATTCCTTCCGTACCAGCACCTCTTGAGGGGACAGGGGAAACAGCCGTGGCAGACTACCCAACACTTTTGGGCCAGCCCTGTTAATCCGGCTCATATGTTTATAGTAAGCAGGATAGGAACCAAGACCACTTAGGGCCAGCTCCAAGAAGGACTCCTCGCTGTGGGCCTGAAGTAGAGGGTTGAAATGGCGCTCCCTGCCAATAGTGGTCTCACCACCCTCCTGAGCAGAAGGAGCTGCCGAGCAAAAAGAGCCTCCTCCGTGGGTCGGGTATACCACCACCTCGTCAGGGAGCGTCAGCAGCTTATGCCAAAGGGAGTTGTAAAGCCATTTACCTAGAAAGGGGGCGACCTGATTGCCCATCAGGTCTTTACGGGCGGCCCCACCAGCCATCAGAACGCCGCCCGTAAAGACGACCATGGCACCCCCAGCCTCTTTAGGGTTGGTGACGGTGTAGGACATGTGCTCCGTTGTGTGACCTGGAGTATGGATGGCACTAATCTTAAGATTACCCACCTCCACCACGTCTCCCTCTTTCAAAGGAATGTGAGGATAGACCAGGCCACCAGAGGCCCCAGCACATACCTTGGCACCAGTCAGAGCGGCCAGCTCTCGAGCACCGGATATGAAGTCGTTGTGAATGTGGGTCTCAAAAGCATAAAGAATTCGGACATCCATCTCTTCAGCCGCCGTAATATACAAATCCACATCTCGAGCGGGATCGATTACTACTGCAACACCCTCCTCCTGAGAGCCGACGAGGTAGGAAGAGTTACTCAGATTTTCGATGGCGATGCGGCGTACGAACATAACTTCTTTTCCTTATATGTATCAATCTGGGCGGGGACACATCTAATTAATAAAGCAGAATCAAAGAGTTACGCAGGTTGCACTATTTTAGGTGGCCTTGGTGAGCACGTCAATCAGGTTAAGAAAGATAGCGAATTTGGTTCAAAGCTAAGTTGACCTAGAACGTAAATATGGTATGCTTATAACTAGAAGTAGAGTTAGGTACATATACTTCGCCGTAACAATGACAACGGCTATGAGTCCTAAAAGGGCGAGCGGCCGGTAAGTGATATTTGTCAGTTTTTGCGTATTATAGGGAGTGAGACTGACGGTGGTGTGTGCAAGGTAAGCGCTAACATGCTGTGTAGAGGCTAAGATGGGAAGTAGCAGATGGTTGCGTAACAGTTTCGTCTATCTGCTGATCATTATAGCGGTGGTTGCCATTTTCTTTACCATCGTTGGTAACGGCTTGAGCAGCACCGAAGAGCTCCGGCTGACCACGGTAATCGACATGGCCAAGCAGGGTCAGATCCAGGAGATCGTGGTTCAGAGGGATAAGCTCTCCATAATTCAGGGGGGGGAAAAGCGTTTCACAAGCCGCATAGGGGATGGCACCGACATCATGGATGTACTGTCCAAAGAAGGCGTGAAGACGGGGCCCGGTGGGGTGGAGGTCTCCTTCAAGAGATCAGGAGGGCTGGGAAGCTTCTTCGGGATATTCCTAAACTTCCTGCCTCTCATATTCTTTGGCGGACTCATCCTATTCATGATGCGCCAGGCCCAGGGAAGTAACAACCAGACCCTCGGCTTCGGAAAGAGCCGCGCTCGTCTCTTTGTGATGAACAAGCCCTCAATAAGCTTTAGCGATGTGGCCGGCGTTCCGGAGGCCAAGGCCGAGCTAGAAGAGGTGGTGGAGTTCCTTAAGTACCCAGAGCGCTTTCTCACTCTGGGAGCTCGCATACCCACGGGGGTGCTGCTTGTGGGGCAGCCAGGGACAGGAAAAACCCTGCTGGCTCGGGCTGTGGCTGGGGAGGCTGGGGTGCCCTTCTTCTCCATCAGCGGTAGCGACTTCGTGGAGATGTTCGTGGGCGTAGGGGCCGCCCGGGTGAGGGACCTGTTCGAGCAGGCCAAGAGGAATGCCCCGTGCATAGTTTTCGTAGATGAGATCGACGCCGTGGGACGCCATCGGGGAGCGGGCCTAGGGGGTGGCCACGATGAAAGAGAGCAGACCCTAAACCAGATCCTGGTGGAGATGGACGGTTTCGATACTAATACCAATATCATCGTCATCGCCGCCACCAACCGACCCGACATATTAGACCCCGCCCTTTTGCGGCCCGGGCGCTTCGACCGGCGCGTCGTTCTAGACCTACCCGACATCTTGGGACGTGAGGCTATACTGCAAGTCCATAGCAAGGGTAAGCCCCTCGCTCCCGACGTTAATCTAAAAACGGTGGCCAAGCAGACTCCAGGCTTCAGCGGAGCCGACCTGGCTAACCTCATAAACGAGGCAGCCCTCTTGGCCGCAAGACGCAACAGAAAGACCATAGGTATGGATGAGCTGGCTGAGTCCGTGGACTGGGTCATTGCTGGCCCCGAGCGAAAGAGCCGGGTGATGACTCCTCGTACCAAGGAGATAACGGCGTATCACGAGGCTGGCCATGGCTTGGTTGCATGGCTCCTTCCCCACGCCGATACCGTCCACAAAATCTCCATCGTGGCCCGAGGCAACATGGGCGGCTATACTCGGCTGCTGCCTGAGGAGGACCGCTATCTCTGGACCAAGAATCAGTTCGAGGACATGCTGGCCACCACCCTTGGGGGCCGGGTGGCGGAGGAGATCACCTTCAGCGAGACCACTACTGGCGCCAGTAACGACTTAGAGAACGCCACTCAAATCGCTCTAAAGATGGTCAAGCAGTACGGCATGAGCACTCGATTAGGACCTCGCACCTTCGGACGCCGCGAAGAGCTGGTCTTCTTGGGCAGGACCATATCCGAGGAGCGGGACTATGGTGACAAAGTGGCCGAGGAGATTGATCGGGAGGTAAAAGCTCTGATCCAACAGGCCTACGACCGAGCCAAAGAGTTGCTAAACGAGAACCCAGCTAAGCTGAAGGAGATCGCCGAATATCTTATCCAACACGAGACGGTGGAAGGTGATGAGTTGCAGCGACTGTTCAGCGATGGGGATGAACAACCTAAAGAGCCTGCGATCGTTCCTGAGGCCCCAGCCCCCAGCCCTCCCTCCACAGGCGGTTCCCCTATTCTACAGCCTAAGCCTGCCCTCCCCAGCCAGCAGGAGCCCAATCCCACCGAAGTTGCCGATGGGAAGAGTTGACATCCTAGACTGACACTAGTAAATAACGGGAGCCGTATCTAGTGGGTCCGGCCCGTTTTTAAGTTCCCCCTTGGAGCATGCCTTAGCCACCCGCCCATGAAAACTGGCTGCATATGCTTTTCATGGAATCGCCAGGCTCACCACAAGAGGTGAGAGCGATTCTCAGGCCTCTCACCCTTCGGTAAGTATCACGTGAACGACCTTTTTTAACAGCCAGCACTACCCCACCCCGTCACCCATTTTTAGGACTTCTCCTCATCCAGGGGTAGCGGGCGAAAATAGATGCCCCAACGCTGCATCAGCTCCTTGACTCGAGAGTCCTTCAGCTCCACCAGCTCCTCTAAAAAACCAGCCAGGGCGTGGGCGGGCATTTGCTCCTGGGAGCAGACCCAGCTCTTCTCCGCAGGAACCACATAAAGCAACCCCTTATGATGAAGGCACGCCATCTGAATACGGGTCATACCTTCGCTGGGCTTTACAGTCAGGCCGTGCTGCGTCTCCGAAGTCATCCTATAACACCTCTCCCGGTGGAATAGCCACCGTCACTATGAGATTTGATTAACCTCTACTCTCGGCATAATTGTGGAGGTATAATCTTATCAGCCTTTGATAACCCTAGTCGGACGCATTCGCACCATTATGCGGCAGAATCCGGCCTAGTGGCAGACCTCCACCACATTGGCCACATCTTTTTAATCCACCGTGGCTCGTCGGCCAGGGATGCCCGTCTCCCCAGTGTGCTCAAATATCTCGAAGGAGCCGATCTCATCAAAATAGCTAGCAGCCGGCTCCTGAACCGATCCGCATTACAACAGAGCCTATGCCATTCCCTGGACTAAAAGTGCAGGCGACGGATCGCTGGCACTTAAACAGCATCCATCTCTAAATCAGGCATTACCCTGACCATAACCCCCTTGACACCCTGTTTAGAACTAACCTATAATTAATTACTAAGGTACAAACAAAGGGCGGTGTTCCCTCAAGTTCTGCCGTATCAGTGTACACGGAATATCCTCGCTCTCCCCACTCTCCTAGCCGCCCTTCTAGATGCTACAGTTTCCTCCCGATATGAAAAGGCGGCCCTCTTAATTGAAGGGGTATCTGTTTACCTATGGCAACTAAATACGTGTTTGTCACCGGTGGAGTCGTCAGTTCCATAGGGAAGGGAATAAGCGTCGCCTCCATCGGTCGTATCCTAAAGAGTCGTGGGGTATCCGTCTCCTTGATGAAGCTGGACCCCTATTTGAACGTAGACCCTGGCACCATGTCTCCCTATCAGCACGGTGAGGTGTTCGTTACCAAGGACGGGGGCGAAACGGACCTCGACCTAGGTCACTATGAGCGATTCATCGACATAGAGCTCACTCGCTCCTCCAACCTTACGGCGGGCCAGGTTTATATGTCCCTCATCGCCAAAGAGCGTCGAGGCGATTTCCTGGGCGGCACCATCCAAACGGTGCCCCACGTCACCAACGAGATCAAGAAGAAGATCCTTGCCTTGGCCGAAGAGACCAACGCCAACGTGATCGTGGTGGAGGTAGGAGGCACTGTCGGTGACATCGAAGGACTTCCCTTTTTGGAGGCCATACGACAGTTCCGCAACGAGGTTGGCCGGCAGAACGTGTTTTACATCCACCTCACTCTACTGCCCCACATCTCCGCCACCGGCGAACTAAAGACCAAGCCCACCCAGCACAGCGTAAAGGAACTACGAAGTATCGGCATACAGCCCGACGCCATTCTGTGCCGTAGCGATCAAGCCATTTCTGACCCCATCAAGGACAAGATCGCTCTCTTCTGTGATGTTCCCCGTAACGCGGTCATCCCTCTCCCGACAATGCCAAATGTGTATCAGGTGCCCTTAATCCTCGAGGAGGAGGGATTAGGGGACCTGCTGGTGGAGTTGCTGAATCTACCCCATCAGGGCAGGGACATGAGTCAGTGGGCCTCCATGGCTGAGCAGATGGAAGAGCCCAAGGAGAAGGTGCCTATCGCCCTGGTAGGCAAGTACGTGGAGTACCCCGATTCCTATATATCCGTCAAGGAGGCCCTCAAGCACGCCGGCCTCTACCACCAGCGGGATATTGAGATCCAATGGATACACTCGGAGGACGTGGAGCAACAAGGGCCTGACTCTCTCCTCAAGAGCGTCAGTGGCATCGTGGTGCCCGGAGGCTTCGGACCCCGAGGAGTAGAGGGGATGATCGAGACAGCCCGCTACGCCCGGGAGAATCAGATACCCTATCTGGGACTGTGCCTAGGGATGCACGTGATGGTTGTGGAGTATTCCAGAAACGTCTTAGGCCTTAAGGACGCCAACTCATCGGAGATGGACCCTGATACGGCCTATCCGGTGATAGATCTTCTGCCCGAACAGCGCTCCCGCAAAAACAAAGGGGGCACTATGCGCTTGGGTTCCTATAAATGCCATCTGTTAGAGGGCACTAACACTCATAGGGCCTACCAGGCTCCCCAGGTCACGGAGCGACACCGTCATCGCTTCGAGTTCAACAACGCCTTCCGAGAACCCTTAGAGAACGCCGGTCTTATAGCAAGCGGCCTCTCCCCCCAAGGCGACCTGGTGGAGATCTCCGAGGTGGCGAACCACCCCTTCATGGTAGGTGTGCAGTTCCACCCCGAATTCCGCTCCCGCCCCAATAACCCTCATCCCCTCTTTCGGGAGTTTATCGCCTCCGCCAAAGTAACTCTGAGAGAGGGCGCCCAGCCACCACTACCGCTGGGTGCTTCCGAGGCGTGAGTCAACGGTAGCACGAAACCAAGACCAATAGGTGCCAACGGTGGAAATTTTCCTGGATACCGCCAATATAGATGAGATTCGGCAGGGGGCCCGATTCGGGGTCGTGCGAGGAGTCACTACCAACCCATCGCTGGCTGCTAAAGAGGGCATCGGCGACCGAGAGGCTTACAAATCGGCAGTCCAAGAGATTGCTGAGCTAGTAGAGGGCCCCATTTCGGTGGAGGTAATTAGCGACGACGTGGAGGGGATGATTACCGAGGCCCGAGAGGTCGCCGAGTGGACCCCCAACCCGTGGGCCAAAATTCCTAGCACCACCGCGGGCTTCGAGGCTATGTCGGTGTTGGCCAAAGATGGCATTAAGATCAATCAGACCCTGTGCTTTTCGGTAAACCAGGCCCTGTTAGGGGCTCACGCTGGAGTTACCGTGGTTAGTCCCTTCGTGGGACGCCTAGATGACGCTGGCCACGAGGGCATGACCATAGTAGCAGACATCGCAGATATCTTTCAGAAGTACCACTTTAACACCAAGGTGATGGCCGCCAGCATCCGCCATCCTTTGCACCGCGTCATGGCGGCCAAGGCTGGCGCCCACATCGCCACCATACCCTTCCCAGTGCTCCTGCAAATGATGCGCCACCCGCTCACAGATGCAGGGCTATCGCGGTTCCTCCAGGACTGGAACCGAGCTGGAGGCTCTTAGTGCCGAGAAAGTGCACCCAGCCTGTGTAACACCGTTACCACCCAAGTATTTATTCACTACTGCAGACAAAAGCCCTTGACGGCAGCGCTGCCAATCCACCGCAAAAATAGGAGAGGCCCATGACAATGGAACGGGTTATTAACATCCCTGAACTGAACAAGAAGTCTAAAGAGGAGCTATTGATTCTCGCCAAAGACCTGGGTATTGAGAATGGCACCTCACTCGCTGGCCTTCGTAAGGAGGAACTACTACATCTGATCTTTCAGAGCTATGCTGACCAGCAGGGGCTGGTGAGCTCCGGTATCCTAGAGACCATGTCCGACGGCTACGGCTTCCTGCGCCAGAACGGGTTGCGTCCCAGTGCTGGGGACGTGTACGTCTCCCAGTCCCAGATCCGCCGCTTCGCCCTACGCACCGGCGACATGATCACGGGGCAGGTGAGACCTCCCAAGGAGGGGGAGCGTTATTTCGGACTCATTCGAGTAGACAAGGTCAACGACCTAATTCCCGAAGAGGCCCGGAATCGGCCACACTTCGAAAATCTAACCCCAATCTTCCCCGAACAACAGATCCTTCTGGAAACGGACCCCACCAACCTTACCACTCGAATGGTCGACCTATTTGCCCCCATCGGCCGAGGCCAGCGAGGGCTCATCGTCTCACCCCCAAAGGCGGGCAAGACCACGGTGCTTAAACACATCGCCCACGGCACCGCCACTAACCACCCCGATATCCACCTCATGGTGGTGCTCATCGGCGAGAGGCCCGAGGAGGTCACCGACATGATCCGCTCGGTGAAGGGGGAGGTCTTCAGCTCCACTTTCGACGAGTCGGTGGAACACCAATGCCGGGTGGGGGAGCTTGCCCTGGAGCGGGCCAAGAGCCTGGTGGAGTGCAAAAAGGACGTGTTCATCCTCCTGGACAGCATCACTCGCTTTACCCGTGCCTACAACCTCTCGGTGCCCTCCAGCGGTCGCACCCTTTCGGGTGGCATAGACCCGGTAGCCCTCTATCCGCCCAAGCGTTTCTTCGGAGCCGCCCGCAAGTTAGAGGAGGGGGGCAGCCTTACAATCGTCGCTAACTGCCTGGTAGACACGGGCAGCCGCATGGACGAGGTGATCTACGAAGAGTTCAAAGGTACTGGTAACATGGAACTCCACCTAGAACGCAAGCTGGCAGAGCGGCGCATTTTCCCCGCCATCGAGATCCAGCGCAGTGGCACCCGGCGCGAGGAGCTCTTCTTCGACGAGCCAACCCTCAAACAAGTTTGGCTTTTGCGGCGCATGGTATCTCTGCTGGCCAGCGACTCCATGAATGCCTCCGACGCCACCGAAAGGGTGCTGGAGCGGCTGTCCAAGAAACGCACCAATCTGGAGTTCCTCACTACCCTAAACAAAGAAACCGAGTAAAAACTGCCGCCATCCCCGTACCACAACATTTTTTGCGAATACCCCAAAGTACGACAAAAAGCCCAGCACAACCCTTGACAGGGGGGGGCTTTCCTTGTATAGTGCCGTACGTTGCTTGCCGAGTACCCTATACATGGTGTGCTCTTCGAAATAATAAGCCACCAAAAAGGTAGGAATCCGTCAGGCAGTATCTCCTGGAGAAAAGGGGATATAAACTGCGGTAAGTGCACCCTATAAACGCTTGACAAGGGAAATTGATTGATGATAAATATACGCTTGATTCCTGCAACAGGAGAGGATTTGATGCACTATTTCCGTTTTAGCTTCTTTATTCCCGACCCCTCAGCGGTACCCAGGTTAGCCGCTGGATGCGAAGGGTCATATGACTGCCCTGGGTATCACCTAAATATCTACGGACCAAGGGGGTAGGACGTGAAAAGAACAGGATTTATCGGTTTACTATTTGCACTGGGGCTTTTGCTAGCCATGATTAGTGCCTCTTCTGTTACTGCTGCAGTCCAGGGCACGGTCGTGCTGGACAAGAGCTTTGTGACTTCGGACCCGGCTGCTTCAGGCGCCACACGCACCGTGAAGATAACGGTAGAGGACGCTGACATAGATGTAGCCGTAACCCAGACCAACGAGACTACGGACTTTGGCGGTAAAGCTTATGAACAGACAGCCGGTGGCGCGGAGGGCGACACTTTCCTGGTCCGGGTGAAAAAGTTCCCCATCCTGGATAATACCGGTGACGGGGTAGTCAACTTTCAGGATGCAGTTGCCAGCATCGCCAGCCTATCGATATTTAGTGTGAGCACGGCCGAAGGTCTGATTACTCTCCGAAAAGAGTACCCGATTGCTTCGACTACTGCCTTCAGCCTTACCTACAAGGCGGCTGACCTAAACAACACGGGCACCCTGGTAACGGTGAAAGGAGCGGACGCCGGTTTCAAACTGCAGTTGAACGAAACCGGTCCCGCAACAGGTAAGTTCGAGGGCACCTTTGAGGTGAGCGAGACCGTGGCCCTTTCTTCATCGACCACGGTGCCAGCCATCCTAAAGGTGGTAGACGGTACCACCGTCATCGTAACTTACCAGGATGCGGACCCTGATGTGGACATCAGTGCTACCTCCGTCGTGGAAAAGACCAAGCCTCTCATTAGCAACATTTCCCCTGTCAACAAAGCGGCTACCAACGTCTTGAGCCAAAAGCTCTCCTACGAGGTATCCGATATTGGCTCGGGTCTCAAGAAGGAAGACCTTACCAACACCGACTTCGTCCTGGTCAGCGTTGACACTGGTGTCGGTAACTTGCCCGCAGTGGGCACTATAACGAAGTCAACTGCCACTGTGACCGAAGTGTCCACTGGTGTGTTCAGGGTCGAGGCCCTGCTACAGGCTATCACCGGCTCGGTGCAAGGAACCCTCACTTGGCGTGTGTCGGTAACGGACAAAGCCGGCAATACGGCCCTATCCGATGCGGATCCCGATACAGCGGGTAACCAAGACCATACACTCCGGATCGATAATGTGGCTCCCGTACTGACAAACGCCCGTACCGGAGACCGATGGGATCTCGCAGCCCTAAAGGATGAGGAGTTTAAGACCAGTTCCAACCAGAAGGACATTCCCACGTCCCTTCGGGTTGAGTTTAACGAGAACATGTTGGGTAGTTCCCTTCAGGCAACCGACTTCAAACTGACTATTGCAGGCGCAACGGTTACGCCGTCGGACGTTCAGTTCTTCGATAAAGATGACCAGCTTGGAGTGTGCATACGGTGCTCCGTATTCCTCACCGTGCCCACCCTCCCTGCTAGCGAGCGGCCAAAGGTAGAGTTGGCATCGGGCGCCTCAGTAGCCGATGCAGCAGGCAACACCTTAATATCCGGTAGCGTTGCTAACGCTGCAGACGGCATCTCACCCGCGCTAACGGTGACCGTTGATACAACCCATACCACACAGACGTTCAATGTGGATGTGGTCTCTGACGAGGCGATCACGGGACTGCCTACCCTTACCCTTGATCCTACTTTAGCCGTTACGGAGACCAGCGTCACAGGCACCAATACCTTCCGCTTTAAGTTCAACGGAACTCTCAATGAGTACAACATAGAAGTTTCGGCTGTCGACAGCAACAACAACACAGGCAAGGCAGGCCAATCAGACAGGACCAAGTCAGGCTCCATCGTGGTCGAGGTAGATAAGACACTTCCGCCCGCCACTGCTGCTCCTGCTGATGAGGGCACCAAGACCTTTACTGATCCCTTCTTCTTCAAGATTGACTGGTCCAGCGAGGGCAAAGAGTACGGCCTCTCCGCAGTGTGCACAGCCGTAAGTACACCGGTCGCTGCGTGTACACAAGCAGACGTTGACGGCCTGAGGGGGGCTCCTACCCTCACCAACATCGACAAGGACCGGGACACCCACGGTACGGTGACCCTCACCAAAGCCGCCCTTGACGGCGTGGACGTGCTCTCCCAGTTCACCACCACCGATAACATTGTGTTCCTGCTCCCTGTTACCAACATCTCCGTAGCCAAGCACAAGCTGGTGTACAATGGGCAGGATGAGCTAGGCAACAAGCTGGCTGTTGACGTGCAAATTGACTTCACAGTCACGGCCCGCCCAACCTACAAAGTTACCCTCCAGGTTGGTAACAACTTGGTGTCCATCCCTGGAGCTCCCACTCCTAATGGCCTCAACGACATCATAAGTACATCTGATCCGATAGATCTGGTGTTCACCTATGATCCCGACGACGCTGCCGGTCCCTGGCTGGTCGCGGATAGAGATCCCACAACCGGTAACCTAGAGGGTACCCTTAAGACCTTTGACGCCAAACACGCCTACTGGGTACGGACTAGCGGAGTTCCCGCCCTGAACTTCACCATACCATCCCAGGGTGCACAGGCCTTGCCGCCTGCCATCCCAGTAACAGGCAACGCCTGGAACATGGTACCGGTGATAAGCCTAGGGGACTTAGACGACATCAAGGCGGGGAACGGCCTCGACGCCGATGACTACTTCGGCGCCAACTGGACGGTGGCCTTCACCTTCGATACCGTCGCCCTCGCCTGGCAGAGATTGTCAGCAAACGCCGGTGTTGCTCAGTGCGACTCGCCCGACGGAACCGCAGATGGAAATTGTGGAGCCTTCGATCCTTCTGGGAAAAAGCGGGCCAAGCCTGACTCGACCACGCTGAGAGACGGACTGGCCGTGGTGTTCGGCAAAGGCTACTGGGTCTGGTACACCAAGGACGGCACCATCACCCCGTAGTAGCCATCGTAAGGATCGAATAGAAGAGGCCACCCTGAAAGGGCTCGGGGTGGCCTCTTCACATTTCCCCCCATTGCCTCATTAAATGGCTTAAAGCTACTAGCAGAGAGCATTGGAAATGCTGATACAATGGTTGAGAATAATTTCTACTTGTAGCCTGGTGACTTAACACTTACCATATCTTGGGATCACGATGGTGAGGTAGAAAGCAAAATGTCTCTAAAGCCCAATGGGCTAGCGATCATATCAATAATAACTTTTCTAGTGGCAGTAGCAGTAGCAGCGGCACCAGGGACCGTCCTGGCTCAACCTCCCTTTCCCACCATATATTCAGGGGACGTGTTTGTGGAAGGGAAGCTCGCCTCCGCGGGTCTTCAACTCATCCCCTGTGTGGGTGGCTGCGATACTGGCTACAGGGGTAATCCCACTACTGTTCGAGAGAGCGGCTCTTTTCGCACACTCGTGGTGGGACCCGGCGACAGGAAATTCTTGGGTCTGCAGATAACCTTCCACATTGTTACCGAGTTTGGCACCGTCCAGGCCGAAGAGACAGGCATCTTCCGAGAGCCTGCTACCGCCGGGGACCTCACAAAAGTATTAACTCTCCACTTCCCCGCCCTCCCAAAGGCCCCAACCCCCACCCCTACCGCTACCCACACTCCCGTTCCCTCTACTCACACGCCAACACCTACTTCCTCTCTGCCCATTCCCGGGGACCCGGTGATTCCTCGCCTTGCAACGGGTGTGCTTGTAGGAGGAGTGGTGGCTCTGGTAGCAGGAGTAGTATTGCTGCTGTGGCTACGGCGTCGCAGAGCTTTCTAGAGGACTCGTAGAAGATCGAGCCGAGCCAGAGAGCCAGCTCCGCTGGCCCACCCCTATTCCTAGGATGAGCTGTGTAGCCCCTGAGCTTGCAGCACGACTACCTGCGTTTCCTGCGGCAGACTCGACGAAGTGACGTTCAGCCGCGGTAGAGGTTGCAAATCCCGCAGGCCCATCTCACGTAGGAAAGGCTCCAGGCTCCCCATCTGGACCTGAAGATCGGGCAGGGCGTAGTGCATGGGTATGACTACCTTGGGGCTGAGGGCCTGCACTACCCCTACCACCTGGGAGAGGCCGAGGGTACATCCCTCCCCCACGGGGATAAATAGCACATCTATGGGAGTGAGCTGCTCCACCTGCCGGGTGGTGAGGGGGGTTCTGAGGTCCCCCAGGTGGCACAGGCTAACGTTGTCCATCTCCACCAAATAGGCAGTATTGCGATGATCGGGAAGGTCGCCCTCAACTGAAGGCGTCATAACCCCTCGTATGTAGACTTCCTGAAGCTCATACTCCCCTGGGCCCTCCAACACTTTGGGATTCTCCCCCACCCCCTTCCAGTAGCTATGATGGGGGTGCTGATTGCTAACGGTAACAGCAATGGCAGCGGTCTCTCTCAACTGGAGGCCGATGGAATCGGGGAATGGGTCGGTAATTATAGCGAGCTCATCGACCCGAAGGCGAAAGCAGGAGTGTCCCAGCCAAGTTATCTCCACCTCCTACCTCTTTGACCGATGTACCAACGCCCAGGCCGAGGGTAGCACTATGCCCGCGATCATAAGCTTTATCAGATCACCGGGAATAAATGGATACATACCCTTAGAAAATATGCTCTCCCAGGCAACGTATCCCTTGGTCCCTAGCCATAGCAGCCCAGGAACATAGATGAGTAGATTCCCGATAAGAAAGACCCATAGCACATGCCTGCGGTCCCATCCCCTCTCTGCCAAGAATCCGACAGTAAAAGATGCTGCGATGAATCCAATAAGATAGCCAGCGGTGGGACTGGTAGACACGTAATGCCAGCCGTTGTTACCACCTTGAAAGACGGGGATACCGGCCATCCCCACAAAGTAGAACAGCAAAATGCTGGTCAACCCCCTTCTGCTTCCCAGAGTGGCACCAGTGAGAAGGACACCCAACGTTTGGAAGGTAATAGGCACCGGGTTTTCAGGAAGATAAAACCTGATCCTGCCACAGAGAGCTACCAGGGTAGCAAACCCAACGACCAGCGCAATATCCCTGACAAGAGATGCCCTTATTCGAATTGGGATCAGGATACGCGGAACCCTTACTTCCGAAGCAATCGGAAACACGGCATCTGCCAAAGTCGCAAATCGGACTTGCTGTTCCAACTTTTCCTCCCTTTAAGGGGATACCTCAAACTCTCGGTGAGTATACGGATACAAATGCCCAATGGTCAATACTTGGAACGTTCTTTATTGTGTAGTTATACGTACCCTTGAGGGAAGCAGCCCCTCTCGTTTATAATGAAGGACGACAGTCTGTTCAGTTGCACCAGTTTTCCAAGGTGGCTGTCTATGATGATCTCTAGGGTATCCTAGCGCAGCCCTTATAGAATAACTGGACAGGGAAGGGTCTATACAAGGGGTTACATGGCTAAGAGAGATTATTACGATGTTTTAGGTGTCTCCCGGAACGTATCCGAAGAGGAGGTCCGG
The DNA here is from genome assembly GCA_965248115.1 of Dehalococcoidia bacterium. Taxonomy (GTDB): domain Bacteria; phylum Chloroflexota; class Dehalococcoidia; order Lucifugimonadales; family CBDFII01; genus CBDFII01. The sequence goes on from CBDFII010000005.1 coordinate 976,649, forward strand.
AAGGCATTCCGTCAGAAAGCCATGGAGTATCACCCAGACAGGAATAAAAATGCCGACTCTGAGGAGAAGTTCAAGGAGATAAATGAGGCCTACCAAGTCCTCATCGATCCTGAGAAGCGGCGGCGCTACGACCGCTATGGTCACGCAGGAGTGAGTGGCAACGGCGGAGCAGCCAGCGACTTCCAGGGCTCCGAAATATTTGGCGGGTTTGGCGACATATTTGACGCCTTCTTTGGCGACTTCACAGGTCGCTCCCGGCGAACAACGGCCCAGAGGGGCAGCGATCTCCGAAACAATGTGACCCTTCCCTTCGAGGAGGCGGTCTTCGGCACCCAACGAGAAGTAGAGGTGACTCGTACTGAGCAGTGTCACAGATGTCAGGCTAAGGGAGCAGAACCCGGGAGCAGCCCAGACACCTGCTCCACCTGTCGTGGGAGTGGCCAGGTACGGCGGTACCAGAGGACTGTGTTTGGCCAGTTCCAGCAGGTAGCTGCCTGTTCCACCTGCAAGGGTAAAGGCACCGTCATCAACACCCCATGCACCAACTGTCGTGGCGTGGGCACCGAGAGGCGTAAGCGCAAGCTCTCGGTGGACATTCCAGCCGGCATCGATGATAGCATGCAGGTGAGGCTCAGCGGCGAAGGAGATGTAGGAATCAACGGAGGCCCTCCTGGGAACCTGTACATCTCGGTGACAGTCCAGCCTCATCCCCTCTTCCGTCGTGAGGAGAATGACCTTATCTACGAGCTCTCCACCAACTTTGTCCAGGCTACCCTCGGTGACAAGGTCAACATCCCAACCCTCTATGGTGACGAACCCCTCACTATCCCCCCCGGCACCCAGCCGGGCGCTGTCTTTCGCATTAAAGGTAAGGGGGTACCCCAACTAAATGGACATCGGCGAGGCGACCTTCTAGTAACAGTAAAACTGGAGGTGCCCACCTCCCTGAGCTCCGAACAGAAAGCTCTCCTTGAGGAGCTAGCTAACACTATCGGCGATCGAGAGGACGCCTCCTCCAAAGAGCGAGGGTGGTTTGGACGGATAAAGGGTGCCTTTGGTAACACCCCCTAAGACCTTTTGCGGAGAGCGTGTGTGCTAAGAAGGCCGGGAGATGTTCCACCACCCGCCTTCTGAACGAACCCCCTATGAAATGGCTGGAGCTTTGCATCAAGGTCCCCGAAGAGTTCGTGGAGCCCGTCTCCTATCTTTTCACCCGATACGGCCGCGCCCTCTCCGTAGAGAAAGCCGATGGAGGCCATGTTGTGATGAGGACCTACCTCCCCGCCACATCACAGGAGCAGAAGGCTAGGATCGAGGTAGGAGTGAGGCTGATAGCCTCCCTAAGACCTATAAGCGAGCTCCACGTAAGGCCCGTGGAAGAGGTAGACTGGAAGGAGGCGTGGAAGCGCCATTTCCACCTGTTGAGAGTGGGACGAAGCCTGGTAATCAAGCCCACATGGATCCAATACCAGGCCCAGCCGGGTGAGCTAGTGGTTGAGCTGGACCCCGGGATGGCTTTCGGTACAGGGCACCATCCCAGCACTCGTACATGCCTCGAGGCCCTTGAGGAGCATATGAATCAAGGGATGAGAGTCCTCGACTTGGGTACCGGCTCGGGCATACTTACCATGGCAGCCATCAAACTGGGAGCTGAGAGCGTTGTCGCTCTGGACATCGATCCAACTGCCGTCAAGGTTGCTCGACAGAACTTCAGGGATAATGGCGCAAGTTCCAGGGTCAGCCTGGCCAGAGGAACCATCCCTCACTCTCTAACGAGGGACAAGCTATTTGACCTAGTGGTCGCCAACATCACTGCCAGGGTAATCAAGGAGAAGGCCCCTCATCTACTGGAGGCCTTGGCTCCAGGGGGCATTCTCATCGTCTCAGGAATAATCGAGGAACAGAGACAGACGGTTGAGGCGACCCTGCTGAGCCTGGGGCTCTCTTACCTGAAGACCCGCAGCCTGGACGACTGGGCCACTCTGGTTTTTACCAGGACGAGATAATGCATCGATTCTTTATCTCCCACGTGGGGCCCATAGCGAGTCAGATCCACCTGGAGGGGGAGGCAGCCCACAGAATAGGACGGGTCCTGCGCATGTCTCTGGATGAGGGAATAGTGCTGTTCGATGGGTCTGGCCTGGAGTACAGGGTACGCTTGGATACTATCGGCAGAGATCATGTGGAGGGGGAGGTGCTCTCTATAGAGGAAGGCAGTGGCGAGCCTGAGACCCATATCACCCTTTACCAGGGAATTCTCAAGGGCGAAAAGTTCGAGTGGGTGCTCGAGAAGGCCACTGAGCTGGGAGTGAGTGCCCTCGTGCCTTTATTGTGTCATCGCTCCGTTCCCACCAAGCAGGAGCGGTGGCCAGCCACTCGCTACCCTCGCTGGAACAAGATCATCATAGAGGCGGCAGAGCAGTCAGGGAGAAGCAGGTTGCCTCAATTGTATCCTCCTATTTCCTTTCAGGAGGCGTGTCAAGGGATTAAAGGGAGTGACCTCTCTATCATCCCATGGGAGAAAGAGGGTTCTATAGGACTCCGGGATTCCCTAGAGGGTACCGCTGAGGGAGCTACTATCCACATCTTCATTGGGCCCGAGGGCGGATTCGAAGACCAGGAAGTGGCCTATGCTCGATCTTTGGGAATATGTCCTATCAGCCTGGGCAGACGCATCCTGAGGTCCGAAACGGCCAGCATCGCCACTATATCGGCGGTATTGTATCAGGTAGGGGAGCTGGGCAGAAGCTAGAAGGCCCTATCCAGACCGTTAGCGATGAAGAACCCTGCCATGGCCCACAGGAAGAGTCCACAAAATACCATCACCATCTTGTATACCGAGTTGCTCATCAGCCGACGACCCATGCCTACTGCCAGAGAGACCGCGCTGTACCAGGAGTAGTCGGAGAGAATGTGCCCCAAGTAGAAGGCGACTATTCCTAGCAACCCCAATCCTAAGGACTGAGACCAGGCCATGAAGCTGGCCCCCACAGTAGCCCACCAGAGGCTCCAGAACGGGTTAGCGATACTCACCACCGCCCCACCCAGGATAGGCCACCCTGGGTTGGGGTGGCTTCCCTGCACCTCTCCATAAGAGGCAGGGGGTGCCCATCTGCCGGGCCTTCGCACCATGCCCCATCCCATCCACAGCAGCAGAAGTCCTCCCAACAGGGCCACCACGGTGAAGGCAGGGTCGCGCTGGATGAGCTCAAGAATCCCCAGGCCCAATAGGGCTACCACAAGCAGCTCCAAAAGGGAATGGCCCGTAGCTATGAAGGGACCGGCCCAAAAGCCCCTGATGGTCGACTCCCGGATGTCGAGGGCAAGCAAGGGGCCAGGGGCTACAGCACCCGACAGGCCCACCACAAAGGAGGTGCCAAAGATGACCAGCGCCTGAAAGTCAAACATTGCACTCTAGAATTCGCTCTCTGAACGGGGGGGACGCCCCATAAGCTCCGCCTCCGACTGGCGCGGGTCCAGGCCCTCGTAAAGCACCCTATAGGTCGCACGGGTAATGGGCATCTCCACACCTAGATTGTCGGCCAGACGGAGGGCCGCCACCGTTGTGTTGACCCCCTCTGCGACGTTCTTCATGCCCGCTAAGATATCCTTCAGGGAGTTGCCTTTCGCCAGTTGTTCCCCCACGTACCGGTTGCGGCTAAGGGGGCTAGCACAGGTGTCCATTAGATCTCCCAGGCCCGCAAGCCCGGCGAAGGTGAGGGGGGATGCACCCGCAGCTATCCCCAGTCGGGTTATCTCCGCCAGACCTCGAGTGATGAAGGCGTACTTGGCGTTATCTCCATACCCCAGGCCATCGGAGATGCCAGCCCCAAGGGCGATTATGTTCTTTAAGGCACCCCCCAGCTCCACACCTATGACATCTTTGTTGGTGTACACCCGAAAGGAAGGAGACATAAGTACCTTCTGGACATGGTGCGCCAACGACGGGTCAGCTGCCGCTACCACCGTGGAGGCAGGCTTGCCCTCCACTATCTCAAGGGCAAGGTTGGGTCCTGACAGGACACAGACCCTGGAATGGAGCTCTCGCGGAAGCTCCTCCTCCAAGATCTGGCTCATACGCTTGCCAGTATCCAACTCCAGACCTTTGGAGGCACTTAGGATAATTGGGCTGTTCTTAACGGCTTTTTGTAACCGTTTCGCGTTCTCTCGAAACGTATCCGAGGGCACGGCTAAGATCACCATTCCGGTCCCATCCAGAGCCTTTACTAACTCATTGGAGACCGCTAGTTCCTCAGGGAAGATATGTCCTGGGAGGAAGCGGGCGTTCTGGCGAGCAGAGGCAAGATCCTGGGCCTCTTGCAGTGTACGGGCCACCAGCATCACTGGAACCCCGCTTCGAGCGAGAACCATGCCTAAGGTGGTACCCCAGGTAGTAGTACCGATCACCGTTACTTTATTCAAGGAAGCTAGCCCCGTTCGCTTCCTTGAATAACCAGTCTCTCGGCGGGCTGCCCAAGTCGTCGCTCCGTACCCTCCAAGAGATGCCGGATATTGTCCCGGTGCTGCCAGATGATCATGATGGCCGCGAGGGCTGCGTAGAGCAGGTAGATGGGTGGAGGCTCCGATTGAGGGATGGGGATACACAGCAGAGTGAGGGCCAATAAGGCGATGCAGGCCACCAACACCCCCGTTATAGAGCCCAGAGAGAGATAGCGAGTGAGCAGCGTAACCGGGATGAAGCTAATAAGGGCTGCTGCCACCGATAAGGGCGACATCAGTGCCAGTGCCCCCGAACCGGTAACGATGCCTCTACCCCCTTTGAAGCCCAAAAGTATGGACCAGTTATGTCCTCCTAGGGCCAAGAGACTAGCCACCACCTCGGCCACTGGAGAGCCGGTAACCGCCCTGGCCAAAAGCACCGCCAGCACGCCCTTAGCCAGGTCTAGAACAAGCACCACCCCTGCCAGTCGCCCACCGACGGTCCTCAGAACATTGGACACGCCCGTCTTACCGCTACCATACCTGCGTACATCTACGTTTTTGGCTATGTGCGTTACTAAGAATCCCCAGGGTATTGAACCCAGGATGTAAGAGAGGGGAACGATGACCAGGTACTGAACATATGTCTCAGAGATATCCAGCGCCAGAAGTACTATCAGGAGGTATAAAGCCGTCAGCGGGGGTAATATAGCAGCCATCACCAGCGGAACCATCTAACTCATTTCCCTCGTCTAAACACTAATCTAACATGAGTATGGGTGAAGCCAAAAGCCACCCGTAAACGGTTTTCTAGGTATCGCTGATAGGAGAAGTGTACCATTTGCGGGTTATTGACAGCAAAGAGAAAAGTTGGAGGGTTGATGTCAACCTGTCGGACTCCTTTAATTGTTAATCGTCTCTTCCCCTTGGAGCTCGGCATAAGTCGCGCCAGGGCTTCCATAAGCGCCCTCTGAAGCTCACGGTGAGGGACACGGCGCATTCGCTCCCGATGGACATCCAGGCCCAGATTCATCATCTCGGAAATGCCGTCACCCAGCAGGGCGGATACGAAGCAGATGGGCACGTAGGGCATAAAATGAAGTCGGGTTCTGATGGTCTGGATGGCCACCTCTTGTTGGGTGGCATCGTCCTGGGGGACCAAATCCCACTTGTTTACCACCACCACCATTCCTTTATAGGCCTCCCAGGCATGACCAAAGATATGGGCGTCCTGGGCAGTAGCCAGCTCGGCGGCATCCATAACCAGAAAGGTAACATCGCATCGCTGTACTGCACTCATAGCCCGGAGCACACTGTAGTATTCGATGCCCCTACCTAGCCGTCCTGGACGTCGGATACCCGCTGTGTCGATCAACACCACAGGCTGGCCATCATAGCTAAACTCAGTATCTAGTGCGTCGCGCGTGGTGCCGGGTATCTCGCTCACTATGGCCCGCTCCTGGCCCAGGATGGCGTTGAGGAGCATGGACTTGCCCACGTTGGTCCTACCCACTATGGCCAACCGGCTGACCCCTTCAGGTAGCACGGTCTCCTCGTAGGGAGTCGGCAATAGCCTAACCACGGCATCCACGAGGTCATATATGCCCAGGTCATGATAGGCGCTTATGAGGAAGAACTCCCCCAGGGCCAGCTTGTGGAACTCGGCGGCGGAGGCCTCTCTGCGCTCGTTGTCCACCTTGTTGATAGCGACCAAGAATGGTTTGCTGGTTCGACGCAGCCAGGAGGCTATCTCTTCATCCATAGGGGTGAGGCCATCCACAATATCCAGCAAGAATAGGATTAAGTCGGCCTGGTCTACAGCCACCTCAACCTGAGCCTTTACTTTCTCCCTTAGTGGGTCCTGAGGTCGAGGCTCCAGACCACCCGTGTCCACCAAGATGAAGGAGTGTTCATCCCACGAGACCTCCCCCATAATGCGGTCCCGGGTAGTGCCCGGCGTATCGGTCACGATGGCCTCCCGCCGCCCCACCAGCCGGTTAAACAGGGTGGACTTGCCAACATTGGGCCGACCGATTATAGCCACTAAAGGTTTTGCCATAGCACTATCTGTTACTGTCAAACTCCCCTGGAAATACCTAGTCTCCCTTCGACAAGCAGAGGGTAGATGCGCTAACACCGCTCATCGTTCGACAGGCTCACCATGAGCGATCCGAGGTTTTTCATGCCCGTGATACGCCACAAGGATATATGAGCACTATCTACCACCCATTATAAGCTCTAGGATCGCCTTCTGGGCGTAGAGACGGTTTGCTGCCTGCTCAAATACCACCGACTGAGAATGGTCCAGCATCCCATGAGGCACCTCTTCACCATAGTGAGCGGGCATGGGATGCATGAGTAGGGCATCCCGACCCGCCTGGGCCAATAGCTGTGGATCCACAGTGTATCCCCGAAAGTCTCGGCGGCGTTGCTCCACCTCCTCTTCCTGGCCCATGCTGGTCCACACATCAGTGTACACCACGTCGGCACCCTGTACTGCCTCCTGGGGACCGATGAAACACTCCACAAGGGCACTCCACTGGGCTGCCCGATCCCTGGCGAGTTTCAGGGTCTCTTGATCCAGTCCATAGCCCGGAGGAGATGCTATGGCGAAGCTGCATCCCACCGAGGCAACCCCAAGACAAAGGCTGCGGGCCGTGTTGTTGCCGTCGCCAATGAAGGCAACCTTCAGGCCTTTTAGTATGCCCCTGAACTGGTACAACGTTTGGAGGTCGGCAAGGGCCTGGCAAGGATGTTCCAAGTCGGAGAGTGCGTTGATGACCGGTACCGATGCGTATTCTCCCATCTCCGTGAGAGTGGCGTGGCTGAAAACACGGGCCACGATGCAGTCAACGTAGCGAGAAAGTACCCGGGTTACATCGGCTATAGATTCCCGCACCCCCAGCCCCACCTCTTCGGGGCCCATGTAAAAACAGTGGCCTCCCAGTTGCCGGACGGCAACTTCGAAGCTGGCTCGAGTTCGCAAAGAGGGCTTCTCGAAAAGAAGCGCTACCATCTTACCTGAAAGGGCCATTTTAGACCCTTGCTCTCTTATCTGGTGGCCCCTCAGTACGGTTCCTTGTACATCCTCGGGAGTCAAATCGGAGATGGACAGCAAGTTCTTCCCCACCATAGCTACCTCCTACAGGGCAGCATAATATCCCAATAGGAGGGACACATCAAGGGAACGTAAATACAAAGATAGGGACCTTACAAAGTTTCTGGTATCATTGCTTGGCTTGAGTGCCCTTGGAATAAGACTTAACGTGTCCCATTTGTGTACCTCACCCTGAAAAAAGAGAACATATCTACCAAGGGAGACAAAGCCGACCTTGGAGGTGACGATGGTCAGCGAAATGATAGTTCCAGGACTAAAGGGCCAAAAAGAGACTGTGGTGTGCGAGCACAATGTGGCACGCCACGTGAACACCTTTAGCTCCCCCTCAATGATAGCCCTTATGGAGCAAGCCTCCACCGATGCGCTTCACTCCCACTTGGAGCCCAACCAGACCTCCGTAGGGTTCGAGGTGAATGTCCGGCACCTGGCGCCATCACCTTTGGGGGCCAGGATAACGGCCCACGCCAAGCTCGTCGAGGTGGACAGAAACAAGCTCACCTTTAAGGTGGAGGCCTACAATGAGGAGAAAACGATAGGGGAGGGCACCCATCGTCGCGCCATAGTCAGTAAAGACTTCGGCTCCGGCTGAGCGCAGTTTCCTCCGCTCCCCTAAAGGTGGAGCTTCAGCCCTCTTCTTCCTGGGGGACCATACTCGCCGAGGCCTCCTGGTCTCTATTTAGCTCCTGGACTAACCTATCAAGGGCCTGGCTGTAGGTCTGAGGCTCCTGCCTGTTGCGAAAGTCGAAAAGCACGTGCTGACGGAGCTGGCGGACGAAACGGGTCTGACGCTCGTACACGGCATCGTCTACAGCCAGAGGGTAGTAGATCCACCTTCCTTCCCTTTCCTGGCGCTGAATGGCCCGGGTAATTTCTCCCCTCAAGACCTCGTTGTCCAAGGCATCCGCCGAGCAGAGGATCATAACCTTCTCATATTCACGTACGGCACGGTCTATCTGATCCTCGGTGGGTGAATCTGTTCCCATATCCACTGATGAGAGCCAACATCGGACACCCCTATCCTTCAGGTCATCGCATAGTTCCTGGGCTACGGCCCGGTCTTTACTGGTACAGAAGATGAAACTGGTGCAAAAGTTGACAGGGTTCTCGGTCAGCGAGTGCTGGAAGGTGATAAGCTCCTCAGGCACCCCTGCCCCAAGGAGGAAGGAGCGTGGGATGATACCCTGAGAGCGACAGATTGTATCCACACCCACCGTACTGGGGCTATCGTGGCGCACCTCCTCAAGGCCAACAGCTCGGCTAAGGTCACAGTCTCCAAAGAAGGTTAGCCCCACAATCGCTTGATTGAACTGGGCTTCATTAACTACAGTGCGGAAAAGGTAGGACTCATATAGGTCTGTCTCCGACAAGTGGGTGCCTGTGAGATCGGCCCGGGTGAGATTGGCACGAAAGAGATTGGCCCGAGTAAGGTCCGCTCCTTTGAGACGGGCATCGGTGAGGTTGGCGCGGTAGAGCTTGGCCCTACTTAGATCTGCTCCCTCCATGTTAGTCCCTGCCAGATTGGCTTCTGTTAGGTTGCTCCTGCTGAGGTTAGCCCCTACCAGATTAGATCGGTAGAGATTGGCACTGGTGAGGTTACAAGTAGTGAGGATAGCTCCACTGAGGTTTGCTCGGTACATATGAGTCTGAGCCAAATTGGCCCGAGTTAAATCAGCCCCGCTCAGGTCTGCCCCTAGAAGATCAGCCTCTCGAATATCCGCCCCTTTTAGGTCCGCACCCACCAAACGAACGTCGCTAAAATAAGCACCTCTCAGGTCCAAGGTCTCTCGCGGGTGCTCCTCACGCCAACTAGCGATGACGTCGCGCCCTTGCTTAGCTAACTGAACATGCTCCGAGTTAGCCATGGCCCTGCTCCCCCTGCGTGGAGTTAATCATAAAAGTACTCACTCCCGTGAGCTTCTGCGTTGCTCCAACCTCTACTGTATGCTCCGGGGGGACTCGAATGGAAGAGGAACCACTCGGAGCAATCCCCAGATCCGCTACCAGTATAGACATACCACGGGGGCCACCTCCTCCCGCCTCATGGTGAGAATTGCTGGCCCCTGGTTTCCTGCTTGTCTCTGCAGCCGACTATACGTTTGGCAGACCCTGGAGTAGTAGTGTGACCCCTTAGATGTATTCTGGACGGTCCTCGTAGGTAGGGTCAGCCATGCTGAGGGGGTCATTGTCGACGCCCAGAGCTATCACCATCTTCTCCTTGAACTCTTCGAACAGAGTCTCCCCCTCGGGCGAGTCGATGCTGTCGACCTCCTCGAACTTCTCCTTGAAGTTATCTAGAACGGCTTGGTCGGCGGTGCCTATAGGCATGTGGAAGAACTCCGAATCGAAGGTGGGAAGCTCACCGGGACCGAAGTAACCCTTGTCCTGCAACTCATAGCCTTCCAGTGCGTGCGTGCCCTTGCCCAGCACCTGCCCCGTGGTCACGTAGTGCTCCATCACCGCTTTCATCCCGTACCTCTGGATGGGACATGTCTTCATGCACACCGCACAGCCCAGATAGTGGGACATAACCGGTCTGCACCGCTTGTAGACGAGCTTGTTCTTCTCTACACCCCGCCACCATATCTTTTCCCGCATCAGTGCCCGCCCAGGACAGCGGTTGACACACACCTGGCAGATCTGGCAAAAGCGGTGGATGCCGTAGTCCACTGGCTGATCGTAGGTTATTTTGGCATCTGTAGTGATAAGCATTATCCTGGCTCGATTGCCGAAGTGAGGGGAGAGAAGCTGACCGTTGGCTCCCAACTGGCCCAGTCCCGCCGCTACAAACATGGGTATGTTGGGGGCAGGAGTGTCGTTGGTGCTATGCACCTGGGCATGATAGCCCAAGGTGCGGATGTAGACACCCAGCTCCAGGCCCGCAGATCCCTCGAGCCTATAGGTGCTGGAGTGGACTATCTCCGCTTCCACGCTGGGGATTGATTGGGTGGGCTCGTAGGCCTGCTCATAGGCTAGACATATGACGTGGGGGTATTTTACTCCACTCTTCCTGCTCTGGTAGCTGTATTTGTGGTCGTACTTGGTGAACCCAACCTCTCCGAACCCCAACTCACGGGCCTTCGCCTTGATTTTGTCGCCAACATCTTCATTCGTAGGTTTGGCCGTGGGCTCCATATCCGTGGTATCACGGGAAGCTAAAACAATCGGCTTGTTTAGCTGGCCATGCTCCCTGCGAATCTCCCGGATCTCAGGGTCGCGGTGGGTAATTCGCAAGGACCAGTCTTGGCCCGATCTCTCGGTGATGCTAACGGTCTCAAGTGGATACTCACGGGAGTAGAACTCAACATCCTCCAAGTTCATGGGGATGCCAGGAACAGTTTCCAACTCCTCCGGCACCGGAATGGTTATGGGTGCGTGCTTAGGCGTTCTTCCGGGACGTTCTACGTGATGACCAATCTTCAGCATATCTCAACTCTCCTTTACAAAAGTTAAAGACAACGCATATTCTACAACTTCTTTGCAACGGAGTCAACAAAAATGGGTGCTGATCAATTCCGTTGACCGAGAAAACAATGGGTTGCTATAATGGGCCGTCGTTGAGCAAAGGTGACAGGTACCAGTGATGAGGTGAGTATGACTACCTATGCCGTAGGCAATCGAGTGATCAAATACAGCTACACGATAGGGCGAACCGAGGATTTTGGGCCAGGCTTTGCCCATCCCGTGGACGTGGCCCGGGGCAAAGGCAACCTCCTTTACGTTCTCAATCGCGCCCGAGAGTTAACTCCTCAGGGTAAGCGAGTAACCATATGCACTATTGGGGAAGATTATGTCACCGAGTTCGGCACCGGCGGCACCGATGACGGTCAGTTCATGTGGCCCGTCTCCCTTGCCCTCGACAGGGACGAAAACATCTATGTGGCCGATGAGCACCTCCAACGCATCTCCATATTCACCAAGGATGGCGAGTGGCTGGGCAAGTGGGGTGTAGAGGGTGACGGTGATGGCCAGTTCAACCGTCCTTCGGGCTTGGCCTTCGATAGCGAGGACAACCTGTTGCTGGCAGACGCCCTTAACAACCGTATACAGAAGTTTACCAAGGACGGCCACTTCCTGGCCAAGTGGGGCAAGGCTGGCACCGGTGATAGCGAGTTCAACATGCCCTGGGGCATCACCATCGATCAGCAAGGTTACATCTATGTCGCCGACTGGCGCAATGATCGTATCCAGAAGTTCACCCCCGATGGGGAGTTCCTACTGAAATTTGGAACCTCTGGCAAGGGGAATGGCAAGTTCCATCGTCCCACAGGTGTAGCCGTGGACGGAGACAGAGATATCTACGTCACTGACTGGGGCAACGAACTAATGCAAGTCTTCGCCTCCGATGGTAGTTTCGTCACCCAGATCAGCGGCGACGCTACTCTCTCCAAATGGGGCAAAGAGAAGCTGGATGCCAATCCAGAGATGTACCATGAACGAGAGATATCTTATAGGCTGGACCGGGAGAAGCTCTTCTGGGCACCGATGGCCGTGGAGGTTGACGAGGACAATCGCATCTTTGTCGCCGATACCTGCCGCAACCGTATCCAGATCTACCAGAAAGTGTCCTAGGCCTTTCTAAGCCGAAGGTCTATAATATCGCAAGGGACGAGGAAATCTATGCCTCGTCTCTCGCTTTTTGCGTCCCTCCACAGTAAATTCCGCGGCCTAACCTATCTGAACCCCATCCCCTTCTCCTTCATGCTAACGAAGCGGTTTCCATTACCGATTACCACGTGATCCAGTAGTTCGATGTCGAGCACCTTTCCCGCCTCCCGAAGCTCCTCAGTGACTCTCACATCGTCGCGACTAGGTGTGGGATCACCCGAGGGATGATTGTGCACTACAATGATAGCTGGGCAATTCTCGCGAATAGCTGGCCGGAACACCTCAGCGGCACGAATGAGGGCAGAATTGACGTTGCCGATATAAACCTCACTTGTGCCCAACACCTGGTTCCTTGTCCAACACCTGGTTCCTTGTATTGAGCAGGATCACTCGTAGGTGCTCCTGCTCCAGAAGGGCCATCTCCCCCATAAGCAGATTGGCCACATCCTGGGGTGAGGTGATCATAGGCAAGGAATCGGGCTGAAGTGACACTATCCTCTTCCCAAGCTCCAGTGCCGCCATAAGCTGACACGCCTTGGCCTCGCTAATACCCTTTTGGGCGCACAACTCTCCAAAGCTTGCCCGTGCCAGGCCTCCAATACCCTGAAATTGGCTCAGCAGACGGGCGGCCAGATTTAGCACACTCTCCCCCTCAAGACCTGTACGTAAAAGCACGGCGATAAGCTCCATGTTACTTAGATAGGAAGCTCCGTAGTTCTTGAGGCGCTCCCGAGGGCGTTCCCCCGTTGGTAGGTCACGGATTAGGGTGCGGTATGTAGCTCTCTCCTGGTCGGCCATAATCCCCTCCTGCTAATGCTGGAATACGGGGCCTCGCACAACCCGAATTTTTCACGGTACTGGTACCAACTGTCAACTGCCGCCAAGGCATATTAAGCGCTGGGTCAACAATAGCATCTCTTGGCACTGCGTAGACTCTAAATCTTAGACAGGAGAAAACCAATAAGGTACAATAAAAATATGAGAATGTTCTTGCGCCTGATTGTTCTCGCCTCACTCCTGGCGGTGTTGACTCTTTCTCTGATTCCGGCAATCTCCGTTTTTGCCGAGGGGGAAGAGATCCAAGTGTTGTCTGAGGAGGTGGAGAGCAGGTTCCCAACGGGCGTCGCCTTTAAAGTCACCGCCAGCAGCCCCAATATCATCAAGGAGATAAGAGTATTTTTTAAGGCCCAGGGAAGAGAAAACTCCTCCTACGCTGTCATCGACTTTGAGCCGGGAACCCAAGTTTCAGCGGAGCACCTGCTTAGTATTACCAGCGCCAATCACATACCCCCAGGGTCATCCATCCTCTATTCTTTTGAAATCCGGGACGGGGAAGGCCAGGTGTTGCGCACCCAGGAGAAGCAAGCCATCTATGAAGACAGCCGCTTCGAGTGGAAGGAGATAAACGAGGGCTTCATAACCGTTTACTATTACGGCCCCGTGGAGAGACGTGCCCAGACTGTCATGGATTCTGTGCAGGAGACAATCGATCGTATGGGGCCAGTGCTGGGGTTAGCGCCTCAAATCCCCATCCGGGTAGTTGCATATAACAACTACCGACATATGGCTTCCGCTTTACCCTTTCGATCCCAGGCCATACGGGAAGAGCTGCAGACCCAGGGCATGGCGTTCGTCAACCAACGGGTGCTGTTGGTACTGGCTTTCGACACCGGTATACGGGGCTTGGTCTCCCACGAGTTTGCTCATCAACTAATAGCAGATGCTGCAGGTGGGGCCTACCCAGCGCTGCCAGCTTGGCTTAACGAGGGCTTGGCCGAATACGCCAACCTAGAGCCAGGGATCGCCTACGATAGGGCCCTGGCCTATGGCGTCTTCACCCGCAGGCTAAAACCCCTGTGGTACCTTAGAGAGTTCATTGGAGAGCCCGACGATGTCATCATCGCCTATGGGCATTCCAGCTCCGTGGTCCACTACCTGATAAACACCTATGGCGAGGAGAAGATTCCCCTGCTGATGCGGGCCCTTCGGGAGACTGTAGACATCGATTTGGCCCTTAAGCAAGTATATGGATTCGACCAATATGGTCTTGACTCAGAGTGGCGCCTAAGGCTGGGCTTAGAACCCTTCCCTCGCCCCGAGGAGCTGGCTCGCCAGCTAGAGGTGACTCCCTCGCCTACCCCTAAACCAAGGGCACAAAGTGCGCCATCTCCCACACCCTCACCTACGCCCACTTCAGAAGGTGCGACCAGGACTACCTCTAGCTGCTCCAGAAGCTCTGCCCAGGAGGGTGCCAGTCTACCCTGGGACCTTTCCCTTCTTGCACTTTTCGGTGCCCCCCTTGCTCTCGTCGCCGTGACCAGGGACAAGCCAGGCAAAGACAAGTAGCTCCTCATCGGGTCCGAGGATTGAAAGCATCGTTGAGGGCGTCCCCCAACAGGTTGAAGGCGAATATGAGGACGGTTATAGTCCCCACAGGAAAGAGCAGCAGATGGGGCGTAGTGCGCAGTACGCTTGTGCTGCCGTTCTCAAAAATCATCACCCCCAGGCTAGGAGTGGGAGGCCTAATTCCGATACCTAACCAGCTTAAGATTATCTCTGAACCCGCGGTAGCACCCATTCCCATTGATACCAGCACGATGACTGGGCCAAGGATGTTGGGCATCACATGTACTGCTAGGATGCGCCACGTAGATGCTCCAGCGGCCTGAGCCGCATCTATGAACTGGTTCTCCTTCAGAGAGAGCACCTGACCTCGTACCAGGCGGGCCATTCCTACCCAGGAGAAGATGGCCAAGGCGCCAAAGACCACCACGTAGTCCACGACACCAAGCCTGACGATACCCTCTATGCCCGTGGCATCTTCAAAGCTATATACCCAGTCCTGCACCCTTTCCCTCATGGTGGCAGCGATGATGAGAACTAAAAATATTCCAGGGAAAGCGAGGAACACCTCACCGACTCGCATGATCACCGCGTCTATCATCTTGCCAAAATAGCCTGCCACAAGCCCCATGCCTATACCTAGGAAAAGAGTCCCAGTTACCAGAGAGGCCAATGTTATGATGACGGTTGTGCGCAGCCCAAAGATAATTCGTGTTAGCAGGTCCCTCCCTAGTCGGTCGGTGCCGAAGGGGTGTTCCAAGGAGGGTGGTAGACAGGCAGCGCAACCTTTCAGAGTAGAGCGGCCCTCTCCTATTTCCAGGTTCTGTTCGTTGTAGCCGTAGCCAGGCCAGACCGCAGTAACCCACGGAGCCAGGGCTCCAGAAAAGTACATCACTACGATAACTATAAGGCAGGCAACCCCCACCTTCTTCCGCATTAGTCGTCTGAGGGACTGAAGCCAGGGGCTATCTCCCCGCGATCTCCCCTCGAACAGGGTAGCTTTACTCTCAGCTGCCACGAGGCTTCCTCAAAGAAACAGCTCTAGCGACCCTCAAAACAATGCTCTCAGGCAACGCCACGTTCATCGTTATATGCATCCACTCCAAAGATCTTCACGTAGCCGTGGTTTCAACGGCTAAATGTAATACCTGCACTTTAAGTCAAGTCACGAGCCTGTAATATCCATCTAATACCTTATTCGTGGATCGAGGAACAGATAGCCTATGTCCACTATCAGATTGGCGATAACCAAGGCCATAGCGCCAATGATCGTTACGGCCATTATGATGGGGTAATCGCGGGAGAAGATGGCCTCGATGGCCAACTGGCCGATACCGGGAATGCCGAACATGAACTCCACGATAAAGGCCCCGGCTATTAAGCCGGCCAGAGATAATCCCACTATGGTAAACAGGGGTATCAGAGCGTTGCGCAGGATGTGTCGGTAGAGCACAACGAACTCCCGCAGTCCCTTGGCCCGGGCGGTACGCACGTATTCCTGGGTCATCACTTCCAAGGTGCTGCTTCTGGTGAGCCTGGTGATAATGGCCACCCCTGGGATACCCAACACTAGGGCAGGCATGATGATGCGACTGTCAAAAAAGCCTCCCCACCCATGGGTGGGCAACCACCCCAGCTTCAAAGAGAAAATCAACAGAAGGCCCGGCCCAGTGAGGAACACTGGCACAGACATAAAGAGCACGGTTATGCTCACCACCAGCGGGTCCAGCCACGAACCCTGCTTGACGGCTGTATAAACGCCAAGAGGAATGCCTATGAACAGGGAAAGTATGGTTGCAGCAATACCCAGTTGGGCGGAGATCCACATGCGCCTGGGGATGAGCTCACCTACCGTCCGCCCCCGATACTTGTAGCTCTCCCCAAAGTCGCCCCGTAACGCGTTTTTTACATAGATAAAGTACTGCTCTGGTACCGACTTGTCTAATCCCCTTTGGGCCGAAATTCTCTCCAATACCTCCGGGTTCTGGTACTGGCCCATCAGCACCTCTATTGGGTCTCCAGGCCCAAACTGGCCCAGCATAAAGGTTATCAGGGAGACCATTAACAACAGGATGGGGGCCCAAACCACCCTGCGAACTATGTAGCCCCACATATTGGCCTTTTACCCCCTGTTACTGGCTCGTAAAGGACACGAACCGCAGCTTGGGCACTATCAGGGGAGTAAGCTCGTAGCCTTTAACGTATGGCTTAACCAGCACATACTGCTCGCCGCTGTTCCACAGGGGTATCCACGGTCCATCTCGCAAGATCAGCTCTTCGGCCTGGTGATAGAGTTGGTAGCGAAGCTCCTGGTTTGGCTCTACCCGTGCTCTCTCCAACAGAGAGTTCAACTCCGAGTTATCGTACCCCGTATGGTTGAGGATACTTTCAGAGTGGAAGAGGAGGTCGAGGAAGTTTTCGGGGTCAGGGTAGTCGGCGATCCAGCCTATCATAAACATCTGGAATAAGCGCCGGTTCAGGTCCTGGAGATAGGTAGCGAACTCGGTCTGCTGTATCTCCACCTGTATGCCCAGGTGTTGCTCCCACATCTGGAGAATCACTTCCAGGTCTAAGGGCGCCGCTGCCCCGAATCCAGCCGAGATGGTGAGGAATATACGGGGAAACGCTCCTCGTTCCCAGTCCTCGCCGTACTTGGACTCCCGCATGAGCTGGCGTGCCTTTTCGGGGTTAAATTCATAGCCCTGAAGATCTGGATTGTAGCCGGGAAAGCCTGGGGGTAGGATGCCCTTGGCAGGGGTCTCCAGACCGGCCAACACTACTCTGGCTATCTCTTCTCGGTCGATGGCATAGTTGAGAGCCTGGCGCACATTGGCGTCGTCAAAGGGTGGCCTGGTCACATTCATTCCTATATAGTCGATGCTAAAGGAGGGAGGAGCCTGATGTAGTTCCTTGCTTAAGGGTTCGCTGGGATCGAGAAGGCGGTCCAGGTCAGCCAGACCTACGCCGGTTAGATGAATTTCGTCATTTTCGTACATCAGCATGGAGGTGCCACCGCTGAGGATGAAGCGGACTCGCCCTAGAAGGGCTGGGCCCAGGTGGAAGAACTCATTTCTTTCGAGCACTAGACTCTCGCCGGGCACGTACTCCGTCAGCTTGAAAGGCCCAGTACCGTTGGGAGTTCTAAACCAGCGGCGGCCGCTCTCTACATTCTCTCGGTCCAGCACGAAGGCAGTGGGATAGGTGAGCTTGGCTAGGAAGTAGGACTTAGGGGCATCTAGGGTTATCTCGATGGTGTGTTCGTCGATGACTCGGACCCCCGAGATCTCCTGTGCCTCACCCGCTAGCTTCTTTTCCGCCCCCACGATATCACCGAGGTACTGGTCAACCACCGGCGACTGGGTAGCGGGGTCGGCAGCACGCTCCAGCGACCACTTGACATCATGGGCAGTGACGGGCTTGCCATTATGAAACTTGGCATCCTTTCTCAGACGGAATGTGTAAACTGTCCCGTCCGCACTTATCTGGGGCAAGCTCTCGGCCAGATCTGGCACAATTTTCAGGTTGGTGGCTATGGTAACCAAACCCCCAAACACCTCCACCAGGATGACGGCGGAAGTGGCATCGGTACTGAGGTGAGGGTCAAGGGAAGGGGGGTCGGACCACAACCTTACAAGCGTTCCTCCCTGACCGGCCTCTCCCTGTCGAATTGGAGTAGGGGTCACCAGTTGGGTAGTCCCCTCCTCAACAGCAGAAGGAAGGGGAGTGGAAACATCCTGACGCCCCGACCTGACACCCGTACAGGCGACCATAAAGAGCAAGACACCCATTAGCAGCAATAATGACTTCCACCCCATGATAATTTCTCCTCCCTTGGTCTCCCTGCTTCTGTTCCTCTATTATTCTCTATATAGAATATACGCTTAAAATTCTATTGTAGATATATCTGCCCTTAATTTTCAACGTCATCCATGCTACAATGGCCTAGGGATACAGCATATCATTCTGGCCCGTTTCGTAATAAGGCTTATATATTATAATGGATAGAGTCTCAAAGCTACACTCAGCTTTGCTTCCCCTCCTGCTCTCCCTAGCCCTAGTGTTGGCCTTGGTGACTGCTGGCTGTACTCGCGGACGCGAGTCGCCCGAGGAGCTATCACTGGTGTGGGAGGCCTGGGGTATCGTGCAGGAGTCGTATGTAGGTGCAGATAGCTCAGAGCCCGAGACACTTACCGGCGAGATGATTCGCCAAATGCTGGAGGCGGGAGAGAAGCCGGCTTATCCTTTCCTCACCGAGTTGGAGCAGGTGTCGGGGCGTCCATCGCGGGATGTACCTTCGGAGCTGGTAGACGTTTGGCGGGCTTGGATGTTGATCCAGCAGAAATGGCCCGATATGTCTGGCGCGCTTCTTGCGGAGGCGGCCATAAAGGGAATGCTGGATGCCCTGGGAGACACGTCAGCAAGGCACCTTACCCCCGAGGCCTACAGCCGAGCCCAGGAGAATCTAACGGGTAGATACGAGGGTATTGGCGCCATAGTGCAGATACAAGACGACCAACCCACCATCCTGGCCATTATGGACGGCAGCCCAGCCCAAAGAGCAGGGCTTGAGCCCGGTGACACCATCCTCATCGTGAATGGCCAACTGGTGAAGGACATCCCCATCGGAGAGGTAGTAGACCGGGTGAAGGGTCCCTCTGGCACCAAGGTGGCCTTGCGAATAGCTCGGGAGGGCGAGGAGGAACCCCGTGAGATCAATGTCACCCGCGCTTCCATCGACATCCCCTCGGTGCAGGTGCAACTGCTTCCAGGTGGCATAGGCTATATCTACATTGCTGAGTTTAGGGAAAACACTTTCGACGAGGTACTGGATGCCCTGGAGAGATTGAATACCACCGATTTCCTGGCCTTAGTCCTTGACCTGCGAGGGAATCCTGGGGGCTCCCTGGAAGCGGCCCGAAAAGTGACCAGCCAGTTCCTCTCCGACGGCCTTTTCATGTACGAGATCGACCAGAAGAACAACCGTAAAGATTGGTTGATCGAGGAGGGCGGTATAGCGACCGAGCCTCTTCCCATGGCAGTGGTAGTCAACACTCTTACCGCCAGCGCCGCCGAGGCTGTCGCCGGTGCTCTCCAGGACAGAGAGCGGGCTACCTTACTAGGAGCTGAGACCTTTGGAAAAGGATCAGCCAGCATATATCAAGTTCTGAGCGATGGCTCGGCCCTATACCTACCGGTAGCCAAATGGTTCACCCCCAACGGGAGACTCTTTCAGGGCAAGGGCCTCCGGCCAGATATCGAGGTGGTCATAACCGCCGAGGACCGTAGCTTTGGGAGAGACTCGCAGCTAATCGAGGCTTACAACCACTTGGACAAGGTGCTGCCACCCTTCAGGTAGCTGAGGGTGATAGGAGTTGAGCTAAGGATGTTCACTCTGGCCCGAGCCCGACTGTGGTTTAGGGCTTGTGCCAGTTTCTGGAGCTTGAGGCTCGGGCTCGCCCTGGGCCATCTCTTCACGACAGCTCAGACAAACGTAGCCATCCTCGTTGTGTTCCGTGTCGTCCACAGACACGTTTCGTTTTCGTCCACATACAGAGCATGTAACCGTTTGGAGTGGGGTCTCCGTCGCTTCGGTGTGTTCCTCATGGTAGCCCCGAAACCCCCGATAATCGGCATCGAGATCCTTCATAGCTAGAAACCGCTCCCGATCCTTGCGACGTGACAAGCCCTACCTCCCTTCGTCGTACTATGGAGTCCTGATTTACTGGACGGCCACAGTGGCTCCAGCCGCCTCCAGTTTCTCCTTTATTTGGTTGGCATCATCTTTATTGATGCTCTCTTTGACGGCGGCCGGCGCCGACTCCACCAGCTCCTTGGCCTCCCTAAGACCGAGGGACGTCACCTCCCGAACCGCCTTAATGACATTAATCTTGTTAGCACCCACGTCCTGGAGTAGCACGTTGAATTCCGTCTGCTCCTCCTCGGCCTCAGCCTGCGCCGCCACTCCCGTCTCGGAGGCTACAGGTGCCGCCACTGCCACAGGGGCAGCCGCCGACACCCCCAGCTCTGACTCCAGGGTCTTCACCAGGTCGGCTAACTCAAGAACTGACATCTTCTTTATAGCCTCGATAACTTCCTCGTTACTCACATCGCCTCCTTATTAGTTAGTAGAATTGCCGTTACTCACCTTCCGACCGCAACTGCTCCAATCGCCTCTGCAGCAGGGTGGCAAGGCCCACCACCGGGCCGTTAAGGACTGCAAGAAGCCTGCTGATAGGAGTCTGCATCTGGCCCAGGATATGGGCCAACAACTGCGGCTTGGGAGGAAGCTGCGCGAAGGCCGCCACCTCCCCTGGCCCCAGGATGCGGTTGTCTACCAAGGCACCTTTTATAGAGAGGGTGGATCGAGTACTCCTGATGTAGTCGGTAAGTGTCTTTGCAGCCTCCACAGGGTCACCGTATCCAAATGCCAAGCCCGTAGGGCCCTGAACTATATCTTTGATCTGTGGTCGACTGATCTCATCAGCAGCTACATAGGCTAAAGTGTTTTTCACCACTCGATACTCCATACCCTGGTCCCGCAGCCGCTGGCGCAGCTCGGTGAGGGTATTTACGGGCAGCCCGGTGTAGTCGGTAGCCACGGCGATAGTACACCGGACAAACCTGTCCTTTAGCTCTTCGACCTGCCTCTCCTTTTCCCCAGTAGGCACAGTGCCTCCTCCATAAAAATTCCCTGCGCCGTCACGCAGGGAAGCACCCCCTCTCAGGGGCTCTCCTTTGCGCTTCGGCGGGCTGGTTTCTTTAACCCCTCCTGAGGGGACCCGCTGTCTTCAGCGCGTTTAGACCTCTACTTTAAGGGACATCAGGCTAGGCACGTCCACATTAATGCTAAGCCCCATGCTACTGGTGAGGTATGCGCTGGCAATAAAGGCGCCCTTCACACCGGAGGGTCTTGCCCTGGCAACCGAATCCACTAGGCTCGCCATATTCTCGAGAAGAAATCGTGGTTCAAAGCTGGCCTTGCCTATAGGGGAGTGGATGATGGCAGTACGATCCATACGGTATTCCAGTCGCCCCTTCTTTGCTTCATCGATTACCCGGGGCAGATCACGGGTCTGCACCAGGGTGCCGGTTCGGGGATTGGGCATGAGACCTCGCCGGCCCAGGATACGCCCTAGACGCCCTATCTTGGTCATGGCATCGGGCACTGCGAGGCCCACATCGAACTCCAGCCAACCCTCTTCAATCCTTTTGATTAAGTCTTCCTCTCCTACGTAATCGGCCCCTGCCTGGCGAGCCACTTCCACTGCTTCTCCCGTGGCAAAGACCAACACTCGCACGCTCTTACCCAGGCCATGGGGCAGGCTGGTCACTCCTCGCACCATTTGCTCCGACTGGCGGGGGTCAGCGCTGGTTCGTAGGTGAAGCTCCACTGTTTCATCGAACTTGGCAGTAGACATCTTGCCCACCAGCTCCACCGCCTCCTCGGGGGTGTAAGCCTTCTGGTCATCCACCAGTTTGGCTAGCTCTCGGTAGCGTCGGCTGTGTTTGACCATGGCCTGTTACTCCCCCACCTCTATGCCCATACTGCGGGCTGTTCCCTCCACGATCTTTATGGCACTGTCCACCGATGCGGTATTCAGGTCTTTTAGCTTTACCTGGGCGATCTCTCGAATGGCCTCCTGGGTTACCTTGCCTATGGGCGTTATCCCTACCTCAGAGCCTCCCTTTTCCACCCCCGCTGCCTTCCTCAGCAACGCTGAGGCCGGGGGCGTACGTGTGACGAAGGTAAAGGACCTGTCCTCGTACACCGTTATCTGAGCAGGGATAATGGCCCCCGTTTGGGAGCCAGTGCGCTCGTTGTATTCCTTGACGAAGGCCATAATATTAACACCGTGTTGGCCCAGAGCGGGGCCCACAGGAGGGGCTGGGGTGGCCTTCCCAGCCTCCATCTGAAGCTTAATAATAGCTCGAATTTTCTTGGCCAAGAGTACTCCCTAGATGCTCTCCACTTGGAGGAAGTCCAACTCTACTGGCGTTTCCCTACCAAAGAAGGATACCAACACCCGCAACTTTCCTTTATCCGGGTCTACATCGTTCACTATGCCCATAAAGTCGGCAAAGGGGCCGGCAGCAATCCTCACCGACTGCCCCTTCTGGAAGCCCACTTTCACCTTGGGGGCACCGGTCTCTATCTGATGGAGGATGGCTTCCACCTCCCTGTCCTCTAGGGGTACTGGCTTAGGCCTCTTCTCCATCTCGTCCTCGGTGGAGACGAAGCCGGTCACACCGGGAGTTTCACGCACCACGTGCCAGCTTTCATCGTCTAGCTTCATTCTGACCAGGATATACCCTGGGAACATCTTCGCCCTCTCCGGCGTTCGCTTGCCATCCTTTAGGACGATCTCCTCCTCAGTGGGCACTACCACTTCAAAGACCTTGTGCTGCATGTCCAGGCTTTGAATACGCATGTCCAGGTTCTTCTTGGCCCGCTCCTCCTGTCCAGCGTAGGTATGGAGGATGTACCATCTTACCTGTTGCTCCTCGGCCTTGCTTGTTTCCAGTGCCTTAGGCATGCTGTTCACCTTCGGTCAACTTGGGACTATTTAATAGTTGATGCCTCGGTTCCATCAAAAAACCAGGCGCTTAAAGAACTCAAAGAAGCCTTTGTCTACTCCCCATAGAAAAAGGCCCACAACCCCCGAGATGAGGATGACGATGTATGTGAGCCGTGTGGTCTCCTCTCGGCTGGGCCATACTGCCTTCTTGAGCTCCGCAATGATCTCCTGAATGAAGTTTACGGGGTTGACCTTGCCCACAGTGGAAGGAGTTATGAACCTGGGGGTTGTGCCTCTAGAAGAGAACCTAGCCATAATTTTAGCGTACCTCTCGATGTAGACGGTGCACCTGGCAACGGGAGCAATACTTGCGAAATTCCAACCGCTGAGAGTCGTTACGGCGGTTCTTGGTAGTGGTATAGTTCCTCTCCCGGCAGTCGGAACACGCCAGCGTAATTATCACCCTGACCTCGCCCCGCTTTCTGGCCATTGGTTACTCCAATATTTTGGTGACTACCCCGGCTCCCACAGTTCTCCCTCCCTCGCGTATGGCAAAGTGGTCGCGCTCCTGCAAAGCTATGGGGTAAATAAGCTTTATTCCCATAGCGATGTTGTCTCCAGGCATAACCATCTCTACACCGTCGGGTAGTTTGATCTCGCCTGTAATGTCGGACGTGCGGAGGTAGAACTGAGGCTTGTAACCGTTGAAGAAGGGGGTATGACGCCCTCCCTCTTCCTTGGCCAGGACATATACCTCGGCCTCGGCGACGGTGTGGGGCTTTATAGTGCCTGGCTTTGCCAACACCTGACCTCGCTCTATTTCTTCCCGCTCAACGCCTCTCAGCAACACACCCACAGCATCCCCAGCCTCGGTCGAGTCCAGGGTCTTATGAAACATCTCCAGGCCAGTGGCCACTGTTTTACGCACTTCTCCAAAGCCCACTATCTCCACCTCTTCCCCCTGTTTCAAAGCACCCCGCTCTACCCTTCCAGTGACCACAGTCCCGCGCCCCTTGATGCCGAAAATATCCTCCACGGGCATCAAAAAGGGCTGGTCGATGATGCGGGTGGGGAGGGGTATGTACTCGTCCATGACCCTGGCCAATTCCAATATCCCTTTCATGGCCTCTTCATCACCTTCCAGCGCCTTAAGCGCACTCACCCTCACAATGGGAGTCTCATCTCCGGGAAAATCATACTTGGTAAGCAACTCCCGTACTTCAAGCTCCACCAGCTCCAAAAGCTCGGGGTCCTCCATAGCGTCCACCTTGTTTAGTGCCACCATGATTCGGGGCACCTCTACCTGCCGCGCCAACAGGATGTGCTCCCGCGTCTGAGGCATTGGGCCATCCGGAGCACTCACCACCAGGATTGCACCGTCCATCTGGGCTGCGCCCGTAATCATATTTTTAATGTAATCGGCGTGACCAGGACAGTCCACGTGGGCATAGTGGCGGTTGGCGGTCTCGTACTCGATGTGGGAGATGGCAATGGTAAGACCGCGGGCCTTCTCCTCGGGAGCGTTGTCGATACGATCAAATGCAGTGTAGGTGGTACCTGTCCCCTCAGAGGACAAGACCGAGGTTATGGCGGAGGTAAGGGTAGTCTTACCGTGATCCACATGACCTATAGTACCCACATTTATATGTGGCTTTGTCCGATCGTAGCGCTGCTTAGCCATTTAGATATCCTCCGTAAATTATGTTATGGAGCCCACAGGCGGACTTGAACCGCCGACCCCGTTCTTACCAAGAACGTGCTCTACCGGCTGAGCTATGTGGGCCCTTGGTTTCCACACGCTTAACTGGTGGAGGGGGTAGGATTCGAACCTACGAAGCCCGACGGGCGCCAGATTTACAGTCTGGTGGTTTAAGCCACTCACCCACCCCTCCCTCTCGATATAGTCTAGCATACCCACCACCCAGCTCCAATATAAGGGCACCTCACCTTTAGAAGTAGCCTCGTCTCTGGGGCCGCACATACTCACGAGTCAGCCCCAGACAGGATTCGAACCCGTGACCCGCGGTTTACAAAACCGCTGCTCTACCACTGAGCTACTGGGGCCCGTTACCATAAAGGTGACCATATTACAGATGACCCCGAGTGTTCGGGGCCATCTTTGGGACTCCCTCGAACAGGTAGTATACACACCTAGGTTTCAAAAGTCAATTATTTTACGTTCGGAGGCTATGGAAATCTTCCTAGATACTATGTCCGATTATCGTCTCACCGGAGGCACTTGGGACATCAAGCAGAGCCACTGGACCGCACCAGGAGCGGGATGCAGCTATAGTTTTAAGAGTTTTAAGAGTGGTTTTAAGAGTTTTAAGAGTTTTAAGAGTTTTAAGAGTTTTAAGAGTTTTAAGAGAATGAAGAGCGCTGAACTTGCTCTTTACGAGAACGAGCGACGAATCGCTGTAAGGCCACCGTAGCCCACAGAGCCTCGATTACAGTTATGGGATAGGCCGCAACCAGCCCGCTGTAAACGGCGGTGGCAGCGCTGGCCACGGCGAAGCTGAGAATGAACCACCTAGAGCTAGACTCTAGCCAATAGGAGAAAAACATGGCGCCCACTGCGAGGGAACCAAAGGCGGTAAGCATCGCAACCCCCTTCGATGGTTCGATGGGATGTAAAGAAGAGACCCGTTGACAGGGTTTCAGTTGTTGTGGCGGTAGGACTTGTTGGCGTCTACTCTTCTGCCCTTGTCCTGGCTTCGTATGCAACTCATCCTTCGACAAGCTCAGGATGAGCTGTTATTTTTTTCTCCACCCCGGTCATGGTGCCTCTAAATATCTGCTCGTGGTGAGAGGCTCGTTTTAGCTGCTCCCCACCAGAGTCGCCTCCACCAGCTCTACAGGCTCAAGCATGTAAGGCTCTGCCGTGAACGCCCCGCCCCGGCAGCCTCCACGTGGTACAGATCGCCCTCTTGGGTTTTCTCATCCAGAAGCTCAGCCAGAGTTCCCGTATTGGTCATTTGACATACAAAATATGTCCTTTAATCTAAAGTATCCCACACCAAGTTGGATAGGACAACAACCAGCGTACACGCCTCTTTCGAACCTGTAGTAGCCTACCTCCACCTCATTTCTGCTTGCTTATCCACTATAATGGAATGGCTG
Source organism: Dehalococcoidia bacterium (assembly GCA_965248115.1). Taxonomy (GTDB): domain Bacteria; phylum Chloroflexota; class Dehalococcoidia; order Lucifugimonadales; family CBDFII01; genus CBDFII01. The sequence goes on from CBDFII010000005.1 coordinate 1,002,791, forward strand.
TGCAACTTTGGAGAGCTTCATGAAGAGAAAAACAGTACGGCAGCCTGCGTGGCAGGCCAGCTCTACATAGTCGAGCCCACTAGGCTACAGCGCTAGATAGAGGACTGCTATAGTCATCCTCTGGGCCCAGGGGCTTTGCACGAGCCATTCCAGGGGTTAAGTGGCTGAATACTTGACATTAAGGAATTAGCGTGCTACTTTTCCTCACGAAGGCAGTATGATCTACTGTAGAGGAGGTTCCATATGAGTTCCAATAGAGCTCTGAAGGTGTTGACGCTAGCAGTAGCGTTGACTGCGCTGGTGGCCATGGCGTGTGGGGCCGCAGCTACTCCTACGCCCATTGTCATCGAAAAAGAGGTGATTAAAGAGGTACCGGTAGAGGTCATAAAAGAGGTAGAGGTTATTAAAGAGGTACCTGTAATAACAGAGGTGATTAAAGAAATAGAGGTAATAAAAGAGGTGCCGGTGATAAAGGTGGTCATTGCCACCCCCACGCCAGCGCCCGCTGTACCCGCTGCACCAGCGCGGGTAGGTGTGTTCCGGATAGCTATGGATCGCTTTGAAGGACACGTCGGTCCTCCTGGCCCCGGTTTCCCTACCCAGAGGTCGCAGATCTACGATCCCGGTCTTTTAGTGGTTGCGGACAAGAGCGGCGCAGTTGACCACTACAACCCAGGACTCATCAGCGAATGGTCGGTAGCTGATGGAGGAAAAACCATCAAGGTCAAGCTAGAAGAGGGAGTACAAGCCCACAAAGGCTGGGGGGAGTACACGGCGGAGGACTTTCTCTTTAGCTGGTCCTACTATCGGCCGTTTAAAGAGTGGGGTCCAAGAGCACCTTTTGAAGGATGGGACATACAAGAGAAGCAGACAGGACGCTACGAGCTCGAGATCTTTAGGGGCGACGGAGGAATCGTACCCCTGCTAGACTGGCAGCGTGCCACCTATAGGTGGGTCGATCCTATCCTCAAGAAACACGTTGACGCCGAGGGTGAGCTGGGAACCAAAGAGAATCCAATAGGAACTGGGCCGTTCCAGTTCGTCAAGTGGGGCCCGGGTCTGCTGATACTTGAGGCGGTACAAGATCACTGGCGGAAAGTGCCAGTCATGGATCGCCTGGAGTACGTCAGTGTTCCAGAGAGCTTTACTAGGGCAGCCATGATGATGACCGATGCAACTCAGATGGCTACTGGAGTCGCATTAGAGGACGCATTGGAAGCGCAGGACCGTGGCGTCAAGGTACAGGAATTTGCGGGAGCCTTCAACGTGCGGGTTCATTTCGGCGGTCATGAATTTCCGACACACAGCGACGACCCATGGAACGACGTAAAGGTGCGCAAGGCTATCGCCCTGTCAATGGACAGGCAGGCCATGATAGACGAGATACGGGGTGGGTTTGCAACGGCTCTCAGTACACAGTGGCCAACAACTTCGATAAATCTTGACCCCTTCCCGTACGATCTGGTGGAAGCCAAGCGGCTGCTGACTGAGGCTGGCTACCCCAACGGGTTTGACGTTGAAGTGATGATGCTAACTATCGGCGGGTCACCCCGGGTACCCGGGGAGCACAACGCCCTTTTGTTGTCCTTGGAGAACCTGGGGCTAAATGTGAAAGGTACGGTACAGGACTGGTCATCTTGGAAGAAACGCTGGTTCGAAGGGAAAACTGCTGGCGTAATTTGGGCCATGTCTGTAACCACTTTCCCTAGCCCGTTCAAAGAGTGGACCTTTTACACGTCCGGGCCAACTAAACGCTATACCAACTACGCCGATGACCAAGTTGAGGCATTTTTCCAGAGAAGTGATAAAACTTACATCGACGACCCCAAGGCGTACATTGGAATTGAGGGAGAATTCCATAAATACATGCAAGACATCGTTGGTACGGTACCGCTGTACTCTGTTGCGGAGCTTCATCTGCTGGCGCCCGAATACTCCTGGTCCAGCCTGATGGATCCTCAGTACCTTCGACTGGAATTGCTAGAGTACAACCCATAGTAATGGAGGGTGCCTAAATAAGCGAAGCTAAGCAAAGACCTCCACAGGGTTTCAGGTGCAAAAGAGTTGGGGTGCACTACCCCAACTCTTTTGTTTCTAGAATTGTCGCCTCCAATGTATGGGTTACCGGGTTTACTATTAGCTTTGATGCTGCAGAAATTCCAGAAACCGACTGGTTACATAGGACAGCTTAACAACGACCAAACGGAGGATAACTCATCATGAAGGATTGGGAAATTATATCGGCGGACTCCCACATAGCTTTTAGCGCCGCCGGTGATAGGTTCGAAGACCCAGAGCATATCCGTACCAGGGGCACCACTGAGGAGGTGCGCCCAGGTGGGTACGACCCTCACGAGCGCATCAAATACATGGCATTGGATGGTGTCCAGAGGGATGTAGTGTATCCGTCGGCGGGCCTGCAGTTATACGAAGTGCGAGACAGCACCCTTTTATCTTCCATCTTTAGGAGCTATAACGATTGGATCGCCGAATACTGCAGTGCATACCCAGACCGTCTTAAGGGCATAGCAATGATCAACGTGGATGACCCCCAAGAAGGGGTAGAAGAGCTCCAACGGGTTGCCAAATTGGGACTGGCCGGTGCCATGATCTCCTCCTATCCCAAGGAGGATGGGCAGTACGACAACCCTGTCTATGAACCCTTTTGGGCCGCCGCGCAGGACCTAAATATGCCTCTAAGCCTGCATATTTTCACGAATCGTGTGGAGAAGGAGCTAGATAAGATTACAGCAGCTTACAGATCAGCCTTCGATGTCTGGCCTAAGCTGAGCATCGGTAACCTAATCTTCTCCAGCGTATTTGAGCGCTATCCGGGTCTAAAGGTGGGCATTGTTGAATTTGAGATGGGCTAGATTCCCCATTTCCTTAAGACCATGGACTTCGTCTACCGAGAGAGAGTTAACATAGCTGATTACCGGTTCAAAAATAACATGCTGCCCAGCGATTTCTTTCATAGCAACGTCTTCGTGAGCATTATGGAAGACGATCTCGGCCTAACGCTGCGATCATATATCGGCGTGGACAACATTATGTGGGGATCGGACTATCCCCACTCAGAATCTACATTCCCAAACTCACAGAAGATTTTAGCCGAGATTTTGGCGGATGTTCCTGAGGAAGAACAGCGAAAAATAACCTACTATAACGCGGCCAAACTATATCGCTTCTCTTAGATACCCCCGGCACGCTCTGTTTAAAAGTGAGTTCAGCAGTCTTCACTAGGCCTAGGCTTCAGCCACACTCGTTCTAATGGAGTCCTCGCTTGGCCTCATAGGCGGCTATCTTGTCCTCGTGCTGGAATGTCAGAGCGATGTCGTCTAGCGCGTTAAGGAGACAGTACCGGCGGAACTCGTGGACATCAGGGTCGTTGTGTACCTTGAAGGGTATGCTTAGACCCTCTTCGTCCCTCAACTGACAGGACTCCAGGTCCACGGTTATCTGATACCCAGGCTTGCTATTTGCCTTCGCCATAAGCTGGTTGATCTGGTCTTCCGGTAGGTGAACAGGAACAATACCATTGTCAAAGCAGTTCTTGTGGAAAATTTCTGCGAAGCTAGAAGCGATGATTGCCCGGAACCCATAGTCCAGGAGAGCCCAGGCGGCGTGCTCCCGTGAGGAGCCGCAGCCGAAGTTCCGTCCGGTTACCAGGAAGGTGGCCCCTTGGTAGCCTGGATGGTTCAACTCGAACTCTGGATTGGGGGTCCCATCTTCTAAGAAACGCCAGGAAGCAAAGAGGAATTGGCCGAAGCCAGTGCGCTCTATCCGCTTCAGATACACGGCGGGAACGACCTGGTCCGTGTCCACGTTGGCCCGGTCCAGGGCGGCGACAACGCCGGTGAGTTTAGTGAAAGGTTCCATAGGTTACCTTCTCCTCCTTGCTAAGAGATTAGCGCTCACCCTTCGATAGGCGCAGAGCGAGCGTTAGGCAATATATCGATGTCCTGACCAGTAGGAATCACTGTTTTATATACGAACCTTACCATTATCGACCGTATTGCGCTCTACGACAAGCCTCAATGGCGGTTTGAACCTGCAGGGCCCCCTGGAGGTAGGGCCTCAGAGCCGTCAGCACTTAGTCGAGCAGGCTAAAGAGGGTAGCACGCTGCCCTGAGGCACCGACGGAGAAACTACTGGTTACACCAAAAGGGTCGTCGAGATATTGGAGCTGATAGTTGCCACCAGACAGTACCATTTGCATAAAAATTGACATTTAAGTCCAGGGCAGCTATATTCTCCATGCACATGCATATCTCTACGATAATAGGGAGGGGCCAAGTGTTTTCCAACAAGGTTTTTAAGTTATTGGTTCTGATGGTAGCCCTAACAGCCCTGGTGGCTATGGCGTGTGGAGCCGCAGCTACTCCTACGCCTTTTGTCATCGAAAAAGAGGTGATTAAAGAGGTACCGGTAGAGGTCGTAAAAGAGGTCGAGGTCATAAAAGAGGTAGCTGTGGTAAAAGAGGTGATTAAAGAGGTCGAGGTGATTAAAGAGGTCGAGGTGGTCAAAGTAGTAATAGCTACCCCTACACCAACACCTCCCGGCCCAGTGGCACCGGCACGGATAGATGTGTTCCGGGTGGCCTACAGCGTGTTCGCTGAGCGATCTCTACCGCCTTTCGTGAGTGTCTCGTATACCCAGTCTGCCCAAGCGTACGACCCCATGGTTCTTGCACAACGAGATGAAAGGGGCGTTACGGTAGGATTTTTCCCAGGACTGATCCGTGAATGGAACTTAGACGACGGAGGAAAGGTTCTCAAGATAAAGCTTGCGGAAGGTGTGCAAGCCCAAAGTGGGTGGGGTGAATGGAATGCAGCGGATGCAATCTGGCTACATGACCACTATTGGGAGTTCGAGGTCACCACCTACAAGCGTGATTGGGAGGCGTGGGGGCCAAAATGGGAACAGACGGGAACATACGAGTACGAAATCACTAGAGAGAACAACGGGCCTATCCCAGTGACCGACTATCTAGCAAGCATGTCAAGGTTCTTCCCAGCCCTGTCAAAGAAGTATATCGAGACCGTAGGTCGGGATGAGGCTGCAGAGAATCCCATAGGTACCGGGCCGTTCCGCCACGTTAAGTGGGGACCAGGATTCCAGGCCTATGAGAGGGTACCCAATCACTGGCGAGCTGATCCCGCCATTGACCGCTTGGAGTATGTGCGAGTCCCCGAAAGCCAGACTCAGGTAGCTATGGTGATAACAGACGCAGCTCACATGACCGACAAAGTCGAACTGGGGGATGCGCTACAAGCACAGGAACGTGGCATTAACATAGTGCCCTATGGCGGAGCGTTCAATGTTCGCATCCATTTCGGAGGTCTGGAAACCTTCCCCCACAGAGGAGATTTTCCCTGGTCGGACGTAAAGGTACGTCAGGCAATTGCCCATGCAATTGACGTGGAGGCTATGTCAGATGAGATATGGGGTGGGTTTGCGCTTCCACTCACCGGCACGTGGCAGACAGCATCGATAACTCTTCCTCCATACAAATACGACCCCGAGTTAGCGAAGCAGTTGCTGGCCGAAGCAGGGTACCCCAACGGATTTGACGTTGAAGTGCCAATGGTAACCATCCGTAACGCACCTCGAGTACCTAAAGAGCACGGGGCGCTTCTCACCTTTCTGGAGAACGTTGGGATAAATGCGAAGGGTACTACATGGGACTGGTATGGCGGCCTCAGTGACGCATGGAGCAAATCGGATCTTGGCGCGAAGATTTTTGCGTTCTCTGTAGGCACCTCCGGCACCCGTCTCCGGTGGTTTAGATGGTATGACCCTGACAAGCGCGCCTATTACAAAGATCCCTACGTCGCGGAGAGGTTCGCCCAGACAGGGGACGCATGGATCGAAGACCGGGCCAAGTTCGACCGCTTGGAGAGAGAAGTTTTCCAACACGTCTACGATCAGGTGGGAATATTGCCAATTTACACGACCCCAGAGCTACACGTGCTGGCACCTGAGTTCAGTTGGTCGTTCGTCTATCAGAATCCCCAAGCCATCCGGATGGAGGAGCTTCGATACAACCCGTAGGGACAAAGCGACTAATATAAGGGAGGGCTAGGCCAACATCCCAGGGGGCAGGTTCACTAGGTTGCCTCGCCAGGGCTCAGGTGAACACGAGGGGCCTTCTCCCACGATACTCCCCACTGCTCTCTAAAGGTGATGTTCCGGCTGTACTGTGGGCCTCTCTGTGCCGTTAGGTGTGCTACGCGGCCTATTGGAAAGGTCGAGTTCTCGTTACAATGGTTACCTCTGCAGCCAAGAATGCCCGAAATCACCTCTTCCTACATCTGCTCTACTTCACCTTGGAGGACGGCCACCGCGCTGTTTGAGAGGCCCCCAGGGTGGCAGTAGCCTGACCAGCAAACCGGGGATACCCTTTCCCTTGTGGCGGCGCTGGTCTGCGACCCCAAAGCATGAGGCCTAGCAAGAGGACTAGGCAAACCGCCGGAGTACGGCCACGACCTTTTCCCCTTCACTGCTTGCTCATTTCTTGTTTCGGGCGTCAAACCTCGGCACTAGAAGAGGAACACTAATGGGGGGGGAACTCTCGCAGAAATCAACAGGAGGAGGAACTTTACCTCATAACTTAGCAACCAAGGTTGTCCGGATGCTGCATGTTCATCCTGTGCTCAACCCGGCCGTTCTTCCAGAGCTACAGGTTAAACTGAGGGTCTACATATTCCTTGTCTTTTATGTAAATCTGGAGGCGGTGTCGATGGCAGTCGACCACAATGAGGCGGCCTTCTTCCTCATCAAAAACCGCAGCGATGGGAAAGCAGAACACCCATTCTGGGGCAAGGCTTTGAACCCTACGCCGCCCCTTTATAATATCTGGACTGGCGTCCACGGTCCATTGTGCCCACTTGGAGAGCACCTGAGCGTCCCCAACGAGCGACGTTATGAAATCTCCATCGGGCGCAAAGATCTGCACGCGGTGGTTATCCCAGTCGCACACATAGATATCTCCTTCGGAATCAACGGCGACATCGGTTGGATGGTTTAGCTCCCCTACTCCTGTCCCAAAAGAGCCGAAAGAACCCAGAAATGTGCCATCTGGGGACAACTTCTGTACTCGGTGGTTTTTCCAGTCGGCTACATATATGTCGCCCTGGTTGTCGATTGTGATGCCCCAAGGTGTGTTGAACTGGCCTTCACCGTCACCCTCTTCGCCAAACTTGGCCAGAAAGCGTCCGTCTTTGGTGAACTTCTGGACGCGATTGTTCCCACCATCTACGATCAAAATGTTTTGTTCTTGGTCGAAGACCATACCTGAGGGGCGGTTTAACTCTCCATTGCCAGCTCCCGGCGTCCCCCATTTGTCCAGGAAGTTGCCATCCTCATCAAAGACGGAGATTCGCTGAAGCCACTCGTCTCCTACGTAGACGTTCCCCTCCCTGTCTAGGGCCACAGAGGTGGGCCAAATCAACTGTCCATCATCTTCGCCATAATGGCCGAACTCGCATATGAATTCCTCTTCCATGGGGCCCCCGATGGTCACCTTACCCACTCTTGTGCTTCCATTACCTCCCCGGCTGACCACATACATCAGCCCACGTTGACCCAGGGCCAACGCCGTGGGATGGTTAAATGCCGCACCCCCCATCAAGACTCGGCCCACTGCATGACTAAAATTGTACACTCGCCCTGCTGCTATCGTTGTAAGCATCTCACGTTCCGTATTTTATGGAATGGTATCTGATGGACGTGGCTCCAGCCCAGCCTGGAATCTTGTTGCAACAACTTATCCGAACTGGTACTCCCTGGTGGCAACTATCAGTTGCATTACCTGGCCCACTCTTTGGGCGGAAGCGCCGTCTCCATTCTCAGAGTCCCAGCGGAGCACACCACCCTCCTCAGCCTGCGCTATTAAGTGCTGACGCGTCTGGGGCTCCATCTCTAGAGGACCCAGCAGGTCCAAACAGCCATCCACCAGCGCCTCGGGAGAGAGGTCCCCCTGAGCCCTGAGCCGGTTGATGATGGACTGGACACCAGGCAAGCTGGTGTTGGCCACCATGTCGGCCACGAAGTTAACCCGGTTCATGAGAGACCCACTATTGATCCACTCCTGTCCAGTGTGCCAGCCTTCAACGCTGGGCGGGTTGAGCATGTCCTGGCCCATGTTTGCGGGCTCCATGCACAGCTCTTCAAGGGTCGGTGTGGGAAAGTTATACCCTCCCAGCAGCTTTAAGGTGCCAGCCACTACCTCGGTGGGGCTCTTAACCCTGGCGAATGTGGCCTCTTTGAAGAAGTCGGAGTTGAACAGGGTGCGTAGTACAGGGCGCATCTCATATTTGGACTCAGTAAGGGCTGTCGCCAGGGTGTCTACGGCTTCAGGATTCCCAGGAGGCTCTATCACCCAGCTAGGTACCTGGGGCTCATCGTCCACGAAGAAGTTATAGAGGTGACGGGCGATGAAGCGGGCACTAGCGGGCTGCTGCACGATGATGTCGATAATATCTTCACCGTTGAGGCAGCCCTGATGCCCCAGGAAGCTTTTGTCGCCGTAGTCATGGTCTTCGACCTTGTACTCGAAGTTCCAGGGGAAGCTGTAGTAGGGGAACCGAGGTATTTTGGCAGCTATAGTCCAGCCGGTAAAGGCCCTGGAGGCCTCCCTTACATCCCCCTCCGTGTAGTTACCCACGCCCAGGGAGAACAGCTCCAGCAACTCCCTGCCCCAGTTCTCGTTTACCGCATACTTGTGGTTCTCGTTATTGTCCAGCCAGAAGATCATTGCCGGGTTCCGGGCTAGTTCGAGCAGCAGGTCGCGGAAGTTGCCCATGCCCTGGCGACGAAACATGCCAATCTGAACGAGCATCTGGTCGTAGTTGTCCACCTTGTTGTTGCCGGTGGCGAACACCTGGTGCCAGAACAGGACCATTTTCTCTTCCAAAGGTCTTTCAGTATTGAGTATATGGTACATCCAATTGTAGATGCCCATTTGGCCTACCATCCCAGGACCCCAAGATCTCGGTGCATATCTGTAGAGAACATGTGTGTCCACCGCGGAATAGTCTTCGGGATGCAGAAGCTCCTCTACCGTTGCTTCGTAGCCTTTAGCCACGCGTTTCTCCAGCTCCTCTCGGGTCGCTCCGAAGCTAGCTCGACGCATAAGGTGAGCCATCAAGGCTATTCCCTTGTCAGCCATAACACTAACCTCCTTTGAACACAATCTTCTTCAGTAGAAAGAATCCCAACCGAACACATTTTAGTACGGATAATGCCCTGGTTCAAGCACTCGAACCAGGGTGCGCCGTATCAACCTGTTTATGCCTAAAGATAGTACCATCCTTGACGGAGTAATGGTAGTGGCACGCCCAAAGGCCGTTAATTCCTATGTCGGGGAGCAGTATACCCACGGGCAAGCGCTGTTCTGTGGTACCGGCAGGATACAGCCGCGTTTGTGTTGTTTCAAGCCTTCGGAATCGGTTGCCGTGACAACTTACCCCGTTTAAGGTACCCTTGATTCAGAAGGAACGCAATCGAAGGAGGGCCCCGATGGCATTAATAACCATTGCGCATGGCCGCGTGTACAACTGGAGCCATCAGGTTGGCGGCAGGATTTCTGGTCAAACGCCAGAAGGCGAGGGGGCAATGGGGTTCAGTAAGCCTAACGGGATTGCGCTAGGTAGGGATGGTGTGGTGTACGTGTTGGACCGAGAATCGGCTCCGAATTTTTATCCTCGTGTAGCTAAAATAAAGGTTGGAGGTCCGTTTGAGGAGCAGTACCTCCTTACGATTGGTTCCGAAGGCACCAGGGATGGTCAGTTCATGTGGCCCTCCTCTGTGGGCCTGGACAAGGATGAGAATGTCTACGTCTCTGACGAGTACCTTCATCGTATCACCATATTCGACAAGGATGGAAAGTTCCGCAGCAAGTGGGGCACCCCAGGTAGCGGCCCAGGAGAGCTCAACGGCCCCTCAGGTCTCGCTTTTGATAGGAAAGATAACCTCTACCTGGTAGACGCCCTTAACCACAGGGTGCAGAAGTTCACCAAAGACGGCGTCTTCCTCGGTGGGTGGGGCCACCACGGCAGCGGGGAGGGGGAATTCGACCTGCCCTGGGGAATCACGGTTGACGACAATGATAATGTGTATGTAGCTGACTGGAAGAACCATCGGGTGCAGAAGTTCAGCCCCGATGGCACATTTCTCCTCCAGTTTGGTCGGCCGGCACCTGGGGCTGGTGAACTCAACTATCCCTCTGACTATCCCAGACACATAGATTTTTCACACATGCTGCGGCTGGATGGGGCCGATACCGGTGAACTCAACCATCCCTCTGCTGTGGCCGTCGATAGGGATAGCGATGTCTACGTAACGGACTGGGCCAATAATCGGGTCCAGATTTATACGCCGGACGGAGAGTTCATCGCTTCCCTTCATGGGGATGCATGGCAGTTTAGCAAGTGGGCCCAGGACCACGTAGACTCCAACCCCGACATAATCAAAGCCATCCGCCGGGCCATGCACCCGGAACACGCATGGAGGTTGAAAAGGCCCACACACATAGCAATCGACCACGAAAGGAACCGGATCATCATCGTCGATCAGGCGAGGAGACGCCTCCAGATTTACGTCAAGGAAAAGGACTACGTAGACCCCCAGTTCAATTTGTAGCTCTAGGGGGAGGGCGTCGTCGGTTCAACGCACCAAGGTGCAACGTCGAGCATATCTCCAATATGGCGTTATTAAGGATTAAGAAGAAACGGCAAGGCCTGCGTGACGAATTCCTCTGGCTGATTAATATGGACTTGGCCTGGAGAGTCTGCCACCATCTTTACAATGGAGCCTTTTATCCCTTCCTTGGCCCTGTCCGCCGCGAAACGTACCGGATCTCCATCCCCATAGAATATAATTGTCGGCACGTTAACCCTCGGGCCAGTTGACTCAGTGTCGTAACTGGTAATCACCTCGTAGGTCAGGCTTAGCCAGTAGCGGCTCTTACGTTTGATCTCCTCGCTCTTCTTCCATCGCTCTCGGTCCACCCCAGGGATGATTTTGATGGCCTCTTCCCACGTATTGAAGGGAACAACGGGTATATCATAAGAGGTCACGTCTGTAAGTCGTGGTTTGATGCCATTCTCGAAATAGGCCTGCCCCCTCTCACGACTCCAATATCCCAACCCATCCAGGACCAGTCTTTTTACCCGCTCAGGGTAGTTTGCCGCCATGTGCACCGCCACCATGGCCCCAAAGTGAGAACCTACGATTCGAGTTTCCCTGATGCTAGCGCTTTCCATGACATCCAAAATGGCGGTTGTGTTTTCGTCAATTGAGTACCTTTTCGGCGGTATATCAGAATGGTCAAAGCCGGGGAAGTCAATGTTATAGCAGGTGAAATGCTCTGCAAACTTATCGATAACCTTTCTAAAGCTCCACCCGCTCAAGCCAGCGGCGTGGAGAAAAACTAGCGGCTCTCCATGACCTGTTTTGAAATAATATATCTGACCATCGGGACGCGATACGTAATGCTCGGTGCTCTTCATGGGAGCCGTCATAAAACAGCCCACTCCGTATTGGGATTTCCCGTATCAGGACAATGGTACCTACCGAAGATACTAAAGCCAGGTACCTGCAGACTAAGCCCCTTAAGCTCCTATGTCAAATCTCAAGGCTACTTCCAAATCGATAGGCCGCTTCTCATCCTAGGTTGTTGCAAAGTACCTACCTTCGGTTAGATATCATAGCTGACGGCCTCAGATAATATCCCCGTGGGGCAAAATTAAAATATGCCTCGCTCAGGATGAGCGACCACTTTCACCGCAGGCCAGCTAGGGCAAGTCCATGTTAAACTTGTCCGACTGGCTTGGCTCCATTGAAACAATGCGCTGCACCAAGGGAATTACGGCCAAGGGATAGACGTTAGTATGACCACTCCCCAGGTACGCATCAAACCTCGTTTCTATTATGGGTGGGTAATCGTTGCGGTCGTTGCCCTGGCAGGCTTTACCCTGAGCGCCGAAACCCTTCCTGTGTTAGGCGTCATTCTCAAGCCAGTAACCAAGGAGTTCGGCTGGAGTCGTAGTGTCTTCACGGGCGCCCTGACCACCGGCACTCTCCTGGGGGGTGTGATCGCCCTCGGCATAGGGCCTTTCATCGACCGGTTTGGGGGCCGATGGACGATTGCCGTCGCCTTCACCATCCTCGGTGGCACACTTGTGCTCATGGCGGGAATCGACGCGCTGTGGAAGTTCTACGTGCTCCAGATCCTGGGCCGGATCGTGACGACGGGGATTGTCGCCTTAGCAGTGAGTGTCATCATTCCCAAGTGGTTCATAGCAAAGAGGGGCAGGGCCGTGGCTCTGGGCCAGCTGGGAGCAAAGCTAGGTAGCACCGTCACCCCGTTATATATCCAATACCTGGTCAGCATCAGTGGCTGGCGTGTCGCAGCCGCCACTGCAGGGGTAGTGGTATGGCTGGTATCGCTCTTTCCGGCGGTTATATTCCTTCGCCGGCGTCCCGAAGACCTGGGGCTTCTCCCCGATGGAATGACGCCGGAAGAAAAAGAAACTACTATCCCTGCCGTGGCCCGTGGAAAAACCGGTTCAAGTACAGACCAAGAGATCTCCCTGCCACTTGGGAAGGTGATAACCCTCACCTCTTTTTACCTGCTCGCCCTCGCTTATGCCACGTCGTCTTTTGTCCGAGCTGGAGTGAATCTCCACACGATTCCTTACTTTACCGACCAGGGTTTCGGGCCAGGGATCGCTGTAGCGGTTGTGGCGATGTTGTCAGCCGGTGCTGCACTGGGAGCCCTCGTTTTCGGACTCCTGGCAGAACGATACAGCATTCGCCTAATCCTGACCGTCAACTATCTATTAATGGCAGTCAGCTTCGTCTTACTTCTAGCCGCTAGCTCCACTGGAGTCGCGCTCCTGTGGGGTCTGTATCTGGGTCTCTTGGGGGGTGGGCAGCAAACCATTGAACATATCATCGTAGCTGATTACTACGGAAGGGACTCCCTCGGAGCGGTGCGCGGTGCAGTGTGGCCGGTTCAGATGGCAGGCAACTCCACAGGACCCCTAGCCGCCGCCTTGGCCTATGACATCACCGGGAACTATCTCTTCATCTTCGCTGTATTTGGGGCCCTTTCTCTGATCGCTGGGCTCTGTGTTTATCTCTCCCGGCCTCCCTTGGGTTCTCGAGCTCTATCTCACCAAAAGACAGTTACACAGGATATTGAAAGGTGACGATCTAGCTTGATTAGATTGTAGCTGCCGAGATGAAACCGTGATGGCCTGGGTGGGTAGAGAGGCCGTTTCCCCAAACCTACAGATTGAACTGGGGGTCCACGTAACCCTTATCCTTGATATAAATCTGGAGACGCTTCCGCTGAAAGTCGACTATCACGATGCGGCTGTTGGCCTCTTCAAAGGCTATCGCCGTAGGATTGTGAAGCCACCATTCAGTTTCTGGACTTTTGATTTTGCGTCGTCCCTTTATCACATCTGGATTAGCCTCTACGGATTCTTGGGCCCACTTGGAAAGTTGGTGTGCGTCCCCAATGAGCGAGGTGATGACACCTCCATCTGGTGCAAAGATCTGCACGCGATCGTTAGCCCAGTCGCATACGTACAGATCCCCATCACCATCAACAGCCACACCTGAAGGATGGTTTAGCTCCCCTGCTCCTGTCCCGAAGGTACCAAAGCTAGTCAAGAATATCCCTTCGGAGGAAAACTTCTGCACCCGGTGGTTTCTCCAATCGGCCACGTATAAATCGCCCTGGTTGTCGATGGTGATGCCCCATGGAAAGTTGAACTGACCCTCACCGCTACCCTCTTCACCGAACTTGTGTAGGAATATGCCATCCTTAGTGAACTTTTGAATACGATTGCTGCCACTATCTACGATGTACAGGTTATCCTCCTGGTCAAAGACCATACCGGAAGGGCTATGTAACTCCCCATCGCCATCTCCCGGTATGCCCCATTTGTCCAGGAAAATGCCATCCTTATCGAAGATGGAGATCCGCTGAAGCCACTCGTCGGCGACGTAGACGTTCCCATCCCTGTCTAAGTCCACAGAGGTCGGCCACATAAACTCACCATCGCTCTCTCCATAATGGCCGAACTCTCCGAGGAATTCTTCATCACCGGGGTCTGCAATGGTGACCATGCTCACGCGGGTGCCAGGGAAAAGAGATTCGCCGCCCCGGCTGATTACGTATACCACGCCGCCCTGCCCTACGGCCAAGGCAGTTGGAAAATGAAATCCTGGGCCAAGAGAAGAGGCTCGGCCCACCACATGACTATAATTGTAGACTCGCCCTGCAGCTACGGTCGTAAGCATCTTATGCTCTCCCTTTGAGAGTCGTAACTAATGAATGTGACTCTAGGACACCGCCTAGTAGATAGTTATCCGAACTGGTACTCTCTGGTGGCAACTATGAGTTGCAGCATCTGGGCCGCTCTCTGTACGGGAGCACCATCTCCATCTTTAGCGTTCCATTGCAGCACACCACCCTCCTCAGCCTGTTGGATCAGGTGCTGTCGGGTCTTAGGCTCCACCTCCAGGGGGCCCAGCAGGTCCAAACAGCCATCGACCAGCTCCTCTGGTGTGAGGTCCCCTTGGGTCTTGAGGCGGTTGATAATGGACTGGATACCTGGCAGGCTGGTGTCACCTACCAGGTCGGCAACAAAGTTGATGCGACTCATTAGAGAGCCACTGTTTATCCACTCAGAGCCCGTGTGCCAGCCCTCCACACTGGGCGGATTAAGCAGGTCCTGGCCCATGTAGGTGGGCTGAATGGAAAGCTCGCCATAATCGGGCCTGGGAGAGCTATAACCGCCCACCAGTTTATAGGTACCCACCACTACCTCGGCGGGACTTTTCACCTTGGCGAAGCGGGCCTCCTTGAAGAAGTCGGAGTTGAATAGGGTGCGTAGCACCGCACTAATCTCGTATTTGGACTCGGTAAAAGACATGGCCAGGGTATTTATAGCCTCAGGGTCCCGCGGGGGTTCGTTGGACCAGCTTGGCACCTGGGGCTCGTCGGCCACGAAGAAGTTGTACAGGTGGCGGACAATAAATCGGGCACAGGCGGGCTGTTCCACGATGATGTCCATGATATCCTCACCGTTGAAACGACCACTATGTCCCAAAAAGCCCTTCTCGTTCCCATCATGGTCCTCCTCCTTGAACTCGAACCTCCAGTGGAAGTCCATGCCGTAGGGATACCGAGGGAACTTGGCGGCCATTGTCCACCCGGTAAAGGCGCGGGAGGCCTCTCTTACATCCTCCTCGGTGTAGTTGCCCACGCCCATTGAGAACAGCTCCAGTAGCTCCCTGCCCCAGTTCTCGTTGACCGCGTGCTTGTGGTTCTCGTTGTTGTCCAGCCAAAAGATCATAGAGGGATTCTTTGCCAGCTCAATCAGCAGATCACGAAAGTTGCCCATGCCATGGCGGCGGTACATGGCGATCTGTTCCAGCATTTCGGTTTGGGTGTCCACCTTGGCGTTTCCGGTGGCAAACACCTGATGCCAGAAGAGGACCATCTTCTCCTGCAAGTGGCACCTTGTATTCATCATGTGGTACAGCCAGTTGGAAGCGCCTCCGTAACCCATGCCACCGGGGGAGAGAGTGAACGGCATAAGCCTGGCGAGGACGTACTCGTCCGCATTGAGAGCGTCTTCGGGATGCACCAGCTCCTCTACCGTTGCTTCGTATCCCTTGGCCACACGAGCCTCCACCTCTTCTCGCGTTGCCCCAAAGCCAGCACGACGCATGAGGTGTGCCATCAACTCTATATCTTTGTCGGCCATACTCCTACCTCCCTCTTTCCAGATACAATGTGCTGACACAGCGAGCACAAACATTCCATACTCGAAACTTATCTCCCTTAGTCGCTTTTGTCAACCACTGGGACATCTATACAGTGCATACACTTCTCGTCATTTGCTAGTGCCTCAAGTATCCACTGAACTCGTATCAAAGTGTTGCTACTAATGAGTAAATGCGAGTTCGACCCTCCCTGAACTCGGTGACGCACAAAACCATATTGGAGTCCCTAAGCCAGAGAGGGGCACTTGCAATCGGTGGCTTTGGGAGCTTTGGGGGTGAACTCGACTATTGTGTCCGCCAGCCTGATAATAGCTGTACCGTAAGGAACGGCTTACGTGCGTGTCAACTAACGGTTGTGACGCTTCCGTTCTTCCCCCCGACCGTGACTTTGTGAATCAAGAGGTGTGTTAAGTGGCCGTTGGCACTGACCAGATTTGGCAGGAATTTAGCGATCGTCTCAGATTGTTTATTCTCCGGCGTGTCCGCAGCGAGCATGACACTGAGGACATTCTACAAGATGTCTTTTGGAAAATTCACAATAACATTCATACGCTCAAGCACGAGAACAAGCTGGAGGCCTGGATTTATCAGATTGCCCGAAACACGATCATTGACCACTATCGCCACCAAGCGAAAGCACCTTTGGATATTTCGGAGATGCCTGAACAACAGGCAGAGCCAGTTACTACGGAAGATCCATCTGAAGAAGTGGTCGCCTGTCTCAAGCCCATGATCAATGATCTGCCCGAAAAGCACAGACAGGCCATCCTTTTGACCGAGTACGAAAACTTGACCCAGAAAGAAATGTCCCAAAAGCTGGGGTTGTCCTTATCCGGAGCCAAATCCAGGGTTCAACGAGCCAGGGAAAAGCTGAAAGGGGCACTCCTGGCCTGCTGTCACTTCGACTTTGACCGGCGCGGCAATATCCTTGACTATCAGCCCAAAGAGCAGACCTGTAGCTATTGTTCCGAAGACAAGGCCAGCCTGTAACTTTGCGTCCTTTTTGCCGAATCTCCGTCTATAAGTGTGGAAGGCCAGAAATGGCTGAACAATACCACACATCATATGGAGGTTCGGCATGACCGATTCTAAGAACCCACTAACAGAGTGCGGTTGCACGAAGGATACCGCGATAGCGGCCGTTGGCCGCGAGCCAGGATGCTGCGCACAGTCGGATGAAGCCGCCGCAGAAGGTAGCACTTCTGCGTGTTGTGGCGGAGAAGGGGACATAAAACCGAAAGGCGACAGCCAAACCGGCAGAAGACACCTGGACATTGAATTTCTGTACCTGGATCTGAGCGTTTGTGAGCGATGCCAGGGTACCGATAGCAGCCTTGAAGGAGCCCTTGCTGAGGTGGCCCGAGTGCTGGAACTGTCAGGTGTTGAGGTGACACTACAGAAGATCCACGTTCAGACTGAAGAGCAAGCTCGTGATCTAAAGTTCGTTAGCTCCCCCACCCTGCGCATCAACGGCCGGGACATCCAGATGGATCGTGGTAACCCCATGAATGTGAAAGAGAGTCCTTGCAAATGTGGTGGCGCTCTTTGCGGACAGGACATCGACTGCCGTGACTGGGTGTATCAGGGGCAGGAGTATGATACGCCGCCTATAGCACTGATCGTCAATGCCATTCTTGGGGAGGCGTTTGCAGCGGTCGAAGGAACACTAGAGACGTCGAGCCAAGGGGTCGATGTGCCAGACAACCTGAAGAAGTTCTTCGCTGCCAAGCGCGGTAGAGGCACTGAGTCCTCTTAAACGGCTCCTTGGCCCCAAGGCTGCACACGACGGTTTCGCAGACTGCCCAGCCGCCGATACGACCACAGCCTATATACGTTGTTGCTACTAATGAGTAATTGGGAGTTCTAGGCCCCCACTCTCCACCATTCGTGACAGAAATCTTCATCGGCTACCACTGTGGTACACGCGTCCCGCAAAGCTCCAATGCTCTTTTGGGCAGCTTTGATCTCACAGGGGAACCCATACGGTATAGGATCATGAGAGCTACTTGACACAAGAGGACAGAGGGACTTAGGCTCCGAGTACCCACATCATCTACGCAAACTGGGGGAGAAGATGAACCCGTTCCAGACGTCCGAGATAGGTAGAACAGGACTTCGGGTGCCACGCCTGGGCTTGGGAGGGGCTCCCCTGGGTTTTCTGAGTGCCGACCTCTCGGACCGGCGAGCTGTGGCTACCATACGCCGCGCTTTGGCCGTGGGCATAGGGTACGTGGACACTGCACCTGCCTATGGCAACGGCCGCAGCGAGCTTCGCTACGGGCGGGCCCTGGCATCTGTTCCCAGGAATACGTACGTCATTTCCACGAAAGTTGGCTGGTTGTTAAAGGGCCCAGATGAAATCGACTTCAGTCGTATCTCCCTGAGAAACCTTCCTGAGCTTACACGGCCCTTTGACTTCAGCCGCGACGGCATCCTACGCTCACTTGAACAGAGTCTTCAGCGTCTGAGACTGGAGACAGTGGATATCGTGTTCCTTCACTCAGTCCCTGATGAGCACTATAAACAGGCGGTAAAAGAGGCCTATCCCACCCTGGCGGAACTGCGCTCTCAAGGGGTAATTAAAGCCATCGGTGCCGGTATGAGTAATATACGATTACTGGTAAGGCTCGCCTTAGAGGGGGACTTTGACTGTTTTCTCTTAGCCGAACGGTACACTCTGCTTGACCAGTCAGCCCTATCAGAATTCCTTCCACTGTGTCTGGAAAAAGGGATAAGTATCATTATGGCCACGCCATATGAAGGGGGCCGGATATTTGGGCGAGGGTATTACGTGCCAGATCTTAATCCAACACCTCCTGCAATAGAGGAACAGGTGCGCCGTCTGAGGGCTGTGTGTGACCGACACAAGATTCCCGTTGGGGCAGTTGCCATCCAGTTTGTAAGTGCCCACCCAGCCGTGGTCTCTGTAATCCCAGGACCCCGTTCTGTGAATGAGGTCAGAGACAATATCCGCATGGCACAATACCCCATTCCCGCAGAGTTATGGAGCGATCTCCGTCAAGAAGGTCTGATCCCCAGTGAAGCACCCACTCCCTAGGCGTTAGCCTCTTCGAGTTGGGATCAGAAATAATCCTTGAAGGCCTACTCCGGCCGCAGCTGATAGAGTCTAAAGATTACCAAGGGCGCTATACTTATCCAGACCGAGAAGGGGGGAGATATGGCAGAAAAGGTTCCCACTGAAGAGGAGGTCCTGGGCTATATGGACTCGTTGAGCAACTGGGGCCGATGGGGGCCCGAGGACCAGCTGGGCACCCTCAACCTGATTACGCCAGAGAAGCGCATGCAGACGGCTCGACTGGTGCAAGATGGGGCAGCCATCTCTTGCTCACGGCCCATCACCACCGAAATTGCCCCGGACGTAGCACACCAGATGATGAGGTTCATGGTCAACAGCGGCGAAGGACTCGATACAGACCCTCCGGAGGGGGCTGCCCGGAGGCCATGGACTGCCGAGTTCATTGGCATGGTGTTCCACAGCCAAAACATCACCCACATAGACAGCCTGGCACACTTCTCCTGGCGTGGAAATATGTACAACGGTCGGGCCGCCAATTTGGTAACCTCCCTGGAGGGCGCCAAGGTCCACTCCATTGAAGTAGCTCAGCACGGTATCGTCACAAGAGGTGTCTTGCTGGACGCTGCCCGATTGAAGGGCAAGGACTGGCTCGAGCCTGGAGAGGGGGTGATGCCGGAGGACCTGGAGGCCGCCGAGGAGGCCAGCGGAGTGCGTGTGGAATCGGGAGATGTACTGCTAGTGCGAACCGGTTACTACCGGCGCAGGCTGGAGAGGGGGCCCAGCAATGCAGTCTTGGAAGGCTCCCCCGCCTGCCACGTAGCCTGCACGCCCTGGTTTCGCGAACGAGGAATCGCTATGCTAGGTACCGACGTGGGCAACGACATCCAGCCAAACACCTACCCGCGCATTAGCAGTCCTCTCCACGTTGTATCGTTGGTGGCCATGGGACTATGGCTCATCGACAACTGCAACCTGGAGGAGCTAGCAAGGGCCTGCGAGGAGCGTAGCCGATGGGAGTTCATGCTTATGATCGGGCCCCTCCGGCTGCAAAACGTCACCGGGTCGCCGGTCAACCCGATAGCCGTCTTCTGAGGCGCTAAGGGACCCGTCCATCGACTCTTTTTCAAAAGTTGAGCGGGGCCCAGTCATGCTTGCCCGCGAAGAAACTGGATAAGCCGCTGCCAAAAGGGAGAGTATGCCAGAAGTGCCACAGATACCCGGCATAATACTGCGCACGTTCCAGGCCTACCGTTTCTGCTACTGGGCGTGGACAGGCTGGAATGGCCATTATCAGCGGCGGTACTTTGCGGGTTTCTTGGGCTTGCGCCAGTAAGGCCGTCAGACAGGGACTCCTTCCGATGCAACCACAACAATCTCCGCGTTCTCGCCTTCTGTTAGTGCTGCGGGATAGGAATTTCCGCATCATCTGGTACGTGAGCAGCCTGAACTTATTTTCACGCCGGTATGAACTGCTGGTCCTCAGCTGGTTTGTTCTTCAAGAGACGAATTCGCCCTTACAGTTAGCGCTGGTCTGGGTATTTGCTAACCTGGCCACCCCTGTGGTCGGCCCATTCTCTGGCCTCATCGCCGACCGATTCAGCCGCCATCGCATACTGATATTGGCGCAGAGTCTCAACACATTAAACGCCACTGCCATCTTATTCCTTGTCGTGACTGATCTGATCCAACCCTGGCATGTTTTCATAGTATTTTTCCTCTCTGGGGTCAGCCAATTTCTCGAACTTCCCTCTCGACATACGGCAATCTTAGACATAGTGGGTGATAAACAACTGATCAATGCTCTGTCGTTGGAGGTGATGGGCCTTACCATCGGCAGGATAGCGGGGCCCCTCTTGGGAGGGGTCCTACTTAACTGGCTAGGCTACGGCGGAAGCTACGTCTTTGTATTGATGGTGCATCTGGTGGCGTTAGGGCTTTTGACTCGAGTGAAGATCCCGACTAGCAGAGGGATCACGAAAGGGGAGCCGGTCTGGACTGCCCTGAAGGAAGGGATGCGATATGCGCTGCATAATCGGGCACTCCTTGGGGTACTTTACATCTCGATGGTGATCAACGGGCTGGGGTTTCCAGTGCAGCAGTTCATCCCCGCCATAGGACGTGACTTCCTGGGGGTAGGACCGGCGATGGTCGGACTCCTGGCCTCAGCATGGGGCTTTGGCATGCTAGTCTCTGCAGGAGTAATAGCCTCGACGCTAAACATCCGCTACCACGGCCGGATATTCGTGGCGGGTTCGCTGCTATCGCTGCTGATGGTGCCCCTGTTCGTGTGGTCTCCCTGGTACGCCCTTTCATTTGCTCTTTTGATCCTAGGCGGTGTAGGAAACTCGGGTTTTGGTACGATGCAAAGCCCTATCACCATGCTCTCGGCACCACCGGAGATGCGGGGAAGGATGATGGGACTCCTGATTCTCTTCATCGGTATAGGTGCTCCCCTTGGGACTCTAGAGATTGGGTTGCTTGCGGTTGCCATTGGCACCCAGATAGCTATTTCGGTCAATGCCCTCGCTGGGCTGCTGTTGCTTCTGCCCGCACTACTGCTGACACCGTTGGTCTGGCAGCCGTCGAGTGAACCGCTGCCTCAAAGATTATAATATGCGGCCAAGGCTTGCTCTATCCACTTGGACCCCTGCTGAGGCACTGTGGCTTTGTACGTTCTTACCGGAAGGCGTTGCTGCTTTATAATGAGAAAGTTAATCTCGGCCCGGTATTCCTTTGGCGTGGATTCATCCAACACGAATTCAATTTCGTAAATACAATAAGAGACGACCACCTTATATTCTATTATGCATCGAGGGCGCGGATAGGAAGCAACAATGGCAGAATTCTTTGGTGACCTTGAACGACTTGCCGCTGACCTGTACCCGTGGCGATGGCCTATCCTGGTTGGCATTCTTCTGGTAATTGTTGCTGTCGCCGCATACGGGTACCGAAAGGGCTGGCACCAGGTGATCTTGCGGCACAAGGTACCCATAGCGATCGTGGGCACCCCGGTACTGGCTCTGGTCGTCTTTATCGGCTACGATCTCGGTTCCCCTCTGTTCACCAACAAAACCGTCGAAGAGGAGTTCCCCTTTGCGTTCAGCGCCATCGTTCCCCCCGAGATGACCCGGGACGATGTAGAGAAGATCATGGCTGGAATTGCCAAGGTCGATCAGGAAATGAGTGAGCCAATGCCGGAGCCCGTAAAAGAGGTCGCCACTCCGGAACCAACTGCTACACCAACACCAACTCCAGTACCTACCGCTACTCCAACACCAACTCCGATACTCGGCGCTGGACAGACGCCCGCTCCGGAGGCTGTCTCTGAACCGACACCAACTCCATTACCCACTGCTACACTAACTCCAACCCCGAGACCCACCGCTACTCCGACACCTACTCCGAAACCTACCGCTACACCAACTCCGGTTCCTGTCGCTGCGCCGACAGGTGGGGCAGTTAAGCTCAAGACCGGAGACTTCCGCGACCAAGACAGCTTCCACAAGGGAAGTGGCGAGGCAACTATCTACCGTGGTCCCGACGGCTCCCTCCTGCTCAGGCTAGAAAACCTGAGAGTGACCAATGGCCCGGATCTCCACGTTATTTTAACACCTCATCCGGACCCGGATAATCAAAGCGATGTCAAAGCAACTGGATACGTTGACCTCGGGAAGCTAAAGGGCAACATTGGAAACCAGAACTATCCTATTCCCGGCAGCGTGGACGTATCAGCCCAGGGGAGCGTTGTAATCTACTGCAAGCCCTTCCACGTAATCTTTAGCGTAGCGACGCTGCAGGACCTGGGTTAATATGACGCACATTCCAAAGAAGGGAAGGCTCTAGGATTCTGAGCGCTCGCCTTCGGCGACTCGGAACTCTCTCGAATCCCTAAGCCCTTACGAGGCGTCTCAGCAAGGCCAGCAACTCTGGCGTCCTCTCCAACGCCTCCCCCATGGCATCAATCTCCTTTGGCGACATCATGAGCGGCGAGCGGCGAAACCTGCCCTGGTGGCTGTAATGGCAGAACCGCACGGCCACCCCACCCGCGGCCTCGCCCTCTGTGTACTTTAGGAGTTGTATCGTCTGCACATGGTAGGCCCCCTCCGCCTGTGCCTGTTCGGCAACTACCCCGGAGCCCCAACTGTAGGAGAACCTCTTCTCATTGGTGATCATACACACCTCTCCTTTTGAGCCACGTCATGGCCCCAGATGTAAGTTTAACAACCCTGGCTACAACCAACAATACTTGATCCTCGATTCTGGCAGATATCAGGGTTTGAGTTAGCGGCACCGGAAAAGGCAATGAAATCACGAAGACACAGACTCGGAGTCGCGCGGGGTAGACTTTCCGAAAGGTTACTCCTGACAAATTACAGCGTTCTGGTCCCTGCCTCTTGCCATCGAACCTTCAGGAGAGCTGGTAGAGGGATAACAACAAGACTTATGAGGCCAATGCCAGCTATTAGGCTCACTGTAAGGCCCATTTGAGGGCCCAGAAGAGCCACCAGGCCCCCCATCAGCAGAACCCCGGGCACACCAAAGCTCCGTGCCAGCATGAGAAGGCCCATGGTTCGTCCTCTCATGTTGGCCTGTGCAGTTCTAAGGATGATGGGGGGCTGAAGAACGGAAAAGGGGGCATGGGCAATACCAACGACAAAAAATACGAAGAGGGCCAGTGGATACCATGTGCTCCAAGCAAAAGCGAGGTATATCCAGGGCATAAGGACGGTGCCACCAAAGAACATTAACCCCGGCCTTCTCAGCTGAGGGCGAGAGGCCATGACCATAGCCCCCAAAACCATGGTAAATCGCTCGACGGAAAGAAGTAGACCAGTATAGAATGGACCCACATGTAGTATCTGATCCCCGAAGACGGGAATAAGTAAATGAATGGGCGAGACTAGACAGTTCCACAGCAGGGTAACGGCTAGAACTCCCAGGATAACCTCCTGGCCACCAACATAGTGAATCCCCTCCATCAGAGAGCGTCCAATAGACCCCTGACTGTCTCTTTCCTGTCGTTCCACTCCCCGAATCATCCATATTAGAAATAAGGTGGCTAGAAAAAACCCGGTTATTATCGAAAAGGTCCCTTTATAACCTACGACTTCTATAAGCCTGCCTCCGAGGGCAAACCCTACCACGCCACCCACATGCCTCCCGACGGAGTCGAGAGAATATCCATTTAATGTTCCTGAGGATCCCAGCAGGTCATACACAATGGCATGGCGAGCTGGCTGATCGATGGCTCTTCCCACCCCCGTAAAGATTGCGATCCCCAGAGTCAAATAGAGGTTTAGGAAGCCAAGGTAGAATGCTGAGGTAAGCAGGAGCCATGCGCCGCAAATCACGCCCACGCCCGCTATCATGACAAACTTGCGCTCAAACCTGTCCGATAGAGACCCCCCAACCGGACTCAGGAAAAGGCGGGGAACCTCCATGAAGAAGCCCACGAGGGCCACATCCCAAACCCGGCCAGTCTCTTCCAATACGAACCAGCCAAGGACGAGAGTCTGCATGACGAACCCTAACTGCCCAACAACGTTGGAGGACCATAGATAGCGGAAGCCAATGTTCCCGAAAGAGGAAAAGGTCCCTAATCGTACGGAAGGGCGAGGGCGCGTGACAGCTCCCTCTCTCGGTTCGCCATTAATCGGGTTCAAATTTTACTTACCCTCATCAGCTTCTCTAAGCCGACGCTGCCTATTCTGCCATAAGAGGCTCTTAACGTCACAATTCCTATCTAGGGCTAAGCCCGAATCCACCGAAGGACACCGATGGACGGCGTGAGGACAGCGGAAGGGGGTGGGTGAGGGAGCTACAGGGGAGATGGCTGTGGTCTTGGGGTAGATGGGAGGCCGGCGGACGGTCTTGAGTCGCCGCACAGGGCCCCTAAGGCCCTATGCGGGAGTTGCGATGCGCGGGATGGCGAGAGGATACGCAGCAGGGGACTCTCGCGACCGGGGTGGCGCGAGATTGCGGGGACGTTGGGTCAGTTGCAGGTTGGCCGTCAGGCCGGGAACGGAATGGCTTGCAGCCGGGCCAAGGCGCGACTGAACTGGGTTTCCCAAAGCCAGCGCCGGGGGAGATGCAAAGTGAGGCGGCGCGCCGAGCGGGTGATCCGTCCCACCAGAGCGAAGACCCGCCGCCTGAGGGTCTTGGTGATCACGGTCCGCTCGCCCAGACCAATCCGCGCCGTACTTGAGGTCGCGTATGGCGTTCTCGACCTCGGCGTGGCGGCGATGATCGGCCTCCAGTTCCAGCGTCTCCCCATCGCGGTCGGTGATGAAGGCGTGATAGCTGTATCTGGCGAAGAGGGCGAGCTGGGAACCGGGCGTCGGCTTCACCCGCCGGACAATGAGCCGCACCGGCGCGGCTTCCGGCTTGGCCTGGAACGGGGTGTAAGTCGTCTCGGCGACATCGGCGGCGCCGTCCATCCAGTAGGGAATGGGAGTCCAGTCCTCCTCTGGTATCGCCTCGATCAGGTCCCGCAGGCTGGCGCGCTGGCGGATGGTGATAGAGAAGCGGACATCCATTTCCCGGCAGGCGGCAACGACAGTGTGGGCGTAGAAGCCGCTGTCGGCCCGCACCGTGAGTTGTCCCCTGGCCCCGCCGTAGCGCACCCGCCCCACCGTCTCACGCAGGAAGTGGGCGGCGCCACGGGCGGTGTTGGCCCGGCCCTCGCGCAGCCGGGACATCAGCACCTCGCCGGTGCCGGCGGCAATGGCCAGCAGCGGGTGATAGCCGCGGGCGCCGGTATAGCCGTGGTGGCGCGCTCCCTCCTTGGCCAGTCCATAGGTCTCACAGATGGTCGAGTCCAGGTCGATGGTCAGGGGCGAGTCGCCGGGTCCGGCCCCAGCGGCCCAGGCCCGGGCCAACAACTGGCGGCTCACGCGGTCGAGTTGACGGACATGCCCCCACCGGAAGCTGCGCAGGAAGGTCCCCAGGGTGGATGGCGCCTTGACCACGCAGCCTAGAACACCGACCGTCCCACCAGCGCGCAGCGCATCGGCGTCGTCGATGCAGTCGCCGCCTGCCAGCGCGGAAGCGACCAGCGTCAGCATCTTGTCCCCAGTGTTCGCCCGTCCCGGCGCTCCGCCGAGGTCAAGGTGATGGTCGACGAGTTCCCGCAGGCCCAGGTGCCGGGCTAGGGTGGCCGGCAGGAGCAGGCCGGCATTGGCCACCAGGCGATGGTCGTCAAAGAGGATGCGGATACGGTCGGGTTTGTTCTGTGGCAGCATCTATTGGGTGCTCCTTGTTTCCGGGCGGGTTTCTGTTCCAAAACCATTATCCCAGATTCAGAGGAGCACCCGCTCGCTTCTTCAAGGGCTGTCCCCAAGGCCGTCCTTCGGTCGATTCGGGCTAAGGAACTGGTGGGCGTCTGGGAGTAGGGGTACTGGAGGATTCCCTAATAGTCTCATGGTTCGATGGGCTCACCATGAGCGGGGTCGACGGCTTGTGAGCGGTTTACCTTGAGACTGAGTAGCTCCTGAGTATACAGTCCCTAAGCGCGCAGGGCGGACTCCACTGATCGTTAACAGCCCTCACTCCTGTCGTTTTTGTAGTGGCGAAGGTAGAGGCTGCTCCACGATGTGGTGAGGTGGTGGCTTGACGACATCAGCAAGAACTTGAGCCCTGTCCTTGACTATTTGTCGAGCCATTTGCACAACGGTGTGGACAAGCCACAAATACGTTTGACTATCTTCTTGGTAGTTAGCTTCCCCGATGCCCTGTACTCGGCCTTGTGCTTGTAAGTCATATACCTGCTCAAAGTGCTTCCGAGACCCAGGTTTATAGACTGCGAAGGTCTTGCCTCCGTATTGGTTGATTATCGAGAAACTAGGAATGTCGCTAGGCCCATCGGCAACATAGATCATGTTCTGAAACGGAACCCTTCGCTTGTCTTGTGGGACTGTCGCATTCACGTCGATATCGAACTTGTTGCTTCCTTTGTTAATCTCAAAGATTGCCCTCGTTTTTGAGGTGTTGTCGATCACGTACCCAATTTGGCTGATCACTTCCTTGGTGAAAGTACTTTGAACCCCCGACAAATACCCCCTAGATGCTGGTGCCTCAATGAATTCGCAGCCCCATATATCATCTACCAGATTGCCGATGGCACTCCCTTTGATCATCCTCCTGAGGCCGGTGCTAACGATGTAGTGTTCAACACTTATTTCATGTTTACTGAAGTCCTGATCGTTTTCTACTGCTTTCTTGATCGTGCTGAAAAAATGTGGCTGACCTTCAAAGAAAGACAACTTGGCGCCGAGACTTTCTAGTTTCTGATTGTTCAGATCCCCAAATACACCTTCTTGGACGTAAGTCAGAATCTGGTTTAGATATAGTGTGTCAGGTGACACGATAACGCCACGGTGGCGATAGAAGTTAGGTAGTTGGTTTACTTCTCTCCAAAACTCTTCAGGATCAACGCCATAATGTTGGAAGAGGAGCTCCTGCATATTACCTGGAATCAGGGTGTTATCGAAATCCCAGATTAGGGCTATTACGTTCTGGAGAAAGAGACTATTAGCCATAATTCTATTATACAACCGGAAGGTTTTTAGTGGCAGCTCCCAGCGGTTCCGCTCAAGTGGGTCAAGCTCTACATGCACATTTTGGACGAAATCGTCTTACCGAACAATCTCGTTCTGGCGTTTGTCGTAATATACTAGCGTATGCCGAGCTCAAACGAGGACAGAGGTGATTCGCCTTGGGAGGCGCGGCTCTAATTTCTTGGCCACGACCGGCTGCTGATGTAGCGGAAGGCGGCGATGGCGGCGGTGGCTCCATCGCCAGAGGCACTTGCCAGCTGGGATGAGGAGTGCTGCCGGATGTCTCCGGCGGCGTAGATGCCCGGAACATCTGTCTCCATCCACAGATTTACTGGTATGTGGCCGGCGTTGTCTAACTTCAGTATCCCTCTTACGAACCCGGTGTTGGGCTCGAGGCCCACGTATATAAACATCCCAGAGAGGTCTACGTGCTGAGTGAGGTTGGTTACCAGGTTGCGAACCCGAACACCTGTGACGTTATCCTCACCTATGATGGCCTCAACCACGGTGTTCCACACCACCTCTGCCTTGGGATGGGACAAGAGGGGCTCTTGGAGGGCCTTCTGTGCCCGGAGCTGCTCGCGGCGGTGGAAGAGGATTACTCTCTCAACGTAGTTGGTGAGGGTAAAGGCTTCGTCTACCGCCGAATCGCCTCCCCCGACTACTCCCACCAACTGGCCCTCGAACATGGGACCGTCGCAGGTGGCGCAGTGAGAGACTCCTCTTCCATAGAGCTGCTCTTCACCAGGGATGCCCAGCTTCTTCAGGCTGGAGCCGGTGGATACGATAATACACTTGGCGACGTAACTGCCGTCGGTTGTAGATACCGCCCTGTAGGGCTCGTCGATGGCTAAACCGGTGGCCTCGCCCGCAAGCATTTCGGCTCCTGCTTTCATCGCTTGTTCCTGAGATATGGCGGCGAGCTCCGCACCCATAATACCCTCGGGGAAGCCTGGAAAGTTAACTATCTTCTCCAGGTTGATGATCTGAGCACCTCCCACCATCTGCTCGACGATGGCGGTCTTAAGGCCATGGCGGGCGGCATACATCCCCGCAGTGAGCCCCGCCAGCCCACCTCCCACGATTAGCACGTCGTACTCTCTAGCCACGTTTTGGTACCTCTGAGGGAGTTTCGCTAGCTACTAATAATGATGGAGCTATGACATCTGGTGCTAGGCTAACTATACGTCACTTTCGCCCGATTTAGGGTGTCAAGGAGACCCTTGTGATACAGTATGGGAGGTGAATAGGGCAGTTTCACCCCCTTGGGGACGAGTGTCATGCGAGGTATCAGTAGCGTCTATTACACTGGGTTGGCTGCCTTAGTGGTGCTGGGGCAACAGGTTATAAACTTCTTGGGGTCTCCGTACCGGCTACTCAAGAGAGAAGCTGTTCGGCTGCGACGATGGTACAGGGACTATGTTCACAACCCAGACAATCCCTTTGATCAAGCTGTGCGCGGAGGGGGAGTGCAATCCTAGACTCACTGTTCTCTTAGACGGCCGTTGCCAAAGCTGGCAACCACTCAGCTCACGTCAAAGGTCTTGAGGATATCCCAGAGATATTGTGTTAATGGAGGTGCTTCTGGGAAGATGGTGTAGTGGTGGCATTTTTAGGCGGAGGGTGAAGTGGAGCATCGCCAGCAACAGGTGAGCACGGAACTGCTGGATACCCAGCGCGCCCTCAGAGTGGTACGCGTTACCTTTTTTGCCCTCGTGTTGACTGGCGTGGTAGAGGGAGCTATTACCATCATAAGTGGGAGTACAGCTCTACTCGCAGATACTATTCATAGCTTAAGTAACGCATTCACAACTTTGCCACTCTGGATCGCCTTTTCCCTGGCACGCAAGAAGCCAACCCGCCAATTTCCCTATGGATACCATCGGGCGGAGGATGTGGCGGGTATCTTGATTATCATTTTTATTGCCGTCTCTGCGGCTCTGGTAGGCTACGAGTCGGTGCGTAGGCTGGTGGAAAGCCCAGAAATTCAGAGGGTGCCATGGGCCATGGCAGCTGGAGCGGTTGGGTTCCTGGCCAACGAGGCCATCGCTCAGTACCGCATAAAGGTAGGGAAAGATATTGGCAGTGCTGCGCTTATCGCCGATGGGCATCACGCCCGAGTTGATGGTCTGGGTTCTCTTGCGGTAGTTGTAGGACTCCTTGCCGTGCTTCTAGGTGTTCCTATCGCAGACCCCGTGGCTGGACTGGCTATCACCGCCCTCATTGTGTACTTGCTTCTGAGGGAGGCAGGCCCCTTGGTGCTGTCTCGCGTGATGGATCGAATCGACCCTGCAATCCTATCGCAGATCCAGGATACTGCTTTAGAGGTACCTGGAGTTCTTAGCGCCGATGAGATACGTGCCCGATGGGTTGGCCATAGACTTCATGCTGAACTAAATATCGGGGTAGATGCGGAGCTATCAATAGGGGAGGGCCACCGTGTCGCCGAGCAGGCCCAACACATGATGATGCACTCTGTACCCAAGCTACAGCAATGTACCATCCACGTGGAACCTTTCGCGGGTGGTGAAGCTCCGGCCCATGAGATCATCTCCCACCACTTCCCTGCCGAATCGGGACATGAGGATACGATCTAGATGTTTTTTGCTGAAAACTGGTGTCAGGGGACGTCACACAATGCCTTAAGACCTCGAGAGGAGTGGAGAGGTGCAAGCACGTGATCTGATGGCACTCCTGTGAGTACTACACAGCTAAACTCAACCGTTGGGGAGGAGCAGGCGGGCTGACCGGCTAGCCCGTCCTCACGAACTTCACCACCTTGTGATCACCGTGCCATTGCACCGGCTGGACTACGTATATATCGCCATGAGAATCCACCGATATCCCGTGGCAACGGTAGTGATTTAGCGAGCCCCACTGGGTGATGCGCTCGCCCCGGAGCATGAGGATACTTATGAGGCCCCTATTGTGCTCGGCCACGTAGGCCACGTCTTCGTCGTCCATATAGATTCCTGCAGGGCCGTTCAGCCGAGTGGGGCAGGTACCGATGAACTCTCCTTCCTGGCTGAACACCTGAATACGGTCGTTCTGGCGGTCAGCCACTATGACTCGACCTTGGCGATCGATGAAGATGCCATGGGGCAGGTTGAACTGTCCATCCCCATCCCCTGGCTCTCCCCAGGAAAGGAGATGTTTGCCGTCTGAGGAGAACTTGTGGATACGGCAGTTGGCGTAGCCGTCGGAGACGAAAATCTCACCCGAGGGGGCCACGGCCACTCCCGTAGGTCTATTAAAGGGGTCACCCGGGTGGGTCACCTTTTCATATGCGTTTGAGCTGGAATCCTCAGGATCGACACCGGTGTCGGAGCGAAAGCCCTTGGTGCCTATAGTCAAGAGGAGCTCACCTTGGGAGGTCAACTTGAACACCTGGCCGTTGTCGCGGTCCACCAGCCAGAGGTTGTCCTCTTTATCTATGGAGATGGCGTGGGGCCAGGCGAAGAGGCCCTTTCCCCATGAGTTGAGATATTTACCCTCTCTGTCGAAAGCGATGATGGGATGCTCGGTTGACCCGGTGCAGCAGAACACCCGGTCTTGGGAGTCGATGGCCACTCCCACCACCGATCCCTCCCAGCCTTCAGGGAGGTGTGCCCAGTCTTCGATCACGTCGTACCTGTGCTTGTCGCTGCCTACAGTTACCATAATTTAACCTCTTTCTTTGGCTGGTGCAGGGCCAACTTCGGATTACCAGCGTCTCATTTTATACCACAGCCACAGCAGTAATGAAACCCTGGGACCGACTTTACTTGGCTTCCATTGACCTGCGTGGGGCACGATGGAAACTGATTCCCAGGCCTCTTGGATGCTGTCATGTCTCTCTCTTCGCTGCTCCACGGGCCAGGGCGTCAAGGGAAACAGCGACCCGGGACCTGAAAGGCCGGACACGATTCCTCGGTGATGGTTTTCCTAAAGCGACCACGAACATGGGGCTCTTTCCTGAAGAGTGGGGTAAAAAGAAGTCGGTAACATCGTCGTCGTAGAAGGTAAGGCCGCTGGCTCCCAGTCCCAATGAGTGGGCACAAAGGTACAGTTTACCCCCCAAAATGCCTGCCTCCAGTTGGGCCGCTCGATAGCTTCGATTCCCGTATCGTTGAAGGACCGTCTCTAAGTCGGCCAGAAAGAAGACCACCGCGCTGGCATCGGCACCAAGAGCCTGCTCGAAACAGAGATGGCCAGCCTCTTCCCGAAAAGCTCCCTCGCGTAGCAACTCCAGTCCCTGGCGCTGGGGAGAGAAGAAATAGCATCCGGATGTCAGACCCTCCACGGCGTTTACAATGGTATAGATGTGTAGCAGGCTGGCTCCACCTGGCCCTAAGAAGTCTGTGGGTACTCCTCGGGTGGAGTGATTGAGTATAGCGTTGAACTGGGCATAAGAGATAGGCTCGCGGGCGAAACGCCTGGTGGAGCTACGCCTCAAAATTGTTTCCCCCAGCTTGCTCGATGCCAAAGCGCTTTCTTCAGGAGTTTGGAGGGGATAAAAGGGTCCCTGGACCTGGGGCGACTGCGACGTTAAGATCCCTCGCCAGGCTGACACCTCCTCGATAGTGAGGGAGGAGGCGGCGTGTATCTGATGTATCTCGGGAGAGGCTCTCTGTTCACTGGAAGGTTCAACCGCTTTGGCGGACATAGGGGGCAGGTCTGGGCTATTCGCAATGGGCTGGGGTCCACCGCCCTTCCCTATGGGGATAAGGCACAGACTGGCCTCTTGCTCCATCTGGATACCCAGTAGGTCATTTACTTGATCATCGGCGAAAGAGGTGAGCACCTGTGCCGGCAGGCTGGCTGCCGAGGCCGTAGCCAGAAGATTGGCGACCATGGTGCCGTTGTCCCAGAAGCAATAGCGATAGCTCCGGGTTCTGTACTTCCATGCGCTGCGCCAGAAGATGGCCGTGAAGATGAATATGACTGGGGAGGAAGAAACGGCCTGGACGTGCCCTGTGGCCTCTGAAAGGTCGCCTCGGTAGTCGCTTTTACGAAGCTGGTGCAGGATGAAATCCGATGGAGAAAAGTGGTAGATTCCAGCCTCCAGCCCCGGAATATCTTTGCATACCAGGTAGACCTCCACTGGATACAAGGCCCCAGCGGAAGCAGCAGCGCGGAAGTGCACCTCTCCTGCCGTAGGGAAAACCCCTTTCTTGATCAGCCCAGCAGAGAAGTACAAAAGCTGCGCCAGGGCCGTCAGGTCAAGGATGTATTCTCCTTCTTGGTTTACCGTTGCGACTGCTGATAGAGTTGGGGCTTCGGGCATAGGAAAGTCGGTGGGGAGGGATATGACGGGGGCGCCGGTATAAGACTTGTATAGTGAGGGCTTGTTACTCAGGTTTATGTAGGATAACTTGGAGGCTTCATGATAGGCTTGGGCTGCCTCGAGTTCCTGGTTTCTCACGGGGAATTCCTCCTGAATCTCCTTAAAGCCCCTTGCCCTTCAGGGAGTAGGGATCAAGACACCTTCTGGACCTTACCCAAGTCGGAGGAACGCTGAATAGTATCCAAAAGGCGATGCCTTCTTACCGCCATGTCGAAGTTGGGTTCCGTACTTTTGCCTTCCCTGATGGCCTCGCTCAAACGGCGATACATTTGGGCTACGTTGAAGGGTGGGCCTTTGGGCACCTCTTTTGGGACCCGGATCAGACGTTGGGGTACGGGAATCTCCTCCAAGGCTCCATCCTTACTGTGACCACCAAGGAGTCGGATTTGGGCATACTGGACCATCTCGCTGGAGGAGGCCACAAGAGTGCCCTCTCGGCCATATACCTCCATCCTCCACCCTGTGCTGTGCCAAGGTACGGTAGCTACGTGCACCGAGGCGACGGCCCCGTTGTTGAGGATGCCGCTGACCAGAACGTTGTCGGGAGAGGTAACATCTACGGTCTTGCCCCGTTCCGAAGTTTCCCAGACAGGGACCTGGGTCGTGACATGAGCGGATAACTCACGGAACTCGCCAACACAGAAGCAGACGACGTCTATGGCGTGACCACTGGATATGCTGAGGGTGTTTGCTCCGTTCTCCCGCGCGGCCGTCCAGGCTTGGTTCAAACCCCTTTGGAGGAGTCCTGGTAAGAACATGGTCATGTTGCAGGACAGTACCTCTCCTATATATCCCTCGGCTAAGAGCTCCTGGAGGCGCTGCAAGACCGGATCGCCTCGGCCTTGCAGACCTATCATATGATGAACATTATTGGTTATAGCCAGCGTGGCCATCTCTTCAGCCTCAGCTAAGTTGGCTCCCAGGGGCCACTCGCAGATGACATTCTTTCCAGCTTGTAGTGCGGCCATCACCATGGAGTGGTGGAAAGGAACACGTACACAGACGGAGACCAAATCGATCTCAGGATGCTTTACCATCTCGTGGTAGTCATGGAAAGCCAGGGGGGCGCCATAATGTTTTGCAGCCTCCTCCGCCGTTTCGCGGTGCGCTGTGCATATAGCCTTTAGCTCGTACTCGGGGAGGGCGAGGAGAGCCGGAAGGTGTGCTCTCTTGCCCCATCCGTACTGAGCATTGGCTCCAATGATCCCGATGCGTATTCTTTCATTTGCCATTGGAATCTCCTTTTTGAGCGTTTTGCCTGATCAAATCAACCGCAAGTCAGATAAGGAGGGGAAGAGTATAGCTGTGAGCATCATCCTACGCTCTCTATTTTCTACAGCGGTAGCGAGACCCATCGTTCCTCCTTGTGAGAGAGCCGGATGGCATCCAGTATCTCCTGGCAGCAGAGGCCGTCTTCAAAGGAGGGTGATGGTTCGACTTCGCCCTTGATGGCCTGCACCAGCCGTTCCACCACCTTGGTGAAGAGCTGGGCGGAGACACGCAAATTATCGTCAAGGGGAAGCAGTCGTTCAGGAATGGGCAGGGGCTGTAAGCTCTCGTCCCCATCCAGAGCTCCCAGGAGATAAGGGGGGTTTGCATCGTTCAAGGTGGGGATGAGTAGAGTGCCATGGGTACCGTAGATTTCTATGCGGATGCCACCTCCTGCAAAGGCATGGTGGCTACCCGTGAGAGCCCCCGGCGCTCCATTCTGGAGCATAAAGGAAACGTGGAAGGTATCGTCGGCATCGCAAGGATGGAGCTCTCCCGTCTCGTCGGGGCGCTCGTGGAGAATGGTATGGAGCTGTCCAACCACTCCTGTAAAATCGCCGAGGAGGTAGCGGACCATGTCGATAAGATGAGAACCGGCGGAGCCCAAAGTACCACCACCCGACGCCTTCTGGTATCTCCAGCTATAGGGTAAGGGGCCAGTCTTGCCCCAGCGCCAGCGTACATACATATAGACGTTCACAAGTCGGGGCTCTCCGATGTACTGCTCCTGGAGCAGCTCTTTAGCTCTAACGATGCCTGGGGAGAAGCGCCACTCGAAGTCGGTCATGGCCACCAGGCCCGTGGTGTGGGCCTTTTCCACCATGGCAAGGGCTTCCTGGACATTCATGGCGAAGGGCTTTTCGCAAAGGACGTGTTTACCGGCTTCCAGCGCGGCCATTACCATAGGGTAGTGTAGATAGGTGGGTGTGGTTACGGTGACTACGTCTAAGTCGGGAAGCTGTACCAGCTCCCGATAATCGGTGAAGGCGTGGGGGATGCCAAAACGGCTGGCTGCCTCCTGGGCACGCTCCTGGCGGGCGCTGCATACGGCGAGCACCTCGGTGTCCGGGTTTGCCTGGAACGTGGGAATCTGCACTATGGTGCCGAACCCTGTGCCGATGACGCCTATTTTCAGTTTACTGGCCATATTCCCTGTTCCTCCTGTTGTCAGACATCCCCCATTCAAACACGTGATTGCTTTTAGGCAGCTTCTAGCACTCTACCAGATGTCGGAAGGAGGACTAAACGTAATAGGAGCTTCCGGCCCATTGCGATGCTGTGCCATACTGTGCAGTAGCCGGAACCTTTGAATTTACCCGCGGCCCTCAGGATAGCATGAACAAGGGAGTTGGAGTAGTCTGTGGTGGGCCTATGGGTACGAGCAGAGCTTTTCAGATGGCTGTGATGTCGCCCGCACGGACTTAGCGACGTTCGAATCCAGCATGGTGGCATTGTACAGAAGCCAGAACTCGCTTGCATTTAGCGCAGCCTCCAAGTACTGTGGGAACAAGCCTACGTCTCTGGGGCTGGTAACACGGGTTACGGCAGCAGCGTGGGGAGCTACTTGCCCTTGATAGAGGACTGGTATCTTCGGAGTCGTCGATTGACGATAAATCTGGTGGTAGTCTAGGCGGAAGTTTCTTGGGATTTTCTGTAGAATGAGAGTCTCAGAGTATGGCCGCTGTATTCTTGCAAGGAGAGAGGGAGTCGATTGGTAACAGTCATTCTGGGGCCGACTACCAGGCAGGCAAAGGAGGCTGCCATCCAGAAGGAGGTCCGAAAACATTATGAAGCATACTTTGACAGGGCCGCTCGGACACGAACGTGGTTTCCCGACCGGCTGCCCCAGAGAAAGGAGATGGCTAGATATGGCCATCTCGTCAGCGAAGAATCTCGGGAGCTTCTGCTTGGATTTTTAGGTGTGGAGTCCTTTGTTGACGACTACGTCTTGGCAGGGATAAATGCCGCCGGGAACAGTGTCACGACACGCCAGATCTACATTCAGTGGGGGTTTGAGGAGCGCCGCCATGGGCAAACGTTCCGCCATGCACTGATCGACTCTGGTCTCTATACCCAAGAGTGGGTCGACCATTATCTCGCGGAACTCTCAGGGGGCCATTGGACTTTCGAACGGCAAACGGGCTACGAGGGGACACCGTTACTCGGTGCTGCCTTCGCAATGTTCCAGGAGAGGCAGACGCGCTGGAATTATGCAGCGTTGCGGATGCGCCTCTGGCGAGAATACGGCAGTCCCACAGATCAAACTGGACGGCGCATCTTCCCAGCAATTGCGGGAGCAATCAGGTTCCCGGAAGTCGATGAAGGCGCGCATGAGGCAAACTTCAGCGGGATTGTTCACATTTATTTGAAGTACATGCCGGATCAGGCCCTCGATGCCCTGATGAAAGTATCTACCGGATATTGGATGCCGGTCGTGCAGCTCCCCAACGGTGAGCAGTTCGTTGAGGCTGTCCTGGCAGCGGGCATGGGAGTAGCACGAGATGTAATCAACGACATTATGAATCCTGCTTTAGCAAGAATGGGGCTTGAGAGTCGGCGCGCCTTGCGCCGCGCCGTGGAGAACTTCCAGAACCTGCCAGAAGGCGCCGTCGTCCAACTGCCTGGAAAGCCGATACGGGAGCTTTCGGAGGGCGTCGCCTCAGCTATCTACGAAATGAGGCCAACAGGAGACTTTGTCCTTGTAGGACAGGACGAGGGTGCTGGAACATAGGGATTCCACCAATCAAGCAGGCGCTTGGGGCTGGTGGGGCATTGGGAACAATAGATAGAACCTTCGAGTTGGCACTAACATTGTTAACCGCCAAAGAGAGAGTTCGAATCCAGCATGGTGGGACGGACTGGACGAAATCGAGAACCGAGGCCGATTCCCGCTTCACACCGTCCTTTGGCATGGGAACGGTGTACGTCAGCGTCGCCTCGTCTCCCACCACCTCGATGCCCTCCACGAAGTTGCGGATGAGTGCCTTCCGCTCGGGGAACGTCCCCTCTTGCAAGAACTCCCGGAAGTCCGCCACGTACCCCTTGATCTCCTCGGTGGTCGGAAGCTCAACCCTCCGCTGCTCAAGCTGGGTCTCGGCGTCCTCTCTCGCAGCCTCCAGTTGCTCCTCACGGTGCCTCAGCGAGAAGATTCGGGGCGACAGGACCTCCAACGTCAACTCGCTCGTTTCAAGGGCCTCGTAGAGCCGCTCAAGACGCTTCCTCACGTCCCTTAGCTCCGCGTCGATGACCTCCAGCCTGCCGGACAACTCTCCGGCCATCGCGTCTATCTCCTCGGCCACCATCGTCACCAGCTCCACGATGGTCTCCTCGGTGAGGATTCGCTCCCGTATCTTCTCAACAATGAAGTCCTCCACCCTGGGGGCGTTCAGGTAGCGGGCGCTGCATGTCCCTGCGCCTTCCCTGAACAGGGTGCCGCAGATGTAGTAGCCGTACTGCCCACTCTTGGCCCCCTGGGCGGAGTAGGGCCTGCCGCACACCCCGCACTTGAGCAGACCGCTCAGCAGGAACTTGCTCCCCACTCTACCGGGCCTCTGCACCTTCGGGGCACGGTCCCGCATCGCCTGCTGCACGGCGTCGAACAGCTCCCTCGACACCAGCGCGGGCCATGCTCCCTCCACTCGCACCGGGTCCTGGGCCTTCTCTACCTTGGTGGTTCTGCCCCAGACGGCGGTTCCGGTGTAGGCTTCGTTGGTCAGCAGGTAGTGGAGTCCTCCCTTGTACCAGCGCTTTCCCCTGTTGGTGATGCCCCGGTCGTTCAGGGTCCTGCATATCTCCTTGAGGCCGTAGCCGCTGAGCGAACTCTCGAATATCTCCTTCACCACCGGAGCGGTGGCGGGGTCAACTTCCAGCGTGGGACGCTCCTTCATCCCGTCGCTGACCTTCACCCGCCTGTAGCCGAAGGGGGCCTTGGAGCCGAGGAAGAAGCCTCTCGAAGCGGCCTCCCTCATTCCCCTCGTAACGTCTTCGGCAAGATTTTCGCTGTAAAATTCGTCCACGGACTCGATGATGGCCTCCATGAGCTTGCCGGTGGGGGAGTCGTCGGCGTGCTCGGTGATGGAGACTACCCTGATGCCCTTGCGCCGCAGCATGGACTTGAAGGCGACAGCGTGCTCTCGCTTCCTGGTGAAGCGGCTGAATTTCCAGACCAAGATGACCTCGAAGGGAGCGTTGGGCTTGCTGCCCTCCTCGATCATCTCCCTGAACTGGGGCCTATCCGCCACGCGGCCGCTCTCGGCCTCGTCCACGTATTGGCGGGCTACGGAGTAGCCGTTGGCCCTGGCGTAGTCCTTGAGCGCCCTGAGCTGGGCGGACACGGACAGGTCAACGTCCTGGCGGTCGCTGGATACCCTGGCGTAGAACGCCGCCGGCGTGAGCGGCTGTAGGTGCTTCTTATTCATGCTGTCCTCCTTCAATCTCCCCGTGAGTCTTCCTGCTCGGCATGGCGAGCCCGGAGCCTCTCGTACCGGATGGCCCGCAGCCACTCCCGCTCCTCCATGTAGTTGCGAAGGGCCTCCCGAATGAGTTCGCTCATGGTGCGGCCCTCGTCGCGCATCACGTCCTGCACCTGCTCGGCCATCTCAGGTGGCAGGGAGAAGGTGATGGTCTTGGTATTTCTGTTGATGAGTCTATTGGTCATAAGCTGTCTTACTCTCTATCATCGGGCATTCGACGGCGCGTTGTCAATGCGCCTCTGTTCGGGCCGGAGCAGGCACCAAACGATGCTTGCGGTGAG
Organism: Dehalococcoidia bacterium; assembly: GCA_965248115.1. Classification (GTDB taxonomy): domain Bacteria; phylum Chloroflexota; class Dehalococcoidia; order Lucifugimonadales; family CBDFII01; genus CBDFII01. The sequence continues at coordinate 1,041,541 of CBDFII010000005.1, forward strand.
GAGAGAATTGGCAATCGGATGGAAAGACGCGTACGGGCAAAGGGGAATCAATGGGCCAGAGATTCAATGAAGGTGAGCCACCACCACGTTGCTTATGGGGATTCCAGGCTGCCCGCAGAGCCGTAGGCTACGAACCCATCGCCGGTGTCTTCGAAGCAGGTCGCGCGGGGGTAGGACACACCTTGCGCATCATGACCATGTCTCCCGACGAGCCCGCTACATTGAGCACAAAGGCCCACGTGACGACGGAGGCGAGCAGGTCGTCCGCGGCCGCGAAAGCCAGTGCTACTGCCAGCACCGAGGTCAATAGCACTGCCGGCGCCAACCCGGCGGCGAGGTACCGAGGCCTGTCGAAGTAGCTTCCGGGGGCGGCTGCATAGAAGACCGGCCCAAACCTGGTCCACGGCTTGAACCCGAAGCGCGGCCGGCCGCCGAAGGCCAGGAAGAAGACGCCGTGTACGGCTTCGTGCAGTATGACTCCGAGAACGCCCCCCAACAGCAATCCAGAGAAGAATGTTCCCCCGTCTATCGTCACTTCGCCCGAGCCGGTCGCCGCCCAGACGATAAAGCCCGCCGCGGCGAGCGAGGCAAAGAAGGCGAAAAGGCCGACTAGGCCAAAGAGCAGGAGCTCCTTCACCGATGCCTGATTCAGGGTCCATCGGCCTATCTCGTTGTAGCCCTCCGGTAGTCGCCTGCCGCTCATTGCCAATCCCCCTCGTCGCTGGAGGCCCGGTTTCGGGCTCCCGGCCGCTTGCCGATTATAGTCGGGATTTCGGCCCCTGTCTCAACACAAACCAGCACACGAGAACGCTGCCGACCAGCAGCACGGACAGGACGATGGCGGTCACGCGGGCCATGTTGAGCAGATCCTTCGTCTCCTTGTGCGCGGCGGTCTCCTTCCGGTACGCCTCCTCAAGCTCCTTATTCACCTGTCTGCTGGCTAACGCCGCTTCCCTGGCCACGTCTCGCTTTCGCTCCAACTCTGTGACTGTCCTATCCAACTCCCATACCGTCCGCTGAAGCTTGTCCTCCCGACCAAGGGATCGATGCAGCAGTTCGTCGTCGCCCACGTACTCTGTCCCGTGCATACGCACATAGACCCGGCGCCCCTCCCTGACCATCTCGACCTCTCCACTCCTGATCCTCCGGTCGAGGGTGGATAGGGATATCTCCATCTCTCGCGCCGCCTCCGCTTTCGTCACCCAACGGACGTGCTCATCCATCTCTCTTTTCCTCGCTACGTGGATAGCGCCTCCGCCTCCAGTTGAACAGACGCAGAACCCGGCCCTCGGACTCGGGCGCATTCGCCGTCTGGTCTCCCACGTCGTCTTCGGGTTGTCGAGCCGCCTCCAGGGTCTCCACGCGCCGGGTCAGACGCTCCACGAGCCTAGCAAGATCGTCCACGGTTTCAATCGCCAGCCTCATCCTCGCCCCCAACCGGTCCAGTGGCGTCGTTCTCTCCCATCCGGGGTCGTCCAGGTTGGCCATGAGTCGCTGCACGGCCAAGGTCATCCTGCCCGTCAGTCGCTCCCGGCGCAGGGACAGCGCCACTGTCTTCCGGTTCACTCCCAGGAGGGCCGCCGTCCGGCGCTGTCCCTCCCGCTCGACGAGCCACTCCACAACCCACTTGAGGTCGGGCTGATTGTCGTCGGCCCGCGATGCTGGACCGCCGTTGCTCTTTGGCTTCCCAGGAGTCATTTCCGCCTTCTACAGGGGGTGGCCCGCTTTTGCAATTCCATCCATGTTTCGGTGGAACCAGCCCTTTACAGGTACTGCTAACAGATTGCGGTCAATACACTCCGAATGTGGCAGAGGACGTTAGCTGGCTGGCCCAGGATGTCCGCTCCTACCCATGCCTCAATTTCGCGTCATGCACCCCGACATCGTTTCGCGCCAAAACCGATGGGCCAAACTGGGCCGCGATCGTCGCCAACACGCCAAATCCTGCCCCCATCAGCTCTCCGGACCCGCCCGACAGCTTCATTCATAGCTGTTTCCTCGCCATCGGCTGACACGTCAACGGTTGCAAGAGTGCAAACAAACTGTCGCTGGAGAGGCAATTTAGTTTAGCATGGCTTCCCAATCACTTGCATTTTTCAGGCGTTGACCGGTCAACGGGTCTTTCGGCCCGTTACATAGCTAAAACAGAGGCAGATAGGGCGGTTTGCGGCACCGGCGGACCTCGAAAAGCAGCCCGTCGGACGTACCTTTCAGCCCCCAAACAACATAACGGGGAGATGGGACGCATCGGCCCCATCTATCTTCCTCCTACAGGACATGACGCATCCGGTGGTAGAGTGAGTCCCACTGGTAGGCGTTCAGCCCGGACAGGCGCAGTCTCGGTGAGTCCGGCTCCCACAGCGGACGCCATGACCGTCCGAGTATTCCTGCGGTGGACAGCACGGGGATGCAGGACACGAGGATGGGCAGTGACATCCGGCTCCTCAGGGCGACGGTGCGCACGTAGGTGTCCTCGACCTCCTCGGTGTCAACGACGAACAGCGTGGTGGGGAACGGCGGCTGGTCGTCCTTGTGCTCTAGGGACCAGTAGTAGCTCTCGTAGGGACGCAGGCGGGCAAGGACTCCCCTGGGGTGACGGGCGCGCAGCTCGTGCTCCAAGTAGAACGGCACGTGAAGGCCGCCGGTGAGCAGGTGTCCCATAGCGTCGGGGGCGATGGCGGAATCCCCCCAGTTGTAAGCCCGGTCGGACCTGGCGGTGGGGACGGACCATTGGAGTTCGCTCGACGAATCTTCCCTGGTCTCCGCCTCCAGCTTCGAGAGAAACCATGTGATGCCGTCGGCGTGCTTCGTCTGCCTCGCCCACGTCTCGATGCGGTGGCCCACGTGCCGTCTCCGGCCCTGTTTGTCGGTCGTGAGGGCTGTGCTCCAGATGCCCTGCGTGGTGGGGAGCTGGGCGCGGTCCCTGTAGGTGACGTAGCGAATGCCCTCGGCGGACAGGGTGTAGCGGGTGTCTCCGCGTTGTCCTCGGCGTTCGACCAGGCCCCACGTATCGACGAGGCTGCGCATCATCTGGCTGACCCGTCCCTCCGAGACGCCGAGCCAGCGGGCCAGGTGCTCGCGGGGGACCATCGGGTGGTCGGTGATGAGGTCCAGCGTTCGCTTCTCAGCCGGACTGAGGCCGAAGGCCGGCGCAGCCTGCGCCATTTGATCGGGACGGGGCAGCGATGCCCGTTTCCGCTCCGGCGACTCTGTGCGAGGCCCTCGGCCGGGGCTGCTGCGGGAGATCACGCCCTTCAGCGAGAAGAACTGGCTGCCGATCACCCACGAGGTGCTACACCAGAGGCGAAGGTCACGTCTTTCGAGGGCGTCCCTGGACTCCACGGCCACGTAGCAGTCGCGGATGTTCCGGTCCTCGCAGAACCTCGTCGTCAGCCTGAGTTCCCAGACGCTGGGCGTCAGGACCAGAACGGAGTCGGGTCTGCGCGTGTAGTCGTACTCCGCTATGGCTCTCAGCCGGTAGTAGAGGGAACGGCGGCGCAGGCCAGACCCTGGCGGACCACGCCGAAGTTACGGCCATCATGGAGGGTGATGGTGGTGTCGAAGCGGCCCCGGCGATGGAACTCCACGTGGGACCGGAGGCCGTCGATGCCGGGGGACAGTGAGGCGGCGAGACGGTAGACGGCGGCCACCGCGTCCATCCTGCGGATGAGCAGCGTCAGCCATTCCATGGACAAAGGGTAGGCCCGCACGAAGTCGGAAGGCGTAGCGAATCCGAGAAACCCGGCGGCCTCGCGGATGCCCTTGGTCGTCAGGAAGTATCTCGGCAGGTGGGCAGTGCCGTGGCCCACACGCCCGGCGATACCCTCGGCCAGCAGACCGGTCAGCGCACGGTGGACGGTCGCGTGCGGCTCGCCAAGGATGCTTGCCAACTCCGCTGAGTCGATGAAGGGCGTCCGGCTGAGGGCGTCGAACAGCTGTCGTTCGGGGAGCGCCAAGTTAGGTCCTCACTTCTTCGCTGTGTCGTATCTGTCATCTGCTGTGCTCAGCATTTGCCCAATTGTCCATTTTCGCCGAAAGACACGCCGCGTGTAAGGCCTTGCAAGTCATTGTGCTGTACATGGTTTTGTGATACGTGCGTGGGGGGTTCCGTGGTGTGGCGATGCCCAACAATGAAGAATTCTTGCACGAACTCTTCGGAATCCAACATCTGCATCTTGACACTGATGCGGATATAACCTAGTCTGGTAGCTAGTCAGACAAATGGCAGGTGGGTGAACCATGAGCAAGAAATGGCCGGTGCAGGACGCTAAGTCAAGGTTCAGCGAGCTCCTAGATACTGCCCTCGCCGAGGGGCCGCAGGTAGTGACCAAGCGCGGGGTAGAGACTGCCGTGCTCCTTCCCATTGAGCAGTGGCGGAGGCTGGAGCGGATGACCCGACCGGATCTGAAGGAGTTGCTCCTCGCCTCTGGGGCGCGGACCGAGGAGCTTACACCGCCTCGCCGACAGCATCGCCACCGCACACCTCTGGCTGTGGAGTAGGCCGATGTACCTCCTCGATACGAATGTGGTCTCGGAACTGCGTCGTTCCCGTCCACACGATGCTGTCCTGGACTGGATCGCCGATGTGCCGGCGGAGCAGCTCTTCGTGTCTGCCGTCACGGTTGGTGAGATACAGGCTGGGATCGAGATCACCCGTGAGCAGGATGCAGAAAAGGCAGAGGAGCTTGAGGCTTGGCTGGACAAAGTCCTAGCTTCTTACGCTGTGTTGTCCATGGACGCTCCCGCCTTCCGGGAGTGGGCGCGGCTCATGCACGGGCTGTCAGACACGATAAGCGAAGACGCCATGATTGCGGCGACAGCCATCGTTCATAGGCTGACGGTGGTTACCCGGAACGTGAGCGACTTCGGTCAGCTCGGGGTTGAGTTGCAGAACCCCTTTGAAGGCAACGAGCAATGACCGTCGAATCAAGTACGGCTAGCGACTCAACGCCGCAGGCTAGGTTTGTCCAGATCATCGGCAGCTTCGCCGATGCTGTGACGAACAATTTCAAACAGCCCATCTCGGCTCAGCCAGAAGACCAGTTGAAGGCTCCGGTGGGCGATTTTCTTCGGGACACCGGCAGCTTGACCGACCTAAATGTAGCGTGGCGAACGGAGGTTCACCCTGATGACATTGACGGTCGTCCCGATTTAGGTGTCACCGTGAACGGACTGTTGACCGGACACGTAGAACTCAAACGCCCCGGACTTGGTGCACGACCGGAGCACTTTACGGGGCACAATCGTTCGCAGTGGGAGCAGTTCAAGGCACTGCCCAATCTGATCTACACAGACGGCGGGGAGTGGAGCCTGTACAGGTCTGGGGAGTTAAAGCTTAGGGCAAGGATTGCCGCCGATGTTAGTCAAGGTGGCGCGAAGGCATTGGATCAGGAGACACTGGCAGCGCTTCGCGAAATGCTTCGCGACTTCCTGTACTGGGAGCCTGTGGTTCCAGGAACGGCGGAAGGACTGGCGAGGTTCCTCGCCCCACTGGCGCGCGTGCTAAGAGACGATGTGAAGGCTGCGCTGGTGAGAGAAGCCAGTTCGCTTCGGGCGCTGGCCAGTGAGTGGACAGGGCTGCTCTTCCCAGAAGGTGACGACGCCCAGTTTGCCGATGCCTACGCCCAGACGGTGACCTACGCGCTCTTGCTGGCAAGATTCGAGGGGGCTGAGAGTTTGAGGCCCGCAATGGCTGTGGATGCGCTTCAGCAGGAGCACGGTTTGCTCGCCGAGGCACTACAACTCTTGGAGGCTCCAGCTGTTCGAGAAGAGTTGCGGATGCCCATCGAACTGCTCGAACGCGCCATCCAGGCTGTGGACTCGGCGAAGCTGGGCCAGTCGGCAGACCCCTGGCTGTACTTCTACGAGCAGTTCCTGAGCGCGTACGACCCAAAGCTCAGGAAGGACCGCGGCGTGTACTACACGCCCGTGGAGGTGGTCCGCGCCCAGGTGACGCTGGTCGGGGAACTGCTTCGTAAACGCTTCGGGAAACCCCTCTCCTTTGCCGATGATGACGTTGTGGTCCTGGATCCCGCTGTGGGAACCGGAACCTATCCCTTAGCCGTGCTGGACCACGCTTCGGTCACTGTGCAGCAGCGGTTTGGACCGGGAGCAGTCGCGGGGAAGCTGAGAGACCTGGCCGAGCGGCTATATGCCTTCGAGGTGCTGGTCGGTCCCTATTCGGTAGCGCATCTGCGCCTGTCTCAGAGTTTGAGGAACGCCGGAGTGACCGACAAGACTCCCAAGGTTTACCTGACCGACACCTTGGAGTCTCCCCATCACCCACCACAGTTCACTGCCAGCCTACTGCAAGCGCAACTCACGGAGGAGCGGAAACGAGCAGAGGGCGTGAAGAAAGACGTGCGCGTGTTCGTTTGTCTGGGGAATCCCCCGTACGATCGGGAGGAGCAGGACCCCAACGAAGCTATTGGGAAGCGAAAGGGCGGCTGGGTGCGATACGGAGACAAAGAACAGGAGGGAATTGTACCGGCCAATCCCATACTCGAAGATTTCCTCGCTCCGGCACGGGAGGTGGGAGCTGGGGTCCATCTCAAGAACCTGTACAACGACTATGTGTACTTCTGGCGCTGGGCCCTTTGGAAGGTGCTCGACTCTACGGGAGAGGCTGGCATAGTCACGTTCATCACCGCTTCCTCCTATTTACGGGGCCCAGGGTTTGCTGGCATGCGCCAGAAGATGCGCGAGGTGTTTGATGAACTTTGGATCATTGATCTGGAAGGTGATAATCTCGGCGCCAGGAAGACAGAGAACGTCTTTGCCATCCGCACCCCCGTCGCCATCGCTATTGGCGTACGGAACGGGCCGCCCCAGCCGGAGACGCCCGCAGAGGTGTGGAAAACGAGGCTCACCGGCAGTGAGCAGGAAAAGCTGGCCGTTCTCGACTCCGTCGCTTCACTTACTGACCTGGACTGGAGAAAATGTACTAAAGAATGGGGAGCGCCTTTCTTCCCGGCAGAGACTGGTGCGTTCTGGGACTACCCGGCGATAACTGACGTGTTCCCGTGGCAGCAGTCTGGTGTTAAAGCCGGACGGACATGGCCGATAGGCCCCGAGAGGAAGCTGCTAGAGCGCCGCTGGCGAGAATTGGCTGCCACAGACCCTGCCCGCAGGCGCGTCTTGTTTGTAGACCGTCCCACGGGACGGAAGGTAACTGATTCTGCGCCTGCATTACCCCCATCCACAGATAAACTCCGTTCCGTGTATGAAATGAGTCCTTCAGCAGAAGTTCCCCAGATTGTTGGCTATTCTTACCGTTCATTCGATAGACAACACGTGATCGCCGATGCCAGGCTAATTGATAGGCCAGGGCCACCATTATGGGCCGCCCACGGCCAAGAGCAAGTCTACATCACGAGCTTGCTGACTTCGGTGCTTGGTGGTGGTCCAGCTGCGGTGGGGTCGGCAGAGTTGCCTGACCTGCATTACTTTTGCGGTCGGGGAGCCAAGGATGTCATTCCCCTCTGGCGGGACGCCGAGGCTTCCTCACCCAACCTGACGGCCGGACTCCTTGACAGAATAAGTGTGGCCCATGGAATGGCCGTCAGCGCCCGAAGCCTCTTCGCCTACGTCTATGGTATCCTAGCTCAACCAGCGTACCTAGAAATGTTCTGGGACGAACTCGAAATGCCTCCTCCTAGGCTACCCATCACCAAGGATGCTGAGTTGCTCCGACGGGTTGCCGAGCATGGGGGACGTCTCCTGTACCTGCACACCTACGGTGAGCGGTTCGGAGGTCCCGATGACGATGGCTCTGTGCCGCAGGGGCAAGCTCTCTGTACTAAGGCTATCTCAGCCGAGCAGTATCCGACGGACTTTTCCTACGACCCTACGATGGGGGTCTTGCGCGTTGGTGAAGGAGAGTTCTCTCCTGTGAGTCCCGATGTGTGGGACTACTCAGTTTCGGGCCTACAAGTGGTCAAGTCGTGGCTGGACCGCCGGAAGCGGGACGGGTCTGGCCGCAAGTCGTCACCACTGGACGAGATACGGCCCGAGCACTGGGAATTCACCGTGGAGCTAATGGAGCTGCTCTGGGTGCTCGAAGCAACGTTGGCGCTTCAACCTGAGGGTACAGCCCTGCTCCACGAGGTGTGCTCCTCTCAACTCTTCACCCAGGATGAGCTGCCGACCCCCAGTAGCGAAGAGCGCCGGAGTCCTCGCACCGCAGCGGCTGGGAAGCAACAATTGAGACTCCTCGCCGAAGAAACCGATTGAGCGTCATCACAGTCGACCTCTACAGGCCAAAGAATTGGCGCCTATGGGTCTGAGGGTTGTAGATGGGTCGCAGAGAAAAGGAGGCAGGTCATATGGACGTAAAGGAAGCGGTTCGTATAGCGAAAGAATATGTTGTCGACCTCTTTCAGGACGAGAAGATCATGAACGTCGGCCTCGAAGAGGTTGTGTTTGAAGAGGTGTCTGCCGTCTGGAAGATCACTATCGGTTTTTCTCGGCCCTGGGATCTGAAAGGTCCCGTAGTTGCCGCGTTAGTTGACGCGCGCCACGCTCGCTCATATAAGGTTCTCAGCCTCAATGACGCCAGCGGCAAAGTCGAATCTCTCACGGATCGCGTTCTGGAGGCGTCAGAGAATTGATGGCACGTGCTGGAGTCTTTATTGACTCGAGTCTTCTCGTGTTACTCGTAGTGGGCAGAGTTGGTCGGGGCCTGATCACCAAGCATCGCCGATTGCAGGAGTACACGGCGGATGACTATGACATTTTAGTTAGACTGCTTAGGCCCGTTGACCAAGTTTTCGTAACACCAAATACTCTTACGGAAGCGTCCAACCTGCTCGGCCAACATGCTGACCCGGAGCGCTCTCGCTTCTTCGACATGCTCCGGTTCTTTATCCAAAGGAGCCAGGAAGTCATGGTAGCTAGTGTCGAGGCATCAAGTAACGATGTATTCGGACGGCTTGGACTAACGGACGCGGCGCTTCTGGAGGTGATCACGGCGGAAGCACCGCTGTTGACAGTTGATTTAGATCTGTACTTGGCAGCTTCAAGGAAAGAGGCAGCTTCAGTCATAAATTTCACTCATCATCGACGCCTGTAATCTCGCGCCGGTGGTCCGCACTCAGCTGATGAGGCTTCGCAGCAAGCTGGGCGACAACGCGGACAATCCGACCTACATCTTCAACGAGCCGCGCCTCGGCTACCGGATGGAGAGACGGGAGACGTCGGAGACGGAATGACCGTGGCCGTCTTGTCTCCCGCCGTCTGTGGCATCCGTGCCAGTGATGGTTCGCTCGCGGCGGGCCTTCGCCCGACGGGTCGGGGTTAGGCCCCCAACTATACCGCCAGCTTGAACCTCAAGGTGAAAGTTCTTGATTTCGTCAAGTCTGGTGGGCCTAAGTTGACGGTAGGCAGAACCATATTCGAGATGCGTCTGGAACTGTGATCCCACCTTAACCGCTTGGTTACCTACATGGCAGGGTAGAAGGCTGAGGTTCAACGCCTCACGGCCGTAGTAGCTGTACTGCTCGACACCTGTCGATCCTCCTGCCTCTCTTCACCACGGAACTGTCAAGGGTTGGATCTCCGCAGACCCTGATGGCTATTGCAATCATATCATACGGTTGCGATAATCGAATAGACGATTCATCCCACTGTCGGTGATGACCATCTCGGATGTGAATCACGAAGGAGAGGCTAATGGCCAAGACAGCGAGGTTCGACGGCGACGCCTTCTTCGCCGCTCTGGACGCAGAGAGGCAGGCCCGCCATTGCACCTGGAAGCAAATGGCGGAGGAGTGCGGCATCAGCGCCTCCACTTTGAGCCGTATGTCCCAAGGCAAACACCCCGACGTGAACGGTCTCGCAGCCTTGGCGTCGTGGTCGGGACTGGACGTAGACCGATTCGTCAGGAGCGCCGCCGCCAAGAATGAGCCGGAGCCCCTCGCGGTGATCTCGTCCTGTCTCCAGCGATGACCAAGGGGACAACCGCAGAGACCGTGGACGGTATGTCACTGTCGAAAATCGACCGCATCATCGACGCCCTGCGTTTCGAGCGGTTCCGGTGGACGCCGGTGCGACGGGTCAATCTTCCCAAGCCTAATGGGGGAACCCGTCCCTTGGGCATACCGACGTGGACGGACAAGCTGCTGCAAGAGGTCATCCGGATGATTCTGGAAGCCTACTACGAGCCGCAGTTCTCCGACCGTTCCCACGGCTTCCGGCCCCGCCGGGGGTGCCACACCGCCTTGAGCGAGGTGGCCAACACCTGGACAGGCGTCCGCTGGTTCGTCGAAGGCGACATCAAGGGGTGCTTCGACAACATAGATCACGAGGTCTTGTTGTCGGCACTCGGAGAGAAGCTTCACGACAACCGATTCCTACGCCTGCTCAAGTATCTACTGAAAGCAGGCTACATGGAGGAATGGACATATGGCCGCACGCTGAGCGGTACACCGCAAGGCGGCGTGGTCAGCCCTGTCCTCGCCAACATCTACCTAGACCGGTTGGATAAGTACGTCGAGAAGATGCTCATGCCAGCCCACACCCGAGGCCAAGTGCGAAGACGCAACCTCGCGTGGACACGGTTGAGAAACCGGATGAGCTACCACAAGAAAGTAGGGCACCACAGTCTGGCGGTAGAGCTGCGCAAAGAGATGCAGCAACTGCCTTCAGGCGACCCCTACGACCCAGGTTACCGACGGCTTCGATACGTGCGCTACGCAGACGATTTCGTGCTGGGCTTCATCGGGCCAAAGGCCGAAGCCGGGCAGATCAAGGAGTCCTTGGAGACGTTCCTGCGCGATAGCCTCAAACTGGAGCTATCCAAGGAAAAGACTCTCATAACCCACGCCACCAGCCAGGCGGCGAGGTTCCTCGGCTATGAAATCGTGAACCAACAAGTCCACGACAAGCTCGACCGCAATGGACAGCGACAAGTCAACGGACGAATTGGGTTACGGATTCCCGCAAAAGTCATCGAGCAACACTGCCGTGCCTACATGAAGAACGGCACACCGGCACACCGCAACATCCTCATACACGATACGGATTACACCATCGTGGACAGGCACCAGGCGGAGTTCCGTGGAGTCGTCCAGTACTACCTGTTGGCCCAGAACGTAGCCCATCTCGGGCGACTGCAATGGGTCATGGGAGGGTCGCTCGCCAAGACCCTGGCGGCCAAGCACAAGACCACCGCTCGGAAAATCTTTCGACGCTACAAGGGCGTCGCCCAAACCGAGCACGGAGAAAGGGCTTGCCTCAAGGTCGTGGTGGAGCGGGGCGAGGGGAAACGCCCACTCGTGGCACAGTTCGGTGGCATACCCCTGAAGCGGAACAGGCAGGCTGTCCTCGTAGACCGACAGCCCCAGCGGTATAGGTCTGAACGCACAGAGCTAATACAAAGGCTCCTAGCGGACAAATGCGAGCTATGCGGGTCAACGGTGGATGTACAAGTTCACCACGTCCGCGCGCTTAAAGACCTGAACGTAAAAGGCCAAGGAGAAAAGCCCAAGTGGGTACAAGTCATGGCGGCGCGGCGGCGCAAGACTCTCGTGGTCTGCCAATCGTGCCACGTGGACACCCATGCGGGCCTACTGAATCCGCAACAGCAGACATAACCACTGGAGAGCCGGATGCGGTGAAAGCCGCACGTCCGGTTCGGAGGGGGGCCGACGGAAAAGTGCTCCGATAACACGGGGTAACTCGCCGGCGGCCTACCCTACGCGCAGAGGCTGCGGGCACGCGCCAGGTGCTCTGCTACCAGCGAAGTCTCGCCACCGGAGAGGTGGTGGGTATCAAGTCAGATAACCGGCTCGCTGCCTGAAGGCGGCGGCCAATGAAAGGAGATAAGCCATGAACACGAACCAGACGCTTTACTTCACCTGCCCCCACTGCGAGGGGCGGTTCGCCCAGATAGAGGAGCCGGACAGGGATGTCCATGCCGGAGAGATCTACCACTGCAACTCCTGCGGCGTGCAGGTGATATTCCAGGCCGTGTCCGCCGAGGACTACGTCCCGCCACCCAGGGCGAGGAGGGACTGCTACTTCTGCAGCCCCGAACCCTGCAAGTTCGGCCCATCAACATCGACCGACCATGAGGAAGGAGAGACATCATGAGACTGGCAGCACAGGCCAAAGGGGGATTTTACCCCACGCCGGAACGGGTGGTGGACTTCATCGCCACGCTGATACGGGCGCCTGCGGGCTACTACTACCGCAACCGAGAGGTGCTCCGCATCCTCGACCCCTGCTGCGGAGCCGGGGAGGCCGTGGCCCAGCTGGGAGAGCGGCTTGCCCAGGACAACACCATTCCGATTGAGACCTACGGGGTGGAGCTTCATACCGACCGGGCTGAGGAGGCGGCCTCCCGGCTGCACCGCACCCTGTCAGCCGACCTGTTCCAGACCTCCATCGGCAACCAGGCGTTCGGCGTCTGCCTGCTCAACCCGCCGTATGACCACGATGCCGAAAGCAAGCGGACGGAGCACGCCTTCCTGACCCACTCGACGCGCTACCTGAGGGACGGCGGGCTCCTGGTGTTCATCGTGCCCCGGCAGCGCCTCGCCGTCTCCGCTAAGTATCTGGCCTCGTACTACTACAGGCTTCGGTGCTGGGCCTTCCCCCATCCCGAAAGGGAAGCCTTCGATCAGGTCGTGGTCATGGGCTACCGGATGGCGGAGCCCCGCGTGGACGAGGAGGCGCAGAGGCAGCTATTGGAGTGGGCCGAGGGAGAGCCGGAGACGCTATCTCCCCAAGGGTACCCCATCTACACCGCCACCACCTCGGACGCGGGGGACATCCTGTTCGCTACCCGCACCGTCGACCCGGTGGCGGCGGCGCAGGAGGCCCGGCGTTCCGGCCTCTGGGCCAGCGCCGAAGTAACGGACTCCCTCTGGCCCAGCAAGGACCAGAGGACCCGCCCCCTGATGCCCCTGCGTCGGGGACACATGGCGATGCTCATCGCCGCCGGGTTCCTGGACAACCTCCAGCTCGAAGCGGACGGTCGGCGCATCCTGGTCAAGGGCAAGACCACCAAGGAGCTGGTGCTGGTGGAGGAGACTCCGGACAAGGAGACCTATAGGGAGAGGCTCCGCACCACCGTCGTCGCCCTGGACCTGGAGGACGGCGTAATCACCGACATCGCCGCATAGACGACTCTACGCCAGAGCCGCATCACGAGGCCCCGTGGTCCTCTGAAGAACCAACGGGGCCTCGCTCTTTGTCAGAACCCCGAAGCCACCCGAATACACACCTCTATTAGAAGGAAGGAGACAGACCAATGGACCTCGCCCAGTTCATCGACACCTACAAAGAAGCCATCGCCCAGCGGGTGGTGGAGTCCTACCCGCCCCTCTACCGGCCCTCGGAGAACGGCCACGGCCTGCCCCAACTGCTCCGCTCCCCCCTGGGAGCCCAGGCCGACGCGATACGGGGCGTGACCCTCTCCTTGAAAGCCCACCAGGGCACCAACGTCGTGGGGGAAATGGGCACCGGAAAGACCTTCATCGCCGCCAGCGCCGCATACATGGCGGGCTTCAGGCGGGTGCTCGTCCTCGCGCCGCCGCACCTGACCCGGAAGTGGAAGCGGGAGGTGGAGGAGACGGTGCCCAAGGCCCGGGCCGTCATCGTCGCCTCCATCACCGACCTGGAGCGCCTGCGCCTCTCCGCTGGCCCAGGCCCCCTCTTCGCCATCATGTCCAGGGAACGGGCGAAGCTCTCCTACCGCTGGCACGCGGCATACATCGAGCGGTGGGCCGCATCCAGGGGCGGGCTCATCAGGGACGAGGAGACGGGGGAGCCCTTCCGGGTCCCCTGCTGCTCCGTCTGCGCCAGCCAGATCGTGGACAAGGACGGGGTGCCGCTGACCGCCGAGGAGATGGGGCGCAAGCGCCGTACCTGCGCCCACTGCGGCTCCGCCCTGTGGCAGGCCGACCCCAAAGGGCCGAAGCGGTATCCGCTTGCCGACTACATCAAGAAGCGGATGAAGGGGTTCTTCGAGCTCCTTATTGGAGATGAGATTCACGAGTACAAAGGAAGGGGTTCCGCCCAGGGCATCGCAGCGGGCGTCCTCGCCGACTCATGCGGTCGGTCGCTCACCCTGACCGGAACCTTGACAGGTGGGTATTCGAGCACTTTGTTCCACCTGCTGTACCGGTTCAGCCCGGCCATCAGGACGGAGTTCGGGCGCTCCGAGGAGGGAAGGTGGATACAGCGGTACGGCTTCGAGGAGCACACCATCGGCAAGGACGATGGCGAGTCGGTGGAGGACGGACGGTTCAGCCGACGCAGACGCTACCGCAAAGTGGTGCGAGAACGGCCGGGGCTTGCCCCAGCTGCACTCTTCCACCTCATCGGCAACTCTGTGTTCCTCCGGCTCTCCGACGTCGCGTCGGGGCTGCCTCCCTACGAGGAGCAGATTCTCCTCTCCCCGATGGACTCCGAGCCCGACTCCTACGGGTACACCCAGCGGGGAGCCTACGACACCCTCTTCGAGAAGCTGCGGAAGGCACTGGCCGATGCCCTGGCCAACGGCTCAAGGAAGCTCCTCTCCACCTACCTTCAATCGCTGCTGGCCTACCCCGACGGCTGCACGCGGGGCGAGACCGTCCTCGATCCGGACTCCCAGGACGTCATCGTACAGGTGCCGCCGCTCTCCGAGGAGAAGCTCTACCCAAAGGAAAAAGCCCTGCTGGACCTGGTGGCAGCGGAAAGAATGGAGGGGAGAAGGGTGCTGGTCTACGCCACCCATACGGGAACGAGGGACATTACCGAGCGGATGAGCGACATCCTGACGAAGCACGGATTGCGGGTGGCGGTGATGAAGGCCGACGCCGTGGCCCCGGACCGCAGGGAGGCATGGGTGGAGAGCAAGGTCAAAGAGGGCATAGACGTCCTCATCTGCCACCCCAGGCTCGTGCAGACGGGCCTCGACCTGATCGCGTTTCCAACCATTGTCTGGGCGGAAACCGACTACAGCGTCTACGTCATGCGGCAGGCGTCCCGCCGCTCATGGCGCATCGGCCAGACCCGGCCCGTAAAGGTCGTGTTCATGGCCTACCGGGGCACCCTCCAGGCCGACGCCCTGAAGCTGGTGGCGAAGAAGCTGCAAAGCTCCCTGGCGGTTGAGGGCGAACTGCCCGAGGACGGGCTGGCCGCCTATGGGGACGAAGGGGACGACATCATGCTGGCCCTGGCAAGAAAGATCGTGAACGGAGAGGGGGAGGAACAGGATGAATCGGTGGAGGAAGCCTTCGCCCAGGCGAGGGACACCGAGGCGGTCTCAGAGGAGCTGCTGGTGGATGAGGGGTGGCACGCCGTGGGGGTGGAGGCCGAGCCTGGGCAAGTGGTGGCGCATCGGAACGGGACCGGACCCGCTGAGGAGACTCCGTGGAGCAGCGGTCACGACGAGGCCCTTGAGACCCAGCGTTCACTGTTCTCGTGGGCGGAGTTCATGGCAGAGGAGCCGCCAAAGCCGTCCAGGAGGAACGGGAAGCCAAAGCCCGCAACCATGTCCATGTTCGAGTGGGCGCTGAGCATGGAGGAGGAAAAGGAGGCCCAAACGGTGTCCTGATGGGACGCCGCAGATACGGCAACGAACGGAAGACAGCAACGAACAGGAAGGAGATGAACCGATGACACGCATATTCGTCTATGACGACAGAGAGTTCCCCGACCCAGACCCCCAGATGAACGTCGACCAGGTGAAGAGCACTTTGAGCGACTTCTACGGAGAGATCGCCAACGCCTCGGTGAAAGAGACGACCAGAGGCGACGACACCATCTACGAGTTCCAGCGGCGGGTGGGCACCAAGGGCTCACCCGCTCTGGGACGTAAGGAGAGAGCATGATGGACGCCAAGACCTTTGCGAGTCTGCTGGCGGCATCGCCTCCGGCAGACCTGAGACTCATCGAGCTAACGGCGGAGCTCACACGGCCCGACGGCTCCCTCGACCTGGACGCGGCGGCGTCCCGGAGCGCGGAGATGGAGCTGGCCTGCGCCCAGGCGCAGGACTACGCGGCGGCAACGGGCCGCCTGGCGAAGGTGCTCAGATGGCACTTGCAGCCCCGCCGCGCCTGAGCGGGCTGGCCGAACTGCTCCTGCGGCGTCCGCCGTTGCTGCGGGAGCTTATTGCGCTGGTCGGCTACGCGGACGACTACGGATGGTTCACCGGGCTTGTGCGCCGCCTCTTCCCCCAGGAGGCGGAGGCGGTGCTCACGGCCCCCGATATAGGTCAGAGAGTGGAAGGCTTCGCGCGACTCTTCGAGGAGCGGCACCATCCCCTCTACGCACCGTTTCTCGAATACTCCCTGAGCGAGGAGGACGAGCCTCCCTTCACCGTGCTCCGTAGGGGCATCCCCTACGAGCTGCACGGCATCGGCTACGAGGACCTGCACCAGATGTGGGACGGCTATCGCGAGGGGCTCTCGGCCCTGGCCCTGCTGACAAAGCCCCCAGATTCCTTCTATATGGAACTCGACGGGATACGTGTGGCGTGGCTTGAGTCGGCGGCCGCTCACATCCCGCAAGACACCTTGCTCAGAATCCCCGATGGCGGCATACCCCAGGAGACCCTAAGCAATGCGGTCAAGGGGACCAGGTTCGAGGGAGTAGCCCAGGCCGCCTCCTGGGTCTGGGCTGGGACCGGCAACTTCTTCCTGGATTGCAATTACGACGACGGGGCCTACGACGGCTTCTCCGACCCCTGGGACGACGAGGTCATCGCCGAGGCCACCGAGGAGTGGCGTAGGGCCAGGGCCGTCCTCGACTCGGTATACCAGCTGGCCGACTGGCTGGAGGAAGACCTTTCCGCACGATTCGCCGAGATGCTGGACTTCGTCCTGGAGCGGCTCGGCAGCAAGAACCAATATACGGAGGAAAGCGACCATGAGTGATGATACCGACACCACCCGGTGGTCCCTGCCGGGCCAGATGGATGTGCCCAGGGACGAGCTCAAAGTACAGCTGGAGGTCTACGACGAGACCATCCTCCTGCGCGGCTTCGAGGATGGGGCCAACTGGGTCAGGACCGTCTCGGCGGACGCCGTCGCCAGCGCCCTCACCCAGCACCTGGGGTTCTCCTCGGGCCTCCTGCCCAAGGACACCCTCTGGTGGAGCCAGGGCGAGACCGGTCAGGTGGTGGCCCTGTGGCGGCCGCCGAAGGTGTGGCCGGTGGCCCTGCAACGGGAGGCGTTCAAGCCGCCCGCACGGTTGCGAGTTCCCATGCCCGGCCTGGTCTTCGTCTGCTCGCCGGGCCGGGCGCCCTGGGTCTACGCCGCCAAGAGCCGACCCAGCGGAGCAGAGCAGCAGCTCTACCGGGCTCCCGCCTTCAACGTCTTCGGCGACGGGCGGGTCTGTCCCGGCAGCCACGCGTTCCCCGAAGAGGTCGGACTGATACCCGAGTCCTTCTTTCAGTCCTACTTCTCGATGACGGGGGACACCCGGGATCGCTCCAAGAAACACCCCGACAACCTGCACGCACTATGGGAGGAGCTCGATGGAAAGAGGAAGTACCCACTTCAGGACCTGGTTCCCCAATGCACGGTGGCCCAGGCTATGGCGGTCTCCGAAGGTAGACGCCCCTACCGCTAACGCCGCATCAAGGCCGGTGGGATACCTGGTCAACCACCCGTCCGGCCTCACCGGAGTCCACGGCGTCGGGTACGACTACCTGCTGGGCTCGGGCGGCCTCTACGTCCAGTCCCAAAACGCCAACCTGGTGGCGCGTGTTCTGGTCGCCCCCGGCTCGGTGCGCGGGCTTGTTCCGGTGACGGAGAAGGTACAACTCACCCACGGCCCCATCCCGGCGTGCCTGTTCGAGCTGGGGCTGCGCTGGTTTCAGGAAACGCCCGGCACCGAGCGATTCTTCGCAGTGCGCTGGGACGGGAGCTCCTACCGGGTGGTGGTGCCGGAACAGACCGGCACCACCTCGTCCCTGACCTACCGGCCTCCTGCCGGTGTGGTGGCCGAGTTCCACTCACATGGGAGGGGACGCGCCTTCTTCTCGGCCACCGACGACCATGATGAGCAGGGCTTCAGAATCTACGGGGTCGTCGGAAAGCTGGACACTCCCTGGCCGGAGCTGAGGCTCCGTGTGGGGGTCTACGGACACTTCGCCCCGCTCTGCTGGCCGCAGGTGTTCGGCGGCCCAAACCCATGCCTGAACCACCACGAATCACGGACCAATCACAACAAGGAGGTAACCTAACCATGCCCTACTATCTGGACAATGCATTCCTGCAAGACAACCCCTGGATCACCGTGGTCGGCTGCGGCGGCACCGGGGGATACGTGGCCGAGGGCCTCTGCCGTCTCTTTACCGGACGGGAGGCCACCATCGTCCTGGTCGACCACGACCGGGTGGAGCCCCACAACCTGCTGCGCCAGAACTTCTACCCCGAGGATGTGGGCCACTTCAAAAGCCAGGCCCTCGCCGACCGGCTGGCGCGGGCTTACGGTCGGCCCATCGGCTACTCGGTCTACGCCTTCAGGGAGGGCGACTCCGGTTCCTACGGACACCGCTACGCCGGTCTTCCCCGCTACGGCAACTGCCTGCTCATCGGCTGCACCGACAACGCCGCCGCACGCAGGGCGATGGCAGCGTGCTTGCGGGGCGGGCGGCAACAGTGGCTCATCGACGCGGGAAACGACACCAACTGGGGTCAAGTATTGGTGGGAAACGTGGCCGACCCTTCGCACCGGTATGAATCGGGCTTCGACGGCCAGACCTGCCACCTGCTGCCCGCGCCAACGCTCCAGCGCCCGGACCTGCTGACCGCCGTGCCAGATACCCCTCCCGACGTGGACTGCGCCGCCGCCCTCGACCTCACCGACCAGGACCCCACCATCAATCAGATGATGGCCTCGCTGGTGCTCATGGTGGTGCGCCGCATGGCGGCGGGAATCTGCCCCTTCATGGGGCTCTACCTGGATATGGAGCAGGGAACGGTCTCGCCGACGTACGTCACCCCCGAGGCGGTGAAGCGGGTGATGAAGGCGAGCCGCCGAGGGCGGCGAAGGACGGTTTGACGCCCTGGAGGCGAGGATACGGTCCTCATAATTGGGGCTCACAACACAGCCAGAGAAGAACAAGGAGAGAAACCATGCTTGACGAAAGAGGAAAGGCCATGACCACCCCGGCCTGGCAGGACAACCACAGTGGATACCGCAGACACAAGCTCATGACCAAGGAGCTCGGAAACAAGATCCCCAAGATCGGAGCGAACGAGGATGTCGACGAGTACGACGACGTCCTCGCCCGAGCAAAGCTGTTTTGCCCCTACACCGGCTGGCGCTGGTTCATAACCGAGTGGGACCCGGAGAGCGGAACATGCTTCGGCCTCGTCGAAGGGTTTGAAGTGGAACTCGGCTACTTTGACCTGACTGAGCTGGCGGAATCAACCGTGCTCGGCAACGTTCCCGCCGTGGAGCGCGACCTGTACTGGGAGCCGAAGACCATCGGCGAGATCAGGAGACAGTCTCGATGAGACTCGCAGCACAGGCAAGGGGAGGCTAGTGTCCCGGCGATGGGCGCTTATGAACGCAGAGAGAGAAGAAACAAGGAGAGGAGAAGATCATGCCTGATGAGAACGGAACGGAAACACCCCGCTCAGATGCACTGGGCGCTGCCGAGAGTCTCTTCGGCGACACGCCCGCCGACAAGACTGTCGTCGTTGCCAAGGAGGAAGACTCCAAGAACGAGACCGAACAGGACTCGCAAGGCTCGGAGGTCACAGAGGACCAGACTGCTGAAGGCGAGGCCAGCCCGACCGAGGACCTCAAGATCGTCGTGTCCATCAAGGACGGCAGGGCCACCATCGGAGTGCAACGACCGTCGTCTGACCCGCACATCGAGGCGTGCCATGACCCAGATCTATCCAGGCTGACGCAGGAGGTCCTGGCGGTAGTCGAAAGGGCGAGAGCCAGGTGGGAGGACGTACCCAAGTATCCTGCTCACGAGCGACCCGCTCCCCCGCCCAGGCGTCGGGGTCGTCGTGAGCAGGGGTCGGCGCAGGCTTCAACCGCCGAGGAAAGAGCAGACCAACAACAGCCGGAGGCTCTGAGGCTGTTCTAAGAGCCGGGCTTTGGAAGGCCAGGCTGAGCTAGGAGCAACAGGGGCAGGTGACCGTCGTGACAGCGGCCACCTGCCCCTTTCCTTATATATAGGGGCCTTTCTGCGTTTCTGGAGTCCCGCTCCGCTCCCAGTGTATATATGCGGGCTTTCTTGTTGCCAGATGATGGCCTCACTGGTGCTCATGGTGGT
The DNA here is from genome assembly GCA_965248115.1 of Dehalococcoidia bacterium. Taxonomy (GTDB): domain Bacteria; phylum Chloroflexota; class Dehalococcoidia; order Lucifugimonadales; family CBDFII01; genus CBDFII01. The sequence continues at coordinate 1,061,775 of CBDFII010000005.1, forward strand.
CCGCCGCATGGTGGCGGGCACCTGCCCCTTCATGGGCCTCTACCTGGATATGGAGCAGGGCACCGTCACCCCGACCTACGTCACCCCGGAGGCGGTGAAGCGGGTGATGAAGGCGAGCCGCCGAGGGCGGCGAAGGACGGTTTGACGCCCTGGAGGCGGGGATAACGTCCTCACGATTGGCGCTCACAACACAGCCAGAGAAGAACAAGGAGAGAAACCATGCTTGACGAAAAAGGAAGAGCCATGACCACCACAACCTGGCAGGACAACCACAGCGGATACCGCAGACACAAGCTCATGACAAAGGAGCTCGGAAACAAGATCCCCAAGATCGGAGCCAACGAGGATGTCGACGACTACGACGACGTCCTCGCCCGCGCAAAGCTGTTTAGCCCACACACCGGCTGGCGCTGGTATATCACCGAGTGGGCGGCCGAGACCGGCACATGCTTCGGCCTCGTCGAAGGGTTTGAAGTGGAGTTGGGCTACTTTGACCTCACCGAGCTGACGGAATCAACCGTGCTCGGCAACGTTCCCGCCGTGGAGCGCGACCTGTACTGGGAGCCGAAGACCATCGGCGAGATCAGGAGACAGTCTCGATGAGACTCGCAGCACAGGCAAGGGGAGGCTAGTGTCCCGGCGATGGGCGCTTATGAACGCAGAGAGAGAAGAAACAAGGAGAGGAGAAGATCATGCCTGATTAGAAAGGCACGGGGGTATCCCGCGAAGATGCCCAGAAGACTGCCGAGAGTCTGTTCGGCGATACGGCGGCAGCCAACGCGACTGTCGCGGCTGGCGAAGAGGAGGTGACTTCGCCGACAACCCAATACGGACCAGGACAATCATTCGGAAGTGGCTGCGCCACCCAAGGTTTGGACGCAGGCAAGCTTCAATTCGCCGCCACCAATCCTGATCTTTTCTCCGACAGACAATGACACTCCCGAATCGTCGCTGATTAGAGTATCGCCACCGTCAACACTCAGCTTGAAACTCTGTGGCCAGTACGAGAAGGCGGTCAGCGCCGTTCATGCTCTTCGCACGAAGACAGCCGTTCTCCAACACCAGTTCGCCTTCGAGCTCGGCTTCCATTACCAGTAACAAGGCTGGCTTCGAGCAGATGTGTCGCCTTGAAGACTTCGACTGGTCCGCTGAGATCATCCTCGACGCCGTCTTCTCCATGGAGTTCCTGGCACGCAAGGAGCATGTGCTGTTGGTCGGTCCGGTAGGCGTCGGCAAGACCTTCCTCGCTCACGCACTGGGTTACACCCGCCATCAGAGCGGGACACTCCGTGCGCTTTGTCCATGCTGACGACTTCTTCAGGGCTATGACTCAGGCCAGGGTCGAATCGCTCAGTGGACAGGACATTCCGGTCCTACCTCACACCCGACCTGCTCATAACCGACGACGTGGGCCTGCATCGGCTCACCTCACAGGAAGGGTGGAGCACAACCATTTCAGGCATCCCCTTATCCAGGGCACACTGTTCGCTCTCCTCCCTTGGTCTGCCAAGCAGGATTGCTTACATGAACTCTTAATGTCATTCGATGTGCCCGGAGGCGGCGATGCCTCAGTTATTGTGCGATGCCCTCCGCTACTAGTACATGTGTGTGGACTTTTTTGTTGCCCGGAGAAGACCCGGGTTGGCGGGAGAACCGGCCATCTTCAGACAGCATTTCATGGCTGCTTCTGCTCTTGCGCAATATACCTCTTCCACCCTTTTATTGGCACCGCAGACGGATCCCATTGGTGTGAGGCCACTCAGGAGTTGCGCAGCCCTCTAAGCTAGCTGCGCAACTCCTGAGCCCTACCTTCCTCTAGGAATCACCGTCGGAGGCGGTTCCTCTGTTGTGGTAGATGTACTAATACCAGGCAGCGCCACGATGGCGGTTACCGTCAACAGTACTCCCGCTGCAATCGCTGCGATGCCGAGCACGTGCGGCACTCCCCCGTATCGTCTTCTGACCACCCAAATTCCGGCGACTAGCAATACTGCGGAAGGGGGCACCATCACGAGAAGCCAACTCAATACTGCCATGGCTTACTGTCCACCCCACGCCTGGCTTCGGCCATCTCCGTATTGACGTTTACCAATGTCTGGGTAAACGTGCTGAAGGCACCCAAGGTTCCATGGCCCAATGCAGTATTTGAAATAGCCTTCTGCCTGATCACGATGCATCCAATCACCTACCCCGCCTGACTCCCACTGCTCCCTAACTCCTTCATACGACCAGAAGGGGTAATACACATCTCCATCTGTGGTGAAGAAAGGATCGCTCGTAATCACGCTCCCGTCCCAACACCATTCAGTCCGCGTTGTAAACTTCCACAGTGTGTACCCCACTAGGTTCTTGCCCCTGACTGAGTATGAATTTGTTCGACACCCACTCGAAGCCGAATCCGCCAGCCTATCCGATGAATGCGGCTCGAACGTGGCCGTCGTTTCGATCGCTGCCACGCTCAAGTATTTGTCAACTGCCGCCTTTCCCTCGCTTGACAGCTCGGCGTACGCCACGTATGGGTCTCCCGAAGCCTCCATTTCGCGTATGAGTGTCTCTACCGCCGCAGGATCTTCAAAGTCCGGCTCAGCCGCGTGTACCCCGCCAGCGAAAACTACCAAAGCGGCGAGCGTAAGGAAACTGACGCCCATGTACCGCATTAGCCTTTTCATATTATACTCCTTTCTAAATCTAATGCGCCCCAGGATCGGTCTACAGTATTATCATAGGCCACCTCCATCACACTATGGGACTCTACTATTTGTGAATCCGAGCATCTGTTCACAATCTTAGGTCGGCCAAGGATACCCCAACAATAACGCTACCACCGATTTGAGCCGGCGCAATGACACGTTCATGTCATTTTTCGGCGTCAGCGGCTGGGAGCTGAATGGCGAGGGTGTGGTCCAGAACCGAGCGCGGACCTATTCAGGGGAAACATCAAGAGGGGACGAATGACCTGGGCAAGCCGGGAAGTGCGGGACGCTCGGCCAGAGCGGAGGGCTATATGAGGCGGAGACGCAGGGCGGCCAGGATCGTTCCTAGTCTATTCTGCGAGTGCAGCTTCCGGCTAGCGTTGCGGATGTGGTTCAGGACAGTGTATGAACTGAGGTTGAGCTCGCCCGCAATCTGTCCGGTCTCAAGCCCCAAAGACAACAGGCGCAAGACCTCCACCTCGCGGATGGACAAGGGCTTGACTTGATCGCCGCTAGCCAAATCGGTGGTCGAGTCCGTTGGCGCGGCCCAGGGCGTCATCTCTGACGAAAGCACACTCAGGACTCTTCCAGCGACCATTTTGGCCTTCGCATCATTTATCTGCTCGTGGAACAGGTGTACCAGAACCCTCTGCTCGTCCATCTCGATAATCAGCGGGGTTACTGTAATGTGCTTTCGTGCGCCCGACGCGCAGCGGGCCGCGACATTGACTACCGACGGGACGCGCCCTTCTCTGGCGAGCCGGATAGCCGGGCAACCTTGCAGACAGACCGGGACCGTCCCGCTCTCAGGAAGGCTCTGCAAGACCTCGTAGCATCGGAGCAACCTTGCAGACAGACCGGGACCGTCCCGCTCTCAGGAAGGCTCTGCAAGACCTCGTAGCATCGGAGCCCAACCGCTTCCTCCGCCGTGTGACCAAGAATCCACTCGGCGCTGCGGTTCCAGAACAAGATAGTCTGGCTCATGTCCACGGCGTAGACACCGTATGGCGCTTTACTCAGCAGACCGTACATGCTGCTTGTCACCGTAGGTCCTCTGGTTTACGAGCTTGTGGAATCTCCATCCTCCTCCGGCTCTCGGATCTGGCATCGGGCCTGCCGCTCTACATGGTCTGCGCGGGCCGGTTTACCCCCCCATCGCTGCAATGCGCCTGACCATCCACGTAATATATGCCTTACGAGTCATGCTACGCCGACGGGCCTCGCTGTCGATAAACTCTGCGACGTCCTCTTCCAGTGTCAGGCCAGCCCGGACACTCTTGCCCGAAGGCCGGATCAGCGGTATGGAGACCAGCAGGTTCCCCTGTGGTGTTTCGACGGACTGGAACGGGCTGGGGACCACAAGTTCTTCCCCGTCCTTCTCGGTCTCAATAGCATAGTCCCGGAGCACGTCCTCGGCATTCAGAAGGGCCTCATCTACCGTGTGGCCCATCGCGCCAACGCCGGGGATGTCTGGAAAGACTACGCCATAGGCTCCCTCGGCGCCGTCTATCAATGCTGGATATCGAATCATGGCATCCCTCCTATTCTGTCCAGCCCGCCTTCTTTGCGATAGTGCGGGCCATACCTGTGGAGAGTATCAGGTGGCGTGGCACGGTTATGATGCCTTTGATGCGCGGATGCCTGTAGATGTCATGGCTTGAGCCGTGTCGGTCCAGGTACCAACCTTCCCGCTCCAGTCTCCGCTGTATCCGCCGCCTATTTGTCTCTATCACGCATAAATATTAGCACGTGAGGCGAAACTCTCCAACCCCTTTCGGGTGGGTCATGCCGTCCTATCATGATTGTGAGGTGGCAGACCCTGGGAGGCTCATAGGACCACCCGCAATTCAAAGGTGGTGCTGTCTACCGTCAAGTCTTATCTACACGATGCGGCAGGCGTCGCGCCGATCCTGGCGCATCGAGCAGACCCGGCCGGTGGAAGTGGCGTTCATGGCCTACAGGGGCACCCTTCGCACTAACGCGCTCAAGCTGGTGGCCAAGAAGCTCCAGAGCTGGCTAGCTGCGGAGAGGAGCTGCCCGAGGACGGCTGGCGGTGTTTGGTGACGATGAGGACGACCTGATGATGGCCCTAGGAGGAAGATCGTGAATGGAGAGGGGGAGGACTCAGCGGGGGCTTCGCAGTAGCTGCTTGTCCATGTGTGTGGCCTTCTTTTGTTCAGGCTTAGCCCGTAAGTATCGGGCAAGGGGGTCGATCTGCTATGTGTGAAGCCCATCCTGCTGTCCGCTCGTCAAGCCAGAGCGGGGCCTTGCATGATACCGGCACCGAAGCTGGGTTTCTTGTCAGTCCTTCGCCAGAGAAACGATGGGCGTGATACAATATGCAAGCACGACGCCATTTATATAAAGGAGGGCGAATCGTGGCGGCATACACTGTACTGAGGAGGTTTGTTCCAGTAGTAGGCGTAGTCATCCTGGCTCTGACGGTGTTCCTTGGCACCGTCTATGCGGATGACGCTTCGGATGCGGATCAGGCTCCGAATGAGCCAGTGGACACTATAGCGGTGTCTCTGACAGTTGACTGCTCGCTAACTCCGGATACGCCCGAGATACGTCGAGAGCTTGCTGATCGGAATCTCTGTGGATATGGAAACGGAACCGTGGATGGAGACGAAGAGGTAGAGCCGTACGGAACCGTGGTCGGAAATTGCGGCTCGCTTACCTTGAACCTATTCAATAGCGGGGGTGGATTTCTCCACTGGCAAACGATAATCACATCGAGTCAAGGGCCGATGTTCAGTGCATCATATTCAGGAAGTGCCCACAACCTGTATACAGGCGGAGGCCATTACGTGAGTGGGAGCGATAGTTGGATATTCTCTAGCTATTGGCAAGACGATCAAGCTGTATATACCGGGCCAGGTGTGATATGGGGAATAATCACCTCCGCCACAAGCACCTTGGTTTGGGGTGGCGTCTGCACCGCTGCGGGTACCCCTACTGATGTCGTTTGGGTGACTTAAACAAGGGCCACTTCAGAGTTGCACAGCCCCTTCAGCTAACTGTGCAACTCTGATTCCTTAGGATTGGGGCACCACTCTGGCTGCTCTTCGCCTGCTAAATGGTGGAGCCAGACAGCCTGCCTGTGCTTTCGGTCTTTATTGGCTCGGACACGGCCTGGATATACTTACTGCCGAGGCCTTAAATGTCCCAGCTTCTCACATATGACACCGTTGTTGGACGGGAACTCGGACTACAGGATCGAATGACGGCCCTCAGGAATTTGAGGCCGGGCACCCGATTGTCGTGGCCGGAAGGCGACCTTTCACGGGAGGTGCTACGCGAACTGCTCAGCTTGTCGGAGAGCGTTGATGTTCTGCGGTGGCTTGAGGCTGAAAGGGGCGCTGCCGTAGCTCTGCTGGCCATCGAACAGAGCTTGGACATGGCTGGAATGATGTACGGCGCCCAGAACAGAATTGTCTCCGGTATGCTCACAAGCGAGCAAGAACGGCAGGTGCATCAATCCCTACAGGACAAGTATGGCGCCATGTATGGCCCACTGCTTCGATCGGATGAGGATTGGGGCGCTCCCAAGCAGAGGGGCGATATCGTCGATGGCCCGTCAGAGCATCGCCATCTTGTGGATGCTCTGACGCGGCTTCGCCGGAAGATTAGTCTGCCGGCGGAGACTTCCCCAAGCCGCTCTCAGGTCGATCCGGGACCGGATACGCTCCTCGCCGATCTGCTGAGGCTTCCAGATTCCACAGACCCGGCGCGGTGGCTTCAGGACCACCGTCTGTCCCTTTCCTCTCGGCTCGTGCTGGAACATCTCCTACAGGGAGCATTCCCAATGGGAGATCTCGTGCTCTCTGCAACAAACGGCTCCTCACTCCGTTCGATACGTCCGAAGGTGCACACTCGCTCAAAAGGTCTTCTCCACGTAAAGGTACAGCAGATCGATATCCTGGAGCTTGGCTTTGCTGTCCGTGTAAGAGTCCGATTCCGCCTTCCCAAGGGATGGCCCTCCGCGAAACAGCCGGGGATTGTCCGGCAGTGGGAGGGGTTTAGAAGTGTCAGAGACAATGCTGGCCACCACTACGTGGTGCAGGTTGCGTCCGGTGGCGTCTCCAACCAGATATGGTGGTGGCATGGGGATCAAACACTCGTCTGTTGGCCCGCGCTTGAAGACGCACGGGAGTTGACATTGGAGGCCCAACCGGCGTATCTGTCCCTGTATCGGCCCCCAGGCGAAGGGGGTACCCTCATACCGATACCGGGACCCAGCTTGGGCAGAATAAGCTGTACGGCCGTTATCGGCGAGTAGAACGATTCTCTCGTGGGCCGAGTTCATGGCCGAGGAGCCGTTGAAGCCCAAGGGCCGGGGCCGCAAGCCCCAGCCCACAACCGCGTCCCTGTTCGATTGGGCGCTAGACATGGAGCAGGAGCGGGAGGAGGAGCCGGTCGGCGCGGGGCGCTAGGAGTCCGAGCTGCAAGACACCAGTCGGAGGAGAGAACAAGAGGAGGCACTTGGCATGAGCAGGATATTTAGCCGTGTAACGTTTACCCTCATTTTGGCAGTGGTGTTGTCGACTCTAGGAGCATCCAATGTATTTGCGGAATCACCAAGGCTAGGGGAGTTCACTGTTGCTACTGTGGAGCAAATGGAAAGGCTGAGGGAGCGACTTCCAGATGCTCCTCCAGTTACAGAACTGGGGGCACTCGTGGGTCCAGGTAGGGATTATGCGCGTGACCTGGTCGACAACCCTTGGGGTTGCTACGGACAGACGGACTATCCCCATGCATCCGACAGCGAAGGACCTTGGGTAGTTAATGTACACGCCAGGACGGTATGCCCAAACGGGTTCGAGGTGCCCGAAATTTGGGTAGAGACCGAACTCTATAGGCAAACGCATTGTTTTCTGGGGTTCTGCTTCGGATTGGAGCCTTGGGGTCCGGAGGTTTCCGATACTGCCTACAACGCGTACAGCATTGAAGTAACAACACATGGCCCCTGCGAGAACGGGCGTTATAGGGCCATCAGCGCCCATTGGATGTTAGGTCCGGACGGCAACACATACGGTGGGATTACATCGAATAGCCGGAAGGTAAGTAATTGTCCGTAAACGGGCTTTTGAAAGCTGCTGCCCGTGTGCTCGACTTGGTATCTGTAGGGCAAAGGCAGCCGCAGGGCAAGAACCATCAACCCGACGGTGTCGAGTTGATGAACGCTCCCTACCCGGCCGATTGGATCAAGGAGCGGCTTGGAGACTGGGCTTCAGAGAAGGGAAGGTTCGTAGGATCTCTAGTCCCAGAGGGATTTGAAGCCTACGCACGAGTCTTTCACCCGGCCAAACTCTGGAAAGCTGACCGAAGTTGGGAACAGGTGAGGTGGTCCACTGTGGCGTCGTGGAACGGGAAAGTCGTTCATCCACAGATGCAGTTCTGTCGAATCGCAAACCTTGACGTACACTTACACGAAAAACCTTCGTGGGGCCGCATCCCGTTCTATGGGATGCTACCCGAGGACGAGTGCCAGGTTCTGATCAGTGTCCTCAAAGGGTTCACCTCCACACCCGAACGCTGCTATTTCTCCCTTTGGCACGGCTATGGATTCCTTGATGACCGCTACTTCAAGAGGGTAGCTAAGTTGAAAGTTCCACGCAGGGAGGAGT